>JBFWJC010000002.1:0-512624 GCA_050253415.1 Pedobacter sp. | reverse complement strand
ACCAGTGACCAGTGACCAGTGACCAGTGACCAGTGACCAGTGACCAGTGACCAGTGACCAGTGACCAGTGACCAGTGACCAGTGACCAGTGACCAGTGACCAGTGACCAGTGACCAGTGACCAGTGACGGTTTCAACCAACCAGCTTGCCAAAATTCCTCAACAGACCAGCGCTGGCCGGAGTATCCTGCACACGGGCCAGCAGCTGCGAGAGGTCGAATCCTTCATCAAGCAAAACTCCGGATTCCTCCGCGATATACGCACGCATGATCCGGGCGTCGAATTCCGGATGAAATTGCACTCCCCAGGCACGTTCCGCATAGGCGACGGCCTGGTGCGGTTCAAAATCGTTTCCGGCCAGGACCCTGGCACCAGGCGGCAACTGCCTGACACTCTGGGCATGAAAAACCTGCGCGGTAAAGGCCTCCGGCATGCCGGCAAACAAGGGGTCAGCGTCGACGTCGGCAGTCAGACGCACATCAACGGTGCCGACCTCCCTGCCTCGCGGATGATAATCGACCACCCCGCCCAGCGCCTGGGCCAAAATCTGATGTCCGAAGCAGATACCGAGCACCGGCACCGAGGCCGCGACCAACTCCGCCAGCCATTTTTTCAAATGGGTCATCCAGGGACTGCCGTCGGTCACCATGGCATGGGCGCCACTGATCACCACCCCCTGCAGGGTCTTCGGCGCAGGTAACTGCGCGCCGCAAAAAGCCGGAATCACCTGCAACCGATTGTGGTCCGTGCCCAGACCCGACGCCATCCAATCGGAAAAATCTCCCAACCGAATCGCTAACTCGGGAAAAGTCCTGCCCGCTTCGATAATGGCAATAGTTCCCATCTTTCATCTCCCGGCCAATCGGCCATAAGTGCAACGCATTGACCATTGCAAAATATAAACCGACAAGGTCGACGCCTGCCAAATCGCCCGAACACGCATAAACAGCGGGGAGACAAACCAAACAGACTGGCTTGCTATCCTTCTGCATAATGACAACCTGCTCATATTACAGGCATGTTGCCACAATTTTACCCTTATCCATGCAAAAAAAGTGGATTGGGAAGGACACATCAAAAGCCAAGGACTCCATCGCGGGCCGCCAGCAGATCATACATCGCCCGCCACAACCGCCACCGGTCCGGCAAAGCAGGGGAGACATCGACGTGTACCAGACCGTGTACCAAATACAGACGCGCCTGCCGGTCGGATACGGCCTTTGCCAGGGAAATGCTTTCGGTAAAAGGGATCATGGGGTCCTCGTACCCATGAACCAGTATCAGCGGTGCTCTCAGCCTGGACAAGTCGTGCTCCGCCAGGTTGAGTGAGCTGATTTCCTGCCGAATAGCAGCCGGCAAAGCTGCCATCAGTGCCGGCGCAAGCTGCGGGTCACGATTGGTAACGAACGCCCAGAGCGACTGCCCCTCACGGCCCAGATCCATCACCAGATCGTCGGTTACGGCGCCGGGATCGCGCCACAGGCGCCGGGTCAGGGCCTCCAATAGTCGCCGATCTTTGTCATCCCGAACATGATGGAGGTTGCCGGCAACAAATGCCCATTTGCCGTAATCGTCGGGAGACAGATACTGCTGCCGGCCATTTTGCACATAATAACCGGTGGTAAAAAAAGTCAGCACTCGGCGCAGATCATGGTAGCCGCCCACCGCAAACACAAACCCGACCTGATCTCTGATCGCGTTATCCATAGCCGCAAGCAAGGCCGGCCCCGCCGCATAACTGAAAGCGGCCAGACCTGCCCGCCCCGCAGGCGCAAACTCCTGCTGGCTGACTAGCCAGGCAAATGCATCGGTTACCTCTTGCACATCCGAGGAGGACACACGCAACTGCCTCAGCCCGGCCAGTTCCGGAACCAGCACGGCAAAGCCCGCGCGGGCCAGAGCCCCGGCAAATAGCACCAACCGCGGATCGTCACCACCCAGCTCGGCAACCCCGGGCAGCAACACCAGGCCCGCCCGAACTTTGCCCGCCGGTCGGTAGAGATCCGCGCGTCGCGCCCGGCCTTCCCACTGGTAGGCTACCGGTCGCTTTTCAATTCGGGACCGAACATCCTTACCGGGACTGTGGGAATCACCAGAGACAATATCAGCGAGTAAAAAACCCGCCTCCATAAAACGCAGAACCGAACGCCCCCAGACAAGGAGGCATAACCCAACCGCCAGGAAGGTCAGAATCATAATCCACCAGCCAGTAGAAAGCTTCATGACATCCCCTTTCGGATCAGGCAATATACGTCTGCCTCAACCCGATCGATGACATTTAACAGATTCAGTGCCGCAACGCCATCCGCTACACCTACGCACCTCGTAGAAGCGACAGGTCAAAGGGTGTGCTCCTTAAACCCCTTTTACCACAGGTGACGGTTCCTTCAATGTAAGTCCCGGATTTTCACATACGGCGTCCGTTCCGATTCATCGTCAATCGGTTCAGCCTGTTCCCATATACCGCTGTCGATTGACAACCTCGCCAAGAGACGTTAAAAGTCATGGGGTGCTCAGCACCTCAAACCTTCAGGGGCAACATTTATGAACTATCCCGTCTGGTACCTGCCTTCCATTGGCGGCGGCACGTTGATCGCCAGCATCGCTGTCATCCATGTTTTCATCTCCCATTTCGCCGTCGGCGGAGGGCTATGGCTGGTACTGCTGGAAAGACACGCCTGGCGTCACCAAGATAAAGTACTGTATCGATTCACCCATAACTTCGCCCGTTTTTTCGTGTTCGTAACCCTGGTCCTCGGGGCGCTGACCGGAGTCGGCATCTGGTTTATCATCTCGCTGGTGCAGCCGGCGGGCACCTCGGCCCTGATCCACCGATTCGTCTTTATATGGGCTGCCGAGTGGGTGCTGTTTCTGGTCGAGATCGTGGCCATTACCGTGTACCTGCACAGCTTCGACCGGCTTCCAGCACGACGCCATCTGACCATCGGTCGCATTTATTGCATCGCCAGCTGGCTGAGTCTGTTCGTCATCAACGGCATCATCACTTTCATGCTCACTCCCGGGGCGGCACCGGCGAATGCCGGGCTGGCCGCGTCTTTTTTCAATCCGACTTTCTGGCCCTCGCTGCTGTTTCGCACCTGCCTGGCCGGCTTGTTGTCCGGCCTGTTCGTCATGGCGGCAGCGGTTTTTATGGCGGATCGGGAGCTGGGCAGGCGCCTGATCCGCATCTGCGGTGTCGGGTCCTTGCTCGCCCTGTGCGGCATGCTGCCCACAGGCCTCTGGTATGTCAGCAGTCTGCCCGCACCGGTGCGGGCCCTGGTGGCGGGGGCCTCGCCGACCATCGTGCGAACCCTTGCCGTGGGACGATGGGCGGCCCTGTTTCTGCTGGCCGGATTCCTGCTGGCCATATGGCGTCCTGCCCGCACCGGAAAACCTTTGGCACTGGCGGGACTCGCTGCCGGTCTGGTTTTGATGGGAAGTTTTGAATGGACCCGCGAAGCGGCGCGACGCCCATATGTGCTGCATGGCCGTATGTATTCCAACGGTCAAAGGGTTGGTCGCGACACGGCCGAGCCTTTCCTGGCCAACACCCCCTGGAGTCGCCGCACCCCGGCGGGGCAGCAACTGTTTAAATTCCAGTGTTATGCCTGCCACACTCTGGGCGGCGTCAACAACGATATGATCAAGCGGATATCCGGCATGGACAAGACGACCCTGGATGCCTACATATCCCAACTGCATGCCATCCGTCCCTTCATGCCGCCTTTTATGGGCACCGTGGAGGAGCGCCAGGCGCTGGCCGATTATCTTGTCGCACTGAAGCCGCCCCAGCCGATGCCATCAGCCACCCTGCCCCCATCCGGGAGTCTGCCATGAACCCCCTTGTTCCCTCGCCCGATACCCTGCCAGCGGCCTGGTCCCTGATCCAGCTTTTCTTGCTGTTGGTTTTCCCTCTGCACCTGCTGACCATGAACAGTCTGCTCGGCACCGCAGCCGTGGTGCTGTGGACCCGTCGGCGCGGCGGCCTAATGGACCGGGAACTGGCGCCGCATTTATATGGTACCCTGCCGGTGCTGATGGCACTGGCGGTAAATCTGGGGGTTGCCTCCCTGCTGTTTTCCCAAACCCTGCACGGCCAGTTCTTCTACCCGGCGTCCAGCCTGATGGGACGCTTCTGGCTAGCCATCATTCCCCTGTTGATCATGGCCTACACCGGACTTTATCTGGTGAAGTGGGGTGCGCACCGTCGGCAGTCCCGCATCACCCTTATACTGGCTGCCATCGTGGCCATACTGCTGGTTGTGCCGTTTATCTTTACCAACAATCAGACAATGATGCTGAACCTGCCGCGCTGGAAGGCCTACTTTAACGCGGACGACGGCACGCTGCTTAATCTGGCGGATGCAACACTGTGGCCGCGCTATCTGCATTTCATGGTTGCAGCATTGGCCGTCGGTGGATTATTTACTGCACTGACTGGACGCTATCTGGGCCTGAAGAACTCCCACCTGGGAGCTTATGCGGAAAGATTGGGACTGCGACTGTTTGGCCGGATGACCTTGGTGCAAATCGGGGTGGGGATGCTGTTCCTGTGGCAACTACCGCAACCGATCCGTTGGCTCATGCTCGGTGGCAACCTGGCTGCCACCCTGGTTCTGGTGATGGCCGTAGGTCTGGCGTTGGCATTGTTGGCGTGCTCGGCGCAGGGTTTGACAAGGCTGTGCACAGGTCTTCTAGTGGTGCAGGTGTACGTTATGAGCGGGTTGCGTGAAATGGTGCGGCATGCCAGTCTGGCAGGACATATGCGTCTGGCAGAGACACCGCTGGTGTGGCAAAGTGGCGCCCTGCTGTTTTTCGTCCTGGTGCTGCTGGCCGGTTTGTCGGTTATCGGCTGGTTGATCATACAGGCGATGCAAACGAAGGACGTTGCCGCAGATCAGGAACAATCGTCAGAGCAGAACCGGGCATTGCGGTCTTAGAGGACAGGACTCACACAGGGGACGCTTACGGCAGAAGGTCTTGCACTGCTCGACGATCAAGGCATGATATTCGTTGAACAGATCGACCTGGTTCGGCAAATGAGCCATGAACAAGTCCCGAATCTCAGCGTAGCTTTCGTCACCCCGTACTATGCCGAAACGCTTTAACAGACGCCGCGTGTAGGCATCCACCACAAATGAGGGTCGCTGCGCCGCATACAGTAAAATCGCATCGGCGGTTTCCGGACCGACCCCTTTAAGGGACAGTAGAGTCTGGCGCACCTGCGGCAACGCACCGCCAAGCATGGCTTCCAGATCCCCCTGGTGTCGCTCCAGCAGATAGGCGGAAAACAGTTGCAGGCGCTGCGCCTTTTGTCGGAAAAAACCAGCCGGCCGGATCAACTCCTCCAGACGCTCAGGTTGCAAATCGAACAGGGCCTGCGGTGTCAACGGAATAGCTTGCTTGAGGGCGGTGATGGCCTGCTCGACATTGCGCCAAGCAGTGTTCTGGGTCAAAAAAGCGCCGATCACCACCTCGAAGGGGGTATCGGCCGGCCACCAGTGCAGCGGACCGAAATGATCCGCAAGTCGGTTGCATACAAACAGCAGCTTTTCTTTCAAGACAATGTCCTTGATCCGTTTTTCCATGTTCCCGGATTGATTCGTATCTTCAAATTCGGCCCTGGGCACCGTCGCACCGAAAGCAGCGTTAAATCAGGCTCAGGTCCAAAATTGATTTGCAGCATTGTGATTGCACGGCAACAGCATTCAAGGCCTAAGGCCTGCGTAATCGTGCACGGGCCAGCACCGCCACCGCGACCTGGGAAGCGCCACCGGCCAGCAGGGTTGCAGCGCATTCCCTCGCCGTGGCCCCGGTGGTGAACACATCGTCAACCAGCAATACCCGTTCCCCATCGAGCCTGTCACTCAATGCAAAAGCCCCCTTCAGATGGGTGCGTCGCACCTCCGCCGCCAGTCCCTGTTGCGGCAATGTCGCCCGCACCCGTCGCAACAGGCGTGACGGTGCCGGCAATTGCCACAAACGTCCCAATTCCCGCGCCAACAGCAACGACTGATTATAGGTGCGCGCTTTCAAACGTTGCCGGTGCAGCGGTACGGCAACCAGAAGGTCCGGTCGGAATGAACTGTAAACATCCTGAATTTTTGACGCCAGCAGACGAGCCAGCGGTCGATCGAGATGTACCGCGCCATTGAATTTGAAGCGCTGGATCGCGTCACGCAAACGGACGTCATACAAACCGAGGCAGCGCGTATAAACGAAGGGCGGTTCGCATCGCAGACATGCTTCGCAAAGATGATTACTCCCGGACGGCAGGGGATAAGGCAGAGCGCAGCGCGGACAATGGGAACTCTCCAGAGGAAGAAACCCGGCCAGGCAAGCGGGGCAGAGTGAGGATGACGTGCCCTCTCCCAACGCGCCTCCACATAGTGGACAACTTGGCGGCAACAGCAGATTAAACAGACCTCTCAGTTCTGCGCGTAGCCAGGACAGCACATCCCCCTCCGATTAAACCGTGTTACCCCTCCAACAGGCTGCGACCGGTCATGGCGGAAGGCTTTTCCAGCCCCATCAGGCCCAGCAGGGTCGGAGCCAGGTCAGCCAGGATGCCGTCACGCAAGGACGCATCGGCGCGATCCGGATCGATCAAAATCACCGGCACCGGATTGGAGGTGTGCGCGGTATGAGGGGTACCGTTTGCGTCAAGCATCTGTTCGCAATTGCCATGGTCGGCAGTAATCAGCAAGCTGCCGCCGGCGGCCAGGACGGCCTTCACCACCTGATCGACGCAAGCGTCGACGGTTTCCATGGCGGCAATGGCGGCACTCTCCACCCCGGTATGCCCGACCATGTCAGGATTGGCAAAATTCAGAACGATAAAATCGTACGCGCCGGAGGCTACCCGGTCAAGCATGGCAGCGGTCACAGCCGGGGCACTCATCTCGGGCTTGAGATCGTAGGTGGCGACATCCTTGGGCGACGGAATCAGCGCCCGGTCTTCGCCGACAAACGGCTCTTCGCTGCCGCCGTTAAAGAAGAAGGTGACGTGGGCGTATTTTTCGGTTTCGGCGATCCGCAATTGCCGCAGCCCAGCCCGGGAGACCACCTCTCCCAGCAGGTCGGGATAGGATTCCGGTGCAAAAGCCGTGGGCAGGCCGAAGGTGGCATCGTATTCGGTCAAACAGACATAACCAGCCAGGCGTGGTGTTTGGTTACGATTGAATCCGGTAAAAGCATGCTCGGTAAAGGTGCGGGTGATTTCCCGGGCCCGATCGGCGCGGAAGTTGAAAAAAATCATCCCGTCGCCATCCACCACCGTATGGGGAACTTCGCTGCAGACAATACGGGGGTCGACGAATTCGTCGGTCTGCCCCTGGGCATAGGCATCGGCAATCGCATCGGCACTGCTGGAAAAACGAGCGCCAATCCCCTCGGTCATGGTCCTATACGCCCGTTCAACCCGATCCCAGCGATTATCCCGGTCCATGGCCCAGTAACGCCCGATGACCGTCGCCACCTGGCCGAGTCCGATGTGCTGCAACTTTTCTTCGAGTTGCGCCAGATAACCGGCACCACTTTGTGGCGGCGTGTCGCGACCATCCATAAAAGCGTGGATACAAACCTGCTTCACACCCACCTTTTTGGCCATTTCAACCAGTGCGTAGAGATGGGAATTATGCGAATGCACACCACCGTCGGATAACAATCCCATAAGGTGCAGCTTACCATCGCGGGCGACAGTCTGCTGCATAACCTTGAGCAGCTCGGCATTCTGGAAAAACTCGCCCGTTTCGATACTGAGACTGATGCGGGTCAGGTCCTGATAAACGATCCGACCGGCGCCGATATTGAGATGGCCAACCTCCGAATTACCCATCTGCCCGTCCGGCAGCCCCACGTCCAGACCGGATGCACCGATACGTGCATGGGGCCAATCGCGCAGCAACGCGTGCAGATGCGGCGTGTCCGCAAGGCATACGGCGTTATGCTCGCAAACGGGATTAATGCCCCAACCATCCAGAATGACCAGAGTCACCGGGCGACGGATACCCTGTGTCATGCGCTTTGCTCCCCGTGGTGAATTTCCCGCAATTCGCTCGCTGGCGGGGTTTTGATCAACTCATGCCCGGCGAGGCGACAACTGCTCCAGGTGCCGCAGGATTCGCAACGCCCGTTCCATTCCATTGAGGCGGTCTTGCAGACATCGCACACATAACCGAAATTGGCGCGGCCATCAAAATTGGCAACCTTGCGAAATTCCTTAACCGCCTCATCAAGGCGGCGGCGACGTACATGAGCCTCGGCCAGCAACAGATGCATTTGCGGGAAGTCGGCGCCTGCTTTTTCAATCTCCGACAACTGTTCGAGAGCTTCTTCGACCATCTCCAGGCGCAGGCAAAACTTACCGTAATACAGTCTCAACAACAGGTCATCGGGACGGTTAAGGGCAGTGGTACGGAAAAAATCGAGCAACTCCGCAGGATCTTCATTGGCCATGGCCAGATCCTCCAATCGTGCCAGAAAGACGGCATCGCCAAAACGTCGGTAGCCTTCCTGCCAGACCCCGGCTGCGTCATTGGAGCGACCGGCAACATCGTAGGCATCTCCCAGCAAAACGCGAGCCGGGACGAATTCAGGCTGCTCCTTAACCAGGGATTTGAGATCCGACGTGGCGGATTCACCGCGACCGGCTTCCAAGGCCACGCGAGCTGTTTCCAGCCGCAGGCCGGACTGAATCCGCAGGTCCTCGCTGCCAGGTGTGCCGCCAAGCTTTTTATTCAGACGTTTTTGCAGATCGAGAGCCTCGTTCCAGAGTTCGCCCCGGATATGCAGATCCCGCAAACGACGCAAAGCTTCAAGATTATCGGGCTCTACCGCAAGGATCGCGCGATAGATGGACACCGTTTCATCCGACTTCTCTGCCTCAAGATAAGTGTCTGCCAGCAAAAACATGACCTGCAAGCTGTCGGAGGACAACTTGCGAGCCCGCAGCAGATTTTCCAGGGCTTCGGTTATCTGGCCTTCGGCCCGGCAAACCCGCGCCATGGCCAACAGCACATCAACTTGCCCGCCGTCCTGCGAGTTGGCTTTGAGCAATAATCGCCGAGCCTTTTTCAAATCACCCGACACCAGGCGTCCCATGCCTTGGCGATAAAGATCCATGACACTGCGATTGCGTTTTTCCTCGCGCTTGCGACGCCAGTCGCGCAGCAGATGACCTGTCGCGCCATAAATATACAACACATAACCGACGATCAGACCTGACAGGACCGCGCAGGCAACCACCAGAGCCAACGAAGTGGAAACTTCATTGCCGAACCAGTAAAATACCGCGACCGTCTGGGGATTGAGGATATAAAAAAACAAAAAGAAAATGACCAGCAATAGAAAAACAAATGCCATGAGAATCATGATTTTCTCCTCCTTCACCTCTACTGCCGGGAAGCCTGAGCCGACGGTCGGACAAAATGTCAACGGTTATGATACGGTTCGTTTCTCACAATAGTAAAGCCACGATAAAGCTGCTCCAGCAACAACAGGCGGGCCATCTGGTGGGTCAAGGTCATCTCCGAGAGGGAAAGCTGCAGGTCAGCGCGCTTTTTCACCTCTTCGCAGAGCCCATAAGCGCCGCCGATAACCAGCGTCAATTCCGCGGTAGACTGCAGCATATGCTGTTCGAGCAATGCGGCCAGTCCTTCGGATGAAAGGGACCGCCCCTTTTCGTCTAGGGCAACAACGAATGCCCCGTCGGGAATTTTATCAAGAATGCGGCGGCCTTCCTGGCGACGGATAAAATCCGGATCGCTTTTGCCGCCCTTTTCTTCTTTTAGCTCCACAATCCGCAGAGGCATATAGCGCTGAATCCTCGCCTCGAAATCGGCAGCCCCCTCACGCAGATACTTGATGGAGAGACGTCCGACGCAAAGCAGGCAGAGCTTCATGCCTCCTCGATCTCCTCAATGGAGACTTCGGGCGCCTCGATCCACAACCCTTCCAGATCGTAGTACTGGCGAACCGGTTGCTGAAAGACATGCACCATCACGTCACCGTAATCGAGCAACACCCAGCGTCCCTCCTGCTTGCCTTCGATAGCCAGCGGCAGGATGCCATGTTCCTTCTTCATACCGAGTTCGATCGATTCGGTAATGGCCTGCACCTGGCGGTCGGACCCACCCGAAACAATCAGCAGAAAGTCGGTCAGGGTCGACAGACCGGTAACGTTCAACAATCGAACGTCGATGGCTTTTTTATCCAGTGCATACGATGCGCACAGCAGCGCTTGTTGTTTAGCTTGCAAAATTTTAGGACCTTTCTTGACTACGGTATAAACCGTGCTGGTAAATATAGTGTTCGACACCGGCCGGTACCAAATAACGGATAGAACGTCCGTCAGCCACCAGTTGCCGAATATGCGTCGAGGAAATATCGAGAAATGTTTCTTCCATAAATATAACCACATGCCCGCTCTGGTGGCGTAGCATGTGAGCGTTTTCATCGTAACAGAACTGCTGCTGTATGACAACGGGCAGCAAACCCAGAGGATCTTCACACGGGCTACCGGGCCGGGCCGCCACCACCAGGTTGGTTAACGTGAACAGCCGCGGAAAATCCTTCCAGATACCGAGGGACCGATAGGAATCCATGCCGATGATAAAGTAAAACTCAGTCCCGGGATACTCCTGATGCAAAAGCTCCAGGGTCTTAACCGAGTAACTCTTGCCCGATCGCCGACTTTCCAGATCGCTGACCATGAAATCCGGATTGTCGGCGATGGCGGTCTTCACCATGGCATACCGGTCGGCAAACGGGATATCTCCGGCCAGTTCCTTGTGGGGCGGTGTGGCGGCCGGTATGAACATTATCCGGTCCAGACCGCAGCGTTCCCGCACCTCCTCGGCGATACGCAGATGCGCCGTATGGATGGGGTTAAATGTCCCCCCGAGGATGCCGAGTTTCATGGTTTATCCACTTCCCGCGACCAGACGCTGTCACCGGTATTTTTGATGAAATCATACGATACGGTCTAAACACCGCAGAGACCACGGAGAAAACCATTTAGGTTTGCGTATCGTTCTTCGGCGAATCGTTATTCCCGGACCTGCCCTTCACCAAACACAATGAACTTGCGGGTCGTGAGGTCTTCCAGGCCCATGGGGCCAAAAGAGTGCAGCTTGGTGGTGGAAATGCCGATCTCCGCCCCCAGTCCGAACTGCTGACCGTCGGAAAACCGCGATGAGGCGTTGACCATCACCACACTGGAATTAATTTCACGCAAAAAGCGCTGCGAGTTGGGGTAATCACGGGTCACGATGACCTCCGTATGCAGCGAACTGTATTGCTGAATATGTGCGATCGCCTCATCCAGACTGCCCACCACCTTGACCGCCAGGATCAGATCCAGATATTCCGCGCCCCAGTCTTCCTCCACCGCCGGCTTGATACCCGGTGCCAGAGCGCAGGTTTCGGTGCATCCTCGCAGTTCAACCCCCAGTTCACCCAACACACGCGCTATACGCGGTACAAACTCAGCGGCCACGTCCCTGTGGATCAACAGCGTTTCCATGGCATTGCACACGCCGGGACGTTGCACCTTGGCATTGATGCAGATTTTTTCCGCCATATCGAAATCGGCGCTGGCATCGACGAAGGTATGACAAACGCCCTTATAGTGTTTGATGACCGGAATGCGCGAATGTTCGCTGACAAACCGGATCAGGCCTTCACCGCCGCGCGGGATAATCAGGTCGATATAGTCTTCCTGCTTGAGCAGTTCGGTCACAGCCGCCCGATCCGTGGTTCCAACCAGTTGCAACGCACCGGAAGGCAACCCTTTGGCCGCCAATTCGCGTTTAAGCACTTCAGCGATGGCACGGTTGGAATGGATGGCTTCGGAACCACCGCGCAACACGACAGCGTTGCCGCTTTTAAGACACAGGCCGGCGGCATCGGCTGTAACATTGGGACGTGATTCGTATATGATGCCGATGACTCCCAGAGGTATGCGCATGCGCCCCACCTGAATGCCGTTGGGACGACGCCACATGCCGGTCACTTCCCCCACCGGATCGGGCAACTCCGCGACTTCGCGCAGTCCGTCCGCCATGCCGCCAATGCGAGCCTCGTCCAACCGCAAACGGTCGAGCATGGCATCGGACAAGCCTTTTTCGCGGCCGGCCTGCAGGTCCAAGGCATTGGCCGCCATCAGGTCGGCACTGGCCGCTACCAGCGCATCCGCCATGCCCCGCAACAACGCGTTTTTAACCGTTGTCTGCACCTGGGCCAGAGTCCGAGAGGCATCCCTGGCTTCTTTTGCCAATAGCTTTATTTCGTCCTGTAGCGTCATCAGTGTCTCCTGTAAAAATCATGCGGCCTGCAAAAACAGGCTTGCAGGGTCATTTATTTACGACCAGATTGTCGCGATGAATCACTTCGTCTCCGTATTTATAACCGAGAATCGCCTCGATCTCCGACGAGTTACGCCCCAGAATACGCTCAAGCTCCTGCTGTGAGTAGCTGGCAATTCCTTTGGCAAATGCGCGGCCTTCGGTATCACAGATATGCACCGCGTCGCCTCGTTCGAATTTCCCCTCAATGGCGAAAACTCCCGAAGGCAACAGGCTTTTCCCCATTTCTTCAACGGCGTGACGCGCCCCATCATCGACCAGAACCTTGCCACGACAGGACTTACTGAAGGAAATCCAATGCTTGCGGGCCGTCAAGTGCTGATGAACCGGAAGAAAAAAAGTCCCCAGTTCCTCCCCCGCCATAACCTTTGGCAACACGCCGGCTTTGCGTCCGTCGACGATAATCGTACCAACGCCATACAGTGTCGCCCGCTTGGCGGCCTCGACCTTGGTGGCCATCCCCCCGGTACCGACCACCGAACCGGCACCACCGGCCATTTTTTCAATATCCTCGGTGATGCTTTCTACCACCGAAAACCGTTTGGCGGCAGGATTGGTTTTGGGGTTGCTGTCGTACAGGCCATCCACATCCGATAAAATCACCAGCAGATCGGCTTCAGTCAGCGAAGTCGTCAAGGCGGAAAGGTTATCGTTATCGCCGAACCGTATTTCCTCGACCACGACAGTGTCGTTTTCATTAATGATCGGCACCACCCCGTACTCGAGCAGCGTCATCAAGGTGTTGCGTGCATTAAGAAAGCGACGGCGGTTGGCAAGGTCGTCCCGCGTCAGCAGGATCTGCGCCACGCAGCGCCCGCACGGTCGAAAAGCATCTTTCCAGGCACGCATGAGGCGACTCTGACCAATAGCAGCGGCCGCCTGTTTAAGTGGAATGGTCTGCGGCCGGCCGACAATGCCAAGCTCCCCTTTCCCCGTTGCCACGGCCCCGGAGGAAACCAGAACAACTTCGTAGCCATGGGAAAGCAGCTCGCAGATATCCTGGGCCAGAGCGCCGATCACCTCGAGGTCGAGGCCGTTTTGGCCGAAAATCACCCCGCTGCCAACCTTGATCACTATCCGTTTAACCTGGGACAGAAGGTCCTTGCGCATAGTATTTCACTTCCCCGAACAGGCTTGTCTGACCGGAAGAGTCGGTATCGATGGTCAGAATGCCTCTACTTATAGAACCGAAGTGGGCTGAAACTTCATAAAATTACAGAAAAAGAGCTGGGATTTTACCCATCCCAAAAGCTCCTTGTCAAGACAGGTCAGGCTGCCAGGGCTCTTCCTCGCCTTTCGCTTTGCCAGCATCCTGTGCAGGCGCTCTCAATTTCGTCAGCGCATCGGCCACTTCGGCCACCAGTTCCTTGAGCCCTTCCCCGGTGACAGCTGAGATAGCCAGAGCCTGAATACCATCGGCGGCAAAAGCAGCGCGCACCGCATCCAGACGCTCCCGCACTTCCGGAATATCGATTTTGGTAAGGACCACCAATTGCGGTTTACGCATCAACTCGGCGTTATGCCTGGCCAATTCACGGTTGATAAGTGCAAACCGTTCCATGGGATCGCCTTCCTGCAGATCGGACAGGTCGACCAGATGCAAAAACAAATCGGTCCGCTCCACATGTCGTAAAAAACGGGTCCCAAGGCCGTGACCTTCGCTGGCACCTTCGATCAGACCCGGGATGTCCGCCATGACAAAGGTCTTGAAACCACCACAGCGCACCACCCCGAGGTTCGGCACCAGGGTCGTAAACGGATAGTCGGCTATCTTGGGGCGCGCCGCAGACACGGCGGAGATCAGCGTCGATTTACCGGCATTCGGCAAGCCCAGCAGACCGACATCCGCCAGCAGCTTGAGTTCCAGACGCAACCAGCGTTCCTCGCCTTCGATGCCGGGCTGCACATGCCGGGGAGCACGGTTGGTGGATGTAGCAAACCGTGCGTTGCCGCGACCTCCCATACCGCCACGCACCACGACCAGGTCCTGATCGCCCGACTTTAGATCGGCCAGCAACTCACCCGTTTCGGCGTCGTACACCAGCACACCCGGCGGCACCCTGATTTCCAGATCTTCACCGTTTTTACCATGTCGATTTTTACCCATGCCATGCCCACCGCGCTGAGCCTTGTATTCCTTCTTATAGCGCAGATCGAGCAGAGTGCCCAGGCCTTCGTCCACACGCAGCACAATGTCCCCGCCACGGCCGCCATCACCGCCATCGGGACCGCCGTCCGGTATGAATTTTTCGCGCCTGAAGGAAAGGCAACCGCGACCGCCGTCGCCCGACTTGACATGTATTTTTACTTCATCGATAAATTTCATATAGGTTCTTTCGTTTCCATCAACGGGCCAGAAATCGCCCCATTCCTTCCGCTACCTGCGTTGCCATCGTCGCATCCAGTTCACCATCCGGCAATTCTTGAAGACTGCGACTGTCGAGGGCTTCTGTTTCACCACTTTGGTACACCACCGTAATCTTGTCCTGCTCAACGATACCGAATCGATCCCACGCATTTACGAACAGATAGGGTCGATCCGAAATATCCGTCAGATCACGACCGTTACTGTACGTGGATGCGGGTTGATTGCAGCGGAACATATGCCGCAGTAAAGTCGGAGCCACATCCAGGTGACTGGTCCGATGGGTAAAAACCCGCGGCGATTCACCGGGCATGGCCAACAGCAGCGGGGTACCTGTCTGATAACGGCCAAAATTCCCGTTGTGCCCCCAATAGTTGAGATGGTACTCGTTGAATTCCTCTCCGTGGTCCCCGACTACGGCCACAATCGTGGAATCGGTCAAGCCTTGCGTCTCAAGAGTGGCGAACACTTCGCTGATGAGGCTATCCACATAGAATACCGCATTGCGATAACGATTATAATATGGTTGAGGATCAAAATCGTTATTGAGCGCCAGATAATCGACGGTTTCCCAGACCGGAGTGAAACGGGTCATCTCCTCGGGATAGTCTTTGCCATGGGGGGAATCGTAAAACAAAAAACCGAAAAACGGCTTGGAGCCATCCTGTTCGGCAAGAAAGGCTTTCATTTTGTCGGTAATGGTGCGATCGCGCTCCGCAGGTGAGGAGCCCTC
Organism: Pedobacter sp.; assembly: GCA_050253415.1. GTDB lineage: Bacteria > Desulfobacterota > Desulfuromonadia > Desulfuromonadales > Syntrophotaleaceae > Syntrophotalea. Next base: position 497,162 of record JBFWJC010000002.1, on the reverse strand, counting down.
CTGACGCAGCGAAATACGATCCCGCACCGCGGCAAAAACCGTCCGGTCAAACTCCGGACTGGCGAGACTGGCACTGGCGAACACTCCCATGCTGTAGCCGGATTTTTTGAGTTGTTCCATCAGCACCGGCGGTCGCTGCTCTGCCAGAAAAGCCGGCCAATAGGTTCCGTAAACCCCGTAAAAGAGTCCGAAAACACCGAAACGAGTACAATTGGCACTGCTTAAATGCGCATCAAAGCGCCAACTCTGCCGGGAAAATTCTTCTAAATTGGGCGTCATTTCCTGGGTTAAAGCGTCGAAACGCCAGCCATCAATGACGATCAGCAACAGATTCAGAGGACGTTCGGGGACACTCACCGAAAGCGGTTGCAATGGATAATGCAGGTCACTGTAGCGACGGTCCATAAGCGGCCCCCGCCGGGTTTCAGCTACTGCCACCCCCATTTTACGCATGGTGCGTTTCATGGTCAGGGGCTTGAACCCGGGCAACAGACGCACCTGCTTGGTTACCGGAACATGGTGTACCGCATCAGCCCATCCATGCAGCAACTGCCCCGCCAATACCAGAAACAGAACCGCCAGCCAGGCTTTCTTAAGTCCGCGTTTAACGACAAGACGCCGATACATCCCCCAGCCGAGAGAGACCTGCACCAGCAACAACCCCAGCACGGCAAGCAATCCCCACAGCAGGGTAACCCGCGAAAAACCCAGAATTTCGGCTCCGGCTCCTCCCGTCAGAAGATTCCAGACCATGCCGTTAAGATGAAATCGATAACGCGCAAAAACCGCCATATCGACCATCAACAACATGGCCAGCCCGCTATAAAGCCCAACGCCGCCGGCAAGCACCACGCGCCGCTGCGGCAAAAACAGCACCAATGCCGTCAGGAGCAACGCACCGAGAGCGGACACCATTGCAAAATGCCCCAATGGCGCCAGGAGTGCGAACATCCAGGCCAAAGAATCCTGAGGCATGCGAAAGTGCTGATAGTAATAGAAGGCCGAAAGACTGAGTAGTCCGCCTTGCAGAAGAGAAAACCAGCCGACCCAGCGCAACAGGTGGGCACGCCCCGGACGTTGTCCGACTATCTTTTGCTTCATATTCCAGGATCCCCGCTGCAGCTCCATGGCACAGTCACACACCTGATGCGGTCCGAGCCTCAACGTAAAAAAAGCCCGAAGCTCTCCAACTGGGAACCCCGGGCTTTGTTGCTTGTCGCAGCGGCTTGAACAAAAAGCCAGTCGCGCGCATTACTGAGCGTAAACGCTGACCTTCTTCTTATCTTTACCTTTGCGTTCAAACGACACCACTCCGTCGACGAGAGCGAACAGGGTATAATCCTTGCCGCAACCGACATTGGTGCCAGGATGAATGGTCGTGCCACGCTGCCGAACCAGAATCGAGCCCGCAGTCACTTGCTGACCGCCGAAGCGCTTGACTCCAAGGCGCTTACCGGCACTATCACGACCGTTTCTTGAACTACCACCGGCTTTCTTGTGAGCCATGGATAAACCTCCTTAAGCCTCGATACCTGTAATCTGCAGGCGGGTAATGGGCTGACGGTGTCCGTAGGTCTTGCGATAGCCTTGGCGCCGTTTGCTGTGAAATACCAGCACTTTTTTGTCTTTGCCCTGCTGTACAATACGGGCCGTGACTTTCGCTCCAGGCAATAGAGGTGTTCCGATCTTTACCTCTTCTCCGCCGACCATGAGGACCTCATTCAGCTCGATGGTATCACCCACCACGCCTTCGATCTTCTCGACCTTTACCAGGTCTCCTTCGGAAACTTTATACTGTTTTCCCCCGGTCTTGATCACCGCATACATCCCGATTCACCTCACTTTGTTGGGTATTTCGGATCATCTTCCGTATCTGGCAGCCAGTGCATGATTCCCCTGATTCCTGCCGCCCCGTATGGATAAAGCAGAAGAAATCAGGGACCGCAGGCGTGACTAACCACACGGGTCCCGAACCGAATGGGCAATATAGCCTCGAAGTTTCCAAACTGTCAAGAAGAATTAGCTGGTATCCAGTCAGGAAACTATGGATGGACACAGCGTGGTTTTCATACGGGAAACGAGAAATTTTTCGTTGTGGCAAGGAAATCAAGGGGTTGCGCGGAGGCGTACATTGGTACGCCGCATAAGCAAGCCCGCGGATTGATGCCGTCACAGCGGAAAAGAGCCGTTTCCGGATGAAAACTAGCTGCAAAGAATCTCAAATTGCTCCTGATGAAAATCGAACCGGGCGGTAATGGCGATCTGCTTGCCGGATGTTTGCTCGAGATCGTCGATCTCCCAGCGCTCCTCATCACAAATAACCGAAGCGATACTGGGATGCACCAGCAGCGTAACCTGCGTCCCGGAAAGATTAGGAATCTCGCGGCGCAACTCGCGAAACACCTCGTATACCATGGTTAGGCGACTCTTGACGTATCCCTTGCCTTCGCAATAAGGACAGGGTTCGCACAAGGTACGGGTCAGATTCTCCCGCACGCGCTTGCGGGTCATCTCCACCAATCCCAACTCGGAGATCTTAAGAATGTTGGTCTTGGCCCGATCCCCCTTCAGGGCTTCCTCAAGGGCCATGTACACTTTTTCCCGATGCGCTTCTTTTTCCATATCGATAAAGTCGATGATAATCAGACCACCGATATTGCGCAGGCGCAACTGGTATGCCACCTCTTTGACCGCTTCGAGATTGGTTTTGAGTATCGTATCTTCCAGATTGTGCTTGCCGACGAAACGGCCGGTATTGACATCAATAGCCGTCAAAGCCTCGGTTTGCTCAATAATGATGTAGCCACCGCTTTTCAGCCACACCTTGCGCCCCAAGGCACGATCAATCTCTATCTCCAGGCCGAACGAGTCGAAAACCGGCTCATCCCCCTTGTACAACTCAATGACATAGGTCAGCTTGGGCATGAATGTTTCGATAAAACGAACGATCTTGTCGTATTCACGCGGGGAATCAACCACGATACGCCGCACGTCTTCGGTAAGGATATCCCGCAGCACCTTGCTGGTCACATCGAGATCCGAATAGATCAGACAGGGTGCGCCCTTGCGCTCGCGCAGCGAGCAGATGCCATTCCAGAGGCCGGCCAGAAATTCCATATCGGAAAACAGATCATCCTCGGTCTTGCCTTCGGCAGCGGTGCGTACGATAAAACCGGTGCCCTGCGGGCGAATTTCTTCGACGAGCTGGCGCAGCCGCTCCTTCTCGTCCTCGCTTTCGATACGGCGGGAAATCCCAATATGATCGACCGTTGGCATATACACCAGATGCCGCCCCGGAAGAGAGACCTGGGCGGTAATCCGAGCCCCCTTGGTGCCGATAGGCTCCTTCGAGACCTGCACCAGCACCTCCTGCCCCTCCTTGAGCAGATCCTCGATAGGAGGCATGATCACGGCCTCGCGGCCGGACTCATCAGGCAAACCTCTTTCGCTCTCACCTTCGTCGATAAAACGTTCCAGCGCCTGCATCTGATCAAGCACGTCCGCGACATACAGAAATGCTGCTTTTTCAAGCCCGATATCAACGAATGCTGCCTGCATGCCGGGAAGCACGCGCAGCACTTTGCCCTTATAAATATTCCCGACGATCCCGCGTTCACGCGTTCGTTCAATATACAATTCGGCAATATGTCCGTTTTCGAGCAATGCGACGCGGGTTTCGTGGGATGTAGTATTGATGACCAGATCTTTGGTCATGGCACCTCCAGGGCACAAAGGCCCGCTTGATGACAACTGCATTTTAAATCAGCACATATGTTACATAATTTTAAACGAGAAAAGCCTGGCGACAACCAGTCACCAGTCACCAGTCACCAGTCACCAGTCACCAGTCACCAGTCACCAGTCACCAGTCACCAGTCACCGCAACCTTGCGTATCGTCAGCTTGGTCGCGTCTTCCGGTGGCAGCTCGAGCAACCAGCCCAGCAACGGCAGCGGACTACCTTTGGCCAGGGTCAGCCACAACACTCCGTCCTCAAGACGCAGATCCTGAACGGCCGGCCGCAAATCAAAATCTTGCTCCTGCCCTTTTTTCAGGCGTGTTACATGCAGCGAGTCCATCGCCAGAAAGCTTTCGACACGTTCAGCCAAAGCCTCCCACCGCCCGGCCGGCAACGGCACCCGATAGACGCTGCCCTGAATAGCAACCGACGGCGCCGGAGCTTTCCATGACACACTCTGAGCATCCAACACTTCAACCCCCAGCGGTAACTGGGCGTTAAGAGCCGCCATCACAGCATCGGGATCGCAGGGCCGGTACAGTCGAACATCGATAATTTCGGCATCGCTTTCGATTCCGGTGGGCAGCGCATCCGGGAAAGAAATCTGCGGGGCCGGATGGAACCCGCCGGAAAAACGCACAGGCAGTTCGGCACGACGGGCGGCGCGTTGAAACAAGGCCATGAAATCGAGGTGGCCGACAAAACGCACGCGCCCCTCCTTGCGCACCCGCAGACGAATTTTGCAAAGATCTTCCGGCGCTTCCTCGGCCGGCGCCTCCGGATGGGGCAACGCGATTCCGGGGACGGCCAGTCGTGGTTTCACATTCTTGAAGTCGCACACCCCGCAACCGGAACACCCGCCGGCACGGCAATCAGGAGTATAGTCACCGCTCAACGCCCGCCGCCGCTCATTCAGCAAAAAGTTTTCGGCAAAACCGCAATCGATGTGCGACCAGGGGAGAATTTCATCCTCACTGCGTTCACGCAGGTACCATTGCGGATCGATACCGCTTTCGGCAAAAGCCTGCTGCCAGAGATCGAAACGGAAATGCTCCCGCCAGCCGTCAAAACGGCATCCCAGTTCCACGGCTCGCTCGAGAGCTTTACCCAAACGGCGGTCACCGCGGGCAAAAACCCCTTCCACAAACGACATCTGGGCTTCGTGCCATTTGAGACGCAGTTTTTTGCTGCGCAGCCCATCCCGCAGATACGCCTGCCGCGCCAGGGTTTCATCTATCCCGATCTGAGCATCCCACTGAAAAGGGGTATGCGGCTTGGGCACGAAGGTCGACACCGAGACATTAACATCCGCGCCGCCCTGGGTACCCTTGCCGGCCCGTTTAACGCGGGCCGCAAGATCGACGATGGCGGCCAGGTCTTCCTTGGTTTCCGTCGGCAACCCCATCATGAAATACAGCTTGATCACCCGCCAGCCCAACCCGAAAGCACCGCGCGCCGTTTCCAGCAGGTCTTCCTCGGTGATCCCTTTATTTATGACCTGACGCAACCGCTCGCTGCCGGCTTCCGGCGCCAGGGTAAAACCGGTCTTGCGGACCTTGCGCACTTCTTCCATCAGCTCTTCGGTCAGCGAACCGACCCGCAGACTGGGCAGCGACATCGCGACCCTCTCCTGCCGATAACGGTCCATCAACCCCTTGAGCAACGGACCGATCTGGCTGTAATCCCCCGTCGACAGGGACAACAGCGAGACTTCCTCATAACCGGAGCAGGCCAGGGACGCGGAAATCGAATCGGCTATTACCTGGGGGCTGCGCTCGCGTACCGGACGTGTGATATACCCCGCCTGACAGAACCGGCAACCTCGCGTGCACCCGCGTGCAATTTCGACCGCAACCCGGTCATGCACGGCATTCATAAAGGGAACCAGCGGCCGGTTAGGCGAACAGTCCGCATCGAGGTCCGCCACCACCCGGCGCCGTACCCGCTTACGGGAGACATCAAGCGGGCGAATCGCGGCCAACCGACCATCGGCGTGATACGTGACGTCAAACAGGGAGGGCACGTAAATCCCCTCGATAGCAGACAGACGCAGCAACAGTTCGGCACGGTCTTCCCCTGCCTGACGTGATGCGCGTACCGCCTCACAGAGCTCGACAATTACCTCCTCGCCATCGCCGATCACCGCGCAATCGATGAAATCCGCAAGCGGTTCGGGATTAAAGGCTCCCGGGCCACCCACCACCACCAACGGATACTGCCCGTGCCGCTCCTCGCGACGCAGAGGAATATTGGCCAGAGCAAGCATATTCAGCACATTGCTGTAGGACAATTCATACTGCAGCGTAAAACCGAGGATCTGAAACGAGCTCAACGAGCGGCGCGATTCCAACGAGGTCAGGGGCAAACCGGCTTCTCGCAGCTTTTCCTCAAAATCGGGCCAGGGCGCATAGACGCGCTCAGCCACAGCCCACTCCAGGTCGTTAACGATCTGATAGAGCAAAGGCAAACCGATATGGCTCATGCCCACTTCGTAAACATCGGGAAAAGCCAGGGCAAATGTCACATCGACCTGCTGCCAATCCTTGCGCACACTGCCAAGCTCGTCCCCCAGGTAGCGCGCCGGGCGGTTGACCTGATGCAAAAAACCGTCTAGTTCTCGTTCCATATGTATACAACCCCACCCGGGAGATTTTTTTCATCTACCGTAAAATTTGAGTACCTTCGCAAAAACTTTATAGGATGGGTAAGCAAAATTTTCGTCCTGCAAGGTCTGGTGTTTTTTCAGGGGCGAAGACATACATTCGGTATGTTGGGGTCCTGAAAAAACGCCGCAGGACGGACATTTTGCGACGCCATCAAAAAAGAGAGCCTGTTATAGCACGTTCTCCGCCCGGGAAACAACATAAGCCCCAATTTCGAACCAAAACTCAGGCAATTGTACCCCAAGCACCATCATGCTAAGATGTCACTCTTGAGATTTCCGCTGTTTTCACGAAGCGTGAATTTTACCGCAAAGAACGCACAGCATACGGAACGCACACAGCCCCGAAGCCCCATCCACTTCTGTGCCGTCTTTGGCAAGCGATCACTACTTTACACACTCAGACATATAATAAATGTGCGACCCTGCGAAGATCCTTCTAGCAAAGACAGGTCTCACCGGAAAGGATTCACCCATGGCAGCCACACTTACCGCCGAAGTCGACCTCCACATTCACAGCCTGGCTTCGGGCCATGCCTACAGCACCATCAGCGAAATCGCCAGCGAGGCCGCCGCTCGCGGCTTGCGCGGCGTAGCCATGACGGATCACGGACCGGCCATGCCTGCGGCGCCACACCCATACCATTTCGAATGCCTGTATATGATACCCGACTATTTGTCAGGGGTGCGCATCTTTAAGGGCGTCGAAGCCAATATCATCGGACCGGGCCGCGTCGACCTGGACGACAGGCTGCTGGGCAAAATGGACCTGGTGCTGGCCGGATTCCATCGCGACTGCGGCTATGGCCCGGGCGAATGCTCGGCCAATACACGGGCGGTCCTGGAACTGATGGAAAACCCGCTCATCGACATCATCTGCCATCCGGGAAATCCGGAATTTCCCCTGGACTACGAGGCGGTAGCACGGCAGGGTGCAGCCACCGGCACCGCGCTGGAACTCAACAACTCGTCCTTTAACACCAGTCGCGTCGGCAGCGCCGACAACTGCCGTCTCATTGCCCGACTATGTGCCCGTTTCGGCAGCCCCGTATCCCTCGGCAGCGACTCGCATATCGCCCAGAACGTCGGCAACTTCGGCCAGGCGGTTGAAGCCCTTCGTGAAGCCGGCGTGTCTCCGGATCAAATCGTCAATCGCACCCTTGAATCGACCCTTGACTTTTTGGGCTTTAAATCCTGAAATCCGCCACACTCTCGATAAGGAACCACAAGCATGGATGAAGCGCAGACCGATAATCGCAACTGGGCGACCCTCTGTCACCTGGCCGGTTTGGCCGGCTACCTGTTCAGCCCCCTGGGCTTCATCCTGGGGCCGCTGATCATCTGGCTCATCAAGCGCACCGACGATGCCGAAGTCGATCGTCACGGCAAGGAAGCGCTCAATTTCCAGATCAGCATGCTGATCTACGGCCTCGCGGTCACCCCCCTTGTTTTTCTGGTGATCGGCATTCCTTTATTGATTTTCCTTGCCATATTCGACTTCATCATGATTATCGTCGCGGCGGTGCGTTGCAGGAATGGCCAACCGGTACGTTACCCGTTGACCATTCATTTTTTCACCTGAGAACCTGCCATGCGAGCGAGCTCAACAAAGTTTTGATGCCACGAAACTCCTTGCCAGCAGCTGTTTGGATATGCTAAATGTCCAAGATGCTTTGACTCTATTTATTTACGGATCGGAGGCACGCCCCCATGGATATTGAAATACAGCCTGTCACCCAACCGAAGGCCCACATCCAGGATGAATCCAAGCTGGTGTTCGGCCGCCAATTCACCGACCGCATGTTCGTCATGGAATACGACACCGGACGCGGTTGGCACTCGGCTCGCATCCAGCCTTACGCCCCTTTCACCCTCGATCCGGCCGCCCTGGTGCTTCACTATGCTCAGGAAATCTTCGAGGGCCTCAAGGCTTTCCGCCGCCAGGATGGTTCCGTGGCGCTGTTTCGCCCCGCGGACAACATTCGCCGCTTCAACCAGAGCGCCGAGCGCCTGTGCATGCCGCCCGTGGACGAGGAATTTTTCCTTAAGGCCCTCAAGGAACTGATCCGCCTCGAGGCCGACTGGGTTCCCCACAGCGAAGGCACAAGCCTTTATATTCGCCCCGCCATGATCGCCACCGAAGCGGTTCTGGGGGTCAAGCCCTCGGACAAGTATTTGTGCTACATCATCCTTTCCCCGGTTGGCGCTTACTACAAGGGCGGCTTCAAACCGGTCAAGATCTGGATTGCCGATCAATTCATTCGCAGCGCCCCCGGCGGCACCGGTGAAGTCAAATGCGGCGGCAACTACGCCGCCAGCCTGCGCGCCGCCAAAGAAGCCTCCGAAAAAGGTTTCGACCAGGTTCTATGGCTCGATGCCGTGGAACGCAAGTACGTTGAGGAAGTCGGCAGCATGAACATCTGTTTTCTGTACGACGACAAAATCGTTACCTCGCCGCTGCACGGTACGATCCTCAACGGCGTCACGCGTCGTTCCGTCCTGCAACTGGCCCGAGAAATGGGCTATACCATTGAGGAACGCGCCATGAGCGTCGATGAACTCCTCGACGGCGCCGAGTCCGGCCGCCTCAAGGAAGCCTTCGGCACCGGTACGGCGGCCGTGGTCAGCCCCGTTGGTCAACTTACCTACAAGGACCGCACGGTCACCATCGCGGACGGACAGATGGGCGAACTGACCATGAAGCTCTACAAGGCCCTTACCGGTATCCAATACGGCCTCCAGCCCGACACTCATGGCTGGGTCGAAAAAATCTGACCCCTCTCCGCAAACATCCCCCAAAAAGCCCCTGCCATGGCAGGGGCTTTTTTTATACCAAATATCTTCCCTCACCCTTCCAGTGCCCGAACCATCAGCACCCGTGCCTTTTTTTTAAGCATACAGACTACATCCCGCGTCACTTACTCTCATTAACCTACTGATTTCAAAGGAAAACAGAAATTGGTGCAAGGTTTGCTAGAATAAAAAGCGTAACCGGGACAACGTCCGCCCCGATTAGCACATAACTGCAACGAAGCAATGGAGGAAAACAGATGTTTCGCATTCCCTTTACCCTGACGACTGCACTGACACTGATGGCCTTGCCTGGCATGGCCCAGGCCGCAGAGGCCGCCAATCCGGGCGATACCGCCTGGATGCTTATATCTACCGCCCTGGTCCTGATCATGCTCCCTGGACTGGCGTTATTTTACGCCGGCATGGTCCGCTCTAAAAACGTCCTGTCCACCAGCATGCACACTTTTGCAGCAATGGCGATCATCGGCGTGCAATGGGTGGTCATCGGCTACAGCCTGGCCTTCGGCGGAGAAGGCCCTTTCATCGGTGGCCTGGGCAACATGTTTCTCAGCGGCATAACCCCCGGCAGCGTAGAAGGCACCATCCCCACCTACGTATTCGCCATGTTCCAGGGCATGTTTGCCATCATTACCGCTGCGCTCATATCGGGCGCCGTGGCCGGCCGCATGAAATTTTCAAGCTATTGCATCTTCATCCTGCTGTGGTCCACCCTGGTGTACGACCCACTGGCCCACTGGGTCTGGGGGTCGGGCGGCTGGTTGCTGGAAATGGGCGCCCTTGATTTCGCTGGCGGCACCGTTGTCCATCTTTCATCCGGTCTTTCAGCTTTACTACTGGCGATCTTCCTGGGCAAGCGGCATGGCTTTCCCCACGAACGCATGGCTCCCCACAACCTCCCCATGACTCTGCTCGGAGCGGGACTGCTGTGGTTCGGATGGTTCGGCTTTAATGCCGGCAGCGCCCTGTCGGCCGGCGGTAGCGCCGCCCTGGCTTTCACCACCACCCAGACGGCTGCCGCGGCAGGCGCACTTTCCTGGTTGCTGGTCGAATGGCGCCTGGCCGGAAAACCCAGCGCATTGGGCGCGGCCTCGGGGATCGTGGCCGGCCTGGTCGTCATCACCCCCGCAGCAGGTTTCGTTACTCCCGGCTGGGCCCTGGTCATGGGTCTGATGGCCGGCGCGGTCTGCTACGGCGGCGTCATGCTCAAACACAAACTCGGCTACGACGACTCCCTGGACGCCTTCGGCGTACACGGTATCGGTGGCGCTTTCGGTGCCGTTGCGACCGGTATTTTTGCCACCGTCGGCGTCGGCAGCCTGCTGACCGGTGACGTGCACCAGTTCTGGGTCCAGATAGTCGGCGTACTGGCAGCGGGAGCGTATGCGGTAACCGTCACAGTGATTCTTCTCTGGATCCTGAAAAAGACTATCGGACTGCGTGTGTCGCGCGACGAGGAAATCATCGGCCTCGACCAGACCCTGCACTCCGAAAGCGGCTACGACTTGTAACCCAGCCTCGGGTTCATGGCCCGGCGCCTCTCCTCCCGGAGGCGCCGGGCGATTTTTTGAGTAACCAGACTACTCTTACCGTGTAACAAGTCCCCCCATGCCGCCACTGCAAACCACCCAGGGCCGCACCATCAAGCCCCTCCGCACAAGAAGTTCAAGTCATTGTTTTAGCGGGCTATTTTCCTAATTCTTCAAGCCTCACCGCCTCCCTTTTGCGACAAAAAAAGACCTTGGCACTTTCATTGCATTTGAGTATAGGCCACATAGAACCCAAGCGTGGTCCTTTGTGTACACACCATCCGGAGGTTATATCGAATGTGTCGTATTGGAGCTATTAAAAGCCGCCACTATGTGCACCCCAGCAAGGCCCTGTTGCTCATGCAGTCCCAACAAAAGGGACATGACAATTCAGGCTTTGCCATGGTCATGCAAGACCTTGGGGGCATCTTCGAAAACTACAAACATCTGCCCACCCTGTCATTAGCCTGCACCGACGAGGGCCTGCAGATCGTAAAAACCATCATGGACGCACGGGGATTTCGCCTGGTCCATGAATGGGAACCGCAGACCAACCGTCTGCCGGGTCTGGATATCCAGGCCATGCCGCACTATGTCTTCCAGACCTATGACTATCCCGAAGCGTACGCAGATGCCAGCCAGAAGGCCAAAGAGGACCTGCTCCTCGACACCCGCCTGGAACTGCGCCGCGACATGGAAGAGGATTGCAAGGGCTTTGCCTACTCGTTCTGGCCGGACGTCGTCACCCTGAAGGAAATCGGTGACCCGCGCGACATCGGCACCTTCTTCAATATCTGGGAAGCGGACGATAAGTTCACCGCCAAAGTCATCACCGCTCAGTGCCGGCAGAACACCAACTACGCCATCGTGCGCTATGCCGCACACCCCTTTTTCCTGCAGGGATATACGGCACTGGCCAACGGTGAGAACACCTTCTACCAGAAGAACAAGGAATTCCAGCAGAGCCTGCACCGTGGCTACGTCGGTTTCGAATCCGACTCCCAGTGTTTCCTCTACACCCTGCACCACATCCACCACGAGCTGGGTTGGACGCTGCCCTACTACAAGCACGTCATTACGCCGCTGCCCTTTGAGGACGTCGTCAAACGCGAGGACCAGCAGCAACTGCTGGCCATGCGCCAGTCTCTGGCACACCTGGAGATCAACGGCCCCAATACGATTATCGGCGTATTGCCCAACAACACCATGTTCACCTGCTGCGACGCCAAGAAATTGCGGCCGGTCGTGGTTGGCAGAGACGAAGACACCGTGGTTCTGTCCTCGGAAGTCTGCGGCATCAACGAGATCCTGCCTGACCGCAACTGGGAGACGGACATCTATCCCAACGAGCGTGAAATCGTGGTCATAGACAACAACCTGGAGGTACAGCGGTGGAAACAGTAAAAATCAACGACATCGCCTGCAACGATCTCCCCTGGAAGATCCAGTATCATCCCGAGCGTTGCACCCTGTGCGGTTCATGTATTGCAGCCTGCACTTTCGACGCCATCGGCCCGAAAATGGAACGGCGGCGCATCACCTTTACCGAAAGCGCGACCCCTGAGCCCAAGACCCGCTTCAGCGCTCAACCGGTGATCGCCCAGCAGAACAGCATCAAAAACTTCTGCCGCGGCTGCGGTGTCTGCGAGCGCGTGTGCCCCAACAGCGCCATCAGCTCCAGTCGCAATCCCGACTCGCGGTTCAACGTGGTTTACGCCACCGCGACCGCTTCCGGCCCCAAGCGTGGCGGCCGCAACAATCTCGAAGTACAGGCCCGCTCCCTCGATACCCTGCGTATCGGCCGTATTTCGCAGATGACCGACCCGAGCCTTGACGCCCAGCGGCACTCTTTCGACTGTCTTGCTCCCCTGGGACGCATTTTGCCTGCCGGATCGCTGCCCTTTACGCAGGGTGCCGACGGCCAGCTGATTCAAAACGGCCAGACGCCTCCGGTACGCTGGATCTATCCGGTCATCATCGGCGACATGTCCATCGGTGCGCTGTCCTGGCGCATGTGGGAGGCGGTCGCCATGGCGGTTGCCTACCTCAATGAGGAATGCGGTCTGCCGGTGCGCATGTGCTCCGGCGAAGGCGGCATGCCGGTGCGTCTGCTGAAGAGTCGTTACCTCAAGTACATGATTCTGCAGATCGCTTCCGGGCATTTCGGCTGGAACCGTATCATCCAGGCCATGCCGCACATGATTGAAGACCCGGCCGGCATCCTGATCAAAATCGGCCAGGGCGCCAAGCCCGGTGACGGCGGCTTGCTGATGGCGGCCAAAGTGGCCGAGCACATCCAGGCCATTCGCGGTGTGCCCAAGGCGGACCTGCTGTCGCCTCCCAACCATCAGGGCCTGTACTCCATCGAGGAGAGCGTGCAGAAGATGTTCCTGTCTTTCAATGCCGCGTTCAAATTCCGCGTGCCGGTCGCCATCAAGGTTGCCGCCAGCGCCACCTCGGTTTCGGTGTTCAACAACCTGGTGCGCGACCCCTACAATATCGTCGGCGGCTTCTTCCTCGACGGTATCGACGGCGGTACCGGTGCAGCTCATGACATCAGCCTGGACCACACCGGCCACCCGATCGTCAGCAAACTGCGCGACTGTTATCTGGCCGCTGTAGCCCAGGGTCGCCAGGGTCAGATCCCGCTGTGGGCTGCCGGCGGTCTCGGCAAGACCGGCAACCTGGCAGCCGATGCCTTCAAAATGATGTGTCTCGGCGCCAACGGCGTATTCACCGGCAAGCTGATTCTGCAGATGGCCGGTTGCCTCGGCAACGATCACAGCCGCTGCAACGCCTGCAACACCGGCCTGTGCCCGGTAGGCATCACCACGCAGCAGCCGGTACTGGTCAAGCGTCTCGATCCGGAGCGGGTGGCGGAAAACATCGTCAACTACTTCCTGGCCATGGATGTGGAGTTGCGCAAGCTCATGGCCCCCATCGGCAACTCCTCCCTGCCCGTCGGTCGCTCCGACTGCCTGGTCTCTTCGGACAAGGCTGTCGCTGATCGTCTGCAGGTTCAGTACGTCTGTTAAGGAGGTTTCAAGTAATGGCAGCCTTTATCAATGGCTTTGATGAAAATAATCGGCGTATCTCCACCCAGCAACTGCTGCAGAAGATCTACGCCGCCCTGGAGGCCGGAGAGACCGAATTCGAAGTTCTCTCCTCCGGCCATCACGACATCGGCGGACCCCTCTGGACCACGGACGGCACACCGCTGAAATTTACCGTAAAGAACCCCGGCCAGCGTGTCGGAGCCTTCGGCCTTGCCGGCACCGAGATCATCATCAACGGTCCCGCACCTGCCGATGTCGGCTGGTTGAACGCCGGCGCTACCGTCGTCCTTAAAGGCGACGGCGGTGACACCACCGCGCACTGTGCCGCCAGCGGCAAGATCTATGTCGGCGGTCGCGCCGGGACCCGTACCGGCTCGCTGATGAAACGCGACCCGGCCCATGAAGCGCCGGAACTGTGGGTACTGAAGAACACCGGTTCTTTCCCGTTCGAATTCATGGGCGGCGGCATCGCCGTCGTCTGCGGTTACGACAGCGAAGAGTTCGATTCGGTGCTGGGCGATCGCGCCTGCGCCGGCATGGTCGGCGGCACCATCTATGTCCGCGGCCCCATCAAGGGACTGTCCAACGACGTATGGTTGATGGATCTGGACGAAGCCGACAGCGAATTCCTTACCAGCAACATGCCGGTCTTCCTTAACAAGATCGACAGGCCGCACCTGCTGGAAGAGCTGACGGATCTTTCCCAGTGGCAGAAGATCGTCGCCAAATCGTACGAAGAGCGTCAGGCGGCAGAACGCCCCTCGCTGCGCGAATTCCGCCTGGGCAAATGGGTTGAAGGCGGCATCTTCGGCGACGTCGTCAGCGACGATTACGACACGGTTGCCAACCTGGTCAATGCCGGCGACATGCGCCTGAAAATCCCGCACTGGAAAAACAAGGCTTATGGCGCTCCCTGTCAGTCGGCATGTCCCACCGGCATCCCGACCCAGGACCGCATCAAACTGCTGCGCGAAGGCAAAACCAAGGAAGCCCTGGAACTGGTCCTGACCTATTCGCCGTTCCCGGCCAGCGTTTGCGGGCAGGTCTGCCCCAATCTGTGCATGGACGCCTGCAGCCGTCGCTATCTCGACCATCCGGTCGCCATGCAGGAGCTCGGTCGTTTGTCCCAAAGCGTCGCCGCTCCGGAGCTGCAACCTTCCACCGGAAGAAAAGTCGCGGTTCTCGGCGGTGGCCCCGCGGGTCTGTCCGTTGCATGGCAGCTGGCCCTGCGCGGTCACAGCGTTGCGCTTTACGAAGCGGACAAGGAAGTCGGCGGCAAGCTGCGCCAGGCCATTCCGTCCGAGCGTCTGCCGCGCGAAGTCCTGAACGACGAGATCAATCGCATCAAGAACATCGGCGTCGACATCCGCACCGACAGCAAAATCGACAAAGATGTCTTCGAATCCATCCAGGGTGAATTTGACGCCGTGGTTGTCGCCACCGGCGCGCACAATCCGGTGGTCATCCCCTTCCCCGGCCACGAGCGCCTGGTCAAGGGGCTGGAGTTCCTCAAGGACATCAACAACGGCCTGCAGCCCAAAGTCGGCCGCCGGGTCGTGGTCATCGGTGCCGGTAACGCCGGTATGGACGTCGCCATCGGCGCCTACCACATGGGTGCCGAACAGGTCACCAGCATCGACGTACAGCGTCCTGCCGCTTACCAGAAAGAGATCGACCAGTTCGAAGCTCTCGGCGGCAAAATCCAGTGGCCGGTCTTCACCGAGCGCATCTCCGAAGAAGGCCTGCACACCAAGGATGGACAGCTGATCGAGGCCGACACCGTGATCATCGCCATCGGTGAGCGCCCCGACCTGTCGTACGTGCCGCGCGAGTGGCTCACCGACCGTGGCATGATGGAGACCAACGACTGCTGGCAGGTCAAAAAAGCTCCCGGTGTTTTCGCCCTCGGCGATACCATCAAACCGGGCCTGCTGACCCATGCCATCGGTAGCGGTCGCGAAGTCGCCGATTACATCGACGACTACCTGTCCGGCCGCGAGCTGATTGCCAAGCCCAAGCCGGTCATGATTCCGCAGTCGAAACTTCACAAAGAATCGTTCATGCCGCAGAATCGCGGTCGGTTCCGGATTGAGAACGTCTGCAGCGAAGTGGACCGCTGTATCAGCTGCGGCACCTGCCGCGACTGCACCATGTGCCTGGAAACCTGTCCCGAAGGGGCCATCACCCGCAAGGAAAATCCGGACGGTTCGTTTGAGTACATCTCCGACGACAGATACTGTATCGGATGCGGCCTGTGCTCGGGCATCTGCCCCTGCGGCATCTGGCAGATGGAAAAAACCATTTTCTGATTTTTTCCTGCCCGCGTCCTCGCGACGCATACATGCATAGCAAAAGGCGGAACCGCAAGGTTCCGCCTTTTCTTTTGGTATCTACCAGCCCCCCCCCAGCACCACCCTTGTCTCCCTCTGCACCTTAATGCCGCTACGCCGGGGACTTGACGCCGCAAACCGGATTGGAGGAATATGAAAGAAAGGTCACTCGTACTTCCGGGAGGCATTTATGAAAAGACAGCTAATCAATGGTGAGATGAAGGTCTGGGACGTGATTCAGGATTTTCCTGCGACCTACGGAGTGTTTCGCCAATTCGGCTATCCCGATATACGCAAGGGGGAATTCGCGGTTTCTTCCCATTTCATGAAACTACGGACGGCGGCCCATGCCCACCATATCGAACTGGATAAACTACTCGAAGCCTTGAATGAGGCGGCAGAGACGCGTGACAAAGGCGCATCCGGCATGGTTCATTAACATCCCGTCCCATACTGACAACACGACCCGAAGGAGAAAAAGTACTTTTTTGAGGCAAGTTGTTTTGCGAGATTTTTCCAGGAGCCACCCATTCATCAGAGCGGGTGGCTCCCGTTTATTTGAGCGCCGAATCACTCGATCCTAAAGTCTGTCGATGTTGGTATTTCACATCTCCAACCGGCACCTGAACCTGGACCACTGATGGCCGGGAATTCGAACTGGCAACCGATCGCGCCGGGTACCGAGAACATTGTCTGGACCGACCTGTTTTCCAACCTGATCCACCTGATGAATTGGTAATTTCAGTCCCGAAGATCGGGTTCCATAAAACACCACCCGATCTCCGGGAAGCGCTCTCTGATGCGTGCCTCCAGAACATTGATCCTCTCGCAGGCCTGATCGGAGGAAATTCCCTCGCGCAACCGGAGCTTGGCCGCCAGCATCACCTTGGGCCCCATCTGCAGGGTAATGACATGAAACACCTCAAGGATATCCCCATCCCCGCTAATCGCCTCCTCAATGGCGGCAACCAGTTCGGGATCGGCGCTGCGACCGATGAGCAGCGATTTGACCCGAATGGACACAAATACGGCGACGACAATCAATAAAACTCCAATACAAATCGAACCTGCGGCATCAAACCGCGCATTACCGGTGACTCCGGCGATGATTAAAAAACAAAACGCCAGAATCAGACCGATCAAAGCGGCAAAATCTTCACCGAAGACCACGATCAATTCGGAACTGCGGCACTCATTGATCCACCGCCAGAGGCTGCGACGACCACGGCACTTGTTGATTTCCCGCAGACAGCCGGCCATGGAAAACCCCTCCAACACGATGGAAACAGCCAGCACCCCCAACGCAAGCCACAGATGCTCCACCGGTTCGGGGGAGTGCAGCTTGTGATAGCCCTCGTACACCGAAAATAGTCCGCCGACACTGAACAGCAGGATGGCGACCATGAAACTCCAGAAATAGGTCACCTTGCCGTATCCCAGGGGATGTTCGACATCCGCCGGGCGCGCCGCACGCCGCAGACCGAGCAGCAACAACAACTGGTTGGCGGTGTCGGCAAAGGAATGAATCGCCTCGGCCATCATGCTGCTCGATCCCGAGAAAACAGCCGCGACCGTCTTGGCCGAAGCGATGCTCAGGTTGGCGGCAAAAGCGAAAAGAATGGCTTTAAGGGGGTTGGCGTGACCTGTGGACATGAAAAAACCTCCCGGCAAAATCCAGGGAAAAACGAACATTGAAAACCGGATGACAGAAAAGCCTGCAGCGACCCCATCATGGGCCTGATTTACAAGCCTGACATGGCCGCACAGCCTAGCAGCGCGCGACCTTGACCCTGTTATTGGTATCGCGACTTTCCCGAATCAACGCGTCACTCGCATGCGTTGCTGGAGACTTCGCCAAGCGGTCATACAGCAAAACATTCACCGTGGCCGCGAGGTTCATGCACCCGACAGTCGGTACATAAACCACGGCATCGGCCCTGTCGATAACCCCCTGACTGAGAGTGCCATCTTCCGGGCCGAAAATATAAAACGCCTTGTCCGGGTGCTGATATTCCGGCAAGGGTATGGCACCCTCCACCAACTCGACACACACGATCTTCATATCGTCCGGCACGCTGTCCAAAAGGCAAGCTACACCCGACAGCGGAATCTTCTGACTGACATCCTGCGTATCGGTATGAAATCGGGCGGATCGCACATATCGTTGCCCCGTGTAAAAAACCGAATCCACCCGATAACACCCGGCAGCGCGCATCACGGCACCTACGTTTGAAGGACTTTTAGGATTGCTCAAGCCAATGCTTACATTTGTTTTTTTCATTTCCCCATCTCTGTTGAATGTTCCGTATCGTCCTGGGACTATTTTTAATTTTTGCGCTTCAGAGTACCAGACCGGGAGGGGATGGGCAATAACGAGCACGGTGCCGGCAAGGCCATCTTTTCACACGCAGGAAGCTTACGAAATATTGAGGACTGTTATGACGGGAGAAAATCTGGAGTTACACAAGCGAGTCTGGAGTCGGACCTTTAAAGGCCCTTTGACTCTGGCCAGGGGAAAACCCTCTGGGTTGAATTAAGGTGTCTGTTATAGCGGGGGAAGATCCGGTTATTTGAAAAGGCACTATTTAAGGTTTCTTTCCCCAACGAAATTTTATCTTTTCTCCTTTTTTGAAGCAGATAAAAATCAACACGCCAGACAGCAGCAAAACGTAAAGGATGAAAGGAACAGTCCATACGGGGTTCTCGGATATCACTAAAAACACAGTGCCGATACCTACAAGAGCCATGTAGGTTCCAAAAACAAGCCAACCTTGCCAAGTAATAGGAAAACCCCAACCGACTCCGTACCTTTTGGCAGGAAACCAAATATCCTTGCTTTGTTCATCCATAAATAATCCTCCCAGGTTTTTAACGCTGGAACTAAACCGCGGCGCGTACCGCCATCGGCTTGAACGACTGGTATGTGCTACCTTACCACTTCAATTTTGACACTGATTAAACCTGACGAGAGACTGTCTATACTACTAAATGCACTTTTTGAAAGATCAACAATTCGTCCCTTAACAAATGGCCCACGATCATTAATCTCAACAATGACACTTTTTCCATTATTGATATTTGTGACTTTTACTTTTAAACCGAACGGCAGTTCTTTATGTGCAGCTGTTTTGAGCTCGTGTTTATAGAGGGCCCCACTAGCTGTTCTTCTATTTTGATGCTTATCCGCGTAATAGGATGCTTGACCAGTCTCAGTATAACCAATCCAATTACCCCCAGAACCAGGTCGCACCGAAGAACAACCAGACACATACAAGAGAAGAAAAAGGGCTGATATTTTCACTAAATAGGATTTCATTATTTTATATTTTTTTCTTCACATAACGACATACGTGAGCGGCGGCAAAAACAGAGAGAAGAGATACTTTTGTGAGTCCGACTCAACGTGCTTGTTATGTATTGGGAATAAAGAATGTAAGCATAATCAACGTTAGAATCACCTTACTTTTCTCATAATGCGTGAATACATGAAGCCTTTCCTATCGGGTAAATATAGTTGCATTATCAAATCACCCTTATTTAGATTTACTTTTCCTAAATGGGCATCTCTAGTGACGACGTCTACTTTCCACGGCTCTTTTATTTTTACGTCTGGCCTTGTAATTATAAAAGTTCCGTCTCTATCCATTTTCCATGTGACATTTTCAGGATAATTTGGCGCCAATTCTGGCATTGCCAATTTACATTCACCTAAATGCACTTGTTGGTGTAGCCATATTCCATTTTTGTAATGCCCGAAGTACTGACAGTTCGCTGGCCAGGGATCTTCTTTTAGAATCTGTTTAGCTCCTTTATTAT
This sequence comes from Pedobacter sp., assembly GCA_050253415.1. Lineage (GTDB taxonomy): Bacteria > Desulfobacterota > Desulfuromonadia > Desulfuromonadales > Syntrophotaleaceae > Syntrophotalea. The sequence goes on along the minus strand of JBFWJC010000002.1, from coordinate 477,220 downwards.
CTTTGAGTATCAATCTCCATACGCCTATAAAATCTGACTCTTTAGCAGGAATGGCTAAAGGTCCGTTGCCTGCAGACAAAGGAGAAGCACAAACAAGGAATATCGCTATAAAACAAATAGTTTTTGTCATATATTTACTTTTTATATTCGTATGCATAACTGTAATTAAGCAAAATATGGGAAGTGTCCCTCATTTACCTCGGCCTATCCCATTTGGAATCAGGCAAGTCGGCAAGAGTAAATCGGATAGTAGTGATACCAGTATTTACCTTGGCAATTTAGCTGCTTAAATTTAAATCCGTTTTCCCTCAATAATTCTTCCCATTTACCTTGGGGTGGGATTGAGTTTATCCCGTTAAAAAGATAACGCCGTACAACCTGGTACTCCAATGACGAAAGCAAACCAGATTTATAATCGGCATCGATCTTGGCAAAAACCTTGCTATTATCAAGTAAGCACGTTTTTTTGTCATAAGCGACATCAACATACCCGTGTAATCGCATACTCAAACCGAATCCCGCCTCGTCCAACATCTCCTGGCGAAATTTTTCAAGGAGATCCTGGTGCCGACGTGGATTATCCAAAACTTCGTCAGGCATGAGACATTGACGGGTAACAAAGCAACCCTGGGGGGCGAGTGACGAACGGATTATCTGGAGAAGGCTTGAGTATTTTTCAAGCGGAATGACATTGCCAAAAATACCGTCTCCGAGAATGAAATCAGGTGGCGCAGGCAATGCGTTTTCCAAGACGCTCCAGTCTCCACAAATGATTTCCTCCTTGTTTTTCAGCTCAGGTGACAACCAATCCTTGTAGGTGGAGATGGATGCTTCACTATGGTCTATAGATAGCAATTTTTCACAGTGGCTTGCTGCCATATTTCGCAATTCCGGAGTCATTCCAAGAACAACACCAAGGCCGCTATTTGCAAGCAGACAGCGCGCATATACGCTGATTTCTTGAGAATCTGGAGAGCCTGCAGCATAGCGCTTCTTCTCAGGTCCATCCATGATTCTTGAATGAACAATATCAGTGTTCCAATTAGATTTCTCCACAAACTGACCTCATAAATATTCATCTATACCAAGCGACAATGGGCGAATAACCTGATCTGCCCATTCAATACTGGCCTGCTGACTCATTGTCGCCGTTTTATTGACATCGTAAAGCACTACCTTGCCCTCTGACATAACATAATCAAAACGCCCAAAATCAATTTTCAACTTTTCCCTAATGTTTCGAAGCTGTTCGGGAGCGGGTGAATTTACCAATTGTCTGCTGCAAATATTGTTACCTTTTATGACAGGCTCTGTCGAGGTAACCATCATATTGATTTCTTTTTCACCAAAAAAGAAACAAGCTCTTAAACAATACAAACCATTCATGTCGTATTCTGGTATGAATTTTTCAACAACTAATCGTTTGTTTTTCCAAACATCATTTGGTATATCTGCCTGATGCTCAAGGACTGGGTATTTCCCAGGACTTATAGCCTGAATGGATTTCCATTTTACTGATTTGATATCAGTTGTTTCTTTTAATATAATATGACTATGATCACGCTTCTTTTTAGGAATATCCAGAAAACCGCCATAATTGCCATTAGTTTTAATAATTACAGGACCATGGTAATCTTCTCCCATAGACAGAAGGTTTCGGCTAACCTTTTGTTTCGAGTTGTCCAGAAAATTCCCATTTAAAACAATCGGATATTTTTTGCACATAATTTGATAAATACGGGAAACCTTTGTTGCATCAACGTGTAATAGAGCAATATCGGCTTTGGGAAGTGTCCATTTCGTGCCAATGACAACATTGAATGCGCGCTCACTCCAACAGGGTATTAAATACGCTGATTTCTTGAGAATCTGGAGAGCCTGCAGCATAGCGCTTCTTCTCAGGTCCATCCATGATTCTTGAATGAACAATATCAGTGTTCCAATTAGATTTCTCCACAAACTGACCTCATAAATATTCATCTATACCAAGCGACAATGGGCGAATAACCTGATCTGCCCATTCAATACTGGCCTGCTGACTCATTGTCGCCGTTTTATTGACATCGTAAAGCACTACCTTGCCCTCTGACATAACATAATCAAAACGCCCAAAATCAATTTTCAACTTTTCCCTAATGTTTCGAAGCTGTTCGGGAGCGGGTGAATTTACCAATTGTCTGCTGCAAATATTGTTACCTTTTATGACAGGCTCTGTCGAGGTAACCATCATATTGATTTCTTTTTCACCAAAAAAGAAACAAGCTCTTAAACAATACAAACCATTCATGTCGTATTCTGGTATGAATTTTTCAACAACTAATCGTTTGTTTTTCCAAACATCATTTGGTATATCTGCCTGATGCTCAAGGACTGGGTATTTCCCAGGACTTATAGCCTGAATGGATTTCCATTTTACTGATTTGATATCAGTTGTTTCTTTTAATATAATATGACTATGATCACGCTTCTTTTTAGGAATATCCAGAAAACCGCCATAATTGCCATTAGTTTTAATAATTACAGGACCATGGTAATCTTCTCCCATAGACAGAAGGTTTCGGCTAACCTTTTGTTTCGAGTTGTCCAGAAAATTCCCATTTAAAACAATCGGATATTTTTTGCACATAATTTGATAAATACGGGAAACCTTTGTTGCATCAACGTGTAATAGAGCAATATCGGCTTTGGGAAGTGTCCATTTCGTGCCAATGACAACATTGAATGCGCGCTCACTCCAACAGGGTATTAAATGACTTATCAGATAAGGAATTTTATATATTGATTTAGGCTTGTCAGTAATAATGGCTATGGTCTTTTTTTTCATTTCAAATATCCACTATCCGCAAGATGGTTTAACAGCTGCATGGGTAATGGGGACGCCCATGAAATTATGCGTTTACCCATTCCTCCAGACGCCACCCCTTTTCTTTGGCCAATTTTTGTCCACGTTGAACCGATCTGCTGACTGCCGATTGAGTCATTCCCAAAAGCCTAAAATATATGGGGAGTGTCCCTCATTATCCCCCAAAGTTGACACCACGCCGGCACGCAATGGGTTAAGATGAAGATAACGAACCAACTCCAGAAGATAAGGTTCTTCCTGACACAATATTGACTTGTAACGATTCTGGAATAAGTGCCCATATCGATGATGGCGGCGATTAAATTTAACGCTGTAACCCGTCAATAATCGGCGTATGACATGAGCAATCGGCGCTTTCCCCGTTCGCAACAACAGGTTAAAATGGTTAGGGATCAGCGCCCAGGCAAAACATTGGGTGGATGTATCTAAAAGGATTGTCGGCAAGCATGATACAAAGTCACCCCGGTCAACATCATCGCGAAAGATCGCTTGCCGCTCCATGCCGCGACAAATGATATGATGGAGCGCACCTGGTGCATCTATGCGGGCTTGACGTGGCATGATTAGAATTATGCCATTTTCCTATCAGGCAAAGCAACACACAATACTTATTACTAATCTTGCCGAGATATAACATCCTAAGAAACGCATAATTTCATGGGCGTCCCCATAACCTCCACGATTTATAGACTTAACGGCTCAACTAAGCGGTGGCGCAACCTGAGCTGTCGCGTCAGTGCCGCCACCGTTCACGCCATCCGCTGAAGTGTGTTGTTATGAGTTTTTGACTTTTCTTACTAATTCACCAATCTGGTCTAAACCATCAAAGGTGCTGGGTAGCTTTTCTGGATCAGAAAGAATTCCACTAAATATTAAATTTTCAAATTTCTCTAAGGATTGATTGTCTTTGCTTTTTATTTTTGATGCATAATCCGCATAGCTTTGAATAAATTGACAAAGTGTTTTTCTCAACTCAATTTGTATTTTTTGTGCCCCAACGGTTCTATGATTCAATAAAATGACTCGGAAAAAATATATTAGAACGACTTCGACTGATATGAGCGGAATTAGTGTAATAAGATTTTCGGTTGACAATGTTTTGCCTGCAAACAAACCGTTAGTAGTACAGTACAATTCGACTGCCAATGGTATTAGGACCACTACACCCATTGCGATTAACGACCAGAACAACCTTCTGCTTTCAGAATATTTTATCGTCGATAAATTCGAGAATCCTTGATGCAAGCCGACAAAATTAAAGGCTGTTTTATATTCATCTAATTTTTCTTTTAAGTTCTCTGTTTCAGCCTTTTTCTGCTCTAACTCTTTGTCCCATTCAGCTTTCAATTTCTCCGCTTCACTTTTCCTTGCTTCAAAATCCCTAAAAATTCCAATATTACTATCATTAATGAAATCTTTCGCAATGTTTGCTGGCATGACATAAGATGCATAAATAATTTGAGAACGTGCATCATCGTCAATTTGAGCAGCATCTACTTGGATTCGATTTTTTATTGATCTAAGCTCTATAGATAATTCTTTACCAGCCCCCACAAGAAAATCAAACTCACAGAGAAATCGATATGCCATGCAGTAAATATTGTCAACACCAGAGAGTTTCGAAGGGTCAAAGTTGCGTAATGAGTTTAGGAATTGATCTCCAATATGTTTTATGTTGAAAGTGCAACGATCATCCCAACCCTCTGGATATTTGTATATGTAATCAACCAATTCTTTAACAATTGACAACCTTTTCGCTCTAACTTCATCTTCAATGTGCGAAGATTCGGCTTTTCGTAAAAAAGCACCGATGGATTTAAGGTTGCTTTCTTCAGCAAAGAACATAATAGATCCTTATATTTTCACCTAATGGTCTGGGGGGGCTCCAAGGACGTTCTGGCTTTTGAGCATTAACAACCTGACCACCCCCCCTGAAGATCCACATTGGATTGAAACAGCTCGTCACCCCGACTGACTGTCCGACTCACTGAAGAGCCGCAAATGCCAAGCCTCCTTCCGACCTCTACACCCAAATAACGCAGTTTGGCCACAGCCAGAAAACAATAAAAGCACGAGAGTCCGGGGAAGTTCTTGCTTTAGAACTTTATAAATACACCTGGGCAGCTAATGCAATAAAGCAAGAACGTCCCCGGATACCCCTCTTACTGTAAATTGACCCGTAACTGAAATATTGTTGCCAGTGGTGTTTATCATTGTTTAAAAACACTCATCTCCCAACGCCAAGCATAACCGGATGCAAAAGCTGCGAAGCAGCTTTTGCAGTCCGCGTTTATGCGCTTGTTAGGGAAGATTTGATTTAAAGCCTCGAATTCCATACAAACAAGTTCCTTCTAAAACTAATTCATGCTTGGTATACCCACATTGATCCAAAGCGAACATAAGAGGTTTCCTTGCTTCTGATTCTATTTGACTTAGTGGTTGCCCTGATTCGTGTGCTTTTTTGAGTAATTCAAGTGTGCTTCCGTGATTTACATTAGCTAAATATATAGAATTTGTATTATTGTTTAGAGCAATCAATTTTTTGAGAATTTTTAATAAAAAGTGTTGCCCTGGATTGATAATGCCTTTTTGAATATTTTCTATTTGTAATTCGTTGTTGGACTCATTTAACCACCCACGGACAAACACTTCCTTGGGCCCGGTAGCATTACGAAATTGATCTACTTCTTTAATAGGTATTAATTTCTCGTTATTTTCAATGTAAACATCTATGAAGATATGTTTGAGCTCGTAGGAAAGACCGCCCCATCGATGACTGTTGGAGGTATCAGGTTCTTCAAACCCCACATCAACAATAATCTTATGCTTTTTTCCTTCGTATGTTGCTGAGAAATGTTCCATTTTTTGTAGCCCTAACGGTTGAGATAAGCGGCGACGCGACTTGCGCGACCTACCGAAATTTTCGAGAACAACGCCTGCCTACTCCGTCCTCTGGATTAGATGGTTATGCCACATTTGCTTTCTGCTTTAGGATTAATCGACGATTCTCTTCTAAATGATTTGCAAATATTTCAATTGCAGGAAAGGCATTTTCGCCACCAGCTGCAGTACGGAAATATTTTAAGGCTGCATGGCCTTGCTCAGGAGAAAACAGATAGCTAAATTGGTGCTCAATTATTTCTCGATCAACAATACTGTATTGCCATGCAACCAATATTGATTCAAGCATGTTTAAATATGACATTGCGTGCCAACGGAGCTTCGATGATTGGGCTGCATTTAGAACTACTTCTCCATTTGGCTTATGAAGTTCATCATCACCAAGATCAAGAATCTTTCTGAGTGATGTCTCGTATTTGACTGCCACCTTAGTTTCTTCTTGATTGAATAGGTTCCGACTCTCCTCTTCATTCAAGCTTTCAACAATTCTTCTAGCTAAAGAACTATCTTGCTTGAGATGTTTTGCCCATTGACCCAGCAGCTCAACAGATTTTTCGCGTCGAGACCTTTCGTGGTCTTTTTTTATTTGACCTCTGAGTAAAATTGCTTGAACAAAAACTCCGATAACTGCAAGTGAACCAAAGATTGATGCTAAGTCAGAATAATCTTTTAATGTCAAAGACATATCTCCTTCATCTGGCTTACCTATAAATAGGCAGTCTGGATAAAACTGTAAACATAGACAATAATCTGTCTATATAAGACAATTTCAAAACTGTTACACATCGGTTGCTTTATATTTAATTCCAGTTACTTAAGCGATCACCACCGAACCCCCCCCCGATATATACAGATTGGATATGCCCGTTTAAAGGACATCGACCGGGCTACGTACTCCGTGCCCACCCCCCATTGAGAAAATGAGTATAGACCATCGTCGTACTTAATATCCCTATATCCAATAAATCCTGAATCGTCCGAATATCGTAACCATCATCCAGCAAATGCGTAGCAAAGGAGTGGCGAAATGTATGACACTCGATCCGTTTGACGATATCAGATTTGAATACGGATGCTTTAATGACGCGCTGGAGAAGGGTTTCGTGAATGTAATGTCGGCCGGAATCCTCTGACCTCCATGGCATATCCAATAATTTGATACATATTTTTACTCCTCTATAATTAAGAGTGTCAACATTAAACAATATCTTTAATATTACAGTTCATAAAGCACAGTAAGCGTTTTTACCACCACCCCGCTACTATGCCCAAAAACCTTGCAGAATCCGGCCAGTCCGTCTATAGTGCAGGATTATTCAAAATAAGAAGGAGATTGCCATGATTACGGCTATCAGCCCGCTGGACGGGCGTTATGCATCGAAGGTTTCCGTGCTGACGGAATGTTTTTCTGAATACGCGCTGCTGCGCAACCGCGTCAAGGTGGAGGTGCTGTGGCTGCTGGCGTTGTGCGCCGAGCCGGGGATTGCGGAATGCCGGGCGGTGACGGCCGAGGAGGAACAAACCCTGCGGTCCATTATCCTCCACTTTTCGCCGGAGGAAGCGCAGCACATCAAGAAGATCGAGGCGGTTACCAACCATGACGTCAAAGCGGTGGAATACTACCTCAAGGAAAAACTGATCGGCACCTCGCTGGAGGACCTGTCGGAGTTTCTTCATTTCGCCTGCACTTCGGAGGATATCAATAACCTCTCCCACGCCATGATGCTCAAGGACGGACTGGCCGCCCTGACGCCTCTGCAGGGGGAGATCATCGACCATCTGAAAAAGCTGGCCAAAGATTTCAAGGAAGTCGCGATGCTGGCCCGCACCCACGGCCAGACCGCCTCGCCGACCACCATCGGCAAGGAGCTGGCGGTATTCGTCGCGCGCCTGCAGAAACAGAGCCGCAACATCGCCCAGGTGGAGATCCTCGGCAAGCTCAACGGTGCCGTGGGCAATTTCAACGCCCACCTGTCGGCCTACCCCAAGGTGGACTGGCCGGCGCTGGCCAAGGGCGTCATCGAAACCGGACTGGGCCTGACGCAGAACATGTTCACCACCCAGATCGAGCCGCATGATTACATGGCGGAGATGTTCGACGCCCTGGCGCGCTGGAACACCATCCTCACCGACCTCAACCGCGACATCTGGACTTATATCTCCATGGCCTATTTCGGCCAGAAGACCATCGCCGGCGAAGTCGGTTCCTCGACCATGCCGCACAAGGTCAACCCCATCGATTTCGAAAACTCGGAAGGCAACTGCGGGCTGGCCAACGCCATCTTCAACCACCTGTCGGCCAAACTGCCGATCTCGCGGCTGCAGCGCGACCTGACCGACTCGACGGTACTGCGCAACATGGGTGTCGGCTTCGGCTACAGCATGATCGCCTACCGCTCCACCCTCAAGGGACTCGGCAAGCTCAAGCTCAATGAGCACAAACTGGCCGACGATCTGGATCATGCCTGGGAAGTCCTGGCCGAACCGATCCAGACGGTGATGCGCAAGGCCGGTATCGAAAAGCCTTACGAAAAACTCAAGGAACTGACCCGTGGCCAGACCATCAACTGCGAGACCATCCGCACCTTTGTCGAAGGTCTGGAACTGGCGGACGAGGACAAACAGCGCCTGCTGGAGATGACCCCCGCAAGCTATACCGGCATGGCCGCCAAAATCGCCGAACTGCTGGACTGAAGCTAACAGCTCATCCCATGGATAAAACAACAAGGGGCCGCATCAGCGGCCCCTTGCTCTTTGCAGAACCGGACTTGCTTTTCTCCGCACTTCTGCGCATGCTTTATTTTAAAGTGGGCATGATGTTCTGCCCGTACCCGAAGCACAACCCCTCTGAGGAGATACAACATGCTGGAAATCGGCCGGGTTCAAACCCTGACCATCGACCATATCGATCAACGCGGCGCCTGGCTGCAGACCGGCGAGACGCTGGTGCTGCTGCCGTCGCGACAAATACCGGATGGCGCCCGCCCCGGAGGCTCCGTGGAGGTGTTTTTGTACCTCCACGCCGGCGAGCCTCTTGCTACGACGCGCCTGCCCTTTGCCCATGTCGGCCAATTCGCCCTGCTGAGGGTCAATCAGGCTGGCCAGCAAGGTACCTTCCTCGAATGGGGCATGGAAAAGGAACTGCTGATCCCCTTCAACGAGCAGCCGAAACGCATGCGCGAAGGTGAATATCATATTGTACGGGTCTGTCTCGACGACCAGGGGCGCTGCTTTGCCACCGGCCGCATCGACCGCTGGCTGGATGAGGACACGACCGAGCTGCAGGTAGGTCAACCGGTGGAGATGCTGCTCTGGCAGTTCACCGACCTCGGCGTCAAGATGATCGTCAATCATCGCTACGTAGCGCTGCTGTACCGCGATGAAATCCGACCCGGAATGCAACCCGGCGACACCTTCAAGGGCTTTATCAAAACCATCCGCCCCGATGGCAAGCTCGACGTCACTCTGCATTTCGTCGGCAAGGCCGGCACCGAACAGGCCCAGGCCACGCTGCTGGAGAAATTGTCCAAAACCGGCTTTTTGCCCCTGCACGACCAGAGCCCTGCCGATGTCATCCAAAAGCAGCTGGGCATGAGCAAAAAAGCCTTCAAGAAGGCCGTCGGCGGACTCTACAAAGCCGGCCGCATCGAGCTGACCGGCGACGGCATCCGACTGAAAAAATCCTGATCGGGAAGTTGGGTTTAACTTGTGGCGGGAAAAACGCAGAATCTAAAAGCTTGAACCACGAAGATCACGAAGGACACGAAGGGGAAAACTAAGACAAAAGACAACCATAAGGGTCTGTTTTATCAGTATTTCTTCGTGCTCTTAGTGTCCTTCGTGGTAAAAAATATATTTGGTTGTCCAATTCACGCTGGCGGTGCACCGATTTTCAAAGATTTGGGGCAACTTGAAAATAGTGCATAACCAGAAAACGGAATATGGCGCAGTTGAGTGAGCTGGCCAGCTACCAATCGGCCAGCTTGCCCATCCCCTGAGTGGGGCATTGCGCCCCGAAGGTGAAGCTGCGGGGCTGTTCCACGCTTTTGAGGCGCTGTTTGCACCATTCGATCAACGCGCTGCGCAGGGTGGTGGTACATTGATCGGGATCGACGGGGACCACGAAAGCCTTAAGGCGCTCCCCTTCTTCGGGACGCATCAAGCGCACGACGCAGTCGTCAACCGCAGGGTGTTGTTTAAGGCAGGACGCAACATATTGGGGATAGACATTGATGCCGGCCACCTGCACCGCCTGATCGCGGCGACGCACAGGGCGGAAGGTGCGCTCGTCGACCCATTGCACCTCGTCGGGGAGCATAACCGGCTCGGCCAGAAGGCCGTCGAGCTGATGCCGGATGAGGGCATCGGGGCTCGGCTGCTGCAGAGCAACCGGCTGCCAGAAGCGAAACAGGCTGTAAGGTGCGGTCGGCTTCCAACGATAACCGACGCCGCTGGTCTCCGAGGAACCGTAAACCTCCAGCATGGCCTCAAGCCCCTGCTGACGCAATTGCTCTATGATCTGCGGCGGACACGGTCCGGTGGAGGTCACCCCCCGCACCCCGGCGGGAAACCGCAGGCCCAGTAGCGTAAGGCTTTTCCAGAATGCGGGGAAGGCTATCAGCAAATCCCCCTCCCGCAACAAAGCGGACAGTCCGGCACCGGGAAAAGGCGGCAGCAGTTCGGTCGACACCCCCAACTGGCAAGGCAACAGGACCGAGAACAAAAACCCGTAGATATGGTGCTGAGGCACGACACTGACCAACCGCTGCCGGTCGCCGGACAGTCTTCCCAACTCGCCCACCTCCTGCCACAATACCGAGAGCGGTTGCGGACAAGCAGTCGGTTCGCCGGTCGAACCGGAGCTATGGAAGGTGACAAGGGAGACCTCCAGCGCGCCACCGGCCACCAGGCACTCCAGCCACTCCTCACAGCTCATCTGCGGCGTCAACCGGTCGGCAAGGCTGCCGCAACCGAACATCCCCGCAAAGCGGCCGGCCACCTCGCTCAGCTCGCTGGCCGTAGCGGTCTGCAGAATCTGTGCTACCGGTGCCATGGCATCTTCGACCAGCCGACTTTCAGCGGCCCAATCATTTTTATTCCACACCAGAGAGCGCAGCATGCTGTGCAGCACGCGACGCAAGACTTCCTTGTCGAGGGACATGCGATCCGCCATCGTCATAAAGGCGGCCCCAGGGTGATGGTGCTCCATGCGCCGTCGGGCTCTGTGGCTACCAACGGTTGGCCGAACGCACCGTTTACCAGCGCGGCGGCAAGGGCAAAGGCCTGACCGGCGGGCAGTTCGTAAGGCAGGGGTGACGGCGATGCCGGAGGAGCAAGGTTGCCCATGGCCACGTCGGTGATCAGGCCGTAACGGCCAGATTCCGCAGCGGACAGGGCCAGAAATACGGCGCCCTCGCCGGTAGCCAACGGACAATCTGCCTGACGTGCGGCCTCGACCAGCAGCGGCTGATATTCGTCGACCGCGCCGACCAGCACCCGCTCCACGCGGGATTCGGCCAGCCAGCACCAGGCCGTCAACAAGGCCGAAGCCCAGGACATGGCGAACTGGTTGACGGTCAGACAGGGACCGGTGTAGCCGGACATAATGGAAATGGTAGAGGCCGCCACATTGTGAATGGAGGTGGAAAAAGCCGTCGGGGAAGCCAGCTTGGCGCCGAATTCATACATGGAGTCGAGAAAATCGAAGGTCGTGGCGACCGGACCATGCCCGGTGGCCAGAATCAGCCCGATGCGCTCCTTGTCGATGCCGGCGAAGCAGCCGTCTTCCACCGCCAGGGTCGCCCCCAACAATGCCAACCGGCAAAAATGCGAAACCCGCCGCAGTTCGCGCTTGTTAAAAAACCGGGCCAGTTCGGCAACATCGGCCTGCGCCGGCATGGCTGATACATTCTGCGCTGCTTGAAGGGCGCCGCTACCGAGCCCAAAGGGCCCGACCAGGCCCAGGCCATCAATGGCAAGCCTCATGCCTGATCTCCTCGTCCAAATACCAGCACCGCGTTATTGCCGCCAAACCCCAGGGACTGGGTCAGGCCGTACGCCGCAGCCACAGGAGTCTCGACTTGCACCGGGGTCACCTGCAACGCCGGATCCGGCTGTTCGCAACCGATGCTGGCTGGAAGTTTGCCATCCCGCAGGGCCGCCACGGTGAACACCGCTTCGATGGCTCCGGCCGCACCGAGCGTATGGCCGGTATACCCCTTGGTCGCCACCACCGGCGCATGCGGGAAAATATCCGCCAAGACCTTCGCCTCAGCCTGGTCGTTGTTCGGGGTCGCGGTGGCATGGGCGTTAATAAAACCGATCTGCCCGGCATCGATACCCGCCTGCGCCAGAGCTTGCTGCGTGGCGCATCGCAGGCTGCTGCCTTCGGGATGCGGTGCGGTCAGATGATGCGCGTCGGCAGCACTGCCGAAGCCGGCTGCTACCGCCAGCACCCCGGCACCGCGCTGATCGGCGTGGCTGCGCCGTTCCAACACCAGCATGCCGGCGCCTTCGCCGAGATTCAGCCCTTTGCGCCGCACATCGAAGGGACGGCACGGCTGACTGTCGTAGATCATCAGACGGATAAACCCGTTGTAGGGCACCATGCTCAACTCGTCGGTGCCGCCGGCCAGCACCACATCACACAATCCCTGTTGCAGCCAGGACATGGCGATCCCCACGGCATCGCTGCCGGATGAACAGGCGTTGACCACGGTCTGGACCGGTCCATTCAGATCCAATATACGCGCCAGTCCCAGCCCCGGATTGCTGTACCGCCACAAGGCCACTTCGGCGGGATCGCCAGGCTGACCGGCTTTATGGCTGGCATAATAGTCGAGCAGGTTGAGGGATGCTCCGGTCGAGGTCCCGAGGCACACTCCGACACGCTTACCGGCCAGCAGATCCGGCGTAAGACCTGCCTGCTGCAGAGCTTCACGGGCCGCCACCACGGCCATGGCCAGCGAGCGATTGGTCCGGGAATCAACCGGCAGGTCGATGGATGCCGGCAGCTCAAACACCGGATAGACCACATCATGCTCGCAGCGCATTCTGGTCGGGGCACAGGGCGCACGTCGGCCGGCATACAGGGTATGCATGATTTCCGGCAGGGATCCCCCGGCGCCGCACAGACAACCGAGCCCGGTTACACAAACAGTGCCCGTCATATCAACCCCGGCGTTGCTCTATAAATGCCGCCAGCGCATCGATGGAGACAAACGCCTGCCGCCCTTCTTCCATATCCTTGACCTCGATGCCGAAATGCTTTTGCAGCAACACGACAAGCTCGACCGCATCGAGGGAATCGAGGCCCAGACCTTCGCCGAACAAAGGTTCGTCGTCCTCGATTTCATCCGGAGACACATCTTCCAGGTTCAGATCGGCTACAATGGCCTGCTTAAGCTCTTCCTTAAGCGACATCTCTACTCCTTTTCCCACATATCAAAAAAGTTGAAAAACTGATAAGGCTTTTGCCAGGCCATGCGTTCCAGAGCACAGGCATAACGCTGCACCCAGGGGCGCAAGGCCGCTGGACTTTTGCCCAAATCGGGCGGCACCTCGAAACAATCGGCAAAATGAACCTTGGCCAGGCCCGGCCCCTGCCGCTCGATCAAGGTTACGGCAACCTGAGCACGGGCCGCCGAGGCGATGGCATAAATGGAAAACGGCATGCGTACTGTGCCACCCATAAAATCAACGGCAACGGTGTTCGCGTCGCCATCCACCACCCGATCGCCCATAATGCAGACGATTTCGTTGCGCTTGAGCGCCGCCAGCATATCGAGAGTCCCCCCGAAAGGTCCGTTGGGATCGATAAGATTAACCACGGCCTGCCCGGAGCGATGCTCGAAATAGTGCTTGTCCACATCGCCCGCGCCTTTTTGCAGAACGATATTCACCGGCCGGTCGATGGCTTCCAGGCCCGCCATGCCGGTTTGCCAACAACCGAAGTGGGCATTGAGCATCACCACCCCCCGGCCACGGGCCAACATCTGGCGCAGATTGTCCATATCCTCCGCAGCGACCGTCACCTCGCCACGCCCCAACACCCCGAGCATGGCCCGGTCCAGCAGCACCTTGCCGAAAGACAGGCTAAGCCGGAAGCTCTGCCAGAAGCTCTGCGGCCAGGCCTGTCGTCCGAAACGCCGGGCAAGGAAGTAGCCGGCGTTGCGCCTTACCGACGGCCGCAGATTGTACCAGAACACCACCAGATGCAGTAGCCCGTAAGCCGGCCAGGGTCCGGCCAGACGCAGCAGAGCATAAAAGATCTGATGCTGGAAACGGTTTCCGAGGCTTTTGCTCGACCAGGCGGTTTTTGCCGCAGGACTACTCATGCCGCACTCCCGGTTTAAGGCTGCGCTGCACCAGGCAGGCCAGGCCATACAAAGGACCGGCCACCAGCAATGCCAGTACCGGCGCCATAGCCACGGAGCCGAGGACATAATCCCCCAACCGTTGCAGCACCTGATGACCGAGGGTCTCCATGGAGATTTCGGTCAAAAACCGTCCATGCCGCATAAAATAGCCTGCTTCGATACACAACGCCGGCACCAGCGGCGGCATGCACAGCTGGCTCACGGCCAGGGCGCAGATACGGTTAAGGCGCAGATAGCCGGCGGAGAATAAAATACTGATGGAGTGCAGGCCGATAAGCGGCAAGGTCCCCAATGCCATGCCCAGCATCCCCGACAGGGCCAGTTCACGGGGGGTGGCATTGTCCGCCAGCAGCAGCCGCAACGAACGCAACGGGCGAATCACGCTCACCCTGCCCTCGCCGTCGACGGCATATTTGCGATGCGGCACCGGCAACATGGAACGGGTGGTAAGCCGCGTGTTGAGCAAACTGATGCGGACATTGTCCCGCAGCTTGTCGAAGTGCGATACGCGCTTGTCCGGCTCCGGATAGTAAACGGAGATGTCGATATCGCGCAGCGGAAATCCGGCCCAGGCCGCCTTGACCAGCACTTCAACCTCAAAAGCGTAGCCTGTTTCGCCCAGCGCCAGCTGTTCCAGCACCTGCACCGGATAAGCACGAAAACCGCTCTGCACGTCGCTGACATCGCAACCGGTCTGCACCCGCAACCAGAAGCGGGAAAATTTGCGTCCGAAGCGGGAACTGCCCGGAATATTGGGTACGCTGAAATCCCTCGCTCCGACCACGATCGCCGTTGGCTCGGAAGTGATCGGCGGAAAGAACTTCGGGATATCGGCTGGATCATGCTGTCCATCGGCATCCAGGGTGATGATGTGCGTCATGCCCCGTTCACGGGCGAAGGCCGCGCCACTGAGAATGGCCGCCCCCTTACCGCGGTTGGCAGGATGGCGAACGATCTCGCACGGCAGCCCTGCAAGGGTATCGGCTCCGCCATCGGTGCTGCCGTCATCCACCACCAGGACATGGGGGTGGATCGTCAGAGTCTGCTCAACCACCTGACGCAGCGTCCCTCCGTGGTTATAGACCGGAACGACCACCAGCCACTTGCACAAGGCGCTCATATTGGGCACACCCGTCCTGATCTCAGCGCAGCGTGGAGGCCAAACGGGCCAACTATTTGAATCAACATCTTCAGCAACCTCATTTATTGATTCACCCGCCAACTTTCCAGGAATTCCACGTAAAATTCGGGCGGGAAAACCAGCAACTCGCGATGCTCATCAACCATCAGTTGCACCGAGTAACCGCGCGTCAGCAGGTCACCGGTGGCATTGGTGATGAAAAATTCATAATTCAGCCGCGCCGCTTCGGTCCAGTGCAGCCGGGCCTCGATGGCATACGTTTCCCCGTAGATCAATGGCTGGGCGTAATCGACGTGAAACTGTTTGATCGGGGTGGTGATGCCGTATTTGTAAAAGTCCAGGTAACCGATGCCGAAGTGGTCGCCATGGGCGACGCGGGCATCTTCGAAATAGCTCGCATAGCGCCCGTGCCAGACGATGCCGAGAGGATCGACCTCTTCAAAACGCACCCGGCGTTCAACGGTAAAGCTCAATGGAGATGGACCTTTTTTGTCCGGGAAATACGGTTTTCTCATTCCCCGCCCTTTCCTTGCCGATGCTCCGCGGATGCCGACAGAATGAGCCGGAACTGCGATGCCATACCGGATGCGGATGAAATTTCAACCTTGCAGCACAAGCCGTCCTCTTGCTCCTGCACGCAACAAACCTCAATCGTTTCAAGGGGCCGCAAGGGTTGCAGAAACTTGGCCTTGACTACCTGGACAATGGCCAGGGCTTTGCCTGCTGCCGCTTCCGCCAGCTGCAATCCCATCAGCAGCTGCACCACGGCCGGCACCACCGGGTTATCGGGGAAATGCCCCTCAAAACCGGCAAACGACTCGGGCAGACAGAAGGACTGGTGCCATCCGTCGGCACACTTGCGTGCAGGCCCCAGGGTGTGCGATGCGAGTTCAGTGCGTAATTGACTCATGGTTCAGACTTTTTCTTTCCGGGTTCCATTCCATCGTCAGGCTATCGCCCTCACGGCTATCGTTATACGCGAACCGCCGAGGCACCTGATAACCGCCTGACTGCCGGTAATCGCTAAAAGTAACACGCCACAGAGGTTGGCGGGTGCGATATTGTTTGTAAAGCAACAACCCCGTATCGGGATCAAATCCGCAAACCAGACAGACGTCATGGCTGCAGCGGCTCAAGCGGGGTTGGGTATCGAGCGTCACGCCGTCATGAATTCCGGGAAGATGCGTAAGCAGCATCCGGCGCACGGCTGTCACGACCCGCTTGCGCATGCGCGATATGCCGAGATGCGGCAGCGACGTATGCACCGAGGTCTGCTCCGGGGTCAGGGTGACATCAAACAACCGGGCCCCCAGGTCGGACAGAGCCACCAGACGGGCCTGCCGCTGCAAGGTGTCGACCTCCAGCACCCCCTGAAAAGTGACCAGATGATCATCCCACTCCAGCACCGCACTGTAACGCCCCTGGAACAGATGGCCGCTATGGCCCCAGAAGCTCCCCGCCAGGGCTTCGGACCGGGGACTTGGCGCGGCGGTGCCGGGCGGATCGAGGGATGGCACGGCGCATCCGCACAACAGCACCAGCAGCGCTGCCAGTAGCAGTGGATATTTCATGCGGTCCGCCTGTACAGGGCCGGTACCAGCACCAATGCCACCGGGATCGCCACGCCGACTCCGACCAGTACGGTGCAGCCGAGGGTATGCAGGCCGGGGTGTCGCGCCAGGACCAGCGCGCCGAAGCCAACCACCGTGGTGAGACCGGATACCAGCACCGCTCTGGAGGTGCCGAGATCCGCGACGGAGCGCGCCTTGCACACCATGAATATACCGTAATCGGCGCCGAGGCCGATGACCAGCGGTAAGGCCACCACGTTGAACAGGTTGAAGGAACCACCGCTTACACGCATCAGCAGCAACACCGCAACGATACCGCTCACTAACGGCACCATGGCCAGCAGGGCGAATCCAAAACGGCGAAAAAACATCAGCAACAACAAAAACATGCTGCCGCACGCCACACCGACGAAAACGATAAAATCCTTGCTGATAGCCTGTCCAAGCAGGCCCCCCAGAGCCTGGCTGGAGACCAGGGTCACTCCCTCGGGCAAGCCGCCGGAAGCTGCCAGCTGTCGCAGCTCAAGGGTATCGGGCAGCAAGCTCAGCATATACTGTTTGCCCCCGTCGACCACGTGTAAAAAACCGTTCAACGATCCCACTCCGGCCCGGTCAAAAAATTCGGGGTCGAGACGCGAGGGCGGTTCGTTCAAAAATCCGGTAAAGGGGGCGAACGCCTGCGACGAGAAGCCGTAGCCGGCAGCAACGACGGACAGCTCCGAGGTCATCTCGCGACCATGCTCTGCGACGAATCGGGCCCAGCGTGCCCGATTGGCATGCTGCACCGAAGCCGGTGGCCACAAGCTATCGAGAGAGACAACACCGCTGTCCGGCAGCTGGTCCGCCAACACCTGCGCCAACCGGTGGTTGCGCTCCAGAGCCTGATCGAGGGTCGTACCTTCCGCGAACAGCACCGCCGAATCCCTGGCACCGCCCCAGTTGTGGCGGATGCGCTGTTCTGCCTGCTGCAATTCCTCGGTGAACATGCCGACAGAACGTAACTGCCGATCGATCCCCACACCGGCACCCGCCCAGAGGCCAATCCCGAGGGCGACGACCACCAATGCCGCCAGCGGCAGGTTCCAGCGCCCGGTTCCGGCCTGCAACGGGGCCGCCTGCCGGACACCGGCAGGATGTACCAGATGCGGCAACACCAGCAAGGCCAGCAACAGGCCGCTCACCAACCCGACCAGCGCAAACACGGCCAACTGACGAATACCTGTGATATCCGAGGTCAATAACGCGGCAAAAGCTCCCATGGAGGTCATGGCGCCATATAAAACGGGTCGCGCCACGCGGGCCACGGCCTGGCCGGGCGTGCCCCCGGCATGCCGCAGGGCAAACCAGACATGCAGCGCAAAATCAACGGTGATGCCGAGCAGCACAGCGCCAAAACCGAGGGTAATGCCGGACACGGCATCGTAACACCAGGCCAGTACCGCGCCGGCAATCAGCAACACGGCGCCCGGCAGCAAGGCAATCCACACCACATCCCGCGAGCGGATAAAAACCATGAAGATCAGCAACAATCCCAGGGCGGAGGTGCTAAACACCCGCTTAAGATCGCTTTTAATGGTGCGCGCATTGGCCAACGCATAACGATGCCCACTGAGAACGGTGGCTTCGATACCCGCCGGAAGACTCTCAAGGGCAGCATCGATCTCCCCCATCAGCGTCTCCGACTGGCCGGCATCGGTCACGGACACATCGGTTTTGAGCATGATCAACAGGGTGCGTCCGTCCGGTTTGAGCAAAAAACCGTCCTGCATCCGGGCCCCGCCAAACATGTGCAAGCGATTCCATTTGGCCAGCAGTACTTCCAGGAACCCTAGCGGGTCGACCTGAATGAAGCGTTTGGAAAGCACCCCGTTCATGCCCAGCAAAGCCGTATAATTGCCTGCCATGCGCCGGGACATCGCCTCGGGGCTGATCCGTGTTTCCAGATCTGCCAGGTCGGCGGCATCGACCAGCGATGGCAGCAGGCGCAGCAACTCCCCCGGGGAGGGGATGGCCTGGTTGTCCGGCAACACCGGCGAAAAATGCGGCGGTTTCAGCTTTGCGGTAACCGCCTTCGCGACAGCCACCAGCTGGTCTCCCGCGCCGCCGGCATTGTGGTCCTGCAATTCTATAAACACCGTGCGGGCAAACGGGGTCATGTCCATCAGGGCAAGGCTGCGCTGCAGGGTTGCCGAAGCAGGCAGCATGATGCCGATATCGTCCCGGACCTGCAACGTGAGCATGGTCGCGCCGCACAGCACCAGCAGCGTGAGACACAACAGGTACATTCTTTTGCGACGCAGCGCCAGCCAGGCGTAGCATGCCTGCATCCCGCCGACAGGAGTCATGGCCGAAACAGTGCGCCGTCCAACGCACGATCAACCTTGCTGTCGGAAAACCGCAAAAGGGTTTTATCGCCCCCGGCCTCGAAGATCGCAACTTCGGTGACGGTCTGCGCCGTGGGGGAAAAGGTCACGCGCAGGTGGTCGACAAACTGCCGGGCGGCCATCCCCCGGGGGGTCAGCAACAACGCCACCGGCTGCTCGGCGGCAATCTCGATAGCGTAGGCACGCTGCAATTTATCCAGATCCAGCTCCGTCCAGACCAGCAACTGTTCGGCGGCGATACGCAATTCAATGTTGTCTTCCAGTTGAAAGTGCTGATCCTGCTTGACCAGACTGTTCCAACGACGCCCCTTGTCGCCATCGATGACAAACCCCATCTTTACCGGGGCTTCATATTCCCAGCGCAACTTTCCGGGGCGCTGAAAGGAAAAAGTGCCGCGTGATTCAAGCACCTCGGAAAACATGGTCAGGTGTTTTTCCTGCACGAAAGAACTCTGGATGGTCTGCACGGCACCGGCGGTGGTCTTCAAGCGCTGCAGCACCGTATCCAGCTCGGTAGCTCCGGCGAGGGTTGCCGACAGAATGAGCAACAAAGCCAAGAAACTCGCCCGCATCTTCATGCCAGGTCTCCTTCGGGGATATAAACCTTTAGCTTGGCCGTGGCGAGGATCTCTTCGCCGTGGCGGACGTCACCGGCAATGACCGCGAACCCTTCCAGAACCCCGACGGTGCGTACCGAAATGGTGAGAAGATCCCCGGCCCTGGCCCGCCCGAGTACGTCGAGCTGCCGGATCGCGACCAGGTAGCCGGCGCGCGGCGCCAAACCGAGGGCTTTCAATTCATAGCCCCGATAAGCGGCGTAGGCCTGCGCCACCAGTTCGGCGTAAATCACGCTTTCAAGTCCGCCATCCGAGGATGCCACCAGCAGGCCGTCGGCAGGCAGACAGGCGCTGACAACCGCGCTTTCTTCCCCCAGGGACAGCAATTGGTCGACCATGCGCATACGCCCCTCATGGGGGACCAATCCAGCCGTATCGGCAGGCAAAGCAAGCGATTCAATCATCAAATCTGCTCCAGGTTAGTGTCCATCCGGAAACTCTGGATGGACACAGCATGGTTTTCATATGGGAAACGAGTAATTTTTCGTTGTGACAAGGAAATCAAGGTCTTGCGCGGAGGCGTACATCGGTACGCCGCACAAGCAAGGCCGCGGATTAACGCCGCCACAGCGGAAAAGGGCCGTTTCCGGATGAAAACTAGTTCGAACAGCGCCAGCACAACGGATCTTGCGCCAGATAGTCGCCGGTCGCCTGAAAGGCCATGCCGCGGCAACCGTAGCAATCGGAAGCCAGCTCACAGTCGCGGCAGGCGCCTTTGATATGCTCACCGGCGTGGCGCAGCAGCTGCATATCCCGGCTGGTGGCCAGGATCTCGGCCAGCGACTGCCGGCGGATATTGCCGACCGGCAGATTGATGCCGGGACAGGGCAGAATATCTCCCGTCACCGTTACGGTACAGGAATAAGCATGACGATTACAGCTGAGGCCCGCAACCGGCGGATGCGGCTCCCAATGGATACCGTACTGCTGACTGTCGATGGAGGACAGAGTCTCGAACAACGCCTGCATCTCTTCAACCGATACTTCCAGCTCCGGATAGCGGCGCGCGCGCCCCTGCCAGGTCATCAACTCGACATACGGAATGATATGGCGATCACGCAGCCAGCGCCACATGCTCGGCAGTTCGTCGATATTCTGCCGACAGACGACGGTCTGTGCCCCCAGCGGCAACCCGGCTGCCGGATAACCGGCCTGCATCAACACCTCAAGGCCACGGCGGATATCGGTATAGGCACCCGGACGCCCGGCCAGGAAATCCTGTACCTGCGGCCGCATGCTGTTCATCTTGACCACCGGAGCCACACCGAGCCGGACAAACTCCTGCGCCAGTCCGGCAGTGATCTGGGTACCGTTGGTAAACAGGTCGATGCCGATACCATGCTGTGCCAGATACTGCATGATCTCGACGACATGGGGGTACATCAGCGGTTCACCGCCGCCCAGCACAACCACCCGCCGGATACCGAGCGCCATGGCCTGTTCCAGCACGGCGTAGATTTCGGACAGGGCGAGTTCGTCTGCCAGCGCTGTACCGGAATCGGCGTAGCAGTAAAGACAGCGCAAATCGCACTCACGGCTCAACTCCAGCTCAAGCGATAGCAGCTGCCCCTGACTGCGGGCCCTGGCAATGTCGGCGGGGGCGAAATTCGCCCCCCAATAACGCTCTGTCATCCCTATCGACCAACGGATCCCGGCTGGTTAGCGGAGGCGTTGAAATAGAGCGGAACATTGCTCTGGATATCGTTGCGCAAGTACGTCACCCAGGTATTGTAACGCCCATGGATGGTGTTCCTGGAGGCATTGTAGTTGAGGTTTTCACTACTGCGATAAGTAATGGAAAACTTCTGACGATCGAAACGAATATCGACCGACGCCACGTGCTGCCGGACCCGCAAAAGCCCGATAATATGGCCGGGTTCAGCTGTTTCCATCATCCAATGCCGACGGGCACCGGCCTCCTTGATGGCTTTGTCAATGGTGGCCAGCGAAGGGCCGGTCTTGCCGGACATGGAATAATACTGATCGGTGAAGTTGACCAGATACTTGCTGGTACAGCCGATCATGCCAGCACTCAAAAAACACATAACAACCAGCAACAAAATCCCTTTTTTCATTTCAAATTCCTCCCTTGGATTAAATAAACGGCATTTTGCCTGTCAAAACCTACCGTCATAAACGTACGGAATCTCTTCACACAAACCCAACATGCGATTTTCCCTTACGACTCCAATGCCGCAACCATAAGCGCTTTGACATGTTTGCGCATAGCCACGTGCGGCAGGGGATGCGATGAAAATTCAGCGGGATGAATAGCGCCGAGGCCATGCATCTCCATCGCGGCCGGTTTCAGCAACCAGGATCCGGCCGGCAGCAGCTTATCCGTACCGCGTATGGCCAACGGCACCACGGGGACGTTATTATCCACCGCTATCTTGAAGGCGCCGGAATAAAACCGCCCCAGCTGCCCGTTGCGACTGCGATGCCCCTCCGGGAAGCACAAAATACTGCCGCCCTGTTCAAGGATAAGGCTGCACTGCCGGGCCAGATTTTCAGGATCCGCCTGCTCGCTGTTGATATATTCCGCCAGGTGCATGAAAGGCGCATAAAAGAAAATCTTGAACGGCCAGCTGCGCACGACAATGGAAAAATTGGAAACCGGTAGCGCCCCCATGCAATAGACATCAAAAAAGGACAGGTGATTCGCCACGAAGATACAGGGTACCGGCACATCCTGGCGATGCAGGCCGGCTACCCGCAACCGGGCAAACGGTCGCACCAGAACGATCCAGCCCCGTCCGTAGAGCCATATAAACAGGCGCGTAACGCGGCTCATGGACCAGCCGCTGCAAAGCTTCCAGAGCAGCACAAAGGGCCAGGCAAGCAGGGTGAACACAAGCGTCCATACCAGCATCACGAAGTAGCCGTACAGATTTACCAGTAAAAGCTTCATATTATCGGTCCGGGCAAGAAGCGGAAACCTGCAAGCGCTATCAGGCTCCGGCCAGTTCGGCTTTTTTGGCAATCAGAAACCGGTACAGATCATCAAGCGTGCGAATCTCCCTGATGGCCTCGCTGTCGCGCAATTTGATACCGAAGGTCTGCTCCAGCACAATGACCATATCGACCGCATCCAGGCTATCGAGATTGAGATCATCGTCAAAACGGGCCTCTGGTACCATCTCGGACAGTTCCAGCTCAAACTCTTCGGCCAAGGCAGCATTGGCTGCTGCAATAATTTCCTGATCGGTCATACGTAGCTCCTTATGACAAGTACGGAATTCACTCCGCCCAGGGCGAAGCTGTTTTTGATAACAGTTGTAATCTTTTGCGATTGCGCAATGCCGGGCAGGTTAAGGTCTCCGCACGCCGGGTCGGGCGTGTGCAGATTCAACGTCGGCAGCACCGTTCCTTCACGCATCATACACATGGAGGCGATAAGCTCCAGGGCGCCACTGGCCGCCATGGTATGCCCCATGTGTCCCTTTAAGCTGCTGACCGGCGGCCGGCTTCCAAACAGCGCTTCAATAGCCCGGGCTTCAGCAATATCGCCCAGCACCGTGCCGGTTGCGTGGGCATTGACGTAATCGATATCCCCGGCATCAAATCCGGCATCGTCCAGGGCCAGACGCATGCAGGCCTGAATGCTGTCGGCATCCGGATTGACGATGTTGGCGGGCGACACGTTGCTGGCGAAGCCGATAACTTCCGCAAGGATCGGCGCACCGCGCCGCAGGGCATGATCCAGCGACTCCAGCACGATCAATCCCGCGCCCTCGGCACAGACGATTCCGTCCCGCTCCGTATCGAAGGGGCGACTGGCCGCCTCGGGTCGATGGTTGGCACCGTTGGAGGCCGCATTCATGATGTCGAAGGTGGCTGCGGTCAGGGCGCTGAATTCGTCCGCGCCGCCGCAAAGCATGACATCCTGCCGCCCCCAGGCCACGTTTTCCCAGCCCAGGCCCACAGCCTGGGTGCCGGTGGAACAAGCCGCGGCAGGCGCCAGTACCCGGCCGGTGATGCCGAGCGCCTGCGCCAGGTTGGAAGCGACCGTATGCCCCATGACTTTGAAAAAAGTCGTGGAACGCACCTGCTCCAGGCTTCGCTCCCGCAGATATTCCTCAAAAAACTCTTCGATCGCATCCACACTGCCGACGGTAGAGCCAACCGAGATACCGAGTCGTCCTCCGGTTAGCAACGCACTGTCGATATTGGCCTGGGCAAAGGCTTCATGCGCGGCCAGCCAGGCGAACTGGGACATGCGCGACATGGAACGCCGATCCTTACGCGGGATCTGGCGCATATCCAGCGGCGGAACGACGCCGGCCACCCTGGTGGTCAAACCCACGATATTCTCGGCGCCCTCCAGCGGTCCGACCGCAGAGCGCCCCGAGCTCAATCCCTGCCAGAGGAGTTCGGTACCGGCACCATAGGGAGAGACGGCGCCCATGCCGGTAATCACAACGCGTTTCAACTGCACTGACGCAACTCCTTCCGCAGAGGTTCCAGCCCTACCATCAGGCTGCATGCCACCATCGCCGACACCACCGCCCCCAGAACCCCCGGCAACAATACCGACTGTCCGGCCAACAGCAGCCCGTCGACCTTGGTCATCGGCAGCACCGGGAAATGTTCCAGCGTATGGCGCAGCCCGTATAAACTGCCCTGCGGACTGGCGGCCCAATCGCGCATGGTCAGAGGGGTGGCGGCTTCGACGATCTGCAAACGACCCGCCAGTTCCGGACAGGCGGCGCAAATGCGCTCCAGCATGGCCTCGACCCTCTGCTGTTTGTATTCGCCATAGGCCTTCGGTCGATGACCGGTCCGCGATTGACTCCACGGCTTATAATCGGAAAACGGTGCCATGCCAAGCGCGGTGATCGCCTGCCGACCGTCCGGCAAACGCTCGCCACCCGCCAGATAGATGGTCTCGTTGTGTTCCTGGAGCAATTCCGCCGGACTCGTTGCCTGGGTGAGAAACACATTGCGCCGATCCAGCAACGGGACAGCCTCCGGCATAACCCCGAACAGCATAAAGGCGGAAGGCGTTTCAGGATACTGACTCAGGCGTTTGTAAAAACTGGGCCGCAGCGATCCCGGTGCCAGCAAATTCTGCAAGTGCGAAGGATGTCCCGTGAACAAGCAGTGATCCGCAGCATATTGCCGGCCATCCTCCAGGACCACCCCCGAGACGGAGCGATCATGGGTGATGATCGAAATCACCGGACTGCCGCACAGGACATCCACACCGGCATCGGCAAGCTCTCTTTCAAATGCCGCCACCAGCGAACCGCCACCGCCTTTAAGGCCGTGGACAGATGAAAAGTAAGACCCGGCAACCAGCGCGTGATTGGCAAATGACGACTCAGCCGGAGCAACGCCGTACAGCAGGCAGGGCAGCGCCAGAAGCGTTTGCAGAAGCCTGTCACAGGTAAGCTCCGACAGACGACCGGCCAACGTCGGACCATCGGTAAAGGACAGCATATCTTCAGGCGTCACGGACTGCTGTAAATTAAGAAACGCCGAGCTGGAGAAAATCTTCTGAACCTCTTCCAGATAGCGCCCCACGTTGGCTTCCTGCCCCGGAAACTCCTGTCCAAGCCTGCCCTCGAACAGTGCGGGTCCGTAGGGCATGGCCACATCCCGCCCCATGGTTTCGAAGCGGCAGACATCAAACCCTTCGGCCCTGAATGCAACGGGGCTCAGGTGACGTGACAGCCCCATAAAGCGGAAAAAGGTGTCCAGGATCTGCCCGGCTCCGAGCCCACCGACATAGTGAAATCCGGTGTCAAAATGCACGCCCTGGCGCTGAAAACCACGCAACACCGGGCCCAACCGCCGGTCCGCCTCAACCAGCAGAACTTTGCGGCCGAAGCGCGCCAGGGTCAGGGCGGCACTCATGCCGGCACATCCCCCGCCGGCTACCACAACCTCGTATTTCATGCCCCGAATCCCAGCACCAATGACGCATTGCTACCGCCAAAACCTGCCGAATTGCACAACACGCGCTTCGGTGGTTGTTCGCGTACCACATCGAGGATATTCAACTTTTCGGTCTGACTGTCGGGACGGTCAAAATTTATGGTCGGCGCCATGAAACCATGGGCGGCCATCAGCGTTGCGTAGACCACCTGAGAGGCACCGGACATCCAGAATTCGTGGCCGGTCATCGACTTAAGAGCGCCGATGGGGGGCGTCTGGTCGCCGAACACCCGCAGGATATTGGCCGCTTCGGCCGCATCCCCCAACGGGGTGGAGGTGGCATGGGCATTGAGATAATCGATGTCGCGCGGTTGCAATCCGGCATTGCCGAGCGCCATGGTCATGGCGCGGGACAATCCCTCTGCGCTGGGCACCGAGATATTCTCTCCATCGGATGAAAATCCGTAGCCCAGGATCTCGCCCAGAATGGTTGCGCCTCTTTGCCTGGCAACGTCGTAAGACTCCAGCACAAGCGCTGCCGCGCCTCCGCTGGGCACCAGTCCATCGCGAGCCGCGTCGAAAGGGCGACTGGCTTTATGCGGATCACTGGCTGACGAAAAAGCTCCCAGCGCATCGAAGCTGCAGATCGACTGCCAGTTGATTTCCTGCGCGCCACCGCAGATGATACGCTCCTGACGCCCCAGGGCGATCAGGTCGCTGGCCAGGCCGACCGCATGACCACCACTGGAACAGGCGGAGCTTATGGTCAGACTGATGCCTCTGGTCTGCAGAAGGGTGTTGAGATTCATGGTGATGGTTGAAGTCAAGCCACGAAAGATATGCCCGCTGCCTATCAGGCAGGTCTCGCCCCTGTCGCGCAGCAAATCGACCTGTTCGACGGCCGACAATGCGCTGGAATCGCAACCGAACACCAGGCCGTTTCGATCGTTTTTCACCTCGGAAGGATCCAGGCCGGCATGCTGCAGGGCATCCATGGCCGCCGCGCACGCCTGCATGGCAAAATCCGGCATGGTCTTGCGCTGTTTACGACTGAACCTGGTCGTGGCATCGAAAACCACCTTGCCGGTCAAACCACTGGCAAAACCAAGCGCCAATCGCTGCTCATCCCGGACGACGCCGGAGCGTCCCTCATACAGAGCCCTGGCTACCGTATCGGGAGCATTTCCCAGACATGAAATAATCCCGATACCGGTTATGACAACTCTTTGCATAGCCCCCATTAATCACCCCTGGCGGATAAACCTGCCTGGGGCCAATCCTCCACATCAAAAACAAAAAAATGCGTCCAACCATTCCGATAAACTTTTTGTTACATGCAAATTACATGTAAACGCCACCGTTGACGGAAAAAACCTGCCCGGTGATATAACTGGCTTCCCTCGAACACAGGAACTTGACCATGGAAGCCACTTCCTCTGCCGTCCCCATGCGCCCCAGAGGGATAAGACTTTTAAGGTCTTTGATGGGGAGATCCTGGGTCATTTCCGTATCGATAAAGCCGGGCGCGACTGCGTTAACCAGAATATTGCGCCGCGCAACTTCCTTGGCCAGGGAGCGGGTGGCCCCGATCAACCCGGCCTTGGCGGCGGAATAGTTGGTCTGCCCCGGAACGCCGGTCTGACCGGAGGTTGAAACGACATTCACAATATACCCGCGTCGTTGGTGCAGCATAAGCGGCATGACGCACTTGGTGACATGAAAAAAACCACCGAGATGCACCGACAAAACGTCAGACCAGTCGGCCTCGGACATCCACATCATAAGTCCGTCGCGAGCAAACCCGGCATTGTTGACCAGCGCCAGGGGAACCCTTGTCTCCAACAAAGGGTCCAAAGCGCCTTTGACCGACTCCGCGCAGGACACGTCGAAAGGCAGCAGCAGACACTCAGCACCTGCGGCCCTGACGGCTTGCGCCGTGTGTTCGGCGGCCGCATGATCTTTGCGATAATTGAGCCACAAATCGTAACCAGCCTTTGCAAGGGCCACGGCAATAGCGGCGCCAATCCCTTTGCCCGCACCGGTCACCAAGGCTACCGGGCGTGCTGCGTCCGAAGTTTTTGTCATGCCATCCTCATCAAAAGGCTGGAAAAGGACAGGCAGGCCCTGTCTCTTTTCGTTCACCAGGCAGGTTATATCACACTGCAAACCCTGTCGACTTTAAGCGGATTACTATAACCAAACAACACCTTAGATGCCAGAAATTATTGTTACGATTAACTCATCTTACTCGTATACGGGCATGTTGACCGTCAATATGCTGACCGTTAAACCAAACTTCAATAGTTGTTCTATCCCTGCATGGCCAACGAAGAAACCCTCCTTCCAAACGGGAACCGAAATTGTGCCCGGAAATCTTTCTGCTTTCCGAACGAGAAACTAGTCGGAAGCTTACACGGATTTTGGTAGAATACTCTTCTCAACTCTCGATTCAGCCACCAAGACAGCCGGGACAGGCCATGACTCTCAAAAAAGGTATATACCGTCATTTCAAGGGCAATCTCTACGAAGTGCTGGAAACCGCACGTGATAGCGAAACCGAAGAGTGGTTTGTGGTCTACCGGGCACTCTATGGCGAGAGAGGCGTGTGGATCCGGCCGCTGGAGAACTTCTGCGAAATCATCGAGCGGGACGGAAAGCGCATGCCACGATTTGTATACATTGAAGACCACCCGGCGCTTTCGACTTGACGAAAGACTTACAATAGTTGTATCAACCCCACTCCTGCGGCGGCTTTTGTTGCCGACCTGCAGGACATGACCCAACGGTCACCAGCCTGCAAAGACGGGCTGCTAAATCAATACCCCTCAACAGGGAAGGATTCATTCATGGCACAGGCAAAACACGGCGACCGCGTTAAAATCAAATTCACCGGCAAACTCGAAGACGGCACCATTTTCGACTCCACCGCTGGCGAGCAGCAGTGCGGCTGCGACGATTGCAACTGCGAAGATACCCCTTTCGAAATGGTGATCGGCGAAGAGGAATTTTTCCTGCAGGTGGAAGAAGCCCTGATCGGCATGGCCCCCGGGGATAAAAAGACTGTAAAAATCGCCTCCGATGACGCATTTGGCGACTACGACGAAGAGTGTGTTTTCACCATCGAACGCAGCCAGTTGCCCGACGACATGCAGCCTGAAATCGGCATGGAAGTGGAAATGACCGACGAAGACGACCAGAGTGTCGTTGTAACCGTGGTAGATTCCACCGATACCACCATTACCTTCGATGCCAATCACCCGCTGGCAGGCGAAGACCTGACCTTCGATATTGAGCTGGTTGAAATTATCTAAAAAAAACGGCCCCCGGAATACGTATTCCGGGGGCCGTTTTTTTATCTCTCAGTTCTCAGCACTGTCCTCAGCGTTTTTTCCCTTTTTTTTCAAACTTGCCCTTGAGCATATCCCCCAGCGTCCCCATGGAACCACCGGTGGGTTTGTCCGTATAGCTTTTCGGAGCGGCACTTTCGGCTCCGGCACCGGCCGGCGCCAATGAAATGCGCCGCGCCTCGCGATCGACCTGCTCCACGGTTACCAGCAGCTGTTGGCCGACTTCGAGTACCTCGCGGGGATGGCTGACACGGCGGCCGGCGCCGAGCTTGGAGATATGGATCAGTCCGTCGATGCCCTCTTCCAGCGTCACGAATGCGCCGAAATTGGCCAGGCGCGCTACGGTACCGGTATGGGTGGAGCCTTCGACATAAAGGGTAGCGACCTCGCTCCAGGGATCGGCCAGCGTATCGCGCAGGCTGAAAGAGAACCGATCGGCCTCCCAGTCGCAGCTTTTCACCACCACCTGCAGTTCCTGTCCGACATGCAGCACTTCCTCGATATTCTCGACGCGTCCGTAGCTGATTTCGGAGATGGGCAGCAAACCTTCGAGACCGCCGATATCGACAAAGGCGCCAAACTCGCGAATCGCCGCAACCGTACCCTTGACCACCATGCCTTCTTTGAGGGTCTTTTTCAGGGCGTCACGCTGCGCACGGCGTTCTTCCTCCAGCACGGCGCGATGCGACACCACAATGTTGCGCCCCTGCTCGCTGTACTGGGCGATCTGAAAAGAAAGACTCTGTCCTGCCAGTTCCGCAGCATTTTCTTCGCGTCGCAAACCGAGCTGCGAAAACGGGCAAAAAGCTCGCACATTGCCCGGCAGGCGGATTTCGTAGCCACCTTTGACTTCTTTTTCGAGACGACCTTCCACCGGGATGCCATTGCGCCAGGCCTCTTCCAGTTGGGCGTGTCCCGCTGAACCGCCACCGACACGGGTGGTGAACTGCAATTCGCCTCCGGCCCGCGAGAGAAAAAACACCTTGACGCGATCGCCGGCGGCGACGGTGGGATGGCCTTCCTCGTCGTGAAACTCGCGCGCATCGAGCACCCCCTCGCCTTTTTGCCCGACATCGAGAAATATCCACTGTTCCCCGACCTGCAGCACCGTCGCCTCGATCTGCTGTCCGGGTGTCAGCGGCTTAATGCCTGCAAGACTCTGTTCCAGGAGATTGGCAAAATCCTCCTCTTCGTTGATGTCTTCGAAATCGCGCTTGTCCTCGTCCATGGGAACCTCAATTGTAAAAATGGATTGTCGTTATCAACAGCGGCAACAGCCTTGCCCTCCGTTGTCGTTAAAAAAAGCCCGGCCGGCCTCGGCGTGCAACGCAAACGCCATGCCGCTCAGCTCACAGCGAACCGCACGCTCGGTGGTTTCGTCCGTCGGCAAAAAATCCGGAAGCTCCGACGCCCTGCGCGGCGCAGCCAATCCGAATATCAGCAGGGTGCCATCGGGAGCACTGCGCACGCGAAACTCGCGAATTTCATCGGGTTCGATAACCACGTGGGTTTCTTCCAGCACTTCACGGGCACCAGCCTGCTGCCAGGTTTCACCGAGGTTCACATAGCCGCCGGGAAAAGCCCATTTACCGAGCCCCGGTTCGATACCGCGGCGAATCTGCAACAGGCCGCCTTCAACCGGCAACAGCATCACCACAACCGGCAGCGGATTGACGAAACTGGTCTGCCCGCAGTTGCCGCAGGTGCGGGGCCAGGATTGCTGCTCGGCAAAGGGGTGGCCACAAAAGGAGCAGTGAGAATTCTTGGTCATGGGCATATCCTTTCCAAGGCTGTGCGACCGCACGCCATGCACCGTCTCTCAAAAGGTATTCAGCCGTCGAATGAATGCCAGCAGCATCCCGTAACTGCGGCGATTGAATTCAAACGTCAAGCGCGGCAGAGGCAGAAGATCCGGCTGGTCCTTTTCGTTGGGAAGCGGTCCGGTCAGCTGCAGTCGGCTATTCGGCTCCTTGATTTCCGGAAACTCAGCTTCAAGGATCTCGATCTGCTCCCGCGAAATCGGCTTATTCAGGCGAATAACCAGGGTTTTTCCGACGAACCGCATGGAGTGGTAGATCCGATAAAAGGCATCGATAATAGCCACAGCTTCAGCCGGATCGCGGGTAATGGAGAAAAGACTGAAGTCCTCGCCGGATATCAGGCCCCGCTTAAGCAGCGGATCTTTCATGAAACTCAGCACCCGCTCCCAGTAATCCCCCTCGTCATCGTCAATGAGCACCAGCGGAATCGGCGCATTTTTGCCGGTCTGAATCAACGTCAAGGTTTCCATCGCCTCGTCGAGGGTGCCAAAACCTCCGGGGAACAGCGCTACAGCCGAAGCTTCCTTGAGAAAAGCAACCTTGCGATTGAAAAAATATTTATAGGTGATGACGTTGGGGCTATGGGTCATCACCGGGTTGGTTTCCTGTTCATGGGGCAGCCGGATATTAACCGCAAAGGAATTTTCAGCACCGGCTCCCTCGTTGCCAGCCTGCATAATGCCACCGCCACCGCCGGTAATCACCATATAACCATGGTCGGCCAACGAGCGGGCAAAATCGACACACTTCTGATAGATCGGAGCGTCGGGGGAGGTCCGGGCGGAGCCGAAAATGGTGACTTTCTTACGATGTCGGTAGCCTCCGAACAGGCGGTTGGTGAAGCTCATTTCCTTGAGGGTCGTGCGCATCAGCTTCAAATCGGCAAGGTAGTCGATCTCCTGACCGGCGGCCAGCGCGCTGAGAATCATTTCGCGAATGATGCCAGGATGATGCACCCCGGAAATTTTAACCAGTTCCTCGACCAGATCATCGACCCGGCCGTTCGGTTGCGTAAAATGGATATCCATGGATTGCCGTCCTCCGTCATCCAAAATAAAGGCATCGCTAAATCGATCGTGCCGAAGCTGCGGGTGGCGCCAGAAGTGCCAGCCCCCCCAACCGTTCGGCACGGATCAACAGGCCTCGCAGGCTTGCACCTGCGAAACAATCATCAAATGCGAGGTATTGCCGGCGCAGTTCATCCTCAAGCTGCCGCGCCATGGATTGCTGGGGCTCCGTAAGATTGGCCCAAACCTCTTCACACAAGAAGATAACACAATTGAAAGGACGCCGCGACACGGGCAGAAGACACCCTGACGCACCGAGAAAGGGACAGGTTTGCCCGAAGTCAGGCTCCGGCGGGTTTATCCCCTCGATCAGATAAGCGAGCAAGTTGGCAAGAGTGAAATGATGGGTGCCACATGCGCAACAGGCACCGAGGCATTGACTGCACAAGGCCGGCCCGTCGGCGGCCAGAAACAGCGCATGCATCTGGGTCTGATACTGCCCGATACGCGCGACGGCATCCTGGATCCAGGCCCGTCGCTGCGGCTCCAACTGCTCGAGTTCGGCGGTCACGGCGGCCACCGTGCGTTGCCAAAGCTGTAGTCGTTGCTGAATTATCATATTCCGAAAAACAACCTGAAATGGCGAGGCCATCAAAACTAAACGGCACGGTCCAGATGGCCCGTGCCGCTGATAAAAAGGATGGCCGGAGAGAACCGTAAGCCGGGTCCTGTTCCCCGCGACGGTTGCCCGTGTGCGGGGCGATGATCATTCCTCTAGGACCGCCGTTGCCGACGGCCTCAAGCAGCCAACCCGGAAGTCTCGGACGGGCCGCCCTCAAACACTTCCCTATTTGGCCTTGCTCCGGATGGGGTTTACCGAGCTTCCGACGTCTCCGCCGGAACTGGTGAGCTCTTACCTCACCGTTTCACCCTTACCCGCCATGGCCGAAGCCTTGACGGGCGGTTTACTTTCTGTGGCACTTTCCCTAGGGTCGCCCCCGGTTCCCGTTAGGAACCATCCTGCCCTGCGGAGCCCGGACTTTCCTCCCGCCCGCTACCGCCGAAGCGAAGCGAGCCGGCGATCACCTGGCGCTCTCCGACCATCCTATTTTTGAATCAGACCTGCTGCAAAACCAATGACTCAGGCTTCGGCTTTGAGTACGAACAACAAACGGTTGCAATGGGGGCAACTCTGAATTTGCGGATCGAGAAACAAGCTGTTGAACAGCTGAGGAGGCAGATGCATATTGCAGCCGGTACAATTGCCTTCACGCGCTTCCACAACGGCGATGCCGCCGCGGCGTTCCATCAGCAGGGCATAACGTTTCTGCATCTGCTTGGGCAGCGGGTCGAAGTGCTTACTACGCTGGCTGGCCTTTTTTTCCAGGGTTTTGTCAAACTCATTGAGTGCCTCGGAAATTTCGGCTTCACGCGCGGAGGATTGCTCCTTGAGTTCCTCCAGTTGCTTCAGCTTTTCATCTTTTTCAACGCTCAAAGCATCGATCTGCGCCTGTTTTTCATCAAGAGCAGTCTGCAGATCCTTGGCAACCTTTTTCGCCGTATCGATCTCTTTGAGAACCGCCAGATACTCTTTCTGGGTCTTGATCTCAGGCAACCGCCCTTCGGAACGCGAGATATTCGCCTCTTCCTGCGTAAGCCCCTGCTCTAGCTCATCGTTTTGACTTTGCAATTTACCGATCTCTTCATCCAGACCATCCACCATGGCCTGGATACGCACCATGGCGCCGGTCAGCTCCACCAGCTCCTGTTCGAGGCTGCGGCGCTCCTGGCGAATACCGTTCAGTTCATGGTCAAGATCCTGCAAAGCCTTAAGAAGTTCTATGTGTTCGTGCACGTTGTTGCCTCCCATCGATTCTCCGGAATTACTTTTTTTGCTGCTGTCTTAAATAAAAAAAGGGGTTCAGACCGTCAGAAACGGATCTTTTTCCCCTTGTAGTTCTTCGATTTGAATGTCCATGCGACGTGTTGCCGTCGCATGCCGCAGTACCTCGGCCAGATGTTTAACCATGATGTGTTCGGTGCCAAAATGACCGGCATCGATCAAAGCTATGTTACGGGAACGGGCACTGAATGCCTCATGATATTTTACATCACCGGTCACCAGCACATCGGCCCCCTGGCGATCGGCCTCGCCCAGCAGGGAGGCACCGCTTCCGCCACACACGGCAACCTTGCTTACCTTTTTGTCGAGATCACCGACAATGCGCACATGCGCGACCCCGAGAGCCTGTTTAACCGTGGCGGTAAACGCCTCCAGGGTGGTGGGTTGCGACAGACACCCGATTCTGCCAAGACCGACGTCACTGCGCCGATTGGCCAGCGGAACCAGATCGTAAGCGACCTCTTCGTAGGGGTGCGCCTTGAGCATGCGCTGAATGGCCCGGCCCTGAACCTCACGGGTCAGAAGGGTCTCCAGGCGAATTTCACGGACACGTTCCAGAGTACCCGCCTCGCCGATAAAAGGATTGGACGTTTCGTCAGGGCGAAAAGTTCCGACCCCGTCAGTACGGAAAGAACAGCTGTCGTAATGCCCGATAGCTCCGGCTCCGGCTTCAAACAGGGCTGCCGCCACGCGCTCTTCGTAACCGCTGGGGACAAACACCACCAGCTTGAGCAGATCACCGCCACCGACCTGTAATGGCAGTGCTTTTTCCACCCCCAGAGCCGCAGCCAGCCAGTCGTTGATGCCGTTTACGGCGATGTCGAGGTTGGTATGGGCGCTGACAACGGCAATGCCTTCACGCACTGCGCGAAACAACAGACGACCGGTTTCATCCACAGGGCTCAGGCGCTTGAGGGGTTGAAATACAAGAGGATGATGGCAGAAAATCGCCTGGGCTCCGATACGCAGCGCCTCGTCGAGGGCATACTCCGACGCATCGAGACAAACCAGAATGCGACTTACGGAAGCAACCGGGTCACCCACCTGCAGTCCGACATTGTCCCAGTTTTCCGCCAGAACCGGCGGATAGAGACGATGCAGCAAACCAAGCAGATCTTGTAGGCGAACGGTACGTTCCTTCATGAACAATCGCTTTGAAAAAAGAAGAGTGCAACTCTATTGTTGCACTCTTCAGTAACAGGGGTGTTGCTATATGCGAGTATGAGTTCTGGCCTCATCAACCATCCGAGTGGTGGGCCCACCAGGATTCGAACCTGGGACCGACCGGTTATGAGCCGGTGGCTCTACCAACTGAGCTATAGGCCCGGAATAGTCCATCAGTTTAGGTATTCAACGTTTGTCTGTCAAGTGGTTTCAACAAAGCTCTTCAAACGTTTTGCACGGCTTGGATGCCGCAGCTTGCGCAACGCCTTCGCTTCGATCTGGCGAATACGTTCACGGGTAACGGCAAAGTCCTGACCAACCTCTTCCAGGGTATGATCCGACTTTTCGCCAATTCCGAAACGCATGCGCAAAACCTTCTCCTCGCGAGGAGTCAAAGATGCCAGTACCCGCGAGGTCTGATCGGACAAATTGCCCTTAATGACCGCCTCGAGAGGCGAGACCACACCCTTATCTTCGATGAAATCCCCCAGCGAGGAATCTTCCTCTTCGCCGATGGGGGTCTCCAGGCTGATCGGTTCCTTGGCGATTTTAAGAACCCGCCGCACTTTTTCCAGCGGCAGTTCCATACGTTCCGCGATCTCTTCCGGTATCGGCTCGCGCCCCATCTCCTGCACCAACTGGCGGCTGGTACGAATCAGCTTATTGATGGTTTCGATCATATGCACAGGAATACGGATGGTACGTGCCTGGTCGGCAATGGCACGGGTAATGGCCTGCCGGATCCACCAGGTGGCATAGGTGGAAAATTTGTAGCCACGCTGGTATTCGAACTTATCGACCGCTTTCATCAATCCGATGTTGCCCTCCTGGATCAGATCCAGGAACTGCAGCCCACGGTTGGTGTATTTTTTGGCAATGGACACGACCAGCCGCAGGTTGGCTTCGACCAGCTCGCTTTTAGCCGCCTTGGCGCGCCACTCGCCCTTCATGACTTCTTTGAGGGACTCAAGCAGTTCTTCCGGTGCAAACCCCGACTCTTCCTCTACGCGATTGAATTTGCGCTGGGCGCTTTTGAGGCGTTTTTCGACGGACAGCAGGGTATCGATGGGCACATCCAGTTCCTGGGAAATACGATGCGCCTCTTCGTCACTCTTGCGCATGCGACGCAACAGACGCTTGATTTCCTTGTGCGGCTGCTTCAACTCCTGCTCGCAGGCCTGCACTTCGGAAAGGCCCTTTTTAACCTGCTGCGCCATCTCCTTGAGGCGGTCGACGATTTTATCCACCTGAAAATCCTTCAGGCGAATTTCGCGCATCAGTTCCCCAATCACGAGTTTCTTTTCGGCGACCTGGTCGCGCAGCGCATTGCGCTGTTGCCTGTCGCCGCAGTCCGCAAGTTGCTGGGACAACTCCATGAGCTTGTCGTTCTCTGCATGAATTTTTTCGACCAGACCGAGAATCCGCCCCCGCTGCACTTCTTCTGCATCGGTTCCTTCTTCCTCTTCGTATGACTTGGTGATCTCCGCCACGCCGATTTGTTCCTTGACGAGTTTTTCTCCAAGGCGAATCACTTCACGAAAAGCAATGGGCGTCTTCATGATAACCCGGGCAACAAGCGCCTCGCCTTCTTCGATGCGCTTGGCGATCTCCACTTCCCCCTCGCGGGTCAGCAAGGAGACCTGCCCCATTTCACGCAGATACATGCGTACAGGATCACTGGTCCGCCCCAGGGTTCCGGCTTCGTATTCCGTTTCTTCATCTTCCCCGGAATCACCGCTCTCCTCGTCGCCATCTCCCTGCGACTTAGGCAGGGAAACTTTCTGCTCCGAATCGACCACTTCGATATCCATTTCGCCAAACAGGCTCATGACATCGTCCAACTGGTCGGAAGAGACAACGCTTTCAGGAAGGTAATCGTTCACCTCATCATAGGTAAGGTAACCTTTTTCCTTGCCCATATCGATAAGTTGCTGAACTTCTTCCATGCCATGTTTCTTGGCCATGCTCGATTCTCTCCTCTGGACTCCCGGGAACATCCGGAAGTCATCGGTTTATTAATACCGACCTACTGATATTATCCCTTAAGCTTACGTGTAAGTTCATGAAACTCACGCGTCCAGGTTGCCATCTGGGTGAAATCATGGCCTCTCTCGGCCTCTCGCATCAGCTCCTGCAGTTGTTGCAACTGCTGCTTCATGCGCTCCTTTTTCACCGTTTCATAGCACTTCTGGAACAGCTCATCGGAATTCTCTGCAAACAATGCTTCATCTTCTATCAGAATACCCGATAACAGCCCCTTCTGGGACTCACTCAGGTCATCTATTCGCATATTTTCTTCTGCACCGGCGTTTCCGACGGGTTGAGACAGAGCGCGCTCGGCCAAAACCCGCAAATCCCCTTCTTCAAAAAGTTCGTCCAGGCCTAGCTGACGGGCGTCGTTGCGCGTCGATTCATAACTGAGGATCAGTCGTAACAGTATCCGCTGCGCCTTTAACGCCAGACCCGGCGGCGCAGATGCCCTCGGAGCTGCAGACCGCACAGTACGGGGTGGCTGCGAAGCGACAACCGGCTGCTGAGCGACAGGCTGTGGGGTTGCCTGCGGCAGTGCCTTGCGCCGAAGCAGTTGCTCGTCCAGACCGGTACGCACAGCGAGATCTTTCAGATACAGGTCCCGCTGAATATCCCCCGGCAACAGCTGCAGTTTGACCAGGATCTTTTCCACCGCCCGGGCTCTGCCTTCGATATCCTCTCCATGCTCGGCCAGGGTCTGCTCGATAAACACCTCAACCACCGAACGGGCGGCCTCCAGGCGCTGTTGCATCTGTTGCGCATCGTGATTGCGCAAAAAAGAGTCTGGGTCTTCACCGGGTTCCAGCGTAACCACAGACACCTGCAGACCTTCGGGCAGCAACACCTCCATGGCACGAAAGGTCGCCTTATGGCCGGCACTATCCTGATCGAACAACAACAATACCCGATCAGAAAAACGCTTGAGCAACCGTACGTGATCCGGTGTCAGAGCCGTACCGCAGGTTGCCACGGTGTTGTGAAAACCGGCCCGATACAGCGCCAGCTGATCGAAATAGCCTTCCACCACGATGGCTTCGCCTTTGTGACGCATGGCGTCACGCGCCTGATAAAGGCCGTACAGCACCCGCCCCTTATGATAGATGGGCGATTCGGGCGAGTTGATGTATTTGGGTCCGTCACCTTCCAGAATACGACCGCCGAAAGCCACCGGTCGGCCGCGTTCGTCCAGAATCGGAAACAACAGACGACGACGGAACAGATCGTAATCCCCGCGCCCTTCATTGCTGGCGCGAACCAGGCCCAGTCGATCCCGTGCCCACTTGGGATCAAAGCCCTTTTCCTGCAGGTGCTTGGCCAGCGCCTCCCAGGCGGCGGGCGCCCATCCCAGCTTAAATTGACGAGCCAGTTCACCGTCAAAGCCGCGCTGCCGCAAATACGAACGTGCCGGCCTTCCGACGGGATCCTCCACCAGCAGGCGGTGATAAAATTCACAGGCTACCTCCGTCACCCGCAGCAGGCGTTCGCGTTCTTCGCGACGCTGTTCCTCCTCAGGGGTAACGGTTTCTTCCTCGACTTCGATGCCGTAACGTTCACCCAGGCGACGTACCGCCTCGGGAAACGACAGCCCTTCCATATTCATCAAAAAGGCAAACACATCGCCGCCAACCTCGCAACCGAAGCAGTGGTAAATCTGCCGGTCCGCGTTGACATTGAAGGAGGGTGTTTTCTCGGCGTGAAACGGACACAGACCGACATGATTGCGGCCGGCACGCTTGAGGTTCACGTAACTCGAGATCACCTCGACAATATCGGCCCGGGCGCGGATTTGCTCGACCTTGTCTTCCCCGATCCTGCCGCTCATGACCTTCTCAACTGGACCAGGGTCACATTGTCGCCCCCCTGTCCGATAGCGGCGGCATGAAACCCTGCCACCTCGCGGTGTCCGGCCAGATACTCCCTCACGATCTTGCGCAAAACACCCTCACCGGAACCATGCACGATTTCGAGTTCGAGCACATTCTGCAATAGAGCGTCGTCCACGAAACGCTCCAGCAACGGCAGAGCTTCATCAACGCGCTTGCCGACCAGCATCAACCGCGGGGAGAAACTATCACGCTGCACTTTTCCGCGTACCGCGCCGCCGGTTGTCCGGGCGGCGAAACGTCTTGGCCGAAAGGCCTCCAGAGAAGCCAGAGGGAGTCGCAATTTCTTGCCCTGCACCGTCATTTCGACATCATTGCCCTGCACCCGCACGACCTCACCTTCGGTGCGCAAGGTTGGAATACGCAGCAATTCGCCGACCTTAACCGTCTTGGGCGCCCGCCCTTGAGGCTGTACCGGCTCCTGTCCCTGACGCAATTCCTCGCGGATTTCCCGTACCTCGGCGGCCAGTCTGGCCTGCTCGGGTACCTGCTGGCCGGTTTCCCGTGCCTCCTTGAGCAACGTCTTGATCTTGCGTTCGGCTTCACGCACCAACTGATCGCCGCGTCGACGGGCCTTATCCAGCAAAGCCTGCCTTTGCGCTTCAAACTCTTCCAGCAGTTTTTTACGCCGCGTCCGTTCCTGGCTGGCCCGTTCGCGCAGCTTGCGCGCTTCAGACAATTCCAGTTCCAGATCATGCTGCTGAGCATTGATTTTTTCCATCAATTCCAGGCCGGCTTTTTCGCCGTCGCCCAGATAACTTTCGGCCCGCGCCATAACCTCGTCCGGCAGTCCGAGACGCCGGGCGATGGCAAATGCCTGGCTGGCGCCGGGAATCCCGTAATGCAACCGGTAGGTCGGCAGCAAAGTCTCAGGATCGAATTCAACCGCGGCATTTTCCACCCCGGTCTGAGTCGCGGCATAGCCTTTGATCAGATTCAGATGGGTGGTGGCGACGGTACGCACTCCGGCAGCCCGCAAATGATCGAGCATGGCCATGGCCAGGGCGCCCCCTTCGGCCGGATCGGTGCCGGTGCCGAGTTCGTCAAGCAGCACCAGGGTTTCCGGACCTGCCTCTTCCAGAATCCGCCGCAACCGGGTCAGATGGCCGGAAAACGTCGAAAGATGGTGTTCAATACTCTGTTCATCGCCGATATCGGCCTGCACCGACGGAAACAGGAATATCCTGCTGTCGGGATGACAGGGGATCGGCAATCCCGAACGAACCATGAGCACCAACAGGCCGATGGTCTTGAGCGCAACGCTCTTGCCACCGGTATTAGGTCCGCTGATCACCAGGATCTGTCGGTCCTGCCCCAGTTTCAGATCGACGGCTACCGCCCTGTCCGTATCGACGCTGCCGTCGGCTTCAAACATCAACAGCGGATGACGCGCCGCCCGCAAATCGATCAGCGGGGTGTC
This sequence comes from Pedobacter sp., assembly GCA_050253415.1. GTDB lineage: Bacteria > Desulfobacterota > Desulfuromonadia > Desulfuromonadales > Syntrophotaleaceae > Syntrophotalea. The sequence goes on along the minus strand of JBFWJC010000002.1, from coordinate 436,910 downwards.
CACCAGATGCGGAGCCACAGCGCCGCATGCCTGCCCGAAACGGGCCGCCGCGGCCCGTACATCAATGCGCGACAGCAGCGTCTGGTTTTGCTGAAGAACAGCGCGTTGTTCCCGAACCAGCCCCGACAGCCGCCGCAAAATGCGTTCTTCTTCGCGTTGTTCGGCTCGTCGCAGCGCCTGCAGTTCGTTGTTCGACTCCAGCACCGAGTTCGGTTCCATGAACAGGGTCTGCCCGCTGGATGATTCGTCGTGGATCAGCCCCTTGATGCGCCCGCGGTGATCGGCTCGCACCGGTACCACGTAACGGCCGTTACGTTCGGTAACGATGGTATCCTGAAAGACGCCGCTGAACGCCTCGGCATGCAGCATATCCTCCAGTTTCCTGCGAATGCGCCCCCGCAGGTGACGCGCAGACTGACGCAGGTCGCCCAGTTCAAACGAAGCGCTATCCAAAACTTCGCCATGGCTGCCGATACTGGCGCGGATTTCGCGCTGCAGGCTGTTGCAACCGGCTAGACCGGTTGCCAGCTCGCCGAGCAACGGAGCACTCTGCTGCGCGGCAAAATAGCTGCGACAGGCGGTGGCTGCCTCCAGGCTGGAAAGCACGGCCAATAGATCCTCGGCCGGCAACCAGCTGCCATCTGCATGCAAGCGCCGTAACGCGGGGCGCAGATCGCGGCAACCACCCAGCGGAGGTCGTCCCTGACTTACGAACAAGGCGCTCATTTCGGCTACTTCAGCCAGAGACTCTGCCACCTGGCGCGGATCGCTCAGCGGCTGCAGAGCCAGCGCTTGTTCGTGGCCCGGCTCAGTGACGGTGTTTCCAGCCAGCAACCGGACAATTTTATCGTACTCAAGAACCCTGGGGGTCTCTTCGCTCATGTACTCCGTAATCCTGCAAATTCGATCAGCTACTGCGACCAACCGTGCCGAGATCCTTACCATGCTGGAACAGAGTTTCCCCCATATCCACCAAGGGCGGTGACAGGCGCGATTGACGCAAAAAATCTTGTGCCGAATCCGGCATCGGGCTGCGACTTAAACCGAACAACACCAGGACCAGCAATACGCCACCCTGCATGAGTCCGAACAACCCTCCCGCGACCCGATTAAACCCGCCAAGAAACAACAGTTTGACGAAACGCGACAGAACAAACCCGATCAAGGCAAAGACCAGAACTGTCAGCAGAAACAGGGCAGCAAAGGCAATCACCACGCAAAGCTGCGGCGGCAAAGAGAAGGTTTTGAGCATTCCCTCCGCCAGGAATGGATGAAATCGCAGAGCTATCGCCAACCCACCGAACAGCCCGAACAGGGAACAGAGTTCCTTGAGCAGTCCGCGCACCAGTCCTTTGATCAGAAACAAAGCCAGTACTACCAGGATAGCGATATCCACAACATTCATAGAGTTCCTCGTTAAGGTCAGCGGCTCAGACGCGCCTTGACCATGTCACTGACCTGTTTGCCGTCGGCCCGACCGCGCGCCTGGGCAGAAACGATTTTCATGACCTTGCCCATGTCCTTAGGCTCGGAGGCACCGGTTTCCGTAACGGCCTGCTCGATAAGTGCCGCTATCTCCTCCTGCGTCAAAGGTGATGGCAAAAACTCCTGCAGGATAGCCAGTTCCGCCTCTTCTTTTTCGGCCAGTTCAACGCGATCCCCGTCACGGTAAAGCTGCACCGATTCTTTGCGCTGTTTGACCAGAGACGACAAGACACCAATGATATCCTCGTCGCCAAGTTCGCTACGCTGATCGATCTCACGATTCTTGATGGCTGCAAGCACACTGCGCACGGTGGTCAGGCGCAGATTATCCTTGGCTTTCATGGCGGCTTTCATGGCATCGGTCAACTGCTGTTTAAGACTCATGGTATATCCACCTCGGGGAATTTCGGTTGTTTAACAAAAACACAAAACATGGGTTGCAGGGTGCCACAGGTTGAAAACATTCTGACTCTGGCACTCTCCGGCCATCACGCCTTGCGACTGGCTTTTTCTTCGATGCCGGACAATCCGAACCGGCGGCGTAATTCCTGGTAAATGCGCTCCGGCGGGATATCGTAATAGCCGAGCAGCACCAGCACATGGAAAAACAGATCGGCGGTTTCGTAAACCACGTCATCCTTATTGCCGCCTTTGCCGGCGACGGCGGTCTCAGTAGCTTCCTCGCCAATCTTGCCGAGGATTTTATCCAGCCCTTTGGCAAACAAAGAAGCCACGTAGGACTTCTGCGAGGGGTTGTCGCGCCGCTGCAGCACCACCTGGTAAACCTGCTCCAGAATATCGTCAGAACAGGCGGCCGTCGCGCCTTCCTGTTGGAAAAGCACGGTCTGGAAACAGTTGCGTACAGAGCCGCCCTGCTCCACCGACACCAGCAGGCAATCCCCGGCACAGCTCATACGCATGTCCCTGACCTGCTGGGGCGCATCGGCATCCGGCGCCACCAGGGTGCCTTTGGAACGGGAATAACGATACAAAAGTCCGCTGGCCAGAGTCTGTTGTACGGCTTCGGCGTTCAGTTGCGAGAGCATCAGCACCTCGCCGCTACGGGCGCAGCGCACCACCGCGGGAATCAATCCGGCAGCGTCGTATGTCAAGCTGGTTAATTCGGTCATGGTCTGTGTCTCCTGCCTGGCCGGTCCGGTTACAGACGCGCCGGCACGCCGCGCTGCTGCAAATATTCCTTGCACTCCTGAATCGTATACTCGCGGAAGTGAAAGATGCTGGCAGCCAGGGCAGCACTGGCCCCCCCCTCGGTCAAGCCCTGATAAATGTGCTCCAGGTTTCCGACGCCACCGGAAGCGATCACCGGAATGCCGACCAGGTCGCTGATGGTACGGGTCAAGGGGATGTCGTAGCCATCCTTGGTGCCGTCTTTGTCCATGGAGGTCAACAGGATTTCACCGGCGCCATAGGCTTCCATGCGCACCGCCCATTCCATGGCGTCTATGCCGGTCGGGGTGCGACCTCCGTGGATATACACTTCCCATCGCTGCGGATCGGAATCGGGCACCCGGCGCGCATCGATCGCGACCACGATGCACTGGGAACCGAAACGTTCGGCCGCTTCCTTCACGAATTCAGGGTTATTCACCGCCTCGGTATTGATGGATACCTTGTCGGCTCCCGCATTGAGCAGGTTGCGGATATCATCGATCTTGCGGATGCCGCCGCCGACGGTGAGGGGCATGAATACCCGCTCTGCGGTGCGCGCTACGACATCAAGGATGATATTGCGTTTGTCGCTGGAGGCGGTGATATCCAGAAATGTCAGTTCATCGGCGCCCTGGGCATCGTAAGCCTCGGCGGCCTCCACCGGATCACCGGCATCGCGCAACTCCAGGAACTGAACCCCTTTGACCACCCGGCCGTCTTTGACATCCAGACAGGGGATAATACGTTTCGTCAGCATGGCTCGTCCTTCACAAGATAAGAACGCCGCGACCCGATTACAAGGCCTGCGGGTTAATTAATTCGAACACAACCAAAAACAATGGAACCGGGGTTTTCACTGCGCAGACCGCAGAAGTCGCGGAACACTTCCTGATGAAACAAGTAAGTTTGCTCCGCGCTATCAGGCTTTGCCTTTGGTCAGCGCCACGGCCGTACGCAGATCGAGGCTGCCGGTATACAGCGCCTTACCTGTAATCACGCCGGTCACGCCGTACTTTTCGATGGTCATGAGGCTGGCGATATCGTCCAGACAGGAAACGCCGCCGGATGCGATAACCGGGACCGTGATCGCCTCGGCCAGCGCGCGGGTGGCTTCGAGATTCGGGCCACCCATCATGCCGTCGCGCGCGATGTCGGTATAGATGATCGCCTCGACGCCGAAGCCTTCCATTTCCTTGGCCAGTTCGGTGGCCAGTTTTTCCGTCACATCGGCCCAGCCGCGTACCGCCACCAGCCCATCGCGGGCGTCGATGCCGACTACGATATGACCGGGAAACCGCTGGCAGGCTTCACGCACCAGTTGCGGGTTTTCCTTGGCCACCGTACCAAGAATCACCCGGTCGATACCAAGCTCCAGATACGCCTCGATGGTCGGCAGATCGCGGATGCCGCCGCCCAGCTCGGTAGGAATGGAAACGGCCTCAACTATGGCGCGAATGGCCTCACGATTGCGCGGCACGCCAGCAAACGCACCGTCGAGATCAACGATATGCAACAATTCTCCGCCCTGTTCCTGCCAGCTGCGGGCCTGGGCGCCGGGGTCGTCGTTGTAAACCGTGTCCTTTTCCATCAGGCCCTGTTCAAGACGAACACAGCGGCCTTCCTTCAAATCGATGGCGGGGATAACAATCATTTTAACTCTCCGAAATTCTTGAGGATACGCAAGCCCACCCGCTGGCTCTTCTCAGGGTGAAACTGGGTCGCCATGACATTGTCCCGCCATACGGCAGCACAGAAGGGCCGACCGTAATCGGCCGTGGCAGCCACCACCGATTCATCCTCGGGCACAACATAATAGGAATGCACGAAATAAACCGACTCGCCGCCTTCCAATCCCTGGAAAATAGGTGCCGGCTTGCGGATATCAATCTGGTTCCAGCCCATATGCGGGACCTTGAGCAACTCACCTTGGCAATGCATATCACCCTGGAAACGAACCACCCGCCCGGGGATAATATTCAGCCCCTTGTGATGTCCAAATTCTTCGCTTTCGGTGAACAGCAATTGCAAGCCGAGGCAGATACCAAGAAACGGCCGGCCGGCCTCGACATGCCGCAGAATCGGCTCGACGAAACCACCTTGCTCAAGTTGCTCCATGCAGTCGCGAAACGCCCCGACACCGGGCAATACCAGCTTATCGGCCTGTGCCACGACGGCCGGATCATCGGTCACCCGGGCATCGAAACCGACTTTTTCAAAGCCTTTCTGCACGCTGCGCAGATTGCCCATCCCGTAATCAACAATAACGATCATCTGTTACAGCTTTCCTTTGGTGGACAGCACCCCTTCGATGCGAGGATCGAGGCCGGTTGCCTCATCCAATGCCCGAGCGAAGGCTTTAAAAACGCCTTCAATCATGTGATGCAGGTTGCTGCCGTAGGCCAGGTTAACATGCACATTGGCGGCGGCGTGGTTGCAAAATGCAGTAAAAAATTCTTCGACCAGTTCCACATCGAAAGTCCCGACCTTGGCCTTGGGCATATCCATATTGAAGACCAGGCACGACCGGCCGGAAAAATCGAGATGTACCGACGCCAGGGTCTCGTCCATGGGAACCGTCGCGGAACCGTAACGGCGAATACCCTGCTTATCGCCAAGCGCTTTGGCAAAAGCCTGACCCAGGCAGATGCCGAGATCTTCCACCGAATGGTGGCCGTCGACCTCGATGTCGCCCTCGGCCCTGATCGTCAGGTCGAAAAACCCGTGCCGGCTGAGCAGGGTGAGCATGTGGCTCATAAAGGGCACCTGCGTGACGATACTGCCTTCGCCACGACCGTCAAGGGTCAAGCTCAGATGGATTTGGGTCTCCTGGGTCTGTCGATCGATGATGGCGCTACGGGACATGGCAAACCCCTTTACCAGCAGATGGTTGACATTGATTGTTTCCGCCCGGACAGGCTGTTTTCCACCGTTCCAGGCCGGAACCAGTTTGCAAGATGATCGGCTGCCCTAAGGTAGCCGGACCGCTACGATCAGCTGTCTTTCAGGCGGATGGAAACGGAGCGCCCATGGGCCTCCAGGCCTTCCAATCCAGCCAGATGCACGATCGAGGGACCCAACCGTTCCAGGCCCGCCCGGGAAAAAGAAATGATGCTTGATTTCTTGACGAAATCGTCCACCCCCAGCGGCGAGAAGAAACGTGCCGTGCCTCCGGTGGGCAGGGTGTGGTTGGGCCCGGCCAGGTAATCCCCGGCCGCTTCCGGACAATGATGCCCCATAAAAATGGCGCCGGCATGGCGGATCTTCGGCAACAAAGCGAAGGGATCGTTTACCGCCAGTTCCAGGTGCTCCGGAGCAATGCGGTTGCTGAGCGCAACGGCCTGGTCAAGATCCCGGGCCACCAGGATGGCACCGAACGCGTCGATGGAGCGGCGTGCAATGGCGGCCCGCTGCAGGGTCACCAGTTGCTCTTCCACTGCCGATTGTACGCGACGGCCGAATTCCGCATCGGTAGTCACGAAGATGGAAGCGGCCAGTTCATCGTGCTCGGCCTGGGACAGCAGGTCGACAGCGATGTGGTCCGGGTTGCCAGTGCCGTCATTGACCACCAGAATCTCACTCGGACCGGCGATCATGTCGATATCGACCTGGCCAAATACCATTTTCTTGGCGGTGGCAACATAAATGTTGCCCGGACCGGTGATCTTGTCCACACGCGGGATGGTATCGGTACCGTAGGCCAGAGCCGCCACAGCCTGGGCGCCGCCAATCTTGAAAATGCGATCCACACCGGCCAGATGAGCCGCCGCAAGCACATGGGGATTCACTTCCCCACGCGGCATGGGCACCACCATTACCACTTCTTCCACGCCGGCCACTTTGGCGGGAATGGCATTCATCAACACCGACGAGGGGTAACTGGCCTTGCCGCCTGGGACATAGATGCCTACCCGTTCCAGAGGCTGCACCATCTGACCCAGCATGACATCCTGTTCGTCGGTGGTCAGCCAAGTCTGAGTCTTTTGCCGGCGATGGAAGGCGGCGATGCGATCGGCCGCCAACTGCAGGGCCGCCATCGATTCCGCATCGACAGCCGCCAGCGCCGCTTCGATCTCGGTCGGCGTTACCTGCAGCTGTGCGGCTGTCAGGGTCAAATTATCGAACTGAGCCGTGTATTCAAGCAAGGCCTGGTCACCCCGCAGGCGCACCGCCTGAAGGATCGCTTCAACCGTTTCTTCAACACCTTCGGGAGGTGTTTCTCCACGCATAACGATAGCGCCAAGGGCCTCTTCGAAGCAGGGATCGTCAAAGGACAGCAATCGCATCATCGTCTTACTCCTCAGTCTTTTGCAGCATCCTCGGCCAATACCCGTTCCAGGTCCTGAATAATACGGGTAATGCGCTGATGCTTGGTCTTGAGACTGGCACGATTGACAATCAGACGACTGGTGATTTCGGAGATGGTTTCAACTTCCACCAGACCGTTTTCACGCATGGTGGCGCCGGTCGATACCAGATCGACAATACGCTCGGCCAAACCGACCAGGGGGGCCAACTCTATGGAACCGTAAAGCTTTATCAGCTCGACCTGGACGCCGCGCTCGGCAAAATAGCGTTCGGTAATATTAGGATATTTGGTAGCCACGCGGATATTGGACCAGCTCGCCGGATCCTCATCACGCAGCAATGCGCCGGGCTCGGCCACGACCATGCGGCAATAACCGAATTTCAGATCAAGCGGTTCATAAAGGTCCTTGCCCTGCTCCAGCAAGGTATCCTTGCCTACCACCCCAAGGTCTGCACAACCGTATTCGACGTAAGTCGGCACGTCAGTGGCCCGCACCGCCATGAAACGGAATTTGGTTTCAGGGTTTTCGAATACCAGCTTGCGGCTGTCGCCGCTCATCTCCGGGCAGGTAATGCCAATTCTGGCAAACAACTCCATGGAGTCCTGCATGATACGGCCCTTGGGCAGGGCAAATGTTATGTAGTCGCTCATAAATTGTAGTCCTTTGTCATTTGTCAATTGTCATTTGCCATCGGTTTTTCGGCGTGTAGGCTTGGCCGTTTACGAATGACCAATGACCAGGGACCAAGAACAAATCAGGCCTCGACCCGTTCAATACGCGCACCAAGCATACGGAACTTTTCCTCGATACGCTCGTAACCCCTATCGAGATGGTAAATACGCGATATCTCTGTGGTATTCTCAGCTGCCAAACCGGCCAGCACCAGACAGGCGCTGGCGCGCAGATCCGTGGCCATGACCGGAGCACCCAGGAACTCTTTGATACCCCGCACCGTGGCCGACTTGCCTTCAATGGTGATATCGGCACCAAGACGTTGCAATTCGCACACATGCATGAAACGGTTTTCAAACACGCTCTCCGTTATCACGCTGGTACCATCGGCAATGCTCATCAAAGCCATGAACTGGGCCTGCATATCGGTTGGAAAACCGGGATGGGGCTGGGTTTTGATGTTAACCGGGGCGATGCGCCGTGGCCCCTGAACACGCAAAGCATGGTCCTCGACGCTGATTTGAACGCCTGCTTCCTGCAATTTACTGATCAAGGCCTCGAGATCGGCCTGGCGGGCACCGAGCAAGCGGACATCGCCACGGGTCATGGCGGCCGCCACCATGAAAGTACCGGCTTCGATACGATCCGGCATCACCGCATAACGCAGAGGCTGCAGCTCGTCGACCCCTTCGATAATGATACGATCACTCCCGGCACCTTCAATGCGGGCCCCCATGCAGGTCAAGGCCGCCGCAAGGTCGACGATTTCCGGCTCGCAAGCAGCATTTTCAAGCACGGTAGTACCGCGTGCCAGCGATGCCGCCATCAACAGATTTTCTGTTCCGCCGACAGTGGGAACATCCAGATAGATATTGGCACCGTGCAGTCGCTTGGCCCTGGCCTCTACATACCCGTGGTCGAGATCTATGCTGGCCCCCATGGCTTCCAGGCCCTTGAGATGCAGATTGATGGGCCGGGCACCGATAGCGCAACCACCGGGCAAACTGACCCGGGCATGGCCGAGACGCGCCAGCAGAGGCCCCAGTACCAGCACCGAGGCACGCATGGTGCGTACCAGGTCGTAGGGAGCCTCGACACTCTGTATGCGGCTGGCATCGACAGCAAAAGTATCATCCTGGCGCGTGACATCGGCGCCCAGAATGGTCAGAAGTTTTTCAGCGGTTGTAATATCGCGTAGCGCCGGGACGTTTTCCAGGTAATGCTGCCCGGGGGCCAGTAAGGTTGCAAACAGCAGTGGTAAGGCCGAGTTTTTGGCACCGCTGATCTTAACCTCGCCCTTGAGCCGTTTGCCGCCATGAATGACAATCTTTTCCAAACTGCTACCACCTAGATTTATAGGAAAGGGTAATTTTTCAACGAAATCGCTATCCCGTAACACCAACCGACCTGCGCTGGACATTCAGCAGGAACGCGCTCCAGCTCGGTTCATAACCCAGCTCAGCCAGCAACCTCGGATCGTGCTCCGATGACCCGCGGCACGCCGCCATAATCATCGCGGCAAAACACATCCTTCAACCCGGCTTCGGCAAACAATTGTTGCACATCCGACGCCTGGTCAATGCCAACCTCTACCAACAACCAGCCACCCGGAGCCAGGCAAAAACTGGCCTGTGCCGCCAGCGCCCGGTAAGGGTTGAGTCCATCGAGACCGCCGACAAGGGCTTGTCGTGGCTCAAAATCGCGGACCTCCGGCATCAGACCTTCCACATCAGCAGCCGGAATATAAGGCGGATTGGACACAATCAGGTCAAAAGGCCCCTCGGGCAGATGGGCCAAGTCCCCCTGAAGGAACGCGATTCGGCCCTCGACACCGTTGCGCCGGGCATTGCTGTCTGCCACCGCCAGCGCTTCCGGAGATATATCCAGAGCCACCACCTGCGCATCGGCAAGTTCATGAGCGAGGGCCACAGCGATAGCGCCGCTGCCGGTGCCTACATCGAGAATCCGGTGTCCGCCAGCCAACCGCAACGCCTCTTCCACCAGCACTTCCGTATCCGAGCGCGGGATCAGCACTGCCGGCGATACGCAGAAGGGCAAAGACCAGAACTCCGTCTCGCCCAGAATGTATTGCAGCGGTTCGCGTTTGGACCGTCTCACAACCAGTGCGCGATAGGCACTGAGCTCGGACTCTTCCAGAGGGCGGTCAAAATGCAGATAGAGCCCGACCCGGTCCAGTCCAAGGCTGGCCCCGAGGAGCAATTCGGCATCACGCCGAGGGCTTTCGATGCCCTTTTCATGGAAATAGTCCGCTGTCCACTGCAGGATTTTTAGCACCGTCCAGGTTTGTGCCAATCAAGCCTCCTGGGCCGCCAACGACTCGCTCTGGAAATGCATGGTAAGGGGCTCAATAAGCTCGGAGAGATTACCCTGCATGATGCTTTCCAGCCGATAGAGAGTCAGACCGATGCGATGATCGGTACAGCGCCCCTGGGGGAAATTATAGGTACGGATACGCTGGCTGCGGTCACCGCTGCCGACCTGACTTTTGCGATCGGCAGCCATTTGCGCCTGCTGATCGGCAACCATCTGGTCCAGGATGCGGGATTTGAGCACTTTCATGGCTTTGGCCTTGTTTTTATGCTGGGATTTTTCATCCTGGCAAGAGACCACAACGCCAGTCGGCAGATGGGTAATACGCACCGCCGACTCGGTTTTGTTGACATGCTGACCACCGGCACCGGAAGCACGGTAAACATCGATGCGCAAATCCCCCGGGTCGACTTCCAGATCCACATCCTCGGCTTCAGGCAACACAGCAACCGTGCAGGCGGACGTATGAATACGCCCCTGGGTCTCGGTCGCCGGTACCCTCTGAACCCGGTGCGTTCCGCTTTCGTATTTAAGCTGCGAATAGACCCGCTTGCCGCTGATCATGGCAATGACTTCCTTGAGCCCACCGGCTTCGGACTCCGAGACACTCATCGTCTCGACCGTCCACTTCTGCCCCTCGGCAAAGCGACTGTACATACGAAACAGATCGGCGGCAAACAAGGCCGCCTCGTCGCCGCCGGTCCCGGCACGGATTTCGAGAATGACATTCTTTTCGTCGTTGGGATCTTTAGGCAGCAGTAACAATTTAAGCTTTTGGGCCAGCTCGTCGCGGAGAGTCTCAAGCTCTGGCAGCTCAATACGCGCCAGTTCCCGCATTTCCGGGTCGCCATCCTGCAGCAACTCACGGTTACCATTGAGATCTTCACTGACCCGCTTGTATTCGCGATACACCTCGACCACCGTGGCCAACTCGGCGTGTTCACGTGACAGCTCCAGAAAACGCTTCTGTTGCGTCACCACGCTGGGGTCGGACAACAACCCTTCGACCTCACGGAACCGGTCTTCTACCTCTTCAAGCTTGTTGAACATCATTGACTTTCGGTCACTCTCACCAGACGGTTATCGGACGGACTTCACAGATCGGCAAACTCTTTGCGAACTTCATCGGCCCGGCCGCAGGTCATGGCTCCTTCGGGACAGGCTCCGTGCAGACAACCCGGCCCGGCCACGGCAAACAAACGCGGCGAGACAAGACGCACCTGACGAAGCATCTCCTTCGCCAGGGCTTGTATTTCCCACTGCGCACGGCGGCAGCAGCGTAAAGCGAAAAAATGCAGCAGTTCACGCGCATTCATGGTCATGACCAATTTGGTTTCGGCTGCATTGGGCAGCACAAAACGTGCATCTTCCGCCGGAATCCCTGCCTCCATAAGTTCGCCGTAAACCAGATGCACCTGCTCCAATGCCGCCTCAAAACGTGCATTAAGCTCGGGTTTTGCAGCGATGGAAGGTGGTGTCACGGCAGCAAAACGCTCTTTATGAGAGACGTAACGCTGGCTCTGCTGAGAATAGGATGCCAGGCGGTGACGCACCAACTGGTGGGAACAGGCGCGACTGATCCCTTCAATGCCGAAAGAGAATGAAACATGTTCCAGCGTGGACAGATGGCCGACAGACAAGATTTTGGCGAGCAGCGCCTCGCGACGGGCACTGTCCTGCTGATACAGTTGCTCGACGGAAGAAGCCGAATAACATAACCGGGCGGCGGCAGCCACCAACCGCTCGGGTTCGGGAGTATAGGTCAAAAGTTGTACAAGCATGGCTTCCCCGAACCTTTTCCCGCTACGGCCCTCCGACCGCGCGCAGCGCCCCAACGTATAACGGGTAGCGGGTAGTCCAAATGCAACAGGGCAGAAACGCACTGTGTCGCTTCTGCCTGTAAAGAAAAAAAGAAACGGCCCCGGAGGGCCGTCTCCGGCAATTACTTGTCGTTTTTAGCGTACTTCTTGCGGAAACGATCGATACGACCGGCTGTATCAAGAATCTTCTGCTTACCGGTGAAGAAGGGATGGCAAGCCGAGCATACATCGATCTGCATATCGCGACACTTGGTCGAGTTGGTGTTCAAGACATTACCGCAATGGCACTTGATCTCGACCGCCTCGTATTTAGGATGGATTCCTTCTTTCATGACATTTTCTCCTCTTTGCCCTGGCTTGGTACAGGGCCGAAACATAAAGCGGGAACACCGCAAGGCAAAGCGTACCTTTTAACATTTAAGACAGCAGACCGCAAGCCTTTTCTGCGCTCCGCGACCGGCGCCCCGCAGGGCAAATCATATCTTTTTATCCAACAGCGCTTCGGCATCCCCTCTATGGAACCCTGGCTGTACCGCAAATGCTTCAGACTTCCCATCCATGAGGACGGCATCAGGCATCAGCGATTCATGGTATCGAAAAACTCGTCGTTACTCTTGGTAGAGCCCAGCTTCTCCAGTAGGAATTCCATACTGTCGACCACGTTCATGGAGGAAAGTACTTTGCGCAACAGCCACAATCGCTGCAACTGGGTCTGGTCAATGAGCAGATCTTCGCGGCGCGTGCCGGACTTGTTAACATCGATGGCCGGGAAGGTGCGCTTGTCAACCAGGCGCCGGTCAAGAATCGCTTCCATATTGCCGGTGCCCTTGAATTCCTCGAAAATAACCTCGTCCATCTTGCTGCCGGTATCGACCAGCGCGGTAGCGATAATAGTCAAGCTGCCGCCCTCTTCGATATTACGGGCCGCACCGAAGAAACGCTTGGGTTTATGCAAAGCGTTGGAGTCGACGCCACCGGACAGAATCTTGCCGCTTGGAGGCACCACGGTGTTATAGGCGCGTGCCAGACGGGTGATAGAATCGAGAAGAATCACGACATCACGCTTGTGCTCCACCAATCGGCGAGCCTTTTCGATGACCATTTCGGCAACCTGTACGTGACGCGTAGCCGGCTCATCGAAGGTCGAAGAAATAACCTCGCCCTTGACGGACCGCTGCATGTCGGTAACCTCCTCGGGGCGTTCATCAATGAGCAGAACGATGAGATACACTTCCGGATGGTTGACCGCAATGGAATTGGCGATGTTCTGCAAAAGCACGGTCTTACCGGTACGCGGCGGCGCGACGATCAAGCCACGCTGCCCCTTGCCGATAGGAGCAACCAGATCCATGACGCGCATGGAAAGATTATCCGGTGCAGCTTCCAGCACAATGCGTTCTTCGGGGTAGAGAGGAGTTAGATTGTCGAACAGGGTCTTGTCGCGAGCGACGGCAGGGTTTTCAAAGTTAACCTCGGCAACCTTGAGCAGAGCAAAATAACGCTCGCCTTCCTTGGGCGGACGAATTTGCCCGGAAACCGTATCGCCGGTACGCAGGTTGAAACGACGAATTTGCGATGGGGAAACATAAATATCGTCCGGCCCGGGCAGATAGTTGGCGTCTGGCGCCCGCAGGAAACCAAATCCGTCCGGCAGGATTTCCAGCACCCCTTCGCCGAAGATAGCGCCGTTTTTCTCAGCGGTACCATTGAGTATGGAGAAGATCAGATCCTGCTTGCGCATCCCCGCAGCACCCTCAATCCTGAGCTCCTTGGCGATGGCCGCCAGTTCGGTAATCTTCTTTTCTTTGAGTTCTTTTAAATTCATTTTTTCTCCTCAACCGCACGCCGATCATGACAAGCCTTACTAGGTTGTCATACCTGCCGGCTCTTGCGGGGCACGCCACCTGCCACCCTCGCCTGTCGTTAAGGTCAACGGGGACCGTCGTGATGTTACAGCTATTGGAATGGTTACAGAAAGGGTAGAACGGTTTTCCTTATTATGGATGCAGCACGCGGAAAAGCACTGCCGCGGCAAACGATTGGAAATTTATGCAATTATACAAAGGCTCTATTTGATTACAGGATGATGTTCCGAAAGGTATCTTGGCTTGGGATTTCTGTTCTGAAGTATCGAACGATGAATATCTATACTATCTACCTTGTTTAATGCAGTCTGTCAATGGATTAATTGCCTTTTTACGCAAGGAATGCAGGGAACTGTCCTCGGCCAGTCCCCTGCACCCTGTTCGGCACATCCTGAAGCTTACCTGCGGCCTGCGAGTGGGCCTATTTGGCAAAAGGGTTCAAAAACCCGGGCTTGAGCCCGGAGGCCAGCTCCTTGAATAACTCGTGATAAGGGACCGGAACCTGACTCTTGCCGAACCAACTGTTGTCCGGTTCGTTTAAAGTACGCTCAAGACCCGGAACCGTTATGTATTTGGTCGCAATCTGGTCGGTCTTATTGTAGTAAGCTTCATCGAAATCAGGATATTGCAGATTAAGGAAAGGACCACCGACCGGGCTGCGATATTCCCACACAATCTCCCCCGATGGTAGAACCACCGCCGCCGAAACCAGCACGCTGTCGTACACGGCATCCAGATAACTCATTTTGGTACGGTCCCAACGCCGTTCCTGTCGCGGTGCACCATTGAATATAACGACCAGCAACGCATCGGTCGCCGAAGCCCGCGTCAACTCTGCCACCGCGTCAGGGCGAAAACGATAGAGATAGCCACCGTCCTCGTCGTCTGCAGCCTTACGCGAAACAGCAATCTGGCGCAACAACCCGGAAGGCTCTCCAGTTACCTCGCGCACATCGAAGTAGGCCTTCTTCTCCCGCAACAATTCAATCAGGACGGCTTCTTTTCCGACATTGTTACGACGCAGCAAATCGATTACCTGCCCACTTTCGGGATGGCGAATTTCCGATCCACTGTCGACCATCAATGGCAGAATCCCCAAGGTCTTGACTATCGACTGATACTGATCCTTGGGAACGTTATAAACCCCACCGGCACACCCGGAGGATATCGCAACCACAAAAACCACCAACACCGCCCACAGCACTCGACGCATAGACTCTGTTCTCCTTGAATAGATTGGACACATGTTTTGTCGAACATTAACACATTCCCTGGAAATTTTCAGTGGCGATCTGCACTAAAACTCCTACGCGAACCATCCGTCGCCGAAAAGCGACCCATGCCAAAGGAGAAACCTCATACGACGCACATGCAACGGCCTCCCGCCTGCTGCCAGCGCCGACCGCCACACGAATGAACATTAATAAAACTCTCTTATTGGACGGTTGACAGTCATGAACGGAGGAGTTAAATTCCTCGGCATTGACGTTGTTTCAGACTTTTTTATTTTTCCCAGGAGGGATTTCTCCATGAACGCACCATATGCCGCAATCCGCAAGATGTTTCTCACTTCCTTCACCCTGCTACTGATCGCCGGCCCTGTCCTGGCTACCAGCCTCGAACCAACCGGCCTGCAGGATGGCCAACTCCTGCAAAAAAATCAGGCCGAGCTCCGCATCGGCTTTTCTTATGCAGACGACATGCGCAACCAGTTCCAGAGCGAGGACCGTGACCGCCGCGTTATGGAAGTGCCGTCTCTGACTATCAACCTGGGTCTTGCTGAACGGGTGGAGGCACAGTTGCAATACAGCTATCTGCATCTGCGTGAAAATGGCCAGGGCGATAAATGGGGTAGCGGCGACGTAACCCTCGGCCTCAAGGTCCGTCTGTGGCGGGAATCGCTGCGGTTGCCGGCCATCGCCCTGCGCCTTGCCACCAAGTTGCCCAACGCCGACAACGAGGATGATTTCGGCACCGACGAAGCCGACATCTTCATCGATGCCCTGTTTACCCGCAACTACCCCCTCTTCACACTGTACGTAAATGCCGGACTGGCAATCCTTGGCGATCCGCGCTCCGGCAACGACGGACAGGACGACGTATGGAGGTACGGCGTCGGTGTGCGCATTCCGGTACTGCAGGACACCATGGACGCGTTGCTCTCTATAGAAGGAACGGAAGGGGACGACTCGGTGAACAACCGCGGTGCACTGCGGGCCGGAGTACAGACACAAGTAGGGCCCTTCACCTGGGATCTGGGCGGCTCCGTCGGCTTTGTCAGCAGAAGCGAAGACTGGAGCCTGCGCACCGGACTTACCGTTCCCTTCGAACTGCCGGCAGGATGGTAAGTTTTTGAATCAGAACAAAGGCCGAAACCCTCGCGGGTTTCGGCCTTTGTTCACTAGTCACTAGTCACTAGTCACTAGTCACTAGTCACTAGTCACTTGTCCTTGACACCCAGAACCTTCCTTCGGCACCTGCGTCGTGTCGAAATGCGCCACCCCCCAAGACAACACCTCTCTGGCCGATGCTGTTTGCAACGTTTCCGGGACCGGCTGCCCCAAAAACCGCAACGCCTGCCATATCAATCTTCCGCCACCGGCACTATCCAGCTTAATCGTACCGTGGCGTTTGCTGACCTTTTCACCGTTGGCGGCCATTACAAGGGGCAGGTGCGCATAGCAGGGCACCGTATAACCGAGGCAGTGATGCAGGTAAATTTGCCGGGGAGTGCTGCTGAGCAGATCGGCACCGCGCACCACCTGGGTGACACCGGATTCCGCATCGTCGACCACCACTGCCAACTGATAGGCAAACAGGCCATCGGCCCGGCGCAGCACAAAATCACCGACCTCGCTGGCCAGGCACTGCTGATGGTGCGTGCCCAGACAGTCATGGAACGCGACCGTTTGATGCGGCACACGCATGCGCCAGGCGCGCGCTTCGCGATCGGGAGGCAGACCCTCGCGGCAACTCCCCGCATAGATCGGTCCTTCTTCGCCACGATGAGGCGCGCTGGCCAATACCTCCTTGCGCGAACAGGCGCAGGGAAAGACATGACCTCCCTTGCGCAACCTCTCCAAGGCCGCTTCGTAAGCCGCTGTACGCTGACTCTGGTAGAGCACTTCGCCGTCCCAATGCAGATCCAGCGCCTCCAGGCTGCGCAAAATCTCCGCTGCCGCTCCCGGCACCACCCGCGGCCCGTCCAGGTCTTCCATGCGCACCAGCCACAAGCCACCGGCACTTTTGGCCAGACAATAACTGCCCACTGCGGTCACCAAGGACCCGAAATGCAACGCTCCCGTCGGGCTGGGCGCAAAACGACCGACAACCGGTGAGACTGCGGCCATACTTGCTATTTTTTCGCGAATGCTCATCATATTACGATAATGCCGGGTAGGCATCCGGGCTGTCAAGAGCCTCAACCGGCCACTTCCCCAGCGATTTCAAAGTACCTTACAAAGACAGCTGCACCCCGATCTTGCACATTTATGGTTGCCTATAAGCGCAATCCTGAACCCAGTCTTCACGATTGTCAATAATCCCGCCGTTTGTGCTGCAAACGGACACAATGTGGCGCCTCCAGATAGGCGAGGCCTGAATTTATGGTATTTTTGTAGCAGCAACAAACTCCTGAACCCCTTGCCTCCGAGGTGAGTCCATGTCTGTCTGGCTGCGCAGAACCGGCATCATTGTCTACACGTTGGCCACTATCGCTTTGTACGGCATCGGTCACCAGGATCTTTTCTGGCTTTGCCTGGCGCTTGGTATCACCTACCTGATGCTGTGCGGTCATGTTCAGAAACATCTGCTGCTGGCGGCCAAAGAGCGGCACGAACAGATCAGGGACCACGCCGTACCGCTGGGCATATCGCAGCAGGAACTGGAGAATTTCAACCAGTTGCCACCGCGGGTCATCGCGCAGGATTACAAGGCGGTACCGACCAGGCTGGCCTACATGACGCACACTCTGTTTGTTGCGGGGCTGCTGCTGCTGGTTTCCGCCATCCTGTTCCGGCTACTACCTTAAAGGAACTCCCCATGAAAAGCCGTCTACTGACGATGCTCGTCTGCCCGGCGTGCCTGCCCGAAGAAATCCCGTTGGACGCTACCGTCCACCGGCAAGATCGGGATGACATTCTGGAAGGTGCGCTGCGCTGCGATCGGTGCGGTGGCCTGTATCCGGTCCGCGATGGGCTGGCCTTTCTGGATACCCCTTCCGCGACTCCACGACAACAGGGCATCGGTTACGAATCCCCCAGAGCCCTGGCATCCTACCTGTGGAGCCATTACGGCGATGTGCTGGGCGATCCTGAGGCTTCTGACGCATACCGCCAGTGGGCAGATCTGATCGCCCCCGTCAACGGCCCGGCCCTTGATATCGGCGCGGCTGTCGGACGGTTCGCCTTTGAAATGCAGAACAAGTGCGACTTCGTCATCGGGATCGACAAATCCGAATCCTTTATCCGCGCAGCCCGGGAACTATTAACCCGGCGTAGCAAAATCATATCGCTGCCGGAAGAGGGACTGCTGAATCGCGAGGTCACGCTGAAACTGCCTGAAGACTGGCATTCCGAGAACATCGAATTCATTGTCGGGGATGCCCAGGCGCTGCCGTTTCGTTCCGGCATTTTTACCTGCCTGGCCTCGCTCAATCTGGTGGACAAACTCCCCCGTCCGTTGCAGCACTTGACCGAAATGGACCGCGTCGCACGCCGCAATGATGCCCAGGCCCTGGTATCCGACCCGTTTTCCTGGTCGCTGGAGGCGGCCGAAGAACACCACTGGCTTGGCGGCAAAACCAACCAACCGTTTGCTGGGCGAGGACTGGACAATATTACCGCCCTGCTGCGCGGAGACCAGCAGGCCCTGCGAACCGCCTGGCAGATCGAGCGGCAAGGGCATGTCTGGTGGAAAATCCGCACCCATGCCAATCATTTTGAACTGATCCGCAGTTGTTACGTTAAAGCCCACCGCTAACCGCCGGAAGGAAAAACAAGGAGGCTGCCATGAAAAAGGCTACCGTCTGCCGTCTGTGTTCCGCCTGCTGCTCCGTGGAAGCCGATATCCGCGACGGCAGACTGGCCGCTGCGCGGCGCAAATCCTCTTTGCCACCGGAGCAACAACTGCTGTGTCCCAAACTGCAGGCGGCCGTTGACATTACCTACTCCCCCAAACGTTTGACCACACCGCTGATCAGGGACCGCCGCCGCGGCCAGCTTATTTTTCGTGAAGCCAGCTGGGACGAAGCCCTCGACGCCGTCGCCGAACGCATGCAACATTTTAAACAGGGTCATGGGGCGCAATCCGTCGCCTGGTTGCGCGGCATGGCCGCCGACTGGGGCGCCCCCTGGGATTACGCCACCCGCCTGATGCATGCCTTCGGCTCTCCCAACGCCATCGGCAACGGCTCCGTGTGCCATGTCGCGCGCGAAATGGCACACACGTTCACCTACGGCGCCATGACCATCCCCCAGGCGAGGGAATCGCGCTGCATCATGGTCTGGGGGAAAAACGACCAGAACACCTGTCCTCCGGCCTTTGAAGCCATCCTGCAAGCGCGGCAACAGGGAGCCCGCCTGATTGTCATCGACCCGATACGCACGCCGCTGGCAAAAATGGCCGACATCTGGCTGCAAATCAAATCGGGCCACGATGGACTGCTGGCCATGGCCATGATCCACACAATCATCGAGGAGGGGCTGTACGACCAGGACTTCGTGAGCAAGTGGTGCACCGGCTTGGACGATTTGCGGCGTACCGCGCAGGCCTTTGCTCCCGAAAAAGTCGCCGCCGATCTCTGGCTGGATCCTGCCATCATCCGCAGAACCGCACGCCTGTACGCAACGACCTCACCGGCCTGCATCATCGACGGCAACGGTCTCGACATGCAGCTGCAGGTATTCGACGCCACCCGCGCGGTGTGCATGCTGCGCGCCTTGACCGGCAATCTCGACCGGCCAGGCGGCGACCTGATTCCACAACCGGTGCCGGCGCGCAACATTCAACTTACCGAGCGATTAAAAACCGATACACCTCCAGTAACCCACGCATATCCCTTGTTCAGCACCTTCCACCCCAACTGGGGGCTGCACGCCCAATCCGCCCTGATCGATGCCATTTTGGAGGAGCGCCCCTACCCCATCCACATGCTGATCGTACAGTCCGGCAACCCGGCAGTCACCATGACAGATGCTCATCGGGTACGCAAAGCGCTGCAAAAACTCGATTGTCTGGTGGCCATCGACCTGTTTGCCACCCAAACCACCCGGCTGGCCGACATCGTGTTGCCCGCTGCGGGGTGTTTCGAGAAAACCCAGCTCAACCGGGCGGCTTTACGCAACAACCTGATTGTCTTGCAAGACCAGGTTATCGACTGCATCGCAGACAGCTGGCCGGACTGGAAAATCACCTTTGAGCTGGGTCACAGACTCGGACTGAAGGATGACTTCCCCTGGCGAACCGTTGAACAAGCCATCAACTATCAGTTGGAGCCGACTGGCGTCACCGTGGAACAACTGCGCGAAGCCCCCCAAGGTGTGCGCACCGGTGCAGTGGCCTTCGAGAAATTTCGCCGACAAGGATTGCGCACCCCCTCCGGCAAGGTGGAATTCTCCTCCAACCGACTCGCTGAACACGGCTTCCCACCAGTACCCTTCGGGAAGGGCTTTGGCGGCAACCCGCTGAGCTTTGCCGACCGCGCCTCGGAATACCCTTTTATCGGCATCAGCGGCGAACGCAGCAACCGCTATACCCACAGTCAGTTCCATCAGATTCCATCCTTGCTGCAGCAGGAACCGGAGGGATTCATCGATATCCACCCCGACGATGCAACCAGACTCGGCATTGACGATGGCAATAGGCTGCAGGTTTCAACCCCCAACGGCTCCATCCGCATGAAAGCCCGTATTTCGGAAGTGGTGCACGTCGGCTCCATCCTCATCGCCTGGGGCTGGGGGGAAGCCGATGCACAGCTGAGTCTCAACAACCTGACCGACGACGCCTGCCGTAACCCGGTCACCGCCACTCCGTCCAATCGCTGTTTCATGTGCAAGGTGGAAAAACTTCAGGAGTGAACGCCACATCGTGTCCAAATCGGCACCACAGACGCCAAAAGGCCACCAGAAGCATGAAAAAATTGCTTCGGATGACCTTTTTGATCTTTTTCCCGGGCGATTAAAATCCGAAAAATCCTGATCCCTACTTCGGGCGGCGACAACTTTTGCTAACCAGACAGATCACCAACACGAGCACCAGAAGTCGCCAGACTAACAGCGAACTCCAGAGCCGGTCCATCATTTGCCCCAATTGCAAAGTCCATTCATACAGACTATCCCCCAGCAGCGCACGTATGGAATCCATAAACATGTCCCGATCTCCCCTTCAAGCAAGTAGCCCCATTAACACACAAACAGGATCTTACTGATTACAGTTTGCCCGAGATTCATCATCCGGCAACCCGCAAGGACGGAAAACCCGACACCTGCTACGAATTTTCACAGACCGTCAAGGTGAAGCACAGTGCGGCAGCCGGATCTTGACATATGCAGATAATTGTCGAGTATGTAACGGGAAATACTGCGCCGCGGAGGCATCAGCGGCAGGGCATCGACGGAAAACCAACGGGCATCAGCCAGTTCGCCATAATCGACAACCAGCTCTCCGCCCGCGTAATCAGCGATAAAGCCCGCCATCAACTGGGTGGGGAAAGGCCAGCACTGGCTACCGACGTACTGAAGGTTTTTGACCCGTACCCCGGTCTCCTCGGCGATCTCGCGAACGGCCGTCTCTTCCAGACATTCACCAAAATTGACGAATCCTGCTACAAGGCTGTAATGCCCGTCGGGCCATTCCGCCTTGCGGGTCAGAAGCACTTCGCCGGGACGGCGCACCAGAGTAATGGCGCAGGGGTGTATATGCGGGAAGTGCACTGCGGAGCAAGCTTCGCAGCGTTTACCCCACTCGCGCGGCAGACGCACCATCGGTCCGCCGCAGCGACTGCAGAAACAGCTATTGCTTTCCCAGTGCCAGATCTGGTTGGCCAAACCACCCAACGACAACAGCTCAATGGGAAGGCTGGTCCCCCAATCGCGCAACTGGCAGGGAACAAGACCCTCCGCCAGTGGAATGTCCTCCGGCCAATTTAACAGGCGGCAGGGTGCCCCCTTCCATATGCCGACAAACAATTCACCGATCAACAGCGGCCAGTCCGGCGAGCGCACGCCATATGGCAATTGCACACCATCGGCATGTTGCTGCAGCAACAACTCGGAACCACGCAGCAGCACCCAGTATCCGGGCCCACCGGGTTCCTGATCAGGAGTACCGTGATGGAAGTGTTCGTGCAGACAGCTGCTGTTGAAGGGCAGGTGCAACGGGGAGGAAAAATAGGTATCGGTGCTGCTCACAAAAGACCCCTGACTTTATTTAATGGTTTTCATCCAATCACCGGCGGCGATCCGCCAACAACAACGCCAGCTGGGTCTTAGCATCTACGATTTCGCCGATTTCCAGCATCCTGAGGGCAGTATCCATGTGCATGGGGACCGGTTCAATAAATTCATCGGCTTCCAGGGCACTTGGTACCGGCACCAAATCCCTGGCGATATACAGGTGTACCCTTTCATCACAAAAGCCGATGGCGGAAAGCATGCTGCAAAGAGGCTCCAGCGAGCCGGCACGGTAGCCGATTTCCTCTTCCAGCTCACGCCGAATACAATCGGCCGGATCCTCATCCGTCTCCAGACGTCCGGCGGGGATTTCCCATACCAGGCCACCGGCTGCCGGCCGGAACTGGCGAATGAGAATCACACGCCCATCTTCCAGCACCGGCAATGCGGCCGCACCACCGGGGTGTCGGACCATTTCAAAGGTAGAAACTCTGCCATCGGGAAGTTGATGTTCTTCCAGAGCCACGGAAATAATCCGGCCATCAAATATGGGTGTGGGACATCGGCTCACGGGATTTCGCCTTTCAAATCTGCAGACCATGGCGGCAGTACCATTTGAAGCTCACCGAAGGTGGCCTGAAATACGTGCGGCAATTCTCCAAGATAATCCCCATCCACCTGCACGGGGACCCCGGCGCCGCCAACAACGATTTTACGCGCCCGCAACTGTATCGCCTCATCCACCAGCAACGGACGGCCGGCGGCGATCTTACCCATGGTCCGCAACAGGCCCATTCGGGTTTTACGCAGCAGCAGGCATACGCTGAGAGATCTGCTATACAGGGAAGCACTGGGCGATACGACGAAGCGACCACCGTAAAGACGACCGTTACTTATGATAACCCCGTAGGCCTGCCGGCGAACCCCGGCCTCGGTCATCACCTCCAACAGGTGCGGTCGATAGCGACACAGGCTGATCAGGCCGCTGACAACATAAGCCATTTTTCCAACCAGCCGTTTGAGAGGCAGACTGACTCCACGCACCACCTCGGCATCGAATCCGATACCTGCCATGAGCAGAAAGCGATGACCATCAGCCTTCCCCAGACATATAGAACGCGACGTTCCATCCAATACCAGGGCACATGCCTTTTCCAAGTCAAACGGGATTCCCGTTTCCAAAGCAAAAACATTGGTGGTGCCAAGAGGAATAAAAGCCAGGGGGATAGCGCTCGGCGCCAAGCCATTGATGACTTCGTTGAGAGTGCCGTCACCACCGGCCGCTACAATGCGGTCATAGTCCTGATGCCGGGCGTCAGCTGCAGCCCGCACGGCATCGCCACGCGCTCCGGTCAAGGCGACATCGACGATCGCACCACGCTGTTCAAGCAGCATGACCGCCCGGTTGATCCGATCGCGGGCGGCACTACCTGCTGCCGGATTGGCGATAAGTTTGATCTTCATACATGTCTCGTCTCTGGCAGTCAGTTAACCGTCCACACTAGCCCTGATCGTCAAGTTTCGTATTTCAACACCCTAACAGCCTGAATAAATAAGGGCAAGAGAGGAGAAAAAGGAAAGATTGCGCAACCGACAGTCACGGTTGAGAGCATCTGGCCGAACTTAAATCGATTTTTACGGAAAATGCAGCATAACAGATTGCATTTTAGCTATACAAGGCTGGCATACAAGCAAAATACCTTCCCGGCATGTGCCCCGTGAAAGGTACGACAACTAATAAGCTGCATGATGGGTGGGAATAAGTACCGCCTGCTTTTGCTCTTCCCACGCACACCGCCCCAAGGCAAAGAGACCATTGAGGGCCAGTTGATTGGCAAATGTTGACTTGCAAAAAACCGCGTCGCCCTGGCGCAAGGGTTGATGTCCGACCCCACCACGCGAAAGGATCACCAGCAAAGCCAGCACCACCACCGATCCCATGAGATGCAGCATGTCATCTCTTATCCCCCCGGGCCGGGCGCGAAAACCCAGTAGACTTCTTTCCACCCAGCGACCGACCAATATCACAATAAGCATCAGCCCCCCCCATAACGAAAGGTAAGACCACATCGGGTATGCCTGCCAATGCAGCCGGACCAACCGCCAGGGGTGTCCCATGGCGTTCAGCACCAAGGTATTAAACCTACTGCCAACAGCGTGATAAAACTCTATCTCTGCCAGCCCCAGCAACAGCGTTAGTCCGACCAGCACATAAAAACACGGCAGAAGAACACGCCATCTGCGTCCCCGACGCCATAACAGCAATAACAGTAAAGGCAAGGCCAGATAGGCCGCAACCGCCAGATCGAATCGCAAGCCAACCCGGAAGCTTTGCGCCAGCAAGACCGCAGGCACATCGGCGGCGACTCCAAGGTTGCGCCACAACAAAAGTCCGCGCAACAGGCTGAACAGCATGATCAGGAGGATATAGATGCTGCCGGCAAAACATACCTCCGGCCAGAGTTCCCGGCAACGAGCAAGCCATTTTCGAACTATCATGATCCGCGTCTCCCATGACGGGCTACCGTCCACAACCTTCGCTCAGCCATGGCTGGACCCGGCAGTCTCAAGACGTCCTCGAAAGGCCCAAACATATAATGCCAGCCCTACGTACCAGCAAAGGGCGGCACTCCACAAGTTATGCGAGACGAAATGAGCACCTCGCGCCAGCTGACCGTACGCGAAAAGGCTACCGAGAGACACCCCGAACAGCAATGCGACAACGGCATAACGACGGCGGCGACCATAAAACAGGAAATAGCCGCTCAGCATGGCGAAACCACCCGCTGCATGGCCGGCCGGAAAACAATTGCCATCGTTCGAACAGGCCTGTGGCGCCTCTTCGAACATCCGTACATAAGGCACATCCCCGCCGTAACGTTGATAATCCCAAGGGCAATGGCGGTTTGTGACCTCCTTGCCGAGGGCTACCAGCCCGGTACTGATACCGATGGACAGGGCCAGAAACAGCGCCATGCGCCGCCACGGCCACAACCGCGCCCAGCCGAACGACACCACCCAGCACAGCAAGGCACTTACGGCGGTAATCAGAACCAGATCCCGTCCACGGCGGTGGATGAGCGTTTCAGCCCACCAGCTGTTTTTAGCGGGCCAGACATGGTGCACCGCATCAAAAAAAGGGTCGGAAAAACGCAGGTCCAGATCGGTCAACTCAAACAACGCAACTCCGGCCACCAGCAGCAATAACGGCAGCACGGCATGCCACCACCAGAATTTTTTATCAAATTTTTTCATCATGCAGGATATATCCATGGTGCTTAAAGAGTTCGAAGGCGGTCTGGTAATAGGCCGTCGCCAGATCGGTCAACTCCGACAACGGCGGTGCCGGAGCCAACAATTTCTGCTGTGCATCATAGTTGTAACTATCGACACTGTGGTTCAGGCCCAGTACGACCATCTGTCCTTGATCAAGCAGCGCCACATCATGGTTATGATTCAACAAAATCGGATGATCCGCCCCCGGCGCCAGATGCAGAACATCCTGGCCGTAAAACGGCGCCGTATAACCCATACCCAGCAGGCCGAGCACCGTCGGAGCAATATCCATCTGGCTGATGGCCGTCTCGCAAACCTTTGGCGACAATCTTGCCGGCGCATGAAACAACAAAGGAATACGATAGTGCTCAACAGGCACCTGAGCACGGCCATACACGCGGGCGTCGTGGTCCGCCACGATCACGAACAGGGTATTGTCATACCAGGCGTGCTTCTTGGCTGCATCCATGAACCGACCAAGGGCGTAATCGGCATACTTCACCCCGGCTTTGCGGCCGCCGCCCTCGGCAGGAATGCCGGGAATACCCGCGGGGAAGGTGTACGGACTATGGTTTGAGGTGGTCATAACGATGGAGAAAAACGGCTTGCCGCCGGCATGTTCACCGTCGTAGTAGTCAAGCGCGTGCTCCAGCAGATCCTCATCGGACACCCCCCAGATATTGGCAAAGCGGGGATCGGCGATATCGGTGCGGTCGCTGAGGGTAAAGCCGTTGTTGCCGTAAAAATGATTCATGTTGTCGAAGTACCCGTAACCACCATACAGAAAGCTGGTGTTATAGCCATGGGTCTTCATGATCTGTCCCCAGTTGGCCAATCCTTCGCAACCGGGTCGTTTAACCACCGATTCGCTGGGGATCGGCGGCAAAGACAGGGTAATGGCCTCGAGACCGCGTACGGTACGGGTACCGGTGGCAAAGGCATTGCCGAACCGCAAGCTTTCGGCGGCCAGTCGGTCAAAGGCCGGCGTCAAGCCGCGTTCATCGCCGTAAGCGCCAACGAACCCTGCACCAAACGACTCTTCGACAATCACCACAACATTCATAGGCCCGAAGCCGTCGGCCCTTTCGGGTACGGAACGGTTGAGATCGTATGGAGCAGCCGAGGCCTCAGGCACCCCGTAGTGACGCCGCATCAGGGCGAACGCCTGCGAATCCTCGACGGTCCGATAATATTTGACATAACTGAGTTCGTTGGTGCAGAAGGCCTGGACCAGACTACGCAGACCATTGGCGCTCAGTTCGGCGGCGACCCGATTGGAAGATCGGGCACCAAGGCCGGGCAACATCGCGGCGGTAAACGCCAGCAACAGCCAGACACCCGCGATGCGCAGACGCAGCTTGATCGGACAGCGGCTACGAAAGCCGCGCCGGAACGCCGGCCATAACAGACGGTGCAGCAACAGAGCCACCATACCAACCGCCAGCAAAACCCAGCCGACCGGATAACTTTCCCAGATATTGACCAGAACCTCGTGGGGGTAAATCAGATAGTCGACCGCCACCAGATTGAAGCGGGCATCGAATTCCTGGAAGAAGAAGAATTCGACAAACGGCAGGTACATCAAGCCGAACAACAACAGATACAACAGGCTACCCAGCGTGAACCGCAACCAGCGCCGCTCTGCCCATCCAGCGGGGAGCAGACACAGCAGTACCGCCAAAGGCCCCAGCACAAATGGCAGAACCAGAGCATCCTGCCAGACACCCAAGGCCAGAACCGCCGGAAGGGCCAACGGGGCCACGCCTTCATTCAGGCCGAACTGCCACCACAACACCACCCTTAACAGCAGCGAAAGACCAAGGTAAACCGCACCCAACAGCACCAGCGGCCGTAATCGATCTGTCATCGAAAATTTTTTATCCGTAACATCCTTACCCACAAATCCCCCCTCAACAGCGTGGTTGATCAATATTTCTATTGATGAGACCCGGCCGGTCGGCCGATCTTCGCAAGAGGGTGTTTAGCAAGCTGTGGGCCAGAAAGAAATCTATGTTTATTCGGGAAGTTACGAACGTGGTTGGTCGCTGAATGTATAAATTTCTTTACATCTACCGGGGCACAAAGAGGAAATGTCAAAAGTTTTCAACACCCCCCACAGACGGCGTCTGAAAACCCCGGAATCAAAAAGGCAGGATTAACGGCACGGGGTTCAAATTACAACAGCTGATATTTTTTGAGCTTGTACTGCAGATTACTACGGCTGATGCCCAGCAACTGGGCCGCCTGGGCCTGCACACCGCGGGCCTTTACCAGGGCCTGATGGATAAGCTGACGTTCGACATCCTCCAACAGATCGGGCAAGGGCTTGTCGGTACCGGGAAGGATACATTCCGTTACCGGGTCGGCCGATTTTGCCGGTCTGAGGGCATCTGGCAAGTCGTCCACCTGCAGCACGGTCCCTTTGCAGAACAGCACACCGCGCTCCATGGCATTCTGCAATTCCCGTACATTGCCCGGCCAGGGATATTGCTGCATGATCGCCAGTGCGTCAGACGCTATGGCCGTCACCCCCCGGCCCAGTTCGTGGGCAAACCGCCGCAAAAAGTACATGGCCAGAAGGGAAATATCGTCCCCGCGTTCACGCAACGGCGGCACCTGCAACGAAACCACGTTCAGGCGGTAATAAAGATCTTCACGAAAGCTGCCGTCCTCGACCATAGCCCGCAATTCACGGTTGGTGGCTGCCACCAGACGCACATCGGTTTCGAGCTCTACGGTGCCGCCAACCCGGCGAAAGCGGCGTTCCTGCAGGACCCGCAACAGCTTGGGTTGCAGGCTTAAGGGGAATTCGCCGATTTCATCAAGAAACAGGGTGCCGCCGTTGGCAATCTCCAGCAAGCCCCGCTTTCGTTCCACCGCACCGGTAAAAGCGCCGCGTTCATGGCCGAAAAGCTCGCTCGCCAGCAAGGTTTCCGTAAAGGTTGCGCAATTGACCGTCACCAGCGGGCCTTCCGCCCTCGGACTTGCATGATGCAGCATCCGGGCGACAAGTTCCTTCCCGGATCCGCTTTCGCCCATGATCATGATCGATGTGCGGGCCGGTGCCACGCGGGCAACATCCTCCAGCAACTGGCGGATCGGCAAACTTTCCCCGATGAGGTCCCCCTTGCGGATCAGTTCCAATTGGCGTTTAAGGGAAGCGTTCTCCGTTTGCAAGCGGGAAAAATCGAGAGCCTTGGCGACCGTCAGGAGGATCTCCTCGTTATTGAACGGCTTCATGAGGTAATCGAAAACCCCGGCCTTGATCGCTTCAAGGGCACTCTCCACGGTGGCAAACGCGGTCAGGACAATAAACGGCACGGGGCCGCATTCCTGCTGGGCACGACGGTAGAACTCCAGGCCGTCCATGCGCGGCATCTTCAAATCGGACAGTACCAGTGAGATCGGCTCACGGGATAACAACTCAAGGGCTGCAAACGGATTGTCAACGGTGGATACTTTGTAGCCAGCATCGCTGAGCAATGCCGACAAAACCACCAGGTAGTTCTTTTCATCATCAACCACGAGAATGTGATTCATCGATTTCCTCACGCAGGGGTATCCATATACTGAACATCGTGCCATCTTCCGGGGTGCTGTGCACGCGCATCTCACCGCCATGGACGATGACGATCTGGTGGGCATTGGCCAGTCCAAGCCCGGAACCGCGGTCCTTGGTGGTGACAAAGAGATCGAAAATGCGCGATTGCATCTCCTCGGGAATAATGGAACCGGTATTGTGAATCTCGAACCTTACCCCCTGTCCCGCGGCTCTCAAGCGTACTTTCACTTGCCCTTGGGGTGGGGTGGCCTCCAGCGCATTGATAACCAGATTGAGCAGCGCCTGCCGCAACAGCCCGCTGTCTACCCAAGCCTCCAGAGGATCGGTGGGACACTCCGATACCAGTTGCACGTCGCGTTGTTGCGCCAGGGGCTGACATTCCTGCACGGTACGTTCCACCAGTTGTCGGATATCGCAATCGTGACGATCCGGAGCAGCGGGTCTGCCGAATTTTATAAAATCGTTGATCAGGCCATTAAGGCGCTGAACCTCTTCCTGCACCACGGATACCAATTGCTGAATGTCATCGGTGCGGGGCCCCAGCTTCTTGGCCAACAGTTGTACCGATGAGGAAATAATGCCCAACGGGTTACGAATTTCATGCGCCATGCCTGCGGACAACCGCCCCAACGCAGACAATCTGTCCTTACGCCGCAGGTTTTCT
The DNA here is from genome assembly GCA_050253415.1 of Pedobacter sp. Taxonomy (GTDB): domain Bacteria; phylum Desulfobacterota; class Desulfuromonadia; order Desulfuromonadales; family Syntrophotaleaceae; genus Syntrophotalea. The sequence goes on along the minus strand of JBFWJC010000002.1, from coordinate 407,368 downwards.
TCTGCGTTGCGCAGTTTACGCAGGGAGTCCTGCAGGGTCTTTCTATTACTGATGAGACGCCTGTTGAGCTTTTCCTGCAGATCGAGGCTGCGTCGCTGGCTTTCGGAAAAGGATTGCACCAACACCCCGATAATAAAAAAGGTCGTCACCAGGATCAGCAGTTCCGGCAGTTCTTCGGGGCGCGATTGCGGATTCAGATAGAGGCTTTGCGGGAAAAGTGCGCCATACAATAACGAAGAAAGACAGCAGACCGCCAGGGTTCGCAACAAATTAAGGTTGGCGGCGGCAGTGGTAATGGGAAGAAGGTAAACAATCCAATAGAGACTTTCCTCATCCGCTTCCGTGGTAGCCCGGATAACCAGGGTACACAACAGCAGATAGGTCCCCAGATGCACCGTCATCAAGCGAGCCTGCAGGATCTGGCGAGGCGTGAAGTAATAATTCACCAGTGCATGATAGGCAGCCAGCAGCAACAAGCTCAGGGCTCCATACAACAGATCAGGGCCACGGGCGAACAGAAACAGCAGCACCAGCAAAAATAGCAGGGTACCGTTCTGGGCCAGAAATACGGACCGGGATCGCGGGCTGGTAATCATAAGACATCCTTCAGCTGCCTTGCCGGATACCTTGGCCGGAGCTATAGTAATATCAGGAAGTTATCAGCATGCCCCTAAAGGAGTTCACCATGAAACGGCGCGGAAGATTGCTGGCTATCGGCGACATCCATGGCTGCCGATACGCCCTGCAGAACCTGCTGACCCGAATAAACCCGACCCGTCATGACCGTATCGTGTTTCTCGGTGACTATATCGACCGCGGCCCCGACCCGCGCGGGGTAGTGGAAACCCTGCTGATCCTGCACCGCAGAGTTCCGCGGAGCATCTTTTTAATGGGCAATCACGAACGCATGCTGCTCGATGTGCTGGACGGCCGCAACCTGCCACTGTATCTGGCCAACGGCGGGCTTGTCACCCTGCTCGCCTATCTGGACAAAGGCCATCTGCAGCTACCTGCCGCCCATCGGCATTTTTTCAACAGCTTGCAACGCTTCCACGAAACGGGCAAGCATATTTTCGTGCATGCCGGCCTACGCCCGGGCTATCCCCTAAGGCAGCAAACCGAAGACGATCTGCTGTGGATCCGCGATACGTTTCTGACATCGACCACCGACTGGGGCAAAACGGTGGTGTTTGGCCACACTCCCCTGCGCAAACCGTATTTCGGATCGCGCCGCATCGGACTGGACACCGGTGCGGTGTATGGCGGCACCCTGACCGCCTGCGACCTGGGCACCCGCCGCATCTGGCAGACGCGCGAGCCGAACCTTTGAGCCAGACGTCTGTTCAGTCGCGTGCATACTTGAAGATTTTTCTCTTATTCACCACGAAGAGCACGAAGGACATGGAGAAGTTCCAATAACGACAAAGCTACCACGAACAGGGATATTCAGGATAGACAGGATGAGATCTTACCCCCAAAGGCCTTTGGTTTTAATCCTGCGTATCCTGTATATCCCTGTTGATACATGAATTGAAGGTTTCCGTAAGCAAACATATCAAAAACGTTAAAAACACGAGTCATGAATTTGGTTAAAATGTCGATTTAAATCCTTGTCTTTGATCTTCTCGTGATCTTCGTGGTGAAAATACTTTTCCCGAACCATGCTGGTCTACAGAGTCCTAATCTTCCACCCGATTGCGGCGCAGCAGATCCCCCGCCTGGGCTCCCGCAGGCAGAGGCAGCAGCGCTTGGGCATTGGGCTGCACCACCGACAACGGTGCCCCCCCCTCGGTCATAGGATCGCTCACTTCGAAACTGGCCTGACGCATGTCCGGCCCGATTAACTCCAGCTTTTCCCCGGGGAAAAAGCGATTGCGCCCGATCACCAGCCCACGTCCGTCGACATCCACCCGGGACACCTCCCCGACGAAATCGCAACGACGGATGTAACCACCGTGGTCAGTCTGCAACTGCGGATCATCCTTACCGAGGAAAAAACCGGTACTGTAAGGCCGATGGCTGACACTTTCCAGTTCCTCGCGCCAGCTTGCTTGACAACGCCAGTCGGCAGGGTTTTCCAGGTAACTGTCCAACGCCTTCCGGTAGACCCGGGTTACCGCCGCTACGTAATAGCGGCTTTTCATGCGCCCCTCGATCTTGAGGCTATCGACGCCGGCATCGATCAACTGGGGCAGCTGGGCAAGCAGGCACAGATCCCGGCTATTCATCAAATAACTGCCACGCGCATCCTCCTCGATGGGAAAATACTGCCCGGGGCGGGTTTTCTCCATCAGGGCGTAGCTCCAGCGGCAGGGCTGAGTGCATAAGCCCCGATTCGCACCACGCTCCGTCAGTGCTGCCGACAATAGACAACGGCCGGAATAAGCCACGCACATGGCACCATGCACAAAAACTTCCAGTTCAACATCGGTTGCGGAACGCACAGCACGGATATCTTCCATACTCAGTTCGCGAGCCAGGTTGATACGCCGCACTCCGGCCAGGGACCAGAACCGGGCCGCCTCGGCATTGGTCGTATTGGCCTGGGTGGAGAGATGGATTTCCCGGTCGGGGTCGCCAGCCCGCACCAGGGCGAGAACCCCAGGGTCAGCCACGATATAGGCATCCAGATCCAGGTCGCGCAATTGTTCAAGATAGGCGGCGCAGGCATCCGTTTCACCGGGCATGAGATAAGCGTTCAGGGTCAGATACAGTCGCCGGTTAAAGCGCAGGGTCAGCTCCCTCGCTCTGGCCAACTGTTCCAGAGTAAAGTTGCCTGCCTGAGCCCGCAGACCGAATTGCTCTCCGCCTACATAAACAGCATCAGCCCCATACAGCAAGGCGGTTTCAAGTTTTTCCATATTACCGGCAGGTGCCAGCAATTCAGGTTGCGATTTCATGGCAACTCCAGAGCAGCATCACGTTTCAGGGCAATTCATTAGTTGTCGAGTTTAATGCATAAACGCGATCGGGTAAAAATTTCGATTTCCTGCTTCACGTCAAACCAATCGACATTAACATGAAACAGCCTCTCTGCGAAACAGCTTCTCCCCCGTCAGGAAAACCTTTCCGCTTGACAAGGTGTTAAAAAGCCTATACTTTTTTAGCAAATTTTCACATTACCGTGTTCTTTTTTGGCTTCCGGGTTTTCCGCAAGCCGGGGATGTTGCCATGACTCGCCTTTTTGCTTTTTCAGCCCTTGCCATCTTCCTTTTTTCCGGTTGCGCCATGACCTCTCCCGGCCATGCGCCGCAGGCCGATGAGCGTTTATCTTCGCTTCAGGCAAGTGCAGAGAATCAAAACCGCCTCATAGAACAACACAATTTACGCTTGGACAGACTGGAACAACAACTGGCCAAGCAACAACAACAAATTGGTGTTCTGCAAACCGCCCTGGCGGCACAAAAAGTCACCCCCATCGGGGAAAACACCGGTTATACAGGCCAGACTCCTGCAACCGAGGCCGAACAGTCAGCCGTTTCTCCGACCGAAACCTACCTCAAGGCTTTTGGTGATTACGCTTCTGGCCGCTACAGTCAATCTATCGAAGGCTTTGAAACCTTCTTAAATCATTTTCCTTCCAATAATTATGCAGGCAACGCCCAGTTTTGGCTCGGAGAATGCTACTACAAACTTGGTCAACACGCGCGATCGGTTCAGGAATTCCAGAAAGTTGTCGACAATTACCCGCTCAGCGGCAAAGCACCGGATGCCTTGCTGCGCATGGCACCGGCATTGCGGCAGCTCAATCAATACGAAAAAGCCCGGCAGGTCCTGCAAACGCTGCAGCAACGCTACCCGAACAGTGCTGCGGCCCGTAAAGCCCTGGTCGAGCCCTGACACCACAGATTTGTCATCAATCGCTCAGGCGGAGAACTGTGACGGTTTTCCCCTGACTGCCATCTCACGGGGGATATTCCATGAAGACCATCTGCAAAGCACTGATAGTTATGTGTGTGCTGCTGTTTCCGCTTGCAGCCACAGCGCAAACGCCGGAGCAGATTTACACCATCAAAAAAGGCGATACGCTGTGGGGCGTCTCGGAAAAATTCATCAAAGACCCCTATTACTGGCCTAACCTTTGGGCCAACAACCCCTTTATTACCAACCCCCACTTCATCTACCCCGGACAGAAAGTCGCTATTCGCGATGGCAGACTGGTACTCCTGCCGGGTGAGGCTGAAGCAGCCGCAATGCAACCTGTTGACAGCCCGATGGACAGCATGCCCATCGAACCGGTTGAAGAAATCACCGTCAAAGGCATGGCGGGAAGCGAAGGCTTTGTCACTCTGGACGAAATTGAGAGCGCCGGAACCCTGGTCGATGCCACCGATGACCGTATCCTGTTAAGTTACCAGGACCAGATATTTGTAAAAACCGAAGACCCCAACCTGCAACCCGGGGATATCTATACCCTGGTCGAGGTGGGCGAAAAAGTCACCCATCCCGTCAGCAAGGAAGTTCTCGGCCACCGGATAAGCCATCTTGGCGAAGCCCGGATCACCGCTGTCAACCCTCCTGTGGCTACCGCCGTTATCAGCCAGGTAACCAAAGAGATTACCCGCGGCGCCCTATTGATCCCTAAAGAACCGGCCAGCCGCGAAATCGTTCTCAAAAAATCCGCCGCCCCGCTGATGGGCTACGTTGTCGCCAACAGTCGGGAAAAAATCGCCTTGAGCCAACACGACGTTGTCTATCTTGATCTTGGTTTTGAAGACGGTCTCGAACCCGGCAACATGGTTTATATTACGCGCCCGCGTCAAACAACCCATCGCACCCTGCCGGGCCATCGGGTCGATTTACCCGACGAACTGCTTGGAGCCGCCGTGATTTTGAGTTCCCAGCCTCAAACTTCGGCAGCACTGATACTGAAATCGGTTAGCCCCATCTATACCGGCGATCAGGTTTGTACGGTGGATCAATAAAGAGGACCTCCCCACCCAACGGAACAAAAAAAGGATTGAAGTCATTCAATCCTTTTTTTCTTGGCGCAGGATGAACCGACCATGACTCCCACAGAACAATCCTGGCTTCGACTGCATCTTACCCCTGGGCTCGGGCGAGCCAGCATCATTAGCTTAATGGAAGCTTTCGGCTCTCCCGAGGCGGCGCTTGATGCCGGCCCCGTTGAGTGGAAAAGGCGCGCAAACATACGCGGTACCGTTGCCGAAGCTTTGCCCGGAGAGAACTCTCCACTATTTTTAGAAACCCTGGAGAACCTGGCGCGATTCGAGGTCCGCATCGTCTCTTTATGGGATGCGGAGAATTACCCTGCGCTGCTCCGCGCCATCTACGACCCACCTGCGCTGCTTTATGTCAGGGGCCGTCTGCCCCGCCATCCCGGGCTCGCTGTGGTAGGAGCGCGGCAAGCCTCCACCGCAAGCCAACAACTCACACACACCCTTTGTCGACAGATTGCCGCCCAGGGCATTGCCATTGTCAGCGGTCTGGCACGGGGGATTGACCGCGCCGCCCACGAAGGAGCTCTGGCCGCAAACGGCGCAACAGTGGCAGTTCTCGGCTGCGGCATCGACCGTATCTATCCCCGGGACAATGCCCATCTGTTTGAGGACATTCCGGCCCGAGGCGGAGCTATCCTGTCGGAATACCCGCCTGACACCGCACCTCTGGCCAGGCATTTTCCTGGCCGTAACCGCATCATAAGCGGTATGTGTCAAGGCGTCCTGGTTGTGGAAGCGGCCGTTCGAAGCGGGTCTCTGATCACCGCTGGATTCGCCCTCGACCAGGGACGTGAAGTATTCGCTATTCCTGGACCCGCCTATAGCCCCGCGAGTTGCGGCACCAACCAACTCCTCAAGGACGGTGCCCACCTGGTTACCGAAAGTGCCGACATTCTCGATGTTCTACGTCCCGGATTTGCGGACAGCAGGCCGTCTCCCGAGGAGGACCCTCTCGAAAATCAACTCTCAGGCCAAGAGCTAAGGGTCTATCAAGAACTTCAGGACTCCCCCATGCATGTCGACGAACTGGCCAGGAAATGCGGCTTGACACCCATGGAGGTTTCCGCTATTTTACTCCACTTGGAACTTGCCAACGGAGCAATTCAGCTTCCCGGCATGCGCTTCGTGCGCAAACGGAGCTCCTGAGCAGATGGAGGTTTATGACCGGAAACCCTCTGAAAGAACGGGTCTTGGCCATCGTTAGCATCATCGCCCATTACATCATGGAAGATGGTCAACTGCCGGCAAACGGCGACCTCGTCGAGGAATTGCTGGCAATAGGGTTTGAGTCTGAGGAGATCGATGCAGCTTTTCACTGGATGGAAAACCTGTCCTTGCATCAAAATTCCGACCAGCTCGCTCAATCCCTGTCAATCCCAAGTCAGCGCATTTTCACATCCGAAGAATGTCAGGCCATCGAGAGGGATGCGCGCGGTTTCCTGATGCGTGTGCGCGAGATGGGCATCATTGACGAAAACATTCTGGAGGAAATCATCCAGAAAGCTTTGCACACCGATGAAGACGAAGTCAGCCTTAAGGACATCAAAACCCTGACGGCGCTGACCCTCTTCTCCCATTCGCACCACGAATGGATGCGCGAGGTTGATTGCTTCATGGATGATGACTGGACTCGGCTTTATCACTGAAACTATCTTTAGGCTGCGGATACTCTGCAGCCTTTTGTTTCATGGTTGGCACGGGGACAAGATGCATGCCCTCCTCAATAGACAGACCTTCAAATCGAGGCATTCATGGCACAATCCCTGGTAATAGTCGAATCGCCTGCCAAGGCGAAAACCATCGAAAAATTTCTCGGCCCGGGCTATAAGGTCCTGGCTTCCTACGGTCACGTGCGAGCCCTGCCGAGCAAGCAAGGTTCCGTCGACGTGGACCATGATTTTGCCCCCCTGTACCATATCCTCCCGGAAAGCCAGAAGCACATAGAGCTTCTAAAAAAAGAGGTCAAAAAAAGCCGCGAACTGATTCTGGCCACTGACCCCGACCGCGAGGGAGAAGCGATCGCCTGGCATTTGCTGGAAGCTCTGGAAATTCCCGAAAATGCCAAGACCCCGATCGTCAAACGGGTTACATTTCATGAAATAACCAAAAACGCCATCCAGGAAGCGGTCGCTCACCCCGGGCATATTTCTCGCGAACTGGTCGATGCCCAGCAAGCCCGCTCGGTGCTCGACTACCTGGTCGGGTTCAACCTGTCGCCGTTTCTATGGAAGAAGATCCGCTACGGATTGTCCGCCGGGCGTGTGCAATCTGTAGCTCTGCGTCTGATCTGCGAACGGGAAAAAGCGATTCAGGCTTTCGAACCGCGCGAGTACTGGACCATCGAAGCCCAAATGGGCACCGAACAGGGCGCGGTTTTTCAGGCCCGACTGCACGCCGTCGATGGCCAACCCCTCGATAAATTCGACATCGCCCAGCAGGCCCAGGCGCAGGAACTGGTCGATGCCATCGCCAGCCAGTCGTTCCAGGTAAACAACCTCAAGCAGACCTCCAAAAAGCGCAACCCTGCCGCTCCTTTCACCACCAGTACCTTGCAACAGGAAGCCAGCCGAAAACTCGGATTTTCCGCCCGCAAGACCATGACGGTGGCGCAAAAACTCTATGAAGGGATTGACGTCGGCAATGGGCTCGAGGGTCTTATCACTTATATGCGTACCGACTCGGTGGCCCTGTCGCAGGTTGCAACCGATGAAGCTCGCGAAGTCATCACCCGTATGTACGGCGAGGATTACGCTCTGAGCCAACCGCGCGTTTTCAAAAACAAAGCCAAAAACGCCCAAGAGGCTCACGAAGCCGTGCGCCCCACGTCATTGGCCAACCTGCCGGACAAGATCAAACCTCACTTAAGCTCCGACCAGTACAAAATGTACCGGCTTATCTGGCAGCGTACCGTGGCCTCACAGATGGCTTCGGCTATTCTGGATGCCACCACCGTCGACATCGGTGCCGGGGAACGCTTCATATTCAGGGCTTCCGGCCAGGTGGTTCGATTCCCCGGCTTCATGAAGCTGTATATCGAGGATATCGACAACCCTGAAGATCAGGACAATCAGGGGGAAAGCACCCTGCCGGCGCTGGACAAGGAACAACCCCTCGATTGCCGCGAAGTGCTGCCTTCCCAGCACTTTACCCAACCGCCGCCACGTTATACCGAGGCCAGTCTCGTAAAAACCCTCGAAGAGCACGGCATCGGCCGCCCCTCGACCTATGCCTCAACACTCAACACGTTGGTGACCCGTAAATACGTGCGCCTTGAAAAACGTGCGTTTTATACCGAGGATGTGGGGATGGTGGTCAACGATCTGCTGGTCAACCATTTCAACAAGTACGTCGATTACGATTTCACCGCCCAGATGGAAGAAGATCTTGACGCCATCTCACGCGGCGAACGGGAATGGCAACCGGTTCTGCACGATTTCTGGGGACCGTTCATCTCCCTGCTTAAAGAAAAGGAAACCCAGATTTCCAAGCAGGATGTGACCACCGAGAAGACCGACCGCACCTGCCCCGAGTGCAGCAAACCGCTGGTTATTAAACTCGGCAGAGCAGGACGGTTTCTGGCCTGTTCCGGATTCCCCGAATGCCGCTATACGGAACCTCTGAATGGCGGCGAGCGTGAAGAACCGGTCATGTCGGATCAGACATGCGACAAATGCAGCGCCCCCATGCTTATCAAGGAAGGCCGCTATGGCAAGTTCCTGGCATGTTCGGCCTATCCTGCGTGCAAGAATATTCAACCTCTGGTCAAGCCCAAGTCCCTCGGCATTACCTGTCCCCAGTGCGGCGAAGGGGAGTTGATGGAAAAGAAAAGCCGCTACGGCAAGATTTTCTATTCCTGCAACCGCTATCCGCAATGCAAATATGCCCTATGGGATCTGCCTATTGAGGAACCTTGTCCTAAGTGCAAATTCCCGCTGGTGGTGGAAAAAGTCACCAAGCGCCAGGGTACCTTCCGCAAGTGCCCCCAGGAGACATGCGACTGGACCGAAGTGTTGATTCCACCGGAACCGAAAGTCAAAGCTGCCCCCAAGGCCAAGGCAGCCCCCAAAAAAGCCGCGGCTAAAACCGCGGAAAAGAAAACCGCGGAAAAGAAAACCGCGACAAAGAAAACCACGGCCGCAAAACCGGCTACAGCCAAAAAGACCACCAAAAAGGCAGAGGCTGAAAAGCCTGACGCCAAAAAGGCCGTAACCAAAAAGACGGCAACGAAAAAAGCCCCGGCCAAAAAAGCTGCGAAGTCCGACGACGACAAATAGTGCCGTTGCTTTTCACATCGATTCTTACGAGCGACCGGGCTTTGCGGCCCGGTCGTTTCTGCATTATTGGCGCCCCTGCAAAAGGCGCCGCGAGACGACTATGAGCCATACAAATCAAACGTCACCCACCCTTACTATCATCGGGGCCGGTCTGGCCGGCTGCGAGGCTGCCTGGCAGGCTGCCGAACAAGGTCTGCAGGTGACCCTGCTGGAGATGAAACCGCATACCTTTTCCCCCGCGCACCACAATCCGGATCTGGCCGAACTGGTCTGCTCCAACAGTTTGCGCGGCGCAGGGATGAACAATGCGGTCGGTTGCCTCAAAGAAGAATTGCGGCGCTGCGCGACCCTTTTCATGCAGGCTGCCGATGCCACCGCAGTGCCTGCGGGCGGTGCTCTGGCCGTCGACCGGGACGCTTTTTCCTGCACCATCACCGAACGCATCAACCGTCATCCCCTCATCACCCTGCAACGCGCCGAGCAAGTCAGCATCCCGCCCGAAGGCACGGTCATCATCGCCACCGGTCCGCTGACCTCGGATGCCCTCGCTGCGGAGATCGCCCGACTGACCGGCAGTGAACATCTCTACTTTTACGATGCTATCGCCCCTATAATCGAAGCCGACAGCATCGACTACAGCATCGCCTGGAAAGCCTCCCGTTACGGGCGCGGCGGGGATGATTACATCAACTGTCCGTTGTCGCGCGAGGAATACTTTGACTTCATCGAGGCCCTCAAATCTGCGGAAAAGGTTCCGGGAAAAGAATTTGAAAAAGTCGTGCACTTCGAAGGCTGCATGCCTGTGGAAGAAATGGCGGAACGCGGCGATCTGACCCTTGCCTTCGGCCCCATGAAACCGGTGGGGTTGCCCGATCCGCGCACCGGTCGCGAAGCTTTTGCCGTGGTACAACTGCGCCAGGACAACCGGCACGCCACCCTGTTCAACATGGTCGGGTTCCAGACCAAGTTAACCTACCCGGAGCAGCGTCGCATTTTCCGCACCATCCCCGGCCTGCAGAACGCCAACTTCGAACGCCTCGGCAGCATGCATCGCAATACCTTCATCAACGCTCCGAGCTGTCTGGACAGCCACTTGCGCCTGAAGACCGATGACCGGCTGTTTTTTGCCGGGCAGATCACCGGGGTGGAAGGTTATGTCGAATCGGCCGCCTGCGGCTTTTTGGCTGGACTGTTCGCGGCGGGACAACTGCAGAACCGACCAGTCGCTCTCCCGCCGGTAACCACGGCCCTCGGCGCCCTGCTCGGTCATCTGTCTTTATCCAGCCCCGATGATTTTCAGCCGATGAATGTCAACTATGGCTTATTCCCGCCCCTGGAGGGACGCAAGCGCAAGCGGGCTGACCGACGACTGGCCATGGCCGAACGTGCCTTGACCGATCTGGAACCGTGGCGGCAGCAGGTATTGCCTCATCTCCCAGCTATCAGCCCCTTGCCCCAGGAAGAGCCCCATGAAGACTGAACCTCTCTTTTATTCCGCCCCCACGGACAATGGCATCGTGCTGGCTTCCGCCTCGCCGCGTCGCAGCCAGTTGCTGGCCGGAGTCGGCATCTCATTTACCGTTATCCCCAGCGACGCGCCGGAAGAGGTATTGCCGCAGGAGACCCCTCAGCAACACGTCACGCGCCTGAGCCTGCTCAAGGCACGCGAGGTGGCACGTCGCCCCGAGATTGCGGGGCGCTGGTTCATCGGCAGCGACACGGTGGTGGTGCGCGACGCAACCATCCTCGGTAAACCGACCGATGCCGCCGATGCCGCTGCCATGCTGCGTTCGCTTTCCGGCCGCAGTCATAACGTCATTTCCGGCTACGCCGTTATCGACCGGGCAACCGGACAGGAAGTGGCGCAGGCCGTCACGACCGCGGTACGGTTCCGGGAGTTGACAGAGCGGGAGATTCAGGGGTACATTGCCACCGGCGAGCCGTTCGGCAAGGCCGGTGCGTATGCCATCCAGGGGGTAGGTGCTTTCATGATTCCCGCAATTGAAGGCAGCTACACCAACGTTGTCGGTTTGCCACTGTGCGAGGTGGTCGAGACCCTGGAGAGGTTAGGCGCCGTGCGCCTGTTCGAGACCGAGTTGCCTCGCTCCGCCCACTTGGAATCCCCATCTTGACCCGCATGCCGGTCACCGGAAGGATCCGCCATGAGTATCCAGACAAACCTGCAAAACATCCATGAGCGCATAGACGCTGCCTGTAAGCGTGCCAACCGCAACCCGGACGACGTCCAGCTGGTAGCAGTCTCCAAAACCAAGCCTGCCGCCATGATCGACCAGGCAGCAGAAAGCGGCCAGACCCTGTTTGGCGAAAATTACGTGCAGGAGTTTGTGGCCAAGACCGAAGAAGTCACCACCCCGGTGACGTGGCACTTTATCGGCAGCCTGCAGACCAACAAGGTCAAGTACCTGCGCGGCAAAGTGGCCATGATCCATTCCGTCGACCGGCTGTCTCTGGCCAAGGAAATCGATCGTCAATGGAGCAAGCTCGACAAACCCGTAGACATCCTGATTCAGGTCAACCTCGGCGAAGAAGAGAGCAAATCGGGTACCGATGAGGCGGCCCTGCAGGATCTGGTACGCCAGGTTGCACAGCTGCCCCACGTGCGCATCCGCGGACTGATGGCCCTGCCGCCTTACCTGGATGATCCTGAGGAAGTGCGTCCTTTTTTCCGCCGCCTGCGCCAACTTGCCGATAGCATAGCCGCACTGCAGCTTGCGGGGGTCGAAATGCGGGAGTTGTCCATGGGCATGAGCCACGACTTTGAAGCAGCCATCGAAGAAGGCGCCACACTGGTGCGGGTCGGTTCCGCCATCTTCGGTTCACGCTATTGAGGTAACCGCATGTCAGATTCCAGCCAACCCCGTGCCCTGTGGGGATCACGCCTCGGCTTCATCCTGGCGGCCGCCGGCAGCGCCGTGGGTCTCGGTAACATCTGGAAGTTTCCCTACATCACCGGCAATAACGGTGGCGGCGCTTTCGTGCTGGTCTACCTGGTCTGCATTGCTCTGGTCGGACTGCCTATCATGATGGCGGAGCTGATGATAGGCAGACATACCCGGCGCGACGCCGTCGGTGCCTTTTTACGCCTGGAGGGCCGCCGCTCGCCCTGGCAACTGGCGGGGTGGGTCAGTATCCTTGCCGCCTTTGTTATCCTGTCCTACTATTCGGTGGTCGCCGGCTGGACCCTGGACTACCTGTTTCGTGCCCTGACGGGCTCCTTCTCCGCCATTCCCGGCACGGCCTCCTCGCACATTGCCACGCAGATCAATGCCATGTTCGAGGGTTTGGAAAAGAATGGCTTTCGCCAGGTATTGTGGCATTTCACCTTTATCGGGCTGTGCCTGGGCATCGTTATCGGCGGTGTGCAAAAGGGGATCGAACGCTGGAGCAAGATCCTCATGCCTGTACTGCTTGGTTTGCTGGTGCTGCTATTTATCAATGGCATGCTCAGCGATGGCGCCCGGCAAGGACTTGAGTTCATGTTCCGTCCCGACTTCCGCAAACTGACCCCCGGCGCGGTGCTGGAAGCACTCGGGCATGCCTTCTTCACCCTGTCCCTCGGCATGGCAGCCATGATCACCTACGGCTCCTACCTGAGTCGGCAGGAGAACCTGTTCGATGCCGGTCTGCGTATCGCACTGCTCGATACCGGCATCGCTCTCATGGCGGGACTGGCCATTTTCCCTATCGTGTTTTCCGCCGGGATGCAACCCGGAGCCGGTCCGGGACTGGTTTTCAAAACTATTCCGATGGTTTTTTCCAGTCTTCCAGGCGGTAACATACTTGCCCTGCTGTTCTTTTTGCTTTTGGCGTTCGCCGCCTTGACCAGCGCCATCTCGCTGCTCGAATCGCAGGTCGCCTACCTTATCGACGAACGGGGCTGGGACCGCAAACGCGCCACCGCTGTTCTGGCGGCACTGGCGTTTGTCGTCGGCATCCCCTCGGCCCTGTCCAGCAACCTGCTGACCCATCTCACCCCCATTGGAAAACTGGGGGTCTTCGATTCCATCGACCTTATCGCCTCCAATTACCTATTGCCCATCAGCGGCCTGCTCACGGCCGTGTATGTCGGCTGGTTCTGGAGCGGTCATGAGGAGAAGGAGGAGTTGCTGGCCGGCGGTTCCGCCTGGGTCTATCCTACCTGGCATTTTTTAATCCGCTTTGTGGCACCGGTGGCGGTCGGCATTATCCTCTATTACAAGGTCGAGGAGGCGGGCCTGTTCGCTTATATCAAGAACCTCTTTTAATCACTTGTTTCAGCATCCTCGACACAAATAACGAGGTGCAGGTTTGTCGTATTTTTCACACCACGAAGGACGCGAAGAACACGAAGAGAACCAAGGCGAAGATCCTACCAATCCGGATAAGATAGAATTTCTCCAAGAATTTGAAGTTCTCGGACAATACATCGAAAAATCTCTTTTTAGCAGAAGCAAAAGAAGCTCCCTATTATTTTCGTGATCTTATATGTTGATGATCGTTGTCCCAGTCAATCTTGCTTTTACAGGAATATGCAGGCTATAAACCCAAGTCCCCTGGTTTTCATCCTGTCTATCCTGAATATCCCTGTTCGTGGTAGCTTTGTCGTTATTGGAACTTCTCCGTGTCCTTCGTGCTCTTCGTGGTAAAATAATTCTCTTTTCCCGCTGCGCAAACCAAAAACATCACCGGAGGTACGCGCCATGGCTTTTGACACTCTGTTGTTCGACCTTGACGGTACCCTCGTTGACTCGGTCGCCGACCTTGGTACCGCGGTAAACCTGCTGCGCGAAGAACTCGATCTTGGGCCTCTGCCCATCGATCAGGTGCGCGACTATGTCGGCGACGGGGCCACCATGCTGGTGCGCCGCGCACTGCCTGAAAATGTATTTTCAGAACAGCATCTTCGAAGATTCCTGCACCTTTACAATGAACACCTGCTCGACCAGACCGTCCTGTATCCCGGAATCGGCGATTTCCTCATGGCCCACCAGGGTAAAAACATGGCCGTTGTCACCAACAAACCTTACGACATGACTTTGCGACTGCTATACGAATTGGGTCTTACGGCCTTTTTTACCAGCATCGTCGGCGCCAACGGCAATCTCCCCAAGAAACCTGATCCTGCCCCCGTCTTTATGGCGCTGCGTGACATGCGGGCCGATGTCGAGCACGCTGTCATGATCGGCGACCACCATACCGACCTGCGTGCCGGCCACGCCGCCGGGGTCAAAACCTGCTTTTGCGCCTGGGGCATAGGCCGCACGGATGGATTCCCTTACGACTATCTGGCCGAGACCCCACAGGACCTGCTGCGCCTGTTTCCGGCCTGAGCAAGGCACGCGTCACCCTTTACCGGACTGATTTCCTTCATGAACCAAGCAACGCCGCTGTCCCTGCGACAGATTTCGCGATTTTTCTTTCCGCTCATGCTCAATGTCCAGTTGATGAGCTTTTCCCATAACATTATCAACATGGCCCTGGCACGCCAGGCCGATGCCGTGGCCAATCTGGCCGCCTTTGCGGTCGCCATCGCCCTGCACCTGTTCCTGGCTTCCCCCGGTTATCAGAACCACACCATTGCCCTCGCCCTGGTTCGCGGTCGCCGCTCGCTGATAAGCGTTACGTTGTTCGTGCTGGCTGCTTCTTCGGGTATTTCGATGATGCTGGCCCTGATTGCCTGGACCCCCTTTGGTCAATTCATGTTTGAGCAACTCATCGGCGTGTCGCCCGATCTTGCAAAACGGGCCCGTGAGGTCATTGCAATTCTGGCTTTTTTGCCCTTTTTCACCGGAATACGCGGCCTGTGTCAAGGGATAGTCATGCGCGCCCATCGCACCGAACTGGTATCCCTGTCCACTCTGATCCGAATTGGTTCTCTGGTTGTCATCCTGCTACTGGCAGGCGGACACGTCCCGGGTCCGCAACTCGGCGCGCTGGGCCTGCTGGGATGTATCGCGGTGGAAAGCCTGATGATGCTCTGGTTTGCCTGCAAATGCGGAATCATTCCTACAGGCAGCGCTGAACATGGCGTACGCGACACGTTTCGCTACAGCCTGCCACTAGCCTTTTCGTCTTCCATGCAACAGATTATCCCCCTGATGATCAGCGCTATCGTCAGTCGCCTGCCCGACGCCACCATAGCCCTGGCGGCCTTCGGAGTCATACGCGGCTTCATTTTTTTGTTGGCCGGCCCCATGCGCAACCTGCAGCAGGCTTACCAGGCACTGGTTCACGACCAGCGGGACTATCGCGTACTGATGCGTTTTTCCCGGCTGGTAGCCGCGATAATGGCTCTGATCATGCTGGCTGTGGCATACCCTCTCAATGTGCCGGTACTGGGCTGGTGCATGGGACTGAAAGCCGATCTGCGCGCCTATATTGCTTTGCCCCTTGCCAGCTGTGCGCTGTTTCCCATCCTGTATGGGGCGGTTAATCTATGGCGTGGCGTGTTTGCGCAGTGCCACCGCACCGGGGTCCTTGGTTGGGCTACGGTGGCCAAAGTCGCCTACCTGGCAGTGGCCTGGCCATTGGCCATGCTGAGTCCCGTTCCCATACCGGGTATCGCCCTGGCCATTTTCCTGTTACTCACCTGCGAGTTCTGCGAAGCCTGGTATCTCAACCATCAACGCCACCGCCTCGCCAGCTGAAGAAGACAAAGCAAAAAAGACCTTGCCACGTCTCAGGCCTGGTCCTACAATGAAACATCGAGGTGAAGAGTTATGGAAGAAAAAAAACACCCCTGTCCCGACTGCAAATTCTGCCAATGGTGTTCCGATATACGCTGTGCCGCCTGTCTTGGCCACGGCAGGTCGAGCAAAAAGAAACTCTCCATGGCCGAGCAGATCGAGCTTTACGAAAAAGTAAACCGCGAATATGCGGAGAAAAAAGAACGGGAAGCTTCGGCCTGTACTTCTTGCCGGTGTAAAAAATAAGGCCGTTTCCCCCGGGAACGGCCTTTGGCATATCGTATCCGTGGCCTAAAAGGTCACGGTTTTTCATCTTACGTCAAACAACTTGAGTTAACCACTATGACCCCACCCAAGGAAGTACCACCCTACGTCATTTACGGATTCTTTCTGACCGGCCTTTTGTCATCTCTGTGTTTTCGGGTTCTGCCCATGGCCAACAGCCTGTGGCCCGCTTTGTTTCGCCCCATCTGGTATGTCGGTGTCATCGGCTACTGCATGTTTTTCCTTTATCGTTACCGCATTACCCTTAAGCGCCGCCGCACCATCATCGGCATGGAGCTTCTGCCCAAACTCAAAGCCGGCACGCTCGGCGATGAAGATCGCGAAGCCATCCGCTACATCCTGTCATCCCTGACCGTCAGCAAGGAAGGCCTGAACTACCTGATCATTTTTGTCCTGTCGGTGGTCGCCATCGCCATCGACCTGGCCATGACCTTCTAAGGCCACCTTGGCAGCGCTATTGTGAACAAAGAAAAGGCCGATCGCACGATCGGCCTTTCTTTGTTTCGTAGCAACCCGTGAAACCACTCCGGTCGGATAGAAACCGAATAGTTTCTGATTCGGAAAGCGGGGATTTTTTATCCTGGCAAGGAAATCAAGGCTTTGCGCGGAGGCGTACATCAGTACGCCGCACAAGCAAACCCGAGATTGACGCCGCCAGGGTGAAAAAGCACCTTTTCCGGGCAGAAACTACCCCTTGCCAAGCTCCCGGGAACGCTTCGCCGCCTTAGAGACACCTTTGATAAGCGCCGCGCGCAGCCCCTTCTCTTCCAGCTCCTTGACCGCCGCGATCGTGGTGCCACCGGGTGAACAGACTTTGTCGCGCAGCACTGCCGGATGCTCGCCGCTTTCCTTCACCAGCTGCGCCGTGCCAAAAACCGTCTGGGTCGCCAGGGCCAATGCCGTATCCATGGGCAAACCTTCCAGAACACCACCGGCAGCCATCGCCTCGATCACCATATAAACGTAGGCCGGGCCGCTGCCGGACAGACCGGTGACGGCGTCCATCTGGGTTTCGCTGACCACATGAACCGTCCCTACGCCCTCAAACAGGTGGATGGCAGTGGCCAGATCCTCCTTGGTGGCGTGAAGACCGGCACACAAAGCGGTAGCGCCCGCGCCGGCCAATGCCGGGGTATTGGGCATGACGCGCACCACGCGAGGCGCACCATCAAAATACTCCTCAAGGGAGCGGCTGGTCACACCGGCCGCGATCGATACCAGCAACTTGGCATCGCTGAACGCCGCGGCGATGCCCGGCATGGCGGCTGGTACGACTTGTGGCTTGATCGCCAACACGATCAGGTTGCTGTGCTGCACCACCTCGGCGGCATCGCTGCTGCAATTGACGCCGTAACGCTCCGTCAACTGCCGGGCGCGCGACTCATTAGGCTCCGCCACCCGAATGTTGTGTGCCGGAACCGCGGATTTGATCAATCCCTTGATAAGAGCCTCGCCCATATTGCCGCCACCGATAAAACCGATATTGCCCAGTGCTGTCATGATAAGGGGATCCTTTCCCGTTGGTTTGTCATGTATTGAAAGTTGCAAAGTTTTTCTCAAGTAAAGACGAATCATGGCCCTTGGTCAAGTCCGCCTTCAATGTAAGACACCTGTATTTTCTGGAGGGAACAGCAATTGCCGCGAAATCTACAGGGCATTATACCTTTGGAATATACTCAATCAGAGTCCACAGAAAGCATCTCACGCTCGTTCGCTTTGCTCACTAAAACCGCAAAGACGCCAAGAAAACATTGCATGCCGTCCTTGGTGCCTGAAAGGAGTGGACGAGACCATAGTCTGTTTTTGATTTTCGATCTACCTCCACACCCTTTGAACCCGAGGCAAGTCTAACCAATTTATGCGCTCGGTTTAGCGGAAGCTCTCCCGCATATAGATCATCCCGGGCCGTCCCTTGTACAGACCGAAGCTGGCACGCGCAGTCGGATCGTCATCGTGACTGCCATCCCCGTCCCAATCGTAATGCAACCAGGGCAGCAGCGACAGATCGACCCGCATCTGAACATAACCGTCAGAGCCGGGAGCACTGAAAATCAGACCTGCATCGCCGGTCAGCATGGGGATATTGCCCAGGGTGGCCTGACTGCTTCCGCTACCGACGGCGATGGGTTGATCGCCGGGGACAATTGTTGTGCCGTTGTTCAACACCAGGTCAGTAAGTGCCAACGCCGTACAAGCATCCTGCAGATTCTGCACAAAAACGGTGCCGTCAAAATACTCGGTGCGCAGAGGCATGGACAGGGCCAGCAACTCCGAGCCGTAAGCATTTTTCATAACAAGGCGCCCCCAGCGCATGTCCTTGCCGGCATCGAAGGCGATACCATTTCCGGCAGTCGCCTCACCGAAGGATACCGGGTTGGCATCGGCAGCTATGCCATCCGCATCGAATATATTAATGGCCAAACTAATATCCGCATCGAAAGGCGCCACCGGATCACTGCGTACAAAGCTCAGGCCACTGCCGGAGTCAAAAGTCAGCAGACCCAAACCACCACCGATATCTGAGACCACCGGATCCGAGGTCGGGATGCCGGAGACATCGAGGGAACCTTCCGCAGCGCTGTAGTTTTTCCCCGTAAGGGTAGCACCGGTAATCTTCCACCATTCGCCGGTATAGTTGGCCGTCGTGTCTCCCTGTTTATTTTTGGCGGTGACCGTAATTACCGGGACATCGGCATAATTAAAAGCCTGTCCGACATAGGTAAACCCACCGGCACTGCAACCCGTGGCAAACGAGGGGCTGTTAACAGAGGTGCTGAAGTGATGCGGTGTAAAACGACCGATGGTCACACTGCCGCTCACATCGATGTCACTGCCGAGATAGTTGGCTGCTTCCGCTTGCAGGGTAACGGTACCGACCTCACTGTAGGTGGCGCTATCACTAACGACCCCATCGATGTAATCGCCTGCGGCAAACGGCCCACCGGTGAAAGTCCCGGCCGCAGGATTTCCCGCCGTGGCAGCAATAATGGTCGACGCAGCAAAGTTTGGAGTCACCGTACCATCGGCGCATACTCCGGCGACCTCGACTTCAAAAGCCCCTCCCGCCGGCCAAAACGGATCACCCGTAGAGGTGGTATTATCCAACAAGGTTGTCCCATCGGTGCTGGCACGCACCCGCAGATGATCTGGCGCCACAACAAAACTGTCACTACCCTCCATCACCAGACCGGCTTCCTCGCCACTGCCGGAAAAGCGGGCAGACAACAGCAACCGTCCCGCATCAGAGTATCGGACCTTGACCGTACTGTTGGCTGCCGAATCGAAAGTCAAAGACACCCCGGTGCCGGGATCCGCCCCGCCGATCACCGTATCGTTTACCACCAAAGCCAGGGTCCCCGTATCCGGCTCCTGGTAAGTGGACCAGAAAGCCACATTGCGGGTCGTATCCGCAAAACTGTCGTCACCGATACAATGTTCAGCCGTGGCATCGGCGCGAACAGCGGAAAAGGTGATGCTTTCCTTATCGGTGCAGGCTTGCATATCGGGCACATCGAACAAAAATCCGGATTCATGGAACACCATGCTACAGGAATCCCCGCTACTGCCATCCACACACTGCACAGGCTGATCCGCGGCCGGATTCCCGACAACGGAGAGGGTCACGGTCTCCGCGGTGGTATGCCGCAAGCGAAAAGTATCGCTACCGTTGACAAGGGTTTGACTATTTCCATTGATCCAAACGGAAGGCGACAAAGTAATCTGCACATCATCGGTATACAGGGTGCAGGGATCAGCGTCATCGGCACAGGCCCGCACCGTCACTGTTTCCGGAGCACAGGTCAAAGCCGAGCCGTCATGCACGATCTCGAAATGATCGATGCCTGCCCCACATAGGATATCCGACCGATAAGTCCCGTCCAGGTTGCGACCAGCTACTTGCAGATCATAGAGATCCCGAATTTCATCACTCTCCAAAGCCTCATCAAAAACCAGAAATTCATCCAGCGACGCGCGGAACCCCTGGTTTCCGAGATAGGTATCATACGAAGTACCGATATAATGCAAATTACCATTACTTCTGGCATTAATTGAATCAACTCGGCTCCCATCGATGTAAAGGTCGCTACGTTCGACCCAATACCCCCACCATTTCCCTCCAATCCACTCCCTGGTACCCACCACAACCATATGGTGCCAGCCTTCGGACAATGAAGAGAACTGATAAGTTCCATCGTAAGATGTCTTTCCATCCCAGATGCCCCACCGGTCAGTATGGTCATCTATCCACATGATATCGCCGCCGCCGGCCATCGCCCCCAGAATATGATAGCGCGAACCCTCGCTGGTCGAATACGGCCATTGGAACCAGACACTGACGGTCCACAGAGATGTCATCGGCACATCGCTGTTGGCGATAAACTTTTGATTCGAAGAGCTTAAAACCGCAGACCGGCCCACCACAGCGTCCGCTTCGCTGGTTACTGCATTATAAGCGACAGCATCATGGGATCCCTGACTGTCCATTGCCAAAGTGCCGTCATACCCACACTCGTCAAAACGCCATTCGGCAACGGGAACAACAGGGAAGGCATCTTGTGTGTCGTTATCATAACCGGTTGTGGGTTCCCCCGTAGCACCTGGCGAACCAAGCTCCTCCCAATCGCCGGTTCCGTCGGGGGAACGGTAAATGCCTTTCAGGCTGGACAAGAGTTTGCCAGTCGCGGTGGGATACAGAAAACTTGAGCAATCCGGCTGTTGCGAATAAAGGTTATTGACCGACAGATAATCGATCACATCACCGTTTTCATCAAACAGAAGAACCTCCATACCGCCATTGGACTGGAGATTGACATCCTGCGAGCTTACATCCAGCGTGATCCAGGATGGATAACTATCCGGCAATAAAACCTCCCCACTGGAAATGGAATAGGTACCGCAGGATCCCCCTTTCGCACACACCTGGATGTACCACTGATTATAAACAGTCGAAGACAACGAGGTATCCAGAAGGCGCACCTCCACCCACGACTCACTGCCCAGTTCATAAACCTCATTGATGGTCATATCCCCGATATGGGGGGAGCAGCCAGCGGCATAAACACAAGGCGGGGAAATACCTGATCCGATAACAAGGAACATGACTGCCAGCGCCAGTAGAGTTGGGACCCACCTTGCATCTTTTGAAAAACTATTATCTATCATGGCGTAGCTCCCGTAATCCTGGCCCGCAACTGCCTTGAGATATAATCGTTGCTGCCATAAATTCCGGTTTGCGCCAAGGAGGTCAAGCTATAGACCTTGTAATTCTGTCCGCCCTCGGTAAACGACTCCTCGCTGCAGGTCACGCTCACGGTAAAACCATCAACGGTAAAGGTATCAGACACGCAGGCACCGGCGGAGAGATCCTGAAAAACACCCCACTCCAGCCCGCTGCGGGCTGCGTGATAGGCCCGCGCCCCCTGCAACGCCCACAGGGAGGTACGACTCTGCACGCCACTCATGGTTACCATGAAGCCACCCAGCACCGCCAGCACCAGCAGGATGAACAGGGCGGTCACGATGGAAAACCCTTTTTGCGAACCGAGCAGGCCCCTATCGATCATGGCGCGTTCTCCACGTGTACCTGCTGCATAAGTGTGACGGATTCGCCCTCTTCGGCGAGCTGCAATCGCATGGTGACCAATCCGGCCCGCTCCGGTGTACCGGGATGATAAACGAAGGAACAGGCATTCAGATGCCGGGTCATGATGGCGGCACTGCCGCCTGGAGCGACCGATTGCGAGGTGGAAATGGCATACCCGGCATAACGGGTCAATGTGCCGGCAACCGGGTCGCACACGTAACTGACCGCTTCATCCACAAGAAAAAACCGCTGATAGGGGGAGGAACGAGGGAAACGATCCTGAGGAGTAAAATTGATGTGCGTTTCGCTGCTGCCTGACGCCACCGACCGACGGTTGTCACCCAGATAGGCATTGCCGCTTACTCCGCCAGCAGCCAGGTTGTAAATCACCAGGTCATCGCCGACGCTTGGAGTGGCGGATAAGGTACCGAGCACGTCGAATCCGTCGGCGTCCGACTGGATGAAATCAAGGACATTGCCGGGACCATAGGCCCGATAGCGACCACCGTCAACCGTGTGCAAAACTTCAAGACACTGATCCCCGCAGCCGATACGCACACTGTTGGGCAGTGCCTGGCGTACATCGCGCTGCATGCGGCGCAAAGAGCTTTCTGCGGCATCGACCAGGGTCGCGCGCCGTGACAGATCGAGAAAACCCTCGATGGGGCGCGCAATGAACAGCCCCCCCAGACTCGCCAGAATTCCGATGATCACCATCACCACGATCATCTCCACCAGGGTGAAGCCGTGTTCGGAATCATGGCGGGCAAAAAGCTGCTGCATCGGGACCTCAGTATAAAATGGAAAGTAGAAACTGTTTTTTTACCGCTGAGCTCGCAGAGGGCGCGGAAAAGTTCCTAACACCCAAACAATTATCAAAAATAGAAATCTTTGGAAAAAAACCATAAATCCTTACCACCTAATCCAACAGGGATAATCAGGATGTTCAGGATAAAGTCTTAAGAACATAGTTCTTGGTTGTCATCCTGTGTATCCTGTACATCCCTGTTATTACACGATGTAAAGGGGTTTTTCTCAGCGAACTCAGCGTACTCCGCGGTGATATCGCCTTATTTCAAAGGCCATCAATAATTGGTGCGATGACCGCTCAGCGTTATGTTAATCCCACTGGGATGAGTAACCGTCACCGTCACTTTTTTGCAATCGGCGGCCGAGATTCCGTTAAAAGCCGCATTGGCCACAGCCACAGAAATAGTATAAGCCTCAAGACCGGCAATCGCCGTGCCTTCCTGATCGCGGGCACCGACATTGCTCAGACCGTCATAGTCGTCCACATCGTCCAGTAAATCGCGGGCCGTTTCACCATCTATCCCATCCGGATCCGCAAACGAGCGTAGCATCGCTTCCTCAAGATAGGCCTCGGCAATGGCCACTGCCTGGTGTTGCAACATGGGATCGGCACTGTGCTGCACAGTATAATTCATCACCATCAGCACTCCGCCCAGGGCGATGGAGACCACCACCATGGAGATCACCAGTTCGATCAGGGTAAAACCCCGACTATTCCCGCTGCCGTTAACCCTGCTCATAAACCATCCACGTAACCGCTCTCGCCGACAATGGTAAAGCTGCGTTCATCAACCGACACCGTGACGCCACCGGGGGTCGCCCGCCCCAACGAATCAAAAACAATTGAAGACGCCGTCGCCGACAGAGATACTCCGGATGGCGCCATAGCCGAGAACGCATCGCTGCCCGCTGGCCTGAGTACCGCCCGGGTGAAAGCACCGCTCGTGCAACTGTCGGCCCGCTGATACAAGGCGAAACTGCCGCCGCTGATGCTCAACGCCACATCGCAACCGCTCGCCACCGCAAGTTTTTGTCCATAACGCGCCGCCTGAATCACCTCATCGTAAAAACCACGGCTATGAAACGCCGTGGCATCGAAAAAACGCGGCAGGGCCACTGCAGCCAAAATGCCGATCAGCACCATGGTGACGACTAACTCGATCAGGGTAAAACCGCATCGTTTCAGGACAACGGTAAGTGTCATGAGAAGGCTTCTTATTGATGGGAAAAACAGGAATCAAGCCACGGAATTCATGATGGAAATCCGCCCCTGTTCCAGTGTCAAATTCGGTTCACAGTATGGAATATTTCCCCCTTCGGTTGCAACCGTTTATTAAAATTCACCTTATTTGTGAGAAGAGAAAAGTATTAAAGGAGCCATGCCGGTCAAATCAATGGGAGGACTGGTAGTGACTCACTGGGGGGGGGAGGATAAAATCGAGGGAACGTCAAAACGTGCTTGGTGATCCATGTAAAATGGGGAAAGAGCGGGGCTTGAAATATGTTTCAGGGGATGGAACCTACACACTGGACCTCATCACCAGCTTTTTCTTTTTTATCTTTGTCCTTAACTTTCTTTACCTTGTCCTTCGTTCTTTGGGTGCAATCACTGTCCGAATAGGTCGGCACAACGTAGGCAACTCCATCGATGAACACTTCTACCCCATCGTCCTTGGCAGAAATCTTTTCCCCAACGATCCCAGAGGCCAATTCCTCGACCGACGGCCACACCGAAGACTCGCCATTGACTGCATTTCTGGCCACGAGCAAAGCATGGGCCGACTTGACCACACCACTCATAGCTGCTTTTGAAGCTTCGAGCGCCTCTTCCCGCATATCGACAAACCTCGGCACGGCCACCGCAGCCATAATACCCAAGACCACTATCACCGTCACCACCTCGATCAGGGTAAACCCAGTTTGATTCCGCATTGTTTTGCCTCAAGATCGGAAGTTTTTTGTGTCTGTCATATATATGACATTTTTCATTACACCACAATTAATATTTTCTCGCTATTAATACTTCAACCTCTCAAGAGTACAAATGCGGGGCAGTCCTCCAAATTTACACTGGAATTGAGGGAAGATCATCTAACAGATAGTTGTCGGCATCCACCAGCAACACTTTGAAACGGCCCTGAAAAATATGCCCACGACGATTGCGACAACGGTTGATCGGTTGGGAATAGCGAAAAGAAAGATTTTACATACTTTGGGAAAGGGGAATATCGCTCACCTGTAGAACCAGGTGAAGGTGATTGGTCATGCAGCGAAGACCATGAACGCGATAACGGAATCGCCTTGCACCAGCCTGCAACAACAGGTAAAAACGGTTGTAGTCCGCGTCGGAAAAGAAGATATCCTCACTGCCGTTGCAGCGCAGCATGACATGACACACCCCACCGAAGATATGGGGCGTGGTTTGTGTACCATGGCCTAACTTACCCATCAAACCAAACTTGTCAACTTGGAAGCCTGCCCCCTTTTCCCCTTTTCCCCTTTTCCCCTTTTCCCCTTTTCCCCTTTTCCCCTTTTCCCCTTTTCCCCTTTTCCCCTTTTCCCCTTCGCGCCACGCGCCATGCCCTGGCGCACACAATAAAAAGGCCCACAATCAACATACTGAATGTGGGCCCAATTAATCATTTTAATAATTTGTTGGCGACCAACCAAGACAAGTCAAAAACTTAACCAACACAACTAGAAAACTATATAATATTTAATAAAAACCTGCTTTAGCTTTCAGTAAGAGCTAACGTTGCAGGAGCAGTAGTAGTTTCGTCAGTGACTGTAATTGTGTAAGTTTTAGTTCCGATAGTCGCATGAATAGTTTTAAGGGTCGCACTCCAGCCAGTCGGCAAAGACTCCATAGCATTTTCAAGACATGTACCAGCCTCAGTACCCGCAATCAACCCGGAAGAACAATCGGAAGCATCATAACCAGGTAGATCTGCCGCAGCCTTCCCTACAAGCTTGGCAGCATGATTCAATGTCGTTGCAGCTTGTGCCGCACCTAAAACCCCTTGAGCTTGAGCATCGGCAGCCTCGGTTTTCAGGTCCACATACTTCGGTACAGCAACAGCCGCCAGAATGCCCAAAACCACAATAACCACCACCAGTTCAATCAAGGTAAAACCGCTTTGACTCTTCATGTTTTCTCTCCTTTGTTTTACATAAAATGAAGTTGATACAACGAAGGCCGATCCCACTCAACTTCTCAGGACTTTAAACCTTCAATACGAGCCTGCCTATCCAAATGCCAAATTAGTGACATTTTTCGCACACTAGCACAACCAGCTTTCTTAGAAATGACAAAAATATGTCATTTTTTTATTAGGAACACAATATTAAATTAGCGACCATCTATTTTCCCGTCTGCCACCGATATGGCTCACACGCCTCAAGCTGCAAGGGGAGACCGCCGTTTTCGCCGCTAGCCCCTTTGCGGAGGCATAGACGGATGCGAGCCGGGCCGGGCAGCGGGCTTGTAAATCCGTCCGTACTGCGCAGACGGTAGACCAGTGCCTGCCGGGCACGGTCAAAATACCAGCTCCCCTTCGCAATCCGGTAGGGATCCGCCTCGTCCAGTTCGCCCAGATAACCGGCAGGGACCAGACCCATTTGTGCCTGAAGCAGTGCCGCGGGGTTGCCGTCCGGAGTTACCAAGGAGCGTTGCGAAACCTGTTTGGCAGGCAGGATGCCAGCAAGCAGCACGGCGGCACGCATATTTTCTACCATCGCCTGAACGTTGAGCCGCTCGGCTTCGGCCTGCAGATGCCGTACTTTGCGCAGAAACACTCCCATTAGAATCAATATCACACAGACCAGCACCCCCCACTCGAATAGCCGCAGAGTCCAGCGCCTGTGATGCCGCGGAGTTTTGGGTTTCATAACCCCCACTCAGCCTCCGCGCATGACGCTGGCCATGTTCCACATGGGCAGGAACACGCCGAGGGCCAGCACCAACACCATGCCGCCGATGATGACGATAAGGATCGGTTCAATGGCGCTGGAAAGGCGGCTGATATCGTACTCGATCTCACGCTCGTAAAAATCCCCAATCTCCAGCAGCATGGCATCGACGGAGCCGGTTTCCTCACCGACGGCCAGCATCTGCAGCACCAGCGGGGTGAACATCTCGCTGGCGGCGGCGCTGCGGGTGAGAGTATCGCCGTGCTCGACACCCCGCCGCAGTTTCCCGAGGCGCTGCTGCACATACGCGTTCCCCACCGCCTGGGCGGTCAGATTCAGGGACTGAATCAGCGGCACCCCGGCGCTGTATCCCATAGCGAACCCCCGCGCGAATCGCACCAGGATGGCGCGATGGATAATGCTGCCGACCACCGGCAGGCGCAACTTGAAACGATCCCAGATCAATTCGCCTTGTTCGGTTTTCACCCAGGCGCGCCAGCCGAAAAACCCTGCTATCAACGCGATACCAATCGCCCACCACCAGGACACGGCAAAGTTGGAGAGGCCGAGGATGATGCGGGTCGGCAACGGCAATTGAGCTCCCTGACTTTTAAACAGTTTCTCAAACGCCGGTATGACAAACAGCGTGATAATGGCAATGGCTACCAAAATCGCTACCAGCACAAAACTCGGATACCGCATCGCCGCCTTGATCTGGTCGGCGGTCTGTTTTTCGCGGGTCAGGTAGGAAGCTACTTCGTTGAACGAATCGTCAAGCCGCCCACTGCTCTCACCGACCTGGATCATGTTAACCAGCAGAGCGGGAAATATTTTGGGATGCCTTCGCAAGGCGCCGGACAGGTCATGGCCGCTCTCGAGATCATCCATAACTGCCTGCAGCGTCTCCGCCATGATCGGCTTGCAAGCGGATTCGGTCATGCCGCGTAATGCGCGCAGCAGCGGTACGCCGGCCCTGGTAAGGCTGTACATCTGGCGGCAGAACAGAATCAGATCATCGGGATCGATGCGCTGACCACCGAACTGCCACTGCAGAGCGGAACGGCCGGCAGCTTTCGGCGCCTCCTCGGTGATGCGCACCGGGGCGGAGCCGCCTGCAAGCAGCTGATCGGCCACCATGGCGGCATTGGGAGCCTCCATGATCCCCTCCAGCAATGCGCCGGCGGCGCTACGCGCCTGGTACTTGAACTGCGGCATTCGCCTCTACCTCTTCCAGGTCATAACAGGACAGTTCCTCGGCCATAGCATCGTATTCCTCGAGCTGCCCGGACACGCGCAGCACTTCGTCCATGCTGGTGAGACCCTGGCTGGCATAGTCAAAAGCCGCCAGCGCCAAAGGCTTGAAACCTGCCTGATTACGAGCCAATAGAGCAAACCCCGCGCTGTCGCCGCGACGCAGAGCATCGGCCAGAGAATTATCGATCTGCAGCAGTTCGAAGATACCGATGCGGCCGTGGTAGCCTGTGTTATGGCAGCGGGGACAACCGGCACCACGCTTGAAAACCTGTTGCCGAGCCGGGGGGCCCACCATGGCGGCCAGCCAGCTACGTTTGTTGGCATCGAGAGGATCCTCCTCGATACAACTTACGCAGATGCGGCGCACCAGACGCTGGGCCAGGATGGCCAACAGTGAGCTGCCGACCACAAAGCCCTCGGCCCCCATATCGAGAAGCCTTAAAGCGGTACTCACGGCATCGTTTGTATGCAGGGTGGAGAGCACCAGGTGACCGGTCATGGCAGCGCGCAAACCGATCTGGGCGGTCTCCTGGTCGCGCATTTCGCCGACCATAACCACGTCGGGGTCCTGTCGCAACGCGGCGCGCAAAACCTTGGCAAAGGAAAGGTCGATGCGATTCTGTACCTGCACCTGGTTGATACGCGGCAACCGATATTCGACGGGATCCTCAACGGTGATGATCTTCTTGGTGGCGTCGTTAAGTTCGTTGAGAGCTCCGTAAAGGGTGGTGGTCTTACCGCTACCGGTCGGTCCGGTAACCAGTACCAATCCGTGGGGGCGTTGAATCAGGTTGCGAAAACGCGGCAGCATGGTTTCGGGCATGCCGATCTGTTCCAGTCGTAGCAGGCCGCCGGACTGATCGAGCAAACGCATAACCACCGATTCACCGTATTGCAACGGCATGGTCGAAAGGCGGATATCGATGCTGCGCCCACGAACGCGGATATTGAAACGTCCATCCTGGGGCAGGCGGCGTTCTGAAATATCCAGGCCACTCATCAGCTTCAGACGCGACACCAGCGCGCCGCCTATGCGTTTTTCCTTCATGACCTGTTCGTGCAGAATGCCGTCGATACGCTGCCGGATGCGCAGCACCGATTCATCCGGCTCGATATGGATATCCGAAGCGCCGATCTGCACGGCATCCTCAAACAGGGTATGCAGCAGGCGCACGACCGGTGCGTCTTCGATATCGCTACTTGACAGCAGAGTTTCGAGGTCGATGCCGCCATCGCCGAGTTCTTCACTGAGTTCGCCGGCGATATGGATAATTTCATCGGTGCGACGGTAAATACGGTCGACGATATCGAGCAGTTCGTCTTCACCGACGACAGCCAGCTTGATGGGCCGCTTAAGAATGCGGCGCAGCTCGTCAAAGGCAAAGATATCGGTCGGGTCGGCCATGCCGACCAGCAGGCCGTCGCGCTCTTCCGCCAGAACCAGGGCTCGAAACCGCCGGGTGTAGATTTCCGGAAGCAGGCGCACCGAATCGGCTTTGTACTGGTAGTGCCGTAGGTCGATATAGGGGATCTGCAGCTGTTGGCCGAGAAACTTGAGGAACCCGGTCGGGCTGAGATAACCCAGTTCCACCAGGGTGTGACCCAGCTTGCTACCGGTGCGTTTTTGCTCGGAAAGCGCAGTATGCAATTGCTCTTCGCTGATTATCTGGTGCTGCACCAGCAATTCGCCGATGCGTATTTTTTTGCGTACCGTCATGATGGTTCCTTACCTGCGCTCATGCTGGTCGCAGGGGCCTGCGCGCCACGGTTACCAAGAACCGTCAAACGCTGCCGAATGTAAGTCTGCAGCCCTGAGGACAATCCGCCGCGGGAAATGGCCTGCCGATAAGCTTGCTGCGCCTGATCTTCCAGGGTAGCTCCTTCAAGAGCGATGCCAAGTCCCATCCACCACACAGACTGCTCCGGTTTGACTGCCAGCAGGGCGCGATAGGTTTGCGCCGCCTCCACATACTGACCCTGGCGCTGATACACCGTCGCCAGCATGGCGTATAGGTCCAATGCCTCGATAACCGGGGGGCGGGGCTCACGGGTCAGGTGATCCCGGGCCTCAGACAACGCTCCGTCCTGGACTAGCAGACGTGCGTATTGCACCCGGTACGGCAGGTATTGGGGATCCTGCCTGAGTCCATCGGCCAGCAAAGCCCTGTAATCTGCACGGCGGTTCTGCTGCACCAGCAACCGCAACAGCATATCGCGTACTTCAACATGCACCGGATCAAGAGCGAGGGCAGCCCGCAAGGCGGCCTCCGCCTCACGCTGCCGACCCTGTTGCAAAGCGACGCCGGCGTCCCGGAAATAGTTTTCGGCGCGGGCGCGAGGCGACAGCTGCACCTCTTGACGAACAACACTTTGTTCAGGCTTACTGCTGACGGCGGACGGGACAGGATACGAGTCTTTGTCTGCCTGTGTCGTGGCCGCAAGCGATACTGGGGGGGCATCGATCTCCCGCAATGCTTGAAGCGCTGCCGCAGCGGGCTCCACCGGCTCGACCTGCACCATAAAACTCAGGGTTTGGCCGGGACCGACAGAGTTTTCGGACAACACCAACGCGTCGTAACGACAACTCTGGTTAAAACTGAACATCAGCTGCACGCCGGACTCCCGACTCTGGCTTGCCACGCTGTGCAACAGGGGCAAACCTGCCGTATTCGGCAGCGAAGCAGTCATCACCCCGCCCGGCACATCCAGAACCAGCTGCCGGCCCTGATCCCCGCGGGCCAGGCCGTAAACCGGCGCACTTGAAAAAACGAGTTCGATCTGCAACTGGTCGTCTTGCTGCTGCATCCGCACCATTTCAAGGTTGGTGGGGAGTTTGTCTGCCGTAACCATGGCCGGCTGACTGACGGTAGGGTGTCCTTCCGGAAGGCCGTTAATCGCACCGGCGGATTCCGATGCCTGCACGACGTCAGCCTCACCAGCACGATTGACAAGGACACGGGGCCTTCCGTATTCCACAAACCAGACTACGCCGGCACAGACAAGCAGCAGCGACAACCCGCCCCACAGAACCTTGCGGCAACGACGGGAAGCAGATACAGAAGTCACCTGTGAAGACAAGCATGTAGCGGAAGGCGGCCCCTCATTGGTGCGCTTTTCAAGGTCCTTCAGCATCTGGTTGATGAGACTCAAATCCTTACTCCTCGTGCCCAGGAAAACCAACCGCGCCGGGCATCGACCGTATCGAGGATGGCGGAGCGCACATGTCGGCTCCTCACAGTGCCATCTCCCTGACCAAAAGCAGCCAGCAAAGCTTTATTTGCCAAAATATTGACCAGCCGGGGGACGCCACGGCTCGCAAACCAAAGTTTGCGCAAGGCTGCCGGTTCAAACAATCCGTCACCCTGGAAACCAGCAGCCTTCAGACGGTGGTTCACATAGCCTTTGACCTCCCGCCGACCGAGCGCCGGCAGCCGGTAACTGAAAACGATCCGCTGACGCAACTGACGCAGGGCGTAATCCTGGAGGCGCACATCGAGTTCCGGCTGCCCGAATAGCACGATATGCAGCAGCTTGCGTTTCTCTGTCTCAAGATTGCTCAATAACCGCAGCGCTTCAAGGGTACGATCCGACATGGCTTGTGCTTCGTCGATACATAGCACCACCGACCGACCGGATCCGCCCAGCTTGAGCAGACGACGTTCAATGCGCTTGAGCGCATGATGGGAATCGGTCGCTTTGTTAAAGCCGGCTCCTATCTCGTCGGCCACCACAGCGTAGAGCTCCGTGGGATCCAGTAACGGGTTGGGCACATAGGCTGTGGTGTGGGATTCGGCCAATACATCGAGTAACCGGCGGCAAAGCAGAGTCTTTCCGGTACCGACCTCACCAGTGATCTTAATGAATCCTTCGCCGCTATCCAGAGCCACCAGCAGGACGTTAAGCGCTTCACGGTAACCGCAATGGTCAAACAGAAAATCAGCATCAGGCGTCAGACTAAAAGGTTTCGACGCCAGTCCGAAATGTTCCCGATACATGCTGTTGCCCCGTCAGCGGGCTGGTCGCGCAAATTTGCCGCCGCGCCACTCGGTATCGAATTCGCTGCCCAGAGACTTGAATTGTTTTCGCGAGGCATCGAGAGCCTGATCCCAGCTTCCGGCCTCAACCACCATCGGCCGCAGCAGAATAACCAGTTCACTCTTGCGCGAAATGGACTGAGTCTGGCGGAAAAGACTGCCGACACCCGGCAATCGCCCGAGCAGCGGGACACTTGCATCCCTTTTCTGCAGTTGATCTTTCATAAGACCGCCGATAACCACTACCTGCCCGCTTTCTGCCGAAACGATACTGTCGGACTCGCGCACTGTGCTGAAGGCCAGCGGCAGGCTCTGAGTCTGCCCGGCAACGGTGATATCCTTGGTCTGGTCGGTGACTTCACTGACGGTAGGATGCACATGCAGCGTCACCCGGCCGTTCGTATCGATCTGCGGCGTCACATCCAGGGCAATACCGGAGAAAAACGGCGTCAGGGTAATATCCGGCGAGGTGGTCGTGGTGGTTCCGGTAACCGTATCGCTGGAAACATCGGTCACAAAAAACTCGTCGGAGCCGACCTTGATCACCGCTTTCTGATTATTCACCGTGGAGATGCGCGGACTGGACAGCACCTGAACATCACCCTGGGTTTCGAGCAACTCGATAAACGCCTGGAAGTTATTGAAGTTCATGGCAGCACTAAAGACTCCGCCAAAAGCTCCGGAAGTGAGGCCCGAAGCGATGGCAGCACCTGCGCTGCCGACAATATTGGCCATGCCGTTATCGGCAAAGATATCACCGCGCGACTGCGCAACCGTAACGTCGCCGCTCACGACCGACCAGTTGATACCGGCCTGATAGCCGTCACCGAGCTCCACCTCGAGAATCTTGGCCTCAAGAATTACTTGACGCTGCAGATTCCCCTGAATGGTCGCCAGATAGCTTTCTATGTTACGCAACTCATCGGGCAGCGCCCGAACCACCACCACGCCGGCCTGGGGTTGAATAACCACGCGCCGACCTTCTTCCTGGCCAACCATGGTGCGCAAGGCACCACTCAATTCGCTCCAGAAATCGGCACTCGACTCGGTATCGATCCGGCTACCTGAAACCATGGCGCTGCCATCGTCACGATTACGACTTCTAGACCCGCTATTGTCGTTATTATCGTCGCTGTTGCTCGCTTCGCTGACCTGACCGGAGCTTACCCGGGTCTGGGACAGCCCCTTGCGCACCAGATTAAGGTAATTGACGTAAAACACCTGGGTCTGCAACGCATCCGGCATAACCTGAAAGCCGCTACGGGTGGACCGGTATTGAAAACCGTAAACATCCCGCAAAATATCCATGACTTCTGGGATGGTAACTCCCTTGAGATTAAGAGACACATTGCCGGCAACCGCGGGATGCACCACCATGTTATAAGGAGTTCCCTCCACCAGCCCCATGAAAAACTCTTGAGCAGGGGTATTATTGGTGGACACATCAAAGCGTGGCTCCTCAACAGCAACAGCTACCCCGGATTGCATGTCCATACCCGGCGGCAGCAAAGCGGCCGACACTTCTTCAGGCAGGGTTTTGGGAACCGGTTGCTGCTCATCAAGTTGTTGCTCAAAGTGAGCAAGGGGCATTTCTCCCCGGGGTCTGGGCGCACAACCGGCGGCAAGTAACAACACCGGGATCAGCGCAGGCATCATCCAGTTACGAAAATGTTTATTCCTGGTCATTATCAGATTTCGCACGCATCCTCGCTTCAAGGCACCGGCACTGCCGCTTGTTTCACGGTGCCGGAAATCAGCTTGAGTTGAATCGTTTTCCCGGCATGGAGCAACAGGGCACTTCCGGGCTTCACGGCCACCAGTTTGGCGCCATCGATTTTTTGCCCAACCTTCACGACCTGATCGTTAATGACTGCAACCTGCCTTTGCGGTGCAATCAAGGTCGAGGTCAGTTTCCACTTTACGGTTTTTGGCGTTGAAGCACCCAAGCCCACACCAGACAAAACAACCGGCCTGGTCGGATCGGATAACGGTTGCTCTGCGAAAGCCAAAGATCCACAGTTCAAACAAAAAAATAACAGGGCTACACTCGTGGCCATCCAGCGTTTATGCCGGTTATACACCGATCCACCCCTTTCTGACACTGAGGGTATACACCGTCAGGGTTATTTCAGTTTGAGGATAGTCGCCCACCACGATCTCCAGATCATCCCAAAACAACTTCCTTGGCAATTTTTCAAGATCCCGTAAATAATCCAACGCTTGCAGGTAGGTTCCGGACATCACGATATGCACGGGATGGCGATAAAGGTTGGGACGCTCTTCGTCATCCACCTCGGCATCATCTTTTGAAGCTGGCAACAATTCGATCGGCGGCAGGTTTTCCAGGCGTACGAGCTTCATACCTGCCTGGCGCGTCAACAACTCACGCAGCACCTCGGCCATATCACGCGGTGAAATAAGGTCAACGGTCAAGGCCTTCAATCGCCCATCAAGCTGGTCCAATTCCATTTGCAACTGTTGCTGGCGAGCACGCGGTTCCCGATCCGGATCTTGTTGGGCACGGACCTTAATCGCATCCGCTTGCCGATCCAGCTCGGCGACAGCGGCATTCATAGCGGTTATTTGATCGTGCAGCTGGCGACGTTTTATCCCCTGGGGATGGAAAAACAAAGCGTCGGCAACAAAACCTCCAAGTACCAGCACCACAACCAGCAGCAAAACCCTTTCCCGCAGGCTGCGCTTATCAAGCCAGGCGGTCCACTGACGGAAACGGATCGCAAACGCCTTCATGGTTTTCCCTCTTGATTGGTTTGCAACAGAAAATCGACAATCTGGCGATTATCCTCAGATTGAGTC
The DNA here is from genome assembly GCA_050253415.1 of Pedobacter sp. Classification (GTDB taxonomy): domain Bacteria; phylum Desulfobacterota; class Desulfuromonadia; order Desulfuromonadales; family Syntrophotaleaceae; genus Syntrophotalea. Next base: position 372,754 of record JBFWJC010000002.1, on the reverse strand, counting down.
AACTGCAGGTGATCAAACTCACGACCGGCATAATCCTGCTGCCGATTCAGGCCTTGCAGGTAAAGCGGTACGTCGGCTGCCCTCGTGGCACTCCCCTCGAGCAGAAGATTATGACCTCCGGCACTAAGCCGAATGCGACGCAACCAGACCGTGGAAAGGTCTTCGCGGGCCAAACCCTCAAGATACCTGGAAAACCCCACGCTGTTACCCGGCTGGCCGCCGGTCAACAATTGCAGCAATGCAAGACGCGCCTGTCGGTCGCCCATCATTTTTTCAACTTTGCGTGCAAGGACAGGGTCGGCCGTTCGAGGTGGATACTGACGTTGATATTCATCGATTCGCTGCAACGCTGCAGTCTGACGTGACTGTGAAAGAGCGAGGTTGGTCTCAAGCACGGAGGCTCTCCATAAACACAAGGCACCAACTAACAGTGCCAGCACGACAACCGCTCCCAGAATTATGAACATCAGCACGGCTGGAAAAGGCGCTTTTTTTTCGAACAAAGCCGGCTGGTAGAGATTGATCTGCTGTCTCATGCCCCCTCCCGATCGTGTCGTAAAGCAGCACCCACAGCCAGCAAACAACTCTCCGCTGTTTCCAGATCCTGTCTCTCGCCGTCGATGACCTCTCCCAAAACAAAGTTTTTGACCGAGGTCCCGAGCCGTGCCTGCAATTCTGGTAAAAGCTCGGGGAGTGGTGTTACAGTGGGAAGTAAATAGAGTGCAGCGACAGGAGTCTGGCGAAAACTGCTTTCGTAAAAGTCGAGAGAGCGCTGAATATCAAGCGCCAGCAGGCTGAGGCGTTCCTGGGGCTCATCAAATCCACTGGACTCCAGGTCGGCTTTTGGACCGGATAAAGCGGAGGTGCCGAAAGGGATATCTCGGGCCAATTGCAACCGCCCTCCCCGACAGACAATAATCACCCCTTGGTCAACGCCAAGATAAAGCAGCGAGACGCCACGTGCATCTTCAGGCAGACGGGAGGCAAGGTTTCTTAAGCATAGTTCGGGAATATCGATGGCATCGATTTTAAGACGGGCATGGCGCATTAAACGAGCCTGCTGCTGTACCACCAACTGTCTGGCAGCTACCACGTAGGCATTTTTGGAACCTTCACGGCGATTGTCCGCCCCTACGCGAAAGACATCGACGATGGCTTCCTCAAGGGGGTAATCGATCAAATCCTTAACTTGCCAGCGAACGGCATCGCGCAATTCAGCGTCCTGCACTGCCGGTGGTGCCACCTGGAAAAGACCGTAAGACCCAAAACCGATGACGCCAATGCCACGACTGCGGACGAGTCCCCTGCGCTTGACTTCCTCCTGCAGGCGTTCTTCGCAGTCAACCGCATCCTCCGCGAAGAATTCACAGCCAGCCAAAAATGGTTTATCAAGCGAGCCTGTCACATGAGCCAGGCCAATCCCGCCCTCCTCGCGGGAAATCCCCGTCGCACCGCCGGTCGACGACGATTTTCCACCGAAAATCTTCACAGCCCCCCCTGACAAAAAATGAACCGTCGAAAGCCCGTCCAGCAATGCAACCTTTGGCCTCAAACGATAAATAACTCATTAACCAGAACAATCCATGCCATACTATTCATTTTTGCGGGTATCATCAAGAAAAATAATGGTTTTCGGTCATTTAACCACACGAAACTGTCAAGTATTGTCACAATCGAGAACACCCTATTGAATCCCACGCTTCAAAAAGGAGTCTTAGAGACTCTACCTAATTGATTTTTAAGCAAATTATGTTTGAAAAAAACTCATCGGGTCTGCTATGCTGCCCTAGTTTCGGTCTCAGACAAAATACATGCCATTGGCATATGTCCTGCAACGCACCCACCAATCCTCAACTTCATCGTGACAGTGGGCCTGGTAACCTCGAAATACATAAGCAACCATGAATCGAAGATATTTTTTAAAAATGAGCCTGGCCGCCGCCGGGACCATACTTACCCCATGGCCAGCCCTGGCAAAGCTTCCCGGCGCTACTGAACGCACCTTGTCACTTTACAATACACATACGGGAGAACATCTTCACCAGGCCGTCTACTGGGAAAAGGGATCGTACCAACGCGAAACTCTACAACAGATCAACTACCTGCTCCGGGATCACCGGACCGATGAAATTAAAATTATCGATCCAAACCTGCTGGACATTCTCCATGCCATGCGCAGCAAAATCCCCGTTGATGCACCCTTTGAGATCATCTCCGGATATCGATCACCTGCCACCAATCGCAATCTGCAGAGTCACTCCAGCGGCGTCGCTAAGCATAGTTTGCACATGGCAGGGCAAGCCATTGACATCCGGCTGCCCGGCTGTCCCCTTGCCAAACTTCGAAAAACTGCCGTATCTATGAAAAGAGGCGGAGTTGGCTATTACCCAAAGTCTAATTTCGTACACGTAGATACCGGCAGGGTACGATACTGGTAACCCAATCCTACGGTTCGCTCCCACCAGGGATACCCAAAAAAGGTCCCGACATTTCCTGCCTGACGTTTTTCAACCTTGCCAGCGCTCCCGCATAAACACGAATGGCCCGCCGAAATCTTCGACAGGCCATTATTTTCCAATACATCAACCAAACTCAAACAGCACAACCAGAGTTAACGACGCCCTTTTTTGAGCTCAATGAGAATTTGCTTGGCAACCGCTTTAAGGGTTTCAAAGACCCCTTCTCCGGTAAGAGCGCAAGCTTCAAATTCCGGCACCTGATCCGGATTAAGAAGCTCCTGAAGCTCATCAAGCGGACTCTGGTTCGGAAGATCCCGTTTGTTATACTGAATAACAAAGGGAATCTTCTCCAAGTCGTAACCCTGCTCTTCAAGGTTGTCCTTCAAATTCTCCAAACTCTCGATATTTGCGTCAAGTCGCTCTTCCTGGGAATCGGCAACAAACACAACACCGTCAACCCCTTTGAGGATAAGCTTGCGTGAAGCATCGTAAAACACCTGACCGGGGACCGTGTACAAATGGAACCGCGTCTTGAACCCGCGGATATCACCCAACGCCAACGGTAGAAAGTCAAAAAACAACGTTCTCTCTGTTTCCGTAGCAAGCGAAATCATCTTGCCACGAGCGTCAGGAGAAGTCCGTTGATATATGGTTTGCAAATTGGTGGTCTTGCCGCATAGACCGGGGCCGTAATAAACGATCTTGCAATTTATCTCACGCGCAGCATAGTTGATAAAAGCCATTCGTTGCCATCCTGTTACCGAAAGAGATTATCGATATCGTCATCGGTAATTTCCGCAAAAGGATTCTGCGGACCGCCACTGCCTGCCTCCTCCGCCGATTTACGATCAAGCTCTTCCATCGTTCGGTCAAAATCCTCACTGCCCTTTTTGACACGCAAGCGCACCAGGCCAAGAGAACTTCGTTGGTCGAAAATAACAACAAGGATAACTCGCCCACCGACGATGGAGATATGAATATTATCTTTTTCTCCCTCATGAAAAAGAATGGAGAACTCTTTTTCACCGATAAGCTTGGCCAAACCTCCAGTAGCCGCAATATTACCGGCAGTCAGAGATGCGAGGCTTGTGGTATCCAAGTGCTCCGTCTCGCCTGTGGCGGCAATCAGTTGTCCATTACGATCGACCAGGAATACCGATTTCGCGTTTGATTCGCGTAGCAATTTATCCGCAATTTCAACGATCCGCTGATATTCCTCATCATACATGACTAACGAGGACTGGTAACCTAACATGCCTGTGCTCCCAGGGTAAGTGTCTAAACCAAGCGTTTTTATATCATCTATGCAGTCGACGATCAAGATATTTGAATTTTCACATACATTCGCCGATAACACGGCCACACTTTACATACGATCAAATGCAAAAATGTGCCCAAAAACAAGGAAACCAATACGTCACTCGTTAGCTGAAAATCAACATTAGTGCAAAAAAAAACTCCCGGCGGAAATCCACCGGGAGTTTTCAACAAACAAACGATTATTTTTTCCCGCAATCAGCCGGCATTTCCGATAATTTTCGATAAAGATCGAAGCGCCTGGCCGTATCGCGGTTGGCCTGCTTCATGAGCGTAGCCGCCGCTTCGGGTTGAATCTTTTTCAGCACCCTATAACGATTTTCGCTATAGGCATATTCCTCAAACGAGATGGTCGGCTCCTTGCTATCAAGCTGCAAAGGATTCTTCCCTTCCTCTAAGAGGGTCGGGTCAAAACGATACAGCGGCCAATGTCCGCAATTAACCGCCATCTTACAGGCATCCACCGCCTCGGTCATTTTAATACCGTGTGCAATGCAATGACTATAGGCCAGAATCAAGGACGGACCATCGTAAGCCTCGGCTTCGATAAACGCCTTAACCACCTGAGCCGGGTTGGCCAAAGACACCTGGGCAACGTAAATATTGCCATAAGTCATGGAGATCATACCGAGGTCTTTTTTACCCATGCGTTTACCACCCGCGGCAAACTGAGCCACGGCACCGAGAGGTGTAGCCTTACTGGCCTGACCACCGGTATTCGAGTAAACTTCCGTATCGAGTACCAGGGCATTGACGTTACGACCGGAAGCAAGAACATGGTCCAGACCGCCGTAACCGATGTCATAAGCCCAACCATCCCCACCGATCAACCACACCGATTTTTCGACAAGATAGTCAGCAACCGACAGCAACTGGACTGCATCATCTTTATCGCAGCCTTTGAGAATTTCCTTAAGCTTGGCCACTCTCTGACGCTGCGCCTCAATCCCTTCCTGGGTTGACTGATCGGCGGACTTGATTTCCGCCATCAAAGCCTTGGCTGCACCGCAGCTATCGCTGGCACAGGTCATAATCTTGTCGAGCAATTCGGTGGCGTAAGTCTTGAACTTATCCACGGCCAACCGCATACCGAAACCAAACTCCGCACAATCTTCAAACAAAGAGTTATTCCAGGTAGGACCAAGACCGTCTTTACGAACTGTCCAGGGCGTAGTCGGCAGATTACCTCCATAAATAGAGGAACAGCCAGTGGCATTGGCAGCCAGTAACCGATCGCCGAATAACTGCGAGAGCAATTTCACAAACGGCGTCTCGCCACAACCGGCACATGCACCGGAAAATTCGAACATGGGCGGCAACAACTGACTGCCTTTGACCGTAGCCCGGTTGAACAGGCTGGGATCGGTATCGGGAAGCGAAAGGAAAAACTCCCAGTTACCGACTTCCTGATCACGCAGCGGCGGCTGGAAAGCCATATTGATGGCCTTGCGAGAAGCATCTTCCTTACTCTTGGCCGGACAATTGTGAACACATGCGCCGCACCCCGTACAATCCTCGGGAGCAACCTGAAGGGAGAATTTCAAACCTTCCAGACCTTTACCCTTGGCATCGCAGGACTTGAAAGTCTCGGGTGCGCCAACCAACTGGTCAGCGGCAAAGACTTTCATGCGGATGGTTGCATGCGGGCAGACAAACGAGCAAATGCCGCACTGCACGCACAAGTCGGCTTCCCATACGGGGATATTGATAGCGATATTGCGTTTTTCGTATTGCGAGGTCGCTACGGGGAAAGTTCCGTCCGCCGGGATGGCAGAAACCGGCAATTCATCGCCCCTGTTGGCAATAATCTGGGCTGTAACCTCTTTAACGAAGGCCGGCGCATGGGGTCCCACCGGAGGTTTCATCATGAGGCTGCTATCAGCCGTAGTCGGTACGGTAACCTGGTGCAGGTTGGCCAAAGCGACGTCAATCGCCTGGTTATTCATGTTAACGACTTTTTCACCTCGCTTACCATAACTCTTGACAATGGCATCTTTAATCTGCGCGATGGCCGTTTCAAGAGGGATAATATTGGAGATAGCGAAAAAGGCTGTCTGCATGATGATGTTGATGCGCGCACCCAGACCGATTTCATTACCCAGCCGCACCCCATCGATGACATAAAATTTCAACTGCTTTTCGATGATGGTCTGCTGAACTTCAAGAGGTAACTGCCCCCATATTTCATCTTTGCCGTAAGGGCTGTTGAGCAAAAACGTTGCCCCGGGCTTGGCCTTGTTCAACATGTCATACTTCTCCAGAAAGAAGAAGTTATGACAGGCTACAAAGTCGGCACTGTCGATGAGGTACGGCGCACGAATAGGCTGCTTGCCGAAACGCAAATGGCTGGTGGTGATACTGCCGGCCTTTTTGGAGTCATAAACGAAATAAGCCTGAACATTATTGTCGGTGGTTTCACCGATTATCTTGATGGAGTTTTTGTTAGCACCAACGGTACCGTCGGAGCCAAGCCCGTAGAACACGGCGGAGTAGAGACCGTCGTGGACCAATTTAAAATTGGGATCGGCCGCGAGACTCGTGCCGGTAACATCGTCTATGATGCCGACGGTAAAATGGTTTTTAGGTTTATCCTGAGACAGATTATCGAAAACCGCCTTGACCAGCGAAGGGGTAAATTCTTTGGAGCCCAGCCCGTAACGTCCGCCAACGACGGTCGGATAATCTTTCAGATTCAGCAAGCCATCACTCATGGCCTCACCGATCGCAGTACGTACAGCTTGATAGAGGGGTTCCCCTAAGGAACCGGGCTCTTTCGTGCGGTCGAGTACGGCGATCTTCTTAACGGTGGTGGGCAACGCTTGCGCAAAGGCCTCAATGGGGAAAGGCAGGAACAAGCGTATCTTAAGAACACCAATCTTTTCACCCTTGGCATTCAGATACTCGACCAACTCGTGAACGGTATCCGCACCGGAGCCCATGACCACCACAACGCGCTCGGCATCGGGAGCACCGACATACTCGACCAGCGAGTACTGACGACCGACGCGCTTGGCGAATTTATCCATCTGGGCCTGAAGGATACCGGGAACTTTATCGTAATAAGCATTTACCGTTTCGCGACCCTGGAAATAAACGTCAGGATTCTGAGAAGTACCGCGAATTTTGGGACGCTCGGGCGACAAGGCACGTTCACGGTGCGCGCGCACCAGATCATCGTCGAGCATAAAACGCATATCGTCTTTAGTCAGTTCTTCAACTTTCTGAACTTCGTGGGAAGTTCGGAAACCATCGAAGAAATGCAGAAACGGTACGCGCGCCTCCAAGGTTGCAGCCTGACAGATAAGCGCCAGGTCCATGACCTCCTGAACATTGTTCGAGGCCAGCAAAGCCCAACCGGTGGAACGGGTGGCCATGACGTCAGAATGATCGCCAAAGATCGACAGAGCCTGACAGGCAATGGCCCGAGCCGAAACATGGAATACTGTCGGCGTAAGCTCTCCTGCGATCTTAAACATGTTAGGGACCATCAGCAACAGGCCCTGAGATGCGGTAAAGGTCGTGGTCAGGGCACCCGCCTGAAGAGCCCCGTGCACAGCACCTACGGCACCCCCCTCGGATTGAAGCTCGACAACATCGGGCACGGTTCCCCAGATATTGGCTTCATTCAATGCGCTCTTGGCGTCAGAAATCTCCCCCATATTGGACGAGGGCGTGATCGGGTAAATAGCAATAACCTCATTGGTGGCATGGGCAACATGCGCAGCCGCCGTATTGCCATCGATCGTCACCATTTTTCGGGACATTGTTTCCTCCTTGTGGATCATCTCGATCTTAGAACTAAAATTACTGATTCTATGTTTTAAATCTACGCTCCGGGTACGAATATCACGACTTTCTTGCGCATCCATTCCGGCACAACAAGAAAGTTTTTTACTCAACAAAACGAGGCCGGCAGAGGCTCTCGCCGACCAAGCTAATGCAAAACATTTGCCTATTTGTTAAAACTCACAATTCCCGGCGTCCCTCAACTGCATAATTAACGGTTGCCTCATCCACATATTCCAGATCGCTTCCGGTAGGAATCCCGTGCGCAAGGCGGGTCACCTTGACTCCCGTCGGCCTTATGAGTTTGGCCAGATACAGCGCTGTAGCCTCGCCTTCAACGTCAAAGTTCGTTGCCAGAAGAACTTCTTTAACATCGTTCTGCTGCAATCTTTCAAGCAAAGCGTCAATTTTCAAATCGTCCGGACCGACACCATCCAATGGAGAAAGTGACCCATGTAAAACATGGTATCTTCCTCGATAAGAACGGCTACGCTCGATGGCGATGACATCCTGCGGCTCTTCAACAACACAGATCAGTTGATCATCTCGGCCCACATCGGTACACAATGGACAGGGATCGACTTCGGTAAAATGAAAACACCGTGAGCAAAACCTGGTTCGCTCTTTCAGCTCCTTAATGGCATTCGCAAGCGCAACAGACTCCTCAAGAGGCTGCCGGAGAATAAAAAGGGCCAGTCTGGCGGCCGTCTTCCTGCCGATACCTGGCAGTTTGGAGAACTCGCCAACGAGCCGATTAAACGATGGAGTAAATTTTACCATGTTGTTAATTATGATGACAACCAGTTTTGAAATAACGTTCTATTGTTTTTTCGGGATAAAAAATTTTTTTTCACCGCCGATAAACACGGCTCACGGCAATTACATCAATCCGGGGATATTCATGCCACCCGTCAACTTACTCATTTCCTGCTGAGCCATATCCTGGCTTTTCTTAAGCGCTTCATTTACGGCGGCCAAAACAAGGTCCTGAAGCATGTCGACATCTTCCGGATCGACCACGCTTGCTTCGATTTTCAGATCGACGAGCTGTTGCCGCCCGTTAACAACCGCGGTCACCATGCCGCCACCAGCAGATGCTTCCACCTGACGGGTTTCCAACTCCTGCTGCATGCGTTCCATCTTCTGCTGCATAAGTTGCGCCTGCTTCATGATGTTACCCAAACCTTTTGCCATAACAGCAACCTCCCAAGCCTTTTAAATAGCGGCTATTTATTTTTTAGGTTTATCAATACTACCATTGGCATATGTGTCTCAGACTAAAAAATGTCTCAATTACGATCCTTGTGTTCCAGATCTGTACCCTCACGGAGAGATTTGACCTGCACAACTTCTCCCCCGAGGATCTTCTGAGCCGCCTGAATACCAGGATGTGCCAACGCTTCATCCCTGACACGATTGCGCTGCGTACTCTCCCGAGCCTCACGCTCCTCAGCCAGTGATGGCGGCACAACAGCCTGATCCTGCTCTCTTATCGCCACAACTTTCAAAGATATGGGTTGTCCAAAGAAATCTTCGGCCATTTTCGAAAAGGCGGTTTGCAAATCAGCGCCCTGCATCTGCAACAGATGAAAAGACCCGTCGACAAATCCCAGCTCCACATTCGGCAAATCCAGAAGCAAAAGCCGTCCATGTTCCAAAACCCCACCCAAACGGGGACGTTCTTTTTTTACCAATTGAACCAAGTCTTGCCAACCGTGCCGACGATCCCCGGCATCGCCAATTTGGCTTACGGAAAGAGAATGGGCCTGTGTATTCGCGTCATCGGCCATCACCTGCTCACACTTTTCCGGCGCAGGACCCTCAGGATTCGTCATCACCGGACGCTCAGGATTCGTCATCACCGGACGCTCAGGATTCGTCATCACCGGACGCTCAGGATTCGCCATCACCGGACGCTCAGGATTCGCCATCACCGGACGTTCAGGATTCGCCATCACCGGACGCTCCACCACAGTTGTTCCCGAATCGAGACGCCGCTGCAGATCCTCCATCTGACGAATTAGCCCTGCAACCTCTCGACCGGCAGGCAAATGAGCCAGCCTGACCAGGGCCATCTCCAAAGCTAGCCGAGGAAACGACGAACCGGCAAGGTCCCCTTCGGTACGAATCAGCACCGTCACAGCCCGCTGCAAATCCTCAAGCTCTACACCGGCAGCCAAACGACGAAAATCCTCCAACTCATCTGGCGCCCCATCGAGCAACCCTTCGGGATCTGGAACAACCTTCATAACGACCAGAGAGCGGAACGCGTCGACGAGCTCCCGACAAAATTGGCGAAAAGAGTGGCCCAACTCGTCCACCCGCCGCACACCATGCAAAACCCTCCGGCTATCATGCCCAAGAATCCCTTCCACAGTGTCAAACAAGAGCCGCCGATCAACCATCCCCAACAGGCCCTGCACATCCTCATCACTGACCGTGTCGCCACAAAATGCAATGACCTGATCAAAGGTTGACTGGGCGTCGCGCATACTGCCTTCACCACGCCGAGCAATAAGACCAAGAGATCGCTCGGAAACATGGATATTTTCAGCCAAGGCGATTTCGTTTAATCGACCCACGATCAACGGCAAAGGAATTTTGCGAAAATCAAATCGCTGGCAACGCGATAAAATTGTAATAGGAATTTTATGCGGTTCGGTTGTGGCAAAAATAAATTTTGCGTGCGCAGGCGGCTCTTCCAACGTCTTCAGTAATGCATTAAAGGCGTTAGTGGAAAGCATATGAACTTCGTCGATGATAAAAATTTTATAGCGGGAACGAGATGGAAGGTAACGAATATTCTCTCGCAAATCACGCACGTCGTCGACGCCGGTGTTGGATGCCCCATCGATTTCGAAGACGTCCAAACCCTGTCCGGAAGAGATTTCCAGGCAGGACTGGCAAACGTTACACGGGTGGGGAGTCAACCCCTGTTCACAGTTAAGAGCCTTGGCAAAAATACGCGCCGCGGACGTTTTGCCGACTCCGCGCGCTCCTGTGAAAAGGAAGGCATGATGTACCCGCCCGGTCTTTATGGCGTTGCCCAGGGTTTGGCTGACGTGTTCCTGTCCGACGAGGTCTTCAAAACTCTGGGGCCGATACTTACGAGCCAGTACCAGGTAAGACATGAAGTGCTAGGATCTCCGTATGCATAGGAATGCGGTCGGTGGGACAAAAAGGATTGCCGACACAAGTGACAGCCAGGCTTCCCCGCGGCACACGGCTGAGGCCGTTACCGCTGCTCCCTCCCGGGTCTGACGGGGTTGGCGGCCGTCCGTTGCGCAGGACCCGGCTGTCACTTCTATCGGCAAAAACCCGATTGAAGGGTAGAATTAATGGCGGAGAAGGAGGGATTCGAACCCTCGGTACCTTGCGGTACACACGATTTCCAATCGTGCACCTTCGGCCTCTCGGTCACCTCTCCGCAGGCTGGGAAGAATACAACAACTGCCCTGGCCATGTAAAGCATTTTTGTTATCGCGTGAAAACTTCAAAAATTTCCCAGTCATCAAAGCCACCGCAAACATCCTCAATTCACCACGTCCTTAGCAGAATAACGCCGATATCGCCCACCCCCGGCCTGTTTGGCGACATACATGGCAGCATCTGCCTTCTCAATAAGCTCCGCCCCGGAACGCCCGTCTTCAGGATACAACGATATTCCAATACTGACTCCAACAGCACACTCCCAACCACTGGCGGCAAAAGGCTCCCTGAGCAACGCAACCAATGCTTCGGCAACGGACGCGGCCTCGTCCGACCCGACAAGGTCCGACAGAACCACCACAAATTCATCTCCGCCAAACCGTGCGACAGTATCCATGCGTCTCACCCTTGACACAATACGCTGCGCAACCCCTTGAAGTACCTGATCTCCAACAGAATGCCCAAACTCATCGTTCACCGGCTTAAAACGATCCAAATCAAGAAAAAGTATGCCGACGTGCCGCCCATAACGACTGGCACGGCCAACATCATGCATTATCCGATCATAGAGCAATGTACGGTTCGGCAAACCGGTCAGGGGGTCCCGTTGCGTAAGGTGACACGTAATCCTCTCGCGCTCTTTGCGATCAGAGATATCCGTGACCACCCACAAAGTACCTATCGCCTTACCATCTCCTTGAGTCAACAACCGAGCTGCGACAAGAACCCATATCGAACCGCCAGTTGCCTTCCGCAGACGTATTTCAAAATGCTCATCTCGCCCCAGGCGGGATCGCTTGAAATGCTCCTCGACATGGGGGCGTTCATGGACATCAACGTATTGAAAAACATGGGTCCCCTTCATGGATACCGAAGATACATCCAACATCTCGGCGATACGCTGATTCGCGTAGACTATTCCGGCAGATTCGTTCAAAAGCCAAATACCGTCCCCGGCAAAATCAACCATAAGGCGAAAGCAGTCCTCACGGGTTTGCCCGAGCCGAAGGGATCGACGTTGAACTCTGACCAGGCAGATCAGCCCAATCGCCACCAGAACCAGCATGACTAGCGACAGATCTCTCCAGGGAAGGCTATGTAGCAATGCAAGCATCCAAGACTCCACACAAAGGTTTTCTTGCCGGGCCATACATAACTCGAACAGCCTATTGATCCATATACGGGCAGAGGTATAATGTAAGGGTAACAGAAAGAAAGGAGAGAGCTATGGCCATGTCAATGGATAACCAAAGCAAAATGCAAAAAATGGAGCAACTCGAACAGATTGCCCGCATCTACACCAGACACATGATGGGACCGCACTTCCCGGGGCACCAGGATGAAGCAATCCTGTTACTGCAAAAACTACATGCTGCAGTCAAAGAACTTGACCGCATTGAAGGATGCGAACAGCCTGTCGGACATATGCACAAATGGCAGGAAACCTCATCTTATATGTAACCCACCAAAAACCGCCAAAGAGAAAGGGGGCCTCAAGGCCCCCTTTTTTACAGAACAATCCATATCAGCCCCCAGGCAAATCTTCCTACCTGCGAACCTGCTCCGTCAGCCCGGTCATCAACCACAGCGGCTACTTTCTTACGAAAAAAGGGTCCGCGATCATAAACCGCGAACCCTTTTCCAAATCACTACCTACGAGGTTGACTCACTCGTAAACAGGCAATTGCAATCTTGTCTTACAAACCAGGTACGGGATTAGATCTTCCGTACATTGGCGGACTGGGGACCCTTCTGGCCCTGGACAACGTCAAAGCTGACCCGGTCGCCTTCAGCCAGGGATTTAAAACCGTCACCCTGGATGGCCGAGAAATGTACGAATACATCGGGGCCATTGTCTTGCTCGATAAAACCGAAACCTTTTGCATCATTGAACCACTTAACAGTACCTTCTGCCATTTTTCTTCCTCTTTCCCCCGCAGGGGCGTTTTTGGTTGTGCAGGATTTGCGTTGTCCTTAAGTAAAAAGCCCCACTCCCAAAAAGGTCTGTGCGGCTCAAAATCGACTGACGACCAATCTGCTCGACTTGCAAATCTACACAAACTTACTTAAGTTGTCTCCTTCTATCACAAGTTGCCAAAAAAATGCAAGGGGTATTTTTTAACACCAAAAAATTCTTTCATCTGCCAACATAGAGGTCACAAGACCTTGTGTCAAACCGTATCTTTTCAACAATTTACACATGCAACCACCTAAAGAATATAGGAAACTGCGGAACAAAAATCGCGCCAACAACCCGGGCAAAGCAAGAGCAACCGACAATCCAACAAGAGCAAAAACAAGCACCAAAAAAAAATAATCAACGGACAAGAGACGATTTTTCAACAGCGAACCGATTAACCCTGGCCGACATCAGGCAAACCACACCACAACACCTTCCAACATTTTTCCAAAAATCAAACAACCAGCTCCCACCATCAGCCATGGGGAGCCAAAATGCTGAGCGGGTACACTGGCAGGTTTCGCAACACTCCAAACAGGACGACACAAACCAAAATACAGACGATCGCAGCAGGAGAAAGGCTTCTTTCATCAAATAACCGCCGCCTACCCAAAGGCAGGATTCGGCCCACACCATTGACGAAAAGAAAAGGAACACACGAAACCATCAACGGATTATATCCAAAAGCTGCCCCAACCCGCCCATGCAATAAATGGTGCAAGGCACGGGTCGATCCACACCCCGGGCAATACCACCCAGTCAAATACTTAAACGGACAGGGAGGAAACCAACGACTGCCTACCGGGTTGCACCTCACCAACAAAACGAAAACAAGCAGCGCGCCAAGAAAAAATAAAACATGACGACAGGCAAGCGGGCCGGCCCAAAGAAACCGCCACCTTCTAATCGCAACCTGATCAGCCAGCTCTTTTCCGGAAAGCAACCTCAAGACCCCAAAATGGCAGCAGTTACCATGATTCCAACATAAAACAAGAAGACCACCATGCCAGACCAAAAACTTGCCCAGACCCACCTTTTAGCCAGGCGCGAGGCCTGCAGAGCCCCCTGATAATCTCCGGCCTGCTCCTTGCTATTGACCTGCGCTGCATAAACAATGGAAACAATGCCAAAAGGCAGACAACAAAACAGAGTCACCAGGATAGCCGGCACCAGATAATTGGAGATCGAAGTACCCACCGCGGCCGACCCAGAGCCCCGCAGCACCTGACGAACGCCACAATGAGGACAGATTTCGGCCTTGGCGTGAATCTCCTTACCGCATTCCGTACAAAACTTCCCGCCGCTAATTTCTTCCGTCATAAGAATCCCTCCCACATAATTAAACAGCCACTACGAACAAGCTTAATAACATTAGAAAACACTTCAATCAACCATTAAAATTCATTTTGATATTCTTGTACGGAGGAATCCATCATCAGATCCGACATCCTTCTAAATTTTCATCCTCAACTGACGTCACATCCGCGACCTTGCCCGTCCCACTTACGCGCACCGTCAGTGAGATAAACACAAAAAGGCCGGAATATCCGACCTTCTGTGTAACGTCACTATAAAAAAACAATTTATTCGATCTCGATTTTACGCTTCTTCTGCTTGGCCGCCTCCGTCTTAGGAATACGCACTTCAAGTACGCCATTTTCAAAGGACGCCTTGGCCTGGCCAGACACAACTTCTCCTGGCAAGCGGATTGAACGAGAGAAACTCCCGTAACTACGCTCGATACGATGATAGTCTTTACGCTCGATTTTTTCTTCCGACTTTTTCTCACCGGTGATCGTCAATACATTATCGGAGATGTTAACCTCCACATCTTCCTTGCCAATTCCTGGCAATTCCGCCTTGACCACAACCGTGTCTGGCTCCTCATAAACATCAACCGAAGGAGAAAGCGACTGCATCTGCGGAAAATGAAACCGTGGCGCCCACATCGGTGAAAAAAACGGCCGATTCATGAAATCCCCAAACCAACGCTCCATTTCTTCAAACGGAGAAACCAGCTCTGCCTTTTCAGGAATCAAAATATCCTTGTCTTCATGTTTTTTGTCTTTCTTTCCCATGACCACCTCCCAAAAGGGGACAGAATACTACCTCCACAAGGCACGTTCTAATACACGACATGCCCTGCGCACAACCCTTTGCTCTCTTACGTGTCACGCTAAAAATTCCGATTATCAATAAAAGATTAGCATTTTTTATACAATCCACAACGGTCTGAATCTTTCTGAAAAACAACAAAAAAAAGACCGCACATCCAATACGGAAGTGCGGTCGAAATCCAGTGCTTGCCACGCCTAAAAGCCAGAAACAGGCTTACATCAGACGGTGGCTCGAAAGAATTTTATATCCGGCCTTGGCGACCATTGGCCGCGGGGCGGGTACGGGAACGCTCAGAGGAACCCTCATACCGTTCCTTGAGGGCTGCAACATACTTACCGGAGCTTTTTCCGGAACGCCCCGGGCCGCCCCCTCTGGGACGCTGACGGGCCCCGCCGGCAGAGGCTTCCAGGGTACGAAGCGGCTCAAGGCCGGGAATTTCCTGACGAGGCAGATCCCGACCGATGAAACGCTGAATGCGACGCAATGCGTCCAGCTCGGCACCCGAAGCAAAGGAAATAGCGATACCTGTAGCACCGGCCCGGCCGGTACGACCGATACGATGCACATAGTCTTCTGCAAACTTGGGAAGATCGTAGTTGAAGACATGACTGATACCGGCCACATCGAGCCCACGGGCCGCCACGTCGGTAGCGACCAACACCCGGATCTG
The DNA here is from genome assembly GCA_050253415.1 of Pedobacter sp. GTDB lineage: Bacteria > Desulfobacterota > Desulfuromonadia > Desulfuromonadales > Syntrophotaleaceae > Syntrophotalea. The sequence goes on along the minus strand of JBFWJC010000002.1, from coordinate 357,015 downwards.
CCCCCGGCGCAAATCACGGACGGTGCGGTTGCGCGCACCCTGATTCATGTCGCCATGCAAGGCAGCCGCACGATGCCCCTGCTCGGCCAGATCTTTGGCCAAGCTATCCGCATCGCGCTTGGTGGCGGAAAAAATAATCGCCTGGGAAATATTCGGATCCTTCAGCAAATGATGCAAAAGCCGGTCTTTGTGGTGTTTATTGTCGGCCACATGCAGACATTGCTCAATATGGCTGGAAACGTTTTTGGGAGCAGCGATATCGATACGCACCGGCTGATTGAGAAGCTGTAAAGAAAGCTTCTGCATCGCGGCGCCAAGGGTTGCGGTGAACATCATGGTCTGGCGTTGGCGGGGTGCCATGGCGCAAACTTTGTCGACGTCCTCCTTAAACCCCATATCGAGCATGCGGTCGGCCTCGTCCAGAATCAGCAATTCCAGACAGGACAGATCGATACTGCGCCGCTCCAGGTGATCGAGCAGACGCCCCGGGGTGGCCACCACCAGGTCGAGAGGCTTGCCCAAGGCACGGAACTGCTCACGATAAGGGACACCACCAAGCAGCACGGCTGTTTTCAGGGGCAGATACTTACCGTATGTGCGCGCCGCATCCATGACCTGACCGGCCAATTCGCGGGTCGGAGCCAGCACCAGAACCCTGGGAGCGCCTTTGCGCCCGGACCCTTTTGTGGCCAGACGATGCAGAGCGGGAAGCATGAAGGCTGCGGTTTTACCGGTACCCGTACCTGCGCTGGCGAGAAGGTCACGTCCGGCCAGAGCTTCCGGCACGGCCTGGACCTGAATGGGGGTCGGGACATCATAGCCGCAATCGGCGATGGCTTTGAGAATCTGGGGATCAAGATCAAACTGAGAAAAATTCATTCGTGGTTTCCACTGCTCGTGTTCCAGCCGCAACCAACCACCCACCAGGAAAGCGTTTTTTCTCCTGACGCGCGGCAAGCCGGGGGTACACGTAAACAATCTGAAGTTAAAAGCATGCAGGCTGTAGGAACAAACAGCTGTTCCTGACACATAATGTGCCTGAGTATGCGCAGGTCGGGCATTAACGCATCGTCGCCAACCTGGTGTACTGCACGCTTCTTCAGAGAAACTGAAGGCAGGGAGGGTTAGTGAACGATAAAACGGGGTAAGGCCATCTGTGTTAAACAGGTTTGGCGAACTAAGTCCGCCAAGGGCATTTGCGCGAACTTGTCAAGATACAAGAGACTCAATTAAATTGCAAGATATATTTTAACGCTTCACAAATTCGACTCATTCGTAGCGCAAGGCCTCGATCGGATTCAAGTTCGCAGCTTTACGCGCCGGATAGAAACCAAAGAACACCCCTACCGCCAGGGTAAAACCGACGCTTAACAGAATAACTGATGGATTGACCACGACCCCGGTTCCCATCACCTCGCCCATCACAAAAGCGGTTCCGAGCCCGGCCATTATGCCGATCACGCCGCCACACAGACACAGAATCACAGCCTCAATGAGAAACTGCAACAGGATATCGCCGCTACGCGCTCCGATAGCCAGCCGAATGCCGATTTCACGCGTACGCTCTGTAACCGAGACCAGCATGATATTCATGACACCGATGCCACCGACCATCAGCGACACCCCGGCGATGGCACCCAGCAGCAGTGTCAGGGTACCGGTGACCTGGGATGCCATGTCGGTAATCTCGGACTGGTCACGCAACGAAAAATCATTTTCCTGATTGTCGCGCAAACGATGCGTTTTGCGCAACACCGCCGCAACCTCCACCTTGGCCTCGTCGATTTTTGCAGGAGTCGCTGCGCTGATCAGGATCCCCCGAACCGTTTTACCGTCGGACAGACGGTACAAAGCGGTCGGTGCCGGCACCAGAATCACGTCATCCTGATCGGTACCCATGCCGTTCTGTCCCTTTTCACCCAGCACTCCGATGACCTGAAAGGGAACGTTGCGAATCCGAATGCGGCTGCCGACGGGATTTTTTCCGGCGAATAATTCGTCCACCACGGTCTGTCCGAGAACCGCAAGCTTGGCCTTGGCCGTGACATCCCGCCGGGAAAAGAATGTGCCCTGCACCACCTCGTAGTTCCGGATCGCCAGGAACGACTCACTGACTCCCTGAACCGAAGTATTCCAATTGCTATTGCCAGCCACCACCTGCTCGGATAAACGAATTTCCGCGGACACATTGGCCACCGCCGCCACCTGCTGCTCAATAGCCTCGGCGTCGTCAAGCGACAGGCTGGTGGAAGAGCCGGCGGCACCCCGCACCCCGTGACTGTCTGCGCTTTCGGGTACCACAATAATGAGGTTGGTCCCCATGGAATCGATTTCTGCGGTAATATCCGCCTGCGACCCCTCACCCAGGGCCACCAGCGCGATAACCGACGCCACACCTATGATAATACCGAGCATGGTCAGCAGACTGCGCATGCGATTTCGGGTGATACTGCGCAAAGCCACAACAATCAGTTTCTGCCACTTCATGATAACCGGCCTCCGGCCATAGCCGGCGCGTGAGCGCGCCGGCGGTTCTCCACCTGAAAGTCCTTACGAATGGTGCCATCCTGCATCTCGATCACGCGCCGGGCGTGTTCCGCTACATCGGATTCATGGGTCACCAGCACAATAGTAATACCGCTGTCATTGAGTTCCTGGAAAAGCGCCAGAACATCCAGGGTTGTGCGACTGTCAAGATTGCCGGTGGGCTCGTCGGCCAGAATTATAGCCGGATCGTTAACCAACGCCCGCGCAATGGCCACCCGCTGCTGCTGCCCACCGGACAATTGATTGGGTTCATGGTGCATGCGTTCCGCCAACCCCACTCGCTGTAGCGCATCAACCGCCCGCCGGTGCGCCTGCCCGGCAGGCATACTGCCGCGAAAATACAGCAAGGGCAACAGGACATTTTCCAACGCCGTGGTTCGCGCCAGCAGGTTGAACCCCTGAAAAACGAAGCCGATGCGCTGGTTACGGATATCCGCCAACTGGCGACGATTCAGGTCACGTACCGATTGCCCTTCCAGCAGATACTTGCCGCTGTCGGCATGGTCGAGACAGCCGACGACATTCATGAGGGTCGACTTACCTGAACCGGAAGCTCCGATAACGGCGACAAACTCCCCCCTGTCGATACTCAAGTCGACATTATCCAGTGCCTTGACCTGGGTATCGCCCAAGTAAAAGGTCTTGCAAATACGTTCAAGTTGAATCGGTTTCATAATCAACCACCCCTAAGGCTTGCCGCCACCCGACGGTTTTGGCATCATCCTGGAAAAAAGGCTGCCATTTGACTCCTTGCCCCGGGCCGCCTCCCCCGTTACCACATCCATCCCTGCCACAAGCCCTTCCGCACTCACAGCCGTATGTATTCCATCCGACAGACCGGCCACCACGGCTACCCGCCTCGTACGCCCATCGCTGTCGAGGACCACTACCGTAGCGCCATCATCAACAGGAGCCTTACGTGCGGCATACTGCAGCGCCGCGTTAGAGACCAGCAGAGTATTCTCGACCTGCTCAACCACGAAATCGGCGGTAGCTGTCATGCCCGGCAAGAGTTTCCCGTCCGGGTTTGCAGCCTCCACCACCACCGTATAGGTGACAACATTCGACTCCTCGGTAGGATTGAGTCGAATCTGCGCGACCTGACCATCAAAAATCTGATCGGGATAGGCCTGAACAGTAAAACGCACTTTCTGTCCCTGGCGAATCTGACCAATATCGCTTTCGTCCACATCGGCTTCAATTTCCATGCGAGCCAGATCTTCGGCCAGGACAAACATTGTCGGCGTACTGTAGCTTGCAGCAACAGTCTGGCCCACTTCGATCTCCCGCTCGATAACAGTGCCGTCAATGGGTGACAAGATATGCGCCTTGCGCAGGTTGGTCTGAGACTTGGCCAGAGCCGCCTTACTGGATTGCAGATCAGCCTGGGTGGTTGCCAGCGAAGTCCGATACTCAAGGAACTCCTGGTCGGAGAGATGGCCTTGGTCATACAGCGGTTGGTTGCGGCGGAATTCCGACAATGCCTGCCGATAGAGCGCTTCCGAGCCCATTACGGCAGCTTTGGCTTCGGCTTCGGCGCTTTCAAACAATTCCAGATCCAGCTCGGCCAGCACCTGCCCCTTATGCACTCGGTCGTTATAATCAACCAGCACCTTGCCGATAGTACCCGACACTTCAGTCCCCACATCAACGGTACCAACCGCCTGCAGACTGCCGGTACAGGCTACCGTGATTTCCATGACTCCCTGTGCAACAGTCTCGGTCTGCAACATGGCCGACGATCCGTCACCGGAGTGCGACGCCATACCATACCCAAGCATGATCAGATAAGTGACCCCACAAACGATCAGAATAATTTTCAGAGCTGACAGAAATCCTTTAGGTATCACACGTTTCATACTTCACCTTCCCCGACAAACATCGATCCATCCAGATTGCCTTGATAATAAGCAATCGCAACCGTACGCAGCATGCGGTCAATATGAGCCTCTACCAAGGCATAGCGCGCTTCCACAAACGTGGAGCGGGCATCGGTCAATTCCGTCAGGGTAGCCGCCCCGACTCGGTATCGCTGTTCGGTGGAATTCAACGCTTCCTGCGCATAGGTGAGCTGGGCCGAGGCGACCTCAACCTGATCGGAAGCGGTGAGATACTCCTGGACGGACTGCCCTATTTCCACCTCGACCTGACGCTGCAACTGTTCCAGCTCCAGGTCGACACTGTGACGATTGATGCGCGCCTGACTCACCGCGTTGCGGGTGAGGTGCCGATCGAACAGCGGAATTGAAAGGTTGAGCCCTGCGTTTCCGTACAAGTTATCTTCATCCATCTGACTGCCAAATGCGCTGTCACCGCGGCTGTCGTATCCCGTACCTACGCCGAGTACCAGATCAAGAGTGGGATAGGCGCTCGACTGAGCAACCCGCTGCTGCGCTTCGGCAGCACGCTGCTCCCGCTCCTTGGCCAAAACATCCGGTCGTTTTTCCATGGCTTGCCGGATCAGAACCGTGATGTCGGTTGCCGGCGTATCGCTAAGAGCCGCATGTTTTGGTATGACAACCTCGAACTGCGTGGTTGTTACAATGCCCAGGGTCTGCATCAGGGTCAGTTTACTCACCTGATAATCCCGTTGCGCGGCAAGCAACTCGGAACGCGCCTGGGCCGTTTCGGCCTTTTGCTTATAAACATCGGTTACCGGACGGCGGCCGACTCGATAGTAGGCCTCAATATCCGCCAATTGCCGTTGATTATCCTCCAGAGTCTGCTGCGCCACCTGAATTTGCTCCAGATTTTTCACCGCGTCCAGATAGGCGCTGACGGTATCGAACACCAGCGTCTGCTGCTGACGGGTCAAGGTTTCTTGTTGAGCCGCCAAAGTCTGGCTGGCCTGCTCCAATGCGGCCCGATCGCCGAAACCGTTAAACAGATTCACACTGGCGGAAACCTCAGCTGACAGAGACTGGTAATCGCGCGCAGAACCGGTAGCTCCTTGATCGTGGCTAAATGCGACCGATCCATCGGCGTTGACCTCGGGCAAAAAATTATCTTTTTTCTGCTGCAACGCTATCTCTTGCAAAAACACCTGATCCTTTGTCAGTCGCAAACCCTGGCTATACTTCAGAGCTGCGGCCATGGCCTGATCCAGGGTCAATGTGGTGCCCTGCTCAGATGCCTTCGCCTCCAAAGACAACGTCAGCACAATAACCAACACTATTCCGAGCAACAGCAAACTATCGAAATATGATCCACGAATACACATGATTGATCCCCAGCTTTTTGCCCGCCTTACACCGCAAAAAGGACGTTAACAGGTTCGACTTACCCAAAACTCAACAGGCGGTTTCGCAACACGCTGCGGAACCGCCTGTGTGAAACACAGCATTTTTTCCACTAGATGGCCGGTCCCTCTTCCGTGGGTTCCATACACATGGGGCGTGGCATGTGTCTTTCAGGGTTTATGGGCCCATGACCCTGCAAGCGACGCAGCTTACTTGCAAGGTCGGCCAATTCTTTCTGTTCAGGCGTGAGCAGCCCATATATGCGGCTATGGGTTTTGGCACGCTCGACCATGAGTTCGGTCTCAATCGCTGATTTTTCCGACGTCAATTTCCGTAGGGCTTTTTCATCGAACTTGCCCGGTTCCATAGCTTGACGCAACTGACGACCTACTTCGCGCATCTTGCCATGCAGCTTGGTTGACCGCGCGATGCTGCCATCCAGCAACGCCTGAACCTCTTTTTGCTGGACCTCGCTCAAATCAAGACGATCAAGCATTGGAAACCGATGCTTCGGAACAGAATCCCCCTGCGGACACATCAATCCCTGCCGGGATATTCCATCAAACTCTCTGCTCTGTGCCGGACCTGATTGCGCCTGGACCGCCATCCCACCACCCAGCAAAAGTGTTGCGCACATTGCTGTCAGTATCATCTGTTTTTTCATTTCAGGCTCCTTTCAGCCTTGTTTCCATTTTTCGGGCTTTGTTGCACTATCGCTACGGTTGATTCCCCGGCGCAGGTGGCCGACCTGACGGCACCGCAACCAGACGATTGCCTTGCTCACGACACACCGCCTTCATGGTTTCGCCATGAGGCCCCTTCAGCACAACATTGTCGCCATCCTCTTTACCCTTACAGGCTGCATAAGCTTCCGGAGGAGGCTCAGGAGGACGTTTCCCGTTGTCCGACCCACCGAAGGCCAACCCCACAGACGGCAACAGTGCAAGCAACAACAAACCCGATAAAAAATATCTCAACCGTTTTCGACGCATAGCTTTCTCCTTGTCGGCAAAATGATCCGCGCACCGGCCAGCAGATCCTCAACTGGTTTACGGTTGCAAGCTTATGCTGATAAATTGAAGAAAATATGCAAGAAATGCGGAAATACACAAAGCATCCCGCATCCAGCTAGCCTGCCTAACAAAAGTTATGGTATTAGAAGGAAAAACCGCCGCGAAAACCATAAGGGCAATCCATGAAATTACGCATCAAACATCGCTTATTTCTCTCATTTTTTGCTGCAACCGTGCTTGTGGTCGTAAGCATGTTCGCGATCACCAAGTTCAGTTTTGAACGCAGCCTGCTGCGCTACGTCAATACCACCGAGCAAGAACACCTCGCACGCTTGGAAGCATTGCTCAAGGATTCCTACGAACAGCATGGTAATTGGGACTTTTTACGTGACAACCCGCTCAACTGGATGCACTTGGTAGCCACCAGTCGCCACCAACAGAATCTGCCGGCCATGGACCCCAATGAAACGGAACGGTGGATGAACGAGGATTCACCCAGAATCCTGCCGCCACCGCCACCCAAAGGGCCACTTCCCAGACACCAGATGTTCGAATGGCGGATCAGTCTGCTGGATGCTGGCCGGCAACCGATCATTTCCCCACGCGATCCCGCAAACAAGGTCGCCTACCGCACCCTTATCCTCCATAACCAAACCGTCGGCTACCTGGGATTAATACCGCCCAAGATTATTATCGATACCCACCAGCAACGATTTGCCGCCGAACAGCGCCGTTCCATGGTCATAATCTCCCTCATTGTAGCGGGCGCGGCGGCACTGCTTTCGTTTCCCTTGTCGCGACGCATGGTGCAACGCATCACCACCCTTGCGGCAGCGACCCACCGCCTGACAAAAGGTCGCTACGACATCCGGGTAAACGCCGTGGCCGGCGACGAACTGGGACAACTGGCGCGGGATTTCAATTCCCTGGCGCAAACACTTGAAAGCAACGAACAACTCCGCCGCCGCTGGGTAGCTGATATTTCGCACGAACTGCGCACACCGCTGGCAGTTCTCAGAGGAGAAATCGAAGCCGTCCAGGACGGCGTGCGCAAACTCTCCCCGCAAACGCTGGACACCCTGCATGGTGAGGTTTTGCGACTGGAACGCCTGGTCGGGGATCTTTATGAATTATCCATGAGCGACATCGGCGCCATGCAATACAGAAAAACGGATGTAAACCTGGTGGAGATTTTGCGGCAGTCCCTTGACGCCCACCGCGCTCAATTCGCGGACAGAGGGCTGACCCTGCTCCCCCTGCGGGATGTACCTTCAACAGTGCCCATCCTTGGCGACCCCGAACGTTTGAGTCAGCTTTTCTCCAATCTCCTGAAGAACACCCTGCGATATACAAATCCGGGCGGGCAATTGCAGATTTCCGTCGCTGCGCGGGACGCCAGGGTGCAATTGAATTTTCAGGATTCGGCGCCGGGTGTGCCGGAGGATTCCCTGGATAAACTGTTTGACCGCCTTTACCGGGTGGAAAGTTCTCGTAGCCGTGAACATGGCGGTGCCGGACTCGGCCTGGCTCTGTGCAAAAACATTGTCGAGGCGCATGACGGCACTATCGATGCGCGCCCCTCCCCCCTGGGCGGTCTATGGATTGCCATAACCCTGCCATTAAATGGATAAAACCATGAATAATCGGATACTGATTGTCGAAGACGAATCCCGCTTGGCAGCATTGATGGCAGACTACCTGCGGCAGTCAAACTTTGAACCTCACATTCTGGGCGACGGTCTGGCCGCAGTGCCCTGGGTAAGAGAAAATCATCCGGCGCTGATCCTTCTCGATCTGATGCTACCGGGACGTGACGGCATGGAGATCTGCAAGGAAATCCGTAGCTTTTCCGAGGTGCCGATCATCATGGTGACTGCCCGCATAGAGGAAATCGATCGGCTGTTGGGATTGGAACTGGGGGCCGACGACTACATCTGCAAACCCTTCAGCACCCGAGAAGTGGTGGCCCGCGTCAAAGCAGTATTGCGACGAAGCGGTAGCCAGACAACCCTGCACGAGCAGGGACTGGTGTTGGAGGAGGCCAGCCTGCACGCCACCCTCCATGGCCAAAAGCTGGACCTGACCGCGGTTGAATTCAAGCTGCTGCAACACCTGGCGGCCCACCCTGGGCGCATCTTTTCCCGCGAACAACTCATGGATCGCATTTATACCGACCGCCGCATCGTCTCCGACCGTACTATCGATAGCCACATCAAAAAACTTCGCAAAAAAATCGACGTAGCTGCTCCCGGCGAAGACCTGATTCGCTCTGTCTATAGCGTTGGATATAAATATGAACCGGCGGAAACAGGGCTGTAAGCTGTAAGCTGTAAGCTGTAAGCTGTAAGCTGTAAGCTGTAAGCTGGGAGCTGGGAGCTGGGAGCTGGGAGCTGGGAGCTGGGAGCTGGGAGCTGGGAGCTGGGAGCTGGGAGCTGGGAGCACATAGTCACCGAACACCAACAAAAAATCCCCGCTGATGAGGCGGGGATTTTTTCTTATCGATCTAGCGTTCGAATTTTACATCACACCTAAGGATTCATCGGCGTAACCACCAATTCCCCACCCTGCTCATCAACCTTAATGGTGGCTCCTTCGTGAATATCGCCGCCAATCAGGGCGCGACCGATGCGGGTTTCCAGATGATGCTGCAGGTAGCGCTTCAAGGGCCGTGCGCCATAAACCGGATCATAGGCTTCGCGGGCAATGAAGTCGCAGGCGGCCTCGGTAAGTTCAAGACCGATGCGCCGATCGGCCAGTCGCTTGCGCAGGTCGGTTGCCAGCAGAGAGATGATGCGCTTGATCTCCTCGCGCGACAGAGGCTTGAACAACACGATATCATCCACGCGGTTGAGAAACTCCGGCCGGAAGTGATGTCGCAATTCGGCCATAACCGCCTTGCCGGCTTCTTCGCGGATCTCCCCTTCGGAGCTGACCCCCTCCAGCAGATATTGCGACCCGATATTGGAGGTCAGGATGATAACCGTGTTCTTGAAATCAACCGTGCGCCCCTGTGCGTCGGTCACTCGCCCGTCATCGAGAATCTGCAACAACACGTTAAACACATCGTGATGGGCCTTTTCGATCTCGTCGAAGAGGATGACCGAGTAGGGTTTGCGGCGTACCGCTTCGGTGAGCTGCCCACCCTCTTCGTAGCCGACATAACCGGGAGGCGCGCCGATCAGGCGACTGACAGTGTGTTTTTCCATGTATTCCGACATGTCGATGCGCACCATGTTGTCTTCGCTGTCGAACAGGGCTTCCGCCAGAGTGCGGGCCAGCTCGGTCTTGCCAACCCCCGTCGGTCCCAGGAAGATAAACGAACCGATGGGGCGACGCGGATCCTTGATGCCGGCGCGTGCGCGAATCACGGCGTCGGCCACCAACTGCACCGCCTCGTCCTGGCCGACCACCCGACGGTGCAGCACCTCGTCAAGTTTCAGCAATTTTTCCCGTTCGCCTTCGACCAGTCGCGTGACCGGAATACCGGTCCAACGCGAAACGATCTCGGCAATTTCCTCTTCCGTGACTTCCTCGCGCAGCAACCGCGCGCCGCCGCCTTCTTCGGCCGAGCCTTGCTCCTGCTCGCGCAGACGTCGCTCCAGTTCGGGCAGTTGGCCGTGCTTGAGCTCGGCCGCGCGGTTGAGATCGTAATTGCGCTCGGCAACTTCGATCTGCTGACGCACCTGCTCGATCTGCTCACGCAGACCCTGCACGCCTTTGATCGCGCCCTTTTCCCTGTCCCACTGGGCCGTCAACACGTCGGCCTGATGCTTGAGATCGGCCAGTTCCTTGCGCAACGTTTCCAGGCGCGCCTTGCTGGCCGAGTCCTTTTCCTTTTTCAGCGCCGCTTCTTCGATCTCCAGCTGCATGACACGCCGCGTGACCTCGTCCAGTTCTGCCGGCAAAGAATCGATCTCGGTGCGGATGGTGGCACAGGCCTCATCCACCAGGTCGATGGCCTTGTCAGGCAAAAACCGGTCGGAGATGTAGCGGTTGCTCAGCGTGGCCGCCGCCACCAGGGAGTTATCCTGAATACGCACCCCGTGAAAAACCTCGAAACGTTCCTTGAGTCCGCGCAGGATACTGATGGTATCCTCTACGGTCGGCTGTTCCACCAGCACCGGCTGGAACCGACGCTCGAGAGCCGCATCCTTTTCGATGTATTTGCGGTATTCATCCAAGGTGGTGGCACCGACGCAGTGCAGCTCACCGCGCGCCAGCATCGGCTTGAGCATGTTGCCGGTATCCATGGAGCCCTCGGCCTTGCCGGCCCCGACGATGGTATGCAACTCGTCGATGAACAGCAGGATACGCCCTTCGCTGGAACGGATTTCGTTCAGCACCGCCTTCAGGCGCTCCTCGAATTCGCCACGAAATTTGGCGCCGGCCACCAGAGCCCCCATGTCCAGGGCGAATACGGTCTTGTTCTTAAGCCCTTCCGGCACGTCGCCCCGCACGATGCGATGGGCCAGGCCTTCGACGATGGCGGTCTTGCCGACCCCCGGTTCGCCAATCAGCACCGGATTGTTCTTGGTTTTGCGCGACAGAATGCGGATCACCCGCCGGATTTCCGCATCGCGGCCGATAACCGGATCGAGCTTGCCTTTCTTTACCTCCTGCACCAGATCGCGGCCATACTTTTCCAAAGCCTCATAGGTGTTTTCCGGATCGGGGCTGGTCACCCTCTGGTTACCGCGAATGGCCGTCAAGGCCCCCAGCAAGCGGTCGCGAGTGATATTGAACTGCTTGAACAGTTTGCCGGCAGCGGTTGATTCCCCTTCCTCGACCAGCGCCAACACCAGATGCTCGACACTGACATAATCGTCCCGCAGATGCTTGGCCTCTTCTTCAGCTTTGAGCAACAGACGGTTGAGCCGTTGGGTGACATAGATTTTGCCCCCCTCAACCCCTGGCCCCGATACGCTGGCCCGACGATCCAACTCCTTTTTAGCAACCGTCGTCAGCTTATCGACCTGTACATCCATCTTTTGCAGAAGGCGCGGCACAAGGCCACCTTCCTGTTCCAGCAGGGCCGCCAGTAAATGTTCCCCGTCGACTTCCACATGGCCGCGTTTCAGAGCAATGTCCTGCGCTGCCTGCAGTGCCTCCTGGGTTTTTTGAGTCATCTTGTTAAGATCCATAAAAAGTACAACTCCTTCCTTCAACCCGGACCGACTGGTCCGGGTTTGCTATTTACTGTTGAGTCACCCTGCCGGCCGTTTGCACCAGTGTCCCGTAAGAGGTTTTTCTTTATTCACCCGAGGTGATTTCGATGCGTCGCGGCTTGGCCGCAGCGGCTCTCGGCAACAGCAGGTTAAGCACCCCGTTGGCATAGGCCGCACTGACCTTCTCCTGGTCGATGCCTTCAGGAATCCTGAACTGCCGATAGAAATTGGCCAGAGTGAACTCCCGATAGATATCATCGGCCGGAGAATGAGACTTAATCCGCCCTTCGATGGTCAGAATCCCCTCGTGCAGATCGATGGTCAGATCATCACGCTCCACTCCCGGCAAATCGATGACCATGGTCAGCCCATCGGCGCCTTCAAGAATATCGACAGCCGGCACCGCATAACGCTCCGGGGCACGGGTTTCTTCACGGCTGAGATCGGTTTTTTTATCCTCTGCATTGTTTACTGCATAATTTTTATCCGTCATGGCTTTACTCCTTTATGTCGGCTCGTCAATAGTCGTCTGTCCAGGCACCGTCAGGCTACATCCACACTGATTTTTTTTGGTCGAGCTGCGGCCGCCTTGGGCAAAGTGACGGTCAGCAAACCATTACGACAGCTGGCCTTGACCTGCTCGGCTTCGACATCGACCGGCAATTCAAGGGTGCGGACGAACTTGCCGTTTTCCCGTTCGCGACGATGCCAGGTGCGGTCTTTATCCTCGACCAACTTGCGTTCGCCGGAGACGGTCAGAACGTTTTGCTGCACTGTAAGATCGAGTTGATCCGCTTCCATGCCGGGTACCAGGACTTCGACATAAAGATTTTCCGCATCTCCGTAGAGGTTGATCGGGGGCTGCCTGCGGAAGCCTCTCCCGGCATGAAAAGCCGGCCCGAACAGACCCCGCCCACCGAAGCCCCGAAAAGCCTCATCGATCTCATGGCGGAGATTTTCCATTTCCTTGTAAATGTTCCAGTTAGCCATATCGTCCTCCTTGTGGTTTGTTATCGGACTATCTTTTGTTCGCTTTCCGGTTATTCAGTATAACAACCATCGTGCCAACTTCTTCAAACCACAATAGAGTCAATATTTTCGGGTACTTAAGAAAACAAACATAAAGTTACACAAGCTTGCGACGTCGCACCTCTATGTCGCAAGTTTCATTTGCAACGTCACAAGCTTGCAGATAAACAGCTTGCGACACTCACGTGCCCCCACTTTCATCAAGGACCGTGCGCGACAGTCCGAGTTTTTGCATATAACGATAAAGAGTGGCGCGATGCACCCCAAGCCGGCGAGCCGCATCGGCCAGATTGCCGTGAGCATCGCCATAGGCGCGAAGAATCTCCTCTGCCGTCAGATTGACCGGGCGCGTGGAACGAACATGCTCCGCGGTGGAATAGAATTCAGCCTCCAGTACCGCAGACCCTGAACCGGCATCCGTCTCCGCGCTGCGCTCCACACTCCGGGGAAGCACTACCGCCGGCAAAGATGACTGCCTCTGGCCCCGACCATCACGGGACTGCGCCAAAAAGTCCTGGCGCTCCCGTATCCATTCGCCAAAAGCCCGCGCGCCGATAACATCGGCCCGGGTTTCGATAAACACCCGTTCCAGCACATTACGCAATTCACGAATATTGCCCGGCCATAGATACGATTGCAGCAAGCCGACCGCTTCCGGCGTCAGACGGTAAATACGGCGACCGTACTTGCGCGCAAACAGATTCAAAAAATGCTCCACCAGATAAGGGATATCCTCGACACGCTCGCGCAATGGCGGCAAGTGAATGCGCAATACGGAGATGCGGTGGTAAAGGTCGGGCCGGAATCGCCCCATACCAACAGCCTGCTCCAACGGCACATTGGTTGCGGCGACGATGCGCACATCGACTCTCTGCTCCCTTTCCGCCCCAACCCGCTCGATCTTCCCCTCCTCCAGAACCCGCAGCAATTTTGCCTGGGTACCGAGGGGCATATCGCCTATCTCATCCAGAAACAAGGTGCCGCCATCCGCCCGCTCAAAACGCCCCCGGTGGGTACGCACGGCTCCGGTAAACGCCCCTTTTTCGTGGCCGAATAATTCCGATTCAAGCAATTCCTCCGAGATCGCTGAACAGTTGACCGCAACGAAAGGCCCATCTGGGCGCAGGCTCTGGTCGTGCAGGGCACGCGCAACCAGCTCCTTACCGGTACCGGTTTCACCGGTAATCACCACCGCAGCGTCTGAGGGAGCGAATAGCCCGATCTTGCGGAACACTTCGCGAATCGCCGGGCTGTTGCCAACCATACCGTATAGCGAAATCGGCTCTTCTCTGGCGGCCACATCCAGAGCTCGGAACACGAGCGCCACTTCGCGGCCACGAAAGTCCTCGCCCAAACCTAAAGGGCGCACATCGACGGACCACAATTCTCCACGAGCTGTTAGCCGGACCCGAATATTCAGCAAGGCACGCCCGGCACATACAGCATCGCTGGCCACCGCCGCCAAGGATGGCACGGCAGCAGGCAACACATGGTCAACGAAGCGCCCGACAGCCAGGACTGCATCGAGCCCCAGTCGCCCGGCCAACGAACCCGACATGGCCCGCACCTGCCAATGCTCGCCAGGGCCCTCGGCAAGGACCAGGTCAGGCGCCGGGACAGGAAGGGAACCATAATCTTGTTCCTGACTGGACTCCTTCATGATTACTAACTCCTTGCTTATTGCGGAGCACAGAACCTTCACATCCGGGCTTCACCCCTACGCCAAACGGAGAAAAGGGAGCGCTTCCAGACTCTTCCATATATCATTTCGATAAGTTGGAACGACCCATGTACTACGGTAAAATCATTTTATTTCCAATGTAATCAGGAGATCGTTCATTCGCAAGCTGTTTTCCGGGCATCTCGATGTTAACAAAAAAGCCGTTCGCATAAACGCGAACGGCTTTGAGGATACCCTTATTGAAACCGACCAGAATAACTACCCGCAGGCTCTGCCGGGCAAAATTTCAGAGAGGACAGGCATCTCCTCGGAAAAATCCCGGCCATGCGGATTCACGGCCAGTCCGAGATGACGACGCGCCCGCGCCATGGCGATCAGAGGGAAATAATGCCGATACATGTTGTAATTAATCATAAAGCCGCGAGCCAGCTCACAACCCTGGTCAAGGGTGGCACCGGCCTCCTTGAGGTTGGTGCGTTCCCCCACACCATAGCCGGGAAAACCGGTTCCGGTATACTGCGGCTCATCCCAGGTGCCGGACTTCTGATGGGTCAGCAGGTAGTCGAGCCCCCGGCGAATGGCGGCTTCATAAGCATCACTGCCCACCGACACCAGCGCCATCAAAGCCCATCCGGTCTGGGAAGCGGTACTCGGCCCCTTGCCACGCCAACTGTCATCCATATAGGAAGCGCAGCTTTCACCCCAGCCGCCATCCGGATTCTGATGATCGACCAGCCAGTCGGCAGCGCGCAGAACATAGGGAGCACTCATATCCTCGCCAATAGCTGCCAGGGCGGGCAACACGGCGCCGGTACCATAGATATGATTAACACCCCAGCGCCCGAACCAACTGCCTTCAGGTTCCTGTTCGCTCCGGATATACTTCAGAGCCTTGGCCACCACCGGATCATGCTTATCACGGCCAACGGCGGCAAGAGCTTCCACCACATGCGCGGTAACATCGACACTTGGCGGGTCGAGAACCTCCCCAAAATCACAGAAAGGGATCTTGGTGACGATTACGCTGTTATTATCACGATCGAAAGCCGCCCAGCCACCGTTTTTACACTGCAGACCAAGAATCCACTCTTCAGCACGCTCAAGAGCCCTGTCGACAGCGGAGGGATCTTCCAGGTGGCGACGGGCTTCAGCCAGCACCACCAATGCCAGAGCCGTATCGTCCACATCGGGATAAGCCGTATTGGCCCGTTCAAAGGCCCAGCCGCCCGGACGCACCCCACGAATCTTAACCTGCCAGTCGCCCCAACTGGTGATCTGCTTGCTGAGAATCCAGTCAAGAGCAGGACGCATCATTGGCGTATTCTCGAAGGTACAACCGCTTTCAAACAGGGCCAGCATCGTAAACAGAGTATCCCACACCGGAGATTCACTGCACTGCAGATAGATCCCGCCGTTCTTTTCATAAGCCCAGGGGGGATTAAATGCATCCAGCCCTTTGCTGACGACGGGGTGGTTGAGCGCATAGCCTTCAACATGGAGTGCAATCAGCGAATAGATCAACGGTGGCTGAATACCGCCCCAACCCCCATCATAATCCTGATGCTTGACAATCCACTCCAGACACAGCCGGATGGCTTTTTCGCGCCCAAACTGCACCGGCAGGCGATTGTATTTTTTAAGGAACCAATCCACGACCAGGAAAAAGCGCTCAGCCAGACCCTTTTCACTCTCAGGAAGGCTGTAATCCGCATTTTCCCGCCCCTCAGGGAACAACTCGTCGAGGCGGCTTTCAGGAGGAAGCTGTTTTACCGGTCGTCGCACCGAAAGGATACTCAACGGCACCAGAGTAGCCCGTGCCCAACAAGCGAAATCATAGATATTAAGCGGGCACCACGAGGGCAGATAGATAATCTCCGCCGCGAGCGCCGGGGTTTCTTCCCATGGCCACTCACCGATCAAGGCAAGCCAGTAACGAGTAAACACTCGCACATTTTTCAGACCGCCATGTTCGAAAATCCAGCGGCGAGCCCTTACAAGACGTTCGTGATCAGGTCCGTATCCGGCTGTTCGCAACGCTGCATAGGCTTCAACAGTGGCATTGATATCACCTGCCGGAGCATCGTGGTAGACAGCCCATGAACCGTCTTTACGCTGCTCATTAAGTACCGCTTGCACAACCTTGTCGTATTTGGAATCGTCCTTGACCCCGAGGAAATGCATGGCCAGAATCCACTCAGCTTCGATACACGAGTTGGATTCCAGTTTACCGGCCCAGAAACCCTCTTCTTCCTGGTTATAGGCAAGCCAGTCGATGGCGCGCTCGATACCATCATCCAGCCCATCAGCCGTATGCACCCCAGAGTTCAGCTGCCGAATGACGTTCAATGGACCAATGCCTCCTGTAGTGTACTTCACAACAAATATCCAGACGCTTTCATGCGTATATAATCTGATCGTGACGGACGGCACCGCCCGTCACAAACAAAGCTACTATTTCCATCAAATTAAATGCAACCAACGTACCAATCTAAAGCTATCCAATACCTTCCCAGCATGGATTTGGCACAGTCTGCACTTTTCCAAAACACCTGACCTGCGGGGAACGACCTCACAAAAAAGCAACCCCGGCAAAACTCAGTTAACCCATAAATTGAATGGGCACAATGAATCGCGTGGGGTCCGGCCTTTTATAATCAGCTCCTAACAGGATCAAAATCAATCTTTAACCCTTAGTACAATGATTACAAAAAGTCAACTTTTCAATAGCCGATTTCCTTGCAGGAAGGGATTCTTAATACACCTGTGTTGATTCAGCGACGCTGAATAACACCTCAAGCAAAAGCCTAATTGGCCATTTTACGCCCGTTTTTTTTTCGGCGCAACCCTTAATTCACATCCCCACAAGCATGGAAATCTTCCCCTGATGGCTTCCCTGGAACGCCAACGAAACCGTCCGAGGTCTATGGCGGATCCTGTAAAGTACGGTTCCGCAACAGTTTAACAGGCCAAGACAGCACGCAAGCAACCTCCACTCACAGCGCATTGATCAGGCTGCACATAAAAGCCCCCTTGGCGTTGCAGCACCAGATACTATAATGTAAAGGGAAGCACCAAACTGGAATACGACAACCTGGCATTAGCCCCTTTTCGGAAAAGAGCATCATATGATCGCATTTGCTACAGGCATCCTCACCGAAAGCTGGAAACTGCTGGTCGAAGCAGCGCCATTTGTTCTTTTTGGATTTTTAGCCGCAGGGCTATTAAAAGCCCTCATCCCCGAGAATTTTGTTGCGCGGCACCTTGGTCACAGCACCAGCGGTTCCGTCATCAAGGCCTCCCTGCTGGGAATCCCCTTGCCTTTATGTTCCTGCGGGGTCATCCCAGCCGCCATCGGTCTGCGCAAACAAGGTGCCAGCAAGGGGGCATCCGCGGCTTTTCTGATCTCAACCCCGGAATCGGGCGTTGACTCCATCGCCATCACCTGGGCGCTTCTTGATCCCATCATGACCATAGCTCGCCCTGTTGCAGCCTTGATTACAGCAACCATTACCGGGCTGTTTATCAATCTGTTGCCCGAGGAAGGCGTCAGCATCCCGGCCTACGTCGAGGCCGAAAAAGACGGAACGTGCGAGGATTCCTGCTGCAAGGGACATCAACACACGCACGATTCCTCCATGAGACATAAACTGCGCAGCGGCATGCGCTTCGCCTTTGGCGAACTGCTGGGGGATATCGGAAAATGGCTGCTGATCGGCATTCTGATCAGCGGCGTAATCTCCTACCTGCTGCCGGCATCGTTTTTCCAGCAGCATCTGCAGGGTGAATTTTCCTCACTGGTGGTCATGCTGGTAGTCGGCATCCCCCTGTACATCTGCGCAAGCGCATCTACCCCCATTGCCGCGGCCATGGTTCTCAAAGGTCTCTCGCCCGGCGCGGCCCTGGTATTCTTACTGGCGGGCCCGGCAACCAACGCCGCAACCATAACCGTCATCAGCAAATTCTGGGGCAAAAAAGTTACCGTTATCTATCTGGCCACCATCGCCTGCATCTCTTTGCTGATCGGTTGGCTGCTTAACCGGCTGTATGCCCTGCTGGCCGTCGATATCAAACAATGGGTATCGGTGAGCGAAACGGAAGTCGCTAATCCGTTTGCCATTGTCAGCGCACTACTATTGCTGGCTCTTATCCTGAAAAGCATGCTTAACAAACGCCCTGGACACTAACCACTCATGCTCAGACGACAGAAACTCTGTTTAACGTTACGACCAGCATCGGGAGGAAATCATGAATGAGATGCTCGAAACAGCCAAACGGATTGCCCTGGCAGACCCACATCTATCTCAGTTCGATATTCATATTGAAGGCAACGAGTTGCACTTATGCAAGGAGGGGGATTGTTTTGCCCGTCTGATTGCCACCGATCAACCCAAGCTGTGGCGCATGGCGTATTTTCACAACCTGGAACGCTGGGAATATATCAACTTCACCGGCAATCTGGAAGAATGTCTGGCCTTTTTGGCCGACAATCCCCACTATCTGTTCTGGGAAGGGTGATACCGCAAAGCACAATGAAAACAATAGCCAACCAGCGCTTTCAAATCGCCACCGGCTTCGTGACACCTTCAAGCAGGAAGGCCTGCACAGCCTGTAAAAAAGCAGCAGGCTGCTCTGCATGGACCCAATGGCCAGCACCTTGAATGGTTACATACCTGCGCTGGACGAACAGTTCAAGCAGCGTGTCATTGCGGGACGGATCGAGGTAGTCGGAGAGTTCCCCTTTGACGAACAGAGTCGGACAAAGCAGTGGCGCATCCAGCGGCAACGCCGACAGAAGATGACGGTAACTGCCGAACAGAACAGAGAGATTACAACGCCATGCCCAGGTTCCATCCGCTTGCCGGTAAAGGTTTTTCAGTAAGAACCTGCGCACCCCGTCAACGGGTATTGCGTCCTGCAAGAGCTTATCCGCCTCACTGCGACTTTGCAGTTGCCCCAAAGGCAAAGTGAGCAACCCCCTGAATACCTCATCATGATGGGGACCATATCCGCCGGGCCCCATATCCTCAACAATCAAGCGGTCTACCCGGTCGGGATGCAGGGCCGCATACAGCATGGCGGTCTTGCCCCCCATGGAATGCCCGAGTAGATGCACACGCTCCAACGCAAGGAGATTCAGCAGGGCATGCAGGTCTTCCGCCATGGCCCCATAATGGAACTCCGAACTGTGTGGGGAAAGACCATGGTTGCGTTGATCCACCAACCACACCCGAAAATTCCTGGCCAGCAGGCGTGCCGGCCCGCGCCAATTGTCCAGGGAACCAAAAAGCCCGTGGAGGATAACCAGATCGGGCCCCTCGCCCAACACTTCGTAATGGAGTGTTACAGGTATAGACATATCAGGCAATCAGGTTTTCTTGAAGAGGCAACCAGCTTTCAAGCAACGACTCGAAGTGATTAACGACACGTTGCTTGATCAGGTCCATTTCGATAGGACGCCCGGTGATCTGGGACAGAGAGGTCATGGGACATCCGACGATCCCACACGGATGAATGCGGGAAAACCCACTCAGGTCAAGAGATACGTTAAGAGCGAAACCGTGCATACTGATCCAGCGACGGGCCCCTGCCCCAATGGAGGCCAACTTGCCCTGCTCGGTCCAGACGCCGGTCTTGCCGTCACGGCGCACCCCGGTCACTCCGATATCGGCCACTGCACAAATCAGCACCTCCTCGAGAAACCGCAGATAATGGCGCAAATCCTTGCCACGTTCGGCCAGGTTCAACAGCGGATAACCGACTAACTGTCCCGGAGCGTGGTATGTGATATCCCCTCCGCGATTGATGCTGACCACTTCAACGCCCGCATCGAGGACATTACTCATATGCCCGCTGCGACCGAGGGTATAAACCGGCGGGTGCTCGACCAGCAGCAACGTTTCGGGTTCCACGCCGGAATGGATATCCCCGACAAGACGTTCCTGCAGCGCATACGCTTCGGAGTAAGCCATTACTCCAAGATCTACAACCTTCATACGGACTCACTTCTTTCCCGGTCCACCGTGCGTTCGAACTATTTCACCAACCGCCGGATACGGGCATCCTGATCCCGCTGGACCGTACGATAGTACTCAACGTCAGGCGTACCGAACAGCATCAGGTACACCACGTCATGGTTTTCAGGCACACCGAGCGACTGCAGCAGTTGCGGAGCCAGATCGACCATAGCCCATTTTCCGAGACCGCACCAGGTAGTCCCGATCCCGGCACTGGCGGCCAGCAATTCGAAATAGCTCAGAGCGATAAACACATCCGCTTCCCGGCAGGGAACGTCATTAGCCGCAGAAGCGATCAGCAAGTGCGGAGCGTTTCGAAAAATCGGATCAAGCCCTT
This sequence comes from Pedobacter sp., assembly GCA_050253415.1. Taxonomy (GTDB): domain Bacteria; phylum Desulfobacterota; class Desulfuromonadia; order Desulfuromonadales; family Syntrophotaleaceae; genus Syntrophotalea. Next base: position 335,990 of record JBFWJC010000002.1, on the reverse strand, counting down.
CTTCCATCATAGGGACAAGGGCTTTCATAATACACAGGTTATCCGGAATCGCATCTCTGCGAGCCAGATCCTGTAGCGCCTCCAGGGTTTCCTGACGGATGGCCGACATGGTACCCGGGTCCTCGACGACAATAAACTCCACTCCGCGAGCATTGACACCGGTAGGTGCATGGGACGTTATCTTTAGCAGTTCATCAATGGTTTCGCTGGCAAGGGCAGTGGGAAGATAGCGCCGTATGGAGCGGCGCCCTTTGATCAAGGTTTCCATCTGACGTTGATTGGGGAATTTTCCTGCCAAGGGCATGCTGTCATCTGGAGTCAAACCAAGAATGCTTAACGCGGCAGGCTTGCACACTGCCATGCAGTGCTGGCATTCAATACATACGGCCTCCTTATCGGCCGGCAATACCGGATACCCCTGTTCCATGGCGATCAATCCAAAAACGCAATCCTTGGCACATTCGCCGCACTGGATGCAGCGCGATTTATCCACATGAAACTGCTTCATGGTACCCCCATATAGCTGAATCTACAACCTCCGCAACAACCGAACCATACCCCGGCAACCCGACTAACCCCCGTAAAAAAAACCCAAGTGGAAACGGACCCGAATCGTTTCCACTTGGAACAGGAGGATTAGGAAGGAAAAACTGGTTCAAAATTCAAAAATCGGTAAAAAATGCCGGGAGGAGGCTAGGAGGTCCGCCCCCCGGCAAACAGGTCAGCCCTCGCAGGACTAGCCTAAAAGTCTTTAGCGTCTTAAAAAATCTGGAACTTAGCAGTGAACCGCTGCACCGTCGACATCCAACGCTGCTTCCTTGACCGCTTCGGACAGGGTCGGATGGCCATGGAACATGGCGCCGATGTCGTGAGCGGTCCCGCCGTAACTCATGACGGCGACCGCTTCCGCGATCATGTCGGAAGCGCGCGGGCCGAAGATATGCACGCCCAGCACCTGACCGTTATCCGCGTTGGCAATGATTTTGACGAAACCTTCGGTCTCCGCCATAGCCCGGGCGCGACCGTTACCGACAAAGTTAAATTTACCGACCTTGACGGGCACGCCGGCTTCCTGCAACTGCTCTTCGGTCTTGCCGACGGAAGCAACTTCAGGCCAGGTGTAGCAAACGCCGGGAATGGTGTCGTAGTGCACCTCGGAGTTTTTACCGACCAGGCGCTCAACAAACACCACCGCTTCTTCAGAGGCCTTGTGCGCCAGCATCGGACCGGGGATCAAGTCACCGATGGCATAGATGCCGGGTACGCTGGTCGCATAATTTTCGTCAACCTTGATACAGCCGCGTTCGCCCATCTCCACGCCAACTTCGGCCAGACCGAGACCATCGATATTGGGTTTGCGACCGATCGACATGAGGACCTTGTCGCAGACCACTTCCGTTACTTTATCGCCTTTGACCAGCTTCACAGTCGCCTTCCCGCCGGCAACTTCAATACCGCCGACGCAGGTGCCCATGTTGAAGGTCATACCCTGTTTTTTCAGGGAGCGCTGCAGAGCCTGGGTGGTGTCGCCATCTGATTTAGGCAGCATTTTGGGAAGCATCTCGACCACGGTTACTTTGGACCCAAGGCGCAGCCAGACGGACCCAAGCTCCAGGCCGATATAACCGGCACCGATAATCATAAGATGTTCGGGGACCTGATTGAGGCTCAGAGCACCAACATTGTCGATGATCACATCGTTGTCAACGGTGATACCAGGCACCTGTGCCACCTTGCCGCCCGTAGCGAGCAGAATATGCTTGCCCTTGACCACGCCGGCGTTTTTACCGGTGACTTCAACCTGCTGCAGGCCATCGGCACCGGCACCCAGCAGTTTACCGGTACCCTTGATCCAGGTAACTTTATTCTTTTTGAAAAGGAAAGCGATGCCGCCGGTAAGGTCGCTGACGACTCCTTCCTTACGTTCCATCATTTTGGCCAGGTTCAGCTTGGGCGCGGGGATTTCGATGCCGTGCATGTCGAATTTATCCCGTGCCAGGGCGAAATGCTCACTGGAATCGAGCAATGCCTTACTAGGAATACAGCCTTCGTTGAGACAGACACCGCCCAGAGTCGGACGGCTTTCCACTACGGCCACCTTCATGCCCAACTGAGAAGCGCGAATCGCTCCGACATAGCCGCCAGGGCCGGCACCCAACACAATGAGATCAAAATTTTCGTCAGCCATTACTATTCTCCTCATGCGGAAAAGCCCGGGGGCCCTGTCCGCTGCTTGTCATTTATGCAAAACGTTTTGCGCCTGCAGATCGGCGTGATAGGAAGAACGCACCAAGGGTCCTGAAGCGACCTGGGAAAAGCCCATCGCCAGGCCGGCAACCCGGAACGCCTCAAACTGTTCAGGCGTGACGTAGCGTTGTACCGGCAGATGATGGCGGCTGGGCCGCAGATATTGACCTATGGTCAGCATATCGCAGCCATGCGCCCGCAGATCCCGCATCACTTCAAGAATCTCGTCATCGGTTTCGCCAAGGCCAACCATCAGGCCGGACTTGGTTGGAATACCGGGGTAGACCTCCTTGAACCGCTGCAGCAAACATAAGGACTCGTTATATCGGGCACCGGGGCGGGATTCAGCGTAAAGCCGCGGTACCGTTTCCAGATTATGATTGAACACATCAGGCAGACCATCACCGAGATTGGTGAGGGCGACATCGACATGACCACGAAAATCCGGCACCAAAATCTCCACCTTGACGCCTTTGGTCACTTTACGAATTTCAGCGACACACCGGGCAAAATGTCCCGCGCCGCTGTCTTCAAGATCGTCACGAGTAACGGAAGTGATCACCACGTATTGAAGCTGCATGGCGTGAATGGCATCCGCCAGATGTTGCGGCTCCGCTGCGTCCAGGTCGCCAGGGCGACCATGAGCAACGTCGCAAAAAGGACAACGGCGGGTGCAAACATCACCCATGATCATGAAAGTTGCGGTGCCGCGCTTGAAACATTCGCCAAGATTGGGACAGCTGGCTTCCTCGCATACCGTATGCAGACGGTGATCCCGTAAAATCCCGGTCAACCTGCCCACTTCCGGTGCGGCCGGTGCCTTGGCCCGAATCCAGGAAGGCTTGGACAGCACCTGCTGGCTGTCTATTTCCGCCAAACTCGTTTTATCGCCACCACGTTTTTTCTGCATAACTTCCATGATCATGCCCCTGTATCTACCCGATGCCGTAATGCCGCATCAAGTCCCGGTAACGCCACACCCTACATGCTGGTATCGAAGCCGGGAAAGTTCATTCGCTGTTCAGGCGAAACTTTACCTCTTTCAAATAGCCCCAGGAAAGCGGTGCCGACCCGGATCACAACCGTCAGATTGACACTTTTGCTGAAGGTCCTGATTATTCTTTCGAAGCCCGGCCGAGAGGTCCTTGCCGGCAACCGCTCCGTGGAAGCTTTTGAATGCCGGCGCCCGAAGGCACCGGCATTTTTTTGCGTTGATTTTAAAGCTCTTCGGGATTTTCCAGAAGACGCTTCAATTCAACCAGGTATTGAGCGGAATACAATCCATCCACAACCCGGTGATCGGCTACCAGGGTGACCTTCATCGTCGATGCAGGGACCATGTTGCCGTCTTTCACTACGACTTCTTCCTTGATGCCGCCGACCGCCAGAATAGCGGTCATTCCCGGGGGTACCAGGGCCACGAACTGATCGACCCCAAGCATACCCAGATTGGAAATGGCGAAGTTACCACCGGCCATCTCTGCCGGGCCGCAGGTACCGGCCTTGACCTTGTCGATCAAAGCACGGGAAGCGCTGGAAACCTCTTCCAGGCTAAGGGCCTGACAGCTTTTGACTACCGGCATCATCAAGCCATCGTCGAGGCCAACTGCCACGGCGATGTTTACCTCGGGATTAAGGATGTACTCCTTGCTACCCAGGTTGGCGTTAACCATCGGATACTTTTCGATGGCCTTGGCGCAGGCTTTAACCACCATATCGTTCATGGATACGGCCTTGCCGGCTGCCTTGAGACCGGCCCGGAATTCCTTGGCCGCTCCCATGTCGATGCCCATGGTAACCGGGAACTGAGGAACCGTCCAGGAGTTGGTCACCGTATTGGAAATTGCAGCACGCATAGGGGACATCGGCTTGCTGGTCGGCTTTGCCGGGGCAGCGGCCGCGGCAGATGCCTCTTCTGCTTCGACCGGGGCAGCAGCGCCACCGCGGCTTGCGAGATAGGCATCGATGTCGGCATCAGATACCGAAGCATCAGCAATGATACCGAGCAGTTCCTTCACCGGATATTCTTCGCCTTCTTCACCAATCTTGCGACGCAGAATCCCGGCGACAGTACTTTCCACAGGTTGAGCGATCTTGTCGGTTTCGATCTCCATGATTTCGGTGCCGACTTCGATCTCATCACCTTCGTCGAGCAACCAGGAAGAGATGGTACCTTCTTCCATAGTCAGACCCCACTTGGGCATGGTCAGTTCATGAATCCCGGCCACAGCGGCAGGAGCTGCTTGTGCTGCAGGCTCGTCTTCAGAATCTTCTTCTGCAGCGCCACTGCCATAGCTGGCGATAAAAGCATCGATGGCATCTTCCGAAACATCCTCACCAGCGATGATGCCGATCAGAGCTTGAACAGGGTACTCTTCGCCCTCTTCACCGATCTTACGACGCAGGATTCCTTCAACAGAACTTTCTACAGCCTGCGCGATCTTGTCGGTTTCGATTTCGAGAATTTCACTCCCGATTTCGATAGTGTCGCCTTCATCCATCAGCCAGGAAGCGACGGTACCTTCTTCCATGGTGAGGCCCCATTTAGGCATGGTAAGGGCTATAATGTTATTGTTGCTCATGGCGTTAACTCCAAGGTTTTACAAGAAGGCTGTCGGGTTCGCAGTAGAATCACTCCCGGGCCCGACAGCCCCCAAGGGTTCAATTTACCGCAGCTTGCATCTTCACGGGGCTGGAGACGCCCATGGTTTTACGCACAGCCGCTTCAATCTTGTTGGCATCAGGGAGATACGCAGCCTCAAGATTTGATGCAAAAGGTGTGGGAACGAAAGGAGCCGTCACCATCTGGGGAGCTGCTTTCAAAGCGCCGAACACATTCTGGGCCACGTGGCCACAAACATCGGAAGCAACACCGCAAAGGTCGTAGCTCTCGTCAACAACCACCAGGCGACCGGTTTTCTCGACGCTGGAGTAGATGGCGTTCCAATCCATCGGCGAAATGGTACGGGGGTCGATGATGGTGCATTCGATACCGTCTTTGGCAAGCTTCTTGGCAGCTTTTTCGGCGAACTGAACCATGCGGGCCAGAGCGACGATGGTAACGTCCTTACCTTCTTGAACGACATTCGCCTTACCCAGAGGAATGGTGTAGTGCTCTTCCGGAACTTCACCCTTCATGGTGTAAAGGGCCTTGTGCTCAAAGAACACACAGGGGTCGTCGTCAGCGATGGAGGCAGCCAGCAGCCCCTTGGCATCATAAGGATTGGAAGGAATGATGCACTTCATACCCGGCACATGAGCGAACATCGAGTAGGGGCTCTGGGAATGCTGAGCAGCAGCACTGAAACCGGCGCCGATCATGGTGCGGATGGTTACCGGAGTAACAGCCTTGCCACCGAACATGTAACGGAACTTGGCGGCCTGGTTGTACAGCTGGTCAAAGCAAACACCCATGAAGTCGGAGAACATCAGTTCGCCGATGGCACGCATGCCGCAAGCCGAAGCGCCGACTGCGGCACCGATATAGGCGGACTCGGAAATCGGAGTATCGATAACACGGTCGGGGAACAGCGGATAAAGCCCCTTGCTGACGCCGAGAACGCCGCCCCAGGCATCGCGGGGCTGGTCGGTACCAGCGGCACCGGCAACATCCAGACCCAGGAGGATGACGGACTGGTCACGCTCCATTTCCAAACGCATCGCTTCGTTGATTGCGTCCTTGAACATTATCTTTCTGGCCATCGTTTTATTCCTTTCTATACCTGTAAATCGTCAAAAAGGGCTCAGTAAGAGACGTATACATCTTCCATCAACGCGCTCAGGTCAGGCTGAGGAGCAGCCTCGGCATCCTTGACGGCCTTCTCGACCTGAGCCAGAACGTCCTTGTCGATGGCCTCGAGTTCGGCGGCTTCCACCAGACCGGCGGAGGTCACGGCAGCAGCAAAGCGCTTGAGGGGGCAATCGTTTGCACGGGCGCCCTTAACTTCGTCCTTGGGACGGTAGGTCTGGGCATCACCTTCGAAGTGACCGAAATAACGCATGGTCTTGCATTCGATAAAGGTCGGGCCGCCGCCTTTGCGGGCGCGCTCAATGGCTTCACCGGCGGCTTCGTAAACGGCGAAGAAATCGTTGCCGTCAACGGTCACCGCAGGCATGCCGAAACCGCGGGCACGGTCGGCGATGTTGTCGGAACCGACCTTGGCGGAGTACTTGGGAGAAGTCGACTCGGCGTAACCATTGTTCTCCAGCACGAAAATCATCGGCAGGTCGAGGGTCACGGCGAAGTTCATCGATTCGAAGTTGGTGCCCTGGTTGGAAGCGCCATCGCCGAAGAAGACCACGCCGACGCTGCCGTCTTTGCGCAGTTTGGAAGCCAGAGCGGCACCGGCGATCAGCGGGGGACCGGCACCGACGATACCGTTAGCGCCCATCATGCCCTTGTCGAGGTCGGCGATATGCATGGAACCGCCTTTACCACCACAGGTACCGGTTTTCTTGCCGTAAATCTCAGCCATCATGCCCTCAAGCTCAACGCCCTTGGCAATGCAATGGCCGTGGCCACGGTGCGTACTGGCAATGCGGTCCAGATCGTTGAGATGTTCACAAACACCGACGGCTACTGCTTCTTCACCGGAGTAAAGATGCACGAAACCGGGAAGGGTTCCCTTCGCGAACTCAACATGAACGCGATCTTCAAACTCACGAATCTCCCGCATCTTACGATAAGCCTTGAGAAGATCCTCTTTCGACAGTTGTGCCTTCATTTGTTTCTCCCTTCTTCCATTAGGTGGTACATAAGACGATAGAGTAACAATTGACCGTCCTTCAACCTGACCTTGTCAACTTCAGCCTGCCCCCACCTAAACAGGAAGGGGTACGCCTAAAAAAAACTGCGGCCGGCAAAATACAGGTTCATGGTACGGTCGCGCTTGGTCTCACGGCTATGTGTTAGAGCACAACAGGTGCCAAGGACGACCTTCAAAAACAGCAAACCATATCCTCCACCTTAATCAACTTTGCAAAACATTGTTTTTACGACCATTTTTTTCCAAAAGGATTTTTGAAAATATACCTAACATCTTAAAAAAAATGACTTTCGGTAAATTTCAGAGGGTTTGTTTCAGGGCGTATAGATAATTTTGAAACAAGTGTCTTACGGCAAGACAAACACCTGTCGCATAACCTTGGTTGAAAAACAGCAAACAGCAAGCTGTAAGCTGTAAGCTTGGAGCTGGGAGCCGAGAACTGAGAGCTGGAGAGATAAGACGAGGTAAAGTGGGAGGGGAGCCTATGGGGTCGCCGAATAAATCAACGATCTGGATTTTTTCGTGGCGCTTGCGAAGAACGGTCTAAAGAATGTTCGAGCGACCCTCTTGTACCTGTCGGTGCAACGCGCAAACCGCAGCTGCAGCGTCGTCGGCCTGCATGACAGCGGAAATGACCGCCACGGCATCTGCACCGGCACGAATGGCCAGAGCAGCATTGCCGAGATGAATACCGCCGATAGCGACGATGGGCACGGTCACCGCAGCCCTGACACGAGACAGCTCTTGAAGGGAGGTTGCCACCGTATCCTGCTTGGAGACCGAAGGAAACAAACAGCCGAAACCGATATAATCGGCCCCTTGCTGCTGAGCCCCCATCGCCTCTTTGAGGCAATGGGTCGATACCCCTATCAGAGACCCGGTTCCGAGGAGTTTCCTGGCGCGGGCCACGGAGCCATCCGATTGGCCAAGATGCACGCCGTCAGCCCTGCAAGCTAACGCCAACTCCGGATCGTTGTTGACAATAAACAGGGCTTCAAAATCCCGGCACATAGTCCGCAGCTCACAGGCCTGGTTGAACCGCTGCTTTCGATCCTCGGATTTATCGCGATACTGGACGATTTTCACACCGTTTTCCAGAGCGGTACGCACCCGCTGCATCATGTCGGGCAAGGATTCAGTGATCAGATAGAGTCCGGAGATGTCTTTGCGTGTCATGTAAGCCTCTAAATTCAAAAACAGAACCGTTCTCGCACTCGTTCGCGTTGCTCACTCAAGCCACAAAGCCACCAAGATAGCCCTAAGCGATTTTCTCCGTGTCTTCGTGGCTTGAGCGACTGTAAGGAGCGGGTGCGGGAGGATTTTTAAGATAATTTGGAATCGGGGAAAGATTATGCCCTGCACTCCAACCCCATGTCCGTACTATTGGACGTCCCCCTGTTGAAGACTTTTTGAAGAGATATAGGGCGAGGGCCAGGTAAAGATGCCCCGCTCGGCAGCCACATGCAGAACCCGCGGTACATCGATGGTCAAAGGGCCATCGAGGTCGAGCCAGACATTAACCTGGTCACCTTCGCGAAAAGCGAACTCACGCTCTCCGTCCAGGGTGACGACACCGGTTGTCAGGCTTACAGGGGTTTTTTCATGCGGACGAAGGATGCGCAGTTCCGATATACCCACCGGTACGATCAATCCCGGCGCGATAGGTGCGCACAAGGTCAGAATGCCCTGTCCCGGCGGGCAGAGGGTAAGATGAAGCCCTTGGCCGCTGTCGCGGGGGATTGGATTGGCCAGTCCAGCCACAGCGGACAGGCCGATAGCATCGGATTCGGCATAAGTTACAAAAATCTCCTTGACGCGTTCCGGCTTCCACATGGCCCGTGCGCCGACCCACATATCATCGGTCAAACACAAATCGACCAACGCCAGATCCCGGCAATGGCCGTTAATCTCCACCCGCAGCACTTTATTACGGAGAGTAGCTTCGCAGACAGAAACCGCGCCCCGTGCCACCAGGCCGGCCGCCATACCCGCTACCGTTGCCTCCTGAAAATGCGGAAAAGCATTATTGGTACCGGTGGACAAAGCGATCAAGGGGATGTTGCCGCAGTTATTCGCTACCAACCGGTGTGTACCGTCACCCCCCAGCACGATAATGATCCGCACCCCCATTTCAACCATCTTCTCGACAGCGCGCAACGTATCAATGGCTTTTTCTTGTATGGGAATTTCGAGCAATTCGATTTCAGGCCAATGCTCATCGAGTACCAGAGTGCCCTGTTCCTTACTGCGCAACACACTGCCTGCGATCCCGGAAAAGTCGGGCATCATGCAGACCTTTTCGACGCCTATAGCGCGCATACCAAGGCACAACCTGCGAACGATATTGGCTTTTTCGGCAATGGAGAAACCGGAAGCGGCGCTTACCAAACGACGGATATCTCGCCCGGAAGCAGGATTGGCGATGATACCTATCGTCGCATTTTCAAAGGACTCGCTGGCCATGATTCGCTATCTCCTTACCTATGGTGTCGAAAAACCAAATAAAGAATATCGTCTTTAACCTGCCTTACGCTCCAGAAACGCCCCGTCCCAGTCCTTCCACACCGGCTCATAGCCTTTGGCACGCAGCATGGCGCAGACCTGCTCGGCATCGCGGTCATCATCGATGGCGAACTGCTCACCGCCGTCCCCCTCCTGCCCGTACCCCCCAGGTGCGGTGCTGGAGCCGGCGCTGAGCTGGGTAATCCCAAGTGGCAGCAGATGATCGCGCAGCTCGGCACTTTCGCGGGTCGATAACACGAGCCCCGCATCGGGGATCAACAGTCGCAAAGCGCAGATCAACTGCACCAGCGCGCTGTCGGCCACCGGCGCCAGCGGTTCGAAGCCGCCGCCGGCCGGACGCATGCGCGGAAACGATACGTTCACGCGGCTGCGCCACCAGGTGCGCGCCAGGTGGCGGGCATGCATCCCCACGATAAAGCCCTCGATGCGCCAGTCGCTCAGACCCAGCAAAGCGCCGACGCCGATGGAGCGCAGACCCGCCGCGCCGCCGCGATCCGGGGTGGTCAGCCGCCAGTCGAAATCCTTTTTGCGCCCGAAGGGATGCAGTTTGTCGTACAGTTCACGGTCGTAGGTTTCCTGGTAGACCGTCAGGTTGTCCACCCCGGCCGCCACCATCTGCCGGTAGCCGGCTTCGTCCATGGGATAGACTTCCAGGCTGATGGAGGCAAACAGCGGACGAATCCGCTTTACCACCGCCACCAGCAGGTCGTTGTCCACCCCACGCGCTTCGCCGGTCAACAGCTGCACGTGGCGAAAGCCTCGCTGACGCAGGATACGGGCCTCGGCTTCGACTTCGTCCAGGCTAAGGGTGCGGCGCGGTACCTTGTTGGTGGCGTTGAAGCCGCAGTACAGGCAGCCGTTGCTGCATTCGTTGGAGAAATACAGCGGCGCATACAGCTGGATGGTCTTGCCGAAACGCTGCTGGGTCAAACGGTGGGCTTTTTGCGCCAGCGGCTCCAGGTAGTCCCTGGCTGCCGGCGACAGCAATGCCATGAAATCGGCGTTGCGCAGGTGCTCCGTCACCAGCGCCTGTTCCACGTCGCTGGCCCGACAGGCCGCAATCTGCGCGGCCAGCTCGGCACGATCAAAACTATTGAATTCGGTTAGAAAGTTCACGCTTCGTCCCTCAAAAATCCGGTCAGGGGGCTGGAGGCTTCAGCCCGCTGCTGTTGCGCAGGCAGTCCGGCCAGATAAGCGCGACGGCCCGCCTCCACCCCGAGGCGAAAGGCTTGGGCCATGCCGGCTGGATCGGGGGTGACGGCCAGGGCGGTATTCACCAGCACCGCGTCGGCCCCCATCTCCATGGCCTCGGCGGCGTGGGACGGCGCGCCCAGACCGGCGTCGACCACCACCGGCACGATGGCCTGCTCGATGATGATGGCGATGCTGTCGCGGGTACGCACCCCCTTGTTGGTACCGATCGGCGCGCCCAGCGGCATCACCGTGGCGGTACCGGCTTCCTGCAGGTGCTTGGCCAGCACCGGGTCGGCGTTGATGTAGGGCAGCACCACGAACCCTTCCTTGACCAGAATCTCGGCGGCCTTGAGGGTTTCGATGGGATCGGGCAGCAGGTAATAGGGATCGGGGGTGACCTCCAGCTTGACCCACGGCTCGCAGCCGGCGGCCCGCGCCAGGCGTGCCAGGCGTACCGCTTCTTCGGCGTTGCGGGCGCCGCTGGTGTTGGGCAGCAGCAGGTATTTGTCGCGGTCGATATGGGCCAGCAGGTCGTCGTCGGGCCGTTCGATGTCGACGCGACGCAAGGCGACGGTGACGATCTGCGAGCCGGAGGCGGACAGGGCATCGGCCATCAGGGCGTTGGAAGCGAACTTTCCGGTCCCGACCATCAGGCGGGAGGAAAAACTGCGGCCGGCAATGACGAGATTATCCATGGGTATATCCTTTAATGTTTGCGAAAAGATACGTGCTGGCCAAACGGCAGGATTCAGCCCCCACCGACGAATTGCACGATCTCGAGGCAATCGCTGCGGTTCAGTTCCGTATCATCGAAATCACCCTGCGGAACGATGGCGCCGTTCAACTCCACGGCAACCTTTTCAGAATCGAAATCGAGATGATTCAGCAGGTCGAGAACGGTCGCCGGAAGAGCCAAAACCAGGGGTTTGCCATTCACCGTCAATTGAGACATGACTCCTCCGCTACTTTTTCCCGCAGTCGGTTTTATCCCGCAGGCTGCGAGTGATTTTCATGGAGCAGAAATCGGGGCCGCACATGGTGCAATACTGCTCCTTGTCCTCGGCATCCTCCGGCAGCAGCGCCTTGCGAATGCTCATGGCGCGCTCCGGATCGAGCCCCAGGGCGAACTGATCCTGCCACCGAAACTCAAACCGTGCCTTGGACAGAGCATTATCCCGAGCCTGAGCACCGGGGTGCCCCTTGGCAAGATCCGCCGCATGCGCGGCGATCTTGTGCGCCACAATCCCTTCGCGGACATCGTTCTTATCCGGCAGACCCAGATGCTCCTTGGGCGTGACGTAGCAGAGCATGGCGGTACCGCACCAGGCCATCATGGCTCCACCGATGGCTGAGGTGATGTGATCGTAGCCCGGCGCCACATCGGTCACCAGGGGACCGAGTGTGTAAAACGGCGCGCCATGGCAATATTTGAGCTGCAAGTCCATGTTTTCCTGAATCAGATGCAGGGGCACATGGCCGGGACCTTCGATCATCACCTGCACATCGTGACGCCAGGCGATTTCCGTCAATTCACCGAGGGTTTTCAGCTCGGCAATCTGCGCCTCGTCATTGGCATCGAAGATCGATCCGGGGCGCAGACCATCCCCCAGAGAGAAGGTGACATCGTAGACCTTGGCGATCTCGCAGATATCCTCGAAATGCGTATAGAGGAAGCTTTCCTTGCCGTGGGCCTGGCACCATTTAGTCATAATGGAACCACCCCGCGAAACGATGCCGGTGAGACGCTGCTGCGCAGCTTGCAGCAGATTAGCGCGCACTCCGGCATGAATGGTGAAGTAATCGACCCCTTGCTCGGCCTGCTCGATGAGGGTATCGCGGAAAATCTCCCAGCTCAGATCCTCGGCCTTGCCGCCGACTTTTTCCAAGGCCTGGTAGAGCGGCACCGTGCCGATCGGCACCGGGCTGTTACGGATAATCCATTCGCGGGTTTCGTGGATATCAAGACCGGTGGAGAGATCCATGACCGTATCGCCCCCCCAGCGAATCGCCCAGATCATCTTTTCCACTTCCTCGTCGATAGACGATGAAAGGGCCGAGTTACCGATATTGGCGTTGATCTTGACCAGGAAATTCCGGCCTATAATCATCGGCTCGCTTTCCGGATGATTGATATTGCAGGGGATGACTGCGCGACCGGCAGCAACTTCGGCCCGCACGAATTCGGGCGTGATGACATCCGGAATCTGCGCACCCCGTCCATCGCCCGGGTGCTGCTTTTTCAGCAATTCAGGCAGAGTCTCCCGGCGCTGGTTTTCCCTGATGGCGATATACTCCATCTCCGGCGTAATAATCCCCTGGCGGGCATAGTGCATCTGGGAAACGTTGCGCCCACTTCTGGCCCTGCGCGGCAACCGCGTCGAGGGGAAATACTGCCCACCTTCTGCACGCTGTACCAGTCGTTGCCGTCCATATTGGGAACTCAATGCGGTCAGAAGTTCCGTATCGGTACGTTCTTCGATCCAGCCTTCGCGCATGGGGGACAGACCGGCCCGGATATCCACCGAACCGCCGGCATCGGTGAATGGGCCCGAGGTGTCGTACAGGTAAATCTTCAACAGTTCGCCGTCCACATCTTCCAGCGCACCCATTTTTTGTACAATTTCCTTCATGGGCACACGGATATCCGGACGAGAGCCGCTCACGTATACCTTGCGCGTTCCTATCTTCGCAGTCTCACCGCAAGTCGGATCGGTTGCGATGTCCATCGTTTCATGAAACTTTTTCATCATATCTGCCCCAAAGTTTTCTCCCGACCAATGCCGGAATAGGCCTAAAAAATACCGGCGGGTCATGCTCGCTTGTGCATGCCTCCACCACGGGAATAAAACCGGTTATTACTTGCAAATCTTTTTTTCAATATGCAATGCGCAAATTCCAGGCCAAAGCTTTTACTCTTGTTGCCGAAACATCGTTTTAGCTGCTGACAGGCCCCCAGTGGGCACTTCTGTCATTCCCTCCCCTATTACCCCGGGGCGTTCGAACAGCGCCGAACTTGTTCGAATTCAAAACAATTTTCATTTTGAGACACCTGTCTCACTCTCTTGCGGACACACCTGTCCTCCTGCCCGAGACAACCATAAACACCATGGAAGAGACCGGACTGAAACATACCGCATCCTCCTCCAATAAAAATGGCTGTCCGGCATCATGCCGAGACAGCCATATGATTATGAATTAATGGTTCAGAGTCCGAGCCCATAAGTGCAGGAGAGCGTTGCCTATGGCAACGACGGGCACGACAGGATCCAGAGCAAAAGGTGTTCTGTTAGTGGCCAGCGCCAACGACAGACCAGGAATGAATTCAGCGCTTATTGGGTGGAATGATGCCGTATTTTTCCATTTTTCGATACATGGTGGCCCGGCTTATTCCTACTTCCTTTACTGCCCTGGCAACCTGCCACTTATGCTTTTTAAGCGAATCGAGGATGACCTGGCGCTCGGCCTGTTCCATACCGTTGAGTCCGGCAACAACATCCTGGATACAGGATGAGCCTTCCGTCTCAGCGGGGGGGTCCGGCAACACGGTTTCAAGCGGTCCGGGAAGGGCCGCCGCCACACGCCGTGACGGTTGCTGACCTCCCGCGACATCGACCGGCAGATCGTCACAGGTAATGACACCATTGTCACAAACCGCCAAAGCATAACGCAATGCATTGCGCAGTTGCCGGATATTGCCAGGCCAGGCGAATTCGGTAAGAACCTGCATGGCACAGTCATCAATGTGCAACTTATCGGGACTGGTTTCCGCCTCGATGATCAACACATCATTGATCAGGCGGGCGATATCCGAGCGCTGCCGCAACGGCGGCAACTCAAAGGAAATGCCATTGAGGCGATAGTAGAGATCTTCCCGGAATTCCCCGCTGGCCACCATATCCAGGATATTCCGGTGAGTGGCGCAGATCACGTGCAGATCTACAGGAATCGGCGTCTCGCCTCCAAGCGGAGTAACCTCGCGCTCCGCCAGAACCCGCAACAACCGTGGCTGCAGGCTTGCTGGCATGTCCCCGATTTCGTCCAGGAACAGGGTACCTCCATCCGATTGCAGGATCTTGCCCCGCATCCCCTTGCTGCGTGCACCGGTAAAAGCGCCGTCTTTATAGCCGAAAAGTTCGCTCTCTATCAGGGATTCGGGGATCGCGGCGCAGTTTACCGCCACAAACGGCTTGTCCGCGCGTCGACTGGCATTATGGATCGCCTGAGCAAACATTTCCTTGCCGGTTCCGGTCTCACCATTCAGAAGAACCGGTATGGGCTTATTCATGACGCGCTTGATGCGCTCCACGCTTTCTTTAAGTTGGCGATCCGAGCCTGCCAGATAATCGAGACTCAAGGGCTCGCCGGGACGCGGGATTCGTCTCTTCTGAGGAGCAGCTTCGGCGACACGGCTGACAGGTTTGATGGAAATGGCCTGAGGAGAACGCAGGGACGCAAACATCTGAATTCCGGCTCGCTGGGTACGAATGGGCAGTACCAGGCTGGAGCGGGAGGAGATATCCAGTAACTTTTCAAAATCGAGATCAAAAACTTCACCGACCGCACGCCCGACCAGGTTACCGCCACCCGCCTCACGCCCAAGAAGGCGGCGCGCGATACGGTCCACGGCCAGAATTTTTCCTGCGCCATCTATGGCGATAAGAAACTCGCTCGAAACCTCGGCCAACTCCCGCTCGGAACTCAACCTCAATACCCACTGATCTTCGAACTGACTGAGGAAATAAGCCGACTCGATCATGCGCGCGGACTGCATGACAAGTTGCAAGGCAAGATGCTGACTGTCTTTGGAATCGGGAGAATGCAGGGCTGAGACATCGATAAGGCCCATGGCTTTACCGCCTGGACCGATAATCGGAGCGCAGGAGCATGTCAGATTGGCGTTTTTGGCCCGGAAATGGTCACCCTTGTGAACCGTCAGTGGCACCTGCTCCACAAGCGCGGTGCCGACCCCGCAGGTTCCCTCCTGATGCTCGTTCCACACCGCTCCGAGGAAAAGACCCGTATCCTTCCACTGTCGGGAAAAACGCTCATCTCCCCGCCAGTCTACTGTAACACCGTTCGCATCACACAGCAGGGTCGCATAACCCAAGTCCGCCACCTGGCGATGCAGGTACTGAACCCCGGCTTTGGCGATGCGCAAAAAACGCTCTATAGGCTGGGTGTAGTCGCGCAACTCTGAGGCAGTAAGGACCTGCACCGGAGTAGGTTGACTCGGGTCGATACCATAATGCTGAAGACTACGCTCCCACGACATAACAATAGGAGTGTCGACTTCAACTCTGTCATTTCCTTTGTTGCCGGAAACACAGGAAAATATCCGCTGGATATGCCTGTTGAATTCCTGTTCAGGCATCCTTTCCACCTCATGAATAATCATTTACGGAAATACAGCCTTCAAAAAACTTATCTCGTTTACGACGACCTTGAGCATATCAAACTCCTTTCTCATTGGCAACTGTGCTCGTGATTATGAGAGAGAATCTAACCATACCGGGTCCCCTTTCAACCCAGAGACACCGCTATATAATACAACCTATAACAACGGTTTTTTTCTGCAAAGAACCTCAACAAACAGGTCACGGCAAGTCGACCCATGAATTGCAATTCGATGACTTGCCCTGCCCTGACCTGTTCCGCTTCCGACGGCGATTTTTATGCCAAATTAATTTCTTCCGCCATGAAAAATTTTAGCGTAAGCCTCCCCTTGCAGATCCAGGGGGAGGCTTACCATTATGCGCAGAACTTCGAAAAACCTAGAAGCTCCAGATGAAGCGGGTGAAAACGTTATTGCTCTTGGGAGCATTTCTTCCGTCAACACCATAAGCGTACCAGACGTCGAACAGCAGGCGATCGGTGAGTTTCATGCTGTTACCGATGCCAACCTGCATATTCGAGCCGGAAGCGATAGTTGCGTCGGTATCCTTATCCCTGCCGGACTCGGACGCTTCATAGTCGAAATGGATGTTGGGATTGAAATAAGGATTGTGCATATAGGTGACAACCCAGTTTGTAAAAATCGAGTTACCCTGTTTAGCTCTGGTACCATTTACCCGCTGGTCCCCGCGGATCTTGTAACCGAGGTCCCAGTCGACAACGATTTTGCCATCAAAAAGCTGATGGTTGTTCATCCAGGTAACGGCGTGGTTGAGTGAACCACCCGTGAGCGAGTCGTCCCCGAAAGGAAGGTACAGCCAGTATTCAAAACAAAGAGTCCAGCTCGGGATGGGCTTGGTCCAGGCTACGACACCGGTCTGGGGATCGAGCAGGCCGGTAGCATGATTTCCATCTTCGTCCGTATAGCCACCGAAGGAGAGGACGCCTTCCCACAGAAAGCCCCAATTGTCAATGCCGTCGATGGTGAACAGACGGGCAAATTTATTGACCGAAGCGAAGAGATCTGAATGAGTAACCGATGTCTCCTTACCGTTTGAATCCCAATTCTGATTAATGTTCGTCCAGACATTGTAGGAAAGAAGCAGATTGATCGGCTCATCAAAACCGACAGGCAGATTGTATTCGTTGGTACCGATAACACTATACGGAATAATACCTTCGACCGCGAAAGAGTTCGTTGCTTTACAGAACCCCCCGACCAGCAAAAAGGTCGCTACCATTACCAGAAAAAGCGCTTTGTTTCTTATCTTCTCCATAACACCTCCAAAAATGCGCTGATAATTGTTACAAAAAATATGCTCCTCTAACCTAGCGTAATGACGCAATGCAAATTTTAATAGTCTAGTCCTGACATTCCTCCTTTGTTATGGACAGACACATAACGAAAAACCCCCACGAAAATTCTCAATATTTGTCAAATAAGATATCGGCATCCTGCATAATCATGGCACCTGTCTTGAGCATGCCTTTCAGGATGGGAACCAAGGCGATAATTTTTTCCTCAGTATCAATAAATTCGATAACCATCGGCTGACACGGGGATATCGTCATCCCCTCGTGAATCGTCCGACATTTCGAACAACAAAAGCCAAACCCCTCATTACCCCGAAAAACCATGGATCCGGCCAGTCCTTTTTTAAAGGCGGTTTCCACAATGGCTTCATACAGAAGACCATTTTCATGCTTGGTGTTTTCGTTAAGATAAATCCTTAGCAGCTTGCCTTTTCCTTCGATGCTCATACGTAGCCTCACTTATTTTGGGTTCAATACCATTGACACGAACAGGCAAAATAATGCGATTCAGCTTTTCAAATGGGCACTACACTAACTTTTCCAGGAACCGTATATCCGGGGCCTCGGCAAAAAGTTCTTCGGCTTTGCCCAGAATGGCCTGCAAATAAGGTTTTTGAATATGCTCATCCAACGCCTGGCGGGTTTCCCAAATTTCATAGAAAACAAATTCGCCGGGCGACTCCTGCACCGCATGGCACGCGTAATATTTGCAGCCGGGTTCGGTACGTGTTGGCGCGACCAGGGCCGTTAACTCGTTGTGGGCCTGATCTTCCTTACCTTCACGTGCCTTGAATCGGGCAAGGACTACCAGCTGATTTTTATCCATTTTTCCCTCCATCTTTATCTGGTGATTTCAACAGAACCCACATTTGAGGTCGCGGATACAGTCACCATTTATAGCGACCTTGCCATCGATCACGACCGACTCACCGGTCATGTAATCCGCGTCCGGAGAGGCAAGATACGATACGCAATTCGCTACATCCTCCTATTTTGCAGGGGGATAAACAGCCTGCGGTTCAGGCCAAGCGAAATCAGGTGTAAGGTCGTAAATTTCTGCAATAAGGTTGAGGTCTTTTTGCGAATCAAGATAGGTATAAGTCAAACCTTCCCACTCGCCGCCTTGTAAGATAGGCAGGCCTTTGTCTTTGTAGTACTTGACGGTTTCCTTGTAATTATCGGTACCAAAAGCGACATGATGTAAACCTTCCCCTTTGGACTTGAGGAATTCGGCATATATGCTTTTGTCGTCTTTAGGCTCGATCAGTTCCCATTGCACCCCACCGACATCACACAGGGCAAGACGCATGGCATAGTCGACCTTTTCGCCCCGGATAATCATGTCGTTCACAGTATCCGGATTAAATTCATAAATATTCCAGGGTCCGATACCGTAGTCATCGGCCCAGGTTTTTACAGCAGCATCACAGTTCTTTACGACCATAGCTATCTGGAGCACTTTCTGGAACAGTGGTTTCATCAAAAGCTCCTTCCATTTAGAAACATGTCGTCTTTCGACTATAAAACCGAATCAACCAGGCTGCCGAGATCGCCTCATGGAGAGGTCAAAAGATCTCATCGCCACTTTTGCCATCCAACCCGGGATGGACGTCAAATCGAACCACCCCGACAGCGGCTTTGCCCTGCACGGCCTGAACAACGCGCGCAGTGCCGACGTGACCGAACCCGCCACACAGTTCAATAGCAACGATTCCTTCGGCAACCAGCGCTACCGCAATTTTTTCCGCGCTGGCGTAATCTGGCACCCCAACCGTAATCAATTCAACCTCGGGTGTTGCCACTACGCTTCGATCCTTTTCGGGATCAGCGCCAGGTGCAACAAACACAAAAGCAGCCTTCAATGCCATGTTTCGGCCTTCCTTTCCTTGGTTCGATCGAGAGCGCGTAAACAACTCACACAGGATGTTCAGATCACATGGGAGACATTCTTATCCTTTGAGGGGCTGAGGTCTTTCATCGATGTTCTTTTCAACTGTCCTGCAAGGCTTTCCAGATCATCATCCAGGTCCGAGACGGTGCTATCCCGACCGGCCTTCATAAGTCCTTTTTCCACGCCATACCTGCAGAAAGCCAGATCAACCAGGGAGGTAATGCGGCTTTTCAATTCTTTGAGCTTTTCATAGTCCTGCTCCGCATCAACGTTAAAATCCAGCCAGCGACTCTGTGCCACCCGGGCAAAACGCTTCTTGACGTGAACCTCGTACGACACAAGACGCCCAAGCAGGTCATCATCTATCCTGACATTCATTCCCCGATCTCTCATTTTTTTAAAAGCCATACCATTAATCCCCATACCCCGGCGCTCGCTACGAGGCTAACCTCGCCCGGATATCATCCGGGCGAGGACTTCGTCCTTCTTATTTCGCAGGCTTAACCAAGATCTTGATATGAGCATCCTTATTGTTGACCAGCTCATCAAAACCTTTATCCACGATGTCAGCCAGCTCGATCTTGCCGGTGATCATCGGAGCAGCTTTGATGGCACCGTTGGCCAGCAGAGCACTTACGCCTTTGAAATCATCCAAAGTGTAAGCCAGAGTACCGATAACTTTTTTGTCGGTAGCGCTGAGGCTGAAGAAGTTAAAGGAGCTGGGCTCTTCAAAAATACCGACGATCACGGCACGGCCATTGTTACGGATGGCGTCGATAGCCAGGGGCCCCGTGAACTTATTGCCGATACATTCAAAGGAAACGTCAGCACCGGATCCACCGGTCATCTTCTTGATTTCGGCAATAACGTCGCATTCTTTGGGGTCGAGGATAACGTCGGCACCACACTCTTTGGCCAGTTCCTTGCGGCGGGCGGACATCTCAACCACGATAACCTTGCCAGCGCCGGCGGCCTTGGCACACATCAGGACACCGAGACCGATTGTGCCAGCACCGAATACCACGGCGGTTTCACCGAGGATGGTCCCAGCCATGCGCACGGCTTTAAACCCGGTGGCGATAGGCTCGATCAGGGCTGCATCTTCCTGAGTGACACCCTCAGGCAGGACATAAACGATATTGGAAGGGACATTAACGTACTTGGCAAAAGCGCCATCGGCCATCAGACCAGTAAAAGCCAGTTTTTCGCATACATTGTAGCGACCTTCGCGACAGGTAACGCAAACGCCGCAGTGCTGACAAGCATCGGGAGCGACCAGATCACCGACCCGCACGTTGGTAACATCGGAGCCAACAGCAACGACCTTACCGGAGAACTCGTGGCCAAGAATGGTCTTGCCGCTGTGACCGGTCAGAGGATGGGGCTCAGTGGGGATAAAGATCGGGCCTGCGAGGTATTCGTGCAGGTCGGACCCGCAAATGCCACAGTAGTCTACTTCAATCTGTACTTCATTTGCCTTGGGCGGTGCAGGAACGGCTACGTCTTCAACGCGAATGTCTTTTTTGCCATGCCATACTGCTGCTTTCATCGTTTGAGCCATTTTTTTGTTCCTTTCGACGTTAATTAGCGCGTCAGCGCTACGTTTAGTAGAAATCCCTTTAATTGAACAGGGCTGCTAAATTGAGAAATTCCGGTTTCATGATGATATTGACCAAAAAGGTGCAAATCATGATTGCAGTGGCCGGCGGATCGATATGTGCGGTGCCGTGATTATAGATAACGCGTGCAGATATCTCCTGAACCACGCCGGCGATCAGACCTGCGATGCCGGCAGCCAGAATCGATCCAGTATACATGAACACCCAGGCTCCGATAATGGAAGGGCAATGCATGATGGGAACCTGCTGTATTTTACCGGTACCAAGCTGAAGCGCCATCAGGATTAAGATGGCGGTACACCACCCCACCAGAAGTGGCGCTATAAATCCGCCGAGAGCCGAAATCTGCCCGGCCGCAACCATGGGATCGAGTTGCATCTTAATGCCCCAGGCCAGGGCTGCGGAAAAAATTCCGGCACCAAAATTCATGGGCAGAAGCAGGCCCCAGGGCGACTGCCAGCCAGCCCAGGAGATGGCATGGTTATCAGTACCCATCAAGCCGTGTTTCTGGATCGAATCTTTTTGTCCCCAGGGGAGTTCACGCAGGAAGATAAGTTTGGTAAGCAGTGTCCCGCCGATAAGTACAAAGGCGATACCGTCCGTCTGATTCAGCAGGGGCACCTTGCCAACCAGTTGCAACGCCAGATGGCTTGCAACCGAGTAAACCCCGCCGAACAACAGAACATCCCAAGAAGTATGAAGAAGAGGAGTAAGAATATCTTTGGCAGCCCCGCTGGGATGATTTTTTCTCCAGACGGCGTAGGTAGCGGCAGCCAGACCGGCACCGAAGCCCCCGACATGCGGGCCAAAAATCGGTCCAAAGGCAATCTGCGACAGAACGAAATCAGTGCCTCCACTCAGAATTACACCGATGCCTATCAAACCAAAAAGAGCACAGAACACCACGGCCCACAGACCGCCCAGCGCAGTCCCCACAATACCACCACCGAAAACCATCAGAATCGTATTTAAACTATAAGGTTCCATGTAAAGCTTCCTTTTGCTAGACGTTAACAGGAGCGACCGGGCGCCATAACGCACAACCGCCAAACTTCAGCCTCGCACGAATCAAAATACACATGCCAATCAAGTACTGCTTTTTGCCTACCTCGACCTCACAAAACTCCTCCATGCAATCAACCCGAGATACCCCCCAAAAAGCCTCCTTTCGTGAAATACACCGAATGGAAAATAATCTCTGCTCCACCGGCCAGGCCCTCACTGCTGTCACAGTGCCTCCTGGAGACCTCCCAAACTGAACCCTGCCTGTCAAACCTCTTTACTGCAGAACGTACAGGCTAATCTTCAATGGTTGTACCAAATCTCCTGCCTCGAAGATTTTTCAACAAAAACTATTTTTAAACTGTTGTTTTATCAGTGGTTACAAAAATGCTTACACAAATAGTTATGTATACAGGGAATAAACGAGGGAAAAAAAACGGAGGTTACAGGAGAGATAATTTTGAGACGAATAAGTCGATGTGAGACAAATGTCCAGCCATGAAAAACGTCAGAATAAAGGACGATCAATCTTGAGACAAATAGCCTGTCACCAGGATCCAGGCTGAAATATATGTCACAATAGATTGATTTTATGAGGGAATATAGTTGGGCACCAAAAAAGACTCAATGCTAATGTTGATAACGGCCATGAAACATTAGACTCATTTTAGTTTGATATACATTGACAGGTGTTCCGAAAAAGAACGTTGTCATCCGGAATCGTTTTGCTAACGCAAGATGAAACACGAAAGGTTGATTCAAGAAATTTCCATTTTGGGGATATTTAAAACCAGGGAAATCTAACAAAACACATACGATCAAACGAACGCAACCAATGTTTTATATTCCTGACTTGGCAATTCTCCAGATCTGTAACCACCCACCAGCCAAGTGCCGGTAGACCTTACCCTATTGAGACATACAAACCACTACGAAGCGAGCGCTTTCACGTTACAGCCCCATAGGGCAATCCCCAAACCAAAAAAGGATCACCGGAATGGCTCTTATTGAAGAACGCATTTCACATACTTTCCGTCTCCAAATCGCAATTACGAAATGGCCACGGCTTCCGGAAAACCCGCTATCCACCATGAAGCATGGCATAAACAAAACAAGCCCGTCCAATACTGGACGGGCTTGTTTAAACAAAGGCGCTGCGAAAATTTGGACGTGATGTCTTTTGGCAGAAATAAGCAGATACTATCGCGTCTTCTTGGGCGGACGCTTTCCCCCAGAAAGATTACTCCTCGCAGGTTTGCCCTTACGCCTCTCAGCAGGCTTGCCCGCAGGACGCCTCCTGGGAGGCTTATCATGCCGGAAATCGTGTTTACCACCGGCATCCAGACTGAGTTGCAACTGCTGGCCACACACCCAGACCTTCTGCAATTGGCGAAAAGTAGCCGGCGACAAGTTTTCAGGCAAATCGACCAGGCTATAGTCGTGGCTGATTTTTATCTGTCCGATATCACGACTGTTGATATTGGCTTCGTTGGCTATAGCACCGACGATATGTCCTGGCACAACGCCATGAACACGACCCACTTCGATACGATAACGCCTAAGGCCTTCATCAGAAGAGCCACGACTTCCGGAGTTAAAACGCGCTTCCTTTTCCGGCTCGATATCGTCCAAACCGTCGTCCTCGGGCATTAGCGGGCGATCCTGCTGGAGCAGATAAGCCAGAGCTGCGGCAATCTTCCTGGGCTCGCTATCGAATTCCTGCTGGCAACTATCGATGAGTTGCTCGAAGAAATCCAGATCCCGATCCTGCATGGCTGCAGCGATCTGCTCCTTGAAAAGACCCACACGCCGCTCAGTAATATCCTGGCGGGTCGGTAGCTTCATAGGAGCGATCTTCTGCCGAGTAGCCTGTTCGATGGCGGCCAACATGCGCCTCTCGCGAGGGGCCACGAACAAAATCGCCGTGCCTTCACGCCCTGCTCGACCGGTGCGGCCGATGCGATGAACGTACGACTCGGTATCATAAGGGATATCGTAATTAACAACGTGGCTGATGCGCTGAACGTCCAGCCCGCGTGCCGCCACATCGGTAGCAACCACAATGTCAAGACTGCCGTTCTTAAGCCGCTCGACAGCTTTTTCGCGCAGCGCCTGTGTCATGTCGCCATTCAAGGCCGCACTGGAAAAACCGCGGGCCTCAAGCTTTTCAGCCAGCTCCACGGTTGCTATCTTGGTCCTTACGAAAATGAGCATCGCATCGATATCTTCAGCCTCAAGTATCCTGGTCAGGGCATCGAGCTTCGCCAGCCCTTTAACCTGCCAAAACCGTTGGTTTATGGTTTCGACGGTGGATGTCTTGGCCTGAATGCGCACCTCGACAGGATCACGCAGATGCTTACGGGCAACCTTCAGCACTTCGTTAGGCATAGTAGCGGAAAACAGTGCGGTCTGGCGAGTCGACGGTGTGTGATCGAGAATCTGCTCAACATCATCGATAAAGCCCATCTTAAGCATTTCGTCCGCCTCATCCACCACTACGGCAGACAAACGGTCCAGCTTCAAGGTTCCCCGTCGCAAATGATCCTGGATTCGACCCGGAGTACCGACCACGACATGGGCACCGCGCTCCAACTGACGTAACTGTTGCCCCATATTCTGACCGCCATAAACCGGCAGCACATGAAACCCCTTAAAGTAACGGGCATAGGTCTGCATCGCTTCAGCAACCTGTAATGCCAGTTCCCTGGTCGGGGCTAACACCAAAATCTGCGTATGCCTCTGAGACAAATCAAGCCGGCTCAGCAGAGGCAGAGCAAAAGCGGCGGTTTTACCCGTACCGGTCTGCGCCTGCCCGAGAAGGTCCCGCCCTTCTAGCAACGGCGGAATACTGCGCGCCTGAATCGGCGAAGGAGTTTCATAACCAATCTCGTCTACGACACGAGTAATTTCCGGCGCAAGGGATAGTTCAGCAAAGCTAGTAAACGTTTCTTCAGTCATGGATAACCTGTTTGGAAAAAGCTCGAAAGGCTTGGAACAGCGAGCAATGTGATTATTAATATCAAACAGCAGCACACCCGCCACCTGATCTTAACAATCTTGCAGAGTACCCCATTTCTGCAAAAAGCGCCAGCATTATCACAACTTGCAAAGAATTTTCAACGACAATCATCCCTCGGTAGGCAGGGGCATAGAGATACAACGAATGTCTTTACTCCCAGATAGAACATTAACGATTGGATTCTTCGTCTCCACTGGTCACGTTAATCAGACAGATAAGCATGATCGCGAAAAAACAAAAGGGCCCAGCCGTTGCCGGCTAAGCCCTTATTGTTACTGGCGGAGGGGGTGGGATTCGAACCCACGGTACCTTGCGGTACAACAGATTTCGAGTCTGTCACCTTCGACCTCTCGGACACCCCTCCGTCTTTATTTGTCTATTCTTCCAAATTTTCCTTGTCATCAGCGGCCTGCAGCTTGCGCTGTTTTTTTTCGGCCCGCAACTGCCGGAAAAAGCCGCTCAACATATCGCTGCACTGTTGCCTGAGGACACCTTCGGTGACCGCAACCCTATGGTTGAAACGGTCATCCTGCGATAAATCGTAAATGGAACCGACAGCCCCGACACGCGGGTCGCGGCACCCATATACCAATTGCGGGATGCGAGCCAGGATGATGGCGCCCATGCACATGACGCAAGGCTCCAACGTAACGTACAGCGTACAGTCGATCAAGCGCCAGGAACCGAGAGCGGCCGCAGCCTGACGGATGGCGATCATCTCGGCGTGGGTCGTGGGATCATTGCTGGTTTCCCGCAAATTATGCCCCCGGCCGATAATCTGGCCGCCCTTAACGACAACAGCCCCGACAGGAACCTCACCCAGCCTTGCGGCGGTTGAGGCCTCCACCAGGGCCTCCTGCATATAGACCCTGTCTTGCATGTCATCAAGATCCATTGGGTCGGTATTTTTTAAATGGCGCGCCACGAGAGATTCGAACTCCCGGCCTTCTGATCCGTAGTCAGACGCTCTATCCAGCTGAGCTAGTGGCGCGTATTCAAGAGGTGCAGTTATCGCCGATTTGGTTTTGTTTGTCAACTTTTTTTACCGTATCGGCACATTTTTTTAGCATAAAATGGCGGAGAGGGAGGGATTCGAACCCTCGGTACGGGTTTACCCCGTACACTCGCTTAGCAGGCGAGCGCCTTCAGCCGACTCGGCCACCTCTCCGTTTTGTTACTCTATTATGCTCTTGCTGACCTGTCGCAAACGACAGACTTTCAAATTCAATATGTATATATGGCGGAGGAGGTAGGATTCGAACCCACGGTACTTTCGTACAACGGTTTTCAAGACCGCCGCCTTAAACCACTCGGCCACTCCTCCGTGGATTCAGTCCTGATCCTATCCGGTAATTCTTTCCATGCCGCCCATGTAAGGGCGCAACGCTTCGGGGATCACCACCGAACCGTCCTCTTGCTGGTAGTTTTCCAGTATCGCCACCAGGGTACGGCCGACTGCCAGGCCGGAACCGTTCAGGGTGTGCACCAACTCCGGCTTGCCTTTTTCTTCGCGTCGGAAACGAATCGCGGCACGACGCGCCTGAAAATCGCGAAAGTTGGAACAGGAAGATATTTCCCGATACGTCTGCTGTCCCGGCAACCACACTTCGATGTCGAAGGTGCGCGCTGCAGAGAATCCGATATCGCCGGTGCACAGGTCGACCACCCGATAGGGCAGATTCAGACGCCGCAACACCTCTTCGGCATTGTCCAATAATTTAAGCAGTTCCTGATCCGATTCTTCAGGGCGTGCAAATTTAACCAGTTCTACTTTATTGAACTGGTGCATGCGAATCAGCCCTCGGGTATCGCGACCGTGCGAGCCGGCCTCCTTGCGAAAACAAGGTGTATAGGCCGCATAGCATATCGGCAGGTCGCTATCCGCCAGAATTTCATCACGGTGAATATTGGTCACCGGCACTTCGGCGGTTGGAATCAGGAAAAAATCCGGATCGTCCAGATGAAAAAGATCGCTTTCAAACTTGGGGAGTTGTCCCGTCCCCGTCATGGTGTCTCTGTTTACCATAAGGGGCGGGAGGATTTCAACATATTTGTGCTCATCCGTGTGCAAGTCGAGCATGAAATTTATCAAAGCCCGTTCCAGCCTGGCTCCTGCGCCTTTATACAGGGCAAAACGAGCCCCGGCCAGCTTGCCGGCCCGCTCAAAATCGAGAATATCGAGACGCTCGCCGATATCCCAGTGAGATTGAGCTTCAAAAGAGAACTCGGGCAGTTGTCCCCAGCGCTTGACCTCGACATTGTCTTCTTCGGAAGTACCCGCGGGGCAATCCTCATGCGGAAGGTTGGGCAAAGTCATCAACAGGTTGCGCAGATCGCCCTCGACCTGTTTCAACTCGTCGTCCAGATCCTTGATACGCGCGGAAACTTCTTTCATGCGGGCGATTTCGCCCTGCACCTGACTTTTGTCCTTGGTCTTGCCGATCAGTGCCGAGACCTGATTTTTTTCCGCCTTAAGGGACTCGGTTTCGCCCAGCAGGTTACGCCGGCGTGTATCCAGGTCGGAAAAGGCGGAAAGGTCAATGGCACCGCCCCGGGTCGCCAGTCGCCTTTCGGCTTCCGCGAAATTTTCACGCACGAATTTAAGATCCAGCATGGAACTCTCCCGTTTTGGGCATATCCGAAAACTCCGGATGGGTGACTCGACAAGGGCTATTTATCTAGCACTTATCTTCAGATCCGTCAACCGGATTTGTACCATGCGAGCCATTCACCCACCAGTCGCTGTCCTCATCGAACCACCAGCGTGTCGAATCGGTAGCCCATATATCCCCGGCCAACTTGCATGCAAGCTCGGTTTTAAGGCGTCGCACGGCAAACGGATACCATTCGTCGGCATAACGGTTGCCAAGATCCTTATACTCTTTTAACGCCAGGATCATCTCCAACTGGTCCGCATCATGAGCCAGAAGCGACTCGCGGGTCTCACGACCGGAAAACTCGGCCAGGGTCTGCCGATACTCGTCACCGAAAGGCAGAGTGGCGGCCAGATCATCGACGGCGCGCTGTTCATCAACCTGCACGTACTTTTTGTTGACATAGTTGAGATCACCCAGACGCGCCTCCGGGATATCGTGAAACAGGCACAATTGAAGCACCCGACCGACGTCGGCCTGACCATCGAGACGCGCCAGGGTAAAACCGATAACAGCGGTGCGAAACGAGTGTTCCGCCACCGACTCTGCCCCGGAACCGAGGAACTGAAACCCGGTGCGAGGAGTCCGTTTAAGCATGCCTACTTCAAAAAAGAAATGTGCCAGATTTTTCATGCTATTCCTTGCTGCAAAAGCATCGACAGAGTTTTGGCCAGACGTTCCGGAGTTGTTCGGAGCCGTTGACAGAGCGAGGCTGGTTGTCTATTCTCAATCCAGTTTTCCGACAAAATCGTGTTTTGACTGTCCTGCCCTTTGGATTTTCCAGTGACCTGCGGGGGAAGTCGTGTCACATAATTCCGAGAAATTTTTAGTGGTGCCAAAGCGTACCAACGCGAACCTAACCGAGCATTAAGTCAAGTCAGGGCAACGCAGGCAGCACCGAAAAGAGCCAGAATCAAAAGACAGGATTCACCACACAGCCACTAATATACCTGCAATGGAGATATATTTATGACCACGACCAGAATTGAAAAGGATTCCATGGGCACCATGGAAGTCCCCGCTTCGGCACTATACGGCGCCCAGACTGCGCGGGCACTGGCAAATTTTCCTATTTCCGGGCAACGTTTTCCGCGCCCCTTCATTCATGCCCTCGGTCTGATCAAGCGTTACGCCGCACAGGCCAACCTTGAACTGGGCATGCTTGATGAGCAGCGCGCGGCGGCCATCATACAGGCGGCCGAAGAGGTAATGAACGGCCAGCTTGACGAGCATTTTGTGCTCGACATCTTTCAGACCGGCTCCGGCACCAGCACCAACATGAACGCCAACGAAGTCATTGCCAACCGCGCTGCCCAGATATTAGGTAAAACGGTTGGCTCCCGGGCGGTACACCCCAACGATCATGTCAACCTCGGCCAGTCGAGCAACGACGTCATCCCCACCGCCATGCATATCGCCGCAGCCCTTGAAATCCGTAACATGCTGGTCAAGGCGCTGTTTGACATGCAGGAAACCCTTGGTGAAAAGGCCCTGGCTTTCAACGACATTATCAAGATCGGCCGTACCCACCTGCAGGATGCCACACCAGTACGCCTCGGCCAGGTGTTTTCGGGCTACGCCCGGCAACTGGCGCTGGCCATCCGCGGCATCGAACGCGCCCAGGACGACCTGCTGGAACTGGCCTTGGGCGGCACTGCGGTCGGCACCGGCCTCAATGCGCACCCGCAATTCGCCTCCCGCGTCATCGCCGCTATCGGTGATCACACCGGTCTCGAATTTCGCGAGGCCAGCAACCATTTCGAAGCGCAGGCATCCAAGGATGCCGTGGTGGCCACCAGTGGCGCCCTCAAGCGGACCGCATGCGCGCTGTTCAAAATCGCCAACGATATCCGCCTGCTCGGCAGCGGCCCGCGCTGCGGTATCGGCGAGTTGCTGTTGCCGCCGGTGCAGCCGGGCAGCTCCATCATGCCGGGCAAAGTCAATCCGGTCATGGCCGAAAGCCTCATGCAGGTATGCAGCCAGGTGGTCGGCAACGATGCGGCCATTACCCTGGGCGGACTGTCCGGTAATTTTGAGTTGAATGTGATGATGCCGGTCATGACCCATAACCTGCTGCAATCGATCGCCCTGCTGGGCAACGCCTCCACCCAGTTCACCCTGCGCTGTCTGCAGGGGCTGGAAGCCGACCGGACGCGCTGCGAATCGCTGGTGGAGCAGAGCCTGGCCATGTGTACCGCGCTGGCACCGGTGATCGGCTACGACAAGGCTGCGGATATCGCCAAACAGGCCTTCGCCACCGGTCGCACCGTACGTGAAGTGGCGCTGGAGCAGAAAGTGTTACCGGCCGAGGAACTGGCGCGCATTCTGGATCCGCGCCCCATGACCGAGCCCGGTATCCCGGGCAAAACCCGCTAGCAGTCAAAGTCGGCCGGGGCTCACGCCCCGGCCGCTGTTTTCCTTTACGTATCAGGCCTGCGCCAATGCGCGCACCGCCTCTTCACCGAGTACTTCCCGCTGCCAGTTTTTCAGCACCCCCAGCTCTGCCACCTGTTGCAGGTTGGCGGGGCAGGCTCTGGCCAGACCTTCGAGCTGGGCATTATTAACCAGCACGCCTGGATCCATGGCCAACCGTTCAGCCATGGCACTGCGCACATTTTTAAGCACCTTCATGCGCTCCTCCACGGCAGGGTCGCGCTCACGCCGCTCGCCACGGGGATACACCGGCCATTGCTCCTTGGGCAGTGCCATGCCTTTGCGCACCGCACCGAGCAGAGCACGTCCGTAGCGATCCGCCAGACGCGGCGAAAAACCTTCCACATTACTCGTCTCCCCAAGACCGCCAGGCATGATCCTGGCCAGATCGAGCAGGGTCTTGTTGCCGACGATTTTAAACGGAGGACGATCCCTGCGGCAGGCTTCCTCATCGCGCCATTGCAACAATTGATCGAGTACCGCCAGCTGTTTGCGCTCCAGCAGCGCGGCCCCCTTGACACGCAAAAACAGCGGTCCGTTATTTTCCGACGGACGCACCTGCTCCAGCAACGCAAACTCCTCCTCGGCCCAGCTCAGACGCCCCATGTCAAGCAATCGCTGTTCGAGCATTTCCGCCAATTGGTGAAGGTGACAGGTATCTTCCGCAGCATAACGGACCATGCCCTCCTCAAGCGGACGCTTCGACCAGTCGGCCCGCTGATAACGTTTATCCAAAGTGACATTCATATATTTGCCAAGCACATCGGCCAGGCCGACACGCTCTTCACCCAGCATCTGGCAGGCTATCATGGTATCGAAAAGACCACGAATTTCCATACCGAAGTCACGGTACAAACTCCGGATATCGTAATCGGCAGCATGAAAAATCTTACGGATGGCGGGGTTGGCCAACACCGGTGCGAGAGGGGAGAGATCCTTAGCGGCCAAGGGGTCGACAAGCACCGTACGGGTTGGCGTGGAGATCTGTATCAGACAGACTTTGTCCTGGTAGGAATGCAGGGAATCGGCTTCGAGATCCACGGCAATGATGTGTTCGGCGCTTAGCTCCTGCGCCAGCATGACCACGGAAGCATCATCAACCAGGATGGGGGGTAAAGACATGCGTTCTCCTCGGTTCTTTATGGAAAAAAAAATCTATCAACAATTTGAGCCCTGCTCCAGAGTCAAGGCGAGGGCTTTTTTATGGGAGCCGTGCAGCGGCCATTCGGCCAGTTCCGCCAGTGTGAGCCAACGGCTTCCTTCCTCGCCGACGCACCCGGCACCGCTCCCCTGGCAGGCAAACAGAAAAAGTTCGACGCGAAAGTGGCTGTAGGCATGACGAACCGTTCCCAGCGCCTCCAGAGTGGCGGAAAGCCCCTCACCGACCAACACCGCACGGGCCGCATCTTCGGGTTCTCCGCCCTCGGGGACCGTCGCGGATGGAAACTCCCACAGGCCGCCCAGCATACCATCCAACGGACGCTTGCACACCAAGTAACGGCCCTGATCGCGAATCAGCAATGCCACCTGGCGCACCGACGGTACGCTTTTGCGAACGCTGCGCTGCGGCAACTGCTCCTGCAGTCCCTGCCAGAAAGCCTGGCACAGCCCGGACAAGGGACAGGCCGCACAATCGGGCCGACGCGGCGTGCAGACAGTAGCCCCCAGATCCATAATCGCCTGGGCGTAATCGTGGGGCCGATCCTCCGGTGTGAGGGTTTCGGCCAACTGCCAGAGCTGTTTTTCCACCTTGCCGGAACGCGGGTCTCCGGATACGGCCAGCAAGCGGCACAGCACGCGCCGCACATTGCCATCCAGGATGGGACCTTTACGATCAAAGGCGATGGATACAATGGCACCGGCTGTAGAACGCCCGATGCCCGGCAAGCTCATAATGGTATCGAGTTGCTCGGGGAACCGGCCTCCATGCTCCGACATCACCCGGCACGCGGCTTCGTGCAGAAAACGAGCGCGGCGGTAATAACCGAGTCCGGCCCACAGCTCAAACACCTGATCCAGCGGCGCGGCAGCCAACGCAGCAACATCAGGAAACGCCGCCAGAAAACGTTCGTAGTAGGGGATAACCGCTACCACGCCGGTCTGCTGCAGCATGATTTCCGATAGCCAGATGCGGTAAGGATCGCGGGTGCGACGCCACGGCAGATCGCGGCCGACCCGGCCATACCAGGCCAGCAGACGTCGGTTCATGTCCTCGGCCGGCCAGGGCAACGGTTGCATTACCGGTCCGCTCAACCGATCTCGACCAATGCCGCCAGAGTCTTTTCCATCTCCTCACGGGTGCCGATGGAGATCCGCAGTCCGTGGGCCAGCACCGGATCGCTGAAATAACGTACCAGTATGCGCCGCTCGTACAACCCCTCGTAGATGCGCTTGCCGTTGCGGTCCGGCGGCGACGCAAACACAAAGTTGCCGTGGGAAGGGATAACCTCCCAGCCCAGCACCCGCAGTTCGGCGCTGAACCAATCGCGCGTTTCACGGATTTTTGCGACGCATTGCTGGAAATATTCCTGATCCGCCAGCGCCGCCACGCAGGCCGCCTGGGCCAGACGATCGAGGTTATAGTGATCACGAATCTTGTTCAGAGCGGCAATCACCTCCGGGCGGGCGATAGCCAACCCCAGGCGCATACCGGCCAGCGAGTAGCTTTTGGAAAAGGTACGCGTCACCACCACGTTGGGCAGACGCCGCACCAGATCCAGAGAATTCTCCTTGGCAAAATCGGCATAGGCTTCATCCACCACCAGCATGCCATCGACCCGACCGGCCAATTCCTCGATGAATTTCTGGGGATAACAGAAACCCAGGGGTGCGTTGGGATTGGTCAGAAAGAACAGCTTGCCGGTATAGCGCTCGGGAAAATCCTTCAACGCCCAACCCTCGTCGAGCAGAAAGGTCTTGACCTTGGCACCCTGCACCTCGGCCAGCGTGCTGTAATAGGAATAGGAAGGATGCACGTAGGCGATTTCCTCCCCTTCCCCGGCAAAGGCGCGGATCAGGTTATTGAGTACCTCATCGGAACCGTTGGCCATGATGACCCACTCGGGATCAAACCCGTACAGTCGCCCCGCCTCTTCGCAGCCCGCACGACTGGCGGCATCGGGATACTTGCGCAGATTGTCGCCCACCTCGGCAAGGATCGCCTCGATCACCCGCGGCGAGGGAGGATAAGGGTTTTCGTTGGTATTGAGCTTGATATAATGATGTTCGTCGCGAGGCTGAAAGCCTGGGACGTAACCGGCCATTTGGGCAATATTTCTGCGCATCGGGTTCATGATGTCTCCGGCATGAAGAAGTTGATGACTGAAACTGACAGCCTAAAGGAAATTTCAGGCGGGTGCAAGGTTGACCTTAAAGGAAAGTGGGTGGTAATTGGTGATTAGTGATTGGTTGAGGCTCCTGAAACCGTGCCCTTCTAGAGTGCGGGGCCAACCGCTCCATTCCGGCGACGCGACAGGAATGGGGTTTCCAGTCACCAGTCACCAGTCACCAGTCACCAGTCACCAGTCACCAGTCACCAGTCACCAGTCACCAGTCACCAGTCACCAGTCACCAGTCACCAGTCACCAGTCACATGCCCCTCTTGCCTCAAACATATTCTTCCAGTATTTCATAACCCGTCGTGCGCCGGGCAGGCACAAAGCCGGCCTCGCGCACCAGCGTCAGAAGTTCTTCACGGTCAAGACGGAAAGTGGCACCGGCGGCAGCCACCACATTTTCCTCGAGCATGGTGCCACCCAGATCGTTGGCACCGAAAAACAGTGCCACCTGGGCAAGCTTGCCCCCCTGGGTAACCCAACTGGCCTGGATATTGGGAATATTGTGCAACACCAGCCGGGATACGGCCAGCACCCGCAGATAGTCGGTGCCGGTCGCCTCTTCGCCGCCAAGCTCGGTGTTGCCGGGCTGATAGGACCAGGGAATAAACGCGCTGAAACCGCCGGTGCGTTGTTGCAGGGTCCGCACCCTCAGCAGATGGGTGACAATATCCTCATCGGTTTCGCCGGCGCCGAACATCATGGTCGCCGTGCCCGGCATACCCAGTCGGTGGGCGATCTCCATCACTTCGACCCATTGACGCCAGCCGATCTTGTCCGGCGAGATGCGGCGGCGCACCCGATCCACCAGGATCTCGGCCCCGCCGCCGGGCAGCGACGCCAGACCGGCCGCCTGCAGACGTCGCAGACAGCTCTCCACCGAAAGGTCGGACTGCGCGGCCAGATGGACGATCTCAGCCGGTGACAGCGAATGAATCTGCACTTCGGGAAACTGCCGACGCAGGGTAGCAAACAGTTGCTCGAACCATTCGATGCGCAACTCAGGGTGCAAACCGCCCTGCAGCAACAGCTGGGTACCGCCGCAGTCGGCAAGTTCGGCGACCTTGTCGAGAATCTGCTCATGGGACAGCAGATAGGCATCGGCAGCGCCCGGCTGCCGGTAGAAGGCGCAAAAGCAGCAGCCCGTCTGGCAGACGTTGGTGTAGTTGACGTTGCGATCAACCACGAACGTCACCCGCCCCTCCGGATGCAGCCGGCGTCGTAGTGAATCGGCCAACCGCCCAAGGGCTAACAGATCGGCTTCCCGCAATAAATACAGGGTGTCTTGACGGTCGAGGCCACGACCTGCATCGAGCTTGTCAGTGATCGACTTCAACATACGCCCTGCTCCCGGCAAATTTCCCGATACAGGCTGTCACGCTCCACCGGGGTACGGTCAGCCTTGCGGATCAGGCGCATCAGGCCCTCGCGGCTGAGCGCCTGCGGCGAGGCGGCGCCAGCCTGATGGCCGATCTGCTCTTCCACAACCGTGCCGTCCAGGTCGTTAACGCCAAAAGCCAGCGCCACCTGCGCCAGCTTGACACCGAGCATCACCCAGTAAGCCTTGATATGGGGGATGTTGTCGAGGAACAGGCGCGCCACCGCCAGAGTTTTCAGGATATCGACCCCGCCGGGGCCACGCAACCCATCCAGACGGGTGGCGACATGCTGAAACGGCAGTGCGACAAACGCCTGAAAGCCGCCTGTTTCATCCTGCAATGCCCGCAGGCCCGCCAGGTGGTCGATACGCTCGGCCTGCGTCTCCAGATGACCGAACAGCATGGTGGCGTTGGAACGCAGCCCGGCTGCATGAACCACGCGCATGACTTCCAGCCAGCGGCTGCCGGAAATCTTTTCCGGGCAGAGTTGCGCCCGGGCACGCTCGGCGAAGATCTCCGCGCCGCCACCGGGCAGCGATTGCAAACCGGCCGCCTGCAAACGGCGGATGACCGTCTCCAGCGGTAAACCGCTGATGCTGGCAAAATGCTCCAACTCCACGGCGGTGAAACCCTTGATATGCAGCGCCGGGCCGGCTTGGCGGATGGCGCCGAGCAACTGTTCGTAAAACGCCAGCGGCAAATGGGGGTGCAGGCCACCCACCACATGCACTTCGGTGGCGCCGGCGGCAGCCGCCCCACCCGCCCGGGCGGCGATCTCATCCAGTGTCAGGGTATAACCGCCCGTGTCCCCTTCGTCGCGTCGGAAAGCACAAAAAGCGCAGTTATTCACGCACAGGTTGGTGTAGTTGATGTGGCGATTAACGTTGAAATAAACCTTGTCGCCGTGCAGACGACGATTGGCCAAAGCCGCCAGTTCGCCAACCGCCAGCAAATCAGGGCACTGGAACAGAAAAGCGGCGTCATCCTCGTTCAGGCGCGTACCCTCTTGAACCTTGGCGGCAATCTCGGGCAGGGACATCACGATGCGTCCTCCCCCCAGCGATGAAAGAGTTTGTGCTCGATACCCAGCCCGTCAAGAACCTTGCCGACCATGAAATCGACCAGTTCCGCCATACTCTGGGGCTTTTGGTAAAAAGCCGGCATGGCCGGCACGATACGCGCTCCGGCCCGCGCCAGGCGCAGCAGATTTTCCAGATGAATAACCGACAACGGTGTTTCCCGAGGCACCAGCAATAACGGCCGGTTTTCCTTCAACATGACATCCGCCGCCCGCTCGATGAGATTACCGCTGATTCCAGACGCCAAACGACCTGCCGTACCCATTGAACAAGGCATGACCACCATGGCGGAAAGCGCTGCTGAACCACTGGCCGGCGGCGCACATATATCATCCCCGTCGTAGTGGGTCAGATGTTCACCGCAATGGAAATACTGCCGCATTTGCGCCAGCCGCTGAGCCACATCCCCTTGCCAGTCCAGGCCGGTTTCGTGCGCCAGCACCTGACGGCCGGAACGGCTCAAAAGCAGGGTCACCCGGCAATTGGAGGCCAACAGTTCTTCGACCAGCCTAAGGCCGTAAACCGCGCCGGAGGCACCGGTCATAGCTACAAGGATATGTTGCATCGGAAATTCCCTTCTCCGGTTTATTTATTGCGCTTGTTTCACCCACCATTTGCTCATCTTCAGAGGCATTGCAGGGGGCAAATATAGTCAAAGACGGAGACAAAAGCGTTTATCAAATCTCGCAGCGCCGGTTCCTGCAACAGCTGTGCTGCGAGCTGTGCGCATCACCTCTGCTGAAAAATGCGTCCTACGCAGACGCGCCGCTAGCCATTCGCAACTACAGTAATTCGACACTTTCAACCTGGCGTCAGACATAACGGCGAAGCCAGACCTTACGTCTTTTCTTTGGATACTTTCTTTAGACGGGTAAAGAAAGTATCCCGGCTGCCGGCCGGGACCGGCGAACTTGATGTTAAGATTTCAAGAAGCCAAACCAAAGTCAAGACCGCGGGGTCACGCCTGCGGCGCGTTCCCTGCGCTGCGCAACCGTCGGTCGGGCGGAGAAAATTCGCTGCGCTCAGTCCTCCGCCTGTTTCGCCCGTCGATCGCTCCGCTCCGGCGGCGTCATAGGGGGGAAAGCAACGACGAATGCAAAAGCATCTATCAAATCCAGCAACGCCGATTCCGGCAACAACTCCCTTTTAAATCCGGATCAAAACATCCACCAACGCAAATAAAAACAATAGCACGCTGACCACCCCATTCATGGTGAAAAACGCTTTATCCAAACAGCTCAGATCATCGGGGCTGACCAGATGATGCTCCCAGGCCAGCAGCCCGGTCGTCACCAATACCCCGAACAGAAAAATCCCTCCCAGGCCACCGCCAACAGCCACGGCCACCAGCAAAAGCAACATCAGAACATGCAGCAGTCGCGCCAGCAACAGAGCACGGCGCGCGCCCAGGCGAACCGGCAAGGAGTGCAGTCCGGCCTGCCGATCATGACTTTCATCCTGCAGCGCATAAAGGATATCGAAACCTGCCACCCAAAGCAGCACCGCGATCCCCAACAACAGCACCGGCCAGCGGATATCGCCGCGCAGGGCGATCCAGGCACCGACCGGGGCCGCTCCCAGGCACGCGCCCAACACGATATGGGATAGATAAGTAAAGCGCTTGCAGAACGGGTAAAGGACGAACATGGCCACGGCCAGCGGGGCCAATGCCAGGCACAGCGGATTGAGCATCCCAGCCGCCAGCAGCAATGCGGCAAAGGACACCCCGACCAACAGCCAGGCCGCTCGCCGAGACACCTTGCCGCTGGGGATGTGACGCTCGCGCGTACGTGGATTTTCGGCATCCAGCCCCGCATCGACGATACGGTTAATCCCCATGGCACCGGAGCGGGCGCCGACCATGGCCACACAGATCCAGCCCATCTGGGCTATTGTCGGCCAACTGCCGCTGGCTTGCACCGCCAGCAACGCACCGAGCAGTGCGAAGGGAAAAGCGAACACCGAATGGGAAAAAGCGATCATCTCCAACAGGGAATGGATGTAATTCAACGTACTCTTGAGAGTTTGCATACTTGCCCCCTCCGGACAGGAACCATGGACCGGGGGACAAAGGACTCCCGGCTTGCGCAGGAGCGGA
Source organism: Pedobacter sp. (assembly GCA_050253415.1). Lineage (GTDB taxonomy): Bacteria > Desulfobacterota > Desulfuromonadia > Desulfuromonadales > Syntrophotaleaceae > Syntrophotalea. The sequence goes on along the minus strand of JBFWJC010000002.1, from coordinate 298,046 downwards.
TTATAACCTGCCGGTGGGGAAAAGACAAAGGGAAGGGGACAAGCAGCTATAAGCTGTAAGTTCTCAGTATGAAGCTTACCATCAACAAATGACGAATGACGATTTTGCCACTTACACGATCATTCCGGAAAACAGATGGCGTAATCGCTGCATTCTCCGCAATTGGGGGATTTGCACATCGTACCGCCGTTGAGATCGCAGACCTGCTTGAAAAGATAGCGTTTCCAGCGCATGTTCTGACTGTTGGCAGCCGCCAGGGATGGCAACAAGCGACGAATGGAAGCGCTCAACTGGGGGCGTTCGAACAATCCCATGGCCACCCAAAGATGACCCGGTCGAGCGGTACGCGCAGCGATCATACGGGCCAGATGGAGGGAAGACGCCCGGGGGGTACCATCATCATTTTTTGGGACATGAGCAAGCAGAATCTGCAGGACTTCTTCGTTGTACTCGGGCGGCGGAACCTGGGCGGGACTTCCGAAGCGTTGGAGGAGATCGGGACTGCAGCCCGGGAACCAGTTGCCAAGCACATCCAGCAGCTCGTCAGCCTCTAGACCAAGCGCCGCTGCCGTATCATAAGGTTCATCGGCGGCCACGGTCAGCAGACAGGCAAACAGATGACGGTCCTCTTCCGAGGCACCGGCGGGTGCGGTGCTGTCCATCAATACCCGGTAGAGCGGATTATCCGCCGCGACCAAAGGGCCATGCTCCTCGTCGTGGGGACGATAAGCAGCCTGCACGGTTTGCGCATTGCCAGTGGCACTGACGAGAGCCGCATGCAGGGCCTCCACCGCCAGATCAGCACAGTAACTGCGTTCCGACGGCAGGCCGCCGAGCAGGTTATCCACATCTGCGGCACCGATAGTCATGGCCACCGCGAGTGAATGGTCAAATGCCAGCTCCGCCGCTGCGGCGCACGCCGCCATGGAATATCCGCAACCGAACACCTGGTAGCCAACATCGGTGATGCGATGGTCTTTCGTTTGAACCGTAAAGCGCACCGCGATCCGAGTACCGGCCTCGCCATGCGCCATACCTACCTCCCCCGTACCGGCCGGATCGATCAAATCACGGCATCGACGGGTATCGGTGGCCCAGCGACGTATGGTTTCGGAATATACGGGCATGTTGCATTCCTTCCGGGATCGAATAAGATAATTTGCTGTTCCATTGACTTCAGCCAAGCGACAAGACGGTTTTCCTAATCCAGCAGCGCCGGTTCCTGCAACAGCTGTGCTGCGAGCTATGCGCATCACCTCTGCTGACAAATGCGACCTACGAAGATAAACCGTGTGTCATTCCCAGTTCCGGTGAGCTATCGTTGTAATGCTGGCGCCAGACATCACGGCAAAGCCAGGTTTTACGTCCTTTCTTTGGATATTTTCTTTAGACGGGCAAAGAAAGTATCCCGGCTGCCGGCCGGGACCGGCGAACTTTGTATTGAGATGTCAGCCCTTGCTTCAAGCCCTAAATTCAAGACCGGGGGAGGGCTCCCCGACTCCTTGCCCACCCTACTCGTGCTCGCTCATCCGCTTCGCCTCGGCGGCATTGGCCGCCTCGCAAAGAAAATACGCCCCGCCTTCATACAGCAGATCATTTTTCAATTGGTTGCCGACCACCTCCCAACAGGGAAAGCCGCGAAGCACCAAAGCCTTACCGAACCGGTGGGCAAGGGCCTCGGTATGAAAATTTCCGATAATAAGATCGTATCCGGCCTGCAACCTTTCAGCATCCTCAAGGTCGCCTACCATAACCTTGGCCGCCTCGATGGATTCCAGTTGCGGGGAATCCACCGTCGCCACAACAAGGCTGATACGGGCACCCGCCTCTGACAAAGACTGACACGCCCCCGCCACAAAATCCGGTTCCCCGGCTACCATCACACGGGTCTGTCCCAATGAAAAATGGCTGTCCAGCATGACATCCTGCAACCGTTTGCGCCAGCGCACCACGCTCGGCGGCGGCAGTGTTGCACCCGTCAACGTCAGCAATTTTTCCACCAGGGTATCGGTGGCATCCAAGCCCTGCACATGGGCAAGCGAGATGTGCTGCATGGCGGGATTCTTCTTCAGCAAGGCCTCCGCGCTTAATTGCATCGACGCGCCGATGGAAATCACCGCACCCGCATCGCCCAGGGAGCATATTTCCTCCACGCTGATGCCGCCGCTGCTCAGGGCACTCTGCTTCTCCCCCAGGTGGCCGTCCAGAGAGGTGGACAGGTCCGGCAGCGCCACCACCTCCAAACCGAACAGAGTGATGAAATCCTTGAGTTTTTCCACTTCTATCGGCTGCATGGAAACATGTGGCAACAGCACCACTTTATCGGCCCGAACCTCCGAACGGGCTTCCACCAGTTGTTCGATGATGGCCTTGACCGTTTTGCCCCAACCGCTTTCCAGGCCCCCTTCGTAGTCGGCGGTATTCACATAAACGATGGGAAAATCAACCTGCTTGGCGGCTCCGCGAATGTCATCCCCCTTGGTTTCGGTAAGACCGGTGGTATGCAGGCCGATGAGACTGGGAGTGACCTTTTTGGTGATATTGTGCACCGCTTCGACAATGCTGCTGTCGCCACCATCCAGAATCGCGGTAACATCGGTAACCGCCGTGGTCTGAATGGCGATCGGTTCGCAAAAATGGCGGGTCAAAAACACCTTGGTGAAGGAGGTACAGCCCATCCCGCCATGCATCAGCGGCATGCAGCCGTCGATGCCGAGAAAGGCAAGAACCGCACCCATGGGCTGTGACAACCGGATGGGATTAACCTGCAGCGGTTTTTCGATCTTATGGCTCACTTCTCCCACGGCGCCCTCCTTGCAACGTTTTTAAATACCTGATTCTCCAAAGCGTTCTTTAAATCTTCGGCCAGGTTGAGCAGCCCGTCGTAACCGCCGTAACTCTTTTTTTTCTCCTGGTTGACATCGGCAAACGCGATCTTCTTCTTGATGGCCGTATACAGGCTGCGACCGCCGGCCAGCAGCAAGTCGGCACCGGTTTCATCGATAATTTTGGCCTGCTCGGCACCCGGGTTGGTCATCAGCACCCCATTATCCCCCAGATATTCACGGGCCTTTTCCTTGTCGGCCTCGGTGGCTTTTTTCACCGAGGTCGCCACCACCTCGATCCCCAGATCCTGCAACGCAGAGGCGATGGACCACGACTTGTTGCCGCCGGTATTCAACACCGCCTTTTTGCCACGGAAGACTTCTTCATAAGGCTTGAGCAGTTGCTCCAGGCGTGCTTCCTCGCGAGCGATCAACTGCCGGGTACGAGCGATAAGATCCGCATCGCCCAGTGCTTCGGCAATGGCAAGAATACTGGCACTGGTATCGCGCTTACCGTAGAAAGATACCGAGATATAAGGGATACCGTATTTCTCCTGCAACTTGCGGGGCAAAGAGATCAGCGACTTGGCGCAGACCAGCACATTGAGCTTGGCGCGATGGGCGGTGCGGATATTCGCCACCCTGCCGTCCCCACTCAGAGTGGACAGTACCCGGATACCGAGTTCATCGAGCAACGGAGTGTACTGCCACATGTCGCCGGTGACGTTGTAGTCGCCGATAAGATTGATATCGAAAGGGGTCGTCACCTCCGGTTCCAGGGTGCCGATCAGGTTGGTCAACACCGCTTCGCCGGCCAGACGGCTGCCGAGATTCTTGCTGCCGACAAACCCCGGCGCATGTACCGGTACCATGGGAATACCGTAGTCCTGTTGCGCCTGACGACAGACGGCATCGATATCGTCGCCGATCATGGCGGTCACGCAGGTGCTGTAGACAAATACCGCCTGGGGAGCGTAATGCTCGATGATGTAGTCGATGGATGCCCGCAGTTTCTCTTCTCCGCCAAACACCACGTCGTTGGTGGAGATCCCGGTGGTAAACCCCATCTGCGTCAAATCGCGGCCCGGCCAACTGGTCCGGGTCAAGCGGGTTTCCCAGGAAGCGCCAACACAGGTTATGGGACCATGCACCAGATGAGCGGCATCGGCATAGGGGAACAACGAGATCTGCGCCCCCTCAAATGCACAGCCACCGGTAGTGGCACCGGGGACCGTCTTATTGCAGCCGGAGGTTTTGGTCTTGTTGTGTGCACAACCACTCTCATCAAGCAGTTCGCGGATTTTCGGTTTATTTGCCAAGGCCTGATTCCTTTTCATGACAGGGGGAAAAAGCCCGGAGGGAGAACGGGGCAGATGTTACGGAGTTATATAAAGCAAAACTCCTGCCATCCTTTAATATTGCGTTTTTTCGGCATGTTACATGAAAGGAGGAGAGAATAACGAAGATTGAAAAACAGGCATTGCCTGTTTTTTGGGCAAAAAGATGGAAGGGAAGCTTTATATTGCGCGGGGTGCGAGCCCGCGGTTTTGATGTTGGTGTTTGATTGTTGGAGGGTTTGAAACCTTAACTTCAACACCGCCGGTCCCGGCCGGCAGCCGGGATATTTTCTTTACCCGTCTAAAGAAAGTATCCAAAGAAATGACGTAAAATCTGGCTTCGCCGTTATGTCTGACGCCAAGTTGATTGCGTCAAATTACCGGAATATCGAATGATAACCGACGCATCTTCGTAGGTCGCATTTTTCAGCAGAGGTCATGCGCACATCTCGCAGCACAGCTGTTGCAGGAACCGGCGTTGCTAGATTTGATAAACCCTTTTATGGTTGTCTTCGTTTTTGATTTTGATTTCCCCCTGTGACGCCGCCGGAGCGGAGCGACCGACGGGCGAAACAGGCGGAGGACTGAGCGCAGCGAATCTTCTCCGCCCGCCCGACGGTTGCGCAGCACAGGGCACCCGCCGCAGGCGGGCAAGGAAAGGGGCGCGCTTTTCTGCTTACTCTTTTGACGCGTTTTAAAAGAGTAAGGCGACGGGCGGGGCGCAACCCCGCGGTCTTGACTAAGGTTTTTGGGGGAAAAGCTCCCCCAAAACCTTATGAACGATCCTTTGGCTTAAACAGATTTGAAAACAACGACGACCGATCTTCGCGAATGCTGCGCAGACAACTCTCATCGCCGTGTTCCAAATGATTACCCTTGGCAAAGCCGATGCGTTGCGACAGATAAATACCGGAATGACCGCTGAACAGGTAAGCAAAGAAGCAACCGGTGGCGAAATAGATCAAGTATTGCGAACCGAACAGTTCTACACCCATGATGGTACAGGCCAGAGGGGTGTTGGTGGCCCCGGCGAACACGGCGATAAAGCCGATCCCGGCCAGCAGATCCACCGGTACACCGAGTAAATTCGCCAGCGCCGCACCGAGGGTGGCACCGACAAAAAACAGCGGCGTCACCTCGCCGCCCTTGAAGCCGGCACTTAAGGTAATAGCCGTCAACAACAGCTTCCAGAACCAGCTCCAGTAAGTTGCCCCACCGGCGGTAAAAGCATTCACGATGGAGACGCCCTCGCCCGTGGCGGTAGTCACTCCGATACCCAGATAGTCACGGGTACCGAGCATCCAGGTAATACCAAGCACCAGAGCCGCACCGACAACGGGGCGCAGCCAATAGACTTTGACCAACTGCTTGAAGATCCTCTGAAAGGTATGCGTAAGCTCGGCGAAAAAGAAACCTGCCAGACCGAACGCCACCGATGCCAGGATGATTTTGCCCGCCAACAATGGATCGATATGAAAGTCGGGCAGAACGATCTGCATAGCCGCATTACCGATGTGATACTGGGTATGACCGATGCCCCAGGCCGTGCAGAAAAAATCCCCCATGACGCTGGCCATAAGACAGGGAAGCAGGGCATTGTAACGCATGCTCCCAAGCGCCAACACCTCCAGTGCGAAAATCGCACCGGTCAGCGGCGTACCAAAAACGGCCCCGAAACCGGCCGCCACCCCTGCGGAAAGCAGGATCCGGGTATCCCCCTCATTGAGTCGGAACGGAGAAACGAATACCTGGGCGATACTGCCGCCCATCTGGACTGCGGTACCTTCTCGTCCGGCCGAACCGCCGAACAGGTGAGTGATGACGGTGCCGAGCAGGACCAGCGGCGTCATACGCAAGGGAATGCCGCCGCCCGGTTGGTGAATCTGCTCCATCACCAGATTGTTGCCCCCTTCGGAATTTTTACCGTAGCGGGTATAGGTCACAACGATGGCGATGCCGGCCAACGGTAAAAAGTAAACCAACCAGGGGAACTCCCAGCGCAGCACCGTAGCTTCATGAAGCAGCCACAAAAACAGCGCCACAGCAGATCCCACCAGGGCTGCGACCGGCAAAGTCATGAGAAACCAGCGAGTTACGTATTTTCCCAGGGACAGATGTTCCCTGACATCCCAACGGATCGGCATAAATGATACCCCCCCATAGAAAATTGAATAGATACAGTCACATGCCAGGGAAAACATCTCTGGGCAATGCCTGCATTAATCTAGCGCAGCTGGGAAATTAAATGCAAGGTTTAAGGGGTAAACGACGCGCAAAGACGGGATGGGTATGGACGCGACAAGACCAAAACAGGGGGACGCAAAGCCCCCTGTTTTATTGGCCATAAAAAACATTCAAGTTGCGGAGGAAACGAGCAGGTAACCGTCGCCCCGTATCGTTTTGAGCAGCTTGGGGTTGGCGGGATTGTCGTTCAATTTTTTTCGGACCCTGGAAATGTACATGTCGACAGAACGGTCGATGCCGTTATATTCCCGATTGTAAAGGGCCATATGGATATCGTTACGACTGACAATCGATCCCGCATGCGTGGCAAGATGCCAGAGAAGTTTGAATTCAACGGTCGTTAACGGAATAATCCGCCCTGCGTGAGTTACCTCCCTGCGCGCAGCGTCGATGGCGAGGTCTCCCAGATTAATGACAGCATGGGGCGCGACGTCCGTGAACTGGTAACGGCGCAGCAAAGCTTCGATGCGCGCCGACAGCATAGTGGAGCTGACAGGCTTTTGCAGGTAATCGTCCGCCCCGATTTCAAGGGCCAGAATATGACGCCTTTCATTAGGGTGCTCGTCCAGCACCGCCAGCGGTCCTTGATAATCCTCCCGCAGACGCATAATCGCTGTCATGGCGTCCTGGGTCGAGGCGGCCAGATCCAAAAGCGCCAAGTCGGTGCCCAGCGGCGGATGCAATGTGGAACTCTTACGAATAGCGACCGGTTGCAGTTGATAGCCTCCCACCATCAGATCTTCCAGGACGGACGGGTCCGGTTGATTCTGGTGTGCGAGAACCCAGATACTCTTTCCATGGAAAGCGGGATTATCCATAGTCTATGCCTCAGCACGATAAATGATGTTAGTGATCGCGAGTGTTCTTAAGGCAAAGAGATATCATGTCAATATGGAGGAACTGTGTAAAAAAAATGAAAATATTTACCCAGGAAGGGAGACATCCGGTTACAAAGCCCATACAAGATCGCCCGACCGGGCATGCCGGTCGGGCGATTTCAATCCGAGGATCGTTTTCAGCGTACGGATCCAGGCTGGATGTCAGCCGCTAACGACTGCGCTGCCTCCCTTCGTAGTGGTCTTGTCCCTGCCGCGTGCTGTCATGACGAGACGTGCCGGCTTCCCTGTTCACCTGTTGTCTTTCACGTGTCTGGGTCAAAGGAGCACGTTGATAAGTCCTGGGCTGCGTCCGCTCAACATTCGCCCCGGGTTGCCGTTGTTGCCGCGGCTGCACCTGGACGCGATTTTGCTCGCGCTGGACCTGGCGATGACGTTCCACATTCGCTGCAGGTTGTCGGCGCTGGTCCCGACGGTCCCGGTCCTGATTTCGCTGGATCTGGCGCTGACGTTCTACATTTGTTGCAGGCTGTCGGCGCGGGTCCTGACGGATATGATCCTGATGTTGAAGAATCTGGCGTTGGCGATATTCCTGCCGTTCGCGATAGACAGGCCTGGTGGCGTCCCGGTTACGGTATTCATACCGATCACGATGAACCGGCGGCCGCACAACATGGCGATAGTGCACCGCGGGACGATAAAACCAGCGATGATGGGAGAATATCCTTGGGCCCACATAAATCCGCGAACGCACATGCACCGGATAACGGTGGCGGAAACTCGGGCCATCCAGGTAATAGGCACCGTAATGTACATACCCGCTGCGATAGACATAGCTGAAACTGAGGAAGATATTGTACGGATAATAAAAACTCGACGGGTAATTGTAGTACATGTCGGGGTAGACATAGACATAGCGTTCCGGCGGTGTATAAACATAAACGCTGGCCGGGGGTTCCGGTGCAACGGTATCCTGCCCATCGGTCACGATCTGCCACGAGCCATCCGGTTGACGGCAGGCGGTGCCATAACCCTGCTCTTCTTTGCCGCCGATAACGATCGTGGTGACAAATTCGCGGCACGGCAGACCCGCCTCGTTGGTATAGGTCTTCACCGGCACCACCGCCCCGGAACGGCCGGTATCGGGGTTCACCCAGTTGGAAACCTCGTTGCTCGGATTATTCTCCAAGGCGTATTGCAAAGTATCCGACATGGCCATCTGTTCCGGCTCATCCAGAGTGGCGACAGTCTGTGCGAAGACCACCCCTGCCCCGAATAAAGTTGTCAGCATTACCGTGAATGCCAGTGCCATCCATCTCATGGTTTATCTCCCTGCAGGTGCCAGCATCAATGGTGCTATCCACGCAACCTGCGCTTTCCCCTCGGGCCGATATCCGTAAATTTCAACCGGGATTCGGACCGATTATCAGGGGTAGTAAAGTAAGTCGGGTTCTTTTGATAGTTTAGACGAAAGATGAGGCACTTGGTTTACACGGAAAAGTTGGAAGACGCGCGGATGCAGAAAAAACTCTGGGCGTTGCCGCCCCCCCCTTTTTTGCTTGAGAACCGTCAGTGGGGGTTGTTTCTGGCAAAGGAACGTACGGAATAGCGGAACAGATCCTCGGCAATTGTTTTAAGAGCCGGGGAACATTCCGCCTGACGAAAATCGCGATCGGCGGCAAAATCACGCCAGAACTTGGGCAAATGCTCCATACGATGCGCCATCCCCCCGTCCATGTCCGGATTGAGATAATACATATGCTTGATGCCGGAGTTGATAATGCGGGTCAGGCACATGGGACAGGGCTCGGTGGAAGTGAACAGAATCAGGTCACCGCACTGACGCGGATCGTTGGTGGAATTGGAGCCCCCCTGCTTTCGCAGGCGATCCTCGTAGCGGTTCAGCAGATCCATTTCCGCATGCATATCGCTGCGAAAATAGGGGTTGTATTGGCGATTGCGGCCTTTTTCGACCACCTTGCCGGTTTTGGCATCCACCAGACACGCACCGATGCCCCCCGAACCTGCCTTGAGACTGACGATAGCTTGCTTAACCACGATCAAACCGAAACGGTCATCCCGGTAGGCACTGTCCGGCACATACGCAGCGATACGCGCCTCAAGATCCTCGATATCCCGTTGCAGGGTTGGTTCGGCGGCCCAACAATATCCCCCGGTAAAAATACAGATCAAAAAACAGATACACAGAATCCGATACGCCCAACGCTTGAACATTTTTGATCCCTTGGTTAATGAAAATGAATAGCCGGATTTTAGCAGGACTGGCCAGGGGATGGAAGGGGTTATATATCTGACTAACTAACGACTTGCGCGAGAAATATCTTAGCTCCCAGCTCCCAGCTGACGACTGACGGCTTACAGCTGACAACTTGCTTACGGTTTATAGTACATGAGTTTCCGCGCCCAAGGTGCCACCGCAGCCTCCAGTTTGCGGCACTCGCTCGCGGTCATGGGCGGCTCGTTGCAGGCGGCGATATTTTGCTCCAGCTGCAGCGGATCGTCGCAGCCTATGACCATGGTCGAAACGCCCTGCGCGAGTGCATAGCGCAACCAGGGGACGGGGGTCTGCAAACCGGGCAGTTGCAGACCGAAGCCGCGACACAGCACCTTCATGCCGACAATACCCATGCCGCGGACTTCGGCTTCGGGCAATACCTTTTCGGGGAAACTGGCCCAGGCCGGCTCAGCCGGATTGACCGGCATCAGTACCGTGTCGAAATCGTACAGGTCGAAAGCCTGCAACAGAATGTCCGGGTTTTCATGGCCGGTAACGCCGACAAACCGCACCTTGCCCTCGCGCTTGGCCCGCTCAAAAGCCTCGATGGCCCCACCCGGGCCGAAGATATCCTCCAGATCCCGTTGCGTGCGCACATCGTGCACCTGCCAAAGATCGAGCCACTCGGTACGCATGTTTTCCAGGGTTTCATGCAGCTGCGTCCAGGCTCCGCCGGCGGTCCGGTCATGGGCCTTGCTGGCCAGAAAGATCTCCTTGCGCCGCTCGCCTAACGCCTGTCCGTAATAAGCCTCGCTGCCGGAATAAGCCCGTGCCGATTCCATGTAGGTGATGCCCCGATCGAGGGCCCGCGCTATCAGATCCCTGGCTTCCTTCGCGCGACCGAAACTGCGCAACACACCCTCGCCGCCCAGGCCCATGCAGGTCACTTCCGCGCCGGTTTTACCGAGTACACGTTTGGGGATCATGGCGTCACCTCCTTTATCCATTCATTGTACAGGAAGGCAAGCTGCCGGGCATTATCCCCTTGCGAAAAAGAGAATGCTTAACAAGGATTAGAAAGGAGTGGCTGGAAAAAACAGCGATGGCGGAATGGATTCCGCGGCTGCGGAAAAATAGCCGCAGCGGCAGAAGTTACCCCATCTAAGGCGTTTATTTGTCCTGAAGGGAAAAGCCCAAACCGGTAATCCCCAGCTTGAGATCGCTAACAGCCGCATCGATGAGCGCCTGCACCGTAGCCAGATCGGATCCGGTGGCGGTGACAAAGATATCCAGCTCGGCCATCTCACCCGGCCGGGTAGCCAGCGATTTGATGTACACGTCGGGATGCGCCGGCACCACACGACTGAGCACCGGCTCGAGCAGCGATTCGTCGTTGCATTGCACCGTCAAGGTATGCAGAACGGAGAGCCCGCCCTCAAAGGTTTCGTGTAAAAACGGCTGCATGGAACTGCTGAAAATCCCCTTCAGTTCCGGCGGCACCCCGGGCAGGCTGATGATGGTCGTCTCGCCGACCTGCAGCAGCACGCCGGGCGCGGTACCGACCGGATTCACCAGGGTGCGGGCACCCTCGGGCAGCCACGCCATCTTTTCCCGCGCCGGGGTCAGCCCCCCGACCTCCAGCACGCCCCGCTCATGAAGCCTATCGTAGCTCTGCCGGATCATCTGCCGTGCCTGCTCATGCAGCCGCAGCGGCACCCCGGCCCCCTTGGCCACCGCCGCCAGGGTCAGATCGTCGGCCGTCGGACCGAGGCCGCCGGCTGTCACGATCACCCGCGTGTGCCGCGCCAGTGCCGCCTGCAGGGCCGCGGTCACGACGTCAAGATCGTCGCCAAGGACCGTACCACGCACCACCTTGCCACCAAGTTGGGTGATTTCCCGGCATAACCAGTGGGTATTGGTATCCTGGATTTCGCCATTGAGGATTTCATTACCGATAATGAAGATTTCCACGGATACCGTTTGCGCCATCGGAGACTCCTGCGTCGTTGTTTGTGTTTATGAATCAGCCAAAAACCTATAGGATTCTGGCTCAGTGAGCGTAATGGTCACTGTCGAAAACCACCAGTTTGCGCCCCGGCAGGATCTGCTTTTCCCGCTCATCCAGCCAGTCCATGATTTCTGTGAAATTATAGGGTTTGTCGAACACCTGGCAACCGAGCCGCTCGGCATGGGCCAATTCCTCATCATCCCAGGTTCCGGACAGAATTGCCTTATTGCTGACGATCCCTTTGCAGCCCCTTTGCGACTGGCGCTCCACAAACTCTATACCGGTCATGCGCGGCATCCGGTTGTCGGTCAGTAAAAAGTCACCGCAGGCGTGATCCTGAGGGCAGGTGCATTGCGAGTTGGCATAGAGTGGGCAGGCCGTCGGGTCGGAAAGGCTGATTACTTCGTAGCCTCTTTGTTTAAGCAGCACTTCCAACAAGGCCCTACACGAGGCATCATCATCGATGATGATGGCTCTGGCTTTCGGTTGCATGGTTTTCTCCTGTATCTGCGTAACAAACGTATACCATAAAGTAGCAGGTTTTGGCTCTTTGCAATAGGTTCCATAGTACGTCAATCAAGACAAGGACAAAAATTAACAAGGATATACAGGATACTCAGGATGAAAGTCAAAGTTTCGGATCTCGGGCATTTATCCTGAATATCCGAACCATCCTTGTTTGTATTGGGGTTCAAGGTGTTTATCCAGAGTTCTCTGCGTTCACCGGAGAACCGGCCTCACCCACTCCTCCGTCCGACCGACAGTTTTACCCGATCCGATCCCGAAAATTCAGCAGGAGCTGATAAACTGGAAATCTGATCCGATAAAAAAGGGAGGACCACCGATGAAAGAAGCGATGCTCTACGACAAACTTTCCGACAGCCGGGTTCGCTGCCGACTGTGCGCCCACCGCTGCACCATAGCCGACGGACATAAGGGGCTCTGCCAGGTACGGGAAAACCGCGGGGGAACACTCTACACCCTGGTCTACGGCCGCACCATCAGCCAGGCCGTCGATCCGATCGAGAAAAAACCGCTGTTCCACTTTCACCCCGGCTCCCTGTCCTATTCCATCGCCACGCCGGGTTGCAACTTCCGCTGCGAATGGTGCCAGAACTCGGAAATTTCCCAGATGCCGCGCGACCAGCATCTGATCAGCGGCTATCCGGCTACTCCGGAGCAGATCGTATCCGAGGCGCAACTCGCCGGCTGCCGCTCTATCGCCTACACCTATACCGAGCCGACCATCTTTTTCGAATACTCGCACGACACCGCCCGCCTGGCCCGAGACGCCGGACTGGCCAACATCTACGTCACCAACGGCTACATGACACCCGAGATGCTTGACACCGCCCACCCCTGGCTGGATGCCGCCAACGTCGACCTCAAGGCTTTTCGTGACAAAACCTACCGCCGTCATATCGGGGCCCGGCTGCAGCCGGTACTCGACAGCCTCATAAAGATAAAGGCCCAGGGTATCTGGCTGGAAGTAACCACCTTGATCATCCCCGGCCTCAACGACGACCCGACAGAGCTCAAGGAACTGGTGGAATTCGTATACCGGGAACTGGGACCCGACACCCCCTGGCATATCAGCCGCTTTTTCCCTCATTACCTCATGCACCACGTGCCCCCCACTCCGGTTACAACGTTGCACTGGGCCGAAGAACTCGGCCGTGAGGCAGGTTTGCGGCACATCTACCTGGGCAACGTGGCGGAAGAGACCGACACCACCTGCCCCGGCTGCGACCGGATATTGATCCGCCGCCTCGGCTTCAGCATCGTCGAGAACGCTATCAAGCCGGGCGGAAAATGTCCGGACTGCGGTGAGATTGTGGGTGGGGTCGGGATGTCCGGCAAAGGGTGATGCGAGAGTTGCATCCATCCATAGCGCGCAGAATATGGGGCTCGTACCTCGCCCCATCCTGCCAGTCCATAAACATTTTATGACCCTGAGATCTCCATGGTTTCAAGTATTTTTCAGAAGTTTGCTTTGCCCCTGTCCCGAACTCTGCGATGGACGATGCAGATCCTGTGCATGTGGTTTTGGACAAGTCTCTGGGTGTTCGCCCTGACGATATCCACCTGCCTGGTTCTGGCCTGGACCACGGGGGATAGACTATTACTGGTGCGGTTGACCCGCTACCTGTTGCCATGGGTGCTTTTTTCCCTGCTGGCCGGTCTGATACCGGCAATCCTGTTCCGACGCATCTGGCTGTCGATAGCACTGGCCGCACCGGCTCTTGCGATAGGCTTCAGCTACCTGCCCCTGTTTCTACCCAGTCATGCCCCGCCCCCTGGCAAGCTGGCATTCCTCGAAGTCATGAGCTTTAACGTCTGGTCGGAAAACCAGTCCCTGCTGCCAACCGCGAAACTTATCCGGGAACACCATCCTGACATCCTGCTGTTGCAGGAAATCATGCCGAACCAGTTACAGGAACTGACTCTTGCTCTGGAAGAATCCTCTACCGGAGCCCCCGGGAAATGGCATGTCGCCTATACACCAAGGCTGCTGCAGGCGGTAATCAGTCCCTATGCGGTGACGCAACAGATGACCGATGGAAAGTTGGCCAAAGTGCAAAAGGTGCAAGTTGCCACCCCCGCCGGCGCCGTGACCGTGTTCAATGTGCACCCTCTTCGCGGCAATTGGAAAGCCCGCCACCGGCAGTTGGCAACCCTGCTGCAGGAACATGTACTGACCACACCAGGGCCGGTCATCCTCGGTGGGGATTTCAATACAACCGATAAAAGCCAGACCTATAAAATGCTCTCCCGGCATCTGCACAACGCCCACTGGGAGGCCGGCCGTGGGTTCGGTCTTTCCTATCCGGCCTACGCACACGCCTGGGATGAATTCCTCCCGGCCTGGCCCCTGGTGCGCATCGACCATATTTTCTATAACCGGGACTTTTCCGCCGTCAGCGCCGAAACCTTGAAAGAGTCCTGCGGTTCGGATCATTTACCTGTAAAGGCCCGCCTTGCGCTGGTGAAAACCCCGGCACAGTAAGATTCTCCACAGAGGCTTTGCTCAATCATGCTCAAGGGTATCCGTGCAGAGTTACCCGCAGCGAACCAGCACAGCCCCACCACCCTGCACTAAAAAAAGGGGCGACCACACCGTGGCCGCCCCTTTTGTATCAACCGGCAGAAGGATCCCTGCCGCCCGCTTACCGACGCCGTCCGAGCACCCGCAGCAGCAACAGAAAAAGATTAATGAAATCGAGGTAAAGACGCAGCGCGCCGAGGATGGCCGCTTTGTGACGATCTTCGCTGTTGGCAAATCCGCCCATGGCCAGAACCTTGAGTTTCTGGGTGTCGTAGGCGGTCAACCCGACAAAGATCAGAATGCCGCAATAGGTACTGATCCAGTAGATCATCTCGCTATGCAGAAACATGTTGACCACCGACGCCAGCAGAAAACCGATCAGCCCCATGAACAGGAAACTGCCCCAGGAGGTCAGATCCCGGCGCGTGACATGCCCGTAGACGCTCATGGCGCCAAACGTTCCGGCCGTCACAAAGAAGGTGCTGGCGATGGAGCTCTGCGTGTAAAGAACAAAGATGGCTGCCAGCGTCACCCCGCTGAGTGCGGAGTAGGCAAGGAAAAAGCCGGTTGCGGCCGCTGCGCTGAGACGCTGAATGGCCCCGGAGAGAGTCACCACCAGCAGCAGTTCGGCGATGATCAGCCCGAAAAATACCAGCCGGTTGCCGAAAACCAACTGCATCATGGCCTGACTCGAAACGGTCAGCAGCGCAACCACGGCCGATAGCCCGAGCCCTGCTGTCATCCAGTTGTAAACCTTGGGGAAAAAAGCATCCGTCTGCGCAACGGCGACAGACTCTCTGGCGTGAACCGCTTGATCTTCCAACATGAATCCCTCCGTATCAATGTATTTGACGTAATTAATGGTTCGGGACGATGGTAGCAAATCCGGCCAGAGAGCACAACATCAGAGTGTCGCAGAGACAAAGTTCCCATCCCGGCAATGCCAAGGTCCGCATGCTCCCTGCAGAACTTGCCTAAATCCGATCCCATACTATAGACTTTATCCATAAACAATGAAACGTGCTTACCCGCAACGAAATTCGACTTCCAGCCGCCACATCCGCCGCCCTGACAACTCCGGGCCAAGCTGGAAAACAGGAACGGGAACACCTCCCCTTACCCTTCAGGAGGCCTATGACAACCACTGACAATAATACAACCAGCCTGGGCTGGAATTTTGATAACAGTTATGCCCGCCTGCCGGATTACCTGTACTCCCGTCTGGATCCCACCCCGGTGCGTGCGCCACGGATGGCGATTTTCAACCGTTCCCTCGCCGAGACTCTGGGTTTAAACAGCAACGCTCTGGCAGGAGACGCGGGCGTGGCTATCTTCTCAGGCAACCGTATCCCCGAAGGTGCGCAACCGATCTGCCAGGCCTATGCAGGGCATCAGTTCGGGCATTTCACCATGCTCGGCGATGGCCGGGCCCACCTGCTGGGCGAGCACCTCACGCCGACGGGTGAACGGTTTGACATCCAGCTTAAAGGCTCCGGTCAGACGCCGTTTTCCCGTGGAGGCGACGGACGCGCAGTCCTCGGCCCCATGCTGCGGGAGTACATCATCAGCGAAGCGATGCATGCGCTGGGCATTCCTACCACCCGCAGCCTCGCGGTGGTGACCAGCGGCGAACCGGTGTACCGCGAAACACCGCTGCCCGGCGCAATCCTCACGCGGGTGGCAGCCAGCCACATCCGCGTCGGCACCTTCGAATACCTCGCGGCCCAAAGAAACCTGGAGGGGATCCGAACACTGGCCGAGTACACTATCCGCCGCCATTTTCCTGAGCTGCTGCAAGCCGACAATCCTTTTCTGGCCCTCTTGCAGGCGGTGCTGGAGCGGCAGGTGTCGCTGGTCGTCCAGTGGCTGCATGTCGGTTTTATCCACGGCGTGATGAACACCGACAACATGGCCCTGTGCGGTGAAAGCATCGATTACGGCCCTTGCGCGTTCATGGACAGCTACGATCCGGCCACCGTATTCAGCTCCATCGACCAGGGAGGTCGTTATGCCTTTGGCAGACAACCTTCCATGGTGCAGTGGAACCTGACCCGTCTCGCCGAAACCCTGCTGCCGCTGCTGCACGATGAAGAGGAAAAAGCCGTTGAATTGGCCAACCAGAGCCTGAGTACGTTCCCCGATGTATTCCGGCACTTCAGACTGACCGGCATGCGGGCCAAACTCGGACTCTTCAGCGAAGAAGACGATGACATGTCTTTGATGCAGGATCTGTTGACCTGCATTTTACAGAATCAAGCGGACTACACCAACACCCTGCGCGACCTGACGCTGGAAACCCTGCCGGACACACCGGTCTTCCGCGATCCGAACTTCACCGCATGGCACCAACGCTGGCAGGCCCGCCTGACACGGCAGGAGGAATCCGTGGAAACCTCCCGCGAACGCATGCGCGCCCACAACCCGGCTTTTATCCCGCGCAACCATCGGGTCGAAGAGGCGTTGGCCGCCGCGCAGGAGCGAGACGATTTCTCAGTGCTGGAGCGGCTGCTTGAGGTCCTGTCCCGGCCCTACGACGACCAACCCGAATATGCGGAGTATCGCCAGCCGCCCGCTCCTTCCGATCAACCCTATAAAACCTTCTGCGGGACCTGATGCGGCCTGATCACAAGCGGCCCTCCCCGATCGGGGAGGGCCGCTCTTGCCATGCAATATTTAATCTCGGAAATACGCAAGGAAACCAAGCTGCCAGAGGGCAACATGACTCGCTTTATCTAATTGTGAACCCGCCTCCAGATACACTGCCCATCCCGATAAACCTCCCGAACCCTATGGAACGGCACGCTACGAACGCCACCGCTGCTATCGTAGAATTCAAAAGCAAAATGATCGTCCTTGGGGAAGTGAAGCGCCGAAAAGGGGACCAGAATAATCCGGTCTTCGATACGGTCGTAATACCCGATCTCGAAAACCGCATCGGCAAAAACCTTGTCCCATTGAATGCGATGGAGCAGATCCTGAACCGGTTGCATCCCTGCCACTCCTTTCCGATAGTGCGGTTACAACCTATTTTACCATGAGTAAAAAAAGGGTCCGCGTCTCAACTTTAACCTTGTCAGAAGTTGAGGCGCGGACCCAAGAAGCTGATAGATGCTACTTTCTTTTGGGCAATGCGTAAGGTCTCTCTGGAATTCCGAACATTGTTTGCATCCATCGCATTACCTAAACGCACTAATCTTCCTTTGTGCCCACCAAAACCGCTATCGGTACGGTATAGACCACCATGCCGTTCTCCCTGCACGGCTTTATTCCCAGCCTGTTCAAACCGATATCTGCAGTGATCATCCGGCGCAGGTTCTGTTTGTCGCCCGATCGAGGAAAGGAGGCCCGCAACTGGGACTCCAGCTCGATCTCAACGCCATACGAGGTTCGGCGGCAATCCCGCAGTCCCGCCTGCTGAAACAGCGCGTCAAACTCCTCCTCGGTGAGGGCATGGGTATGGGAAGGATCGCGCATACGCTCCATCCGGTCATAGGCCTCCGACTTGTCGGCTTCCACCGCCACATCGGCAACCAGCACCCTGCCCCCCGGCATACAGACCCGGACCATCTCCGCGATAACCGCTGCCGGCTGCAAAAAATGGTGAAAGCTGTAGCGGGTGATGACCAAGGAAAAGCTGTTGTCTGGCCAAGGCAGCGGCAAGGCATCGCCAACGGTCCAGGTCAGGTTGGCAAGGCTCTTTTCTCGTTGCAGGTTACGGGCCTGCTCGATCATGGCCGGGGTAATGTCGATACCGGTGACATGATCGGCCTGCTTGGCGAACTCGCAGGCCACCAGGCCCGGGCCGCAGGCAACATCCAGCACGCTGTCGGTGCCGGTCACCTGTGCCATCTCCATCAACAACCCAATAGCATCGAGATGTCCCGGCACCCGGGTAAAAGGGATTGCCTGCCTGGAAAACTGGTCAATGATTCCTGCCCGATGGTCGTTACTCATAGCGTCACTCCTTTACTCCAACTCACCGTACCAAGTCTAAATGAAGCCAACTATAACTTGTCCAAGCGTGGCAATCTTCCTATAGTAAGACAATGGATATCTCAAAACTGACAAAACTGCCGCCCGTGGAACTGGGCTACCGCCTGGACACCAATCTGCCGATCATTCCCTTGGCCATGCAGGTGCGCGAAGCCGGCTGTGCCGCCTCCCACGCCCATCCGCGCGGGCAGCTGGTCTACGCCAGCAGCGGCGTGATGCGGGTGATCTGTGCAGGGGATATCTGGGTGGTTCCCCCTTCCCAGGCGGTCTGGCTTCCGCCGCATCAGGCCCATGAAGTGTATTTTCCCGGCGAGGTGGCACTGCGCAACCTGTTTGTCGATCCAACGGCAACCGTAGGCATGCCGCAACAATGCGCCGTGCTGAAAGTATCCCCCCTGCTGCGGGAATTGATCTTGAAGGCCGTGGGGGTCGGGGAGGACTACGAACCGGAAAGTGCGGGATGGCGCCTCATGCAGGTCGTTCTGGATGAACTGCGACAGGCGCCTGTCACTCCGCTTCATCTGCCGATGGCACAGGACCGGAGGCTGCTGCGGGTCATGGAAGCTTTACTGGAGAACCCGGCGGATAAACGTGATCTTGAGCAGTGGGGAGTTGTTGCCGGAGCCAGCGGACGGACCCTGGCGCGACTTTTCGTAACCGAAACCGGTCTGACTTTCGGCGCATGGCGCAAGCGATTGCTTTTGCAGGAGGCGATCAAACGACTTGACCAGGGACAGCAGGTCACCCGCATCGCCTACGACCTGGGTTACCAGAGCCTGAGTGCCTTTGTCGGAATGTTCCGCCGGATTATGGGAGCACCACCCGGAAAGTATGCGCGGCAACGCAAGGGTTAGTCAGGGCATGCCCGCCCCAATTTTTACCTGTTTATGACGAGCTGCCTGGCTTCATCGAATTTTTTCAGGGTATGTTCATCCGGTTTAGTGGTTATCAGGCTGACCACAATAATAGAGAGATAAAAAGGGGTCGCGTCTGCACAATTCATTTTGTAGAAAGCGTAGACGCGCCTCCTCCTTCGGACTAAATTTGATACAGTTCATTTTTTTAATAATAAGTATAAATCAGACAATCTGACACAACAGAAGAGTTTCACAGAGGCCCTGTGCAATCCCGTCATGCCCAAATCGCCCAGCCGGACAGGAACGCGAGGCTGATAAGTACTACCGCCCATTCGGTCCTCCGGAGCAGCCGCATCTTCGGATGGCGAGGAAGGGTGTAGCCGAGGAAGAACACGGCTACCAACGGCAGCGCAGGAAGGAATATGCCTAAACCATGCGCCGCAAGCAGGGCAAAAGCAAGCCCCGCCCCCGCCGCCGGGAACCACAATGGCAGGCGTCGACAACCTTTTTTTTCCCAAAATCCGCGCCCCAGAAGATTATCGTCAAGTTGGAATTTATGGGCCGCGGCGATCAAAAAAGCCAGAATAACGACGTCAGCCACCCCAAAAACCGGCAAAAGATGGTCGACGCCGGGCACCGCAATTTTGACCAGCAGAAAATCGGCCAAGGGCACGGGACCCTTTCGTCCATTACGATAAAAAACGTCTATCCCTTCGATCATCTGTTTGCTTGGGCCTGCCAAAACGCTCAGCAGATCCGTTACCGACATCACGATGCACACCGGGACAAGTTCTGAAGGCCTGCTGAGCCCGGCAACCAGGAAGTTGCCAAGGAGCAAGGCAAAAAGGACCAGGTTGGCCGAAGCCAGGATAAAAAACACATCCCGATACATTTCCGTATGACGCAGAAGCAGAAAGAGGCCGGCCCCCAGGCTCAGGGATCCCAGCACCATGATCCGCCGAATGCCGGGAAAACGAAGGAACATTGGTTCCTGGTACAAGGTGAAGACGGCACAGGCCAGCGAGAGAATAGCGATGAAAATCAGGGCAGAAGCAGGGATAAGAAAGCGCGCAACCATCGCGCCGCCTAACGATACCGGACCGGCAGTTAAAACGCCCAGCGGCAGAAGCGAAAAGAACATGAAAACGGCCCCGGCCGGCAGAAATGCGCGAACAGGGATCGGACGTAGTGAAACTGGAGTCATCGCATCATCCTGGGCAAGGGAGTTTTGCCCATAGAATACCAGATATATCGCTCCGCGCCCACCATTGCTTCCCGACGCACCGGGCAGACTCAAAACGCGGTCCCGGAAGCAACCCCCTCGGACAGGATCGGAATATTGAGAACGGCAGGGCACCCTTTATCAAGGTTTCTCCGGAAGTTCAGAGGCCTCATTTGGCCCGCCCCTTGACCATCCGCGGCTGAATAATCCGTGCTATGATTTCCCAAGAGGATTTGCCGAATATGCCTCCCGTTGAATTGGCTTTACGCAAGAGAGGAAAATAAGATGTTCTGGCATTTTTTAGGTCTGCTGCAAGGAATCGGATGGAAGGATGTCCTGGATATTGCCTTGGCCTCCGCCCTGCTATGGCTGGGGATCGACGCCCTGCGCCGGAGCCGGATGCGGACCGCCGGTCTGGCCCTGCTGGCGTTCGGCGTCCTGTTTCTGGTTGCTAAGCAACTTGAGATGAAGTTGACAGAATGGATCCTTCAAGGGCTGGCGGCCCTTATCGTTCTCATCGTAATCGTCGTGTTCCAAAGCGAAATCCGCATGTTTCTGGAGCGACTCCCCGGAAGGTTGGGCGGCAAGCGAACGCCCCCACTCTCCCGGGCCATCCCCGAGATCCTCTGCGAAGGGCTCAGTATCTTGTCAAAAGAGCGCCGGGGAGCGCTGATAATGCTGCCGGCCGGAGACTCCCTGGATTGGTTCACCACTGAAGGCGTTCCCCTGAACGGGCAGTTAACGCTGCCTTTGCTGTTGAGTATCTTCGACCCTAATTCCCCGGGACACGATGGAGCCCTCATCGTGGAGGGTTCCCGGGTTAAACGCTTCGGCGTGCATCTGCCTCTTTCGCAGAATGCAGACCAGTTGCAAGGTCGCGGCACACGTCATGCCGCGGCCCTCGGATTGGCAGAAAAAACCGATGCCCTGATCCTGGTGGTATCGGAGGAAACCGGAAAAGTATCGGCAGCCCGGAACGGAATATTGCGCACGCTCCTCCGCTTAAAGGACCTGGAAGAGACGGTTGCAGGGTTTTTTGAGGCACATGGGAATTCCTGGACGCCAAAGCCGACCTCGGCTAAATTTTTGGGCAAGGGGTCTCTTGAAGGGCTACTGGCCGTGTTCCTGGCCGTGATCCTCTGGCTGTTCCTGGTTCCCGGATCGGAGATTGACATTCTTGTCCGTCGGGTTCCGGTCACAGTAGAAAACGTCCCGGCCGATTTCACTCTGGTCGAGGTGGTGCCCGCCGAGGTCGTGGTTACGCTATCGGGGCCCAGGCGGAATCTGTTTCTCTTCGACCCGGAAAAACTGACCATCCCCGTCGATGCGACCCTCACACGGTTCGGAAGGCAAACCTTTTCTCTTACCCCGTCCTCGATTTTAGTGCCACGGGACCTCGAGGTGACCGAAATCCAGCCTTCCCAGATCAAAGTCTTCGTGGAAATGAAATGAAACGAAGTCAAGGCTGTGTGGCTGAGTTTTACCACTCTCATGGCTCTTTTCTTCGAAAAGACCACCCGCATGAAGACCAGCGCCTGTTTGTTCAACTCCCCCCATCGCCATGGCCACCTGTCTTTTTATCCTCAACTCCTGCTAGAATAAATTATCGTACTTCCATAAGTCCTACCTGCCGGTTTCCGGCTCATTGACTCTGGCTGAACGCCCCCGCGGCTAGCCTGAGCCAAGGGGAGCGGACTTTATGGGGCAAAAAACTCCGGGGCGGCCAGCCATGAGTGCAACACTTGATCAACAGCCTTGAGTTGGCCCCACCGATAAGGAGCCGATGCCATGTCAGAACAGGATTTTCATCGTTTTGCAGGAGCCAGCCGCTACATTCTCGACGACGAACTGGCCAAGATTGTCAATGTCTCCATGGCTTTGGAGATGCCGCTGCTCCTCAAGGGGGAGCCGGGCACCGGCAAGACCATGCTTGCGCACGCCATCGCCGAGAGCCTCGAGATGCCGCTTGTGGTCCTGAACGTTAAATCAAGCATGAGGCTGGTTGAGGCGCTTTATCAGTACGATACCCTCACGCGTCTCAACGACAGCCGCTTCGCCGATTCGAGCCGCGATGTGAGCGACATTTCCCAATACATCCGCATGGGCAAGATTGGTCAGGCTTTTACGGCCGAACAGAGGACCGTGTTGCTCATCGATGAAATCGACAAAGCAGATACTGATTTTCAGGACGATATGCTGGACGTGCTTGACCAGATGCAGTTCGATATCCTGGAGATTGACCGTACGGTGACGGCCCGCTTCCGCCCGGTGGTGGTCATTACCTCCAACGCCAAGAAGGATCTCTCCGATCCGTTTTTGGGGCGCTGCAATTTTCACCACATCGCCTTTCCGCAACCGGAGGTCATGCGCCGCATTATTACCGTTCATTTTCCGGATCTGACCAACGATCTTGCCGATGCCGCCATCACGTCGTTTTACCGGTTGCGGCAGATACAAGGAGTTGAGAAAAAACCGGCCACCCGTGAACTGCTCAACTGGATACGCGCGCTTAAGGCCGATCCGGAGTTCCGGATCGAAACTTTGAGAGATGGAGTGCTTCCGTATCTCGGAGTCCTGTTCAAAAAGAGCAACGACTTGCAAAAAGCATCTTCGGAAAAGCTTTTCAGCAACGAACAGGAGTAAGATCGATGTTCGTGTCCTTCTTTTATACCCTGCGCAAACGGGGGGTGTCGGTAACGCCCACGGCCTTTCTGCGACTGCAAAAAGCCTTGAGTCTCGGCCTGGTGGCTTCGCTGCACGATTTCTACATCGTAGCACGGGCGATCCTGGTGAAGAGCGAGCGGGATTTCGATACCTACGATCAGGTGTTTGCCGAGTTGTTCGCCGGGGTTGAAGCGGTGCCAGTGGAAGAACTTTTCTTGGATGAAGTGGCCCGTCAGCTTCTGGAGGATTGGCTGAACATCCCCGAGGATCTCGCCAAAGCTTTGGGCCTGACCGAGAAGGAGTTGCGCCGGCTCAGCGCCGAAGAGCTGGAGCAATATCTTCTGGACCGTCTGCAGGATCAAAAAGCGGTGCATTACGGCGGCAGCAAGTGGATCGGTACGGGCGGCGTGTCACCCGTAGGCCACTCGGGCACGCGACCCGGCGGCCTGCGCATCGGTGGCCGATCCCGCGCCCATTCCGCCAGCAAAGTGGCGTTGGAGCGACGTTACCGGGACTATTCCCGCAGCGCCCCCTTGACGCGCAGCCAGATGGGGGAAGCCTTGAAACGCCTTCGCCATCTCAAGCCGGTCGGCCCGATGGATGAGCTGAACGTGGACAAAACCATATACCAGACCATGCGCAATGCCGGGGAAATCGAAATCGTTTTTGACCGGCGGCTGTTGGACCGGCTCAAAGTCCTGCTGCTTATCGACAACGGTGGCTGGTCCATGGAACCGTACGTGGAGACGGTCCAGGCCCTGTTCCATCACTCCCGCTCCCAATTCAAGGACCTTGCCATCCGCTATTTCCACAACATAGTCACCGACCGGGTCTGGATCGATCCCCAACGCCGCCACAGCCCTGAACCCATAGAAGAGCTGCTGCGACGCGACCCTGAAACGCGCCTGATTTTCGTAGGCGATGCCAGCATGGCCCCCGAAGAGTTGCTGGCGGTAAACGGATCCATCGAACTGGCATATCGGCAGAAAAAGCCGAGCATCGAACGGCTGAAGACGTTGAGTGCAACATTCCGCCATGCCGCATGGTTCAATCCCATCTCCTCATCTTTGTGGGATTATGGAGAAACCATCAGCATAATCCGGGAGATTATTCCCATGTTCGAGTTAAACCTGGATGGACTGGAAAAAGGCGTTCGCTACCTCAGTGACCGCTGAGGTTTCCAACGCTTCGCACTAATTTGCTCCAACATCTCAAAAAATCAGTTCATTCCGCCGCCGGTGACAAAGCCAGCGGATGCCATGATTTGCGCATACCCACAGCATGGCCGTTTGTCCCAAAATACGCGAAGACTTTTTGTCAAATACCTGCAGATGAAATCCCATATACATCAACGTTGAATATCACATAGGCCTTCATGCCTGTTTTCAGATGAAAACTTTGAGCAAATGTATGGACAATCGTGGGATTTATATCAATCTTTCCCCAGGCCACGGTCTTGCTGTCCAATAATCGGTCGGTCAGGGCATCCCCGCCCCCAATTTTTACCTGTTTATGACGAGCTGCCTGGCTTCATCGAATTTTTTCAGGGTATGTTCGTCCGGTTTCGTGGTTATCAGGCTGACCACAATAATAGTGGTAAAGGCCAGAATGAAACCCGGCAGGAGTTCGTAGAAATATTCGCCTTCGATATTGAAATAATTCTTTACGATAAAAATCGTGGTCGCACCCACGATCATACCGGCCAGGGCGCCATATTTGGTTGTGCCGCGCCATATAAGGGAAAGGATTATCAGGGGACCGAAGGCGGCACCGAAACCTCCCCAAGCGTACCCGACCATGGCGAGAATGGTTCCGGAATCATTGAGGGCGATCAAAAAGGAGATCAGGGCAAAACCCACGACGCCGAACCTGCTGATCCACGCTTTTGTTTTATCATTCAACCTCTGGAAAAACGGCAGGTCTTCCGTCAGCGAGGATGTGAGGACAAGCAGCTGGGAATCCGCCGTCGACATGACGGCTGCAAGCACTGCCGCGAGAACAAAACCACCGAATACCGGGTTGAACAGGGCGGTAGTCAGGGCCAGAAAAATCCTCTCTTTATCGGCACCAGGACCTGTCATGCCTGCAAGAGGCGAAACATGATGGTAACCGATTCCGATTAAGCCGATCAGAGTTGAGAGAAGAAGGCAGATGATCATCCAGGAAATGCCCACACGGCGGGCACGGGGCACCTCTTTCACCGAACTGATGCCAATGAACCTGGCCAGAATGTGAGGCTGGCCGAAGTAGCCGAAGCCCCAGGCCATAAGTGATGCGCCTGTGATCCATGAGGTTGTGTAGGAAAATGCCTTGGGATTTACCGCAGCGATATCGGTACCTGTGCCGGATATCGCGATATATCCCAGGACGGCACAGAAAGCAAGCGCGATAAGCATGAGAAGGCCTTGGATCAGGTCGGTCCAGCAGACTGCCATGTAACCGCCCAGGAAAGTATAAGACACGACCACGAGTGTGGTGACTAACAAGGCTGTCTGTTCTGTCGCTCCGAAAGCATGAGCAAAAAGCAAAGTGCCGCCTTTGAGACCGGAGGCAACGTACAGGGTGAAGAAAAAGAGAATGACAAGGGTGGAGACGTATTTCAAAAGTCCCGATGTATCATTGAATCTGTTTGAGATGTAGGTCGGCAGGGTCACGGCATCCAGTCGCTCAGTCAGAGCTCTGAGTCGGCCGGCGACGATGAGCCAGTTGAAATAGGCTCCGATAACCAGGCCGGCAGATATCCATACCCCTGCGACAAGCCCCTTGGCAAAGACCGCTCCAGGCAAACCGAGCAAAAGCCAACTGGACATATCGGAAGCGCCGGCGCTGATGGCGGTAGTGACAGGCCCGAGAGTACGCCCTCCGATAAGGAAGTCCTCGTTGTTGCTGGTCTTTTTCATGGAATAATAGCCGATACCGAGCATCAGCACGAGATACAGCCCAAACTGGATCGTATAGATATTCATTGTCCCCATTTCGTGCATTGAGTTCAAAATAGTGAACCAAACCTGTAGGCATTAAGGCGGCAATTGTAAATGATTTTTTTACAATGAGTCAAATGGTGGGGATATTTGCTATCCAAGGTGCAGCAGGTCTAGTCTGCAAGCATAACCGAAATGAAAACAATGGAAGGGAAACGATGCAAATGACTGTATTTTCAATAGATCGCTGCTGTTGTCTGCGCCACGAATTTTCTGCAACAGGTGCAGAGGCAATTATAGATGGTAGCAAAATGCTTCAAAAAATCGACTTGCTCATTGACCAGAGCAACATGGTTTGTGAAAGCCCGGGAAGAAATGCGGGCCGGGACATTGCCACCCAAATATCTTAAACCGGCGCATTTTGACCCCGAAATGGGGCTTACAAGCCTGTTTTTGGCGGTGTTTTTCAATAATTTCGGAGAAATATCAGTTGTTTACCTTGGTCAGACCCAATCACCCCTTCCTTGCTGGCCTTAGTCCAAGCCATACGCGGGGGATTCTTTGTTGACCGGCCGAATGAGGGGATGGTAAGTTCGAAGGCACAGACGTCGGCGCTGATCACCGCCCGCTTCAGGCGCCTGCAAAGCTATTTCCAGTCAACACCCCACCTTTTGCGAATCTTGGAGAAAAGTCCATCGATGAGTGAAGAACTCCGCATCCCCATCAGCGCCAGCATGCGCCACGTTCATCTCTGCCGCCAACATGTCGAGGCACTTTTTGGCTCCGGCCATCAGCTTACGCCCGCCAAGGCATTAAGTCAGCCAGGACAATTCGCCTGCGAAGAGACGGTCACCATCTGCGGCCCCAAAGGTTGCATCGAGCGCGTACGCGTCCTTGGCCCCGAGCGCCAGGAGACGCAGCTTGAAATATCGCGCACCGACGAGTTCAAGCTCGGTGTCGACGCACCGATCCGCGCTTCGGGCAAGCTCGAGGATACACCTGGCATTCGTCTCGAAGGCCCTCAAGGCGTCGTCGTGCTTGAAAAAGGTGTGATCCAGGCGGCACGACATATCCATATGACCCCGGCCGATGCAGAGCGCTTGGGTGTCAAAGATAGGCAATGGGTCATGGTGCGTGTGGGCGGCAAGCGGGGGATCATTTTTGATGACGTGCTCGTACGTGTCAAAGAGAGCTACGTGCTGGATATGCACGTCGACACCGATGAAGCCAACGCGGCGGATCTCAGCCCTGGAGCGTGGGGCGTGTTGATCAAAGGCCCCACCGAGATCGCCCCCGATCCTAACGATTGAGCGTCAAGTGCGACGAAGGGTGGCCCAAATCGACGGTAATTGCTGAATTTTGGGGCAAATTTATCGCAATTCCGTCTCCTGCAAGACGATTCCATCCAGGATACGTTCAGACTTAGTCAACAACTGAGCAACGTCCCCGCCGCTCCCCTAGCACGGAAAACCGGGACATTGCCCTGTTTTGCGATGCGGTCAAAGATCTGGTTCAGGCAATCTATGGTTCCGGCCACCCGTATATCGAAAAACATACTGCCGCAAGCAAGGATTTGCAGCACGATCTTGGTGAAGGAATGTCCGTACTGAAATCCATTCGAAAACTGGTCAAGTATTCCTCGCATTTGGGACATTGAGCCAAGAAAAGTATATTTTCATTGTCGAAAAGGGGCAATGACTGACGTCATTGCCCCCAAATATCTTAAACCGGCGCATTTTGACCCCAAAAAGGGGCTTATAAGCCTGTTTTTGGCGGTGTTTTTCAATGATTTCTGTGGAATATCAGTTGCTTACCTTGGTCCGACCCTAGCTAATCAGCTAGCCAATCAGGAAGACTGTCTTCCGGCTTTTCTTTACTTATAATGGATATCCTTGAGATTGTTCGCGAAAAGATCCGGCCCCGATCCCCTCATTGAATAAACGGATTGTTTAACTTGGTGCCCGTTGTTGATAGGCAAGAGCGAATTACATTAAACACATTGGATCTGGACATTTAGCTAAATTTCCATAAGCATGAAATTTTTGGGCAACACATCCAGAAAGGCAGTTTTCCAATGAGGGGCAAACAGCACATATATTTGCAAAGGGTGTTGTCAAATAATTACGAATAAGCTGAAGGTATGGAGATTTTTCCCAACACTCTGTGAGCGTGTTGCCATTCAATGAGGAGTATTCATCTCCAACACCCAACGACTGACAGGATACTTGTTTAAAGGCGTCGCATGGGGAAATTTTTAAATCTGGAGACACTGTCAATCTGTCTATCCCTGAACAGCATTGTGGCTTTTCCCTCAACATCAAGGCATTAAAGGGGGAGCCAGTGCGGATCTCGTAACCCTGATCTCGAAGCCCAATTATCAATCTCCGCAAATCAAGGTTTTGAGATTTTGTTAAAGCCTTGACGCCATTTAGCTCACAACGCCCTTGCGGAACTAACCTAAGAACACTCAAACGACTCACACCAAGCACTTTTCCTAACTCTGCAATTTTCCTTAAACTTAAATAATTATCCGATAGCGGTACAAAATGAAGTTCAACCTCAAAGTCAAAATCGATACATTTCTTGATCGCTGCCAGAGTAACTTCATAACTTCCTTTCACCCTTGTTACTGTCTCATGCAGCTTGGCATTCTCACCAAAAAGACTGAACATGACTCGACCAAGCCCCGCTGACTTTAAGCTTGAAAAAATTAATTCATTACTGTCAACATTACCAGTGGTATACAAAGAAACATTCATCCCTAAATGGGAGGAGAGAGATACCACATCGGTTAGCCCCTGCCACAACAACGGCTCACCACCAGAAAACGCTACATCAACGACACCGAGGGTTGATGCCTCACGTAGAATCTCTTTACACCTCTCAAGGGGAATTTCTCTGTGAGTTATTCTCTGTGCCATGCTAGAACAATGAATGCAGTCTAACCTGCAATCGTGGGTTACTTCTAGCTTTAATTCCCTTAAAAAGTACGGTGGTCGGTGGTATTCCATTTCGCCTCTTTTCTCACCCTAAACTTTTTTAGATATTTTAATACTTTTTTTAACTGCCTCATTAATATTCCACTTAGGGGGGAAAAAATATTCAATAGGCTTATATATCGGTCTGAATTTCTGTTTAATCTTTTTCCTCCCAGTAAGGCCGCAAACGTCAGGGTGAGCAATTCGAGCGTACTTATCAACCTCACAAAACAAATTTTGACAATCAATAAGTTGAAGCGGCCGTCCCCATAAGCTTTTAAAAGAAAGACCTAAGCGTTCAAACTCTTGCTCTTGACGGTCCGCCATGCACTTTATCAAATCAACCTCTGATCGCCCTCCATAATCTAAAAAACATTTCCTCATACCATCTTTAGCACCAGGTCCAGGAACGACAAAAGACATTTCACTAAAGTTAATCATTGCGCTGTAATTGAGATCAATTGCGTATTGAAACGCTAAAAAATCACCAATCATTGGATATTCTCTCAGCAAATAGAAAACTTGTTGTAAAGATTTTGCGTCGCAAATTTTAAGAGGTAAGTCCTCAGCCATCATCCTTTCAATTAGCTTTAGATGGTTTCTATGCTTTACATTGAAAGGCATATTTTTCCCACTTGAAGACATGATATAAGCTGCAGAGTATATACTGTTTACCATCTTTTCCTTTGTTAATACTTCATCATACATTTTAAAATTGAAGTCTTTATAGCAAATGTCTCCTATTTTATTCGTTAACTTTTCCCATGTCTCTATTTTATTAAAAAACTTAAACAGTATTGTTCTAAAGAATACTTCTTTTGGATCCTGGTCTCCATTATAAATTACATTTTTAATTAGATATTGACTTACCCTATCTGAGGCCCTATAAGCGTTTGTGAACTTATGAATCCTAAGTATTGGGTCGTTTGTAAAAGGACCGATTGTATTTTCTACCCTGCGGAAAAAAATGTCTTGCCTCTCAGCCGCAAAGCGCCAGTATGTATCGAAGACCTCTGTAGTCTTAGTTGGCAACCAGGTTACGTTGCGAGTTAAGTTTAAATATGAAGTTTTTCTATCATTGATATATTTCGGTATATCTCCGTAATCAAAAGAATGTTGTTTGCTACTACCAATCATTTTTTCATAAATTCGGTTAGAAATATTTTCAATTGAGGAATTATTTTCAATTATCTCGGCAGGATGAATATCTTTTTGAGTATCGAACAAATTCTTATATTGATCACAAACTACCTCCCACTTTTTCAACGATAATTCTTCCCTAAATGGCTTATCTCTTGAGACCAAAAAAGCCATATCGGGTTTACGCCCGCCCCATGCAACCTCCTCCAGGCGCACAAGGGCGTCTAATATTTCTTTCGGTACTCCAGTTGCTGTGCCATAAACAACAGTTGACCACCAAAATCTGTCAAGAACTACAGTCATCCCCCTTTTTAAAGCAGGTAAAATCACTCTTTCAATACAGTCAATATGGGCTGCGACATGTAGCACTTGGAGGCTTGATTTATTGATTTTATCAATACAAAACTGACCAGAGTCATGATGAAGTCGGTAAACCAATTCGCCTAATGATCCCCGAGAACGGCCCGGAAAACTCAAGGTTAAAACTTGCACACCATCAGTCTTCAAAGCCCTGCAAACATACTCAACTAAAGTGCTTTTACCAACACCATCTGGCCCTTCAAATACAAATAATTTCCCCGTTAAAATTCCCTCGTTATTCTTTTGCATCTGCAATTTCCTTCTTTATGTGAGCTATCAGTCCCCCACACTCTCCTTTGGTCCTTCGATAACTAAATTTTAACGCAGATGCCATACAGACAATTTCCTTTAGCTGAACATCTTGAAAAAGGGACTATGCCGATCTGTAAATAGAAATCATCCCGGGATCAAATTGGGATCATTTTTAAAGATCGAATACCGATACTTTGATCGGCAGGCAGTTTACACAGAATCATTTACAATGTAGCATTTTGAGAATTGTTTGATTTTGTGGGCGACCCGTAGTGCCAAGTTCGCATTTTTCATAACCTCGCCAAATTTACCCCTCTTCCGGCCAACTTTCAGTGCATTAGGAATCACGCTTCAATCCCCTCCTTTCTGTTCATCTTTGACGAGATCTTCTTCAAGCCTTGCATGACCAGATGAATACATTCATCTACAAAAGGAGTTTCCATCAGCCGCAAATAAGTATCTTCTTCTAGACCTGCATTTTCCGACAGCATGTGGATTTCTATACCTGAAAGGGCTACCTTTCCCTGTTCATAATCTGCGTGCATACCATGTTCTCGTGCAATCGCTTGAAGATCAACGTAGCCGGCATTATGAGTGACCTGCCATGCCTCAGTTAGCGAATCTGGGTATGGTTCATTACGAAGCACCTTGCAAACCTCGCCAACAACTCCACCAAAAGCTCCCAACAAGTAGATGGGCTTCTTCTTACTAATTGCGATGAGAATTTCCTCCAAGACACCTGGCATTTTTCCGTTGTATCCGAATAGTTTTCCACCTACACAGATACGTGCATGCGAGGAATCAATAGAATTTAGCCGCATCTCCGTAAGGCAGCGAGACCAGAAATACTTGTTCCGAGGCGTTGACGGGGAAAGATAATTTTCTTTGTCGACATTGCTAGAGATATCGCTAGGGATGCTATTCTCTACGGTTTTCATGACCTCTCTATAATCCGCTCGCCAAGCAGTCATTTCCCTATCAGCTTTGTGAATCGGCCAAGCCAGGTGGTTCTCAACATAAACACCATCTGTGTCAAGACGACTTTTAAGCGCAATCGCTTCGTCAAAAATGAATTCGGTGAACCCATTCTTGCGCAAGTCACCCCCATATATCAGCGTGGCAGATCTGGCAAGAAGATGTCGTGCAAGATCTTGAGCCAGTCTTGTTGATTGACTTGCAGGAAGATGATTATCACTAAATCCCTCACTAGTAACATCTGATATGGAAATGCCGACTCGCAAGCCTCTAAAAGAGAGATTTTCAGCCCTACTCCAAAGCGGAGTGAAAGTATCAATTTCAAGCTGACGATGCCAATCTGCTTCCTCAGAATATATCGGGGGCTCTGGGTAGCAAATCTGGCTACCCCCCCCCTCCTTCAGCGCGAGAATTTGGCGAATTTCTGGAGGCCGAGAGACAAGGACGCAATCATTACCAATCCACCCTCTGGACTGATAGTGCTCAAGCGACTTAAGAGCATGGTGATGTCGAATAGTTTCCAAAATTGCAGCGGTGAGAACTCTTAAGATGTCAGATTCGCTGATTGGTGATTCCGGCGACACATGAACGCATGGCACATTTGACCCGGCTGGAAAAATCCTGTCTTCATAATCCTCCAAGCAGTCAACAGCTATCATTGGCTTGTGAAACTCTTTGGCGCACAAGATTTCTCTCTGACACCAATATCGAGAGGAATAGGCATCGCTACTAATTGCCACAACCGTTGACTCTTTGATGTGCTCAATTATCTCATCATCAAACTTGAACCCCGGCGATATCTCTGTCGCGTCAAAAAAGTGAGAGATGTTCGTGTTCTCAATAAAGCGCTTGATGGATTCTGCATGAAGGCGACCAGTGTCCCCGTTTTTTGCATGGCTAAGGAAAATTTTAATGGATGACGACTTGCCTTTGTCACCCTCTTCGATTTCAACAAATCCATGGCGGTAAACCTCATGCGCCATGGCGAGGAATGCATGTTGTGGCATAGACTTCTCGGGCCATTCAAATGCCCGGATAAAATTGAGACCCTTGAGAATTCCCTCCCCCCCATGCCGAAGCCCTTCATGGCTTAAGGCCACCGGGACAACCCTCAACAGGTCTGAACACGGAAGCTTCCGAATGTAGTCGTTCCATGAGTCATACCCTCTTGTATTAATGCTAGTAAAAATGAATAGGACATTTCGCGTTGCGAGCTCCTGGGGGAAATCGCTCGGCCCAATTGTCGGGTAGTTGGAGCTATACAGAAACAAGGGGATATTCAGGTTCCGTGAAAACGGCCGATCAACATCTCTCGAAAAATACTTGAAGACACTCCCAAGAATTGGGTCAACTGAATCCTTGTCTGATGGATGCCAAACAAAGTGAACAGCCAGTGGTGGTTGATATCGAGCAAGCATTAGTGTGTCACCCCGCAAATTTTACACTTACCTTTGTTTCTCATCATATCTTTTGTGTTTGCAATCAAATGCGCACACGATGTCCTCGCAAGATAGGCGTCCTCGATCCAACTTACAAGTTCAACAGGAGAGCCTGGATAAGACAAATACCTAGAATAGCAGTTGTGATGGTCAGAGTTCCAATTAGCCTTAAGCCTTGGCGACAAATGGGCAAGATTGTTTCGACTTGGAAGAGCAATCCCCATGAGGCCATTGGGAATGAAATGGCCGACCCTGAGTGAACTTTTGACCTCCAAGTCAACATAACGTCTGCTGTGGGTACAACTACCTAAAAGGACGATAGTCTCTGTGCTGTCCTGCAAGTACTTCTCACGGATGCGACTCATGACGTAGTCTTTGTCGTCTCTGTTTATGAAATCATCATTGTCATTCACCTCCAAGACCTTTGGAATAAAGACGGAATGCGTGTTGGCGAAGTAGTTGGTAAATGCTTCGACTTCATCACCATCATCTTTAAAGTGTGAAATGAAAATTTTCTGAGAACGGTTGACAAATCTTTACCTCCTATGAAATTTTTCCGGTAGCTTGGTCAACTCGTTTATGGGAATCCTTGAACTGACAGGGGTCTGAAATTACCATATTCAACTTTCCGCGATGTGCATTTACAACTGACTCAATTAAGTTTCTACCCTTGTTGCCTAAAGTTAGTTTGATCTTTTTGAAGTCCCGTATACGATGATATCCAATTGAGTGCAAATCAAGCGGGATTGCGGCATCACCGAAATACAGGAAATAATTTGAAATTAAAACGTTATCAGACTTAGTATCTCGAGCCAAATTTACATGGTTTATGGTCCCATCCGGACAACTATGATGAGAGTCTTCTTGAACCCAATTCGCGTTACTCTCTTTGTGGTAAATGTTGTCGCCTAGCATTCGAACCCGACTGCCGTTGCGCAGAGACTTTTTAATTGAGTAACTGGGATCTTCCCAATATTCTTGGAAGCTTATTTTCTTTGTAATTTTCATAAGAAGTATACACTTCCTTGATGCGTCCCGCATTTTGCTGCCTCCAACACCCAAGACCCAGTCCCCGACATTAGCACTTTTACGGATACCTGGTTTACACGTAGCCAGCGTACAGATGCCATGAAACGGATTTGGCGCAAAGCCAAAGTCTCTAGTTATTGAATATGCATACAAATAAGAGTCTTGTTCAATCAACATGTTACATAGCCCCCGTCCTTTTTCTGACAGGGTGACCCATCAGGGTTTAGGAATTGACCCTCACCATTTAGTGCACTTATTATAGATTCAGACCTCCAACCAACGATTGAGGTTGCATAATTCTTTAAATTTTCAGGAATTTCTACCTCGTCTTTTAGCCCGTTTTCGTAAACACCAATAATTGGCTTTCCAAGTCGATGGGCAACTTTAATTTCCCAATCCACCCATGGTCTTTTATGCGTCTCTTTGCCAATAACAACAATTAATTGACCAGCCCACTTCATTTTCATCCTGAGAAGGCGCTCTATTGTGCGGTCGCTAACTTTTTTTTGATCAAGTCGGACTTGGTTGTTGGGTTTAACTCTAATAGAGCTATTCCTCAAAAGATATCCCTTGCCAGAAAGCATACCAGTAAGACCATCAACACTAGAATCATCTTTATGGTGATGGCTTATGAAAACATTTTTGATCATATCACTCATTTCCCACTCCTGTTTTTTGAGTTTCTTCTGAGTCGGTTCATAGAGACTTAAGTAAAGTAGGACCAGTGCATATATAAAAAAAGAACAGATCACAAATTTTGCGTGAATTATGGGTTTCCGGGGCTTTAACCTCTCATTGAAATACAATATATCGTTCTTGCTTTAGTGCTTTAAAAGGCCAATTTCGCAACCAAATCTCAGAAATAAACCTGCTTACCCAAGAACTTGAATCTTCCGACACTTCGGAAATGCCGAACACGCCCAAAAATATTTTCCGGCATTCGGCCCTTTTTTGGCCTGCCGTTTAAGCATTGGTGAACTACAGGCAGGACACATTGGAACTCCCTGCTCCATTGCTTGATCAAGCGATATTTCAATAGACTCCTTTTCAGCGACAATCTCAACCACCGCCTCTGCAACTTCTTCCACCAATGCCTGCTCCTCTTGAGCGACAACCGACAAAACCAACGGTTCGCATGCCTCCAAACGTAGAGAAAGCACCTCATTCAACTTTGCCGTAACCTCCTGCATCGAATAGCCCTTGCGTGCCGTAAAATGCACGATGGGAATACCGGCGGTGCTTAATACTTTGTCGACAAACGCATCCCGTTCGCTTCGATCCTTACGCTGATGGGAGGCATCGTCCAGCTCCACCACCCCCGCTACGGACAGGGTATCCGTTTGACAGAGGACAAAGTCGACGTGTTTCTGGTGAATGCGGTTCCAGGCGCCGGTGCGTTGACTGTGCGAGAAACCTTTGGCCGGCTGGATCAGATCCCCCAGGCGGATTTTGCCCATAACGCGAAACTGGCCGGCAACCGCCTGCTCCAAAACTCCGAAGAAGGAGCGCTCCGCCGGACTGAATAATTCCTGCCGGGGTTCATAGGGCACACCTTCCGACGAACTTGCAGAGTGCTTCTTCAAGCGCGCCGCCATAAACGCAAAGGCTACGAATATAACCCCTAAAACAAGTAGATAACTCATGTCTTCCCCATAAACAAAAAGACCACCCACGCCTCACAGGCATCGAGCGGTCTTTTAAAGTTAATCGTTTAGTCCTCGCACAATCACCCCATCCTCTGAACATCAGAAATACCCGAGGTAATACAATTTCATAAGCGCGCACTAAACTAACGTCAGAGCTCCATTTCGTCAAGATTTCTAATGATATAAGGGCAGTGACTGGTGACTGGTCATTTGTCAGTGGTTCAGGGTTCTAAACATTCAACCTTGGTCCCTTGCGCCCTTGCGGCAGGATGTGAGGAGGAAGAACGAGGGCACGGAAGTTCACCCCCAGCGAATAAAACGCCAGGAGTGCTTGAAGGCGTAAAGCTTCGACGTCTTTTCTTTTTTGATTAATACATCGGCCCACCCACCGTCTATCCAGCGAAGCACACCCGAAAGCGGGTGCCGCTGTCTCGCTCCAATTCCAGGGTGCCATTGAGCTGGTTGGTCAGCGCCGTCACCAGCTGCAGGCCGAGGGTTTTTGCCCGACGATAATCGAATCCCGCTGGACACCCCACCCCGTTATCGGCCACCGCCAGATCGATCTGTCCGGCGCTGTTCTTCATCGAAATCGTTACCTGCCCGCTGCGGCCATCTACAAAGGCGTGCTTGTAAGCGTTGGACAGCAGCTCGGTGATCAGCAGGCCGCAGGGAACCACTTTGGCGATATCGAGCTCAAGATCCTCCACCGTCAACTGGCAGTCGATCGCCTGGTCTGGGGAAGGAAAGATCTCTTGCAGCTGACCGACCAGATTTTCCACATAGCTCTTGATACTGATTTCGGCCAGATTCTTCGACTGATAAAGCTGCTCGTGGGCCAGGGCCATGGAGCAGATGCGGCTCTGGCTTTCGAGGAAGCAGGTCTGCAACTCCGGATCGTTGAACTTCTGCGACTGCAGGAACAGCAGGCTCGACACCACTTGCAGGTTGTTCTTCACCCGATGGTGAATCTCCTTGAGCAGCACTTCCTTCTCCGCCAGCGAGTCCCTAATCAGCTCCTCGGTTCGTTTGCGCTCTGTGATATCGAGAAACGACGCCACCCCGGTAGAGCGCCCCTGATATTCCATCGTCCCGGCCGAAATCAGCACATGGCGCTCCTCGCCGGCCTTGGTCAAGTACTTGAATTCATATTGACTGGGCACGCTTTGTCCCGCCAGGCGGGCAAGCCCCCGTTCCCGAACCAGGTCCTTGTAATCCCCATGGACCATGTCCCAGATTTTCATGTGGCAGAACTCGTCGGTGTCGAAACCGAACAGCCGCTCCATGGCGGGATTGGCATAGATATGTCGATCCTCCTGGTAGAGGCAGATCGCCACCGGCGAGGTCTCCGCCAACACACGGAACTTCTCCTCGCTCTCCCGCAGAGCCTGCTCCGCTGCCAGCTGTTCGGTGATGTTCTCCTGAAAACTTTCGAATTCGCTGGCCTGACCGTTTTCATCCGCTATCCGCCGGGAATGGACCCGGCAGGTGACCGTACTGCCGTCCTTGCAGCGCAAACGATTGTTGAAAACATACCAGGAATCCTGCGCGAGGATTTTTTCCACCAGGGAAGCCCGCTCGTCAGGTTTTGGGAAAAACTCATCCTGAATGCTGGAGAGGTTGACGGTCTCCATCAACTCCTGCTCCGAATCGAACTTAAGGATAGAAGCGAGCGCCGGATTGACGCTGAGCAGCTTGCCCTCCCGGGTAGAGCGGGTGATGCCGAAGGGGGCATGTTCGACAATCGATCGATACTTGCACTCCGACTTGCGGAGCGCTTCTTCGGCATGCTTGCGCTCGGCGATCTCCCAGGCGAGATCGGCCAGAAGAGAAACCGCTTCCACGTCCTGCTGGGTGTAGTCCTGCGGTTTGTTGCCCACCGCGACGATGGCCACGATGTTCTCGCCGCGGAAAACCGGCACCACCAGCTCCCTTATCAGCGGAGAATGCCCCGGCGGCAGGCCTTTGCGGTGGGGGAGCGAGGCGTAGTCGTTGTGAATGACTGGCCGACGCTGGTGAAGACAGTCGGCCCATACCCCGGCCTGCGACACCGGATAGTGCAACCCCTTCCCTTGGGCCGTACAGAATTCCCGCTTGGTTCGGGTCGACCAATTCTGCAGAGAGAGGGTTTTCTGATCGGCATCGAGAAAAACAAAGAAGCCGATCTGGCTATCGGTCAGCTTTTCCGCCTCGTCCAGGGTTGCTTCGAGCTGTTCGGCCAGGGTGTGCGAAATAGCGAACTGGAGCAGGCGCATGCGCGCCGCCATGACGAGCTCGGTCCGCTTGCGGTCGGTGATATCCAGGATGATGCCCTGATAGTGGGTTACCCTCCCTTGGTCATCCCGCTCCACAACGGTACGGTCGTCAACCCAGCGAATATCCCCCCTGTTGGTGACAACCCGGTATTCCAGCTGGAAACGGTCTCTTCCCTGGCTGACATGCTCTGTCACCTCGGCGGTAATCCGACCGAAGTCCTCTGGATGAACCAGTTGAGCAAAAGGAACGGCCCCGGACAAAAGTTCTTCCGGGGTATAGCCGAACTGTGTAACGTTTCGGGAAACCATCTCCACCGGCCAGTCATCAGCCCCCCCCCAGCGAAACACGACCGCAGGACTGTTTTCCAGCACCAGGCTGGCCTGGCGCAATTGCTGTTCCGCCTGCTTGCATGCGCTGAGATCCGTGACAAAAACACAACTGTATTCCTTACCGTCAAAATTGATGTAATTGCCACGAACCTCCACCGGGTAGATGCGCCCATCTTTGGCCCGGTGCAGGCTTTCAAAATGCATCGAACCCTTTTCTTTCAGTTGCCACCAATAGTCAATGGCGTTTTCCCGGGTAATATTCGGATCAATTTCCCATACCGGCATGCCTACAAGTTCTTCACGGCTGTAACCCAGGGCGGTGCACGCCGCCTCGTTGACGTAGAAAAACCGTCCTTCGGGAGTCATCCAATGGGCCTGAACATCGGCTTTTTCCACGGTGAATTGCGTAAGATGCAGCACGCGCTCGGTTTTCTTGCGTTCACTGATATCCTTGATCACGCATAAGATAACCTCCATGCCCCTCCAGGAGATCGGCTTATGGCTGACGTCCACATCCAGCAGCTGGCCGTCCTTGCGCCGAAGACGGGTCTCGAAACGCTCCCCAATCCAGTTTCGTGTCGCGTACATCCGTTCGATTTCTTCCCGCGACCAGACGGCATCCCAGTCCCAGACCTTCTGCCGGTGCACTTCTTCCAGGCTGTAGCCAAGCATTTCGGCAAACGCGTTATTGGCGTATTTGACCCCCACGGTTTCGACATCCACGATGAGGACGCCGTCGATGAAATGTTGCATAAAGGCCAGCGGCAGATCCTCCTCGGCTGTTTCGGGCAAGGCCGCCGCATCCGGGATATCGCCGCATCTCAGCGAAACCCTGTACCCGTGATCCTGCAGCAGCTGCTGCAGCGCCTCCTGATCGTGCCCGCTTCCTTCGAGAACCAGTGTCATTCTACTAACCTTTCCTGCTTGCCCGTACGTTTAGTGCCCGCCGAGCAACCGGACCTTTTCGGATCTACAACCCAAACACAGGCATCGCCCCGGCCAAATACGGATAGCCGGGTTGTTGAATTTACGCGCATGGGGAGTACCAAAAAAACAAAAACCACCCGCGCCGTTAAAGCACCGAGTGGTTGCACCGCTTGTTTCTGCCATGCTGTCGATTCATTACCCCACCTGAATGGAATCTTGAAAACAAAAA
The DNA here is from genome assembly GCA_050253415.1 of Pedobacter sp. Lineage (GTDB taxonomy): Bacteria > Desulfobacterota > Desulfuromonadia > Desulfuromonadales > Syntrophotaleaceae > Syntrophotalea. Next base: position 258,300 of record JBFWJC010000002.1, on the reverse strand, counting down.
ATTATTTTCATAACAATGTTCTACGCTACTACCTGGTGAGGTTTCCGTCAAGGGTATAAATCCGCAAGGCAAAGGATCGACAAGCTACTTTTCTTCTACCCCCTGCCCCAGACAGTGCGCCACCTGACGGAAATAGTCGTCGAGATCGCCGTCGACGAAGTAGCGGTTGGAGGTCGGCGGCAGGCCAACCTTCCCACGGTTGACAACCACGGTTGGCGCTTGGGTCTGATAGGGAAGGAACGATGCCGGAGTGACCTTGAGGGAGGAGCCGAGCACCAGCAGCAGGTCGCTCTGCCCTACCAGCCGCTCCGCCGACTCAAAATGGTCGACCATCTCGCCGAAAAACACGATGTCTGGCTTGAGTACCCCATTGCAGTCAGGACACAGCGCTACCGGAGGCGTGGGGCTGGTGGCCATGACCTGCTCCCACCAGGCATAAGTGAGGTCTTCATCCCGTTTACCGCAAACGGTACAAGTTCCTGAACGGTAGGAGCCGTGCAGCTCGATAACCTTTTGGCTGCCGGCCAATTGGTGCAGGATGTCGATATTCTGGGTAATCACCCCGGCCAGGCGCCCGACCTTCTCCAACGAAGCCAGAAACCGATGGGTAAAGGTCGGTTGGATCTCCTTGACCGTGCTGACAAAATCCTGCGAGAATTCGTAAAAATACTGCGGGTGACATTGAAACCAGCCGATATCGAACACCTTTTCGGGATCGTAACGCCGGGTCACGTATAAACCCTGCGGCCCCCGGAAATCGGGAATACCTGCCGCCGTGGAAATCCCTGCACCGGTAAGTGCAACCACGGAGCGCGCCTGACGGATCAACTCGGCGCAACGCGCCGGTTCAACTGTTTGGATTTTTAGCATTGGCGGTATCTCCCCTATAAAATGGGGCATAGTCCCCCTTGTTCAATCCATTCACAACCTTGGTTCACGCGAAGACGCGAAGGCGCGAAGTTTTAATTCAAAAACAAATTCAACAGTTCTGGAGCAAGCTGTTTATGGCGGCAATAACCAAGAGGCGTCATCGGCAATTCTTTCAGGTTATGCATAGCCTTTCTTCGCGTTCTTCGCGGCTTCGCGTGAGACAGAATTAAAACCTTCTCTCCAACATAGATCCACCCTAAAGGCAAGTCAACGGTTACGACCAACCGGATCGGGGCAGCCCTTCGTCATCCCCATGGTGTTATAACGAAAAATAGATTATTCTGCCCTTCTGCTATTCAATATTTTCCCAAAAGGAGACAGATCTCATGGTCTATGTCGTCACGGAACCGATTCGCCCCGAGGAAATGTACGAAAAGCTCACCAAAAACACCGCCGGTTCGGTGTTGCTGCACTATGCCGTGGTTAAGGAAACGCCTTATAACGAGGCCGGAACCAAAGGGGTGGAGTATTGCCGCAATGGCGACATGGAAGGTGAGATGGCCGGAATTATCGAACATCTCAAAAGCCGCTGGATCATAGAAGATGCATTGCTTATCCGGCGCTTGGGGTGCCTGAAGACCGGTGAGATTATCTCCCTGATTGCGGTATCGTCACCCAACAGTGCCGATGCTTTCGCGGCCTGCGAGCACGGCATCAGTCTTTTGAAAAAGATGAAGACCTTCGCCAAGAAGGAAAAATGTGGGGAGTGATCTGTAAAAAGAAACTCTGACGAAGCCTTTAGAATCCTGCGGCAGGCACAATAATAAACGGGGAAGAGCGTTGCCGCCCTTCCCCGTTTGTGTATCAACTTTAGTGCTTGTTTTTCTTGCCGTTGCCATGCCCGTGATCGTCGTAATCCCGACCGCGGTCTTCCTCGGGATAATAGGGCTTGCCCTTGTAATGCCGCTTGTCTTTTTTGTAGCGGGAATACTCAGCATCCCTCGCGCTGATGATTTCGCGGTAGCGTTTTTTGGCCAGTCCGGGCGGCAGATGCTTGGGACCGACACCCTGCCAGGGGCCATTGTAGCTCGGGCCACGGTACCAGTGATTATCCCTGCAAACATAATAGGCGCCACTGACAAAGAACATGTCGTAGGGCACTCCCACGGCGACATGAAAACCGAGCTCTGCCGGAGCTAGAAACATCGGTCGTTCGTGTACAACGATCGGTGCATTGGAGTGACTGCCGATGTGCAAGTCGATACCGAAATCGACATCGGAGGCCTGAACAGAGGGTGCGCCCATCAGCGCGGCGGCCAGCAAGAGAAGAAGAATTCGCTTCATGTCTGATACTCCTTAAGCAATGCAGAGAGAATAAACAACCCTTTGTAAAAAGCATGATCCATGCCATCGGCGGCAGCTTATATGCACATCGGCTATTTGTGAGTTCAGACGACATTGAGCATAAAAGGTTTACCTCGAGTACCAACAAAACATTATCATCTTAACTTCAAGTTCGCCGGTCCCGGCCAGCAGCCGGGATACTTTCTTTGCAAGGCCCCAAAGAAAGTATCCAAAGAAATGGCCTGGCGTGCGCCTACACACTGGCGCGAGGAGGAAATGGCTTTGCGTGACGTTGCTGCGAATGTGGAACGACGTATCTTCGGGCGCTCCAATTGCCACCGGAGGCGGTTCGCCGCCGCAGGAAGGAGGATCTTTTCAACACCGTCGCTGCGAGTAAGGGCACACCGAAACCCGGTATTACTATGGATTTTTGCTATTGATATTGCTTGAGGTTTTTACCCAACAGCACCTTGACGCCCACCGTGCAAGAGGAACATCGGTCATCTCCAGCAATCCCTCACGCATGAGGGACAGCTCCAAAAAACCAGCGGCATGACCGATTGGCGCCGCCGTGGTGGAATCCTCCACTCTTCGCGACCACATCGCCCCCCGCAGGGGAAGCCATTTTTTGCTTACTTTTTGTTGGCTTGGACAAAAAGTACGGCGCCGGGCGGGGGCGCGACCCCGCGGTCTTGAAGTTCCGAGTATTGAGTGTAAAACATCATAGAGGGTGAGAAGAATGAGGCCGGTGCCGCTGCCACGGCTTGATCCGTCGCCATGGACCGACAACGGTGACAGTTCAGGTCCGCGAAACCTGCAGCCACAACATCCCGGCCAGACCGGCATAGCAAACCAAAGTAGCGAGCACAGATCCGGACCAGAATTTGAAGGCCGTGCCAAACGTCGGTTTGAGCCTTGGAACCAGGCCGCCCCTGAGTTCGATGGACCAGAGCTCGTCGAGCACCAGATGCCCCAGACCCGCGATCAGGGCCACCAAACCGGCCGCCAAAGACAAAGCCCCACCGAAAGTGTGAGTGGCCTGCATGGTGAGCAGAGCCCACAGACAGACAAACGGTACGCTATGCATGATGCCCCGATGCACGGTCAGTCGGGTAAACACCACAAACAGCAGCGTCACCAGACCGAGGGCCAGCCCGGTACGCGCAACGACATCGGGCGTCGGCAAGCCCTGGCTGAGAGAATCAACCAGCACCGCGCCGACAACGGCCACCCCGACGGCGCTTTTAAGGATCATCAGCGGCCTGCTGGTATCGCTGTCAAGATCGGGAGCCAGCCCGGCAGCCATGCCGCAAGCCAGCAGCAAGGGTTGCTGGGCCGGCGGAATGCTGCCCACAAGGGTGGTGGTGCCGGCCAGCACAGCAGCAATCGCGACGCCGGCAGCGGAGTGGGTTTTATGTCCGGCCATAAAGATATCCTTAAATGAATTGAACTTACAAATAATCAGGTGAACATTTCAAAGCAAACCCATTCTCGCACTCGTTCACTTCGCTCACTCAAGCCACAGGGATCACGAAGAAAATCTTACACTCTTAAAATCCCACAACAAACAGAGATAATCAGGATGTTCAAGATAAAATCTCAAGTGCCAATCCTTTGGTTTTAATCCTGCGTATCCTGTATATCCCTGTTAATACCTGCCTTAAATGGCGCGCTAGGCAACACATAAGATCACAAAGGAAGATAAAACCGTTTTCCTCCGTGCCTTTGTGTCTTGAGCGACTGAAAGAAGCGGGCGCGAGGTGGGAATAAGATCGTTGTTTCTAACAAAAATCCGTTGGAAACGATTGTGTCACTTGGATGTATGCAAAGGCAGGGCCGGTGTTTGACATTTTGCGTCGATCAGTCCGGATTTTGTTCGGCCCAACGCTCACGCGTATAGGTCTGGTAGACAATCTCCCCCTTGCATGTACGGCACACCACATTGCGCCGGCGGCGCTCGGCGGTGGCGCTCCAGCAGCCGTTCCGGCAGCTGACGATATAACGCGGCGGCGCGAAACGCAGATTGTGACAGCGCTCGCCGCTGCTGCCGAGCGCCACGGCCTTGGCGCGCCAAACGGCATCGTGGTTGTGACGGGGACCGACCAGGGCGTGGGCGATTTCATGCAGAAGGGTGTCGAGGATCTCGGCCTCGGGCGCGTTGCGCGCCAGGTGCCGGGACAGGGTGATGGTACGACGGGTGAACTGGCAGCTACCGGCACGGCGCGTGGCATCATCGAAGGCGAAGCGCCAATCCTTGAGTCCGTGACGTTTGAGCAACGCACTCGCCTGCTCTTTGATGGCAGCCAGCAGCAAAGCATCGTCCGCCACGACGACAGGGCCTGCCGCCCCGGTGGTTTCGCGCGTCAGCAGTTCATAAGGCACGCGGTATTCGTCGTTGGAGTCGCTTACCACCAGGGCCCGGCGGGGATTGAGACGCGCAATGCGACCGATGACGGTCTGCTCCCGGTAGCGGAAACAAACCCGGTCGTCAACATTGAACTGCAAGGCGCCGGCGCCGCTAGTCGGCAGCTCGACGGTCGGTGGCGGCACGCGAGGAGGTGCCTGGAATACGGGCAACAGCTGGTCGCGGGGGACCTGGTAGCTGCGGCGATCATCCCCCAGGATAAACAACTGGTGTCGATCGACGCGCGCAACGATGCCGGTCTGTTCGCGGCCCTGATGGATGAAACGGACCGACTCACCGATTTGGGCAGACTGCGCGCCTGATTTGGACATGGACGGGCTCCGGGAATACGGGATTCAATTGTCCTGGAGTCTGCCAGAATGCCGACCGATTGGCAAGATATGAGGATGGCCGCCCCCTCTGGCAGGCAAAAAAAATCCCCTCCGCCCAAGAGGGGAAAATCTCGCAGAAATCAACGTATTAAAAGTTGTGAGTTCAAAGCTTGCTTTGCTTCATCCCCTCCTCGATGGTGAAAGAAGCGCCGCAGGATGGACAGGTAACGGATTCACCCTTTTGCAAAGGCCGCAGGTTGCTGCATGCCGCCCACAAAAGAGCAGAGAGCAACAGTGCCGGCACCAGATAACGCGTCAACTTTTTCATAAAACTCTCCTTTCATCGGCCAACCATCAGTAGAAGAAAGCGAACCGGGCCTGTATCGATTTTGTTTCGATACCGCTTTTTACCGAAAAGTCATCACGATATTGCAATAGCAGCTGATAGTTGTCGCCGATACCAAAGGCCGAGGTGAACATCAGAGCATGGTTATCCTGATCGTCCTGCTGATCGATGCCGTCGATTTCCGTTTCACCGCCACCGCTGTAAAAGTAACTCAAACCGAGCCACCAGCGTTTGGTGATATCGTAGCTCATGTGCACTTCGGCGCCGTAGAGCGCATCTTGTTTTTTGGTCACCGTATCGGTACCACTCCAGAAGTCATCATTGTCGCCAAACACCGTGACATGTCCGACCAGGTCAACATAGAAAGGACCGAACCCTTTGACCAGACCCAACTCGTTTTTAAGCGCCCAACGATTGGTGCCCAGGTTAAGGGGGCGTTTTTTGCTGTATTCGCCGATGGGAACAGTGAAGTAAGGTGTCCAGCCGAACCACAGCTGTTTTTCCGGATTGTTGACGAACCAGGTGGTCATGAGCAACACCGGATCGGCGATGCCGGAACTGGAGGTGTCGCTGACCAGATCGCCGTCGAGACTGGCTTCGCCGGCGATAATCAATGCCTGCGGGTCAACCACGAAGGGGCCGAGGTTGGTGTAATACACCGGTCGGAAGATGACGAGGTTCTGGCTGAGGTTGAAGTCGCTGGAAACGACCTCGTCATCGACCTTCATCCGGTGGCCGGTGGTGTGTTGCAAATAGGTGCAGAACAGCATGGAACCGGCTGCCAGCGGGATGTAATCTCTGGGATCCGTAGCCTTGGCCAGGTCGGGCCAGAAAATGGTGCACAAAAGAATGCTGACGAGAAGGGACCTTTTCATATTCCTGCCTCCACAGTGCCCCTGGCGGGACCAAAATACGTGCATTAAAAACCGGGTGAAAGCGAAGCGGGGCGCCGTCTGCATACGACGCCCCGCCGGATATTACAGAGCCTTTTTGTACAGGTCGATCAGGTCGTTCAGCTTGACGGTACGGGGATTGAACAGGGTACAGACATCCTTCAGGGCATTTTCGGCCATGAAGGGAATATCCTTTTCGGTCACGCCGATTTCAGCCAGACCCGAGGGGATACCGACATCTTTGGACAGGCGGCGAATAGCGGTCAGGGCTTTTTCGGCGGCGTCCATGGTGTTCAGTCCGGAGATATCTTCGCCCAGCAATTGGGCCACATGGGCGTATTTTTCGGCATTGGCCATGAGGTTGAATTCACACACCACCGGCAGGCAGATGGCGTTGCACACGCCATGAGGCTTGCCGAGCAGACTGCCGGGCTGATGGGCCATGGAATGAACGATGCCGAGGCCGGCGCTGTTGAAAGCCATGCCGGCGAGATATTCGGCGTAGGCCATGGCGTCGCGGGCTTCCATGTCTGTGCCGTTTGCCACCGCCTTGCGCAGCCATTTACCGATAAGGGTAATGGCCTGGATAGCACAAGCATCGGTGATGGGGTTGGACATCAGGGTGGTGACGTAGGCTTCAACAGCATGGGTCAGGGCGTCCATGCCGGTAGCGGCGGTCAGTGAGGGGGGCAAACCGACCATCAGGGAAGGGTCGTTGATGGCCACGTCGGCGGTCAGCCGCGCGTCGGCATAGATCATTTTGACGTGGGTATCGGTATTGGTGACGACCGCAAAACGGGTCATTTCGCTGGCGGTACCGGCGGTGGTGTTGATGGAGATATAGGGCGGCAGGGCGCTCGCCAGGGTATCGATACCGGCCCAGTCGCGAATATCGCCGCCGCTGGTAGCCATAATACCCATGCCCTTGCCGCAGTCGTGTGAACTACCGCCGCCGAAGGTAATGAGCAGATCACAGTTATTTTCCTGCCAGGCTTTCAGACAATCGCGCACATTGATGTCGGTAGGATTGGGTTCTACACCGTCAAACACCGCAACCTGGATGCCGGCCGCCTCAAGATAGCCTTTAACCTGATCGACCATGCCAAGTTTGACCAGACCGATGTCGGTAACGATCAGGGCCTTGGTGCCGCCGAGAACCTTGGCCTGATTGCCGATTTCCTTGACTGCGCCGTTACCGAGCAGCGAAGTGGTGGGCATGAAAAAGCCATATACCTGTTCTGCCATTGCTCCCATGATGCATTCTCCTTCTCTTGTTTTCGGGTTTAAAAAAGCATGCAGATCGTTCCGACATGCCACATAACAGCGGACCGCAGATGCGTCCTCCTCCTGGTAATCATTTGTGGTACGCCTGAAACAAGAGCAGAGAATGTACCAAAACCCGTAAACGCGAAAACAATATGTATTTTCAGATACTTGTAGATATAAATGGATGACGGGAACAACGTCGGGGGTGCAACATCTCCTGCATGGGCACAGGGGAGATCCCTACATGGAGAGTCGGTTATGCGGGTAACCGGGAGTCAAGCGAGACATGTACAAGGGGCAAAGCGGAGATGCAAGAAAAGTTGATGAATGAGCAAGATAGGTTGAGGCGTCGGCCTAATCCGGAGAGGAATCATCCAATCCACGGAATGACGGCCTTATCCGGAAAAAAAATTGCAAAAAAGTCCTACGACGAAGGGTGGTAAAGATGGATGTACTCAGATAAACAAAAAAGAGAAACATGAGGAGAGTTGGCAACCAAAACTGCATTTAACAGGGATATACAGGATCCGCAGGATTAAAACCAAAGGAATGGACTCTAAGAATTTATCCTGTACATCCTGATTATCCCTGTTTGTTGAGGGCTTTGAGAATACTTGAACTTCTTCGTGTCCTCTGTGGTCCTATTTGTGATGATCGTTGTCCGGGGCAATCTTGATTTTACAGGGATATGCAGGATGATCAGGATAAAGCCCTAAACCCAAGGCCTCTGGTTTTCATCCTGTCTATCCTGAATATCCCTGTTCCTAATGGCTCTGTCGTTATCGGAACTTCTTCGTGTCCTTCGTGATCTTCGTGGTGAATGCTTTGTTTTTAAGATTTTCGTGAGGCAGTATGCTCAGGATTAACCCATGATGACGGATATCAATCGTCGGCCTGCTCCTGCCGTTTGAGGCGCTGATTGAGGGCCTGTCGGGAAATACCCAGCAACGTGCTGGCGACGCCCTGGTTGCCCTTGGCCAGGTCCATGGCAGAGGTGACCAGCAGACCGGTCATCTCTTTGAGGGTGGGAAACCGGCCGAACAGACTGCGCAGTCGCTCCGCATCGGGCCCCTCTGCATTCAGAGGGGGAGACAGTTCGACCTGCTCGCGACAGATGATATTTTTGAAGCTGTCCATGGAGAGCACACCGGTCTGATGTCGGGCGACGGCATCGTAAACCATGGCCTGCAACTCCCGCACATTCCCGGGGAAGGCATAGGTTCCGAGCAGGCGAGACATTTCCGGATTGGAGGTCGGTGTTTTTTTATGAAATTCCCGGGCCGCCCTGCTGACAAAATAGTCGAGCAGGAAGGGTATATCTTCGATCCGCTCGCGAAGGGGCGGAATATGGACATGGTGCGCGCAGAGCCGATAATACAGGTCGCTGCGAAACTGCTCTTTGACCATCATCTGCTGCAGGTTCTTGTTGGTGGCGACCACCACCCGGGCATCGCTCTTGCGGGGGACATCGGAGCCGATGGGATAATACTCACCCTCCTGCAAAAGACGCAGTAGTTTGACCTGGGAAGCTTCCTTGAGATCGCCGATTTCGTCAAGGAACAGGGTGCCTCCGGCCGCCTGGGAGATCAGGCCGGCCCGCGGCCTGTCGGCACCGGTAAAGGCGCCGCGCTCGTGGCCGAACAGGGTATCGGAAAACAGGTTATCATCCAGCCCTGCGACATTGACGCACACCAGCTTGCCGGACAGGCCGCTGAGTTGATGAATGGCGGTGGCAAACAGCTCCTTGCCGACGCCGGTTTCGCCGGTAATGAGAATCGGCTGGCGGGAACAGGCGATGACCTCCATATACCGGAAAATGCCGGTCATCTTCTTGCTGCAGGTGATGATGGGCGCGAATACTTCCGGATGTTCGAGCTGATCCGAAAGGAGTTGTTCCTTGAGCAGGTGAACCTCGTTGCGCAGGTTGCACAATTCCAGGGTGCGTTGCACACTGGTCACAAAGCGGGTTTTATCTACCGGTTTCACCAGGTAATCGTGAGCCCCCGTCTTCATGCACTGCACCGCCAGGTCCAGCTCGTCGCTGGCGGTCATGATGAGTACCGGGATATGCGGGTATTTACGACAGATATCGACCAGCAGTTCCTGGCCGGAGACATGGGGCATGAACAGGTCAAGGACGACGACCCCGAAGTTGCGCTTGGCCAGCAACGACATAACCATGCGGCTGTCATCGCAGGTTTCTACCTCGCGGATACCGGCACTACGCAGAATGGTGCGGGAGCTGAAAAGTATATTGGGCTCATCATCGACCAGCAGAACGGGCAGGTTGTCACAGACAGGCGCCATGTTTTCCTCGTCTTTCAGATGGGAATGATGGGCAGGGTCAGCTGCCCACCTGCTTCATGTATGCGGGATTATTGCCCGGGGACAAAAGCATTTTACCTGCCATTGCCTCTTTTTACCAGAAAAGTGCTGATCAAAGGCTCATGCAGCGTTCATCCCTGGGCCTGCACGGCGGTCATGGCCACGGTACTGACGATATCCTCCACCGAACAGCCGCGGGACATGTCGTTGACCGGCTTGGCCAGCCCCTGCACCATCAAACCGGCAACCTTTGCCCCGGCGATTCGCTCGGTCAGTTTGTAACCGATATTTCCGGCATTGAGATCGGGAAAGATCAGGGTATTGGCACGCCCGGCGACCGGCGAATCCGGCGCTTTCTGGCCGGCGACATGAGGCACGATAGCGGCATCCAACTGCATTTCCCCGTCGATAAGCACATCCGGTGCAAGGCGACGAGCGATGTCCAGGGCCTGACGCACCCTGTCCACCTCCTCGTGGCTGGCACTACCCATAGTGGAAAAAGACAGCAGCGCCACCCGCGCCTCCACCCCGAGCAGACTTCGGCAGCTTCTGGCGGTGGTCACGGCGATTTCGGCCAGGGCCTGCGCATCGGGTCTGGGATTGACCACGCAGTCGGCGAACAGCAGGGTGCCGTTTTCTCCCAACGTCTGATTGGGGGTCACCATCAGCATAACCGAGGATACGGTACGGATGCCGTCAGCGGTCCCCACCACCTGCAGCGCCGCCCGCAGCACATCGCCGGTACTGTTGAAAGCCCCGGCCACAGCGCCGTCGGCATCCCCTTTGCGCACCATCATGGCCGCAAAATACAACTGGTCCAACGCCAGCAGATGTTTGCATGCCTCGTCAGCGGTAAGTCCCTTGTGCTTACGCAGGGCCACCAGTTCATCGACATAGTCCTGCAGCCTGGGACTGGCGGCGGGCGCCAGCAAGGTAACCCCGCCCAGGTCGGCGCCGATCGCCACCGCCCTGTCCCTGAGGGACTCCGGGTCACCGAGCAGCACAATGCGGGCCAGCCCCTCGGAGGTTATTTGATCGGCGGCCAGCAGCATGCGATCATCGTAACTTTCCGGCAACACGATGGTTTGCGGCTGGCGGCGGGCATTTTGCTTGATCTTCGCAATCAGGTCCATGTCTTCCCCTCGATGGATTCTTTAATCGGTAACGGTAACTTCACGCTCTGCTGGTGTTGCGAACAAACCTGATTTAAGAGGCGACGCCTCCCCTATGTATTTCATCATCTGGGAGGATAAGGGGGAGCGCCGCCTCTACCCGGCAACATCAGCACTACCTGTCATACATGGCTACACGCAGCCGAAGCCGCTGGATGCCTGGATGGCAGCGTCACGGTAAATACAGATTGCAGCGACCATACCACCCTGAGTTATTCAAAAAATCACCATTATTTCAATGACTTTCATTTGCATCTTCTGTTTTCATTGTTTCAAGGGGATGCAACATACCTGTCTCCTGCAACAAATATTGCACCGGTCAGCGGCAGTTTTTGCGGCGCCAGATCCCCATGTCGTCCGCTGCGGCCATAAGCTCCTCCTGAAAATCGGGATGGGCAATGGAGATGAGAGCCTCCGCCCGCTGCCAGGTATTCATGCCTTTCAGGTTGACCTTGCCGTGTTCCGTTACCACCCACTGTACGCAGGAGCGGCTGTCGGTCACGATGCTGCCGGGGGCCAGCGTCGGCACAATCCGCGATTTGACCTGGTCGCCCTTGCCATAGATCGAAGACAGGCAGATGAAGCTTTTGCCTCCTTTGGACAGATAGGCTCCCATAACGAAGTCGAGCTGGCCGCCGGTGCCGCTGATCTGACGGACCCCGGCCGATTCGGAGGAAACCTGGCCGAACAGGTCGACCTCCACGGCATTGTTGATTGAAACGAAGTTGTCGATCATGGCGACGTTGCGCACATCGTTGCAGTAATCGACGGGGGCACTCATGATCTGCGGGTTGTTATGCAAAAACTCGTACAGCTTCGGGGTACCGGCGGCGAAGGCGAATACCTGGCGGAACCGATCGATGGTCTTGCGCGAACCGTTGATTTTGCCTCGCAGGGACATATCGACGAAAGCATCGACATACATCTCCGTATGCACCCCCAGGTCTTTGAGGTCGGATTCGGCGATGAGCATGCCGACGGCATTGGGCATCCCGCCGATACCGAGTTGCAGGCAGGCCCCGTCAGGGATCTCTTCGACGATCCGTTGCGCGACCCGGTTGTCGATGTCGGTAAGGGGCGCCGAAGGCAACTGGGCCAGCGGACTGTCTTCCCCCTCGACGACATGGGTCACCCGGGAGATATGGATGGCCTCTTCGTTGCCGCCCAGGCAACGGGGCATGTTGCGGTTGACCTCCACGATGATGACCTTGGCGCGCTCGCAAACCGCCATCAGATGAGAGGCCTGGGGGCCGAAATTGAAATAGCCGTGGTCGTCCATGGGAGCGACCTGGAACATGGCGACATCGACGGGATCAACGCTGTCCCGATAAAAACGGGGCAACTCGGAATAACGCATGGGCCCATAGTAGCCACAACCGGCTGCGATGATCTTGCGATCGACACCGGAGCAGTGCCAGGAATTCCAGGTGAAATGCTTGGCCGGATCCGGGATGGCGCAGATCTCCGGCATCCACATGGTCACGCCGCCGCGAACCTTGACATCAGCAAGTTCCGCGGCGCGAGCGGCCAACGCCCGGTCGGTAACCACCGGATGGCCGAGGCACCAGCCGTAATCGACCCAGTCGCCGGATTTGACGACCTTGACCGCCTCTGAGGCCGAGGTCAGTTTGCTACGGTATTGTTTAGCAAGGGACATATTGACTCCTCCTTCTGTGGTCGGAAACGTTCATGCAAAAACCCCCGGTTCATGCCTGATGAACCGGGGGCTTGCAGATAGCGATTGCCGTAGGTTCTACAGGTCTGCTGGCTCCGGTTCCAGACGCCTGGCGGCCCGCTTGATATTCAGCAGGTGCTTGAAGGTAATGTTCTCGGCGGTGATGTTGCCGCCACGGGCTCCGCAACCGAGGGTAAAGGACGGGGTCATGGCGCTGTACAGGCCGACCACGCCGTGCATGGAGGGCTGATTGAAGATCACCCGGCCGGCCGGCACCTTGACGGCATATTCGCTGAGGACCTCTTCGTTGTTGGAAAAGACCACCGCCGTATGCCCGGCGCCGCCGAATTCGAGCTGCCGGACTGCGGCGTCGATGGCGTCGTCCTTGCCATCCGCGATATACCAGCCGAGCACCGGGGATAGCTTTTCGTGACTCATCCAGTCCTCCGAACCGATGGCGGTCAACGGCACCAACAGCAGGTTCACTGCGTCGGGCACGCTGAAACCGGCCAATTGGGCGATCTTCTGCGGCGACTGGCCGACCACGGCGGCGGCGACCACGCCCCGTGCCTTATCGAACATGATCTCTTCCAGCAGGGCTTTTTCCTCCACGGAGCATAAATAGGCGCCCTTCTCCACGAACAAAGCCAGGGCCCGGGCGGCGACTGCCGCATCGTCGAAAATCACCGACTGTTCCGTGAGACACAAGGTGCCGTAGTCGAAGGTCTTGGAAGCGATGATGTCGCCGACCGCCATGTTCAGATTGGCGGTTTTTTCGATATATACCGGCACGTTGCCGGGTCCGACACCGAGGGCCGGATGCCCGGAACTGTAGGCGGCCTTGACCATGGCGCCGCCGCCGGTGGCGATGACCATGCTGATGTCCGGATGGGTCATCAGGGCGTTGGTCGCCTCGACGGACGGTTCCTCGATCCACTGGATGCAGTCGGCCGGCGCGCCAGCGTCCACCGCCGCCTCCAGCAAGGCACGGGCGGCTTCGGCGCTGCATTGCTGGGCCCGCGGGTGAAACGCGAGGATGATGACATTGCGCCCTTTGATGGCGGAGAGGCATTTGAACATGGTGGTGGCGGTCGGGTTGGTGGTCGGGGTGACGCCCGCAATGATGCCGAATGGCTCGGCGATTTCCACGATGCCGCCCTCGTCCTGCAGGATGCCGACGGATTTCTTGCCCTTCATGTTGTCGTAGACGACCTGGCTGCCGAAGTGGTTCTTGACGATTTTGTCCTCCACTTTGCCCAGCCCGGTTTCCGCTACAGCCATTTCGGCCAATATGGTAGAGGCCGCCACCCCGGCCTGACACATGGCCTCGGTGATTTTATCCACCTGTTCCTGGTTGAAAGTGCTGAATGTTTTCAGGGCTGACTGTGCGGCCCGGACCATCTGGTCGATCGTTTTTGCCATGTTTCTCCTCCTGTGTGTTTGATCGCATGGAAGTCCGCTCTCCGGATGGCGGAGATGGATGCGGCCAGGTCAACCCCTGGACTGCATCCCACCATCAATACAGCGGTCTTCAAAATCCCAGTCGAATACCTTGGGGGAGTTCTGCAGAAAAACCTTCCTCCACCATCGGTATTCCTCTTCCCGGATGTTGTACTCCTGACAAATTTCCTGAATGGGCCTTCCGGCCAAGCCTTCCAGGACAATAATGGTCTTGGTCTTCGAATCGAAAAATCGGCAGAAGTTCATTACCTGTTTTGCCCTCTCTGGAACATGCCCCGGCTGCATGGAACCCCGAACTTATCGGCGCACGGGACCGAGAGGCAGGATGATGCGGCCGTAAAGCTCGTTGAGTACCTGGGCCAGTCCCGTGTAGGCGGCACACAGGCCGCAGAGGATCCCTTCAAAACCGATGGCGACCTTGATGGCGTGACTACCCAAGGCATCGCCGATGGCCAGTCCGAAAAACAACACCACAGCAAGGGCAAAGGTGAGCTGCAGGGCCCGGTTAAGCCGGAACGTGCCTACGAACATGGCAAGGGTGAATGATCCCCATACCACCAGGTAAGCTACCAGGGAAGGCATCCCGGGAGCCTCGCCGAGACCGAGCCGCGGGAATGTCATCAGGCCGATGAAGCTCAGCCAGAACAGGCCGTAAGAGGTAAACACCGTGGTGGCGAAGGTGTTGTTCTTTTTCCATTCCATGATGCCGGCGAGGATCTGGGCGAGCCCGCCGTAAAAGATCCCCATGGCCAGGATCATGCTGTCGGTAGGGAACAGCCCTGCGATGTGCAGATTGACCAATACGGTGGTCAGGCCGAAGCCGAACAGGCCCAAGGGCGCGGGATTGCCCGTCGCATCGGGGATGGCGCAGCGGACCTCCATCGGCGCGGCGGTTGGCGGATCGACGATGTGCATGGCTTGTACGGTTTTCATGATGTAACCCTCCTGTTGTTTCACTCCGAATTGTTTGACTGACTCACCTGAAATGATTCATCACAGATCCCCTCGGGCAGGGATGCGCCGGGAATTTCAGCGGGGGATGTACTGCCGGGCGGCCTCTTCTCCCCGCAGCACGCGCAAGGCGCCCTCGGCAAGAGCGAGCATTTCGTCCTCGCCGGGATAGGTCCATACCGTGGCGATAAATCCGACCCGTTCGCGGATCCATTCGACCAGTTCGCTCCAGTACGCCACCCCGCCGGTCAGGACGATGGCATCCACCTCGCCATTCAGCACGGTGGCCATGGCGCCGATTTCCTTGGCGATCTGGTAAGCCATGGCCCGGGCCACCGCCAGGGCTTTGGCATCCCCCCCGGCGATACGCCGGCCGACCTCGATAGCTGAATTGGTTCCCAGGTAGGAAACCAGCCCCCCCTGCCCGATCAGCTTTTTCTTGATTTGCGCCTTGGTGAAGGTACCCCCGAAGCAGAGTTCGACCACATCCAACAGGGGCAAGGTGCCGCTGCGCTCCGGAGAAAAAGGTCCGGCGTCGAGGGCGCCGCTGACATCGACCATGCGACCGTGCCGATGGGCGGTGACGGAGACGCCTCCGCCGAGATGCGCAATGATCAGATTGAGATCCCCATACTCGGAAAAATGCTCGGCGGCGGCCCGACGTGCCACCGCCTTAATATTCAGGGCATGGGCGATGCTGTGCCGTTCAATTTCGGCAAGGCCGGAATACCGGGCGAGGTCGTCCAGTTCGTCGACCGTCACCGGATCAACGGTATAGGCCGTCACACCTGCGAGATCCGCGATTTCGTCGGCAATCAGCACACCGAGGTTCGAAGCATGTTCCCGAGGGCCGATGGCACGCATTTCCTCCAGCATCGCCTGATTGACGGCATAGGTACCGCTTTCCAGGGGATTGAAAAGGCCGCCCCGCCCAACCACGGCGTCCAGACTGGCGATACCGATGCCGTGGTTTTCAAGCCAACGCAGCACCGTGTCGCGCCGGAAGGAATACTGGTCGGGCACATGGGCGAAGGCGGCCAGTTCGTCGGTGTCGTAACGCAGGGTGTCCTGCAACAGCAATGTGTTGTTCTCAAACAGTGCCACCTTGGTCGAGGTAGACCCCGGGTTGATGGCCAGAATCCGATAGTTGCCTGGTGTTGACATGGTTTTATCCTTTGCAGCTGGTTGAAATGAGCCCCGACTCGGCAAGCCCTCATCCGGATTTTCCGGAAGTTGGAAACCTTCTATGAGCAAGCCAAGTGCCAGTCTCGTATACGCTGCCTAAGTAACCGTATTTTCAATTAATTATATCGTTTGCGAGAAGTTTTTCGCGACTGTGGGGGTGCAACGGTGCTACGGCTTCACGCGGGGAGTGATTTAAGCGGGAAGGCGGTGGGATCAAGGTTGCAAAGGCGGGTAAAGAGGTCTTGCAAATGCAACAAACCTTGCAGGGACCGGCGACACCGGGGATGGAAGGTACAGGCGGGCGGTTTTTTTGCGGCAGCCTGCGGCTGCAATATGCGTTGCTTTTTCCTGCACAAGGAGTCTGCCCTTGCACCCTTCCGCCAAGCCTTTGAATTTTAATGGGAAACGGACAACGATCTTACCGCACGCAGCGATGTCGTGGAGAGTCCTGGAGTCGATGGCAAGGCAGGCGGGGCGCCTCGCACCCGGGTTAAGCCACGCGTGTAACATTGCAGCCCCACCCCGTAGCGCTACCGCACAAAAACCCACCCAAGACATTGAACTTATTCGACTTTTCTTGCCCTCATCCTGCTGGCACAGACCCTGCTCAAGTTGCTGCCCGCACTTGGGTTACGCGGATGGTCGGGGAGGCCGCCGGTCCCGAAAATCTCACAACACGGAGGGAGAGAATTGAAATGGATAAAATTATTCGGGTGAACATGACGGAACTGACGGTGACAACCGAGGCGGTTCCGGCTGAGTGGGTGACTTTAGGCGGGCGGGCATTGACCAGTACCGTGGTGGCCGCCGAGGTACCGCCGACCTGTCATCCCCTGGGGCCGAACAATAAGCTGGTATTCGCCCCCGGGATGTTGTCCGGCACCCCGGCGGCCAACTCGGGACGCATGTCGCTGGGCAGCAAAAGTCCGTTGACCAACGGCATCAAGGAATCGAATTCCGGAGGCACCACCGCCCAGCAATTCGCGCGCATGGGGATCAAGGCCATGATTATCGAAGGACATCCCAAGCAGGATAAGTGGTATCACCTGCACGTCACCATGGATGGAGTGACGATCCAAGAAGAAACCGAGACCGTCGGCATGCAGAATTTCGCCGTTATCGAAGCCATGGAAAAACGTTACGGCGACAAGGTCGGGGTTATGTCCATCGGCGTGCCCGGCGAAAAACGGATGCGCGCCGCCAATATTTCGGTCAAGGACCCGGATCACAAGATTCGCAGCCATGGACGCGGCGGTCTGGGGGCGGTTATGGGTGCCAAGCGCATCAAGTGCATCACCGTCGACAGTCAGGGCGCCGGCAAGGTCCCGATCGTCGATAACGACAAATTCAAACAGGGGGCGCGCGCTTTCGCCAAAGCGGTGCTGGATCATCCGGTGACGGGGCAGGGTCTGCCCACTTACGGCACCAACGTACTGGTCAATGTCCTCAATGAGGCCGGTGGCCTGCCGACCAAAAACTTCCGCTACGGACAATACGAGAAACACGACATGATCTCCGGCGAAACCATGCACGATATCATCGTTTCCCGCAACGGACACCCCAAGCACGGTTGCCATGCCGGTTGCATCATCCAGTGCTCGCAGGTCTACAACGATGCCGAGGAAAATTATCTGACCTCGGGGTTTGAATATGAAACCATCTGGGGACTGGGGGCGCACTGTCTGATCGATAATCTGGACCAGATCGCCGAGTGCGACAACATCATGGACGACATCGGCATCGATTCCATCGAGGGGGTCGTCACCATAGGGGTAGCCATGGAGGCCGGCGTTATCCCCTGGGGCAACGGCGAAGGGGCCATTCGCCTGCTGCGCGAAGAAGTCGGCCGGGGCACCGCCCTGGGCCACATCGTCGGCAACGGCGCCGGGTCGGTCGGAGAAGCCTACGGGCTGACACGGGTACCGGTGGTCAAGAATCAGAGTATCCCGGCTTACGACCCCCGTGCGGTCAAGGGGATCGGTATCACCTACGCCACCTCGACCATGGGTGCCGACCACACGGCAGGTTACGCGGTGGCCACCAATATCCTTAAATGCGGCGGTTTCGTCGATCCGCTGCGGAAAGACGGTCAGGTGGAACTCTCCCGCAACCTGCAGATCGCCACCACGGCCATGGACAGCACCGGCATGTGCATCTTCGTGGCCTTTCCGATTCTGGATCTGCAAGAAGCTTTTCCCGCCCTTACCGATATGCTCAGCGCCCGCTTCGGAGTCGAGATCGACCCGGGTGGCTTTATCGAGATGGGCAAAGCAGTGCTCAAGCTTGAGCACGCCTTCAATCTGGCAGCCGGATTCAGCAACGCCGACGACCGCCTACCCGAATTCTTCGAGTACGATCCCCTGCCGCCTCACAACGTGGTATGGGATTTCACGCCCGAAGAGATCGATGCCTTCTGGGATTTTTGATCCAAGACGAAAGACAGACCGGATGCATGTCCCCGGTAGAGACGGCATTGCGATGCATTGTAAGAAGCGGGGTTGATTTCTGCGATAAACCCTGTGCATCCGGGTGGGGTACCCTCCTAGTCCCCTCCCGGATTTTTTAATGCCCGGTCTCCGGAAATATGTCAGAGGGCCGGCAGAGTCACGGTGACCGTCGTGCCGGCACCGATTTCGGAATCGAAATCAATGCTGCCCTGATGATCGTTGAGGATGGCGTAGCAGATCGACAAACCGAGACCGGTGCCGCCGGTTTTGTGTTTGGTGGTGAAAAAGGGATCGAGAATGCGACTTCGGATGTCCTCGGGAATACCGACGCCCTGGTCGCGGATTTTGATGACCACGCTGCGTGGCGAATCCTGCAGAGCCGTGCTGAGGAAAACCCCCGACTGGCGATCCGGCAGGGACTGCAGAGCGTTGATGAGCAAGTTGATGATGACCTGTTCGATCTTCTGGTAATGCCCTACGATCTGCGGCAGATTTGCCGCCAGGTTGCAGCTGAAATGGTCCGTGCTTTTCTTGATCTTATTGGCCAGGATGATCAGCGCGGCATTGATGACCCGGTTGATATCGAAAGGCCGGCGCATCGATTCATCGTCCTGGCGGGAAAAGTCCTTGAGACTTGTAACGATACTTTTGATGCGCCTGGAGCCCTCGATGAGGCTTTGCAGCAACTGCGGGATATCCCTGAATGCTTCCTGAACAGGCAGACCGCCGATGGTCAGGTCGGGATTGCGGTCGGCATGGTCCTGCAGGGTATGGCGTATATCGGGCCAGGCGCCTTCAAGATACTGCGCGTTTGCGAGCAGATAGTTGTTCGGGTTATTGATCTCATGCGCGATCCCCGAAGCCAGGGTGCCGATGGCGGTCATCTTGTTGGCCTGAATCAATTTGGCCTGCAATTCGCTGCGCTCCTTGCGGATACGCAGCTTTTCTGTGATATCACGGAAGATTCCGTAAAGATACATCTGACCTCTGGAGCGCAGTAACCGCCCGCGAAACGAGGCCATCACGACGTTGCCGACACTGTCGATGGTACTGAGAGGCGACACGTGGCTCCAGGTCGCATCATCAGCCAGGATGCTCTGTTCCTGGACCACCTGCTGGGAAAAAGTTGCCAGTACCGGCGGTCTCATGAGCAGCTCAAGCCCGCAGGCACGCAGCGTCTCTTTACTGTGACCGTACAATCGGACAGCCACGGCATTGGCATCGAGGATCGCCAGGGTATCCGGATCGAGTAGAAAGGACGGATCTTCATTCTGTTCGAAAATCTGCCTGAAAAGCTCTTCACTCTCCCGCAGGGCGACTTCCGTACGCTTACGCTCACTGATGTCGGCCAGGATACCGACAGTGCCGATAATTGCACCATGCTGATCATATAAAGGTGCGGTGGAAAAACTGATGTCAAGCAGCGTCCCGTCCTTGCGACAGCGTTTGGTCTCCTTGCCGTGAAATTCCTCCCCCCGGTTCATACGGATCAAATTTTGCCTGAATTCATTCTCCCGATGCTCCGGTGCAAGGGGGTAGAATTTACCCAGCACCTCTTCTTCCGTCCAGCCGAACATGTGTTGCGAGGCCGGATTCCATAGCTGAATGCACCCTTCCCGATCAAGGACGAAAATGGCCAGGGGAGATGCGTGAAAAGTAGCCTGCAAGGTCTGGTTGACCTCACGCAAAGCAATCTCGGCACGGCGGCGCTCGGTGATGTCGCGGCTGGCGAAGATCGAACCGGTGACGCGCAACCCCTCAGTGGTGCATTTGGCCACCGTTTCCAGCCAGATATAGTGGCCATCGACATGGCGGTAGCGAAATTCGGCCCGCACCTTTTTCTGGGCGGGCAACGTGACCTGAAAAGCCTCCCGCATGCGTTCCATATCTTCGGGGTGCATCCAGTTCCAGAGACAGGTACCAACCAGCGCCTCGGGATCAAAACCCAGAATTCCCCGGTGCGAAGGGCTGAGATAGGTGAAAATACCTTTTGTATCGGCGGTGCTGACCAGGGCAGGCATATTGTCGGTAATGCGCCGCAAATGCTCTTCGCTGTTGCGCAGGGCTTTTTCGGTACGGATACGCTCCGTGACATCGCGACTGGCAAACACCGCGCCGTTAATGCGGTTGAGCTTGTCCGTAGTGCATTTGGCTATGGTTTCGAGCCAGATGTAATGCCCGTCGGCATGCCGATAACGAAACTCCGCCCGTACGCTTTTCAACGCCGGCAGGGTTACTTGAAAAGTAATCCGCATGCGCTCCAGGTCGTCCGGATGCATCAGATCGTACAGCCATGTACCGACCAACATTTCCGGAACGAACCCCAGAACCGATTCGTGGCTGGGTGACAGATAACGGAAGAATCCATGCTCGTCGGCTTCGCTTACCAGATCAAGCATGTTATCGGTTATGCGGTGCAGCAGATCCTTTCTCTCCCGCAGGGCGGTTTCGGCACGCCTGCGTTCGGTAATGTCCTTGATGATACCGAAGATCCCCGTCGGCCCGCCTTTGATGGTTAAGGGTGCAATCTGGATAATGACATCACGCCGTCTGCCGTTCCCGCTGACAATGCTGGTATCGTACCTATGAACAGGGAGATTTTCCTGCAAAAGACGGGCATCGTTATGGCGATTGACATGAGCAATAGAAGGCAAAAATAGATTATGGTCGGTTTTACCGACGATTTCCGCGCACTCCTTGCCAAGGAATCGTTCAAACGCGGCATTGCAACGCCGGTACGTACCGTCCATATTTTTAAAAAATACCGGATCCGGTATCAGGTGGACCATTTCATCGAACAGCCCGGCGGCGGTTGATGAACCATTGCAGGCGGAGGAGGTTTCCGGCTGGAAAACATTTTCCATGGCGTCTTTTGGGTCTTTGGACTGGGTCACACGCGACTCCACGCCCCGGGGAAGGGCAAAACGGTGCTGTTTGACCAAACAAACGGAATGACAGTTTTCACCGGCCCGATTCATAAGGAACAGAACCGCGCGAGGTATAGGGCAATCTTTCGCTAAAACCGGTTAAAGGGAAGGTTTTATGATAGTGTAAACCTGATAAACAACTAAAGAGAAAAATCATTTTCAGGCATCTTTGTTCGGTGGCGGTTCATCCGGCTCGCCGACAATGCAGAAACCGCTGTCGTGAATGCCGTGATCCTCGGCCAGATACAGGCCTTCAAGCACACGATGGAAGTTGCTGGCGATAATATGGCGTTTGAGCTTAAGGGTCGGGGTGATTTCGTTACCCTCGCTGGAAAATTCACGCGAGATAAGGATGAAGCGCTTGATGCGGCTATAAGAAGGGAGGTCTTCCTGCAGGGTGTCGATATGTTCCCGCACCAGATCGAGAATTCTCGGATGGGTGACCAGGTCGCAATGGTTGAGGAAATCGATCTTGTTGCGCCTGGCGAAGCTCTCCAGAATTTCGAAGTCAGGCACCAGAAGGGCGGTGAGATACGGCTTGCCATCCCCGTAGACCAGGGCGTCGGTCAGCAGGCTGTCACTTTTGAAACGATTTTCCAGGTTTTGCGGGGCGATATTTTTACCGCCGGCGGTGACGATGATATCTTTTTTCCGATCAGTGATTTTTAAATAGCCATCCTTGTCAAGTTCGCCTATGTCGCCGGTCTTTAGCCAACCATCCTGCAAAGCTGCGGCAGTCGCATCCGGATTGTTCCAGTAGCCCTGGAATACGCTCGGGCCATGCAGCAGAATTTCTTTGTCCTCGGCGATACGAATACGGGTATCGGGCATCAGCTTGCCAACGGTACCGACCCGCAAGTGCTCGACGGTGTTGACGGCGATTCCGCCAGCGGTTTCAGTAAGACCGTAACCTTCATATACCGGGATACCGGCAGCGAGAAAAAACTCGGCGACGTTGCGCATCAGGGGAGCGCCCCCCGAGACGAAAAAGCCCAGGCGGCCTCCGAGGCGCTGGCGCAACCGATCAAACACTACCGTGCGGGCCAGAGCCATTCCGCACCGCAACCAGAAGGCCGGCTTTGCACCATTCTGCCTGGATGCGGCGAAGGTCCGGCCGATCTTGAGGGCGCCGAAAAACACCTGTCTTTTCAGCCAGGAGCCGGACATGACCTGCTCCATGATACGGGCATGCATCTTTTCGAACAGGCGCGGCACGCCGATGACCAGGGTCGGACAGGCTTCACGCAGATTAAGAGGCACGGTGTCGATGCTCTCGGCGTAGGCGATAACCGCACGCCTGAGCAACATCAAATAATAGCCGTCGACCCGCTCGAAGACATGGGACAGGGGAAGAAAGGACAGACAGACGTCATTGGGGCCGATATCGAAAGCCGACACTCCCCCCCGGATGGCGGCAAAGATATTGTTATGAGTGAGGATCACTCCTTTAGACGGCCCAGTAGTGCCCGAGGTGTAGATCAGGGTGGCGATATCCGATCCCTGCCCCTTGTCCAGGATTTTTTGAAGTTTTTTGTCGTGGCTGTCGCGGGCCCGGGAGAGAAAAATTGTGACGTCCTCAAACTGCCGATGTTCCAGATGCCCCTCCAAAAGCACCACCTTCTCCAGTTGCGGCAGTTCGTCCAGGCGTTCTGCCAGATCCTGAGCGGCCACCAGGGAAAAAAGGAACAGGAAACGGCTGCCGGAATCACGCAGGATATGCAGAATATTCTCCAGACTCTCGGTCTGGTAGAGAGGCACAGTCACCCCGCCGGCAGCCATGATTCCTAGATCGGCATACACCCAGCGCGCACAGTTGGGTGCCATGATGGCAACCCGCTCGCCCGGTTTCAGGTCGAGGGCCAGCAGGGCCGATGCGTAGCGGCGGATCTGTGTGGCCATCAGTCCCCAGGAAATATCCAGATAGGTGCCTTGAACCTTATGCCGTAACGCGGGGCGCGACGGACTAAGTTTGGCCTGCTTGATAATCATGAGTGGCAAGGTTTCGTTTGTCGTTGTTGGCTCAGGCATGGCGCGGAAACCTCCATTTCTGTTACGGGCCGCCCCGCCAGAACTGCGAGGCTCCAGGAGGCTGTCGGACAGGCTCCTAAATTCTTTCAAAAACACCGGCGGCGCCCATGCCACCGCCGATACACATGGTCACGAGACCGTAGCGGGTCTGGCTACGAGCCATTTCCGCCAGCAGGGTGGCGGTCAGCTTGGCCCCGGTGCAACCCAAGGGATGCCCCAGAGCAATAGCGCCGCCGTTGACGTTGACCCGCTGTTCATCAAATTCCAGCGCCCGAATCACCGCCAGGGCCTGACCGGCAAAGGCTTCGTTGAGTTCGACAAGCCCCATGTCCCCAAGACTCAGGCCAGCCCGTTTAAGGACCACGGGAACCGCTTCCACCGGGCCGAGGCCCATGAGTTCCGGGGCCACCCCACGCACGGCAAAACCGGCAAAGCGGGCCTGGGGCTGCAATCCGGTGCTTTTCAGAAATTCTTCGGAAACCACCAGTGTCGCTGCGGCACCATCGGTCATCTGGGATGTATTGCCCGCTGTGACCGTCCCGTCACGTTTAAATACCGGCTTGAGCCGGGCCAGGGCCTGAAGGCTGGTTTCGGGGCGGATGCCCTCGTCCTCGCTGGTGGTCATAACCTGGAATTCGGGGTGACCGTCCACCAGGCGGGAGGTTTTGACTTCCACCGGTATGATCTCATCCTTGAAGCGACCCTCGGCTTGGGCCCGCGCCGCCTTGTGATGGCTGGCACAAGCGAAGGCGTCCTGGTCTTCGCGGGAGATATGCTGCCGCTCAACCACCAGCTCCGCTGTGATGCCCATGGCCGCATAGGCCTCCGGCCAGTCATCCACCAGGTGCGGGTTGGCACTGTACTTGTTGCCACCCATCGGGACCATGGACATCGATTCGGTACCGCCGGCGATAATGCAGTCGGCATTGCCAGCCATGACCCGTTCGGCCGCCAGGGCGATGGCCTGCAACCCTGAGGAACAGAAACGGTTGATAGTCATGGCCGGCACCGCCACCGGCAATCCAGCCCGCAAGGCTGCGATGCGCGCCACGTTCATCCCCTGTTCACCCTCGGGAAAAGCACAACCGAGGATCACGTCCTCGATTCTCGCCGGATCAATACCGGTGTTTGCAAGTACGCCCCGAATGACCGTCGCAGCCAAATCGTCCGGGCGCATCTGGTGAAACTGGCCGCGCGGAGCCTTGCCCCCCGGGGTACGCAGCGCGCTGAGTATATAGGCAGCTTTCATGATGCCCTCCAATTTTTATGTATTCGCTTATCTTCACACCACGAAGGACAAGAAGAACATGAAGAAAAGCTATTTGGACAGCCCCCTTTTACCTTGAAATTTTTTCCCTGGACTTAGTCACTCTTCGTGGTGACATAAGCCTTTTCTCTTTACCTGAACCTCAATTACGCAACGGCTTGCCAGTGACAAGCATGTGCTTGATGCGTTCATGGGTACGAGCTTCCCCGCACAACCGCAGAAAATTTTCCCGTTCCAGTTCCAGCAGGTAATCCTCGGTGATCGGGGTACCTGCCGCCAGGTCTCCGCCGCACAGCACATCGGCGATGAGTCCGCCAATGAGCTCGTCGTATTCACTGATGAATTTCCCCATGCGCAGATTCCAAAGGCGGCTTTTCATGGTCGCCGCTATACTGCGGCCCGGGGCCGGCCAATTGCCGCCGGCCATCAGCGGTCGGAAAGTAGCAGCCAGCCCCAATGCCTGACGCTTGGCGTCACCGAGCAGGCAGTCGCGGTTCATGCTCACTGCGTCGCCGGGACGCAGATAACCAAGGGCGAACAGTTCATCTGCCGATTTGGAGACGCTGGCCATACCGATCTGTTCAAAAGCCTTGAACAGATACGGCGAAGGATCGGTCTGATACCGTTCGGCCAGGGCCAGGGCGCGCAAGGCCAGCTCCTTGGTGCCGCCTCCGGCCGGCAGTAGTCCGACTCCGACCTCTACCAGCCCCATATAGGTTTCGGCATGCGCGGTGACCGCGCTGGCGTGCAGCACATATTCGCAACCGCCGCCCAGAGTAAGTTGGAACGGCGCAGCCACCACTGGGATCCGGGCATATTTAAGGGCCATGGTGGCACTCTGGAAATTCTGTAGCATCTCGTCGATAGCGTCGTAACGCTGCTGCTGCATGGCCTCAGTCAATAAGGCCAGGTTGGCTCCGGCGGAGAACAGCTCACCCTGGTTGCCGATCACCAGCGCCACCCCCTCGTCCTCGGCACGTTGTACCGCACGACGAGTCAGGTCCAGCAACTCGGGACCGATGGTGTTTTTCTTGCCATGAAATTCCAGGCACAACACTCCATCGCCGAGATCGAGTAGCGAACCATCGGCAACCTGTTCCATGACCCCGCCGCTGGCCCGGATCAGATCGAGAGAAAGCACTCCCTTTTCCGGGGAAACCGCCCGGTAGTTATTTGCAACCGTATCCCAGACAGATTTTCGATCGGCCTCGAGTTTGTAGAAAGCCGGCACCTGCAGCAGGGCTTCCGGCACCGCGACCCCATCTCGTTCGAGCCGCCGGATGAAGGTTTCCACACCGATGGCATCGAGTATGGCGAAGGGACCGATTTCCCAGTTGTAACCCCAACACATGGCCCGATCCATATCCTCGATGTGGTCGGTAACTTCCGGCACCCGCCGCAACGCATAAAGCAGGATGTCACGCAAGTGGCACCAGGCGAAACGTGCGGCCGGATCATCTTCAGCGATCAACGCCGCCAGGCGCCGGCCGGGGTCGGCGATCCCCTTCACCTTGGCCAGGCTGGCGAAAACCGGCTTCTCAAGAGGCAGATAGTCGCCGGCGTCCGGATTATAAACCATGCGCTTGCCCTGTTTGTCCCGGCGATAAAATCCACCGCCGGTCTTGTCGCCGAGTCGTCCGTTTTCAACCATCTGCGCCAGAAAATCGGGAATCCGGTAGGCCTCGCGCTCTTCGTCTCCGCTAAGCAACTGATAGGAGTGGCGCGCCACCTGCGCCAAGGTATCGAGCCCCACCAGGTCGGCGGTGCGGAATACTGCGGTCTTGGGCCGCCCCATGGCCGGTCCGGCGATAGCATCGACCTCGGCAAAGGACAGACCGAGTTCCTGCGCATGGCGCATGGCATTGAACATGACAAACACACCGAGGCGGTTGGCGACAAAATTGGGGGTATCCTTGCCGACCACGATGCCCTTGCCAAGCCGCCGCCGGCCGAACGCTCCGAGTTCGGCGACCAGCTGCGAATCGGTAAAGGGGGTGGGAATCAGTTCCAGCAGAACCATATAGCGCGGCGGGTTAAAAAAATGACTCCCCAGAAAACGCGGTCTGAGCGGCTTGGGCAGATGTTCGGCCAAAGAACTGACCGACAAACCGCTGGTATTGGTTGACAGGATAGCCCCGGCTGCCAGATGAGGCGCCACCAGGGAGAAGAGCTCTTGTTTGGCCTTGGGATGTTCGACGATGGCTTCGATCACCCAATCGCAATCGGCCAGCCGGGGCAGATCATCGGTCACGTTGCCAGTAATCACCCGGCGTGCCGTCTGGGGTGTGAAAAATGCCGCAGGTTTGGCGTCCATGGCCCGCTCCAGGCCTTGTCGAGCCAACCGGTTGCGCACCGCGGGACTTTCCAGAGTAAGGCCCTGGTGCTGTTCTTCATCGGTCAGGGTTTCCGGTACCCGGTCCAGCAGCAGCACCTCAAGACCGGCATTTGCCAAATGAGCGGCGATGGCGGAGCCCATGATTCCGGCTCCGATCACCGCGGTTCGACGGATATTCAGCATGATCCCTCCCCTTTCCAACCACTCACGATGTTATCCTCCAGCCAGTCCAGCTCCCCTGCCAGAATTTTTTTTGTCAGTGGACGCAGTCGGCTGTCGTCGTTGCTGTAGAGACCTCGATGCAGCTGGCGCAGCCGGCGCCGTGCCATGCGGCAGAAAAGCCCGGCCAGTTCCACGCCTTGTGTTGCGTCCGGTGCCGAGGCCCGGGAGATCACCGCGGTCATGGCAAACAGCTCGGCGCCGCTATCGACCAGCCGTCCCAGTACCATTTGTTTTCTTTGCAGCCCCTGACGGTGCAAAACCAGCATGTGGAACAGGTCGCGGGCCAAACGCCTGGCAGCGCGCTGCACAAAGCGCAGATGCCGGCGCAGCGGGGCGGCAACCGCCGCATCCCCCGGGGTGCCGAATGAAGGCACCCACAGCCGTGGATACCAGCCGGCATAAAATTTCGCCGCACCGAGCATGTCGATGCGCTGCGAAGTCGGCGAAACCCCGGCGACCTTCATATGCGGATCAAGGGCTTCCCGGGCGATGAACAAGCGCATGATTTCACTGGTGCCTTCGATGATCATGTTGATCCGCGCGTCACGCAGCAGGCGCTCCATCGGCATCGGTTTTTCGCCCCGGGCACGCAACGAATCGGCGGTTTCGTACCCACGTCCGCCACGGATCTGCATTCCGGCGTCGACCGTGCGCCACAGAGCTTCGCTGCAAAACATCTTGGCCATGGCCGCTTCCAGGCGAATATCCGTCGCGGCCTTGTCTGCCAGGGACGAGGTCAGCCAGGTCAAGCTTTCCACCGCATACAAATCGGTGGCCATGGCTGCCAATTTGGCGGCCACCGCTTCGTGGCGCCCTACCGGCACCCCCCACTGGACACGTTCATTGGCCCAGTTGCGGGACATAGCCAGGACCTGTTTCATCGCCCCGCCACAGGCCGCCGGCAGAGTCAAACGCCCGGTGTTGAGGGTGCGCAGGGCCAGGGCCAGGCCCCGACCGATACCCTGCAGAATATTTTCCTTCGGTACACGAACCCGGTCGAAGTTGAGCAGGCCGTTCTGAATACCCTTCAGACCCATGAAATCGCACCGGTGCCGTGTCGTCAAACCCGGACTATCACCCTCGACGATGAAAGCGGTGATTTCCGGCCGATCCTCCGCCGGATCGTTGGTGCGAGCCATAACGATAAGCAAGTCGGCAATGGGGCCGTTGGTGGTCCACAGTTTCTGTCCGCTGATAAGATAGGCGTCGCCATTTTCAACCGGGATTGCGAGGGTTGCCATTCGTGAGGGATCCGAACCAACCTCCGGTTCGGTCAGAGCGAAAGCACTGACCGCGCCCGCCGCCAGACGCGGCAGGTATTGGCGTTTCTGCTCGTCACTGCCAAACTGCTTCAGCGGTTGGGGAACGCCGATACTCTGATGTGCCGATATCAGTACCGCGGTAGAGGCGCAATGACTGGCCACCATCTGAATGATGCGGTTGTAGTTGATCTGAGAGAGTCCCAGCCCTCCGTATTCCTTCGGTATCTTGATGCCGAACAATCCTAATTCTCGAAGGCCGTCGATAACTTCAGCAGGGATCTGCTTTTCCCGATCGATGCGGTCGGCATCGACCTTTTCGATCAGAAACGCTTTCAGGCGAACCAGGACTTCATCACCGGCCTGGCGGTCGGCGTCATCCTGAACGGGAAAGGGCAGCACCAGTTCGCTACGCAACCGACCGAGGAACAGTTCACCGATGAAACTCGGCTGCCGCCAAATTGTTTCGCGAGCCGATTCGGCCGCCTCAAGTGCGTGTTTTTCGTCGTGAGGGGCATGTTTCATTGAAATTCCTCCTGACCACGGGATGAAAACGTCCGGACATGGTTCGGTTTCCACTCTGCCCGGAATCCAGTGCGCAATGAAACCGAAGCTGGTCGATCATCCCATTCATTATGTTCTTTTATTTAATTGTTACGCTATTTACATGGTTGTCAAACAGGTAAGGCAGACCGGGCAGGATCGAGAAAGGAGTTATCCGGGAAACAGAAAACAGGTATAAATACGTAATATTGCGCTTGCCTCCGCAGGCAACGGCGGAGTAGCTTATGGATACTAATTATTTATAGGGGATCCAACGATGAATCTCTATTTTCGCATGCTGTGGATGCTGTTGAGACTGCTGAGACGCCAGAGATCGGGAACGGAACTGACGGACGTTTTCCGCAGATCCTTCCGGGTGTTGCCAAGCGACTGCGACTTCAACTTACACCTGACCAACGGTCGCTATTTCAGCCTGCTCGATGTGGCCCGCATCGAACACCTGGCACGCATGAAACTGCTGGGACCGCTGTTGCGACGGCGCTGGCTACCGGTACTCAACGCCACCGAGATCACCTTCATCCGTCCGTTGCCGCCGTTGCGCAAATTCGACATCACTACCCGCATTGTAACCTGGGACGATAAATATTTTTACCTCGAACAACGCTTCGAGACAGCCGGCACATTGCATGCCGTATCCCTGGCGCGGGCCGCTTTTGTCTGTCGACGCGAACTGGTTCCTCCGGCCATGGTCGCATCCCTTGGGGGGCACAAGGGCGAGACCCCTCCGCCCTGTTCGGCCATCATTCAGGGTTGGCAGGGTCTGCTCGGAGACAAAAAAGATCATTATTCCAGCGTCTGCCCGATTCCCTCCGGATTACAGGGATAATTTTGTCGTTTGCTGCACTGCTGAGGGACTCTCGCGGATGCTGTTCTTCCAACCCTGGTACCTCATCCGGGAGCCTCTCACTGCATGCTTGCATACATCGGTCCCCAGTCAAACTCGATGAGGTGCGCGAAGCTGCGGTCAACTCCCGGCACGACCTGGTGGTAGAGCGGCCCTTCCGGTCCGACCCGTCCCCCCATATCGTAGAGGAACGAGGCAGTCGCCCGATGGCGCAGCCAGTAACCGCGCAGAACCGGGCCGGCGGCATTGTACAGGGAATGGAAATGGACGTATTCATCCTGCGGCGCAGGCCGGGTTGCCAGCCAGGCTGCTGGAGCCTGGTCGAACAAGACCGGCCGGATGCGCCCGCCGACGGCAGGCAGCGGGTAACCCTTGTCGGGCAGCCGCACCAACACCCCTTCCCCTTCGAACAGCCGGCTGTTTTCCGGCAGATCGAGGGTATAAAAACGCCGCTCGTTGAAACAGATGAACGCAACGCGGCTCAGATCGGCCGGATCGAGGGGCCGAAAATAATAGCCTACAAACGGCCCGAAACCGTAACGCTGGCCGTCGACCTCAACCTCCAGAGTCGCAACGTAACCGCGGGGTATGACCAACTCCGCTGCGGGCGGTGCCCCCTCCCGGCAAGCGGTGAGCAGCAACAGGACCGCCAGCAGTAAAATCCCCCAGCGGCTAAGCGCTATCACGGCCCCACAACTTTCCGACCAGCCAAGTGGCGCCACTCATGGCTGCAACCAACGCGACCACAGCCAGCCAGCTGCTGCCCAGCCAGTCACTCAGGGTGATGGGCCCCTGGCTGGTGGGCAGATACAGGGCCGGAATCAGGGTTTCGTGAAACTGGGCAAAAGTTGCCGCACCCGCCAAGCCTCCCAGCAGCGCAAACACAGCGTCCATGCGCCCCTCGCCGGCGGCTGCCCAGCAAGTGCCCGGGCAATAGCCCGAAATACCCCAACCCACACCGAAAATGACGGCGGCCAGGCCGGTGGCGACGATACTGGTCGGCAAAACCATGGTGCGCCCCACGCCGACCGCCTGCAGACCGAACAGGCCGATGGCGGAAAAGGCCACCGCCAGCAGCATGAATTGGGGGATTTGCGCTTCGCGCATCAGATGCGCCAAGGCCATCTTGTTGGCATTGGTGGCCCCGACCCGCTGAATGACGAATCCGAAAGCGATCCCGGAAAAGAGTCCAAGCAAAATTAGCGTCATGACTTCTCCTTTCCTGTTCTTCCATACACCAGGCGCGCGGTAAGCATGGCCACGGCAAAGATGACGACACCGAAGTAGAGGCCGCTTATGGCCAGTTGGGTGGAGCCGGAGATGAACAGACCCAACGTACAGCCACCGGCCAGCCGCGCACCGAACAGAATCAGAAACCCGCCAATGAACGCAGCCAGAAAACGTTTTACGCGACTCGTGCCGAAACGTTTTTCCCACAGCTCCGGCACATCGCGTACCGGCACCGCAAAGGTCCGGCCGGCGATGAAGCCGCCGATAGCCATCCCCAGGACGAAGGCCATGAGCCATGAGCCGGGTCCGGGCATCATCAGGTAATGCTGCTTGGTGGCGATGTAACCGGGCGCCAGAGGGGCCAATACCCCTTTAAGCAAGGTAATGAAACCGCTGGATGAGGCCGGTGGGCCGAAGGTGGCGAAGATGAATACGATGATGCCGGCCAGCGCCATGGCGGCGGGCATCACGCTCCAGTAGGGGGAATTATTATCTTGTTTCATACCGTCACCCTCCACAGGAGATGTAGCCGCCCTTGGGCTGCTTGGCGTCCCCGGCCTTGGCTGCGCCGGCCGGCGCGACAGTGGTGCCGGTGACGCTGGTCATATCGCCTGCCGGCAGAGCCTGACCGGCAAATTCGCGCGGCTGGGTTTCGGTGGGGAAGTACAGCTGCGGGTTGCCCCACTCGTACCAGGAGTTGTCGTAGAGCCGCACGTCCTGCAGGCCCATCAGGCGCAGGATGTAGTAACCGTAAGACCCTCTGCGGGCGGAGTGGCAGTAAGTGATCACCGCCGTATTCGGGTTGAGTCCGCGGTAATGCTCCTGCAGATCCGCATAGGATTTGACCGCTTTGGTTTCCGGGTCGACCCAGTTGCTTCGGTATTCCCGGTTGACGGCGGTAGGGATATGTCCAAGCTTCAATTCCGAGCCGTCCAGAGCGGGGTTCGGTTTTTCACCCAGGTACTCCTCCTGGGAGCGCACGTCCAGTATCTGGTAGTAGGCATCGCCGAGACGGTCATAGATAAAACCCCCGTCGACCTGCCGACGCAGATCGATCTCGGCGGTCGGCGCCTGGTAGAGCAGAGGCTCTAGCTGCCGCGCTTCGGTGGCGAGCTGGTTCCCGGCCACCACCCAGGCATCGATCCCACGATCCAGAATGCGCATCTTCTGATGACCGAGCAGATCGAGCACCCAGAACACATAGGAGGCCGTGGCGCCGCCATCTTTTTTGACCGAATCGTACAGTATCACCTCGTCGGCGCGGGTAATACCATGGGCACCGAGAATCTCCTGGGCCCGAACCGGACCGACAAAAGCGCCGCCGATCCCGCGGGCCGTATCGGTATAGCGAAATTCAGACCAGGGCATGTGGATCGCACCCGGGATCAGTTTGCCGTCAAAATCCTTGCCCTCGCGGACATCCACGATAATAAGGTTGGTATCGTTTTGGTGCTGGCTGAGCCAGGCGGCTGTTGCCATAAACCTGCCCCCCGGATAGCCGAACTGCCCTGCCCCCTTGTCCGCCAAGGCCAGTGACCACCAGACCCCGAGAAGCAACAAAACGGCAATAACAATGAATCTGAGTCCCTGTTTTTGCGCCATGATCTTCCTCTCCCTATCCGTTGGGTATTGATACAGAATAGATCCCATGCAGGCGATTTATGTATAATTCCTGCAGCTTACCTGTTGAGCGGAAACGTGTGCCCAGCATATCAAAATTTCTTTTTGAACGTAATCCAATCTTTCTTGTGGAAGCAAAATCATGTGTGGATCCACTAAATTCTTACTCGTCATCACGGGGATCCTGCAGATTTTCGGAGACGGAACCAGGATGCCGTCTTTTTCGCAACAAGTGTCCTCCCCAGAGGAACAATCCGACCAGGGCAAGCCCCAGTATAACCAACGCTTCGTATTGCATGACATCTCCCAGAACAATTTTAAGGGCATGACCGAAAAGATAGCCGGCGTAACCGATCACAGTCGCCCACAGTACTGAACTGAAAATGTCGAAGATAATAAATTCCGGCCATCGAACCTTGCTCATGCCCAGGGAAAAAGGCGTGACGATACGCAGTCCGTACCAAAAACGGAAAGTCAGAATAATAGCAATCCGATAGCGAACGATAAGATTTTTCACTCTGACAATCCGAGGCTCCCAGTTCGGGCGTCTGCGCAACAGCCACTGGCTGTGCCTCCGTCCCAAAAAAAACAACAGCTGATCGCTGCAAAGGGATCCGGCGAAGGCGCAAAAAACCACTCCCGGCAAGCCCAGGTACCCCTGATGCGCCGCAAACCCGCCCAGGATAAGGATGGTTTCGCCCTCCAGAAAAGTACCGATCAGTATCCCCAGGTATCCGTAGTGTTCGATCAGATATTGCATATACTCCCCAGGAAACTACCAGCTAACCGCTCCCTGTTCAGGCTTCCCCCCTCACCTTCTTGCCCAGAGCGTCGGTAAGACGTTTCAACGCCGGCGACTGATCGTTGGGGTCAAGATGCACATCAAGGATAGTCGGTGTGTCGGTACGCTCCATGGCGGACTGGAGGGCGTGGTCGAAATCCTGTTCGGTAAACACCTCGAAACCCTGGCCTGCTCCGATCACCTCCGGCAATCGACTGTAGCGCCATGCGGGGATATCGTTGAACCCGCCATCGGTCATGGGCCGTTCGGTGCCGTAGCCGCCGTTGTTGAGCACCACCACGATCGGCGACAGGCCAAAACGGGCGGCGGTGGAGATTTCCATGCCGGTCATCTGAAAAGCGCCGTCGCCGACCAGTACCAGGGGGCGCAGATCAGGGCGGGCAAGCTGGGCGCCGATGGCGCCGGGCACCGCAAACCCCATGGAGGTGTAGTAAGCCGGGGAGAGAAAGGCGGACGGGTGGCGGATGGTCAGATCGGCGGCGGCAAACATGGCTTCGCCGGGATCGGCCAACAGCACGATATGGTTATCGAGGAAACTTTCCAGATATTCGAACAGGCGGGCAATGGTGATGGGCTTATCCTGCGCCTCAAATGCTGGCGGCGTTGCAGGTGTTTCACTGACAGTCAGAGCCCTTTGCGGCAAATCCTGGTCGAGCAGGCCGGACAGAAAATCATCCAGCAAAACGTCGGGATATTGGTGGAAGGCGATGGAACTGCCATCGCTGGAGGAGGAAACAGTCAAAGCCTGATCCAAATTGGCGGTGAAGATCCCAAGGTTGACATCGGTCATGAACGCACCGAGCATCAGCAGGCAATCGCTTTGTTCCACGATCTGGCGCGTCTGCTCCTTGCCGACCGCCCCTTCGTAGACGCCGACAAACAGGGGATGGTCCTCGGACAGGGTCGACTTGCTCAACGGGGTGGTGGCAAACGGGATGCCGGTAGCTTCCACCAGCTGCATGAAAGGTTTTTGCAGACCGAAGCGTTGAATTTCAACCCCGGCGACAAGCACCGGGCGCTTCGCATCGCTGATCCTGTGCACCGCTTCGGCGAGCGCCTCCCGCAGGGCATGGGGATCGCTGCCCGAAGCCTGGGGCAGCGGGTTGCGGGCACAACTGCAAACGATCCCGGTCAGATCGCGGGGCAGCTCGATATAAACCGGTCGTTTGTGACGAACCGCGGCGGCCAGTACCCGGTCGATCTCGCAGCAGGCATTTTCGACATCGATCAGATCGGTGGCGGCCACGGTAAGATGCCGGAAGATGTTGAGCTGGGTGTCGAAATCGCGCACTTTATGGTGCAACAGCGGATTGTGGTGGCGCTCGCCCAAGCCCGGAGAACCACTGATCACCACCAGCGGCGACTTCTCGGCAAAGGCCTGAGCGGTGGTATTGGCGATCTTGAGCCCGCCGACGCAGTAGGTAATGCAGACCACGCCGAGACCGCGCAGTCGGGCATAGGCGTCGGCCGCAAAACCGGCACCCTGCTCATCACAAGTGTTGATGACGCGCAGGGGACTGTTTTCCAGTTGTTGGTAAAACTGCAGCACATAATCGCCGGGTACGCCAAAGACATGGCCGACTCCATAATCAATCAGGCGGCTGATGAGGTATTCGCTTATCGTACTGGGTTGTTTCATAAGGCCTCCTCGGCACTACGTTTGATGGGGTGCAACGCCTTTATCGTATCAAATCCTGGGCAGCCATGGTGCATTGCTGCATGATGTTTTGCAGGGTTTCAGCCTGCCGGGCCGCCATGCTTCTATCCATGGTGGATGGCAACCGGATCGGCTCGCTGAGAACCATACCGACCCGGGTAAAAGGCAACGGCAACAGCATGCGATCCCAACGGCTATGTATGCGCCAGGCATGGCGCGCCGCCACCCCGACCAACTGCACGGAAAACCCGAAATGCGCCGCCAGACTTACCAGCGGCGGTTTGACCTGATGGCAGGGACCCAACGGACCGTCGGCCGCGGTGCCCCAGGTGGTATGTTCATCCAAGGCCTGCCGCAAGGCCGCCAGAAACCGCCGCCCCTGCTCATCGGGTAATCCCAGAGCGGCGTAGCCAAACCGGCGGCTGATCTGCGCAATAACCTGGCCGCGCAGGGATCTGTTGGTAAGAATGCAAGCCGACCGACCGCGCAACAAGGTAAACAGCGGTACATAAGTACCGTGCCAGCACAGCACCAGGGTATGCTGACCGGCAGCGATACAGGCATCGAGATGCTCGACTCCGACAAGCCGCTTGCGCCACGACGCACACCACAACCGCAACACGAAAGCGCCGATGGCACCCAACAGACGGGCGCGCCATGGGACGGACTCTGAACGGCGGGGGCTCACTCCCTGTTGTCCCGTGGTTGCAATCCCGGTTCGGCGCGCAGCGCTTCCGCCAGTGCGTGGGTGATATTGTGCAGAATTTTGCATTCCTCTTCCATGCGATGGCGCGCCGCCAGCCAGCGTGTGTGATTAGACGGCACTTTGTTATGTCCGGATATCAGGCGCTGATACAGAGCCAGCATGCGATCCGCACTGCGGGACATACTGAAATCCCTGGAAGTCTCCAACGCCCCTGCTTGCAGGCGCTGCCGGTCTTCGCACGACAGTTCGAACAACCACTGCAATGCCTCAATGAACGCATCGGTTTTTTCTTTGGCCAGCAGGCGTCCGTTATGCCCATCCCGCACGATATCACGCACCCCCGGAGCTGCCACGGCGATCACCGGCGTACCGGCCGCCATCGCCTCCGCCAGTACCATACCCTGGGTTTCGCTTTGCGAGGCGAAGACGAACCCATCCATGGCCCGGTAGGCCGATGCGAGTTCGGGGCGATCGAGAAGCCCGACCAGATGCAGGCGATCGGACAACTGATATTCGCTGAAAATGCTTTGGACATCATCCTTCGCAGGCCCTTCACCGACCAGCAACATCCGGGTGCCGGGGTGTTGCTGCATAAACCCGGCAACCGCCCGGGCCAGAAAGGCAAGATTCTTCTCCGGCGACAACCGCCCAAGATAACCGATCAAAAAGGCCTCTTCGGGGATACCCAGCTTGCGCCGGAAAGCCGGGCCATCGGCCTGTGCAAACGGTTGCGGATCGATGCCGGTGGGGATGACCTCGATAGGGCTCTGCACCCCGCGGGACCGCAAACAGTCGGCCAGGGTAGTGCTTGGCGCCACCACCGCATCGCACAAATTGCAGTAGCCGGCCGCCAATTCGATGGCAAAACGCCGCACCCGCTCCGAATCGATGGGCAGATAGTGGGTGTAGCGCTCGTACATGGTGTGATGGGTGAACAACATCGGCAGCTGCCGTTGTGCCGCGGTACGCAGTGCCGTATCGCCCAGCAGAAAAGGGTGATGGGAGTGAACGATGTCGGGGGCGAATTCGTCAAGCCTGCGCTGCAAACCGACCGGGGCCGGCAACGGCACGGAAAAATCACTTCGATGAAAGTGCTCAATAGCCGGAAAACGCAGCACATCCGGTTCGTGGTCAGGCGCGCCTTCAAAATGCGGCGCAATAACCAGCACCCTGTGGCCAAGCTGGCGAAAGGCATCGCAATAACTTTGCACGCTGCGCGCCACGCCGCCGACATGAGGAGTAAAGGTGTTGGTGACCATCAGGATATTCATCAGCTACCTCTTGAATAAGGTCAGAACAGAGTGAATTGCCACGAAAAATCGCTTGATGGTTTTAATTTTAACCGCTTTAGCGCCGCTGACCAGTGCCCTGGCGCTATAACGGGGCCGCGCGCGTTCTCGCCAGCTTCCCTTGCATCGGTCGTTTGCGGTAAAATATGCACATACGCAAACTTGAAGCTTCCGATCTGCAAGAAGCACCGCGTTACAAGGAGGTTAAGATATGAGATACATGGCCCATTTTACCTTCGACGAAAATCATCATAAAAAACACGGTTACTTCACCATGCTCCTTTCCGCTGACAATACAGACAAAGCGGTAAAGGCCATGCGCGATAAGATCATGGCGATCCGCAACGGCACCCATGCCTTTGACGACATCGACGAGATCTATCTCGACGACATCATCGAAATCGACCATTTCCCGGACAAACCGGTGTTGATGCGTTATGAATCGATGGACCTTACCGACCAGAGCACCCTGTCTTCCAATCCCATCGATCAGACAGGTCTGCATGTTTTTCACTGGTGGCCCAGCACCAAAGAACCGGAGGTTCAAAAGGAAAAATACACGATCGAACCTTTTGTCCGCTGGGAAACAACCTCCAAGGAGTGATGCCGCAAATAAAAGGGCCGCAACATCATGTTGCGGCCCTTTTTGATTGTTATGCAGACGATCAATGTTGCGAGCAGTGAAGCGGCGAAACCCATTTACTGTTTATGCTGCGTAAGCAGGCATGACAAACATCAACAAGGAGCCCAGTCAGGCGTTTCGGCCTGTTGGGCGGCCATGGCGACATATTTACGAACGGCAGGGTGCTCCGCCGTCCGCAAGCGGACATGATCGAGCAGATTCTGGCGATGGCAGATGTCGGCCGCCAGGCCGTGCCGCCCTTCAACCAGGCGATCATGGCTGCAGCCCCCGGCGCAATGCTTCAGCCAATCACAAGCCAGGCACACCGACGGCAGGTCCATATCCTTGGCCCGCAATCGACAGGCGGTTGCAGAATGGGGCAGCTGATCAAAATCGAGTTCCTGCAGCTGGCCGTAATAGTAGTCGGGCTCACCGGCATACTTGTCACAATGGTACACCGTTCCTTCCGGTTCGACACTCAATGTACCGCCAACGCAACTTGCGGCAGAGCTGCATAGGGAACCGGGCCACCCCATGGACAGCAGCAGCCAGTCCCCAAACTCCCGCACCCGCATACGGGGATCGTCCAATTCGAGCCAGGCATCGAACAGCTGCATCATATACGCATAATAACGGCCGGCAGCCAGGGTTTGCCCCTTCGCCCGGGCATTGCCGCGCACCGGCAAAAAACACACATCGAACAGTTCGTGGTCCCGATAAAACCGCAACAATTCCATCGGAGCAATAGCCAGACTGCGCTCAGTCAGGACCGAAATCACGCCAAACGGCACCTCATGATGACGCAAGCGATCGATCCCTTTGAGAATGCGCAGATGGCTGGGCTTGCCATCAACGGTGGGACGCTGCACATCGTGTACCGCCGCCGGTCCATCGAGACTGATGCCGACCCGAAAGCCGAACTCGCCGAGAAACTGCGCCGTCTCCTTGTTCAAATGCATCCCGTTGGTCTGCAGGTTGTTCTGATACCGCTGACCGGCACCGGCCAGCTCCTGTTGAACAACCAACGCCTTGCGCAGCGGACTCAGCCCACCGAGCAGAGGCTCTCCCCCATGCCAGATAAACCGAAAATCGCGGTAACCACTGGCAAAGGCCCGAGCCATGGCCAGGGCCATCACTTCAAAGGGCATCGCATCGGATTGAGCCACCCGGTCATGACAGTAACTGCAACGCAATGAACAGGCACGGGTCAGCTTGAGGATCAGGTTGAGAGGCAGACTCATTTGACCCTTGCATCCATTTGCAGATTGGCGAGTATCTTCTTTTCCGCGGCGGTCAACACCTTGTCGACCCGCAATTCATGGATTTTCTCCAGCCACAGTTTGTTGTCAGGGGTGCACTTCCCCCAGCCGTTATCGCAGCGTTCCCAGTTCTGACAATAACTTGCATCCATCTTACCCCTGGCCAGATCAACGATCTGCTGTTCAATCACCTCCCGCCCCACCAGATGATTGCAAGGCACCTTATCGAGATCGCGGGCCAACTTGGCAATGCTTGGCGTGGAACTGACTTTTTTACGCATGTTCCTTTCCATAAAAGCCTCCTTTGGCAGGTATAAGTTCGGGAGACCCTCTCCCGGCGACCCATAAACCAACCTTTCCCGACAGAAAGCGCGCTGCTGTAAGGCGGTGTCAGGATCTGAACACAACATTACAATCTACTCACAAAATTAATCAACACTTTTTATATTATTCAAATAATTCATGATGGACGACAAGGACAACACCCCAGCCCTGTCGTTTACTAGAATGGTCCGGCACTCACCCTTCCCCAACAGGTCAGGGAAGCAAAACGATTGTGGCACCGATGCAGGATCGCCGAGGCAGAGAGAAGATGAAGTTACTTCTGGTTGATTTCGTCAGCAGATGGCAATGGTTCGATATCGGACAGTGGGATAGCAATTTGGTGGGGATGTCTTATTTTTGCCAAAATAACGCCCTGTTAATGCCGGAAACCAGTCCATCAGACTTGCTTCCTGATGACTGATAAATCCTAGATAAAGCGAGAATTCATTTAAGACAAAATATAAGACGGCCCAACCTATGGGAAACAGGTTGGGCCGTTCGATGTTCTGGTAATCATGATTTTTGGAAATATGGGGAGTGTCCCGAATGGCACTGTTTTTTCAGCGAGTCATCGATGCCGGTTAACGCTTTCTCCCGCCATTCCTCCAGACGGTAGATTTCGATATTCAATTCGTGGGACAAGGCATCAACGGATTCGCCTCGCAACATGCGCAGCACCACTTCACGCTTGCGGACAGCACTCCAGCTCTGTCCTTCGGCCAAAGGCCCTATGACAGTTTCGTTCTTGTTGTTTGTTGTCATCATTAATCTCCTTGGACACGGGGACTTTACCCCAAATCAATGTCCAAGAAAACCAGGACCGCTATAACAATGTCTGAGATGCTTTCCCTGCTCAGACTGAAAGAGAGTTCTTGCACTGCCTTCCATGCCATAGATTAAACGGATAGTCCCCTGCGTCAAAATATTCACCTATCCCCGCCCGCCCATTTGTCTACTTCCAGTCATTTATACATTTTTCTCCCGCCGGATCGCTCCTTCAAATAATCAAAAGATAATTTAAAACTTCCAGTTTATTGTCCGGTCTCGCAAAAGATCCTCTGTCTCTGTACCAAATTTGGTGCCAGGAGAGGGATTCTCCCCATGGGACAATTTTGTCAAATTGACATTAAAAAAACTTCGTCTCTTAAAGCGTATGTGCCAAAACATCGCATATTGGCGTCAATGAATAATCAAGTAAATGCGTCAGCACAAGGCGTTAGATGTTTTTTTCTGCAACAAAAATAATAAATAGCTCCTTGGTACGGGGATTGCCTTATGTAAAGCACAAATAAAATACTGTTTGAAATACTATCGCGGCAGGAAAAATTTATCGCGGAAACTCAAAAAGCTTTTCCGGAGAGATCCGCAAGGAAAGGAGACAACACAAACTGGTCCAAAGGGAGGTCACAAGCCGTTTGGATTTATCTCGGTGTAGGTTTGATTGATTTTGCAAATTGGCGTGACCTGAGAGTGTTTAAGGTTTTTAAACAAGTTGGTGCGAAACCAGGAGAGGAGGTGCCTTTTGTACAGGATTGTTGGCCTTTGAATTGTGCAGCGGCTTCGGTGATGTCACCACCGTTCACATTGTTCTGGCGGTGAAGGGGAAAGCCGCTGTCGGCATGGTCCGGTTCAATGCCTACTCGGCCTGTGATGGAAAGTGGCTACAGGCTCTTTTTATGGGATAACTGGATTATTCGTATTGAACTCAAAATTTAAAAATCTAACGGTATAAGGGAGTTTGTTATGAAACCCTTGTTCAACAAAGTACTTCAGGTTGCCATGGTAGTAAAAGATTGCGACGAGGCCGTAAAATTAT
Organism: Pedobacter sp.; assembly: GCA_050253415.1. Classification (GTDB taxonomy): domain Bacteria; phylum Desulfobacterota; class Desulfuromonadia; order Desulfuromonadales; family Syntrophotaleaceae; genus Syntrophotalea. Next base: position 216,858 of record JBFWJC010000002.1, on the reverse strand, counting down.
GGGCAGACAAGTATGGTGTCGGCCCCTGGAAAATCTACGAATTCAATCCGAATACCGTGAGTAACATGATTATTCGCGGCGAGAAGGTCGATTATGCCATGCGACTCGCCTTGTGCGATATCGGAGGTGTTCAGTGGGAACTGATCGAGCCGAAAGACGACAAAAGCATTTACGCTGAATTTTTGAAAGACAAGGGAGAAGGTCTACATCATTGCGCCTTTGGTACCGACAATTATGAAGAAGCGGTTAAGTTCTATGAGGGCAAAGGCCTTCCTGTTTTGCAGGGCGGTGATTGGGAAGGTTTGACCTATACCTATCTCGACTCGCAAAAAGATCTTAACCTTATCGCTGAAATTTACAAACCTGTACCGGATTTCGAATGGCCTGAGCCTTTGGCTATATATCCGGAATCGTAGAAAGAACTGAATTCCGCAGACTGCAATGAAGAAAGATTTCATGTTGCGGATGCACCAGGTTCCGTCTGGCATGACACCATTTTGGAAAGATTGCCTCTACCTTATGAAAGAAAGGTAAATTGGCAGGCAAAGTTGCAATTGTTACCGATGGTAGTCGCGGCACCGGCTTCGGTATTGCTACCAGGCTGGCCAAAGACGGTGCCGCCATCATCGGTAATGTTCTCGATATGGCGGACGCCAAAGCAACTGTCGATGCGCAGGGCGTCAACTGCATTACAATGCCTTGCGATGTCACCAAGGAAGCTAACTGCCAGGGACTGGTTGATAAAGCCGTGCCTGGTAAGGTCAGTTGGACATAATGGTAGCCAACACCAGTATAGCCAATACCAACCTGATGGCAGAGACTACCGCCGAGGCTGGGGTCAGCTCTCTGTCATCAACACCAAGGGCGTGTTCCTCTGCGAAAAGGTGCCCGCTCTGTAGGTGATAAAACCAAACTATGGCAAGACCATCCATGCTGCCAGGGGTTTTGCTTAGCAGAGTTTAAACAAGTTTAATTTGATGAAAAACCAGATTGTGAATGTCTATGCCCTTTTCGATTCGCCGCCACGGCTATAATAACAACCGTTCCCAAGCTGATTTTGCAAGGTGATACCATCGACAGAATGGGAGTATCTAGTAAGTCGGTGTCCATACATTCGTTTTATAGATTGTGCCTCAAGTTGCGAATATACCGCTTATTTTGCTAATATAAATGAACTTGTGTAGGTGAGATGTACCAGTTAGATTTCAATCAGTCGATAACATCACTAGGAGGTGGCAGCATGGCTGAACAGCATGTGCGTAGCCACGTTGAAAGGATTATCTCCCGTGTCTCCGGCAATCGGAAGATTAGCGGGGAGAAGGACGAAACGCCTATTGCCACTTCCTGGGAACGCTGTCTGCATCACTATGGTATCGATCCAAGCGTGAACAGGCAGGTCCAAGTCCTCACCTCTAGAGAATTGCGAGAATATACCCAGCCCTTAGAAGGTTTGCTGCCTATCGCCAAGGTTGGAGCACAGCATCTCTATGGCCGAGTAAAGGATCTCGGGTACGCGACCATTTTGACTGATGCCAACGGTGTAAGTTTAGATATTCGGGGCATCGACCCTCAAGTTGAGGAATGGAAAAGGACTGGGCTCTCCTGGCTCGGCGCGGTCTGGGATGAGCAGCATGAGGGAACCAACGGTATCGGCTTGGCAATTGTCGAACAGAGACCTTTCACAGTTCACCATGGCGAGCATTTCCGGTATAGGTATGCGAACTTGACCTGCTCCACCTCCCCGATCATCGGTCCTAATGGCAAAACCCTGGGCTCGATAGACGTTACAGCCCTTTGCTCTCCGAACTCCAAAAACAGTCAATATCTCGCGCTGCATTTTGTTACGCAAACAGCCCGTATGATCGAAAGGGCCTATTTTCTCAGACAGTTCGAGGGTCAATGGGTTCTCAAGCTGAGCTTTGAACGGCGGCTTGCTGAAGTGACGGGGGGGGATTGTTTTATTACTTTGGACGGCAGCGGGCGAGTGCTGAATGTCGATCATGTCGCAGACAGAACTTTGGCTCGGGAGGTCGACGGTAGCCTGGTGGGGCAACAGATTGATGAAGTTTTTGATGTCGATTTTGAAAGGCTGCAGGAAAAGGCTGCCCATTCCAGTTTGTTTCTGCCGATCCATACTCGGAGAACGGGGCGGGAGATGTTCGTCTCTCTGCGCTGTCCGCAGGCTATTCCGGTGAGACCTGCTCGCCAGGTCAGAGAAAGGGCTCAGCCCAAAAGGCGTATTCCCCGGCAGGGCGAACCTGTGTCTCTCGATTATCTTGCCGGCGAGGAACCCAAGCTCCGCATAGCGGTGGAATGTATGAAGCGGGTCATGAACAAGCCAATCCCGATTTTGCTGAATGGCGAAACAGGATGCGGTAAGGAACTGTTTGCCAAGGCCATTCATAACGCCAGTCATCGGGCCAAAAAACCATTTGTCGCGGTAAACTGCGCATCGATCCCCGAGTCACTGATCGAAAGTGAGCTGTTCGGGTACAAGGAAGGGGCTTTTACAGGCGCGCGCAGCAAGGGGATGCGTGGCAAGATCCTGCAAGCGGACGGCGGCACTCTGTTCCTCGATGAAATTGGCGATATGCCGGCCAGTCTGCAACCGCGCTTGTTGCGAGTGCTTGCGGAACGCGAGGTTATGCCATTAGGTGGAGAGACACCGATTCCCGTCAATTTACACGTGATATGTGCTACACACCGCAATATCTTCGACATGGTGGCCAGCGGCACTTTCCGCGAAGACCTCTATTATCGCCTTAATGGCATCTCCTTTGAACTACCTCCTTTGCGCCATCGTTCGGATATAGCTCTGCTGATTAAAAATGTCTTGACTATTGAGGAGGAAGATCAGGGTGGTGACGTTTCCATCAGCAAAGCCGCCATACAGTTTTTGGTTAACTATTCCTGGCCTGGCAATATCCGCCAACTGCGCAATGCCATGCGATATGCTCTGGCGGTTTGTAATGACAACATCATTACCTATGCTGACCTGCCCCCCGACATTATCGTTGTTTCCTCCGAGGAAGTTCCTGATCAACAGGCCCTGCCTGCTATAATCGAAGAGGTCGTGACCGAATTACCCCCAAGTGAGGCAAAGCCGGTTGCGGACGATATTATTTCCGAGCTGAGTACTGTGAAACAGGCCGAACGCCAGGTGATAATTGGAGCTCTGCAGAGACACAAGTGGCAGATCTCCAAAGCGGAAAAGGAGATTGGCCTTAGCAGGTCGACCATATACCGCAAGATGAAGGAGTACGCCATCATTCCACCCAACAATCGTTAAAAAATATGTTTCTTTCAAAGAAAACTACCTGAATGAGAAGGTTGCCGCGGCACGCTGTCCAGCAACTTTTTTCACTTTGCAGGTGATAATACATTAGCGATAGGGGGGAGGCTTTGGATAACAATACAGGATACCGCCTGTTTGTTGCTCGCGGATCAGATGTTGGAATAGCCCCTAGTTTTGTAGGCACACCAAATCTATAGAAGTACTGTCTCATTTTTTATCTCAGATTGTTTTCGAGCTGGTTGCCGGTTCTTTTTCAGCGGTTCTTACATCCCCTGCAATGTGAGAAACACCCATCAGTTACTCCCACTTCGGCTTGCTGCCACCATCATATGGTTTAGCCAATCCCGCACTGACCAATTCCTGACCTAGGTTGCTACCGTCAACATAAACATCAGCTACAATCCGGAAATACTTCCCGCGCTTCATGTTCCGCAAGACGATCTGTCGGCCTTCGCGCAGCCGCTGAACAGTGTACTGTTTCGCTTTCCTGGCCAAGGCCTTTATCGCCGTTCGGTTGTCCCTCATTTCTGGCGTGTCAATGCCATTGATTCGGATACCGATTCGTTCGCCGACTATGGGCGGGTAGCCTTGCAGGTTGGCCCTGAACGTGTCTCCGTCATAAATGCTGGTGATTTCGGCTACCACGGCGTCACCATAGATTTTGGGGGCGGCCAAGGCAGAGGTGGTAAAAAATAAAATAAGGGCAAACGCTAACGAATGGGCGGTTTTCATTGCTGAGTTCCTTTAAAAAGCCAGGCTGGAATAAAATTGAGAATATGGTTTCCAGACTGCAAGAAAACCGCCACTCAGTCAATTTCAGATCTCGGTGTCTATCTGAAAATGATAGACTATAGCCATGTGTGGACGTTTTTCACAGACATTCTCATCCAAGGATCTTCGGGAGCACTTCGACTTGGGCAAAGTTTTTCCCCTGGAGCCTCGATACAATATCGCACCCTCTCAGGATGTTGCAGCAGTGCGCATTGAAGAAGGCCAGCGTCAGCTAGTCCCTCTTCACTGGGGACTTATCCCTTTCTGGGCCGACAATCCGAAGATAGGCTATCGCACTATCAATGCCCGCTCCGAAACGGCCCACAAAACTCCTTCCTTCCGTGCCGCACTCCGTAGGCGGCGGTGCCTGATTCCCGCATCGGGTTTTTATGAATGGGATAAGAAGGATGGAACCAAGCAGCCGTTTTTTATCTGTCGGTCCAATCACAAGCCGATGGCCCTTGCTGGCTTATGGGAACACTGGGAAGACAAGGAGGGAAAAACTGTTATTGAGTCGTGCACAATTTTGACCACAGAAGCATCAGGGCCGCTGGCAAAGTTGCACGACAGGATGCCCGTCATTTTGGAGCGGGAAGATTTTGGTGTCTGGCTCGACCCCCTAGAGCAAAACATCGAACGATTGCGGACCTTGATGCATCCTGCGGGGGCAGGCATTCTAATCATGCACCCTGTTTCTAATTACGTCAATAAAGCAGGAAATGAGGGAGAGGAGTGCGTTAAACCGATTGGCCTGAAGAACGATTGAAATGTTGCTGAATATCTGTACGCCCGGATCTCTCCGAAAGTCTGACAGATACTTATATGTAAGAAATTGACGCGTTGTTTACAAAATCCTCCGCGTACAATTATCGGAACTTTAAACAACGATAAGATTTCTAACACATAGTTCTTTCCATCCTTTAAATAACTCCACTTAGACCCCCCCTATTCTTGACAAGTTCCCTCTCGGCGGGCTACATAAGAATCTACTTAAATTTTACTTTTGCGATCATTTCAATATGCCCGACGCAAGCAAAGGCCAGCACCGGGTATGAGATGCATACGCGCAAAATCTATTTTCAGAAAGCAGACGAAATCATGCACTCCTTACCAATAATCTTCCGGAAAATGGCCATTGTGCTGCTGGCTGTATTTTTGGTTACCGGTCTCAACAGCCCCGTTATGGCCGAAGTCGACCGTCATCCCTCCGTTGCCTCCATCCGTTCCTTTTACGACCAGGATCTGGCAGCATTCACACGCTTGCGCGGCAATCTTTTTCGATTGGCAGATGAAATCCGCCAGCGATCCGACCTGTTTGGCCCCCGTTCCGAAAACGACGCCACGTTGCTGCGTCCGGAAATGCGCGGGCAGATCCTGTCGCTGTGGTATCCGCTACTGGAAAACTATCTGGCGCTGGATGCTCTGGCGGAAAAATACATGGGGTTTTATCAATTGAAGGATGCAGGGGAAAGAAGGTCTGCTTTCCATCTGGCGCGCGGCACCTTTTTAACCCAATACCGCGTCGCCCTGGAAATCCTCCACATACTGGAACAAAATCCGATGGTCGACACGATTCTGAATGAAGGCGATGCGGCCATGGGCTTGCCTCCGGGGGTTTATGCGCAATTCAAGTACCAATACCTGAATGTGGTCAAAGCCGGACGCTATGCGGCGCTGGAAGCGGTGGCCCATACTTTTGACGCGCCTCGGGATTCCCGTATGAAGCAATGGGCCAAACAGGACAGTCAGGTCATCTTTGATGCCGGCAAAGGTCCCGGCCCCATGATGACCTTGGAAAACGGCTTGGCAATCGTCAAGGATTTCGGACACGCAAGCTGGTTGCCGGTGCAAAAAGGGGTAGCGGAATGGATGGGGCATACCAAGGTATGGCGGCCTCATCACTACCTGATCCAGCCGGAGCAGATCGATGACCTGTCTCAAACCCTGGAGCCGGGGGATATTTTATTGGAACGCCGGGAGTGGTACCTGACCAATGTCGGCATCCCTGGATTCTGGACGCATGCAGCCCTGTATATCGGCACCCCCGAGCAACGCCTGGCGCTTTCACAAGACCCCCAGGTCAAAGACTGGCTTAATCAGATGGGGGTACAGAGCCTGGACGCCCTTATCAATCAACGTTATCCCGGCGCCTTTGCCGGTATGCAGCGCCCCTATCATGACGGGCATCTTCCCCAAGTCATCGAGGCTATCTCTGCGGGGGTATCTCTAACCTCGTTAAACTACTCCGCCACCTGCGATTCCCTGGCGGTATTGAGACCCCGATTATCCAAGGCGGACCGGGCCGCAGCAGTGGTACGTGCCATGCGGTATCATGCCCGCCCGTATGACTATGCCTTTGATTTCGCCAGCGATCAGAGCCTGGTGTGCACCGAGTTGGTCGTCAAATCGTATTTGCCGGGAGAGAGAAAACAAGGGCTTGATCTGCCCCTCGAAAATGTCATGGGACAGATGATCACCCCGGCCAATGCGTTTGTCCGGCAGTTTGACAAGAGCTTCGGTACCGACAGGCAGCAAATGGATCTGGTTGTTTTTCTGGATGGGCATGAAAAAGAAGCCGTGGCCGCGGCATCGGATGTGGAAGCTTTTCGCGCGTCATGGCAGCGTCCCAAATGGCATGTTCTGGTACAAAACACCGAGAACTAGTTTTCACATGCTGGGATAGCAGAAAATTGTCCCAAAAAACAAAAGGCCCGCCCTGTTACCAGGCGGGCCTTTTGTTTTTATCTGGAACCGGGATTATTCCACCGTCACGCTCTTGGCCAGGTTGCGCGGCTGATCGACATCGGTACCTTTGAGCACGGCGATGTGGTAGGCCAGCAACTGCATGGGGATGGAGGTCAGGATCGGCGCGACCTCGTCGCTGGTCTCCGGCACGGTAATCAGGCCGTCGACCTCGCCGAGCTGCTCGGTATAACCTTCGGTGGCGATGGCGACGACGCGACCGGAACGGGCGCGCACCTCTTCCATATTGGAGATGGCCTTTTCGAAGGTTTCGTTATGCGGGCAGAGAAATACGACCGGCACGTTTTCGTCGATAAGCGCGATGGGACCGTGCTTCATCTCCCCGGCGGGGTAACCTTCGGCATGGATATAGGAAATTTCCTTGAGTTTGAGAGCACCTTCCAGGGCGATGGGATACTGGATGCCGCGACCCAGATAGAGGAAATCCCTGGCGTGCATGAATTCCTTGGCAATCTGCTGAATCAGCTCGTCCGATTCAAGGGCCTGTTCCATCTTGCGCGGCAGACTCAGCAGCGGCTCAATCATTTCGCGGCAACGCACGGCATCGACCATGCCGCGCACCCGGCCGAGGTGCAGGGCCAACAGATACAGGGCCACCAGCTGGGTGGTGAAGGCCTTGGTGGAGGCTACACCGATCTCGGGACCGGCATGGGTATAGATGACGCCGTCGCTTTCGCGGGCGATAGACGATTCGACCACGTTGCAGATCGCTATGGTGGCGCCGCCCTTGCCCTTGGCTTCGCGAAGGGCGGCCAGGGTGTCGGCGGTCTCGCCGCTCTGGCTGATGAGTACGGTCAGGGTGCGCTCGTCGACCAGCGGATCGCGGTAGCGGAACTCACTGGCGATGTCGACTTCGACGGACAGGCGCGCCAGTTTTTCGATGAGAAACTTGCCGCTCAGGGCAGCGTGCCAGGAGGTGCCGCAGGCGACAATATTGAGCTTGTCAAAACGACGCAACTGCTCGGCATCGAGATTGAGTCCTTCGAGAAAAATCTCGCCGCGCTCGGAGAATACGCGACCGGCCAGAGTATCGGCGATGGCGCGCGGTTGCTCGTAGATTTCCTTGAGCATGAAGTGCTTGTAGCCGCCCTTTTCAGCCATCAGCGGATTCCAGGTGATGGTCTTGACGGTTTTCTCCACGGTTGCTCCCTGCAGATCGGTGAAGCGCATGGTGCCATCGGCGAAAACGACGATTTCACCTTCATCGAGAAAGATCATCTCGCGCGTATGGGACAGCATGGCGGGGATATCGGAGGCGACGAAGAACTCGCCCTGCCCCTGTCCGACCACCAGCGGTGAGCCGAGACGCGCGGCGATCATCTTTTCCGGTTCGCACTCGCACAGGATAGCCACGGCGTAAGCGCCGCGCACCTCGCCCAGGGCCCGACGCACGGCTGTTTCGAAATCGCCGCACTGACGCAGATGCTGATCGACAAGATGGGCGATGATTTCCGTATCGGTTTCGGAACTGAACTCGTGCCCCTGACCGATGAGACGCGCCTTGAGCTCCAGATAGTTTTCGATGATGCCGTTGTGCACCACCGCTATATTGCCGGCATAGTGCGGATGGGCGTTGGTTTCCGAAGGCCGGCCATGAGTCGCCCAGCGCGTATGCCCGATTCCCCGGCCCCCGACAAGGGGCTGTTGCTTAAGAACGTTTTCGAGTTCGCAAAGCTTGCCCTTGGCCCGCCGGATGGTGATGCGCCCGTCGTTGAGCACAGCAATGCCGGCCGAGTCGTAGCCGCGGTATTCCAGGCGACGCAAACCTTCAATGATGATGGGCATGGCTTCCTGGGGCCCGATATAGCCAACAATTCCACACATGGCAGATTCCTCTATGTTATCTCAAAGCAAAAAGGCCCGGCCGGACGCCGGACCCTGGTGCATCAGTCTTTATTCTTGCACTTGGGATCGTGCCGCAAGCGCCAGTCCGCAACCACTTTCTGCTGGCTGCGGGACAGGGCCAGGGCGTTGGCCGGCACATCCTTGGTGATGGTCGAACCGGCACCGATCAGGCTGTTGCGGCCGATGCGCACCGGCGCCACGAACTGGGTGTCGCTGCCAACGAAAACGTCGTCCTCGATGATGGTCTTGTGCTTGCTGACGCCATCGTAGTTGCAGGTGATGGTCCCGCAACCGATGTTGACGTTGGCGCCCAGCTCGGCATCGCCGATATAGGTCAGGTGGCTGGCTTTGGAGCCCAGGCCGATGTGGGACTTTTTGGTTTCGACAAAGTTGCCGATCTTGTTGTGCCCGGCCAGCACGGTACCGGGGCGCAGATGCGCCATGGGACCGATGGCGGTCTCCGACCCGACCTGGGAACCTTCCAGCACCGAACCGGCTTTGACGTGAATGTTATCGTCCAGCTGGCAATCGCGGATGCTCACCTGCGCCTCGATGAGGCAGCCGCTGCCGATGCGCGTGGCGCCGCCCAGGCAAACACCGGGGTAAACGACGGTATCGGTTCCGATTTCCACCTGCGGTTCGATATAGGTCTGTTCGGGGTCAATCAGGGTAACACCGGCGCGCATGAGACCTTCGTTGATGCGGCGCCGCATGACTGCCGAGGCCTGTGCCAGTTGCACCCGATCGTTGATCCCCATGGCTTCGTCGGCGTCCGCCAACACCACAGCACCGACCCGGCGCCCGGCGGTGCGCGCCGCGGCCAGCACGTCGGTCAGGTAATATTCACGCTGCGCATTGTCGCAGCCAACACCATCCAGCGCCTCGAACACGAACGGTGCCTCGAAGGCATAGATGCCGGTATTGATCTCTCGAATCGCTTGTTGCTCGACAGTGGCATCTTTTTGCTCGACAATGCCGAGGACTTCGTCCCCCTGGCGCAACACCCGGCCGTATCCGAAAGGATTCGCCAATTCCGCCGTCAGCACGGTCACCGCCGCACGGTTTTTTTCGTGCGCCTCGATCAGTTGTTCCAGAGTTTCGTCGCGCAGCAACGGCACATCCCCGCACAATAGCAACAAGGTACCGGAAAACCCCTGCAGCGCCTCGCGGGCACACAGCAAGGCATGGCCGGTGCCCAGTTGCTCGGATTGCACCGCAAAGCTCACCGGACTGTCGGCCAACAGGGACTGGACTGTCTCCGCGCCGTGCCCGACCACCAGCACCGTCGGCTGACAGCCGAGCTGCCGGGCCCGGTCCACGGGAAAAGTCACCATCGGCCGTCCCGCTATCGGATGTACGACCTTGGGCTGTGCCGATTTCATGCGCGTACCTTTACCAGCGGCCAGAATGACAGCGGCAAGCTTTTCGTGTTTCATTTCAAACCTCCGAGGCGAAAATCGGCGTCATTATCCGGCAAACAAGAGCGTGAGTCAAGAATTGCCCGGAGCTGACTCGACGGAAAATCTTTGCATTGAGGGAAGTTTACAAGTAGAATTAGGCCTCTGCAATGGAGAATATATGGACGACCGTAAAATATTTCAGAAAAAACTCGACGACCTCGGTGCAGATCTGCGCGAACTCGAATTGCTCTACGAACGTTACTTTTCGGGGGAGGAAAAACGGGAACCGCTCAAACAACGCACGGAACTGGAGAGAAAGATAAGGGCTCTTTCGACGCGGCGGATCATCAAAACCGACCACCGCTTCCGTTTTGAAACCCTGTCAACCCGTTACCACACCTACGCGACTCACTGGAACCGCATCCTGCGTCTCATGGATGAGGGCAAATACCAGCGGCATCTGGACCGCAGAGGTTCTCAGCGCCCCCCCGATGCCGCCCTGCGCAGCATCAATCCAACAGACGAACTCTATGACAGTCTGGTAAAGGCCCATCGCGAATGCTCCCTGAGCACACCACCACCCGATCGCAACCAGTTCGCCAACTTCCTGGATCGCCAAAAATGCCAGATCCAGGAACGTTATGGCAAGCAGGAGGTCGAGTTTCGGGTCGTCATCGAGAACGGCAAGCCAAAACTGCGCGCCAAGGCCAAGTAACACACCACCTCGCCTTTACCCTGAACTTACACGGCATCGCGCAGGCGCCGCATGTACCTCGCCCGTTCGGCAATCAGAGACTTGATCTCCAGCACGTCGGGCACCCGTCCTGCAATCCGCACCACGTCATCCAGCATCAGTGCCGGAGTGACATACACCCGGTTATCGATCATCTTGCGCGTATCCTGATAAAGATGAACCTCGGCATCAAGCCTCATCTGGTCCAGGGCTTGGCGTACATTGGACAGTGCTTCGCGACAATGATTGTCACAGTCCGGTTTGCAAATAATGTCGATGCGCATAAGAGCCTCCTTCTTCGCGATGAGAAACAGAAGACGCTTCCGGAGAACATTTATTACCTTTTTGGTTATATTATACCTGAAGTGCAAACTCTCCAAGCTTTTTCGTATCTTCGGCCTTAGATTTTAAACCTGCCCACCAGCCTTAGCCCCTCAGGTTAAAAAAAAATCATCGACATATGCCCCAAGCTTGCAACCTCTTGTTATAGTTTACACGTGTAATGGTATGTTTTCACCTGCACTCTCGTGCAACCGCCCCTGGTAAACATATATTTTGACTTAAATTCAGCTGCAGCCCGGCTGCCTGAAAAGCAGCTCACCATGTGAGTCCGCTGGAGGTCCTGAGTTTTCATGCTTGGAATCCTTTATCTCGCTGCCTTCATAGGCAACATCCTCCCTCTGACCTTTTTACCCCAGGGGCGCATCCTGCTGGCCGGCATCCCCGTATTGATCATCGTGCGACTGTACGGTACCGGGTGGGGGGCACTTGCCGCCACAATGACACCCCTTTTTGCATTGACTCTGGGGCATGCGGCAATACCTGATTTGCTGTGGGTAGCAGAAGCCCTGCTCATCGGCATGTTCCTGCGACACGGGGTAAAAAGCCTGCCGGAAGCCTCTCTGATATTCTGGGGATTGCTGGCCTTGCCCATTCAGTATTTAATTTACGGCTTTCTTCTGCACTATCCGAATACCGCCCTGATAAATACCATCGGCTGGACGACGCTCAACGGCCTTGGCAATGCCGCACTGGCCAGTCTGCTGTTGTATGCATTCCAACGCAAACGGCTGTTTCCGCCCTCGACCGTGTCTTTTCTGGAGTCCGAGATCAATACCGTATCCGGAGCCTTCCTGATCCCCGGGTTACTCATTCTGGCCCTTAACCTGCCAGGCCCGCGCGACTTTATTCACCCCGGCATCGAAGCAGAATTAGCCAAACACTGCCGGACCATTCAACATGGCATGAACACATTTCATGCTGAACTCGCGAATAAACTGGCCGGATTGACAGCCAACGGTCCCCAACGGGAGTGTCTGGAGACCAGGCTCGCCCGCTTACTGCAAAAGGAAAAGTATGTGCTCCAAGTTGCGGTGTGGGATAGCAGCGGCAACCTTCTACTCAACAGATGGTCGGCGGCTTGCGAAAAACAAGTGGCCAACGCATTCATAGCGATTTCGACAGACGAAATAAAAACCCTTGCACGACAAACCGGTCCGTCGTTGCTGACCTTCACCATACCAACGATGAAAAACGAAAGTTTACTCTGTCTTGCATGCCCGTTAACCAAGGACGGAACCCCCGTCGGACTTGCCCTGGCCACCATTGATCCGCAAAACTACAAAAGCCTGCTGGCCATAGGGGAAGAAAAAAACTCCGCGGCCCTGCTGGTCAATGGGAACAACCGGATTGTGGTCAGCAGCACCCCTGAATGGCATGCATCAGACCTGCTCACGGCAACTCTGTTCGACCCAATCCCGGACGATCAACAATTTCTTCTTTGGGATCCACAAGCGGAGCGTGTTGGCCGGATGCAACTGCAACTACCCGCCCAGCCGCAAACGCAAAATTTCACACCTCCACAACTGGTGTTGAGTGTGCCAAGTACGCTTCTGCACAAGCATATCCACCGCATGCTCCTGGGCAGTATGGCTCTGATGCTGCTCCCCTGTCTCATTGCCCTGGGCATGGCCTTCCGCGTGCACAAAAAAATTATTCACCCGATCAAGAAGCTGGCAACCGCCACCAGCGACTTGCCGGAAAAAGCCCGTGCCGGAGCCGTTCCCACCTGGCCCACGGCATCCAGCACGGAGGTTTACGACCTGACCCGGCATTGCCAGCAGGCAGCCCAGGCGCTGGCCAGTTGCTATAAGGAACTGGAAAATCAGCGGCAACGCAATACGGACACCCTCGAAAACCTACTGGCACAACACCGCTGGGAGGCTTTCACCTCCAACCGTCAACTGGAAAAAACCGCCCGGCAACTCGAAAAAGAAAAACACCAGCGACACAGGATTCAGGAACTGATCGACAACATCGATGCGGCCGAAAGCCGTTACCAACTGCTCATTGAAAACAGCCTGGTCGGCATCTTCGTCTACCAGCACCATCGTTACAGTTATGTCAATCCACGCTTTGCTGAAATTTTCGGTTATACCTCCGACGAGATTACCAAGGCTGAGAATCAACCGCAATTGGTCCACCCCGACGACCAGTTGTTCGTCTCCGCCAACAATCTTAAAATCCTCGAGGGTACCCAAGCCAACCATTTGCGTTACGAATTTGTCGGCTTGCGCAAGAACGGAGACGCGATCCATGTCGAGGTTCTCATCGGACGGGGCATAAGCGACGGGCAACCGGCCCTGATCGGAAGCCTGCTTGATATCACCGAACGCAAGGAGGCCGAAAAGACTATCGAGCACCTCGCCTTTCACGACCCGCTGACCGGATTGCCCAATCGCCTGCTGTTCATGGATCGCCTCAACCAGGCCATAGCACGTGCCCACCGCCATCACGAATGCTTCACGGTAATGTTTCTCGATCTGGACCGTTTTAAAACCATCAACGATTCCCTCGGCCATACGGCTGGTGATACAGCCCTCAAGGAAGTCGGCAAGCGTCTTGAAACATGTCTACGGGAAACCGACACCGTAAGTCGTTTCGGCGGTGATGAATTCAATATCCTGTTGACCCAGACGAGCCATGAAGAAGAGATCGAACTGGTGGCGCATAAAATTCTCAAGACTCTGGCATGGCCGTATGACATCAACGGCCATGAAGCCTTCATGTCATGCAGCATCGGCATCGCTATTTATCCCAAGGACGGGAGCGAAACCACCGCGCTGGTCAAAAATGCCGATACCGCCCTGTACCGGGCCAAGGATCTTGGCCGAAACAATTTCCAGTTCTACAGCTCATCCATGAATTCCCGCGCACTGGAAAGAATGGCCATGGAAAGCAGTCTGCGCCGCATGTTCGAGCGACAGGAATTGCGCGTGCATTATCAACCGCAGATCAATCTTAAAGACGGCCACATATCCGGACTGGAGGGGTTGGTACGGTGGGAACATCCGGTCGGCAACCTGATTGCCCCCTCAGTCTTCGTCCCCCTGGCCGAAGAGACCGGGCTCATCGTGCCCATGGGCGAATGGGTCCTGCAGGCCGGCTGTTACCAGCTCAAAACATGGCTCGATGCCGGTTTTCCGCCGATGCGGCTGGGGATCAACGTCTCGGCCCATCAACTGCAGAAAAAGGACTTTGCCGAACTGGTGATGCAGGTACTCAAGGAATGCGATCTGCCTCCCAAATATCTCAATCTGGAAATCACCGAATCGGTCATCATGCACAACATGCACGAAGCCTTTGAGACCTTGCGCACGCTCCGTGCGGTAGGGATCACCATCTCCATCGATGACTTCGGCACAGGGTTTTCTTCCCTCAGCTACCTCAAGGACCTGCCCGCGGACCACCTGAAAATAGACCGGGCCTTCGTGCAGAACCTGCCCTTCAGCAATAACGAAGCGAACATCGCCCGGCATATCATTCAAATGGCCCACGGCCTCAACCTTCAAGTCATTGCCGAAGGGGTGGAAAATCATGACCAGCTGGAATTTCTGCGCGAAGCCGGTTGTGACGAGATTCAGGGTTTCCTGATTAGCCGACCACTGCCGGCCGAGGAGATCACGGAACTCTTAAGCGGCAACAAATCGCTGATAAGGACTGCAGGTGAACCCGAGACAGGAGAGGCAAAGGGAAAGAACAAAGACTCTTCAAAAGCTAACCTGAGAAGAACAGGGGCAGACAATGAAGGGGTTGGCTGAACAAAAAAGAGGGTTACGGAAGACATTCCGTAACCCTCTTGAATTTTTGGCTCCCCGGGCAGGACTCGAACCTGCGACAAGGCGGTTAACAGCCGCCTGCTCTACCAACTGAGCTACCAGGGAACGGAATAGCTACGCGTTTTCTTTTTTATTTCGGTTGTTTAACTATGTTTTTGGTCTACAAAAACGCCTAAAAACTGGCCGAAATACCGTGTAGCGATGGGCTGGATTATACTGACGTTAGCGTTTATGTCAAGACTTTTTTTCGCACTATTTTCATCCGGCAAACCTCCCAAGGTATACCGGCACGGTTGCAATCACGTTGCCTTCGTCGTCTAAAATATCCTGCGTTCCGGTCTGGAAATATTCCTCAACGTAAATCGTCTCGCCGGTTTCGGGGTCTGAACTTTTTACCCTGTCCTGCCCGTGCCATTCTACCCGCAAACAGGCGATGTGCTCCCCGGTTATCCCTTCGCCCATCAGGTAATCAAGCGCCATAGCGATGTGCTGCGCAACACGGATGCGGATATAACCGCCGCCAAGAACGGAATTGTTCAGCGCAAAGAAGTCTTCTATCTTCTCCGCGTCCGGCCTAGCACCCTCTCCGAACAAGTCCATGACTTCCTGTGCCGCTTCCTGAATCGTCGTCTTAATCTGCGCGATTATGGTTATCATGCGGCGATCTCCAAATTCTCAAGGTACGTTTTCGGGTCGGCGGTGAAGTACGGCAGGAACATCTGATAGTTGCCGTTAAAGCGGTTGCCATCTGCGCGGCTGCCGATCTCAAAGGTGCTGGCTATCGGGGCGTCCTGCGTGTCGGCGTTGGTCGCCCATGCCATCCATGCACTCCACGCCAAGCCGAGATCGTAACGGACACGGATACCCATGCCGTAGGTGCTGGACAGATAGGCTTGATATTGCATGGGGGTGTTTTTACTTATTGGAATAGCGACGGTTGCGCTAATACCATCTTTATACAGCTTTACTTGAGTGCCCGTAGAAAAAACACCCGTTGTTGTTGCGGCATCAAAACTAACGAAGTATCCAGCAGTTCCACTCGCCCCCGGTATCACCTGCCCCATCAATGCCAGATTGTTCCCCCGTATCACCCCTGCCGATTGTCCCACCAGTTTGGTATTCGGGCGGGTCAAAGAGGTGAGAGGGTCGGTGCCATCGGTGGCTTTGTAGATGGGCGGAGTGCAGTAAGGCGACTCTTCAAGTTGTGGGAGGATGAAATAGACGACTGCGCCTGCAACGGCTGATATAGTCATTTGTGTTGCTGTGCCGGCAGCGGTTACTGTCCGCCGAATATATGTCGGACTTGCATGGGGCGTAGATGTCACATAGATAGTAATGTTCCCGCCTGTGCTGCGAATATAAGCGGAGCCACTGTGCGGCGCTGTAGTAACTGCACCAAGCAATACCCATGCAGAACTGATGCCTGCACTGTTATCCAGCTTATACACCTTGCCACTGGTGCATATCTTATCCAGCCCTGCTGCAGCGAGAGCGTCAGAGTCATCAACTACAGATAGCACCGCAGCAGCATCGCCTCCGGTTCCAATATTGCTTGTATCCGTAGGGTTCGCCTTCCTACAGGTACATTTGTTCGTACTCGCACCCCATAGGTCTATACGTGGAAACTCCGTGTGGTCGGCGTCGGTGTAAAGTTTCTGCCCGCGCACAAGTGTGGAGGCGTAGAGGTCCGCGCCTTCGGTGTCGGTGTCGAGCCATTGGGGGATGACTTCGCGGACGGATAACGATACATCTGACATGATCCCAGCGCCGTCTAGTCTGAGATAAATAAGAGTAGGATTTGCACCGGAAGCAGTGAAGGTTGCTGATCCAAAACCAGTTAAAATGGTTGGATCACTACCGCTACCACCATTCACCAACTTAAACGTAGCGGAACAAGTGCCAGACAAACTCACAGAATATTTTTTACCGCTTACGACAAAAGCCTTAAATAACCCGCCAACACCTTCTGTTGAAAATGACGTAGAAGACGTGATTGTAGCAGCGGCTACTGCCCACCCGTTATTGAAATCAAGAGCAGTAACCAACTCACTCCCCAACGCCGCCCCTTCTGCTACCGTGGTGGCATAGCGCCCGCCCTCGATTGATGGCACATCGAGATAGCCTGACCGCAACACACCGTCGGCATCTGCAACGGCCACAGGGCCGCCAGTGTAGGTGTAGCCGCCAAGGTTCATGCCGTTAAAAAACGGGCGGACGACGGCGGCCGGGCTAAGGTCGGATCGCGGTGGACCGAGGTGTTGCCGCAGCGTGACGAGGTCGACACGCTGCGGGGTCATATCGACTAAAGAGGGCATATCATGCCCTCCCGCGGATATGGTTGCGGAAGGCTGTCATCTCGGTAGCTCCGTTGACGATCTCGATTTTGAGGGCGCGGTTGTAAACCGGATCGGCGTCCCATTCGATGGTTTGCCCGGCAGAGACGGACTGAGACTCGGCCGGGCCGTAGTTGACGGCGTCCTGCCCGTAATAGAGGTTGAGGGTGCAGGCCTGGTCGGCGTAGAGGCTGCCTCCGAGTTTGCTGCAATGGCTTATCTCAATTTCTGCGGTGCGGGTTTCGTTGACGGCGAGGGGTGTGGTGTCTTTGTGGAGCAGGACGGTTCCTGGGAACGGTCCGCCGGCGCCGACGGGGGTTTCTTCTCTGAGTTGCAGGGCCATGGTATGCCTCCTTTATGGTGTAGGGTTAAACCGTATAGATGATTTCGCCGTCCAGATCGGACAGCGGGGCTTCTCCGGTGACCTGCAGGCTGCGGCCGTCGGTGCGTAGCTCGAGGCGGGTGCCGGCGGCGTAGGTGGCGGTGCTGTCGGGTTTGAGGGCCTCACGGATCTCGCCCTTGTTGGTGCGGACGCGCACGGTGTTGGTGCCGTTGCTGATGACCGTGCCGGTGAGGATGTTGGTCTGGTCGATGGTGAGGCGCTGGCGTAGTTTTTTTAGACTCATGGGTTACACCGCTTCGTAGTAGGCGATCTGCAGATCGAAGGTGATTTCGCCGGTTTCGTCGAGGTTGCGCTGGATCGCCAGCACTTCGCATTTTTGCGCGGTCATGCCGATGGCTGGGCAGGTCACGGTGATGACCTGCCCCTGTTGCAGGTCGCGAGTCCGCAGGCCGCCTGCATCGGTCGGGTCGACACGTACGCTGCGCCGGTGGCGGTGGTAGGTGACGCCATCGATGGCGACGGTGCCGACGGCGGCGGCCTGGGCGTCGGTGACGATCAGCGGGCCGGTGATGTCGTCGAGCCAGATGACGTTGACGCCGTCAACCTGTTCATCGGCCTCGGAGTCTTCAAGGCCGATGTTTCGCTTGCAGACCACGTTGGGAGGAGTGGTGTCGGTGGCTGTGGCTGTCGGCGCGGCGGCGGTCACAAATGACCATGTTTTGCTGACGGTGTTGCCGTCGGCATCGGTGCCGGAGAGCTTGACGGTGATGCGCTGTGCGTAGCCGCTGCTGCTGCCCGGGGTATAGGCTGCCGCGTAGCCGTCGGTGATGGCGCTGACCGTCGGGCTGACGGTCTGGCCATTGATCGTAAGCACAACCGTGCCGGACTGGATCCCGCCGAGGCTGTCGGTGATCTCCGCGTATAACGCCCAATCGCGCCGCACGTTTATGGCGTTGGCTCCGGGGCTTACCTCCGCCACCAACCTATATCGTTCCAGGGTGTTATTGTGGATGGCATCGGTTGCCCCTGCAGATAACCATACAGCATCGGTATCGGTATCGGCGATGGTCGTCTTGCTGGTGGCGACGAGATCATTATCGAGCAGCAAAAGCCCAAAACGGCCGCCATCGGCGCCATTGCTTGTACCGTACGCAATGTACTCTCCTTCTTTCCATGCCGCCTGGCAATTTGTGACGGTGCCGAGGGATGCCGCGTACTCGATGCCTCCGCCGACACCCTCGAGGTACATGTCTTGGATTTCTTCGACGGTCAACAATCCACTGTAAATCCGGATTTCGTCCATCTGCCCGACGAAATAGTCTGTTGTGCCTGTCCTCATGCCGATCAGCATCCCGTATTCAGTGTTTGTTATGTCCCCAACCGAACTAATATCGTATGGATCGCCATAAGCCTCGGCGTCGATATATCGCTGCAGATTCCCGTCGCGGTCGAAGTTCACGACCCCGAGGTGCCATTCGTCGTCGTTTATCGTCCAGGCGTTGGTGGCCCCGGAAGCAAAGACCGCGCTTGTCCCGTCGTCAATACACCCGGCAAAAATACCGTTATACACGTACAGACCGGACCATTTACCGGTATTTCCGTTGTAGCCGTTTTCAAGGATGTCACCCCTGGTAGACTGGCTTGTTTTAAACCACAAGGCATAACTAAAATCTGTCGCGCTGCCGAATTCGTGGGCACTGTTTTGCGCGACAGATACGTGGTCACCGCCGCCGGCAAACTGCAACGCCTGACCGATGTGACCGGCAACCTGCGTCGCTCCGGTTATTGTCCCATCCTGTGTGCCAGCGTCGTCGGTTAACGTGGACCCCGTGATGTTGTCCATAGAGTAGTGGCTAATCATGCCTGTTGTTGGCGCAACGGAGCCGCCAGGGTTGGTGCAGTCGAGGACCATCAACCCCTCCGTGTGGCTGATCAGCAAGTTGTCGGTGCCTGCCTCAAATGTCAGGTGGTTGGCTACATCGGTGATGGAGGTCGCAGCAGCGCTCCAGTCAGCTGTTGGCAGGACGGATAGGCTTATCGTGTTGGCATCCGCCCATGCCAGATAGTTACCGTTAATCGCGCATAATTCCGGAGTTTGTGATCCGGCGTACGTGTATGCCGAGCCTATGGTCGGCAAATATTTAAACTCCGAATCGGTGACGATCGCCAGAGCGGATCCGCAGCCTGATATGGCCAAAATGTTGTAGCTTGTCAACACTACTGCCGCACCTGGCCAAAACATCGGCGTCATATCGGCATTGGCGCAGTCTTTAATCGTAAGCGGAAGATGATACATACCTGCGTCATCTGTGCCGACGTAGATGCCTGCATCGTTGACAGTCCCGCAGGTGACGTTATTAATTCCGGCCCAGGCGACGCGCTGCATGTCGCTGGTCCGGTAGACGTCGAGGCCGTTGGCGCTAAAAACATAAAGGCGGCCAATGTCAGGCCTGCATGCAAACCCTTTGATTGTCTCGCTCTGTAAATCGAGGATAGTGCCCATTCGTTAAACCTCCGCGATGGTTGCTTCTGTCGGCGGGCCGTGCCATTTAAGTTTTGGACAGTCGATCGATGCGAGTTTGGCTTTTGCCGGCATGAAGCATCCGCAAACGCTGCATGTTTTCGCCCAGGTGTATTCCTCGCAGGCCGCGCAGATTTTCAGCCGTTCGTGGTATGCCTTTTTTGGCATGCAGCTAAAACCTGCAACCGCCCACCTGCCGAGGGTTGTCATCAGACTGCCGACACGCTGCACCAACCCTGGCGGCATACTCCGGCCGCATCCGCACCCAGACCCGGTACGTCTCCGTGTGGCATGCCGGACCTCACCCTGTCTTGCCTTAACGATGCGGCTTGCCCCGACGGATCCTGCCGGGTCGGATCTTAACCACTCGAGGTATCCTTCCCGGTCAAATAGTCCAGATGTCGTCGCCAGATAGCGGTCGATGGTTTCGCGACGGCTTCCGTACGAATTTTTATCGATGCCGATCTGCTCGGCTGTCTCTCCGTCAACGATGCGCTCCGCTATAATTTTCATGGGCATTCCCACGCGTAAATAGAGGCCAGTGACGGGTAGATGCTCACCTCGGTGCCGTCACCGGGAATTCCGAAATAATCAAAAAATGTCGTGCTACTATCGCAGCACCAGCCGGCGATACACTCGCATGCTGCGCAATCCATCCCGACTCCCTTGTGCGAAAAATTGATGTGATGCTTTGAGTGACCGGATATAACCTCCTCGGTATGTAGGTATTTTTCATCGGCCCACCAGTAACATGGGTTGGTCCACGACTCTTTCAGCACCCATTGTCCGTCGGGAAACCGGACATCCATAGTTGCGGTGTTTCCGCATGCGTCCGTGACGGTGACCGATCCGGCTCCGCATGCGCCCGAGAGGCTGTTGACGCGGCCGCCTCCGTCGATCACCCCGGCGCTGATGCTCCAGCTGTATGGGCGCAATCCACCCGATGCCCCGTATATGGTTCCAACTCCGGGGGTTTCCGAGCCTGCAATTTCCAGTTCATCGAGCCCCTGGCATTCCCCTGGTAAATCTGTTTGGCCCTGTTCATCCTTGTCGCAAAAGCGCAGTTCGCCAACTTTTTTTGCATCTTCTGCCGTATCGCAAAACAGGATTTCTCCGACTTTTTCCGCATCTTCGGCGGGATCGCAAAAGGTTGTCTGGTCAGGGATATCACTCATCGCGACAAACCTCATACCAGCGATCAGAGGATCCAGGCGTCCAGCGCATATCGCCACCGGAGGCGACGGAAAAGGTTTTCTCTATGTTGTTATACGTGGCTGTGTGTGATCCGGCCGCAGCCACAGAAAAATAAAAGTAACCCTCGGCGTCGGTGGTCACCTCAACCACTCCGTCGATAATGATTTTAGCAAAAGGCAACACCCCATCGCAGCCCTTTGCTAAACGACGGCCCCGTATATTCCCGCTGGCGTCTTCCCAATCCTTGAGCACCAGATGACAAACTCGACCGTCGGCACGTTTGTATTCGCCATCTTCGAGAGATGTTTCTTCTTCGGTTTCCGCATCACCGGTCGCCGTGTCGCTGTATCCGCTGGATGTCGTGCCAGTGGCGGTGCTGCTGGTCTGCTCGGCGGCCAGCGGTTGATCGGTGACGGTGATCTGTACCCGGGCGCTGTAGGGGCCTACGGTGACCACGACGTTAAACTGCGCGACGCTGCCGGCGGTCAGGGTGACGCTGGCCTGGCCGTCGCTGGTGGTCTGCTGCTGGGCGCTGAGGGTTGAACCGCCCGCTGCTCCGGACAGGGCGAACTTGACTTCGGTGCCGTCGCTGACCGCGGCGCCTGCGCTGGTCAACACGTTGGCGGTGATGGTGCTGGTCTGGTCGGCTTCGTCGATGACCTCGCGACCGGTGTAATCGGCCGTGGCGTTGACACCGGCCGGGGCGCTGGTCATGAGGTAGATGCGGTAATCGTCGGTTGCGGCGTTGTTGGTCCAGCGCAGCACCGGGGCGTTGCCGTAGCCGCTGAGCAGCACCTGGCCGCAGTAGGTGACCAGGTTGTCGACGGCGACGTATATGCCCCCGTCATCGTCGGCGGCGGTCTGGCAGGCCTCGGCGGTGAAGGTCGTGACGGCGGTGGTGCTTTGCTGGGCGCGGATGGTCTGCGGGTCGGCGGTGACGCTGAGGGAGCCGACGGCGTCGCCGGTCAGGCTTAGCTTGGCGCTGCCGCTCTGGCCCAGGGCGCTGGCGACAATGGAAACGGTGCCGACGCTGGTACCCGCGCCGATGGTGGTGGTGGCTTTGCCCTCGGCGTCGCACAGGCTTGAGGACGGGCTGATATTAACCGAGGGGGTGGCCTCGTACTGGTCGTAATCGATGATCACGGCGGTGCCTGCAGCGCCCGGGGAGATGCCGAGGGTGATGGCGGTGCCGCCTGCGGCGGCGCTGCCGCCGGTGTAGTAGTTGGTGCCGGTGCGGTTGGCGTCGCTGGCGCGGTAGACGCCGCGCACGTTGCCTATGGCGTTGCTGGTGGAGACCGTCAGGGTACCGCTGGTGGTGTGGCCCTCGCCGTCGATCTGCTTTTGCACGTCGGCGCTTGACCAGCTGACCGATTCGGCGCGGGTGTAGCTGACGATAAACAGCTGGGTGCCGTTGTCGGGCACAGTGATGCTGCTGGCGTCAAAACCGGTCGGCGGCACCTTGGCGCCCTTGACGGGGGCCTCTTGCGTGCCGGTGTTGAGCCATACGCCCTGCACGGAAAAACAGCCGGACACGGGGATGCTGGTATAGCTGCCGGCGGTGATGGCTTCGTCGACCACGGCTTCGTGCTGCACCGGCTGACCGGCGCTGTCATAGACGCGCGCCACGGCCGAGGCGGTGTCCTCGCCGTCGGCTTCGATGGCGCCGGGCACCAGGGTGACCTTGACCACCGGCAGGGTCGGGCGGGTATAGTCGAGCACTTCGCCCTGCACGCGCACAGCGTTGGCCGGCTCGTCTACACGGTCGAACTGGTACGACAGGCTCAGGGCATTGGCGTAGTTGCGGGCGGCGGTTTCGGTCAAGGCGCGGCTCGGGCGGTCGTAAACCTCGAGATTGCGGCCGTCGGCGGAGGTGCGCACGCACGCGGCGCAGGCTTCGGCGATCTCGGCAATGATGTCGCGGCGGCGTTTTTTGCTGACCGAGTAGCGCCCGCCGGGGATAGTCGGGTCAAGGGTTGCCTGCCAGATCACGCCGACGGTGGCGCCGCCCTGGTTGGCCATATCCTGATGGGCGACCTGCGCGGCCATGGCGCTGCACAGCGTGTCGGACGGCCAATCCCAGGAGAGCGGCCGCCAGTTGTCGAGCACTCCGGCATAGGCGCGGCCGGTGACTGTGGGGTAGTCAAGACCATTCTCTGCCTTGCCAGACTTTCCCTCCATAAGATAATCGGTGACCAGATCGCCGTCAGTGATGCGGATCCGCGCCCGGTCTTTATTTATCTCCGGGTTTAGCAGGGTAAGTAACGACCCGTCTATATCGGCGGCAAAGGTCAGGGTCACCGTAGGGATGATATCGGCCTCTCCGCTGGTGCCGTCTGTCAGACTGCGCAGCTGCTCGGTGACGTCCTGCCACTGCAGGGTAGCGTCTTCGATATGGACGAAAAAATCGACGGGGATCATTCAGTGCGCTCCGCAGTTTTTAGCTGGGCCTCAAGGGAGGATAGATTGCCTCCAAGATTACTGCCGCGAAAATCGGTGATCCCCGCTTGAGTGGCTTTGATTTGCCTCAGTACGGCCAGAAAGCGGCCGGCTTCGTCGGTGGCCTGCCCCATGCCTTCGGCGGCGGCCGGGCCGATCTTTTTTTGCTCTTCGACCACGGCGGATATCGTGGACACAAACCCGTCAAACGCGCCCTGCATCTCAGCGACCTTGGTTTTATACCCCTCTATTTCCTTTTGTTCCTTGGTGTATCCGGCGATGGTTTGCTGTTGTTTTCGGATGGCGGCTTCTTTATCGGCATTGAGTTGCCTGACGACCTGCGATTGACTCTGTGCCAAGTTGACAAGGTCGCGCACGTTGTTGTCGTACAGCCCCCATATATTCATTTTGTCGAGCGTAACGGCAGCGACCTTGGCGATATCGCGAATGACGCCTTGCATAAATGCCGCGAACCCGAGTCCTGCGATCTTGGCCTCTCCGATAAGCATCTGCCATCCGCGTATGCCCATGGAAATCTTGGCAACGACATCGAGGATAAGGATCAGAGCTTGAGGAATGAACGTGATCAACGTTTTGCCGATGTTAAAAATCGCCTGCCCGATGCGCTCGGCCCAGGCTTGAAAATCTCCGGTTTTTTTGGCCTCGTTGAGCTTGTCGATGATGACTTGCAGGCTCTTCTTCATCAGCTCAAACGCGCCGCTGTTCATCACGGCGAGTTTGAAATCATCCCACAGGCTTTTGGCTGTGGATGTCACGCCCTGCCAGGTGGAGGCGAACTTGTCCATGCCGCCTTTGTACTTCTCATTCCAAATGGCGAGCAGGGTTTGCTGGATAATCTCGGGGCTGTTTTTGGCGACAGTGTTACGCACCTTGCCCATGGCATCGACCCAGGTGTAGGTGATCTGGTCACCGGCCACCGATTGCTTGATGCCGAATTCCTTGAGGCGCTCGCCCTCCCCTTGCAGGGCATCGGCCAGGGCTTCAACCGCCTGTTGCAGAGGCTTGCCCATACTGGCCGCTGTATCGCCAACGGTCTTCATGACCGTGGCATAGTCGACACCATAGGCCGACAGAGTCTTGATCGCTTCGCCGTATTCCAGCACGGTATAGGGCGAGGCGGCCGCCTCTTTGTTGGCGTAGGCGATCGCCTGTCGCGCCTTGTCGAGGCTGCCGAGGGTGGTGGTCAAGCTTGCCTCAAGACCCTCGAAGCTGCTGGCGGTTTCGATAAACGAGCCTGCCAGCTTACCCAGGCCAAGCGCACCGAGACCACCGAGGATCAGGCCGGTCGGCGAAAAAATCTTTTTCGCCAGGCCACCGATATCGGACAGGCCTTTTTTGACCGAGGTAAAGACACCTTTGGCTTTGTTTTTGGCGCTGATAATCAGCGATATTTTTTTATCTCTGGCCATCGGCGACCTTTTGCTTGCGGTAGTTTTCGCGCCAGACGCGGATAAAGCCGCGCGGGTAGCGCAGCAGGTAACCGATGTATTTAAAAAGTTTGCGCATGGTTTATTCCTTGGTTGGGCTGGTGTACCTCGGCATTACGCTTAGGTCACAGTAGTCCCGGTTTTCGTGGTTGCTCTTGTCCCAATCAAAAGCGTATGCCTTTCGGCCGTGCGGCTTTGGTTTGCCATGGTTCCACCAGACTCGCCAACGGACGCCGCCGGCCGCCTCAAAAACGGCTTCAGCCAATGCGTCAGGCGTGGCGGCGTCTTCGGTCCAAGGCGCTGCGATCAGGTCGAAATCACGCGCCAGGCTTCCGTGCAAGCCGATCGCGTAGCCGAGTTTTTTTGCGGCGCGGCGGATGCCCGGGAGCAATGACAGGAACTCTTCTTTGGTCATCAGAAAAACCCGATGCAGATCCCGCCGGTGATCGTGAAGGGTACAGACCATTGCAGGTCGTCGTCTTCATCCTGGGCATCCGCCCTGCCGTTCTGCACGTCGGAAAACTGAACAAACCCTATGTCGCCGTCTGAACTGGTCTGCTGCCATACGACATCGGCCAGGGTCCCGGAAAAGAACGCACTCAATGGAGATACACCGAGCATTTCGCGGACGACCGTGCCGCTGGCATTGATGTTGGAGTCTCCGGGCAGATCGGATAAGCCGTTGTCGTTGACGTAGGAGACTTCTTTCGGCACTTCAATGTCGAATTCGAGGGACTTGACGTTAACGGAAGATCCACCGATCAGCATGGTGCAGCTTGCCCCGACAAAGGGCAGGCGGTCATCCCAGACAAAGTTGTTGGGATCCCCCGCCGGAACGTCCGACTCTTCGCAGGTCAAAGCTTTAAGTCCGAAAACCCCGGCGACAATATCCTTGGCTCCCAAGCTCCACTTGAGTGACCGGCAGCGAACATCGCTTGCCAGATAGCGGTTTTTGTCTTCGTATTGGTCGACGGTCAACCACTTGTCTGTGGTGCCGATGATGTAACTGACCCCGGCGCAGATCTCGGCACTGTCGGCAGGCGCCTGGGCAAAATCGCGATCAACGGTGTAGGTATAGGTACCTGACCCGGATTTACCGGAGATAAGGCGGATTTCGTAACCAGCACCAATGGCTACGCGCACGGCCTGGCCGACCGTCAGGTCCAGGGCTGAGTCGAAACCACCCACGGCCCCACTACCGGCCTCGACGGTACCTGCAGCGTTTGTCACCTCGGTACCGAGGAGATTTTTAAGAAGTACACCGAACTCCGGAGGCGTGCCGGGGGTTCCGCTGCCGTGCCAAATCACGCCGTGATCACCGATACCCCATTTGCCTATGGCATATTTTTTAGGAGGCAGGCGCGATCCACGTGGCCGCAACACAGGCGACTCAACCTCGGCGGCCTGCGGTTTCACAAGGGTTGTTTTGTCGGTTATCTGGATGGCGTCGGCGTCACCCACAACGGCGATTGCCCCTTTGGCGGTCTGTTCTTTGACATAAACGGTGGTTTCTTGCTTTTGATAACCCATAGTTCGCTCCTAGCCTGGATTAGATTTGCCATTCGGGGGTCATATATTCGATCTTGAACGCAATATTGGCGCAGCCGACCAGGCGCTCACGCCGGGCAAGCTCGGGGTTAACCTGCGGGGTGCGTGACTTTATCGCTAAACCGTCCCACCCGGGGTCTGTGCCGACGGCGGCGAACACATCGGCAATCATGTTTGAAATGTCTGCTTCCGTTACCGGACCAAATCCATAAACATCGATGTCAACGTCGAGAGAATGATCCCAGCGTTTGGTCACCTCGGATATATCCGAGCCGGACGTCGGGAAAAACAGATCGAGACAATACGATTTACCCTCCGTTTCCGGCGGCTTGAACTGGTCTGTCGGTGACACACGGACGCGCAAACCAAGATCGGTATTGTAATCGTTGGCTTGCAGAATGGTTTGCAGCCGCGCCGTAACTTTTTCGACAAGCTGCTGGCGGATGGTTGACTTGGCCATTTACGGATCCTTGCTTAAGATCAGAGTTGTGTCACCCATACCGTCATTACGTGGCGGGGACACAACATAGTAGGTGATCCCTCCGCGCACGACCTCGGTACCCCGTTCGACGGACCCAAGATCAGCCGTCGGCCCTGATATCTGTGGGGCCGTGGTCACGATCTCTCCGGTAAGCGGGGACATGGTCTCTCCCGGTTCTTCGAAAATAACCATCTTTTCAACGCCACCGACGGGCAGCAGTTCGCCCCAGTCGTCCATGGCGCAATCGAGGACTTCACCGGTATCAATCACGCGAGCACCTGATAGCTCTTCCCACGGGCGGCATTTTTGACGGCGGCGGTGCCTGATCGGGCGCGGGCTGTTTCGGAGATCCAGCGCAGCACTTTGGCGACGCGGATCTTGCGCTCGTTGGGATCGGTCAGGCCGGATTCATCCAGTCGCCTGGATATGGCCTCGGCGGCGGTATCGACCACGCTGAGTATCAGGCTCTGCTCGGCGGGCGGCAGCCCCTCCCAGTCGATACGGTCGGTGACCTCTTGCTGCAGGCGCTCGAGGCTGACCAGCCCTTCGGTCTCCAGCTCGACGGCGACGGCCTCGGCGATCTGCGCCGCGGGGAGGGCCCACTCGGGGTGCGCGGTGAGTAGCTGGCCGACACCGACATTGACGGCGAGATGCAGGCCTGTTTCATGACGGTCGAACGCAGCACCGACGGGATCGGCGGTCGGAGACGTGCAGCAACCGACCACCAGCATGGTCAAAGCGAACAGAAGAATCAGGGCCAAAAAAGGAAGTCTCGATTTCATGGGGTATTACCTCCACAGGGGGTAAAGGGGATCACAGTGTTGAGCGATGTCGCCGGGGTCGGCGGTGCGGCCAATGGCGTCGTAACCGGCCAGCCGCCAGACTTCTTGTGCGAAGGTGGAGCAGACTTTTTGCCGCACGGGTATCCGGCACTCAAACAACTGGCTAAGCCACACTTTGGCGAGGCTCAAATAACCGTAGGAGCGTTTGAGCAGCGGAGCTGTGCGATAGTATTCGGCAGCGGCGCGGGCCTTGGTCGGATACTGATGCACGGGATCGGGCGCCACACCATAAAACAGGGTCTGGTCCTGACGCCGGTCCATCCAATCCGCCAGGCTCATGGTCTGGTGTCCAACGCCCTCGACGAATTCATAGACGAGCAACTCAAAGCCGTATTGACCAGGCACCCACACCAGCACAGCCACATGGCTATAACTCTCGCCGGTCAGGCAGCGGATGAGTTTGCCGATGGTGCCGTCGGATTTGACCAGCAGTACATCACCGGTCTTTGCGCGTTTTGTCAGGTCGGCTTGGGTCATCCTCAATCTCTCTCCCCGGGCAAATGGTGGCGGCGCATTTAAGGGCGCCCTTGCCTGCGGATGGGCAAGAGCCTGTCAGGCTATTGGAGCAGCGGCCCCAGGTTGCAGGGTCAGTGTCCGGCATGGAGCACCTGCCCTTGGCCGTCAAGCGCCTCATGCAGATAGTGCAGATACCGGGTTTCGATCTTGGCGACGTAGTCGCGGATCTGCTTGTAGTCGATGCGCGGCATGCGGGAATCGGACAAAAACGAGGAGGCAAAGCTCCAGGTCTGCCAGCGCCCTGGCAGGCGGCCGCCGAGACGCCAGCGCTTGAAGCTTGGCGGCAGGCCTTCGGCGTCGCGACCGAATACCAGGGTTAAATTGATATTGCCTCGGCCGCCGTTGTAGCTTGCCAGGGCAAAGCGTATCCGCTCGGCGTAGGTCGGTATCTCGTCCATGTGCCGGTATTGGTCGGCGAGGTAAAAAACGCCGCCGTTGATGTTTTGCTCCGGGTCAAAGGGGTCGGTGACGCCAAGCTCTTTGGCGGTGGCGGGCATGAGTTGCATCAGGCCCATGGCGCCGACGGGTGAGACGGCGTTGGGGTCAAACCGCGATTCCTGCCAGATCTGCGCGCAGATCCACAGCCAGCCAAACGGGCCAAAGTCGGTGAGCAGTTCTGGAAAGTGGCGCAGCACGGCGTCTTTGATGATGTCGTCGTATTTGGTTTCGCGGTTGGTGGTCATTTATTCCCCTCATGCCTGGCCTTGTGCTCCCCGAGCAGCTCAAAAAACTGGCGCTCCAATGCCGTTTGGCGCTCGAACAGGATGGTTTGGTTAGCGTCGACCTTGGACATGGTGCGGGCGACAAAAAAACCGATAATCGTGGTGGCTATACTCAGCAACCCGATCAGGGCCAATACGGCTATTTGCAGCATCTCTGGTGTCATCGGGTCACTAAATCGCGCGGGGCCAGGCGTGGAGATGAGGACCGCCTATGGCGGCCCCGCGCTGTTGGGGGTTAGGTGATATTAAGCGCCGGCAGTCTCTGCGCCGGCCTCTCCCGTGTCGCCAAGAGATTCGCCGAGCTCTTTCCAGCGAGCTTCACCGGCAGCGAGGATGGCGGGACGCGTCTCGTTGTCAGGGATCAGCTCGGCCAATTCGCCTTGGTTTTTGACGGCTTTGATCTTTTCGATCATGGCGGCCTCTTGCGCGGCGGCGGATTTTTCGGCGGCGGCTGCGGTGGTATCCACGGCGCAGGCAGTGGCAACACCTTGTTTGAGCAAGTCGGTGGCTATCTTTTTATCCGCGTCGAAGGTCTCGCCCGGGGCGATATATTGCCCTTTGTATTTGATGGTGTTTATTGCGGTGATTTTCATGTCTTGGCCTTTCGCAACCGGTCCAGGGTAAAACCCTGAACAGGTTTTCCTTATTGCGCTTAGCGGTTAACTATCGCGATTAGATGACCTTGGCGCTGACGAAGGCGTCGGGTTGGAGAAATCCGACCAGGGGCGCAGACTGCAGCATCAAAAAGCGCTGGCTTGGGTCAGGAGTCACCCAGGATTTAGGATAACGCTCGGCTTCGATCAGACCGGATTCGATGGCGTCGAGATCCTGAATGGCACCGTACAGTTTGGTGTTGGCGGTGCGGGTGGATCCCATCCAGCATTTGTCGACAGGAACCATGGGCTGCTCGACATCGTTGTCGTCGACGTACCATTCGGCGTAGGTGAACACATCGACGTTGAGGTTGGGCGCGGTGATGGTGCCGATGTAGCTGGCGCCCTCGGGCAGCTCGCGTGGGTTGATGCGGATCAGGTTGGCGTCTTTAAGGTCGAGCAGCGCCTGCACTTTGGGGTGCGCCATAAACGCCTGGCTGGTATCGGTGCCGAGCACGACGGTGTTGGGCACCACACCGGCGTCTTTGGCGCACAACAGCGCAAAGGTGGTGAGGTCGGCGATGGGGTTGCTGTTGACGGTGTCGCTCCACAGATCTCCACCGGTGAGGGTGATTTTATGGGTGGCGGCCATGCCGAAATCGACGGCGGTTTCGACGCCGTCGCCGCTGACGGTGATGGTGCCGGAGTCCAGCGCCTGGGCGGCCATCCACTCTTCGCGACGGGTGATCATTTCATCGAGCTCGGCGAGATCTTTGCCAAGCTGCTCGGAGGCGCGCTGCTGGGGCGACTTTTGCCCGGCATACAGTGACTCGCCCGGCGCGCGGTTGAGCAACTGCTGGGCGGTGGTCGGGAATTTAGGCTTGACGTAGGGCGGCTTAAAAGTGCTGGTGGTGTAGCCGCGCTTGGTGACGACCTTGCCTTCGACAACCGGTGCGACAAACGGCGCCATGCGGCGCTTGCCTTTGACGATATCGACATCGACGGTTTCGGTGCCGAAGGTGCGCGCACCGGGGAAGAACAGGTCGAGCAGGAAGGTTTTGGGCCGCTTCATCTGTTCGACGGCGGGCAGCATGGTACGCGTGGCAAAAAGATCGATAGCCATAAGTCAGTCTCCTTTATTGACGGACCGGGTCAGGCCACGGTCTTCTTGAGATAAATGTTGAGGTCGCGCAGGGCGGCCCGGTGGGTGTCGGCGGTGTCGGTGCCACCGAAGGTCAGCGAGGTCTCCGCAAACTCTCCGCTGAGGTAAACGGGCACGCTGGTTTTATCGGCGGCGGATGCGTCACAGTTTTCGGCGAGGATGCAGACAGGGGACTGGCTGCCATCAACGGCGGCGCTGTCGCACAGGGCGTATTTGCCGCTGGCGGTGATCTTGCCGAGTACGGCGCCGCGGGTCAGGGTCTGGCCGGTAACGACGGTGACTTCGTCGGTCACCACCGGATAGGCGCCGGCCAGCAGGTTATCGGGGGTGTAGGTTTCCATGGCGGTACTCCTCTAGTATGGTTGGATTACTGGCGGCGACCGGCGGCCCCGGCAAGGATAGCGTTGGTAACGACTTGCTCTTCGGCGGCTTCGCCGGTGACGGCGTTGCCGGTGCGCAACGCGGCCGGAGCGGCGCCTGTTATGCCTTCAAGCATGGCATTACGGGTGGCAAGGTCGGCATCGCCGGTGGCGACAGGGGCAAGGCTGACGCCAAGGGCCTGCAGGTCATCGGCGGTGAGGCCTTTGTCGGCGGCGGCGCGGATCTTCCCGGCACCTTCTTCGCCGATGGCGGCTTGCACCAGGCTCATAACGCGGGTGCTTTCAGCGGTGACGGCTTCGGCGCGGGCGGTGTCGGCGGCGGCCTGGGTAATCATGCCGGCGCTGGCTTCGGTTTCGATCTGGGCTACCAGATCGGGGTGTTTTTCTCTGAGTTCCAAAAGTGTCATGGCGCGGTTCTCCTTTCCCGCGACGGCTCTGGCCGAAGTGGGGAGCATGGTTTTGCCTCTGGCCATACCGGCCTGGGCGATGGCTTTATCTACTGCGGAAATTTCGTCGGCAAGGCGTGCTGCGACGGCTTTTTTGCCTTCAAAAATACCGGCTTCGGTATCGCGCACAGCCTTGGTTGTCATGCCTCGATTCCTGGCGACGGTATCGACAAACATTTCGTAGCTGTCGTCTACCATGGCTTGCAGTGAGGCAAGAGCCGATTCGCTTAAAGGATGGTGCGGGGAAAAATCGGCTTTTTTGGCGCCGGCGATAACATGGGTTACGGTGATTCCTGCGGCGTCTTCCGCCCGTGAAAAATCGGCATGGGTGGCAATGACCCCGATGGATCCGGCGCCGCCGGTACGGGGCATCACAATGCGTCCGGCGCTGCTGGCCAATAGATAACCTGCGGAGAAGGCCGACTCGTTAAGTATGGCGGTGCTCGGCTTGCTGCTGCGGGCCTGATAGATGTGATCCGCCAGGTCAAAGACGCCGCTGACTTCACCACCGGGAGAGTCGATATCCAAAATAATGGACTCTACGGCATCATCGGCCATGGCCATGTCAAAGGCGCGGCGGATCTCGCCGTAGGTCGTCGGGCCTCCGCTGGGGAATTGAGAGGCCAGACGGCGGTGCATGAGGGGGCCGTGGATGCCGACAATGCCGATGTTGCCTTTGACCTGATAGCCTGCGCGGGCGCGGTCCTGGTCGCTGATCTCGGCCAGTTGTTGCGACGGCAGGCCGCCAAGGTCAAGATTGAGGCGGGGGCCGAGGATATGCAGAATCACATTGAGCTTTGACTCTGAGATCATCAGCGGACGGTTAAATAGCATTTCAGCGATTCGCAGGTTGCGCATGCGCTACTCCAATACGGTGGCCGGATCTTTGGCTTTTTTGGTGCTCGGCGGATCCGGATTAAGGTCTAGGTCTCTTGCCAGCTGACGCTCGCGGGAGCGCTGTCTGAACTGCTGCTCCCAGTCTTTGCCTTTTTTGGCGGCGATATCGGCTTGGGTGGTCACGTTGGCGTTAAGGCCCATGATGTCGGCGACCATCTCTTTGACGGGATCGACGTTGGTACGCTCGGGGCCGACCCAGGTTGCGGCGCAATATTCGGCGCGGGCGGCGTAAAAGTCGGGTGCGCCCTTGGGGATCGGCAGGCGACCGCGCAGGAAGGCTTCTTCCAGTAACATCTCCCACACCGGTTGACAAAATCCGCCGACCAGCCAATCCTGATAGAGCTCAAACACGCGCCAGGCTTCTTGCAGGGCGGCGCGGGCGCTGGAGTAGTTGGTTTTGGAAAAGTCTTTACTGATGATCTCGTAGGGCATGCCGGCGGCAGCACCGACGGCGCGCAGGATGGTCTCGATAAACGCCGGGAAGGAGTTGCCGGGGCGGTCGCTTTTGAGGATATGGGGCTTTTCGGCGCCGTTGCCGTACAGCACCTGGCCGGGGCTGTAGTTGCGGTAATGGGTGGTATCGCCGGTGGCGTTTTGTACGGACTCGACACCGGGCAATTGGGTGGCATCGTAAGTGGTGTTTTTTTCGATGAAGACCGGGAAGCTGCTGGCGACGATGGCGCCGACCAGCTCGTAATCGAGGTAGTCGGAGACATCGCGGAAGAACTTCATGGCCGGTGCCAGCACGCTGACGCCGCGCACCTGCTCGGGGGTTTTGGCGTGGAAGCGGTGCATGACCACCGGGCGGTGGCCGATACGTGCGGGTAGCTCGCGATAGTGGCGCATGTCGAGGCTGCTTACAATGCGGCCGTCGTCGGGATCTGCGAGGAAGTAGCCTTTGGCCTGGCCACGGTCGCCGAGTCGGATACCGTCGCGGATATCGGCGGCGCCGAACAGGGCCATGGGGGTACGAAGGCGCACGGGGTCGATATCCTGCAGGGCGAGTCGGTAACGGCGTCCTGGATCATCGAGCATCAGAGGCAGGTTGATAAATTCGCCGTTGACGAGCATCGACCAGAGGTTTTGAAACTGTTTGCCGTAAAAGTCGGTGACTTCGCGGGCGTCGGCTTCACGGTTCCACTGTTCCAATTCCCACTCGGCGGCGCCGGCAAACTCTGTGGCCCAGCTCTCGGACAAGCCAAGGCGCTCGTAATGTGGCTTGCTTTGCGGCCACAGCCCGGGACCGACGGCGTTGACGGTGATGGAGTCGACAAGGCTTGCGGCGTGGGGATGGTTGGCGGCGAGGTCGTTGGCGCGGTCGACGGTGGTTTCGCGGTTGCGGCCTTCTTCGGGCCAGGTCATGCGCGATGGCGACCAGTTGGAGAGAGTTCCGCTGTAGCCGCCGGAGCTGCGACGAATGGAAGCGCCCTGGATGCTTGGGATAAGACCGCCGTGGTACCGGCCGGCGGGATAGCTGCGCCCTACGCGGCAACCACTCATCGTACCGGTCTCCCCACCAGGGTTTGGGGGCCGGAGCCGGTAGCGAGTTGCACGCGCTGCCCCTGGTAGTATTGCAGGGCCTGGCGCACCTCGGCCAGATCGCGGCGGCGCACGGTACGGCGACCACCACCTACGTCGATGGTGTATTCCGCGACGCCGGACGCGAGCGACATCTCGGCCTGCTTATAGGCGGCGATCAGGGCATCGAGCTCGGAGGATGTGTATAGTGGGGTAATAGCCATGCGCCGAGATTACGGCGCATGGGTGGGGGTTGTCATGTACGTGGTGGACGTGGTGGACGTGGTGGACAACTTTTTTAGGTTTTTGCGGTTTTGCCTAAAATAATTATATGGGTAACTGTCATTGTGGGCTGGTTAAAGGATGTTATGATGCCTTGGCAATTATGGCTGGTCTCGCCCATTCCCGTTGCCAGCGCATCCACTCCGTATCACGTTTGCCGGCTACGCCACGGTAAAGCATCGCCATCGGCATGAAACCGGCGTCTATCGTTTGTTGCATCCTGCGGCCTGCCGCCTCAAAACTATCCTTCGGCCAGCCGCACAACACATAGGCCCGAAGGGCGTGACTTGTGATCGTAAAGCCAGCATCCAACAGCATCCTACCAGCGTCCTGCAGCGGTTCCAGATCGTCGGGCGTGTCGTACGCAAAGAACATCTGTTTCGGCCTCAATCCCCGCAGGGCTTCAACGTGCCAGGGTTTGAGGCGGGCAGCTTCCAGTCCGCCAGTAAATTGAATCCGTCCGTTTTTCTTCTGGCCATACAGCATCTCGAACACTCTCCGGACATGATCGTCAGAGCATGCCAACAAGTTGTCATCGAGGACGTTCCAGCCTTCGGTGATCGGCAATTCCCGCAACGGGCCTTCACGTTTTGGCACGGAACAAAACCAGCAGTTGTTCGGGCAGCCGCGAGAGGTGAGTACGTAGCCTTTTTTGACGTACAAGCCAGGGGTAAAATCCCCCCCAGCTTCTCCCGTCGCCGGGCCTCCGATCGTCACAGGAGCCACCGGCTCCCAGGCTTTCGCCAGTTTTTCGACAAGGGGTAAATCCCAAGTAAACGTCACCGACACATGCACTTCATCGGCTTCGTCAAAGAGGCCGGGCGTTGTGGCGATCCTCACCAGATCATCATCTGGCGTGGCCGCTGTCCGTCTCGGAAAAACCCGTATGATTCGCTGTTTCTGCATGGGCATCATAACCCTTCGCTGGTGTGGACTCGCTACGCTCGCCGCACACCTCAAATCCGTTATACCTCAACAACCTTTCTCTCCTGCTGATATCGCGTCACCTCTTCCGCCGGCACCCTAAGCCCTTTTGTCTTGCCATAACGAAACGCCAGAACGCCGCCTTCTTGCGGTCCGCGCTCGACCAGTTGATAGGCAAAACTACGGCTCATGCCGATGACTTTGGCGAATTGGGCGACGGTGAGCATGTCTTTGCGGCGGTATATTTGCGGTGGTGTCATGGTGGTCTCCTTAGCGGTTGCGATACCATGCCGGAAGGTCGCGGCTGGTGGCGGCTGGTGCGGTGTCTTTGGGTTTGAGTCCGTTGGTGGCGGGCTTCTTTTTTACGCTGCCTTTGTGCTGCCAACCCAGGTACATGACCAGGGCGAGGCCGTTGTTTTCACAATCCCACAGGTGATTGGCTTTGCCGTCGGGGCATTGCCACAGGCCGCGCTCGTCGCGGTATTCGACGCACATCTGGCGGGCGTATTCCTCCAGGTTGTGGGCTTGTTTACCGTTTGGATCGCGGTGCAGGGCTGTGAGCTGGTCAAGGCTATAGCCGCTGTGCAGCACCAGGGCGCCGGGATCGGAGGGGTCGATCTGCAGTTTGTTGGCGAGTTGGTCTTTGTGAAAATGCGTGTCGATATGGTAGAGGTTGAGGCCGCCGGGGATCGGTTTGTTGTCACCGGGGAAACGGTCGATGCGGCTGACGGTGACGGGCTGGGTCTTGCGGCCTTGGGCACCTTTGGCTGGTATGATTCCGGTGCGGCGGCACCAGGCGTAGACTTCGCTGGTGCGATGCCCGGCGCTGTCGATGATGCCGGCCATAATGCGGTGGGGCTCGCCGTTGGTGTCGGGGTATTCGGCCGCGATGAGATCATCGAGGGCGGCAAAGTCGGCGGCGTTGGCACTGGGCACATATCCGGCTTTGACAAGCCAGCTTTTGAGATCGAGGCCGTAACGCCAGGCGCGGATGCGATACCAGAAGCCGTTATCCTGGGTGTCGATGGATATTTCGAGGCCGTTGGCTTCGGTGGGGATCATGCCTGCCGGGCGGTCGTCGCGCAGCAGCAGGATGGCGTCTTCTTGCCGGTCTTTGTTTTCGGCTTCGTAGTCGACGGCTTTATAGCCGTGGGCGAGGTCCATCTTACCGGCGAGATCTCCGGTGTTGGCGCGGGCGATGGCGGCGCCGATCTCGGCCATGGGGATGTTGGGCAGCGGGAAGGCCGGCAACCAGGCTCCGATGGTGGTGGGCCGCTCGACATCGGCGCCTTTGATGGCGAACCAGTCGCCGTTTTGGTAGGCGGTTTTGCGGTCGGTTTCGTCCCATTCTACGCCGCAGTCGTTGCAGGCGTAGGTGACGGGGTGCTCGCCGTGTTTGATGGTCTCCTGGGTGGCGCCTTCGGGTAGCATGAAATGATCGGCGTCCATCAGGATGTATTCACCGCAATGGGGGCAGCGGTTTTTGTAGGTCCAGACTTGCTGGCAGGCCATGGTGCCTTTGTATATAAATTTACCGGCGGGGGTGCTGGCAAACAGGAATTTGGATTCGTCGCTGTCGCGGCCGCGTTTTTTGAGCAGGGTAATGGGGTCGGTTTCGCCGCCGGAGCGGTCGCCGTATTTGTCGATCTCATCGCCGATGTTGAGCTTGCCGTAAAACGAGGCGATGGAGCCGGGGCTGTTGGACCAGGCGGGAAACAGGCGCGGTCCGTGTTTAAAGCGGATCTTGGTGCTGGTGGTGTCGTCGGCGTAGCGCGACAGCAGCCGAGCCATGCGGGGGCTCTCTTTGAGTACGGGTATGATGCGTTCGCTGAGGGCTTTTTTGGCGTCGGCTTCGCTTGGCATGAGCCAAAATACGTTGCCGGAGTCTATGCCGCGGTCGATCTGACGGCAGGCGGCGTTGAGCACTATCTGGGTTTTGGCGGCGCGCTCGACCATGCACAGCCAGAATTCCTTGACCCACGGCAGGCTGATCATGTCCATGAGTTTTTTGGTGTGGGGGACGCGGTCGATGCGCCAGCGGCCTGGCTCGGCGTCGATGGCGGTGACGCGGCGGTATTTTTCGGCCCATTGGCTGACGGTGATGTCTTCGGGTATTTGCATGCGTTCGCGCACGGAGCGCGGCAGCGTGTAGCGGATGCGTTTACCGCTGCAGGCGTGGCGCAGCTGCTCGGGGAAAAACTCGGGCAGGGGCTGGGCAAAGATGTCGGCGGCCAGGGCGGTTTGCATCAGTCCTCTTCTTCTTGCAAAAAGGTCATGTCGACTTCGCCGGATTCATACAGGGAGCGGAAGGCGTCGAACAGGGCTTCTTCGATAATTTTTTTGATCTCCGGGGTGCGCTCGGGGTCGCCTTTGGCGGCATGGATCACGGCGGGTACGGCGCGGCCGAGGTGATGGCGGGC
The DNA here is from genome assembly GCA_050253415.1 of Pedobacter sp. Lineage (GTDB taxonomy): Bacteria > Desulfobacterota > Desulfuromonadia > Desulfuromonadales > Syntrophotaleaceae > Syntrophotalea. The sequence goes on along the minus strand of JBFWJC010000002.1, from coordinate 178,927 downwards.
TTCGCCCATGATCTGACCGACAAGGGCGCCTTCGCGTTCGAAGACGGTGTCGCGGGCGATCCAGTTTTTGTCCTCCTTGCGGTTTTCCATCCGGCGTTTTTCGACATCCAGCTCCAGCTTTTCGATTTCGAGCTTTTCGCGTTTTTCGGCTTGGCTGGCCGAGGCGGCGGCGGCCTGCTTGTCATGGCCGATGACCTCGGCGTATTTTTTGAGATCCTTGCGCAGGATGGTTTTGTTCTGCTGCTGCAGGCACAGCCCGTCACGGATATCCTGGCTGAACTTGCCGGCGGACGGGTACGGTTTGCCGAAGTGGTTGTGCAGCCAGGCGAGGGCGGCTTTTTGGGTGTCGAACACCTCCGGGTCGGCGGCGGACAGCTCGGGGAAGTACACCGGCAAGAGTTGGTCGATGCACTCCTGCAGGCCTTTTTTGGCGGCGGCCCAGTCGCGCTTGTTGGCGGCGGTGCTGGCCTTCTTGTAGGCTTCCATGCGTTCGAGCACGGCGTTGTGCAGTGTGACCAGTTCGGCTTTTTGGTGCTGGCTGGCAACGTCGATGAGTTGTTGGGCGCGCTGGAACATTCAGGGGGTGTCCTTTGTCATTTGGCTGTTGTCATTTGTTGACGGCTGTTTTCCACTTTTTGGCTTTAATCGTGGTGATAAGTGGAAAATTTTCCATTGTTACCTCTGTTAGACATCTATCTTTGCCGTTTCAGCTTCGGCCCTTATGTTTATAAATGCTGCGAAATAACAGTCGCATCCTCCAACTTCCGTGTCGCAAAGAAGTACCTTCTTCGGGTGCAGGTCTTGTCCTATTTCCACTGTGTGTTTTCCATCCACTCCGCACTCAGGGCATCTTGCTTTAAACGTAATCAACATTTTCATGCTCCTTTATTTAATGTCTAACAAGCCGCTAGACCGAATCGCTGCGCTCTCGGTCAGCTAGTCGTTGTATTGCTTGCAGATTTTCGTAAGATTCTGCTAATAGCAACCTCGCAGACTCTACCTTTTCTGCGATTTCTGGATGCCCGGCATACTCGATTGTTGCACTCAAGCCACGGATGCGCTTTTCTGCGTCGTATGTTTTGCTTGTGGCGTACTCAATGTCTTCAGCTTGCTTCTTTTTCCGTTGATCTTCTTCGCGCCACTCCTTTGCGGCCAATCGGTTCTTTTTCATAGGTCCCTCGCATTACAACAAGCCGCTCGACCGAATCGCTGCGCTCTCGGTCAGCTAGTCGTTATGTGTAACCCCAACTTGCCAAACTGGCTTCCACCTTATCCACAATCTCTTGCGAGACGAGGCTGATAGGCAAAGCATCTTTCGATTTCCCGTCAGAAATAATCACCCAGCCAGAAGTGGTTACTCTAAGGCCAGGTTCCAAATAAATAGTTCCAGTGCAGCGCATAACCAGCCAATACAGCGGACGAAATAAACGCTTCAGTTTCATAGGCTACGGCCTCCTTCGCCGCTGATCTTTGTTATTAGATTTCAATGCCGTTATCGTCGGTGAAGTACCATGCGGGGGTGAATTCAATACGAACATACAGCGGCTTCCCGCAGATCGGGCAGTCGAATTCCCCCGTATCACCGTCGCGCTCGGTTGGGAATTCGCAGTTGTTGCTTCCGTGCCAAACTTGGTCGTCATCAAACTGGTGATCGCAATGTGGGCATTTAGGTTTCATAAGTTCCTCTATAGAAAGAAATCTAACCAGCAGGTCCAGCGAACGGAAGACCTGCGGCGATTCTCGTTTAGGTCGGTGCGGCGCGTCCGTTCTCACACCGTCGCTGACCATGATCGTTCTAAAGTCTTTTCGCGCAAAACCTACCACAGCCACAGTTGGCAATCCGGATTGTCGCCTTCATAGGCTTTGCCGCTTATCCACCAATTCCACAGGTCGTCTACGGTTGGGAATTTTTCGATTGCCCGAGGCTCCCCGTTGCGCTTCGGAACGCCCTTGTACTTGTCAAAATACTTCCTGAATCCACGCTTCCACATCGCTTCATATTTCGGCCAGCGGGCGAAATCGCGGGCTTGCCCTTTTGGTCCTCCCATTGGGCACCCGACACAGCCCAGGCGGTCAAAACCCTCGTCATACAAGCAGCAATACGGCATGTCATGCTGCTTGATGAATGCCCAGATGTCGGCATGTGTCCAATACAAAATGGGGCATAAAATCGGCATCTTCGTTTTCCTGTCAGTGGTAATCTGCTTCCACAACCCCTTCCGCCTGGCGGACTCTTCGGCCCTCACCCCTATTGCCCGGAATTTATCAACCCCACCTTGCTCTTTGTAAATCTCGCAACACCAGCGAATTAGCCGCGTTGGGGGACCGCAAACCTTGTCTTCGGCCATGTAGTTGATCAGGTGCTTGCCGACAGAATGCCATTCCGCATGGGGATATTCTTCCTTGATAAACCGAACCAGTTCGGGAGGATCGATTGTCACATTGTTGTAATGTAGGCCAAATTTAACACCGGCCATCTCAAACAACCGAGCCATGACAATGCTGTCTTTCCCCCCAGAAAAGCAGACGTAAAAGCCATCATCAGATAATTTCAACGCTTGGCCTTCAGTCGCCTGGATAAGAGAGATTGCCTGATCAATCTTCTCTTCAAGCGGCCGACTTATGGCGATCTGGTACAGTTCTTCTTCTGTTGTCTCAAATAAACCCACAATCAAACCCCCTATCGGCTTCGCCGAGCGCGAAAACCCTTTAGAACCAGCGCATCGAGCGGACCTGCTACGCAGGCGCGCTCATACTAAGTCGTTAAATCGCCTCAAGAAAGCGCACAGGTTTCCCGGTTCGCTTGGCATACTCGATTTCGTTTTGGGTGCTGCTGCCAATGTACCCGCCAACATTGAGCACAAGCACCTCGTCGGCCAGGTCAATTTTCCAATAGTGCAAAATATCTAGCCGCAACTTATCGTCGTCAGTCAATGGATCGCCGCAATGGCCAAACACTCCGGGAGCAAGCACGATCTTTCCCTCCATCGTTTCGGCGCGATTCGCGTCTCTGAACGCATCGAAAAAACGAGTAGATCCGCACAGGCAGACTACCGGCGGCGATTTAACCAGTCGATCCACAGCGGAATTGCTACCCGCGCCGGTATCAAGGTGTTTCCGTGCAAACTCGCCAAATGGCATATCCATATCAATTGTCATAGTTTCCTCCGCAATCCCGTGATCTCAAGCGTTAAACTGCCCCGACCAGCTCAGGGTGTTCGTAGATGTTGCCAATAATTTCAGACTCCGACAGTCTATCCGGGAGCCATCTCTGGCGTTCAAAAACAACCTTGTGCGGCTTAATTCTCCAAATAGTCCCACCGCCTTCGTATTTGCAAAGAGTGTCAAGGTTTACAATGTCACCCTCGTAAATCTCGATGCCGTTTTTGTCACGGATCCCGGTCCATTGCATCACAGGGCATTCAACCCAATCCCCCGCAACATCAGCAGGAGCGTTGACACCAGCCAGGTATCCACAATGGAAACCGTTGTCTTCTTCGTAGAAAAAACATCCAGTATTTGCGTCAAGCATTTCCTTGTTCACGGAGTCCCATGCTCTAAATTTAAATCGTGTCATTTGACCATTTCCTTATGGCTGTTTAACAAGGCCCATGCAGCGGATAACTCATCCGCTGCGCTCCTTCGTTCACCGCTGATCGGCAGGCGTTGTTCCCTTACTGATTCCGCATCTTGTAAAGGGCGCTATCCTCCCACCGCTCCAGTTTCGGGTAATACAGCTTTTCGGCATCTGTGGCTTTTTCTGGAAATCTTCCTCCAACCTCGGCCAGTACGATAAATTCGGCATCTGTGGCAACCTTCGCCGCCTCCTCTTCTGTCTCAAAAGCCCCTTCCGGCATCCAGCCAAGTTCTTCTCCATCAACAACAATCGGCTTTCCTACAAACCAGATCTTCATTCACTCCTCCGTAGGCGGGCACAACCAGCCGGTCAAGACGACGCGCAATAGCTGGCAGGTTCGCGTTAAATTTAGTGGTGCGCCGTCGGAAGTGCGGCGCGTCTTACCTTGGCGTTTCAAAATCTTCCCGCCGCCACCACGGCGGCGGGATGCCGCAGCTATCTCACAGTCAAATCGCTTTTACTGCGGCGCTATCTTTTTGATCTGGCCTTCCCACACGCAGATCACGCAGCGGATCTGGCCGGCGGTCTTGCCGGTTGCGAGCATTTCGGCGACGGCGGAGCATGGTCTGGCTCGGCAGGATTGGCGTTGCTCGTGGCGCCACTGGGCCAGGGTGCGCTTTTTGGCGCGGGCCGGATCTGTGGCCATACCTGTCAAACTCCCTGGGGCATCAACCCAAACGGTCCGGCAAGGCATGGCAGCGGTTCTTCGATGGGATCCAGGTCGTAATATCCGCGCACCCTGCTTTCATCCTCGACGGCTTGGAACACGGCGGAGACGTATTCGGGCCCGCGCTCAATCTCTAGTTTGCGCCAGTAGGTCTCGATGCTGTGGTGCAGGTCGGCGACCTTCATGTGCAGGTGTCGCAGGATCGGGTCGTTGGGGCTACCGTCTGGATCGATATGGGGCCCGATCTGGTTGATTTCGTCGACCTCGCTGAGGATATGGTCGAGTTGCTGGGCGGTGGTGTTTTGCCGGACAAAGATGGTCTCGGGCCAGTTGTATTCGGGTGCGGGGTTGTCGCGCTCCATGAGTACCTGTTTGAGATATTGCACCTGGTCGAGGGATTCCTGGTAGGCATCGATCAGGGCGTCACGGCCGTTGTGGGTTTGCAGTTGGGTGCCGTATTTGGTAATGCCGACGGCGGTGCGGGCTTCGAGGTCTTTGATGACTTCGGGCAGGACGTTTTGACGACCTTGGCGGGACATGGGTTGCGGGGTGGCGGCTGGGTTGGTCATTTGGTTTTCTCCTTGCGGCGGTATCCGCATTGCTCGCACTCGCGGGTCTTGTTGCCGATGGTGGCGAGATATCCGCCGCAGATGGGGCAAACTTTCGGGCTTAGTGGCTGGCGGTTCATGCACATTGGCTGGCCTGCTTATTGATCGCCCGGATCCTTCGCGCGATGACCTGTCGGCGGGTTTTTCCGTCGATGTTGTTTTTATCCATATGGTCCAGCACAGCCTGCAGTAAACTTGCATCGTCCATCAGGGCGATGGTGCTGCGGCAATCATCGACGCTGGTGCTGATCAGGGCGGCGATCTGGCTCTGGCGTTTTTCATCCATGACCAAAGGCGGCGCAACAGTCTCTACGAATATTTTTTCCACCCGGTCGAAAAACTCGGCGGCCAACTCCTGCACCTGGGGCGTCAGTTCGGCATCCGGATAAAAGTCGATGGCGCGCATGGCGGTCTCTTCGACTTTGGCCAGGCGGTTTACGCGGGCGCTGTGCTTGACGGGTTCGGCTTGCTGCAGGCCATTGGCAAGGGCGCAGATCAGCGACAGGACAAACGGGCCTTGGCATTCGGTGCGGGTGAGTGGTCTCATGGTTTTCTCCGTGATTTTACCCGGGGCCGTAGTGACCCCGGGCATCGGGCAATGTCAGGCCAGGACGCTTACTCCGGGTACGTTTTGCCGCAGCCAGGTTGCGATATTGTCGGCGGCTTTGTTCTTCCACAGGCCTCCATCGGCTTCAAACAGGGCGCACTGGGGGACACCTTCGCGGTCTTTTTTGAAGCGCAGCACCAGCTGGCATTCGGGCTGTTCGACTTCGATGAATGTGCGGTAGGGGCGCAGAGTGACGGGGTTTTCGACGACGACTTCGCTTTTGCGTGAGATACCGGCCTTGACGTTGAGACGTTGGGAAACGCCGTCGTCTTCGATGGCCAGATTGGTGTCGGCGCTCAGATTTCCGGCCACGGCCATGATATCGTCGACCATTTTGTCGCGGACGAAGCGGGTCATCATGGCGATGACGAATTCTTCCTGTGGCATGTAGCAACCGAAGGGGAATTCATCGGGCAACACGGTTGCGGCGGCGCAGTGGCGGCGCTGGTTGAAGTATCCGGCACCATGGCTGAGCAGATCAACGCGCACCGGCGAGTCGACGGACAGGATCAGCTGATCGACCGGAGGAAGATCGGCGGGATGATCTTTGATGTAGGTGGCAAGACTGGCCAAGGTATGCACCGTGATCGCGGCCGGGGTCGGATCTTCGACGGGGTACAGTTTGGCGGTGGTGTATTGACGTCCATCGATCTCGACGGTTTCGGGTCGTTTAAGCTCTATGAGTCGGTTAAGAAATTTTTCCAACATGTTATTTGCCTCCGAGGCGAATGGCTTGTGGTTTGACTTCGTGGGGATGGTAACCAAGTTTTAGCTGTTCGGGGTTGTGCTCAAAAGCGACGGTGCGGCCTCCTTCGCGACCGAGGAACATCTGAGTGCCGAAGGGTTCTTCAGGCTGCAGGCGGCTGCTAACCTGGACGCTCACCCGGCAGAAGGATCTTTCGGCGTCCGGTTTAAGCGTGACTTTAAGTGTGATACTCCGGTCTCCGCCAGTGGTATTGATGTCGGCGATGTTTTGCAGTACGCGTTCGAGCTCGGCGTCGAATTTCTCGACGGCTGCCCCTCCTGCCAGGGTGGCCAGGGACATGCGCCCTACTTCCACCTGGACTTTGCTGTTTTGTTGTTCGTCCATCCTCATCTCCTTTGTTCGTTGGCTTGCTTTTGATCGGCCCAATAACATGTCGGGCTCTGATGTGTCGCTTATTGAGGTTCCGTCTTTTTTAATGGCCGTGTCTCGAGCACTTCGGTGTCGGCGCCTAATGCCTTCTTGGCCAACAAAACTATTTCCGCCTGTTGTTTTGTCATCCCTTTAAGCTGCTCGATCTCGGCCAGGGTAAAAACCGGAACGCCGGGGTAGGCGTCCATCAGCATGGGGGCATGGTCGGCCTGGTGTGCGATGATGTAGTCATGACCGCCGGCGCTGATGCCTTTGTGATGGGTCGGAAGGGTCACTGGCTCATCGTCGGTCAGGTGATCGGCCGCGGCCTCTTCCGGTTTTTCCACATGGTTTGTGGCGGTCGGTGGCGGTTGGATGGTGAGGGCCGGGCAGAATTTGCGCAGGCCGGCTTCGACCCAGGCGCGCAGATCGCCGCCGTGGTCTTTGACGTAGTCGCCGGGGTCTTTACCGGCTGGGACGGGCCAGCGATCGGCGCGTGGGAAGTGCTCGCGCCACCATGGCCAGGCTTTTGAGCCCGGGCGCTGCCCTTTGGCGTCGGGGCTGTCAAAATCGAGGGCGACGAGGATGCTGAGGGCGCGGCTTAGGATCTCGTTGGCGTGCTCTTTGGGTTTTGCGCTGCAGGTGCCAAGGGGTACGCTGCCGACCAGGTCGCTGGCGGCATGCACCACGGCGAGCCCGTCGAGGTCGGATTCGACGACGACAAAGGCGCGGGCCGTGGGGTTGATGAGCACGACGTCGTTGCCGCTGCCGGGCAGCCAGTAATAACGGGGCTGGTCTCCTTCGACTTTGTGGCGGCGGATACGGATGCGGTGTAGCTGGGCGTCGGCGGTAAAGGGGATCAGGATGCCTTGGGGTATCCACAGTTTTTTGGGCTTTCCGGTGCGCTCGCTGATCTCGTCGGTGGACAGGCCCCAGGCGCCACGTTCGCGGTAGAGGTCTTTGGGCACCCAGCCGAGGCGGAATTGTTTGACGGCTTCGATGGGCAGACCGCGCGCGGCGAGGAAAGCAAGCTGGTCGGCGTTGGCGAGTAGTTGCTCATGGGCCCAGGTGGTGAGGGCTTCGGCTTTTTCGGCCCACTGTGCGGCGGGGTCGGTGGCGGTGGACGGGGTCCAGTCGTCGGTGCGCTCGGGTTTGACAGAGGGTGTCACACGCAGCGGATCGCGGCGAGTGGCACCGGTTTTGCCATCACCGAGGCGACATTTGTCACGGGCACCGCAGCTGGACGAGTCGCATGGCTTGCCAAGGGCTTCGTGGGCGTCGGGGCAGGACAGTCCATCGACCATGCGCAAAAACTCGATAGCGTCGCCGCTTTTGTCGCAGCCACGGCAGTGCCAGGCGTCGCGGTGGGTCCAAACAAGGAACCGGTCGGTACCTCCGCAAACAGGGCAAGGCCCGGCCCATTCTTTGGCGGTTTTCTTTTTGAGTCCGGATATGCGGTTTTGGGCGAGATCGAGGACGGTCATCTTTTTATCCATCCATGATGATGATTATCGTGTTTTTTCCTTCAAAATCATCATCATGGTTTTAAGTGTTTGTTTTTCTTTTCTTTTTTGGTCGATTATGACGATATGATTATTTTCCTAGTAACTTTGAAATATAAAAAAATAATCAGACTATAACGGAGTGCTTATACTTAACGCGCGCGCACGCGCACGCGAAGAGCTAGTTCTGTGGATTATCATCATATGATCATATTCGGCATCATTCCTGTGTGTTTCCGGATAGTTACAACCATGATGATGATTATTTGACGTCTTTTCGATAATCATATGATCATGGCCCCTTGCCCCCTGTTCGGACCTGTCCAGCGCGAAAACGGTCATCATGCGTAGCATCCTTCGATGGTGAGGCCGTAGACGTAGACCTGCCCGCCGCTGTTTTCGACGCGGTAGCCTTTGCGGCGCAGCTGATCGCCGATGGCTTTTTTGCCTGGGCGGTAGCGTTTGTCTTCATCGACGTTGTCGGCGAACCATTGGTCAAAGTTGGCGTACAGGGCTTTGAACATGATGCGCCGGTCTGCATCCACGCGCTCGCAGTTGTCGTCGATAAATCTGGCGAGGTGGTCTTCGTTGCGGCGGATCTCTTCGGCGGCGGCGCGGAGTTGTTCCGGTGGCTTGAGTCCGTCGCGTTGCCATTCGAGGCATCCGCGAACCAGCCAGGCGAGGATGCCGGGTTTATTGGCGAGCAGCTTGGCTGGCAGATCTGGGTCGCGTTGGCGATAGATGCCGGCGTTTTGCGGGTCGCTGCGGGCTTCGAGTTCTGGGTCTGCGACGTAGCGCAGCGGGTAGTTGAGGTAGAGCAGGCGCCGGAAAAGGGCAAAGTCGGCGGCTAATCCCCTGGGCGCGTGGTTGGTTATGGCGGCAAGGGTATGGGTCGGGATAAAGTTGATTTCGTACTTGTCGTGCGGGGCGCGTCCGGTAAGTGTGTCGGATCCTGTGAGGCGTTTGACTTTGGCTCCGCTGATGCGGCGGTTTGGGTCTGTCTCGGAGGCGATGACAAGGCGGCGGCCATATAGGGAGACGATATCCGGTGATGGGCCTGCGGAGCTTTTGGCGTTTTTTTGCTCGAGGATCATCTCTGGGTCGATGGACCAGGCGAGCTCTCCAAGGACTTCGTGGAGGGTCTCGAACATAGTCCCTTTGCCGTTGGCGCCTTCGCCGATAAAGCAGGCGAGGTGCTGCTCTTTGGTCAGGCCGGTGATGCTGTAGCCAAAGTAACGGCGCACAAATCCGATAAAGTCTTCGTCGTCCTGGTGGATGTCGCGCTGGAACCTCTCCCAGTCTTCGTTGACGTGTTCGATACCGTAATATTCGACGGGGATGGCGCGCACCAGGTAGTCGGATGGATTGCCTGGGTGAAGGCGACCTGTCTCGAGGTCGATGACGCCGTTTTTGCATGCGAGCAGCATGGGCTTTTTGTCGATCTCATCGCCGACGATGGCGAGTGGCCGCTCGACGCAGTGGGCCCAGGTGAGGCAGTTGGATGCGCCGCGCACGGTGCGCAGGCGCTCGACCCGTTTGTTAAGGCCTTTGAGTTTTCGGTCGGCCGCGTCAACCTGGTTGGCGAGCCGTTTGGCTTTACCAGTTGCGGCATCTGCACCAGCCTGATCTTTGGCGGCGCGGCAGGTTTCGGCTTGGGTCTCCAGAGCGCCGAGCTCATTGCGCAACTCATCGAGTTCGGCCCGCACCATGGCCGCCTGATCGAGATACTTGAGCGCGACGGATTCAACGCCGGTGGTGGCCAGGTTGAGCTTGTCGACTTCCCAGTGATGACCGGCCCAGCTATACCAGAGAGCGTTTGTCTTGTTGTAGACAAACTGGCCACGCTGCAGGGCGGTGAACAGAATCCCGTCGCCACGCTCGTTGTTGGCCAGGCACTGCATGACAAATCGCGGATCGTCGGGACCGCCGGCGGTGGAGTCTTGATCGACTTGCTCCGCCTCTGCCGCGGCGAGCTCGGCGGCCTCTTGTCGCAACCTGGCCTCGACTTGCGCGGCCAGGTCAATAACTTTGTCGGGCGTATCGCTCACAGGCCGACCTCCGCCAGGGCGACAACTTTATCGCGCCATGCCAAAACCGTGGCCGCAGTCACACCGATCACACGGGCGACAGCAGCAGGATCAGCACCGAGACCGAGCATGGACAGCAACACAAACAGCTGGCGCGGATCGAGGTGCGCCTCCTGCAGCAGCGTCCCGGTGGTCGCTTTGATTTTGCGTTGGCAACTCGTGCAGGTCAGGCGCTGCAGCGATCGCCACCGGTCGATAGCACGCTCTCCGGTGATCGCCGACCCGCAGCGAGGACATGCTGGCCCCTGCGGATAACAGCGAGCAAGGAACCAGTCCGTACAGGTTTGCGCATCGAAAAACCGGTCCGACAACTCGGCCACCACGTCCGGCGGCAGCCAGGAAACCCGACCGCGCACCGTATCAACTTTTGCAACCTCCTGAAAACTCGCCATTTTTACCCAAACCTATTCAATATTTCACCGAAAACCAAAAATTTAAATGGACTCAAAGCCCGGGGCTTTGCTGCCCGTATGGCGCCAGACCCCTGGAAGGACCCATGATCACTTTGACATGAGCCTGTCGATGTGATGGTTGAACCTGCGGGGGAAGACATCATCAATCGTCTTGATTGCCACGCGCTGCACTGGCTCCTGGTTGAACATGCTGGCAACGGTGATGACCTTACGTTCAACGATGGGCAAACGTGATTTACCCACACGCTCAAACACACCGATGTGATAGCCACCCCCCTTGCCTGCCTTGACTGCGGTCATAAAGGCATTCTTCTTGTGAGTCTGGCCTTCGCCTCTCTTGATTTGCACGTAGACACCACTTCGACTGCTTGACCGCTTCAACCGCTTACCAACAGTTCTTGTCTGCACCATGGTGCCGCTATATGACTTGGCACCAAAATAACTGAGGCTCAATGATGTGCTGCGTGCCTCGACGATCCCTTCCAGGTCTGTGGCTCGGGCCATCTTTATAGCCCGTAACTTTTTGGAGAGATCGGCAGACTTGACGTTCCACTCTTGGCGGATCTCTTTGTTGGTAGATGTGCAAACACCACGGACCGTCTCATTGATTGTCTGGCTTGCTGCACGACTGACGATTCGTTCGTCAAATATCCGCATAGCCTTATCAAGGCCCTCAAGACGAACACTCAACATGCCGAACCTCCATGATTAATACTGGTGATGTCCCCGTATTGGGAGGGGCGCGGGGAGGGAGCAGGATCAATAACGCCATCAACACCACGAGTAAAACGCGGGCTATACTCACCACATTCTGGAGCTGGTACACGATTACCATGGGCAAACATAGACTCGCGGCAATGGTCCGACTCAGACGAACAGCGTCCTTTGTGCTTACAGGTCTTACAGTCTCGGTAGATCATGGCGTTAGCCTCTCACTCATCGACATATCCATATTCAAGGCAGCGCTTTTCGACAATCGGCGGCTGCAGAGTCGGCGCGATCTCGTCTATCTCTTCCCGAGTCAACGTCCGAACCTCTCCAGCCAAAGCCGCCCTGACTTTGGCCTCAGCTTTATGCATATCCCCTATAAATTTGCTACGCGCCACACAACCCCCTCATTATCTGGCCGACGACCATCAACACGGTAAACGCTACAACCCAAGCCGTAACCCTGTGGAGAGCATGATCAACACGCATTGGCCACCGCCATCCCGAGGGGGGACAGGGGAAAACCAGCCGGCACAGCAATAAGATCATCCTCTGCCAAGATTTTTGTAAAACACGACTTACAACAACCATGACTGTCCTCCGGAGTATCGGCGCGGCCTATATAAGCCCCGCACCAGGAACAGATATAAGAGCTCATGTGACATCCACCATACCCTCCGATGGTTGTCCGAGCCCGGAGATCCGGAGTAAGATTCTCCGGGCTCGTTTGCCCCTTTTAAGCAGGACCGGGAGGGGAGGCCCGGAAATAGTCGGTAAAAATTCCCGGCGGGCTGGCGACCCGCCTGGCAGCAAGGAGGAACTAGCCCGGGGCTTGGTGGGAGCCGACCAGGTGGGCTTGTCCTGGGCGACTTTGGTGACCCGCTGCCTGTCTTTGCGCAGCGGCGGTGATAACACTGTCCGTATATCCAAGGCTCTCACAAAGGTGACAAACAAGGATGATCCGCGAGCCCTGCGGCGTGATCTCCCTGTGTCTGTACACAGGGCCCTGTATAGACCGGCTACACACAGGGCAAAAATCAGGGACAATTAAAGGCTGGCGTGAATTCGTCGGGATCAACATCAGTTTGTTCAACCGACTCTTTACCTTGCGGCGCTCCAATAATTTCCGAACCAAACCGAAACCGATCATCCTGACCCCCTTTGGTAGAAATCCAATACTTAAGGCTGCCATGCTCCATCAACGCCATGACCTGCCCGATCGTCAGCTGCTTAAACGGACACCCCGCAAGCGCCAACTCCGTCGCCATGGCCTCAAACTCTTCATCACCCGCGTCTGCAAGACGGTTAAAAGCATCCACAAAAGGCTTAAAATACGCCCGGACATGCTTCATTAGTTCGCTTGCTCGCGCTTGCGCTGCGCCATAATCGCCTGAGCCTTGCGCTTGGCCTCCAACAGGACCGGAAACATCACCTTAGACATGTGATGCCACTCCTCGTCCGTCAGCTGCTCTCGCGTGATCTGGTACGGGCGCTGGGCCATCACAAACGCTCCATGTTGTCTTTGAGCTTTTGCCTAAAACCCATCAACTGACGCACAACCTCGTCTATCTCCTTCTCGATCTTGATCACCTCGTGACGCTGCAGACGGTTATCCTTAAGCGCCTCGCCCGTCTCCATCACCACATCGCCAAACTCCTTGATCGACAGAGCCAGTTCCTTATGCAACTCAGAGATCCCACCAGGAGCATCCGGAAGCTTAAACATCACCATGCCGACACAAGACGCCAGGTAGTTCATCGGCTCAAGACTGTTGAGGATCAACATATGAGGGATCAACCACGAAAGCTTGTACTCCATAGCCTTCAGGTGCGGATTGATCGCGTTACCAAACGTACTCTCCGGCAACCCCAAAAGTTCCGCCTGCCGCTTGAGATTTATCCCGGCAGCCTTACCTCCGTCCTTGCACCACGAGGACAAAAACTCCCTCAACGTCTCTTCCGGTTGACTCCTGTGACTTGTTTCCATGATTAGCCCCCGTCAAAACTCCCTAAAATAAACTTCAAAAAAACCTGCTAAGCTCAATGCTTGAGAACCAACAGCCCCTCGGCCCTCAAACGCTCCACAACCAAAGCCGGAGCACTCTTTTTACGCGTATGACCACGAGTCCCCTTAACAGCCCTGTAAAACGTGTCCGTGGGGATACTTGCCTGCCGGCAGAACTCCAACACCGAGCCGTATCTGGCCCGGACCGCATCAGCGGTGGCGACAGTGTCGACCTGTACGGTGCCCGAATTTTCCATTGCGAAATTCCTTACTTGTTGTTAATGTCAGCAGTGACTATCTTTAGGGATTTTGCAAAAACCCTAAAAACGATTGTGTTTGACCTGCAAAGGTCCACCGAAATCCTTTGTCACGTTAGTTTTGCTTGGTTTCTCCTAACGCCTGTGATGACAATAAATGACTTTTGTAATACTGTCAACAAGAAAAATTACTTATGTCAATTTTTGAAGATATTATCAAAAGGATGATGCTGGCTTGCGGGGTGGATAAAGCAACGGAACTAGCTGATTTCCTTGGTAAAAATCAAAGTACGATTAGCCGATGGCGTGACCGTGGGAAAGTTCCCGATGGGGCCATTGCGCAAGTAGCAGCTATGACAAAGGTAAATTATGCATGGCTAAAAACCGGCGAAGGAGAGGTGCGACCAAAAGAGGAAAAACAACCCCTTCTGCCGCCAGAACTCGCCGAACTTGTCGCAGAAAGCCTGGATGGATACAACGCAAAGGGAGTGGAACTATCGGAGGGTGCCGCATTACTGGTCAATCTCTATAACCAGATGACGGCAGAAGATCAGCGCGACATGCTTGTGCAGGCCAGCATGCGTGTCATCGCGCAAAAGATGAGCAAAACAGAGGGGTAAAACTAGCCAGAATGAGACCGGGCCGCCAAAATCAGCGTCAACATACGACACATCTCGATCAACCCGGCGGACCGCGTCTGAGGATCGGCACCCTGAGAAGCAATATCACCCTCAAGCAGCGTCAACTCCTTGCGGATCAGGTCGATCAACACATGCGGTGACGGGTCGCGCTGATCGACGCCGAGCATCGACAAAACCTCATGCAAAATAGGCGAGTGACGCAGTGCCTCGAGTAGAATCTCCGGCGCCTGCAGCTCCCTGGCAATACGTATCAAAACATCACGTGGAGGAGCCCAGTCCCCCGTCTCGATCTCCGAGATGTGCGGCTGAGCCACCCCTACCGCAATGGCCAGCGCAGATTGGGATATCTTTCGGGATAATCTCACCCGCTTAATTGTTAATCCGAGCTCTGACATATACAAAAAACCGTATAAAAAGCGGAAAATATACCACAAAAGGTATATTTGTTGCCGGAGTGCAACAAATAAGTTAACCTCTCCAAATGTGATTAATTACATATTTATAAAACATTGTTTGGAGGGGTTTATGCAAAAAAAAACGGGGGACGAAGAACAACTGCTCTACTACTATCTCCACACCCAGGACCAACTCAAACCGGCAATCATGGCATCGGCCAAAGCCGGATACCTGGCATCAAAAGCCATGGTAAACAAAAAACGGGCTTCACCGTAATCGGCCATACTAATATGCCTGAACGAACGATTCATTAAAAATAAAACTCATTGGAAGTTCATAGGTTACACTGTTTACGCGAAGGGTAAAAAAAAGGAGATCGGACAAATGTATCGACTTGTTTTTATTGCAGCATCTCTTTTATTCACCGTGGCCGCAGTTGTTCATGCCGATCAAAGCAGACAGCAACAAGAGGTCGTGCGCTACCTAAAAAGCGACCAGGAGCCCCAGGTAAAAGATGCCCTTTGGGCGACAGATTCCATCCTGAAAATCGGGGTTTTTGACAATGGGTCCCAACGTGACGGTTACGCCGATTACTTTTGTCTTGTCCTGGCGGAACATGGGATATCCGGTCAGCCCATCCGGGTTGAAATAATCGACTATGGCTCAGTCGTACGTGGAGAAAGCTGGAAGGTCCTCGGCGTGACAAGATGCCAATAACCGACATAATTTGGAGGGTACATTGAAAAAACTGATACTCATAGCAAGCCTGTTGCTCATAGCCACCACGGCCCTCGCCCATCGCAACGACGTCTGGCGCGTCAAGGTCAATAAGATGTACCGCAACGGCTACGGAGCCAGCGCCGCCAACATCACCATCACCCTGGCCAGAGCGGGCGCGCAATCCTCCCTGCTTAATGTCGATGTCTGCGGAGTGACCGGCGACAACAAAAAAGTCTGCAAAGAGGTCAATGGCGGACGCATGAAACAAGGCGACAGGGTCAAAATGACCGTTGAGTTTCCAGCGACCAAATTCCCCGTTGAGCGGGTTTATATTGATAATTGATTTAGTCCTGCAGTTACATTTTTTTCTGAACAAGGAGAAGGGGCCTTTATGCATGCCTCTGTCATAAAAATATTTGAGAAAATAGAAGAAGCAGAAAAGTCACTTGGATGGGAAGAAACCGGCCCTTCTCTTATCTACAGAGGACATAGCAATGGAAGCTGGAAGCTTGAGCCAACACTTTTCAGAAAAGAAATAAAAAAGGATAAAGAAATAAGTATTTTTGCAAATTTTGCGTCCAAATATAGGAAATTCAACAGTGATTCATATTGTTGGAATATCGCCTACACAATGAGGCACCATGGTTTACCAACAAGGCTTTTGGATTGGACAGAAAGCCTAGGAGTAGCTTTATTTTTTGCAACGTCGGCAGAAACGTTTAAGTCCCCATGTGTATGGATCTTAAACCCATATATGTTAAATGATGTCTCTGTTGGCGTTCCAAACATAGAAGCGACATGGAGCAAAGAATTTAATAAAACAAGCTACATAGATATAGTTAATCAAAACAATGACGATATAGAAAATTGTCCAATTGATTCACCTGTAGTGATATATCCACCATCAATAAACGAAAGAATAGTAGCGCAGAGAGGGCTTTTTACTGTACATGGTGCCTCTGTCTTGCCGATAGAAGTCGAGTTTCCAGAATATGTTAGAAAGATTGAAATACCTGATGATTCAATCCAAAACATTAGAAAGTTCCTTAAAAAATTTGGTGTTAGCCATTACACTCTATTTCCTGATGTTGACGGACTTTGCCGGGAAATAAATGAGATATATGTTGGTTAGGCCCTTTGTTTCAAGCCTAATCAATTCGTTTTTTTATGGTGGTACTCTACCCGCATGATCGCAGCAGTCTACATACGCAAATCCCGCGAAGACAAAAACAAACCATCCCACCGGCTCACCGTCCAACGCGAGCAGCTGCCGGCCTACGCCTCATCGCAGGGATGGCAGGTCGAAGTCTATGACGACGGCCATGCCAGTGCTGCCAAGGGTAAGGTCGAAGATCTGCGCGAACGCGCACGCCTTGAGTCTGACGTACGTGCCGGCAAGATAGGCATGATCCTGGTCATCGAACTATCACGCCTGAGCCGCGACGACACCCTCGCCGACTATCTCAGCTGGCTCAATCTCTGCGCCGAACACGGCGTCAAACTGGCAACACCATCACGCAGCCTCGACCCCAAGCAGCACAGCGACTGGATGCTCCTGCTGATGGAGGGCGGTTTTTCCTCCGTCGAAATGAAGGTGCTGCAGGCCCGCATGGCAGAAGGCCGCCGCGAAGCACTGCGCGCCGGTAAATGGCTTGGCGGAAAAGCGCCACCCCCATACCGCTACGATCGCAACACCGGCGAAGTAGAGATTGACACCGACCAACTCGCCGAATGTCAACATATCTGGCAACTGGCCGAAACCAACAGTGCCAAAGCCATCGCCGAACAACTCGGCCGTGCGGAGATCTCCATCCGCCGCATCATATCCGACGATAGACTGCTCTTTTATCAAGCGCTGCGTAAAGACCCGGAGACAGGCGACATCGTCGCAGGGTCCTGGACTCCCGTCATGGACGCCGAGCAAGCCGATCGCATCCGATCCAGTCGACGCACCCGCAAGACCAACGGCGTCAAACGCGAAGCCGCGGCCCTCTTGTCCAACCTGGACCTGCTGCGCTGCGGCTATTGCGATCTCACCGTCAAGACCTGGCGCAACAGTCGCACCCGCAACGACGGCACGCGCATCGATTACTATGGCTGCCGCTCCAAAAACACGGCAGGAGCATGCGACCGGTCCAGAATGATCCCACAGCACACCCTCAACGAGCGCGTGCTCACCAACCTTTTCGGTACGCTGAGCAGCACCGATAAACTTAAAACATGGTGGCATGCCTCCCAGAGCCAGGACACCACCTCAGAGCAGCTCGCAGCCATCGACCGCGAAGAACACCAGGAACAACAGCGCAAGAATAACCTGGTCGCTGCCATCGCAGACGGGATCCTGCGCATGGAAGACGCCCGGGCAAAAATGCAGGACATTGAAGCATCCATCGGCGCACTGCGCGAGCGTCGGCGCAAGATCGAAGCCACCCGACCGGATCAACCCGACTGGGATGCCCTGTCCATCACCCGGGAAGAGTTCGACCTGCTCAGCGAAACGGAGCAGCGCAAAGTCCTGTCCGTCGCCATAACCAAGGTCAGCCTATACAGCAGCTACGCGCTCATAACCTACCCGTTCCCGAGGAACGCCGCCGGGGAACACACCGCCAGGATCCACTTGCCAGCAGCCAAAAAAGGCCCAAAAGCACCCACCAAAAGCAGCTAAACGGCACAGGTCTACAAATTGTAACTTACTGTTTTTACAACAGAAAAGACGATTTAACCGCAAAGACAAAAACTGCCTTGTAGCCAAAAAGACGCAAAAAAGCCCGCAGATTCAACAACCTGCGGGCTTTTATTATTTTTAGGCGATCACTCGCTCTACCAACTGAGCTACCAGGGAATACTATCACACCCGAGCGTGCTTCCTGAAGAAACCAGGAATCTCGTGTAGCGATGGGCTGGATTATACTGACGTTTGCGTGTATGTCAAGTTTTTTTTCGGCCGATTTTTTTCAGACTATGAAAAAAATCGGCCTGCAAAAATCATTGCCGTAAACGGCGTTTTCCTGATCTCGAACGGTTAGAAAAAGACATACCGACCAAGCACCAGGGTCTTCTAAACGACCAGAAACCCATACCTTAAGGTCAGTCGCCTCACATCATTTGTTGACATTCCCGGCGCTACCAAAACAGGCAAGGCAAACCTGGCCACGCATTAAGTAAAGTCGACCCACCGCTGATAGCTTTAATGCGCGTCCGAATCATAAGACGGGGGGCAGCCGCACAGGGCACTAACCAGCCAGATATTTTTCGACCATGGCATAAAGACGATTCGAAGCAATGGGCTTGCTGAGATGATCGTCCATCCCTGCCTCCAGGCACATGGTGCGATCCTGCATGGCGGCATGGGCGGTCATGCCGACAATCGGCAACGGCGACATGCCGAGGCTCTGTTCTCGACGGCGAATTCTACGGGTCGTTTCAAGGCCATCGAGGCGCGGCATGCGGATATCCATCAGTACCAGATCAAATTGGTTATTTTGCAATACTTCCAGAGCATGGAGACCATCCGCCACGGCAGTAACGCGCCAACCGCGCTGCTGCAGGAGCAGTTCGACCAATCTGCGTATGGCATCATCATCTTCCACCAGCAGAATATGTGCCTGGGAGGCGTCACCTTCGTTGTACAAAAGTTCTTCTGCAACCTGCGGCTCAACCCCGACCCTGTCGTACCCCGCCGGAAGCTGAATGGGGACGGCCAATGCCTGAATATTTCGATCAACGGATTCTTGTGCCGGCCATAAAGCACCACCCAGGGAAGCGGCCAGATTGCTTACCACCGCCTGTTTGAGCCCAATTTGCCGAAAGGTGAGCAGGGGAACATGGGTTAACTTACCGCAACATTGCAGAAGATCCACGCGCTCACTCTCTGCAAGCATGGCGCCCGTCTCGCCTATTGTCACCAGCAGGTAATCACCGCTCGCTTGAGTTTCCAGAGTGAGGGTAAGACAAAGATTCTGGCTTCTGTTGTGCTTGAGAAACAAATCAACCTGGCCCATGACCAGGTGGGCGATGCGATCCCCGTCGCCAACCAAAATCTCCGGCACCTGCTCATCGACCTCGACCGAAAAATTGACCCTGCCGGCGCTGGCAATCTCCTGGACCATTTCGTCAGCCCAGGGTCGAACTTCGAAAGGGCTGCTTTCCAAAGCAAATCGCCCCGTTTCAATGCGGGCAAGATCATGCATGTCTTCAACCATGCGCAACATAGCCCGGGCCGAGGCATTCGCCAGAGTCAGTGCGCTGCGCTGGTCGGCCGCCAGGTCTCCGGCCAACACAAGATCCAACATTCCCATGGTGCCGGCCAGCGGCGTACGCAACTCATGACTGAGCAGCGAAAGGAATTCGTTGATGGCAGCATGTGCCTCGTCCGGTTGATTGACGATTCCCGGATCTTGTTTGTCACCCAGGGATTTGTTTTCCGGCAGACAATCTGAAGGGTTCATATACCCTCTTGGCATGGAGGTTACCGATGAGTTGGAGGCCATATCACCAGAGTGAGCTACGACCTGCTATAAGCACTAGGTGCCTGTCGGACTATACGGGCCGAAGCAAAACTTGGATGTTTGAGAACAGATTTCAGCTCATTTGAAGGTTCATAGTTGTAACTATGGGCCGAAAAGGAGCTGAAATATGGGCCAAACAGTCGAATTTGCAGCCGGCTCATGGCTGGTCCGACAGGATCCTAGGCTTAGTATAACAGATCTATTCTGAATTAAATAATATCCTTCGCCACCTCAAACATGATGTTTACGGGTCATTTGACCATTTTCATCCGCCGCAAATGGTGCTAAATTGTGCAACAATTTTTCACACCTTTTTATAGGAGGAATTGTATATGTACCGCACCAACCGTTTCACCCTTCGCCTGTGCGTGCTGGCCCTTTTCGCCACCGCCCTGATGCTGACTCCGGCCCTGGCTTCCAGCAAAGCTGCCAAGCCCAGCCCCGACGAAACCGTGGTCATGCTCAAGGAAGGCAATGCCCGTTTCGTAGCAGGCAAATCGATCCATCCCCATAGCGATGCAAAGCGTTTGATCCTGGCAGGCAGCCAGAACCAGGGAGATTATGCCTACGCCACGGTCATCACCTGTTCCGATTCGCGGGTGCCGGTCGAAGCCATCTTCGATGCCGGCGTCATGGATATTTTTGTGATCCGGGTCGCGGGCAACGTGGTCGACACCGACGAAGCCGGTTCCATCGAATACGGTCTGGCTCACGTCAACACCCCGGTACTGGTGGTGCTCGGTCATACCCAGTGCGGCGCCGTCACCGCAGTGACCCACGCTGTTCACGGCACCGGTCACGCTCTGGAACGCAACATTCCGCCCTTGGTGGACAATATTCAGCCGGCGGTCGAAAAAGCTATCGCCGCGCACCCTGAAGCTCATGGCGACAAGGTCATTCCCTACGCCATCGAGGAGAACGTCTGGCAAGGGATCGAAGATCTTTTCATGACCAGCCCGGCCACCCGCGAACTGGTCAAGAGCGGCAAGGTCAAAGTGGTCGGCGCCATCTACGACGTCGCCACCGGCAAAGTTGCATGGCTCGACGAAGCCCAGACCGGCAAGATTCTTACCAAGGTCGAGGCGGCTCCGAACAAAGCTGTCGACGCCATGGCCGGCGAAAAACACGGCGAAAAACACTGATTCCAGTTATCGGCGGCTCTCTTCGGGAGAGCCGCCGATAAGACCTGGTCGAGAAAACATTGCTCAATATTCCCAGGTTGTTATAATGACGGGGTTATCGACAACATGTCGGCCCCTGCCCACGATGCGGCATGATGGTTCGGTGTGATAACAGGAGGGATAGTATGCCGTTTATCGCCAACCTCAGTCCGACCTGGATCGAAGCCCTGTACCGCCAGTGGCAGGAAAACCCCGAACAACTGCCTGCCGACTGGCAAGCTTTTTTCGACGGTTTCGACACCGGGCGGCAATCGGCCCCGATGCCCCCCCTGGCATGCCTGACGCCTGAAGTCAGCTTCAAACAGTCTGCGGTCGATGCCCTCATCAACCGTTACCGCGAACTTGGTCATCTGCTGGCCTGCACCGACCCGCTATCCCCCTGCAAAACCGATCATCCGCTGCTATCCCTTTCCACCTTCGACCTCGACAACGACGACCTGGACCGCTCTTTTCACGCGAAGGGATTCGATAAGGGCACCGCAACCCTCAGGGACATCCTCGCTACTCTTAAAGAAACCTACTGTCACGCCACGGGCGTCGAATACATGCACATCGTCGAACCGACGGAACGGCTATGGCTGCAGGAGCGACTGGAACGCGGCAACAACCGGCCTGACCTGTCAAGCGAGGAGCGCTACAGTATCCTGCGTAAATTGCAACAGGCCGCCCTGTTCGAGCGTTTTCTGCATCGCCAATTCCCCGGGCAGAAGCGTTTTTCCCTGGAAGGCGGCGAGGTACTGATTCCGGTCCTGGAAAGATCCGTGCGCCGGGCGGCCGCATTGGGTGCGCGGGATGTGCTGCTCGGCATGCCGCACCGGGGACGCCTCAATGTACTGGCGAATATTTTTGCCAAACCGCTGGAAAATATCTTCGCAGAGTTCGCCGACAACGCCGAGTTCAGCTTTGTCGGCGAGGGGGACGTCAAGTACCACAAGGGCTTTTCCGCGGACCTGACCCTGCCTGACGACCGCATCGTGCATCTGACCATGGCCTCCAACCCCAGTCACCTGGAAGCGGTCAACCCGGTGGTGGAGGGTAAATCCCGGGCACGCCAGGATACCTTCGGCAACGACGGGACCAAACGCGTGTTACCGATACTGATCCATGGCGACGCGGCTTTTTCCGGCCAGGGGATGGTGCCCGAGACCCTCAACCTGTCGCAGCTGGAAGGGTTCAGCACCGGTGGAACCCTGCATATCGTGCTCAACAACCAGATCGGCTTTACCACAGTACCGGCCGACGCCCGTTCAACCCGATACGCCACGGACGTTGCCAAAATGCTCATGGTGCCGATTTTCCATGTGCATGGCGAGAATCCGGAAGCGGCCATTCATGCTGTGGAATTGGCGCTCGAGTATCGGCATCGGTTCGGCCGCGACGTACTGCTGGAAATCATCTGCTACCGCAGGCATGGTCACAACGAAGGAGATGAACCCTATTTCACCCAGCCGCTCATGTACGAGGCCATCAAGCAGCGCCCGCCGGTGCATGAAATCTACCGCGACCAATTGCTGGAAGAGGGGCTGGATAAAAGTCGTATGCAGCAACAGGCCGAGCAACTGCAGGAAGAACTGGAAGCCGCCCTGCAACGCCGGCAACACCCGGTGGACCGGGGGTTTCACGGCAAATGGGAAAACATCGAGCGCGACTATTCACCCACCGCCCCCGACACGGCTGTATCCCGGGAAAAGCTGCAGGCGTTGGCTGAAAAACTGGCATGGCTGCCGGATCATTTTGTTCCCGATCCACGTATCCGCAAACTGCTCGACAAACGCAAGGCTTCGGTGCTGGAAGATGACGGCGAACTGGACTGGGCCACCGCCGAAGCCCTGGCGTTTGGCAGCCTGATCGATCAGGGACACAGCGTGCGTTTGACCGGACAGGATTGCCGTCGCGGCACCTTTAGTCAGCGGCACCTGACGCAGATTGATATTCATACCGGCGAAAGCTATGTGCCGATGGAGGCCCTGGCCAACCAGCCTGCCGACTTCTACGCCTACGACAGCAGCCTGTCGGAAGCCGCCATCCTTGGATTTGAATACGGCTACTCGCTGGAGCGGCCCGAAGGTCTGACTCTGTGGGAAGCGCAATTCGGGGATTTTGCCAATGGTGCGCAGGTCATTATCGACCAGTTCATTACCAGCGGCCAGCGCAAATGGAACCGGGTCAGTGGTCTGGTCATGCTGTTACCGCATGGCTACGAAGGCCAGGGTCCGGAGCACTCGAGCGCCCGCATCGAGCGGTTTTTACAAAGCTGTGCCGACAACAACCTGCTGGTGGCGCAACCGACCACCCCGGGCCAGTATTTCCACCTGTTGCGCCGCCAACTGAAGTTGCCTTTCCGTAAGCCCCTGGTCATTTTCACCCCGAAAAGCCTGCTGCGCCACCCCAGTTGCCGCAGCCCCCTGGAGGCCTTGAGCAGTGGCCATTTTTACGAAATCATAGCCGACCCGCAAACCTCGGGACAGGTCGACACCGTGCTGCTGTGCAGCGGCAAGATCTACCATGAACTGCAGGCTGAGAGACAAAAGCAGCAGCGTGACGACGTAGCGATCATCCGTATCGAGCAACTTTATCCGTTGCGCGAGGACCTGCTGACAGAGATTATGCAGCCCCTTGCCGGGGCACGCCGTTTGGTGTGGGTCCAGGAAGAACCGCGCAACATGGGCGCCTGGTCTTTTATCGCACCCCACCTGGCCAGAATTCTGGACCGACGGCCGGATTATTGTGGACGTCCGGAGGCATCAGCCCCGGCCGGCGGCTCCCACCGTCAATTCAAGCTGGAACAGCAGCACATTATCGAATCAGCCCTGGCAACCACACCGGCATCCGAAACGACGGCCTGAACACCTACGCGAGGAAAACTGTATGGAAATCCGTATCCCCGAAATCGGCGAATCGATCATCGAAGCCAAACTGGCCAAATGGCACTGCCAGAACGGCGCACCGGTTAGCAAGGACGATCTTTTATGCGAACTGGAAACGGACAAGATCACTCTGGAGTTATTCGCTGAAAAAGACGGAACTATCAGCATCCTCATCGAGGAAGGCGAAACCGTACCGGTCGGAACGATCATCGCCAACCTGGAGGAAACCGCCGACAATGTGCAGGAAGTCGCGCCCGCAGAGGAGGTCCCTGCACAAAAGACTTCTGAACCCGGCAAAACCAAGCCGGTCGAAATGCAGACCGCGCCCCCGGCTCCTGAAGACGAAGGATCGGATACCAAGCCGACAGCACCCCCTCGCAAAGAGACGCAGCCGGCCGATAGTGCGCCGCCCCAGCCCGGCGCACCGTTCCCCCCCGCGGAGAACACCCATGCCCAACAGGCCTCAGAAGAGCGTCTGAGCAGGCGCGAACCGCTTTCCCCCCTGCGTCAGACCATAGCCAGACGACTGCTTGAGGCTCGCCAGCAAACCGCCATGGCCACCAGCTTCAACGAAGCGGACCTGTCTCGGGTTATGGAATTACGCACTCATCATGGGGAGCGGTTTTTAGAGAGGCATGGGATCAAGCTGGGACTGATGTCGTTCTTCGTTAAAGCGTGCGTAGAGGCCTTACGCGAATTCCCCATCATCAACGCCCGGATGGAAGAAGACGCTATCGTCTACCAGGATTTCTACGATATCGGCATCGCCGTGGCCACCGAGCAGGGCCTGGTGGTTCCGCCGCTGCGGGACGCCGACCGGCTGCACTTTGCCGATATAGAAAAACGGATCGCCGAACTGGCCGACAAAGCCCGCAAGCATCGCCTGGCGTTGTCTGACCTGCAGGGTGGCACCTTCTCCATCAGCAACGGCGGGGTATACGGCTCCCTGCTCAGCACCCCGCTGTTAAACCCGCCGCAAAGCGCTATCCTCGGCATGCACGCCATCCAACAACGCGCGGTGGTACGCGAGGATCAGATCGTCGCCCGGCCGATGATGTACCTGGCGTTGAGCTACGACCACCGGTTGATCGATGGACACGAAGCGGTCAGCTTCTTAAAACGGGTGGTGGAATTGGTGGAAGAACCGGAGGAATTATTGCTGGAGTAGGGGCGGCAGGCAGTAACCGAAGAAAATTTATACCTGACAACGGCTGCTGGGATAGATACTTTTTCTCCGCTGCAACTTCAAATACCTTGAAACCACGGGATAGCCGCACCCAATAAAAACCATCTCACGCTCACTCCTTTCAGTCGTTCAAGCCGCAAAGACACTAAGAAAACCGGCTTGGCCTCCTTTGCGGTCTTTGCGGCTTAAGTGAGCAAAGCGAACGAGCGTGATAATGGTTATAATTGATTTTAAATACTTTGCGTGAGCTATTCAAACAGCGCCAGTTGAGCCGCTGTGGCTGCATCACAGCACTTAAAGGTCTAGTCGACTTTGGCTTCCGACTTGCTCACGGCTTCGTCTTTGACCCGATCGAGAACTTCAGCCAGCACCGGTTTGACATCCTCGCGCAAGGCCCCGGCCACAACGATGAATAACAGATCATCACCGGGCTTCAGGGTACCTTCACATGCCTCGATGAGCACCCGGAAGATGCCCGGTTTCTTTTCATATTCCTGCCGCAATGCCTCTACCCTGGCGTGATCCACTTTGACCGTTACGGCCGACACCGTCTTGCCATCGCCCCGCGACCAGCCGCGTACCACTCCGTTGTGCACCAGCAACATGCCGACATTTTCAGCGAAACCCGGTTCCTGCTTCAACTGGGCGATGGTTTTGGTGATATCCATGTGCTTCCCTCCCGAATAAAATGATATTTAGTTACGCATTGCACCCACAATTTTTTACCCCGTGACTAGTCACTAGTGACTAGTGACTAGCCGAGCTTAAATCTCCCCGCCACGAAAGTCCAGCATGGATTCAGCTCGGCTCCTCGTCAGCCAGGTGGCGCTTTTGCAGCGCCTGACACTTCTTGCAATCGGCGTCTTCAAGGCATTCCAGAAAACGCTGCGACTGCATGGCGGCCATGCAACCGGTGCCGGCGGCGCTGATAGCCTGGCGGAAAAAGGGATCCTGCACGTCACCGGCGGCAAATACGCCGGGGAGGTTGGTTTCGGTACCGTTGCGGGTCAGGATATAGCCCCAGTCGTCCAGATCAAGCTGCCCTTTGAACAAGGCGGTATTGGGCACATGTCCGATGGCGATGAAAATCCCGTCGCAAGCGTAATCCTCTTCTTTACCGGTCGGCAGGTGCTGCAGGGTCACACCATGTACCCCTTTATCCTGGTCCCCAAGGATGGCCGTAACCACCGTGTCCCAGACGAAGGAGATCTTGGCATGTTCCTTGGCCCGCTGCTGCAACGGCGGGCTCGCCCGCAGGGCATTGCGCCGATGCACCACCGTGACCTTGGTGGCAAAGCGGGCCAGAAACAGCGCATCCTCCAAAGCGGTATCGCCACCGCCGACCACCACCACCTCCTTGCCCCGGTAGAAAAACCCGTCGCAGGTGGCGCAAACCGATACGCCACGCCCGTACAGTGCCTTTTCGTTGGGCAGCCCGAGCATGCGCGGCGAAGCACCGGTACAGACGATCAGGGAACGGCAACGGTACAGTTCATCCCCCACCCAGATTTTATAGGGGTGCTCGGACAGATCGACACGGCTCACTTCACCGGAAGCGAAGACCGTACCGAACCTTTCAGCCTGCTTGCGCATCGCTTCCATCAATTCCGGCCCATCAACCCCATCGGGAAAACCGGGGAAGTTCTCCACCAGGGTGGTTCCGGTCAGCTGGCCGCCCGGCTCCAGGCCGGAAATCAGCAGCGGACAGCAATTGCTGCGCGCGGTATAGATGGCGGCCGTATAACCGGCCGGTCCGGAACCAAGGATAATCTGATCGTGGATATCTTCGCGTACGGGCATAGGACCATTCCTCCATCCGTTACTGCAAAAGCATAAAGGCGGTGATGGGTGACAGGTGATTAGTGATTAGTAATTAGCAAAAACCGAACCATTCACCATTCACCATTCACCATTCACCATTCACCATTCACCATTCACCATTCACCATTCACCATTCACCATTCACCATTCACCAGTCACCAGTCACTAATTACCAGTCACTGTTTTAACCTTATTCCGTCGACACCGGCACTGCGACCACCATACCGACCGGCGATATGCGCACAAACCGTGAACGACACTCCTCCTTGGCAAGGGCCACCCAGGCGGCCTCTTCGTCCTGGTGGGAATAGAGCAACTCGCGATGATAAGCGCTCAGCAACCGGCGCAGGACCTCGATATCGTCCGCATCCAGATCGTACAGATCGACCTGTGCGCCTTTGGCCAACCGCCGCTTGAGCGCTTCGCGGTTCATCCCCAAGCTTTCATCCAGGTGACAATAGATACTGCCGCCGGTCATGCCGGAACACAGCCAGGGACCCGGATCGCCCAGCACCACGGCGTGACCGGCTGTCATGTATTCAAAGGCAAAGCCCTTGATATTGGCCTGCCCTGCCAGGTTGCCGGAGGCATCGTCGAGAGGCCCGCGCAGGCGGCCGCCGATGACCACCTCGGCGCCCGACAGGCGCACGCACGCACGGCTGTCGGCATCCCCCTGGATCAGGAACAGCCCACCCTGGGCACCGTATGCCAATCCTTTGCCAACCGCGCCGCCGACCCTTTGGCCATGGCGATTTTCCCCCTTGAGGACCACGATCTTGCCGCCTCGGGCCCCCTTGCCGACGCCGTCCTGTGCGCTGCCTTCGATGCGCAGGTTGATACGCGGGATATTGAACGCCGCCAGTCCGTTACCGGGGATGGCATTGCGCCGGAAATGCAACAGCACCTGTTTATCCTCCCCCGGCCGCCCCTCGGCCCGGTCGCGGGTCATGGTCCCGGCCAGGTAGGTGCCTATGGCCCGGTCACTGCTGGAAGCGCTGTGGTCCTCGTAGCGGATACGACTTTCCGGACCGTCGAAGGATTCGGTCACCAGGCTGGAAATCAGCGAGGTGAGGTAATTGAGAGGTTTGCGGATGATGCGTACATCGGCGGCCGAACGCGGCATTTTCGCGAGTGGCACAGGCGCCAGCAGGCCGCTCAGATCGAGTTGATCGTGACTGCGCTTCTGCACCAGCAAATCGGCCTTGCCCACCATGTCCTGGGTGCGCCGGAAGCCGAGGCGGGCGGTCAGATTGCGGATTTCCTCGCCCAACGCCCGGAAGAAGGTTGTTTCGTATATGATGCCGTTTTCCAGCACCCGCGGCACAAACCGCTTGAGCCCTTTGGCGTGGGCCTCTTCAACGGTTTCGATCTGGGTGGCGATGCCGACATGGCACGTCCCGAGATGACAACTGCGACAGGCGGTGCAGCCGATGACCACCATCGGCAAGGTTCCGAAACCGACCCGGTTGGCCCCCAGCAGAATCATCTTTACCACGTCGCGACCACTGTGCATGCCGCCGTCGGCCCAGATTTCAACCTTGTGCCGCAATCCCGACTCGGCCAGGGCGCGGTGGGCCTCCCGTACCCCGATTTCGGCGGGCATGCCGACAAACTTGATGGCATGCCGGCGAGCCGCGCCGGTTCCGCCGTCGTAGCCGCTGATGGTAATAATATCGGCCCCTGCCTTGGCGATGCCCATGGCGATGGTGCCGATTCCGGCCACGGCCGGCACCTTGATGGAGATGCGGGCGCGCGGATTGGCGGTACGCAGTTCCTCGATAATCTGGGCCAGATCCTCGATGGAATAAATATCATGATTGTTGGATGGCGAGATAAGCGTCACCCCCGGCGCTGCGTTGCGGGCCTCCGCAATTTTATCGGTCACCTTGAAGCCGGGCAGATGCCCCCCTTCTCCCGGCTTGGCACCCTGCCCGACCTTGATCTCGAGAATATCGGCGGAATTGAGCAGGTCCATGTGCACGCCGAAACGACCGGAAGCCAGCTGTTGACCGCGATTGCGTCGGTACTTGCCCAGCATGTCGGGGATCTCGCCCCCTTCGCCATTCATACAGACGATATTAAGCCGCTGGGCAGCTTCGGCGTAGATGCGAAAGGCCGTCTCCCCCTGAGAGCCGAAACTCATGGCTGAAATGATGATGGGCAGGTCGTGACTGCCGACCGAAGCGTCGACTTCACGGGGATCGACGGTCAGCTCACTGGGGATGGAAAAATCGAGCAGATGGCGGATCGCCAGGGGATGTTCATCCTTGAAACGTCGGATCAAGCGCGACAGTTCGTCGTAATTTTCCTCCATCTTGGCCACCGCCGCGACGGTCTTCCAGATCCGCGGATAAAGCCGGAACTGTTCCGCCACCGGCTGTTGCCGCCGGCTGCGGGCGACGTTACCGCGCTCCCAACCATCGACGCCAATCCGCTCCAGGGTCAGACCGCCTTGAGCGGAGCCGCAGTAATTGGGGATGCCCAGCAGATCGGCAACTTCCGGTGCCA
This sequence comes from Pedobacter sp., assembly GCA_050253415.1. Classification (GTDB taxonomy): domain Bacteria; phylum Desulfobacterota; class Desulfuromonadia; order Desulfuromonadales; family Syntrophotaleaceae; genus Syntrophotalea. The sequence goes on along the minus strand of JBFWJC010000002.1, from coordinate 149,495 downwards.
GCCCGATGGCCGCAAAATGCCGCCCGTAGCCACCGATCTCGTGGATACCCATGGTCGACATGACTTTTTCCAGCCCTTTGCCCAGCACATCGACCAGCCGCGCCAGGCCGCCCAGATGTTCGTCGGCCAATTCCCACATGAGATAGGGACAAACGGCGTCGGCGCCCATACCCAGGGCACAGATCAGATCGTGCAGGTTGCGCAAGGCTCCTGAACGCAGCACCAGTGAACAACTGCGGCGCAGGCACTCGCCATGCTCATCCAACTGGTCGATAAGATGGCTCTGCAACCAGGCTACCACCAGCAACGGATCGAGAAAACCATGCCCTGGGCTGAAGCCTTGACTGTCATCGAGCAACAGCAATACCGCACCTTGCGCGACAGCCGAGGCCGCCTCATTACCGAGCCGTTCCAGAGCTTCCGACACAGTTTCCTGGCTCCGCAGGGTACAAGACAGCCGACGGAATCGATGCCGCCCGCCACCGAAATGCCCGAGCAGACGTTCCAGGCTGGTGGTGCCGTGATCCGCCGCAACCTCATCGTCCTGATTCTCCGGTCCCAGGCGGCGGCCCCCGAGCAGCAACGGAACCGCAAGCTCCACCGCCTTGCGCCGGCGGCCTTTCAGCGTCGGACAGCCCCCCATAAACACCCTGGTGCTAAAATGTTCCGCCTCGCGTTCACGATCGATGGCCGGGTTGGTGACCACCGCCACCTGTTCCTTGAGATAATCGGCCAGATTCTGACGGGTGACCGCCAGCGCAGCCAGCGGACCATCATAGCCGAGCGAGGCAATCGGATCGCGGCCGGCGGAAGCCATCTCCTTGAGGCTGCGCAGATCGCTGTTTTTCCAGGCGCAGGCCGACAGCAGGTTGTCGCGCATCAGATGACGACTGCGGGTAAACACCGAAGCTGCTGCGGGGCGACGATCATTCAGACTGCGGGCAGGCGTCACCATGCGCGCCTGGGAGGACAACGCGGTGCGTCGCTGGAAGCTGCGCAGCACCTCATCGCGCACCTGCTGATTGTTTAATACATCCACCGCCTGGAGCAGGGGGATGCGCATGCCGACTTTTTCTCCCGGCGCCAACGGTTTGGGGTCGGAAAGGATTTCCTCCATGGGCACCACCCCGACTTCAGAGGACACAAAATATTCCCGTTCCGTTTCACCGAACCACAGCGGCCGCAGCCCCATGGCATCCACACTGCAGACCACCTGTTCGCCACTTCGGGCGATGACGGCGGCCGGCCCCTGGGCACTGGCGGGGAAAAACCGCCGGAAAAACCCGAACAACTGACGCTGCGCCTCCGACAGCTGGGGCATCTCGCTGAAAATGGGCGGAAAAACCATTTCCATCGCTTCGAACAGGGTCAAACCATATCCATGCATGAGCCCTTCGAGGAGCCGGTTGAGATCCTGGGAATCACTGCCGCCGGCCGGCAGGGCGATGCCGAGCAGGCGTGCTTCCTCCCGCAGGCGTTCGATGGTATTGATTTCACCGTTATGCCCCAGCAGGCTGAACGGTTGGGCCCGCAACACCGTGGGCAGAGTATTGGTGGAAAAACGGCTGTGGCCGATGGTCACCGCAGACAGAAAGTCACGCCGCTTCAGATCGGGATAGTAACGCGCCAGCATCTCCGGAGCGCCATGTACCTTATAAGCGGCGGTTCGCTGGGACAGCGACGCGACCTGCACCTGCAGTTCGCCTTCGAGGGCGACATGCAGGCCATACAACAGCGCCGGCCCGGTTTCGGCATCGGGAACCGTCAGCGCCAACTGCCAGACCAGCGGCTCGGTGGCGCGGGCACTGGCCGACAGGATCTCGCTGCGCACCGGGGCGGGACGGTGCATCAGCACCCGGCAACCGCGTGCCGTAAACAGGTCGAGGATCCTGGTTTGCAGAGCCGTCAGCTCCGCCGCCGGCAGGTTGCGCGGCAGCATCAGGTGGCCGACGGCAAATTCGGGCGCCTCGGCCAGGTCCTGTGCATAATCGGCCTGCGCCAACACCTCTCGCCACAACAGCCTGGGGATATCGGTCAACACCCCGCAACCGTCGCCCTCGCCGCCGACACCACCGGCGCGATGACCCATTTTTATGAGGGCCTCGATGGTCCGTTGCAGATTTCCATGGGTCGGTTGGCCGTGCTTTTTAAAAAATCCGATGATTGCGCACGCATCGCGCTCCTCGAAGGTGGTCGGAAAACTTTCAGAACCGGCTGCGTTCATTGGGCACACTCCTCACAACATGAGATAAAAACCGTTTCCGGGTTTCAGGCAGGATAGTCGCGCAAAACACCAAGCTCTTCGGGTCTTGCCAAAAATATCATGTTTGCCGAGGCAAACATGATCGGCATAGGGTCACCGACGCAACCCTCACAGTAGTTGAGCAACATCTTGCCGTTTCATCAAGCATACCCGATGAAAAAGACGACACAACAACAACGGGGGCGGACATGTATCATGTCCGCCCCCGTTGTATTCCATTCATCCGTCACTGCCGGCTCATATCATGGCCAGAAGCCGCTGCACCGCTTTTTCGATGCCCGTTGCCGCCTCGGCGATATCCTGGGCCAGCATATAGGCCGGCGTACTGACCAACCGGTTCTTTTCATCCACCACGATATCGTCGACCGGACAATCGACGTGTTGCGCCCCCATGGCCGTAAGCGCCGCCACCGTATCCGGATCATTGCCAATGGTCAAACGCGGCGCATAGCCCTGCAGAGCCTTGGCCAGCACGGCCGGGGCGATACAGATGGCCGCCACCGGCTTCCCCTTGTCGACCATATCCCTAATCAATTGTTCAACGTCAGGCTGCACCGTGCATGCGGCACCCTTGACGGCAAAATCACAAAGATTTTTGGCCGCGCCGTAGCCGCCGGGGATCACCAGACCGTCGATATCCTGAACACTGACGGTGGCCACATCGACCACCTTGCCACGGGCGATACGCGCCGATTCAGACAGCACGCTGCGCTGCTGGCCGCTTTCGGTCTGACCGTTAAAATGGTTGATGACATGCATCTGCTGTATATCGGGAGCCATGCATATGGCCTCGGCACCGGCGCGCTCGATGGCCAGCAACGCCAGGACCGCCTCGTGAATCTCGCTGCCGTCATAGACACCGCAGCCGGATAGAATCACGCCGATTCGTTTCATGCCGTTACCTCCTGTCAGAACCTGATGTATTGCAGGTTACTTTCATCACTATCGCTATCAAAATCGCCCAAGGAAACTTTCGGACCCGATAGCAACCCCGATTTAGGATTTGGAATATTTATCCAAACATAGAAAATGCATCGCGATTGTCAAGCTGCGGTCTTTACTCCTGGGAATAGATGACCGCCACCGCCCGCGCCGGAACGTCCCCGACCGCCACATACCCATGGGGTTCGTTGGAATCGTAATACAGCGAGTCACCCGGACCCACTGCCATAATCTCGTCGCCGTAGTGAAACTCCACCTGGCCTTCGAGGATATACAAAAACTCCTCGCCTTCATGACTGACCAGCAGATCGTCCCGCCAGGGCTGCACATCGAATTCGATCAAAAACGGCTCCAGGCTGCGCTGTTTTTTGCCGTAGCCGAGGGACTGGTAGGCATAAGGGGTCCGCCGCCGGCTGCGGCTGCTGTGGCTATCCTGGCTGCCACCCTCCCCGGCCCTCACCAGCAGGCACTTCTCGACACTGCCTTCCTCCTGGAAAAAGGTATGCAACCCGACCTTGAGAGCCTTGGCGATGCGCAGCAGGGTCGCCAGCGGGGGGATTACCTGCTCGTTTTCGACTTGTGACAGCAGCGGTTTGGACAGACCGGTGGCTTCGGACAGATTCTGCAGGGTCATACGCCGTTCCTGGCGCAGACGGCGTATTTTAAGACCGATGAGCAGGTCTTTGACTTCTTCACGTATATCGGACATCGATTTTGTTTACCTCACTGTTTTTCTTAGATTTTTTACCTTGGGTACAGTATCAAGTCAAGGCCTTTGTCACGATATGGACTGATTCGCCGAGACACCGTCTCATGTATGGTATGCTTGAAAAACATGTTAGTGATTTAAAGGCTGAAAGGTCAAACATACATAAGTCAACCTCCCCCCCTGGCAATGATGGTGATCCATGAAACCTGCGGTTTGCGAACCTATACACGGCATCCTGTTCGATCTGGACGGCACCCTGCTGGACATCGAAATGGAGCCCTATATCAGTGGTTATGTTGATGGCCTGGCGCGTTGTTTCGAGGATCTTACCGACCGCATGGTATTTGCCGAGGTACTGATCAGTTCAGCCTATGCCCTGTTTTCCAACCGCGACGGCGAACAGACCAACGAACAATTTTTTCTCTCCATGGTAGCCCGGCAACTCGGTATCGGTAAGCATCAGCTCCATCAACGTCTGCAACATTTCTACAAAGAGGGGTTGGCCGCCCTGGCACACCTGGTGAAACCCTTCCCTCAATCGCGCGCAATCCTGCAAACCTGCTTCGACAAAAATCTGAAGGTCGCGCTGGCAACCAATCCGGTTTTTCCCCGACCGGCTATCGACGCCCGTCTGCGCAGCGCCGGATTGTCAGATTTCCCCTATCATCATATCAGCAGCTACGAAAACAGCCATTATTGTAAACCGAATCGGTATTTTTTTCTCGATATCCTCGCCAGACTGGATCTCGAACCGGAGCAGGTGATCATGATCGGCAACGATACCCAGTACGATCTGCCGGCCCATCATGCGGGTATCGCCACCTATCTTGTCGATACGCGCCTGATCGATCATGACCAACTTGCCGACCAGGCTACCTATCGTGGCAACCACGACGATCTGCTGCAATTCATAAGACAGCTCCCCGAATGCCGCAACGATTGACAGTTTCAGGTTTTTCCGCTACGCTGCCGGTGATTTATCCACCTGAAAAGGAACGAAAAATGATCCGTTTTCGGCGTATTTTTATAGCGCTGCTTCTCGGCAGCCTGGTTGTGGCAATTTTGCCTGCTTGCAAAAAAGACACGCTGGAGCCGCCAACACCGGCTACGAAGCATGGCGCCCAGGTACCGCCGGTGCCAAATCCGGCACCGGAACTGCTCGCTACCCAGACGGCTTTTATCGAAGTATCTGAAAAAGTCACCCCCTCGGTGGTCAATATCCAGGCCGCCCAGGTAAGCCGTGGTCCCGAACTGGGGCCGTTGTTCGAGGATTTTTTCAACGAGCTGTTCAAGGGCCGCAGCCTCCCTCAGCAAAAATCCCGCAGCCTCGGTTCCGGCGTGATCATCAGCTCAGACGGCTACATCCTGACCAACGAGCATGTTGTCAAGGGTGCCGAAGAAATCAAGGTTAAATTGTCGGATGATCGCGTCTACGACGGCAAGCTGATCGGCTCCGACCCGCGCACCGATGTCGCGGTACTCAAAATCGTGTCGAGCGTGCCTCTTCCCACCGCGGTATTGGGTGATTCCGATGCGCTGCAGGTCGGACAGTGGGCACTGGCTATCGGCAACCCTTTCGGTCTCGATCGCACCCTGACGGTGGGTGTCGTGTCGGCCACCAGCCGCACCGATATCGGCATCGAAGACTATGAAGACTTCATCCAGACCGATGCTTCGATCAACCCCGGCAATTCCGGCGGCCCGCTACTCAATATCTATGGCGAAGTGATCGGCATCAACACCGCCATCGTGGCCAGCGGCCAGGGTATCGGCTTCGCCATCCCCATCAACATGGCCCGCGCTATCGCCGATCAGTTGATGGCGACCGGCCAGGTGGTCCGCGGCTGGCTGGGGGTAGGCATACAGGACCTGTCGCCCGATCTGGCGGATTCGTTCGGCCTCGACCGGGCCATGGGCGCATTGGTCAACCAGGTGCAGCCGGACTCCCCGGCACAGCAGGCCGGTATCCGCCGTGGCGACATCCTGCTCGAAATTAACGGTCGCAATATCCGCAATGCCAGTGATCTGCAACTGCAGATCGTCAGCATGCACGCAGGCAAGACCGTGCCGCTTAAATTACTGCGTGATGGCCAGCGGTTGACTGTTGAGGTCACCATCCGCCAACGCAACCAGGCCATGGTCGGCGCCACCACCGGGGAACGCCAAACGCTGGGACTGACCCTGGTCAACACGGAACAGAACAACGGCCTTGAGGTAAAAGAGGTCGATCCCCAAGGCGTGGGGGCCGCTGCGGGTATTCGCACCGGCGACATCATGCTGGCGCTTAACAAGACCAAATTGACCGATCTGCGCTCCTTTGACCGGGCTCTGGACGAGGCACGCAAGGGCAGGATCGTACGACTACTGATCAAGCGAGGAGACGCCACTCTGTATCTGGCTCTTCCCGTCACCGCGTGGGATACGGAGTCAACCCCACAATAACCATCCAATGCATTGCACGGGCGCATCATTTTTTACCGCCGCTGGCGGGACAAGCCGCCCATGCCACCCTCAAGTTAGTGGGAGGAACCCATGGCAAGGATCGTCGACAATCCAAAACTCGCCTTCCGGCTGGCACGCGCCATCGTTTCGGATATCGCCCTGTATAACCAGCATAAGGTACAGGAAGGCATAGAGAAGGATTCCCTTTTTGACCTGCTCAGCGATGAGCTGCAGGAGGGACGTGAACATTTTCTGGCGCGGATTTCCGAAGACATCCCCAATCGCGATCACCTGTTCGACAGGGCGGTAGTCGACGTCATGGTCAAGCAGGCCGGGCGGATCAAAAGTACGATCTGGTAGATGGTGCAGCAACTTACCCTATGTTTCGACCGGGGGCGTAAACCGGACCGACTGGACCGGTTTCTGGCTGAGCAATTACCGGAATTGAGCCGCTCCCAACTGAAAAAGCTCATCGACGACGGACAAGTATTACTCGATGGCTCCCCTGCCAAAGCCGGGGGCAAACTCAAGGGTGGCGAAACCCTGATCGTGAATATACCGGATCCGAGCCCCGCCGAAGCCATTTCCGAAGACATTCCGTTGACCGTTCTGTACGAAGATCGGCACCTGATCGTCATCGACAAACCGCCCGGCATGGTGGTTCATCCGGCTCCCGGTCATTATCAGGGAACCCTGGTCAACGCTCTTTTGCATCACTGCCATGACCTTTCCGGCATCGGCGGCGAATTGCGCCCCGGGATTGTGCACCGTCTTGACAAAGACACCTCGGGTGTCATGGTGGCCACCAAAAATGACAACGCCCACCAGAACCTGGCCGCACAGTTTAAGGCTCACTCCATCACGCGACGCTACGTTGCCCTGATTCACGGCCTGATGGTTGGAGACAAGGGCATGATCGACCAGCCCATCGGGCGGCATCCTACCCATCGCAAGAAGATGAGTACGACCTGCCGTACCGGACGACATGCCGTTACCCACTGGCGGGTCCTGCGCCGCTTTGATGCTGACCGGCTGACACTGGTTGAACTGACCCTCGAAACCGGTCGCACGCACCAAATCCGGGTGCATCTTTCCGAACAGCAGCATCCCCTGGTGGGCGACCCTGCCTACGGAGGCAGCGGACGCATGAAGAGCCTGAGCGATCCGCAACTGATCAAAAGGGTAAAAGAGCTTAATAGACAGGCTCTGCATGCCCGTCTGTTGGGTTTTATCCATCCGGAAACCCAGGAATACATTGAATTCGGCAGCCCGCTGCCACCTGACATGCGGGCTGTTATCGATTATCTTACGGAAAAATACGGGCAGCCGCCTTTCGCGTGAAGGCACTGCCGAATAGTTATCCAGAGCAGATTAAGGCTTCTCACCACGAAGATCACGAAGGACACGAAGTAAGAACCCGAGTTTCAGGTTACAACCAAACAAATGACGGTTTGTTTTTAAAGTCTTTCTTCGTGCTCTTCGTGTCCTTCGTGGTATGAAGCATATTCGAAATTATCCGCATCTGCCGTTGGCGGAGCGTTAAACAGGAGATTCCACGGTTTATGAAACTGATACGCAAAGGCAAGATCAGCTATATGCAACCCGACTGGGTAACCGGAGAATCGGTTATGGCCGGGTTTACCACCCGCAACGGCGGCATTAGCCGGCCCCCATACAACTCACTGAACCTGGGCTACAATACCGAGGATCCACGCCACAATGTGGAAGGCAACCGCTCGAACCTGACTCGGGCTTTTGATCTGCATCCGCACCAGCTGTTGACCGTCAAGCAGGTACACGGCACCGACATACTGATCGTCGACCAACCGAACCACGAATTGTCCCATTTTCTGACAGTGGCAAGCGATGCCATCATTACCAACCAGCCCGGCTTCATGTTTGGCGTACTGGTAGCAGATTGTTTTCCGGTGCTGCTGCACGATCCGATACTTAAAGTCGGTGCAGCGGTCCACGTAGGTTGGCGCGGCGCAGCCAATTGCCTGCTGGGCAAAACCATCGAGGCCATGCATGCAACCTTCGGCTGTCAGGCCGAAAATCTGCAAGCCGCGATCGGCGCCGGCATCGGCGCCCACCATTACGAAGTCGATCGTACCGTGCGAGATGCCTTCCGCCAGGGAAGCGGCCGCTGGCCGCAGATTGCCGAGGAAACCTCTCTGGGCAAATGGCAGCTCGACCTCAAGCGCAGTTGCCTGCTGCAACTGGAAGACGTCGGCATTAAGTCTTCAAATATCGGCGTAGTGGAAGAGTGCACCTGCTGTCATCGTGAGATGTTCTTTTCCTACCGCCGCGACCAGGGTGTGACCGGCCGACAGCTCGGGTTTATGATTCTGTAAGACGGACAGAGGCTTGGAATCGGTGATTAGTAACTGGTGACTGGAAAATCCCAAATACTAATCACTATTCACTAATCACTGATTTAAAAGAGAAAAAAATGGATTGGTTGGATGTATCGGAAGAACAGATGCGGCAGGAACGGCAGAAGGCCCGCGATCTGCGTCGCAGTCAGTGGTGGAAAAACCGCATTGCCAGCGGTATTTGCCACTATTGCGGCGCCCGGGTCGAACCGCGGGAATTGACCCTGGACCACATCGTGCCGCTGGTACGAGGGGGACGCTCCACCAAGGGCAACTGCGTAGCGGCCTGCAAGGAGTGCAACAGCCAGAAACAGCATCTGTTGCCGATCGAATGGGAAGCTTACCTGGAAAAGCTCAAGCAGGATTAATACTGAACTCGACAGGACCTGAAAGGGTACTTTTTCATCACAAAGATCATTAACATCATCTCGCGCTCGCTCCTTTCAGTCGCTCAAGACACGAAGCCACAAAGAAAAATGATTTTGCCTTCCTCTGTGGACTTTGTGGCTTGAGTGAGCGCAGCGAACGAGCGAGAGAATGGTTCTGACTTAAATAGAGCCTATTTACAACTCCTCAAAAGACTCTTCCTCTACCTCGTCAAAGTCTTCATCCTCGACGAAGTCCTCGTCAAAGATCCCATCCAGAAACCGTTGATTGTCCCGAATGCGCTGGGCAACCTGCCGGCGCAACTCTTCAAACTCGGGGAACATGTCAGCCTGCCCGTCGGCAGTCGGTTCCTGCTCATCCATGGCATCCCGGATGCCCTGATCCTGCACGTCACTCATGGTGCAACTCCACAGCTTTTTGATAAAGGTCGACATAGCGCAACGCCGATTGCCGCCAGGAAAAATCCCCCCGCATCCCCGAACGCACCAACTGCTGCCATTTCTCCGGGATGCGATACAGGGCCAGGGACCGATCGATGGCCGCAAGCATGGCGGCAGCCGCAACCGGGCTGAAGGTAAACCCGTTAGCCTGCGGTGCCTGGTCCTGCGGGTCGAAAACCGTATCGGCCAGACCACCGGTCTTGCGTACCACCGGCACGCTGCCGTAACGCAGGGCAATAAGCTGCCCCAGCCCGCAGGGCTCGTAATGGCTGGGCATCAGGAACATATCACTGCCGGCGTAAATCAGCCGTGCCAGTCGATCGTCGAACCCCAGGCGCACCACCACCTGATTGGGACTCAACGCACCGAGTTTCTCAAATCGGTCCATGGTGTCCTGATCCCCCGATCCGAGAATCACCAGTTGCACACCCCGTTCCAGAAGATCATCCCAGGCCTGCTCCACCAGGTCGAGGCCTTTCTGGCTGGCGAGGCGGGTAACCATGGCCAGCAGCGGCACATCAGCATCAACCGTCAATCCCAGAGCCTTTTGCAGCTGGCGCTTGTTCTCCGCCTTGCCGTCCAGGTCTTCGGCACTGTAACAGGAGGGCAAGGCCGGATCCTGTTGCGGATCCCACAGCTGGTCATCGATGCCATTGAGCACCCCGAACAACCGGTCGGCGCGAGCGCGCAGTATGCCGTCAAAACCATGCCCCATCTCAGGCGTCTGAATCTCGGCGCAATACGTCTCGGAAACGGTGGTAATCAGGTCGGCATACACCACGCCGCTTTTCAAAAACGACATCTGCCCGTAGTATTCCAGGCCTTCGATGTTGAACAGTGCAGGATCGAGCCCCACGGAAGCGACGGCCTGCTCGGGGAACAACCCCTGGTAGCCGAGATTGTGAATCGTCATCACCGTCGCCGTATCGGCATAGAAAGCATTCGCTTCCGAACGCAGCAACGCCGGCACCAGCCCGGTCTGCCAGTCATTGAGATGCAGCACCTCGGGTTGGAAGCCGATCTGCGGCAGTGCCGTCAGCAGAGCCTTGGCAAAAAACCCGAACCGCTCCGCATTGTCGTCATAATCATGCTGCGTAGTGCCGTACAGGCCATCCCGATCAAAAAAATCATCCTGTTCCAGAAAATAGACCGGCACGCCCTGCAAATCCCCCTGCCACAGGCGGCCCTTATAATGAACGTCACCGACCTCCACCGTCGGCAGCTCGGCCAAAGGGCAGAGGCCAAAATCCTTTTCCCGTACGCTGCGGTACAGGGGCATGAAAATACGCACGTCATGCCCCATCCGATGCAATTCACGGGGCAGGGCTCCGGCCACATCGGCCAGCCCGCCGGTCTTGGCAAAGGGGGCCACTTCGGAAGCGGCCAGCAGAATATTCATAACGCAATTCCTTTGTTTCGGAAGGGTTCCGGAAACCCGGCAAAAAAACTACTTTAAACGAGGTTGCGGAATTTTTCCAGATCGTAGCCGGCCTGCTCGGCCTTGGCAAGAATAGCAGCGATGGTCTGTGCATCGCCTGCAAACGTATCTACGGCAGGCTCCTCACCGGTCAGGAACGCGGTAACAACCAGTCCGGTTACCAGCTGCACCAGCCGCTCGCGATTGAACCAGTCGCAATCCTGGTAGCGATGCACCAGCAGAAACTCCCGGACATCCCGCTCATCGAGCAATGCTCGCAGCCAGCCTTCGGTGTCCGCCGCGCCGCAACCCCGGTGTTGAATCAACAACTGCAAAAGGGCCCGGTTTTCGGCAGCGCTGGCATCAGGCCACTGAGCGGTCACGACCTCGTCGAATATTGAATGTTCCAACCAGTCATTCATGCTGGCGGGACGGTGAGGCCCGGCCAGGGGATACAGCACCAGGCAGGACCACAATACGTCGCGGATACAGGGGGTTACTGCATCCGGCAGATCGGCAGCCAGCAACAGTTGCCGCTGTAGAACCTTTTCCAACGTTTCGCTGTCACCGGTCAGACCGAGATCGTGCTGCAAGCACTGCAGAAAAGCGGCATACCGCTGCAAAGCGATAGCCTGCCCCACGGCATCCATTCGGGGGAAGTCCGCACCGGCAGCAAGCAGTTGTTCCAGGGACTGCAACAGCTCGGCATGACGCAACCGGAGGAACTCCCCGTCGAGATCGGCCACCGGACGTCCGTCGAGCCGTTGCCACAAACGTCGCCAGCTGCCATCAGCATCGACCAGCTCGACAAAATCGAGGAAAACATGCGCCTCATAGGGACCCAGGGTTACGAACAACCCCTGTTCAGCCAATTCCCGGGCGGAACGCAGATAGTGCAGCCCGCTGCAATGATCGCGGAAACGGTAGAAGCCCCCGCCCCCGGTCTGCAAGGCCAGGGCCCCGGCCAGCGTGCCAGGAATATCATGCTCTGCGACGGCACTGGGGCAGGCACCTCTCAGCCAACCACCGGTTTGCCCGGAGCGGTTGTGATACACCACCAGCGCCCGCTGGTCGCCGCGTCGATTGCTGTAAGCCAGCACATCTTCGTTCACCGCACCGTCGGTCATAAAATCGTACAGGGCAAAATGTTCCGCGCCGCTGAACAGCGCGCGCCTGTGCAATAACGGGCAAATCAACCTCTCGTGATGGTCCACAAATCCCTGGTCCACCTCTTCCTGCAGGTAAGCACGGCGAAACTCCATGCCGTATTTTTCCCGGAAGCCTTCCACCTGTCCGTGCCCGAACATGGGCAGGCCCGGCAGCGTCGCCAACAGCACGGCCACGCCGAAATATTTGTCACCCTTGCCGAACTGCTCGACGGCGGTGGCTTCGTCAGGGTTGTTCATGAAATTAACGAACCGTTTGAGGATCTCCGGGTTGAAGGCCAGGGTCTTTTTGAGCAACTGGCGGTACTTGCCGTTATCTTCCTGTTTCATCATGTGCATGAAGGCGCTGTTATACACCCGGTGCATACCAAGGGTGCGTACGAAATAGCTCTCCATCAACCAGAAAGCCTCGGCCAGCAGCAGGGTATCGGGCACCTCGGCGGCAACCCGATCGACCACCTCGCGCCAGAACTCCAGCGGAAACAGCCGCTCGAAGTCCTCGCTGCTCATGCTGTGTTCCGCCCGTGAGGGCACCCCCGCGCCGCCGCCGGGCAAGGGGAACCAGAGACGCTGGAAATGCTTTTTGGCCAAGGTCATGGCGGCATCGAAACGGATCACGCGAAACGTGCGCGCCACCTCGATGATGGTGCGGATCATGGCTTCGCGCACCTGAGGCAGCAGAAAATTCAGCTGAGCCGTATCGTTCCACGGAAGATGGGTACCGTCGTTGCCATGGTAGATGTAGCGTACCTCGCCGGTGTGGTGATCGACCCGTTTGAACACCACCGCTGCATCGCTGTGGTCCCAGTATCCGTCTTCCAGAAAAAGACTTACAGATCCGCCGGTGGACAGATCGGGACCGCTGAACCGGTAGCTCGGATAGGGCGGATGCGGCACCTGCACAAACCAGTCGGGATGCTCATGCATCCAGCGCGAATCGATACCGGTGTGATTCGGCACCACATCGCAAGCCAGGCGGATGCCGCGTTGCTTGCAACGCCAATCCAGATTGTCCAGATCCGCCTGACCGCCGAGCTCATCGGCCACCCGGTAGTCAAACAAGGCATAGGCCGAGGCTTCTGCTTCCGGGTTGCCACGCAAACGCTTGATCTGGCGGGAAGCCGGGGAGCGCTCCCAGATACCGATCAACCACAGACCGGTAAAACCGCGACGCGCCAAAAGGTTCAACTCCTCATCGGGGATCTCGCATAGACGGGTCACGGGGCGGCCGTACTGACGGGACAGCTGGTCGAACCAGACGTGCACCGACTTGGCCAGCAGCACCAGGTCGGACATCCAGTCGCTGTCCGAAGAAAACCGTTCCTCCTCCATCGCCACAGACGCCGGATACTCCGGCAGCCGGAATGCCCCGGGGCCGCCCCCACGCATCTGCACCTCTTCCGCGCGCACTGCCAGTCCCCGATCGATGGCTTCCAGCAGATCGGCAGGCAGCAGCCCCTGCCAATGCGCCCGCACATACCGTACTTGTCCCTCGAGACTGTCGGGTGCGGCCTTGATGGGCGCCAGCAGCAACTCCAGCAGCGGTTGGTCCAGGGGTCCGGTAGCCGGCGCCTGACGCAGGCACCGATCCAGGGCATGAAGGGTGGCTCGGTACGGGGCACGTTGCGACAATTCGCCATCGTCAAACAGATCGCAGAATACCTGCGCCGCAGGATTGGCCGTCTGCACCGACAGCACCAGCAATTCGAGCAGCGTCTGCTGGCGGCCATTGGCGCCTGCAGGTCCGTATAGAAAAGTCCGGGGTTCCATACCGTCCAGAACTGATTGTGCCGGAAACAGCCGGACGAATTCCTCCTGACTGCGCCGCAGCCCCGGAAGCTGTACGGTTTGATCGGCAATTTCAACCCCATCCACTGCTGCGTTACAGTTCCGCGCCAACAAATGCCGGTGTGCCAGATAGCGCAGTACGCCGCTGAGTACCGCAAGCAGCTCAAGACGCCCCGCGCTGCACAATGGGTCGGGTCGGCGCTGCCGCAAACGATCGGCCACCGTGCGCAACCGATAGAGCCGCGAGGCACCGACCGGAAAAAGAGGCAGCTCCAGTTGCTGTCGTGCAAGCGCGCTCATCTGAAAAGAAAGGGGAAAATACGGCTCGGCACCGGGGACCGGCGATAACAGGTAATGGTAGGATTCGGCCATGGCGATATTAATAAAATTACCTTTCTGGATAACTAATGGCTCTTGCCTGGTAACTTACGGCTTACAGCTTGAAGCTTATAGCTTGATTATCAAACGACCGCTTCCCGCAGATAACGCGCCGCATCTTCAGGTGGCGTGGGGTTGATGAAAAACCCGGTTCCCCACTCGAATCCGGCCGGCTCCATGATTTTGGGAACAAGTTCAAAATACCAGTGATAGTCGCAACTGAGCGAGCTCCAGCAATCGGGCCGCCCCGCTCGCGGCAAAGCGGACGGCGCATTATGCAGCACCAGATTAAACGGCGGATCGCGAAGTACCGTTCGTAATCGGACCATCACATCGTGCATGGTCTCTCCCAATGCATGCAACATCTGATCGGTCAACAAGGCAAAATCGTGACTGTGGCGTCGGGGCACGATGCGCAAGCTGAACGGGTGCCGCGAGGCAAACGGGGCAAATACCGCAAATTCGCTATCAACCCGGACCAAACGTGAGCCGTCGGCCAGTTCTTGCGCCAGGAGATCGCACATCAGACAACGTTCCTTGCGGTGAAAGTAGTCACGACTGGAGCGCAGGGCGGTGCGCATCTGCGATGGAATGATAGGCAAGGCCAGCAACTGGCTATGGTTGTGAGGAATGGTCGCACCGGCTTCCACCCCATGGTTCTTGTAGATGACAATGTGCCGAAAACGCTTGTCCCGCCGCAGGTCGATGAGGCGGGAGCGAAAAGCGCGAAACACGTCGGCCAATTCCCCCGCACGCAGGTCGGCAGGATGCCGTGCATGATCCGGGGTCTCGATAATCACCTCATGCGCGCCGATGCCGTTCATGACATCGTACAACCCTTCGCCGCGCAACTCGAGCTGCCCTTCGATACGCAACATGGGGTACTTGTTCGGGATGACCCGCACCCGCCAGCCGGGCTGATTCGGCGGGCTTGCGTCAGGACGCAAGGCATAAACCTCCGCCGGCGTCTTTCCCTCGTTTCCGTAGCAAAAGGGACACGCAATGCTTTCGATGTGCCTGCGCTCGGTAATGAAATCGACGGGACGCCGTCCGCGCGCTTTGGCAATCACAACCCAATTATCGATAATTGGATCCCAACGTAATTCGGACAAGGGTACAACTCCTTTCCTGCAAAACCATGCACGGACTCAGAGCGGCCACTGCCGGACATCCAGGTCGGTACCAAAGTAGGTCAAGGTCAACGGCCCGTCAGAAGGCCAGTGGGCCAATTCACGGCCGGAGGACAGCAACTGCCAGCTCAGAATCAGGCGATCCCCTGGCGCAAGCTTCAGCAAGTCCAACGGCAGGGCCAGTTCGGCAACGGATGCACAAGCTCCCGGAGCGTAAACGGCCCCACCCTCCCCGGAGGCCCGTCGAACCACCGTGCGATGAGAGCCTGCAACCAGGCGGGCAACCCAGGGGAAATCGGTCTGTACCTGCAGAAACAGTTCCCCCCCCGCTCCGGTCAAGCGCTCCATGGGTTGTCGAAAATCAAACCGCAGATAAAAATATTTTTCATCATACCCGTAATAAAATCCCACCAGATCGAAACTGGTATCGTGCATGGCGCCGCCCGCAGCCAACTCGACACTGCCTGCCCCCAGCCACTCAAAATAATCGGTAACCTGACCATCGATAACCGGGCACACCAGGCTGGTCGGCTCCCATACGCGACTGCGACGTTGCGGAGCCCGCAAAGGGTAACTGAGATAACCCGGCACCGGCCGTTTCACCGCGCGGTACAAAGCCTGCAAGTGATGGCGGAACAGCTGATCGAAGGTACCGGCCTGCTGGGTCTGGTGATGTTCGCCAAACCACCAGAACCAGTCACTGCCTTCGGCCCTCAACAGGTGCGGCAAGGCTGTCGCCCGCAGATCGTCATCCACTTCCTGTAGCGCACGCCGCGCCTCTCCCAACCATTCCCAGGCCCGGTTTTCCTCCGGATGCCCGATCCAGACATCAAAATCGCCATTAATCCAGGAGCCGGGCGCCAAACGTGGCAGGGGCTCGGGTTTATGCTCTGCCAGCGCCTCGCTGACAGTAACGGTCTGCAACACCGGATCGTCTGCAATCCCCTGATAAAAGGCCTTCAAAAAGGGATAGCCGTTGTCCTCGTAACGTTCCCAGCAGTTTTCCCCATCCAGAATCAAAGCCACCAGACCGCCCGGCGCCTGCTTTGCCAACGCCCGCAGACGCTCAAGCAGGTCAGCCGCCGCATCCCGTGCAGGCCAGGAAGCATACACAAATCCGATGCGATCCGACAGTTCCCGATCCCTGAACAACAGCGGCAACCCGGCCAGACTGTAGGATCGGTAGAGGCGACTGCGATCGCCCAGGCCGCCAGGCAATGATTTATCCAACAGCGCTTCGTCACTGGCCGCCCAGCGCGCCCCCTCTTCAATCAGAATGCGCACTGCCGCGTCGCTTAATCCGCCTTCAGCCGGCCAGACGCCACGCTGGCCAGGGCCAAAAACATCACGCGCGCATTGCAAACCCAAGCGGGTATGACGCCGGGCATCTTCCGGAAAGCGGAAAGGCGTATCGGGCAGATGAACGCCGGGCCGGGCCTGGGAAGCTTCGCTGGTATCGCATAGCAAAGGCAAAATGGGATGCGCGTACGGCGTCACGGATAACTCGACCGACGCAGCGGTTTCAGCCTGCCGGTAACGAGTGAGAATCCCCTGCACAACCTGCTGATAGGTTTGCAGTAAGCGCTGTTTATCCTGCTCGTCGAAATGCCTGCCTTTAACCAGGAGATCCTTCACCACCGCTGATTCCTGGCGCAGATAATGCCCTGCCCAGGCCAGTAAAAACCAGACCTGCAAATCGCGCAGGTCCTGGACTGAAAACCGCTGCCAGGCAAAGCCGTCCCCCAGCTCACGCAGCGTCGCCAACTCACGATAGCGGGCATAAGGCTGTATGTGCCGCTCGGCGTGAACGGAAAAAAACGCCTCCACCAGAAAGGCCCGCTCCCCATCACCGAAGGCCTCGGGATCCCGGCTTGCGAGGTCGATCCAACGATCACGCAAGGTACCGGAGGCATACCCCTGCAACTGCTCCACGAGAGTAGGAACCAGGTTAAAGGTCACGCGGGCACCATGATCAAGGGCGACCTGCAGCATATCCCCGTAATCCTTTACCGCGTGCAGAAAAGCCCACGGAAGCAGCACTTCATCCTGCAAGGGATCCCGGTAGTCGGGCTGATGCATATGCCATATCACGGCAATGTTCAAGGGTTTCACAGGCGTTTTCAGCAGATGCTTTCAACCTCCTTTTTGCCTTTGCAGGTATCACAGCTGGGTTATGGTGAGCATTGCGTCCCTGAAAGACCAGTCCCGCGTCCTTATCCGGGCCATGAATAATACAAAATACCGATTTACCGCAGAGACCGCTGAGATCGCAAAGAAAACCAATGACTTAAAACGTTTAGCGTTCTCCGCGGTGAAAGAGCAGCTTTTTGCATTCCTGTCAGGATTGTAAAAGTTCCTTCTTCCAGGTTTCAACTTTGTCCTTGTAACAGTTGAGCAGACTTTCGGCCCGCTGGGCATCAGGGGAATCGGCAATGACATGCAGAACCGGGCGGTGCTGGTCGGGTAACACCAACACCCAGTCGTCATCGAACCGAACCTTGACGCCATCGATGAACGAAGCATCCAGATTGACCGAATGCTCACTCATCTTACGCATCAGGCCCCCTTTGAACTGGCGGCTGCATGGAATCTGAACCTGCCGATAGGCCCGGGAAGGCAAAGTCCGTCGCAAATTACCGAGGGTCATACCGGTGCGGCCAAGCATCTCGACAATCTTAGCGGCCGCGAACATGCCATCGAAATGATTCTGGAAAGACGGCAGGGCAAATCGTCCGTCCATGCTCGCGGTCATCAACCCGCCACGCTCGGAGACCGCCTCGAGCAATGCTCGGGCATCATTCTTGACCGAGCGAAAGACCAGCCCCCCCTCCTGGGCAACTCTCTCCATGGCCATCGGTGCCGAAACCGGCAACACTATGGTACCGTTGCGCTCACAGCGGCTGACCAGAGATACCACCACACCAAGAGCTTCGATCTCCGACAGCAGCACCCCACCTTCGTCGATCATGCGCAACTGTTCCCCGGAAGGATCGAGCCAGAATCCGGCCGTGGCCTCCAGAGAACCCACGATGCGGGCCAACTGCTCCATGGCGCGGGCAGTCTGCTCCGGCTGAAGGGCACTGCGCCCCGCTTCAACGTGGGAATTCAGTTCGATCACCTCGCAACCAAGATCGGTCAATAACCCGGGGAGCAGTTCGCCGGCCGGCGAATGATTCAGATCGATCACCACTTTGGGCGCAAAGGATCGGATCATTGTGGCATCCAGGGCCCGCATGAATCCCTCTCGGTAAAAATCGTTCAGCTGGGGAAGTTCGCGAATTTCACCGGGTTCGGCATAGTGCACGCGCCGGAAATTTTCCTTGAAAAAGATCCTTTCGATCGACTTGGCGGTACCCGAAGAGATTTCAAAACCTTCGGCATCGTAAAAAAGAATTTCGGTAGCCGCCGGATCGTCGCGAAACTGGCGAAAATGCACGCCGCCCACCTCGCCGAAAGTGCCAAGTTTATAGCTCATGACCGGCAGGGGAATCTGTTTGATATCACGCACATTGACGCCGGTGGACAGCAACCCGCCCAGAAAGGCGCGCTTGAGCATGCGGGACGAGCGCTGACCATCGCGGCTGGTAATCACATAGCTGTCGCGCGGCAATACCGAGCCATAAGCCGCACCGAGCTTGGCGCAGAATTCGGGCGACAATTCCACGTTGCTCAGCCCCCTGACCGACGCCCCGTCGAACAAGGTCTTGCGCCACTTGTCGCCCCATATAAGATTGGTGCTGACGATGGAACCGCTTTCGATGGACTTGCGCGGCCAGATTTTGACGTCCTTGCGCAAATAAACCTCGTCCCCGACATCGGTTTCGTCACCGATGACGGTGCCCTCTTCCGACACCACCCCGCGCCCCAAACGCACGCGATGACCGACCACGGTGCCGGACAGGCGGCAGCCCCGTTTGACATAGACGTTGTCCCACAGAATCGTATTTTCCAACTCGACTTCGTCTTCGATCACGCAGTTGCGGCCAACGATGCAGTTCTTGAGCTGCGCGCGACCCAGCACCTGACTGTTGTCGCCGATCATCACCATACCTTCGAGCAAAGACAGGTCGGTTTCCGCCACCTGGGTATCGGTGCCGAGGTAGATCCGACGCGTGGCATCGGCCAAAGTCGGCTCAGGCAGCGTGATCACCGCCCGTTCATGGAAAATATCCCGGCAGGTCTCCAGATACGCATCGGTATTGCCTATATCCGCCCAATAACCTTGCTGCTGGCAGCCGTATAACGGACGGCCTTCGGCCATCATCTTCGGGAATATATCCTTGGACCAGTCGCGATTGGTCTCCTCGGGAATCATGTCCAGAACTTCGGGCTCCAGAACATAGATGCCGGTATTGATGGTGTCGGAAAAAACTTCGCCCCAACCCGGTTTTTCCAGGAATTTGGTAATCGTACCTTCCTGGTCGGTAATCACCACGCCAAACTGCAAGGGGTCCTCAACGGAGGTCAAAGTAATGGTGGCCAGAGCCTTTTTTTGCTCATGGAATTTCAACACCGCTGTCAGATCGAAATCGGTGAGCAGGTCGCCGCTGATAACAAGGAACCGCTCGTCGAGGTAGGGAGCCGCCGCCTTGACCGCGCCGGCGGTGCCAAAATCCTCCAGGGGCGTCACGTAGGTGATGCGAACCCCCAACTCGCTACCGTCGCCGAAGTAGTTTTTGATGATCTCGGGTTGGTGAAACAACAGCATGACCACGTCCGAGATACCGTGTTGCTTCAACAGATCGATGATGTGGCTCATGATAGGCTGATTGACCAGCGGAATCATCGGTTTGGGCAGGTTAATCGTCAAGGGTTGCATGCGGGTTCCGAATCCACCCGCCATAATAACGGCTTTCATCAGTTCGGCCTCCCGCTGCTGGGTAGTTTACCCCGTTTGGTCAACACACGCTGGATCTCTTTTTTCAACTCGGTCAGATCCGAACTTTTCACCACGTAGCCATCGGCCAGCCAGGATGAAAAATCTTCCTTGTAACAACTGAAGGCCGTACACAGAATCACCGGCAGGTCCTTCTGCCGGCTGATGATATCCTGCAATACCGCCAGACCGTTGTCGCTGCCGATCTGAATATCGAGTACCACCAGGTCATAACTTCCCTGTTGCAACAAGCGCTCGGCCTCGGCTGCCGAATCGGCCGCATCGACCTGGTACCCCTCCTCCTCCAGTTCACATTGAAACAGGTAACGAATATCCTGTTCGTCATCAACCACCAGCAAACGTGCCACTATACTACCTCCCTTGGCGTCTATCCTTATCCAAAACGGCCCTTCCCGCCGGAATCAACAGGCAAGAAGAGAGCATCGCTAAAGTCGTCAGGATTATATCAGGCGAGGAGGTGATTTCAATCGCAGCAGAAGATTCCCCGCGGGAGGACCAAACATCTTGCCCTCGGCGCAAACTGGTGGCATAGTCCCCCCATGCAAGAGAAACCTTACCTTACATTTTCCCAGCACCTGAAACAACGCTTCGGCGGACGCGTACATAAGATATCCATCGATGCGGGTTTTTCCTGCCCCAATCGCGGAGCCACCCGCGATCGGCCCGGCTGCCTGTTCTGCGATCCGGACGGATCCGGTTCGGTTGGCATCGACCGCGGATTCCCGGTGGCCGAACAGCTTGAGCTCGGCAAGAAAATCATGATCCGCAAATACAAGGCCAAGCACTTTCTGGCCTATTTCCAGCCGTTCTCCAATACGTTCGCGCCACCCGCGCAGCTGCGCGCCCTGTACGACGAGGCCCTGGGCGTTGAGGGCGTGGTGGGGCTGGCTGTCGGCACCCGCCCGGATTGCGTGCCGCCAGAGGTTCTGGACCTGCTGGAAGAATATCACAAGCGCACCTATTTCTGGCTGGAGCTCGGTCTGCAAAGCAGCCATGACCACACCCTCGACCTGTTACGCCGAGGACACGATTACGCCTGTTTTCTCGAAGCTTATACGGCAGCCAAAGCCCGCGGGTTGCGGGTATGCGTGCATGTGATCCTGGGATTACCGGGAGAAACCCGCGCCGATATGCTGGCCACGGCCGACGAGATGGCGCGTCTGAGGGTCGATGGTATCAAGCTGCATCTGCTGCACGTTCTGCGCGGCACGCCGCTGGGTGACCTGTATCAGCAAGGCGGCGTCAAGATACTGGAACAACAGGAATATGTATCGCTGGTGGCGGATGTGCTTGAACGGTTACCGGCACGGACCCTGATCCACCGACTGACGGGGGACGGACCGCGCGATACCTTGCTGGCGCCACTGTGGTCGCTGAACAAATGGGAAGTGCTCAACGCCATCGAAGACGAATTACGCCGACGTGGAACGCGTCAGGGGAGTCGGGTTGCAGAGGATTAAGCGAAAAAAAGGGAAATGATGACCGTGCGGCGCGCCGGCAAAGCCTGCGGCCGAAAGAATCGAACAAAACAGAGGTGATGCGACGGCGCCTAAAAATCAGGCTGCATCGCGACTTTAGTTTCGGGGGAGGGATGTACCTGCTCGCCGCCGCTCCAGGAAACCAGCAACAACGAAGCCCAAATAAGGCTGAAAAGCACAACGACAGTTTTAAACATACGACGCACCGTAAAGACTGAAGAGTAAAACAGCTGTCTCAAAACTTGCGGCACACTACCCGAAACACTCATGAAAAGCAAGATGCTTTCGTGTTGTTTCGATAACACTTCAGCACAGTTTCCAACTGTGCGATAGCACACTTTGTTGCCTGATGCAGACATTCGCCCCAAAGCCCTTACAGGCACCCTTGCTGCGCATCGCCAGCTGTGCTATGTTCCGCCCTGTTTCGGCAGTTTTCGCTGCAGACCATCCCTTGTTTAACTTCCCACTCCCGGCCACGTATTATGGATCTTTCCGCCCTTAACGACCAACAGCTTGCCGCCGTGCGCCATACGGAAGGCCCCCTGCTGCTTCTGGCCGGTGCCGGTTCCGGCAAAACCCGGGTTATCACCAGCCGTATCGGTTACCTGCTGCAGGATATCGGTATCCCCGCGCAAGCTATTTTATCCGTCACCTTTACCAATAAGGCCGCCCGCGAGATGCGCGAACGGGTGGAAGGGATTGTCGGCCGCAAGCAGGCCAAGGGCATGATCATCAGCACCTTTCATGCCCTTTGCGTACGCATTCTCAAGGAAGACATCGAGCAACTCGGCTACAAAAAGAATTTTTCCATCTATGGAGGAGCCGACCAGCTGCGCCTGATCCGCGATCTGTTGCAGGAGGTCAACACCAGCCTGCGAAAATACGATGCCGACCGGGTGCTGTACCTGATTTCCGACGCCAAAAACCGTCTTATCCCCCCCGAAGCCTTCCAACCGGGTTATGGCGACGAGTACGGCCAAGTGGTAAGCACCATCTACCCCCGCTACCAACGCGCCCTTAAAGCCTTTAACGCCGTTGACTTCGACGACTTGATCATGCTTGCCGTGCGCCTGCTGCAGGACAAACCCGCCGTGCTGGAAAAGTACCAGCTGCGCTTTCGCTACCTGATGGTCGACGAATACCAGGACACCAACGCCGCCCAATACCGGCTGCTGCGGCTGCTGGCCCAGGGGCACCGCAACCTTTGCGTGGTCGGCGATGACGATCAGTCCATCTACGGCTGGCGCGGCGCCGACCTGGGCAATATCCTCGATTTTGAAAAGGATTTCCCCGGCACCATGGTTATCCGCCTGGAGCAGAATTACCGCTCCACCGGCAATATCCTGACCGCCGCCAACGCCGTCATCCGCAACAACACCAAACGTAAAATCAAAGCCTTATGGACCGCAGACGGCCCCGGCAAGAAGATCGACTACCTGTTGTGCGACGACGACGAAGACGAGGCCCGGTCGGTGGTCGAACGGATCATGACCGACAGGTTCAAGGAAAAGCTCAGTTACCGCGATTTCTCCATCCTGTTTCGCACCAATGTTCAGTCACGCGCTTTTGAAGAACAGCTGCGGTATCAGAACGTTCCCTATGTGCTGATCGGCGGCCAGCAGTTTTTCGATCGCAAGGAAGTCAAGGATGTGATGGCCTACTTCCGCGTACTGCTTAATCCGCGCGATGAGGTCAACCTGCTGCGCATCCTCAACACGCCCAAGCGCGGCATCGGCGACACCAGCGCCGACCGTCTGATCCGCTTTTCGGCGGAACACGATATTCCGTTGTGGCAGGTCTTGCAGAATGCCGAAAATGTCGAAGGGCTCGGCGACAAGGTGGTCGAGGCGGCCCATGGGTTCATACGCCTGATGGAAAACTACCGCCGCCGGTTCCGTGTCGGGCAACTCAGCGATACGGGGCGCGAATTACTCGAAGAATTGCGTTTTGAAGACGACCTGCTGCGCACCGCCCAGGACCCGGATCGGGCACGGCGGCGCATGGCCAACGTGGCCGAGGTCATTAACGCCATGGCCTCCTACGAGCAACGCGAAACCCAGCCGACCCTGGAAGGGTTTTTGGAAAAAGTATCGTTGCTGGATCGGGATGAACCGCCGCGCCAGGACAAGGATGCCAAGCTGCAACGGGATGCCGTCGTCCTCATGAGCCTGCATGCCAGCAAGGGACTGGAATTTCCGTGCGTGTTCCTGGTCGGGATGGAAGAGGACCTGCTGCCCCATAAAAAATCGGTGGAAGGATCCTGCGATATCGAAGAGGAGCGGCGCCTGTGCTATGTCGGCATCACCCGGGCTCAAAAAAAACTGACCCTGCTCGGCACCTCCCGCCGAAAAAAATTCGGTGTCATGCAACCCCGTTTCCCGAGCCGGTTTCTCGAGGAAATCCCCGGGGAGGTTCTGCAGGCAATCTCAAGCGATGCCCCGACCGCCAGCACCGAAGAGGAAAAAGACCAATTGGCTAACAGCGCCTTTGACCGGATGAAGGCAATGCTCGGGGACTGAGTCGCGGAACCACTTCCCCTCTGCATCGAGGTCACCAATCCCGAGAAACGCCGGCTGCCACATCCCGCATAGCATGATATAATCAAGACGAATCAAGTTATGATTGTTTCACCAACAACAATCCTGGAGACCGCCATGAAAGACATTCTCACGACCCTCAGGGAAGACCCGGCCTTCGAAACCTTGTTGCATGCACTCAACAAAGTCAGCCTGCTCGACACGTTGGCCGAAGTGAAAAGTATCACCCTTTTCGCTCCCGACAACCAGGCCTTCACACGCGTCAATCTTGAGGAAATCCTGCTCAACCGTTCCAAGCTGACCGACATCCTCACTTATCATATCGCCGACGGCGAGCACCCGTTTGACGCCCTTGAGGACGAAGAAAGCATCGGAACCCGCAACGGCAAAAACCTGACCGCCCATCTGGAGGTCGGTGCCCTGCGCATCGACAACGCCGGCTTGACCAAAACCGATATCCGCTGCAGCAACGGCATCATTCATGTGATCGACAATGTCTTACTGCCGCAGTTTTCAGGGTGGTATTGCGCCTGCTGCTGAGTGCAATCCTCAAGAGCATACGGTACCCCCTTTTATCCAACTTCGATTTACGCTATTCTTGGCCTCATGCAATCGCCCGCGGACGGATAACGCCACGGGCCAACATTATCCATTTCCCCGGAGGTACCGATGCGAGGCATGCTGATTCGCTGGATTGTGCTGACCCTTGCTATTCTGCTTGCCGCCTACCTGCTGCCCGGCATCACGGTGGGGGGGCCATTTTCCGCGTTTTTTGCCGCAGCGGCACTGGGTATTCTTAACGCTCTTTTTCGCCCCATTCTGCTGCTGGTAACCTTGCCACTGAACATCCTCACCCTGGGGCTGTTCACTTTTGTCATCAACGCGTTGATGCTGATGATGGCATCGGGGGTCATCGGTGGATTCCATGTGCAAGGCTTCTGGTGGGCGGTACTGGGGTCGCTTATCATCACCGCCGTCAGCTGGCTGTCAACCTCGTTCATCAACGAGCACGGTCACGTGGAAATCATTTCACTTCAGAAGCGTCGCGGACGCTGGGAGTAAAGGAGAACCTATGCTGCGCAACCTGAGTGCTGCCTTCACCGGCGGGGCAATCGGCGCCCTGCTCTCCAGCCTGTTGTTCTGGGAACTGAGCCGTGACGGCGTCATCGCTTGGATGGGTATCTCCCTGCACCCCGTGCTGACCCTGTCCTGGCTTTACCCACGCCTCGTTGTTGGCGGCCTGTGGGGATTGCTGTTCACCCTGCCCCTGCTCCCGGGACGACCTGCCATGCGCGGCCTGCTGTGGAGCCTGGCCCCTTCGTCCTTCATGTTGCTGCATCTGATGCCCGCTGCAGGGCGAGGGCTTTTCGGACTCGGTTATGGCGCCTTGACCCCGGCGCTGATCCTGCTGGTCAATGCCCTGTGGGGATTGACAGCCGCCCTCTGGTATCGCGGCGCTGCACGCTAAGCTTTGCTTAAAGCAGCAAATATTTCGTTTCATAAAGAGGCAGGCACGGCCTCTTTTACTTATTCTGATTCAGGAAATTTTTTGCGAGGTACAAGACTTTGAAAAACCATGCCATCATGATCCTGTTGTTGCTCGTTGTCGGCGCTGCCGTCGGCTATCTTTTCCTGCGTGACAACCATGCCCCCGCGTTGACGCTAAGTCCTGCCAGTGGCGCCGTTTCGGCCAAAAAGCCGCCCGTACTGACTGTGCAGGACGATAACGCCGGCCTGAAAACTCTTATCGTCAGCGTCTCGCAGAATGGCAAGGTCACGGAGTTGGTCAACACGACCTTGCAGCGTGGGATCAAGCAGCAGGAAATCCCCCTTACCCTGGAAAAACTGTCCCTTAAAAACGGCCCCTTGCAAATCAATGTGACCGCCAGCGATTACGCCACGTTGGCCAATCGCGCGGAGCAGAGCTTTGCGCTGGAATACGACACCAAACCGCCCGTCATTTCCGTTCTGACCACCGCCCACAACGTCTATGAAGGGGGCGCGGGCCTGACCATGTTCCGTGTTTCCGAGGCGGTACAATATGCCGGCGTCCAGGTTGCCGACCGTTTCTTCCCGGCCTACCTGCAGGATAACGGCGTCTACGCCTGCCTGTTTGCCTGGCCTCACACCACCGAGCGCAGCGCTTTCACTCCCCGCGTGGTGGTGGAAGACCTGGCCGGCAACCAGCGTACGGGAGGCTTCTACTACCATCCCATTCCGCGTCCGCCGCGGGTCGACCAGATCAATGTCAGCCAGCAATTCCTCGACAATAAAATGCCCGATTTCCAGCAGTATTTTCCGGAAACGACCGATCCGCTGCAGCTGTTCCTGAGGGTCAATGGCGAACTGCGCGCCAAAAACGTAGCCAGGCTCAACGAACTGGCGACCAAAACCGCCGACCGGCCGCTGTGGGAAGGAGCCTTCCTGCGTCTGCCCAACGCCGCGCCCCGGGCGGGATTCAACGATCAACGCGATTACATGTTTAACAGTCGTAAGGTCGATCATCAGACCCACCTCGGTCTCGACCTTGCCTCCCTGGCCGCATCCCCGGTACCGGCCAGCAACAACGGCACCGTGGTGCTAGCCGAAGACTTCGGCATCTACGGCCAATGCGTCATTATCGACCACGGCCTCGGACTGCAGAGCCTTTACTCCCACCTGAGCAGCATCGATGTCAACGTCGGTGATACGATCAGCAAAGGCCAGATCATCGGCCGCACCGGCGCTACCGGCATGGCCGGCGGCGATCACCTGCACTTCGGCATTATCCTGGCCGGCATCGAGATCAACCCTCGCGAATGGCTCGACGGCCACTGGATCAAAGATAACTTCTCCGACAAATGGGATCAGGTCATGGCCCAGCCGTAGACCATGTGTCCACAAAAGAATACCCACGCACGCCACATAAACAGGTGTGTTGTTCAAATCAATCCCCCTTCCTCAACTTTTGAGGAAGGGGGATTTTTTATTATCGACCAGCAAAACGGTCACCAACTGTGGCAACGTATCATAATCATTTCGGAAGCTTACAGCCATCGCAATCATTCCAACACCGCTCTAAGCCATCGTAAGTTGGGCTTTTTTTGGAAAAAAATTCAAAAAGGGCTATACTAAACATTAGTAACTGGACGGTTTGCCAATCTGGCAAACGGGAAACTTCTTACCTGCGGCAGGAAAACGAGGAAGGAGATGTGGTTATGAAACGATTTAAAGTCCTGTTCGGAATTTTGGTTGCGGCTCTTTTATTGGCCGGTTGCGCCTCAACCGGAAGCCACATGGCTAACGGGGATACCGGCTCAACGGTAAAATGCCCTTACTGCGGCCATGAATTCAAACCAGCGTATTAATCCCTAGCCTCAATACATTATCTGTCCCAGGCTGAGGAACGGTAGGATTGAAAAAGGTCCCACAGGAGGCATTTGTGCTTCGGGAAAATCTCAGATCAGCCTACTGAGCTTCGTCAATTTCTACCAAACGGTCAAGCCTCACAAGGGCATTGACACTACGACGCCATAGGTAAACCGGCTCAACCTTTCTATGGTGACACACAGTAAACAACGCCCGAATTTCTGACTTCGATATAATGAAAAAATGGTCTTCCGTCATTCGGAAGGCCATTTTTTTGTATCAAGGCCGCATAGGGAATCGGTGAATCGCCAGGATCCTGCCGACAAACATTACCAAGACAACGGCGACACCTCAGAGAGGAAACGCCCGGCGAAACGCATTAACGTCGGCGAAGCGATATAATAAATAGACGCCATAGGCATCGGTTGACAAAAAGCAGAACCCGCCATTAAGCTGAAACCATGGCATTGAAAAATGCTTAACCTCCCGCAGCAAAGGAGAGCATCATGGCCACTGAAAATTACAAAGTCGCAAACAATCTTGATGAATCTTCCATCGCCAAAATCCGTAACCTGGAAAAAGAACTGGGGGCCTGCATCCTCGCCCTCGAACCTCGCAACGCCGTGAAACAGCTTCGCGAAAAAGATCTTGAAAAGGTGCAGAAGCTGGAAAAAGACCTGCACGTCGTGTTGCTGGCCTATAGGCCGGAGGTCTGCAGCATCCAATAGCGACACCGCTCTAAGCTGTTGCCGATTAATCCTTCCATTTATCCAGGGAAGCCATGCTTCGCTTTGCCCGTCAAAGTAAAGGGTTCGATGCATTGTCCAGTCGGACTTTTTAAAGATCGCCATCTTTTAAACATGCAAACGGCATCCTTGGTGCCGTTTTCTTAATGCAGGTTCTGCCATGATTAATTCCGACTACAGGGCGCCGTTATGGTTTCGCAACGGACACGTTCACACCATCTGCCCGACCCTGTTCCGAAAAGTGGACAATGTGGTCTATCAGCGTCAGCGCCTGGAAACCCCCGACCAGGACTTTCTCGACCTCGATTGGTCGATCATCGGCAGCAACAGCCTTGCCATCATTTCCCACGGCCTCGAAGGAAATTCCCACAGAGCCTATGTCAAAGGGATGGTTCGTGCCATGAACCAGGAAGGCATCGATGCCCTCGCCTGGAACTATCGCGGGTGCAGCGGAGAACCGAATCGGCGGTTTCGCTTATACCACAACGGCGCTATTGACGACCTGCATACCGTCATCGATTATGCCGCGTCGTCGTATAAAAATATCTTTCTCATCGGTTTCAGCATGGGCGGCAACATGACCCTTCTTTATCTCGGTAAGCAAGCCCAAACGATACCCGAGGCGGTGAAAGGAAGCATTACCTTCTCCGTCCCCTGCGACCTGACGGCGTCTTCCATCGCATTGGAAAGAAGAGCGAACACCCTGTACATGAAACGTTTCCTGAAAATGCTGCATGAAAAAGTCAAAGCCAAGCAAGTCCAGTTCCCGCAACACATCGACGATAATCATTATGACAAGCTCAAAACATTCCGGGATTTTGACGGCAGATATACGGCCCCCATTCATGGATTTAACAGCGCCGAAGACTATTGGGAGAAATGCAGTTGCCTCCCCTGGCTAGAACAGATCAAGGTTCCATCGCTGATCGTCAATTCTCTGGATGACCCCTTCCTGGAAGGCGGCTGTTACCCGGTGAAAGAGTGTGCAGGCAATCCGAACACCACGTTGGAGATCACCCGAGACGGCGGGCATGTAGGTTTTGTGGCGATGAATCGGGGTGGCCGTTACTGGTCTGAAGAAAGAGCCGTAACATTCATCAGACACCGTCAGTCTTCGCTGTAACCTTTGAGCATAAACCAAGGGTGCTGAAATTATATAAGTATCTATATTTCCATAAGAAAAAGCCCACGATCGCTGAACCGGAGGCTTTTCTCATAGCCTGGAGCATTAGCCTGGGCGTCGGATTATGCTTCGCCCTGGTACAATCCACTTTTTCTCCAAAGACATACTCAATCCTTGACCTGCAATAGTTAAATTAGTTACATTTGCGAATCGTCAATGTGGAATCTTTTAGGAGGGAACATGCCGACAAATAGATATACCGCAGGGGTCAACTAGAGCCGTCCAACCGGAGAAGAACCGGAGGGCGGCTTTTTTATGGCCGACTACCAAGGCAACTTGCTCGGCGCAACTATGCAGGCATGGCTTTATCAGCAGGTGGAAAAATCAAGGCGATATTTTCCACTTTTACCCCTTTAATAATTCAATAAATGGAAAATAGTCCATTCTATAAGGGTAATATGATGGACAGTTTTCCGCTTATCAACAATGTTGGGCATGAACACTTTAACTTGGAGGATGGCATGAGGTTGATTCTTAAAGTACTTCCCATTGCATTTGTATTTATTGCACTCATTGCTGCTGGCTGTGCAGTAGCCCCACAATCTCACGGAACGGTGGCTGATGCAAAATTGCAGTCTGATGTAATGCGGATGATTGGCATATATGAGTCAGCAGCAGGAGGAGACGCTCACCCCAAATTGCTTTCAGCTAACACGGTTGGAAAAGAGGGGTCATCATATGTTGAGCACTGGAATATTGATAGTAATGGAAAGAAAGTTACTTATGAAGTCAAACTTGCCCCTTCGCCCCGTGGTGGAGTTGATTATGGCATAGTCCGTTTAGGAGCTCAGTGACTTGAAGATATCCGACATTGAAAGATGCGAGAAAGCTTATATTTTGATGATCAGGGGTTGAGTTTTCTCATGCACCTTCAAATCATTCCCAGAGTCTGGAATGATGATGAGACCAAAGCCCTACACCATTCCCAACCAATAGGTCAACCGGACTGGTGATACAGGGGCGACTCCCGTAAAGGTCTCTACTAATTTGTTCCGGCACGACGCAGCCGGTTACCACAACGTTAGCTTTTAAAATATGACAAAAAACATTCGCCCCTATGCCACCGACGGTGCGTGGGTAAGTTCCCATCGTTTTTATTATGAGTCCGCGTACAAGTTTAAAGATGAATACAATAAATTATTAGCCACTCTGTCGGAAGAAGAGGAAAAAATAAGAAAAGAAAATTATGACATTGGACAGGAAAATATTGAATCATTTGTTTGCTACAAAACCGATAGGCTACGAGAAGAAGCCTACAGATACGCAACATCTTCAATTTTGTTTGCATGCATGACTGTAGAAGGCTTAATAAATTACTACGGCGCAGTGAGACTTGGTAGTGAATTTTACAAAAGGAATCTAGAGCGTGTAGGCATTACAGAAAAACTGTCGTTAATCTTATTAATGTGTCTCGAGGTAAAACTTAAAAAAAATGACGAATTATTAAACTGGACAAGAAAGTTATTTGACAAAAGAAATAGCCTTGTCCACCCAAAAACAAAAGAGTTTTACTCCAAAAGAATGAAAGACTTTGTCACTTTGCACCCGTCTGAAATTTCTGTAGAAGAAACAATAGAAGACATTGAATTTATAATTGAAAATCTAAAAACTTTAGATGCTGACATTGGTTTGAAAATGAAAAACCTAACAACATAATCAACCAGCCGGAAAACGCTTCTGTGCAAAATTGAGAAACAAAATCTAAAATTGCGGTGGTGTTCGAGCAGTTCGTCGCCGCCGGTTATCATAAACAGTTAGCGTTCAAAACAATTAAAAGGAAAAAAATGGGGCGAGAAATTTCACTCTTTTCTGATTATCGCCAAAAAGAGAATTCACTTACTAATTACTGTGGTCTCATTCTTAAGTTGCTCTATTCTGAGAATCCAGCAAGTTTCGAAGAAACCATCACATCAATGGTATCTGGTGATGTTGACCTAATGGTAGGGCCAACATTTGCCCAGCAACATAAAGAGGTAAAAAGTATTCCGGACCTTTCAATTAGCCAAAAGGCTTTTTCCATATTTTTCGAAACAAAACTCACCGACTGGTTTTATTCAAGCCAGATTAAGAGGCATATTGATGGCCTTAGCTCTGAGAACGGCACAAAAATCCTTTTCCTAATATCAAATTTTCAAACAGAAGAATATGAAGAAAGATTCTCTAAAGATAGAGCAGTGGCGCAGGAGTCAGGCATAATTCTACAGGCTATTTCTTTTGAAGAATTTATGAAATGCTTAAAAGGAGCGCGGTCTTCTGATGTTTTTAAAAGCCACCTTGAAGAGTTCGAAAACTACTTAGATAGAAGTGGACGCTTGCCTAGATGGAAAAAACTTTTGGAAGTAGTAAATTGCAGAGGAACTCTACATGAGGTTAAAAATGGAGCATATATGTGCCCAGACAAAGGTGGGGCCTATAGACATCGGCGAGCCAAGTTCTTTGGCCCATACGCCAATAAAAACGTATCAAAAATATACGAAATAGATGCGGTTGTTTCAGTTGACGTAAATATGTCAAACGTCAAGTTGAAGTGGAAAAACAAAGATATATCAAATAAAAAACTGGAAGAGATTGCAATTGGTCATATCAGCGCATCTGCGCACAGGACCGCAGAAAACGAAAAGACCCCCCTCCAAGTTTTTATTCTGTCTAATGGCTCAGAAACAAACTTCAGAAAAGTCTCAAGTGGGGGCATGTTTCAATCAAAAAAGTATTTTTATGGTTTAGTGGGTGAATGTACTAATTCGAGGGACCTAGCAAACAAATTAAATGGCGAGTCTTGGGAATAAGTAAAGCTAACAAGAATTTCAGGCGGACAGAAGAAGCGGGGGACTTCCCTAATAGTATCAACCAGTTTGTTCTGCGGTGGGCTGCCGCTTAAACCAATTATTTATGTGATATTCACCGATAATAAGTAGTGTTAAAAAATGAACTTTATTATTTTGCCAAGAGATGCAAAAACTCCTCCGTCTGGGTTGAATACTGCTTATCTAACCATTGACCACTGGAATGACTTCTCGTTTGTAACCATGTTTTACCTAGAATTACATGACGATAAGGGGTCTCTCCATGACCTTGGTAATGTAAAAATTGGCTTTAAAGGTCAAACAAAAGAAAAAACAACTTACTCATTACTAAGCAATTCCTTCCAGCAGTTGCCTGATGGGTATTTTTCTGTGGGTCAAGATGTTGACTATTACAAAAAAATATCTTCTTTGCCAGTACAGTTCAGAAATAAATTACTCACAGCATTAAAAGACATCGTTTTAACTCCTGAGTTGATTGAGCTTGCTCAAGAGGAGGAAGTTTTTCGAACCTCCTTGCTGAGAGGTGTCAGCTTATCTGTCATTAAAGGGCAGTATTCTAGGGTATTGGCTTGCCTTCCCCCACTGACAAATTTTGAGTTCAAGTTTGTTAGACCCAGGAAAGATAAAATTTCTGGTATCGAATTGAAGTTTAAGGTGGAGGTTGAATCAAGGCCGAGCACTAATATTCATGCAATTATAGGCCGGAATGGTGTAGGCAAGACAACTCTCCTCAATGGGATGATCGAAGCCATCACTAGTAAAGGTCAGTCAGAGGCCAAGTTTTATGATGTTGAGGGCTGTCATGCCAGCCCTATTGATACCGATTATTTCAGTAGTTTGGTATCTGTGTCATTTAGTGCTTTTGACCCTTTTGAACCTCCCATGGAACAACCAGATCCTTCTCTGGGGACATGTTATTTTTATATAGGACTGAAAAAGGGAGGTGACACTCTCAAGGGGCTTTATGATATACACCAGGACTTTCTCCAGGCTTTAAAATCTTGCTTTAGTCAAATTTCTAAGCGCGATAGGTGGTTAAAAGCGATAGATACACTGGAATCAGATGAAAATTTTGCAAGCATGGGATTGAAGGGCCTTACTCAATTCTCCAGCGAGGAGCTAACGAAAAAAGCGCACAAAACGATCAGAAGAATGAGCTCTGGTCATGCTGTGGTGTTGCTAACCATCACTCGACTAGTTGCCACCGTTGAAGAAAAAACTTTGGTTCTTATTGATGAGCCAGAAAGTCATCTTCACCCACCATTGCTATCAGCTTTTATTCGCGCTTTATCTGAACTACTTCATGACCGAAATGGTGTGTCAATTATAGCCACACACTCACCCGTTGTGCTGCAAGAAGTTCCTAGGTCTAGTGCCTGGAAAATTAATCTGGTTGGTATGGTCACTGATCCGCGCAGACCTGATATCGAGACATTTGGTGAAAATGTTGGCGTCTTAACCAGAGAGGTGTTTGGGCTTGAAGTGGTGAAGTCAGGTTTTCACGATTTATTGGTAAAGTCTGTCGAGAGAGGAAGCTCATACCAACAGATAGTGAACGAATATAACAACCAACTTGGTTTAGAAGCGCGTGCGTTATTGAAAGCACTTGTAACGCATCGCGATAGGAGCGCAGGTTGATGTTAAAGCTTAAACAACCTGCTTATTCAAGTGAGCAAGTAATTGAAATGTGTCGCCAAGGAATCACAGGCAATGACGAATTACTGCAAAAAGTGGATAACGACATGCACCTTTTGCAAGCTAGTGCAGTTGGCTATACCGCGTCAGCCTCTAGAGGAGAACTGTACACTATACCTTCGACTCCTAATGGCCGGGATCATGACCCAGTTGTTGTTGGGCAGCTAAAGAAATCGGATCTGTTAAAGCTGTATAGCACTTACTTTGTAAAAGAGGATAAACCTGCCCGCGTAATTTATAATGCCTTGATGGCTGCGGCCAACGAGAAATGTCCTTTTTGCGGTGGTATCGGCCGCCCTCGAAACTTGGATCATTTCCTGCCCAAAGCGCACTACCCACAATTTTCGGTATTGCCGGTCAACTTGGTGCCCTCGTGCAGAGACTGCAACATGGATGGCAAAGGAGAGAACTTTGCCACTAGTGAAGCAGAACAAGTACTTCAACCATATTTGGATAACGATCGGTATTTCAACGAGCAGTGGATATTTGCTCGATATACAGCAGATACAGGCGGTGAACCTGGGGTTATTGAGTACTTCGTTAGACCTCCAGAACATTGGGAGGATACCCAAAAACTTCGAGTAAAAAAACACTTTAATGATTTTAATTTAGACTTAAGGTTCTCAAAAGAGGCTGGCCCAAGGCTGGTTACTTATTTAGCGCAAATTCAAGCTTTGTTGCAAATACCATTGGAGCTTGAGGTTGCAAAAAGCACCATTTTGCAGCCCGCAATTGATGCTGCGCCCTTTGTGAACCATTGGGAAAGAATTATGTGTTTAGCACTGATGGTAGAGGTGGCCTGAGTGATAACCTCACATAACAATGCGCTGGTGTCGGACAAACTTTCCGCTGCGCTCCAAATTTGCCGCAGTGAGGAATTCAGGGACGTTTCCTGCGCTCCATTGCCGCCGGTAAGTTTGGTACTAAAACAATAAGACTATGAGTATGGAATGAATTTGTCAATATTGGCGAGAGGTGATTAAATGTCACTTGATTGGGTTATTGACGCAAAGGACTGGATATTTAGCGGTGCAGGGACAGTATTAGTCGTCTCTGCATCCTCTTATTTCTTGAAATTTTTAAGACGTCGCGCCTTAAAGGCTACAAAAAATAAAGTCGAACAACAAATAAGTAAACCAACAAACTCAATGGATA
Organism: Pedobacter sp.; assembly: GCA_050253415.1. Lineage (GTDB taxonomy): Bacteria > Desulfobacterota > Desulfuromonadia > Desulfuromonadales > Syntrophotaleaceae > Syntrophotalea. The sequence goes on along the minus strand of JBFWJC010000002.1, from coordinate 114,215 downwards.
CATACTTTAAATATTCCCTTGTGGCTAAACAGTCACTTAAAATTCTTAATATAACTCAAGATGATATTGATGAGTTAATTAAATCACAATACAAAGCGCATCCTTTACTAATATCACTTAACTATTTGTCCTTACCAATTCCTCTTAACACAAGATTACATATAATAGTTTCTAAGCAAGACACTAATTGTACTATTGAAGATATCAGAACTGCAATCTCTGAAGAATCAATTTTGACAGCATGGACAGATCTAAGGAATGCCTATTTCAAGGCATATAATCTCCAATTTCGACATGATCACACTATACTTTTGAATCGACGCGAATTAAAGCATACCTTTAAAATAATTGAAGAATTGTTCCTGGCTGCACAGGAGTTTTATGCAGTTCGATCCGCTACCCTTAAAACGGATGAAAGATGTCGGTTACATGACTTAAAAAACAGTTGCAATCGTGCAATATTAGCATTGCAAATATTAGATTATAGTGACGATCTAAATCTCGAAATCGGTAAGATGGCAATAATGGTCGAAATGGCAATTTCTGCCATTCACAAAATATTGCTAGATCGAATGTTAAGTGTAGAAAGCGGTTTTGTCGGGGCCGGACCAAGCTAAACAACTGTAATGATTCGGAAAATAGGCTTATTTTTCCCTTTATTTGATCTTAGCGACGCGTTTTCACTGGCAAAAAGAGATGTCTAAGAATGGCAAGAGCAAACCGACATCATATTCCCGGGCAGGTATGGCATATCACCCATCGTTGCCATAAAAAAGAGTTCCTCCTCAAATTCGCCAAGGACAGAAGACGTTGGAAGTCCTGGCTGTTTGAAGCCAAGAAACGCTTTGGCTTGAGAATATTAAATTATGTCGTCACGTCCAATCATATCCATCTATTGGTCATTGATGATAGCCCGGATGTCATTCCAAAAAGCCTGCAACTGATTGCCAGCCGAACCGCCCAAGAATTCAATCAACGCAAAAAGCGCAAGGGAGCGTTCTGGGAAGACCGTTATCACGCTACAGCTGTTGAGCGGAATGAACACCTTGTCAGATGCCTTGTTTATATGGACCTCAACATGGTCCGCGCTGGTGTGGTGAATCATCCATCGGAATGGGATATGTGTGGCTACAACGAGATCCAGAATCCGCCTGAACGGTATGGTGTGATTGACCAGGCGGGCTTAAGGAACCTTTGCGGATTTTCGGACTCCAAGGAGTTTTCCAGGCAGCACCGGCAATGGGTCGATGCGGCCATTAGCGACAGAAATCATCAAAGGGAAAGTTTCTGGACTGAGAGTATCGCTGTTGGTGGTATGGGATTTATTGAAGATATAAAGACTAGGCTTGGTAGGCAGGGGCTGGGAAGAAAAATCGAGCAACTAGAGGCCGACCGATGTGTGTTGAGGGAGGCATCTGAACCTTACAGGGTTGATTTTGGTCCCCAAAAGGTGGTTTTAAGCTCGAATAACAGCTATTTTCTTGATATTTTGTTTATGGATTCAACAGGTTAGCTTGGTCCGACCCCAAACCCCACAAACCCAGCAAACCAACAGCGATTTCCAGGTAGAGATGAATTGTCTCAATGGCTGAAAAGACAGGACTCAAAGGGGATGAGATAAGAAGGTAGAGGCTTTGAAGTTCGGCAAATAAATAGAAGCAAATACTCCATTGGGTTTATCGAAAGTGATGCTTGGGTAACATATTATTCAACGCAAAGTCAAATGGAGCTTGCCAGAGTTTACTACTCAAAAAGTCGCTTACTTTCATTTTTGTCTTTATTGATAGTTTCACTATTTAGCTTTGTAATTTATTATAAATTTTCTAAAAATGATAAATAGTGATTAAACATCAACAAGTGCAACCATTAATAAAATTTGCTAACCAATCGTTGCACACCGCTTTGCTGCGCTACGCTCGGACGGCGTGAACGCCGTCGGTGAACTTAACGTTAGCCCTTAAAAGAAAATGATATGAGAAAAAGAGGGACCATCGCGTCGTGGAACAAAGACAAAGGATTCGGCTTTATTTTACCCGCTTCTGGTGGAAAACAAATCTTTGTCCATATCAAAGACTTCAGCAACCGTTACCGCCAACCCGAGATCGGTCAAAAAGTCAATTACAGTGAATCCATAGACAAAAAAGGTCGTCAATGTGCCATAAACGCAACTCGCGCAGAGGAAAGATCTGTTAGGTACGAAAACAAAAGTTCGGCTAAATTTCCATTTGCATTAGCGATACTATTTATGGGAACTGTGGCAGCTACGGTGCTAAGCGGGAAGCTTCCAATACACATCCTTATTATTTACATATCGTTAAGCATCCTCACATATATTGCCTACGCATTGGACAAGTCCGCTTCCAAAAAAGGCAAATGGAGAATCCAGGAAAGCACTTTGCACAAGTTTTCATTAGCTGGCGGTTGGCCTGGTGCATTAGTCGCTCAGCAAAATTTACGACATAAGACAAAAAAAGAATCCTTCAGATTCATATTTTGGGTAACCGTGGTTTTGAACTTATTTGGTTTCATATGGCTACTCAGCCCTACAGGTTCAAAGTCACTAAATTCTCTTTTGCAAAACATTCCATTGGGCTAACAAACTAATCAACCGACGGAAAATACGTCTGCGCTAAATTGAAAAGCAAAACTAAATTGCGGTGTTGTTCGAACAATTCGTCGCCGCCAGTTATCATGAACCGTTGTGCTAAGTTTTTCAATGCGCCAAGTGCGTAATTAAAATATATTTTATGGAATAAGAAAGCATGTACCTTGAAATTTTAGAGGAGCTAATTCGATCCTATGCAAATACTAGCAAACACGATATTTCAATCCTAGATGTAGGTTGTGGGAACGGCGGAAACGTCATAGAGTTGAAAAAAAAGGGTTATACGACTTTCGGTACGGACGTTGAATTTAAACTAGGACCGCATACAAAAAAACTGCTGGATGAGGGCTACATCAAAAAGATTAGAATGTCGGCTACCTCTAGATCAAGCATTCGAAGTTCGGAAGATCAATATATTTGGCCTTTCGAAGATTGTATATTTAACGTTGTGGCTAGCAGAGCTGTGCTAGAGCATGTTAAAAACATTGATGATTTTATATCTGAAAATTCACGCATACTTAGAACAGGTGGATTAGTAATACACTACTTTCCTTCCAAATACTCTATTCTTGAGCCTCATGTAGGAGTTCCGTTCGGTGGAATATTAAAAAATAAGATTTATTATAATATGTGTGCTAGATTTGGATTTTTTAGAGAGAAATTCAAAACTAATCCTGAAGAAGCCTTACAGTATGTGAGAAAATACACTGAATATCGAAGTAATAGCGCTATTGTTGAGGCATTTGAAAAAAGCGGTTTTGAGTACTTAGGAAATCACGGAAGTTTGATATTAAAGTACTACCGCTCTGGGAAATACTCCTTAGCGTGCAATAGCAAAGTAATTTCTTTTCTTTTTAAATTGTTTAGATCAAATGTTTTAGTGTTTAGGAAATCATGACTTCTTTAAACTGGCTAAGATGCTTGGCCGTTATTTTCCTATTTTCATAGAATAATATTGTCTGCAAGCAGCATAACAATGCCAAGTACGTGACGGTCTTTCCGTTTCGGATTCGCCTCCACTCTAAGGCCGCACGTGTTGGCGGCTTTAGACGAAAGAATAATTATGAGCTACGCAAGATAAAATTCTTTCTGGTGGACCTATATAAAATTTCCCTCAAGTGAAAAAATTTTTTTGATGAGTCATTTTCACTAGACCGTGAGCCAACCCTAGAAGAAGATTCTTACCTTTATTTCGAAATAGGAAAATCCAGAGAGAACTCTGGCATAAAAACGATTGTCTTCACTGCAATGGACCTAGAATCTTTTGTCAACGATTACGCTTCCATAAATTGGGGCGATTCCTTTTTTAGTAAACATATCGACAAACTCGATACATTCTCTAAATGCATAGTTTTAATCAAAATGATTGCAGGAAAGACTTTCCGAAAGACCAGCAAGCATACGAAACCCTAGACTTTCTATTCAAAATACAAAACAAGCTTATACATCCAAAATCTAAGGCGATACCGTTCAGAAACGGCGAAATTGACGCCGAAGCCTTGCTAAAAATGTAGTCAGACTACTTAACCAACGGGCAGGAAACAGTAAATAAATGCTTTAACTCAATAACCATTTTGAGCAAAACCTTGCATAAGTTTGTGCCGGAAGAAGAACTGTTTCTTGCATTTAAAGTAATCGTCTAACCAATTGATCGAGCGGGACGAAAGGGGCCTGGCTGCTGCCCGAAAAATGCGGTGCTGTCTGTCACGGTGTGCCGTCGCCCTTCATCAGTGTCGTTGTAGGAAAATTAGGGACACTCCCCCTATTTTATATAAAATTTAATTGCCTCTAATTTATATTTCTTTTATCCTTCCTCTATGAAAAGAATCGCTCGCTTAGTCGCCCCTGGACACCCACATTACGTGACCCAACGTGGCAACAATCGCCCTGTGACCTTTTTCGATGATGAGGATCGCCATACTTATCTGAAACTCCTTCATAAATACTCTAGGCGGCACTCTTTACAACTTTGGGCCTACTGTCTGACGGACAACCATGTGCACCTCTTGCGGTTCCCGATAAGGAAGACTCCCTTTCACGTGGCGTCGGCCTGACTACTCAGGTCTATACCCAATACTTGAATCGAAAGTTGAAACAGGGTGGTCGAATTTGGCAGAATCGCTTTTTTTCCTGCATCGTTGAAGATGACGCATACCTCTGGTCTGTTGCACGCTACATCGAAAATAATCCGGTGAAAGCAGGACTTGCCGACAGGGCAGAAATTTATCGCTGGTCCAGTGCAAAAACTCATATTAACGGTACAAAGGATGACCTGCTGACTGAGCCTTCTTGGCTCTCTCTGGATAACAGGGAAGCCTACGCCAGATTTGTGTCGCAAGAAGACGAACAAACAGAAAATTTGCTACGCAAAGCTACCAGATCAGGACGCCCCTTCGGATCAGATGTATTTATTGAAAAAATGGAACTGCAACTGAATCAAGTATTGAGGTTGAGTAAACTAGGAAGGCCAGAAAGAAAACAGGGAAGTGTCCCTGAATTTCCCGATAGGCAAGGCCACGACAGCGTTCTTACCCACCCCTGGGCCTGCGAGGTCCTGGCGCGGAATGACGTCCCAGCTTTTCATCCAGATCGTCGATCCAGCCGGCCTTGGCGTCGGGAAAGGCGTCCGCGTAGGGCACGTAGGGTTTGATATCCAGAACAGGGGTGCCATCCAGGAGATCCACGCCGCGAAGGTGCAGCGTCCTGCCTTCGATCTTGACCAATTCCACCGCCGAAAGGCCGATGGAATTGGGACGATGAGGGGAGCGGGTGGCCAGAACACCCCGCTTCGGTCCACCCCGGGGCGGTTTGACGCTGCTTTTCCAGCCTTCACTCCGATTAAAGTCGAAGATGAGCCAAAGTCGCTCGAAGCCGGCCAGATCTTGGATGACTTTCTCGTCCAGCCAATCCTGAAGTTCCAGGGTAGCTGTGGCCAACGCTCCGGTTTCAGTGCCTTCCACCACTGTGCTTTGATGAGGTGCATCAATGCGCCGGGTATAGGGGGATCGCAGGATGCCGATGGGGCGATAGGTGATATAGGAGTCGTTGGTCATGTCAGGAAATTCAACTGCAAACAGGCTACGGCGCGATCGTTGTCGTGCCGTGTGAAATGAGCGGGTGACCGGCTGCTATGATTCGGCAGTGCTGGAAATGGCGGAGATGCTATCGCAAGCAAGGGTTCGTGGCAATGAAAAATATGCGAAGGGTTCCTGTTGTTTTTAAAACGAGCGCCATTCGGATATCCCTAAATTTCCCCCAAGAAAAATGGATTTGATATAAAATTCCGGGACTGATTTTTATCAATCGAGAGAGTTGTGGGGTTTTCCTACAGGCTCGTTAGGTTTAGGCCAAACCGTTCTACCCTCAAGGAAGTCAAATTTATGCGATATGTCTTAACTTTGTTTATGATTCTGCTCACATCACTGGCATTAGCTTCGGAAGAACCGGTTCCGTCGAAAGAATTTACATCTAGAATTTCAACGCTTGAGAATGAAAGTAGTGGACGGATTGGTGTTTCGGTCATTTCGGCTAATGGAACACCGCTTCTTTCTTATCGAGAAAACGAGCGATTTGCGATGTGCAGTACGTTCAAAGCTTTGTTAGGGGCTGCCATTCTGTCCAGAGTCGATACAAATATGGAGGCTCTGGATAGACCAATATCTTATAAATCAAGTGATATTCTTGAGTATGCGCCAATTACAAAAGACAACCTAAGTACAGGACATATGACGGTGTCCGAATTGAACGCCGCATCCATTCAATACAGCGACAATACGGCTGCCAACTTACTCCTTGATGCGATAGGTGGCCCCAAAGCACTTACAGAGTACCTTCGCTCCATCGGCGACAACACAACGCGTTTAGATCGAAATGAGCCGTCTTTGAATACGAACATACCAGGTGACTTACGTGATACCAGCACCCCAAAGGCGATGGCTGAAACGCTCCATAAGATTTTGATGGGTGATTACCTTTCGCCCGCATCCAAAGAACAACTCAAGGCATGGATGTTTGGGAATACGACTGGGGCGAAAAAACTCCGAGCGGGTTTCGACAATTTTTGGGTAGTCGGTGACAAGACTGGAAGCGGGGGAAATGGAGCAAGCAACGACGTTGCAATTGTTTTTCCCAGAGGACTTGATCCTTTCATTGTCACGGTGTTTTATACGGGGTCTGCCGCTTCCAACGACACAAAAAGTGCGGTTATTGCTGATGTAGCTCGAATCACTTGCGATGTTCTATTAAAAAATCGATAGAAACCCGACAAGGCCAATGCAGTCGATGCAAGACCACAAAATGGTATGGTACCTTTTCCGAACTGGGCTCCCCCGCGCCCCTCACCCCACATGTCAGCCAGGCCACTTATGAATAAATATCTTCAAAAGAGTACATATATTGATTTTGACAATCCTGAAATTATTCGAAAAGCAGCACAACTGGCGAAGGGGGCTTCGAGCGAACAGGACCTGATACGACGCTGCTTTGAATTCGTTCGAGACGAAATTAAGCACAGTTGGGATTACAAACTAAACCCTGTGACTTGCCGCGCCTCGGACGTTCTGCTTTACGGCACAGGCTATTGTTATGCCAAAAGTCATCTTTTAGCAGCACTGCTACGTAAAAACGGAATCCCGACTGGGCTCTGTTATCAACGTTTATCTGTGAATGATAAAGAGCCCCCATATTGCCTGCATGGACTGAACGCCGTGTTCATAAAGGAATATGGATGGTACCGCATCGATGCCCGAGGCAACAAGCCAGGGATTGATGCGAAATTCACCCCTCCTGTTGAGGCTCTTGCGTTTTCGATACATGACAGAGAAGAACGGGACTTACCCGAAATATGGGCAAATCCGCATCCGGAAGTCGTAAGAGTCCTCGAACAATACGATGACGTTCGACTTGTCTTTGAAAATTTGCCCGACATGCTTCTTTTGAGCTAACCGGTCATCCCAGAGACTCATTGTGCCGCCAGATATGCCTTCGGAGTTCACTTGCCAAGAGGGGACGTTCCGCAGAGGAAAACCAGCGCCATTCGGGAGTATCCCTCAATTTCCCAGGACAAACCAGGGACACTCCCCCTATTTTACATAAAATTTAATTGCCCCTAATTTAGATTTCTTTTATCCTGCCCCCATGCCGATAATCGCTCGCATAGTCGCCCCCGGACACCCACATCACGTGACCCAAAGAAAACAGGGGAGTGTCCCTGAGTTTTAAATTTCCCCAGAAAACAAGCATTGAATACGAAGCCAGAGAACTCGAAAAACGGGAGAAGCCTTGCCATGTCCATCACCGCCCCTCTGCGCAAAGATTTAATCAAGATCGTCATATCAGCCTTGATGGCTCTGTTCCTTGTACCTCTCATAGCATGGTCCTTCGTATGCTATGCCCTGCCTCCGGGGGCAACCGACATAGCCGCCAGGCCGTTCTCGCCTTTGTGGCAGTTTCAGGTCACCGGCAAGCTCTCTACGACGATCTTGATTGCCGGGGTTGTCATGCTGCTAGCGATCTGCTCTCTTGGTGCCGCCGCGTTTGCCAATCGCCGAACGCAGTATCTGAGTTTCGTGACCGGGTGGCGATTATTGACGGTGTTCTGCGCTATCGAAATCGTTGTACAGGGTGCGTTGCTGGTCTGGTTGGCCTTTTGGCTTACCGCTTTCTTTTTCAAGGTCTATTTTCTGAAACTGATCGGGATTGCCGCCATCATCTCAGCCATGGGCGTGTTTCACGCCGTTGTCTGCATTTTTAAACAGGTGCCCCAGGCTACAAACCTGGATGGTGAATTGATCGACGAAAGTAATGCCTCGCCAATCTGGACGCATGTTCGCGAGCTGGCCGCAAAAGCCGGGACAGCGCCTCCGGATAATATCGTCGCGGGTATCGACACGAATTTTTTCGTCACAGAAGCACCGCTGTGTATCAAAGACAGGACTTTGAGCGGACGCTCGTTGTTTGTCAGTTTACCCTTGCTGCGCCTGCTCGACCGCGGTGAGGCCGATGCAGTGCTCATGCACGAATTGGCACACTTCCGTGGCGGGGATACAGCCAGTAGCGCGCTGCTTGGCCCCAAACTCGCCCAATACGATTTTTATTGTGCCTTGATGTACTCGGCAAGCGCCACCATCCTTGCTTTCTACGTACTTCGCCTGTATCGGGTGATCTTCGAGTTTGCACTCAAGCGCGATAGCCGCGCTCGCGAGTTTCTTGCCGACCATGTTGCCGCCACCTTGGTTTCGGCACAGGGGCTCGTTCGCTCCTTGATCAAAATCAGCGGCTACGCCCGTTACCGTGACGTCATTGAGGAAAAACTATTTGCCAAAGAAGATCGGCATGAGTCCCAACTCAAGATTGCCGATCGCATAGCTACCGGTTTAGCGCCCTATGCCGCTTCCGCGCAGTTCCTCGACGAGATGCGTGAGTCCAGCATCCCCCACCCCTTCGACTCTCACCCTGCGCTGCGAGAACGCATGCGTAACGTTGGCTTTGAAGTGAACGAACAAGACTACAGCCAGATCGTTACCCAGCCGGCAAACACCACATGGATACCCGATGTTCCCAACGCTGACAACATCGAACAAGCTTTGTGGGCGCTTTACGAAAACCGCTTTGCCTCGGCGCATGAGGAAAAACTGGCCTATTGTTTCCTGCCGGCGAACGAATCCGAGGAAGAAATTGTGCTCAAATATTTTCCGCCGCTGGAGTTCGGGCTTCGTGGCGGGAAGCGAATTACCATAAGTTACAAGGGCCTGATCCTGCCAAAAGAAAATGAACTTCTATCGTGGGATAGCGTGACCAACATGAAATACGAAGATGCTTTCGGTAGCGATATCCTCCAGATAATTCACCCGGAAAAAGGGTTGCTCGGTGCCAAGACCACCAAGATAAAACTGCCGGGAATCAGAAAACAACGGTCGCAGCTCAAAGACGCCCTGGGGCGCTATTGGCAGAGACATCAGATTATGCGCAAAGGCCTGGAGAGTTAAAGTCCAAGAGTTTATACTCTTGTCTATCAAGCACACGGTGGGGGCATGCTAAAAAAGCAACGTCGCTGCTGTTTAACGGGATTATTACGTTATGAAAACCCGAGTCCTATTCCAGAGTACCCACAACGCCTGCCGCTCCCAAATGGCCGAGGGACTGATCAACCACTACCTGGGTGACCAGGTTATGGCCTTTTCAGCCGGAACCGAACCCACTTCCGTCAACCGGAAGGCCCTGGCGGTCATGGCAGAGATCGGTATCGATATCTCCAGCCAAAATTCCAAGGACGTGGATGATTTTGAGGAGGAGAGCTTCGACTACGTCATCACTCTGTTGGAAAAGGAAGAGGACAAGTGCGACGTCCATGGTGCCATCAGCTACTGTGGCCGCTGCGGCAAGGAATGTCCTCACCTGGAACACACAAGTCATGGGGGAAAGCGGCTGTATCTGCTTGGTTTTCCGGATCCGGAACATGCAAACGGCGATGAAGGTCAGGTCATGGCGGCGTTCCGGGAGACCCGAGACGCCATCAAAACCGAGCTTCTTCAGTTATTTGAGGAGAGCTGCCCCATGCTGTCTATCCGTCCCCGCTGATGCACTCCATTCTGGCATGTTGATGGCTATCCTGAATTGAGCGCCGGAGTCCGTGTTGTGGGCGGTCAATGACCCGTCCATATTTTTTTCGATGATATTTTTCGACATGTGGAGGCCGATACCTGTACCACCTTTCGCCTCCCTGGTTGTGACATACAGATCAAAAATGCTATGAATAACCGAATCTGATATCCCCCCCGCATTGTCGGTTATCGTAACAACGGCTTGGGTTCCCTCAGCAACACCCCTTATCGTTATCTTCGGGTCTTCAGGTTTTTTTTCTATTAATTCTTCCCTGGCATTGGACAATACATTGAGAAGCACCTGTATATATTCGCGCGGATAGCCTATCGCCAGGAGGTCTGGATCGATATCCACATCAACGGCAATGGAGTCATGCTTCAACGCCGGTGAAATAAAAGCCAAAGCGTTGTCGACGGAATCGTTAATACTGAATACGGTTTTTTCCTTGTCCGGCCTGTAAAAATCTCTGAAAACTTCTATGGTCTGTGCCATATGTTCCAGCAAATCGGTCGTTGTGTTGATGGTTTCCTGGATGGTGGCGGCCGTCAGCTCGTTTTTGGAAAATGAAAACCACAGACTCTGAATGATGAGGGAAACAACGGTCAGCGGTTGTTTCCATTGATGCGCGATATGCTCCAGCAGGTCGCCCATTGCAGCCTGACGGTTCTGCTGAATCAGCAGGATGTCCTTTTCCCGGTTTTTTCCAACCTCTTCCTGAACGCGATTCTCCAGAGTGCTGTTTAGTTCCTGTAATCGACTCTTCTTTCTCTCGAGTTCTTCTTCGGCCAATTTGCGCTCGGTAATATCGATGACGATCCCCTCGAAGTTTTTTACGCCTCCCGCGACATCCCTTTCGATGTTGGCGTGCTTGTTCACCCAGCGGATATCACCATCCTTGGTCAAGATTCGGTATTCCAGGCAGAACTGGTCCACCCCTTTATGGCACCAAGCGTGAAGCTCCCTGGTCACACGTTCCAAATCGTCAGGGAGTATGATAGATGAATAGGTGATGGAGCCGGAGAGAAATTCATCGGGAGAATAACCGAACTGTATAATATTGCCGGAAACCATCTCAACGGGCCACTTATCGTCACCCTTCCAACGGAACAGCACCACCGGACTGTTTTCCACAACAAGGTTGGCCTGCCGCAACGCCTCTTCCATCTGCTTTCGATCAGTGATGTCTTGCGCAAAGTCGACCATGCCAATAAGCCGCCCCGCTTCGTCTTTAACGGGATAGGCGCGAATATGCCAAACTCTTTCGTCAGGGGCATGCATTTCCGCTTCCTGCGGCTGCCCGGTATCCCTGACCAACAGCACCGGACACCCGACACAAGGCTCCTGGCGCTGATGCCATGCTTCCCAGCAGCGCCGCTCCCGCAGCTCTTCATAGGTCATATCCACAGAACCGGCGGCGGCCTTATTGGCCCACAGAATTTTCATGTCGGGATCGAAAAATAGGAGGACATCATCCGTTATGTTCAAAATGAGCGATTTTTCCTTTTCAGAAGCCATCAAGGCTTCCGTCGCCCTGGCCAGCTCATCGGTTCGCTCCTTTACCCGTATTTCCAATTCGGCATGCGCCCGATGCAGCTCTTCTTCGATATATTTGCGATCGGTAATGTCGATCAACATCGCAATACCGGCAGGATTTCCCTTATATTCGATGCGGGCGCTCGAGATAAAAGCCCACTTCTTCTCTCCGGATTTCGTAACCCACTGGTACTCGTACTGCGAAGGAATCTTTTCACCCCGCTGCCGGGCCAGCCCGCGACTTTTTACCAACTCCTTGAAATTGTCGCTCGCCAGGTCCCAGAACTTCATCTGCATGCATTCCTGCTCCGAATACCCGGTAGCCTGAATAACGGCAGGATTGACATAAACAAACCTGTCTTCCTGATAAACAATAATCGCGGAAGGAATCGTCTCAGCTAAAATCCGGAATTTTTCCTCACTCTCACGTAATTCCGCGGTTCGTATGCCGACCTGTTTGCGTAAAGACCGGGACCACGCGAAGCCAGCCGCAAAAAGGGACGCAAAGACCGCTAACGCTGCAAAGACATAGCCTTTTGCGATTTTCCACAGATTCTCTCTTTCATATACGCCGAACCATTTTTCATAGATCTCCCGGTACTTGCCGTTGACTTTGAGGATTTTCAGCCCTTCATCGAGTTTATACAGCAGTTGCTGGTTGTCTTTGCGCACCGCGAAACAGTACTGCAATTGAGGCTGGTCGGTGTTGATAACCCTGAGATTGGACAACCTGAAAGTTTTAATAAAATGCTCGCCCTGCAGCCTGGACGTTAAGATGGCACAATCATGTTTTCCGGAGGCAAGAAGCTTAACCGCCTGCCCGACATCCGTCACTGTCACGATGCGCGAAGCGAGGCCGTTGCGTCCCAGGGAATCGTGGATAATGTCCCCTTGCTGGACAATGACTTCCTTGCCCTGAATATCCGCATAGGAACGTATCGGAGACCCCTTGCGCACGAATATGCCGGAAGTAACCATGGTGTGCGGCACAGAAAAATCGACCAGACTGCTCCGATCCACGGAATAAAACATGCCGGCAATCGCATCGACAGCGCCCTGATCCAGACCTTGACGGACATCCACCCAGGGACCGAGCCTGAATTCCACTTCGAAACCCATGACATCGGCCACCGCCTGCATCAACTCAATGTCAAAACCGGTCGGTTTCCCGTTTTCATAAAACTCGTAGGGAGGACAATTACGGTCGCCACCGACGATGAGCTTCGGTTTTGTTGTTATGGAATAAGCTCCGCCCGGCGCCGGGCCTGATAACGCCAAACAAATGCCAAGGATGAAAAGAATCCTGATCATCGTGCACCTCGTGAGTCGGCATGAGACACAAACAAAAAAACCGCGCTATCAGCATCTGCTGAATAGAACGGCTTTAACGCGATGTCGATGATCATCTTTACCAAATCTATTTATCCCTCTCGGAGCATAATGGAACGATACCACAATGGGCGATTGAGAATTTATACTGGCTTTGACGGACTGTAAGCCCCCCTGCAGCGATTCTTCATATTTGGCCTATACTTATGAGTATCAAACTAATAGACATGGTTTCATGAATAAGCATGATTAGGAATTTTAAATATCCATCAAAGGAAAGCACTTGTCAATCGAACATTCAGGGATAGGGACTAAAAAAAACCAGAAACATAAAATATATAGAAAAAGGGACGAATGTTGCCTATTTTCAAAAGCTGGTGATGATGATTCACCACGGTTTTCAGGATCTCGACATACTATAGGGGTGTATCCCCCCTCAACCCACCTTTACCCGCGCAAACCCTCCGCCTTCCGTGCGCAGATTGGTCACCTGCCCGCGATACAAACGGGCACCGATCCCAAGGATGCGATCCCGGTACACGAACAGCCGCAGGTCGGTTTTCATCGGTTTTTCATCCGCCGCTGCCGGGGTCAGTGAGGGAGCGACCAATTGCTGTACCAGCGTGGTGGCGGGATCGAGTTCATCGAAACGCTTACGCGAAATCTTTTCCCCGACCAGCACCCCGCGGCTGCCGAACCGGTCGACGGGCTTGAATACCCAGTTGCGCCGATCTTTCCATAGTTCATCGGGATCTTGCGTGCGCAACACACGGCTGACCGGCACCACCTGCTGCAGCAAGTCACTATCCTCCTGCTCCACGCCCAGATCGGCAAGGGCATCGGCATCGGACCACAGCACCATGCGCCTTTTATCTCCCAGCAAACCGTAGGCAAAGGGGTTGGGCGTCAGACAGACGTTGCCCGACAGGTATGCCGCGCGGATACCGGCCATAACGGGCTCTTCGAGATAAAAATCGCAATGCCGGTTATAAACCAGATCGACAGCTTCGCCATTCAGCGCCACCCCATCGGCACCAGCCTGCAATTCGCCCGGATCAATCACTTGCGCCGTGGCACCCCATTCGCGGAACAATCCGGCGAACGCCTCCATTTCATGGTACAGGAACTGTTCCTCGGGCTTTTCATCGACAATCGCGATATGCCGGGGCCGGTCTTGCCGGCCATGGGAAAACGCCTTCATCTCCTCGGCAAAAGGTTCCAGAAAAGCCTTTTTGAGTTTTTCGCTCATGGCAGCACGCGCCGTAGCTTCATCCGGGTAGCGCGCCAGATAGGAAAGCAAAGCTCCCCCGGCGTTGGTATTGACTTCGATAAGGCGCGGCCCGTCCTCGGTCAGATGAAAATCGTACCCCATCATCACCGCATCGTGCCCCGGATCGAAACGAGCCGCTTCGGGCAGTTGGGGCAGCACCATTTCACGATAGGCAGATAAACCGCTGAGGCGGTACAGAGCCCGCACGGTGCGGATCATGGTGCGCAGATCGCGACGTGGAAGGTTAACGATCAGGTCGCTGATGGCTTCGCGGTAAAGGGGCATGAAATTTAATCCGTTTCGTATGGGTATCCGGGGGCTAAATCATCCCCCAAGCAGGACAATCGATTATTATAAAAGGCCATGAATAGTCCAGCACTCCCGGAGGCATGCTAACTTATTGTCATGACAGATAAAAAAAGCAGGCAAAGACGATTATAAAATCCAGCACTGCCGGTGCCTGCAACAGCTGCGCTACGATCTGCGCGAACCGCAACCGCTGGGCAAAGAAGCCGAACGGAGACGCACCGTCTTTCAATCGCTACCACAGTGGTTTGACGCAAAAAACTTCGCGCCAGACATAACGGCGAAGCCAGACCCTACGTCTTTCTTTGGTTACTTTCTTTGGACGGGTAAAGAAAGTAACCCGGCTGCCGGCCGGGACCGGCGAACTTGAAGTTACGGTTTAAGCTTTTAACCCAAAAAATCAACCTCAAGACCGCGGGGTCACGCCCCCGCCGGGCGGGCAGGAAGAGATTCGCTGCGCTCAGTCTTCCGCCTGTTTCGCCCGTCAATTGCTCCGCTCCGGCTGCGTCACAGGGGGGGCAAAAGGCAACGACAAAGACAACACCGGCGCTACACTGTTAAAACACCGGCAACCAGGCCAGGCTTATGGTTTAGTTCAGTTTTTCACACCAACTGCCCTTTGACGCCCGCCTCGCAAAAGAACCAGCCCATCGTAACCACCACCCATCCCTCAAAAGAGGAGGGAGCCGAAAGAATCCACGACGAGGCCGCAAAACACAACCGCAGTTAGCCAACTCACCCCTCAGCGACACCAAGCCCCCCGCAGGGGAGCCATTTTTTTGCTTACTTTTTGTTGGCTTGGACAAAAAGTAAGGCGCCTGGCGGGGCGCGTCCCGCCGGTTTAGGTTATCAGGGCCGAACAGCTCAAAGCTCAGGCCAGTCACCAGTCACCAGTCACCAGTCACCAGTCACCAGTCACCAGTCACCAGTCACCAGTCACCAGTCACCAGTCACCAGTCACCAGTCACCAGTCACCAGTCACCAGTCACCAGTCACCAGTCACTTGTCACCAACGCCTTGCGCATCCGCTCCAACGCCTGCTGCAACACCACCCTCGGACAACCGTAATTCAGCCGCACAAACCCGGGCAAACCGAATTCCCGCCCGTCGGACAGCCCCACCCCGGCCTTTTCGAAAAAGCCTGCCGGATCATCAAGGCCGGTGCCACGGGCGTCGATCCAGGTGAGATAGGTCGCCTCGCCATGGGTGGCGCTGAGCCCCGGCATATCCGCCACGGCCTCGAGTACCAGATCGCGATTGCCGCGCAGGTAGTCGAGCAGCGCGGCGTGCCAGTCGCCGCTGTCGCGATATGCGGCCAGGGCACCGACGTAACCAAGCAGGTTGACATAGGGCACGATGCCGGCCATGGCACGCTGAAAGCGTCCACGCAGCCCGGCGTCGGGGATAATGGCGAAGGCGCAGTTCAATCCCGGCAGATTGAAGGTTTTGCTCGGCGCCATGAGGGTAATGGTGCGGGCTGCCACCTCGGCATCGAGGGACGCCGTGGGGATATGCTCGATGCCCGGTTCCAGCACCAGGTCGCAATGGATTTCATCGGAACAGAGCACCAGATTGTGGCGCTGGCAGAAATCGGCCAGCTGTTCCAGTTCCTTGCGGGTAAACACCCGGCCGGTGGGGTTCTGCGGGCTGCACAGCAACAGCAAACGGGCTGCCGGGGTCACGGCCTTTTCCATGGCGTCGAAATCGATGAGCCACTGCGCCCCCTCCTGAACCATGGGGATGGTCACCAGGGTG
Organism: Pedobacter sp.; assembly: GCA_050253415.1. GTDB lineage: Bacteria > Desulfobacterota > Desulfuromonadia > Desulfuromonadales > Syntrophotaleaceae > Syntrophotalea. The sequence goes on along the minus strand of JBFWJC010000002.1, from coordinate 97,815 downwards.
CGTTCCGACAAGCCCGGCGCGGACAGAAACGGCGGATAGATGGGGGTCATGGTCAGCACTTCGCTGCCCCTGCCGCCCACCGCCCGGCAGGCCACGTTGAGGCCCACCACCAGGCCTGGCAACCAGACCAGCGCCTCGGCTTTCACCCGCCACTTATAACGATCCCAAAGCCGTGCCAGGATCACTTCGACCAGCTCGTCGGAGACATGGGTGTAGCCGAACACGCCGTGGCCAACACGCTGCTGCAGGGCGGCGACCACCGCCGGCGGCGCGGGAAAATCCATATCCGCCACCCACAGGGGCAGCACGTCGCGACCGGCGTAACGATCCCACTTGAGGGAGCCGGTACCGCTGCGGTCGATGATGCGGTCGAAATCAAACATCGCCGTCTTCCTTGGGAGATTGTCCGTAGGTGGCGAATTTTTCCAGCACCCGCTCCATTTCAGTCTCCGGCAGGATCACCGGGTTGCCCACCGACTTGGTCTGATAGTAGATACGCGCCACCAGCTCGATCTCCTCGGCGGTATTAAACGCCCGGCTCAGGTCACTGCCGACAGCCACCAGGCCGTGGTTGGCCAGCAGCACGGCGTTGTAAGCGCCGATGCCGTCTGCCACGTTGCGGGCCAGTTCCTCGGTGCCGAAGGTGGCATAAGGGGCCAGCGGCACCTTGTGGCCGGAGAAACCCACCAGATAATGCACCGCCGGGATCTCCCACCCGAGGCAGGCCATGGTGGTGGCGTACACCGAGTGGGTATGCAGCACGGCGTTCACATCCGGACGCTGACGGTACAGGGCCAGATGAAAACCGAGCTCGCTGGAGGGCTTGTATTGGCCATCCAGAACCTGTCCGTCAAGATCGGTGATGACCACATCCTGCGGCTGCAGATCGAAATACTCGATGCCGCTGGGGCTGATGGCGACCTGGCCGCTGGCGCGGTCCAGAATACTCAGGTTGCCGCCCGCACCGGTGGTCAGCTGGGAGGTGATCATTTTACGCCCGTAGCGGACGATGGCTTCGCGCTGTTTCTGCATGGTCATGGAAGATATCCTTGTTCAGGAAAGGCCCGTCAGGCCAGGAAGTTTTTCAAACCGGTAAAGAAGATCTGCGCCGCAATGGCCGATACGAACAGCCCGGTCAATTTGGTCAGGATGGTCAGACCCTGGTGCCCCACCACCTTTTCCAGACGGCCGGCCACGCTCAGCAACAGGCCGACGGTGGCGATGGCGGCCAGCATGGCCCCGGCCGTCACCAACCGCGCCGCCAGGCTCTTGGGCTCCGCCGCCATGACCAGCAGGGCACCGATGGTCCCCGGCCCCACAGCGATGGGGATGGCCAGCGGCACCACCGCCACATCCTCGCCGGGCGACGGCGGTGTTACAGCGGTCGGCCCGCGCACCATGCTGACGGCCGACAGGAACAGTACCGCACCGGCGCCGATGCGAAAAGCATCGAGGGTAATCCCGAACAGGGCGAAGATGTGCCTGCCGAACAGGTAGATGGTGAATACCGACAGAACGATAGCCAGCGTCACCTTGCCCGCCGCCTTCTTGCGCTCAGTGGGGGTAAAGCCCCGGGTCAGGGACAGAAACGCCGACATGACGAAAAACGGTGTCAGGATGACAAACAGTTTTAGATAGACATTCAGAAACATGATGCGCCTTTGCTTTAGGTTGCCGGCTTACAGCATCAAGCATTTGCCAAAGGATGATGTATTCGCAAAACTTCATAGGATGGCCATCAGCTTAACACTTAAAAGCTTGGATATGAAACGATCTCTACATCTTACCCACCCGCACCGCGTAACGCCCGCGGTAGCGGACTTTTCCTACACCGTCCTGGAAGATAGTGGCGGTCAGGGTCAACTTGGCGCGCCCCCGTTCTGCGAGAGACGCCTCGAAAGCTTGCATGTCCTCTGTTGAGGGCACCGGAACCAGCGCGTAAAAATCTCCGGTAACCGGAGCACGATAACTTATCTCGCTCTCGAATACCGCCGCCTCACAATGCGTCCCAACCACTTTTTCTGCCAGCAAGGTTGCCACCGCCCAACCGGCAAAGGTGGCCAGCGTCGCTATCGACCCGGCAAATCCCGTGCCCTTGTCGTTGAGGTTGGGAGCCAGCGGCGCGTCCATGCGCAGACTGCATCCGTCCCAGGCCGTGATGCGAAGCCCCATCTGCCGGGCCATGGGGATCTGACTGGAAAACCGTTGGTTGAGTTGTTGCGCGTCCTGTTCAAGCATGCTGCTGTCGAACCTCCAAAAACAACCGGGGACCAGGTGCGTTCGACCTGTGCCCCGAGCCGGGGTAACGGTTTGCCAAGGGCTGCAGAGCAAACGGTCGAGCACCCTTTCGGCACCTAAAGGCTCTTTTTTTCTAGCCCTTTGCCCCTGGCATGTCAAGCACGATGTCCCCGTGGGGACCAACTGGGCATAGCCCTCATTTCCCTGCCGCGAAGCGCCCCGCAAACAACCACCGTTCAAATATATTGCTGTAATGAGAATTGGGCTATGCTAAACTTCGCGTACAGCCGCCCGAAACAGCGTCAGAGTTTCATCCGTCTTACCTTTTCAAGGTGAAATTCTTCGCCCCAACGCCCCAGGGAGTCCGGCATGCACAACCTCGGAACTTTTACCACGCTTCTTCATGACACTTTGCTGCTGCTCGCGGTTATCAATCCGCTTGGCAATATTCCCGTTTACCGTGATCTGACCTCAGGCATGGATAAACCCAAGCGCCTGGTCGTCATCCGATTGGGCGTCCTGACCGCCGGGGCCATGATCATCGGCTTTGCCCTGCTCGGTGACTGGAGCCTGACCCACCTGTTCGAGGTCACCCTGGATGAATTCCGCATCGCCGGTGGAATCTTACTGTTTATCGTCGCCGTGCGTGGCGTCATGAGCGGTTCTCTCAGTTACAATCTGCTCTCCGAGGATTTCCGTACCCGCGCCATCTTCCCCCTGGCTTTTCCCATCATCGTCGGACCGGGAACCCTGGCGGTCACCATCATTCTGGCCCAAAACCGCACCCCGCTGCACATGCTGACCGTATCCGTCGCCAGCTGTCTGATCGTCTACCTGATTGCCTGCGGATCCCATTCTTTGATGCGAATTATCGGTGGCTATGCCGCCATGATCATCCCGCGGATTCTTTATATTTTCCTGGCGGCCAAGGCCGTTTCGCTAACCATGCACGGGCTGACCGGTTTTCTGCATGAGCTTCTGCAAAAGGCCGCGTAAAGACCCGCCATGAGCCTTACGTCGCCGGCAACATGTTATAATTCGTAAAGTTTCCCAGGCACGGCTGTTCATGCCAGGGACCTGTCACCAACCGGAGCTTGACCTTATGACCCGATGGACACGCATACTGGCACCCCTGCTGATTGCACTTTCACTGGCCACCCCGGGCCTGGCCAAACAACCGGGCAATGCGCCAATTCGGGTATTCGTCAGCGTTCTGCCCATGAAATATCTGGTCGAACGCGTCGGCGGTTCCCATGTAAACACCCAGGCCATGGTCGGACCGGGCCAGAGCCCCCACACCTATGAGCCGACTCCGCGCCAGATGACGGAACTGAGCCGGGCGCAAATATACTTCCGGGTGGGTGTGACCTTTGAACAGATCTGGATGAAACGCATCACGGCACTCAATCCGAAGCTGCGCATCGTCGACCTGCGCGACGGCATACGCCTGCGGCAAATCGAAGATCACCACGACGAGGGGGAACATAGCGGGACAGACCATGCTGAAGAGCCTTCGGATGCAACTCTCGACCCTCACATCTGGACCAGCCCTGTATTGGCCCGCTCCATGGCTGATCACATCCGTGCAACCCTGACCAAGGTCGACCCGGCGCACGCCAAAGATTACCAGGCCGGCTTCGATTCTCTGGCGGCAGATCTGACAGCCCTCGACATTCAACTGCGCAGCCGCCTTGGCAGGATCCAGCATCGGAAATTTTTGGTGTTTCACCCCTCGTGGGGTTATTTTGCCGATACATACGGCCTGCAGCAACTCGCCATCGAGGCTTCCGGCAAAGAGCCGGGTCCCCGTAGTCTGGCCAGGATCATCGCCCTTGCCAGGCAGGAAAACATCCATGTTATTTTTGTTCAGCCGCAGTTCAGCCGTACCACTGCCAATACCGTAGCTCGCGCTATCGGCGGAAAGGTCGTGCCTATCGACCCACTGGCGGAGAACTATATCGACAATCTGCGCAAGGCCGCCAACGCCTTTTTCACCTCACTGGAAAACTGACATGAGTGAACCGATCATATCTCTGGAAGACGTCTCGTTCCGCTACGAAGAACACATGGTGCTGCAGGACGTCAGCTTGACGGTCCACGAACAGGAATTCCTGGGCATCGTCGGCCCTAACGGCAGCGGCAAAAGCACCTTGCTTAAAATCATCCTTGGATTACTGGTGCCGCAAAAGGGACAGGTCCGGGTATTCGGTACATCACCGTCCGAAGCGCGCCTGCGCATCGGCTATGTGCCTCAATTCGCCACCTTCGACCGCAACTTTCCCATCAGCGTGCGGGAAACCGTACTGCAGGGGCGACTGGGAAAAACACGCCTGATCGGCGGTTATCGTCGCGAGGATCACCAACTGGCCATGCAGGCACTGGAAGAGGTGGAACTCGCCGACCTGGCTCAGCGCCCCCTGACCGCCCTGTCCGGCGGACAGTTGCAACGCGTCCTTATCGCCCGCGCCCTGGCCTGCCAACCGGATGTGCTGATCCTCGATGAACCGACCGCTCACATCGATCCCAAAATCGAAGAAGGGGTCTTCGAACTCCTCAAGCGGCTCAGCCAGAGACTTACGATCCTGGTCGTCTCCCACGACATCGGTTTCATCTCCCGTTACATCACCCGGGTCGCCTGTCTTAACCGTACCCTGGTATGCCATGCCACCTCGGAAATCACCGGCGAGATGATCGAACAGTTGTACGGCGCTCCGTTGCGGGCCGTGCACCATGATACGATCCTTCACACCCACTGAGAATATCTATGAATACTTTTCTGGAAGCCCTCGTCTCTCAGCCTTTCATGCAAAACGCCCTGCTCGGCGGCCTGCTGGCCAGCGTCGCCTGCGGCGTAGCCGGATCCTACGTGGTGGTGCGACGCATCGGCTATATCGCCGGAGGCATCGCCCATGCCGTCCTTGGGGGCATGGGGCTGGCCTACTTCCTGGGTCGCAGTCCTTTTGGCGGAGCCATCGTTGCGGCCCTGGTTGCCGCGCTGATCATCGGCTGGGTCAGCATCCGCTGGAAAAAACAGGAAGACACCACCATCAGTGCCCTGTGGGCGGTCGGCATGGCCGTAGGGGTGCTGCTCATCGCCCGCACCCCCGGCTACAACGTCGACCTGATGAGCTACCTGTTCGGCAATATCCTGATGATCCCGCAAGGCCACCTGACCCTGATCTTCTGGCTGGATGTCGGCATCGTGCTGCTGGTGTTGCTGTTTTTCAAGCAACTGCTGGTGGTATCCTTCGATGAGGAATTCGCGCGTCTACGTCAGGTTTCGGTCGATTTCTTCTCTTTGCTGCTGCTTTGCCTGGTCGCCCTGACCGTGGTAATCCTCATCCAGGTGGTCGGTCTGATTCTGGTCATCGCCCTGCTGGCGCTGCCGGCGGCCATCGCCGGTCAGTTTGTGCACTCCCTGAGCCGCATGATGTTGCTGGCCACCGTGCTGGGAGCCTTTTTCACCACCGGCGGACTGGCGGTTTCTTACCAGTACGATCTGCCGTCCGGCGCCACTACCGTACTGCTCACCGGCCTGGCCTACCTTGCATCGTCCATTGGCGTCTGCGTGTGGCGCTGGTGGCAGGTGCGACGCGCCACGGAAGCCTGAACCGATACTGAGCTGCGCATAACGAAAAGAGGCAGCCATCCCTACGGATGGCTGCCTCAGTTTTTTCCCCATGCCAAGGTTTTCCCCGGCATGTCCCTCTGATCAATAGAGACTGCCGAAGACCTCCAACTGCGTCAGGTACAAGCGCACATCGAATTCCAGCTGGTGATAGTTCGGCTCCATGTATTCACAGAGATTGTAAAAAGCCTTGTTGTGGTCCTTTTCTTTCATATGGGCCAATTCGTGAACCACGATCATCTGCAAAAACTCCAACGGCGCCTGCTTGAAAACCATACCGATGCGGATCTCGTGCTTCGCCTTGAGCTTCGCCCCCTGCACCCGCGACACAAAGGCATGCACCCCCAAGGCCTGATGAATCACGTTGATCTTGCCGTCATAGACGACTTTGCTCAACGGCGGTGATTTACGTAGAAACCGGTTTTTGAGCTCAACGGTAAAGTCGTACAGGGCCTTGTCGGTGGTGATTTCGTGGGCAACCGGGTATTTGCCTTTCAAAAACGCGCCGAGTTTGTCCTGTGCGATCAACTGTGCAACCTGACCGGCTACTTTTTCCGGATAACCGGTGAGATATTTCATGTCATGCATCGATGTGGCACCTTTTCCGGCTTTAGAACGGGGGATTCCCCGTACCGGCAGACAGTCTGAAAAGAGCCGCCCCCGGCCCTTCGGAAGTCACCAGCAAGGCGTCATCCTGTGTAAAACAAATCGCTTCGCGCTGCGGCAACATTTCGGCGGCCGGCAACCGCAGAATCTGCGGCGAACGTGCCAGGGTTGCCGTCCAGGGCTCGCTGCCCCGGCGCACATAAAGATAGGCGTCCTTATAGGTAAGGATCACTGCTGCCCGGCCAGCGGCCTGCATATCGAAGGCCGTGGGCCAGGAGCGAAAACGCCCGTAGACCTGCGACAGATCGCCGCTGGTAGGAGCAGGAAGATTGCTTACTTCAAAGACGCGGCGGGCGGTCTGCAACTGTTCCGGTCGGGCGGGACGCAAGGGCACCTGGTACAGGATCGGCAAATCGGTACGTTTACTCATCAGCCATATCTGCCCGTCCTGTTCATCCACCGCCACCCCTTCGCAGTCGCGCGGGCCGTCTTCAAAGCGCAGGCGAATGCTCCAGGCCGGCTTCACCGTGCCGGAAAAGCGTCCATCCTTACCGGGAAGCGGTTCCGGCACCACATGCAGCAGCACTTCGGGACGCACCGACCGGTTGTCGCCAACATCCGCTACCAACAGATAGGCCTTGCCCTGCCAGGTAAAGGACGCCAAGTCCTCCCAATCGATATTTTTCACCCCGGCAACGCGTACCGTACCACGGTCCTTGCCACGACTGCCAAGGGCGAACAATTCAGGTGCATTGCCGCTGTCATTTACCGCCCACAGCACACCGTCGGTCTGCCGGGAGGCGGCCAGGCCCGAGGTTTCGGTTAACCCGCCCGCTTCGAGATGCCCGATGCCCAGGGCCGTAGCATAGGCAGCAGATTGCCGCGTCACGGGCGCGGCGGCGGACGGTGCAGCCACCTGCGCCGAGGCACAACCGCACAGCCCCAGACAAGCAGCCAGGATCAAACACTGCCATCGTTTCAAAGGCTGATTACTCTGCACGCTATCTCCGCCCGTTTCAGCGTTTTTCAAAATGAACGAAATCGATGAGGAATACCGCGCCAAGCAGCAACGCCTTATGCTCGTCGCTCCAGCCGGACTGAAAAGTCACGCCGAAATTATCCGCATCGGTGAAGCCTTCCTTGAGCAGGCCGCTCCACTTTTTACATATCTTGCCCTGCGCAATGCCCCCCTGGCGCATTTCAAAGGTCCAGGGGCGCAAAATCGGGCCGAACAGCTCACAAATCTCCTGCCCGTGACTATCGGTCACCGTATAGATGCGCCTCAGCAACGCAAAGCGGCGACGTATGGTGCCTAACATCCGACCTGCGGCATCGCTGACAACCGCTTCGTGAAAAAAGAACCGGAAGGGTCTTTTTACCCGCAACAGACTTACATCGTCCATGCCCCGGACCTGTACCGTGAACGGGCGCAGTGCCTTCAGAAACCAGCGCAGCAGCAGGTTGCCGCCCTCTTCGGCCGCCAGGAACAGTTCCTGCCCCTGCGTATCCAATATTCTATACCGATTGCGGGTTTCGAATCCCGTAAGAATCTCGCCCCACTCTTTTTTCTGACTAACCACCAGGCCATCGGCGTTCGCCAATCGTTCCATGATACCCTCCATAGCATAGGGCAACCCATTGTTCCGGATTGCCGGATTCACGTCGTAGCCTGACCAACATAAGGGAAAACAAACTATTTGGGAATAGTTATTCCTGATCCTGAAGCTGCGAAAGGCCATGCATTTAACCGCGGAAAGAACTGAGATCCCAGATAAATACCGATCTGCCAAGGGATCGTTTGTTGGTGATTTTTGAAAATCTGTTTATGCACTATTCTCAAGTTGCCCCAAATCTTCAAAAATCGCTGCACCGCCAGCGTGAAGCGGACAACCAAATAGAATTTTCACCACGAAGGGCACGAAGAGCACGAAGTAATACTTACAAAACAGACCCTTATGGTTGGCTCTTGCCTTAGTTTTTCCCTTCGTGTCCTCCGTGATCTTATATGCTAATGATCGTTCTCCTTGTCAATCTTGCTTTTACAGGGATATGCAGGATGATCAGGATAAAGCCTTAAACCCAAGGCCTCTGGTTTTCATCCTGTCTCTCCTGAATATCCCTGTTCGTAATGGCTTTGTCGTTATCGGAACTTCTTCGTGTCCTTCGTGATCTTCGTGGTTCAAGCTTTTAGATTCTGTGTTTTTTGCCTCAGAGTCCCAAAGGACCACAAATGTGCAAAAAGATCGAAGGGCAAAACAAATCACTGGAGCCAAGTGCATCACCAGAATTGAAAATTTGCAAATCCCCGGTTCTCTTTTCTTGATTTTCTCAGCGCCCTCTGCGCGCTCTGCGATGAATGTCTTTGGAATTTTGCCGCCCAAAAAACAGAACAGCCGCTTCCACATGGAAAGACGGCTGCTCAAAAAGCTCTGCAGGAGGCAAGGTTCAGAACAACAGCACCGGACAGCGCACCCGATGCAGGGCATGGTTGGTTACTGTGCCGAACAGCACGTCGCGAACCTCGCCGATGCCACGACGCCCCAGAATCAGCAGAGCGAACCGCTCATCGTTGGCCACGCGTGGGATCACTTCGCGGGGTGCGCCGGTTTCCAATCGGGTTTCCACCTTCAGCCCGGCATCCCTCAACACGGTGGCCTGCTCCTCCAGCAATGCGGCACCGGCCTCAGTGGCCTTGGCCGAAACCATCTCCAGCTGGAAATCGGGGATCATGCGGTAAGCGAGCCGATCCATATCGACCACGTGAAGCAGGGTCAAGGTTCCCGGAGGCAACCAGTGGGTGCGCTCAACGATCCCTGTGACTAGGCGGGCACTGACTTCCGAACGATCGATGGGCAGAAGAATCTTCATGACGTTCCTCCCTGTACGGCTCTTATCCGTACACCAAGCGCGGCAACCACAACACCAGATCCGGCACATACGTCAGCAACAGCAACAGCGCTACCTGGATCACCAGAAACGGCAGCACCGCCCGCGAAACGTAAACCAGATTGCGATCCGCCACCGCTCCGGAGATATACAGAGACACCCCCAGCGGCGGGGTGCAGTATCCGATGCCGAGGTTCAGCGTCATAATCAAACCGAAATGCAGGCTGTCGATACCAAAGCGGCTGAGCAGCGGCAGGAAAATCGGCGTCAGTATCAGGGTGGCGGAGATAATATCCATGAACATCCCGACTACCAGCAGCAATACATTGACCGCCAGCAGAAACACCCAGGGACTTTGCACACTGCCCATGACCGCCTGGGCGATCTGGTCGGGAATCCGCTCAAAGGTCAGGTATTCGCCGAACACCGACGCCCCGGATACGATCACCAGCAGGGTAGCGGAGGTAATCGCCGACGATACCACGACATTTTTCACATCACGCAGACGCATATCCTTGTGGATGAATATTTCCACGATGAATGCGTAAAAACAAGCGACCACCGCCGCCTCGTTGGCGGTGAAAATGCCCGAATAGATGCCGCCAAAGATCAATAGCGGCAACAGCAGCGCCCAGATACTTTCGCGCAGCACCGCCAGCAGTTCTTTCACCGTCGGACGCTTGCGGGTCTGTTGGCCTCGGTTGCGGCAAAACAGCCCGGCATAGATGGACATGGCAACGATGATCAACACCCCGGGCACGAAACCGGTAAGAAACAGCGACTCCAGCGAATCGTTGGAAATCATTGCATACAGAATCATCGAAATGGACGGGGGAATAACCACACCCAGTACCGGCGCGGTGGTCATGAGGCCGACGCTGAATTCAGGATCGTAGCCGTGCTTGATCAGGGCCGGAATCATGAACCCGCCGATAGCTACCACCGTCGCGACTGTCGAACCGGAGATGGCGCCGAAAAAGCCGCACGCCAGCACACCGGCCACAGCCAGTCCGCCGGGTAGAAAACCGACCAGAGCATCGGCCGTCTTTATAAGCTTGTGAACGATGCTGCCGCTGGTCATGATATTGCCGCACAGCACAAAAAACAGCACCACGATCAGCGCGAATTTGTCCATGCTGCCATACAACACTTCGACCACGATCTGCGCATCGATACCGGCCAGCATAAGCCCGGCCATCCCGGCAAAAAACAGCGAGATAAACACCGGCACGGTAGCCGCCAGGCTGCCGATCAGCAATGCCAGGACGATAAGAACCTGAGACTCCATAAATACCTGTTCCTGGTCAGTCGACCGTATCGGGATCGGAACCGTCGCGCTTGCCGCACCAGTCTTCGATCATCACCAGCAGAGTATGCACCACCAGCAACACCCCCATCGTCGGGAAAACCGCGTAAAACCACCATTCGGGGATCTGCAGCGTCGAAGTCCGGGCGAAGGGATCGTTAAAAGCGGCAACGGTAAACTTCCAGCCAAGGATTATAATCACTGTGGCGAAAGTCAAAACGGCCAGATGACTCAATAATGTCAGTGGCTTTTTCAGCACCGGCAGCATCTGGGGCAAAGCGTCGATGCGGATCAAGGCGCGACGCCGCACAGCGGCGCTGCAGCCGATAAAAGCCGAAAAGAAAATCGTCTTGCGCACCACCTCGTCCGACCAGTAAAGACTGATGGGCGACAGCTTGCGCAAGGCAACGTTGGCCAAAGCCACCAGCAGGGCAAGGATGACACTTAAAAACAGCGACCAATCCTCGATCCCGCCCAGCAAACGATCAAATTTTTCAAGTATGCGTCGGGTCATGACATCCAGCGATTATTGGGCCAGGCGTTGGCGAACTTTGGCCAGGTACTCCGGCCCCACTTTTGCGCCCCAGGTTTCATACACAGACGCGCTGCGTTTGATAAGTTCCGCACGAGCCTCCGGGGTCAGCTCCAAAAACTGCACACCGTCGGCTTCGGCGGCGGCAATCTGCTCCTGCTGCTGCACCTGGTCACGCTGGCGGGCGGCGGCGCTCTCCTCGGTGATGACCTCCAGCAGGATCTGTTGCAGGTCTTCGGGAAGCCGCTCGAACCAGGCTTTGTTCATGAGATGAATGAACAGTCCCTGAGCGTAATTGACCCGGGTAAAGTAGCGTGCCACTTCGAACTTGTGACTGATATTGCAAACTGTCGGCGTATGATCGAGTCCATCGATTACCCCGGTCTGCAGAGCCTGGGGCACGTCTCCCCAGGGCATAACCGTGAATTTCATCCCCCAGGCGCGATAGGTATCAGCGTTAACCGGCGCTTCGGCAATACGGAAATTGACCTGACGGGCATCCTCAAGAGTCCGTACCGGGGTTTTGGTGGCCCAGCCGTACGAACCGTAGCTGCTGATATCGACCACCATCAGTTTCTGTTGCAGAGCGCTGTTACGGAATTCGTCGAACAGTTCCGGATCGTTGCGGAATTTTTCCAGTTTTTCTGCGCTATCGATGACAAAGGGAAGATTGACGATGCCCAGGGTATCGGCGATATTGGCCGCCGCCACCGACGAGCAGAGCACGCCCTGCACCGCTCCGAGCTTGAGCTTGCTCAGTACACCTTTTTCCTGACCGAGCTGCGACAGAGGCCGGTAATCGACGTACAGCCGACCGCCGCTGCGCTCCCAGACCTTGTCACGGATATGGTAACCGACCGCAACTCCTTCGATAGACGGATGAGACAGATTGGACAGAAGGTAGGTATATTCCGCCGCGGAGGGATCGAACTGCGGTTGCCATCCGGCCAGGGGATCCTTTTTGGCCGGGGCAGCGGTTTCAGGCTCCGCTGCAGGCGACTGTTGTTCCTGATCCTTGCCGCATCCGGCGAGCCCACCGAGGCCGACAAACAGCACCAACAGAGCCATCATCACGATTTTTTTCATACGCTCCTCCCAAGAAACCTGTTTCAGAAATCCTGCATCGACATTTTTAAACTGTATGATCCGCGATCAGAGACCACTCTCTGCGTTTTATGAAGATTTCGGGAGTCTATCTGCCACACTCAGGGAAATCAAGGCAAAATCATCCATTACCAAATACCGTTTCCAACCTGAACCCTCCTTCCACAAACAGATTCATATATTCGAGCATTGTCCGTACATAAAAGAATGACCCGCGTTACGAACCCAGGGAATAAATCTTCTACCCTTGAAACATAAACACACAAACCTGCGTGGCAATCCGTTTCCGGACAGGTATTATAAAACACTATTAAACCCTTACTTATACCGATAACTCTTCCGCAAACGATCACCTGCCGCATCGCCCAGAAGGGCTGCTGTCATGACACCCTGGATGGTACTGTTTCTGGTTCTCCTGCCCTTTAGCTTGCATGCAGAAGCCGTTGATCTCACACAGGTTCTGAGCGATGCCGTGGAGACCATGCTCGGCAACTGGATCATCACCCTCGATCCGATCTTTTCCGGACTCGCCTGGTCCATCATTTTCGGCGTGTTCGCTTCGACCCTCTTTACCCTGCTGGTGATTCCGGTCTTCTACTGGCTGATTTACTCACGGACCACCGGTGGCACTTCAGAATAAACTTTTCACCCATAAAAAAAGCCGGCCCCCTGTAAGGGCCGGCTTTTATGGTGCATTAAACTATTTCGCGTCTCAGCGGGATGTACACGCCATCTTTTCTTGCAGAGCCTTCGCCAGTTGATCGGGGCAGCTGGTGCCCTTGCCGCCGCAGTCGATACCGCGCAGCAGTTGGACAACTTCGCCCATGGGACGATTTTTCACCAGGGCACCAACACCCTGGGCATTGCCGGAACAACCGCCGGAAAATTGCACGCCGGTCACGACGTCACCTTCAAGCTGGATATCGATAAGACGGGCGCAGGTATTTTGAGTCTGATATCGGATGTTCATGTCAATCTCCTGTCATAAAATGGTATAAGCTGGCGATATAAATAACACATCTGCAACATATATTACAATATGAATATTTGAATGTCCGGAGGACGCATACTCTCCCGGCCTGCTCTTTCGCAACTGCGGCATCTTCCCCGGGCCCGGTGCGTGTGCTAGCATAATGGCACCATGGAAAATTATCCGATGCTGTTCGACACCCATGTCCACTTCGATCGCCTGCCGGCGGAGATGGACCCCGTATCCGAAGCGGCACAGGCCCGACGCAAGGGCATCGGCCACTTTCTGGTGCCGGGCGTACTCCCCCGGGACTGGCATGCCCTGCTCTCGGTGGTTGAATCCATACCTGGCGCACTTGCCGCCCCCGGGGTACACCCTCTGGCGAGCGCCGACTGGAATCCCGAGGCTGCGGCCGCACTCGAAGAACTGCTTTCCAGCGAGGCTGTCGCAGCCGTGGGCGAAATAGGTCTGGACGGCACGCCCGGCATGCCTCCGGCAGCCATGCAGGAGCAGGCCTTGCGGGATCAGATACGAATAGCCGTGGCCGCAGGCCTGCCGATGGTGCTGCACTGCCGTAAGGCCACCGGGCGCCTGCTGGAGATTTTGCGACAGCAAGGGGCAGCCCGCGTGGGCGGGATCTGGCACGGCTTCTCCGGCAGCCTGGAAACGGCCCTTGCCGCGATTGAGCTCGGCTTCGGCCTGGCCTTCGGTGGGCCGTTGACGTGGCCAGGGGCACGCCGCGCCCCGCAGGTGCTGCAGGCTTTGCCGGCCGACTGGATCGTGCTGGAAAGCGACGCACCGGATCTGCCGCCCGCCCCGTACCGGGGGCAAGTCAACCGCCCATGCTACCTGCGGTTGATCGCCGAACAGGTCGGTTCCCTGCGGCATTGGACCCCGGACCAGACCGCCCGTATCACCACTGCCAATGCCGGGCGCCTGCTGCGGCTTGGCTCCGATTGAAATAACGACTCTGTTTGAAAGGTTTTACAGCCATGCAAGAACATCGCTTTTCCCGCCTGGAACGCCTCATCGGCAGCGACGGTCTGCAATCTCTGGCCGGCGCATCCATTGCCGTGATAGGGGTCGGCGGAGTCGGTAGCTATGCTACCGAAGCGCTGGTCCGTGCCGGCGTCGGACGCCTGACCCTGGTCGATTTCGACACCATCATGCCGAGCAACATCAACCGCCAGATCCACGCTCTGGAATACACCGTGGGACGCCGCAAGGTGGATGTCATGGCCGAGCGCTGTCTGGCCATCAACCCCGAAGTCGATGTGCGCGCCCGGCATGTGTTTTACAGCGCCGACACCGACGCGGAACTGCTGGCAGAGGGGTACGACTATCTGCTCGACTGCATCGACAGCATTACCGCCAAGCTGCACCTCATCGAAAGTTGCAGGCAGCGAGGCATTCCGGTCATATCCGCCATGGGCGCCGCCAACAAACTCGACACCAGCCTGATCCGGGTCGGCGATCTGTCCCATACCCAGAAATGCCGCATGGCCCGCGTCATCCGCAAGGAACTCGGCCGGCGAGGTATCCGCAAGGGCGTCCGGGTGGTCTATTCCCTGGAAGAATACCGTCCCCTCAGTGACGAGCCTTCGGTCCCCTCCAACCTGCCGGCGCCGTCCCCGGAAGCGACACCGGCAAGACAACGTGTCACCCTCGGCAGCTCCTCCTATATTCCGCCGATGTTCGGCTTGACCATGGCCGGCGACGTGATTCAAACCCTGCTGGCCAAAACGCCATGACCGATCCATCGTGGCCGCACATGTTGCTACTGGCGCTGGTCGGCGTGATGGCTGGAGTCCTTAACGTGCTGGCCGGCGGCGGCTCCCTGCTGACCCTGCCCCTGTTGATCTTCATGGGGCTGCCGGCTGCCACCGCCAACGGTACCAACCGTATCGCCATCCTGGTGCAGAACCTGTTCGCCATCACCGGCTTTCACCGGCTTGGCGTCTTGTCCTGGCGGCTGGCCCTGCTCTGCGCGGCACCGGCGGTCCTCGGCAGCTATTTTGGTGCGCGTCTGGCCGTGCAGATCGACGACGCTCTGTTCCAGAAACTGCTGGCGGGAATCATGCTCGGGGTACTGGCGCTTACGCTGTGGGATCCGGCCAAACGCCTGCAAGGACGGGCATTGCAGCTTTCGGCAGGCAAGATTGTCGTCTTACTGGCGAGCTTTTTCTCTATCGGCGTATATGGCGGCTTCGTCCAGGCGGGGGTCGGATTTCTGATTATTGCCGGATTGCTGTTTCAGGGCCTCGATCTGGTGCAGACCAATGCCATCAAGGTCACCGTGGTGTTCTTTTTCACCCTGATTGCGCTTGGCGTCTTCATTCGGCACGGACAGGTCAACTATCAGCTCGGCCTGTCGCTGGCCGCCGGCAACGCCGCCGGAGGATGGCTGGCCGCCCACCTGGCGGTAAAAAAGGGACACGCCTGGATGAAACGGGTCGTGTCCCTTGCGGTAGCGGTGTTTGCCGTCAAACTGCTGCTGGGGTAGTTTTCATCCGGAAACGACTCTTTTCCCACATGAAAACAGGATTAAACAAATCACCGGTTTGACCTGCATTCAGAGGGCAAACTATTTGAGTTGGAACGCCACCTTGAGCACCACCTGATATTCGCTGACCTCGCCCTTTTCGTCGACATGCCCGCGCACCTCTTCCACCTCAAACCAGGATACCCGTTCGAGACTATGATGGGCCCGGTGCAAAGCCGACTTGATAGCGTCTTCGATGCTGACCGGTGAAACCCCGATGACTTCCACCTTTTTATACACCCGTTCCTTGCCGTAGGTCATGGTCGCCTCCTGTTGTTCGGGTTTGCCCCCGGGCCAACATCCTCAAAAGTGTTCTGCCCCACCGGGGGAATGCGGATCCAATACCTCTGTTCCATGCCGTATCACGATGCCCAGATACCCGTCGACCGTCAAACGGTCCCCGTTCTGAATGACGTCGGTGGCATCCGGCACTCCGGTCACGCAGGCCAAGCCGTATTCCCGGGCAATAATGGCTCCGTGGATCAGCATGCCGCCGCGTCGCTCTACGATCGCTGCCGCCAACGGCGCCACCACGGTCATGACCGGATCAACCGCATCGCAGACCAGGATTTCACCCTTTTGAAAGTCTGCAAGCTCCCCATTGTCCCGGATCACCCGGGCCCGGCCCCTCGCCAATCCCGGGCCGGCGGGTTGTCCGACCAACTGCCGCGCCACCACCTGTTGCCAGGGAGCGGGGCAGCTGACCTGCACGGGTTGCGTTTTCGAACCTTTTGCCAGCAGGGTCTCAACCTGCGCCAACGCCCGCTGCAAGTCGGGAATGGACTCCGTGGCCAATCGCCTCCGCCCTTCTGCTGCCGCGGTTTTCAGGCAGGCCTCAAGACGACCGAGATAGATATTATCGTCATCTCGCAGGCGGTAACTGGCACGGGCTATCTCAAGCAGACGCGCGGCAAACAGGCGCCGCTCGGCGGGCACCTCGTTCATAAAATCTTCCCGATTCAGACCATGCAAGCTATGGCCACACCCTGCTTTTTCCGCAGCCTGCAGCAACAACCGCCACAAAGCCTTGATTCGCTTTTCAGCAGCCTCGCCCGGCCACAAAAGCTCGCCCCAATCGGCATCGAAGTCCTCCACGCGCTTAGCCAAAGGATGCGTTTCGGGCAGACGACCTCCGTTTTTCAGCCGGGTAACCAGCTCCGGCGCACGGCGCAGCCGTTCGGCCATTTCCAGCAAAGCGCGGTTACGTTGCACACTGAGCAGCGTTTCATCCCCGAGAAGGGAGACAAAAGCAAAGGGATCATCGGGGTGCACGGTATCGTTATAAAATTGACCGAACAGCCTCATGCCGTGCGCCATGGGAATACACAGCTGCCGATAGGCGTTGCGCCACCGCCCTATCTCGCGACCCAGCTTCGACAGGACAGTCGTTATCTCCTGCGTCGACAGCGTTGCACCAAGTACCTCCTGCCAGAAGGCCGTGCGTTTTCCCATGGCCGGCAAAAGATGGGTTTCCAAACAATGACGGAGATCCTCCAGCTGATCGACACTGCGCCGCAAACTCAGGTACCAGCCGCGCTCATCATCACCACTCCCTGCCAGACCGGTGATCGGCCGCGCCTGCAAAGCCCACAGACCTTGTGGATTCAGGGTCCATTCCACATCTTGCGGCGAACCGAAAACCTGCTCCGCACTGGCCGCCAGCTGCCATACCTGCTGCAACGCGTCCTTGTCCAGAGGCGCACAATTAGCCTGACATGCTGACAGCTGCTGGCGTTGCAGCTCTTCACCGACCGGAACGAATTGGTGAAGCCGGTGCGGCGCCACATGCTCAAGGATCGCTCCGCTAGTGCGGTCCAGGCGCCAGCGATCGGGCTCCACGATTCCATCCACCAACCCCTGGTTCAACCCCCACACGGCCTCTACCACAGCCTCGTCGGCATGCTCGGGGCTACGGCTGAAAGCGATCCCGGAACGTTGCCCGACCACCAGGGTCTGAATGAGAACCGCCATGGCGCTATGTTCGACGCCGAGCCCTAATTCCTGCCGATACAAAAGCGCCCGGTCGGACCACAGGGATGCCCACACCAGCTGAATGCAGGACTTTACTGCCGGCCAGCCATGCACATGAACGTACGATTCATGCAGACCGGCAAACGACTGTTTGCCGCCGTCTTCTTCCGGAGCCGAGGATCGAACCGCTACCGGCAGCACCAACAAAAATTCCGGCATGGATGCAGCAAGCCCTTCCTCAAGGTCGGGGGGCAAAGGCGTGTCGAGAAACAGGTGTCGGATACGCAAAGCCGCGTCCCACAATTCCTCCCAACGCATCTGGGCAAAATCTTTGCGACCCAACTCCATATGCAGTGCGTTGGCCAGCCTGGTTTCAGATATGAAGCGGTGATATGCCGAGGTGGTCACGACCACTCCAGCAGGTACCTGCGCGCCCCGCGACTGCCATCGCGCCAGAGCCATGGCCTTGCCGCCGATCTGACTGCGCGACATCTCCTGCGCTGAGGTAAGATCCACCACCATGCTCATATCAGAATATCAACTCCACCACGTCCTGAAAGCGGCGTACCAGAGAATACCGGTCGACTTCCAGACACATGAGTGCGGTTCCGGGCGAACGGGCAAATTCCTCCAGACAGGGGAAACGTTCAACGTATGAAGTCAACATCGCCATATGCCCCTTACCGTCAACCTCCTTGACCCTCCCACGGGCCGTCAACGCCATGGCCAGACGAAAATCCGAGGATTGATGAGACCGATTGTCGATTAAAAGTGAGGCGCGATTGTCGCTTTGCAAAAAATTGAATTTTCGCGTAGCACGCCCCGTTACAAATAACAGGTGACGCAGATCCGCAGAGACCCGAAAGGCAACCAAACTGGTGTGCGGTGCGCCATCGCTCCGGGTAGCCAGGACCGCAAGTTGCTGCCCTGCCAATAACTCATTGATCTGGCCCTTCAACTCATCCGCACTTTCCACAGCCATCGCCCCCTTCTCCAAGTCGCAAACACGCCACCGATACCAGCAAGCATAGCAGACCGCTCCGAAAATACTTTCATTCGCATTGCCTGTGGACAAACGCGACAACCACCGAATCCATAAAACATTATTTTGCGGACAATCACCACAGGCAGCGAATAAAAAAAATATCTGCATGCGACAAAATGATACAAAGTTTCGAGCAAATCTTTACACCCCACATATTGCAAATCCGCTAAAACTCGTTACAGTATGTGCAATTTACTTTTGCTTCTATCGTTTTTATCTGTTTTCGGCATCTTAGCGATAGGACTTGGGGAGACATTGCTGCCAAAAAAGGTCATCCCCCCTGAATCTTTCACCATCACACGAACAACTTAAACGCCATTTTGTAACACTTAGACACAATATGGAACTTTTTGCGCCAGTTTGAATTGGCAGCTTATCGTTTACGGAATTCAAATTTTACATAAGCTACTGTATTACAAATTGTTTTTAAAACCTCGTCGTCGCACAGCTAATATGGCACCGAAATTGCGCTCGATAGAACGGCTGTTTATTTTTCTTCACCATAGGGCCTTCAAAAGGAGGTGAAAACGTTAATTTTCAGGCCCGGATTTATCCTTACGCTTTTCTATGGGAGGTTTATCGACCAAAGCCTTTCGAATGATGCAGGCAGGGGAGGCATGCAGGCCACTCCGTACCGGATCTACCCGACCCGCTCCGGCACCCGCATCAGGCAGAATCGAATGGCCGAGGTTACCTACGGATCGGGCCCCCAAGGCGCCCAATCCACCAGCAAGTTTTAATGTAAGCGGATGGAAACAAATTTTTTCATTCTTGGATTCAGGAGGTAAGACCGCATGAAATCTCGCAAATTCAATATCCTGGCCGTACTGGCCGCTCTGCTCTTCCTTGCCAGCAGTGCCCAGGCCGCTGTTGTTGTAGGCGGCTCCGACGGCTGGTCCTTCAGCACCGACGGCATGGTTAACCTGTTCGGCATCTACCAGACCGGCGACGCACGTCCCTCCGGTGTCCTCAACGGCATCACCCTGTCGGACGACCAAGAAGGCTTCCGCCTGCGCAGCGGCTTTTTGCCCGGCATCCTGGCCTTCAACATCAAGGCTCCGACCATCGGCGGCCTCGATATGGCGGCCCGTGTTGGTTTCTACCCCAACCCGCAGAACGCCAACACTAAAAACAGCTTCAGCACCCAGATCGACCTTCGTGAAATCTTTTTCACGGTGGACGGCAATTTCGGTCAGGTGATGGTAGGTAAAGGCCTCAGCCTGTTCCTCGGCCAGAACACTCTGACCGCCATGTCCCTGATGGGCTCCGGCATCGCTGGCGCAGTCGGCGGCGGCGGCACCACCCTGGGCAACATCGGCTACGGCTACATCTATCCCCAGTTCAACGCCCAGGTCCGTTACACCACCCCCGATTTCCATGGCTTCAAGCTGGCTCTCGGCATATACGATCCCAGCCAGATCGGTACCAGCGGTGCCATCGGCGATGGCGCAGCCCGCTTTGCTACAAAAACCACAACCCCGCGCGTTGAGGGCGAACTGTCCTACGCCGGCGCTTACGGAGACACCACCTACAAAGTCTGGGGTAACTTCCTCTACCAGGAAGCCGAGTTCCAGGACACTGGTGACAGCGTCGAAGCGAACGGCTACGGCGGCGGTATCCAGGTTGGTTTCATGGGATTTGAGTTGGTTGCTTCCGGCTTTGGCGGCCAGGCTCTCGGTTCAACCCTGATGCTCGACACCGATTCACTTGACCCGGTTAACGAAGAACGTGACAGCATGGGCTACCTGCTGCAGGGTACCTATACCTTTGACAACGCGTACGGCAAAACCAAACTGGGCATCTGTTACGGCGCCAATGAAATGGATGAAACCAGTTATGAAAAAGGTGTACGCACAGGCGGCGGCGATGCCGAACTGGAAGAGCAGAACATGCTGACCTTCCTGGTCTCCCACGACATCAACCCCTTCTTGAAACTGGTTTTCGAGTACAGTATTGCCGAAAACCAGTGGTTTGACGGTTCCGACCAGAAAGTCGACCTGATCAACCTCGGCACCTTCTTCGTCTGGTAATCGGACAATACCATGCACTCTCGGGCCCCGTTGTTTAAGGGGCCCGAGTTGTAATGCAATAAAACAAGTGGTTGCAGCTTGTGAGTTCTCGCTGGTAACATAAAACTGTAATTGATGGGTTTTATCGATCTCGAATAACTCTTTTGTCAATTCTGTCGAAAGGATAAATACCATGCGTAGAATCATAGCTTTAGCTGGCCTGTTAATGCTCCTTCTTATGATGGGTTGCACGCCAGCCAAAAAGACCGTAAGTGAAAAAACATTGCTCAAATGTACGACATGCGGTGTTGAATTTACCGTTGATGAAGGAATGCAATCCTACGAAGCAGCACATCCGAAGTAAAACTGGACTTTATATGCATGGCATCGAGCGGGTCGCACCCTGTGACCCGCTTTTTTTATGTAAAAACCCGACTTGCTTCCGACCAAAAAGTGTTTGACCTGCCGGCCCTCAAATTCTATTATCGAAGAGGCTTTTTCGATGGTTATCCCTATGTATTGCCAAGGAGATTAAATAATGGAGAAATACGCTGTTTTTCGGCGGATTGCCGCCGTCCGGGTCAAACCTCTCGCCGCGTTGTTTTTGGCCCTGGCGATAATAAATGTTTCAATCGCACTGCCCGATGCTCAAGCAGGCACCCAAAAGAGTTTCTGGAAGCACCGGGACCAATATGTTCGTTTGGAGCCGCAAGATCGTGGTGAGCAACCAACAGAGCAAAACGCTCATCCGGTCACCCTGAAACCGGAACTGATTCGGGATATGCTTGGCACCCTGGAAATAAATTACCCCGGGCGGGACAAGCGCGAACCACTGTTTACCTTTGCAGAGCTGAATATTCTGCAGGATGCAGTCAGCCAGGCCTTGGCTGCAGCGACCCCCAAAGAGGATGTTGCCTTTGCTATTGTCGGCATCCACAGAGGCTTGGTCTCTTTCTCCCATGATCGTTCCGTGACCACCGGCCGGATCTTTTTTTCCCAGGGTAAACTCAACTTGATCCTGGGCCGCCTACACGAAGACTATGACGAAGAAGAAGACCGCCGCATGCATCCTTTCCTGCCCGGCAGCCGTAAATACAAAGCCCCTCGCTCTTGGGAACCGGCCGAACCTTGGGGAGTTTCTCAACAAGCTGGCGTTGAAACAAAAAAACAGGGCGACATCGAACGCTATAACTGGCTTATCCTGGATCCCAACCCTAAACTCTGGCAAGCTGTTCGTGCCGAGAAACAGGCCGCCAAAGAAACGGCCAAGGCAGCCTTCCAGGAAGCCAGCCAGGTACGTCAGGAAAGCGCCCAGGTCAGCGCCGAACAGGAGCGTCTGCGTGCTGAACTGGAAGCCTTGAAGCAAGACATGAAGTCCATGAAACAGGCTCCGTCCGCCGCTCCCGCCATTGTGCAACCGGCCCAAACCGAGGCAACGGATTCCATCAAAATCCGCCTGCGCCGGCTGAAGGACCTGCGAGACGAAGAGCTTATCAGCGAAGACGAATACCAGGCCAAGAGGCAGGAAATTCTCGACAACCTCTAAGCTATCAAAATACATTCGCGCACCATCCGGGAAAGGGGGCAACAGCCCCCTTTCCTTTTTTTGTACAGGGGCCTTTTGCAAGGTGCTTGCATGTGTTCACAGCCTTGAAGGTTCTGTAACACTGGTTCGCATCGATATAAAATCGATACCCGACTGGAAACTTCCGACTATCAGAGCCGGGCAACCAGACAGGCAAACCATCTTTCTGTTCCAAACCCTTACATTCCGCGCTATGGCGTATACAGAAAGTACCAAAAGCCCAAAAACTGTTTGACCTCTTACCGTTTCAATCCTATTATCACGAAATCGCAATCGACTACTTATCCATTCGATCGAAGGAGATTTCAATGAGGAGCAAGGCTGTTTCAGGTAAATCTGCAATGTTGTATGGGGTTATGATTATCTCAACGGTCCTGGCTCTGTCCCTTGCCGGTTGCGGTGCCAATCTACAGAAGAGTGCAAACTCCAATGTGAAGTCGGTTATCTGGACGAATCAAGACCAGTTCGTGCGTATCGAAAGTCAGGACCGCGACAGCATTATGGTAGCGTCCAACGACCACCCCGCCAACCTCTCCGCCAACTTGATCCGCAAGACACTCGGCTCCCTGGAGGTTAAGTTCGAGGGAGAGGAGAACCCGGTACCGGTCTTCAGCCCTGAAGAACTGGAAATCCTCGGTGAAACCATCAGCCATGGCTTGGCCCAAGCCGGCCCTGACGAGGATATCACCTTCGCTACTGCCGGTATTCACCAAGGGCAAACGGCCCCGGAGATGTCCACCTATCGGTTGTTTATCAACAACGATCGACTCAACCTGATTATCGGCACCCTTCACGAAAAACATACTGAAAACATTGACCGGAGCAGGCATCCCCTCGTACCGGGAAGCCGCAAATATACTCGTCGCACAACCAACTGGACGATTGCGCCCCGGATCGGCATGAAATATAAAACCAACGGCGCTATCACCAGCGATGTTGTCACGCGATACGATTGGCTGATATTGAATCCGACCCCGGACACTTTCCGTGAAGCGGCACAGATCTGGGAAGACAGCGCTCAATTCGAATCAGAGCAGCAGAAAATTCAGCAGAAAATCCAGAAAATGGAACAGTCTATCGAACAGATGAAGCAGACTTCAGCTTCCGGCGCACCGCTCGCCGCACCGGCAGAACCGATGGGACTGAATAAAATCGAGCAGCGCCTGCAGATCCTGCAGCAACTCAAAGACAAGGGTCTTATCAACGACGATGAATTCCGTTCCAAAAAACAGGAAATTCTCGACAGTATCTGATTTTCTGTAGTGAACGACCTTAAAAGGGGAAAAGGGGGCACATGCCCCCTTTTCCCCTTTTCCCCTTTTAACTTGTTGATTATCGCCCGCAAAAAACCTGCAACAGGATACCCCATGGGTTATCGAAATCTCACCGAATGTGTCCGCGACCTTGAACGAACCGGCCAGCTGATTCGCGTCGATCACGAAATCGATGCCCGACTGGAAGCGGCGGTTATACAGAGACGTGCCTGCCAGGCAGGCGGTCCGGCTCTGCTGTTTACCAACGTCAAAGGCTGCCGGTTTCCCATGCTGGCCAACCTGTTCGGCACCATGGAGCGCACCCGCTTCCTGTTCCGCGACACACTCGATACGGTCCAGCGCCTGCTGCAAGCAGGCACCGATCCCCTGGCACTGCTCAAGCATCCAACCGTCTGGCCCCGAGCCCTGCGCAGCGCCTGGCATATGTGGCCGCAATCCGTTCGTCATCCGGCGGTGACGCGCTGCCGCACCACGATCGACCAACTTCCACAGATGGTCTCCTGGCCGCAGGACGGAGGCCCCTTCATTACCTTGCCTCTGGTCTACTCGGAAAGTCCGCAACAACCTGGACTGCGCCATGCCAACCTCGGCATGTACCGCGTTCAGCTTGCCGGCAATCGCTATGCAATCAACCGGGAAATCGGCCTGCACTACCAACTTCATCGCGGCATTGGCATACATCACGCCGAAGCATTGAAACAACAGCAACCGCTGCGCGTCAACATCTTTGTCGGCGGCCCGCCTAGCCTTACGCTGGCTGCCATCATGCCGTTGCCGGAAGACATGCCGGAGCTGTGTTTCGCCGGCCTTCTCGGTGGACGCCGCATGGAATTTTCGCGCCCGGAGCATGGCCCGGCCATCGCTGCCCAGGCCGATTTTTGCATCTGCGGCACCATCATTCCCGACAAATTGCTACCGGAAGGACCGTTCGGCGACCACCTCGGCTACTACAGCCTGGAGCACGACTTTCCCGTTTTGGCAGTAGATGCTGTGTACCATCGCCCCGATGCCATCTGGCCGTTTACCAGCGTCGGCCGCCCCCCTCAGGAAGACAGCGTATTCGGTGCCTTTATTCACGAATTGACCGGCCCTCTGGTGCCAAGTCTGGTCAAGGGCGTTCGGGCCGTGCATGCGGTCGATGCAGCCGGCGTACACCCTCTGCTGCTGGCCATCGGCAGCGAACGCTACCTTCCCTACGAGCCGCATCGCCAACCGAGGGAAATGCTGACCCAGGCCAATGCGCTGCTCGGCACTGGTCAACTGTCTTTGGCCAAGTATCTGCTGATGGTCGCTGGCGAAGACGCGCCACACCTGGACATTCACGATGTCGGTGCGTTCCTGGGACACCTTTTGGAACGCGTCGATTGGCGACGGGACCTGCATTTCCAGACCCGCACCAGCATCGACACTCTCGATTACAGCGGCCCCGCCATGCATCAGGGATCCAAGGTCGTCATCGCCGCCGCCGGCCCGCCGATACGTACCTTGCCCACGGAATTACCCGCAGACCTGACATTGCCGGGGGGATTCACCGCCCCCCGCCTGGTGTTGCCCGGATTGCTGGCCATCCAGGCACCACCCGCCACGGGCATACGCGGTCAGTGCGATCCTGCCGTTGAGGATTTTTGTACGTCATTCGCCCCAGGCCACCCCATCCGTGAATTCCCGTGGGTGACGCTGGTCGACGATAGCGACTTTGCTGCCGCGCACCTGGATAACTTTCTGTGGATCGCCTTTACCCGATCCGATCCCGCCACCGACCTCTACGGTATCGACGCCAGCACGCATCTCAAACATTGGGGGTGTGCCGGGCCCCTGGTACTCGATGCACGACTTAAACCGCATCATCCCACCCCCCTGGAGGACGATCCCGCCACCGTGCGGCGTATCGAAGCACTGGCCGCACCGGGCGGCCCCTTACACGGAATCCTGTAAACACTATGGGCATAAAAAGGCTGTTGTCTTCGGTATGGGTGTTTTTGTAGTATAAAAAACTCCGGGCCGGCCAGTTTATCTGTGTCATTCACTTAAGAGTAACAAGGGCTGGCTTATCACCACGAAGGACACGAAGAGCACGAAGAAAGACTTTATACTTAACGCTCGATTTTGTTGAATACTTAAACCTTTTTGGCTCTACTTTCGTGTACTTCGTGGTGATAAAAATCTCAATTTGGCAACTTCCTCATTACATGGCGAGCCAGCCTACCCTTTTTATTACGCCAACATCTTAGCAAGGGCAAAAACCTCATGAAAACCAACCCCGCTTTCGGCTTGACCAACGCTATCGGCAACACCCCTCTGGTAGAATTGACTCAGCTCAACACCCATCCGGGGGTTCGCATTTTCGCCAAGCTCGAAGGTAACAATCCTGGCGGTTCGGTCAAAGACCGCCCAGCCTGGCACATGATCCGCAAAGCCGAAGAATCCGGCGCCCTGACCAAGGGTAAAACGATCCTGGAACCGACGTCCGGAAATACCGGCATTGCCCTGGCCATGATCGGGGCAGCCAGGGGCTACCGGGTCAAGCTGGTCATGCCCGGCTGTGTCAGCATGGAACGCCGCGCCGTTCTGGAAGCTTACGGCGCCGAAGTCATCCTGTCGCCACCGGCCGAGGCCACCGATGGGGCCATCCGCATGGCACACCGTATCCTGGCGGAAAAGCCCGATTTCTATTACATGCCGAACCAGTACGCCAACCCGAACAATCCTCTGTCGCACTACTACTCGACCGGCCCGGAGATCTATGCCCAGACCGAAGGCAAGATCGATGTATTCGTGGCCGGCATGGGAACTTCCGGCACCCTTATGGGCACCGGCGCCTATCTCAAGGAACAAAACCCGGCCATCCGTATCGTTGGCATCGAGCCCGTCATCGGCCACAAAGTGCAGGGCCTGAAAAACATGAAGGAAGCCATCGTACCGGATATCTACAAGCCGGAGAATCTGGACGCCAAACTCGTTATCGATGACGATACGGCTTTCGAGACAGCTCGCGTTTTAGCCATTCGCGAGGGTGTGTTCGCCGGCATGTCGAGCGGCGCGGCCGTCGCCGGCGCGCTGGAAGTGGCCCGCGGCATGGAGAGCGGCATCATCGTCACCCTGTTGCCGGATCGCGGCGACCGCTACCTGAGCACCACCCTGTTCCGCTCCACCTGCGCCTGTTGCCCACCCTGATACCGGGCTCATTCAAACCTGCCACGGCCGCCGGGTAAATGTCCCGGCGGCCGTTTCAATTCCGCCAGACTGCCCAACCCTGATTACCATGGATCAAGAACTGCCGGTTTGTGCCATGCCATGACCCAGCGGCGTTTTCCCTTTGTTTTCCTTTCGTACGAAATGCGATTACTCCAAGCCTCGCATCCGCAGAATTTCCCTCCCTTGATTCCTTATGAATATTTCTTTAGCCTCAACCCATGATTCCGTATACGGAATTGACAAAACCTTAAAACCTCATATATTTTGTTAACCGAACTAACCAATTAACAGAGGTCAACTTTATTTCATGGATCACAAGCAACGCATCATGCAAATATTCGAGATCGTTTCCCGATCTCTGGTCAACGCCAAGGCGCAGAAACTGCGTAAAATCGGGGCGCGAGAAATAAACATCACCCAATTTCAATATATCAACGCCATCAATCACTGTACGGATTTGACCTTCACCGGCCTGGCAAAAACCCTGAACCTCAGCAAACCGGCCGTCACGGGTATCGTCAACAAGCTGATCGAACAAGGATATGTCACCAAGTGCCAATCCGATAGCGACCGCCGTGTCTATTTCATCCACCTCACCCGGGAAGGCAAACAGGTCGCCGATGCCTACGAAGAGGCTTGCCGTGAATACGTCGACGGCATGGCGCGCGCTTTGAGCGCCAGTGAACTGGACCAACTGGTGAGTTTAATGGAAAAGGCATTACATTAAGAACATTCGGACGTATGCAATAACCAACGCCGGCGACCGGAGCAAATCCCCCTGAGCTGGTACGCTTCATCACCAAATAATCCCAAGGATCATTGCCCATGGCGAACCACGGCTCCCCCCCGAACAGCTCCTCCTTCCACCGCCGAGTTGCTGTTTTGCTGTTCGGCGTGTTGATCCCGTTGGCCTTCCCTCTCATGGCATTCGCCCAACCGGTGCGAATAGGGGTGGTTCTGGATGGCCCGTGGGAAGGCAATGACTCCGTGATGCGCCTGTTTCAATCGGAAATCAACGAACTTCTGAAGGATGAGTTCGACATACGTTTCCCTGAGCGCGCGATCCTGACGGCCGACTGGAGCAAGGACAGCGTTCACCTCCGCGTCGGTCAATTACTTAACGATCCCCAGGTCGACATCGTCCTCGCCCTCGGTATTCTGTCGGGACAGGATCTTGCCCGCCGCGGCCCTATGCCCAAGCCCTGTATCGCCCCTTATGCTACAGACCGGTCTGCCCAGCAGCTACCTGCCAGCAACGGCAGTAGCGGCATGCATAATTTCACCTACATCGCTTCGGTAAATCCTCTGTTGCGCGACCTGCGCCTGTTTCACGAACTGATCCCCTACCGAAAGCTGGTTATCCTGAGCCTTCGCGCCTACCATGAAGCGATCCCGGAGATCGCCCGCAACCTTAAAAAGCAACTTGCCGCAGATGGCATCGACCTGACGGTCATTCCACTGGACGGACAGGCCGCTCCGGCTCTGGCCGCCCTGCCACACGATACCGAGGCTGTTTACCTGACCCCTCTGCTGCTGCCGGCGACGGAGTTCGATCTCCTGGTCAAAGGGCTTATCGACCGCAAACTGCCGACTTTCTCCTACCTGGGTTACGAAGAAGTCGAAAAAGGCATTCTGGCGGGCGCCGCGCCGGCTACCGACTTCGCCCGTCTGGCACGCCGTACCGCGCTCAACCTGCAACGTATCCTGTTGGGTGAGGATGCCGCCAACCTGCCGGCCACCATCGCGCGTGACGAACGATTGACCCTCAATATGGCCACGGCCCGCGCCATCGGCTTCTCTCCTACCTGGAACACCCTGATCGAGGCGGAGCAACTGTTCGCCGAACCGGTTAACGCTATGCGTCACTGGTCTCTGGAGTCGGTCGTCAAGGAAGCCATCGCTGTCAATCTCGATCTGGCTGCTGCCGACCGCAAAGTGGCCGCAGGCCTGGAAGATATTCGCAAGGCCCGCGCCAACCTGCTGCCCCAACTTGGCCTCTCGGCGACCGGCGCCATGATCGATGAGGATCGCGCCGCAGCGAGCTTCGGTACCCAGGCCGAACGCAGCCTGAGCACCTCGCTGGAACTGCGCCAATCGCTTTACTCGGAACCTGCCTGGGCCAATTACGATATCCAGAAGCTTCAGCAAACAGGCCGCCAGGAAGAATTGCGGCAACTGCGCCTCGATGTCATCCAGGAAGCTGCTACCAGCTACCTTAACGTCTTGCGCGCCAAAACCCTGCAGACCGTGCAGAAAAACAACCTGCGTCTGACTCGCTCCAACCTCGATTTGGCCCGCACCCGTCGCGAAGTCGGCTTTTCCAGCCCTGCCGAAGTGTATCGCTGGGAAAATCAGCTGGCCCGGGACCGGCGCTCCCTTATCGATGCCGATGTATCCCGTACTCAAGCTGAAATCGCTCTCAATCGCGTGTTGCATCGGCCACTTGAAGAAACTTTTACCACTTTGGGTCAAGGGCAGGACGACCCAGCGCTGCTTGCCAGCGACCCGCGCATGTTCGCGCAGCTTTCCACCCCTGCGGCGTTTGCCCGGTTCCGCAACTTCATGGTCCGAGAGGGGCTCAAGATCGCCCCCGAATTACAACGACTGGACGCCGCCATTGCCGCCCAACAGCGAGCCAGAACCGCCGCGCGGCGGGCTTTCTGGGTTCCTGAACTGTCGCTGCAAGCAGGTATCACTCAACTCTTGGGCGAAGAAGGCGAGGGCGTCGACTCCCCCTTCAGCCGTCTCAAGGGCCTCATCCCTGTCGACATTACCGAGGCTGACGATACCAGCTGGAATGTGGGCCTGCGGCTCTCCCTGCCGTTGTTTTCCGGCGGCTCCCGCTGGGCCGACATGCTGCAGGCCGAGCGGCAGCTTGAACAGCTCCAACTGGAACGCAAAGCTCTTGCCGCAAGACTGGAACAGCGCATCCGTTCCACCCTGCAGAAAAGCCGCGCCTCTCACACCGGCATTCGCCTGTCCCGCGAGGGAGCGCAAGCCGCCGGTAAAAACCTTGAGCTGGTAACGGATGCCTACTCGCGCGGCGTGGTTTCCATCCTCGATTTACTCGATGCCCAGAATGCCGCGCTGACCGCGGAGCAGACCGCAGCCAATGCCGTGTTCGACTTTCTGCTCGATCTTATGGCCGTGCAGCGCTCGGTCGGCCAATTCGACTTTTTCCTCAGTGCCGACGACCGCGAGCAATGGTTTCAGCGACTTGAGCTTTACCTGCAATCCGCCCCGATCACCCCCTCTGAATCTGACCGGCTTTCCGCCAGGGAGTAGCCCCATGCGCCTCCGATACCTTGCTGTCCTGACGATAATTCTTTGCCTGCCGGCCTGCCGTGACAACGCTCCGACGCAGGAACCTCTACTGCGGCCGGTGCGCTCCCAGACGGTACAAGCGGTCAGCGGCGATACGGCCCGGGCTTTTTCCGGCATTGCCAAAGCCGGCCAGGAATCACGGCTGTCGTTTCGCGTGCCGGGTGCCGTACAGCAAATCGCCGTCAAGGTCGGCGACCGGGTGAAGTCCGGCCAACTGATCGCCCGTCTCGATGCTACAGACTATGAACTGCAAAAACAGGAAGCCGAGGCCGCCCTGGCCAAAGCCCGCGCCCAGGCACGCAACGCCGAAGCCAATTATGCCCGCGTACGGGCGCTGTACGAAAATCGTAATGCTTCACGCAACGATCTCGACGCCGCCCGCGCCGCCAGCGAGTCAGCGGCTGCCGCCGTGCATGCCAGCGAAACCAGACTGGAACTGGCCCGCTCGCAACTGCGCTATACGCGCCTGACTGCGCCGACCGACGGGGCCATCGCCAGCGTACCGGTCGAGGAGGGGGAAAATGTCGCCTCCGGCAAGGTAGTAGCGGAGCTGACCGCCGGGGCCATGCCGGAAGTCATCGTCGCCGTCCCCGAAAGCCTTATCACCGGGATCGAGCGGGGCAGCAGGGTTGTGGTTCGCTTTGATGCCTCGCCACAGCGTACCTTTGCTGCCAGCGTTACCGAAGTCGGGGTAGCGGCCACCACCTATGCCACAACCTACCCCGTCACGGTGCGGCTCGATCGCGCCGATAGCGCTATCCGCCCCGGCATGGCAGCAGAGGTCACTTTTACTTTTCCACAACGGGATAGCGGTGGCAGCCGTTTTGTCGTGCCCCCCGAAGCGGTGGGCGAAGATCGCGATGGACGGTTTGTGTATATTGTTGAACCGGAAGATACCGAGCAGGGTAAAGTCCGCCGCCAACCTGTGGGCATCGGCGAACTTACCGCAGAGGGTCTGGAAATCTTCACCGGATTGCACAACGGTGATCGCATTGTCACTGCCGGCGTCGCACTTATCCACGATGGGCAGCAGGTCAAACTGCTGGCGGAAAAGGAGCAGGCGCCATGAATATTACCCGCGCTGCCCTCGACAAAACCCGCATCACCTATGTAGCCCTGGCTGTTGTAGCGCTGGCGGGGCTGTTCTTCTTCAAATCCCTGCCCCGCGACGAAGACCCGGGGTTCGTGGTGCGCACCGCCCAGGTGTTGACCTATTTTCCTGGTGCCAGCCCCGAGCGGGTCGAGCAACTGGTCACCGACAAACTGGAAAAGATCATCCAGGAAATCCCTGAAATCGATTACATCGATAGCGAATCGAAGCCGGGCGTGTCGGTCATCTTCGTCAACATCCTCGAACGTTATAAAAACATGCGCCCCATCTGGGATAATTTACGCCGCAAGGTGCAACGCGCTACCGGCGAGCTTCCCGAGGAGGTGGTTGGCCCCTTCGTCAACGACGAATTCGGCGATATTTTCGGCACCCTCATCGCTATCACCGGCAAGGACTTCAGCTATGCCGAGCTCAAGAAAATCGCCGACGACTGCCGCAACGAACTGCTGCTCAGCGACGACATCGCCAAGGTCGATATCCAGGGTGTGCAGCAAGAGCGGATCTTTGTCGAGTACAACAATGCCCGACTGGCCGAACTGGGCCTGTCCCCCCTGCAGCTTAAAAGCATCCTCGAAGCGCGTAATATCATTATCCCCGGCGGCGAAATTTTCACCGATAAAGAGCAGATCGTGCTGGAGCCGACCGGCAACTTCGATTCGGTCGAGGACCTCAAGCGCACCGTCATCAATGTTCCCGGCGGCCAGAATGTGGTTTTCCTGGAGGATCTCGTCGCCATCCATCGCGGTTACATCGATCCGCCCAAGGCTAAAGTTCATTACGCCGGACAGCCGGCTTTAACCCTGGCCATCCATCTGCGTGAAGGGGGCGATATCCTCAAGCTCGGCGAAGAAGTCCAGCAAGCCCTGGTCCGCTTTGAGCAAGCCTACCCCATCGGCGTCAACTTCGACCTGGTTGCGTTCCAACCGAAGCACGTCGAACGCAAGGTCAACGAGTTCGTCAACAACCTGCTGCAGTCGATGCTCATCGTGCTGGTGATGATGCTGCTATTTCTAGGCCTGCGTACCGGCCTGGTGGTGGCCAGCCTGATCCCCATGGCGATGATCATGTCGCTGATGGTCATGGGATTTTTGAATATCGGCATCGACCAGATGTCACTGGCCTCCATGATCATCGCACTTGGCATGCTGGTCGACAACGCCATCGTTATGAGCGAATCGATCATGGTGCAGATGGCCGACGGCAAACCGGCCCGGCAGGCCGCCATCGATTCAGCGCAGGAACTGAAAATCCCTCTGCTGACCTCGTCGCTGACTACCGCCGTCGCCTTTTTGCCGATTTTTCTGGCCAAATCGTCCACCGGCGAATACACCGCGCCACTGTTCAAGGTGGTCACCATTACGCTGCTCTGTTCCTGGATGCTGTCGTTAACCATGACGCCGCTGCTGTGCACCCATTTTTTGCACCCTGACAGCAAGGCTGGAGCGGTTAATTTTCAATCCCGTTTTTACCGTGGGTACCGCCGGGTACTATTGGGTCTGCTGCAGCATCCATGGGTAAGTATGGCCGGTATCGTCGTGGTATTTATCGCCGCCATGGCCGGATTGCAGATGGTCCCCAAATCGTTTTTTCCGGCCAACGAGAAAGCTATCTTTTACGCGGAGCTGCGCCTGCCCATGGGCACCCCTCTGAAACGTACCGAGGCCGTGGTGCAGCAGATCGAGGATTTCATGCACACAGATCTGGTGCGCAAGGAGGGTGGCGAAGGGATCACCGACTGGGTCGCCTTCATCGGCGAAGGTGCCCCACGCTACATGCTCCCCTACAAACCGGAGCCGCCCAGCCCGGAATACGCCTATGTGCTGATCAACGGCACTTCCCGGCGCCACAATCTCGAGGTCTCGCTGCCGCGCCTGGAGGCCTTCTGCCAGAGCCATTTTCCTGACCTGACCCCGCGTATCCGGCCCCTCAACCTTGGCCCGCCGATCGACAACCCGGTGGAAATCCGCCTGTCGGGTAAAGACAGCGACAAACTTTTCACCATCGGTGACGAGGTTAAGGAGCACCTGGCCGGCATGCCCGGCATCCTCAACATCACCGACGACTGGGGAGCTCGCACCAAGAAACTGGTGGTGCGCGTCAACCAGCCCCGTGCCCTTCGGGCCGGCCTTACCAGTCGTGACGTGGCGGTGTCGCTGCAAACGATCCTCAGCGGTATCACCACCACCGAATACCGCGAACAGGATGAAGTCATTCCGGTCACCCTGCGCTCCACCGCCGCCGACCGGCAGGATTTCGGCAAGCTGGAAACCCACAACATCTATGTCCAGCGCACCGGCCAGTCCGTCCCCCTTAAACAGGTAGCCGATATCGAAATCGCCTGGCAACCGGCTAAAATTCTGCGCCGCGACCGCCGCCGCACCGTGACCGTCGAAGCGGGCATCGACCAGACCGGCAACCCCATCGCCATCGCCGAAAAAATGGATAGCTGGCTGCAAAACGCTCAGAAAAAGTGGCCCTTCGGTTACAAGTATGAGATGGGCGGGGAGCTGGAGACCTCGGGCAAAGCCAACGAGTCGATCGCTGTCAACCTGCCGATTACCGGACTGATCGTGGTACTGCTGCTGGTGGGGCAATTCAACTCTCTGCGACGCCCCCTGATCATCCTGCTTACCATCCCGTTGGGCATGATCGGCGTCACCATCGGCCTGTTGCTGACCGGCAGTTATTTCGGCTTCATGACCTTGCTGGGGATTATATCGTTGGCGGGGATCGTCATAAACAATGCCATTGTGCTCATCGACCGCATCAATATCGAAATCGAGCAGAACGGCCTGCCACCGGCCCAGGCCATCCTCGAATCGGCCATGCGCCGATTACGACCGATCCTGCTGACTACAGGCACCACCGTCGGCGGCCTGCTGCCTCTGTGGCTCGGCGGCGGCCCGTTGTGGGAGACCATGGCCATCGCCATCATTTTCGGTCTGATCTTCGCGACGGTACTGACTTTGGGTGTCGTGCCGGTGCTCTACAGCTTATTTTTCAGGGTGAGTTTCAAGGATTTTCAGGGATAGGCGGGACAATTGAGGATAAGAGATAGAAGTTTTTATTTAGATTTTCACCACGAAGAGCACGAAGGACACGAAGAAAAACCAAAACCATTTCTTTAGGTATTTTAAAAAGCACATAAAGGTTTGCCTTTACGTCTGTCTTCGTGCACTTCGTGTCCTTCGTGGTAATAATGCCCTTTCTACCTATTTGGTAATGAACCCGGCACTGCATCCGGGTTCCTGCCAGCCCCTTCCAACTGCAACAGCGCCTGTTTTTTATCCACGCCCGCTGCGTAGCCGGTCAGACTACCGTCGGCCCCGATCACTCGATGACAGGGGATCAGGATGGAAATGGGGTTGCGCCCGATAGCGCCTCCCACGGCCTGGGCCGACATGGAAGGCACACCGCGTACAGCCGCGAGTTGTCTGGCAATATCTCCGTAGGTGATGGTTTTTCCCGGTGGCACCTGCAGCAGGATTTTCCAGACGGCTTTTTGAAAAGGGGTCCCCTGCGGCTCCAATGGCAGATCAAATCTTTCACCCTTCCCCGCAAAGTATTCCTCGATCCATGCCCGTAAATTTACCAGAACAGGATAATCGGGCTGGGACGCCCAGCTCTGCGCAGCGGCCGGATAGTGTTTCTGGCCCACAAACCATAAACCGATAAGCTTGCCGTTCAAAGCCGCAGCCGTCATAGGCCCCAAAGGGGTATCGATGGTGCAAGTGCGTATCATAGCGAAACGATCTCCTTTCAATTCAGATAAAGCGCTGCATCAGCCTGCGGCAAATATCCTCGACGTTATCCGGATTGGCCCCAAGTTGCAGACAAAGTGCCTGGGCGGCAGCTTCCTTATCGGGATCGTTCAGATCCTGCAGGCCGCGCAACACACCGCCTCGGCGGCCGACCAGGTAGACGCAGCGCCGCTCCTCAGTCAGATCGAGAAACGCTTGCACCATGGCCACCAGCCGTGGTTGATCGCCGGGCAAGATTCCGGCCAGATCTTCAAACAGATTCAGCACGTGATCGCTGGCCAGTTCACCAGCAATCCCATCCAGGGTTTGCAGAAAAAGCAAAAGCTCCCCGGCAATTTCGACACTGGTGCAGGGCTCGAACCGACCGCTGAGCCACTCCGCATGCAGGGGCGTGCCCTCCGGAAGGGCCAAGGTGCGCAGGCGGATAAAATCGGGGCGGATAGCATTCAGCGCGGTGGCGGAGTCACAAGCATGGCGCTCCGATAACGCCCTGCCACCCAGGCCGGGCATGACATATTCCGACAGTTCGATCCCCGCTTGCTTGACACGCTGGCCGGCCTGGATGTGCATCGCCCGGGTCGCACCTTTGCAAACCTTTTCCAGCACCGCGTCGCAGCCGGACTCCAGACCGATATACAACCGCGTCAGGCCCGACTTCCGCAGAGCAATTAATTCCTCCTGGCTAAACCGCAGGACCGTTTGCGAACGGGTGTAGGCGGTAATGCGAAACGTCCACGGAAAAGTTGCCTGCAGATGCGCAAGGATAACACTCAGCCGTTTGGGTCCAACGACCAGTCCGTCAGCATCCTGCAGGAAAACCGACTGCAAGCCCCCGACCAGCCAATGCGCCGCAGCCCGAAACGAAGTCTGCTCTTCAGGCGGCAACCGGTCATGCAATAGCTGCAACAACCCCTGTGTTTCAACACCGACGTCGCGGAGGTTCCGACGCAGCAGGTCAAGATGCCGGGCGACCGCATCGATATCGCGGCATACCTCCTCAACGGACCGCATTGAAAACTTGCGCCCCTTGTAAACCGGACAGAAGGTACAGCGGTTCCATGGGCAGTTGCGGCTGACCCGTAGTAAAAGGCTGCGGGCCTCGCTCGGCGGCCGGATGGGCCCCTGTTCGAAATGCCAATCCGGTGGCTGAGTGGTCGATGGTTTGGTCATAATAAGCCTCAGACCTATGATACCCCCTGACCACTCCTGCCGGGAACCCCTTATAACCTAATGAACCGATGCATTAATTTTTTTACCACGAAGGACACTAAGAAGTTTCGATAACGACAACGCCACCACGAACAGGGATATACAGGATGGACAGGATGAGAACCATCGGCCCTGAGTTTAGGGGGTTATCCTGATCATCCTGCACATCCCTGTAAAAGCAAGATTGCAGAGGACAACGAATAACATATATAAGGACTCGAAGAGCACGAGGAAATTCAAGGTCAGAGGTTTAAAGGGTAAGAACATATCGCAGGATCAGTCTCTTGCTCTGTCAGTACGCTTAATCCATTCTTCGTGTCCTTCGTGCTCTTCGTGGTGAAAACACCCTTTTCCACTGCCACTACCTTGACTACCCTCTCCCATAGGATATCCAGCATAGAATAAAGCCGCGTCGAAAGAATCCACGTGGCACCATCCTGCCCATTCCCAATCGAAAGGAAACCGTCATGCCTGAATTCGCCAATCCCTTTGCCGGTAATGCCTGCGATCGCAAATTGACCAAGCAGGAGCTGATCCGCGCCATCCGATATATGGTGTCTGCCGAATACGAAGCGGTGCAGCTTTACATGCAACTGGCCGAATCGACAGACGATGAGCTGGCCATCGAGGTACTCAAGGACATCGCCGATGAGGAACGGGTGCATGCCGGTGAGTTCTTGCGGTTGCTCAAGCATCTGGCGCCGGAGGAGGAAGAACTCTACGACGAAGGGGCGGAAGAAGTGGAGGAACTCATGGAGAAACTTGGAATAAAATAAACACTCCGACTTTACTTATAGCGCCCGGCCCGGTCGTCGTTGCCGCCGAGGGCTTCGAAACCTGAAATAATGTCGAACAGCTCCTCGGTAATGACCGTCTGCCGCAGCGCGTGGTAGCGGGATTGCAGATCGGCCTGGAGTTCCTCGATATTTTTTTCGGCACGTTGCATGGCCGCCAGCCGGGCGGCGTTTTCCGCCGCAAGGGAGGTGGCAAAACCGCGAAACAGTGTGACGAACAGGTATTCGCTGATCAAGGCGGGAAAAGACTGCTCCCAAGGAGCTGCAACCATGGGCAGGCAACGGCCGGGCCACTTTTGACCGGCCATGTGTCGTAACCAACGCTCATCGGGGGGCAGCAGCAATACGCACTGCTGTTCATAGGCCGCCCCGGCCAGTGGCCGGTTGTGAAATAACAGCAGCCGGCACTCGCTGTGACTTCGGCGGCGCTCAAACCGCACCAGCACCTCCTGCACGGTGGCGGTGATACTCTGTACCGAGGTCGGCAGGGCAAAAAGCTCCCGCACATCGCCAAAACGTTCTTCCACGCCGCCAGCGATTTTTTCCCCGGCAACCCAACACTCTGGCGCACCCTTGATATCGGCATCGCGCTGCAGCCAGCCCGTCGCATATTCGAGCATGGCGTCGTTGAAGCGCCCCGCCATGCCCTGATCCGAACCGAGAATCAGCGCCACGGTATCCCCGGCAGGTCGCGCGCGGCCGGTGAGAGGGCGATCGCGCAACACCGCACGCAGCCCCAGCTCAACGGCGTCATAATAGCCATCGAGGGCTCGCACCGCATCCTCGTATTGACGGATGCTGACCGCCGCCAACGCCTTCATGGTGCGCACCACCATGTGCAGGTCCGAGGCGCTTTTGATTTTATGTTGCAACTCCTGCAGCGCCGGCATCCTCGTCCTCCCCGACCTTGATAAACGGTCGCACCGCGCGGGTGGCGGCGTCCAGCATGGCGATAAGATCTTCGCTCGACAGAGCCTCTCCGCGTAAAATTTTCTCTACGATTTCAGGCAATTCAGGCACCGCTGAGCAAACCGCCTGCTCCACCTCGAAAAGATCTGCTTCGTCGACCTTATCGAAAACCCCGTTGTTCAGCGCATGCAACACCAATACCTGCTGAGGCGCGGTACGCGGCCGGAACTGCGGCTGCTTAAGGATAGCGCGCACCCGGCGACCACGGTGCAGAACCTGACGGGTTTCTTCATCCAGGCGGGTACCGAAGCGGGCGAAGGCTTCGAGTTCCTCGAACTGGGAATAGGTCAGGCGCAAATCGCCGGCTACCGCCCGGTAGGCGGCCAACTGGGTTTTGCCTCCGACACGGGAGACCGATTTGCCGACATCGACGGGGGGTAACAACCCTTTCTGGAACAGCTCCGGTGACAGGTAGACCTGGCCGTCGGTAATGGAAATCAGGTTGGTCGGAATATAGGCCGACAGGTTCTGGGCCTCGGTCTCAATAATAGGCAAAGCCGTAAGACTGCCGCCACCTCGCGGTTCAGAGAGGTGCGTGGCGCGCTCCAGAAGCCGCGAGTGAACGTAGAAAATATCGCCGGGAAAAGCTTCGCGGCCCGGCGGCCGGCGCAATAGCAGGGAAATCTCGCGATAAGCACGGGCGTGGTGAGTCAAATCGTCATAAACGATCAACACATCGCGACCATGTTCCATGAAATGCTCAGCCATGCTGGTCGCGGCATACGGGGCAATATACTGCAGGCCCGGCGGCGCGTCCCCCTCCGCCACCACCACGATGCTGTAGTCGAGGGCGCCGCAGTTGCGCAATTCGGAGACCACCCCGGCAACACTGGAGGCACGTTGCCCGATAGCGCAGTAAATGCACAGCACATCCTGATCGTGCTGATTGATGATGGCATCGATAGCGATAGCCGTCTTGCCGGTCTGCCGATCGCCGAGGATCAATTCGCGCTGTCCACGTCCTATGGGAATCAGAGCGTCGATGACCTTGATACCGGTCATCAGCGGCTGAGTTACCGGCAGACGATCCATAATCGGCGGGGCAGGGCGTTCCACCGGAAGTCGACGCTGAAAGGTCACAGGCTTGCCGCCATCGAGACTACGCCCGACAGGATCAACCACCCGCCCGATCAGGCCGTCACCTACCGGCACATCAAACACCCGCCCGGTACGCCGTACCTCGTCCCCGGCCTGCAGATGACCGTAATCGCCCAGCAGCACCACCCCGACCTGCTCTTCGGCGACATCAAGCGCCAGTCCCAACAAATTACCCGGAAAGGCCAGCAACTCCTCGCAGCGTACCCCCGGCAGCCCCCCTACCCGCGCAATGCCCTTGCCGACATACTCCACCCAGCCGACATGTTGCACCGCCAGTACCGGTGAGAATCCTTCCACCGCCTGATCGAGAGTATCAAAAGCGCTCTTTAGCACCGAAGTCAGTGAGGGGCTGGGATCGTTCATAGGTGGCCCTCTGCCGAGATGCTGGCCTGACCGTCATAAAGGATTGCTACCTCCTGCTCCAACTGCTCAAAATAACTGTCGACGCCCCAGGACAACTTAAGCCCTCCCACGGTCAATTCGATGCCGAGCGGCATCACTGCCTGATCCTGGTACTGCAACGCCACCGGCTGCCCCAGTGCCTGTTGTACGCCTTCGGCCAGACGCTGGCGTAGCGACTCGGGCAGGGCGAAAGGACTTCGAACCAGGACCCCGCGATCGCAG
Organism: Pedobacter sp.; assembly: GCA_050253415.1. Lineage (GTDB taxonomy): Bacteria > Desulfobacterota > Desulfuromonadia > Desulfuromonadales > Syntrophotaleaceae > Syntrophotalea. Next base: position 58,034 of record JBFWJC010000002.1, on the reverse strand, counting down.
GCCGCCAAAGCGACCTGTTCCCGCTCGTCACTGCGGAGTTCCGCCAGTCGCTCGTTAAAACGCGCAACCATCAATTGCTCCAGTTCGGTATTGGCCAAATCCCCGAGCGACTTGCGAGCGATTTTTAACATTTCACCACCCACGCGTTTTTTAAGCTCGGTGAAAAAGGATTCCCGTTCCTCACGAATGGCCGTGGCCCAGGCCCGCCGGACCTCGGAAGCTTCTTCCTTGGCGGCGGCGATCAGCTTACGGCGTTGTTCCTCAACATCCTCCTCCACCTGACGCAACTTGACGCCGCGCGCTTCCTCGAGCTCCTGCAACAGACCGCGGTATTGCTCTTCGAGCTGCCCCGCTTCGACCAACTTGCTCTCGGCCTCGGCAAAACAGACAGCCAGGCGTTCCTCACGGCGATCCATGGCGCGCAGGATCGGTCCATACAAAAACCGCTTGAGCAAAGCCACCAGAATCAAAAAATTGACCGCTTGGGCCGCAACAGTGAACCAGTCGATAAGCACCGATTAGCCTCCTTCACCGACTCGGGCCAGAAAGAACCGCCAGAAGGGATTGGCAAAAATAAGGATCATGGAAACCACGAAACAGTAAATCGCCGTGGATTCGACCATCGCCAACCCGACAAACAGGGTGCGGGTGATGGTATTGGCTTCGTCCGGCTGCTGTGCCAGGGCCGCCAGGGCCTGGGCAAGCGCCCGCCCCTCGCCGAGAGCCGGGCCGATAGCTCCGATTCCGATGCAGATGCCCGCCGACAAGATGGACGACACGGCAACCCATGTAAGACTTTCCATGCAGGACTCCTTTCAATCAGCCTGAAAACATCATTGTAAACTTACAAGTGCTACTAGCCTTGGACCTGTTGCTCCCTTTGCTGCTCCATCTGTGCGCCGGCGGCAATATAAACCGCCGCCAGCACCGCAAAGATATAAGCCTGAATGACTCCGGTAATCAGTCCCAGAAGCTGCATCAGCACCGGGAAAAACAGGGGAGCGATGGACAACAGGATGCCGGCTATCATGCTGCCGCTCATAACGTTGCCGAACAGGCGCACAGCCAGAGCAAGGGTGCGGGACACCTCACCCATAATGTTGAAAGGCAACATGAAAACCGAAGGCTTGATGTACATCCGCAAGTAACCGATAAGACCGCGTCGCTGAATGCCCCACAGCGGCACGGATATAAACACACAGATGGCCAGGGCAGTGGTCGTCGATAGCGATCCCGTCGGCGCGACATAACCGGGAATCACAGCCAGCAGGTTGGAAAACAACACGAACAAAAACAGGCTGCCTAGAAACGGCAGAAACTCCCGTGGCGGCGCCAACCCCATGTCGTTGATCTGCTCTTCCATGCCGGAGACCAGCACCTCAAGCAGGTTCTGCCAGCGTGACAAACGCCCTTCCCGGCGCAGGCGCCGCGTCACCAGCCAGGCCCCCATAACCAGGATCAACATGTTGAACCAGGTTATGGCGATGGTGGCATTAACCTTGAGCCCCTGCCATTGCCAGAAGATGAAGATGTCTGGTGTAATTTCCATAAATATTAATCCTCATTACTCAAAACCCGATGACCGGTACCGGAAAGCCAGGACCGCGGGGTTGTACCGGCATCAAAGGGGGAAGCAAAGGCGACAGGCCGTTACCAATCACTAATCACTGGCTCCTTTCATCTTGTGCCGGACCTTGAGCCTACCCCCCCACGTCCATACCGGGACCGCAGCCATGCCATCCGCGCGATTAAAAATCCCCCCATGCCGGTCATCATGGCCAAAGCTCCCCAGGAAGATAGCAGGTAAAAAGCCCCCAGCACCACCAGCAGCCGAACCAAAAAGCTGGCGACCAGTAACAACTGCGGAGACGACACTCGTCCCACACGTTTCACGGTCAGGTAAAGTCCGCCGAAATAACCTGCACCCAACAGACCTCCGGCCACCAGGGACATCGCCAGTCGGCTGAGTTCAGTCGTGGTCATGCGCATCATCCTGTGGCGGTTCGCGACGCTCGGTTTCGATATCCCTGCGTTCGCGACTGATCCAGATCCAGGCATTGACGCAGCCCAAACCAACTCCGATCACCAACAGCATCAGGGTCCAGGAATAAGGGCCGGCGTGGCGGGCATCGATCCACACTCCGAGAGCCGTAAGCGCCACCGCCGGGATGGCCACCGACCAACCGACCAGGCCAAACATGCCAAGACCGAACCAGGCGCTGCGCCCTCGCTGTTCCATGGCCCGCAGCTTGCGTGCCTGCTTGGCCGCCAGCAGGCGCCGCAATTCATCGCGCGACTGTTGCCCGGTGCGGGGCGTCTTATCCTTTTCATCGGTCATGACAGCTCCATGAAGCGGCGTAAAAAATCGGATTCCAGGCGGGCCATAGCGCTGCGCACCACCCGTTCCTGCTCGTCCAGCGCTCGGAAACGCAGATGTACCACCTCCAGCAGGTCGCCCAGGTCGCCTCCCGAGACGGCATTGCGTACCGCCACCGACACCAGCCTGCCCTGTTTGACCAACAGTCCGCGGTCGAGGGCCAGATAGTGGCCCGCACCCTGGATTGTTTCGTAATAAAACAATCCAGGCACCAGCGCCGACACCAGATCGACATGCCGTGGCCGCAGGCAGAAAGAGCCGTTCAAGCCTTCCACCACAACCTTGGTCACGGCGCAATCGAGTATACGCTCCGCCGGGGTCTGCACCGTAAGCCTCATGACGCTGTGCTCTTTTCAGCGGCATCGCGATCGCGCAAACGTTGGCGCGCTTCCTCGATCCCTCCGATCATGTAGAGCACCTTTTCCGGAGCATCGGAAAATTCATCGTTAAGGATGGCTTCGCAACCATCGAGGGCCGCCTCCAGGGAGACCGTGCGCCCCTGCATGCCGGTAAACTGTTCGGTGGTGTAAAAGGGCTGGGTCAGAAAACGTTCCAGGCGCCGGGCACGAAATACCACGCGGCGGTCGTCCCGGGACAATTCCTCCAACCCCAGCATGGCGATGATGTCCTTGAGTTCCTCATAGGTGGCCAGGGTGCGCCGGATCTCCTGGGCCAGGCGGTAATGACGCTCACCCACGATGCGTGGATTGAGCATGCTGGAGTTGGAATGCAGCGGATCGATGGCGGGATACAATCCCTCGCTGGCCCGCCGTCGCGACAGGACAATGGAAGCTGACAGATGGGAGAAGGCATGCACCGCCGCCGGGTCGGTAAAATCATCGGCCGGCACGTATACCGCCTGAATGGAGGTAATGGCAGCCTGCCTGGTACTTGAAATGCGCTCCTGCAACTGCGCGAGTTCGGTCCCCATGGTCGGCTGGTAACCGAGGCGTGAAGGCATGAGCCCCAAAAGCCCGGAGATCTCCATACCCGCCTGGATAAAGCGAAAAATATTGTCGATCAACAGCAGCACGTCCTGCCCCTGATCGTCGCGAAAGTATTCTGCCATGGTCAGAGCAGTGAGCCCTACCCGGAACCGAGCACCGGGTGGCTCGTTCATCTGGCCGAACACCATCACGGTGTTATCGAGCACTCCCGCCTCACGCATTTCACGATACAGTTCCTCGCCTTCCCGACACCGTTCGCCGATGCCACAAAAGAGCGAAACCCCTTCGTGCTGACCGACCATATTATGAATCAGTTCGGTAATCAGCACCGTCTTACCGACACCGGCACCGCCGAACAATCCGGCCTTGCCACCCCTTTCCAGGGGGGCCAGGACATCGATGGCCTTGATACCGGTAATAAACACCTCGGCTTTAACGGGTCTCTCCGACAATCCGGTCGGCTTGGTCAGAACCGACCGCCAGCGGCAGCCCTCGGGCGGCGGCCTCTGATCGATGGGTTCGCCGAACACATTGAATACCCGACCCAGTATCCCCGGCCCCACCGGTGCCCGCAGCGGCGTACCGCTGTCCTTGATGACCTCTCCGCAGGCCAGCCCCTGAGTTGGCGTCAGGGCATTGCCGCGCACGTGGTGGCTATCGAGATGCAGCATGACTTCCACCTTGAATTGACCCTGCGAACCTGCCAACAACAGTGCGTTGATCTGCGGCAGACCGTCATCGAACCGGGCATCGACCACCCCGCCATGCACAGCCACCACCGTACCCTGTCGGACATCTCCCTTGTCCATGCATACCTTTCCCGTGCAAAAATGAGCTTCAGGTCAAATTTTACCAGACTTTTCCCTATCGTCCCCCGAACCCCAACCGGTTGTGTTGGTTGTTGTTTAAAAAAGGTGGCAAACCAGCGGGCAAATGGTAGACTTGCGCCTGTCGAAAAATAAGAAATTCCTGTCCCCATGGGTGATTTATGAAACGTCTGCTGACCTGCTGTGTTGTTTTACTTCTGTTGTCCATGGCTGTGACGGTCCATGCCGATCAGCCTGCCGCCACCCCGGAATCCGCGGAACCGGCACCTTTACCCGGCGTGGCTGAGATTTATCCCCGATTGGCTAAACTCACAGAAGAAAAGAGCGCCTTGGATAACCAGCTAAACGCTCTTGCCAATCTCGACGCTATTAACCTGACCCTGACCTCCCTTCAACAATGGCAGGACCAATGGACCGAACGTGAAAATAACATGGGTCCGATTCAGAATTGGCCCCTCGACAATTTGCAGCAGTCCAGAACCACGCTTTTGGGTCACAAGGATAAAACCACGCAACTGCTGGACGAACTCTTCCTGCGACTGGCACAGATCGAGGCCTTGCGCGGTAAATGGCAGGACCAAAAACAGTTCTGGCAGCAATGGCAGAAATCATTCCCAACCCCCAGCCCACTTGCACCTCCGGAAGTTTTCATCCAGGCACGACAAACCATTGAGCAATCCCTGCAACAACTCGAGGAGCTATCGCCTCCCCTTGTGGCCCTGCAGCAGAAAGTCACGGCCCTGCAAACGCGGATTACCCAACAAATCGGCCAGATTGAACAGCTTCTGGCCGTCAGTCGCGTACAACTCCTGGCGCGTAATCAACCTTCCGTTTTCAATCCGGAATTCTATCGGCAATTCGACAGCACCCTGTTTTCTTCCATCCCTGCCGGACTCGGCAAGCTGGATCTTCTCAACAGTCTATTCTGGAAAAACCGCGGTGGACTGGTCGCTTTGCATGTGTTTTTGGTCGTTTTTCTGGTTGGCATGTTGCGATCTCGAGGTAAGCGTTTGGCGGATGAGGAAGATCTGCTATTCGCCCTGCGCCATCCCTTCTCCGCAAGCTTGTTTCTGTCGACCATCGTGCTGGCTCCTTTTTACGGCCATGCGCCTTCAGGCTGGATTCTGATCCTCACAACCGGGGCGGTCCTGTCCCTGGTGCCCCTTAGCGTCGAACTGTTTGATAGTCCCCGGCAACGACTGGTTATTCGCGTGCTGGCCTACGTTTATATTCTGTCGCGAATTCTGCAAAGCCTGTCACTCCCCGCACCTCTCTACAGTCTCTATCTGACAGGGATATGTCTGGCCGGCATATGCGTGCTGTGGCGTATAAAAAATTCCTCGCTGCAGGCCAGGCCAGACCGACAGCATCAGTTCCGCAATCTTTTGAAACTCGGGATGGGGTTGCTCGGGGTTTCCGCCATGGCGCAGGTGGGAGGTTATGGCAATCTGGCTGAGCATTTTATTTTTGCGGGACTGAAGACCGTTTTCATCTGCCTGCTTGCAGTGTTGACGTTACGCCTGCTGCACGCAGCATTGCTGACGCTGGCAAAACTCAGAATGTTTAAAAGACAGCGTTTTTTCCGTCGGCATGGACAGGAACTACAAACCCGCATCTGGCACCTTGTCCCGATTGCCATCATGGTCTATACCGCTTTGCACCTGATGGTGATCTGGCGCCTGTTTGACAGCGTTGGCGAAGCCTGGCATACCATCGTATCCACGGGAATAGTGCTGGGCGACAAAACCGTCTCCGCAAACATGCTCTTGATCGCACTCGCTGCCCTGTACACGGCCATCCTCGTTTCCTGGCTGTTACGCAGCCTGTTGGAAGAGGAGGTTTTCCCGCGCCGGCAGATGGACAGGGGGGTGCGTGATTCCATTAAAAAACTGCTTCACTATGCCATTCTGGCCTTCGGTGTAGTCATGGCCCTGAGTCTGGCCGGCATCGAATTGAAAAATTTTGCGGTACTGGCCGGAGCGCTTGGTATCGGTATCGGCTTTGGACTGCAAAATATCGTCAACAATTTTGTCAGTGGCCTTATTCTGCTGTTTGAACGCCCCATCAAAATCGGGGACTTGGTGGTTCTGGACAACGAATGGGGCACGGTGCGCAAAATTGGCCTGCGCTCCACCACCGTTGAAACCTTTGATCAATCGGAAGTTATCGTACCCAACTCGCTGCTGGTATCCGAAAAAGTCACCAACTGGACTCTCTCCAATGAACAGTGCCGCATCGTTGTCCCGGTTGGGGTAGCTTACGGCAGCGATGTTGAAAAGGTTCTGAAAATCCTGTACAGCGCGGCTCAAACCCACCCCGACGTCCTTGACACCCCCCCACCTTCGGCTATTTTTACAGCTTTTGGTGCCAGTTCCCTCGATTTTGAACTGCGCGTTTGGGCAAAGTCTGTGGCCGAACGCCTGATCATCAAAAACGACCTGTTGCTATACATCGACCGGCGTTTTCGCGAAGAAGAGATCGAAATTCCCTTCCCGCAACGGGATCTGCACCTGCGCTCGGTAGATGCGACCGTCCTTCAGGAATGGAATACATCCGACCAAAGGAAAAGTTCGCCTTAATCGAAGTTGGCCATTCACTTGCAGAAGAATGGGCGAGGCAGGGTGGTTCCGTTGACGTTTTAAACGCCGATAAACGGATGCGCGTTGCGCAATACCTTGAGACCTCACGCTAAACATGCTATTTTGTGCTCGTTTATTTCCTACTAGATCAGGAGGAGACCCGTATGGACAACAGCAAGCGCGCCATGATCCTCGGTACCGGCCGCGCCATCCCCGAAAAGATCCTGACCAACGCAGATCTGGAAAAGATGGTGGACACCAACGATGCCTGGATTATTGAACGTTCCGGCATTCGCACCCGCCACATCGTCGAACCGGGAACCGCCCTTTCAAGTCTGGCCGCCGATGCGGCGAAAAAGGCACTTGAAGACGCCAACCTTGCTGCCACCGATATCGACCTGATTATTATGGCCACGGTCACCGGTGACATGAAGTTCCCCGCCACGGCCTGCTTTGTCCAGACCCTTATCGGAGCGAGTAATGCGGCAGCCTTCGATATCAGCGCTGCCTGTTCCGGCTTTATCTACGGTCTGCAGTTGGCCGACAGTCTGATTCGCTCCGGCACGCACCGGCATATACTGCTGATCGGGGGAGAAATTCTCACCTCCATGGTCGACTGGGAAGACCGCAATACCTGCGTACTGTTCGGCGATGGCGCCGGAGCCGTGGTAGTGGGACCCTCGCAGCAAGAGCGCGGCATCCTGTCTACCCATATCGGCGCCGATGGCACCCATAGCAATCTGCTCTACAATCTCGGCTGCGGCTCCCTCAATCCGCCTACGGTCGAAAATGTTCAGCAAAAGCTTCATACCATGCGCATGGAAGGTCGCGAAGTTTTTCGCCATGCGGTGGTCTGTATGAGCAAAGCCATGAAAAAGGCCCTGAAACTTTCCGGCGTGGCCATTGAAGACCTGGACCTGGTTATTTCCCACCAGGCCAACTTGCGTATTATCGAAGCCCTCGGCAAACGCTTGAAATTGACCGATGAGCAGACCTATGTCAACGTCGACCGCTACGGCAACACCTCGGCTGCCTCCATCCCCATCGCCCTGGACGAGGCCCGCCGTGAAGGTCGCCTCAGCGAAGGCAACCTGATCGGCCTGGTTACCTTCGGGGCTGGTTTCACATGGGGTTCCAGTATCCTTCGTTTGTAGTAAGCGGACTGAGTAGCCGGAGATTATCTCCAAAGCACAAGACTCGGTAATTATAAAAAAACCGGGAGCGCGATTGCGCTCCCGGTTTTTTTTCATTCTTAATTCTGGCAGCTGCTAGAAAGGCAATTCCTTGCCGGCCAACAGCATGAAAGCAGGGTAGTACAATCCGACTGCGGCCCAGATGAGCAGGGAGAAGGCCAGCAGTTTGGCGGAGAACTTGCCGTAAGCGTTCAACCACACCTCGAGGGTAAGAACCGTGTACCCGGCGCAGGCAAATGCGAAGTAACCGCTGCCCTTAACGGTGTAGAACAGCACCATGTAGATAAAAGAGACAATGGCAACCGTAAGGCTGACGTTACCGACCGAAGCCATGCTTTCCAGACCGGCAAGCAGGGCATAAGCAACGGTACAGTACAGCAGACCATGGGCAAACAGCAGACCGGCGGTAAAAGCGTCCCCTTGGATAGCAAGGACAAAAGCACTGACTACAACGCAGGCACCGACAAATGCAGTAATGGCGCCGGTTCCTTTTGCTTCACCGAAACCAAGAAACAACAGGGCTACGGGTACCCACATTAAGGAAATAGCAATGAGAATTGCAAGGGTCATCTTTGTACTCCTCCTTTGAAGTTTGAAAATCCTCTTTTTTACCCAACTCGGGTCTTGCCAAAAAGCCTCTAGCCACGGGGATGCCCGAAACAGAAAACAAAATAGCGGAAGCCGCCATTCGGTTTTCGCTCGGACTTAACTGCAACCGCCATAGTTGCCCCCTTCTTACCGAACTCCCGATGCAGCGGGAACAATCGTCGGTAAGCCGGGTGTGCGCTCCTACCCTAAGCGCGGCTAAACATGCCGTTTGCGGTTCGGTATGACTACAGGCGCCATTAAACTTGCTTCCAGAGAAAACTTTCAGCCAAGATGAACGTCTTTTCAAATTGGGCAACAACGTAAAAACCCAATAATTTCAGCATATGGCCCACACAACACAGAGAGGTTCCAAACATTTCAACCAAAAGATCACATATCAATAAACCAGTGTTTTACCTTAACGCAATTTCAATGCCATAACAGCTTTCAGGAAAAATGCTTCGACAGGCACAGCCTATCGGCCGAAGTACAGACTGGTGCAGACCCCCAGTTATTCATCCTTAAGTAATTCATTACGGATCAATATGTCTCACTTTTTTCGCATACGCTCCGTTGTGACACAACTTCCACCCTCACGCACCCTTCAAGGGCAACGCGTAAAGCCTTCCAAGTTCACTCACTTAGCAACATAATAGCACGGTGTTCGATTTTGTCTCGCCAGCCAGGAAATTTACCTCCCAATCGGCGACGACGGGATGCCTGCTTAACAGGCAATGCCTCCGGAGGATTTTCCCCGGTCAAAGCTCACCCTTACCAGCAGAATCGAAAAACACGCCGCTCCGACAGCTACAAACCGACGTGAAAGGGCCGTTATTTCGCATTGGCCTTGGTCGGAGGCTATGGTATAGTTGCTGCGATTTTAGAAACTTCCCGAGAGAGGATAGTTGCCCACATGAAAAAATTCCTTTGGATGCTATTACCGGCTGCTGTGATTTGCGGTTGTGCCATGATGGGCGCATGGAAAGCCATCCCACCCCCGGGAGGTTGCGACCAATGCCATAGCGTACCGATCAGTGCCAACTGGGAAGTACGGGCAACAGCCGTCACCCTGTCCGACGAATACGGTCGCGAATCCTGGCAAAAGGAAACCTCGGTTCTGCCACCCGATGTGTCTCCCATACAGCAGCAGAAAGTCGAGGGCGAACCCTGCTTCCGCTGCCACAAAGGACCAAGTCGGGCGCATACGGAACGTCTCGGACGCTACCACCACTAAACCGCCAGGTTCGGGACCCTGACTTCGATAGTCAGGGTCCTTTCATTTACGGCTGTCTCTTGCATTTTAATGGAGGACCATCCAAACATGTTCCGCCATACCAAAATCATCGCTACCATCGGACCGGGCTGCGATTCACGGGAATGCATCGAGCGGCTGATAAAAGCAGGAACCGATCTCTTTCGTTTGAATTTTTCTCACGGGGACCAGAAAAATAAAGCCCTGATCGTCACACGCATCCGCGATCTGGCCAAGCAGCACCAGATCCCGGTAGCTATTCTCGGGGATCTGCAAGGACCAAAAATCCGCACCGGGCGCATGCAAAACGGCATGGTTCAGCTTAAAACCGGCGATACGGTTATCCTGACCTCCGACGATACCGAAGGCGAAGCCAGTCGCATCCCCGTGACCTATTCGGAGCTAGCCTCGGAAGTGGCCAGTGGCGACCGGATTCTGCTGGACGACGGATTGCTGGAACTCGAGGTCCTCGACACAGCGCCGACGGCTGTTCGCTGCCGCATCCTTACCGGCGGAACCTTGAAGGATCACAAAGGCGTCAATCTACCCGGAGCAGCACTGTCCGTTCCGTCTTTGACAGATAAAGATCGAGACGACGTTACTTTTGCCGTAGACCAGGGCTTCGACTACCTGGCTCTTTCGTTTGTGCGGCAAGCAACCGACGTGCAACAATTAAAAACTTTACTGCATACGAAAAACAGCACCATTTCGGTGGTTGCCAAAATCGAAAAACCCCAGGCTGTCGAGGATTTTGATGCTATCCTGGAAGAGTCCGACGCCATCATGGTGGCGCGTGGCGACCTGGGAGTGGAGATCAGCCCGGAACGCGTGCCTCTGATACAGAAACATATTATTCGGCGCTGCCATGAAATGGGCAAGCCTGTGATTACCGCCACCCAGATGCTTGAAAGCATGATTTACAACCCGCGTCCGACCCGAGCTGAAACATCGGATGTGGCCAACGCCATTCTCGATGGAACCGATGCGGTCATGTTGTCGGGCGAAACCGCCACGGGCAAGTACCCGGTCGAAGCGGTCGCTTTGATGGACCGGGTGGCGCGCAGCGTTGAAAGCGATGCCCTGCTCAAACAGCAATTGTTTTACAGCTTCCCCAAACTCCAGGGCAGCCCGCGGCGACTGTCCGATGCCATCGGCGAGGCCGCCTGCCGCACCGCTATGCATGTCGGGGCAAAAGCCATCCTGGCGTTTACCCAGACCGGCTCGACGGCAGCCATGGTTTCGCGGTTTCGTCCGGAGATCCCCATTTATGCCGTGACACCGTCGCGTGAAGTACGCCGACGACTGTCCCTCTATTCCGGGGTACAATCGATCCGGGTTGATTTTGCCGGGGATACGGAATCGCAGATTCATTCGGTGGAAGAGGCCGTGCTGGCGGCGGGAGTGCTGCAAAAAGGGGATATTGTTATCATTACCATGGGTAGCCCTGTGGCAGCCTACGGAACGACCAATCTGATGAAGGTGCACCAGTTGGGCACCGGCAAATATTACGAGATCAACTGATCGTCATCAGACGATCCTGAACACACCGTTTCAACAAGGAATACCATCCATGAGCAAAAAAGCAGTTGTTCTATACAGCGGAGGCCTTGATTCCACAACCTGTATGGCCGAAGCCCGTGCGGCCGGCTTTACCCCCTATGCCTTGAGTTTCAATTACGGGCAGCGGCACACGGTGGAGCTGGAAAAAGCCCGCATTTACGCTCCCCAAGTCGGCGCCGCCGACCATATGATTATCGATTTCGACCTGCGCCGTATCGGTGGCAGTGCCCTGACCTCCGACCAGGAAGTGCCTAAAGGGCGCCAAATCGACGAGGCCATCCCGGTAACCTACGTACCGGCCCGCAACACCATCTTCCTGTCTTTTGCTTTGGGCTGGGCGGAGGTGCTGGGCTCGTTCGACATTTTTATCGGGGTCAACGCCCTCGATTATTCCGGATACCCGGACTGCCGGCCGCAATTCATCAGTGCCTTCGAGCAGCTCGCCAATCTCGCCACCAAAGCCGGCGTTGAGGGGCAAGGCCAATACCGCGTTCATGCGCCGCTTCTGCATTTGACCAAGGCACAGATCATTCAGCGCGGACTGGACCTGGGTGTCGATTACGCCCTGACACATTCCTGCTACGACCCCACCCCGGAGGGGTTGGCCTGCGGATTGTGCGACTCCTGCCAATTGCGTCTGAAAGGCTTTGCCGAAGTGGGGATTGCCGATCCCGCCGCTTACGTCAAGGAGGTGTCCCGATGAGCCGCATGCGCGATATGCAGATGGAGCGCGATACGCGTAACGTCGCCATCGACAAGGTTGGCGTCAAGGATATCCGTTATCCCATCGTGGTCATGGATAAAAACAAGGACCAGCAGCACACGGTGGCCCGCATCAACATGTACGTCGATCTGCCCCATCACTTCAAGGGCACCCACATGAGCCGTTTCGTGGAGATACTCAACCAGTATCGGGGCGAAATCACCATGCGCAACATGGGTGGCCTGCTGCAGGAGATGAAGGACCGCCTCGACGCTTCCTGCGCCCACATCGAAATGGATTTCCCCTACTTTATCGAAAAAGAAGCACCGGTTTCCAAGGCCCGCAGTCTCATGGAATATCGCTGCTGCCTGCGCGGCACCCTGGCGGAAGAAAAGGATTTCGTGCTGGCGGTGGAAGTCCCGCTGACCGCCCTGTGCCCCTGTTCCAAGGAGATCAGCGAACGCGGCGCTCACAACCAGCGCAGCGCGGTCAAGGTGGAAGTTCGCATGAGCAAATTCATCTGGATCGAGGACCTTATCAGCTGGGTCGAAGAATGTGGCAGCGCCCCGGTCTATGCACTGCTCAAGCGTGAGGATGAAAAAGCCGTCACCGAGCAGGCTTACGACAACCCCATGTTTGTGGAAGACATCGTGCGGGCAGTCACCCTCAAACTGAAATCGGCGCCGGAGATCACCTGGTTTCGGGTGGAATGCGAAAACTTCGAATCGATCCACAACCATTCGGCTTACGCCATGGTCGAATTTCCGCCCCGTGCCGAAGACACAGAGTCCCCCGTGGTGCCATGACAGCAACAGCGGTACTGGGTATTTTTGCCAAACAACCGATCCCAGGCCAGGTGAAAACCCGGCTATGTCCCCCGCTGACACCTGAGCTGGCCGCCCGATTATACCAATGCAGTCTGCGGGAGACTGCACACCTGGCGGGGTTGGGCGATTGGCGCACGGTGCTGTTTTACCAGGGGGATCGCCGGTTCTTCGACAGAAACTTTCCGGACTTGCCTCTGGCGGAACAAACCGGCGACGATCTCGGCGAACGCCTGGCACAGGCGTTCGCCTCACGCTTTGCCTCCGGCGCTCGACAGGTTGTGATCATCGGCTCCGACAGTCCCGACCTGCCTGCAGCTATCATCCGGCAGGCTTTTGCCGGGCTCAACGATCATGACGCAGTCCTGGCACCGGCAGGCGATGGCGGCTACGTCCTTATCGGCTTGCGCCACCCCGCCCCGGACCTTTTCCGGAACATCCCCTGGAGTACCGGCGAGGTGTTGACTGCAACCCGTAAACGGATGCTAGACATGCAGTTAAGCTGCCTCGAACTCCCCGAGTGGCACGATGTGGACGATGTCGCCAGTCTGCGACAACTCATGCAGCGATCGCCCGACAGCGTCACCGCCCAATTGGCAACCCAACTGCTTGATGAAACCGTGTCTGGTCAGCCTTCCATCCGCCCCACCCGATAGGCGGCCTTTTCCAGCGCTGCCAGGATCTCCCGAATATGCTCCGGCCCGCGCGTTTCAAGCTCCAGATGCACCTCGGCCCGCCCCATCGGCACACCGAGCCGGTGTCGATCATGACTGACATGATAGATATTGGCACGGCACTCACCCAATAAATGCGCCAGTTGCCCCAGAGATCCGGGGGCATCGTTGAGCTCGACCCGCAACTTGAGATAACGTCCGGCCGCCACCAGGCCCCGATCCACCACCCGGGCTATGGTCTGCACATCGATGTTGCCTCCCGACAACAAACACACAGTGTTCCCGCGCACCAGCGGACGCGCTGCGTGCAGCAAAGCCGCCAACCCGACAGCGCCGGCACCTTCCACCACCAGTCGCGTCTTTTCCATCAACGCCACAATAGCCAGGGCAATCCGTTCTTCACTGACCGTCACCAGCTCGTCAACCAAGGCTTCAATGATCGGAAAAGTCTTCTCACCTATACGCTTCAGTGCAATGCCGTCTGCAAGAGAATGAGCGGCGGGCAAACTGACAACACACCCCTGACGACGCGAAGCCACGGCCGACGCAGCCATTTCGGCTTCTACCCCGATAATCCGCGCAGCAGGCCTGAGTGCTTTGATGGCGGTTGCCACTCCGGCAATCAATCCGCCACCACCGACAGGCACCAGTACCGTATCGACACAGGGCAGGTCCTCAACAATCTCAAGCCCCACGGTCCCTTGGCCGGCCATGACCAGCAAATCGTCAAAGGGCGGCACATACAACAGACCGTGCTCTTTTTTCAGACGCAAAGCTTCCTCCAGAGCCTCGTCAAACACCGTGCCATGCATCACCACCTCGGCGCCATAAGCACGCGTGGCCTGCATTTTGGCCAAAGGCGTATTTTCGGGCATCACCACCGTCGAGGACACGCCCAGACGCGCCGCCGACAGGGCCACCCCCTGGGCATGGTTGCCGGCGGAAGCGGTTACGACACCCGCGGCAAGACGGCTTGCCGATTGCCGACTCATAAAATTAAAAGCCCCCCGCACTTTGAACGATCCGGAGCGCTGCAGGTTTTCACACTTGAAATAGACCGGCAAGTCGATCTGTTCGGAAAAATAGTGGGAATGAATCAGTTCCGTGCGACAGAACCTGCCCCGCAGCGCAGCTGCCGCTTCCCGAATCTGCGTCAAGGCAAGCATGGCATCCTCCTTGCTTTTTCTATGAGCATATCGACTCAGGCAGAAGACACAAGTCCGTGCTCATGCACACCGGACACTGCGATGATGCCAGTTGACTTGCATCAAAGGTTCATGAATAATCTACGCGTTTCCACGATAAACTCACTTGAGGAAACAACTTTCAGATTTCTTCCCCACGCATGGAGGTAACACCTTGGAGCTGATTTCCGGCGCCGGACTGGTAGTCAAACTGGTTCTGCTTATACTTATCGGGTTTTCCCTGCTTTCCTGGGCAATCATCTTTTTGAAGTTTCGGGTTATCTATAGCGCGATCGGCGACTCCGGGCGATTTCAGCAATTCTTCTGGAACAAACGCCGCCTCGACACCATCAGTAAAAACCTGAAGGATTTCCCCCATGCCCCGACTGCTGTGTTGTTTCGGGATGGCTATCAGGAACTGATGCGCAACCAGCGCGAGAACAACGGCGACGAGCCGACCCCGTTCAGCGCAGAGATGGGCCAGGCGGACAATGTCGCCCGAGCCCTGCGGCGCGCCACCAACCAGGAAACTCAGCGTCTGGAGCGGTATTTGCCGTTTCTTGCCACCACCGGTTCGACTGCGCCGTTTATCGGTCTGTTCGGTACCGTATGGGGGATCATGGATTCGTTTCACGGTATTGGCCAAACCGGCAGCGCTTCCCTGGCGGTCGTCGCCCCCGGCATCTCCGAGGCACTGGTTGCCACCGCCATTGGCCTGGTAGCCGCCATCCCCGCGGTTGTTGCCTACAACCACTTTGTCAGCAAGGTCAACGTCCTGACCGGCGATATGGACAGCTTCTGCCAGGAGTTCCTGAATATCGTCGGCCGCATGCTGCGAAGGAGCTGACATGGAAGTAGGCCAACGCAACGGCTCGGCACGCTCCACCTTGTCGCAAATCAACGTCACCCCGTTGGTTGACGTCATGCTGGTCCTGCTGATCATCTTCATGGTTACCGCTCCGATGCTTGAGCAAGGCGTGGAAGTCAACCTGCCGGAAGTATCCGACGCCCCCGGGTTAGCTGCGGGCAAGGAACCGCTGGTGGTCACCGTCGATAAAAGTGGCGCCATCTCCATCGGCAAAACCAGCATCCCCGGCCCCGACAAGCTGATGCCGGTACTGCGCCAGATCATGGAAGGCCGCAAAGACAAGGAAGTCTTTCTGCAGGCCGACCGCGACGTCGCTTACGGCAAGGTTGTGCAGGTCATGGCTGCCATCAAGGGTGCCGGCATCGACAAATTGGGGATGGTTTCGCAACCCCCGGAACCGGCCAAACGCCGTTGAACATTTACTTGCACCTTGCCATGCCGCAAAGGCCGATACGACTGTGACAACACCACCGTTATACTCCCGCAATGAACCAAGTCTGTTTTGGCTGCTGGTTATCTCCCTGGCCCTGCACATCGTGGTTTTCGTGCTGTTTTCCGGCGTTTTTTTCGGGGGAACACACATCGACAAGCGGCCTGTCTATTATGTGGACCTGAGCAAAATGCCGGTCCTCAATCCCCAGGCCGGACGCCCTGACGGCGGGACTGCGCCGAAAGCCAAACCGGCCGCCAAGCCGAAACCAGCGGCACCTGCTCCTCAGCCGGCCCCCAAGCCAGAGCCGCGCACATCAAAACCAAAATCGGTCGCCAGCAAACCAGCCGTGACGAAACCTGCTCCTGTGAAAGACAGCAGCAAACCTGCCAAACCGACCGAGGCGGTCCAGCATGCAGAGCAGAGCGTTCAGGATAAAATTGCCGCCATGCGCCAGAATCAGCAACGGCAGCAGGAACTGGCCGACCTGAAAAACAAAATCGCTGCATTATCAGGGGACGCTCCCACCGGCAAAAGCTACGGTTCCGGTGCCCCCCTGGGCATGCCCGATGGCAGCGGGGATGAAATAGGCGTGGACCAGCAAACCTGGCTGCAGGCCTTTTACAAAGAAAACTGGAGTCTTTCCAAATACCAGGTTTCCCGCCGTGACCTGCAAGCCACCGTGCATGTGAGCTATAGCGCCGACGGCACGCTGACCAACTATCGGTTTGTCGAGTCCTCCGGCGATGCGACCTTTGACGATTCGCTCAAAAAAGCTATTCTTAAGACCAAAGTCCTGCCATTCAAGCCCGGCAAGCTACTGCAGTTCGATGTTGTATTTAACCTTAAAGACCTTATGGATTAAGCCCATGCGCCGTTTCGCAAGCCTGTTGTTTGCCCTGCTGTGCCTGTCGGCGACCGCCGCCATGGCACAGGTGGAAGTTCGCGCCCCCGGTCAGCAAACCGTTGCCGTGGCCAATACGGAGATGTTGCCCCTTTCCGGGCCCCCGTTACCCGCCGTAGCCAGGGAGTTGCACGAGGTCATGAGCCATGATCTCGACATGTCGGGGCTGTTCCGCCAGCTGGATCCTGCATCGTTTCTGGATGATGCACAGCGACTCGGCCTGACCAGCACCCAGGTCGATTTTAATCAGTGGTCCCTCTTGGGAACAGAGATCCTTATCAAGGGCGGTTATCGCATGCAGGGGGACCGTCTGCTGGTTGAATTCCGCCTGTTCGATGTCATCCACAGACGACTCCTTACCGGTCGGAGTTACTCCGGCTATCAAGGCGACGTGCGCACCATGGCCCATAAATTTGCCGATCTGATACTGAAGAGCGTTACCGGCAAAGAGGGCCCATTCAGCTCACGTATCGCTTACATCGACAATCGCAGCGGACACAAGGAACTCTACCTGATGGACACCGATGGGGCCAATTCGCTGCGCCTGACGGACCATCGTTCCATCGTCCTGAACCCCGACTTCTCGCCAAATGGCCGGGAAGTGATCTTCACTTCCTATCGTCCCGGCAACCCCGATCTCTATCGAAAATACCTTGGCACAGGCCAGGAAGCCCGCTTGTCGTTTAAAAAAGGATTGAATATTTCCGCACGTTTCCGGCCGGACGGTCGGGAAATTGCATTAACCCAATCGGAAAGCGGCAATCCGGAACTGGTTCTGCTGGGTACCGACGGCAGTCAGCGTCGACGCCTTACCAACCATTGGGGCATCGATGTCGATCCGAGCTGGAGTCCAGCCGGCGATAAACTTGCATTTGTCTCCGACCGGCAGGGCAACCCGCACATTTTTGTGCTTGATCTGCTCAGCGGCCAGACCAAGCGGATCAGCGGCAACGGTAAATACAATGCCACCCCGGCCTGGAGCCCCGATGGCGACCGCATCGCCTTCACCCGCCTGGAGGGCAACGTTTTCGATATCTATACCATTCGGCCCGATGGCACCGATGAACGGCGGCTGACTTTCGGACCGGGCAACAAGGAACATCCGCGCTGGAGTCCGGACGGAAGATTCCTGGTGTATTCTTCGGATCAGGATGGCAGCAGAGGAATTTATATCATGCGGGCGGACGGTACAGGCATGCAGCGCATTTCCGCCACCGGCGGACAAAGCCAGCACCCGGCGTGGTCCCGGCAGCGTTGACCCATTTAAATACCCCTATTTTTTTTTTTGACGTTTAAGTATAATGTGCCGCAAGTTGCACCATTAGTTAATTTTTAATAGGACGGTTTCTAAATCTTCGGGGTGTTCCCGAAGTTGTTCTTTGTCTTCAACCCCTTTTTGTCAACAAAGTTAAAGGAGCAAAACCATGAAGCGCGCAGGTGTAAGGAATTCTATGCAGGTGTTGTTGATGATGGTCTTTGCTGCCATGTTGGCCGTAGGCTGCGCCAAAAAACCAGCCGCAACGACTGCAACAGCAGCAGATCAGGCAGGAGCACAACAGGTTACACAGGGTGTTGAAGAGATGGGCGCAGGGGAAACAGGTATTGGCGAAGGCATGGTTGGCGATGAAAACGCCATGGGTATGCCCCAAGCCGTTTCTTCCCTGGAACGCATCTACTTCAACTTTGACCGTTACGACCTGAGCCCCGAAGCTCAGGCCACTCTGGTCAATAATGCAAATTACCTCAAAGCCAACTCCGAGCAGAAAATTCGTATCGAAGGTTACTGCGACGAGCGCGGTTCGGATGAATACAACCTGGCTCTCGGTGAGCGTCGCGCCCTGGCTACTCAGAACTATCTTGAGTCCCTGGGAGTCGCTAAAGATCGCCTGAGCGTGATTTCCTACGGCGAGGAAATGCCTCTTGATCCGGCCCAGAATGAAGCCGCTTACGCCATGAACCGGCGTGCAGAATTCAAAATCATCCCCTGATTTAGCATTATGTCCAAGGCGGGTCGGCCAAACCGACCCGCCACCCTCAAAAAATGAGGACCGATTGTCATGAAAAATCTTAAATTTGCTGTGTTGCTTCTGGCTGTACTCACCCTTTTACCGGGTTGCATCGCCTCCCAGCAGGAACTGGCCATGGGACGTGATCTGGCAGAAATGAAACGCCGCCTGGCCGCGACCGAACGCGAGCTTGCCTCTCAGCAGTCCGACCGGGTCGGGCAAACGCGCCAACGCCTGGATACCCTCACGCAACAACAGGCAAAGACCCAGGCTGACCTGGACAACCTGCGCCTCGAACTGCAGAGCGTCAACGGCCGCTTTGCCGATATCGAGCAGCAGCGCAATGAACTGCAGGAAGAACTGGCCCTGGTTCGCGACGATCTGGGTCTACGCATCAGTGCCCTGGAAGGGCAGCCACCCGCTGCGGTCAGCACCACCGGTGCCGCTCAAACCTCAGTTGCAACCGCAACGCAGCCTGAGACCGTTTATTTGCAAGCCGTGGACATGATTCGCAAACAAAAGCAATATGCCAACGGCCGTAAACAACTGGAAGGTTTCCTGCAACAAAACCCCAAACATGCCCTGGCATCGAATGCCGCTTACTGGATAGGGGAATCGTACCTTGGCGAAAAAGAATATGAAAAAGCCATCCTGCAATTTGAGGAAGTCATCCAAACCTACGGGGAACACCCAAAAGCCGCTGCGGCCTATCTCAAACAAGGACTGACGTTTGAGCAATTGGGCGACCGCAAAAGCGCCATTGCCATACTGGAAAAACTGACTAAGAGTTTCCCCTTGTCCGAGGAAGCCCAGACCGCCAAACAGCGACTTAAATCCTGGGGCAAGTAATCATATAACAAATATAAAAAAGGGCGGCTGAAAAGCCGCCCTTTTTTTATATGATGTCCCCTGCTCTCAGGCCAGGGTTTCATACCACCCGGAATGCTGCGGTAAAAAGACATTGTCAATGATGTGGATCACGCCGTTACTGCACTCGATATCGGTGGTGATGAGGTGGGCATTGTCGATCATGATCTCGTTTTCATCCAGATAGATGGAAAGACTCTTGCCCAGTTCGGTCACCAGGGAATCCAGATTTTTCACATCCATCTCCTTTTGAAAATGCTTTTCCCCCACCAGATGGTAATTCAAAATATCCGTCAATTTGGCAGTATCGCCCAGAATCTGTTCCATGTTAAGCCGTGCAAAGGCCTCATCGTTGGGAGCAAAAAAGGTCAAGGTTCCAGTTCTCTCCAACCTCTCACGAACTCCTCCGACAATTCCCAACGCTTTTTTGAGGGTTTTCAAGGAGGGATCGGCGGCAATGGTTTCCATGATAGTCGGCATGATGAACTCCTTTTCTCAGCTATAGCAACGCATTAGCTTCAGAGGTTAACTGGCATGAATGACATATTAAAGATATACATGAATATAAGTCATTTGCCAAACATCCTAAATTCGGAACAAATAACCTATAAGAAAGGCGATAAAGGGAATGCCCTGCAAACCGGGAGCGCACCCGCCGCGTGACCGGCTGCAAAAGCCACCAAAAGCCTATGCAGCATTGCTGCACGAAAACGTGGCGAGTAGGTTTGAGCCGGCAGGCGGAAGACCTGCTTCGAAAATATAACATGGAGAACCGGTTTCGAGGCGAACGGCGCAGAGCGCCTTTTGACCGCCCCCTGGCCGAGGGTCCCTTGAGACGCAGCCCATTCGGTACAGCGCTCGATGATTCCGGTGTTATATGTGGAATCTCCCGCCACCGGTGCCACGTGAATCAGGCCCAAGCGAAACAGTCGATAATCGGAAGAGGCACGTTCAGCACCATCATCCCCTCTGCAACGGCACTTTCTTTTCATCGTTAGTGCACCCTGCCAGACAAGTTCCTTACACTTTTAATTCTGCCAACCTCCGGATCCCAGCATAAATACAAAAGTATTAAAGGCTATATACGGAGCTAACAGGAACAATGTCGTTACTACACTAGATAAAAACGGGAGGGAATATGGGATACGACAACTATTTACAATATAAAGTTTTACAAATAAAAGCACTACAAACATAAAAATTACGGTAAAAATAAGTTTCCCCAACTCTCCACCTAAACTCCACGGCAACCAACCGACTGCGAGCATTGATAGAGTTATTAACACAACTGATATAGTTGCCATAATTAAATTTGATAATGCCAACTTTATTAACCCGACATCGTTACTTGGAATTTTAATTTCAACAAATAAAATGATGCTGCACACAATTAGTGCATAAATGGAATATGTAAAGATATAGTGAAAACTTTCACTCCAAAAAATCATGATTGAACCAAGTACACCATCAAAACGCATCATCGAAAATATCCTTATTTGCTTGTATTCATTACCTATTTGATTACCTAAAATTTAAGAGGTTCACGCGATAATTTTAAAAACCCTATCAAGTCTGTCGCCAATTGACTTCGCATACACTTCCATAAAATAACCTTTATCTTATTTCCTTATTTTTGTGGACCTGCTTTTACTTATTCTTTCAACGCCTCGTTTGCGTTCTTAAGGTTCCGCCTCAAATCGCAGAAAACTTTTCCGCACCCAGTGCTTGCCTGAATATTTGGTGGTGAATTTCATGCCGGTGTTTTCCCAAAAGGACTCCCGGTTAAACATATATGCGGGACAGTATCCGGCAAATAGAGCCGCCAGGGGATAAGGTTTGTGGCGCGAAATCCCATTCTTTGTCGTCGCTTCCAGCAAATATTCATTGCCGTTTTTAAACAAAACGACCCAGGCATGACCACCACCCCGCATCTCTCCGACGACAACCCGGGCGTCTTCTCCCATGGAAATCAGCCAATCGGCAAGCAAAATCGCGTGGTCTTCGCAATCCCCCCGTGGATAAAAATAGGCCTGTCGACTCGACTGCCATACCTCTTCCCGACCCGCGTATTGCTCCACGTCCAACTGATAGCTCTTGCGCTGCGCCAGGACATACAAAGGGAGTATCACATTATCAACCCTGAAGGGTTCATACCCTTCCAGAAAGGCATTTACCAGATACTGTCGCCGATCGATCGCCTGGGCCGACATGGTAAAGATTCCGGCAATCCTATCCTCAAAGGTAAAGGTCCCGCTCCGGTCTCCGGTAGCACGCAACATCAGCTCTATCTGACGAGCGGTGCGTTTCATACCATTACCCGGCAAGATCTCAAGACTGAATGCGCCGTCCTTCAGGCCCAGATCCTGCCCGTTTAACGCCGACAGGGAAGCATCGATCTTCCGGTTCAGTTCAAAATCCGACTCCCACTCGCGTTTTATCGAATTTAAAAAGGCCAGGAACCACAAAATAATACATAAGAGGAAAAAGATTCCCGCCCGCCGGCCTGTCGATCTCTTTCTAGCCACGGAAGCCAAAAGCGATCATAATCGCTATAAAAATTAAAATCGTCGAAACAAATACGGCCACGGCCAGGTTGCCTTTTTTCAACTCTTCTTCGAAATCAATGTTTTTCAGCAGCTTCTTATCGATCCACAATAGAGCATAGACCCCGACCACCAATGCCAAAAGGGTATAAAGCAGATTTATGACGAGATTAATGATGGATGCAGCGAGAAATTCCGTTTCCACATGGACTCCTGATGAAGATAAAAGATCTGCGATAATACCGCCGGATAGAGTTCTGCGAACCCCGCTATACGCCCCGGACCGATGGGCCACAAACGACCGGCCAGATGCTCACCGAGTTTCGGGACTGCTTTTCATTTTTGCATGGATGCCTTTGACGGCCGACTCATTCCACCGGGGTCACTGTCGTCCAACCCGCTGTGCGAAAAGCTTAACTTGCCGATTAGCGCCATGAAAAGGGAGGGTAACCAAACCCACATAAATTCATTCTTTAGAATCCCCGGACCTCTTCCAGCGAAGAAAGCTTTGACACTCAGGGGGGAAACCGAAATGGGAGTAGCCCAAAAAAAGTAACGTTTATCATCAAAGGGGGATAAAAGAGCGACGCCGAGTCCGCCATTGGTGAAGGCGTCGAGCACGCCGTGGGTCGATGTCACTGCCGAAAAGTACAGCGAATAAACCAGCCATCTTTTTGAAAACATCCCATGTTTTCGAAAAAAGACAGTGGCGATTAAAAAACCAAATAAGGACGAGAAAAATATCGAATGAAAGAAGCCCCTGTGTCCCCAAAGGCTGGCATAGGAGATCCCGAACTTAAACGTAAGGACATCGAGATCGGCCAACATCGCGCAAATTATCGACAATACCCAAAATCGCTTGGGAGCTTTACCCTTTGAGATCGCCAGGCCCAATGAAATGCCGACGACGGCATGATTTATAGCGGATGGCAAGTTGCAAACCTCTATTCTTTATAAAACGGAGAAACCGGGTGCGGCCGCATCTCATTGCGCCGCGCACCATGTCCTATATTAGGTATCTTCATTAATTCTCACAAGTTTTATTTAGATCCACCAATGACAGGGGTACCGCTGCACCTTTCGACCTCCCCCTCCGGCCTCGTTTCCGACCTACACCTCTCGGAATCCAACCTTCAATCCAGCCTTGTTCCACAATTCCAACACTCGGCGAATTGGCCTTCGACTTCCTCTCCGCAATGGGGGCAGATCCGGACCTCATTGTATTCAGGGTGATCCTTGAGGGCATCTTCGACGATCTTTTTTGCAAGATCGGCGTCTTCATCCGAGACCCACAATTGAGGCCAGGCTTCGATAGGGGGGATTTCGCCAACCGCTGCGCTCAAATATTGATTGGTGATCTTGGAACCGATGCCTTGAATCGCGAGTAGGTTCTTCATATTTTCCACTAAAGCAAGTATTTGCGAGCTATAAACTCTTACCATGATAAAATCCCCTGGATGAAATGCCTATTCCATGAATGCGCCCGGACCGATACCAGCCGAACTTCGAAATCCCCTTGGTCTTTCTCTCATAAGCCATTGTCCCTTAAAAATTTGGCCCCGTCCACTAGCTGCGCTCCGGACCTTTTTGCGCAAAACGGGTTTTTCCCTTGCAAAGGATATGGTAACGTTCAGTTCACCTCTTCCGGAGATGACAATGACCGCACAGACACAAAACATGCCCTGGATTATCGAGACCCTGCTGGATACGGACCTGTACAAGCTCACCATGTTGCAGGCCTTTTACCACTGCAGTGCATTCGAGGGGGCTGACACCGAATGGAAATTCAAGTGCCGGAATCCCGAAAACAAGCAACTCCGGCGGTTGATCCCGGAGATCCGTCGCCAATTCGAGCATCTGTGCTCGCTACGCTTTCAAGACGACGAAATTCGCTACCTGGCGACCCTGGGCTATTTCAAACCTGATTTCCTGGACTATCTGGCCACGGTGCGTCTCGAGATGAACCACCTCTCGCTGCGCCCTGACAGCGAGAACATCGAGCTGCGCCTGCACGGTCCCCTGCTGCAGGTCACCCTCTTTGAAATCTACGGCCTGTCGATCATCAACGAGGTCCATACCAGAGCCGCCTACCCCCGGCCCGATTATGCTACGGGACAGCGGCGCCTTTTCGAAAAGATCGCACTGTTGCAGCAGCGCGGCCAGCTGGACGGACTGCGGATTATCGACTTCGGCACCCGCCGCCGCTTCAACCGCCAGTGGCAGGAACGGGTACTGGATATCCTCAACCGTGAAATTCCGGACTACCTGGCGGGAACCAGCAACATGCACCTGGCCCGCCAACTGGGTTTGCCACCGGTCGGCACCATGGCTCATGTTTAGTTGATAAACTCTTCACAATAAACCAATTTCACAATAAATAATCCTGAAGGTGCCTGTATTTATAGGCACCTTTTTTGTTTACTATCGTGAATTTTTGTGTTAAAGAAGTCTTGTTGGTTTATTGCAGAAGGTTAATGTTTACCCTCGGGAAACGGAACGAGGAGGAGAGCGTGAGTAACAAGGGTAGGTATAGATTGGTGAACGCTGTTTTCTCGATAAAAGAGAGGGAGGTTGAGGTCTGCATTGTGGAAGACCCCGACCTTATGCTCGTAGCTGAGATTAACTCATTTCTCATATCTAAGGCGCTGAGGTCTATCGGCACCGCCCGTACTTACGGCAACATTATCGTTCCATGGTTGAATTTTCTCCTTGGGCGCAACAAGACTTTTACTGATGCCACCAAGAAGGATGTCAACGTATACTTGCGAACCATCGGCATGGGGGCTGACTTGAAAGAACAGGTGGTGTCCCTTAATCCACAGGTCGACCTCCCCACCCTAAAGACATACATTACTGTCCTGAAGGAGCTTTACAAGCATATGGACGGTAATATTGACGAAAACGAGCCTGTATCTAGAAAAACCCGCGAAGCAAAAGGCTATAAGCGCTCAAAGCAGAGTTATGTTTATGGCCAAATTTGGGAAATCGAGACCAATCAATACCTTGATAACATTAACCTCTTGGGTTTACCTGACCCACCCAAGCATAAAAAACTCAAGCACTATAGCCAAGACCAGGTCAACGGCATTATGGCTTGCTTTCGGACATTGCGAGACAGGGCCATCTTCGCCTTGACTTTGGAGGGCTTACGAATAGACGAAGTCCTTAGCATTGAAGCTGACGGGTTCGACCCCTATGAAGCAAAGGTTCGGCCAACACGGTCAAAGGGAAAGGTGACTCAGAGCGAAATTGGTTGGGTCCACTTTAGTAACCCGGATACTGCACGCATTCTGCAAGACTATATCAATCTCGAAAGAACTCCTTTAGAACAGCGCCTAGGGCGGCTTCTGGTTCCTTTCTTCGTGAACCTAAAACGACACCAAAAACACCAAGGCAAGGCTGTTAGTTACAGCAATTTCCTTACTATTCTCAAGACGGCAGCAAATCTTGCTGGGTTCGATCCCCAAATAATAGTCACCCATGCTGGGCGAAGCACTGATACACAAAACCTCGTCCTTCATGCAATGAAGCACCCAGAGGATGGAGTAAATGACCGTTACATAATTGATAAACGCAAGTGGAAGTCCGGTTCCCCTTTGTTGAATTATCTGGACCCTATGAACGAAGAGACACAAAAGCATGTTGCTGGGCGTATAAAAAAACGCAAAACAGAGCAAACGGAGCGTCAAAAAAAGAATGAGCGTGGTGATGACTAAACCTATGCGCACCCTGGACTACAATGGGGTAACGATTGAATATAATCCGTCATGGAAGACAAGCAAGGCCTTTCGCCGCGACCCCGAATTAGCCGTCAGGGTAATTGATGAACTGCGTGATGGCCTGAACGGGATCGCTCCGCTCAGGTCTGTCTACAAGGAAATGGCTATGAGCAGCATGGTCACTATTGCGGAGCAGCTTTGGCCGGGGAAATTTGACGCTTACGTGGAAAGGGTCTTGAAGGAGCAGTTTACCGCTAATCGGCGACAGGTTTCAGTCCAAGCGTTTATGCTCGAATACATATTACCAGAAAGCTCTAATGGTATTCCAATAGGTAAAGTGCACCAAAAATTTATTCTCCCTCACGTGCTTCGCGAGGGCGAATTACAGAAGAAACTCTTTCCAAAGGAAAATCGGAAGGTTTACGAAACAACTGATGATGTCTGGTCTATTTACCTACTTAACGTCGATACGCTTTCGAGCAGGACCTTTGATTTCCGTGTGATTAAAAATGCTTCTTTCAGACAGTGCCTGAAGACCTACCTGGCGAATGGGTACAAGGGGGGCCAATGGCAACCTCTTACCAGTACTCCTTTCGAAAATATAAAGACCTGCTTGCTGTACATTCAGGACGCGGCACCCGAAGTCTTGTCTCTGCGAGATATCAATATAACCCTAATGCGCAAGCTTCTACACTACCTTGAGCATGAGATAGAAACCAATAGAAATAGAAATACGGAGCGAAAAGGGATGGCCCCCAAGACCGTATTTTCACATATTCGCTTGATGGACAGCTTCCTTGACTTCTTCGTTAAAAAACCTGAACTGCTGCCTACTGGCGAGCAACCACCTCATCAGAACCCCTTTAGCCGCGTCGTATTTAGAGCAATAGACGACCACGTTAAAAATGCGGACTTCATCCCTGAAGAGGTGATAGATCAAATTTACCTCCACAGGGCAGACCTCAACAATGATGTCCGACACATTTTTGAAATCATGTCGGGGACGGGGATGCGTGTCGGTGAGGCCAATTCTCTTGAAGAGGATTGGCTCAGGCACGAACCACTGAAAGACGAGTATTGGCTCAAATACCTCCCCAATAAAACAGCGAAATTCCGAAAGCTGAAAGGCCTAGACAAGTTTCATGTCATAAACGTCGCCGACAACGATGTTCTCGCCGCCTTTATCCAGCAGGCAGAATCTACAAAGGACATGCGTTCTGGAAAAGAGATAAAAGAGATTTTTGTCCGAAGAAACTCAAAGTTTCTGGGCGACATCTCTCCTTTAAGCACAGGCACTATTATCAGGGAGATGAATGAACTAATCGCCAAGCATAACATTTGCACCTGGGATGGAACCCTGTGGCGCTTTGGTACGCACCAGTGCCGCAAGACCTTGGCGGTAGATCTAATTAACGATGGCGCAACAACTCCAGAACTTCTGGCGCAGTTCAATTGGGCGACCATTCAGACTGCGGACACCTACTATAACGAAGCGAAACAATTAAAACTTGCCGACATGAACAACGAGTTTTGGAATAAACGATTTGAGGTTCATGTTGGCGAAGAAGTTCTGAAGGCCTATACCGAAGATGAAAGGCGCCAACTGTTTGTTGATTTTTGCCTCGGGCGCCGAGATGTTGAATTTGGACAGTGTGTTAAACACATGGCGGACGGGCCTTGCGGCAAGCGGAGTGAGCATGAAACATCCTGTGCCGAGTGCCCAAATCTATGCACGGGCAAGAAATATCGCAAGAAATGGCAGAACCTCGTTGATTCTCAAATCAGAATTACCGATGAGCTTGTCAGGGCCTATCAAAGTGAAGGTATCCCTGAAGCAGTTTTCTCTAAATATCGCGAATATCAATCTGAAAAACATAGGCTGGATTCTTACACTGACACACTTAGGAACATTGACCTTTAAGTTCTTGGAGGAAAGGAATGGGTAGCAGTGCATATTACAATATTGCTGAAGTTTATGAGGAGAACTCTGACCTCAAGCTATATGAGCTCCTTTCAACTTATTCCTCAGCCGCCAAACCGTCGGACAATGCGTGGGTCATGGACAAGTCGGTTTCTGGCGCCAAGAATATATCAAATGACGAAAAGACCCTTCGTTTCATCACCATTCCTGAAGCATATCGTGAGCCAATTAAGCTCTATGCTTTATACAGGCTTCAAACTGGAGTCAGCCTCAACACTACAAGAGTCGCCGTATCCAACCTAGTACCCTTTTGCGAGTTTTTGAATGAGCATAACATTTGGTTTGACAGTGTTGACAGGCAAAGCATGACCTTATTCCAGGCTCGCTTGACGTCACAGAAATTAGCGCAGAGAACACGCAATTCCTACTGGAGCGCCGTTGACGTTTTCTATTCTTCAATGGTCGGGTGGCCCTTTTCTCCCATTAAATTCCCGGTCCCGAGGCCCAACCCCTTTCTGAGAAGCAAGCGCTCTGAAGTCAAGCCTGTGCCTGAGTATGTACTCGCTCAGATCGACAAAATCTATAGTGCCGAAACAACCCCGCTTGAGCGGAGAGTTGCTTACTGGCTTCATCGCCTCATTCCCAATCGCGGCACAGAGGTTTCCTCGATGCAAATTGACTGCCTGAAACCGAACCGTAAAGGGTACATGTCCGTTCTTATCCCTGAATATAAGCAATCAGGCAACCCTGACGGGCCTGGCCGGATTTTGGTGACAACAGTCAAGCTTGAGGGGATGGGAGCTTTCCTTGTCGATCTTATCAAACAGCAACAAGCTGTCGCACGGCAACTTCAAAAGGATCTACCCATAAAGAAACGGGGCTTTTTGTTGACCTACACATGGAAGCATCGGGCAACCGACAACACCCCTCAACAACGAGATGCTTTGGTAAGGGCGAAGAAGTGCATTGAATATATGCGCGAGCACCACCTTGCCGAAAACCAAACCGCTTTGTTGAAGATGGGGCCAAAACTTTCTCCTCCCGAGAAGCGCTTGAGTCATCAAACATTCCATAGCCCTTACATGCAGGCTTTTCTTGATGATGTAAAGTTTGGGTGCGGTGGGCCGTCCGTTATTGACGACGCCCTGATTGATAAACACACGCCACCGTGCCCTCCGGTCTCCTGGTTTGAAAAAGCTGATAAGCCTCAGGTTGCTACTCGAAGAAACGTTTATATTTGGCTCTATCGTGAACTCCCAAAGGAACATGTTGTTGATGAGGACGGAAACTTGTATTCCATCAATCCCCATCAACTGCGACATAATAATGTCACTGACCGCATGGCGGAAGGATGGACTACACACCAAGTCATGGCGGAAACCGGCCACCGTAATGAGAGGATGATTGAGGATACTTATGACCATTCCCAGGACGAACGCCAGAAGAAAGTTGCTGATAAAATCAGAGAGCGTAAGGGCGAATCCATCTTTTTCAAGGGCAAAATCATCAATTCAGATGCCGCTGAAAAGATCCTACTTGAAAGGAATATCAAAGCCCAGAGGGTCGGGAGATTGGGAATTTGCGCAGACATGACAAGCTGTGGGTCAGGCCTGTTTCAGTGCCTTGGCTGCGACTACCTGATTCCAGATGCCGAGGAGAGGGACTATTACCTTAACAAGATCTCGGAGTATGAAGATAAGGCGCACAAGGCAGAGGCCATGGCGCATGATTCCCTGATGAATAATGCCCTGAACAAGGCCAGCCTCTACAAGAAGCTCATAGAGCGCATTGACAATGCCGAAATACCAATAGGAGGCGACAATGTATGAGGTCCCTGAATCTATCAATCCAGAGTATCGCAAGATAAAGCGTGGGGACAAAAATGCAATGAAGGAGGTGACGTGCGGCAACAACTCCGAAGTGGCAATTATTCAGTACCTTTGGTGGTTGGACTATGTCGAGGAGTTGAAATCTTCCGGGCAAAGGTTTCCGGCGGCAAGGAACACAGGTTCAGCCAATATTGCAGCCATTGCAGGCGCCGTCGGGGTTGACCGAGGACGACTTTATAAAAACAGATACATCAAATGCCGCATCGATGACGATATCGCTGAGGTTGGATGTGAGGTGGTAAAGGCGGACAGTGACATTAAGAATAGTGACGCCGAGAAAGACGCAACTATAAGCGCATATCAGGAAACCATTTACCGTCTCACTCAGGAAAAAGAGACCCTCGAAGCTGAACTGGAAAGTTGTAAGAGGAAGCTGAAAGCTAGGTATCGGAGCGAAAAAACAGCCCTTGATCATCTCTTTGAAACGGGGCGCAGGACCATTCTCTAAGGAGCAGATATGTGTGCTGTTGAAGCAACCTTTCAGGTAGAGCATGTGGAAGCCGGACCATTAGGCGGGGCAGTTTTTTTCGGCAAGTGTGCGGACGGTTTCGACTTCAGCGCCAAGGTGGACATGAAGTGGCTTTACCGCATCCCACAAATAGGCGAGACCTGGCGTGTCAAGGGTGAACGTAAGCCACATTCTAAATATCCGGACACAATTCATTGCAAAAGTGCGACTCCAGTTGTCCCGAGTGAAACTGGCCTTCTCCGCCGATTTCTTCTTGAACATCCTGAGTTCAGAGGATTTGGTTTCGGCAAGAAAAAGATGGACCAGCTAAAGGCAAATGGTCTCGAAGGCCCCTCTTTGCTCAAAGCTTTAAACGACAAAGACTTACTGCTTCTGTCCTCGATTCTAACGACAAATGTCGCTGAATCTCTGCTCGGTGCGTGGCATAGGGTCTCAGCGGAAACTGGCACCCTTAACTTTCTTGAAAAGTACGGATTTGACCGTGGCCTAGCCAACACGATCATAAAGATTTATGGCAACAATGCAGAAGAGCGGTTGAGGGATAACCCTTATCGGCTTATTGCATTTGGCTTTGGTAGAAGGAGTCTATGGAAGGCAGCAGATGAGAGTGCCGCTAAGCTGGGTTTCGGCAAAAATGATAAAAAGAGGCTTGCAGCAGCCGTCGAACAAGCAATCTATGACCGCTTGGAAGAGGGGCACACAAGCACAGAATTGCCTGCCCTAAGAGAGAGGATAAAGACCCTACTAGGCAGCTCTAGTAACAAGCTCGCCGATGACGCGATTAGGGCGGCTGCTGGAAAAAATGCTATCGTGCAGCTCGGCTCCTCCAACATTCAGGGCATAGGACCGGCCGCCATGGAAGCATACATCGAAAAGGATTTGGTCGAACTGGTGAGACGAGACCACAGCCAAAGCCAGACAAGCTTGTTTTCTAAAGATTTTGAGCAATTACGAAAACTGGTCGCCCGCTATGATGACACCTTCTATAGCGAAAAGGAGAGCCGCCTCAAACCCAGCCAGAAGGAGGCTATAGAGGTTGCGACTACGTCCAACCTTTCAATAATCACTGGAGGTGCAGGCACAGGCAAGACCACTATCATGAAGGGGGTTCATAGCGTTGCCACTGCCCTCGGTCAGACCGTTTATCAGATGGCGCTCTCAGGTCGCGCGAAGGAGCATTTGCGCAAAACGACAGGTCGCCCAGCTCACACGATTCATGCCTTTATCCACAAGATCAATCTGGGGCTAGAGTCTCCAGATGACCCGAAGGCAATCACTCTTGAGCCAAACCCGTTGATAATTATCGATGAAGCGAGCATGGTTGACTTAGCCCTATTTCACAGACTACTGCGCTCCCTCCCCAAACACTACCGCCTTCTTATGGTTGGCGACCCGGCGCAGTTGCCCCCTATCGGGTTCGGGCTGGTGTTTCACCGTCTATGCACATCTAAGGCTATACGTCGCGTTAATCTCGATGTCGTCGTTCGTGGAGGTCTTACCGAGATTCCTCTTGTCGCGCAAAAGGTTCGCAATAAAGAGATGCAGACCTTGCCTGATTATGTAGGTCCGGCGGATGGGGTCTTCTTTTTGGACTGTGAGGAAGACTTGGTAGTTAAAGAACTGTTCCGTGTCAGCAAAGAATTGAAACATGATTGCCAGATACTTTCTGCTCGAAAGCGCAAGGGCAAAGACTCAACAAATCGAATTAACAGCTATTTTCAGTTTGGCCACAATGATGCCCAGAAACAAATGGAACTGGTGCGCTGGAAGATGTATGTCAATGACCCGGTTATCGTTACCAGAAACAATCAAGAGCTAGAGCTTTACAATGGCACTCTGGGTGTCTTAAAGCATCTGGATGGGCGGAAACCTGTTTTTGAGTTTGACGGCAAAGAATACTCCATGACAGACGATGAAATCTCTGAGTCAGGGATTGAGTTGGCATATGGAATAACGGTTCACAAGTCTCAGGGAAGCGAGTTTGACCGCATAATAATCCCTGTGTTTGATTATGGACATTTAGATCGCAGTCTAATTTACACTGCAATTACACGCGCCCGAGTACAAGTTGTGCTTATCGGAAATCGAAGTCATTTTGATAGTGCTGTAAAGAGGTCTCCAAGGGCAGACATGTTGAATGTTGGCTTTTGTTTGGATTCTGCTCTTGCCGCGTAAGGAGGGCTGTTATGGGCAAAGGACAAAAACCTGAACACCTTGAAAAGCGTTGGGAAGCACAAAGACAAGAAACACGGAAGGAGATACGGGAATTAGTTGCTGCTGTGCGTGAACTCGGGCTCCCTGAGACGCCAGCTTCATTAGAAGAAGTAGGTTTGTCGACACAGTCGCTCCTCTACAAAGGCCACGTCAAAGAAGAGCTAAAGGAACTTAAGTGGGGGAAGCAGAAGCACCTCAAAATCCCCGCACCTGGCGAGACCATTACCAGGGAGGAATATGTAAAAATTCAGGAAGACCGAGATAGGTATAAAAAGAAGTGGCACAAAGCAATAGCTGACAAGAATGAAGAGGTACGCAAGCGACAGAATGCGGAAAAAAAAGTCGATGAGCTGAAGGAAGAGCTCAAAACGGTGAGAGGGCACTTGGCCATTCTACAGTTATTGGGTAAATAGTGTTCGTAGGGTTTGCGCATAAAGTTGGGTAGCGGGAATATGCTCTATAGAAAAGCAAAGCCCCTATGCTACATATTCTGATGAAAACCGCCAGGGATTCTGACACCAAACCCGCCACTTGTGATTGCTCTAAACCCGCCGGAACTTCTTGGCTCAAAACCCTCCACCAATTCTGATAAAATTCTGGCAATGTCCTGGGTTGCAGGGGTTGTGAGCCCCCAAGGTTTTACCCCAAAATGAAAGTTTTAATTTATCCAGGACAACTTCCGAGACATATTCTAACCATAGGCCAATAGTTTTGGGGAAATCGGGGCGATGCAATCGTGGAATCAGACCTAGATAGAGAATAACCCCCTTCAACACGTGCAACTTGCTGTAATCATACCGCTTCTCGCCAATCGTGGAATTAAACCTAGGGGTCCTTTCCTTCCGGCCGATCTGGCGCCCACGGCAATCGGGGAATCAAACCTAGATAGCTTGGCAATTGTTGAGATCGCGCAACTCGCCGTAATCATGGCTTTTCTCGCAAATCGTGGGATCACTCCTCAATAGCCCGCGCTTCCGGGCAGGATGGCGATCCCTGCCAATCGTGGAATCAGACCTAGATAGCGAAAATTTGCTCAAATCATGCAACTAGCCGTAATCATGACGTTTCTCGCCAATCATGGAACCACTCCTTAATAGTCCGCACTTCCGACCAAGGTGAAGCTCTCTGCCAATCGTGGAACCAAACCTAGGCACTGGCATAGGGCCATTAAGCAGGATAACTCATCGTAATCATGGCGTTTTGCGCC
The DNA here is from genome assembly GCA_050253415.1 of Pedobacter sp. Taxonomy (GTDB): domain Bacteria; phylum Desulfobacterota; class Desulfuromonadia; order Desulfuromonadales; family Syntrophotaleaceae; genus Syntrophotalea. The sequence goes on along the minus strand of JBFWJC010000002.1, from coordinate 24,289 downwards.
AATCGGGGAACTAAACCTAGGGGTTCGTTCCTTCCGGCCGATCTGCCCGCCCCCGGCAATCGTGGAATCAGACCTAGGTACTGGCATAGGTCCATCAAGCAGGATAACTCATCGTAATCATGGCGTTTTGCGCCAATCGGGGAACTAAACCTAGGGGTTCGTTCCTTCCGGCCGATCTGCCCGCCCCCGGCAATCGTGGAATCAGACCTAGGTACCATGGCAAGGCCGCAAGCTATGATAACCAACTGTAATTATGGGCTTTTCCACCAATCGTGGAATCACTCCTAGGGCTCCGGCACTCTGGCCCGAGCAACGATCCCCGCCAATCGTGGAATCAGACCTAGGTACTGGCATAGGTCCATCAAGCAGGATAACTCATCGTAATCATGGCGTTTTGCGCCAATTGGGGAACTAAACCTAGGGGTTCGTTCCTTCCGGCCGATCTGCCCGCCCCCGGCAATCGTGGAATCAGACCTAGGTACCATGGCAAGGCCGCAAGCCATGACAACCAACTGTAATCATGCGATTTTTAACCAATTGTGGAATCACTCCTAGAGGCTCCGTATTTCCGCCCGTTGTGACTCTTTTGGATCGCCACTAGTTTCGTAGGCACTCCCGAGTATATTATGAAATATTGCAGTTACGGTGTCAGTGTTAATGCGAAGGGCGTTACGCTCGAGGAGCATGATTGCTCCTGCACTAACCAAACATAATTCTTCAGTGGGAGACGAATCGGTGGAGTAACGTTATGCCTTTTGAAATCAGCATCAAAATACAGAACCCCTTAGGTACCATCAAGGAGGTTCTGCGTGTTACAGGCCACAATGCTAAATCGCCGGATGGGGATAGGGAAAACCCCTTGCGTGTCTATCGATATTCTGCTGAAGACCTTGATACCTCTCAAGTTACGGAAGGGGAGGTCCTGCATGTCAGAGACGAGGGGATAACAATACTCGCATCGATCATCCTCCAGGATGTTGCCAAAAAGGAGGCCTTGCGCAAGGCGCTTATAGAAGGCGAGAAAAGTGGCTTTGCTGAGTATTGTCTCGAAAAAATCAATCGCGAAATTGATGAGGATATCACGCTAAATGGTCACTTTAAAGTCGATTTGCATGAATCCGAGGGCCGACAAAGACTGGCAAAGATAGTGTTCCAACTTTTTGATCTCTGGCAGTTGGACACCAGAGATCAGGCCGCATTGCTCGGCTTGTCCGTTGACTCCCTTTCCAAATATCGCAACGGAGCCCCGTTTGATGATAGTCAGGATCTATTTGAAAGGGCGGGACATCTTCTCGGCATACATAAATCCCTGCGCATCACCTTTCCGCACAACATTGATTTGGCCTATCGCTGGGTTACCCAGTCCAATCGACATTTTGACGGTGCGACACCTCTTGATGTGATGAAAAAAGAAGGTATTTTGGCCGTACGCCGTTACCTCGACAGAGATCAATTCTAAGAAAGCTTGGAACTCTCTATAACCATAAGGTGGTCCATGTCGCGACCTTTGCTACCCTCAGACTTAAGGCAAGGGGTTTACTTTCGAGGTCTAAAGGACAACAATATGATTTTACATCGTTTTCTGTATGAAATGAAAAAATGAAAAATTCACCGAAAAAATATGACTAAGAGTCCAGGGTCACACAACGAAAAACAGACGGAAATGCAATCAAGGGCCTGGGGGTCGGCTCCGGTTGCGCACAAAGTGCATATTCTTATGAAAACCACCAAGGTTTCTGACACCAAAACCGCCAATTGTTATTGCTCTAGACCCGCCGGGGCTTCTTGGCTCAAAACCCTCCACCAATTCTGATTGAATCCTGGCAATGTCCTGGCTTGCAGGAATTTCAGCACCCGGTCTGATCCGATGGCGCAACAAGTTATGCGTAACTAAGGTTGCGAAACTTGCCCGGTCAAAACATCTATCGTGATAGCTCATAGAGCATCATCAAGGATGCCCTGCCACGGGTCGTCAGACAGGTTTTTCCTTTCCTGCGCCCCTTCAAGCACAGCTATCACGGCCAGCGCTTTTTCTTTGGGAATAAGCATTAGTTCGCTGTTAAGGCCTTCAGCAATCAGTTCCAGTGTACTTAGTTGCGGATTGCCCTTGGCCTCCAAACGTTGGTATTGCTGACGGGATACGCCGATGCGCATCATCATATCGTGTTGCTTGAAACCCAGCATCAATCGTCTTTTTTTGATCTGCTGCAGCAGAGATTTTTCCATAGAAACTCCTTTATTGCTTTTTGTGCTAAACGAAACACATAAGTTTCTTTATTTCAAATATGCAACAAATAAGTTGCTTTATTTGGAGGGGGAGGTTTGCAACACTTGTGTTGCCTATCCATTTTTCAGCGCATTTCTTCTTTTGAGAAGAATCGCAAAAATTCATCATTATTTCAATTATTTTGGAGAAAATAGGGAGTTTATTCATGAATCCGACCTGTCCTTCCAGGGCGCGAGCATTAATGCGTCACCAGGCCGCACTCACTATACAGGCAGGTCTGTCCTCCTATTTGCGCATTATCGAACGATGGTAGGTACTAGGGATCCCTACATCCCAGACAAATCACCACTCACCAAACGCGAAAGGCCCGCCAGGAAAATCGGAGGGCCTTTCCTATTGATCAGGAGTTGTTAGAAGACCCGCCCATATTCGTTTGATCGACCGAAAAGCAATCCGAGATAACTTATTGGAAAGCCGATAAACTTGACCCTTGGTTTTAAATGCTATACATTTAGTTCTTCTTATTTTGGTGGGTTTTCAGGAGGGTGGACGTGGTTGGACGAATCAAAATCACCGAAAATTTTAGGAATCGAAATCCGCACCGTTAGATCGGCATTAGCCGACTGGCGGTTTATTTATTTTTTCAGGAAACTGGGGACGCCTCCAGGATTTTATAAACCTAAGGATGGGGAAACGATTAAAAATCGGGAAGAGTCCTCTTTTCCCTCGGATCTTCAGTCTGAGCAGCCAACTCAGGTTTTTTGTTATCAAATTTAGGAAAGTTTGTAAAAAGGAGAGAATCAATTGGAATATAGTGCGTTGCTTCTTGAAAGCGAAGGTCGAAAAGGAGAGGAACTCCTAATAAATGCACTTAAACAAGCCGGGGTTCTTTCGGACTGTTATGCATATAAAACAAGAGTTAAAACCGAAGAAAAATTGATTGAAAAGGTATCTATAAAAAAACAAGAAGGAAAAATTGATTACGATATTCTAAATGTCACGGATGTTATTGGTCTAAGACTGATAACTTTATTTCGTGTTGATATGGTAAATATCTTTGAAAAATTATTAAATATTGTTCTTAGAAATAACAGTTTAGATCCTAATCCTTTTAAAAAGGATGGCCTAGAAGAACTTATATTTTATTCAAACCGATTTAACGATAAAATAGGTTTAATGCTTAGGGATGTATCAGTAAATCTAGAAGTAGATGGCATTTATAACGTCGTGCAAAGAGGTAGTGAGTATTCTAGCATTCATATAGTAGCAAGGCTTAATAAAAAAATTAACAAACTTAGTTCTCAAGAAAAAACATATTATTTACCTGTAGAGATACAAATAAGGACGGTGTTTGAAGACGCATGGGGAGAGGTTGACCACAAGTATGGTTATTCCTTTAATAAAGGGAAAAATAGTGATTTAAAAATAAGAAATCCAAATAGCATTCTTCGACACCTTGATATTTTAAAGAAATTTTCTGATGCTTGTGGTGAATATGCTGATGCTATACATCTTGAAATATTAGATGATAATTGTGAAGAAGTGGGCCATTTAAAACTGAAATCTGTTGGATCTGACCAAAAAACTATTGATCTTTTTATACAACATAATATTGATCAGGGTGACATAGATACATATGTTGAAGCGAGGAGCTTACGGGAGGAGGGATTGTCCCTTTCTACCGATAGAAACAATGAAAAAATAGATAAACTTTCTGTGTCTGGAAAATTATTCAAAGATCTTTATCTTAAATATGCTGACGATAAGTATGAAGATAAAAAATTATTCTATTATTATTCGAGTATGAATTATGCCTTTTGTCTTTTGTCAACAAATTTAAAAAAAGAGGCAGAAGACGCATTGATTTTATATGAGCAGATCGAAAAAATTTTCCCAGATTTTTTGCTAGTCAAAATGAGACTTGCCCAGGCTTATGGACAAAATTGGCTTGTAGACCTATCTTTGAAAAAATGCAATGAAGCATATAGTATATATAAAGAAATAGAAGAAAAGGGGTTTGAAGATTCAGTTGAAATACCCGAATCTGATTATAAACACATCAAGAAATATCTTCCGAAGGTATACGGATATTATCTTTGGCATAAGTCAGAATTAGTAAAATTGGATTGTGTAAAAAATGCTATTAAGAAAGTTAATATGCTTAAAAAGGCTTATTATTTAACCTTGGAGTGTCTTGAAAATGATGATGGGAACTATAATTTATATAACAACCTGTTGTATTATGCCCTAGATATGATTAAGGTCAAAAGTATGTATAGCGCCATAAAAATTAAAAAAGACATAGTTGACTCTATAGAAAAAAACCTAAATAATTTGAGTGAAAGTTTCGATATAGATAGTAGCGAAGACATTGATACCCTTGATACCTTGGCGAAAGCTTATGACTACCTAGGAAGGTGTGAAGAGCGTAATAGGATACTTGATCGCTTGATTCCTCTCGCGGAAAATTCTTTACAGCAGGGACTATGTGATAATGAAATTATTGAAACGATTATACGTGAAGGTAACGAGATGAGAGCTTAATAAATTAAAATAATTTATAATAAAATTCTTGACAAGTTTAGCAAAAGTCGTATTATCAAGACAAAGGCTGAAACGGAGGGATACATGAAAAGACCTAATGGTGACGGCTGAGAGTTGGAAAACTAAACTGGTAAACGCTTAACCTTGACAGGGCCTGCAAAAAATTGCAGGCCCTGTTTTTTTTGGGGGTGCTACTTGATTTGAGCATCTGAAAGTCCGGGGAGGCATGCCCTACACGAAATTCTGTCTTTGTTATTGCAAAAAATAGGGACACTCCCCCGAATTTTCAAAAAATCAGGATCAGTAAGAATACCAGAGCATTGACCTCTGGCGACATTTTAAATCAACAACACAACATGTGAGACAGGATCGATGCCCATGATGGGCCGGGGGCGACAAATGCCCTGACACCCACCGTAGGATAGGTCGTAAGTCAACCGAGTTCTATCCACCAGAGTTGCCGACACAACTTTCGCGACACTTTGTTGACCTTCTTGGTCGGCTGAAGTAAATTGCAAGTAAACTACATTGTTTAGTTTCTGAGAGTCCGTGGGGCAAGATCAGGTAAATCCCTAGAAACGTTTTTACGTTCCTAATATGGAGCATAGATCTATGCGGCTTGAGCGCCAGCAACTGATCCGTTCATTATTTGACGAATACATTGAAATGTATTCGTCACGTGATGACCGACTGACCTCACGCTTTAGTGACAATTTTAGTGGTTATGCGGGCAGCAGCGACGTTCTCGTCACAAGCAAGGATGAGTGGGTCCGGGTTACAAGGCAAGATTTTGCACAAATACCCGGAAAAGTTCATATAGAAATGCTTAATTTGTCATTACAAGACCTTGCGGAAGACATTGTTGCCGTTACTGCTTTTTTCCATATTCACCTACCAGTACCCGAGCACATACTTTCGCGCGAGACTGCCAGGCTAGTGCTCATTTTCCGGCACGAGAATAACGATTGGAAAATTGTGCACAGCGGGATCTCGATCCCTTATGGCTTGGCTAATGATAGTGAAATCTATCCGATGTCTCGACTGGAAATACGCAACCTAGAACTTGAACAGATTGTCCAAAACAGGACGAAAGAATTGGCTGAGGCTAACAGGCTGCTGGAAATACAGAGTAACACTGATAGTTTGACCAACATTGGTAACCGCCGCCTTTTTGATCAAATGCTTATCAATGAATGGAATCGAGGCCAACGTAGCGGTACCCCGCTGGCGCTTATCATGCTGGATATTGACCATTTCAAACGATTTAACGACCTATATGGCCACTTAGCCGGAGATGCTTGCCTACAGACCCTGGCCAAGGGGTTAGCGGAATCGGGACGTCGTGCAGGTGAGTTAGTAGCTCGTTATGGAGGTGAAGAGTTCGCCATCCTGTTGCCAAACATGGACAAACAAGCTACATTGGAAACTGCAAAGCACATCCATCAATTGGTCTTGTCACTTGCAATACCCCACGCTAACTCATTTTCCGGTATCGTCACTGCGAGTCTTGGTGTGGCTATCCTCCAGCCATCAAACCAATGCCTTCCTGTTGATCTGGTGCGACAAGCTGACGCAGCGCTCTATCGCGCTAAAATGGCCGGCCGCAATTGCATTCAACTGGAAGCATAATTTGTAATGTGAGTCGGACCTAGTTCCATAGAGATCCGCGTCGTATTTAGTGAAAAATGACAAGTTACGAGTTCCAAAACACAGAAACCCCATCCGGTTCGCCAGACGGGGTTTTCTCGCAATCCAGGGTTCATGAGAATCTTGTTTTTAACCACATCTGTCCGCTGTTAACAATCTGGGATGATATATAAACACTTCTGCCTTCGATGATTCGCACATGTCAGGGGTGCCTAGAAAACTAGGGTGATTCGATGTCGAACATTAAGTAAGTTTGGTATTATTAAAACAGGATACGGCTTTGCAGCAAAAACGAAGTCCCGGAACAACCACCTCCTAGAAAATCAATAATACTTATCTGGACCGGGAGGAAGTATGAACAAGTCTGCAATGGAAATATCTCAGATTTATCAAAGCATCTTTCACCTGATCCCTGATTGTCTTATCGTTGTTGACAAGGATCTGCGCATCGTCCTTTGTAATTGGGCGGGCGCATGCGACCATATCCCCGAAGAGCTCCGACGAGAAGGCCTGTGCTGCTATGATGCCTTTTACGCAGGACAGGGGACATCATGCAACCCTTGCCATGTGCAGGAAGTGTTTCGAACCGGGCGACCGATCACCGTGGAAAAGCACCACCCCAAGGCTGGCCCTCTTGAAATCCGATGTTTCCCGCTCTTTAACGAAGAAGGTAAAGTCGCATTTGTTGCAGAGCAAATGGTTGACATTTCCCGGCCCAAAAAACTCGAAGAGCAACTTTTACAGTCGCAAAAAATGGAAGTTGTTGCCCGCATGGGTAGCGGCCTAGCTCACGACTTCAATAACCTCCTCCTGATCGTGCAAGGTTACAGCGAATTGCTGCTAAACCGCCTTGAGAACGAAGATCTGCGCCAGTGGGTTGAAAACATTTACACTGCTGGGAAGCGTGCTACCACGCTGACTGAACAATTGTTGGCCTTGAGTCGTGGCCAGAAAGGCCACCTTGAAGAATTGGACCTTAGGGCTGTAGTCGCTGGGCTGGAAAAACTAATTCAGCAGTTGCTCGGTCGGCATGTCGCCCTGTCGATTGATTCCGATCCGGTACTTGGGGCAGTGAGGGCCGATCGAAGCCAGATTGAACAGGTCATCACAAATCTGGTTTTCAACGCAAAGGACGTCATGGCCGAGGGCGGGCGACTAACCATTAAGATCCACAATGTCAATTTCGCTAACACTGATCCTTCCTGTCCCGCTGGGTTAGAACCTGGTCCTTATGTGCTACTTGCCGTCAGCGATACGGGCAGCGGCATGAATGCCATAACCCTGTCTCACATCTTCGAACCGTTTTTCACCACCAAAGAACTGGGTAAAGGCACCGGTCTGGGTTTACCTATCGCGTATACCATCGTTCAAAACCACAGCGGCCATATAGATGTTTTCAGCGCTCCTGGCGAAGGCACCACTTTTTCAATCTACCTACCTCAAATGCCTACGCCCTAGCATAGCTATCCCCCGTGAAAAATACTTGAGGTGTCTCAAAAATCACTACTCATCAGACATGAAACGCCCACCAGGGAACCTTGGTGGGCGTTTCTCGGGTTGCAGGGGTTCCGAGATGTGGAGAGGTTGGTTCTCCGGCAATAAGTGAAATTCAATCGGACGACTTGTCGGATAAAATCATTCTTTGATTTAATCTCCCAACCAGATTAGGTTGCCAATATCTTAAATTGGTAGGTTTGCAGGAAGAACCTGAAGACAAGGCCCGCAAGCAAGACTTGAGAGACCAATGAACCACAGTTGCTTAAATGTCTGGACCGCAGTTTTTGCTCTCAAATTTTGGTCTGACTTTTTAGTAGGGAGCTCACGGCTTCAAAACAGAGATGGTTTTACAGGCAAAAGCCCCCTCCATTTTTCAAATGAAGGGGGCTTGCAACATTTATAATCAATCAGCGCTTAATATACGGGCTTTGGCTGGCAAAAGAAGCTTTCCCCCTGATTTACCCAAACTCAAGCGAAGCAGGTGCAAGGTTCGTTGCTCTTGCAAATGTGCAAACGATCGAGATTTTCCTGTGTGGGGAGTTTGACCAAGAGGTCATCACCATCGACCTTCACTTCAAAGGTTTGAATGGTATAGATTTCGTCGTTGGCGCACTTGCCGTCCTTGAGTGAGAAAGATTTCTTGTGCATCGGGCAGGTCACCTGAGGAATGCTCGCAGCATCGCCGAGCAAACCGCGGGACAGAACCATCTCCTGCTTGTGCGGACAGAGGTTCTGGCAGGCGTACCATTCGTTGCGGTGAGCGAAGTTGAACACCGCGATCTGGTGTCGGCCATACCGGAAGGTAGCGCCGCCGTCTTCGGGTACCGCTGAGGCGTGGCCGAGTTTCACCCAATCGCGGGGACCTTCCAGTACCTCGGGCTCGATTTCGGGCATGGCATATTCTTTCTGCCAGAGCTCCGGTTTGTCCTGGCCGCGCACACTGATCATCGGCACCGGGGCCTTGCCACCGGCATTGGCGAAGTGACGGAACTGCTCGAGCTGCTCCGGTTTGCCGAGGGTGACAGCCCATTCGTCGTGCTGGGTATCGACGATGCGCTGCATGTCGGCCTCGAGCTCGGCGCAGATGCCCAGGGAGTCATCGATGATGACCTTCTTTAGCTTTTCCACTCCACCTTCGAGGTTGCCCAGCCAGGTGGCGGTGCGCTCCAGTTTGTCGGCGGTGCGCACATAGTACATCAGGTAGCGGTCGATGTAACGGATGGCGGTTTCGCGATCGAGATCGGTGGCCAGCAGGTCGGCATGGCGCGGGAAGGCGCCGCCGTTGCCGCCGACATAGAGGTTCCAGCCGTTCTCGGTGGCGATCAGACCGAAGTCCTTGCACATCGCTTCGGCACACTCGCGGGTGCAGCCGGAGACCGCCGCCTTGAGCTTATGCGGGGAGCGCATCCCCTTGTAGCGGTTTTCCAGTTCGATGGCGAAATCGACGGAAGGGCCCATGCCCATGCGGCACCAGGAATCCCCGACACAGCTTTTCACCATACGCAGGCCCTTGGCATAGGCGTGGCCCGATTCCAATCCGACCTCTCCGAGTCTGGCCCAGACCTTGGGCAGATCCTCCAGGTGCACGCCGAACAGCGCCACTCGCTGGCTGCCGGTGAGCTTGGTGTAGAGATTGAACTCCCTGGCTACCTCGCCCATGACGATCAGTTGCTCCGGGGTCAGCTCGCCGCCCGGTGAGCGCGGGATCACCGAGTAGGTGCCGTTGCGCTGAATATTGCCGAGGAAGCGGTCGTTAGTGTCCTGCAGTGTGGCGTGGTCGAGGATGTACTCGTTCCAGATTGAGGAGAAGATCGAGGCGACCTGGGTTTTGCATATCGCACAGCCGTCGCCTTGGCCATACTGCTTCAGCAGTTCTTCGTAACTGCGAATCTTTTTGGTCTTGACGATGTGCAGCAGGTCCTGCCGGGAATAACGGAAATGTGAGCACAGGGAATTGTCCATCTCGATGCCGGCCTTGGCGAGTTCGTACTTGAGGACTGCCTTGACCATCGGCAGGCAGCCGCCGCAGCCCGTGCCGGCCTTGGTGATCTTCTGAATCTCCTCGACGGTGCGCAGCTCTTTTTCCTCGATGGCATTGCAGATGGTGCCGTAGCTGACATTGTTGCAGGAGCAGATAATGTCCTCTTCCTCCAGGGAGTCAATGGCCATCCCGGTACCGGCGCCGCCCTTGACGATCAGCGACTGGGGCTGCTCCGGCAGCACCTTGTTGCCCTTGACGTACAGCGACAGCATGCCGTAGGGTTCGGCGTCGCCCACCAGGATGGCGCCGAGCAGCTTCTGACCACTCGGATCGATGACCATCTTCTTGTAGATGCCGGTGACGGTGTCGTGGACCTCTACTACCCGGTTGTCCGGGTGGTCGTCGAAGGGATTGCCCAGGGAGGCTACGTCGAGGCCAAGCAACTTGAGCTTGGTGGACATGTCGAAGCCGGTGAATTCTTTGTCCTCACCGTCGAAACGGGCCGCTGCGACCCGCGCCATCTCGTAACCGGGGGCGATCAGGCCGTAGATCATGCCTTCGAACAGAGCGCATTCGCCAATGGCGTAGATGGCCGGGTCGCTGGTCCGCATGGAACCGTCGACCACGATGCCGGTCCGCTCGCCGACAGCCAGGCCGCAGTCGCGGGCCAGTTTGTCGTTGGGCACGATCCCTGCGGAAACCACCACCATCTCCACCGGCAGGGGCGCCCGGTCGCGACAGCCGATGCCGCTGACCACTGCGTCGCCCTCGATGCCGGTGGTCGCCACCCCGGTGAGCACTTCGATGCCGAGGCGCTGGATGGCTTCGGTGAGCACCGCCGCGCCCTTGTCGTCGAGCTGACGGGGCATGAGCCGCGGGGCCATCTCGATCACGCTGGTTGCCAGTCCCAGGTCGAGGCAGGCTTTGGCCGCTTCCAGCCCCAGCAGGCCGCCGCCGATCACCGCAACGCTCGATACCTTCCGGCTGTAGGCGGCTATTGCCTCCAGGTCGTCGATGGTGCGGTAGGCGAATACGCCTTCCCGGTTCATCCCCGGCATGGGCGGCATGAAGGCAGAGGAGCCGGTGGCGAGCACCAGCCGGTCGTAGGCCTGGCTGCGTCCGGCGGCGGTACGGATGGTGCGGCCCTCCCGGTCGATGGCGACCACCGGGTCGCCGAGGTTCAGTTCGATGCCGTTTTCCCGATACCAGGCCTCGTCCTCCAACGTCAGATCCACGCCCTCTTCAGCAAACCAGGTGGAAAGTTGCACTCGGTCATAGGCCGGCCGTGGTTCGCCGCCGAACACAATCACTCGATTCTTTTCCACCAGACCCCGCTCGATCAACTCTTCACAAAAGCGGTGGCCTACCATGCCGTTGCCGACAATTACGATATTTTCAGCCATAGTCGTTCCCCTTTCTTATTTTCGATCAGAGAGTTCGTGACCATGGCTCGGCGGGAGAGGGAAATGTCCGGCGGTCAGCCATGTTAACGAATACTTCGTTCTGAATCATTGGATCGTTTGGAACTCACTTTGGCCGACACCGGGGAATAAATCCTTGACACGGGTCAAGTCTCGACCTTTCTGAGATATGGGCATCGCATGCCAGAGAGAGGAATCCATAACAAATTGATCAGCGACAATTTTTCTTAACTTCGGCGTGGTATGCTCGCTTCCAGGTTAAAACAGCACCTGCGCCGCCCCGTTCAATGGCAGGACGGATGGCTGCATCGGTGAAATACCCTGACTAAAAAGGTGAAAAGTATGACCGGACGATTTTTCCAGATTCCATTCAAAATGAAAGCGCCGCTGAAGGGCGAGCGACCGGCCATGACCTTCAGGTATGCCGTATGGAGCTTTGTCAGTGGAACCCTGGGTATCCTGGCGATACACTTCGTCACCAACCTGGTCGGATTCCCCCTACTGATCGGGTCCTTCGGCGCTTCGGCGGTCCTGTTGTTCGGCGCCAACGATTCGCCTCTAACCCAACCGCGCAACCTGATAGGTGGCCATGTTCTTTCGGCCATAGTCGCCGTAATCATTGTAGCCACCTTAGGGTCAAATCCCTTTTCCATTGCCCTTGCGGTCGGAATCGCCATCCTGGTCATGAATCTGACCCACACAACGCACCCTCCCGGTGGAGCGACGGCCCTGATCGGAGTCCAGGCCGGCGCCGGATTGAGTTATGTCTTCATTCCGGTGTTGGCCGGAGCGCTGATACTTCTGCTGGTTGCTTTATTCACCAATAATGTCGTTTACCATCGACGCTATCCAAGGCATTGGTTTTAACAACGGACTGAAGGCCGGCGGTAGATCATCGCTAATTTTCATCCAAAAAAGCCGACTGTACCCTGATAGGTTTTCTATGTTTCAAAAAGCTATTGACAAAATCTTTTTCCTCCACAAAGATAGTAAGTGATTACTATCTTTGTGGAGGTTGTATGAGTAGGTCTCGCAAGCATTTGCCGGCGGAGGAGCGGCGTGGGATTATCATTAAAACGGTGATCGAATTAGCCGGGGAACAGAATCCAGTTGAGATCACCACGGCAGCTATCGCCAAACGCATGGGATTGACCCAGGGGGCACTGTTCCGCCACTTTTCGACCAAAGACGCCATAATCGAAGCGGTTATGGAATGGGTCCTCAAGGAATTGATGGCTCGCGTCGAAAAAGCGGGCAAGGCTCATTCGTCGCCTTTGGCCGCCCTCGAAAACATCTTTCGGACCCACTCGGATTTCATCACGGAGTATCCCGGCATCCCGCGAATGTTGTTTGGCGAATTGCAACGAGCAGATGAAACTGGTCCTAAACGTATCGTCCAAATGCTTATCCGCCGCTATGGAGAATATCTCAATCGGTTGTTTGAAAAAGGAAAAACATGTGGAGAACTCGATAAAGCGCTCGATAGCGATGCCGCTGCAAATTTGTTTATAGGCACTATTCAGGGACTGGTGATGCAATCATTGCTGGTGGGAGATATGCGTCGTATCCGGCGGGATGCACCTGGAGTTTTTGCCATTTTTCAACGGGGAATCAGGAGCAAATTATGAAAGTGTTACCGTACCAAAAGCGTACACTGGCTCTGGTAGCCGTTTTTGTTCCCCTCCTTGGACTCTTTGTCTATGTAGCTTTACGTTCGGGGCCACTTGCTCCCGTCTCTGTCGTTTTAGCAAGCGTCGAAAATAAAAGTATTTCACCTGCACTCTTCGGTATCGGAACCGTCGAGGCCCGTTTCACTTATAAAATCGGGCCAACATCCCCCGGGCGAATAAAACAACTGAATGTTCACGTTGGGGACCGCGTAAAATCAGGACAAGTACTTGGCGAAATGGATCCGGTCGATCTCGATGCGCGCCTTCAATCAATGGATGCTGCAATAAATAGGGCAAAAGCGCAGCTCAAGGAAGCCGAGACTCGTCACAACTTTGCGCAAACTCAGGCGAAACGATACGAAGGGCTATTAAACGCCCGCTCGACCAGCGAAGAAGTTTTTGCGACGAAGCAGCAGGATCTTCTGGTTGCCGGGGCTGCACTGACCGCGGCGCACCAGGAAATAGCCCGTTTAACCGCGGAGAGGATTGCCCTGAAGGAGCAGCTTAAAAGTCTGTCATTGATTGCGCCAGCCGATGGTTTGGTCGTCTCCCGCGATGCCGATCCGGGCACTACTTTGGTCGCGGGCCAGACGGTCGTGGAGGTGGTCGATTCGGATACGCTTTGGGTTAATGTCCGGTTTGATCAAATTCACGCATATGGATTGGCTGCTGGCCTGCCTGCCCGGATCACTTTACGATCCAGGTCAGGTAAAGTGCTGAGCGGACGAGTTCTCAGGGTGGAGCCATTGGCAGATGCGGTGACCGAGGAATCTCTGGCCAAGGTAGTTTTTGACCAAATTCCCGATCCTTTTCCTCCGCTCGGAGAATTGGCCGAAATCACCGTTGCTTTGCCGCCGCTTCCTCCCGCACCGGTTATTCCCGATGCCGCGGTCCATTTTGTTGACGGCAGAACAGGTGTATGGCAGGTCATCGAGGGCGACCTTCGTTTTACATCGATTTCCCGGGGACTTGCCGATCTCGACGGGTATCTGCAGATCCGGGAAGGACTCGAGGTTGATGACCGGGTGGTGGTCTACAGCGAAAACACTTTAAATGAGCACAGCCGGATTCATATTGTTGATCAGATCCCGGGAGTCGACCGATGATCAGCCTCGCAGGACGTGACATTTTGCACTCCTGGGGAAAATTCGTTTTTACCGGCATGGGGCTGGGACTGCTGATCGGCGTCACGCTTTCGATGGCCGGCATCTATCGTGGCATGGTGGATGATGCCAAGGTATTGCTCGACAACAGCGGTGCAGATCTCTGGGTGGTCCAGAAAGATACTCTCGGCCCCTATGCCGAATCATCAAGCCTATACGATGATACCTGGCGGGGGATTCGTGGCATGCCGGGCGTAGCGCAAGCGGCCAATGTTACTTATCTCACCATGCAGGTGCGCAGACAAGAAGGGGATGTGCGGGCTATGGTAACCGGTATCATACCCGGTGGGCCAGGAACACCCGGTCGTCCACCCTATCTTGTCGCCGGTCGACAGATAACCAGAAGCCATTATGAAGCAGTTGCAGACATCACATCGGGATTCAACCTGGGCGAACGCATCCGAATCCGCCGCAATTACTACACCGTGGTCGGCTTGACCCGCAGAATGGTGTCTTCCAACGGCGATCCGATGGTTTTCATCCCTCTCAAGGATGCTCAAGAAGCCCAGTTTCTCAAGGACAACGACGCCATCCGGGAGCAACGTCGTCGCACCATTGAAAATCCGGATTTCAACATACCGGGGGTATCGGGTTTAACCGATGCGGTCATCGCTTCGCAAGGAATCAATCCCTACGTTAACGCCGTTTTGGTGAGGGTTGAAAGGGGACGTGATGCGGAAGAAGTTGCCGGATCGATCCGGCGCTGGAAACGATTGACAGTCTACACCCGCCGTCAGATGGAAGGAATTCTGGTCGGTAAGTTAATCGCCTCTTCGGCAAAACAGATTGCCATGTTTCTGGTGATCCTTTCGATCGTCAGCTCGGCAATTGTCGCCTTCATTATCTACACTTTGACGCTGGCAAAAATCCGTGAAATCGCTGTGCTGAAATTGATTGGCACCAGGAACCGGACCATTGTCGGCCTGATCATGCAACAGTCCCTCGCCCTGGGCCTGATCGGTTTCGTGGTGGGGAAGATCACTGCAACCCTCTTAATGGCGCCGATTTTCCCAAAATATGTGTTGTTACAGCCGCTTGACTCAGTCATTGGTTTTTTCGCCGTGGTTATCATCTGTGCGATGTCGAGCATTATTGCCATCCATGCTGCACTCAAGGTCGATCCGGCCGAAGCCATTGGAGGTTGATATGGCTGGTAATGGTATTCGTATAAAGGGGTTAAAAAAACGCTATGGGAGCGGCGACACGGCCGTAGATGCATTGAAGGCCGTTGACATGCACGTTGCGCCGGGCGAAGTCGTTGGCCTGATCGGTCCCTCCGGGTCCGGCAAGACCACCCTGCTGAAATGTCTGGGGGCGGTAACTGAACCGACCGGCGGCCAAATGATGCTCGGGGATGACATCATTTATGACGACAGTTGGAGGATTAAAGATCTCCGTGCTCTGCGGCGAGACAGAATCGGTTTCGTTTTTCAGGCACCGTATCTCATCCCGTTTCTAGATGTCACCGACAACGTAGCCCTGCTGCCCATGCTGGCAGGCAGGTCCAACGGTGAGGCGCGCACACGTGCAAAAGAAATGTTGAAAGCACTCGATGTGGCGCATCGCGCCAGAGCCATGCCTTCGCAACTTTCCGGTGGAGAGCAGCAGCGGGTCGCCATTGCCCGCGGGCTGGTAAACCATCCACCGGTGATTCTCGCCGACGAACCGACCGCACCGCTCGACAGCGAACGCGCCTTAGCGGTGATTCGGATTCTAAACGACATGGCGCAAAAATTTGAGACCGCGATCATCGTCGTCACCCATGACGAAAAAATAATTCCCACCTTCAAACGGATTTACCATATCCGTGATGGAGTGACCTATGAGGAAGCAGGTGAAGGACGTGATATCGGGTAAAAATTTGACGAATATGTGGTGCCAAAAAATTGCTAAAATAAGCGCCATGGCCGTCGTGGTCGGACTGCTGTTCGGGTGCGTCGTCGGTCCCGACTTCAAACAACCGCCGGCACCCAATGTGACAGCTTATACCGCGGTTCCTTTCCCCGACACTACAACTTCGGCTCCGACAAGATTGGGAGCATCTCAACGGTTAGTTGAGGATAGGGCTATAAATCCCCATTGGTGGAAAGATCTGGGCTCGGGCAAGCTCAATGCTCTTATCATAGAAGCACTACAGGCCAGTCCTACACTGGCTTCGGCACGGGCTACCCTGCGCCAGGCGCAGGAAAATTATGCGGCAAAGTCCGGCTGGACCCGTTACCCTCAAGCTGAGGCAAACATCACCGGTCAGCGCCAACGATTTAACCCCGGCTCATCGGGATTGACCGGAGATCCCCGGGAATTCGAGCTTTTCAACGCAGGCATAGGACTGCGGTACAATCTCGACCTATTCGGACGCAACCGGCGCATATTGGAAGCTCTGGCCGCAGAGATCGATTATCAACGCTTTCAATTGGCGGGGGCACGGCTGGCATTGACGAGCCACGTCGCCAGCACGGCCATATCCCAGGCCAGGTTCGCAAGTCAAATTCAGGCTACGGAAGCCATCCTCCACGTTCAGGAAGAACAACTGGAATTGACCCGGGAGAAAGTGCGTCTTGGCCAGGCTGCCCCCGAAGAGATACTGACCCTGCAAACCCGGGTCGAGCAAACCCGTGCCGACATCCCTCTGCTGCTTAACCAGCTCCAGCGAAGCGAACACCTGTTAGCCGTTCTCACTGGAAAAGAGCCCGGAGCCGCCGGGACACCCTCCTTTTCCCTTCAGGATTTCAATCTCCCCGTTGTTCTACCACTGATTGTCCCCTCCGAACTGGTCCGCGCCCGCCCGGACATTCAAGCCGCCGAGGCTCTGTTGCAAAAAGCCAATGCGGAATACGGTGTTGCAATAGCAAATCTCTATCCGCAGTTGAATCTCAGTGCAAACCTCGGTTCGCAGGCGTTGTCGATCGGAGGTTTGTTCGGCAGCGGCTCGGCAGTTTGGAACCTCGCCGGACAACTGACACAACCTCTTTTCAATTCGGGCCTTTCTGCAGAGAAACGTGCGGCGCTAGCAGCTTTTGATGCCGCGTTGGAGAATTACCGAAACATCGTACTCGAATCGTTGCGAAATGTAGCCGACGTGCTGTGTGATCTGGAGAACGATTCCCGGAGATTGTCGGCTTTTTCTGTCGCCAATATGGCATCGCAGAAGGCACTCGATATCATGAAGAACAGGTACGAAATGGGTGCAGCCGATTATATTGAACTTCTCATCGCACAACAACAGTCGCAAAAAACGGAAATGGATCTGATTGAGGTGCAGGCACAGCGACTTCTCAACAGCGTGGCGTTTTTAGTAGCCATGGGAGGAGGGATGCCGAGCAGTGATGCACCGTAACTCCTTTTGATCCCCTGTGCCATATCGTGGATATGGCACAAATTTTATCAACCATGCACCTAGGAGGAGAAAAATGAAGGATGCCAGCAAAGCTTGGGACAACCTGAACACGGCCGTGATCGTTTCCGACCCTGAATTCAATGTGACCTATGCCAACCAGCGTGCCTATGAACTCTTTAACGAACTGGACATTTCCGGCCTGGAAGTGGGCAAGAACATGGCAGTCTGTCATCAGCCGGAAACCATGGACAAGTTGAAAGCCATCTATCAGGATTTCGCAGACAAAAAGATCAAGATCAACTATCTGACCATGGACGGCCCCGGAGGGACCCTTACTATTGTCAACGTACCGTTCTACGACGGGGATGCGTTAGGCGGTGTGATGGAAATGGTTTTTGAAGGTTCTTTGGCCTGATCTCTCATGTGAACTGAGCCCGATTATTTTTTGCAAGTTTATACCTTTTGCATAATAGAGGCCTGGTGGGATCTCTCGCCAGGCTTTTTTTTCGTGCGCAGTTCAAGGCGCTATACGCTATGTCTGGCGCACGAAATACCGGGGCGAGCAATAAGCTCGCCCCGGTATTATCAACTGACATAGTGCGAAAAGGGTTTAGCCGAGAATCGCCTTGAGGTCCTCATCCGGGGTGGTGATCGGCGCGATATTGAAGTTCTCCACCAGATAGTTGAGGACGTTGGGTGTGACGAATGCCGGCAGGCTGGGACCGAGCTTGATGTTCTTGATCCCCAGGTGCAGCAAGGTCAGCAGGATAACCACCGCCTTCTGTTCGTACCAGGAGAGGATCAGGCTCAACGGCAGGTCGTTAACACCGCAATCAAAGGCGTTGGCCAGGGCTACCGCGATCTGAATCGCGCTGTAGGCGTCGTTGCATTGACCGACATCCAGCAGTCGCGGGATACCGCCGATGTCGCCGAAGTCGAGCTTGTTGAAGCGGTACTTGCCGCAGGCCAAAGTCAGGATCACACAGTCCTGAGGCACTTTTTCGGCGAACTCGGTGTAGTAGTTGCGCCCCGGTTTGGCGCCGTCGCAGCCGCCGATGAGGAAGAAGTGCTTGACCGCGCCGGTCTTAACCGCTTCGATGACCTTGTCGGCTACGCCGAGCACCGCGTTGTGACCGAAGCCGACCAGGATCTCTTTGCCCGATACGTTCGCCAGGTCGGGACAGGCCAGGGACTTGTCGATGACCGCGGAGAAGTCGAAACCGTCGATGTGGGTGACGCCGGGCCAGGCGGTGCAGCCCCAGGTGAACAGGCGGTCCTTGTAGGACTCGGCCGGCTTCTGGATGCAGTTGGTGTTGAAGATGATGGCGCCGGGGAACTGGGGCAGTTCCTTGGCTTGATCCTGCCAGGCGCCGCCGAAGTTACCGACCAGGTGGGAGTACTTCTTCAGGCCGGGATAGCCGTGCGCCGGCAGCATCTCGCCGTGGGTATAAACGTTAATTCCTTTGCCCTCGGTCTGCTTGAGCAGCTCCTCAAGCATCTTCAGGTCGTGGCCGGACACCAGGATACCCTTGCCGGCCTTGGTGCCGGTGCTGACCGGTGTCGGGACCGGGTGGCCGTAATTCTCCACATGGGCGGTATTGAGCAGGCCCATCATGGTCAGGTTTTGCTTGCCGCACTCCATGCCCAGGTTGACAAAGTCCATCAGGCCCAGTTCGGGATCGCAGGTGGCTGCCAGAGCCTTGTGGTTGAACGCCATCACTTCTTCGTCGGTCTTGCCGAGAATCTGCGCATGGTCGGCATAAGCCGCCATCCCCTTGAGGCCATAAATTAGAATCTCGATGGCCGAGCGGATATCCTCATCCGCGTGCAGGGTTTCGATGCCGACTTTCTCGCCCTGGGCTACCAGATTGCCAGCCGGAGTCCAGGCGATAGGCCCTTTGCCGTCGCCTTCGGCGCCGAAGAATGCCTTGATGCGGGCAAACAGGGAGGTGCCCTCTTCCTTGCCGCCGGCCTTGACGAACAAATCGCGGGCCTTGTCCTTCATCTTGCCGCATTCTTTAATGACGGCAGCAAGGTGATTGGGATCGAAATCGACGTTGGTCACCGTGGCAAACAGCCCTTCAAGCATGAATTTGTCGATGGCTGCGTCCTTCGCCCCAAGTTTGCGGGCTTCGTTGGCGTAGCAGGCCAGACCCCGCAGGCCGTAAAGCAGGTTGTCCTGCAGCGCGGCCACATCCGGTTGTTTACCGCATACCCCTACCTTGGTACAGCCTGTGCCTTTTGCTGCTTGCTCACATTGATGACAAAACATGTTAGTCCTCCTAATTCGGTTTTTTTCTTTCAACTATTCGCCTCAATGACGAATTCCTGCAAACAAATCCGGGAGAATTCACAATACGCCATTTTTGCATTTCGGCGTTTATCCCGGTTTTCCCACTAAGTTTAAGAGCCGACTGTTTCGGCAAAAGCCCTGCCAAAATCTACACACTGTTGCAAGGCTTCGGCATCAGGGGCCCACGGCAAACGCAGCCCGCCATTGACCACATCAAATCCGGCTTCACCGAGTTTCTCACTGAGCATCCCGACACTTTCGCCACTCCAGCCAAAAGCACCGAATGCTGCAGCTTTCTTTCCGCGGAATTTCAGCCCACGTATTTCTTCCAACATTCCCGCCGTCGCCGTCAGGATGCCCTGATTGATGGTCGGGGAACCGAATAAAATCGCCTTGGATTTGAAAATCTCGGTAATGACATCGTTTTTATCCGATCGGGCACAGTTGAAAACCTTAACCGCCGTGGCAGGGGATGCCTGATGAATCCCCGCGGCAATAGCCTCGGCCATGCTCCGGGTACTATTCCACATCGTGTCGTAAATAATGGTGACCTGGTCTTCCCGGTATTGGTTGGCCCACTCCAGATACTTTTGAACAATCTGCATCGGGTTATCGCGCCAGAGCACACCGTGGCTGGGGCAAATCATCTTGAGTGGCAATTCAAGGCCGGCGAACTGTTCGATTTTTTTCAGAACCAGGGGACTGAAGGGAGTAAGAATATTGGCGTAGTATTTAATGCATTCCGCCCAGAGCTCACAAGAATCCACGCGGTCATTGTAGGCTTCCTCGGCCGCCAGGTGTTGTCCGAAGGCATCGTTGGAAAACAGAATGTCCTCTCCGGTGAGATAACAGAACATGCTGTCCGGCCAATGCAACATCGGCGCTTCAATAAAGATCAGCTCTCGATCGCCTAAACTCAGGCGGTCCCCGGTTTTAACGACCTGAAAGTTCCAGTCGGCATGATAGTGCCCCTTCAGTGACTTGACCCCGTTGGCCGTACAATAGATTGGCTTCCCGGGAAGATGACGCATCAACTCGGGCAGGGCGCCGCTGTGATCGCTCTCTGCATGATTGGCTACAACATAATCGATATCCTCTGGAGAAACCTTTTGGAACAATTCTTCAACGTAGCTTTTGGCGAAAGGCGCCCAGACTGTATCGATAAGGGCCGTTTTTTGATCCTGAACCAGGTAAGAATTGTAGGTGCTGCCCCGATGGGTGGAGTATTCTTCTCCGTGAAACTTGCGAAGCTCCCAGTCGGTTTTTCCTACCCAGGTTACGATATCTGTGACGGGAAAGTGCATGGTGCCTCCTGTGAGGTGAAGTTCCAACGTCGATCTAATGGCAATATTTTCGCCAACTTAAATGCCGACCTTCTATTTTTACCACACAGATATCCGAAAGCAAATTCAATTTATTCAGACGGAATAAAAACAGCAGGGATTTGCCACATCTCTGCCTACAGCTATTCCTCAGAGCATTCAAAGACAGCGTGGGTGCTGAGGGAATAGCGGTGCGGTCCCGGCACTCCGGTGGAAATGAACGCCACTTTGTCGCCGGAATGGATGAGTTCTTCGAGGGAGCGGGCGAAATTGTTTATAAAAACCCCTTCGATTTTATCCAGCGGTAGATCCAATTCCTTAGCCAAATCGAGCCCCGTACAACCCTCTGCCGGAATATACAGTTCTGCAAATGGTTGCTTACCTCGCCGGCGCTGGATGGTATGCAATGAGCCGAACATGCGAACTTTGGTATTAGGTGCGATGCTCATGAAATATCCCTCCAAGGAAAGGCCTTCCTGCGAGCTTAAGTCTGCTCACAGCAGCTTCGTGGCCTCCGTCGGGCGTGGCACTTTGACCACCAGAAACCTGAGTACGGCGGAACTTTCATTGTACCAGCAGTGGGGTATTTTCGCCGGGCTGTTAATTAGGGTGTCGGGCCCGACCTGTTGCGTCTCTTCGCCGATTTCTACAACCCCCTGTCCTTCGAGGACATAAAAAACCACATCCACGGGTGTAATGTGTTTTTTCAGCGATTCACCCGGTTCGAGAGCAATATGTATGACCTGAGCATGTTCCGAGTCATACAGCTTGCTGGCCTTGACCTGGTGGGGGTTGGCTGTGATATCAGCCGTTTTCGCCTGAACGATTTCCATGATCTGTTCCTTTCCAATCAAAGTTCTCCCGATAACTTTTCTGGCAAGCAGGCTTTCAATGACTCCGACTTTATCTAGTTTTCATGCAGCAGATATTGATAAAGCTCAATTTTCGTTAAATTTACACAGGCGGAATAAAGGACTTGACT
The DNA here is from genome assembly GCA_050253415.1 of Pedobacter sp. Lineage (GTDB taxonomy): Bacteria > Desulfobacterota > Desulfuromonadia > Desulfuromonadales > Syntrophotaleaceae > Syntrophotalea. The sequence goes on along the minus strand of JBFWJC010000002.1, from coordinate 2,205 downwards.
ACAGGGACCCGCCTCCAGTCGGACGCTTCCATTCTAAATGCTCCCCAATCGTGCATTTCTATCCAGCTCGCCTTGATTGCACTCCTTGGACTGCTATCGTTATCTAAAAAGGAATTAATGGCTTAGCCGGGACTGATCATGTCTTTTGGAGGGGGGTGAAGGTTAGTCACTCTCAAGAGGGAGTGTCTACAAAGCTAGGGGCGATTTAGGAGCCTGAATATCGTGCTAGCCCGGATGCTTTCAACCTATTCCCTATCGGCTATCTGCAACTTGAAGATAGCCTGAAGAACTCCTACTGGCACGCAAGACAATCTGAGTTTTTTCAACAACCGGCTGTGCAACTCTTCGAGTGATTGCGCCTGCCGGCGGATGCTCTGTTCATCGTCGGTGGGATTTTGCCAGTGGTCTATCTGGCCTTACGCATGTGGCGAAACCGCAATCGCTATGGTGAGCTGGCTCCAGTTTCGAAGGTGGAGAAGTTCACGGAGCCCCAGTCGTTTCCAGAGCTGACTAGGACAGAAAGAGGGTGTCTAATGCAGGTATGGCTGAAAAGGGCGTATGAGCAACCGGGCGACAATGACGGCTACCGGATATTGGTGGATCGTATCTGGCCTCGGGGTGTCAGTAAGGAAAAGCTTAAACTCGATGCCTGGCTGAAGGAGCTCGCCCCAAGCGCGGAACTGCGTCGGTGGTTCGGCCACGACCCGGAGAAGTGGAATGAATTCAAGCATCGATTCTTCGTTGAATTGGATGGGTGTAAGACGGCAATGGAGGAATTGCTGTTCTTTACTAAAAAGGGCCAGGTGACTTTGATCTTCGCGGCCCACGATGAAAAACACAACAATGCAGTTGCCCTAAAGGAGTATCTTGAAACAAAGTTTAATTGCTAAAACGTAACGTCGAGCAAGATATTATCAGTAATTTTCTTTGTCTTGTGTGTGGCTGAATCGAAACTGTTTTTGCAAATCACTGTCAATCACAGTGGTTGAGGACATCATCGAACCTCGGCAGATCGAATAATCAACAAAGCAAAAACTAAAACCTGAAAGTTGATACTGCTCAATCTGGCAGGTTTCTACGCATGATAAAATGAGATCGTAAACATTTAGCATTTCGCCCGAGGGAAAACCGACGAAACATGGAGGTGGTATAATGGCAAAAGAAAAGACTCTTGGAGAAAAGACAATCGGCGAATATGTCGCGGAGGACTATCGCAGCGCAGCGGTCTTCGAGAAATACGGCATTGACTTCTGCTGCGGAGGACAGGTGTCCCTCTCCTCCGCCTGCAGAGAAAAAGGACTTGATCCAACCTCGCTTGACAAAGAGATCGAAGAGATCAGGAATATTCCGGCCCAGCAGAGGGAAAACTACGAGGCCTGGGCACTTTCGTTTCTAGCCGACTACATCGTGAACACCCATCATGTATGGCTCAACGAAAATACCGGTCAGATTGCCGCTTATACATGTAAAGTCGCGGAGGTGCACGGCCCCCACCACCCAGAGGTGATAGAGATCTCGGAACTATTTGCTCAGATTGCCGCAGACATGGAGGCTCATCTTGAGGAAGAGGAGAAGAATCTCTTCCCGACCATCAAAAGAGTCGAAGCTATTCAGAAGGACGGATCGGAACCGTCAAAAGAGGACAGGGTATTGATTAGAGTTTCACTGGAAAAGCTCCATCGTGAACACGAGGAGATCGGTGACCTGATCCACCAGATTCGTCATTTGGCGAAAGATTACGCAATACCGGAGGATGCCTGCAACACCTTTGCGGTCACCTACCGCAAGCTCAAGGAGTTCGAGGAAGACCTTCACAAACACGTCCACCTCGAAAATAACATTCTCTTTAAGAAAGCGGCCCTGCTTTAATGGCTAACATGGGAAGTTAGGTGTGAGCGTTTTTGGTATGAATCGCCTCAGGTTTCATAGGCACTTCCGAGGTGCAGGATCCTAGCCTCAGGAGGACTGGATCTCGATGGCCTGTCCTACAAATCACCATTTCCAATATGTCGAACACCCCAACTCTGTTTCCAGTGGTTGGGGTGTCTTACATTTTGTTCTAAATTCAGTCCTGGATTTGACCTTACCCCGTTGACTGGACCAGTTTTAGGTTAGTGATTCCAGCCTTTATGTGCTGATTGAAGTTTGCAGCAAATTCCTCCGGGGTCAGTTGGTTGAGCGAACGATGTGGTCGGTGCGCGTTGT
>JBFWJC010000001.1:648678-1759659 GCA_050253415.1 Pedobacter sp. | reverse complement strand
ACGCGCACCGACCACATCGTTCGCTCAACCAACTGACCCCGGAGGAATTTGCTGCAAACTTCAATCAGCACATAAAGGCTGGAATCACTAACCTAAAACTGGTCCAGTCAACGGGGTAAGGTCACTTGTGTACGGCTAACGATTTTTATAACCGGCTGCGCTGGAACAGTGAAACTTGCAGAGACCAAACGAAAGAGCCCCTGTTACACCCAGTCCGGTTGATGAGATTGTTATAAATTTTTGTCAATATATAGTGATTTGTTTCAAATCTACTGTTGTGCCATCAGGATTGATGTATTGAACCAGGCAGGTTCCCTTTTTTGCCCCTGATATGTTGACACCTGATATTTCAGTATTTGGATATTTGTCGCTCACCAATGTTGTTACGACATAAAGCTGAATGGTTGCGCCTTGAACGATGGCCTCAACCTCTTTGACTGCTATGGCTGAGTTGAGTTGCGTGGGCTTGTGGCTGAACTCTTTAATCCCAGAAACATCTCCACGAATAATCAGCCAGTTTGGGTTCTTATCTTGTCCGACAATGGTTAGTCCGCCAACTGATTCCATGAATTTCCAATCTTGGCGTTCAGACACAGAACAGCCTAACAGGATAAGGAATAGTAGGAATATGGCTAGAATTCTCATGACTTATAACGTTTGCCATAACCGGCGGGGTTGGGCGACGTGCCAAAGGCGCGTTGACCAAGACCGTCCGTGTTGATGGCGTTGTTAGCGCTTTCCCTCAAAATACCTCACCAGCAGCGATTCCCACTCGTCTATGAAGGCGTTGTATTCGGAGGAGGTAAAGCTGGATATAAAACGATCACCAGCCTCCGACAACCCGATGTATTCGTAGGTTACCTGCACCTTAGTCTGGGACTCGTTCAACTCGAAGCACCTAACTTCAATGACTCCGATCTTTTCGCCTGGCTCAACCTTGTAGAACTGCACCAGATAATTGTCGGGTTCATACCGCTTCACCATCCATATGGCATCTGATGCAGCATGATCATGGTTTCTTGAGACGAAAACATAATCCTCATGCAGTTCGGTGCCTCCCATTATGTTCTCGTAGCTCCAACCCGGCACCCACAGCTTTTCTCCTTCTGCGCTAAATAAAGGAAACAGCTCATTTACAGGCCGGCGTATTTCAAATGATGCAGTATGTTTGACTGTGCTCATTATTTGTCATACTTCTATGGCGCTAACGTAAAGGTCACCGGCGGCGACGGGACGTTCCGGCCTCGTAGAGACCTAAACGGGAACCGCCGCTCTCTACCCCGTCCGAGTGCAGCGTGTGGTTAGCAGCCGTCCCGGGTACGGGCCTGGCATATGGGTTATACTCTTCGTGGGTTCTGATGTCGCCATAGCCACAAACACATGACCCATCTGGCTTGATTGATATAATGTTATTTTTCAAATTGAGTGAAAGGCTTTATGCATATTGTTTTTCTAATTACCGTAATTTATTTTCATGAATGTGTAAAATTCATAGACTAAAACAAAAACACCACAAGCAATCCAGAGCCAGCCGACCCATTTAAAAACGGGCTGATTATATTGTAGACTCCATCCGGTTTTTCTATAGTAAGCACCTGATAGTATTAACATCACTCCCAAGAGAACTCTTGAATTGTATTTTTTTACGAGCTCGCCCATTCAAATAATACCCCAGCTAACGATTGGGCTCAGCGCGTTTGCGAAACGCGGAGCGTTTTGCAAATCCGCTGAAGCCCTTTGTTAGATTTCTTTTCTTTTTTGCAACCTTAACTTCAGAAGATTTATCAAATGTTCACACGTTGGTTTTATTGTTTCTTTATCATATAAAAAGTCTCCGCCCTCAGGCCTGTATTGTGCGAGCGCATCTGCAATATTGAATATTTCATCGTCTTCGTAAAATAGTTCAATAAAATCGCTCTCAATTTCGTTGGCAAACCTCACACTGTTTTTACCTGCCAAAAAATCTTCGAGTTTGCAGATTAAACTTTCAATTTTCTTTATTCCACTTTTTGTCATTTCTGAAATTTAACGATTTTAATAACCGGCTGCGTCAAGAACCCACAAACTACTAGAAACTTCCCCGAGAATTGCCCCTGTATCACTCAGTCCGGTTGATTTTTTGGTTAGAATATTTACTGCCCAACTTGATTATTAAGCTGTTCTAGGTCCTCTTTAAACTCACGCATGGCCCAAGATTTCAACAAAAGAGTAATCAAAAAAATATTAAAAAAGATATTTAGAGGAACTTTGAGCATCAAAAAGGTTGTCGCACCCTTTACTTTGAATTGGTATAAAAATATTGAAAATAGGCCGAGGATTGACATGCCTGCAGTAAACAAGATAAGCCCCAAATCCCCTACCATAGCGGAGATGATTGCTAAGCCTAGTAGCATCAAAATGCCAATTTTCAGCTCTTTTTTTACTGGCATGTCTAAGGCATTCTAACGGTTCATGATAACCGGCGGCGACGTGTCCTTGTGTGCACCACCTCAATATGGTTTTGTTTTACAAATTAGCACAGACGTTTTTTCCGTCCGGTTGATTAGTTTGTTAGATTGCCTTCTCTTACAATTCTACGAACTGAGTATGCAAGGTCGGTCAACCTCATCATTTTCGTAATAACGAACTTCAATCACGTTTTCATCTGGGTCACGAAAATAGATAGAAAAACCTGAACCGTGAGCGCCCCAGCGTTTAGATGGGCCATCGTCAATTGAAATATGGTTTTCTTTAAGTTTTACCTGTAGCGATTCCCAATTATTTTTACTCGTAGAGAGACAGAAATGATTGAGGTTGGGGCGGCAAACGTTTTCAGGATTTGTTGTTTTCCAAAGTTTTTTTGGGAAAAGGTCGATAATGGTGTCTTTTGTAATTCGAACTGATGGGAAAGGAACTTGATTGTTTTTAAATTCTTCTATCCGTTCGCCGGGCAAATCAAGAATTTTCGTGTAGAAATGAAGCGACTTGCTAATATCAACAGTGTTGATAACAATATGATCCATTTGAAAATTCATGGTCTACTACCCCATTTACTGAAAAGTCCAAGATCCTTATTCTTTCTATTTTTAAATTCTGCAATCTAACGTTGAACTCAGTGGCGCGCGCTGTTTGCGTGTCCACTGAAGTGTTTGGTTATGTGATTATTTGTTGTTTCGTCCGTGGCTCTACCCCAATTAGGACTCTCACGATTGCAATATACAGTAATGCCTTTGAAATAAGTAACGGGTAAATGCCAAGCATTGAAACAACCATTGGAGCCCCACCGCCTGGAATAGTTGAAGAAAAAATTCTAACAGCAAGATAGAAGAGGATGATACCATTTCCAACAGCGAATAAAGCAGTACTCGCATAATCTTTTTTTAAACGATTAAAGATGTCTAGTCTTTTCAAAAATACATACACAAAAAGACCTGTAACTAAATAAGAAATAGATATATTTATGAGATGGTATATGGCTGGGGAAATGTTTTTGAATGAAGGACCGTACATACCTCCGAATATTTTCCTAAGAAGTAATCCTGTAGGAATTACGCCGCTCAATATTATTATTAATCCACCATAAATGTTTCCAATTTGAAATTTACTAAGCACTTTATCCATTAACTTATCCGATCCTTTTTTTCGTTACACATAACGTCGTGATAAGCGGTGGCAACGCGAAGTTTCGGCCTACTACCGCAGTTTGATTTTGTTTTTAGGGAAGCACCCAGCCCCATTCCATCCGCTTGATTTGCTGGTTGGGCGTAACTCTATGCACCACTAAGAATCTTCTTTGCATCATCGACCGTAAATGGTCCATTTATTTCTGGGTCTGTCATTGAGGCCAGGAACTCAGATATACCCTCGTCGAAATTAACACTGTCTGACAGTTGCAAGGCGTCGGCAATAAAGGCTAACTCCTCGGATTTCAGTTGAGCATTTATGAAGAGTCTGCAAAGGCCTTTAATGCTTTCAATCGTCAACGCTATCTCTAAATCTTCAGTCACTCTCACTGGCATGACAGAACCTGGAGTGTTTGCCTTTTCCAAGTACTCAGCAACATCAGAGGCAATTGAGCAACGAAATTCCGAAGAACTTATTCGGTTTTCCAGTAAAGCCACTAGGGAGCTTAGTTTCATTTGACTACGTCCAACGTTTTGATAACCGGCTGCAAAAGTTCGGCTCTATTTAGTAGAAACCTTTTCGGGAAGCGCCACTGTATCACCAGTCCGGTTGATTATTTGGTTGTGCCTCATTCAAGCGGATCGTAAATTCTCTCAGCCTCATGTTGTTGAGAAGCTACCTGACGGTCAAGAGTCCGTTTTGTGTGAATGTCAACTGGTAGGGCAAGAGGTACTTTAAATTTAATTCGACTTGTTGATTCGTTAATTGAATTTCTTTTGCCGCCGGCTTCAAGCTTAAACAATGAGGCAACAGACAACTTACCACCGGCACCGCCCTCGGTTGCATCAGTCACAGTTACTGCGACGTCAAAATCGACTAACAGGACATTTTGGCCGTTTTCTACTGCCCCAAAATGAGTTGCACTTGCTTGCCCATGTGCGCTCGTAAATACCGCAGGATTTGCAAAGCCTCCTTGATTTCTAATCTCATCTTGGGAGGCCTTTACTCCTTTTACAATTTGAGTGAGCGACTGATTAACGAATTCACTTAACTCCATTTACGCTCTCCTTCTTGGTGCACAACGTTTTGGTGACCGGCTGCGTCGTGCCGGTTCGAATTAGTAGAGACCTTTACGAGAACCGCCCCTGTATCACCAGTCCGGTCTACTTGATTGTTGGGCACCTCAGTACGCATAGCGAACGTCGTCGGCCAGGGCTTCAGTGTGCAACCCCTTGACAAACTCTGCATAATTCTGAAATGGATCCCCCACTGCACGCCAAATAGCTTTTGCCTCACCATTCTCCATAGTAGCAACTAGGATATGGTAGCTATGGCCGCGCCCACCACGCTCGTAGTGCACGACGTAATAGTTTTCTGTTTTCGCTGCCCAAATGAGACGTTTCCATGGAAGCGATGCGTCAGAGATAACATCCGTCGGCTCCCATTTCCCGCCTGGCTGAGCCAGTCTTCCGTTACCGTCCGCACAAAGCGCGACTATTGAAGGCGGTAGCTTTGTTATAGGACGAAAACGCGACGAGTCTTCCAGCAATTGGCATTGCTGGGACGGCAGGTTTGTAATGGCGGCAAAGCAAGTGCTTGATGCCATCACCATAAGTAAAGCACAAATAAGTTTCATGATCGTGTGGCCCAACGGTCGTGATAAGCGGTGGCGACGAGACAGTTCGGCCTACTACCGCAATTTGTTTTTGCTTTTCGGGAAGCACACAGTTATTTCCATCCGCTTGATTGCTTTGTTATGCTTTGAATGCCAAGCGTCTGGTAGATAGTTTTTCACCATTTCCATATAGCTGAAATACAGCGTGATTTTTCGAATTCAGCAATGAATAATAGAGAATTGTGTAATATTTATCTTTTGAAAATTCATTGTTTTCAATATTTAAGTCAGCCAGTGTACCAACTAAATAATCAGGCAATCTAACAAGCTCATCATAAAAATTATCACCGGACTTTTCAGGGATTGGGAAAATAAATTTTGGCTTGTTCAAGATGGTTTTTTCAGTCGAGTCATTTTTTAAAAGTTCACTGCTATATTCACTTAAAAACATGAAATAAGCTAAGTCGTACACAAAACCATCGTATCTCCATGAAAGTGCATCCCTATCCGAGACCCACTGAATATGTGTCGGGGATTTTACTATTGTTAAGTAGTGAAAAATTAAACTTGCGAATGTGGCGACGTAATAGATATGCCTTGATAGTTTTTTGTTGAAATTATTTTTCTTAAAGTCATTTTCAAAAGTATTTACTCTTTTCAGAACCGAATCAACGTACCCTTCTTCAAACGAAGAGTTTTTATCAATTTGTTGAACGAAACTTTTGAAGGCAGGAAGAAAATTTTCCATATTCTTTTTTGTTGAATATTCTTTAAGGAGTTTAGAGTCACGTTCAAACAGAAATGTCACATTGAAAATTACGGGTGAATTTATGTACCGTAAGAATTCAGGTGAAACGCTTCTAGTTGACTTTATGTCTTTTGGAGCGAAATGATTGATATATTCTTTGATGTTGGCAATTTTGTCATGATTTAGCAGGATTGAAAAACAGACAGCATCATTTTTCTTCGTTTCGTCGCCAAAACAATAATCTGATATTACATACCAGGAAGCATTGCTCGGGTGCTCTTTGAACCATAAGGTCAAGTCATCAAGTGCCGATTTATTAAACGACTCTTTCAGTGGGATAGTTAATTCCAGCATAGGATGAAAGTCCATTTTCTAAGAGCATAACGTGGTGGTAACCGGCTGAGTCGTGCCGTAACGATTTAGTAAAGACCTTCACGGGAATCACCCATGTATCATCAGTCCGGTTGACCTGATTGTTAAAATCTGACACTACCTCACTTTGATCAATCGATCATTTTTAAACTCAAACGAATTAGGCCCCATTGAAATTCGGTTGTCCTTTTCCACGATAAACTCATTTGGATATGCTTGCCGTAACAAATGCAAAAGATCTTTTTGTGAGTAATTCTCCCCGCCCCTGACGATTAAATTGCCAAGAACCTCATTTGCATGAAGTTGCTCGTCAAAAGAGACCTCTAAATACGTGTAAGAGACGCCTTGATCAATTATGCTGTAGACAAAAAGCAGATTGCTTAGAATTAAAAAAACTAAGCAAGTGAAAAAGGCGACCTTCCATCGATTCACCGGAAACCTCCCATACTTTTAACGTTTGGGCTCAGCGCGTTTGCGGAATGCGCAGCATGTAGCAAATCCGCTGGAGCCCTTTGTTGGGCAGCTTAGTTTGGCGCCCCATGAATAAATGGACTATAGTAAAATGTCCAAAGTTCAAATTCCTGTTCAAAACTTTTCTGTTGACCATTCCTATCTTTTGCAACTAGTGACAACTGCCAAATCCCATTACCCCAAAAGCGGATGGTTTTCCCCCTAGAGTTTTTGATACGTAGTTGAACCCTTGGGTTTCGTGAACCCCGCTCAACATCATATGGGTGTTTCTGATGAATAACTGAGTACCTCTTATTATTCGGCCCAATAACCTGAGATTTCTCATCAATAAGCTCATAATTCTTCTCAGCTAAGTCGCCTCCAAAGCCTATTAAAAGGTAGCCACCCATATATGAAGCAAAAAAGTAATTGTTGCTCTTGGCAACTGTTTCTTGCTGTTTCAGGGGCATACACCCAACAGTTGCCGAAATAAAACAAATTAATAATATTATTAAGACAGAACGAACCATTTCCTGCTCAACGTTTAGTTCACCGGCGAGCTTCAGCGAGTCCGAGTGGAGCGCAGCGGAACGGTGTGAAACGACTGGTTAGAATTTTTTGGTTTATCTTCTTGCATAGATTTGAGTGCTACTTAGTAAGATAGAACAAAATTGAATTACATCAGACAGACACCTTAAAGAATAGACTGCTCGTCCCCATTCTCCATTCTCACTTTCATTGACATTTTCCCATTGATGTATTTGAAGATAACCGGAGCTGTTTTCTTTAACTAAATATGCTACGTGATGAAATTTGTTAACATCGATTGAAAATTCTTTATCAGAACCGTCTATTTCAAGATCGTTTTCTTCTGCAACAGTTTTTATAATTTCAACATATTGTTTTGCATTCATAATGCCTCCATATATTTTATCCAATTCTAACGTCGTGATAAGCGGTGGCAACGCGAAGTTTCGGCCTACTACCGCAGTTTGATTTTGTTTTTAGGGAAGCACCCAGCCCCATTCCATCCGCTTGATTTGCTGGTTGGGCGTAACTCTATGCACCACTAAGAATCTTCTTTGCATCATCGACCGTAAATGGTCCATTTATTTCTGGGTCTGTCATTGAGGCCAGGAACTCAGATATACCCTCGTCGAAATTAACACTGTCTGACAGTTGCAAGGCGTCGGCAATAAAGGCTAACTCCTCGGATTTCAGTTGAGCATTTATGAAGAGTCTGCAAAGGCCTTTAATGCTTTCAATCGTCAACGCTATCTCTAAATCTTCAGTCACTCTCACTGGCATGACAGAACCTGGAGTGTTTGCCTTTTCCAAGTACTCAGCAACATCAGAGGCAATTGAGCAACGAAATTCCGAAGAACTTATTCGGTTTTCCAGTAAAGCCACTAGGGAGCTTAGTTTCATTTGACTACGTCCAACAGTGTTGATAAATGGAAAATTTTCCGTCATATCACCCCTATAGCATGGAAAATTTTCCACTTATTGAATTATTAAAGGGGTAAAAGTGGAAAATATCCCCTTGATTTTTCCACCCGCCGATAATATAAATTTTTCTTATGAAAAACAACACAAAGTTTCGGCCAAGTCCTGAATTAAAACTCATGGAGCAGGTTCGCCAGGTGCTGCGTTATCACCATTATGCCTACCGCACCGAGACAACCTACTGCTACTGGATTGTGCGCTATATCCGCTTTTTCAATGCCAAACGACACCCAAAAGATATGGGAAAACTTGAAATAGAAGCTTTCCTGAGTCATTTGGCAGTAGAGGGAAAGGTAGCTGCATCCACCCAGCGTCAGGCATTGAACGCTATCATTTTCCTGTACAAGCATGTACTCGATCAGCCGGTTGAAGAACTCATCGAACATATCAGGGCTCAAAAGCAACGACGTCCGCCTGTTGTCATGAGCCAGGCCGAGGTTCAAAGGGTGCTGACACAGATGTCCGGCGTTCATTTGCTCATGGCTCAGCTATTATATGGGGGCGGTTTAAGGCTAATGGAATCTGTACGGTTGCGCGTTCAGGATCTTGATTTCGAAAGGAATCTTATTTATGTGCGGGATGGCAAGGGGGGCAAAGACCGAACCACTATTTTTCCGGCTACAATAAAAAGTGGCTTGCAGGCGCATATGACCAAGGTTAAGCAGCTTCATGATCAGGATCTGGATGAAGGATACGGAAATGTTTATCTCCCCAACGCTTTGGACAAGAAATACCCCCATGCTTCGAAGGAATTCGGCTGGCAATACGTTTTTCCGTCTAAACAATTGAGTACCGATCCCCGATCAGGGATCATGCGTCGCCACCATGTGCTTGAGTCGGGGTTGCAAAAAGCGGTGAAGATAGCCGTAACCCGCGCCCAAATCCACAAAAGAGTCGGCTGTCACACCTTCCGACATTCTTTCGCAACCCACTTGCTGGAGAACGGCGTTAACATCCGAGTGGTACAGGAACTAATGGGGCATGCCGACGTCAAAACCACCGAGATCTACACGCACGTCATGGCCAAGGATATCAATGCGGTGGCCAGTCCCCTGGATTGCCTTGGGCAGCAATAAATCACATCTCCCGATCCCACACCACCAGCCTGCAACCAGAATACAGGGTTCGATCAACCTGAATATTCTTACGTTGCGATCATCCACACCCCGAAGATTTGCCACATAGCGTATGGATCATTCCCCCAACGGGATCATCTGGTCGGTAATCTCGGTAAAGGCTACATCGTGGCTGACCAGGAACAATTGGTCGTACCAGTGCTCGGTGACTTCTTCGCGGCCGACATCGATGGCGCGGAAAGCTTTGGCGAGGTTTTCACGGCGCGACGCATCGAGATTGGAGGTCGGCTCGTCGAAGAAGGCCACCCGCGCACCGATGGTCTGCAGCAGGGCCAAGCGCAGGGCCACCACTGCGCTCATCATTTGACCGCCGGAGAGTTGATCGTCGGTGCGTTCGCGCAGCTGCCCATCAGCCATGTCGCGCAGCACCACCTGGTAATTTTCCCCCCAGATCAGTTCTTCGTCCCCTTCGGCGATGGTGCGATAGATGCGATCGGCCCGCTGGGTGATCTCCTCACGGAAACGTTCGGATAGCTGGGTCGAGACGTTTTTAAACACCCGATTACGCAGGTATTTGACAAGGATCTCCTGCTCTTCAAAATGTTTCTTTTCGGCCAGCTTAACGGCCATTTCCTGTGCAAGCTGTTTGAGGCGGGCGATATCTGCCGCAAGCCGTTCGCCATCCTTTTCCAGCCCTTTGATGCGCTGCTCCAATCCCGCAATCTCGCCCAAGAGTTGTTCTTTGGCCTGCCGTTCGGTCTGGTGCCGAGCGGCATCGTAGGCTTTTTGACATTGGGATAGGATTTCGGCGGCCGTGATTCGCTTTGTTTTCAGTGCATAGAGGGCCTGCTGCCACGTGACCAGCTTCTGCTGGCGCTCCCCCAGTTCCCCGGCATCTTTGGAATGGGCGAAAAAGGTATCCCTTGCAGCTTGAAAAGCAGCCCTTTGCTGCTCGGCGCTGCGAAGCGACTCTTCCAGTCCGGCAAACGCCTCAAGCTTATGTTTACGCTCTGCAAGCTTCGCCGCAGCTTCGGCCTGCTGGGCTTGCAAGGTTGTGAGTCCTCCAGCACGGTCGGCATTCTTTTTACGACGCACATCAAGCTGCTGTTGCTGTTTGTCCAATTCTGTCCCGCGCACTTTCAACGCATCGAGGGACTGTTGAGCCTTTTCTGCGGAAGCGATATGGTCGGCGATCTTTTCGCTCTGGAGGTCGAGATCGGCGACTTGCTTGTCAAGATCTTCGATCTTATGACTGAACACATCGCGCGGCTGCTGTCCGGCAATATTTTGGCAAGCCTCCATAAAAAACGGGCACACCCCTTCGGCGAGCTTGTGCTGCCCTTCGACCAATGCGGCCCGGCGCCCATCCAGCAACCCGCGCCGGGAACGCAGCGCCTCGCCTTCGCTCCGTAGCGATTGCAGACGGGCGGCAGCTTCCAACAGCTGCGCATCGGGCTGCAATTCTTTGCGCGTGGCATGCATCCGTAGCTGCTCCGCATCCAGATCCTGCCGGGTTTTTTCCACTTCGCCACATTCGTGGGTAAGCTTTTGATCAAGCTCAAGACTGCCCTTTTCCAGTTTGACGATTTCCTGCTCCAGAGCGCGGCACGCCCGCTCTTGCTCGCGCAAGGCCTTGAGAGCGGTATCGGCCTTTTCAAAAGCATCCTTGCCGGCCCGATTCTGCTCCATCACCGCCAGGGCCGTTTCGGCCTGTTTGACTCTCAGGCCCTGCTCCGCCACTTTTTCGTCACCGTTTTTTATACGAATATCAAGCTCCTGCACCTCTGTGGTGGCCGTGCGCAGAGCATTTTCCTGCTTATCCAGTTCGGTCAACCGACGTGAGGCCTCTGCCAACCGCTGCCTTTTCCCCTCCAGAAGTTGTCGTTGTGTGCCAACCTCAAGCTGCAACGCAGCGAATTCTTTTTCCCTGTCCGGCAATACGGCAACCTGTTCCTGTTTACCTGCCACATCGGCGGCAAGCAATTCGATCCGGTGCTGCACAGCGCCCAGCAGGCCGCTGGTGCCCTTGAAGGTCTTGCGCCACGCATCGATGCCGAGTATCTCATCGAAAGCATCCTGTCGCTTGGTCGCCTGCTTGATGACAAACGGGCCGAGGAATTCGTTCTGGAAGGGTCCGATAACCAGCTTGAACTGCTCGGCCAGGGGGCGTCCGTTGGCCAGCCCCAGCAATTCGGCCAGCCGCAACTCGGTCTCCCTGATGTTGGCATGCTCCTCGACTTCGAACTGGCCTCCGATTTCTTTGGCCAGCAGCCACTTGACGCCGCCCCCGACCGTGCGCGATACCCGCCAACGTGTGTCATCGTCAATTTGAAAGGTGACCGATACTTCGCCACGTTTTGCGCCGATAGACAAAAAACGCTCGATGTTGGAAACAAAATCCCGCGCATCAACTCCGAACAAGGCATAGCCGATGGCCTCGAACACGGTACTTTTGCCAACCCCGTTTGGACCGGACAGGACATTGATGCCAGCCGAAAAGGCCAGGGTTGTGTCGCGATGGGATTTGATGTTTTTCAGATGGATGGACAGGATTTGAATCATATTTTTCACCTGTGAGAGCCGGAGCATGGACTTCGGTATGTCAGGATTGACCTGCAGTCGGGGTCAGGTTTTTGGTCAGGACGGTCAATAACTCCTCATCCTCCACCTCGCCTTTTAATACCAGATCGCGGATCGCCAGGGACAGTGCGACGAGCTCATCCTGTCGATCCTTGTAGTCGCTGTTGGCGCCTACCAGTTCATGCAGCACCTCTTTTTCGATCTCCGCGAGACTCTTTTTGGAAGATTCGCCGTCGCTGCCACGAGTGATAAGGGACAGATGATTGCGGATTTCCGCATGCAGGGGACGGCACACTTCGTCCAATACCGTGCGCAGCCGCTCGCGGCCAAGTTCAAAGGGATGAAACGCCACCCTGCCGACGAGCTTGAGATCGATCAGCGGACGGCGGTCATCATCGCCGGCATCCGGCAAATCGGCCAATTGTCTGCGGAAATTGTCCAGGGCCGTTTCGGCATCGGGTGCGCCATCGAGATCGACAACCACCGCATGCATGGGGCGGGGATCCGTAGCACAAAAGCTATGACTGAAATGACCGTCTTCCATGCTGACCAGGTAATAGCCTTTGTCGTATTTCTGTTCCCCGAAATTGACCCGCTCAGGCGAACCGGGGTTGAATCCGTAAGCACGCCCTTCCGGCGTTGTCACCAGATAGGGTTTGTGGCCATGGCCGAGAGCCACATAACCGAAACGTTCCGCCAACGGCAGCGCCTCTTCCGGTTTCATGTTGCCTATTTCCACCGGCGAAAACGTCCAGATGCCGACGTGAAACAACAGCAGGTTGTTGTCGGTGGTCACCGCTTCGCAAATACGCGGCACGTGATGACCGGCCTGCGCCCCGATATAACCGAGCCCATAAATATTCAAATCGCCGAGGACCAGGTGCCCGCCGCTGCCCTCCCCTCTATCGAACGGCTCGAACACATACCCGCCATCCTCGGTACGCGACGGCCGCAACAGGCAGATATAGCCCATCTGCGAAAGGGCCTCCATCCATGAGATACTGTCACGCCGGTGAATCCAGTCATGGTTGCCTTCCACGGCAACACAGGGGATGGCGGCATCTTTGAGGGGCTGCAGAATCTCTATGGTACGCGCAAAGGTTCGTGGCAGGATCTGCCCGGTATGAAACAGATCGCCGCCGATGAGCACAAAATCAACCTTTTCGCGCAGTGCGTCATCCACGATGCCCGCCAGGCAACGGAAGAAATCTTCGCTGCGCTCGGCCTGTCCCGGGGAATGACGGTAGGTCTTGCCCAGATGAATATCCGCTGTATGAATGAATCGAAGAGCCATGGTATTTAATCCGTAGAAGCAGGAGTATAGAAAAAGGTGGGAAGAATTTGCGAAGCATAGCAGGTCACAAGCCTTTGCTGCAAACCCAAACGACACCTTTATCGTTCTACCCACAACCTCCAAATAAAAAGACCGGCACCAGGGCCGGTCTTTTTAAATATTCATGGATTGTTCGGTTTTCAATATCTGCCGAATTCAGAATCGTCCAAGGCAATGATTTCCTCAGGCTTTAATTCTCTAGGCTTGGTCGATGGTTTGGCCGCCGCCTGGGGTTGCGGTTTTTCGGGGGCAGGCAGCGCCTTGGCCACCTTGGCTTGGACCTTTTTCTCATTTGC
Source organism: Pedobacter sp. (assembly GCA_050253415.1). GTDB lineage: Bacteria > Desulfobacterota > Desulfuromonadia > Desulfuromonadales > Syntrophotaleaceae > Syntrophotalea. The sequence continues at coordinate 1,746,080 of JBFWJC010000001.1, read as the reverse complement.
CGGTTTCGGTGCAACAGGTTGCTGAGTCCTGGCGGGTTTAGGCAAGGCCTTGGCCGCTGTCCGCGCAGGCGACCGAGTTGACTGGGCCAGCATCGAAACAACAGGACGACTGACCGAGGCACCGCCGGTAAGCCGGGGAGCGGCCTGCGCGGCGGCACCTATTTTGAACCGACCGAGCATTTGATTCAAATAAGACGACTGGCTGGCCAGTTGCTCGGCCACTGAAGCACTTTCTTCTGCATTGGCCGTAGCTTGCTGGGTGACCTGTTCTATCTGATCCAGACTTCGGGTAACCTGGTCGAAACCTACGGCCTGCTCGTCGGAAGCGGCGGAGATTTCATTGAGAAGATCGGTAACCTTACCCGTCTCCTCCACAATCCCCTGCAGGGCGGCGGCGGTATTCTGGGCAAGTTCGGTTCCGTGGGTGCTTTTTTGATTGGCGCCCTCGATCAGTTCTTCGGTTTCCTTGGCGGCCTTGGCACTGCGAGCAGCCAGATTGCGCACCTCTTCGGCAACCACGGCGAAGCCTTTGCCATGCTGCCCGGCACGTGCCGCTTCGACTGCGGCATTCAGCGCCAGCAAATTGGTCTGGAAGGCGATTTCGTCAATGACTTTTATGATCTTATTGATGCTTGCCGCCGACTGGTTGATATCGAACATCGCTTCCATCAACTCGTTCATGAGCTGATTACCATTGTCGCCAGCGCTTTTAGCCTGGCCGGAGAGCATGTTAGCCTGTTTGGCGTTATCGGCATTTTGCCGACTCTGGGAAGCCAGCTCGGTCATGGCTGCGGAAATTTCTTCCAGCGAAGAAGCCGACTGAGTAGCGCCCTGAGAAAGTCCCTGACTGGCGGCTGCGACCTGATTAGATCCACCGGCAATCTGTTCACTGGTGGACTGGATTTCATGGACCAGCTTACACAGAGCGGCATTGGCACGTTCGAGGGGCTGGGCGATAAGGCCTTTTGCTTTAAAGGTAAAGTTACCCGCGGCCAGACAATTGAAGGCTTCAACCACTTCGTTTTGCAAATTATCGGCAAACGCATCCATGGCCCTCGCCAGGCGCCCGATCTCGTCCTTGCGATCAAGAGACAAACGCATATCGAGATTACCTTTTTCCAGGCCCTCGATCATTTCCACGGTGCGAGCCACCGGACGCGTTACGCTGCGGATGATCAAAAAGCCGAGAACACCCGCCAACAGCAGGGCGAGCCCCATGCACCCGAGGGAAAGAACATAGGTGCTCCGATAAGTCGCCTGCCCCACTTCATACTCGTGACGCGCCATTTCAAGCTGGACGTCGATCAACTTGCCGACCTGCTCGGTAATGGGGTCGATCTCCTGATAGAGATTGTTCTCGATAAAATCGATAAGCATAAGTTGATGTTGATCAGCGATAATTGTTTCCAGGTTGCCGATGGTCTTGTCGGCACTTGCCATCAGGGTACGTGCCTGGCTGACCAGTTGCTGTTCCTCAGGGGCGTCCGCGGTCTCCAGGTAGGCATTCCACTCGGTGGCAATGAGCTGCTGAGCCGATTTCAGACCGCGCATGGCATCGTCCCAATCGAACTGCTTGCTACGAATTTTATGGGAAAGGTCTACGATGTTGACCGCATACATGTCGGACACTTTTTTAAGTCGGGTTAAAGGCACAACCCGGTCCTGATACACGGACTGCAAGGAGGTGTTAAGGCTTCCCAAACTGGTCAAACCTAAAATACCGGTAATAACAAGAAAAACAGAAAGCAAACCTGCCAATAAGGCGAGCCTGTAGCCAATTTTCCAATCGTTGAACTTCATTGCCCCTCCAAGTGTATACGACGTGCAGATACAAACATGCTTCGTTCTTAAATCACTGACACAAAATACCTAAAACCATCCTTAATCACAATACATATTCAGCTATAATTTGTACAATAATCTTAAATTCAATATAAAGCGATAGTTTTAATCAATCATTAAACAGGACAAAGATTATAGGTAGATTTTGTTATAAAATAATGAATATAGTCAAAGTTTAACCGGTGGTTAATTTTACAAAATACACAAATAAAGACTTTCCACATCATATTTAACAGGCTAAAATTGGCACGCAGTTACCAGACAGTTGATAACAGTGAACACGGCATCGGATAAAGTTTAGATCTTCGCATAATATATGAGTAGCAAGGTACAGTCCCTCACTTTTACCTGTTATGTGAATATTGCCGCCATTACCCGACCGAGTCCGTAAATTCTGGTACGGGTGGAGAACTGCATGACATATGATGATCTCAATATAAAAACGATTATCGCATGCCTTATGTGTTGCACGATGATCCTGCCACTGGTCGCCTGCACGAATCACGCAGTTCATCCCCAATTGAGCCGACCGGGGCGCGATCTTGAGGAACAAATCGACAGTGAATTCCAGAACGTTACCAGTGGCACTCTTCAAAAAATGGGATATGCCATTCAGGTAGGCGCCTTCTCCAATCTTGAAAATGCGGTGCGACTGGAACAATCGCTCGAACAACGAGGGATCGACGCCTATTATTTCCGCCACAAATCCGGGCTCTTTAAAGTCCGGTTTGGGAATCACACCAACTACCAGGCAGCCCGATGCGAAGCGGAGAGACTCCAATCTCAAGGACTGATTGCTAATTTTTTCATTGTCATTCCTCAGTCCTATACCGCCGCCCGATTACAGGGAGTTGACACCGACCCGCTGCGGGAAGAACTTGTCAAGACAGCACGCAGTTTCCTTGGGGTCCCATACCGCTGGGGGGGGACCGACGGCGATAGCGGTTTTGACTGCAGCGGCCTGACCATGGTCTGTTACCGACTCAACGGACTTAATCTGCCCCGCGTATCGCGCAACCAATTTCAGGCCGGTCGCTGGATACCCAAACACCAACTGCGAAGGGGCGATCTGGTGTTTTTTGCCACCAACGGCGGCAAGCAGGTCAGTCACGTCGGTATGTACATCGGCAAAAACCGCTTCATTCATGCCCCAAGCACCGGGAAAACCGTACGTATTGAGAAGTTGTCCACGCCTTTTTTCAGCAGAACATATATGGGCGGCCGCAGTTATTTTTAGTCCACGCATTCTGAACCGACCTGAACACCAAAATCGGACATCACTAGCGATACAGGATAAATAACCTAATCGGGTTAGCCTCTTGACAAACATGGGATAACAAGAAGACTTCTTATTTATATATCCGATACATCTACAATGATCCTTGAAGTGATCGCTCAGCCTTGCAATCTGTTTTTTCAGCAAAGTTTCAAGACAGGAAAAGATCGGGCACCCTCAACATCAAATAATAGCCCCTGAGAAAATTTCTCTTTTGATTAACTGCAAAAAAACCGATGCAATATAACAAAAGTACGCTTCTGTACTTACTTTGTTTGTCTGGAAAGGTTTACCATGATCAAGGTGCTCATTATTGCCGGTGACCCAGCTACAGCTGATCGTTACCGGACGGCCGTTGAAAAACTCGGGGCTGAGTGCGAAATTGCTGGCAATATTGCCGAAATGAAACTTCAGATAAGCAAGATGCCTTACAACGGTTTGATTCTCGATGTTTTGACAGCGGTCAGATCCTCTCTTAAGGATAAAATTGATATTCAGAGTATTTCCGAAGTATATCCAGTATTGCGTGTTCGATGGGACGATAACGCCGGAGAAATCAGAGGGCTGGTTATCGGTAATCTCATCAATAAAGAAAATCCGCTTCAAGACTTCCTAAACAAGTTTTGCCACTCTCGCCCGGCAAGAATCTGCCGGATGAACAAGCGGTATCCGATCCACTTCAATGTTCTTTTAAGCAAAGATATAAATTTCGCAGCGGAGCAAACGGAAAAAGCCATCACGCTGGATATTTCCCAAGGTGGTTGTTTTCTGATTTCCACTCAATCCTGGCAGGATGCCGAATATGCATGGCTACGTTTTCTGGAAATAGCGGATCCAACTCCGATCCAAGTTGTGATCCGTCGACACTGTGACTGGGGAAAAGCCATGAGTATTCCTGGCATCGGAACCGAATTCAGCCAGATAAAGCCCAATCAATTGGAGGATATCTGCGGATATTTCAAAAGATAAGTTTAAGAAATTGACGCGTTTTTTCATCTTAAATAGGCTTGGCCTGAACGTCTCAAAATGATATTGTGCAGCACCTGTAAAAACCATTGACGAGGGGCTAAAATTTTCAGATCGCCCTCTTCAATTAAATGGTTTCCCCCGCAAAAATTCTATTTTTGCTGATATCATTTCAGCAATTGACCTTTCATCAACGCCAATTTTTATAAGAAGATATCTATGCGAAAATATTCAAAGCATTTATCCGGATATCAAAATAACTCGAACTGGCGAAGTTTTCAGAACGACCTCAATCAACAACGGAGCAAGCGCCCCAATGCGCGCCCCAACCCTCGGTCTATCGGGCGCCCCAACAGGCGGCGGATAGGCAGAAAGATTTGCATTCTCGCAAGCCTGACCATCTTCGGAATTTTCGGGATCAAGGCCTTGATCCCGAACGGCATGGCGACATCCCCGACAGCCGCAGCCCAGGACTCCTTGCCTCTCAAAGAGCTTCCCAAAATCACCAACAAGCAGGATGTCCGCGAACTTCTGGTTAACCAGGATTTTGATAATCTGACCGAAAAGAACCTTGAACTGCTGGTCAACCAGCAGACTTTGCAGATCGAAACAAGCCTGGATGAAGACTTGCAGAATTACCTGCTTTCAAAGATGGATCGCAAAAATTCCAGGGATATCGGCATCGTAGTCATGGAAGCCGATACAGGACGTATTCTGGCCATGGCCGGGTTCGACAAGACAGGGAATGCCGGTAATCCCTGTCTGCGTAGCAACTTTCCCGCTGCCAGCATTTTTAAAATTGTCACAGCGGCATCGGCAGTGGATCATTGCAACTACACTGCCGATTCGACTATGCATTTCAACGGCTACAAACATACCCTTTACAAACGGCAGCTGACCGACAAGATCAACAAACACACCAATACCGTTTCCTTCAAGGATGCGTTTGCCCAGTCGATCAATCCGGTATTCGGAAAAATCGGCGAAAATCGTTTGGGAAAATCGGTACTGGAAAAGTATGCGGATACCTTCAAATTCAATGAACCGTTGAACTTTGATCTATCCTTGCCTCCCAGCCACTTCCAGATCAATGACGATCCTTATGATTGGGCTGAAATGGCCAGCGGTTTTAATCGCGACACGACCATCTCTCCACTACACGGCGCCGTGATGGCTTCGGCAGTCCTTAACGGTGGCCGCATGGTGGCGCCATCCCTTGTGGATCGGATTTCCGACGATAAAGGCAAGGTACTGTATCATGGACAGCCGTCATGGGAACAACAGGCGATGTCGGCCAAAGCCTCGACGGTACTGGATCAGATGATGCAAACCACCATCAAGTCCGGCACCGCTCGCAAGTCATTCCTGGGCTACCAGAAGGACAAAATCCTCTCACAGTTGCAGATCGGCGGGAAGACCGGTTCGATGGACAACAATACCCATGAAGTCCGTTATGACTGGTTTGTGGGGTTTGCCAATGAGCGTCACGGCCAGGCCAAGGTGGTTGTTGCCGTCATGGTCGCGCATGAAAAATTCATTGGTATTCGCGCCGGTCAGTATGCGCGCATGGCCATAACGCACTATTTCAGCAAACTTCTGGCAAAAGCCAAAGACGAACAAGCCATTCAGAAAATCTGACCACACGATAACAACAACCCGCCATGTGCATATTCACCGATCGAAAGCAAATGTGAACATGGCGGGTTATTTTCAGTAATAGTCCTGCAATCCTTCCAGTCCTTTTTCAAAAGGCACCATTTCATCCAGCATAACATTATCGTCTTCTGAATCTGCCAAACTGCGGCCAGTCAGAAAAACCCCCTGGAAACATTGCCGAGCTTCTTTGCTCAGTTCAAAATCCGCTACGGCACGGGCCCGTTCGATAATCACCGATTTTCCGGGACTTACCGGAACGGTGACAAACGGGTTATGGTAACTCACCGAGGATTGTTGCCGGGTGGCGGCATAGCCGACCAACAATCGAAAGTCGTCCCAGGCGACCGCCTGCCAGAGTTGTGGATGAAAGACGAGTGATCCCTTGGAATTGCCTCTACTCCAAAGCTGCCTGCCACCCCCCTGTTCGCTGAATCTGCGCTCCTGGCGCTCCACGGCTTCCGGACTACCGACCAGAGTCAGGACACGAATATAGCCGTTGTCGGTCAGGGATTCATGGGCCTTGACTATGAAACGACTATTGCGCAGACGACCTGCCCGACTTTGATAGCGGTTTTTGAACACAAACGAGCAGTAGTTGACCGGCAGGCCCAGCTTGTGGTCGAGACTGTGCCGTACCAGTTCCAGGGCAGCCAGTTCGGACTCCAGGACTGTCACCTTTTCGCCATGCAAAAAGGTATAATTGCGGGCGACAAGATGCTCAAAATTATACGGTGTGAGCCGTAACTGGTGAAGATTGAGGTAACCTACCCCGGCGTCACGCATTTCGACCATCTTGGCCTTGAGCAGTGAGACATCTTCCGGGATGGCAGGGATTTCAACGGTGACCGTAGGGATGACCCCTGTCGCCAACCGCAGCTTGTCGAGACGATAGTCGGTGGCGCCGATATCAAAACGGATTTCATCGAGGCCGGCGTCGCCAAGCTGCCGCATGATCTCCTCATTGGCGAGAGTCCCGTTGGTGTAAAGCCAGACATGCATGCGATCGCCGAAGTATTTTTTGATAGCGCGCACATACGCCAGGGACCGTTTGGGGTTCATCAGTGGTTCGCCGCCGCTTATACTGGCACCGCGAAAACCAAAACGCTCGAGATAGCCGACATAATCGGCGGGGGTACGGAATTCCACCGTGTTGGTGGTAGGCAGATCATTGTCGCTTTGACCGGTAGGACAGTAGAAACAGCGGCAGTTGCAACGCCCGGTGATGAACAGACACGACCAGCCGCCCTCAGCACAGATCCTGCAACCAGGCGACAGATGCGTACAGTCGAGCTTGGTGCCGCCGTAACCAAGCGTTATACGCCCCTGCAGATCTTTCAGGAGTTCGTTACGTAAGGCAAGGGCCTTTTGAGCGCCGATTGCCGAGGGGAAGGTCAATTGCGCATAACCTTCGCCGTACTCTCTTTCGTTCCCCGCAATCAAACGACTGCGCAGGCTCGCCGATATTCCAATAGCCATCCTGACCTCCAACCGACGAAAAGCACCCCCTCAGGCAAAGCCTAAAAGGGGGTGTGCATGTTGCTGCAATATAGTCGATTTTCGCGCCGGGACAAAGCGCTATTTAAGCCTTTTCAAAAAAAGATTTATCCACGTTATTTCGATAGTTACAACATACAAAAGCGTGTTTTCGATCAAAGACAGAGCCAAATCCCACCGGTACCGAAACCCACTTGAAGGGATCAGCCTGTAATGCAGTATTGGCGCAGCAATTTGCGTGTAGTTTCAAAGTTACGAGCAGCTTCTCGCAATAAATCCTCCTCCAACACGATTTCCGAATAATCGGATTTTTGTTTAACAATTTTCCCGGCTTTAATATTGGCAAAAGGATCACCATGCTTTTCAACACCGGTATATTTGAAAGTCGCGTAATTTTCCCGGAGAGTTTCCTTCAATCCAAGCCACTGTGACAATTCTTTCAGCACTCTGCCAGGGTACTTTACCAAATCTTCGGAGTCGATGAAAAAACCAGGATTCGTGGTCTCTTTTGCGTAGGAAACGAGAGTTTTTAGTCGCTCGTTGTAATAGCTGAATACCTGTTTCTGATCCGTATGCCAGGGGACGTTTTGTAATTTACGACCCATATTCAGGATGCTTTTCACCGTTTCAGCCGGGTCTCGAAGCAAAAATATCTTTTTTACCTTGACGTCATCGTAAACTTTTGGAGAAAGAATGAGCGAATCGTGCAATATTTTATCCAGCGCCAAACGTCCGACCGGGCTCTTTTCACCGCGTTCGTAGAGTTGATGACGCAACCAAAGCAGGTCGATAGAGTCAATGTAGGAATTATGCATTTCGGCGTAGCCGCAAAGTTCCGGATGGCTACCAAGAATATGGGATAGCAATGTGGAACGGCTGCGCATATGACTTAAAATAAAGACAAAATTCTGCCTTCCATACATAATCCAAGGGCGCATAAGAGTTTTACGTACGACTCTTCTAGTTTTTTTTCGTATTTTCAAAATTTTCCTCTTAATATCGAGAAGAACACAAATTAAACATTACTTATTCAATCAGCTGTCTCACCATACAATCCCGTCACTTTAGTAGTGAGTAAGATATCAGGATTGTTGATACTATAACCAAAAACTTCGGCACGTTTTTCAAACCGGTGAAAAAATCCGGTTAATTTTACGCCACAACCTTTTACCCCCAGGCCATCCTGCCGCCACCGCTCGAGGTATTTGGCATTGATGTCAGAGCGAACGACCTGCGGGAATGCGAACGGTTCAACGTCAAGCCAATCAAAAATGCGTCCTATATGATTGTGCGGATTCAGAACAAGCTCCTCGTAGCGAAGCACATAAACATGATTCAGTCTTGGCAGGTCAGCCAAAAAGCGTTCATAACAACGCAAATTATGTTCTATGAGAATCGGAATACTGCTGCGACACCATTTACTGGTCGCATAAGCAACAGCGATGGGATGACGCAGCAGAATAATAAATCGGCACCGGGGAAATAACCTTTGCAAAAATCGTGTCCGTACCAGGTTGGGCGGGGATTTCTCCAACAGCCAACTTTTCGAGGTATCCCAATAAGCGCGCCACTGATCAAACAATTCTGCGGCGTTATGGTCCGTGGCCAACGGATGTTCTTCGTCCATGAACGAGGCACTGTCAAAACCGAAGCGTCCCGGCCCACCATATTGGTTGGCAGGAGGATATATTGTTTGTAAATGTTGCCCCTCATCCTCAGGAACCCCGGTGCCGGAAAAACCACTTATCTCGGGGTGGGATCGCAAAATTTCATGTAACAATGAAGTACCGCTACGATGAAGACCACCTATAAAAACAAAACGATTTCCGTGCATATCCCCTGGTTGTTGTTTCACGTTGGATCCTTTCGGTCCCTGTAAAATAGTGTCTATCACTGTAGCGTATTTCTTGTTGCAGCAGCCAACAAACCCAGGTAAAGACAGTGTTTATCCTATAAAATATCAGCCATATACGAAAGTAAAACGCCATCGGAAACTTCTGTCCGACAACCGCGCTTCAACGATGCAAACTTCCGCTGTGAAATCTCTTCAGGATATTGGCTGTGAGCAATAAAATGACCAGAGATGGGTATAGACATACAAAAATCGAACCACTTATCGTACCATTCCAACAATACTTCAGAATTTTGATATAAACGGATTTTTTGTTTAAGTCGATGATGGCGATCCAAAAACAACCGAACCCGGCACTTTTTTAGATTGCGGTAATTCTTGCGCTGCCTTCTACGGCAGCGATCGAGCAATGTGGCGGAAAATTCCCACAGGGTAAGCATTTCTATCTGGTCGGCATACCGCAAAAAATGGAAAGCAGTATCCATTTGATAACCCTGGATATTATGGTCCAATAATCGCAAAATATCGTAATGCAACACCAGGTTGCGATGGCCGAGCCCGATAAAATCCGCAATCTGCCAGGCATCGAGAAAATCCCAAGACTCCAAATCATGCAGGTTTAACTGTTTTTGCAGATTCGAAAGTTTTCCTTCCCGTAATTTTTGAATCAAGGTTGTCTTACCAACACAGGATGGACCGGCAATAATGACCACACGCCCCCTATGGGGATTATTGCCTGATTGAGAATATTCTTGATGATAACCAGAGTAACAATTGTGCATGCTCTTTTGTCTTCCAATAAATTTAATTCAGAAGAATTTTCATTTTTAGCGTTTAGTTCATAGCAGAATGGTAAATGAAAACACTACCTTTAGGTTATTAACTATGCATAAACTTGAATCAAGGCATCACAATATTGCATGAAAACATAATAACGCAACAAATATCCGAAAACATTATTGTTAGCAGCATATTCTTAAGTTAATTAAAGTGAAACTTTAAAAAACAAAAATACACAAACACTATAAAATAAATCGGAATACCTAACATAATTACTACTTTTTTTATAAACTTAATAAAAATCTAAAAATATCGTAAAAAAACCAACGAGAAGCACGCAAATTATTTGATTAAAAGTAGAAAATGGTGCACAATTAGAAAAACTTATCACTAATTCAATAGGTAAACTTCATGCCATCTCAGGTTTATTTATTATTGACACACTTGACGGATAATCAAAGTCATGGAGATTTTTCCAAGATAAAGAAAGCTGTCGTGAAAGGGAGTGATGCATTCATTCTTTTTCATTGCCATGGGCACAAGGCACCTTCGTTCACAGGTAATATCCATAAGTTTACAAACCGGGATCTTGGGAATATCGGGTTTCCGATGTTCAGCGACAGTATCGTTCCCGGCAGCGGCCATTTTCCAGTCATGGATTTCGGTCGTAAATATCCGCATTACGATTTTTATTGGGTAATTGAATACGATGTACGTTTTCGTGGCGACTGGAAAAAACTTTTCAGGCACTATCAAACCAGCCGAGCAGACCTGCTGACCTGTCATATCCGTAAATATCAGGAAGAACCGGACTGGCATTGGTGGGGGCTGCGACACCCAAGAAAAGAAATCCCCCTTGCGGAGAGGTATCGCAGTTTCAATCCAATCTATCGCATTTCTTCTGACGCATTGTCTTTTATCGACCGAATGCATCAAGAACAGTGGACGGGACATTACGAAGAATTGCTACCTACCCTGCTTTTTCATAATGGTTTCCAGTTGCAGGACATAGGAGGTACCGGACCTTTTGTAAATCAAGGTGATAGAAACAGATTTTATATCGATAATCCGAAAGACCATAAAGGCCGGTTAAAAAAAGGAACCATGAGATTTCGACCATCTTTTACTAAGCCAGGTTGGAGATGGAATAAGCTGTACCATCCCGTTAAACAACCCACAGACATCACCAGAATGCACTGCACAACATGCAATCCTTTGTAACCGTGACTCAATGACCGCAAACAGAAAAGACCCATCGAACATGCCTATAAAAATTGCCATACTCACTCATGCCAAGCAAAAACTCGAGAAGACCCCCTACCTGCTGCATATTTTGATCGATTTTTGGACAAAAATGGGCATCGAGGTGGTCATATTGCGGGGCATTGAGCATTTTGAACCCGCCGATATCCTGTTCATTCACATCGACCTAACGGTCATCCCTGACAACTACCTGGCTTTTAGCGAAAGGTATCCGGTCGTCATCAACGGCAGGGTCCGCACTATATCAAAACGCAAGATAAGCTCTAATATTATTACCATTCCAGATAGTTACAACGGCAGAGTGCTGGTCAAAACCGACCTGAATTTTGGCGGAGGGATGGAAAGACGTCTGGCTCGTCGCAAACCTGTTGCCCGACTGGTGGACAGCATCAAAAAACGGCTTCCCTGGTACTTAAGCGGTTACCTTACTCCCGATAATTATCCCATCTACGAGTCCCCCATGGAAGTTCCCTCAGCAGTCTGGTGGAATAAGAATCTGGTCGTTGAAAAATTTCTACCCGAACGCGAGGATGATCATTACTGTCTTCGTCAGTGGATTTTTTTGGGAAAAACCGAAATGAGCCAGAAAACGGTCTCTTCACACCCGATTGTAAAAGCCAGCAACATTATACGTCGCGAAGCAGGCATCGCTATCCCTGAGTCTTTGCGCCAAACACGCGCCGCCATGGGTTTCGATTACGGCAAGTTCGATTTTGTGTTGGTCAATGATCAAGCGGTACTGCTGGACGCCAACCGCACCCCATGCTTCAATCTGAACAGTGCCTCTCAAGCTCAGATGGACTTGCTCGAAAATCTTGCTACAGGTCTGCCATCATTGGTGCATACCCGCTCTACCGTACAGACTTTTATAGATCCTGATAGCCAGGAGACAATAGCTTGAGACCTGATTTGTTTCCTGAAATGACTTTGGGCGACATCTACGGTGGCGAATTGGCATTTGCCCCCACCCCGTCACCAAAAACCCGCAACTGGCTGCCACAGGATCCTATCGCCATAGAGATGCTCAGCGGCGGCATGCTGACCATTGCCGACGACATGCCGGTACTCTGTGCCGCCAGCGTAGCGACTGCCGAGGGTATGCAGCTACTACGCGATGCTGGTTTTGCCGAGGCGCGTAATCTCGTACGATATAAAAACAACAAGGAACATGACCGGCAAATAGGTAACCTGCTTGGAAAAGGCCTGAAAATCGCATTGCAACACGCCCCCCACCCTTCCGAGGCAAGACCTGATGCCTACTGGGTCAACCCGGAGACACTCGCTTTTCTTAATAACAAAGGCCACCTTACCCATCTGGTCGACGCTGGCCAATTACCCGCCCGTCGTATTGTTTCGCCCCGGCAGCTCAGACAATTTCTGGTCCATGACTCACTGCCGGTAGTCATTAAGGCCGCAACGAACGAAACAACAGGCGGAGGCGGTGACGTGGCGATCTGCCACAACCTGAAAGACCTGCAGTACGCAGAGAATTTATTCCGTAACTGCCGGCATGTCGTCACCGAAGAGTATCTGCCCATGACCCGCAATCTCTGCCTCAATTACGCGATCACTGCCAAAGGGAAAATATCCTACATTGGAAGTACCGAGCAGATAAGCGATATGCAAGGTAAATACATCGGTAACTGGCTCGATGACAACTGCCAAGCCCCCACCGATGCCATCGATGCTGGTAGAAGGGTTGCCGAAAATGGCTACAAGCATGGCTATTGGGGTTGTGTCGAGATGGATATGGCCATTATGGAAGATGGAAGAATCTTGATATTCGACCTTAACTTTCGGCTTAACGGTTCAACTGCGACATTACTGTTAGCGGCCAATCTTAGAAAAAAATATGGTGACCCTGCCATGCGGCTGGCTGGGCTAAGGAGCACAAATTCTTACCAGAGCATGATCAAAGCGATTTACACCGCCATGGATAAGGGATTATTCGTGCCCCTGGTTACCTGTAATCCAGACGCAACGGAGCACTTGCCTAACTTACCGCGTGCAAGCGGACTGATCCTTGGCAAAACACGGCAACATGTTCGCGAGCATTGCCAGGAACTGAAAACTCTGGGACTCGAAGTGATCGGCAGCCAATTTTAAGGTCCTTTATGCTTATTGCCCCCCTCCCTTCCCGGGTCCTTTCTTTAAGATAATAATAATTTTCACTTGACAGCTCCACAATTAGTAAGTAAATGTTTACTTAATTTCAATGGAGGGATCAAGCATGGCACGCCCCATCAGTAAAAAAACAAACATCGAAACGGCAGCAATCAAACTTTTTTCCCGTAAGGGGCTGGCCGCAACCACCCTGAAGGATATCGCCATGGAAGCCGGAGCCACGGAAGGAGCGCTTTACAGGCACTACAAAAGCAAAAACTCCATGGCATGGCAGCTCTTTTCCCAGGAATTAAAGAACTTTACCGATTTGCTGTTGCCGATCCTGCAGAGCAAGGGGACGTTCTCCGACCGACTTGCCGATGCAATACGGTATATCTACCGTTATTACGCTCAACATCCTGACCGTTTCTCTTTTATCCTGCTCAGTCAACACAACTTCCCGGAACAGGCAATTCTGGATGAAAAAAACAATCCCAACGATATGGCCATCAACTTTATCCGCCGAGGGATAACGGAAGGCGACATCTCTGATCAGGACCCGGTTTTACTGGCCGGTCTTTTGATGGGAGCCATCCTTCAACCGTTGATCATGCATGGTTATGGACGATTGAGCGTCAATGACCAAACCGTAGAGACGGTCATCGAAGCCTGTCAGCGCTTGGTGGGTTGTAGCTAGCCGATAAACCGGAGGCAAATTTTTTTGCCCACAATAGTAAATAATCGTTTATTTACTAACAGGAGGAAACAATGACACAACGAACAAAATGGGTAATATCCGTAGCAACATCTATGGTCTTCTGCATGTTGTTTTCGTGGACACAGGTTTTCGCTGCGGGGCTGCTGACGCCAAAGGACGGCTCGCTCCCTGCCCTTGCTATTCACGACCACATGGTAAAGGTCGTCGTTGAAGACGGCTATGCCATAACCAGCGTAGAACAGGTGTTTCACAACCCCCATGACCGGGATCTTGAAGCCATTTACTCCTGCCCGGTTCCGGAACACGCTGCCGTGGCCGAGTTTAGCATGTGGATCGACGGAAAGCCGGTGACGGGAGAGGTGTTTGAGAAAAAAGAGGCGCGCCGTATTTACGAAGAGGAAAAAGCCGCCGGTCGCGATGCCGGCTTGACCGAGAAAGATCACTACAAAACCTTTGATATCAGCGTTTCCCCGGTCCGCGCCGGACAGGATACGCGCATGCGACTGGTTTACCTGCAACCGGCCCATGTCGATACAGGCATCGGCAGTTACGTCTATCCCCTCGAAGACGGTGGAGTGGACGAAGAAAAGCTGGCATTCTGGACGGCTAACGATGAAGTCACCGGGCACTTTAGTTTTGACATGCGCATTCGCTCTTCCTACCCTGTCGATGCGGTACGTCTCCCCAATCACCCAGGGGCCCAGATCAATCGTGATACCAACGGTGACTGGGTGATACAACTGTCCAACCAGGCTGCGACCGTTGCAACCGATTCCATGGCTCAAAACCCTGATCTCATTCCGCCCCCTCTCCCTGATACCCCTTCTTCCGGATCGATAGATGAACATAACGAGCTGTCGACGGTCGGCAATCGAGGTCATGCGAGCTACCGTCTGGATCAGGACGTTGTTATTTATTGGCGCCATCAGCAGGGGCTCCCAGGCAGTGTCGAGATGGTCGCCCACAAAGGAGCAGGCAGTGACCGCGGCACCTTTATGTTGACCCTGACGCCCGGCGATGATCTGCAACCGATCACCGAAGGCCGCGACTGGATTTTTGTGCTCGACATTTCCGGCTCCATGCAGGGCAAATATGCAACGCTGACGGATGGCGTGCAGCGCGCCTTGAAGAAGATGCGCCCCGATGATCGATTCCGCATTGTCCTGTTCAATGACGAAGCACACGAACTGACCTCCGGCTTCGTCACCGCAAATGCGCAGAATGTAGCGACCTGGAGTAATAAGGTGGCCCAGGTCAACCCCTCAAGCAGTACCAACCTGTTTGCCGGCCTCGAAATGGGCCTGCGAGGGCTCGATGCCGATCGAACCGGTGCCATTGTACTGGTGACAGATGGCGTGGCCAATGTCGGTGAAACCGCACAGCGAAAATTTATCCAGCTGCTGGAAAAAAAGGATATCCGTCTGTTTACTTTCATCATGGGTAACAGTGCCAATCTGCCCCTGCTCGAAGCTATCACCAAAGCATCCAACGGGTTTGCCCTGAGCATTTCCAATGCCGATGACATTGTCGGCAAATTGTTGCTGGCTATGGATAAGGTCTCGCATGAAGCGCTGCATGGCGTCAAACTCGACATCGAAGGCATCAAGGTAGCCGACTTGACACCCCGCACCATCGGCAGTCTTTACCGCGGCCAGCAATTGGTGATTTTTGGCCACTACTGGAAAGGTGGCGATGCAACCGTTCGTCTGTCCGGCAAGGTTGCCGGCGAGGCAAAAACATACCAGACCCAGTTTAACTTTCCCCCGGTGTCTGCTCTTAACCCTGAAGTAGAGCGCCTCTGGGCTTATGCGTCCATTGAGGATATGCAGGCTGAAATAGAAGATTTCGGTGAAGCAGCGGATCTCAAGCAGGGCATAACCGATGTGGCATTGGAATACAGTCTGGTCACCGACTACACATCGATGCTGGTCATGTCCGAAGAGCAGTTCACCCAACGGGGAGTTCAGCGCCGTAACCGGGCCCGTCGCGAACTGGAAACCAAAGCTCAGGCACAGCGTGCAGTACAGCCTGCAAAATCGACCCGGGTCGATAGCTCAAAGCCGATGTTCACCTCGCCTCGCTCTTCTTTTGGTGGCGGCGGAGGCGGCGCACTTGATCTCTGGTACGGCTTATTGCTGGCACCCCTGGCGGCACTGCGCCTGACCGGTCAAAGCAAAAACCGCAATCGGAGTTAAAAGCTGCCATGGCAAGCAAGACTTCAAATGATCATAATATTGCTTTGAATATGCATCATATCCTCCAGGGCGTACCATGGTTGACCCTGATCATGGCCGCCCTGGCCCTTTTACTCTACCTCGTGGCCGGCCCCGCATCCCCCGCTTTGGTTTTTGACCGTGTAGCGGTCACACACGGCCAGTGGTGGCGGTTGGTAACCGGACATCTGATTCATTGCGACCTTTCCCATCTCTGTTGGGATATGGCTGGGTTACTGGTTCTGGGGTGGTTGTTTGAAGACCGGTTTTCCCATCGGCAGTTTCTCACCATCATGACGAGCGGCATGGTTGCCGTGAATGCCTGGCTCTGGTGGGGGCAGGCTCCCTTGCGTTATTGCGGCCTGTCGGGTCTTCTCAATACCCTGCTGGCGGCCGGCCTGATGCAACAGTGGCGTACCAGCCGCAGTGGACTGGTAGTCGTTATAGGTTTTGCCGCTACCTTGAAAATCGCCCTGGAAGCCCTTCACGATCAAGCACTGTTTACCGCAACGGCATGGCCGTCTGTGCCGCAGGCCCATGCAGCGGGCCTTTCGGCTGGAATCATAATCAGCCTGGTCTGGTGGAGCCAGCTCTATGTCAACGCACCGTGGCGAAAACAGACATAAGCAAACCTCAACCTTCCGAAGGGTATCGGGTAACCCGCCTTTGGCCATTGACATAAACCAATGAACTCTGTAGTTTTGCAAAGATTTATTGTGTTTAATGGGATTTCATTTGTAACTATCAGGCGTAGCAATAATCGCCCGTCTGTGGGGAGGATTTTTTATGAAGCAAATGTTTCGCATCCCTGGGTTCACCCCCTATATCGCGGTGGTGTTGCTCAATACCATAACCGATCTTGGTCATAAGATTATCATTCAGAACATCGTCTTCAAATGTTACGAAGGAACGGAACAAATTGCCCTGACGGCGGTAGTCAACGCACTGATTCTGTTGCCCTTCATCCTGCTGTTTACCCCCAGCGGCTTCCTGTCTGATCGCTTCGCCAAAAATGTCGTCATCAAACTCTGTGCCGCCGCAACCATCCCTCTGACACTACTGATTGTCCTCTGTTACCACCTTGGCCTGTTCTGGCCGGCCTTCGCCCTGACCTTCCTGCTCGCCGCCCAGAGTGCCATCTATTCGCCGGCCAAATACGCTTACCTCAAGGAACTGGTAGGCAAGGAGAAGCTTGCCGGTGGCAATGCGATCGTGCAATCGGTCACCATTGTCGCAATCCTGGCTGGCGGCGTGATCTATTCGATCATTTTCGAATATTTACTGGGCGGTTCCGCACTCACCCCGGCCGACATCCTGCGCACTATCGCGCCCAGTGGCTACTTTCTGGTAGCAGGTGCCGTATTGCAAACACTCTTGACCCGTGGTTTGCCAAAGACCATTCCCGGTGATCGGCGACTACGTCTCGATTGGTCCGATTACCTGAGCGGACGTCAGTTGCGCACGAACTTTCGATTGCTGTCCGACAACAACACCATCTGGCTTGCAGTGCTGGGATTAAGTATCTTCTGGGCTGTCAACCAGGTGCTACTGGCTGCGTTTGGTGCCCACCTCAAGGCGACCGTCGGCGAAAACAATACGGTTGTCGCCCAAGGGATGCTGGCGGTCGGCGGCGTGGGTTTATTCTTTGGCTCCATGACGGCTGGCCGATGCAGTAAAAATTATATCGAAACGGGTCTTATCCCCGCCGCATCCGTCATCATGACCCTTTGTCTGTTCCTGCTGCCCGGCATTACCCACCCCATGGCCCTGGGCAGTCTCCTGTTCTTGTATGGCATAGCCGGCGGTATGCTGGTCGTCCCTCTCAACGCCCTCATTCAATTTAATGCCAAAGAAGGCGATCTCGGACGGGTTTTGGCCGGCAACAATTTCATGCAAAATATCGCGATGCTGCTCTTTCTGGGCGGCACCTTACTGGCCGCAAACTACGGGATCAGCAGCGTACCTCTGTTTAAGATACTCTCGGCCATCGTGTTGGTCGGAACGATCTATGCCCTGTGGAAATTGCCCCAGTCGTTGTTACGGTATCTGTTACGGGTTGTTGTGTCACAACGCTACAACCTCACCGTCTCAGGACTTAACAACATCCCCTCCCAAGGCGGCGTGCTGCTGCTTGGAAACCACACCAGTTTCCTTGACTGGGCTGTTTTGCAACTGGCGGTACCCCGACCGTTACGCTTTGTCATGGCACGCAGTTTCTACGAACGCTGGTACTGGCGCTGGGCGCTCGATCTGTTTCACGCTATTCCCATCTCGGGACGCGGTTTTCGCAGCGCCCTGGAGGAAGTCAGCAAAGCCTTGGACCGGGGCGAAGTCGTGGCATTGTTTCCCGAGGGAGCCCTGAGCCGTAACGGTCAACTTGGCGAATTCAAACGAGGCTTTGAAGAAGCGGCGCGTCACGCCGATTGCGTGATTGTTCCTTTTTATCTTCGGGGTCTTTGGGGCAGTGCGTTTTCCTTCGCGTCGGCCAAACTGCGACGCACGACCGGACGCGGTACAGTGCGTGACGTTACGGTCAGTTTCGGTAAGCCGCTACCGCGGGAGGCCGATGCCCGCCAGGTCAAAGCCGCGGTTTTTCATCTCTCCATCGAAACCTGGAAATATTACAGCGACACCTTTGACACCCTGGACGTATCCTGGCTCAAAAGAGTCAAAAAGGATATGGGCAGTACTTGCATCATCGATGCGGACGGCACCTCATTTTCCGGCACCCGGCTGCTGGGAGCCTGCCTGGCCATATCAAAACAACTCGCAAAGCTCGTCGGCGAAGTCAGAAATGTCGGGGTCTTGTTGCCCCCCAGCGCCGGCGGCATTATGGCCAACCTGTCCTTACTGATGCGGGCCAAGACGGTCGTCAACCTCAATTACACTGCCGGTGCCGATATCATGGCCAAATGCATGAATAAAGCAGAGATTAAAACGGTGGTGACTTCGGAGCGCTTTTTGACCCGACTGAGGGCCAAAGGCTTCGATCTGGATGCAGCGTTTGAAGGCAGGCAGGTGGTCTACCTGGAGGATGTGCGACGCAACCTGAACCGGGTGGCGCTGCTGCTTTGCCTGATCATGGCCCGCGTGTTACCGGTCTTTATACTGCGACCGATATTTTTCAAGCGAGCGTCCCGGGAGGATACCGCAACCATCCTGTTCAGCAGCGGCAGTGAAGGCACTCCCAAGGGCGTGATGCTCAGCCACACCAACATCGTCGGCAACATTCGTCAGGTCAGCTGTCTGCTCAATGCTTGCCAGGATGATGTCATCCTGGCAACCTTGCCCCTGTTTCACGCTTTCGGCCTGACCATTACCACCTTTTTGCCGCTGTTGCAGGGCATTCCTCTTGTCTGTCAGCCGGATCCTACCGATGCCCGTAAAGTCGGCCGCCTGGTAGCCGAACACGGGGTCACCATTCTGTGCGGAACACCGACTTTTCTGGGCATGTACGCACGCAATAAAAAGCTGCATCCCTTGATGTTCCGCAGCCTGCGACAGGTGGTGGCCGGGGCGGAACGTTTGCCGAACGAAATCCGCCAGGCATTTCGCGATCGTTTCGGGTTGGAGATTCATGAAGGCTACGGCACCACGGAAACGACCCCCGTCGCCAGCGTCAATGTCAACGATGCCTTGAATATGACCGATTTTTCCGTGCAGTTGGGACACAAACCCGGCACGGTAGGACTGCCCCTGCCCGGCAGCACCTTTCGAATCGTCGATCCTCAGACGCTGCAGGACCTTCCGCCGGATGAGGCGGGATTGATCCTGATAGGCGGAACCCAGATAATGCAGGGCTACCTGGGAGATGAGGAGCGGACCAGGGAAGCTCTCGTCGAACAAAACGGTATTCGCTGGTATAAAAGCGGCGACAAGGGGATGCTGGACGAAGATGGCTTTTTGACGATTCTCGGGCGCTATTCACGATTTGCCAAGATTGGTGGCGAGATGGTCAGCCTGGCGGCGGTAGAGGACGCCATCCTCAAAATTACCCCGAATGGAACCGAGATTGTGGCGGTCGCGGTACCCGATACTAAAAAGGGAGAACGCATCGTAGCATTGGTGAAATCCGAATGGTCAGGAGACGCGATCAAGAAAAGCCTGATCGGCGAAATCATTCCCATCATGCTGCCTGCCATGTTCTTGGAGGTGGAACAAATCCCCCGTTTAGGTACAGGAAAAACGGATCTCGGCACTGCCAGGCGTCTGGCCCTGGAGGCCATGGCAGGATGAAAACCGTTTTGTGCCCATCCAGAAGTAGGCGGATGGGCACAAAACGCCACCGCAATATGCCGCATAAGTGCGCGCCCCTTTTGCTGCAACCATTCCATAAGCAAAGAAGATTCGTCCGCGCTGAAATAATTATTCTCCTCCTTGGATTGCGGTAGCAAAGTGGAAAGACATGGTAAAAAAGTTAAAGCTTATTGATTTCTTCCAACCACAATGTTAAAAGAACTCCATTATTTTATTGCAACCACGAACCCAAAGTTCTTAATTGAGTGTTTTTTTGTAAGTGCAACGCTATAAACGTTTATGCTTACAGCCATACAAAAATAGCTTTTATGGTGTTCCCATATATCTAAGGCAGGTGTTTCTCCGTAGATTGTTTAATGCAGCCATACATTTGAAGAAGTCCATAAACAGCTGACCGATAATTTGCAAAAAATTGCCAGAACAAAAAAACGGAAAGGACCATTAGCCATTATGGACTGCCCTAAATGCAAAACATTTACATTGCAATGCGTTACATCCTCCCAAGGGGGCCCGATTAAATGCAGCAATTGCGGAGGCTTCTGGATACACGCCGATCAAATACCAAAGTTTATGACGCAGGAAAGCGTTCTCAGCCAAATCGGGCGGCACTCCGATAAAACCACACACATTGACAGTGTAACGGGACTCTGCCCCCTGGGTCATGGAATCTTATCCCGGGTTAAAATCACATCGAATGATCCCTTCTACCTGGATCGGTGCAGTCGCTGTGGCGGCATTTGGTTTGATCGTGGCGAATGGCACAAACTTGCAACGGCCCATCTTCTTGACAATATTGCCGACTTTTGGACCACCTCATGGCAAAACAAACAACGTGAAAGTGCCCATAGAGACGCCTATATCCATTGGGCTCAGCAGGAATTTGGCAACGAACTTTTCGATAAGCTATACCTCATTGCCAAACAGTTAAAATCGCACCCCTCTCGCGTCGAGGCCCTGGCCTTCATAAAAAACATAAGTGAATAAATCTTTCAATTTGAACCGAAAAGAAGGGATGACCTTCATTTCCGTTGTCATGGTTCCTCTAAATGGACAAATGGGTCCGATGTAGTGTTCGGCCATTGATCGCAAGGTGGGAGAAGCAAAAGAGAGGTATGCATTGATAAATACTTTTACAGATTTTAACGGGTTAGAGACGTTCTTCCTGATTGGCGCCATCATCGGCGGATTCTTTGTTCTGATCAAACTTGTCATGCAATTTTTCGGCGGCGATGTTGATACAGACATTGGCAGTGACGGTGGTATCGATTTTGATACGGAACATCCGGACTCTGATGTTGGCTTTCGCGCCCTCTCCCTGCAGGGCCTCTCCTCTTTTTTCATGATGTTCGGTTTGGTGGGGCTCGCCCTATACCGACAGAGCCAGATGGGGGTTGTCCTTTCCATTATCGGAGCGGTTGGAGCAGGACTGGCCTCGGTGTGGGTCATCGGCAAGCTCTTCCGGATGGCATCGCAACTGCATTCGAGCGGAACATTGCAAACCCGTGACGCTGTAGGTAGCACCGGAATCGTTTATCTGACTATCCCCGAAGGAGGTATGGGACTCGTGAGTATCAATTTTCAAAATCGTCTCCGCGAATTCGATGCTACCGAAGTAAATGGAAGAAAAGTGCCAACCGGAACGCCCATACAGGTCATTGAGGTACGTGCCAACATCCTCATCATAGAAACATTAAACAAGTAAAGGATTAAACATGTTCGATTTTTGGATCGTTCCTATTGCCGCGTTCCTCATCCTTATTGTGTCGACGATCACTTATCTTGCTTCCCGCTATAAGCGTTGTCCCTCAGATAAGATACTTGTGGTCTACGGGAAGGTGGGGGCGGGACAATCTGCAAATTGTATCCACGGAGGTGGTACCTTCATATGGCCATTGATTCAGGATTATGCCTATATCAGCCTGACACCGATGACCATCAGCATCCCCCTGCAAAAAGCCCTTTCCTTGCAGAATATCCGCATTAACGTTCCTTCGACCTTCACGGTCGGCATCAGCACCGAACAGGAAGTCATGACTTCAGCGGCCGAGCGCCTGCTTCACCTCACACAGAATCAGATTGAGGAAATGGCCAAAGAAATCATCTTTGGCCAGTTGCGACTTACCGTGGCTTCGTTGACCATCGAGCAGATCAATCAGGACCGCGAGAGCTTTCTTGATTCGATACGTAGAAATGTTTCTCCGGAATTGAATAAAATTGGTTTATTTCTGATCAACGTCAACATTACCGACATCACCGACGAATCCGGCTACATCGACTCCATTGGCAAGAAAGCCGCCTCGGAGGCCATTAACCAGGCCAAGGTTGACGTGGCCCAGCAAGAGCAGCTTGGAGCCATCGGTGAAGCTGAGGCAACCAGGGTAAAAGAAATCAGGGTAGCGGAAAACGTCGCCGAGTCGGAAAAAGGCAAGAAAAAGGCGGAAGCGGACCAGCGCATTTTTGTCCAGCAGCAAGAATCGGAAGCCACCATAGGCGAAGCCGTAGCAAATCGCGAAAAAGAGATCAAAGTTGCCGAAAATGTCGCGGAGTCTGCAAAAGGCCAAAAAATGGCCGAAGCTGATCGACGCATCGTTGTGCAGCAACAGGAAGCCCACGCGGTGGATGGCGAAAACCGTGCAAAAGCCGATATCGCCGATGCCGTCGCCGAACTGGTGGTAAAACAGGCCTCCGCCCAGCAACGCGGCGAGGTGGCGCGCCGCGAGGCAGAAGTTGAAATCCAAAAAGCCCAATACAAGGCGGAATTGGAACGGCTCAACGCAGAAGAGGTGGTGCGCCAGGAAGTTGAAAAGAAAAAAATCGAAATTGCGGCCGAAGCGGAAGCAGAAAAAACCCGCCGCGAGGCAAAAGGCCAAGCCGACGCGATCCTCCTGAAATATCAGGCAGAGGCCGAAGGCGTACGTTTGGTTCTGGAAAGTAAAGCAGCAGGTTATCTCAATCTGGTACAAGGCTGTAATGGCGATGCGAAATCGGCGGCAACCCTGCTCATGACCGAAAAAATACAGGATATCGTCCAACTGCAGGTAGAGGCTATCCGTAACATCAAAATCGACAAGGTCACCGTCTGGGATTCCGCCAGTGGCGGTCAAGACGGCACCGCAACCTCAAATTTTCTTTCCGGATTGATCAAGAGCCTGCCACCACTGCACGAAGTAGCTGGAATGGCGGGGATCGAGCTACCCAAATATCTTGGCGAAATTACACCTGAAAAATCCTCACAAGCGAAACCCGCTCCGAACACAGGGGTTTAATTTCCTGGGCTCAAATTTGTACTTCACCAAAATGCAGCAAAGGAATGGAATTCTAACTGCGGAAGATAATTTAGCATGGGGCGATTCACATGGATCCCATGCGCTGTCAAGCTAATCAACACATACTAAAAAAGCCCGTTCTAACGGGCTTTTTTAGTAAAAAAATCAGTCTTACAATAACACTTGCCGTTACCGTTACATCAAATCAGCTGACGATCCTTCATCAAGTTTTGACAACTGCGATGCGCCGCAAGATAGCGGGCATCCTCCCCGTAATTGGTCGGGTAGACAACAGGCACCGGCTGCTGTTGTAATTCAGCATCGACATTCACGAAGGTGAACAGACAGGAGTTGGACATAGCCTTCGTGGTCCGGTCACGGCTGATGCGTTCGATATTGGCTTCCACACAGATGAAACTGCCGCTGGTATACACTACGCGCGAAGTGTAATGGAGTGTGTCTCCCATGCGCACCGGGTGAAAAAAGTTGATCCGGTTGACCGCCGCCGCGATGGGGCGGTTGGGTGCCACCTGCTCGGAGCAGATGGACGACAGCTCGTAAGCACGTCGAATCAGGTATCCCCCGAAAATCTTCTTGGGCACGTTTTCCTGCTCCGGGTACATCCGTTCCCAGGCATCCGCAGTGAGGTTACCGGTCAGCAGGCCGTTGAACCCGGGCTCATCCTGCGCAGCATGCAGTCCGGTCAGCATTTCAAACTCTTCCCGGCTGGGGGGTTCGCGCAGCAGTGCCTGCTGCTGTTTGTATTCCTCGCGCCGGTGCAAGGCTTTGGCGGCACGTTGCTTCTCAATTTCTTCGGTATATTCCAAACCGGGCAGTACGACACTGGTGGCTCCCTCCCCGACACCGGAGCGGGCGACCATGGTGAAATAGCAGGACGCGATATGCCTTACCGGCCCCCCGGGTTGCTCAACGCGAATACCGATTTCAAGTGAAGAACGACCTACATGATTGATGCGTGCTTTGAAATGTACATCTTTCGACATATCGGTGACATGCCGGACAACGATATTGTCGATGGCTGCCGTGACCACCCGGGCATCGGGAAAGAAGCGGTTGACGTAACACAGAGCGGCTTCTTCCGCCACTTTATCCAGAACCTCCAACAACAATCCGAATCGCATATTGGCCTGGATCAGTTCGTCAAGGATCATGAAGCGCCGTTTTAGCGCCTCATCACTGGACAGGGACAGAATCTTGGTGAAGGATGTCTCAATGGGTCTCATCATGGTGGTCGCCTCCTAGTTTTCATGCACTCGAATAAAACGTATACGACACATCGTATACAAAAACTATAGCCGGGTCAGTTATTTTTTAGCAGCTTAAGCGACTTTGAACGCATTTCGGCTTATTTGCCTGACTTCTTATCCCTGCGAAAGATATCCGCCAGGTCGAAACCGAAATATTTCAGGCACATGAGCAGCAACCCGACAGCAGCCGCTTCATCCAGATTGCCGATAAACGGCAGATTGTCCGGCAACAATTCAAAAAGACCAGCTCCGGGGTTAAGCAGATAGATCACCGCTATAACCCCGAGTAAAAACACCAGGATTCTTTTCATGGGATCCCTTTCAAAATCGATTCGTTGTTCACCTAACGAGGACAGTATAACTCATTAAAAGTCAAATAACCCGTTAAACAGGCGCTCCCGCCCACCGCCCGAAGAAATCAATTTATAGGGTGACGCGTTCCGGTTGCGAAGGTATGATTGTTACAGTTCACTGGTGCAGTGTGATTACCATCGGTTACATAGCCTCCAACCATGGCGAGGACTCCCTTGGAAGAGCTTATCCTTCATGAAATTCGCCAATTTGTCCTTAAAAACCCGGCCAACCGTTTTCCGGGCACGGAGATGCCTTTTTTCGAGGCGCCGATTATTGGCTTTGCCCGCGCCAACGACCCTCTTTTTACCGACTACAAACGCATTATCGGTGACTTTCACCTCACTCCCGGTGAAATCATGCAACAATACTGGGGACCCGACCTCTCTTTCGGTGGATCGGTTATCTGCTGGGTGTTACCCATCAGCGAAACGACCCGGCTAAGCAACCGACAGCAAACAAAGATACCTTCTCTGGAGTGGGCGCTTACAAGGGACCATGGCGAGACCTTCAACAATCTGTTGCGCCGCCACCTTACCAGCTATCTCATATCCAGAGACTGCCAGGCTATCTCGCCGCTTCTTTCCGAAATCTTTAAACAGGTCGATGATCCCGTTGCAGGCCTGGCCTCTACATGGTCGGAGCGCCACGCAGCCTATGCAGCCGGCTTGGGCACCTTCAGCCTCAATGGTGGCCTGATCACTTCCAAGGGCATGGCGCATCGCTGCGGCAGCATC
Source organism: Pedobacter sp. (assembly GCA_050253415.1). Classification (GTDB taxonomy): domain Bacteria; phylum Desulfobacterota; class Desulfuromonadia; order Desulfuromonadales; family Syntrophotaleaceae; genus Syntrophotalea. The sequence continues at coordinate 1,720,038 of JBFWJC010000001.1, read as the reverse complement.
ATTACCGATCTCGATCTGCCGCCTACCCCACGTCCGTATGACACACCCAGGAGTTATTGCTTGTTTTTCCGGGAAGGCCATTGCGGAAAATGCATTGACCGGTGTCCCGTGGGTGCCTTTTCAACGCAAGGCCACGATAAAAATAAATGTCTGAACTACGCCTACAAAACCATCAACAAAGCTTTTGTGGAGCAGTATGGCATCCAAGCGCCGGGTTGCGGTCTCTGCCAGACGGGCACGCCCTGTGAGGCGGGAATACCCAAACAGAATTACGACTGATGCCGGTGGCCTGCGTGGGGTAATCTATTCAGCGTAAATCATCTTTCGGGTCATGCCACCATCGACGATAAAATTCTGTCCGGTGATGAAACCGGCGCGGGCCGAGATCAAAAAAACTACCATTTCGGCAATATCTCCAGGTTGTCCGACACGGCCCACCGGATGCTGGGCGTGATCTTCGGGGCGCAACTCGGGCGTTTTGCACTTGCCGGACTTTTGCCATTCGTCGACGGCAATCCAACCGGGGCTGATACAATTGACACGAACCTCCGGTCCAAGACTGTTGGCCATGGCGTGGGTCAAAGCGACAACGCCCCCTTTGCTCGCAGCATAAGCTTCACCGTTTGGCTCGGATTGCAGAGCGCGGGTCGAAGCGATGTTGACGATGGCGCCCCTGCTTCGGCGTAAAGCAGTGACCGCGTGTTTACTGCAAAGAAAGGTGCCGGTCAGATTGGTCCCAAGCACCCTGTTCCAATCCTCCAGAGTCAGCGTCTCCAGAGGTACGGGGTGAGGGAGACCATGCCCGGCATTGTTGATCAAGGCATCCAGTCGGCCGAAGTGTTCCATAATTCTGGCGATCATAGCGGCAACTGCCGCTTCATCTGCCACATCAATGGGAAAAGTACTGATACAATTGCTGTCGGCATGTTCCTGCATAATCTGCCGACAAGCTTCAGCATCCCGATCGGCCACGGCCACCCGCATGCCTGCTGCCAGCAAGGCACAGGTAACCCGCTTGCCGATACCTTGTGCACCGCCGGTGACCAGAGCCACGCGGCCTTCAAAATGCTCTTCCATGAAAAAACCTCCGGGTAAGTTTTCTTGAGAATTTAATACTGGTATAGTAGTCCTTAAACGAACATCGCGATACTGTTGATCTTTCGCTAACGGCGATGACAGCCTGGAGTGTACCCACTGCCAGGCCAAAAGGAATGAGGATGACATTGTATTTGTCGCAGAACATCGATGTTTTTGAAAAGTTAAGCCCCATGCTGGATCAGGTAACAGCTCCAGACGATATGTGTCTGCATAAAGAAAGAATCTCCCCGGAGGTCTGGAAAATAGCCTTGGCAACCACAGACAAAGAAGGCCTGTTATCGGTGGTTGCGGGTCTTCTGACCGCCTATGGCGCCAACATCATGAGCGCCGACATATGGGCCGCACCTGAATCGTTACTCAAAACCGGAGTACCGGCAGCAATGCCGAAACTATCCAGAATCATGGATATCTTCACCGTAAACCTGGCCGATGCACAAGATCCGGAGTGCAAGCTTTCCGCGCTGTTCGATGAATTGACAGCCACCAATCGGGAGATGGCCAAAAATGGTATCGATGCCGTCCGCGATAAACTTATCGACGTTGTGGCCAAGGCCATTGAAACCACCGCACCATCGGGAGAACAACTGCTGCCGGTGAATATCGCCATCGACAATACCGTATCCGATACGGACACGGTAGTGCGTATCACCTCCCAGGACATCCCCGGGTTTCTGTTCGCCTTTGCCAATGCCCTGGCCCTTCTGGAAATCAATATCCAGCAGGCCCGTATAAGGACTGAAGGCAGCGACGTTCACGACACCTTCTGGATCCGGGATCTGCACGGCCGCAAAATCGTCGATAAAGACAAATTGCAGGAACTGCGCTTTGCCTGCGCCCTGATCAAGCAATTCGCCTATCTGCTACCCCATTGTCCGAACCCGGGACAGGCCATCAGGCAGTTTCGGGATCTCGCCTCGCGCCTCCTGGAAGATCCCCAGCGGGCAGCGGATTTTACCAGCATCCAGTCGACGCAGACCATGCAGACCCTTGCCAGCCTGATGGGGGTCAGTCGTTTTTTGTGGGAGGATTTCCTGCGCATGCAGCACGAAAACCTCTTCCCACTGATACGCAACCGCGCCGAAATCGAGAAAAACCTCGATCGCCATCAATGGACCGACATGTTGCGTAAAGAACTGGAACCTGCGCAAAACCACGAGCACAAGATAAAAATCCTCAACGATTTCAAAGATCGGGAGATGTTCCGCATCGATTTACGCCATATCACCCGCACCATCGGGGACGTCGCGTTTGCGCGCGAGTTGACAACCCTGACCGACGTCATCGTGACGCAAACTGCCGAGATCTGTCATGCGGAAGCCACCTCCCGCTTCGGTCAGCCAAAGATAAACGGACAGCGATGCAAATGGGGCATTCTTGCTGCGGGCAAATACGGCGGTTCGGAAATGGGCTTTGCCTCGGACCTGGAACTCCTCTTTATCTACCAGGGACAGGGAGCTACAGACGGACTGCGCTCCGTAGAAAACAGCCGCTATTTCGAAGAATTCGTTCGGATTTTCCTCAAGGCTCTCAAATCCCGCAAGGAAGGTATTTTCGAAATTGACCTGCGCCTGAGGCCGTTTGGCAACAAAGGCACTCTGGCCAGTTCACTGCCAGCCTTTAAAAACTACTATGCGATCGACAGCCAGGCTGAACAGTTTGAACGACTGGCCATGGTTAAACTGCGCCCCGTCGCCGGCGATGCAAACTTACTGGCTCAGATCATGGAAGCCCGTGATGCTTTCGTCTTTTCCGAGCGCCCCATCGACTATGCCAACCTGTTGCATTTGCGGAAACGACAGGACGCGGAACTGGTCGACAGCGGCATGATCAATCTCAAACTCAGTGAAGGCGGACTGGTGGATATTGAATATTTTCTTCAGGCCCAACTCATAGAACACGGCGCCGCTGACCCGGATATGCGGGTTCCCAACGCCATGCAGGGGCTCAAACGGCTCGAAGCCGCCGGCTGGATAACCCCGCAGCGAGCCAACGACCTGCGCCGTGCATACCGTTGTTTTCGCCGCACCATCGACGCTTTGCGGGCAGTACGCGGCAATGCCAAGGATCTTACCCTGCCCTCCCCTGAGTCGCCCGATTACCTCTATCTTTCCAGGCGACTGGGCTTTGCAACTCCCGAAGAGCTAAGTGCGGAAATCGCCTGGAGCCGCGAACTGAGCCGCAACCTCTGGTTTTGAAGGAAATACCTGCCAGATCAATCCGACATGCCTTGAGGATAATCCGTGGTGCCCTCTTGCATGGCCACCCATGGTAATTTGCTGTCGCAGAAAATATTGACTGTCGGCCGCATTTGGCCAACCTCATCCAATGCGCCCAGAGGGATAATGGTCAATCCGGGATATTTTCTATTCTTGTTATAAATGGGCGTGCCGCATACCCGGCAGAAGTGCTTATCGACATTTTCCGTTACCACATATTTTGTCAGAACATCCTGCCCTTCGTGCAATTGAAAATTATCGTCTGCTACCGCGACATAGGACGAAAACGCCCCGCCGTTGAGTTTTCGGCAAGTGTGGCAATGGCAATTAATGATATTGCGCTTGGCTTCCACGAGTACAAACTTTACCAGGCCACATGCGCAGGAACCGTTTAACCTATCGGACATGACATAACCTCCATGGATAGTGCTTCTCGTTTGCGAACAAAGGGAAAGCCGCCATGGCCAAATACCCTTGTACGAAGTGTATCCACTGGAAGATGTTCTTCAACAAGCTATCTACGGCAACTTCCAATTTTCATTTTTGTGTTGAAATTTAGGTGGTTCTCGACCTATCCTCTCAGCAAAACAAGGCCGTGCTGCGGCCAGGAAACTTAAGCCACCTGTCCATTGAGGGAGGAAACTATGAAAAAACTGGTTGTACTGCTGTTACTGACCATGGCACTGAGCGCCTGCAATACCTTTTCGGGTCTGGGCAAGGATATTGAAAAAGCTGGTGAGGCTATTCAGAGAAAAGCCGATTAGATTTATTGCACCTCCGTGTGAAGGCATGGTTTACCATCATCTCCCAAGCATCTTGAAACCGCGGCCCCTACGCTGCACGGATGGAGCCGCGATGCTACCTGAGATTTCACAGAGATTATAAGTACATACCGCTGATTACCCATTAAACATCAAAAGAGGCTATCGGACTACGGAATACAAGTACGACATAAGCGGCAAATCGTTTTTCGATTTCCCCCTTCCCTCGTAAGACTTCAAAGATCCGATCCCCCTGGCAGGAGAATTTTTCATGAGCGACGACGGCCGCAAAGTCATCTATTCGATGATGCGGGTGAGCAAACACCACAACAAAAAACCGATTCTCAAGGACATTTCCCTATCCTATTTTTACGGCGCCAAGATCGGCGTACTGGGTCTGAACGGCTCGGGAAAGAGTTCCCTGCTGCGCATTCTGGCTGGCGTCGATAAGGATTTCCAGGGCGAAACCATCCTCTCCGCCGGTTATACGGTCGGATATCTCGAGCAGGAACCGGAACTGGAGGCGGGTAAAACCGTTCGCCAGATCGTCGAGGAAGGGGTGCAGGAAACCGTTGATCTGGTCAACGAATTCAACGACATCAATATGAAGTTCGCCGAACCGATGTCGGACGATGAAATGAACGACCTCATTGCACGTCAGGGCGAAGTGCAGGAAAAACTCGATCATCTCGATGCCTGGGACCTCGACAGCCGCCTTGAGCAGGCCATGGATGCATTACGCTGCCCTCCCGGCGAGACTGTGGTCGATGTGCTGTCCGGCGGTGAAAAACGCCGCGTCGCCCTGTGTCGTCTGCTGCTGAAAAAACCGGATATTCTGTTGCTGGATGAACCGACCAACCACCTCGACGCAGAAACCGTGGCCTGGTTGGAGCATCATCTTCAGCGCTATGCCGGCACCGTTATCGCCGTGACCCATGACCGTTATTTCCTGGATAACGTGGCCGGGTGGATTCTGGAACTGGACCGTGGCCACGGCATCCCCTGGAAGGGAAATTACTCCTCGTGGTTGGAGCAAAAACAGGAGCGCCTGCGCCAGGATGAAAAGCAGGAAAGCGCTCGCCAGAAAACCCTGCAGCGAGAACTGGAGTGGATCCGCATGTCGCCCAAAGGCCGTCATGCAAAGGGCCAGGCGCGCATCACCTCCTACGAAAAATTGCTGGGTCAGCAGGTTCAGGAAAAAGAGCGGGAGATGGAATTGTTCATCCCGCCGGGACCGCGGCTGGGCGATATCGTTATCGAGGCCGATAATGTCGGCAAGGGCTACGGCGATCGCCTGCTGGTCGAGGGCATGAGTTTCCGCCTGCCGCCGGGCGGTATCGTTGGCATCATCGGCCCCAACGGCGCCGGTAAAACCACCCTGTTCCGTATGATTACCGGACAGGAACAACCCGATAGCGGCACCATTCGCCTGGGCGACACGGTCAAGCTGGCTTACGTCGACCAGAGTCGCGAAGCCCTCGATCCGGAAAAAAACATCTGGGAAGAGATCACAGGCGGGCAGGAAATCATCGAACTGGGCAACCGTACCATGAACAGCCGAGCCTACGTGTCGCGCTTCAACTTCAACGGCGACCAGCAACAGAAAAAAGTCGGTGTACTTTCCGGTGGCGAACGCAACCGTGTGCACCTGGCCAAAATGCTACGGAGCGAATCCAACGTGCTGCTGCTTGACGAACCGACCAACGACCTGGACGTGAACACCATGCGCGCCCTGGAAGAAGCACTGGAAAACTACGCTGGATGCGCGGTGGTCATCAGCCATGACCGTTGGTTCCTCGACCGTATCGCAACCCATATCCTCGCTTTTGAGGGGGACAGTCAGGCCGTCTGGTTCGAAGGTAACTGGTCCGAGTACGAAGAGGACCGCCGCAAGCGCCTCGGTGCCGCCGCCGATCAACCGCACCGCATCAAATACCGCCAGCTGACCCGCGCCTGAGGCGTGAGCCATGTATCAATAACAACAGGGGGGGCACCGGCCATACGCCGGTGCCCCCCTTTCGTTTCAATATAAAATCCTCGGGTTAAACGTCCAAAATCGTTTACCGCAGAGTTCGCGAAGAGCGCCAAGTAACCCCGGAGATATTTTCCGCTGAAAAGTATTTTTTTACCCAACGCCGCCTTTTTTGTTTTTCTCTGTGGTGTCAGCGGCCTCTGCGGTGAATACACGTTTTTCCGAAGTGTGTCTTTCGGATGGGCTGGTTTTACATCTCCCGCTTACGCATCACACTCGGGAAGAATATTAAAATTCCCCCGCCACATGTTATCCGGATCGTAACGCTTCTTGATCTCCTGCAGTTTTGCAAAGTTACCATCATAGGAACCTTTTACCAGGTGGCTTTCACCAGCAGCGGCACCCGGGAAATTCAGGTAAACTCCAGCCCGCGACACAGGTCGTAAAGCATCGATCAAACCAGCCGCCCACGCCATATTGGCCGGGGCATCTTTGGCATTCTCCCAGTTGGCTTCCACCGCCATCATAAATTTACAGTCTCGTTTACCGAAAGCGGTTTCGGATGCTGCTACATGATTCATGGCACCGCCCAATGCCCAGATATTCACCGAGGACAAAGGGGAAGCGCTATGTTCGGCGAGCTCGGTAATGTGTTTAATAGTGGAGGCATCAAGGTCATCAAAAAACAGGGAGTCCCAGTAATAACAACGCCCTTCCGGATAATCCTTATCAAAAAGCCGCTGCACCTGAAGATGGAAATCCTTCGGTCCTGAAAAATCGGCAATCGGGGTCGACCATTCCCGCAAGGGACGGATCGCTTCCTCTCCCTGCTCAAATGGCCCTGAATAACAGGCCAGAAAGGCCACCACCGGTTGCCGCGGTATTTTCTGACCGGCTGCCTGCATAGGCCGTCCGCGCAATACACAGAAGGAACTCAATTCCTCGGGAGCAGTCGCCATAAAATCCCGCCAAAAAGTAATGGCTTCCTGTGCATGGGTATAGGGATAGAGAACAGCGGCAAACCAGACCTTCGATGCGATGGGGCGCAATCGATATTCGAAGGAGGTCACCACACCAAAATTGCCGCCGCCGCCACGCAACGCCCAGAACAGGTCTGCGTGTTCCGTGGCGCTGGTCCTGACCAGTTTCCCATCTGCGGTGACCACATCCAGGGCCAGCAGGTTATCGACCGTCAACCCATCGCGACGGAGCAACCACCCAAGACCGCCATGCAAAGTAAGACCGCCGATGCCGGTCCTGCTGACCACTCCTACGGGAACAGCCAGACCCAACGGTCTGGTTTTCTCATCAACATCTGCCAAGCGCGCTCCGGCCTGCACACGAATCGATGGAACCTCATGATCGACCCAAACGCTGTTCATGAGACCGAGATCGATAACCATTCCCCGGTCGCATACGGCCTTACCCGCAACATTGTGCCCCCCGCCGCGCACCGAAACCCGCAAATTATGGGCACGAGCGAAATTAACCGTGGCCATAACATCAGATGTTCCGGCGCAACGCACGATCATGGCCGGATGCCGATCTATCATACCGTTCCAGACGCGTCGGCTCCTTTCATATTCCGGGTCGCCCTCGCGAATCACAACACCGTGTAACTGTCGGAAGAAAGCTTCCAGGAGCTGATCGGAAAGTGTAATGCAATTATTATCCAAAGTGGCAATTTTCAGAGACATCCGTCTTCTCTCCCACGTAACAGGTGGCAAGATTTCGACTACAAACCTGCAGTACCCGACAAAATTTTTAACATAAAAACCCAGACCGTCGGTTAGATTCGCTGCATTTCTTCTACAGGAACAGGTTGCGGAACCGACAGCGTCGCTGCCATTCGGTGTTCTGGCTCGATGTCTGCAATAACTATACGACAACGGCTATGCAAATAATGGCGAATCACTATTATCAAGCTAAATACCTCAACGGCCTAGTTAAGAAACAACTAACAAAGGAGCCAGATTATGTGCGAAACATCCCCGGAAAAAAACCTGCTGAGTGCCGAAGAAGTTGCCCGAGATCTCGGTACAACCCCGCTGAATGTGCTGCTTTACATCAAACGCGGACAATTGGCCGGTCAGGAAATCGAAGGCAAGTGGTACGTTGAGGCGGCTAGCCTTGTGGCTCTTAAATCGGAGACAACCGGTGTTGGCTCGGCACCCTGTAAGCCGGCCTGCGGTCATGGTGGCCATGGCGGCGGATGCGGCGGATGCCACTAATTTGCCTAAGTTTTAAGCAATACAATCATGGAGATCGCTATGGACGTAAGCATCAAACCTTCGGATTTATGGTACAGGTATGCACGTAAAAAAGAAACCCGGGAACTGCCTCAATTTACCGGTGCCCCGGACGCGCATCCCTTTGATGCCAACAACCTTTATGAAGTCTTGCCCATGTTTGAAGTCGTGATGAACACTCTGGGAACCAATGATGAGCACGTCCTGCGCGAGCTCGAAGAGATTCTCAATCGTGGCGTGCCCGGTTTTTTGACGCGTCGCGATGAGGTCTATGATTACCTGCTCGGATCGATACGCGAAGTGCTGCGTGAGGACTGGTAAGCATGCAGGAGATTGTTGGAGATCTCTGGTCCTGGTATGGTGACGCGATTATCGCCATCACAACGGGCGGACAGGTGAGTTCAAAAGGCAACTGCTCCATGCCGCGCGGCTGCGCCAGTCAGGCCAGACAGCGTTTCCCGGAGTTGCCTGCCCAGTTGGGGGAGTTGATCCGCCGCCACGGGAATCAGGTTTTCGACCTCGGCAACGGCATCGTAACTTTTCCTGTGGAGAACACCCCTTTTGAAGTACCCGATCTGCGTATGATCGAAAGATCCTGCCTCCAACTTAAAGTATTGACTGACCGCAACAACTGGCCGCTGGTAATCCTGCCGCGGCCCGGTTGTGGCGGAGGAGGGCTCTCCTGGAAGGAAGTCCGCCCTCTTCTGGAACGACATCTGGATGACCGCTTTCGGGTCATTACCCTGCCCGGATAATAAATAACACACGATGATTTCAATTCAGTCTGGGGCCGGCACCACTGCCATCCTGAAAATCAGCCTTACTGCAGATTAACCACTTTTCTGCCTTTCGACCTACCCGCCAGCATTTGTGCGATGCAATCATCGAGTTCTTCCAAACTTATCTCGGTATAAAGTCTTTCCAGCACTTCCGGCTTCCATTCATTGGCAAGTTTTTTCCATAAGTTTATCCTTGATGGCATCGGATAGTTTTGCGAGTCGATACCGACCAACGATATGCCTCGCAGAATAAACGGGTAGACCGTCAGATTTAAATCGGGTGAAGCTACATTGCCGCAACAGGTGACAACCCCCAGAGGACGGGTCGATTTAATAATGTTTTCAAGCATCGTACCGCCAACCGTATCTATGCCTCCGGCCCATTGTGCTTGCAGTAAAGGCTTTTTGCCTGGATCCTGAAGCGCTTCTCGAGACAGGATACGAGAAGCACCGAGTTGTCTTAAAAATGGATGATCCGCCGACTTACCCGTTACAGCCACCACCCGGTATCCAAGCTTGGCAAGTATGGCGACACTCAGAGAGCCAACCCCGCCAGTGGCGCCTGAAACGACGATTTCACCTGCATCGGGCGATACATATTCGCAAAGTTTTGTCACGCTGATCCCTGCCGTAAACCCTGCTGTTCCATAAACCATGGCCTGTTTCAAGGTCAGCCCCGGTGGTAACTTGACCGCCCAGGTTGCCGGGACGCGAACATACTGGCCAAAACCACCGTCAGTATTCATCCCCAAATCGTAACCCGTTACGATAACTTCATCACCTTTTATAAATTCCTGAGTATCGGAATGTTCGATAATGCCAGCGGCGTCAATACCTGGTGTATGCGGATATTTTCGCGTAACCCCCTTGTTCCCTATAGCCGACAGGGCATCTTTGTAATTTAAAGAAGAATAGGCAACCCGAATCAACAACTCTCCGTCTGGCAACTGATCCATGGCTCTGGTTTTAACAGAGCGAACATATACCTGGTCCCTTTCTTCCACTATCAGAGCTTTATAAACCTTGGTAGTCATAACGATCCTCCTTAGAAAGCATCTCCATTATACCGGTAACGGTGCAACGGCGTGGATCCGATCTTCAAAAACGCGCGATTGGGCCTAAATTTCATAAGCATCGCGGAATAACGAGCCTGCCCAAAATGCTCCCAACGAAGCCGAACCTGTCAAAAAAGTGTTCAAAGGCATTAAGCCAACGGAGCATTAGTCCGTGAGAGCCTGTTTTTCCATAAAAATTTAATTATCCAACATTGCAAGTAACCGAAAATAAAATAGAATATTATTCTATTTTAAAAACCATTAAAAATTAATCATCATGGTTCGATTCATGCATACCGGTCGATAGATAACTACACAGACAGCGTAAGTGGCTTTTTTTACATTAACTTTTAAAAAATAATTTATAAAAAGAAACATATCACCATAAAGATAAAACACTATTAGGTCGAACAAAGAATCCATAGGATATTTCGATCCGCACACCGTAGACAAACGAATCAACCCTGACATCTCTTTGGAGGAGAAAGTCATGACCTGGAAGAACATCAGCTTAACCGGTAAATTCGCGCTCGGATTCGGGGTCGTCCTGCTACTGCTGTCCGTCATTGCGGGATGGGCCATTCTGGGGGTCACCCATATTGTTTCGAATGCCGAGGAAGTAATCGACGGCAACGCGCTAAGGGCGGAGATGATCCAGCGCGAAGTCGATCATCTGAACTGGGCGGCTAATGTCAACGCCCTGCTGACGGATGACCATGTTACCGAATTGACCGTCGAAACCGATCCGCATAAATGCGCGTTCGGCAAATGGTATTACGGCGAAGGCCGTAAAAGAGCCGAGGAACTGGTCCCAGCGCTGCAGGGGGTGCTGACGCGCATCGAAGATCCTCATCGCAAGCTGCACGAATCCGCAGTCAACATCGCAAAGGTCTTTCGCCAGGCCGATGTCACTCTGCCGAAGTTTCTTGCTGAAAAAGAGACCGACCACCTTGCTTGGGCCAATCAGGTCATGGCCGTTTTTGCAGAAAACCGCGCTATACTCGACGTCCAGACCGACCCCCACCAATGTGGCTTGGGAAAATTCCTTGACGGACCAAAAGCCCAGCAGGCAGCCGCATCCGACCCTGAACTTGGGCGATTGTTCAAAGAGATTGCACAGCCTCATGAGCAACTGCACCAGTCTGCCTTTGAAATTGGTCAACAATTGAAAAACAAAGCGCAGGCTTATGCGATATTCAAGAACAAAACCCTCCCCGCCCTGGCCGCCACTCAGGCTGTGTTAAAGCAGTTGAAACAACGAGCGGATGAGATGGTAACCGGCATGAACCAGGCCAACACCATTTACGCATCGCAAACGATCCCCAATCTGCATCAGGTTCAAGAACTTATCAAAGAAACCGTCGATACCGGCAGCAAACACATCATGACCGATGAGGAAATGCTCACAGCGGCCAATGCCATGAAATTGGGCACGATCACGCTGGCGATAGTGGCTTTGCCTTTGGGGATTTTCTTTGCCATTATCATCGCACGAGGCATTATCAATCCCCTTAAAAAAAGCTGCCAAATGATCGAAGAAATGGAAAAGGGGCATATCGATATGCGCCTTAACCTGGATCGCGGCGATGAAATTGGCCAAATGGGTCGGACCATGGATGCCTTTGCCGACAGTCTGCAAAGAGAGATGATCGGTTCCCTGCAAAAACTTGCAGCCGGTGATTTGACCTTTAAAGTGGTCCCCAGAGACGATAGAGACAGCGTGCGCGGAGCTCTTAAAAAACTTGGCACCGACCTGGGCAACCTCATCATGGAGATTCAAACAGCCGGCGAACAGATTGCAAGCGGATCCATGCAGGTCGCCGATGCCAGCCAAAGCCTGTCGCAGGGGTCCACCGAATCCGCCGCATCTCTGGAACAGATTTCCGCCTCCATGGTTGAAATGGCAAGCCAGACGAAACTCAATGCCGAGAATGCCGAACAAGCCAACATACTGGTTAATCAGTCCAGAACTTCTGCAGAAAAGGGCAATCAGCGCATGCAGGAAATGGTTGCCGCCATGGCGGAAATCAACGATTCCAGCATGAATATCTCCAAAATCATCAAGGTCATCGACGAGATTGCATTTCAAACCAATCTTTTGGCATTGAATGCCGCTGTTGAAGCCGCCCGGGCCGGTCAACACGGCAAAGGCTTTGCGGTGGTTGCCGAAGAGGTCCGCAACCTGGCGGCCCGCAGCGCTCAGGCCGCAAAGGAAACCGCTGAACTGATCGAAGGATCGGTAAAAAAAGTTGAAAACGGTTCGCAAATTGCGGCCGAAACCGAAAAAGCCCTTCAAGAAATCGTCGACGGAGTTATCAAGGCAAACAGCTTGGTCAGTGAAATCGCTGCGGCCAGCAACGAACAATCCCATGGCATCGGGCAAGTAAATCAAGGGCTTGGTCAGATTGACCAAGTGACCCAGCAAAACACCGCCAGCGCTGAGGAAAGCGCCGCTGCTGCCGAAGAACTCTCCGGTCAGGCCGAGCAACTCAGGAAGATGCTCTCCCGCTTTAAACTTGGAAACCAGAGTGGCAAAACAGCACAGTTAGCTTGTCGAAGTTCCGAATCGCAAGCTTTCACGGCACCTAACAACTTAAATCGAACACGGCAACTGGCCCATCCGTCCCTGGCCCCGGGATTTGCCAGGAGGGGATCGCAGCCATCCCACCACGCCGAGAGTTTCGAATCGAACATACAGGACCCCAGCGAAATCATCGCCCTGGATGATGGAGAATTCGGCAAGTACTGATTTACACAAACCGAAGCCCCCGGGATCAATGATCCCGGGGGCTTCGGTTTGTGACCTGTCTCACTTTGCATTGTTTTTACCCCCTACCTCGCACCCTATATCCTTAGTGTCGCAAGGACACCCCCTGCTCAATTTCGTCCAATTCTCAATGTTGGCCCGACCTCTTCACCTCCCCTTTAAAAAAATACAATACTGAAGCTTAAAAATTATTCTCATTGAAGACTTCTGCAGTCAGCGATACGACCAAAAACAGTGACTTTTTCGGAAGTAATCGTTCAAGATACTGAAATCATGAGTTAATTTATAATAAAGATAAAAAAGTAAAAAACAGCAGACCGTTTAGTCTTACTTGAAAAATACCTTTCCGATGATAGTGTTAATGCAGTGTATTCAAATAATAGTCTGCCAACCTTGCTCCAAGTAAGAGATTTCTCTTTAGGCAAACGACGACTTTCTCTGCTCCGAAAAGGTTATACGATCGGTCACACTACCGGAGCAGGGTCTAAACCAACCCAATTTGATGGAGGAAAACATGAAGGCAAGCACCAACAAAAAGACCATTATTCTCAGCTTGGGCCTTCTGGCTCTGACGGGCTGTGCTCCGTCTATGCAACCTCCCACAAGCCAGATGGCCCTCGCCCAATCAGCGGTGGACAAAGCTACAGCCTCCGGTGCTTATGAGTATGCTCCTTTGGAACTGACATCAGCGCAGGATAAGGTTGATCAGGCCAAAACAGCCATGCAGGCAAAAGACTACGTGAAAGCAGAACGTCTTTTGGAGCAAGCCGAAATCGATGCACAGCTTGCAGAAGCAAAATCGCGGACCACAAAGTCCCTGAAAGCCGTGGATTCCCTGCAACAAGGCATCGACCTGCTGCGTGAAGAAATACAACGTAAGCTTCCCCAATAACTGTCATTACACAATAATCAGGAGGCAACCATGTCCATAAACAAGCGTAGATTCAAATCTTTAGCAGGAATTGCCAGTATCATGATAGCGGCAATGGCACTATCGGGCTGTGCACAAAAGATGGCAAGCAATGCCGCTTTGGATGAAGCAAAGGCGGCTTACCAAGCAGCGCAGGCGAACCCGACGGTGATACGCAATGCTCCTCTGGAGCTAAAGAAAGCCGAAATGGCCCTGACCAAAGCTGAAGAAACATTTCAGCAAAAAGGAGACTTGGACGTTGTAGAACATCAAGCCTACCTAGCCAAACAGCACTCGGCCATTGCTCAGGAAATCGGCAACCAGAAGATAGCAGAAGCCGCCATAGAGCAGGCTAGCGCCGAACGCAACAAGGTACTCCTTGAGGCCCGTGCCGCCGAAGCGAACCTTGCCCAAAAACAGGCGACAATGGAGAAAGCTGCCGCATTGAAAGCTCAGCAGGAAGCTTCCGCTGAAAAAGCCGCAGCGATAAAAGCGATGGCTGAAGCCGCTGCAGCCCAAGAAAAAAATGCCAAACTTGAGCAGGAAATCGCGGAGCTGCAAGCGGTAAAGGCGGACCGTGGTCTGGTTATGACACTCGGCGATGTCGTGTTCGACGTCAATAAGGCCGAACTGAAACCAGGTGGTTTTTTGACTGTTGAAAAACTGGCTGCCTTTTTGGAGGAATATCCGACCCGCAAGGTGATGATTGAAGGGTTCACCGACAGCACCGGTACCGCCGAGTATAATCAGGGATTATCCGAACGCCGTGCTCTTTCGGTACGCAAAGCCCTTCTCGACAAAGGCATTGAGGCTTCCCGCATCGATTTCCGCGGTTATGGCGAGGAATTCCCGGTGGCCACAAATGCCACCACAGCCGGCCGTCAGATGAACCGCCGGGTGGAAATCATTATCTCTGATGAAGCAGGTGTTATTCCTGCCCGTATGAAATAACTGTTATCAAAAGGGTTAACCAGCCGGTTAACCCGATAGATACGATACAGAAGGGGCTGGTTGCTATAGTAACCAGCCCCATTTTTCATCAAACAATCCTATTCCGACGAGGGTCACAACCCTTTTAAGCCCGCATCATGCAAATCTTGAGCGTCAAGCACTTTAATCTCCGTTATCCATGGTTCCAGTCGCTGACCAAAGGCAATCTGTACATGATAACGAATTTGCGCCGGATCTTCAGGATTGTAATAAGTATATCCTGGCTGAATGCGCGCTTTTTGAGGCAACGTCTGTAACTGTCGATGAAAGATACGTGGCACGTGCACCTGATTGACCAGGATCCGCTGTACACGGCCCGAAACAATCCCACCTCCCTGGCCTGATGATTTGGGGCGCCTGTCAATGTGCATGCGAACCTGAGCAGGAACAATGATGTAACGGGCTCTGTCGGGGTATTTGTCGCGAAAAACCCCGGGATCCAATCCGGCGTCCACACTGAAAAGGCGCGACACTACCGACAGTTGAAAACGCTTTTCTTTGATCTGTCTTTCTGCGTCTTCAGACTCCAGTTTACCCTGCGCGACTTTCAGGGGTATTGCCGCAATCTCATCGAGCTGACGCTGCCGATACCGCTGCCATGCCTCCCCCTCATATTCCAGCACCACAAACGCTTTTTTTGGCAAGACCCGCTTGGTGTATCCCAGTTCCTCTTCCCTGTCATGGCGGGTATCAAAACCGAGTTCCGCCAATTTACTTTCATTGAACCATTGCTGTTCCTCGTTATCGAAATTGACATTAAGCTGCAGGGAGACGCCGGTATTCTCCCGATCCCTGAAATCCCAGGATAGGGGCAGTTCGCGTTCGCTAAGCGTAAGGCTGGCGTCGGGAACGCCGCTACGATTGCGAGCTACACCGACAAGCACCACAGCATTGACCAATAGCAGCAAACCAAGGGCGGCATACAGATATCGACGGTTCATGCCATACCTCCTCGGGCGGCAGCCCGCAACCGCTTGAGTACCAGCAAAATCAGAATCGCGCAAAGGCCGAGGACGAAAAAGAACAAATACTTAGGCATCCAGTCCCACCACCAGTCGAAAAACTTGGTATACAGATAAAGCACGAAAAAAGTACTACCCAGATTGGTCAGCCCCGACCATTGCCGCCGAATCCCCAGCGCGATGACGCCTCCGGACAAGAGAAACCCAAGGACCTGATAGCTCGCTTCGATAACACCGGACGACCAGGGAAGATAACTGCCCTGCCCCCAGTTTGACAGAATAAGGATGGCGATAAAGATCGTGAGCAGACCATAACCCCGATAGAGATTCGGGAAATCGTCATGGCGACGATGAGGTAAAGACCCAGCTGCCACCAGCAATGCACCGGCGATAACAAAATTCTCCGGTCGCTCTCCGAAGGAAAGCCAGTAACATCCCCCCCAGGTACCGACAGTTGCTGCCAGGTAACCTAAAACGCAGGTCATGCCAGCAACCAGCATTAACCGAAGTCCGAGAGCGTAAGCGAGGATAAGGGCGAAAACACCCCACACCAGGAAGGCGTTTTGACTGGGGGTAATATTAAAAATGGTGCCTAGAACGGACAGGTTAAGAACAAATGAAGTAAAAGCTATAAGACTGAAAAGAGAGGCGAAATAATGGGTTTTTTCACGTCTGGCCGCAAAATCGACACCGACGACAGCGACCATCGGCGCTCCGACTAAAATTCCAACCTGAGGCGGGGTGCCGAGCAATCCCCAGAAACGATAAAAGAAAAAGAAAACCGCCGCAGACAACGCCAAGGCGCCAAGAAAGGAAACGATGCGCATACTCCAACTCAGCTGTTTATCGGCACCGCTGATATCGACATCGTATAAAGAGGAAAACTGCGACAGAAGAGTCTGGTGATGTTGGGCAAGGCAAGTCTTCTGCTGTTCATCCAGAACCAGAATATCTTCTTTTTCCAGTGCCTCCAGTTCTTCCCCGAAGGCACGGATACGGTCAGCGCGACGCTGAGCCTGGTCTTTGTCCATGCAGACCTCCCTTTTTATGAGATTACTTCAATGTCGAAACTATAGGCGGTACCACCGCTATGGTCAACACAAAGATCCCGCAATATTAATCTGTCGAAATTCTGGGTGAGGCTACCCCAAACCACATCCACAAAAAGGAATGTCTAAGAATCTAAGAGCGATTCACTTTGACGTTAATTTCCGACGAGGTTAAATTGGCACGGTCTTATTTATGCAGATTTGTGGAGATGACCAGGAGGGGATAATGAAAGGAAGTGAAAACCACCTATAGTAATGAAGGTGGCTTTTATTGTTAATTGGGTCACTTGGAAGTCAGTTTTATAACGCAAGAGTGCCTGGAAGACTAGTGACTAGTCAATCTCCATTCTTCGGCCTTGCAATAAGTGCAATGGGATGACACGAAGTCTCCATGGTACGTTAACGGATAAGGAGCCAATCTTGGCCTCTCTGGACTTTGAAAAGGAAAAAGATTCCTTCCGGAAATTCTACGACAGCAATTGTAAACTCTTGGAGAATGCCAGGAGGGCCTATATACGCATTATCAGATCGTCACTCAAGGGGACTGATATCGGCGAGGTGACAAAAATCGAAGGACGGGTCAAGGATAAAGAGGAGTGCATTAAAAAATTTCACCGAAAATATCAAAGCAAACTCGAAGCGGATGAACATCCATACGAGATCAAAGACTACCTTTCCGACCTGATCGGCATCCGTATCATCTGCCTCTATGAGGACCAGATTGAAATGGTGTCTGATGTGTTGAAGCAACACTTCAAGATTATCGACGTCACCGACAAGATCTCGGCCGTTGAGAGTACAGAGGATTCGTTTGGCTACAAAGGCCTGCACATGGACCTTGCCCTGAACGATCGGATGAGCTCCTTGCCGAAATACCAGCAGTATGCCGACTATCCCTTCGAAGTGCAGATCAGGTCTTTGATACAGGATGCCTGGAGTGTGCTGGACCACAAAATCAAATACAAAAAATCGATCCCCAATGACCTCAAACGCAGGATCAATGTTCTCTCCGCACTGTTTGAGTTGGCCGACCGTGAGTTCAAAGAGATCCGCAACGCCACCACGGAGCTCATCCAGCAAGCCACGGTGGCTTCGATCAGCGATCCCCTTGATGACAGCAGGGAGATTTCAGGGCAGCCTGCAACGGCGGTCAGTGAAAAAACTGTCAATGCTTTTAGCTTTCTGCGTGTGGCGGGACATTTTTTCAGGGATTTTGAATTTGAAGACTATAAAGTTGACGATTTCGTCCAGGACATTCTGAAACTGGATAGTGGTTTTCAAAAGTCGGATCTGCACAAAAGCTTGAATGAGAATCTGAAAACCGTCAGAGATTATAGCGATTATTTCATGGCACAGAACCCGGACAACACCTTCAGTCCCTACACATTGATCCGGCACTGTCTGTATCTCTACGACCAGGAAACCTTCAATCGGATTTTATCCAAGGGGCCAAAAGATCGCTTTAAGGGATGGCTGACAACATACCGGGGGGACTATGCCTAATTTATCACCAGAAGGAGCCGTGAATAGCCCCGATCATTATAAAAGATCTCGATTCACCGCCCAAGTCGTCCCGTAAATCACCGCCCATCAGACATGAAAGGCCCACCAGGCGAACCGGTGGGCTTTTCTCTTAAAGAGTCACCGAACTAGGATTTCCAATTCAAATAAGTAGCGTCGGAAATACAGTGCTTGCAGAAAATTTCCATGACTGGCAGGCCATCACCATGACCTTACCCCCATTACTAATCCAGCATATCCGCATTTACCGGTTAAACGGATTCCCGACAGGATGCCTGCAGTGCCTGTCTGTGGTACGCTTATTAAGGAGATGCCCATAAAACTGTCATTCCACTGTGCCGATCAGGATGTAACCGGCTCCTGCCACATGATTGAAAGTGCAAGGAAGCGAATCCTCATCGACTGCGACTTTTTTCAGGGGGGGGAGCACGGCACACGATACAGGCTTGTGAGGCGAGGTCACGCGTGAAAAAAGAAGAAAGCTCATCGGACAAGGCTGCTGAACTGCGCCGCTGCGTTGAAGCGCAGCTGAGGTCGAAAGACACAAAGGAGAGTCTTCCCCGGAGCGGCGCCGATCTGCGCCGCCACCTCCATGAACTGCAGGTACACCAGGTTGAGCTGGAGATGCAGAACGAAGAACTGCGTCGGGTTCGAAATGAGCTTCAGGTAACGCAGAACAAATATGCCGAACTCTATGACCTGGCACCTGTCGGCTATTTCACCCTTGACGTGCGCGGACGGATTCAGGAGGTGAATATCGTCGGCGCGCAGCTCTTGGGAGTTGAGCGGCGGCAGTTGGTCAATAAACCCCTTAACCGTTTTATTGCCGATGCGGCGGGGAAAGAGAGTTTTTCCCGTCATATCGAAAGTGTTTTGCAAAGACAGGGCATGCAGCGCTGTGAGCTCCGATTTGTGGGAAAAGACGGTACGGTGACCCACGGACAATTGCAGAGCGTAGCGGTGGGAGAAACCGAAGACAAGGAAGTTTCTATCCTTACCTCGATCATTGACAGCACACGTCACAATCAGATGGAATCGGCGCTCCGCGATGCCCATGACAAGCTGGAGCTGACCGTGCTTCAGCGGACTAAAGAGCTGACCAGGGCGAAGGCGCTGCTTTTGCGGGAAATAGATATGCGCAAGGGGACTGAAGAGTCACTCCGGGGGGCGCTTGCCCAAATCAAGGAGTTAAAAGACCGGCTCCAGGCTGAGAACGTTTATCTGCGACAGCAGGTTTCCGGGGAGCATAATTTCAGCGAGATCATCGGTCAAAGCGACGCCATCGCGTATGTATTCTTCCGCATCGAACAAGTGGCGCCCCAGGACGCAACAGTTCTCCTGCTTGGCGAGACCGGCACCGGCAAGGGTGTGGTAGCACGCGCCATTCACGGCAGAAGTTCCCGCAGGGACCGGCCGATGATCACCGTCAACTGCACGGCACTGCCGGCAAACCTCATCGAAAGCGAGCTCTTCGGGCGGGAGAAGGGTGCATTCACCGGGGCGAACGTCCGGCAGATCGGGCGCTTTGAGCTGGCCCACGGCGGCACCATACTCCTCGACGAAATCGGCGAGATGCCACTGGAGTTGCAGTGCAAACTACTTCGGGTCATTCAGGATGGTGAGTTCGAGCGCCTGGGCAGTCCCCACACCATCAAAGTCAATGTGCGGATCATCGCCACCACCAACCGGAATCTGGAGGAAGAGATCCGCAACGGCAGGTTTCGGCAAGATCTGTTCTACAGGCTCAATGTTTTTCCCATCACGATCCCGCCGCTGCGGCAGCGCAAGGAAGACATCCCGCTGCTCGTCCATTATTTCGTGGCCAAATTCAACAAGAAAATGGGCAAGAAGATAGAGGCCGTATCGAAAGAAACGCTCTGTGCCCTCCAGCAATACTCCTGGCCCGGCAACGTGCGGGAGTTGGAAAGTGTCATCGAGCGGTCAGTAATCACCAGTCAGGGGCCCCTGTTGCAGGTACTGGACAGGTTTGACACTTTCCTAAAAACCGGAGATTTGCCGGAGCAGGACATGAAAGCCCTCGCCGAACTGGAACGCGACCACATAGTCCGGGTGCTCCAGAAAACCGGATGGCGGATCGAGGGGGAAAACGGGGCGGCGGTACTCCTTGGCCTCAACCCCAGCACTCTTCGCGCCCGGATGCGGAAATACGACATCCACCGACCATAAAGTTAAACGGGCAGAGCGTTTCCCTCATGCTGATCCGCCACATATGGCAGTTACGTCAAATATGGCGGGCTGCGCTGACGGTTTACCTCCCTTTCGTCCGCTACTCCTCTATTTTTTCTACGTATAATCAAACCCTTAGACTCGCAGTGGCCGCCTTCCTTCTCTGGTCCGGTAGTTGCAATTTATTTTTATGCGAGCCAGGGAGCTGGTCGGACTTTTTGCAAAAGGCAGACCGGGTAGCTGAACTGTCACGCAAGCAGATTGTTCTCTGATGAAAGGAAAACGCCATGTTAGGAACAATTTTGATCATCGTTCTGGTTTTGCTGTTTCTGGGAGCGTTGCCCACTTGGCCTCACAGCCGGAAGTGGGGGTACTATCCCAGTGGCGGGCTTGGATTGGTGCTTTTGATTCTGATCATCCTGTTACTGTTGGGTCGAATTTAGTTGGTTTTCATCCGAAACTGCTCTTTACCCCAATCTCTTCGTCGCTCTGCACGCTTGCTTGTACCGGTGCGAAGGAAGTGATCATGGGTGAAGCTGTCCGCACAATCGGTAGAGGTCCTATGGAGTCTGTTTCCACGATCAACAGAGGGAGGTGAATCAGCTCATGCCGTTAATTCAAATAATAGTGGCCCTGATTGTGGTTGGTGTTCTGCTTTGGCTCGTTAATCGATTTATCCCTATGGCGGGATCCATAAAGACAATCTTGAACGCCGTTGTGGTCATTGTCGTGATCTTGTGGCTCTTGAAAGTTTTTGGACTGTTAAGTTACCTGTCTTCGATTCATGTGGGGTAGAGATCTCCCAATTGTTTTATCACCCAAGGTGAAAGCCTATGATCGACGCCACGATTAAAATGACCGTGTCACGCGAAAAGAGAAAAGAGGTCCTGCAAACCCTTACCGCGATACTCGGGCCAATCCGACGCGAGAATGGCTGTCTGAGTTGTAATTGCTACGTGGATGTTGAAGCTGAAACCACCATTTTGTTCAAGGAGGAGTGGCAGAGCGGGGAGGACCTGGAGACCCATCTGCGGTCCGTTCTTTTCGGTGTTCTGGTCGGAGCCATGAAACTGCTCGACAAAGAGCCTGACGTTACGTTTAGCACAATTGCGTCCGTGGCGGGATGGGAAAGAGTAAAAGAGGTGCGCGTAGAATGAAAGTAAACGCAATATTCAACCAACAAAAGGAGCAATAATCATGTTAAAGAAGCATCGCATTGTAGGATTACTTGTTTGTTTAGTACTGTTGGCCACATTCGTGGGATGTGCTTCCACAAGTAAACAAGAAGGAACCGGTGAATATATTGATGATACGGTAATTACCACCAAGGTAAAAACCGCAATCTTTGCAGATTCAGAGCTGAAAGTCTTGCAGATCAACGTCGAGACCTTCAAAGGGGAAGTTCAGTTAAGCGGTTTTGTCGATTCGCGCCAACATGCCATAAGGGCTGAAGAAGTTGCCCGGGGCGTCAACGGTGTCGTGGCTGTAAAAAACAACCTGATTGTAAGATAGCCCCGATGGCTTGTTTGGGGTATCCGTTCATGATGTCTTTATGCCCGTAGGACCAGGGAGTTAAAGATCCGCAGAACAATGTGCAGCCCCAGGGAATATTGCCGGCTGCTGCTCTTATGCAACAGCCGGCAACGAAGTGGTGATCTATCCTGCCTCATGCAGCCCGAGAAAGCCTTTCCGCTGAGGGGCGGTTTATCGCCGGAAAAGTGAATCAGATGATGGCGTTCAGAAAACTTTCGAAATTATTCTTGTGCATGGTGGCAACGGCGTTTCTTTTTTCTGCCGATTTGGCGCCAGCAGTCGAACAACCCCCGCGGGAACGGGACATCCTGCGCGATACCTACCACAGGAACATGCCGGCATTGGAGAGAAACAGTTTTGGTTTTCCTCTATTTCTTGAGTCTTTTGAACGCGACCATAGAGTGACGGTGGATGTCTACGGGGTTTTTGATTATCCTTACGGTGGCGTCGCCGACGTGGTCAAGGTTCCGGCAAACTGGTGCGAAATATTATTTCTGCACCCGAATGTCAAGGCCTGTACGTACCGGGAGCTGCAGGATGAGTGGCTGCTGACCCTTTACGTTGGACGCAAGGTGTATAAAGCGCCAGAAGATGCGCATGAAATCATTTACCATTACCGAAAAGTCGATCAACAACCTGATTTTCTGAATATCGTTCTCAGTGCCGAGGAAGGTCCTTTGGGTACGAAAGATCACCTGATGAGGTTTGAGGCCCTGCCTCTTGACGGGGGAAGGACTTTTGCTCATGTCAGATATGCATACAGTGACAGTTTTGTCTTTCGCCTCGCGGAAAAAATCTATTTTGCGACACTCGGTCGGGACAAGGTCGGTTTCACCATAACCGGCACAGATCATGACGGAAACCCCGTCTATATCCATGGGCCCCGCGGGGCGCTTGAGCGCAACGCTGCGCGGTACTATTTCGCGATCCAATCCTTCATGGAAACATTGCACTATCCGGAGGAAAGTCGTTTCAAGATGAGAATCGACGATTGGAACGATCTTACGAATCGCTACAGGCAACAACTTTATGAACTGGATAGGGAGGATTACCTTACTATCAAGACAAAAGAGTATAAAAACCAGGAGAGACTCCAGAGGCAAATCGAGACGGAGCCATCGGCGCCGTGAACCTCGAGAGCTACAGGATTAGACTTCGAAGGTGCGACGTTTACTGTTCGGCCTTCCTATAATTTGCCATTTCCAAATCACTAAACGGCCCAACTTGATTCTAAAGAGTTAGGCTGTCGTATTTGGTAAATCAAAACTGTTCCCAGGGATATATCAGGTACCTGAATGCCGCCCATGCCAACAGCGTGTGGAATGGTTTTGATACAAGAACGTGCGGCGATTTTGAAATAAGAGGTGATGGTTGGATGAGGCAATAATCTCCTTCTTCTGACATCAAGAATGTTATTCCGGTTGCACCACACGCCAAACCGCCGTCGACTGATTTTTCCGGCAATTTTTTACAAGAAGCAAGGTTTTATTTGACTTTCGCGAACAGTCAAACCATGATTCAGGCGTTCGTGTAGCCGCTTTTTATAAACATTCCCTTCCCCTCTATCGGGACAGGATATTTCATTCATACCATGTCAGGAGAGCAGACCCATGTCAGAATTCAAAAATGTCACCATCATCAAAAAAGCCAATGTTTATTTTGACGGAAAAGTTACCAGTCGCACTGTCATGTTTGCCGATGGCACTAAAAAAACCCTTGGCATCATGATGCCGGGAGACTACGAATTTGATACCGCAGCAGCCGAAATCATGGAAATGCTCGGCGGTTCCATGGAAGTACTGTTGCCCGGCGCCGATTCATGGCAGACCTTCAGTGAAGGCCAGAGCTTCGAGGTACCGGCCAATTCCAAGTTTTCCCTCAAGGTTAAAGAAGTCGCCGACTACTGCTGTTCCTACCTGAAATAAACAATTATAACGATGCGGGGGCGCCCGTCTCCCCCGCATCAACCGCCTGCCTATAGCTTCATCCCCCAATGGACATTCAGACCTTTTCCTATTGCATTCGAATTTTATTTACTTGAAAACGGTTTTCAATTTCTGTAAGGTTAACGACAGGTGCAAACTATCACAGATTTTACAATCAAAAGGAATAGGTGTTATGTCCATTCTTATTATTGGTGCAGACCGGATCGGTGCAATCATACCCCGACTTGAAGAAATAGGAGCCACCCGCATTACCCACTGGCCGGCCCGCAACAGCAAGGTAGCCAAGAATACCATTCCGGATCATGTCGACGCGGTGTTGTTTTTCACTGATTTTCTGCACCACACAGCTGCACGCAAACTGAAATCCCAGGCCAAACAACTTGGCATTCCAGCTGTCTATAGCCGCCGTAACTGGAGTGAATTGGCTGAACAAATTCAGCACCTGCCCCGCTAAATAACAAAAAAAAAGCGCCCCGAAGAGGCGCTTTAAATTCATCCATGCAACAAATGAGTCGGTGTTCGTTCATCTTTGAGCTTAAACTGGGAAATCTGGTATTGTAATGCACTGGCCTGACTGGAGAGTTCTTCCGCAACCGCGGCGTTTTCCTCTGCAGTCGCTGTGTTTTGCTGCGTCACAGCATCGATTTGCGTCAATCCTTGATTGATTTGACTGATACCTTGAACCTGTTCCTGGGAGGAGAGTGCGATATCGCTGATAAAATCGGTCACGCGTGTAATTTCCTGAACGATTTCATTCAGTGCTGAAGCAGCATTGCCAGCAATATTCGCCCCTCTTTCGGTTTTATTCACCGACCCTTCGATCAAATCGGCCGTTTCCTTGGCTGCAACCGCACTGCGCGCGGCCAGATTGCGCACCTCTTCCGCCACCACGGCAAACCCTTTACCATGCTGACCGGCCCGGGCTGCCTCGACCGCAGCATTCAGGGCGAGCAGGTTGGTCTGGAAGGCAATTTCATCGATAACCTTTATGATCTTGGAGATATCCATACTGGAAGCATTGATATCCTGCATGGCACTCACCATCTCCTCCATCTGGCATTTACCTGTTTCGGCGGCTTTACGCGCATTGTGGGACAGGTTATTGGCCTGAGCGGCGTTATCGGCGTTATTTTTGGTTTTGGATTCCAGTTCGCGCATAGAGCTGCCGATCTGTTCCATGGAGCTGGCGGATTCCGTCGCGCCCTGAGAGAGGGCCTGACTGCTATCGGCAACCTGCCCGGAACCTGAAGAAATCTGGCTGCTGGCCCTTTGTATCTGAACCATCAATTCGTTCAAGGCCCGGTTAGTATTTGCCAAAGGCTCTTTGATCATGCCCGCAGCTTCAAACGTAAAGTCACCCTCGGACAATCGTTGGAAAGCGGCAAGAATCTCGTCACTCAAGTTATCGGCAAATTGGTTCATGGTGGTGGCAAGTTGGCCTATTTCGTCGTTACTTTTGATCTCAAGACGTTGGTCGAGCTTGCCTGCCTCCAGCGCCTGCAGCATGTCAACCGCCTCGCCCAGCGGCCTGCTAATGGCACGTCCACCAAAGGCGGCACCCACGACGGTAAGTCCCCCCGCCGCCAAGGCGATAAAGATAATCCACTTTGCCATGGTATTGAGATTGTCATTCATGTTGGCGATCAAATTCTCAATATCCCTGGCGTCATATTCCGCGACAATCACCCAGTCCCACGGTTTGTAATAGGACACGACGCCTAATTTTGTTGAAGGTTGACCGGTCTGCGAGTCTTCCAGGACATATTTTTCTACGAAAGTCCCTATTTTCCCGTCGGAATTATCCAGGGCTGTGGCTTTATCCAGGATATTCCGGATGTAAGGCGAACCATTCAGGTCGAGAGCCGACAACAGATCCGTCCCCTCCTCATTTTTATCCTTGGAAAGAAGAACTTTTCCTTTCTGGTCCTGAGTCCCACCGACAACATAGACATGACCGGATTTGCCAACCACGATATCAAGAATCCCTTTCCGCAGACTCTTGACGTTTTCCTGTTTTTCTCCGAAATACAATACACCGACAACACGGCTATGGTTCCTGTCCCACAGAGGTTTGTATGCCGTTATGTACCAGTCGTTAACCACATAGGCGCGACCGATGTAAGTTTCCCCCCGTAGGACGGCTTCAATAACCGGATTCGGTTTGCCGTTCTTCATACGAGGGATAAAGGTTCCGATGGCGCGGCGGCCATCAGTTTTAAGAACATTGGTGGCTACCCGCAACATGTCGCCATCTTCGTTCATACGCTGGAATATCGTTGTCGTCCCACCGACAAGATCGTACATCTTGTCGACCAGAGGCGTGACAGTACTGGAGTCGGTATTCTGCCCCACCCACTCATTACCCAGCATCATCTTGGGTAATGCGACAGTCTGCTTTTCACTAGTAAACTGATTAACGGCTTCCCACGTCACCATTTCTTGCGACGAACTAATTCCACCAGCATTGTCTAGAATTTCCTGAGCCACGTTCAAATTGGATTGCACCTGTTTGGTAACCGACTCGGCCATTGCCTGAGACATCAGGTAAATATTTTCCGCAACCTTGGAACCTTCTTGCTCTGCAAGAATTACAATTTCTGAATCAATTTGTTGTTTGATAACCTCTTTTTGGTAAAGGGCGACACAAACAATACTTAAGGCAGTGAGGCCTATTAACAAAACACCAACAGACGTTATTTTCCCCTGAATTTTCATATCTGTCTTCCTTTAAATTACGTGGCCAAATAGATTTAATCCATAAAATATTGAGATTAAAGAAACACCTAATGCCAAGAAAAGGTACCAACACCAGGGCGATATATATCAAAAAAACAACGATAACTATAGACTACTCCCTGCAGACACTAAATCGGTGCAGTGGAAGAAACTCCAAGTCAAATCACAGCAACTACGCTTCCGACAAGTAGATAAAGAGGTACCTTATCCACCCGCTACCATGCATATGGTAAAGAAGGGCATTGCAAAATTTATTTGTAAAATATGTGGGAGAAAGAAAGAAGTACTACATTAAAAATTTCATGACGGTGGTATAACAAATTAATTTGGCTATTACAAGTATTTTAATAGAGTATACATATATACTGACGTTTAAATAAAAAAAGAGCCCGCAATCATTTCGATCACGGGCTCTTCTAATTTTTATGGTGCCGAAGGCGAGACTCGAACTCGCACGACCAATTGGCCACCACCCCCTCAAGATGGCGTGTCTACCAGTTCCACCACTTCGGCTTGAAGCGAAAAACTTTATACATGTTTTGATTCGCTGCTGTCAACATGAAATTCAGCAAAAATCATTTTTAGTTTGCCGGTGCAGCCGTTTCTTGTGCAGGAGCCGGAACAGCAGGCACCTCAACAGGTTGCATCGCCTCTTCCTGAGCAGACGGTGCCGCCATTGTTTCCGGCATGATACTATCGCTACCGGGAATTTTATAGAAGTAAGCCAGGATAAGGCTGGTCAGCATGAAGATGATCGCTGCGCTAGTAGTAAGTTTACTCATGAAACTCGCACCGCCGCTGGCGCCAAAAATCGTCTGGCTGCCACCGCCGCCAAATGCTGCGCCGACTTCAGCACCCTTGCCGCCCTGAAGCAGTACGATGATGATGAGGGCCACACAGACAAGCACATGCAGAATAATCAGAAAGGTAAGCATTTTCATCAACTCCTAAAGTGAACTCGATTCTTTGAAGCGGAAAAGCTAACACACATCGTTGCAAATGAAAAGGACCAATACGATGCACCATCTACATAAAGATCTTTTGCAGACAGCATAAAGCTTTTTTCTTAAACGGCTTGAAACCGCACGATACGAATAAAGTCCTCGGCTTTCAGGCTGGCCCCGCCAACCAGAGCACCGTCAATATCGGGTTGCCGCAGAAGACCATCGACATTATCAGGCTTGACGCTGCCACCATAAACAATCCGCAGTTGCTGAGCAACTCTGTGGTCGAATAAATCAGCGATCAGCTGACGAATGAAGTTATGCGCCTGTTGGGCCTGCTCGTCACTGGCCGTTTTACCGGTACCTATGGCCCACACAGGCTCGTAAGCCAAGACGACTTGGCTCATGTCCCCGGATGTAAGGCCTTCCAGACCGGCAAGCACCTGTTGTTTAAGCACTTCGAAAGTTTTATCGGCCTCCCGCTCTTCCAGCGTTTCACCGATACAGAAAATCGCATACATGCCGGCAGCGATCACCGCCCTGGCCTTGCGGTTGATAAATGCGTCGGTTTCGCCAAAAAGCTGACGGCGCTCGGAATGTCCGACAATCACGTAACGGCAACCGGCATCAGCCAGTAAAGCCGGCGACACCTCTCCGGTAAATGCCCCCTGGGTTTCAGGATAACAGTTCTGAGCAGCCAAGGACACATTGCTATCGGACAGAACAGCTGCCACGGAAGACAGGGATGTAAACACAGGCGCAACGACAATGTCACGATCCACAATGTCGACAAGACCAGCCTTGAGTTTCTCTACCAAGGCAATGGATTCCGCTCTTGTTTTATGTAGTTTCCAGTTTCCGGCAATAAAGGGTCTGCGCATCTTTTCCCTCCGGACAATGCAGTAAATTTAGCCCACGCCAAACCGGCGCAAAAAAACACAAATGTTTACAAAATGAATTGAGTATAAAACAGAACTCTCGTTCACCGCAGAGTTCGCAAAGCAAGCGGAGCAACTCTCGAAACACTTTCAAAGCCATGCTCGGTGAAGCAGCGCACCCCACGGCCAGCATGCACTTTATTCATCTTTAAATCGATACAGCCTCATGAGGCCCGCAGGACAGAGATCAAGCTAACTGTCAGATCAGGCCTGTCACTTATCGGTCAAAGCGACAATTCCGGGCAAGACCTTCCCCTCAAGAAACTCCAGTGAGGCTCCGCCACCCGTGGAAATGTGGGTCATTTTATCCGCCAGCCCGGACTTTTTGGCTGCTGCTGCAGAATCCCCACCACCGATGATGGAGACAGCCTTTGATTCAGCCAGCACCCGTGCGACGGCAAAGGTTCCCTGGGCAAAGGCGTCGAATTCGAATACCCCCATCGGCCCGTTCCACACCACAGTACCGGCCGTGCTCAGTACCTCGCTGAACCGGGCTATAGTCTTAGGTCCGATGTCCAACCCCATCCAGCCAGCTGGAAAATTTTCATTTCCGCAGATTTTATGCTCGGCCTCGGCTTTAAATTCGGAGGCGGCCACATGATCCTCGGGTAACAGCAGTGCGACTCCCTTGGAGGCGGCTTGTTCCATAAGTTCGGCAGCCATGCCCAGTCGTTCCTCTTCGATCAGGGAGCTTCCAAGATCATATCCTTTGGCTTTAAGAAAGGTGTAGGCCATGCCTCCACCGATAATCAGAGAATCCACTTTTCCGAGCAGGCTTTCGATGGCCGGCAGCTTATCGGACACCTTGGCGCCACCCAGCACCGCGACGAAGGGGCGCACCGGCTCGGCAATCGCCTCACCCAGATAGCGCAATTCTTTTTCGATAAGAAAACCGGCTACTGCGGGCGACAGCAGACGCGCCACTCCTTCGGTGGAAGCATGGGCGCGATGCGCAGTGCCAAAGGCATCATTGACATAGACATCGGCCAGAGCCGCCAGTTGTGCGCAGAACGCAGGATCGTTGTCGGTCTCCCCTTTATGAAAACGGACATTTTCAAGCATCAGCACCGCGCCATCGGTCAAACCGGCAACCAATTGTTCCACTTCGGTGCCGATACAATCCGGCGCCATGGTTACCTCTTGGGCAAGCAGCTTGCCGAGATGTTGGGCGGCTGGCGCCAAGCTGAATTCAGGCTTGGGGACACCTTTGGGACGACCCAGATGGGAAGCGAGAATCAAACGACCACCCTGGGCGAGAATATGCTTTATGGTTGGCAGCGCGGCAACGATACGCGTGTCGTCCGTAATCTGTCCGTTTTTGTCGAGAGGCACATTAAAGTCGACGCGGCAAAAAACACGTTTACCTTTAAAATCAACATCCTTTACGGTCATTTTGCTGAACATAAAAACCTCCCGCAGGCAATTATTAAAATGGCATGATGACACCGGGCACCAGTGAGGACATGTGTCGCCACCGTCGCCCATAACACTTTAGAACTTTATCAGCATGATGCAACATATCGGACTAAATCGACCACCCGGTTGGAATAACCCCATTCGTTGTCGTACCAGGCAAGCACTTTGACCATATTGCCACCGAGCACATTGGTGGAAAGCGCATCGACCACCGACGAAGCCGGATTGCCGTTAAAATCGACGGAGACCAACGGTTCCTCGCAATAGGCCAGAATCCCTTTCAAGGAGCCTTCTGCCGCGTTTAGCATAGCATTATTTACAGCCTCGATAGTGGTGTTGCGTTCGGTCTCGGCCACCAGCGAGATAAGGGAGACGTTGGGGGTCGGCACCCGCACTGCAATACCGTCAAGCCGACCGGCCAGTTCAGGCAGCACCTTGGCGACCGCTCGCGCAGCGCCCGTCGTGGTCGGGATCATGGAAAGAGCTGCCGCCCTTGCTCTGCGTAGGTCCTTTGCCGGGTAATCGAGAATCTGCTGTCCGTTGGTATAGGCATGCACGGTGGTCATCATGCCCTTGACGATGCCGAAGTTTTCCATCAGGACCTTGGCTACCGGCGCCAGACAGTTGGTTGTACAGGATGCATTGGAAAGGATTAGGTGCGTCTCAGGGTCGAATTTATGATGGTTGATCCCCATGCACAATGTGATGTCCTCACCGCTTCCGGGTGCGGTAATAATAACGCGACTGGCCCCTGCATCGAGATGCTTGGCGGCTTGGGCACGTTCGGTAAACTTGCCGGTCGCTTCAAGCACGATGTCAACACCGAGTTCGCGCCAGGGCAGCTCGGCAGGGTCATGCCTCTCGCACACTCTTATCAGTCGCCCGGCAACCATCAACCCCTTGGCAGTTACCTGTACCGGAGGCGCGAAGATCCCCCGCACGGAGTCATACTTCAGCAGATGCGCCAGAACTTCCGCCGGATTGAGGTCATTAATCGCCACAATTTCGACGCCTTCAGCAGCCCAAACCGCACGAAAGATACTGCGTCCGATGCGACCGAAGCCGTTGATTGCCACTTTTACCGCCATTACCACCTTGCTCCTAAACGAGAAAAAGGCCCTGAAAAAGACCAGAAAAACGCTAACATCCCCATAAAAACAACAGGTTATAAACACAAAACCAAAAACCAACAAAGCGATTGATGATAGCCAATCCCCCCGGAATCGTCAACCGCTTTCCCTGGAAAAAACCATTGCGCGGTTGTGCTTTTAAGGCCGATATGGTATTGCTTCAGGGGCTGAACAGAGATCGACATAGCTCGCCGCACCACATTATTCCAGAATATTTCCAACGCGGACAAGCTTGGCCAATTCCGTCCCTAGGGGCACACAGGCCTGTTGAACCAATGCATAAAGTGCAAGCACATCTTGAATGCTAATCCGGAATTAACACCCAGAATGCTCGTATCTTTTCAGCCACCTCGGCAGCAAATCAGATAAAACCGTAAATAATTTTGTTTATTGGTCTACTGTCTCAAAGACCGCATAGATATAAGAAAACCTGTTAAAATCGACAGATCGCCTTAGTGTGCTGTACCTCTGTCAGGTTACGTTTGTTTTCATACAACCATCAGCCTTACAGACTTTGCGAGACACGGACTTACCTTGTTTTGCAGAAAACGGCAAACGCTGTATCAGTTCATTCCACTCAGCATTGCGACAGACTTATTGCAATACTCCATTACCGGGCAAGATTCCCGCTTTATGGTGCCGATAAGACTCAAGGCATACACTTCCCGGGAACGGCCCGGTACCTTGCGGAGTTCATTTTATCTTGCGAACACGACCGTTTTCCGGTATATAAACGGCGCCGCGCCGATAAAAACAGGGAGGATTCGTGCAAGTCTGTTTACTGGCCAGCGGCAGTAAAGGCAACGCTATTTATGTCGAAACAGCCGAAAGCCGGTTGCTGATCGACGCAGGCCTATCGGCCCGCGAAATCGGCTACCGGCTAAACGTCATTGGAGCGTTACCGGAAAATCTTGACGCCGTCCTGGTTACCCACGAACACGGTGATCATTGCCGCGGACTTGGCCCGGTCGCTCGGCGCTGGAAACTGCCAGTACATGTGCATCATGCTACACGCGATGCACTGCCCAAGGTGGGCAAACTGGACCATACGGTTGAATTTGATTCCGGCGATACGTTCTGCCTGCGGGACATAGAAGTCGAAACCGTCCCGATAACGCATGATGCCGTAGCACCAACCGGATTTGTCCTGTCGACATCAAAAGGCAAAATTGGCATTGTCACGGATCTTGGCCTTGCCACCAGGCTGGTCGTCGACCGTTTCAAGGGATGTCGCGTACTGATTCTGGAATCGAACCACGACGAAGACCTGCTTCGGGACGGTCCCTATCCATGGCATCTCAAACAGCGTGTACGCAGTCGACACGGGCATTTGTCCAACAACGAATGCGCGGAACTGCTGCGCAATCTTTACTGGGACGGCCTGGAAGCGGTATTCCTGGCGCACCTGAGCGAAACGAACAATACGCCTCAACTGGCGGAATCCTCTGCGCGCAAGGTGTTTGAGGATCAAGGCGACAGCTCGACCCGCTTATTTATCGGAAGCCAGAACAACCCCAGCGCCCGTTTCACCTGGTAGCACCGCAAGGCGCATTTGTAGACATACTCACTTTTTGCTCGAAGACCAAAAGGCAAACAGCGCCCATGGTCTTTCGAACACTCTATGTTCATGAAATCGCATGCGCATATATAACGATATAGTATTCATGACAATTACCGGCGGGAACCGTTGCACTCCAACCTCCCGTGCGGCACGGCGGCCTGCAGGCCGCCGTATGACGTTTACCGGTTCACCCTTGCCTAGGAGAGCATAATGGCCTGGAGAGTAGAAGTCGGACTGAAAGAAGGTATTCGGGATGCGCGCGGCGAACGCGTCAAGCGCGAGATCCGAGAACACCTTGGGATCGAATTGGACCAGGTAAATACGATTGATGTCTACACAATCGATGCCGACCTGTCCCAACAAGAGGTCGAGGCAGCCGCCAAGGGGCCCTTTTCGGATCCGGTCATTCAAAATTACGCCATCAACCGCCCACTGGCTGGTCAGTTCGATGTCCTTATCGAAGTCGGCTTCCGGCCAGGCGTCACCGACAACGTCGGCCGCACTTCCCGCGAAGCCATCCAGTACATCGTCGGTCACCCGTTAAACGCGGATGAAGGCGTTTACACATCGGTGCAATACCTGCTGAGCGGACAGATCAATGAAGACGCAGCTGAGCGTATTGCAGCCGGCTTTCTCGGCAACGGTCTGATTCAGCGCTGGACCATCATTCCCGCCGCAGACTTTGACCGCAAAATCGGCGTGCCGGTTACGGTACCCAAGGTGGTCTCGACTGCCGAACCGAAGGTGCGGGAAATCGATCTGAACGTTTCCGACGAGGAACTGATGCGCATCAGCCGCGATGGCGTGCTGGCACTGAACCTGGAGGAGATGAAGGTCATTCAGGCCTTTGCCAACGACCCGCAAATGCAGGCTGAACGTACCAAGGTGGGACTCACCGCCGGCCTGACCGATGTGGAGCTCGAAGCTCTGGCCCAGACCTGGAGTGAACACTGTAAGCACAAAATCTTTTCAGCCAAGATTAACTACGACGATGGCAACGGCCATACCGAGACCATCGATTCGTTGTTCAAGACCTTTATCGTTGGAGTCACCCGCGACGTACGCGCCGCCAAGGGGGATAAGGATTTCTGCCTGTCGGTATTCAAGGACAACGCCGGGGTCATTCGTTTCAACGACGACTGGAGTCTGGTGTTCAAGGTTGAAACTCACAATTCCCCCAGCGCCCTGGATCCTTACGGCGGAGCGCTGACCGGGATCGTCGGCGTCAACCGCGACCCCTTCGGAACCGGCATGGGTGCGCGGCTGATTTTCAACACCGACGTATTCTGCTTCGCCTCGCCTTTTTACGACGAGCCTCTGCCTCCGCGCCTGTTGCATCCGCGCCGGATTTTTGAGGGCGTGGTAGAAGGTGTTGAACATGGCGGGAACAAGAGCGGCGTCCCCACAGTCAACGGTTCGATCGTGTTCGACGACCGGTTTGCCGGCAAGCCGCTGGTCTATTGCGGCACCGCCGCTCTGATGCCGGCTGAAATCCATGGCCAACCCGGACACGTCAAACTGGCCAAAGTGGGCGATCGCATCATGATGATCGGCGGCCGCATAGGCAAAGACGGCATCCACGGCGCAACCTTCTCCTCCGAAGAACTGCACGAAGGATCGCCCGCCACAGCGGTACAGATCGGCGACCCGATCACCCAGAAGCGCATGTTCGACTTTTTGATCATTGCCCGCGATCGCGGCATGTATAACTCCATCACCGACAACGGTGCCGGCGGCCTGTCGTCATCCGTTGGGGAAATGGCCGAGGACACCGGCGGCTTCGAAATGCACCTGGATCGCGCGCCGCTGAAATATTCCGGCCTGCAACCCTGGGAAATTCTCATCTCCGAGGCCCAGGAACGCATGACCGTTGCGGTTCCCGAGGACAAGGTGGAGGAATTCCTCGCCCTGGCCAAAGAGATGGACGTGGAAGCCACCGACCTGGGTGTTTTTAACGATTCCGGATATTACCATTGCCTGTATAATGGCAAGACGGTTACCTACCTGCCCATGGAATTTTTGCATCAGGGGGTACCGCAACTAAAACTGCAGGCCCGTTGGGAAGACCGTGGTTTCCAGGAACCGGAGTTCAGCCAACCCCTCGATATGGACGCGACCCTGCGCCATATGCTGGCAAGACTGGATATCTGCTCCAAGGAGAGCGTGGTGCGTCGCTACGACCATGAGGTTCAGGCCGGCACTGTCCTGAAACCTCTGGTCGGCGTGGCCAACGACGGCCCGGCCGATGCCGCCATGGTCCGTCCCCTGCCCGACTCCTTTGAAGGCATTGTCGTCGCCCATGGTATCACTCCGAGTTACAGCGACATCGATACCTACCACATGATGGCCTGCGCCATCGACGAAGGTCTGCGCAACTACGTCGCCGTAGGCGGCAATATCGAGCATGTCGCCGGGCTTGACAACTTCTGCTGGTGCGATCCGGTGCAAAGCGACAGGACCCCGGATGGTGAATACAAAGCCGCCCAGCTGGTTCGCGCCAACAAAGCCCTGTACGATTACTGTCTGGCTTTCGGAGTTCCGCTGATCTCGGGCAAGGACTCCATGAAAAACGACTACCAGATCGGCGACACCAAGATTTCCATTCCGCCGACGGTACTGTTCTCGGTTATCGGCAAAACGGACGATATCCGCAAGGGTGTTACCATGGATGCCAAGCGCCCCGGCGACCTGGTTTACCTGCTCGGTACCACCCGCAACGAACTGGGCGCATCGGAATACTACGATATGCTCGGCCACTTGGGCAAAAACGTGCCTAAAGTCGACGCTGCCACAGCTCTGCAGCGTTACCGCAGCATAAATCAGGCCCAGGAACAGGGCCTGCTGGCCAGCTGCCACGACCTTTCCGATGGCGGTCTGGGCGTTGCCCTGGCGGAAACGGCCTTTGCCGGTGGCTTTGGCATGCACGTGGATCTTTGCAAAGTCAAATGCGACGAAGTACTGCGCGAAGATGCCGTTTTGTTCTCTGAATCGGCCAGCCGCTTGCTGGTCACGGTGCGCCCTGACAACCAGGCGGCCTTTGAAAAGGTATTTGCCGGACAGGATCTCTCTTTGCTCGGCACCGTGACCGAAGACAAGGAACTGCGCATCGTCGGCCTCGGCGGTGAAATCCTGGTGCGGGCCCATATCGATGATCTCAAAGAGGCGTGGCAGGCGCCGTTAAGGGAGATGTAAGTTATGTCCAAACAAGTACGTGCCATCGTCATCGCCGGCAACGGTACCAACTGCGAACGGGAGACGGCTCATGCCATCCGCCTGGGCGGTGCCGAGGTGGTTGATATCGTCCATATTTCCGAGTTACTCAGTGGCCGGGTGCTGCTGCAGGATTACCACTTCCTCAATCTGGCCGGCGGTTTTCTTGACGGCGACGACCTTGGCAGCGCCAAAGCCGGCGCCAACAGGTTGCTGCATGCGCCGATCAAGGACAGCGAGGAGCACCTGAGCGAGCATCTGCGTAAGTTCATCGCTGACGGCAAACTCATCATGGGAGTCTGCAACGGATTTCAGCTGATGGTCAAAATGGGACTGCTGCCGGCACTGGGAGGAGATTTCTCCCAGACCACCACTCTGACCTTCAATGACAATGGCCGCTTTGAAGATCGCTGGGTCTACCTGAAGGCGGATCCGGCTTCGCCATGCATTTTCACCCGTGGTATCGAAGGCATGACCCTGCCCGTACGCCACGGTGAGGGTAAACTGGTCGTCGATAGTGATGCCACTTTGGCCCGCATTGAGGAAAACCACCTAGGGGTTCTGAAGTACAGCCTGCCGGATTACAGTGCGACCACCATGGATTATCCCCTCAACCCCAACGGGTCAACGGCGGCCATTGCCGGTCTCTGCGATGAAACAGGCCGCCTGTTCGGTCTCATGCCTCATCCGGAAGCCTACGTGCACCGGACGCATCATCCTCGCTGGACACGCGAGGAGGAGTTGCCAGAAGAAGGCATGGGCCTCTGGTTATATCAAAACGCGGTGCGCTTTATCCGCGACGAGCTTCTCTAGGTTTAATGGCAAGAGCCCATTCGATACTTCCCGAATGGGCTCTTCATTACAACCCAGGTACGAAAAACACCCCATGAGGACCATACAAAAACCCCCTGCCTCTAATTCCGGGGTTATGGTATATTGAAAAACTATGGTAACAGCGCAATTCTGCGCGACTATCCAAACAGCATCAAGCGGGGAGCTCTACAGTCTTATGTTTGATAAATACGAAGATGAGTGCGGCGTATTCGGTATCTACAACCATCCCGAGGCCGCCAACTTGACCTATCTGGGGCTCTATGCCCTGCAGCACCGTGGCCAGGAAAGTTGCGGCATTTCCGCTTCCGACGGCACGCGCCTGCGAACCCATCTCGGCAGCGGCCTGGTGGCGGACGTCTTCAAAGACGACGAGATTTTCAAAAAACTGGCAGGCAATGCGGCTATAGGCCACGTACGTTACTCCACGGCCGGCGGCGACAACATCCGTAACTGCCAGCCCATTGCCGTCGACTATGCACGCGGCAGCGTAGCCGTGGCGCATAACGGCAATCTGGTCAATGCCCGTGAAGTACGCAGTGCCCTTGAGGAAAAGGGGTCCATTTTCTCCACTACCGCCGACACGGAAGTCATCATTCACCTGTTGGCCCGTGCCCAGAGCGACTCCCTGCCCGACCGCATCGCTGAAGCTTTAAGGCAGGTACGCGGTGCTTACAGCCTGGTATTCCTGACCGAAACCCGCATGGTTGCCGTACGCGACCCCCACGGCTTCCGCCCGCTGGTGCTCGGCGAAGTGGATGGCACTTACGTGGTTGCTTCCGAAACCTGTGCCCTCGATCTGATCGAAGCCAGGTATGTGCGCGAAATCGAACCCGGTGAAATGGTGGTTTTCGATCAAAACGGCATGACCTCCTACCGGCCTTTTGAAGAACGCACCCCATCCCCCTGCATTTTTGAATTCGTCTATTTTGCCCGCCCTGACAGCACCCTGTTTGGGCAACAAGTCTATCAGGTCCGCAAGGGTTTCGGCCGCCAATTGGCCCGCGAACACCAAGTCGAAGCCGATATCGTCATCCCTATCCCGGACTCCGGTGTTCCTGCAGCCATCGGCTACGCCGAAGAGTCAGGCATCCCTTTTGAAATGGGCCTGATCCGCAACCACTATGTCGGTCGAACCTTCATCGAGCCGCAACAATCGATCCGCCACTTCGGCGTCAAGATCAAGCTCAACGCTATTCGCGAGGTGCTTGAAGGTAAACGTGTTGTGGTCATCGACGACTCGGTTGTCCGTGGTACGACTTCACGCAAAATTATTAAAATGATACGTAACGCCGGCGCCAAGGAAGTTCACATGCGGGTATCCTCCCCGCCGACCGCCTACCCCTGTTTCTACGGGATAGATACACCCACCCGCAAGGAGCTGATCGCCTCGTCGCACACTAACGAGGAAATCTGCCGTTACATTACAGCCGACACTCTTGGGTACCTTTCCCTGGAAGGCATGCTTGAAATTGCCGGCGCCCCCAAGGGAGCCACTGGACACTATTGCGAAGCCTGTTTCAGTGGTAACTACCCTGTGAAATTTCCGCGCTTGAATTCGGACGACCAACTCGGTCTGTTCTGAGTTTTTTAAGCGCGCTGGCAGATTTACCAGGCTTCAGGTGGATAATCCCCAGACCTTGGCCGGCCGCGTAATGACTTGAATTGTTACTCTAAATGATGCATACGAAAAACTTATAGGATGGCTAAGCAAAACTTTCGTCCTACAAGGCGTGGTGATTTTTCAGGGGTGAAGGCATACACCTAGTATGTCGATGTCCTGAAAAAACGCCGCAACGCTGTAGGGTGGACTTTTTGCGACGCCATCATAAAGGAGATTTGGTTTTGACCAGTGATCGTGCAGAACTTAAAGCCATTATTCGACAGATATCCTACGAAGAGCGCGAAGTGACCTTGGCCTCCGGCCGCAAAAGCAACTTTTACTTCGACGGTAAGCAGACGACCCTTCACCCCCGCGGTTCAATGCTGGTTGGCAAAGCGGTATTGGAGGAACTGAAACATTTCCCCGCGCCTGTCGAAGGTGTCGGGGGACTCACCCTGGGAGCCGACCCCATTGCCACGGCCGCGGCCTTGGTTAGCTCCATGGGCGATTCGCCGATCCCGGCTTTTATCATTCGCAAGGAACCCAAAGGCCACGGTACAGGGCAATGGCTGGAAGGTCGCAAAAACCTGCGCCCCGGCGCTCGGGTAGTGATTGTGGAAGATGTCCTCACCACCGGCGGTTCGGCTCTTAAGGCCGTTGACCGCGCCCGTGAAGAAGGCCTGGAAGTTCTCGGCATCATCACCCTGGTCGATCGCCAGGAGGGTGGCCGGGAAATAGTCGAGGCCGCCGGCCTGCAACTTCGCTCCATCTTTACCAAAAGCGAGATCGTTGCGGACTGAGAATAGCTGGTCTTTTGAACATATGTCTAAAATAGAAGGGGGAAAGCCATTGGCTTTCCCCCTTCTATTTTTCTCTTTAATCAGACGCCAGGTTATTCTTCGGGAATTTTGAACACCGCCAGGACCCCCGGCAACGCCTCAAGCTCCTGTTTATCAAGTTGAGCAGTTTCCCCAATGACGCCGATGATGACTCGATTGGCCCCGGTCGATTGATGAAAATCGTAATCACGCTCTACCAGATACTGTTTGAGTTGGCCGAGATCCTGCTCTGTGGCCGTTGACCTCATTATCACCAGCATCGTCTATTCCCCTTTCGTTCGAATACGCTCCAACCGCCGGGTTTCATCGATAACGCGCTCATATAACCGCACAATGGCACCGTTATCTAAAGGACCGGGATTGGTAGCTTGCATGCGCTCAAAGATCTTCTGTTCCCGCTTGGGATCGTATACCGCGCGCCCTTCGGTTTTTTTTATTTCCCCGATGGCCAGGGCCAAAGCTGCTCGACGGTTGAAAATCTGCAACAATTCATCGTCCAGTGCGTCGATTTCTTCTCTTATTTCATCAATAGTCAAACCCAACTCCCGAGTTTAAGTATCCTTACAAAAATGACAGATGGTATCCGGCAAATTTCCGCAAGAAGAATAATCATAGTTTTTTACGTATCAACGTATCTTTTTTCCAATTCAAATCATCCCGTTCCGGATAATCGATGTTGTAGTGCAGCCCCCTGCTTTCACGCCGCATGCGCGCACAACGCACAATCAGTTCAGCTACCGTAGCAATGTTACGTAACTCGATGAGGTCCGAGGTAGGATAAAAGTCCCAATAATACTCTGTAATCTCATCCTTGATCATCTGGATACGCCGCAAAGCGCGCTTGAGACGTTTATTGGTACGCACGATACCGACATAATTCCACATGCAGCGACGAATTTCATCCCAGTTATGGGCAACAACCACCTCTTCGTCGCTGTTGGTAGCCTTACCGTAATCCCACGGCGTCACCTGCGGCACCTGCTCTTGCTTTTCCTTGATACGGGCCAGACTGCGCTGGGCCACCAGATCCGCAAATACCACACCTTCCAGCAAACTGTTACTCGCAAGACGATTCGCCCCGTGGAGACCGGTACAAGCCACCTCACCAATAGCAAACAGATTCACAAGGTCCGATTCCCCCCATTTGTCGACCTTTACACCTCCGCACACATAATGGGCTGCGGGGACAACCGGGATAGGTTCGGTGGTGATATCGATGCCGAACGAAAGGCACGTTTCATAGATATGGGGGAACCGGTCACGGATGTAATCGGCATCACGGTGAGTAATATCGAGGAAAACACTTTCGTCACCGTGAATTTTCATCTCATTGTCAATTGCCCGGGCGGTAATATCGCGAGGCGCCAGATCGCGCAATTCATGGTACTGATCCATAAAGGCCGTACCATCGCGTCGCCGGAGAATTGCCCCTTCCCCGCGTACCGCTTCGGATATCAGGAACGATTTGGCCTTGGGATGATAGAGGGTGGTGGGGTGAAACTGCATGAATTCCATATCGGCAATGGTAGCACCTGCACGATAGGCCATGGCGACGCCGTCACCGGTAGCCACATCGGGATTACAGGTATAGAGATAGACCTTACCGGCCCCTCCGGTTGCCAGAACAGTAACCCGGGCGCCGAGCGTTTGTACCTTGCGACCGGCTATATCCAGAATATGGGCACCAAGACATCGTGTGGGCCGATGCATATGGGCCCCGGCCTTGGCATCGGTAATCAGGTCTATGGCGATATGGTGTTCATAAATCGTAATATTTGGATGAGCCCTTGCCGCTTCAACCAGTGCCCGTTCGATCTCCTGCCCTGTCATATCCTTGGCATGCAGAATACGGCGCCGACTATGACCACCTTCACGGGTCAAATCGTAGGTATCATCGTCTTTTTTGCTGAAGCGAACCCCCCAGTTGATAAGGTCGGCAATCGCCTGGGGCCCACGCTGCACAACCATCCTGACAACATCTTCATTGGACAGGTATCCACCGGCGACCATGGTATCACGCACATGCGCGGCAAAGCTGTCCTCCGAAGAAAGGACCGAAGCGATGCCACCCTGCGCCAGCGTGGTTGCCGTCTCGGAAATCTCCCGCTTGGTCACCACGGCCACCTGGCCGAAATCAGCGACCTTAAGAGCATAAGATAAACCGGCAATACCGCTGCCGATAATAAGAAAATCGGTGGTGATGTTCACTGCGAGGCCTCACTTCCAGTAATAACAATACAAGCGAATCGACTACCCCTATCTGAAATCACGGGCAGATCTAACGCCGTTATTTGCATGATTTAAGGAATAAAGCGAGTCAAAGTAAATTCGGATGCTGATAAACTGCACCATTATCGGAACCCCCCTCTGCATTGTCAAGGTTTTTGCATGTGTAAGCCACTTGTAATGCTATCCCTTTCCGGCTATAGTGCTCAGGTGCCTCGGTAGGAGAACAATGAAACAACTTTTTGTCACATGCATATTGATTGCGGGAGGGATTATACTCCTGGGCTCGGTCAGCGCCCAGGCGGATATCTACCGGTACGTCGACAGCAATGGCGTCATGCATTTCACCAACACCCCGACGGATCCTCAATACACGTTTTACCTCAAGGAATCCTCCAGCAAATACGCTTCCCATCAAAGCATCGAAGATATTATCGAACGCTATGCTTTAGCCAATCGTCTGGAAAAAGCTCTGGTCAAGGCCGTCATCAAAGCCGAAAGCGATTACAACCCCCGCGCTGTATCCAGCAAGGGTGCGCAGGGCATGATGCAACTGATACCGGAGACGGCCCGCGAAATGAAGGTTGCTGATCCATTCGACCCCGAAGACAACATCCGGGGCGGCACCCGCTACCTGCGAAAAATGCTCGATCTTTTCAACGGCAACACGGACCTGGCAATCGCTGCGTACAATGCCGGCCCCGGTGCGGTGCGTCAGCACGGCGGCATCCCTCCCTACACCGAGACGCGCAACTACGTTCAACGGGTCAAACGTTTTCTGCAGGCGTACCGATAAAACGTCGTGCACTTAAAAAAACCTGTTCAAGGGCATGACCGTCCAGGTCATTTGAAAGTTTGACACGCTTTCCTGACAGGCATTAAGGCAACACTTTATTCCAACAAACAACCGGGTTCTTGCCGCCTGACCAGCCCTATGGCAATCGCGCCCCGCAAATTTTGTCATCCATCAGGTTACGCGCAAAAGATGCGATGTCCCATATAATCCGGAAATTTGAGGCATGGTCAAAGCAAACCAGACAAGATCGTCTTTTTGTAAAGGACGAAACTGTGTTGTCCTCCACAGCAAAATTCTTCCCTGGCCGCTGATTACGAAACAAATCAAAAATCGCTGAATTTTTTGTTGACTTGAAAAATGCCATTTGCTATTAATAAGCCCGCTCGCAACACGGAGCTGTAAGCGTCACGCGGGAATAACTCAGTGGTAGAGTGCAACCTTGCCAAGGTTGAAGTCGCGGGTTCGAATCCCGTTTCCCGCTCCAGCGATCAAGGCCCCGAGCTCTTCGGTTCGGGGCTTTTCAATCCACCGCTCGATAGTGATGCAGACGCGTTGCAAGACAAAACACCCAATGCGGGAATAACTCAGTGGTAGAGTGCAACCTTGCCAAGGTTGAAGTCGCGGGTTCGAATCCCGTTTCCCGCTCCAGATAAAAAAGCCCCGAATGATTCGATTCGGGGCTTTTTTTAT
This sequence comes from Pedobacter sp., assembly GCA_050253415.1. Lineage (GTDB taxonomy): Bacteria > Desulfobacterota > Desulfuromonadia > Desulfuromonadales > Syntrophotaleaceae > Syntrophotalea. Next base: position 1,677,123 of record JBFWJC010000001.1, on the reverse strand, counting down.
CACCAGCGTACCACTCTCTGCTACCCCCTGCCCCGGCTCAAAAAAAACATACTCAAAGCTGCTATCATTGGTCACCGGTTGCCATCAACGCAGCGCGAAACTACCATTTCAGTACAAAATCTGTTATGTTCGACATTTGGCCAGATCGTATATTGCAACCCTGTTATAGCTGCCTTTTGCTCCAACCACTCCACCTCATTTAAAGTGTCGCGTGGTTGATTATGGCAATGACTGCTGAGATCTTCTTGGCACCGCCAAACCGCCCCCAACTCAGGCCTGATGCACGTCATATCACGTTGCATTGTGCAAGCAGACCCAAAATATCCAGAATCCGACCAAAGGATTACCACCGCTCGGAGCTCTGACGAAAGGACCCTATACAGCCCATGTACTGGAAACCGGAAATCGAAATCCTCCCGCAGCCGCAACTCCGTATTCTGCAGTCGCAACGCCTGCAAGAAACCTTGGGCCGAGCCGTAAACTCTCCCTACTACGGTGAACTGTTTCGCCGGCACGGCATTGGGCCTGAAATCATAAAAAACGTCGATGACATACGGCGCCTGCCTTTTACCACCAAAGAGGACCTGCGCAACAATTTTCCCTACGGCTTTCTAACTGTGCCGAAACAGGGAGCGGTTCGCCTGCACTGCTCTAGCGGCACCACCGGAAATCCTACCGTGATCTTCCATGACAATCACGATTTATCCTCCTGGGCGGATCTGGTTGCACGTTCCCTGTATTGCGCCGGGCTGCGAGACACCGACGTCTTTCAGAACATCTGCGGCTATGGCCTGTTTACCGGAGGACTTGGTTTCCAGTACGGTGCGGAACGTCTCGGCGCCCTTGTTATCCCGGCTGCGGCCGGCAATACCCGGCGGCAGATTAAACTGATGCAGGACTTTGGTACCACGGCCGTGCATACGATTCCGAGTTACCTCTTCCGCCTGCACAGTGCCTTTCAGGAGATGGGACTGGACCCGCGCAAAGACACCAGCCTCAAACTGTTTGTCATCGGAGCGGAACCGCATACCGATGCGCAAAGACGCCGCATTGAAGAACTATTTGGCGTCAGGGCCTTCAATTCTTACGGACTTTCAGAAATGAACGGTCCCGGTGTTGCCTTTGAATGTGAATACCAGAACGGTCTGCATGTCTGGGAAGATGCGTTTCTGACGGAAATCATCGACCCCGATACCCTGCAGCCCGTGCCCGATGGTGAAGAAGGAGAGTTGGTCTTCACGACCCTCGATCGTCATGCCATGCCCCTGCTGCGCTACCGAACCCGCGATCTGACCCGCTTTTTGACGGGCGATTGCCCGTGCGGACGTACGCACCGTCGATTGGATCGCATCTCCGGTCGTACTGACGATATGTTTATCATCAAAGGCTGCAATGTCTTCCCCATGCAGATTGAAAAGGTGCTGATGCGCTATACGGAAGTCAGCACAGACTATCTCATCGAACTGGAAACCGTGGATGGCAACGATGACATCACCGTTAAGGTGGAATTGCAAAAAGAATGGTTTACCGGCAACCTCGAGGCCCTGGAAAAGCTCTCCCGGCGTATAGCCCATGAGGTGCGGGATGAGATACTGGTCTCTCCCAACGTTAGACTGGTCGAACCGGGCAGCCTTCCCAAAAATGAAGGCAAGGCGGTTCGGGTCATCGATTCACGGATTCCCTAGGAGGTTGCCATGATTGCGCATCAGGTCTCAATTTTTTTGGAAAACAAACCAGGCCGGCTGGAAAAGATAACGGCAGTTCTCAAGGCCACCGACATCAATATCAGAGCTATGACCCTGTCCACCAGTTCGGCCGGCTGGGGCATCCTCAATCTATTGGTCGACCACCCCGACATAGCCTGCCAAAAACTTTCACAGGCGGGGCATCCTGCCGTATTGAGGGAAATCGTGGTGGTCAGCATGCAGGATCGGTCGGGAGCATTGCACGACATGTTGAGCCTTCTGGCCCAGGCGGGCCTCAACATTCAGAACGCCTATGGTACCGTGATTGGCGACAATAAGGAGGCCATCCTGATCATCGACGTGGAAAACGCCGAGCATGTGCAAAAAGTTTTTGAATCCGCGGGAGTACAGACCCTCCCAGCCGAAGACGTCTACCGGATTTAAAAACCCGCGAATGATTGCCGGGAAAACCGGGTAAAAATGCTTCGCGATGCGTTTCTGGCAACGACATGACATCATACACGTGGACCTACCCCACTACAGACGGCACAGACATTCCACGCAAAGGTGTTTCGCCTAACAGACAACTTTCCTGCACGCAACCTGCGTGCAATGTTTCGGAGTAAGCCATGCCTGTGCTGTTGCGTATGTACCTGCAAAAGATCGCGTTCATCCTTTTCGGCCTGCTTCTGCTTGCACCTCAGGCGCAAAGTGCCGCAACAGCCGTCAGCCCACCGACAGGCCAGAACTCTGGCGATTTGCCGCTCGGACAGATGCTGCTGGTCGGATTTGCCGGTTCCGTCATCGAGGAAGGACATCCCATCCTTGAAGACATACGACAGCGCCACCTCGGTGGGGTGATACTGTTTAATTACGGCCCCGATAGCGGGACGCCGGCCAACAACATCATCTCACCGAGTCAACTGCGTACACTTACGACCCGCTTGCAGCAAGCCGCCTCCTACCGGGCCCCATTGCTGATTGCGGTCGATCAGGAAGGCGGTCGCATTTGTCGTTTAAAAGAAAGCTTCGGTTTCCCGGCCACGGTCTCATTTGCGTCCCTGGGGCAGAGTAACGATCTTGCCCTTACCCACCGACACGCGAATGAAATTGCCCGCACCTTGCAGCGCGCCGGGATCAACCTTAATCTGGGTCCGGTGGTGGATTTGAATGTCAATCCTGCCAATCCGGTCATCGGCAAGCTGGAAAGAAGTTTTTCCTCCGACCCGACAGCCGTTACAGCACATGCCCGCGAGTTCATCCGTGCCCACCATGAGCAGGGGATACTTTGCAGCCTTAAACACTTTCCAGGACATGGCAGCTCGACCGCCGATTCCCACAAAGGATTTGTTGACGTAACGGATACCTGGAGCAATAAGGAGCTGCAGCCTTTTCGCACTCTGATCCAGGAGGGCCTTGCCGATACCGTGCTGACGGCGCACGTCTTCAACGCCAGACTCGACCCCCGGCTACCGGCAACCCTCTCGAAGCCAACCATCGACGGCTTGCTACGCAAGCGACTCGGATTTAATAGCGTCGTCATCAGCGACGACCTGACCATGGGCGCCATTACCAGCCAATACACCCTGGAGGAATCGGTACAAAAAGCACTCGATGCGGGAGTGGATATGCTGTTGCTGGCCGACAACCGTCCCGACACAACGACCCGCATGCTTGCGGTATTGCAGAAACTGCTCGATTCGGGCCGCGTATCCCGGCATCGCATTCTGCAATCCCTTCAGCGCATCGAGAAACTCAAAGCCCGGCTGCATGTAATCAACAAGGGGGATCATGTCTAACTTGCCAACCATGAACATCATCGGCTGCGGCCGTCTTGGTAAGACACTGGCCTACCTGTGGCGCTGCAATCAGATCATCCACGTGCAGGGAATCACTAATCGCAGCATAGGCAGTGCGCAAAGCGCCGCAGACTTTATCGGCGGCGGCACGGCATGTACTACCGGTGAATGGCAGCCGGCGGATTTCACCATGATAGCAACCGGCGACAGCGACATCGCCGCCTGCGCCACGCAACTCGCCAGCGCCGGCATCCTGCGACCTGGGAATATCGTCTTTCATTGCAGCGGAGCCCTCGGTTCCGATATTCTGGCAGCCGTAAAACCTCATGGCGCACTGGTAGCAAGCGTGCATCCGATTAAAAGCTTTGCCGAACCAGCCTCCGCTGCAACCAGTTTTCGCGGGACCTTCTGTGGCATCGAAGGCGACTTGGCAGCCACCGCACGTCTGACAGCATTATTTGAAAATATTGGTGGCACGCCCCTGCCCTTGCGATCCGAAACCAAAGCCCTCTACCATGCCGGCATGGCGATAAGCGCAAACTATCTTGTCACGCTGCTGCAATGGGGGCTTGATACCCTCGAGCAGGCCGGCCTGCCACCGGCAACAGGCTTAAAAATCCTCGAACCTATGGTGCGCAACACCTTGGACAATGTCTTTACCCTGGGACCCGCTGAAGCCCTTACAGGTCCCATCGCACGCCGGGACGATGCCACCGTCAGCCGCCACATCAAAGCCTTGCGGTGCTGGCAACCTGAACTTGCAGAACTTTACCGTGCCCTTGGTCTTGAAACTCTCAAACTGTCTCAAAAGCGTGAGCTCGCATTGACGGCCCAGGAGCAAACCATGAAAGATATCCTTACGGACTAATCGAACCAATGCATGGATGGGGAAGGATGCCAGACCTGTTTCCACTACCTTGATCCGATGCATAAATAAAATTACGGCCGGTTCACGCTGAACCCGGCCGCATTTTTTGACGCAAAATGCTGTACCTGCGATCTATATATCAACATCCCGACCAAAGGCATGAAACTCGTCCAGGTTGCTGAATTCGCCCCAGGCCAGATATTCATTGGGTGCGTTAACATAGCGATAGACGTTTTCAACAATGTTAAAGTGTTTCTGCTCCTCCCCGGCAACACGTAATAAGAGTTTCGCGATCTCCGGATCTTTTTCCCGCCGTGCTGCATCCTCATAAAAACGGGCACCGTCGGCCTCAAGCTTCATGGCATAGCGATACCCCTCAAGGTTATCCTGCATGACAGAGACATCAGCCTTTTTTTCAAGCAGATCGGCAAAAACGTTCCTGGCGTCATCCAGTACCCTCGACTCCTTTGACTCAGAGTTGTCCATGGCATTTTTCAGGTTGCGAAAGATCTGATAATGTTTTTGCTCATCTTCTGCCAGATCCGTAAAAATTTTTTTTATCCCGGCAACGGGACTTTTACTGGCGAGCTGCCGATAGAAAGCTTCCGCATCGGTCTCCATTTGCATTGCGAAATCGAATACATTCATGACTTTCTCCTTCTCCGGTATAATAACGAATCGATTAAGATCATTGACCGGAAAGATAGAGCACCGACCAACGACCTATCACCCGGAGGTTACTTCGATCTCCAGGGCGTGTTGCCGCTTTTTCAATACTTCCGCATGCCGTTTTTTTTCCCCGGACAGCCATTCGAAAGCCTCCCGACCTTGCGGGTGAGATGACCTGACCGAGGTATCCTTGAAATAGCCTGCCAGAGCCTCCTCAACCTCGATAGCCAGGGTCAGGGCTTCCCGATCCGTAGACAATCTCTCGACCCTTTCCTTGACGGCCATGGCAGCGTTGAACAGGTCATCGGGCAAACGCTGCAAATAAGGGAGAATCTCTTCCTCATCATCCCAAAAGCCCTCGGTGGAGTAATCCCGAAGACGCATACGCAATATGCGCAACAATGAAATCGTATCCTGCGCCATACCGCTAAACACATCCCGGAGCAGCTCGCTTTTGGCTTTGCGCGCCAAGGCAACAAAAAACCGATGTTCCCGATGTTCGATTTCCATGGCCATCCGAATGGCCTCAAATCCGCTGAAATGCGCAACGCCCCGCACGAATACAAACCTCCTATTTAGTTTTCACCAGGAAACGGCCCTTTTCCCCAATCTCGGCGTCAATCTGCATGCTTGCGTGTGCGGCGTAGACACCTACGCCTCCGTGCAAGCGCTTGATCTCCTTGACCTTGGGAAAATTTGCTCGTTTCCCATATGAAAACTGCACTTGTGTTCATCCATAGTTTCCGAATGAACACTATTTACCGAAAAGGCCCTTCATGACTCCTTCCAGGAGTTTTTCTTCGGTAGCCTTTTTATCCGTACCAGCCTCATCGGTCGATGCATCCGATTGCGCCTTTTCCGCGTCCGGAGTCTGGGCTTCTTTGTTTGATTTAAATAGTTTTTCCTGCAGGGTTTTCTGTAATTGTTGTTGTACTCCGCGCTGAATACTGCCCCCCAACGCCTTGGTATCGAGAGCAAACCTTGGCGCCTTGATGGTACCGGTAACTTTAAGAGGCAATTCGCCCCAACCTTGGGAATCGGTCAAAAATCGGCTGAACTTATTGCTGCTATCCAGACGCGCGGTCAAGGCAGGCGCCAGTCGAACCGGCAGCCCGACATCAAGGGTACCGTCCAAACCAACCGTACCGGTAGGAGCAAGTCGTACCTGATCCCCGGCAAGATTGCCATCAACCTGAACACGACCGTCTTTTATCACCAACTGGCCGGCGGCCTGAGAGAACCGCAGTACGCGTAATTCCTCCAGGTCAAGGAAATCGGCAAGCCCTCCGACCAACCCGGCGCCCGTAATCTTTCCATCGGCCATTTTAAGGTCCCCACTCCCGGAGAGGTTTTGTTTCAGGTCTTCCAGACCCGTTCCCTGCCCCTGCATATCAACGGACAAATTCAGCAAGCCGAAGACCGTACCGGCCATCTTGGGTACAAACGCGGACAACAGCGGATCGGCTTGGATAGCGCTGGTTTGGATATGGGTTTTATAAGCCAATCCCGGCTTGGTAAGATCGATGCGCGCGGTTTCCGAAAAAGTTCCGCCGGCCGTCTTGCCGGTTAACTGTTCCAGGGTAAAAATATTGTCCTTGAGCTGGTAACGGGCGGACAGATCCTCAATAAGCGTACCGCGCCATACGGCTTGCCCAACACGCAATGTGCCAAGAGCGGTAATCGGAAAATTATAGGGCCCAAGTTCACGTTTCACCTTTTTGGCCTTGGTCTCCGTACTGGCATCCGTTATGACTTTGTCGCCGGACCCTCCCCCCATAAGCTTATCAAGTTGGAGACGATCTGCAGTAAGTCCAGAAGTCACGCGAATCGGTTTGCCCAACAGGTTTTCCGCCGTAAGATCGAGCAGTGCGCGATCTTCCCCCAGGACCAGATTAAGCTTACGTCCCACCAAAGTATCGTTGGTTAAAGTCAGGTCCCCGGTCAGCTGAGGACGTAAGGTCCCAGCGGTAACCTGTACCCCATCAAGCCGCACTTCTCCCTTTTTAAGCAAAGCCTTGGGCTGAGCAAGAGGCCCCTCAAGCTGGAGCCGTGCATGAACAAATCCGGCAGGTTTCATGTTGGGGATATTCCCCAGCAATGCCGGGGGCAGAATTTCGGAAAGCTTCGAGAGATCGATTCTGGATATTGTCGCGGTACCATTTATGGCGGGACGTTCTCCGAGTTGCTCGAGTCGTGCTTGTAGATCAACAGACAGTCCACCGACCAGCAGGCGCCCCCGGGTTATATCCAGGACACCAGCGGGACGGTCAAGTTGCATATCATGATCGAAAGTAATATCCAGACCGCGGACAGGATTCCCCGAAGCAGTCGAAGGCGCCAGTTCAAGTCCGGCAAGCATAATGCTACCGGCGCTGTGCAGCTTCTGCGCAGTACCTTCAACATCAAGATCACAGTTGATCTTCAGTGCCTTTATTTTTCCAGGTTGCTGCTTTTCAAAATACGGTGCGAAATCGGGCAGATTCAAATCGGCCAGCTGGATTTTGACCTGGCCGCCCCCTGCGGCGGGGTCAATCTGCCCGTTTATGTCGAGTTTTGCCTGATTGACGAGCACTCCTAAGCTGATCGGAAAAGGCTGTTCTCTTGAAATATCTTCGGCGCGCAGATTGAGCTGCGACAAATCAAGGGCGAAAGGCTTATCGGGGTTGGCCCGGTAATCGACAAACTGCACCTGACCGTCAGAAAGGATCACTTCGGAAACCAGCAAGTTGAAAGCCTTTCCCTTGTCGGGCTCCGGCTCCGACTGATCCTGCTCCGGACCAGCCTGCTTTTTGTTTTCCAACAGATCGCTGAAATTAAACGAACCATCCGCCTTTCGCACAATCCGCACCACCGGTTGCTCCAATCGGACCTCATCGACCACCACTTTAAGCTTCAGCAAAGGCCAAAAACGGTAACGCAAAACCACCGTGCCTGCTTCAACAAAAGCAGAGGTACCGTCTTTATCCATAACGGTAAGATCATGCAGAACAATACCGGAAAAAATGCTGATTTCGATATCACCGAGTGCAACATCCCGCTGCAGCGCTTCTCTGGCCATCGGGAGTACAGTATTCCGCACCTGCTCTGAATTGATGAGAAACTTTGCCAGAACAAGAACCAGCACGAGCAGTACCACCAGACCACCCGAAGCGAAACCGATGTAACGAAGCGCTTTTTTCATGCATCCTCCCAAAATGAAGACTCTGATCGATTAAGCCCTAGGGCTTTATTCTGAATCGTAGAAAGTTTGACCCCACTCAGACCCGAATGGTTAACCTTCATCAACAAGATCAGCCAAGCCACCGGCCAGAAGCACATCCCGCCATTGGCTGGCGCTAACCGGCTGAACGGACAACCGGCTACCTCGCTTCAATACATCCATCTGCGACAATTGCGGATGGTGCCTGAGAAGATCACGGCTCAAAGGTGCTGAAAGGTGGGCAAGGTACTGCACATCAACCATATACCAAATGGGATTGGCTTCACTGCTGCGAGGATCAAAATGATCCGACCGGGGATCCCAAGCGGTATAGTCGGGGTAGCCGGAACGCACAACCCGCGCCACACCGACAATGGCAGGCTCAGAAATATTGCTGTGGTAAAAAAGCACCCCGTCCCCAACCTGGATCTCATCCCGAAGAAAATTTCGCGCCTGATAGTTTCGCACCCCGTCCCAAGCAGAAATACCACCCGGACAATGTTCAAGATCATCGATAGAGAAACACCCGGGTTCGGATTTCATCAACCAATATCGGCGAGTATCCGCCATGTCTGTTATCCTTCCATTTTTAACCAGACTCAGCCGGTGATAAAAGCTTTGCCGGCTTCAACCAAATGCTCAAGATCTTTTTCGCTACGTGCTTCACAATAAAGCCGCACAACGGGCTCGGTACCCGATTTGCGTAATAACATCCAGGCATCGTTTTCCAGAAAAAATTTCCAACCATCGATGGTAACAATATCCGTCACCTTCCATCCACCGATGGCTTCAGGAGGGTTGTTCATTTTTCGCGTAAACTGATCCTCAAACCCAGCGGAAAGACGAATGTTCTTACGCCGCGTATAAAAACTTCCAACGCGGTTATAAAGATCCTGTAATTGGGCGCCAAGCGGTTTGCCCGTCACAGCCACCATTTCCGCCGCCAGAAGACAAGCCAGGATACCATCCTTTTCAGGCACATGCCCGGCGATTGTAAGGCCAGCGCTCTCCTCACCGCCCAGCAAGACATTGCCAGCGCTTATGAGTTCGCCGATATATTTGAACCCAACCGGCGTTTCATGTACCTGTTGCCCATGGTAACTGGCCACAGCATCAATAAAATGAGAGGTCGCCACAGAGCGCGCCGCATCGCCTTTGACATCACGCACCCGAATAAGGTAATCGTACAACAGCGCAAGAAAATAATTAGGTTCGATAAAGGTGCCATCATAATCGAGAAGACCATAGCGGTCAGCGTCGCCATCGGTAGCAAGACCTAAAGAGATGGCCTGATCTTTTTTTACCAGATCGATAAAATCCCCAACGTAGTTCTGCGCCGGCTCAGGTGGGAAACCACCAAAATAAGGATCCCTATAATCGTTGATGCACACTACCCGGGCACCAGCTTCCCGCAACATTTTATCGAGATATCCACGAGCGGTACCATACAGGGGATTCACGGCAATGGTGATCCCGGCACGCCCGATCACTTGCAAATCTACCAGTTTTTCAATGGCTTTTTCGTATTTTGGCTGAGGATCGAATTCCTCTACCAGGCCACTTTGAAAGGCCTCATCCAGAGGCATGGCGCGATAACATATTTCACCGAGCATGGCGTTGGCGCGCCTCTCGATATCGTCTGTTACTTCGGGCAGCGCAGGCCCCCCTGATGCGGGCGAAAACTTCATGCCATTGTAATCTGCAGGATTGTGGCTGGCAGTAAAATTGATGCCACCGGCCGCATCCCGTCGTAAAATTTCAAAAGCAATAACCGGGGTTGGGGTATCCCGGTTGCAAAGGAATGAGGGGATACCGTCGCCCGCAAGCACACTGGCGGTTTCACGAGCGAATTTTTCGCCAAGGAAACGACTGTCGTGCCCTATCACCACCCCACGTTGGTGCAAGCCTTTGGAACGCAGGTGATCGGCTATGGCCTGGGTAACCACCCGAACGTTGTCGAGAGTGAAGTCCTCGCAAAAAATGCCTCGCCAACCGGAGGTTCCAAACTTGATACCATGCATAGTCTTCCTCCTGTAAATATTCGGAATCCCAATAAAGCTTACGATAATCACGTAAAAAACGACAAGCTCATTATCTTGTTTCATTGTAACAAAGGAGAAGACCAAAGCATTAATTGTTTTCAGCTACTTCCCGATATCAATCTGGAATCCGATGACCCTTTTCAATCTGTGACAAAATATATTTTACGTAAGGACATTCATCAGGCAGCAAACCCTGCAACACCAGTTTCGGCGTCAGAGCGACACACCCCTTACGCACAGCGCAACGATCGGGGTAGACGCGACAGAGACGCGTCTCAAGATCCAGATACTCACATGGATCATCGGTATAATAAATTTCCCCTTCAAACTCGACTTTTTCGTAGCAGCATTGTCCACAACGACGACAGATTTTTTCCCAATCCTGATTCATGTTCAGTATTTTCCTCCATCTCCGGGCAACCGAAATCCCAACCTACCAACCATGGCAAAAAAGGGAAAACGCGACCGCGGAATTAATGATTGACAAATTTCACCAAGCTGTTAAATAATGTCCGTCTGCAAGAACGAAAGCTTTTCAGAAGAACGACATAAAGGAGGCAACACCATCCCATGAAATGTGAAACTATTCTTCCCGGTACCGAGTGTACCTTCTGGAGCAAGAACGGCTGTATCTTCGAAGGTAATTCCTGTCAGCCCATCGTCGAAGCCTGTCAGGGCTGCGAACGTGTAGTGGAAAGCACCATCGGTCCCGTTTGCTCGGCGTATCCTTGCCCCGAGCGTAAGTGGGCCCAAGGCTTGTGCAATCTCGCCACTCACAAGAAAATCGAAATCCAGACCAGCACTCAGAAAGTCAACCCGCTCAAAGCCTCCAAAAAGGCTTCCGCAGGCAAGAAGAAGTAACTTATTTCTTCTTGGGAACGAAACGGAAGGGCAGCCTGCACAGGCTGCCCTTTTTTATTGCCGGCCTATTTTTTGGAGGGCCGTCCCAACTCGGTTTCCAGCCCTTCCACCACCGCCGCGACCTCTTTGATAAGATCCTGCGAATCCCGGTCTTTTTCAAGATCGAGAAACCGGCGATAATGTTTGAGAGCCTTTTCCGTCTGTTCCTCGTCCAACATGAGATGTCCAAGAGCCAGATGCACCTCAGGGAAGTCCTCTTGCAATTCAAGGGCTTGCCGATAAAACCGTTCCGCATTGGCAGTGTTGCCCATATCGTGTTGTAAATCCCCCAGATGCAGTAAAATATGGGGATCTTCGGGGTCAAGCTGCAACGCCTTTTCAAAAGCCGCCAGAGCCTGCTCGGGTTGGCCGAGGGCCGCATATACATCACCGAGGCCATTCAGCACAAAAGCGGATTCGGGATCGGCATTGCGGGCCTGCTCAAGTAATTCAAGGGCTTTCCGGTATTCCTCCCGGCTCGCATGCACCAAAGCCATTCTGGCCAGGGCCTCGCCTGCTTCTTCCGGATGAGAAGTCAGCTGCCGATAGCATTCCAGAGCCTTGTCATCCTCATCCAGTTCAAAAAGTAAATCCCCTATAGCGAACTGACTTTCCACGTCACTGGGGTCAAGTTTTAAGGCCGTCTGATATGCAGCGATCGCCTGTTCCAGCTTACCACCCTCAGCCAAAGCTTCACCAAGTCCGGCATACAATACAGCAACCGTCTTTTCGGACTCAATTGCCTGCCGGTATAATTGCGCGGCTGCGGCCCAGTCTCCTTTTTCCAGCAAGACAGAAGCCTTTTCAGCCGTTAACTGCCATTGTTTTTCACTTGTCATTCAAATACCATCCAAAAGAGCGATAAAACCCATAAGAATAATTCGGTCGCCGTCAAGCGGAAACCACGGCTTTTTTCCCCTCATCCAATTGTCTGAAACCCTGCAGGATGTAATGGCCACCGGACAGAACTGTCATGCCACCGGTAATCTTGAACAAAGTAGCAAGAACGGAACCATCCAGCCCCATAACACTCCAGATTAATGCCGCACCAATTGTAATAACCTGCACGATAGTCGTACCCTTCCCATACAGGGTAGGCATAACTTTGGGTTTCCGGCCTGTAAAAAAGACGATTGCGATCCCCAGTCCGATGAACAGATCTTTAAAAACGACAACAACCGTCAACCAGGCGGGTATCAGACCGATCACAGCCAGAGACACATAAGAAACCGTACTGAGCAGCTTGTCAGCCAGGGGGTCAAGATACAGTCCGAGTTGGGATTCCTGATGAAAACAACGAGCCAGATACCCGTCCAACGCATCCGTAACAGCAGCTACGACAAAAATGACCAGAGCAATATGCAGCCACCCGTAGATTACACCGATCAAAAAAGCAGGGACCAGTGCCATACGTGCAAGAGTCATCATGTTGGGAATAGTCATGGAAGTATCTTCATAATTTTCCGCAACGCTGCATCAGGCATAAACGTGGCGGGTGCCTCGACAAACCCTTTGGCTGCAAGGGCTTATCACGAAGGACCTTCGCCGATGAGCGATCCCTAAAGAATACCCATTATTAACGCATCAGCCGCTGTCTTGCAGTAGCTTATGGAACAGGGATGTTTTCATACATTACAACAGCTGAACCATCCACCGTTTAAATAGTGGGTGGAGAGACAAAAAAGGCTCCAGACTGAACAAGCAAATAATATTCAGCAGGAGCCCATGGAGCAGGTTGGCGCCTTTAAACGTTCAACTAGTCTCGGCCGCCATGCAGCCTAAACGATCCATCCACCGAAGTAATGGAGGAAATGGCATGCTTATAAAGCAGCAGATCTCCCTTACTTTCGATCAGCACGCAAAAGCTGTCAAACGACTTGATGAAACCATCCAGCTTGTCGCCGGACATCATGATAATGTTTACCCGAACGCGTTCTTTACGGGCCTGATTCAAATACTGATCCTGGATGTTAAACGGCGTCTTGGACATAGCCACTCCTTTTATGTAGCATAAAAAAAACTCTCAATTAACTTCAATACCTTAGCAAACTCTCCCGAGGAATCAAGCCAAATTATTGATTTTACCTTGTTGAACCATGTCAGCTGTCGCTTGGCGTAGCGCCTCGAATCACGTTGTATAAGTCTCACAGCCTCTTCCAGCGACAGATTTTCACAAATGTACTGCACTATTTCTCTGTAACCAATAGTCTGCATGGCCTTGGATTCAGCGCAATAACCTGCCTTCAGCAGGCCTTCAACTTCCTGCACTAACCCATCTTTGATCATTTGGCAGACACGCTGATCAATGCGTCGATATAAATCATCACGAGGCATGGTCACCCCGAGAGTAACAACCCGAAAGGGTGATTTGCGACGGGCATGCTCCGACTGCACGTCGGATAGACAGCGCCCACTCAGTGCATGCACTTCAAGGCCCCGCACAATGCGAACCAGGTCGTTTGGGGGTAACCGTTGCGCCAGCACAGGGTCTATCGACTGCAGGCGCGCGTACAATATGCCTTCACACCTCTCTTCCTCCTGCATCAACTTGGCCCGTAGATGACTGTCCGCTCCGGGGGCTTCCACCAAACCGTGCAGCAAGGCATGGATATACAATCCGGTCCCCCCCACAATTACAGGAAGCCGGCCTCTTTCACGAATTGCATACAAGGCTCGGCGCCCTAGCCGAGAGAAATCGCTGGCGGTGAAATTTTCGTCAGGGTTGGCAACATCGATAAGATGGTGAGGTGCGGCAGCAAGCTCTTCAGGCAAGGGTTTCGCCGTACCAATATCCATATAACGATATACCTGACGCGAATCGGCAGATATAATTTCAATGGGCAGATACTTGGCAAGCTGCACGGCTAAAGAGGTCTTGCCGGAAGCCGTAGGGCCACACAGAACAAGCACCGGAGGCCGCATATCCTTTTCTTCGATAGTCATCAGGCCCTCTTGAACAACCGCTCCACATCCCCATGAGTCCAACGCAGAAAGGTCGGACGACCGTGGGGACAATGGCTGATAAAAGGGGTCTCGTCCATAGCGACAAGCAGAGCCTGCATCTCCTCTTGCGACAAGCGTTGGTTCGCACGCAACATCCCATGGCACGCCATTTTGATCAAAATGCGTTCGAATTCCTGCTCAACCAGCTGGCTACGGCCTATAGAGGACAACTCATCGACCACGTCACGAACCAACCGTTCGGCATCGGCTTCCTTTAACATGCGCGGCAACTCTTTGAGCGCGAATGCATTGCTGCCAAAATGCTCCAACGCGAATCCGAATCGCGACAAAGCTTCGCAATGCTCGGCAACCACCTTTCCCTGGCGAAAATCGAATTCCAGCACCACGGGAAAAAGCAGCAGTTGTCGTTCCACCGTGCCGGTAAGATACTGCTTCTTGAGTCGCTCAAAACCGATACGCTCATGGGCGGCATGCTGATCGACGAGCAACAAATCCTGGCCGGCCTGACATACCAGATAACTGTTCTGGTACTGCCCAATGATATGCAACCCCGAAAAAAAACCGCTTGTTTGTGCCTGGTCTTGAGAATCGGAAGGAACCAGTGATCCAAACAGATCGGATTCCCGCGGACAAACAGCCACTTCCAGTTGAGCCAAGATCTCCGGCCTTGACGGATAAGAAGTCAATGACTCCTTGATCTGAGATTGAGATGGGGCCTGACAGCCAGAAGCAGGCTTCGTTTCGACACTTGGCAGGTCAACCAGGGGAGTGCATGGCTCGCGCTGCGGCATCGGGGTCTTGGCGGGTGTACGGGACTCACGTACCGGCATCGGGAATGGACTACGGCCCGGTGCAACCTCTGCTACCTGCGAAGACACACTTAAACGATCGCGCAGGGATTGAACGATAAAATCGTGAACCAGTGCCTGTTGACGAAAACGCACTTCGTGTTTGGTAGGATGCACATTAACGTCGACCTGCGACGGTTCGACTTCAAGAAATAATACCAAAACCGGGTGCCGCCCCTTTTCAAGAAGATTGCGATAACCGTCTCCCAGAGCATGTTGAACGACTCGATCCCGGATAAACCGCCCGTTAATGAAAGTGTAGACACCCCCAAGACCTGCCCGGCTCAAGCTTGGCCGGGAGATGAGACCGCTAAGACGCATACCCTCTGGACCATGGCAATCAAGAGACAGCATGTCGCGAACGACTTGCCTGCCTAAAAGTTCCGCCACCCGCTCGGCAAGGGTATTCTGCCGGTTCACCTCCCAAAGCAGGCGACCATTATGCACGAACCGGAAACAGACCTCGGGACTGGAAAGCGCCAAACGGGTTAAGGTTTCGCCGATATGACCCAGTTCCGTTTCATCGCGGCGCAAAAATTTACGACGCGCCGGGGTATTGAAAAAAAGATTGCGAATCTCGATACTTGTCCCAGGGGGCACACCTGCTTCGGAAGCACGTTTTACCGTACCTCCTTCGGCAATAATCTCCCATCCTTCCAAGGCTTCGGCTACCCGGGTACGCAAGGAGAAACGCGATATTGCAGCAATGGAAGGCAAGGCTTCACCGCGAAACCCCAGAGTGGTCAACTGAAAGAGATCCTTCTCGGCGCGCACTTTACTGGTGGCATGTCGTTCCAGACACAAAAATGCATCTTCACGGGGCATCCCGCTTCCATTATCGCTAACCCGGATAAGGCGCTTACCGCCATTTTCAACTTCCACCTGAATACGGCTGGCACCGGCGTCTAAAGAATTCTCCACCAGTTCCTTCACAACCGAGGCAGGTCTTTCCACTACCTCGCCAGCGGCAATCTGATTGCACAAGGCTTCCGGGAGTATATGAATCTTATGAGACACCAGTCCTCACGATGACGGTAAAGTAAACAGAATATATACGCTTAGCTATAAAGGGAATAAAACGACCCAAAGTCAGCGGGGAGACCTAAATCAGAATTTGCGCTCGAGGGAATTAAGCATTTCGTCGATATCCTCAATATCCCCCAAATCCTGCATATCATTTTTGAAGGGTTGCGATGGTTGCTGGCACAAGCCAAGATCGCCGGCCACATTTTCGACTATCGGGGCGGTAACCTGGCTCTGCTTGAGCAGGTAGGCTTCCAGCAAACAATTATCACAAATGGTATTGATCAGGCGAGGGACGCCACCTGCATAGTTGTGGATGACAGGAATGGTATCGGGATCGATGATCGTTTGACGTGCTCCAGCAACCTGCAACCGATGACTGATATAGGCTTCGGCGGTAGTGTGGGTGTAGGAATGCAGACGGTATTTCACCGCTACCCGCTGGGCAAGCGGTTCATCGAGTCGCAGACAATCCTCAACTTCAGGAAGGCCGAAAAATAGAATATTAAGCAATTTCTTGGAGGGAATCTCAAGATTCAGCAATCCGCGGAACTCTTCCATGAGTTCACGGGTCTGCAGCATTTGAGCCTCATCGATAAGCACTACTGCTTTGCGTCCGGATGCATCGATTTCTATCAGGCAATCATACAGTTGTTTAAGCAAGGCCATGCGATCCAGGGCCGGGCTTTCGACACCGAGTTGCAAAGCTATGCGGGTCAAAATCCATTCGGGTGTTACACCGGAATGCACCATCACCAATAGCGAGGCCACATAATGCTCTTCGTCAAGAAAATCGAGCATCCTGCGAGCCAGAGTCGTTTTTCCGGTACCAACACCACCTATGACTACAGCCAGCCCTTTATTTGAATCGATGACATGCATCAACCGTAACATGGCTTGACGATGTTGCTCACTGTTGTAATAAAATCGTGCATCCGGTGCATTGGAAAAAGGTTCCCGGTCCAGACCGAAATGCTCAAGATAACTCATCCGCCCATCCTCTTTTGTGCAGGCTATTAATCAAATTGACACGCAGGCAAGTCGCGATTGTCCCGTTAGGAAAACCGCGGTCACAGGTATGAAACACGGTTACTACCAGGACCACCAGCCGGTCCGCCAACATCCCCGCCATCGTCCAGACCAAGTTCGTCACGCAGCTTACGGATATGATCTCCCACATCCCGATAGGAAATATCGGTATCGGCAACCTGTTGAAAACTGTCCAAGGCTTCCAGCGGCCGTCCCCAAACCACATTTAGCTGACCGAGTTCAAAGTAGAGATTAAGCCTGTCTCCTTCGTTGAGATTTTCCTGGTGCAGGCCTTTCTTGAACAATTCAGCCGCCTGGTCGAAATCCCCCTTGCTTACAAGGCAGTTACCAATCAGGGTCAGAGCGTCGGTATAGCGACTGGGATGACTCATGGCCTTGGTGAATTCTTCGATAGCCTCATCGAGCAAACCCATCTCCCTGTAGGCAATCCCTAAATCATAATGGGTTTCGCAATCATCCTGGGCTACAGCGTCTTCAATGCCTTTTTTGAACGCGGAGATATTGCCTTCCAACCGGCTTTGATCTCTATCACCGGTAGTTTGAGGAGGCACATCTGAAACCGATGGAATCTCCTTCACACTCAAGGACCCAGCAGAAGCCGTCTTGTTTTGCGCCAAGTGTTCTTCTACCTGACGAAGAAGCTCAAGGGCTTCCTTACAACGCGGTGAGCGCTCAAGCAGTGATTGACATTTTTTCTGCGCTTCCTCGAAAAAGTTCTGTTGTACGTAAAACTCAGCTTCTTCCAGATCACTTGTAAGGTCGGGCTCATCATCCTCCAGATCGAAGGACTCCATATCAAACACCTCGCCAAGTTCTTTCTGCAAATCGGCAAGACTGTCGTCAATGGGCGAGGTGGCATGCGAAGCATCCTCCGAGGGCAAAGAGGAAGGTTCGGCCATAGGAAGCTGCATGTCGAATGAATTGTC
This sequence comes from Pedobacter sp., assembly GCA_050253415.1. Classification (GTDB taxonomy): domain Bacteria; phylum Desulfobacterota; class Desulfuromonadia; order Desulfuromonadales; family Syntrophotaleaceae; genus Syntrophotalea. Next base: position 1,659,150 of record JBFWJC010000001.1, on the reverse strand, counting down.
AGCGGAAATCTCGATTTCACCTTCCGCCGTTTCATTGCCACTGTTCAGGTCCAGAGCATCGAAATCAATACCGCCCTGCGGTTCCTGGTTATCATCAGTGATACCGGGCTCTTCGAACAAGGTGTCAGTGGCTTCGACCTCAAGTATGGATTCACTTTCAAATTCATCCAACTCGAGTTCCAGTTCAATCACCTCGTCGTCATCATCCTCGGATGGCATTGGATCAAGATTGACATCGCTGGCTGCAATGCCGTCATCCTGTGCCAGCCCCTCGAAAACCTCTTCAGCCGCACCGAGGAGCGGTTGAGACTCCTCTTGCAACAAAAAGCTGTCGGCGACACAAGAATCGTCGTGTTTTTGATCTTGAATTGAGGTCGCATCAGAATCAGGGGCTTCCGTTTCGAAAAAACCACCCTCCTCGACCTCCAGCAATTCACTGCCAAACCATTCACCGGAAGCCTCCGGCTCGTCTGTCGACGCAACCTTGACCTGTTGACTTTTTTGGCCATCCTCAGAGAGCAGATCGAACAACTTCGAGCCTTCCCCGGTATTTTCATAGACCTGATGCAGGGTTTGCCGGACTAGCGCATCATCGCCACGCATAACCTGCAGTTGTTCATAAAATTCTTTAAGAACCTGGGGGCGGCCCTTTTGCAGAAAAGAATCTTTCCAGCGTTCAAGATGGTCAAGAGCTTCCTGATCCTCTCCACAATCAAGGCAAGCGCGTGCAAAGGCTTCCTGAAAGTCAATATTATCGGGCTCACCGGCAAGCAACAACTCATAAACCTGACGTTCACTGGTAAAATCGGTCATCTGCCGGTAAGCCAGGGCCAAAACCGGCAGGATTTCTTTTTTATCAGGATATTTATCTGCTTCCCCTGCCAACAGAGCGACGGTTTCTTCCGGCTGATTGCAGAGCAGAAAAATCCTCCCGACTTCGATCTTCAAGCCAATTTCGCCCGGCAGGTATGTTTCAATCAGCTCTTTTATTTTTCTGGTAGGAGCCAAATCTTTGTTTTTTTCCAGCAGAACCAACGTTTCTCGCAAGGCGGCGTGGGCCTTGTCAGAAATTTCCTCTTCAAGGTAACTCTGGCAGATGCGCAACCGCAACCCGCTGTTCTCGGGGTCGAGTTCTTTCATCTTTTCCAGAATTTCATTCAGCTCGACTAGTTTGCCCGCCTTTTCGTAAAGCTCTGCAAGTCCCCGGTATTCCCCGAGAGCATTACCGACAAGCCCTTGTTTTTCGTTCAGCAATGCAAGTCGCCGATAAATCTTTTCATCGGAGGGACTTATCTTCTGCATCTGCTTATAAACAGCGATAGCCTTGAGATAAAACCCATTATCTGCATAGTATTTGGCGACAATTTCATAAGCCTCAAGAGACTCAGAAACCAAGCCGGCACGGTTCAGCAATTCGGCCAGTCGCTGACGGGTTCTCACATCCTTGGGATCAAGCTCGACGACTTTCTGGTAGTCCTTGGCGGCCTTGAGCCACTGAGCTTTCTGAATATTTTTTTGCGCTGCCTGAAGCAGCTTTTCCTTTTTTGACAAGGTCATTCACCCGTTGTTGAAGTTTATGGTGCAGTTAAGCAATTTAAACCAGTTTCATTCAACCTGTCAAGCGTGCCGGATACCGTTACAAAACAGGGAAAACCCCTGTTTTTCATAATAAAAGAAGCTCCTGCACATCCACGCCGAAACATGGGAATTTCGGCCACGCAGCTATCCTTCATAACTTCTTCAATCGAGCCACCTCGTCGCGACTCAACTGACGGCATTGTCCAGGCTTCAGATCTTCCAAATCGAGAAACGCATAACGGATGCGCTTCAAGCGACTCACAGGACATCCCAACGCTTCACACATACGCCGAACTTGCCGGTTGCGCCCTTCATGAATCGTTAACTCAAACCAGGCATGACTGCCGGACTGTCGGATTCGAGCCACTTTCGCCGGTGCCGTCAAGCCATCTTCAAGCTGCACCCCTTTTTCCAGGGCATTTCGTGCCTCGGCCGACAAGCCTCCCTGCAGTCGCACCAGATAAGTCTTGCTGACCTCATGGCTTGGATGGCTGAGACGCCAGGCCAGATCGCCATCATTGGTAAGCAGCAACAACCCCTCGGTATTCAGATCAAGGCGCCCGACAGGGAACAAACGAGCCTGTACGTTGCGCACCAGATCTGTCACCACCGGACGCCCCTGCGGATCCCGAAGGCTGGTGACATACCCCACCGGTTTGTACATAAGCAGACAAACGGGCTCTTCAGCCTGCGGCAATGGGCGACCATCAACAAGAATGCGATCCTTTCCGGGATCTGCCTGCGCGCCGAGTTCTGCTATTTCACCATTGATCGTTACGCGACCGTTGGCTATCCACTCTTCGGCCTTACGCCGGGAAGCAAGTCCGGCACCGGCAATCAATTTTTGCAGTCGCTGTTTCATAAATCTCGCATATAAAAAAGGCTTCGGGTTGATAGCTGCAGACAAAAGGTAACCAAATTCAGCTTCTTTTCAGCCCGCTTCATCTTGTCAGAATCATAAGATAATCAGATCAGGTTTTTCCATCTTCGAGACCCGCTTCGAAATCGAACAGCAGGGTTTCGCTTTCCTTGGTCAGTTCGGTGAATTCTTTAAGGGTAGGCAAATCTTCCAAAGACTGCAAACCAAAGAATTCCAGGAATTCTCGGCTCGTACCGTACAGCAAGGGTCTACCTGGTATATCTTTCTTACCTACAATCCTCACCAGCCGCTTATCCAACAGGCTCTTGACAACCCCGCCGGAATCGACCCCACGCAAATAATCGATATCGGCCCGCGTCACAGGCTGACGGTAGGCAATGATGGCGAGAGCTTCCAAAGCAGCGCGAGACATCCGCACCGGACGACTGCTTTGAAGTCGTCGTACCATTTCAGCATGCTCGGGGCGGGTGCGAAGCTGATAACCTTCGGCCAAAGCGACCAACACAAAACCGCGGCAGGTTCGACGATATTCCTCCTCCAATTCAGCCAATAATGGCGCAACCAGTCCAGGATCAACCTCGGCGGCAAGCGCCAATTGCTCAAGGCGCACCGGCCCCGGTGCGGCAAACAAGAGTGCTTCAAGGATAGATTTCAGTTCAGCAGTATCCAAAAGTTTCATCCTGCAAGGGCAGTTCGCGGGCCGGATCGGGTGCAAGGGGAAACAACCATATAGAACCGCAACGCTGATTTTGCATGATGCGAACCGTGCGTAATTTTACCAACTCCAACATCGCGAGAAACGTCACCACCAGCTCTTCGCGGGTGGGCGGATCCGACAGCAGGGACTCAAAAGCCAAGCTTTGGCACCCATCAAGAACCTGAAGCAGCATGGACACCCTTTCTGCCACGGACATTCTTTCCCTGATGACCTCGTGAACCGGTTCGGGCGGCGTTTGTTTGAGAAGATCCCGCAAGGCCTCGACCAACTCAAAGATGCCAACCGGCTCGAGCTCGGCGTCGTTCTTCTCGTCCAGCGCGGATTCAACACATGAACGGGCAAACACGTCGCGACCAAGGATATCATATTCATCCAGCGCCACGGCAGCCACCTTATAGCGCTGGTATTCCAGCAGACGATGCACAAGTTCCGCGCGGGGATCAGTCTCTTCTTCCTCGGAATCGGGATCGGGATCGAGAGGCAGCAGCATACGCGATTTGATATGTACCAGCGTCGAGGCCATGACCAAAAATTCGCCGGCAATATCCAGATTGAGAGATTGCAGGGCATCCAACGCAGCGAGATATTGGGTTGTAATCTCGGCAATGGGGATATCATAGATGTCCATCTCATGTTTTTTTATGAGATGCAGCAACAGATCAAGCGGACCCTTGAAAACCGCAAGTTCAACTTCGTAAGACATCTAATTAAGCCCTAAACAGCACAGCAAACACTTTCTGAACGAGGGACAGCTGAGGACCGGCCAAGAAAGCTGTCAGCGAACCAACGATGGGCAATAATACACGTTCCGACAGCGGTGAGAAAAAAAACAAGAAAATAACAATAAAAAAACCGAAAGGTTCAAGCCGTGCCACCACCGCTGCAGTCTTTTGTGGCAACAGGCCAATCAACACCCTGCCTCCGTCAAGGGGTGGCACCGGCATAAGGTTGATCACCGCCAACACGACGTTTATATACAGGCTGAAAGCAGCCATCAGAGTCAAGGGTTCGAGTACCATGGACTCAATATTACCCATGGACCCTGTCGGTAAACGACCGAGCCCACGCAGTACCAGGGCCGACAAAAGTGCCAGGCCGAGATTGGCAATCGGCCCGCCGAGAGCTACCCACAACATGTTCCGGCGGGGGTCTCTTAAGTTACCCGGATTGACCGGCACTGGGCGAGCCCAACCAAAACCGATAAAAAACAGCAACAAGGTGCCGATCGGGTCAAGGTGTTTAACGGGATTAAGGGTCAAGCGACCAAGCAGACGAGCGGTTGGATCACCAAAACGCTCTGCCACCCAACCATGTGCCACTTCATGCATTGTAATGGCCAACAGTCCGGGCACCAGCATGATCGACAGTTTTTGAAGAAAAAGATCCATAAATACCCAGAAGAGGAGAAAAATACTTTAACAGTCCTTTTTAGCAAATGCCTGCCAGCTGCGTCAACCAAGTACGTTCATTACGGCTAGTTTTCGGTGTCATTCCCCAAAAAGCGTTTTACAACAAACTGAATTTCATCTTCACGAGTCACAAGCTTTCCATCCAGTCGGGCCGTAAGCAGACCTTGGAACACTTTCCGATACAGGGGCCCTGGTTCAAGCCCCATCGCCTGCAAATCACGCCCTCCCAGCAGACAGTGTATTTGCCGGAGATGCGTAATAAAGTGGGAAATAATACGGCGGGTTTCTTCATGTTCGGCACGAGCCATGCCATACAGCAGGGTTTCGACCGGAAGATCTTTCAACAGGTTGAAAATTTCACTGTCGCGCAAATCCAGCCGTTGTTGACAACGCCATTCAAGCTGATTGATCACGCGATGCGCCGCATCCCTCTCCGGGCCAAAAAACTCTCCGTGACGTGGCGGCATGCCCAAACGTTGGACAACCTGTTGAACTTCCAGGTTGTCCAACTCCGAGAACAAGCAGAGAAAAAACACCTGCCAGCGATGGCAACGCTCACCGGTATAAAGTAGTTCATACCAGTCGTAGGCGCGCTTGGCAGCCGCAAACATCCTGCTCAGCAAAGACCTGAACGACAATTGCGGGTGAATAATGGCCAGCAAACCCAATTCGTCAAGGCGCTTCATAGCCGGTAATGGATCGGTTTCCCTGAGGATAAGGATCAACTCGTTGAAAACCCGGGGACCGCTGATCTTTTCAAGGAACCCCATGCGCACCGCGCTTTTAAGCAAGTGCTCGGTATGCCTTCCCATCTGAAACCCGAGCCGTTGCTCGAAACGGATAGCCCGAAACATGCGCGTCGGGTCTTCCACAAAACTGAGGTTGTGCAATACCCGAACAGCTTTTTCCCGCAGGTCGTTCTGACCACCGAAATAGTCGAGGAGTTCGCCAAAATGGGGACCATTCAATGCGATGGCAAGGGAGTTGATGGTAAAATCGCGACGGTACAGATCGAGCTTGATGGAGGCTGTCTCAACCGTTGGCAGGGCGCCCGGCTCCAGATAATATTCGGTGCGTGCCGAAGCGACATCCACCTTGAAACCGTCCGGAAAAATCAGTACCGCCGTGGCAAACTTTTTATGCGCCCGCACCCGGCAACCATAACGCCGGGCATACTCCTCGGCAAACGCGATACCATCACCCTCCACCACGATATCAACGTCGAAGTTCTCCTGGCGCAACAGCAAATCACGCACGAAACCGCCTACCACAAATACATTGCATCCCAGGGCATCACTGACTTTTCCGATACTGGACAGGGTTTTTTGCAGCGATTCACGAAGCTGATTGCGCAACAGGTGACCGACCACGCGTCTTTTGAGAGTCAGACCGTTGCCCGGTTCACCAATGCCGACACGACGGCGCGCTACCGCACCGGATACCAGATGATGCAAAAGATCCGTGCGTGTCAGGGCGCCGACCAATATGCCGCCCTCCACAACCGGCACGAACCGCTGATGACGATCGACAATCAGATCCTGAAGTTCTTCCATGGGAGTATCGGGAGCCACCGAGGAAAAATCGAAACTCATATACTCACCGACCTGGACGTCCCCGAGCAGATGATGCGCGGCTTTTTCGACGATTTGACGGGTAATGATACCGACCACCTGCTCCCCATCAAGTACCGGCATGGCATTAATATTGTAGCGGGTAAGGATTTCCCGCACCTGGGCGATGGTATCTGTTTTCTGCACCGATTTGACGGGCGAAAACATGATGTGACGCGCTTCCCAGTGGGGATTGACATGCCGCCTCAACACTACAGGCAGCTTGTCAAGCACCTGCACCAGGGTCAGGTCCCTGAGCGTGGCCGAGGCCGCAAACGAATGGCCACCGCCGCCGAACTCCTCAAGGATGTCACCGGCGGGCACCTCCGGTAAGCGGGACCTGCCGACCATAAAAATACGATCCCCCATGCGCACCGCCACGAACAGGGCGTTCAACGTCTTCATGTCCTTGATTTTATGCGTCAGCACCGCGAGATCGCCGACGAAATCATCGATGGAAGCATGGGCGATGTGGATATCAATGCTGTTGACGTTGATGGCCGTCAAGGACAGCAGCAGTTTATGCAGCAATGCCACCTGATCGGAAGTCAGCTCCTGCACCAGAAAATCGGATACGGTATTGAGGTTGCCACCGTGCTCCACAAGATAGGCCGCCGCTTCGTAATCGGCCGCAGCGGTGGCATGGGACAACAACTTGCTGGTATCTTCGTACAACCCCAGCAACATCATGGTGGCCTCATCCGGGGTCGGATGAATACCACGCTTTTGGAATATGTGGGTCAGAATCGTGACGGTGGAACCGGCAGGACGGATTTCCTCCACGGCTCCCCGCAGGGCGTGGGGTTTATTGGGATGATGGTCGTAGATGTGCACTTCGACATCGGGGCGTTTGGCCACCTCCCCGAAAGGACCGATGCGTTCCGCCTGGCAGACATCAACCAGAATCAGTCGATTAATGGCCGCCAGGTCAATATCCTTGATACGTTTGAATTCATAAGCATAATACGCACTCTGCATGAAAAACTCGCGCAGACTGCGTTCCTGAGCACCGGCAAAGACCATCACGGCATCGGGATAGAGCCTTTTGGCGGCGATCATGCTCCCCAGGCAGTCGAAATCGGCATTGATGTGCGTGGTTATGACATCCATGAAAGATCAACGACTCCCTGAGAAGATGTGCCTGCCTGCCGCCACCCCAATGTTCGCGGCCTTATATCTCCAAGCATAACAGCTTAGTGATGTCCCTCCCAACAATATGGTGCCATAGATCAGGGCAACTGCAGGGAACCGATGACATCGTTGATGTCGTCCACCCGCTGCTCGCGGCAGTACTGCTGCAGTCCGGCCACGATTTTAGGCATAGCCTGGGGATCGACAAAATTTGCCGTACCCACCTGCACCGCCCGAGCCCCGACGATCAAAAACTCCAGCGCGTCTTCGGCTTTGGTGATGCCGCCCACCCCGATAACCGGCACCTTTACCGCTTGTACCACCTGGTAAACCATGCGTACCGCCACAGGACGAATCGCCGGACCGGAAAGGCCTCCGGTCAAATTCGCCAGGCGCAGGCTGCGTCGACGCACATCGACCGCCATCCCGGTGAGGGTATTGATACAACAGATGGCGTCCGCCCCAGCCTCTTCGACCGCCCGGGCCATGACCGTAATGTCGGTCACGTTGGGGGTCAATTTGACGATCAGGGGCTTGCTCAAATGGCGCCGCACCAGCGACACCACTTCGGCGGCGGCCTGCGGATCGGTACCGAACACGATGCCGCCTTTTTTAACATTGGGACAGGAGATATTAAGTTCAGCAGCCGCCACTTCCGGCAAATCGGACAAGCGCCGCGCCATTTCGCCGTATTCTTCCAGGGAATTACCAAAAAAATTGGCGATAACCGGGGTGCGATACTGCCGGAGAAAGGGCATTTTATCGCGGATAAATGCCTCAACCCCGACATTCTGCAAACCGATGGCATTAAGCATACCACTGGTCGTTTCTGCAATGCGCGGCGTCGGGTTACCCGCTTTGGGATTCAGGGACAGTCCCTTGGTAACAATAGCCCCCAACTCGTCAAGATCAAAAAAGGGTTCATATTCCTGGCCGTAACCGAAGGTTCCGGAGGCAGGCATAACAGGATTTTTAAGCCGCAAGCCGGCGATTTCTACTGCCAGATTGGGCTGTTTGATATTTTCACGGTTGCGATCGTTCATGCCTTACCCTCCTCACAGCCGCATTCATCATGTCCGGCTTCCAACTTATCCCATTCCAGCTGATCGGCCCGGAATACCGGCCCTTCCTTGCATGTGCAAAGATAATGCGGGTCCGATTCGGTATGACCGGCACCTTTGACCACGCAGCCGAGGCAGGCTCCGACACCACACGCCATAAAAGCCTCCAGAGAGACTTGCAGCGGCACCTTGCGGACATCACAGAGTTCGTGTACGGCTCGTAGCATCGGCATGGGCCCACAGGCATAGACCATGGCCTGGGGAAATTTATCGAGCTTGCGCTGCAACACATCGGTTACCAGGCCTTCCTCACCCAGCGAACCGTCATCCGTGGAGACGTAAGTGGCCACCCCCAGGCGCTCAAACTCGGTAACCGCCAGAATGTCATCCCGGCAGCGGCCTCCCATCAACAACCGGACATTGCCGGTCTTTACCAGCTGGCGCGCCAGCATATAAAGAGGCACCAGACCGATACCACCCCCAACCAGAATCTGCTCTGCAGCAGGCTGAACATCGAAACCGTTGCCCAGCGGGCCCAGTAACTCCACACGATCGCCCTGGTGCAAATCCTTGAGAATAGTGGTACCGCTACCGATGACCTTGTAGAGTATCTCCACATATTCTTTGTCCGGCAAACCTTGACAGTCCGCCGGTAAAAAACCGGTACGAAAGATCCCGAAGGGGCGTCGGAGTAACGGTTCCAGACCTCCGCTGACCCGGATCATCAGAAACTGCCCGGGCTTGGAGGCCGCGACAAAACCCGGCGCAAGAATCCGCATACGATAATAACCGGGCGAAAGTTCCTGATTGGAAAGGATGGTTGTATTGTAATTCTGCATACGCTATCCCGCTGTTATTGGTATCTGGTAAAATATCCGGGCGAACAAACTCAATGCCCGGATTGCAAAAACCGAAATTGAATGGACTCCCCACGGGGCAAACTAATCGCAGGAGATCTCTCGCTCCATGACCAGTGCATCTTCGCCATCCGGATAATATTTTGTCCGGCGTCCGATAATTTTGAAATCAAACCCCTGATAAAGGCAAATGGCACCGTTGTTACCGGCACGCACCTCCAACAAGGCCCGTGTACAACCGCTTGCGCCGCTGCGTTCCAGAACATGCCTGAGCAGCAGACCTCCGAGTCCGCGGCGACGAAACAAAGGATCTACGGCAACATTAAGAATATGCAGTTCATCACAAATCTGCCAACTGCAGAGATACCCGACGAGTCGTTCCGACTGCCACAACAGATCAACCGTGGCATAATCCCTGGACAGTTCTTCTTCAAAAAGCTGTGCGGACCACGGGCTGACATGGCAGCGCCTTTCCAGCGCAAGGACTGCGTCAAGATCGTCTGCCAGCATGGCACGGATAGAAAAACCCTCCGATTCAAAGGCAGACATATAAAAAAACTCCTTTTTGGTGAAAAAACAGAACCGCACCCCCAAATCACGGTTAAACTATGCGGATAAATATATATTCAGCGAATGATAAAGCACCGGCTCGGGTCTGTAAAGAGCCAAGACATCGTCAGCTAGATGGGACTTTGCCGTTGACAACCTAAAAGGGTTGATTTAAAAATGGGCGTCATACTTTTTACCAAAGAGAAGAGAGGTTCCCTTGAGCGACCCGAAAAAAATGACCTATAAAGATGCCGGTGTTGATATCGACGCAGGCAACCGTTTTGTACAACTCATCAAACCTCTGGTTAAAGCCACGTCCCGCCCGGAGGTACTCACCGACATCGGAGGGTTTGGCGGCCTGTTTTCACTGCATGCCGACAAGTACAAAAAACCTACCCTGGTAGCCTCCACCGACGGCGTCGGCACCAAGCTCAAGCTAGCCTTCATGATGGACAAGCACGACACTGTCGGCATCGACCTGGTAGCCATGTGCGTTAACGACATCGTAGTGCAAGGCGCCGAGCCGTTGTTTTTCCTCGATTACCTGGCCACCGGCAAGCTTTCGCCTGAAAAGGCCCAGGAAGTCGTCAAGGGCATAGCAGAAGGCTGCATCCAGGCCGGTTGCGCTTTGATCGGCGGAGAAACCGCGGAAATGCCAGGATTTTACTCCGAAGGCGAGTACGATCTGGCCGGGTTCACCGTCGGTATCGTCGACAACAACAATATCATTGATGGTTCCAGCATCACCGTCGGCGACCGCCTCATCGGCCTGGCCTCCAGCGGCCTGCATTCCAACGGCTATTCCCTGGCACGCAAGGTGTTGTTTGAACACCTCGGCCTGAGCGTTGATTCCAGAGTCGAAGAGCTCGAGCAAACCATAGGCGAGGAACTGCTGGTCCCGACCCGGATTTACGTCAAGACCATCCTCAACCTGCTGCGCGACTTCCAGATCAAAGGGATGGCACACATCACCGGCGGTGGTCTGGTGGAAAATATCCCCAGGATGATGCCGAACAACTGCCAGGCCATTATCAACAAGGATAGCTGGCCCAAGCCCCCCATCTTTGAATTGCTGCGCAAGGCCGGCAATATCGACGAAGAAGAAATGTACCGGACCCTCAACTACGGTATCGGTATGGTACTGGTGGTGCCTGAGGCGGAAGCGGAAGAAATCATGGTACGCCTCTCCGGCCTCAAAGAGACCGCTTTCATTATCGGTGAAATCGCCAAAAGTGCTGAAGAAGGCGAACCTACCGTTACGCTGGTCTGAGGACAGGAAAGACAGAGCAACATTGTCTATGGGGGTAAAAACTTTGAGTAAGAAATTGCGGCTTGGCGTGCTGGCGTCCGGCGGCGGAAGTAACTTACAGGCGATTATCGACCAGTGCCAGCAGGGCTTACTGCCCGCCGAAATCGCCCTGGTTTTAAGCAACAAACCACAGGCCGGTGCCTTGACACGCGCCCGCAATGCGAACATTCCGGTTGTTGTTGTTGACCATCAAGAGTTCCCCGATCGCGAAGATTTCGACCGGACAATGGTAGCGGCCTTGCACAAAGCCAAAGTCGACTTGATCGTATTGGCCGGATTCATGCGCATCCTCACCCCGGTTTTTCTGGAGGCCTTCCCCCAGCGCATCATGAATATCCACCCTGCACTGCTGCCGGCATTTCCCGGTGTCAACAGTCAGCGGCAGGCCCTGGAGTACGGCGTTAAAATTGCGGGCTGCACGGTGCATTTTGTGGATCCTGGAGTTGATAGCGGCCCGATCATCATTCAGGCGGCGGTTCCGGTTCTGGATGATGACGATGAAACGACGCTCTCGCAACGCATTCTTGAGCAGGAACATCGCATTTATCCGCGTGCCATTCAACTTTATGCGGAAGGACGCCTGCGCATCGAAGGACGTCATGTACGCATCACCCCCTCGATAATTCCAGACAATCAGACTCTGCTGAATCCACCAGCGGCCTGAATACTCCGCATATCGATTAGAGGCCGGGTTTCTTTTTTGCAGGGATCCGGCCGCTTTGTTATCCGTAAAAAGGAACATCCCATGTCGCAACCGATTCTGGTCAGCGCCTGCCTTCTTGGCCTGTCGACCCGCTACGACGGGCAAAGCAAGCATAACGAAAAGGTGCTGAACTACCTGCGCAACCACAATCTGCTGCCGGTCCCCGTCTGCCCCGAACAACTGGCAGGACTTCCGACCCCACGCCCCATGACCTTTTTTGACACCGGCAGCGGACATGACGTACTGGACAACCGTGGTTGTGTCATAAACACAGATCAAACCGACATGAACGATGTTTTTATCAAAGGGGCCATGGAGACGCTGAAGGTAGCCCAACTGGCCAAATGTTCCCGCGTCCTGTTCAAGGAAGGCAGTCCTTCCTGCGGAGTCCACCGGATCTGCCGTGCAGGGTCAAGAGTCGCGGGTCAAGGTGTTACCACGGCGTTATTACAGCGCAACGGCCTGCAGGTATTGAGCGAAGAAGACCTTTAACCGCCCACCCCGACCTGCATTCGACAACCTGTAGACAGGAACTAGTTTCGGTGAAGTCGCATCATTTTGACGCCATTATCTTCGGCAACGGCCTGGCAGCTCGCATCGCGGCATTTCTTGCCGGAAGGCGCGGCCGCCGAATTTTAATGCTCGGCGATGACCAGCCCGCCACTTTGCCACCCGTATTGCCCTGCTGTCGTCACCTGGAAAAACTGCTCACCATCCTCGGCACCGATCGATCTCAATTGCAAGCCGCCGGCAACCTGCAGCTTATAGGAAAACACCACCGTCTGGATCTCACCGGCAAGCCTCTGGATGACGAATGGCGCAGGGAATTAACCCCCGGTTGCGAAAATCCGGCCCAACTGCTGCAAAAACTGGACATGTGGGGCGCCAAGCTGGCTCATGCTCTCACCGCAAAGAGCCCTTCAGCGCTGTTCAGCCTACGCGGCCAGATTCGCCTAGCTGCCGCAGGCTGGAAACCCGCACGTGAAAGACTCGCGCCCGGTGCGTCGCTGTCCAGCTACCTGGAGCGCCACACCAACCATGAGGCCGATGACCTGTTGCGGGATCTTTTCTGCGGTCTGTCAGGGCTCGACGTTGACATGCTCAGCATCGCTCAGGCAGCCCTTCTATGGCACTGGTCCTGCCTGCCAAAAGCTTTCAACGGCGATACCTTTTCAGAACTACTATCCCGTCGAACCAGACAGTTCCATGTTACGGAAGTTGCTTTCACCCAACTTGAATCGCTGGACTGGGACGGTCGACGTCTTCAAGGCATCCGCCTTCTGGATGGCAAAAAGATACGTGCTGAGCAGTTCATTTTAGCCAGCCAGGAGGCATTGTCCTTTTTCACGGTCAAAACCAAAAAACGCCAAAAAATGCATTGTGCGACACGTCAAACCTGGAGGACTACGCCCATCCGTGGAGCGATATCCCCCCTCCTGGCCGAACGCTTCGTTATCGCAGGTGCGACACCTCTACTTGTGACCAGATGCGATTTTTCAGAGGAAGTACGATATTCAATCGAGGCGGGTGTACAGACCGGAAAGCTGCCTTATACTTGCAAGGACGTAGCCCGACGCTTGCAACCACTTTTGGCATTTACCGATTTTGATATTGAGGAGGTATCCCTGCCCGCAAGGATTCGACCTCACAATGGATACATCAAACTGTGCGGCCTGCCCTGCTCTATGCCACGGCACAACCTTCTGACAGCCATTCCCGAGTGGCTTTTCCCCGGACTAGGTATCAACAGCGAGATATTGCTGGGGTTCGCCATGGCCGACCAACTGACCTCATCGGCCAAATAGAGGAGCAAAAGAAGCACTTCAAAATTTAAAAACTGGTTGCAATACCGATCTGTCCATGCTACATATAGGCGCTCTAAATCTCCAGGAGGTAAGAACATGTCCAGAGTATGTGATATCTGTGGTAAGAAACCGACCACTGGCAATAACGTCAGCCACGCTCATAACAAAACCCGCAAGGTTTGGTACCCTAACCTTCAGAAAGTACGGGCTTTGCACAAGGGTAAAGTCCAGGCTATCAAAGCCTGTACCCGCTGCCTGCGTTCCGGCGCAGTAACCAAGGCCAACTGAGTCCAATCTTGCCAGAATGAAAAATAACAGGGGGAAGCCATACGGCTTCCCCCTGTTGCGTTTCATCTCTGCAGAAATGCGATTTCAAACACCTGCGTAAGCAATTCCTTCGATTTCAATCAGAACCTGTTTTGGCAAAGCAGCCACCTGAACCGTTGCCCTGGCTGGGGCAGCAGCCCCGAAGTATTCGCCATAAACACGGTTAATCACCTCAAAATCCCGCATATCGGTCAAATACACCGTGGTCTTGACCACCTTACCAAAATCCAACCCGGCGGCGGCCAAAACCGCTTGAATATTGGTCAATACCTGCCGGCTCTGCTCCTCGGCATCCTGTCCGACAATTTTCCCCGTTACAGGATCAAGAGGAATCTGTCCTGAAAAAAACAGGAAATCCCCGGCTCGCACAGCCTGGGAATACGGCCCAATAGCAGCAGGCGCCTGCTGTGACGCGATATATTCAATAGGCATGGTTCAGACTCCTTTCCATAGAGTGAAACAACCAGAAGGGGGTTCCGCAAGAGATTGTCTTTCAGGACGGAGCTGTCATCATATCGGTACAGAAATCGGAATCCATGGCTACAGCATAATCTCCGATTTCAATGGCGATCCCGATTTTGATTTGGTGGGGTTGGCCCAGTCGATGCCTCAGTGACGCAGTCGCTCCACCTGATAGACACCCTTAACCTGGTGAAGAGCATTCATCACCCGATTGAGATGTTCAACGTCCACCACTTCAACGGTAAAGACGATAAGGCTTTTCTCGGTTTTTGTTCGTTGCACGCTGGCACTCGCTATATTGGCTTCACAGGCACTGACAGCATTGCTGACACTGGCCAGCACACCTTTGCGGTCCTCGGTGGCAAGACGAATTTTAGCCGTATGCGAAGCCTTCTTCTTTACATCCCATTCAACCTCTACACGCCGCTCCGCATCACTTTCCAGCACACTCGGACAGTCAATCGTATGTACCGTAATGCCACGACCACGAGTAATAAAACCAACGACAGGGTCGCCCGGCAACGGATTGCAACACTTGGCAAAACGGACCATGATATCGCCGATGCCCTGGATTTTTATAGCACTCGACGGTTTTTTGCGGATAGGTTCCGGCACTGCCGCAGCCTTGACCTTACCTTCCGCTTCCGGTCGCAGTTTGTCTGCCGGGACCACACGGCTAACGACCTGTCCAAGAGGCACTTTTCCGTAGCCGATCCCCGCCAGCAAATCGCTGGAGGCATGGTAACCAAGGTCCTGCATGGCCTGCGAGAATTCCTTGGAAGCCAGCACTTTCTTAAGGCTGCAACCGTATTTGCGCAGGCGTTTTTCAAACAGTTCTTTACCAAGCTCGATACTTTTTTCCCGCTGCTCGGTTTTAACCCAGTGCCGGATCTTGCTCGCCGCACGCGAAGTTACGACAAATTTAAGCCAGTCCTTGCTGGGCGTCTGGTTCGGAGAGGTGACAACCTCGACCACATCGCCGTTATTAAGCGGGGTCTTCAAAGGTACAAGCTTACCGTTGACCCGCGCCCCGGTGCAGCGATTGCCAACCTCCGTATGTACACTGTAGGCAAAATCGATGGCGGTGGCGCCGCGAGGAAACGCTTTTACAGCGCCCTTGGGGGTAAAGACATAAACCTCCTCGGAAAACAAATCGCCCCGGATCGAACCAACATAGTCATGGGTATCGGTGAATTCCTGCTGAGAATCCAGCATTTGCCGCAACCAGCCGAATTGTTTCTCATCTTTGGTGACAATACTGTCACCTCCCCGCCCTTCCTTGTATTTCCAGTGGGCAGCGATCCCTTCCTCGGCGACCCGGTGCATTTCTTCAGTCCGGATCTGCACCTCCATGCGCTCACCGTAGGGGCCGATAACCGTGGTGTGAAGCGACTGGTACATGTTCGCCTTGGGCATGGCGATGTAGTCTTTAAAACGGCTGGCGATAGGTTTCCAGGTGGAATGAATCACACCCAGCATGGCATAACAGTCCCGGACATCTTTCACCATGACCCGAAAGGCAATGAGATCATAGACCTGTTCGAATTCAATACCCTGTCGCTGCATTTTTCGCCAGATGGAATAGAGATGCTTGAGGCGACCGTAACACTCCCCAGCTATATCATTTTGGGCCATCTTATCGCACAGTTGCTTACGCACCTCTTCGACATAACCGGCGCGATCTTTCCGCTGTTTTTCAACCTTATCACACAGGTCAAAATAGACCTCAGGCAATACGTAGCGAAGCGCCAGGTCTTCCATATCGCACTTCATCCAGCTGATCCCGAGGCGATTGGCCAAAGGCGCATAGATGTCGAGAGTTTCCTGGGCAATACGGCGTTGCTCTTCCGCGGGGCGCCCTTCCAGGGTACGCATTTCGTGAAGGCGTTCAGCCAGCTTAACCAGAATGACCCGGATATCGCTGGCCATGGCAAGCAGCATCTTGCGGAAGTTTTCAGCCTGTTGTTCTTCGCTGGTGGTAAAGGACAGGCGTCCAAGCTTTGTCAAACTCTGCACGAGTTCGCCAACATTCTCCCCAAAACTGGCTTGCAACTCATCAAGATCGGCCAAATTCTGCTGCAAAATATCGTGCAACAGGCCGGTGGTGATGGTAGCAACATCCATCTTGAGTCGAACAAGAATATCGGCTATTTCAAGGCTGTGATTAAGGTAGGGTTCATCGGAAAACCGGGATTGGCCGCGGTGGACCTTGGCACTGTACACGTAGGCTTTGCGTAACAGGTCGACATCAGCCCGGGGATTATAGGCCTGAACTTTTTCAAGAATATCGTCTAGTCGAAGCATGCCGATTCCACCGGTAATAATGACGGTATTACACAGGTTGACCACATAAGCAACAATACAGAACTATGCAATATCCGGATAACCTGGGGGATAAAACAAGGCCGGGCCCTGGGAGCCCGGCCTGGAGCCTAACCTTTACGGGCGGGAATCTCGTAATCAACTTTCCCGGCGGCAACCTCGCGCAGACCGAGCACCACCCGTTTGTTATTGGATTTGTTTTCGATCAGAGGCTTGGCCCCCTTGTAAAGCTGTTTGGTACGCTTGGCAGCTACCATGACCAGCAAAAAGCGGTTGGGAACTTGCTTGAGGCAATCTTCGACAGTAATTCTGGCCATAGGCTTCGTGTCCTTCTCATGTAAAAATCGTTAAATGAGATCGCTAAATAACAAGCGACCGTCTAATTGTCCTGCATATCGATTCCGAACAGGCGGATGGCCTCGTCTTTTAAACGCACGGCGCGGCATCCCTCTGCCAGAATAATTCCTTTAAATTCTTCCACCGCGATCGACAGATCGTCATTCACGATAAGGTAATCATACCAGACCAATTCCCTGATTTCACGCCGGGCATTGGACAAACGCCGGGCAATAACTTCGGCGGAATCTGTGTTGCGTCCACGCAGACGCCGTTCAAGCTCTTCAAAGCTTGGCGGCAAAATAAAAATAAACACCCCGTCAGGACAGGCACGTTTGAGCTGCGCCGCCCCCTGGCAATCGATATCGAGAAGCACATCGAGGCCATTTTCGTGGGCCTCCTGCAATGTCGCAAGGGATGTTCCATAGCAGTTGCCGTGAACCCTGGCCCATTCGGCAAAAGCTCCTTCGGAAACCATAGTATCGAACGTTTCCTGCGAAACGAAATGGTAATCGACACCGTCTTTTTCCCCGGACCGGCGAGGACGCGTGGTGAATGAGACAGAGTGCCGCATATCGGGGAAAATGTCAACGATCTGACGACACAGCGAGGTTTTTCCAGCTCCTGACGGCGCGGATATGACAAACAGGATGCCGCTTCGTTTCATGCTTGCTCTCCCAGACACGATGGACGGGGCCACCGATGTTACATCATTCAATGTTCTGTACCTGCTCCCGGATTTTTTCCAGGTCGGCCTTCATGGCGACGACCATGCGGGTCAGTTCCAAATCATTCGACTTGGAGCCCATGGTGTTGGCTTCGCGATTCATTTCCTGCAGAATAAAATCCATCTGCCGGCCTACCGCTTCCTCCACACTGAACAACCCTCTGAACTGTTCAATATGACTGGCAAAGCGTGTCAGTTCCTCGCAAATATCGCAGCGGTCCGCAAACACGGCTATTTCCTGGGCGAGCCGTTGGGGGTCGACCTCAAAGCCATTACCCAACCGTGCGAGGCGCTCCATGAGCTTATCCTTCCACTCCAGGGGAACCTGCGGAGCTCGTTCGCGTGCAGAGACCAATAAGGACTCGATATGCCCGAGGTACTCATCCATATCCTGGCAAGTGGCTTGACCTTCGACCTGCCGCATATTTTCCATGGCGGTCAGCGCTTTTACCAACGCGTCCTTCAGGCTACTGCCGACGACCTCTTCATCCGGCTCCCCTTCTGCCAGGGTGACGACTTCCTTTTGCCCGGCAAGTAGATCGACAGAAATCCCCCCCTCCAGGCCGAATTCATCGCGCATCTGGCGAAACAGGCTCATATAGGCTGCGGCCAGTTCCTTATTGAGAACCGGCACGCGTCCCCCACAGGCATTATTCTCAACGTTGATAAACACGTCGATCTTGCCCCGCTTGAGACGCTCCCCCACGCGCTTTTTGATTTCTGCCTCGAAACCGAGCAGAAAACGTGGTGCTTTTACGGAAATATCGCAATAACGGTGATTTACCGACTTAATTTCCACCGTCAGACAAATTTCACCTGCGGAGGTCTGCCCCTTGCCGTATCCTGTCATGCTTTTGATCATGAACAGCCCTTTCTTTATCTTCGGATCAGGCAGTAACTTTTTCGTTACCGTCCTGCCGCAAAATGAAATCTACCGCCTCCACCAGGCTGGCAAAACGCCCGATGGCGGGATCAATACTACGCGCTGTCTCAGAACCGTAACCGGTCATCACCAGCAGAGGAGTGCAACCAGCTCTCCGTCCGGCTTCCATATCGGCATTCTTGTCGCCGACCATAAATGACTGGCTCAAGTCGACGTGCAACTGTTCGGCAGCCTGCAACAGCAGCCCCGGTGCCCCTTTACGACAATCGCACTGTCTGCGTAAGTGGCCAATGCCGGCCTCCGGGTGATGAGGGCAAATAAAAAAACCGTCCACATGTGCCTGCTCGGATGCCAGGCGACAAGCGACGTGCTCATGCAGACGCTCCACATCGGCCAGTTCAAAATATCCGCGCGCCACACCTGATTGATTCGTCACAACGATCACCAGGAATCCGGCCTGATTAAGACGCCGTATAGCCAGAGGCACACCGGGAATAAAGGCAAAATCCTCTATCCGATGCAGATAGTTCCTTTCTTCGTTGATCGTACCGTCGCGATCCAGAAACACCGCTTTGCGAAGGGCGCTTATCGACTCACCCTTGTTCATAACGATCCAGAATCCGCTCTATTATGTTGCTCGTAGAACGCCCATCAACCAAGTCGACAAGGGCCACACGGCCACCGTAACTCTCTACGATATCCTTACCCACCACGGTTTCCGGCGTATAATCGCCCCCCTTTACCAGGATGTCCGGGCGCAGCATGGCAATCAACTCCAGGGGAGTATCCTCGTCGAACACCACCACGTAATCAATACAGCTGAGAGCCGCCAGGATATGCGCCCGTTCCTCTTCGCCGATGAGCGGGCGGTTAGCCCCCTTGAGGCGTCGTATGGAGGCATCGGAATTAAGACCCAAAACCAGGATATCGCCAAGACGACGGGCCTTTTGAAGGTACTTGACGTGACCGACATGTAACAAGTCAAAACAACCGTTGGTGAATACGATGGTTTTGCCACGCCGCCGTTCGTCTTCCAGAATAGCACGCAACGGTTCGCGCAGCCTGATTTTGGAATCGTACTCCATAGCATGATGAGCCAGGGCTTCGCGGATTTCCTCAACGCTAACCGTCGAGGTGCCAACCTTGCCGACAACGATCCCTGCGCCTATATTAGCTAAAGCGGCGGCATCGCTGACCGGCAAAGCTCCGGCCAGGCCGAGCCCGACCAGTGACAAAACCGTATCACCAGCGCCGGTGACATCATACACTTCGCGCGCCTGGGTAGGTAGATGGACTTCCTCACCGTTGCGGAAGAAAATCGAAATGCCTTCCTCGCTGCGGGTTACCATCAACGTTTCAAGGTCGATGCGCTGCATGAGGGTACGAGCTGCCAAGCGCAGACTTTGCTCATCGACAATCGCGACCCCGGAAGCAACCTCGGTTTCCTTGCGATTGGGAGTCAACAGAGTGGCGCCACGGTATTTGCCATAATCGTTACCCTTGGGATCGATCACCACCGGGATACCCTTTTGTTTGCCGACGGCGATCACCGCCTGCAGAAGGCCATCGGTGAGCACACCCTTGAGATAATCGGAAACCAGGATGACATCGAAACGGTCGGCGTTATTGCGCACAAAATCGGCAAGGGCGGCCTCCTGCCGCGCATCGATAGGAGTACGACTCTCTCGGTCAAATCGCATCATCTGCTGACCGGAAGCCAGAATGCGGGTTTTACGGCTGGTGGTTCGCATGCCATCGAACTGCAACCCTTCAATACCGACATGCTTTTCTTCCAACCGGCGGCGTAACAAAAGGCCGTCGTGCCCTTCACCCAGTACGCTGGCAACATGAACCTGACAACCGAGCGTTACCAGATTATTGATGACGTTGCCGGCGCCGCCAAGGCGCAGGTCCTCACGCAGGATATCGACTACCTGTACCGGGGCCTCGGGGGAAATCCGTTCTGTACGCCCCCACAGATATTCATCCAACATCAAGTCGCCGATAACCAGCGCCCGGATGCCGCTCAATCGGCCCAGGAAATTTTCTATTTTTGTTCGATCCATTAGTCTTCCATTATTGGCTTTAACATGAACGAAGGTGACAAAAAAGAAACCGGCAATCAGGGCCGGCACTGTGATCGTTATATGCGCACCAGCGCTTACCATATCCGGCCGGATTATGCAAGACTTTCACCCTCCAGAGGCAGTCTGCCTACCTGACCGGGATTGTCAGCCAAGCCGGTCGAGCACTGCCTGAGCAAACAAAGGGATGTTAATTTCATGATGTCCCGTGATGGTATACCCACGGCCGCTGCCCTGAGTGGGACGCTTGACCACGTTGGTAAGCGGTCGGTAGTGCTGTATCATATCGAAATTGGCGGTGCTGAAACCGTCGACATGATATCCCAGGTTCTGTGCGATGGACAAGGCTTTCAGGAAAACTTCCGGCAGCAACACTGCCGACCCCACATTAAGCCAGACCCCACCGTCTCCGAGATCCGCCACTACCGAGGTCAGCAGCCTGAAATCCCGGTAACTCATTTCACCTATCACACCACCATCGGCTTCAGGATGCTGGTGGATAATATCGGTGCCAATGGCCACATGCACGGTGACAGGTATGCCCTTATTAACGCAGGCGGCCAGCAGACTAAATTCCTGATAAGGATGCTTTTGATCGATAATCGCCCGCCCGATGGCATGGCCGAATCCAAGCTCACCGGCCATCCCCCGCTTGAGTATGTCGTTCATCCCCTGTCCGGTTTCCAGGGAAAATCCGAAATCTCCCGAGGCCAGCACAGCAGCGACATCTTCAGAAGTGGCACCGACCAGGGACACCTCGTAATCATGAATGGTTACCGAGCCGTTGGTCGCCACCGCCGTAATCACATCGGCGTCGATAAGAGCCTTGATGACCGGTTGAAGGCCGCATTTGATGACATGTCCGCCCATGGCGAGAACCACAGGCCTGCCCTTTTCACGGGCATGCACGACCGCATCGACTACGCCCCGCAGATTGTCGGCACCCAGCAGATGCGGAAGGCTGTCAAAAAATTCGCTGAAGGAACGGCCCGCCCGTGGCGGTTCGGCAAAATGCTCACCAACCTTGACCTTGTTGTCCCGGGTAGTAATTGAATACCGTTTAACACCGGAAAAATCCATCAACTGATAACGTTTCATTGTCTTCCTTCTCCCTGGCCGCAATACCGCTCAAACCAGCATTCCACGACTACCGGGACCGCGTCACACCCGCAAGCACGTCAAGGGTCCGCTCAGCATTGTGCCTGATGGTAAACCCCTCTGCACAGATCCGGGCCCGATGTGTCATCTCCACGCGGTACTGCTCAGGTAGGCGACTGAACCGGACAATACCTGCGACAATCTGCGGGGCCAATGGACGGTTTGCCTGCAGTACATAACCGGTCTGATCTTCAGTCAAAATCTCAGCTGCACCGTTGTGGGTAGTGGTCATAACAGGCAGACCACAGGCCAAGGCCTCCAGACACACATTAGCGAAAGGGTCACTGAGAGTGGGAAATACCAGCAGATCTGCAGCGTTGTAATAATCCTGTATCTGACTGGTGGATTCGTGAAAATCGACGGCTTGCGCCACGCCGAGCCGCTGAGCCTGCTGGAGAAAAGGGCGTGGATTATCGCGCCCCACCACACTCAGATGGCAGGCGATCCCCTGTGCATGCAACTGCTTCAACGCGTCGAGAATAAAACCAAGCCCTTTGCGCGCAAAATCCTGGGCAACAAACAACAATCGCAGAGGGCCACCGACGGGCTTACCACCCTCTGACGGCCGGAAATAATCCAGGTCGACACCGTTGTAGACTACATGAATGCGTTCGGAGGGGTAATCGTAACGCGCCAGTATTTGTTGGCGCGACCAGATCGAATTGGTTACAATGGCGCCGCTATATCCTGCATCACAAACCCTCTTCTCCAGCCCCAGAATGGTTCTATGGCGCGGATTCAACCGCTCCAACCGGTTACGCAACCATCCCGGGTAGCGAACATCGAGCCAGCTGTCATGCAATGGATCACTGATCCTAAAAGCATCGGCGGGATAGGTGCGGCTCAGCGCATACACGTAGTCGATGTCCAGATCATTCAGAGCCCGTTGGCTATTCTGGTGAAAGGACAAATTACGGGAAGATGAGGTCCAGTTACGCACCTGAACAGGCACATGAATAAGGCCCGGATGAATGTCATCATCACACGTGCGAGCCACCACATATACCTGATGACCCATGTCGGCCAAGCAACGGCCCAGGTTGGCACAGTAACGCTCAGCCCCACCTCGCTTCAAACTGCATTCCTTGCGAATCAGAGCTATCTTTTTGCAGTCACGACTAATCAAGCCCCCCCCAAATGACCGACGGTATACCAATCCGAATTTATAACCTGCTTCCGCTCATGACCATATCCAAAAACGAATGATTAAGAAAGAGTGCCGTGCAATCATCCGCTCTAAGAAGAAACCAATGTACAGTAAAAGTTGTAGGTCCTCAACGCAATATTGTGCCAGGTAAATTCATCAATACGTTTTTTGGCCTTCACCCCCATGGCTTCGCGGTCTTTCATTTCCCAGAACTGGGTAATCCCGCGTGCCAAGTCTTCAGGGTCTGCGGGATTCACCAATATTCCGGTTTCATTTTCACTTACCATTCCAGGAATACCTCCAACACGGGAACCGATGACCGGCCGACCAACCGTCATGGCTTCCAACATGGAAATACTTGTGGCCTCCATCAACGATGGCAAAACAAGTGAATCGCAAGCAAACAAATGAGGACCAAGAAGATTGTTTTGAATGAAACCATCAAGGCGAATGTGTTTTTCAAGTTTGTTTTCGAGTATATATGCTTGAATTTTTTCGGACTCGCGATCACCTTCCATGTTTCCGCACATAATACAAAGGATATTGGGTATCTTTTTTATCAGCAGATTAATAGCTTGCGCGAGATAAAAAACACCCTTTATAGGAGCAAATCGGCCAGTGTACAGCAACAAAAAGACATCGCTATCCACACCGATTATTTCTCGCGCTTCGCGCTGGGAAATGACCTTATATTTATCGGGATCTACTCCATTTGGAATGAAAAGACAATTGTCAGACGGGACGCCAAGCCTGAGAGATTTATCTCTTCGCTCTTGACAGGTTGCTAACAACCCATCAAAACCACGAAGGTAATAGCGAATTTTCATCCTCCAGATAAAGGAACCGACGTTTCTTAAAAACCTGCTCGTATGATTAGTCCAGACAACCCTGATGGAAGGATGCTTTTTCTTGACAAATGCCATTGCTGGCATCAACTGATCGAGGGTATGTACATGAATGACATCGGGCTGAAATTCGCTGGAAAATCCTGCTATGACCCGGGCAAGCCGTTTTGCTTCTCCAAACTTCTTCTTAGACGTATTATTCTGAATGAGCCGGACATCAATATCCCCCAAGCTATCATCGGGGGAAATATTGCCTTTCCGGTCCCACAACCAGATCTCAACCTGGTGACCGTTGGCAATTAAAGCTTTTGAAAGCTCGTAAATATGAGAAGTAATCCCTCCGATATTAGGTAAATAATCGGATGTTAGCATTGCAATTTTCATTTTATATCGCCCCCTTTCCATTATGGTTTATTCGACTAGCTATCTCTTAACCGAACCTTCTACATAGCCGGAATACCCAGACAGACGTCGAATTAAAAACGCGGCAGGGCAACCTCACAGACTATCATCAGACACTGAGGATAGTACCGACATATGGACCGCCATTGAACAACATGCCGTTCATGCGTCCAAAAAATGATTATCGATCTACTACAAGAAATCTATCAACACCTTGTCAATACTTACGCATTGGAATTGTTCGTCTAAATTTCATCTCAAATCATATCCGAAAACTTCGAAGTCTTTTGCATACAGACTATTAATTTTCTCAATTACTTCTTTTTGTATAGACTGAATTTTATCAACATTATTTTTATAATTTGTTTTATTCAATTTAGGAAGACTCTTTTTTATTCGCAAAGTCTTACATACAGTTGAAAAGTCGCTATCAATATTTTCAAATCTTCCGCAAAAGTCTACCATTATTTCATATTTATAATTACAGACATAACTATACTGAGGACGAAGTAAAGCGATTTGATAAATCAAGTCTTTATCCAAATAATCAAGCACAAATTTTTCGAAAGTTGTATATTTTTGCCTTATCAACTCTTGTATCTCAAGATCTGATTTCCCATTCCCACCATTTTTCAGGTAGTAATATACAGACATGAGTCTAGTGTAAGGATTTCTTACAAAACAGAACTTGAAATACCGGTGAAATTTTTTCTTTGACGATTGCAAAAATATATTATAGCTGCAATGATCCCTGGGTACTTTCTTTTTAGACAAAACATTAAGCACACTGGTTCCTGCTGCCTTCGGGATGTGAATAAAAATACATTTATTTTTATTCATATATTTTCTGTAAGGGAAATCATTGAAAGACTCCCGGAAGAAAACTATTTTTTCGGGCAGACACTTTTTCAAAAATCTCTTCATAAATCCCATCATTTTCTTTAAATCAAACAAAAGAGACGAATGCCCCGCAAAGAATCGCTGTCTGAGCCCAACATGCGGCCAAGAAAGTAGAGGTCCCGCACAGGTAAATCACTCTCAATTGCAGCTGTCAGTTGCAACAAGTTGCCACGAGGCTAGATACATTCAGATTTTTCTTTTACCAGCTTTTCGATGATATCCGCGGCAACCTGAGGCCGATGATAAAGGTCAGTGGTATCAGCGTAATGCCATCCTTGACTACCTAATTTCCGGCGATACTGCGAATCCGCAACAAGCTTCAAAAGTGCATGGTCAAAAGCCGACTGACTCCAAGGAGTGTCGGGAATCACCACCCCGCCATCCGCATTGGTTACATGTGCACTGAACCCCGCACTTTGACTGACAACGACAGGAATTCCCGCAACGAGACCTTCCAGTATGGCATTGCCCGCCGTTTCACTCAATGCCGGGTGGAGTAATATATCCGCAACACCAAGCAACGAGGGCACATCATCGCGGACCCCAAGAAAATGTATTTGGCTGGCAACACCTAAACTTGTTGCCAATTTATAAAACGGATCCGGATTCCCCTGGCCGACGACCCAGAGTTCCAATTTTTTCTTTTGATCGACGGGTAATGCTGCCAACGCGCGGATTGAGCGATCTACCCCCTTGCGGTAAAAGTCTGAACCTACCATCAAAGCTATCAGGGTATCGCCATCCACACCCATAGAACGACGCAAGTGTGGACGTTGAGAAGCAGAAC
This sequence comes from Pedobacter sp., assembly GCA_050253415.1. Taxonomy (GTDB): domain Bacteria; phylum Desulfobacterota; class Desulfuromonadia; order Desulfuromonadales; family Syntrophotaleaceae; genus Syntrophotalea. Next base: position 1,633,160 of record JBFWJC010000001.1, on the reverse strand, counting down.
AAACGCCCCGAATGCCGTCCTTGTCAATCCCTGGCGGCAAAGCATGAAATCGCGTATCGGGAGTACCATAGCAACTTTGAAATATTTTTTTCTCCCGCTCCGCTATATACATGATATGAGTCGATGAATCTTTCGAAAAAACAGCCTTTTCAAAAGAGGATAAAGCAGCATAACGAGGTGTAAATTTGGCAAGGAAATTGGGTTTGGATGCCATTTCATTCCGATAACAGACATCCCCATTGTAATAGAGATCAAGTCCGGGCATTCGCTTGAAGCCTACGACCAGATCATGATTACAGTTTTTCATTCTTTGCTGGAATTTCCGAACGAAAGAAAGCATTTTACGGTGATTGGTCCAGCCTGTTACCGGGAGAATTTCCACTTGGGCATCGGGAATGAGTTCCCCCTGCCATGAATGGCAATACACTGTAAGTTTGTGACCTCGCCTCAAAACCTCCAAGGCGATATTACGCATGCTTTTTTCTAATCCACCATAGGGGTAATAATGAAAGGTTGCAAAACCTATATCCATAAAGAACTTCCCAGCATTTCTTATCAAGCTACAACAAAAACGTAATTACAGCAGAATATATTGCGATTATCTCTTTGCTTTCCCCTATAAAATAGAAAAAGCCTCCAGATTGAATACCCTTATTGAAATTGAAAATTCTCCGGTACCACAACAGACGCCCCCATTGAGAATCCTCAAGGGAGATTGTCGTCAATTTCCGGTATCGCTGACATTTCTAAACCCTTACTGGCCATAATGAACATAACACCACGACGCGATAGATAGGGTTTAACCTGGTCAAGCACGGTCAATCCAAGAGTCTCAACCTCGCCGACATGCTTTTTCTGTACGAGTACCACAAAATGACGCTGCTGGGTCTGCCAGTCGGCCACTTCTTCAACGGTAGTACCAGGGATGGAACGACCGTAATAATAGATCAACTGGATCGGTTCTTCGCCAAGATAGTAAACCGGAGCATCACCGCGCAACTGATCGATACGTGCCGCCAGGGGCTTGAGTGCTTCAAATCGGTAGGAAACCATGCGTGGTTCAAAAAACCCGTAAAACACAACCAGTAGCAGCATTAAGACGGCGCTACCCCAAACCATCAAGGGACTAATCCATCGACGGCCACGAGCGCACATTTCAGAACGCCAATGTGCCGCCACCATGCCGAGACAAACCGCAAGGGCCGGATACATTGGCAGAATGTATTTATCCCGCTTGTAATCGAAAAGGGAAAAGATGAGTAATGGCACCAAGGCCGCCAACCCGAAAAAACGTCCAGGTTTTGTAGCGGCCATGTACTTAAGGGTACGCAGTGGCCGATAGCAGATCAACAGCACCCAGGGTGCAAAAGCCCCCAGCAGATGCCTGACATAGTAATACAGGGGCTCGGGGCGATGCGCTTCCTCTGCTACCTTGGATGACACTTCACTACGAATAACCGCCAGCAAAGGCAATCCCTGCAATCGAAGCGTTACGAACAGGTACCATGGCAAACCGATAAGCGCGAACAGCAACCAGCCACGACCGTCGATCAGACCTTTGAGTACCCGACGGTCTTTTTCCAATATTCCAAAAACAAGAACCGGCAGAACAAAAAACAATAACGCCACAGGGCCTTTAGTCATAAATGCCAGGCCCAGTGCACCATAGGCCAAGTAAAGATACTTACGTCTGCCATCGCAGATATAGTCGTAAAAACACACCACCGCCGCAAAGACACACATTGTCAGCAGCATATTCAATTCAGCCACACGAGCCTTGGATGAGAAAAAGTACGATGTCACCAGAATCGCAGACCCGATCAGTGCCTCCCAACGGCCGACACGCTGTTTCAAACGAAAAAACAACAGCCATGTAGCCCCTAGTCCGCTTAACGCTGAAGGCAATCGCAAAACCCATTCGGCACTGCTACTGGCCAACAGCCCGAATACCGCCCCGAACCAGGTGAACAAGGGCGGTTTTTGCAGATAAATCTGACTGTTTTTGGTCGGCACCAACCAGTCGCCGCTAGCGAGCAATTCCCGAAGCACCACCAACCGGCGCGCCTCATTGTGGCTGAGAAGCGGGACTCCCCAGATACCCCACCCATACACCAGCAGGGAGCCGGCAAACACCAGCCAGAAAAACAGTCGAAACAACCCATCTCGATCAGACTCGGGTTGAAGAAATGCACCGGAAGTATTGGAAATATTCATCATAATCCCTGGGAGTCCGTTACAAAAAAACCATAGATGAAAGGGAGGAAAACGTGGTCCTGATAGAGATATCAGGCGATGGCACTTTCTTTGCGTTGTTTATGAATAAAATAGAGGTTACGACCATAGATGAGAAAACCGGTCGATTGTCCGAGGGTAAATACAATGTCTCGACGCAAAAGGGAATAAACCAACAACAACAAACTGCCCCCAAGGCTGAAGTACCAAAATGCCGTAGGAATAACACTCTGGCGGTGTTTCTCGGAATATACCCACTGGATGATAAAGCGCATGGAAAACAGGGCCTGCCCCACCAAACCAAGAAGCAATATCGAGTTTTCAGTGCTAAACATTGGTATCACCAATGCTGATTTTCAGATAACGCTTAATCATCCAGCGTACGGCTATAACATCATAAATCCCCTCGATGCCACGCCGCAGATTGTTGTATTTGGAGACGCCGTGAACCCGGGGACGGTGATTGACCGGTACTTCGATGACCCGAGCCCCTTCGAGACGCATAAGGGTTGGCAGAAACCGGTGCAGGCCGCGAAACATGCGTATCCGCTTAAGCATGCTGGCCCGCATAACTTTCAAAGAGCAACCGGTATCGTGAATAGTCTCCCAGGTCAGTCGATTGCGCACATAATTTCCGATGCGGCTACCGACTTTTTTAGACAGGGTATCCTGACGGTTGGCTCGCCAACCGTTGATCATATCGTATTCACCAAAAAACTGCATAAGTTTCGGGATGTCGGCCGGATCATTCTGAAGATCGGCATCCATGGTAATGATAATATCGCCATCAGCGTTTTGAAAACCCGCGTACAGCGCTGCAGACTGTCCGCAATTGGTTTTAAAGGACAGGTAACGTACCTGTGCGTGGGATGCCGCCAACTCCTTGATAATCTGCAGACTACGGTCGGTACTGGCATCATCCACGAGCATGATTTCATAAGGACGCCCCAGAGTCTCAGCTACACGGGTCAGTTCGTTGAACAATCGCTCGACATTACCCTCTTCATTGTAAATCGGTATGACAAATGAAATTTTGTCCATAATTCCTCTATATTATTCCCATTGACAGCAAGCTGCATGTAACGGACCCGTTTGACAAATAATTGTTACGGTATACTACTCCGTTTGCCCCGAAGGGGGAAACAATTCCTTTTCCAGCAAATCGCAAAGCAGATGGAGCACCGCACCATGAGCGGTCTGAATAAAAGGAGTATGCTCTTCCGCCACAGTCAGATTAATGTCCACGATGCCGGCGATAGTACCGCCATCACGCCCAAGCAGACCGACCGTTTTACAGCCAATCTGATTCGCTGCGATCAGAGCGTGAAAAACATTTTTAGACATCCCACTGGTGGATATGCCGATGACCACATCGCCAGGGCGGGCAAGCGCCTCAACTTGCCGCTTGAAAATCTCGTCAAACCCGTAATCGTTGCCTACCGCTGTCAATATTGAGGAATCAGTAGTTAACGCAATGGAAGGCAAGGCCTTACGCTCCATGAGAAAACGCCCCACCAGTTCAGCTGCGAAGTGTTGGGCATCTGCCGCAGAGCCACCATTGCCCATGACCAGAACCTTGCCCCCTTCGCGCAGAGTGTCGACAACCAGATGAACACATTGCACAATCGCATCGGATTTATCACGACCAACCCGATCCATAACCCCCTGAAGTTGCTTAAAATATGTCTGTATTGCAGCTACCGCCATAAAACCCTCCTCAGGGTAACGTCAAGGACTTTTGCCAATGGTGACGAAACAGCTGGGCGAATTCCTCATCGGCATCATTACGTATCAGTTCTCGTAAAAAATGGCCGGTATCCCGTTGCGCCCGGACAAAGGTGAGATGACGATACTTGCGAACGCCATCCAGATCAACCAACCAGAACTGAGGTTGAGCGTCCCCTTCTGCTCTCACCAGGATATTGCGCCAGTTGCTGTCTCCATGAACAACACCTGAACGGTGCAAAGTGCCGAGCAGCTCACCGAGCCGCTGCATGTAAAGGCGCTTCCTGAACAACTCAAGCCCTGGCCATAGATCAAACAGGGAATGGCACCCTTCCAAAAAAGGGCAGATCAGATAACTGTCTCCAAGCAACCGCCCATGGCGCTCTTCCATACACACCAACGGTTCTGGCGTAGGCACACCCAGCGACAACAGCAACTGACCGGCCTCCATGGCCCGGCGTGCACGAGAGGCCCGAAACATATTTTTGACCCGATACAGGCCACCCTGGCAATTGTAACGTTTGATAAAATAAGACCTGGTCCCCACCACGACTTTAACGAGATCTCGTGGATTACCGGACCGCCCTGAACAGACCGGATGCCCCTGACTGAAGAGAACGTCAGGATCCGGACGTAAAGAAGCCTGTAAAATGTCAACCGGGGAACCTGGGACGTAATAGGAATGAAAGTTGCCGTTCCGTTCGTGGACAACGGCTTGATTTTTATGACGCATCATCACCCAAATTAACGTTGCAATCGATCAGAAATGCCATTTTCCAGACTACGAGTTGAATAAAAATCTGCAAGCCATCGACGCTCTCCCGATGGCCCATAATGCAATGCAGAATCTACCCGTTCAATAACTATTTGAGCAACCTCGGCTTGCGAAAAAGTACCGGAACCCGTGTCCCCTGTCATGCCGACTCAAAAGGTAGCCATCATAAGTTCAAAGCTGCTTTATGACAACCTCGAACTTGCTGCCCTCCGGCGTATTACCTGCCGATACAGCGTAAAAACTTGAGAAGATACCCAATCTTGAACAGATAGCCGGGACAGGATTGCAGGGCCTGACCATAATAACAACGGGCCTGGTCATAATCGCCATTTAGAAAATACGAACGAAACAGTCGCAAACACCTATCAGCCTGGTACCTTGAACGCAACTTCATCTGCTCAGGAAGCAGGCGTGTAGCGTCAAATAAATAATCTACGGAACGTAATCCTGTTTCCTCGATGCGGGTCATATTGTCTCTAAGGCTGTCCGCATGACGTATTTTTTCGACCACTACCTGCGAAACAGCCACAGTTTTGCAGCGAGCGAGAAGATGCCCGAAAAAGACGACATCTTCGTTAATATGAATCCCCTCGGGAAATCTGATCTCCGCAAGTCTGGCTTTTTTAACCACCACGGCGCCAGTAGTAAGGCTCTTAAGACCTTTCTGCAGATAACGACTTAAATTTACCGTATTATCGGAACTCAACTGACCCGGCAATTTATCTGTCGTTTTTCCATCTTTTGCAACCGACCGATAACCGCCAAAGAACAACTCCCCATCAGGATGGCAGGCCACCGCCAGTCGCATGTGCTCAAACGCATCCCCTGTCAGACGGTCATCGGAGTCGAGAAACCAGAGGAATTCGCCTCTGGCCACGTCAATGCCATGGTTACGAGCTGCGGCCGGCCCCTGATTATCCTGATAAAAGTAGCGTAATCGTTCAGCGGGAAAGTTTTTAGCCAAGGCATCGATCACAGACCGCGTATCGTCAGAGGAGCCATCATCAACAATCACGATTTCATAATCAGTGCCAATCTGGTTGAGAACGGAATGGAGACACCTTTCGATAAAATGGCCATAATTATAAGTAGGGATAATAATCGACCATTGCATAGATGACATTCCTTAATAACAAAAATGTTTAACAGAGCCGTCATTCAACTGGTAAAACCCTGAATTCCGTAATTGAAGGATGACCTTCTGTAATTTATCGATGATATTTCCAAAAACTTCCTTATTTAAAATGAAAGGAAGATTAAACAGCTAACCGCTGTAGAGTTTTTTTTAAACCCATTGCATTTCCTTGCCTTTCGATTACAACAAACTCAGTAAAGGAGGAAATTTTTCAATCCATACATCCTGCAAATCAGCAAAATAGACTTCAACCCTTTAGGGTTTGGTCTCAGGGTAATTCGCCCCGCCGACGGCGCCGAGCAAGCAGTTTCACATCGTGCCGTGCTATTCGGTCAGTTTTCCTCTGCACAGACCGCACCAGTTGCTTATCCTCTTCAAGCAATGAGCTACGGTCCAGATAGGCAAGCAAAAACCGGAGACGATCCGAGCGGGTTATCCCTGGAATACGGCTGGCGGAATAATTGAGCTGGGCAAGATCTTTGATCCGGAAATGCCTGGCTCGTAAGGGGTGATAAAGAATACGCTGCAGATCAATGAGCTTGAGAGTATCCTTGGTACTGACAAACACATGGCTCAGATAAAAATCCCGATGGAAGAGTCCTGCTCCATGCAGTTGCCGGGCCAGGATACCAACTTGGCGAATGAGGTGATGTTTGCGCAGACGCTGGATTCCAGTCTGACTTCCGGTAAAGTTTGCCCGCAACACCTGATCGAGGGGAACGCAGCCATAGAGTTCTTCTGTCATGCTGAAGGAACAAGTTTCGAGCCCCAAAAGGGGTTGTTCCCCGAAGGCAATAGGCGGCACCGTTGCGATGTCAGCCTGTTGCACACGTTCTATATTTCGCCATTCCTGCAGCGCCCCCCGAGGCGGCAATCGCAAACGCGATAATCCTTTTAAAAATTCCACGAAATGAAACCGGTTGCGCTTGAGATAAAAAGCACGATCCCCGATTTGCAACCGCACTGTGGAACGACCACGTTTGTGGCAAATGTGCTTCCCGCCTGAATAGTCCATAAAATCCTGAAAGCTGGCAAGACCGGAAGACTTGAGCAGTCCCTTGGCTTCGGCGGAAATTATCAGCGTGGTCGTCAAAAAATTTTTCATCGTCGTTTTCCGTTAAGTTGCTTGCGAACGGCGTCCAGGACTTGATCGACGGAAATACTATGGCCGCATTCCGCATCCTTGACACACTCTTTTTTCAGGCAAGGGGAACATTGCATAGGACTTTGTAAGCGAATGTGAAGCGCGCCACGCGGCCCATTACGCGAAGCATCCGTAACCCGAAAAATAGATACGGTAGGAGTTTCAAGAGCGGCTGCAATATGGATCGGCCCCGTATCCCCGCCAACAACCAGATTGGCTCTTTCCAGCAAAGCGGCCAGTTCCTGCAACGTACCCCGCGGCCAGACGACGGCCTGACCACCAGTGGCCCGGGAAATCATCTCCGCAGCGTGCAGCTCGGCATCGTTCCCCCAAATCAATACCGGGCGCAATTGGTCTTCCCGGCAAAGCCGCTGTGCCAGTTGCTGCCAGCAATCGAGGGGCCACAATTTGGTATTCCAGGTGGTTCCATATTGAAAAACAACCAGAGATCGACCGTTTAAATCGAGTTCAGTGAGTTGTTTATCCACAACGGTACGCGCCTTGGGCGATACACACATAGGTCCTGCAAGGGGACGCACACTGCCGGCGGGAAAGGCTTCACGTGCCACAGTCAGAGACCGGTCACTGATATGATGATCGGCAGAGGTAAGATGCACTTTATGGTTGGTGGCAAGCAGGTTGGGCCATTCCCGTACGCCACTACGTGAAAAGCCATAACGCCTTGGGGCACCACACAACAAGGTGAACAACCCGCTTTTGCAGTTGCCCTGAAGATCGAGTACGAGATCGTAGCGTTCATGACGCAGGTCGGTCAACGTGGCTTTTATTCCGGAAAGGACGGCACGCAGTCCTTCCCGGCGCCAGCGTTTAAGTCCCAGACGGTGCACTTTGCGCAAAAGGGAATGTCCCTCTAACAGCGGCGCAAACGCTTCTTCGACCAACCAGTCGATTTTGGCTTCGGGATAAGCGCTTTTGATATAGGCCAGAACTGGCAAGGCATGCACGACGTCACCGAGAGCACTGATTTTGACGATCAGAATCCTCATCGAATGTCTCCCAGAACTTCACGCGCTGCATCCAATACGTCTTCCGGCAAAATCGCCCGCATACAGCGATGATCGGTTGGACACTGCCTGAGCAGACAGGGCGCACAGTCGGTGGGTTTACGCACGATACGACATTTTTGCGACCAGGGCGAAGTGGTGGTGTGGTCAGTCGGACCGAATACCGCCACAATAGGGATATCAAATGCTGCAGCGACATGCATCGGGCCGGAATCGTTGGTGATCACCAACTGACATTCCGACAATACAGCCATCAACTGGCGCACAGAAGTCTGCCCAATCAGATTCAATGCCGGGGTACTCATGGCCTTTTCGATATCCCGGCCTATTTCCATCTCTCCGGGACCACCGGTAAGAACAACCTGCAGCCCAAATTCCCGTGCCAATCCGTCGGCCACTGCGGCAAAGCGTTCGGGCAGCCAGCGCTTGGCAGAGCCATATGCAGCCCCCGGATTGATAGCCACCCGGGAACCTGCTCCGAGGGTTTCCTTCGCCCAGTGTTGCTCCTCTTCGGTGCAGGCAAGGCGCAGCTTGCCGTCACCTTCGCCACGACAGATGTGCCGCAGCATGTGCCGATAATAATCGGTATGATGCAAACGTTTCTGTTCGGGACCAACGGCGACGCCATGGGTCAATAGCAGGCCGCGCGCATCGGTTCGATAACCGGCACGACGGGGTATGCCTGCGCAAAAGGCCAGAATGGCGGCATCGATGGCATTTTGCAATAAAACGGCCAGATCGAATTTTTCCCTGCGAAGTTGCCGGGCAAATCGCCATAACCCAAGAACCCCTTTATGAGCGCCCTTCTTATCGTAAACGATCACCCGGTCGCAGTAGGGATGATGGGTGAACAGGTGTGCCACCAAAGGGTTGGCGACTACCACGATTTCAGCCTCGGGAAAGGCACTACGCAAATCGGCCATCGCCGGGGTAGTCATGACCGCATCCCCGACCCAATTAGTCGATCGCAGCATGATGCGGCGAACAGTTTTCGGATCAATCGGTTTCAAAAAAAGTAACTCCGCAGAAGTCGTGGGTTCAACCAATATCGAAAGGCTGGGCCTCGTCGATAAGCATAACGGGAATGTCATCCACAATGGGGTATCTAAGTCGACAGTTTTCGCACACCAGTCCTTCGGGTTCGTCCACCGGTCGCACGGGTCCCTTACATCGGGGGCAGGCAAGAATATCAAGCAGTTCTTGAGAAATTGTCATTTCGATCACCTTCCAAAACAGGCAATATGCGTGTTTCCAACTCCCCGGGCTGGAGAAAAACCAGCCGCAGAGGAACCTGAAAACAAGGCAGAGGTAAAGCCGCTGAAACTAACTTGACGGCATCTTTTTCCGTGGTGATGAAATAATCTGCCGAACCGGCAGTTTCGATCAAACGGGAAAGATCCTGCTCATCATAACCGGCATGATCGGAAAAACAAAGGGTCTGTACCAGATTTAAACCACGCTTTTCAAGATCGCTGAAAAAACTCCCGGGCTCGGCGATGCCCGCAAAGGCGACGCCCCTAAGATGCGCAAGATCCTCGATAAGGCGCATTTCACCATCCAGAGACTCAACATGATCCGCCACTTCATGCCGGCAATGCAGTATCGGACCGGGCAACGGCGGCGTGTTTACGAAACCTTCAGGACAGCGGGTCAATAAAAACAGGTGTCCGCGCTTAAGAGCAGAGCGAGGTTCTCGTAGGAGACCGGCAGGAAGCACTTGGCCATTACCGAAAGGCCGTTGCGCATCCAGCAGCACCAGATCGAAATCGCGAGCCACAGCCAGATGCTGGAAACCATCATCGAGCAGTACAACATCCGCACCAAGCACTTCAATAGCGTGACGCACCCCCACCACACGACGGGGCGCCACAACAACGCAGGCTGCGGGATTGCGGCGCGCGAGCAGCCACGGTTCGTCCCCTGCCTGCTCCACATCGAGTAGAGGCCCCTGCCCGGAACTAACAATCTGCAGAGCAGAACGGTTACCGCTTGCGTAGCCACGGCTGACCACTGCCACGCGTTTATCCAAAGACAAACAATAGCGAATCAAATGATCGACTACGGGGGTTTTACCGGTTCCGCCGACGCTCAGATTGCCAATAGAAATCACCGGAACACTTGCACGATACGAAGCGAATATGCCAACTCGATACAACAAGACCCGGAGCTGCATCAACGCACCGTACAGCCAACCCAGCGGCAGCAGAATCGTGTAAATCAGCCACTGCGATAAAGTTGTGGGGCCGTGAACGGCGAGGCGACGGTAAAATAGAGCCAAACGGGCCATGTTAATTGCCCAGCAGACGTCGAATATGGCTTACGGTACGTTCCGTGGCACCGGCATGCTGGTGCAATAGATTATACCCTGCCGTCCCCATGGCCTGCATGGTCTCAGAATCGTGCAGCATTGCTTCCAGTTCAGTGGTCAACTCAGTTGACCGGATCTGCTTACCGGCACCGGCGTCCATCACCAATCGGGCAATTTCGCGAAAGTTTTCCATGTGAGGACCGAACAAAACCGGCTTCTTCAGCAGGGCCGCTTCCAGAACATTGTGCCCCCCCACGGGCACGAGGCTGCCTCCGACAAAAACCGCATCGGCGGCGGCATAGAGTTTGAGTAATTCCCCAACGGTATCAACCAGCAAAACATCGCCGACCTGCAGTGCCGCGACCGAGCCGTCAAGAGACGTTCGCGCAACCCAGTTCAATCCTCGGGAAGTCAGCAATTGGCCTACCTCCTGCGCCCGCCCAGGGTGACGCGGGGCGAGAACCATACAGAGCTCAACACCTCGGGCACGCAATTCAACAAAGGCGTCCACCAGCAATTCTTCTTCACCGGGATGGGTACTTCCTGCCACCCAGACCAGGCTCTCTGCCGGCAATCTATAAGCGGCGCGCAAAGATTCCTGCGTCAGACTGCCTATGCCATCGCAAGACATGTCGAACTTGAGATTACCGGTTACGGAAACGCGTTCGGGCAAAGCACCAAGATCCAAAATCCGCTGTCCGTCCTGCTCCGTCTGCATACATAGACAGGCAAATCGATTCAAGACCGGCTGCAAAAAATGGCGCACTTTGCGGTAACGGGGAAAAGAACGATCCGAAATGCGACCATTGACCAACACCAGCGGTATTTCGGCCTGCCGTGAGCAGCGTACCAGATTCGGCCAAATTTCGGTCTCGACGATGATGACGATATCGGGCCGCACCTGGCGCAAAACCCGCCGTACCGCCCATGAAATATCGAAAGGGAAAAACAGGCAAAGATCGATTTCTGAGATACCCTTTGCTACCGCATGACCTGTTTCGGTGACATTCGTAAGGACCAGTGCATGTTCGGGAAAGCTTTTTTTAAGGCCCCGGATCAGAGGTACCGCGGCGCGGGTTTCCCCCACCGACACGGCATGCAGCCACAACACGGGGCGCCCCTGCAAGGTTGCCAGGCGACCGGGAGCATACCAACCAAAGCGCTCTCTGAGGCCCTGCCGGTTTTTACCTCCACAGACTCGGCGCAGCAGGTACCAGGGCACTAAAGCCATGGCACCAACAAGCCAGATCAGATCATACAGCAGGTACACCCCATCCTCCCCATGATTACCCGGTTAATCCCGGTCGGTGAATTGCATATCATAAAGGCGACGATAAAGCCCGTCACCCGACAGCAGTTCCTGATGACAACCTACTTCACGAATGCGACCATTCTCCAGAACAACAATTTTGTCAGCATGCATAACGGTTGACAGTCTGTGTGCAACGACGATGGTGGTACGGTTCTGCATAAGGTTGACGAGGGCTTTTTGGACCATGGCTTCGCTTTCCGTATCGAGAGCACTCGTCGCCTCGTCCAGAAGGAGTATGGGCGCATCGCGCAGGATGGCGCGGGCGATACAAATACGCTGACGCTGCCCTCCGGAAAGGCGTACTCCCCGGTCGCCGATAATCGTATCGTAACCATCGTTCATAGTCCGCACGAATTCGTCTGCAAATGCCAGCCTGGCCGCCTCTTCAACCTCGGCATCGGTGGCTTCGGGACGCCCATAGCGAATATTGTTCCGAACCGTGTCGTTAAACAGAAAGGTTTCCTGGTCAACCAGGGCAATGCTCTGTTTAAGACTGGATTGGGTCAAATGCCGGATATCCTGTCCATCAATGAGGATACTCCCCTGTTGGGGATCGTAAAACCGGTTGAGCAGTCCGATAATCGTCGACTTCCCACCGCCACTGGGCCCAACCAGCGCCACAACTTCCCCAGCGCGAATCGGAAGACTGATATCATCCAGGACCGGTTCGTCCCCGTAGGAAAAACGGACATGGTTAAAAGCAATATGTCCTGCGGGCCTTGATGCCTGAATGGCATCGGGCATATCCACGATATCGGGGACTTCATCCATCAATTCAAACACCCGCTCGGCGGCGCCAAAAGAACGCTGGATGGTATTGCTGACCTTGGTCAAACGCTTTAGAGGCGCGTACATCATCAACATTGCAACAATAAAGGCGGACAGATCGCCTTGGGTCATGGCACCTTGGTGAACACGGTGAATGCCATACCACAACACAGCGGCAACCCCTATGGAAGAAAGAATCTCAACCACGGGGGTGGCTGCCGAATCGTATTTGAGAACCTTCCGCAAAAAGTAATAAAAACGTTTATTTTCGGTCTTGAAACGCTCGCATTCACGATCTTCGGTGCCGAAGGCCTTAATCACCTTGATGCCTGCGAGACTCTCCTGCAGAACACGGGTCAGGTTGCCAAGCGTGCGCTGTGAGCGACGGGTATTATCCTTGATGCGCTGCCCCAAAACGTTGGCGGGCACCACGGAAATAGGCATGACAACAAAGGCTATGGCAGCCAGGCGCCAGTCGCTTTGAAACGCAACAAAGGTCAATCCGATCAAGGTAAAACTTTCCCGTAGGCCATCGACCAGCACATCGGCGGCCGAGCGTTGCAATGCCCCGACATCGTTGAGGATACGGGACATGACATTACCTGTCGAACTATGGGAAAAGTACCCCATGGAAAGGTTCATGGAGTGCGAGTAAAGATCGTTGCGGATATCCTGCACCACCAACTGGCCGGCGGTCTTGATGAAATATTCCTGAATGTAACGGCCCACGCCTTTAGAAGCGGCAAGACCTATGACAATAACCGGCACCCAATTAAGCATGCCGCTATTCGTGGCAACCAGCAGTTTATCCACGAACGGTTTGACCAATTTGGCGGTAGCCACGTCCGAACCGGAGACCAGCAGAGAAGCCCCCATGGCCAACAGAACCCTCCAGATATGGGGCCTTGAGTAGCGGAAAAGACGACTGTAAAGTTGTCGGGCGTTATACCTCACAAATTACGCTCCTTGGCTGAAATACCGCGGCTCAGCTCCGAAACCATTCGTGCCACGCGCTCAGAACAACCGCCCTCGCCCATGCGTTCCTGAATGGTCAATAGATCATTGCGCATGGCGCGATTGTAGCCAGCATCGGAAAGGATGGCATCAATCTCACTGGCAATGGCATCAGGGGAGGCCTGTTGTTGAATAAATTCTTTGACCACTTGCCGGCCTGCCACAATATTGGCCAAACCGATATAGGGAACCCGGATCAAACGTCGACCAATGGCATAACTGATTGGCGCCAATTTGTATACAATGGCCATAGGCGTACCGACCAGGGCAATCTGCAGAGTGACCGTTCCGGAGACGCTGATAATCGCATCGCAAGCTTGAATAATGTTGTAAATATCCTCGTCGATCAGGGTTACAGGTAACCCATAGGGAGCCACCAGGGCCTGCATATCCTGTTTGCGAAAACTTGATGCGACCGGCAGCAGAAACTGGGCAGTGGGGTACTTCTCACGCAACCGGACAGCAGACTCCATAATAGTATCGAATATATACTTCAGTTCATTTTTACGGCTGCCTGGGAACAACCCGATGACCGGACGATGCGGATCGAGTCCAGACTTCAGCAAAAAGCCGGTCCGATCCTCGGTAACTTCAAATTCGTCCAACAAAGGATGCCCGACATATTCGACGTCGATATCCTGGTTTTTGTAAAGTTCTGGTTCAAATGGGAAAATCGCAGCCAATCGATCGACTACCGAAGCGATGCGCCTTACCCGCCCCCGTCGCCATGCCCACACTTGCGGGCTAACGTAATAAAGCACCGGAACCCCGGCCTTTTTTGCCTGGGCGGCAAGCAACAAGTTAAATTCTGCAAAGTCAATCAGAACCAGGACGTCCGGCTTCTGCGGTCCATGCAGCACCTTTTTAAGCTGCCGGAATGCTCGCCAGATCGTCGGGAAGTGGCCCAGGACTTCAACGAACCCCATCACCGCAAGTTCTTCAGCTGGGATTAAAATATCGCACCCGGCCTCAGCCATACGGGCACCGCCGACTCCGAAAAACTTTAATTCCGGATCGATTTTCCCGGCAGCATGAATAAGATTCGCCCCATGAAGATCGCCGGAGGCCTCGCCTGTAACGATCAGGACGCGATGCGTTTTTGTTGCCGTATGCATTACCAACACCTAAAGGGCAGATAACAAAGTCTGACAGACACGGTCTATCTGTTCTTCAATCAGCTCCGGATACATGGGGAGTGACAGTACCTCGCTGGCAGCCTGGTCCGTTACGGGTAAAGATACACCGGCGCAATCGGAAATAAAAACCTCCTGCCGGTGAAGAGGTACCGGATAATAAATAGCCGAAGCAATTCCTTCGGCCGCCAGAGCTTTCTGAACCCTTTCACGATCCTGAACTCGGATAGTGTACTGGTGAAAAACGTGCATACCTTTGCCGTCTTCAAAGGGCACCGTCACCGCAGAATTTGCCAGACGTGCATTATAATGAGCAGCATTTTCCCGACGCAGCCGGTTGTACGTGTCGATATGTTTCAGTTTGGTGCGCAAAATCACCGCCTGCATATCGTCCAGGCGACTGTTATAACCGATCACGGCGTGGTAATAACGCTCCCGACTGCCATGGTTTCTCAGCATATGCACTTGTTGCGCCAGTTCATCATCGTTTGTGATGATCATGCCACCGTCGCCGTAGCAACCTAGATTTTTACTGGGAAAAAATGAAAAGCACCCTGCATCGCCCCAGGAACCTGTCATACGGTCCTGGTAGGTAGCGCCAAAAGATTGCGCACAATCTTCGATTATTCGCAGACCACGACTTTTACATAAGACGACAAGAGGCGCCAGATCAGTGGGCTGCCCATACAGATGAACCGGAATGACAGCACGGGTGCGTGGGGTAATGGCACCTTCTATTTTCGATACATCGATATTAAAGGTGGCCGGGTCGATATCTACAAATACCGGTGTGGCACCCACGTATGCAATCGCCTCGGCAGTCGCTATGAAAGTAAATGCAGTGGTAATGACCTCATCGCCGGGACCTATTCCAGCTGCCCGCAACGCCAGGTGCAGAGCGTCGGTACCGGAAGCAACTCCGAATGCATGGCGGACTCCGCAATAGGCAGCGATTTCCTGCTCGAGAGCCTCGCCGTGAGGACCGAGTACGAAACGGGTGGTGTCCAATACATCCAAAAGACCTTGGACGACTTCATCTTTAATACTGCTGAATTGTTGTTTAAGATCAACCATTGGAATGGACATGTTTTATCCTTTTTAAAACGTATTTACCTGAGCGCCGGAATTCCAACCACAAGCCATGCAACGGAGCCGAGACTAAATAAATCAAAAACAGCGCATGGCAAGCCGAAACAGGTGCGGGCTGATACGCCTGCATGTCAAAAACTGCGAAGATCGAATATTTGGTCTAGCTTCTTCCTCATTGCAGAATGGTGAAACTACAAAAACCAAAAAATAGTACGATTCAGTTCGATGGACTCGTCATGACGACAAATAACAAAAGGCGAGGACTGGCATAGGGCCCCGCCTTTTAATCAGTATGTTCAAGGACAGGTGCGGCCTTACAACACACCACCCAGGCGACTGCTGATCTGCAAAGCCACCTCGAGCGCACGGCGACCATCCTCGCCCCCGACGACAGGCGGCGTACCATTTTTGACCGATGCGACAAAGGCTCCAATTTCGTCCATCAGAGCGTCGCTTTCGGCAAAACCTTTTTCCTGCATGGTAATGCCCGGCAGACCGGGAAGAACCATCCCGGCTCCATCCTTACGGCAAACGGCAATCTTACGTTTCTGATAGTCGATGGAGAAATAAGCGTCCGGCTGGAACACCCTCACCTTGCGCATGGCATCACGACTGACGCGGCTTGCGGTAACATTGGCAACGCATCCGCTGGCAAATTCGAGGCGTGCATTGGCAATATCGACCTCGCCAGACAGCACCGGAACCCCGGATGCATGGATCGAGGTAAGCGGCGATTTGACCATGTTGAGGATAATATCGATATCGTGAATCATCAAATCGAGTACGACATTCACATCCGTACCCCGGCCGCGGTAAGGGGTTAAACGGTGAGATTCGATAAACATGGGCTTGTTCAATTCACCGTTAAGCGCAACGATCGCTGGATTGAAGCGTTCCAAATGACCGACCTGCAATATCGCATCATGTTGACGCGCCAAGGCAATCAACTCTTCCGCCTCGGAGACCGTTTCGGTTATCGGCTTCTCCACCAGCACATGGCACCCGGCAGCCAAAAACTCTTTCGCTACTGCAAAATGAAAGTGGGTAGGCACGACGATCGATGCCAGATCGACTTGTTCGATCAATTCACGATAATCAGAAAACGCGGGACAACCGACCTCGGCCGCAACCTTCTGTGCAGCAGCCAGATCCACATCAACCACGCCGATCAATTCTACGCCGGGCAAAGCTGCATACTTCTGGGCATGAAAACGGCCCAGGTATCCGACCCCGATAACGGCTGCCCGCAGATCGCTCATCGCGCCACACCCCGTTCACTGGCCCGTATAAAGTCGACAAACGCTTGAATCTCGGGGGCATCAGAGACTTCGGCGGTAATACGCGCAAGGGCCTCTTCCTGACGCAGATTACTGCGAAACATCAACTTATAAGC
Organism: Pedobacter sp.; assembly: GCA_050253415.1. GTDB lineage: Bacteria > Desulfobacterota > Desulfuromonadia > Desulfuromonadales > Syntrophotaleaceae > Syntrophotalea. Next base: position 1,616,107 of record JBFWJC010000001.1, on the reverse strand, counting down.
CTGCTTGATATCACGTAAGGTCTCATCGGAAAAGTTCCGCCGTTTGAGACCTATCAAGTTGATACCGACGGCTTTGGCCCTGTCACCCTGAGCAATAAGGTAGGGCGCGATATCCTGCGCCACCATGCTGCCGCCGCTGATCATTGCATGACTCCCGATACGGGTGAACTGATGAACCGCAGACAGCCCGCCGAGAATGGCCCAATCCTCAACCCTTACATGGCCACCAAGAGTGGCACCGTTCGCCAGAATAACCCGGTTACCGATAACGCAGTCGTGTGCCACATGTGCATAAGCCATAAACAGATTATCGTTACCGACCACGGTTTCACTACCACCGTCTTCGGTACCCCGGTGCATGGTTACAAACTCGCGTATGGTATTGCGATCACCAATGCGCAAGCTGGAAACTTCACCATGGAATTTAAGATCCTGAGGGTCGGCCCCGATCGATGTGAACTGAAAGATGCGATTATCTTTCCCGATTTCAGTCCATCCTTCTATGACGGCATGTGCACCTACTCGGGTACCCTCTTCAATAGATACGTTCGAGCCGATCACAGCATAAGGGCCGATTTCGACACTTTCGTGTATCCGCGCACCGTCATGGACAATTGCCGTTGAATGAATCATGGTATCAATCCTGTGCCCGCGGTGCGAAAACCGCTTTCAGTTCTGCCTCGGCAACCAGGTTGCCGTCGACATAAGCTTTACCGTCAAAAATATACAGACCTCGCCGACTGCTGAGCAGATCCAACTGCAGTCGCAGGACGTCTCCGGGGCCTACCGGGCGACGAAAACGGGCTTTATTGATGCCGGTGAAGTAAGGCACCTGATCGCCTTTGTCTCCAGCAGTCAATGCGGCAACTGCTCCTCCAACCTGAGCCATGGCTTCGATGATCAAAACGCCGGGCATGATCGGATGACCGGGATAATGTCCCTGGAAGAAAGGCTCGTTGATAGTAACATTTTTAATACCGACTGCGCATTTACCCGGCTCGAGATCGACAATGCGATCCACAAGCAAAAAAGGGTAACGGTGCGGTAATAACTTCATGATATCAAGAATTTCGAGGGTCATGCTATTACCTTTCCTTGACAAGCTTTTCCAGTTCATCGATCCGTTTTTGCAAGCTGCTGATGGTTTTACGCATGGCAGGCAAGTTTTTCACACCTGCAGAAGCTCTCAGCCAATCCCGATGAGGCATGGTCGGTGTACCGGAAAAAACCTGCCCTTCCGGCAGATCGCTGATGATGCCGCTTTGTGCAGCAACCATGGTATTGTCACCAATCTTGATATGACCCGATACGCCAACCTGTCCACCAAGAGTACAGTGATTGCCGATCTTACTGCTGCCGGCAATGCCGACCTGGGCCACCAGGATGGTATCTTCACCGACGGTAACATTATGGGCAATCTGCACCAGGTTATCAATTTTGGTACCACGCTTGATGAGCGTTACGCCCATGGCAGCACGGTCAATACAGACATTGGCTCCGACTTCAACATCGTCTTCGATACCGACAATCCCCATCTGCGGGATTTTATAATAACTTTTCCCGTCGGGGGCAAAACCGAAGCCATCCGATCCGATGACCGCACCGGGCTGAACCACGACACGATTGCCGAGACGGCACTGTTCACGAATAAGAACACCGGCATGAATAAGACAGTCTTCACCGATCTGCACGCCATCGTAAACCACCACACCGGGATAGAGAATCGTACCACGACCGATGCGCGCTTTTTTCCCGACGACGCATCCCGGATGGATGGTGACGTCAGCGCCCAGTTCGGCTTCGTCCGAGACAAAGGCTCCTTCCATCACACCCTGGGGTTCAGGGCGCTTCACATGAAGCGCGGTGAGCGCCTTGGCAAATCCCAGGTAGGGATTGTCGCAAACCAGCAATGAAACGCCGGGGCATTCAATCCCCGGCTTGATAATAACAGCCGATGCGGTGGTATCCTTGAGTTTTGCCAGGTATTTCGGGTTGGCAATAAAGGTAATGTCACCGGGGCCAGCCGTATCGATAGGCGCCATGCGATTGATGGTCACGGACCCGTCACCCACCACCGTTCCACCAATCAATTCCGCCAATTCCATCAAGGTCGCCATAACGGTCTCCTTTACTTGCCCTTGGTCTGTGCGAATTTTTTGTCGTAGGCCTTAACAACCTGATCTGTCAGATCAATGCTGTCCGCAGTGTACAAGGTCGTGCTTTTTTCTACGATGACATCGTAGCCACCCTTGGCACCGAGATCTTTTACAACCTTGGCGACTTCGTCAAGAATTCGAGAAGTTGCCTGGCGATCTTCTTGCTGCAATTCTTCCTGGGCGTCTTTTCCAAAACGCTGAAAATCTTTGACCTTCTGCTGCAGGTCACGCTCTTTGTCAGCGATCGCTTCTTTGGACATTATCATTTTCTGTTTTTCAAAATCATCATTGAGCTTTTTCAGATCATTTTGCCGACCCTGCATGGTTTTCTGAAAAGCCTGCGCTTTGTCAGCTATGGTTTTCTGCGCAGCTTGCCCTGCAGCGGAGGTACGCAAAACCTTCTGCAGATCAATGACGCCGACTTTACCATTTGCAGCTCCGGCAGGTACAGCGGCCAACAACATAACAGCAATCAGAAATCCAAAGATCTTTTTCATTTAAAACTCCTTTAAAGTTAAGTTTAAATAGATCAGGCCTGACCCTCACTAATTATTTAACGCGAGCACCCTCAAAAGCTCTTAGAACGATTTACCTACCGAAAAATCAAAGGCGGATGGTTCTTCCCATTCCTTGGGACTGAGATTGTAGCCCCAGGCAAATCTCAGAGGTCCCATGGGACTGTTCCAACTTATGCCGGCACCGACACTGTAACGCATGTCCGAGAACATGGTTTCATCGGTGTCCCAGGCATTGCCGGTATCAAAGAATACCAAACCTTTCATTTTCATGTCTTTAATCAAAGGAAAGGTTACCTCCAGATTAAAGACAGCTTCCTTGGAGCCACCGTAAAAGTCGCCTGTGTCAGGATCACGCGGACCGACTTCACGGGACTCAAAGCCCCGCAGCGAATTCATCCCGCCAAGAAAAAACCGCTCATCCAACGGAATCGATTCGCCACCCATTTCCTGTATATAACCGATCTGTCCATGAGCGCTGAAGACCATTCCCAAAGGCAGCGGATAAAAATAACGATGGTCAGCTGTATACTTGATAAACTTCTCACTGCCACCAAGCCCCGCATATTCGATAGCAAGTTCGGAGATGTTGCCACGGCTGGGTTCGGGACGGAAATCGGTCGTATTGCGCGACAAGGATGCAGTAATCGATGACAGGGTATGTTTACCCTCCTGTTCCTTGATCATCCAACTGGCATCGTCATCCACCTCGGTAATGTTTTTCTTTTCATACCGATATACAAAAAAAGATCGAATATCTTCGGTAATCGGCAAACCAAGTTTAATATCGCCACCGGTCGTCTCCCGATCAAAATCGGTCCATTCCCGCACGGTGTCGTACACATCAAAACCCAAAGCCAGATCACGATCCAGGAAATACGGATCAAGCAGACCTACCCGATATACCGTGCTGCTTCCGCCCAATGAACCGGACAAATCAAGCCGCAGTCCTCGTCCCAAAAAATTATCCTGGGATACGGAACCCTGAAACAACAAGCCGTCCACCGAGGAAAACCCGGCACCGACACTGAAACTTCCGGTAGCACGCTCTTTGAGGTCAATATCGATATCCATTAACGACAGATCATCGCCCTTGCGGGTCGTCAGATTCACTTCGTCAAAATAACCGAGATTATTGATCTTGCGGCGGCTGTCTTTGATCAAAGACGCACTATAGGTATCACCTTCCGCCAATTTGACCTGCCGCCTGACTACCTTGTCACGGGTACGCGTATTACCGGAGATATTGATACGACCTATGCGCGCCTTGAGTCCTTGTTCAACGTCATAAACAATATCGACTTTATTGGCCTGCTCATCAACCTGGGTTTCGGGCGTGACATTGACATAGGCGTATCCGGTGTCGGCATAAAGATCATTGAGCTTGAGCATGTCTTCCCGCATCACTTTGCGACTGAAAACATCGCCCTCATGCAGCGTCATACTGCCCAGGAGGTCCTGTTTGTCCTTAAGAAGATCACCTGAAATATCGAGATTTCCGACGAAAAACTGTTTACCCTCTTCGATTTCATACAACAGTTCCATCGATTTTTTATCCGGCAGCAGGTTCACGACCGGGCCTTTTACTCGGACCTGTATATAACCCTCGTTATAGTATTGATCTGCAATGATATCCCGATCAACTTTGGTCATTTCCTCCTTGTAGCCACCCCGACCTGTAATGAAGGAGAGGAACCACTTTTCCTTGGATAACATGACCTTTTTCAGTTCTTTATCCTTGAAAACCGTATTACCCTCAAATTGGATATCGGTTACGTAGACCTTGTCACCCTCATCGATATTGAAGGTAATGGTGGCTTCCTGGCGATCGTTGATATCGACCTTGGCATCGATTTCGGTAGCGTAATACCCCTCTTCGACATACGCACGCTTGATGATCTCGGTGGCTTCACGAACGACCTGAGGTCGAAAGAACTCGATCTTCTGAGCATTGACCATTTCGCCAAGTTTGTCAGTTTTGATTTCCGAATTACCCGTAAAAGCGACCTTGCGCAACAAAGGGCGTTCGGTAACCTTGAAAACAAGTACCTTCTGACCCTCGCGTTCCACCAGTTCCGCCGCCACATCCTGAAACCGCCCGGTTTTGAAAATGGCTGCTATATCCCGATCGATGTCCTCAGTTGAGACCGGCTTTCCTGGAGTGACCGAAAGTACGCCCTCGATGTAGCTGCGTTCTACACGACGGTTACCTTCAACCAGAACCTGATCCACCACAAGGGGTGAAGCCGTCCCGGTAACGGGTATCAACAACAGCACTATCATCAGCCAGATCATCAAACGATTTTTCATGCAACCAATACTCCGAGAAGGCAAGGTAAGTGGGTCATTATAGGTAAAGAGCATAGGGGTGTAAACCCCAATCTAGCCGACGATCCGACCATCCGCCATGTGAACAATACGGTCGAGCCCTGCAGCAAGACGGGTATCATGAGTCACAATAATCAATGTAAGGCCACGTGCACCGTGAAGACGCGTAAGCAAGCGATAAATACTATCGGATGTACCACTATCGAGATTACCGGTCGGTTCGTCGGCAAGCAGTACCCTGGGCGACATCACCAGAGCCCGGGCAATGGCCACCCGTTGTTGCTCACCCCCGGACAGCTCACCAGGTTTATGACTTAATCGCGGCTCAAGACCGACTTCACAAAGCAACTCCCTGGCCGCGGATTCGGCCTTACTGCGTGGCCACCGTGCGATTAAAGCGGGCATCATGACATTTTCAAGGGCAGAGAACTCAGGGAGCAACTGGTGGAACTGAAAAACAAACCCGAGTGTGCGATTGCGAAAACCGTCAAGCTCGGCACCGCGCAAACTGAATATATCCTGACCGTCATAGCGCACATCGCCGCTGGTCGGGCGATCCAACCCCCCGAGGATATGCATCAAGGACGACTTACCCGCGCCCGATGCACCGACCACCGCAACTCTTTCGCCCATGTCGATCCTTAAATCGACCTGCGAAAGAACATCGACACGCCTGGTCCCGTTGATGAAACTTTTACATAAATTACTTACTTCAATCATTGTGGCCGCCTCACTACTCGTAACGCAGGGCTTCGCCCGGATCCATCCGGGACGCTCGCCATGCCGGGTAAATGGTTGCCATCAGACAGATGACCATGGCCATCATCGCAACCGCGACCACATCATCAAAATGAACGACCGAAGGAAAGCGCTCCATTCCATAGACCGCCTGGTCAAAAATCCTTACCTTAAGCAGACTTTCCAATCCCTTTATAATAGGATCGGCATTGCTGGCCAGGGCAACGCCTAAAACCGTCCCCAGAGCCGTGCCGAGAGTCCCGATGATAAAACCTTGAAACACAAAAATCTGCAGGATACTGCGAGAAGTGGCCCCCATGGATCTGAGTATGGCGATATCTTTATGTTTCTCCATGACCACCATGATCAAGGTGGTGGCAATATTGAAGGCAGCCACCAGCACGATAATCCCAAGTACGATAAAAAGGCCGAGTTTTTCAAGTTTAAGGGCGGACAGAAAGGAACCGAACAGGTCTTCCCAGGAACTGACGAGGTAGGGAAAAGGTAACTTTTCACGTAGACGACTGGTCACCAGGCGCGATTGCTCAAAAGAGGCCAGTTCAATTTCCACCCCACTGACCTGGCCATTGGTATTGAGAAATTGTTGGGCCTGGGCCAGGTCGACATACGCAAAATAGGCATCGAGAAAACCACCCCGATGTTGGAATATCCCCACCACCCTGAAAGGTTTCATCTTGGGGATCAGACCAAAAGGCGTAACGTTGAATTTGGGCGGGATAACATTGACACTGTCGCCCAGGGTCACTCCGAGAGAAGCCGCGGTATCCAGGCCGAGTACAATCCCGGGCATCCCATCCTGTTCACGGAACAAGGCCTGCTGAACTTGTGTACTGTCCAGATTAAGGAAGGGCTGCGAAAAAACCTTATTGCCTCGCTCTATCCCTTTGACGCTGACCGCGGCGACATTGCGATGCGCAAGAAGCATAGCTTCCTTGCTGACAAAAGGATTGACCGCGACAGCCTCAGGGACCTGGAGTTTGACCTTATCAACGAGATCCCGGTAGCCTTCAATAGCGCCGCCTTGCTGCTGAATCAGGACATGCGGTACATTGCCGAGAATCTGCTGCCTTACCCCGTCGTGAAAACCGGTCATCACCGCCAAAACGACGATGAGAGCCGCCACACCGAGAGTCACTCCAGCGATGGAAATAAAAGAGATGACCGAGATAAAAGTCTGCTTGCGTTTGGCCCGCAGATAGCGCAGGCTGACAAACCATTCGTAGCCCATGAATCTCCCAAAGGGAAAACGGGGGCGGACCTGGGAAACAAGTCCACCCCACAGAGAAAACTACCTGACTTCCGGACGCAACTGGGGAAAGAGAATGACTTCCCGGATGGAAGGCGCATCGGTCAGCAGCATGACCAAGCGGTCAATACCGATCCCTTCACCTGCCGTGGGAGGCAATCCGTACTCCAAGGCACGAATATAGTCTTCATCCATGGCATGCGCTTCTTCATCACCGGCCTCTTTTTCCAAAAGCTGCTTGGCGAACCGCTCTTTTTGATCGATGGGATCATTCAATTCGGAAAAAGCATTGGCCAGCTCACGGCCAACAACAAACAATTCAAAGCGATCGACCACTTCGGGATTGGTGTCGTTTTTGCGTGACAAGGGGGAAACCTCGGTCGGGTACTGAGTGATAAAGGTCGGGTTCCACAACTTAGGCTCCGCCACCTCGTCGAAGATTTCGGTCAGCAACTTGCCATAGCCGATGGTGTCGTCAAAATCCAGTCCGAGACTCCTGGCATAGGCCAGGCACTGGGCCTTATCCTCAAGCACTCCCGGTTCGATCTCGCCGTACTTGATGATCGCTTCCTTGACCGTCAAGCGGTCCCAGGGAGCAGTCAGATCAACTTCGCGACCGCCATAGGGAAACTTGAGGGAACCGACCACTTGTTCCGCCACATGGCAGATGAGCTTTTCGGTAAAATCCATCAGGTCTTCGTAGGTTGCATAGGCCTGATAAAATTCCATCATGGTAAATTCGGGATTGTGCTGAATGGAAATACCCTCGTTGCGGAAATTGCGATTGATCTCGAAGACCCGCTCAAAGCCACCCACCACAAGACGCTTCAGGTAGAGCTCCGGTGCGATGCGCAAAAACAGATCCATCTTGAGGGTATTGTGATGCGTCACAAACGGACGGGCCGTGGCACCGCCTGCAACGGGCTGCATCATCGGCGTCTCGACCTCGAGGAACTCGTTTTTCACCATGAAGTCGCGAATCAAGCTGACAATCTGGCTACGCTTCTTGAATACCGCCTGCACATCGGGATTAACAATCAGATCGAGATAACGCTGCCGATAACGCATTTCCACATCGGTCAAGCCATGCCATTTTTCAGGCAGGGGCTGCAGCGACTTGGTCAGCAAACGGATAGCATCGGCCCGCAGGGACAACTCATTGGTTTTGGTCCGAAAAGGCTTACCCGACACACCGACGATGTCTCCGATGTCGAGCTTGCGAAACAGCTGATACGCTTCCTCGCCGACATTGTCACGGCGCACAAACACCTGCAGCCGGCCATTGCGGTCCTGAAGCTGTATAAAGGCAGCCTTGCCAAAATCCCGGCGAGCCATGATGCGCCCGGCCAGAGAATAATGATGATTAATGTTTTCAAGTGCTGCGCCATCCTGTTCACCGTGGGCAGCAACAACATCCCCGGTGGTGGCAGTCACGGCAAAATCGTTGGCGTAGGGATTGATCCCTTCTCCACGAAATTCATCCAATTTAGCACGGCGCTGCAGCAGTAGATCGTTTAATTCTTCCATCGATTTCCTTCCTTTTCCTTGCATTTTGGCAAACAAGGCACCTTAAACAATGGTCCCCTGCAAGTCAAGGAGAAAGCCAGTCTTTCTCAAGGGTTCAGGGCCCGTTTAAAAGCCCCAAGCCTGGTGAGATATCTATTTTCCTGACAACAGAAAAGCCTCGATAAATCCATCCAGATCACCATCCAGGACAGCGTCGGTATTGCCTGATTCAAAACTGGTACGATGATCCTTTACCATCCGGTAAGGATGCAGTACATAAGAACGAATCTGACTGCCCCACCCAATCTCCATCTTTTCACCGGCAATCGCAGAAGCCTCTTCTTTCTTTTTGCGCACTTCAAGTTCATACAAACGCGCCTTGAGTTGCTTCATCGCCGTAGCCCGGTTTTTGTGCTGTGAGCGTTCGTTCTGGCACGCGACAACAATACCTGTCGGAACGTGGGTTATGCGGATAGCCGAATCGGTTTTATTGACATGCTGCCCACCTGCGCCGCTTGATCTATAGGTATCGACCTTAAGGTCCTTTTCATTGATTTCGACTTCAACATCATCCGGCAATTCCGGAAAAACGAAAACCGAGCAAAAAGACGTGTGTCGCCGCGCGTTGGAATCAAAAGGCGAGATCCGCACAAGACGATGAATACCGATCTCGGCGCGCAACCAGCCATAAGCGTAATCGCCAGCAACCGTAAGCGTAGCGCCCTTGATACCGGCCTCTTCTCCGGGCTGATAATCGGTCAATTCCGCCTTAAATCCCCGTTTTTCGAAGTACCGCAGATACATGCGCAACAGCATATCGGCCCAATCCTGAGCCTCGGTGCCACCGGCCCCGGCATTGATGCTGAAAATAGCGTTGCACGCATCGTGTTCGCCGGAGAGCATCCGCGCAAACTCCATCTTCTCAATACGACGTTGCAGATCAGGTAGGAGAGTAGAAATCTCATCCAGGGTTGCCTGATCTTCTCCTTCGGCGCCCAACTCTGACAACACCTGAAGATCTTCGAGTTCTTGATGGGACTCATCAAAGGCGGCAACCAGCTTTTCCAGACCGGTACGTTCTTTCAGAACTTCCTGGGCAAGATCCCCCGCATCCCAAAAACCGGGGCGAGCCATCTCGGCCTCTAGTTCGGCGATGCGCTCCTTCTTGGCATCGACGTCAAAGATACCTCCTCAGCTCTTCGAGCTTTTTTGTGAGGGTTACCAACACATCATTGACTTCACGAAACATAATTTTCACTCTCCCTGGGCTGTTTGCATCACACAAAGACCACCCGGACAATTTGAATGCAAAACGGTCAAACTCCAACCCACACTTAGACAAAACCAAAAATTTTGCAGTAATTTTTCGCAAAATTGCATACTTCAGGAAACATCTTCCACTAAGGCCGCGCGATTATATCTGCATGACGCCCAAGGAGCAAGGTGTTGTTGCGAACAATCTTACTGTTCAAAACCACAGTCACACACGCCCACCGATCCGCAGGCTGAATGGACCTGAATTCCATGTTTGCAAACACTCGTCGAAGCAAAGAACTTTTTGCTTTAAAAAATGCGCAAATCGGCCGTATTTGCTCACCCCTGAACCGGATAACGCAAAAACCTTTTTAACGCCAAAATCAACCACTGTTTTCTCGTTATTTTCCGCCGTTATTAACCGCTTTTGACACCCTTCGATTTTTTCGATTTAAGGTATTTTTTCACTTTTTTTGTCTTGACTTTAAAGCCGTTTCTTCCTAGAAGGTTGCATTCACCAACGAGTTCAAGAAAGCCATTTAAGTAACTAAAGGGCTAAGTTCTCGAACAAATTGAACCCGGTGCCAACTCTTTCCAGAAGAATTAATTTGACGGCATACACGGATAATTAACCTGTCTTTCATACTCAGCCTGGCATCATTGCTCCTGCCAAGTGATCGAACCTAACTACACAGGCAGGGGATTGCTTTTTTATTTTTAACCAAGTTTGGTCTGATTGATTTCGCACAACCTTTTTCCCCATATCAGTATGGTGAAAAATTTGCGAACGGTCGGGCCGCAGTTGAAGCACCTGTTTTCAGGTAGTCATTCCAACAAATCTAGGAGGAACACATGGACGCAAAACAAGTCATTGACCAGATGGTTGAAAAAGCTCAAGTCGCTCTGGCAGAGATGAAAAAACTCAACCAGGAACAAACTGACGCCATCTGCGAAGCCATTGCCAACGTCGTTGAAGCCAACAAGGAAGAATTGGCCAAGGATGCCGTCGAAGAAACCCGCCTCGGCAAATACTCCGACAAGGTCATCAAAAACCATTTCGGTTCCACCGTTATCTGGAACGACATGAAGGGCGTTAAAACCGTTGGTGTTGTCAAGGACGAAAACGACATCATCGAAATCGCCGAGCCTTACGGCATCGTTGCTGGCGTTACTCCGACCACCAACCCCACTTCGACTGTTTGCTTTAAGATCCTTTCCGCCCTCAAAGGCCGCAACGTCATCATCCTCGGCTTCCACCCCCGCGCTCAGAAGTGCTGCGCCAAGACCGCAGAAATGGCTCTGAAAGCCGCTATGGCTGCCGGCGCTCCTAAGGACTGCATCCAGTACATTGCTGAGCCTTCCATCGAAGCTACCAACGCTCTGATGACCAACCCCGGCATCGCCGTTATCCTGGCTACCGGTGGCGGCGCCATGGTTAAAGCTGCTTACAGCTCCGGCAATCCCGCTTACGGCGTTGGCGCAGGCGGCTGCCCTGTCTATGTTGCCGCCGATGCCGACATCGACCAGGCTATGGCTGACACCCTGCTGTCCAAAAACTTCGACCACGGCGTGGTCTGCGCTTCCGAGCAGAACCTGATCTTTGACAACGCCGCTACTGCAGAAAAAGCCATTGCCAAACTGAAGGAACTCGGCGCTTACATCTGCAACGATGAAGAAAAAGCCAAGCTGGAAAAACTCTACTTCGGCGACTGCTACGTTGTTTCCGGCAAAGTCGTTGGCCAGCCCGCTTACAAAATTGCCGAAATGGCCGGTTTCACCGTACCCGAGAACACTGAAGCCCTGATCGTTGGCCCCCTCAAGGGTACCCAGGACGAAGAACCCATGAGCCGCGAAAAACTTTCTCCTTCCCTCGGCTACATGATCGTTGACGGCAAAGAAGCTGCTATCGAGCGTTGCGCCGAACTGCTGAGAAAAGGCGGCGCCGGTCACACTGCCGGTATTCACTCCGCTGACGACGCGCTGTGCATCGAGTTCGCCAGCCGCGTTGACGCCAACCGCGTTACCTTCAACTCGCCCACCAGCCATGGCGCTATCGGCGGTCTGTTCAACGTCATGATCCCGTCGCTGACCCTCGGCTGCGGCGCTCAGGGCAACAACATCACCACCGACAACGTCAGCTTCCGCAACCTGGTCAGCATCAAGCGTGCTGCCCGCCGCGTTGTACAGGGCTAAGTTGTAATATCTCTTACCAGAGAATTAACCAACCATACCTAATCCTCCGGTAAGTAAGCCCCCTGCGCAAGCAGGGGGCTTTTTACATTGTTCATTTCCTCCCTGATGAATCGGTAACAGGTTAAGTCCAGTTGCATCAAGATGCTTTCCTCCATCCGAATATCTCATTGCCTGAGACATCGATATCGTTCAGAATAGCTTCGACTAAACAGCCTTCCCGGGGAGATTCTCCGTTTGAAGAAAAAATTCCTTTCCAGTACGGCATTGCTCGCGGTAACAGCCTGCCTTTTATGGTCCACCGCATTTGTAGGCGTCAAAATCGGATTGCAGTTTTGCGGCCCGCTTGCCTTTGCCGGATTGCGTTTCATGTTGTCGGGGATACTGCTTGTCCCATTCTGGTGGAGGCGTCCCCCTGCATTCCATGCAGTACGCGATCACGCCGGCTTGATTCTCCTGGTAGCCTGCTTCCAGACCTTCACCCTCTATGGCCTGTTCTATTTTGGCATGACCCTTGTTCCCGGAGCATTGGCCGCCATGGTCATCGGCGCCTCACCACTGGTATCCGCCGTGCTGGCACATTACTTCATGACAGGGGACCGCATGACGGCGCTCAAGGCCGCCAGTATAGTACTTGGCCTTACCGGAGTAGCCATTTTAAGCATCAGCCGACTGCCATGGGCGTCCCCTGCCGGCCTTACGGAATTAGCCGGCATCGGCATACTGCTTCTCTCTAATTTTTCCGGCGCCTTGGGCAACATCATCGTTGCCAGACACCGAAGCGACCTGTCACCCGTGTTTCTGAACTCGGCTCAGATTTTCCTCGGCGGCCTGACCTTATGGGTCGTTTCTCTGCCCCTGGAAGGTCCCATGGCATTTCAGATGCCTTGGGCGTTCTGGGCGTCCCTTTTGTGGCTGGCCTTTCTATCTGCGGCTGCCTTTTCCATCTGGTTCATATTATTGCGCCGTCCTTCGGTCAGGGTATCTGAGCTTAATTTATGGAAATTCCTCATCCCGGTCTGCGGTGCCGTACTGAGTTGGATGCTGCTGCCCGGTGAAGCCCCGAGTTTCTGGACTCTTTCCGGCATGGCCTGTATCGCCGCCGCCATCGTTCTTTTCAATGGTCCGGCCCTGCGTGCTTTGGCATCCCCCGGCACAAAAACACGTTGAAATTTTCCTTCGGTTCTTATACTTTTGGGTCGCTGAAAAACATTTCCATCCCGACAAACAACCCCCAATCCTTTTCAAACTATCTATGGAGTGGATCATGAGTCGTCCCCTGAAAGACATTCCGCTGCCCGATGCCAAAGGCTATTTTGGCGAATATGGCGGCAGCTATATTCCTGAAGTGCTGCAAAAAGTAATGGATGAAATCACCGAAGCTTACCTGGAGATAAAGCAGGACAAATCGTTTCAGGAGGAACTCCAGTCCCTTTACCGTAACTATGTCGGTCGACCCAGCGCCCTGTTCCACGCCCGCAACCTCTCCAATAAAATCGGCGGAGCTCAAATCTATCTGAAACGTGAGGACCTCAACCATACCGGCGCCCACAAAATCAATCATTGCCTTGGCGAGGCCCTGTTGGCCAAGCGTATGGGCAAGGAAATATTGATCGCCGAAACCGGCGCCGGCCAGCACGGTGTAGCCCTGGCGACCGCAGCGGCGCTGGTCGGGCTCGAATGCCATATTTATATGGGCGTCGTCGACATCGCCAAAGAACACCCCAACGTCACACGCATGAAGATTCTCGGAGCCAAAGTGGTGCCGGTTACGCGCGGCACCCAGACCCTCAAGGATGCGGTCGACGCGGCCTTTGAAGCCTACCTGGAAGATCCCGTACGGCAGATCTATGCTATCGGGTCTGTTGTCGGCCCTCACCCTTTCCCGATGATGGTGCGCGATTTCCAGCAGATCATCGGTACCGAAGCACGGAAACAATTCCAGGAAATGACAGGTCGCCTGCCGGATAATCTGGTCGCCTGCGTCGGCGGCGGCTCCAACGCCATCGGCCTGTTCTCCGCCTTCCTTAACGACCAGCACGTTTCCATGTACGGTGTCGAGCCATCCGGTCACGGGCTGCAAAACGGTCAACACGCCGCCACTCTTACCTTGGGAAAACCGGGAATCCTGCATGGTTTTCGATCCTACATGCTGCAGGACGAACAAGGCGAACCACTGCCCGTTTATTCGGTGGCCAGCGGCCTCGATTATCCGGGGGTTGGCCCCCAGCACAGTCTCCTCAAGGACCTCAAACGGGTCAACTACGTCACGGCAAGCGACAAGGAGACCATCGATGCCTTCTTTGAACTATCCCGTGTCGAGGGAATCATCCCTGCACTTGAAAGCTGCCATGCTGTAGCTTACGCCATGCAACTTGCTGGCAAGCTTTCACCTGACCAGACTATCCTGATCAATCTTTCCGGGCGCGGAGATAAAGACATAGACTTCATCATGGAAAATTTCGGCAAGGATTATTGCCCTGAATAAAACGCATGTTTTTATGCTGGATTGATCGATTGCGTTAACTAAATAGGGCCGGACCTGACATACAGACAGAGCATGTTGGGGCCGGCCTTTTTAATATGAACATCACGTAAGGTTTCAAATCTGAGATATCGCTCAATAAATACTTTTTTTATACGGTTTTTTTATCTAAGATACAGGCACCCTATGCAGAAGCATCGCATAACTCATCCGTATTCCAAGAACTTCCTGGTTAACCAAGAAGGGAGCCGAGCATGCAGCAGAAAATCCGGGAAATCGCTTCCCGCGTGCGCGAATTGCGCGAACTTTCCGAAATATCTGTCGAGCAGATGGCTGAAAGCCTCCACGTACCGATCCTCTCCTATCAGCGCTATGAAAACGGCAGCGAGGATATCCCGGCCAGCATTTTATACAAAATCGCCGTTGATCTGCAGGTCGATATGGGCTTGTTGCTGACCGGTGAAGCACCCCGCATGCATATCTTCACCGTGACCCGCAAGGGCAAAGGGGTCGACGTCGAACGCCGTAAACAGTACAGTTATCAAAACCTCGCGGCCAACTTCATTCACAAAAAAGCCGAGCCCTTCATGGTTACGGTCGACCCCAAACCCGAAACCAGCCAACTGAAAAAAAATGCCCATCCTGGCCAGGAGTTCAACTTTGTGTTGGAAGGCAGGCTTAAAATCCATATTCATCAAAACGAGATAGAACTGGAAACAGGTGATTCGATCTATTTTGATGCCAATTACGAACACGCCATGGAAGCCCTTGACGGCCAACCGGCAAAATTTCTGGCCATCATCTTGTAATTATTTCATAAGATAGCCATCACCGGCACGACCGGTTGCGGCAATCTTGCTTGAGGAGGTTACATGTCTTGCCTTCTGGATCGGTTCGTTAGCCGGACCGAGTACAGCTCCTACGAAGATTTTCAGGAAAACCTGACCATCGACATACCGGATAATTTCAACTTTGCCTTTGACGTGGCGGACGTATATGCCACTGAACAACCGGACAAACGCGCCTTGGTCTGGTGTGACGATCACGGCAATGACCGCTCCTTCACCTTTGGCGATTTGAAATACTACAGCGACAAGGCCGCCAACCTGTTCCGCAGCTATGGCATCAAAAAAGGCGACCATGTCATGCTGATTCTAAAAGGTCGCTACGAGTTCTGGTTTTGCCTGCTGGGCCTGCACAAACTCGGTGCCATCGCCACGCCGGCCACGCACATGCTGACCTCCAAAGACATCAAATACCGCGTGCAAGTCGCCTCCATCCC
The DNA here is from genome assembly GCA_050253415.1 of Pedobacter sp. GTDB lineage: Bacteria > Desulfobacterota > Desulfuromonadia > Desulfuromonadales > Syntrophotaleaceae > Syntrophotalea. The sequence continues at coordinate 1,600,386 of JBFWJC010000001.1, read as the reverse complement.
CATGATTGTCAGCGTTGCCGATGATGGTCTTATCGACCACATCGATGAAGGGCAGCGGCAAACCGGCGACATGATCCGTCATAAACTGCTGCTGGGCGAACCGCGCGATGGATGGATCGACTTTAAAACCGAACTGGAAAAAGCCTCGCCAGAGTTTGAGCGCCCCGACGGTGATCAGCACACCTGCAATGACGATACATGCCTGGCCTATTTTTCTTCCGGCACCACCGGCTATCCCAAGTTGATCCACCATGACATGGCATATCCCCTGGGTCACATACTGACCGCCAAATACTGGCAGAACAACATGGACGATGGTCTGCACTATACGGTAGCCGATACAGGCTGGGCCAAAGTGGTGTGGGGAAAAATCTACGGCCAATGGCTCTGCGGCAGCGCGGTATTTGTCTATGATTATGAAAAATTCAGCGCAGCATCCATGGCCGCCATGGCGGCAAAGTACGGTGTGACAACCTTCTGCGCACCGCCCACCATCTACCGTTTTCTGATCAAGGAAGACCTTTCCCAATACGATTTTTCCGGACTGAAATATTGCGTGGTGGCCGGAGAACCTCTGAATCCCGAAGTCTACGAACGGTTCCTCAAGTACACCGGTATCAAGCTGATGGAAGCTTACGGTCAGACCGAACTGGTGGTCACTATCGCCACCTGGCCATGGATGGAGCCGAAACCGGGTTCCATGGGCAAGCCCTGCCCGCTTTACGACATCGACCTGCTCAATGCCGACGGCCAACCCTGTGATGTCGGCGAGGAAGGTGAAATCGTTATCAATACCAGCGTCGAAAGGCCTCTTGGCCTGTTTCCAGGATACTACCGTGACGATGCAAAAACCGCCGAGGTCTGGTACGACGGCTATTATCATACCGGCGACATGGCCTGGCGGGATGAAGACGGCTACTACTGGTTCGTCGGCCGGGCCGACGATGTCATCAAGAGCAGCGGCTATCGCATCGGGCCTTTCGAGGTTGAAAGTGCGCTTATAGAACACCCTGCGGTGCTTGAATGCGCCATCACCGGCGTGCCGGATCCGGATCGCGGACAGGTGGTCAAGGCGACCATCGTACTCGCCAAGGGATATGAAGCTGGCGAGGACTTGAAGGAAGAACTTCAGAATCACGTCAAAAACGTCACAGCACCCTATAAATATCCGCGCATTATCGAATTCGTGTCGGAGTTGCCCAAAACCATCAGCGGCAAGATTCGCAGGGTTGAGATCCGCGAAAAGGATGATGGAAGAGATTAAAGACATACCCCGACATTACTTGAACAAGAGCCACCCGCCCGATATCGGGCGGGTGGCTCTTGTTTTGTTCACACTATTCGTTAGTTGGTTTTTCCCTGCAGCCTTTCCAACGCCAATTCCCGCATGCGCGGTTTGTGCAATTTACCGCTGTCGGTCTTGGGGAAGTTGTCCACCACCCATATATAACGCGGCACCTTAAAATGGGCCAACCCGGCTTTACAGTGGGTCCTGAGTTCGTCTTCGTCTATCTGCTGACCGTTCTTTGGCCGCACCCAGGCCATGATCTGCTCGCCATAAAATTCGTCAGGCAGACCGAACACCGCCACCTCTGCCACATGGGGGTGTGCCAGAAGGCACTGTTCTATCTGCCAGGGACAGATATTCTCGCCGCCACGAATAATGATCTCCTTACGCCTTCCGGTAATACGCACATACCCATCGGCATCCATGATGCCGAGATCACCGGAGTGCAGCCAGCCGTCCGCATCGATGCCCTGCGCGGTGGCCTCCGGATCGCCATAATAACCCTTGGCGACATGGTAGCCGCGAAAGCAGACCTCCCCTTCCACCTTTATCGGGACGGTGGCTCCGCTGTCCGGGGCGATGAGTTTGACTTCCTGATGCGGAAGATTACGGCCGACGGTCTCGTGTCGTATCGGCAAAGGGTCCTCCGGTGCGGTCAGGTGGGTCAGAGGCGAAGCTTCGGTCATGCCGTAGCCGATGAGGATATCCGGACAGTGCAACTCCTCCATGACTCTGCGCACCAGCGCCGGTGGACACGGAGCACCGCCCATGATGCCGGTGCGCAGGCTGGTCAGGTCGAAGTTGCCACGTTGCGGATGCTCGACCTGGGCAAGGAACATGGTCGGCACCCCGTAAAGAGCGCTACATGCTTCCGCTTCGATAGTCTGCAAAGTGGCCAAAGGATCGAAATATTCTTCGGGCAGGACAATACATGCCCCCACTGCCATGCACACCAGATTAGCCAGCACCATTCCAAAACAGTGGTAAAAAGGCACCGGCGCACATAACCTGTCCACCTCGGTAAAGGCCATGCGCCGGGCGGTGAACCAGGCATTGTTAAGGATGTTGTGATGGGATAAAACCGCCGTCTTGGGCAGCCCCATGGAACCGGACGTATACAGCAGGGCAATGGTATCGTCCCGGTCGAGGGCGGCGGTTGCGGCCGCGAGTTCGTCCTGTGACACGCCTTCTCCTGCCGCCAGCACCTCCTGCCAGAGGGTCACCCCCGGCAAGACCTTGCGCGTATGCGTGGCATCCTTCGGATCAAACAGTATCACCTGCCGCAAGTGAGGAAACTCAGGATGGCTCAAGGGTTGGGCACTTTGATGTAGCTGGGGCACCACCTCGGCCAGCATACCCAGATAGTCGCTGGAGCGAAACGCCGGCATGAAAAACAGTCCGTGCACTTCCGAGTGTTGCAGGGCATAGGCGATTTCTTTTTGCCGGTAACCGGGGTTGATGGCTACCAGCGCCACTCCGATGCGTGCCATGGCCAACTGCAGCAGCAGCCACTCGATGCTGTTGGTCGCCCACACGCCGATGCGCTCGCCACGCCTGAATCCCATGCCGAGCAGCCCCTTGGCCAGACGACCGGACTCGAGCCACAGTTGGTCATAGGTCATCCGCCGACTCTGATGACGGGAGACGATTGCTTCCCTGGCAGCACAGCGTCTTGCCACCTCGGCCACATGCCCGGGGATGGTTTCACCAATGAGCGGTTCCAGGCCACCACAATGGTAATAACTGCTGCCCTTATTCATTCGTGACCTCCTTGTTGCCATCCATTCGCGATATGGTGAGGGAAAAACCGGTTTCAGTCGATATGCTCCCAATAGGCGTCGATCTGCCGCTGCAATGCCGCAAGCCGTGCCTCATCGCGTTGAGGGGTGAACAGATGCCGGAAGCGGCCCTGAAGGCCCAAATACTCCTCCAACGGCACTCTTTTAGCTGGGACCTTGGTATGCCTTACCTGACCGTCGATATACTCCTTCAGGGGCCAGATACCGGACTGCACGGCCAGTTTGCCGAGTTCCACCATGCGGGACGGTTCAAACCCCCACCCCGTGGGACAGGGCGCCAGTACCAGCAGCAGGCGCGGCCCATGCAGGCTCAAGGCTTTTTTCACCTTGCGCGCCAGATCAGCCGATTCGGTACCGATGGCGGTAGCGACATAAGCCGGTCGATGCGCGCTCCAGATAGCGAACAGATCCTTTTTGACGCCGGAGTACCCCGCCACACGACTGGTGGCGGTGTGTGCCCCGGCAGGGGTGGCCGCCGAATACTGGTGGCCGGTATTACCGTAGCCCTCGTTGTCGTAGCAGATATAAAGGAAATCAAGCCCCCGGTCGATAGCTCCCGAGGTCGCGGAAAGCCCCATTCCGTAAGCCGATCCATCCCCTGTCAGGACCACCGGCAGTTGGTCCTGCTCCGGTTCGATGCGCCCTTTGGACAGCAGAACATCCAGAGCATCCCGTACCCCTTGGGCGCCCGCCGGGGCACAGGCCATGGCAGTATACAACCAGGATCCCGAAAAGGGCGTATAGGGATAGATGGACAGCAGAGTCATGCAGCCCGCGGCATTGACGAACACGGTCTTGTCACCCACCAGATCATAAATCTGGTGCAGTGCCTGCAATCCGCCGCAACCGGCGCACATGGGGGTTCCGGAGGCCAACAACCGCTGCCGGATTGACGCGTCGGGATTGCCGATAGGTGTATGGTTCATGGCTTGCCCTCCTTCCCGGCGGCAATACGCTGCAGTCCACGCATCCCCTTCAGTTCCTGATCGGTGAACAGCAGACGCGGTGGCGGTGCCTGTCCCTTTGCCACGGCCTGACGCACCTGCTCGGCCATGGCGTAAAACTCACCAGCAGTGATGTCGCGTCCCCCCAACCCGCCGACAAAACTGGCCAGCAGAGGCCGTTGCGGAAGATTGTAGAGCGCCGCAGCCAGTTCGGTATAGAGGATACCACCCAGCCCGTTGGACAGGTTCTGATCGACCACCGCCACCCCTGCTTTGCCGGACAGCAGCCGGGCAAACTCCCCGGTCGGGAAAGGCCGCAGCAGGCGTGGCCTTAACAAACCGACCTTTTGGCCCGCATCACGCAGCCGATCAACCGCCTCGCGAGCCTTGGTGGCAAACGAGCCGATCATGACAAACAGGATTTCAGCATCCTCATTGCGATAGGCTTCGATCGCCGGGAAGGAACGGCCGAAACGGTCGCTGAATTCCTGGCCAAGTTCGTCAAATACCTGTCCCGCCTCAAGGGCCGCAAGGTGGGCCTGGTAACGGAAGTAGGAATAGGGCCCACCGCCCAGCACCGCCACCGCCTGGCTGACCGGTTCGCCGCCGCGAAACCGGTTGCGTCCAGGATCGAAAGGCGGCAAAAAAGCTCTCACCTGCTCCTGCGAGGGGATCACGACCGGCTCACGGGTAAATGAGAGGTAAAAACCATCCAGGTTGACAAGCACCGGCAGCCGCACCCGCATATCCTCAGCCAGACGATAAGCCAGCAGCACACTATCGAGTACTTCCTGACAGGTGGCGCAGTGCAACTGCAGAAAACCGCTATCGCGCGCCGCGAGGATATCGTTGTGATCGGGCTCCAGAGTGATCGGCGCAGACAGTCCCCGCGAGACGTTGACCAGCACCAGCGGCGCACGCCAGCCGGCCACGTTGTAGAGCATTTCCATGGCATACAGCAGCCCCTGGCTGGAGGTAGCGGTAAAGACCCGTACCCCCGTTACCGCGGCGGCGCCTGCGGCAGTCAGCATGGAATGTTCCGACTCCAGGGTTGTCAACCTGGCGTTAAGCTCGCCGCGATCCACCCATTCGGCCAGGGTCTCGATGATCTCCGTCTGGGGCGTGATGGGAAACACCGGCAGGTAATCGATCTCCGCCAGCCGCGCCCCCCAGGCGGCAGCGCTATTGCCGGTCAGCAGTTTGCGCATCAGGTCCTCCTTCTGCCTGGGTTTCGGGGATGACCCCGATCGCCTGGAACGGACACTGGGCGGCGCATACCAGGCAGCCTTTGCAGTGCTCGTAATCGATCACCGGCCATCCATCCTCCCCGACCAAAATGCCACCTTCCGGACACCAGGCGCAGCATTGCAGACAACGGCGACATCGCTCCCTGTCAATAACCGGCCTGCGAGTACGCCACAACCCCGTTTTGACCAAACCGCTGGTGCCACCGGCGTGAATCACCGGCGCCCCTATATCCACGGCATCGTTCGGAACCTCCACCCAGACTGGAGGCGGCGTCTGTGAAACCGTCAGAGACAAGCTGGAACATACAAGCCCACGCCAGGGTGTGACCTCCATATAGGCAGCTAAAATAGCGCGGCGGTTACTCTCCACCAAAGCCGCATCGTAGGCGGCCAGCTCGTCTTCCACTGCCTGCGCCAACGCCTCTGCCGATATCTTGCCGAGCAAACCCGCAGCGGCCCCGACACAAAATGCCCCGATGGGGATAGCCGCGGACAAGGATTCCAGGGGTTCCAATACGACGATCTGTGCAATGTCGGGTAATTGCTGTCGCCACCATGCTTCCGGCTTGGCGGAATAGATCAGCACCACGCAGGAACCTGTCACCCCCTCCAGGACCTGAGCGGCTGAAATAGCCAGCAACGTTTCATCCGCCACCACCACCAGATCCGGGCGATGGATCACACCGCGCTCGTGAATGGGACACATATCAGCCCTTACATAAGCAAAAATCGGCGCGCCCCGCCGCTCGGCACCATAACGCGGCGCATCCTGCACCTCGAACCCCTCTATGAAAAGAGCCGTGCCGAGGATGCGACTGGCGGTCTTTATCCCCTGACCGCCTCGGCCATGAAAACGGATCCGGTACATGGTTGCTCCTTTACCCACCGACCAGGTTTTGAAATGTTCGAATCAATCATTCAAAATCAAAGCAAATCTTTCCCACGCTCGTTCGCTACGCTGACTCAAGCCGCAATGACCGCCAAGAAAACAAAACCCGGCTTACTTTTGCGTCTTTGCGTCTTATGCGACTGAAAGGAACGTGCGTGAGAGGCTTTTCAAGATCTGCATACGAACAGACACCCGGCAGACATCATTTCAATAAATCGACCAGCGTCGGGTCGCCATGGCCTTATGCAATATAGTCAACGCCATATCCGTGGCCACCTCGCGCGGCAGGCGCCCTTCACTTTTCACCCGGCGCAGCATTTCATCGATATTGGCGCGGATTTTCTCCGCCACCACATCGAATACCAGCCCCTTCCAGCCACCGTGGTACTCCATGGCTCCGCAAATCACGCCACCGGCATTGGCAATGAAATCCGGCAGACAAAGCACCCCGCGCTCATGCAGAATTTTTTCAGCGCCCAAGCTCAAGGGGATGTTGGCTCCCTGCGCTACAAGTTTGGTACGCAACCGGGAAACGTTGGCTTCTGTGATCACGTCGGGCCTGGCAGCCGGAATCCATATCTCGCAGTCCAGATCGATCACCGCATCCCGGTCGAGTTTCTGCCCCTCGGGATAATCGAGTACGCTTTTACCCTTATTCTTGAGTTCCATCAATTTAGCGACATCAATCCCGTCTGGATGATACAGGGTCCCTTTGGAATCTGCGGCCCCGACCAACACCGTCCCCAGTTCAGCTAGAAAGCGGGCAGCGTGCTGCCCAACCGCGCCGAATCCCTGAATGACGACTCTGGCGCCGGATAGGGAAAACCCCGCGATTGGTGCGGCCACTTCCACGGCATGGCGAACCCCCCACCCCGTGGCGCCAATTTTATCGAGGGGGATCCCGCCAAGGGATTCCGGCAGTCCGACGGCCCGGCCGATTTCGTCCTTGACCCAGGCCATGCAGGTTTCATCGGTGCCCATATCCGGCCCGAAGATGTAGTCCTGACAGTGACGCAGGGAACAGGCCATGGCCCGAATCAGCCGCTGCTTGTCGGCAGGTGGCATTTTCGGATCACCATACAGCACCGATTTGCCTCCACCGTGGGCAAGCCCGGCAATCGCATTTTTAAGCGTCATCGCCCGTGCCAACCGGAAACACTCCCCGGTGCTGACGTCCGGTGCCATGCGCAGGCCACCAATCGCCGGCCCGACGGCTACATTGTCAATCACCAGCACGCCCTTCAGGCCGTTGGTGGGCTCGTAAATGTGAATAATTTTGGCAGGACCGAGGTCATCGGCATAGGAAAAGGCATCCAGCATGGGCTTGTTCTCCTTCCCTTGGAAAAGAAACGCTCAAGCCGACAGGGAATGCAGCAACCACGTTCTTGTTGCAGCCCTCATTTAAATTGTCGCTGCTGAAAAGGGAAAGTCAAACACAGGGATTTGAACAGAAGATGGGACGAATGCTTATGGAGACAATAGTTGAAGCATCAGGAGAGGTTAATACCCCATGACGTAATACGGACCGAAACCTGACAATCAGACCGGACGTCGACGCCATGCGAGAAATAACCATACAAGGCTTATCACCCCGCAAAGAGTAGGAAAAACATCGCCGAAACGATTATAGAGGGTGGGTTGAGATCCCAATCCCACCGTGCCGCTCAAAGCCATGCGCTCAAATAAGGGCGATTGGGCGGTAATGCGACCCGAGGGTGCTATCAACGCAGAAATGCCGGTATTGGCGGCACGCGCCAGCCATATACGGTTCTCTACCGCGCGAAACCGGACCATCGCCAGATGTTGATAGGGAGCGGAGGATTTTCCGAACCAGGCATCGTTGGTAATATTCACCAAGAGATCGCTACCGCGGCGCACATACTCACGCGCCAGTTCGGGAAAAATACCCTCGAAACAGACCAGCACTCCGATTTTATGCCCGTTCATCGGCAATGGACTGATGGTGCCGGGAGAAAAGTCACCAATGCCCACGACAAGTTTGTCGATAAAGGGGAAAAAAGTTTTCAAAGGCACATATTCCCCGAAGGGAACGAGATGCACTTTGTCACTGCGCCCCAGGTCCTGCCCCGAAGGCGACAACAAAAAGGCGCTGTTGAGATAGTGGCGGCGGCGGTTGATATCCTCAAAAGCCGGGCTACCGAACAACAGCCATGCCCCGCGACGCGCGGCAACCTGACGCACCTGATCGGACAGGATACCGGTCTCCTGAAAGAAAAAGGGCACAGCACTTTCCGGCCAGATAATCAGTTGTGCAGGCTGGTCCTGCGGTTGCAGGGACAAACGCTTGTAAATATCGATGGTACCCCACTGATAAGCGGGATCCCATTTCAGGGATTGGTCGATGTTCCCCTGGGCCAGAACCGTTTGCAGGGATACTTCGCGACCGTCGGGTTGCTGTTGCAGGCGGATTTGGCCATAGGCAAAATTCCCGATGGCCAGCGACAGGGTCAGGATCAGCGCCAGTCGCGGAAAGGGGGTTGTTGTGCGCCGGGCACACCAGCGTACCAGCAATGCCAGCGTTACATTGGACAACACCAGCAGATAACTCAGACCGTAAGGGCCCAGCAGATCGGCGGACTGAATCAGAGACAGTAGGCTCTGCTGGGAATATCCCAACATTGCCCAGGGAAAACCGGTGAGAAAAAAAGACCGTAAGAATTCGAGCGCTACCCATACAACCGGCAGAGTCAAGGACAAACAAAGTCCGAGGCGCTCCTTCAGGCGATGACCGGCCCAGGTGGCAACACCGAAGAACGAAGCCAGGTATACGATGAGCATCAGATAAGCCACAACCGAAAGCACCGGATGCAGATGTCCGTAATTGACCATCACGATATTCAGCCAATATAACACCAGACCAAAAAATCCGACTCCGGCTGCAAACCCGCTGGCAAAAGGCCGCCGCCCCGAAACCAGAAGCAACGGCACCAGGCCGACCCAGGCCAATGGCGCCAGATCAAGGCGCGGGAAGGACAGAGCCAACAATAGGCCCGAGACCAAAGACCAGCACAGATCCGCATCGGGAAGGCGCAACCTCATGTCGCCGCAGGCTCCTTTGTACCGGTATCGCGCCCTACCCGGACCGTGAGAATCTTCCGTTCATCGCATTCTTCTACCGTCATTAGCAGCCCCTGACTGCGAAGTTCTTCCCCCTTGACAGGTACGCGGCCAAGCAGGTGAAACAACCAACCGCCCACCGTGTCAAACCGCTCACGAGGGATGGTCACGGCGAAGTAATCCTCAAATTCATCAATATTAAGCCGGCAATCGACCAACAGGCTGCCATCCTCCTGAGGAAGCAACCAATCTTCTTCAAGATCATATTCATCCTGAATATCGCCGACTATCTCCTCGATAAGATCCTCGATGGTGATCAGGCCTGAGGTACCGCCGTATTCATCGATAGCAATAGCCATGTGCATACGGCGGGTACGGAATTCTTTCAGCAGTTCTTCGATCTTTTTGGTTTCGGGGACAAAATACGGTTCGCGCATGATGCTGGCCAGATCAAGTGCGGATATAGGACTTCCCCAATGTTTAAGCAAGTCCTTGGCGTAAACCAACCCCACGATATGATCGGTACTCCCCTGGTAGATGGGGATACGGGAATGTCCTGAATCGATGATCGCATGCAACACTTCTTCGACGGTGTCATCCATACTGCAGCATCGCATATCGGTCCGGGGCACCATTATTTCACGTACGATGGTTTCCCCGAACTCGAATATCGATTGCAGCATTTCTCCTTCTTCTTCATTGATGATGCCCTCCTCTTCGGAGGCATCGATCACCGCCTGCAATTCCTCTTCGCTGCGTACGCGCCGCCGGCCGGGCAGCAATGCTTCGCTCAAGCGGCGCCAGAAAACGGTCTTGTTTCCTGAACCTTCGTCGTCCAAAATCAACCTCCAGAAAAAAATTTCAGCTGACAATCGCCCGAACCGGGGCTGTCAGCCACAAAACAGATGCAATGCCCAGGTAACACCGGTACCGAGTGCGGCGCCGGCCAACACCTCATGCAGACTATGAATACCCATGTAAACGCGGCTGTGCCCTATCATCACCGCCAGCGCCAAAGACAGGAGCGCCACCACCGAACCGACCGGCGCCATGGCCACCGAGGTTGCCACGGAAAAGGCGAACGCTGCATGACCGCTGGGCATCCCCCCTTCCAGAGGGGTTCCGCGGCCCGCCCAGGCCTTGAGCAGCACCACCAACAAGAGTACCGTAAGAAGACTAAAAACCGCCAGTTGACCGGACGCGACTGCGGACAACGGAGTAGCCTGCAAATCCCCGCCGGGGGTAAAAACATATCCTGCCAGAATCAGATAGCCCACAATCGCGGCACCGACACTTGCCAACAATACCGCCCCTGCGGCCACATCTTTCACTCGCCGCGCCAGCGGGTGAAACTCCGGCGAGACCAGATCGACCAGCGCCTCGCATGCGGTATTAACCAACTCCGCAAACAGCACCAGTACAATCCCGAAAACAAGCAAAATAAACTCAAGCGCAGAAACCTTGAATATCAGGCCCGCCAGCACAACCCCCAAGGCCACAATGCAATGATAGCGCATGTGCCGCTGGGTACGCGCCGCCCAGAGAATCCCCTCGATGGCGCAGTTAAAGCTGAAATGCATGCCTTTGCAAGGTTTCATGGTCTCCCTGTTCAGTTACCGAGGAACTCTTTCCGAATATGCGAAAAAAGTTCTTCTTCACGGGCCTCCATAAGCTGCGCCTCTTCTTCGGTGCCACGCTCATGGTCGTAGCCGAGCAGATGCAGAATACCGTGCAGCAACAAAAAATACAGCTCGCTCTCAAACGCCAGCTCGGCTTCAAGGGCATCTCTCGCTGCGGTGTCGGCCGAAATAATCACATCTCCGAGCAACCCCGGATGAAGGCCAACGTCCTCGCCTTCCTGCATGGCAAAGGAGATAACATTGGTCGGCTTGTCACGCTGCAGATAGTCGCGGTTGATCTGCTGGATCTGCTCATCGTCGACGATCACTATCGACAGTTCGGCATCAGGACATCCCGAGTCGTTTAAGATCCTCTGAGCTACCTTTTCCAGCGTTTCCAGGGCTATCTTTTGGTTCTTTTGGCGGTTCTCGATGTGAATCATCCCCATTTTTCTTCTTTACCGTTTCCTTCTCCCGTTCCTTATGAACAGGCTCGGGGTAATCGATCCTGTGGTGGAAAATACCCGCCAGGATGCGGTTAAAACTCTTGGCTATATTATGCAGATCCTTGAGGGTCAATTCGCATTCGTCGAGTTGACCGTCAATAAAAATATTGTTAATGATTTTCTGGACCATGCCCTGAATACGGGCCGGCGTCGGATCTGTCAGGGTACGACTGGCCGCTTCAATGGAATCAGCCAGCATGATCAACGCAGCCTCACGGGTCTGAGGTTTGGGACCGGGATACCGGTAATCACGTTCATTGATCTGCTGCACCTCGGGATCTTCCTGATTCTTGGCTTTGTCGTAAAAGAACTTGATTAACGCCGTGCCGTGGTGCTGTCGAATGATATCATGCAGAGTCTGACCGAGCTTGTTTTCCCGGGCCATATCGGCCCCTTCCTTGACATGCGACATGAGAATCAGAGCGCTCATGGAAGGGCTGAGCTTATTATGGCGATTCTCCTGCACACCGATATTTTCTACAAAGTAGAGCGGTTTGCGGATTTTGCCGATATCGTGATAATAGGCTGCCACCCTGGCAAGCAGCGGATTGGCGCCGATGGTTTCGGCCGCCGCCTCGGCCAGGTTGCCGACAATAATGGAATGATGATAGGTGCCGGGAGCCTGGATCATCAATTCGCGCAACACCGGCGTATTCATGTTGGCAAGTTCCAGCAACTTGATATTGGTCGTATATTTGAATAAGGCTTCCACCAACGGCACCAGACCGGTGACCAGCAACGCACAAAAGAAGCCGCCGGCAAAGCCAAATCCGGCCTTGTAAAGCATCTGTATATCGAAACCGCGCCCCGCAATGAGTTGTGTGGCCAACACCATGCCTATATTGGCCAGCGACAGGCGCCAACCGGCCTGATACAGGCTGGTCCTCTGGGTACAATGACGCACCCAATGCCCCCCAGTGAGGTTACCGACCAGGGCAAACAGGGCAATGTGCAGGTTATCTCCGAAAAGCAGGCCGATCACCATGGAAAAGGCCACGCCGAAGATTAAAGCGACCTCCGAGTTGAGGACAATACGTACCAGCATGGCTCCGGCGGCGAATGGGAAAACGTAATAATAACTGGAAGACTCAATATAGGGAAAAGACCCCTCCAGTGCCGCACAGATGAAAATGGACAACTTGACCAGAATGAACAAACCGACAAAGGTTGCCGCCATAAACAGCAGGTCGCGGTTATCGGGCCGATACTTGCTGATGTTGCGGCGGCCGTATCGGTGACATATGGACAGCAACAGTACCAGGGCCAGGGATAATCCGACAGCCATGCGCAAGGGCATGTGGTCGCTGCCGAAATCTCGCAGAGCCTTGAGTTTGGTCACCTGCTCCTCGGTTACGCGTTCACCTTCACGAACGATCATCTCCCCTTTTTTAACCTGCATAAGAACCGGTTTGACCGCTTCCCGTCCTGCTATACGCCGATTTTCCGTCTCGCTCTGATTATAAGTGAGATTGGGTCGCAACAGTTTTGAAACCTGGGCATAGAGAATGCTGCGTTCTTCCGTAGACAGATTTTTAAGCTTGGCAAGCTGCCCGGAAACCTGGTCGAAAGCATCACCAATGCCGATAACCTGGTCGAGCCCCTGCGTGACCCGTTCTTCACGGGTGATGAGATTGCGAATGACGATACCGCGCTCTCCGCCGGTTTGAAAAAGCTGCAGGTTCCCGACAATCTGGTTGAGCATAACCTTCTTCAGGGCCTCAACAAGCAACGTAACCTGTTCAGGTTTCGCGGCCACTTGCCGCAATACAGTCAGTTCATCATTAGAGAGGCTAATGCCGAGCAAGGTTTCCAGTTCATGACGCCCCGCAGCCTCCTTTTCCGATTGTTTTTGCAGCAACACGAAGCCCTGTTTGAGGCGTTCGGTAATATCGCGCCCCGCACGAGGGTCGTAATCGTATATCGGCAGAACCGCATCGGCGGCTTCGCGTTGTTTTTTTTCAGTGAGGGTCTCATCGGGTACAAGAAGATCGCGAGGCGCTTTGACATTGCGCGAGGCGATATCGCCCGGTTGATAAAAACCGGGTATAAAGCTTCCCTTGGGGATAACAATAAAAGCAATCAGAATACTCACCAGCAACAACATCAGGTTGCGCTGAGTAACTTGATCCATGGAAAGCTGAAAGCTCATGAAGGCAGGACCAGGTTTGCGCTTGTGCCCAGGGCTTTCCTGCTTGCGATCAGTCTTGCCGGTCATAATGTTCGGTGTCTCCTTCACTTGCAGGCGCTTCGGCTTTTCGGGTCCGGTCCCGATCGTAAGCCTGGACAATGGCTTGAACAATGGGATGGCGCACTACATCGCGATCGGAAAAAGAGTTAAAATGAATTCCCTTGATCCCCTGCAGAATCTCGGCAGCTTCTTTCAAGCCTGATTTGCGGCCGGTCGGCAGATCGATCTGGGTAATATCGCCGGTGATAACGGCCCGACTGCCAAAACCGAGCCGGGTGAGAAACATTTTCATCTGTTCGGCCGTGGTATTTTGCGCCTCATCAAGAATAACAAACGCATCATTGAGCGTGCGCCCACGCATAAATGCCAGGGGAGCCACCTCGATTACACCTTTTTCGATCAACATCTGCCCACGTTCGTAATCGAGCATATCGAAAAGAGCATCGTAAAGCGGGCGCAGATAGGGATTGACCTTTTCGGCGATATCCCCGGGCAAAAATCCGAGTTTTTCACCAGCCTCCACAGCAGGTCGCACCAACACGATTCGCGCCACTTCCTTTTTCAATAAAAAGGACACTGCCATCGCCATGGCCAGGTAAGTCTTGCCAGTACCGGCCGGACCAATGCCAAACACAACCTCGTTGTGACGGATAGCATCGATGTAATCCTTTTGGGCAAGGCTTTTGGGGGAGATGATTTTTTTGCGTGCGGAGATGCAGACGGTATCGAGAAAAATATCCTTCAACCGCGCCTTGCTATCGGCACTGAGAATGCGTATGGCATAGTCGATATCGGGAGGATAGAGAGGATAATCCGCCTTCAGCAGACCATACAACTCTTCGAGCAGACGTTGCGCCAGAGCGATCTGATGATCGTCGCCGGTGATGTGCAACTCACTCCCCTTGGAGGCAATATTCACCCCGAGAATTTTTTCGATCTGCTTCAGGTTTATATTGGCTTGACCGAAAAGGAGGTTCGCCAGCCGTTGATCTTCGGCCACAAACCTCCCGTGGAAATCCCGTATACTCAAAAAATATCCTTTATTTCCTTAACCCGGAGGAGCCCTGAGACAACATGGCGAAGTCGCTAACTGCAAACGACTGAAGCCGGCTAGAATAAAGTTTTCTGCAGCGGCTCTGCGATACAGCCAACGCACACAAAACGCATAAACTCAAAATGGCCCGCAACCGGAGGTTGCATTAAAACTCTTCAGGTATGATCCAGATTAGTTACGTAATCTTCTTCATTTACCACTGATCGTCCGCCAAAATCAATCCTTTTCGGATATTCCGGCCAGGTGAAAATTCCAAAAAAGAGGTTCCAATTCAAAGCCAATGTGCTATAAAAGGGGCGGTCTTACGACTGGTATGAACCGTACCTAATACAAATCTTTTTCAGAGGGGCTTGTCATGAGCGAAATCGTCGATATCTATGCCCGCGAAATCCTCGATTCGCGGGGAAATCCGACCGTTGAAGTTGAAGTATTCCTCGAAAGCGGTGCCATGGGCCGAGCTGCAGTACCGAGCGGTGCTTCCACCGGCGAACGTGAAGCACTGGAAATGCGTGACGGTGATCCTACCCGTTACCTCGGCAAGGGCGTTCTCAAGGCAGTCGATAACGTCAACAACGTCATCGCTGCCGAACTGCTCGGTTGGGAATCGACCGAACAGGCCGCCATCGACCGCAGGCTGATCGAGCTCGACGGCACTGAGTTCAAATCTTCTCTTGGCGCCAATGCCATGCTCGGGGTATCCCTGGCCTGTGCCAAAGCCTCCGCAGAAGAACTCGGCTTGAGCCTGTATCAGTATCTGGGCGGACCCAACGGCCGGGAACTGCCGTTGCCCATGCTTAACATCCTGAATGGCGGCGCGCATGCCGATAACAATGTCGACATCCAGGAATTCATGGTCATGCCTGCGGGTGCGGGGTCTTTTAAAGAGGCGCTGCGTATGGGGGCCGAGATTTTCCACGCCCTTAAGTCGGTGCTCAAAAAACGTGGATACAACACGGCCGTAGGCGACGAAGGCGGCTTTGCTCCGAACCTCAAGAGCAACGAAGAAGCCCTCGAAGTCATCATGGAAGCCATCAAGGCTGCCGGCTACAAGCCTGGTGAAGACGTGCTGCTGGCGCTGGATGTTGCCGCTTCGGAACTGTTCGTTGATGGCAAATACAACCTGGCCAACGAAGCTCAGCCGATTAAAACCGCTGCCGAGCTGGCCGATTTCTACGCCGACCTGGTCGATCGCTATCCGATCATCTCTATCGAAGACGGCATGGCGGAGAACGACTGGGATGGTTGGAAAATCCTTACAGACAAGCTCGGCAAACGCATCCAGATCGTCGGTGATGACCTGTTTGTGACCAATACAAAGATCTTTAAGGAAGGTATCGAAAAGGGTATTGCAAACTCCATTCTCATCAAGCTCAACCAGATCGGTACCCTGACCGAAACCCTCGAGGCCATCGAAATGGCCAAGCGCGCCGGTTACACCGCCGTAGTTTCCCATCGCAGCGGTGAAACCGAAGACACCACCATCGCCGACCTGGTAGTGGCCACCAACGCCGGCCAGATCAAAACCGGCTCCGCATGTCGTACCGACCGGGTATGTAAATACAACCAACTGCTGCGCATCGAGGACCAACTCGGCGACGCAGCCTGCTTCAGCGGCCGGGACGTTTTCTACAACCTGCGCTGATCTGATTGCGATTTTTACGTCTAACGAAAAGGGCCTGCGGCAAACCGCAGGCTTTTTTTTCGGCAGAAGATTGCCTGAAGCTCCTCCCAGAACCCTTTACCCGACCGCGAACGCCTGCCATGGATAGATGGCTTACCGCATAATCCACAATCCCCCCCACGTTCGATCCAGCATAGGTACCACAAAGAACAGGATAAGAACCAGTATACGGCTGTAGGCCTTGCAATGCATTGCCCCAGGCGTCTGGTGGAAATAAATCCGCCTAAAATATCGGCTTGTGCCATTCGTTCATAAGCTTGTCGTGATAGGGGTATGTTTTTATGAATTGGGCGCCTAATTTTTCATATAAGTTATTTGCGACCCGGTTCGATTTCTCGGTCAGTATCAGGTAAGGCTTGTCGAGATTGTTTTTTCTGAAAAAGGATTCCAGTTCATTGATCAATGTCTTGCCAATGCGGTTACCTTTAAAATCGTCATGAACTACAACAACGATAAGTTCGGCCTTCGGAAAATTTTTTGTCTGATATTTTGTTGCATTCCGGGTGCGCAACCCGCATAAAAACCAGCGGAATACTGCCGGGGAAAAAGTCTTATGTTCGCGGCCAGCAGTAACCTTATTTTCAGAGCAAAATCCAGCGATTTAGCTGCATCATGATCTAGAGTGCCAAGAATGACTCCGGCAAGCCGTCCGGTGTTATCAAACGCGGCAAGACAGTAGGAATATTCGCATCTTGCAATATTTTTATAATAAAGCGCACCAAAGTGTTTGCCCAATCTGGAAACGAGAGCATTCGGGATAGAGGATGCAATCAAGGCTGCAATATCCATCCAATGATTATCCCCAGGAGGCCGGAAAATATATGCGTTTTCTGCTGCCTTTTTTTTTGGCATAATCTGTCCTTTGAAGTTACGCGTTCCTATCGGAAAACCACCATAAAAACGTAATGAACGTATATGCCTGGGTTACACCTCCCTAAGATAAAAAGCCATCAGAAAAAGATCGCGCCAAACGGGATGACTAATTCTCTACCGCTCCGGCCGCCAACTCACCTTCCAGCAGGGTAGCCCCATCAGATTTTTCCACAGGTTCATCTTTGACCTCGACACCTGCGTCTCTAAGGACCTCGTCCACGCGCTTATGATCAAGTACTTCTTCCTCGAGCAGCGCCTCGGCGAGCTTGCGCAACGCCGATAAATGATTGGCAATAATATCATTGGCTTGCTGGTCACCGGCCTTGATGATCTTTTCGATCTCCTGATCGATGATCCAGGCCATGTGCTCGCTGAATGAGTTGTCACTGGCCAGTTTACGCCCTAAAAAGGGGTGTTCCTCGCCACGACTGAAACTCAAGGGACCGATGCGCTCGCTCATCCCCCATTGGCAGACCATCTTTTCCGCCAGTTCTGTCGCCTGCTTCAAGTCGTTTTGAGCGCCGGTGGAAAATTCATCAAATATCATCTTTTCAGCCGCACGCCCTCCCAGGCTGACAGCGATGCGGGTCATCAGGTAGGAACGTGAGTAGTGATAGCGATCATCCACCGGTAGCTGTTGGGTGACCCCCAGCGCCTGTCCCCGCGGAATGATGGAAACCTTGTGAATCGGATCGGCCCCGGGGCACAGACGTGCCAGCAGGGTATGCCCGGCTTCGTGATAGGCGGTAATACGTTTTTCCTGCTGCGACATGACCAACTTGCGCTCGGTACCCATAAGTACACGGTCCTTGGCCCGTTCGAAATGGTCCATGGTCACCGACTGGGCATCTTCACGGGCCGCGATCAAAGCCGCCTCGTTCACAAGGTTTTCCAGATCCGCACCGCACATGCCGGGCGTGCTGCGGGCCATGACCCGCAGGTCCACATCGTCCGCAAGGGGCACGGTGCGTGTATGCACCTTGAGGATTTCTTCCCGGGCACGCCAGTCGGGCCGCTCCACCACCACTTGCCGATCGAAGCGTCCGGGCCGCAACAGAGCCGGATCGAGAACATCCGGACGGTTGGTTGCCGACATGACGATGACCTCATCATGGGCCTCGAAACCGTCCATCTCCGACAATAGCTGGTTCAGAGTTTGTTCCCGTTCGTCGTTGCCGCCACCAAGGCCGGTTCCCCGGGCACGACCAACCGCATCGAGTTCGTCGATAAAAATGATACTTGGAGCGTTTTTCTTGGCGTTACCGAACAGATCACGCACACGACTGGCGCCGACACCGACAAACATTTCGATAAACTGAGAGGCTGAAATGGTGAAAAATGGCACCCCCGCCTCCCCTGCCACGGCACGCGCCATAAGGGTTTTCCCGGTTCCGGGCGGTCCGACCAACAGCACACCACGCGGAGCCTTGGCGCCCAGGCGCATGAAACGTTTGGGATTTTGCAGAAATTCCACAATCTCCATAAGCTCCTGCTTGGCTTCTTCCAACCCGGCCACATCCGCAAAAGTGACCCGGGAACGTTCCTTGGTATACATTTTGGCGCCCGACTTGGCAAAACCACCCATCACGCCGCCGCCCGGGCCCTGCCGTGTACGCATCCCCTTGATCACAAACCACCACACCGCCACGATCAATATCCATGGCAGCATATAAATCAGTGCCGTGGCCCATGCTGAAGGTTTTTTCTCCGGATGGACACGTACATCCACCTTACGCTGCTGCAAATCGTCAAGTAATCGTGTATCCGGCACGGGTGGCATGGTTGTGCGAAAACGCAAGAAGGACTTTTCAACCACGTTCCCAGGGACATTATCAACGGCCGCACGTTCTCTCAGGTCGCCAACCAGGTTGTTCCCATCAAACGTCACGGAAGAAACGTTATCTGCAGCCAGTTCGGTTTTAAATCGGCTGTAACTGACCTCGACCACCGGCTCTGGAGTTTGCGGTGAAAAATTAGTTAATACATAATTAAAAAACAGCACTGTCGCCAAGACAATCAGCATCTGCCAGAAAAAACTTCGCGTCATCCATCGATTCCTTTCGTATGATTTTTCCTGAGACAGACAAACGTTTCATTTGAAATAGTAACAGGCCTCCAGCCAGCGACAACCAGCCCCCGGAAAGAAGATCAAAGCCCCCCAACAGTTGCTTTCAAGGAAAGCTTCTGATAAAGTCCGGGCAGGGTTCAAGAACAGCTTGAACCTTTTTTTCATTCTACCTTCAAAATCGCAGGGATGGCATAGACCATGTTCGAATTTTCACTGCTCGCCACCGATTCGCAAACGGCTGCACGCCGTGGCCGGTTAACGACCCCTCACGGCACCATCGAAACCCCTATCTTCATGCCCGTCGGCACCCATGGCGCCCTCAAAGCCATGACACCGGCACAGGTTGAAGAAACCGGCGCTCAGATCATTCTTTCCAACACGTACCATCTGCATCTTGCACCTGGAGAGGGACTGATCGAAAAGGCAGGCGGGCTGCACCGTTTCATGAACTGGCCCCATCCGATTCTCACCGACAGCGGTGGATTCCAGGTCTTTTCCCTGCCGAAAAAACGCATCACCGAAACCGGTGTATTTTTTCATCATGAAGTGACCGGAGAGGAAATTTTTCTCGGCCCGGCCGAGGCCATGTCCATTCAGAACTCTCTGGGTGCCGACATCATCATGGCCTTTGACGAATGTATCCCCTATCCGGCAACCCATGATTATGCCGCGAAATCGATTCGTAAAACCCTGCGCTGGGCGGAAGCCTGTCTGAAGAGTCATGGCCGCGCCGATCAGGCCCTGTTCGGTATCGTGCAGGGCGGCATCTACGAAGATCTGCGACAGGAATGCGCGCGGCAGATGACGACCATGAATTTTCCCGGTTATGCCATTGGCGGGGTCAGCGTCGGCGAGGGACTGGAACTGTTGAAAAAGGTGGTCGATTACACGGCACCCATGCTGCCCGAGAACAAGCCGCGTTACCTGATGGGAGTAGGTCTGCCTGAAGATATTCTGGAAAGCGTAGAGCGTGGCATGGATATGTTCGATTGCGTCATTCCCACGCGCTATGCACGCAGTGCCACGCTATTCACCCGTCGCGGAAAGATTCGCCTGACCCACAGGCGTTACCGCCGGGACTTTTTCCCTGTGGATGCTTCCTGCGACTGCTATTGCTGCCGCAATTTCAGCCGCGCTTACCTGCATCACCTGTTCAAATCCAATGAAATTTTGTCGGCGACCCTGTCCGCCATTCATAACGTGCATTTTTACCTGAACATGATGGCTGATGTACGGCAAGCCATCGAGGCGGGCGACTTTGCCGCGTTCAAGAAGAACTTCCTGGAAGAATACGGGGCGGACAATTAATCATTGGGAAGATAAAGTTGTTAGCGCCTTAACAACCGAGTAGACGGGATCAACATAACAGGGCACTCATTTTGGACAGTCGATCTAAAAGTGGCCATATCAGCAGCGATCTTGCACGGCGCCTGCAGCGTTCCCTGACCTGCGGTTCGGAGGAACTGTTCGGTATCATGCAGGACCCGGCGTTGGAGGTGGTGCGTGCGGCACTGAAAAACCGAGTCCTGGAAGAACCGCACCTGCTGGCCCTGCTTAAACGCCGCGATCTCAGCGAGGATCTGCTGCAGGCCGTGTACCGGATGGAGCAGGCTCAAGGCAGCCATAAGATACGCCTGGCCCTGATCAAAAACCCGCACCTTCCGGCGCCGATCCTGCAAACCCTGCTGCCGTTATTGCACCTGTTTGAACTGGCGGACATCTGTTTTTTACCCGGTGTCTCGCCAGATCAAAAGCTGGCCGCCGAACGCCTTATCATTCAGCGCCTGCCGACCACCCCCCTGGGTAACAAGATAACCCTTTCCCGCAGGGCCTCACCCGCTGTCGTTGCAGCGATTCTCAAGGAAGGCCATGTGGCGCTGATGGAGCCCTGCCTTGGCAACCCTCGCCTGCAGGAGATGGCCCTTGCCCAGTTTCTACGGGGGTCGACCGCCTCCGCCGAAACCATCTCCATCATCGCCAGACACCCCCGCTGGAAGGCGCGCCAGACCCTGCGTACCGCCATCCTCAAAAACCCTCACACCCCCGG
This sequence comes from Pedobacter sp., assembly GCA_050253415.1. GTDB lineage: Bacteria > Desulfobacterota > Desulfuromonadia > Desulfuromonadales > Syntrophotaleaceae > Syntrophotalea. Next base: position 1,579,105 of record JBFWJC010000001.1, on the reverse strand, counting down.
TATCTGGTTCACCCTCTGGCTACCGGGTATGCGCGGGCCTGAAGTATTACAATTATCCTCTTCCAGCCGCCTCAATCCTTTGCAAAAAAAGCTTATCAAGGAGGAACTGCAGCGGCGCGGCCTTGGCTGACAAACTGAATCTCTTTTTCAGGGATAAAAAAACGATCACACCGGCAGGCAATGAACCGCAGAGAAAAAGGTAATTACTGCGTTACACCTTGAACCCCATCAGGCACCTGAATCAAGTCGTGCTGATAATCGTAATGCCGCAGCACCAAGCAATGCGCCTGCCTGAGCAATGCCGTCGGCAAGCGCTATCCCCTCAGGCATGGCAGCGATGGCGACATCGACACCTGCCCGCGATAATTCATCGTGAGCTAACCGGACCTGTCCGGCCAGTATCGCCACGGGAACACGGCACCGCCGTGCAATTTCCAATACGCCGCTGACCACCTTCCCTTGAAGGGAAGTACGATCAAGGCAACCCTCTCCGGTAATGACCCAATCGGCCCATCGCACCTGATCTTCAAAATGAACTTTTTCCATAACGACAGCAACACCGGAGCGCAAACATCCACCCAAAAAAGCCACAGCCCCGGCACCGAAACCACCTGCCGCACCTCCCCCGGGGATGTCTTTGACCTGGATTCCAAGTTGACTTTCGATGACCCCGGCCAGATTTTCCAACCCGGCCTCAAGCATTTCAACCTGCCACGGCGTGGCGCCTTTTTGCGGAGCAAACACCCGGGCGGCACCTTGGGGGCCACACAGGGGATTGGTCACGTCGCAAAGCACCGATACAGCAGGCATTGGCCTTGAGGGTGGTACGACTCGACGGATATCGATCAATCCCCGCCCGCCAAGGGGGACGTCATTTCCCCTTGCGTCGAGAAAACGCCAACCAAGCGCGCGCGCCGCTCCGGTACCGCCATCCACCGTGGCGCTGCCACCCAACGTCAGCAGCACCTCACGCGCCCCTCGATCAAACGCAGACGCCAGAACCTGGCCTGTGCCGAAGGTAGTAGTCTGCAAAGGATTGCGCTGGCCATCCGGCACCAGGGCCAAGCCACTGGTACGCGCCATCTCCACGATGGCTGTTTCCGTTTCGGGAAGCCAGGCGAAAGAAGCTTTTATTGTAATGCCCTGCAATGGACCCATAATACCGGGCAGCGCCACCCAACAGCCTGTTGATGTCGCTGCCAGGATCTCAGCCGTGCCCTCACCCCCGTCTGCCAGCGGCTGGCTTTTCAACACCCAGTCCGGCTTGGCAGCACGTACGGCAGAGGCCACCACGCTGCAGGCTTGGGAAGCGGAGAGACTTTCCTTAAAGGAATCGCAAGCCACCAGGATATTCATGGCACCTCCGTATTGACTGAGAGGAGAAATAAAACAGATTGGTATGGAAAGGAAAAGGAGCCCTGCAAAAACCCTATAATGGTCAAACAGAAAGACGGCTGAGACGCGTATCTGGTAAAGGAAAGGCCCCATTTGGAAAGCGAGGGGCCGATTTATTCTGAAGGCGATCGTTCAATTGACGAACCGGGTTCTCATCCTTTGACGATCAGTTTTTCCATAATTTGATAAACATCTTTATCCGTGATCCATACGACAAAGCCGTTACCCTCTTCGTCACTGCCACATAAATAACCAACCCCGGGTTTTTTTCCGTCGCAAGTGTCACACGCCGGGTACAATGTGAGGCTGTGATTCGGTGCCATTTTCAATACGAACTCTGTTTTTTTGTCCATAATAATCCCTGAATTGTTAGGTTGCCGAATCGTATTGCCTAATCAATGCGATCAGTCAACGTATTTAATGGTCACCGTATTGCGACCCGATTTTTTGGACTGATATATGGCCTGATCGGCAACGCTCAGCATCGAAAATCGCGATACGGTATCTTTTTTACCATCAAAGAAAGCGCCGCCGATACTGATGGTCAGCGCGATGGTCTTACCGTTAATGGGAATAAGAAAATTTTCAACGGAATGGCGTAACCGCTCGGCGAGAACTTCAAAACCGGGGTAATCGGTTTCGGGCATGATAATGGCGAATTCGTCCCCGCCATAGCGAACGAAAACATCGCAACTGCGCATACAAGAGGACAGCTTTTGGGAAACGGTGCGAAGCACAACATCCCCGACCAGATGTCCATGCGTATCGTTGATATCCTTGAAATAATCGATATCAAAAAAGATCAGGCACAAAGGATGGCCGTACCGTTTCGCACGTTCCAGTTCCTTTTCGATTTCGCGCTGAAAGAACCGATGGTTGTAAAGCCCTGTCAACTCGTCCCGATAAGCCAGCTTACGCAATGCTTTGTTGGCCTCAAGCAGTTTGCTGATGAATTGCCTGGATTCTTCTTGCGACTGCTTAAGCTCGCAAACCAGGTGCTCATAGGACAACGCCTGGGTGCCAAGCTCGTAATTGGCTTCCTGCAACAGCTGCGACAGAGGTTTCATCTCGCCCGGATCGATATCAAAATAGTTCAGGATCTCGACGGTCTTGTCCGCCAGGGAGTCAATCATCTGGTTGGCGGCTATTTTATCCATACCGAAGCGGCTGTGAAGAAGCGCATGGGCATCGTCAAGGGTGCGACAGTCAGCCGCACCATGATAAAGAGCAGAGAGCATATCGGCAACATTAAGGATGCCGATCAACGTGCCATGGGGCGAGGAAGATGGTACCTCATCATGGTGATGAAAAATAGGCAGGTAGATACTCTCAGGCAACCCCCACTGTTTGAGCATGAGCCCGCCTAACTGACCATGATCGAAACCGACAAGCTCCCGTTCCACCGGAAAGCTCCGACTGCCGGCATAGGCTTTCAGCAACAGGATCTGCTTGTATTCTTCGGCCAACTGCTTATACATGACCAGTACGCCGATATCTTTAAGAAGACTGCACAGAAAGGTATCAACACTATGGAAATGGATATGGGTAGCGAGAATCTCTCCTGCTACGGCAGCGGTAATGGCGCGTTTCCAGAAGTACTCAATGTCAAAAACGCTCGAGGAAGGGGCCTTGACACCATCGATAATCACAAATGACAGCGCAATATTACGAATCACATTGATCCCCAGTACAGCCAGAGCGCTTTCGATAGTACTGATTTTTCCACACAAACCGAAAATGGAGGAATTCGCCACTTTCATCATCTTGGCGGTCAAAGAGGGATCTTTGCTGATAATGTCGCCGATTTCCTTAAAAGAACGCTCTTCATCCTTGATAACTTCAAGCAACCGAAAAACGACATTGGGCGGAGTGGGCAATTCGAGGCGCTGCTGTATGATCGCTTCAATGGACGCGATATTTTCCATGTATGACCTGTCTTCGTGACTTACGTATTCCATAATAACCAACCAGGCACGTTAATCCGGAACAAGCTCGGTGCCGATAAGCAAATATCGCTAATCAATCAAGTGCAACGACAAAGCTGTTCCCATATCCTGCGCGTCCGAATTCATCACTGGCTGCATAAGCGGCTGTCAGGGAATCGTAACGTCCGACCCATACTCTATAAAAAAGCTTACCAGCAACCCATCCCTGCTTGATCAAGGCATTGCCTAACTTCTGCTGATATCTGCTGGCAAGCCGTTGCGCATTGTCACGCAGGCTGAACGCGCCGATCTGAACCGCGTAGTTACCCGATTCGTAGTTCCCTGAGGGTATATACGTTTGATTTCCCTGCGCATCGGTTTGCGCAATGCCAAGAGCTTCGATGCGGACCGGAGCTGTCCCTGGACCAACTACGCCCAAACGTTTGGCAGCCTCGTATGACAGGTCGATGATGCGAGTACCTACAAACGGTCCCCGGTCATTGATACGCACAATTTCCTGGCGACCGTTATTCTGGTTGCTAACCCGGACACTGGTCCCCAAAGGCAGGGTTTTGTGAGCCGCTGTCATGGCGTGCATATTGTAGATTTCGCCGTTGCTGGTCTTTTTTCCATGGAAGTCAGGACCATACCAGCTGGCCAATCCGTCCTGTACAAAACCCTCACAGGAGGCCATGGGATGATACATCTGCCCGTTCACGGTATAGGGTTTCTGGTGCCCCTTCAGCCCTGCAGTAGAAGGTGAATCAACAACCCGGGTGTTATAGCCGCCGCCACAACCGCTCAGCAGACCCGCCAGCAGTGCAACAACCCCTATCCATCGAATAATTTGAGAGAACATAACAACCCTGGCGCTCATCTAGCGAAATTTTCAATATTCCTCAGGCAGGGCCTTGCAACTCATGACTGCCCGAAGCGTCGGCCAAAAACCTTTTAACCATGGCAAGCTCGGGAATGGCACTGCGCCCGCCGAGAGCCGTAGCCTTGATGGCCGCACAGGCCGCTGCAAAGCGGACAGTGTAATCCAATGGCCAACACTGCAGCAAACCATAGATATACCCACCATGAAACACATCACCGCAACCGGTCGTGTCAACCACCGCCACATCGAAAGCTGGCTGGTGAAACATATTCCCGGTTCGTGACAAAGTCCAACTGCCCTTCGACCCGAGCGTAACGGTGACGGCCTGTGCCCCGTAAGCCATCAAAAGTTCTAAAGTCTGCCGCGATGAACTTCCCGGACACAAGGCTTTGGCGAATGTCTCACTGACCACAAGGTGATCAACATAAGGCAACAAAGGTTCCAATCCGGGGCGCCAGCTTCCACCATCGAGCACGATGACCATGCCTGACTGGCGGGCCAGGCGGGCGGCGGCAACCGCGGCATCCGGATGAGATCCATCCAGGTGCAATATGCGGCTATCGCGCAAAGAGCCTGCAGGAAACGCGTCTTCACCAAGAGGCACGGCACTGCCGCGATGGCAGAAGATATTACGCGAACCGTGGTGTTGGTCGACTGCAACAAACGAAAACTGGCTGGTAGCGCCGGTATCGGTCAGCAAATAGCGACAGTCAACGCCTTCGTCCTGGAGCCCCTGTCGAATACGCAGACCAAAATCGTCATCTCCGATCTTTCCGACAAAAGCTGTGTTTTCACCCAGGCGTGCCAAAACGACCAGGGCGGTGGCCACAGGGCCGCCACCCTGGATAAGGGTATCAGTCAGATCGACCTTGCTATCCACGGCTGGATAGCAAGGTACGCAACCCAGTATATCGAGGGAACACTGCCCAAGCCCGATGACGCTGAACCCGCTGCCAGCTTCATTTTCACCGGTGGCAGGAGATATCATAAAGCTCTATTCCTGAACAATAGTCATGGAACGCAGTTTTTGATAACGCTGCTCCCGAAGTTCATCCGGCGACAATTGATTTAACTCATCCAGGTGCTTTTTAAGGCAGATACGCACCATTTCGGCGGCGGCCTCATGATCGACATGCGCACCACCCAACGGCTCGGGAATCACGTCATCGATGACGCAGCCCAGCTTTTCGATATCACGCGCCGTCAGTTTCAAAGCCTCGGCCGCTTCCGCCCCTTTGGTGCCATCCTTCCACAATATAGCGGCACAGCCTTCCGGGGAAATAACCGAGTAGACCGCATGCTCCATCATAAGTACCCTGTTACCGACTGCGATGGCCAACGCGCCGCCCGATCCGCCTTCACCGGTAACGGTTACAATAACGGGCACTTTAAGGGCAGACATTTCGCGCAGATTGCGAGCTATCGCTTCGGCTTGTCCGCGCTCCTCGGCACCGATACCGGGAAACGCTCCAGGGGTATCGACAAAGGTGAAAATGGGCAGACCGAATTGCTCAGCCATCTGCATGACCCGCAGGGCTTTACGATAGCCTTCGGGATTGGGCATGCCGAAGTTACGGTAAACTTTTTCTTTAGTGTCCCGCCCCTTCTGATGCCCTATGACGGCACAGGGCTGTCCCTCGAAACGGGCAAAACCACACACCAAAGCGGGATCATCGCGAAAATTGCGATCGCCGTGGACTTCAAACCAGTCGGTAAAGATATGTTTGACAAAATCGAGCGTAAAGGGACGGTTGATATGACGCGCCAACTGGGTTAATTGCCAGCGGTTAAGATTGGAAAAGATTTCGCGCCGCAATTTTTCGGCCTTTTTTTCCAGTTTCACGATTTCCCCAGAAAAATCGACCTCGTCAGTGGAATAGCCCCGCAACTCGTTAAGCTTCTGTTCCAGCGCGACAAGGGGTTTTTCAAACTCCAGATAAAATTGCATGAACCTCTCCTAGATCCTTGTCTGTACAATGGTACGATGATACCCGGCACTGCTGACGACCAGGCACAGACGTGGATATTTTTTATTCGAAAGTCACCACATTGTACCCAAACAAGCGCTCGGTGTCTTCCATCATTTCATCCGTTGGCGCAATTTTAAGGGTTTCCGGAAGACGCAACACGGTCTCGCTCATATCGGGAATCACCAGATGCATGAGAACCGGACAGTTACCCCGATGACGCTGAATAATTTCCCGTAACCGGTGCAACTGATCTTCCAACATTCCCGGAACCTGAAAGCGAATGTGAACCCGCTTGGTCTCTTTGCGACTGACCTCCTGCAGCGGCAGGATCTCCCTCGGCATGAGTTTGCGGGAATCTTCGGAAACTTCCACTGTACCGGTAACCAGCAGAGGCTGATCGCTGTGCAGCCATTCCGCCGCTTCGCGATAGGTTTCGGGAAAAACCACCATCTCCACGAAGCCGCTCAGATCTTCCAGAGTAACGAAGGCCATGCGTTCGTTTTTTTTGGTCATCAGATCCCTGATGCCGCTGACGACACCGCACAGGCGAACTTCTTCTTTATCGGCTCTTTCCGCCAGCTCGGCGGTGGTGCAGTTGGCGAAACGCCTGATAACTTCTTTGTAGCGTCCCAGAGGATGTCCGGTTATATAAAAGCCCAGCGCTTCTTTTTCAAAGCCGAGCTTAACCTTGTCCGGCCACTCCTCCATCTCGGGAAGCTCACCATAGCTGGTTCCGCGCTGCGAGACGATTTCGTCGGTTCCGAACAGCGACGCCTGCCCCTGCTCCTTTTCGCGCTGCATCTTCTGCCCGATGTCCATGGCCTCTTCCAGGACCGCAAGGAACTGGGCACGCCGACCGCCAAGCGTATCGAAGGCACCACATTTAATCAATGCCTCAATGACCTTTTTGTTAACCTTACGCAGATCGCAACGCTCGCAAAAATCGTTAAGTGCGGCAAACGGCTCCTCCTTGCGGGCATCAAGGATGGCCTCGATGGCAGCACCACCAACCCCCTTGACCGCGCCGAGACCGAAACGGATCGACTTGTCATGCACGGTGAAGGAACTGCTTGAAGCATTGATATCGGGCGGCAGAACCTCGATCCCCATGGACCGCACTTCATTGATATTCTTGATGACCTTGTCGGTATTCTCCATGTCCTCGGTCAACAGCGCGGCCATGAACTCCACCGGATAGTGGGTCTTAAGGTAAGCCGTATGGTAGGCCACCAAAGCATAAGCAGCCGAATGCGACTTGTTAAAGCCGTAGGCGGCAAACTTTTCCATAAGGTCGAAGACCGCCTCGGCCTTTTTGGCATCAAGCTCGTTTTCACCCGCTCCGGCCATGAAAATCTCTTTTTGCTTGGCCATTTCCTCGGGCTTTTTCTTGCCCATGGCCCGTCGCAACAAGTCGGCTCCACCCAAAGAATAGCGGGCCAATACCTGCGCGATCAGCATGACCTGTTCCTGATAAACGATAACCCCGTAGGTATCTTTCAGGATCGGCTCAAGCTGTGGAAAATCGTAGGTGATGTCCTTTTTGCCATGCTTACGCAGGATAAAGTCATCGACCATCCCCGACCCTAAGGGGCCCGGACGGTAAAGAGCACAAACCGCGATGATATCTTCAAAACAGCTGGGCTTAAGCTTGATCAGCAGTTCCTTCATGCCCGAGGATTCGAGCTGAAAAACCCCGGTTGTCTCGCCGGCCGACAACAAACGATACGTATCGGGATCATCGTCGCGCACCAGCGTGAGATCGAATTCCGGATCTTTACCCTCGCGGATCAGGCGCACCGCATTGGCAATAACGGTCAGGGTCTTCAAGCCGAGAAAATCGAATTTGACCAACCCGATCTTTTCGACGAATTTCATCGGGAACTGCGTGACCTGGCCGCCGGATTTCGGATCGGTGTACAACGGCAGATATTCCGACAACGGCTTGGGGGTGACCACCACGCCGGCCGCGTGGGTCGAGGCATGTCGGGTCAAACCCTCCAGGGTCAGGGCGATATCGAGCAACTGCTTGACCTGGGGATCCTTATCGTACAGTTCCTGCAGGCGTGGTTCCTGCTCCAAAGCATCCTTCAGAGTAATATTGAGAACCGTGGGCACCAGTTTGGCGATCTTATCCACATCGCCGTATGCCAGGTTGAGGGCGCGCCCCACATCGCGGATAACGCCCTTGGCCATCATGGTACCGAAGGTAATGATCTGTGCGACGTTTTCTTCGCCGTATTTCTGACGCACGTATTCGATGACATCTTCCCGGCCGTAGATACAGAAATCGACGTCGATATCAGGCATCGAAACACGTTCCGGGTTGAGAAAGCGTTCAAACAGCAGGTTGTACGGAATGGGATCGATATCGGTAATGCGAATAGCGTAAGCCACCAGCGAACCGGCGGCGCTACCGCGGCCGGGACCCACGGGGATGCCGTTATCCTTGGCCCAGTTGATGAAGTCGGCAACAATCAGGAAGTAACCGGGAAACCCCATGCTGTTGATACACTCGAGCTCCCGTACCAGGCGGTCGCGATAGACCTGTTCCTGTTCAGCGGACAAATCAGGGCGGATTTTGCGTATTTCGACCAGGCGGTCTTCCAACCCCTTCCACGAATCTTCTTCCAGAACCTGAGCGAGGGTCTTTTCGGCCGGCTTTTCATACTGGGGAAAATGATAGGTATCGAAATCGAGTTCGAGATTACAGCGATCGGCGATGACCAGGGTGTTGGCCAAAGCTTCCGGCGCATAATGAAAAAGCTCCGCCATTTCCTGGGGGGTTTTGACATAGAATTCATCGTTGGAAAACCGAAACCGGTTCGGGTCATCCATGGTCTTTCCGGTCTGCACGCACAGCAGGACCTCGTGAGCCGAAGCGGCCTCGCGGGTAAGGTAATGACAGTCGTTGGTGGCGACCAGGGGCAGGCCCAATTCCTTGCCGATAGTAATCAATCCGGCATTGACGGCCTTCTGTTCGGCGATAAAGTTTTCCTGCAATTCAAGATACAGGCGTTCTTCATCGAATATTGAGGCCATATCGCGGGCCCGCGCCAAAGCCTGGTCATGTTTACCCTGGGTAATCAACGTCGGGAGTTCCCCCCCCAGGCAGGCCGTTAGAGCAATCAGGCCCTTGTTGTGCTTACGCAGCAATTCCCAGTCGATACGTGGCTTATAGTAAAAGCCTTCGCGGTAACCGGACGAAACCATACGACACAGATTGCGATACCCCTCGATATCCTGGCACAGCAGGACCAGGTGATAGGCTTTATCGCCGCCACGTACGTTGCTTTTTTCAAACCGGGAACCGGGTGCCACATAGACTTCGCAGCCCACAATCGGCTTAACGGAACTGCCCTTGAGCTTGCTGAAAAACTCAGCGGCCCCGAACATATTGCCGTGATCGGTGATGGCCATGGCCGGCATGCCGCAAGCCTCGGCACGCTTGGCCAGATCCCCGATTCGGATGGCGCCATCGAGAAGACTGTATTGAGTGTGAACATGTAGATGAACAAAAGGCGCTTTTTCCATGCAATATCCAACCAGCACAACCGCCACCGACACAGCTGGACCCGGCTTATACAGGGGGTCACTTTAACCGTTGTCGGACAGCAATCACGTCAAAATATTAAGAGATAATAGGAGGCAATAACAGGTTTGAAGGGGTAAAACCGCGCCACTTTATCATTGCAAAGACAAACCGTCAAGAAATCGCCTGACCATCCAACACCTGAACCCCGAAGTGCTCGAGAAAATCGACCAATTTGATCAGGGGCAAGCCTATGAGGGTGGTATAGTCGTCCCCCTCCAGTTTCTGCATAAGCGCAATACCCAAACCTTCGACCTTGAAGGAACCGGCACAGTCCAGAGGGTTTTCCCGCAGCAGATAGGCGCGTATTTGATCTTCGGTCAGAGCCCTCAAGGTGACCCGGTATGTTGCAAACCCGGTCAGCGCTTCGTCGCGGTTACTGTCATAAACCGAAAGGCCGGTGTAAAAGGTATGACACTTACCGGCCATGCCGCGCAGTTGCCGCACCGCACCCTCAAAGTCCTCGGGCTTGCCGACGATCCTCCCGCACGCATCGACAAAAACCTGATCAGAGCCGACAATAAGCGCGTCAGGATAATTCTGAGCCAGGCTTTTAGCTTTGCCTGCGGCCTGATGTTTGACCAGCAACTCCGGAGCGATATCCTGATTCATCTGTTCCTTATACTGGGGGGCAGCGACATGAAACGGCAAGCCAAGCTGCCGCATAAGCTGCATCCGATAAGGACTGGTCGAAGCCAAAACAATAATCTTCATAGGCATGCTCCCGGAGTAAAAAATATCCTTCTTTTTACTTCAGCAGCCCGTTAAATGCAATGACAACTACCTCCTGTTGGGTGCCTATGGTTCAAAACCCCTCGTGGAGGCCGTTTCCCGGCAACGCAGCCTTCCGCTATCCGGACTCAGGAAAACATGCTGCGCAAACTCTTCAACTGGGGGATTTCTTCCATCCGACGCCCCGCTACGGCTTCGCGAATGGCGACCAGCAGGTTTTCCCGTCCCACCCTGTTGAAAAGTTCACCGATCTGAGAATGACCGATCCATTCATCGGCAAAGGTTACCTGTACCTGCTCTCCCGCCTCGATAAGAACCTCGCCTTCATACCAGCCATCGCCCAGCAATGCGGAAACCGCCCAGTGGGGTGCGCCGGTGCGTTGCCGCCATTCGGCATGATGAATATCGAGATAGACCGTTTCTCCCGTTTGTTCGCCCAATGTCAGAACCAGCATGTCGTTATCCTCCAGAGTATGAATTTGTCTACGCTGGCAGGATAACCACTCACTGTGACAGATTAAGTCACAGATTCGATCGGACTCCCAGGGCCTGCTGCAACCCGGCGACAAACGCCTGTCTCAGGGCCTCAGGGGCAAGAACTTCAAGATGGGGTAAAAAAGAGTAGAGCCACGAGAGGATCTCTTTGTGACCACCGGCCTGCAGGGAAAGGATCAAAGAACCATCCGGCTGTTCATCCAACTGCTGGGTAGGGTGCCACTGGCGCTCGCGAATCAAATGGGCCACTTCAGGAAGGAAGCGTACGCGAATATCCTGCAACCCTTCACCGACCATACCGAAGGCCTCCCTGTCGACTTCCTCAAGGTTGAAGCTGTCCGGAATTTCAAAACGCTCCTCATCCACCTGCACGCTTTCGATACGATCGACCAGAAAACGACGCAAAGCACGACGGTTATGGACATACCCGACCACATACAGGGCATCCTTGAAAAACAGCAGGGTGTAGGGGTCGCAGGGGTAGTCGGCCGCTGGCCGGCGGGCCGGAGCATAGCGGATAGTGCAGCGGTACTGATACAACAGGGCCCGTCGCAGCGATTCGAGAATCTCCCGCTTGTCGCCATAATCGCGCCGCCCCTGAAAACGCGGCGTCACCGCCTGGGCCAGACGCTCCAGGTGCGCCACGCTGCGCGGCGGCAGACTGGCACGAATCCGCCCGAATACCGCGTCGAGATCATCGAGAAACGGAGTTCCCTGCAGCAGGCCGAGCTGCCCGCGGCACAGGTAAAGGGTCATCAGTTCGGACAGGGAAAAGGTGATGGGAGGGATTTTGGAAAAACCGGTAAGAAACCGGTAAAGTATCCGGCCATCCCCCGATGATTCCTTAACCAGGGGATAGCCGGCTTCTTCAATGGCCTGCAGATCGCGATAGATGGTGCGGCGGGTCACGGCGCATTCCTCAGCCAGTTCGTCGGCGGTGCTGCCGTGACGAACTTCCAGAATGCGAATCAGATCGTGCAGGCGCGCCGCCTGGCTGTACTTACGGGCAGGCCGCCCTCGCCCGCCCGGCTCACGATCCGACACCTTGTTATTCCCACTCGATGGTTGCGGGGGGCTTGCTGGAAATATCATAAACCACGCGGTTGACCCCCTTGACCTCGTTAATGATACGACCGCTGATATGGGCCATATCCGCATAGGGCAGAGGATACCAGCCGGCGGTCATGAAGTCCTTGGTCTCCACGGCACGCAGGGCGATAACGTATTCGTAGGTACGACCATCGCCCATGACGCCGACGCTTTTGACCGGCAGGAAGACGGCAAAGGCCTGGCTGATCTTGTCGTAGTGACCGGTGCGATAGAGTTCTTCGATATAGATGGCATCGGCGCGGCGCAGAATTTCGGCGTACTCGTGCTTGACCTCGCCAAGGATGCGCACCCCCAGACCCGGCCCGGGGAAAGGATGCCGATAAACCATCGGATGCGGCAGTCCCAGTTCCTCGCCGATCGCCCGTACCTCGTCCTTGAACAGTTCGCGCAACGGTTCGAGCAGTTTCAGTTTCATATGCTCGGGCAGCCCGCCAACGTTGTGATGGCTCTTGATATTGTGGGCTTTGCCGGTCTTGGCGCCGGCCGATTCGATGACGTCGGGATAGATAGTCCCCTGGGCAAGCCAGGTGGCATCGTCGATTTTAGCCGATTCTTCCTCGAAAATTTCTACGAACAGGTTGCCGATGATCTTGCGTTTGCGCTCGGGATCCTCAACCCCGGCCAATGCCGACAAAAAACGTTCTTCGGCGTTGACCCGAATGACATTGACCCCCATGTTCTGGGCAAAGGTGCGCATGACCTGATCACCCTCGTCGAGTCGCAAAAGGCCGTTATCGACAAACACGCAGACCAGCTGGTCGCCGATGGCCCGCTGGATCAAAGCGGCTGCCACCGACGAGTCGACTCCGCCGGATAAACCGAGGATCACGCGCTCGCTGCCAACCTGTTCACGAATGCGGGCAACCGCATCCTCGATGATCTGGCCAGGCGTCCACTGCCCGGTGCATCCGCAGATACGGCGCACGAACGTATCGAGTAACTGCTCACCGCGCGGAGTATGGTTGACCTCGGGATGAAACTGCACGCCGTAAAGATTGCGCGCGACATTCTGGATCGCGCACACCGGTGCATTGTCACTGAAGCCAACCACCTCAAAACCGTTCGGTACCTGCTCGACATGGTCGCCGTGGCTCATCCACACCGGGCTTTTGCCCTCGACAAAAAACTCGTCGAACAACGGACCGGGAGAACCGCTTGCCAACAGGGTCGCATGTCCATACTCCCGCTTACCGGCCGGCACCACTTTGCCGCCAAAGTGACGGGACATAAGCTGCATGCCGTAGCAGATACCCAACACCGGAACCCCCATATCGAACAAAGCTTCCGCAACCGCAGGCGCGCCTTCTTCGTACACCGACTTGGGACCACCGGAAAGGATGATACCCTTGGGACCGAAAGCGCGAATGGCCTCCAGATCCATATCAAAAGGGTGCAGTTCGCAATAGACGTGGGCCTCGCGTACGCGGCGGGCAATCAGCTGTGTGTATTGGGAACCGAAGTCGAGAATCAGTATCTTTTCGCCGTGGATATCCTGGGACATGGGTACTCCGTTAAGCAAGGGATATTTATTCGGGTTAGCGACATATCAAACCATTACGTAAACAGGGATGAAGGGGCACTTCATCCCTGTTTAAAATCAGGCATTGACGTCCATTTCAGAAAAAATGTCGCCGTTATTTAAAAACCGCGTTCAACACGATAGTTGGGTGCTTCGTGGGTAATCGCCACATCGTGCACATGGGATTCACGCAGGCCGGCATTGGTAATGCGGACAAAGCGAGCATTGGTCTGCAATTCGGCGAGGGTGCGACAACCGGTATAGCCCATACCGGCGCGCAAGCCACCGAGCAATTGATGGATATTTTCCGACAAGCTGCCGCGGAACGGTACCCGACCTTCGATCCCCTCGGGAACCAGCTTGACTTCCGACTCCACGTCACTTTGGAAATAACGATCCTTGCTGCCCTGTTTCATGGCACCAAGACTGCCCATGCCACGATAGGATTTGTAGGTACGGCCCTGGTAAAGAATCGTTTCGCCAGGGGACTCTTCGGTGCCGGCAAACAGCGATCCGATCATGATGATATCAGCCCCGGCAGCTACCGCCTTGGGCAGCTCCCCGGAATACTTGATGCCACCGTCGGCGATCAGCGGAATGCCTGCTTTGCGCGTCACCTTGGCCACGTCCATAATAGCGGTAATCTGCGGCACGCCTACCCCGGCCACAACACGCGTGGTGCAGATGGAACCCGGTCCGATGCCGACCTTGACCGCGTCTGCACCAGCCTTGATAAGCGCTTCGGCGGCAGCGGCGGTGGCAATATTACCGGCGATCAATTGCAGATCGGGATAGGCACGGCGGGTATCGATCAAAGCGTCGATAACAGCCTGGGAATGGCCATGAGCGGTATCGAGAATCACCACGTCGACGCCGGCCCGAATAAGAGCCTCAAGGCGCTCTTCACGGTCGGGCCCGACACCAATGGCGGCACCGACGCGCAGACGCCCGATGTCATCCTTGCAGGCAAAAGGATACTTGCGCACCTTTTCGATATCCTTGATGGTGATCAGACCCTGCAGCTTGTAGTGTTCATCGACCACCAGCAATTTTTCGATACGATGTTTATGCAGATGATATTTGGCTTCGTCGAGGGTGGTTCCCGGAGGCACGGTAACCAGGTTTTCCTTGGTCATTACGTTGGCGATAGGCTGATCAAGCTTAGTTTCAAAGCGCAGATCGCGGTTGGTAAGAATACCGACCAGCTTGCCATCGCTGGTGATGGGAACACCGGAGATACGGTATTTTTCCATCACTTCCAGGGCCTGGTAGATTTTCTGCTCCGGCTCCATGGTAATGGGATCGACAATCATGCCGCTTTCGGATTTCTTGACCTGATCAATTTCCAGGGCCTGTTCCTGCGGCGTCATGTTTTTATGTATGATCCCCATCCCACCCTCGCGCGCCATGCCGATGGCGGCCCGCGATTCGGTTACGGTGTCCATGGCGGCGGACAGCAGGGGGATATTGAGTTGGATGTTACGGGTCAGCTGAGTCGTAAGATCGACTTCTTTGGGCAGCACGGACGAATGTGCGGGGACGAGCAAAACGTCGTCAAAAGTAAGACCTTCGATGATATCGCTGGGAGCCTGCATCGCCATCTCCTTGGGATTGGTGGGGTAAAATATTAATCGAGCATGCTATCTCGAAGCACCCCCACCTGTCAAACTTTAATTCTCCAATTCTTTCAGCTCCACCACAAAAGTTAAAAGGCCTGAATTTCATTTACCGCAGAGCACGCAGAGCTCGCGGAGAAATTATTCTAAATTAAAAAAAACTCCTCTGCAACCTCTGCGTACCCGGCGGTGAAAAACCTTTTGATAGGCTTGCCGATCAATTGGGGATAATGGAAAAATCACTATCCAACCGATAAATAACACCGGTAAGCAAACGGATGGTCGCTTCGATATCGGCCAAGGACAACACCTCCACCGGTGAATGCATATACCGCAGAGGCACCTGTACCAAGGCGGCAGCAACGCCGGCACGGGTCAACTGCATAACGTTGGCGTCGGTACCGGTACCGCGCGGAGCCCCCATGACCTGACAGGGGATATCCTCTTCGCGGGCCGTGCGCAACAGCAGATCGAACAGAGCAGGATTGACATTGGCACCCCGCGAAATAATCGGACCGCCGCCCACCTTGAAATCGCCGATTTCTTTCACTTCCACACCGGGGAAATCGCTGGCAAATCCTACATCCACTGCAATCCCGATATGGGGATCGATACCGTAGGCGCTGGTATGCGCACCGCGCAGGCCGACTTCTTCCTGCACCGTGGAAACGCCGTACACTTCCACCGGTGGCACGCCACGCTGCCGTACGGCCCGCAACACCTCGGCCACCACAAAGGCGCCCATCTTGTCGTCAAAACCGCGAGAAGCCGCCAATTCACCCTGCAGCCGTTCAAACCCGACGGCAAAGGTAACCGGATCACCGACCGATACCAACTTGCGGGCGGCATCCCCGTCTTCGCAGCCCAGATCGATAAACTGGCTATTAAGCTTAACCACCGTTTCGCGATCCTTGGGCTCCATCAGATGAATAGGTTTCTTGCCCACCACCCCCAACACAGGTCCGTCGGCAGTATGCACGTGCACCCGTTGACCCGGAACCAGATGCGCATCGATCCCTCCGATCGGGGCAAAATAGATAAAACCTTTATCGTCGATATAGCGCACCATAAAGCCGATTTCATCGCAATGACCGGCCAGCATAACGCGCATAGCCTGATCCGAAGCGGCATCGATACGGGCAATGACGTTGCCCATGACATCGGTACGCACCTCATCGGCCAACGGCGTAAGCTCGCGACGCATGATACGTTGCACAGGCTGTTCAAAGCCTGAGGGACTGGGGGTTTCAACCAATTCCTGCAAAAAACTCACTGCACGTTCGTTCATAGAATCACACCTCACAGATAGAAGGACTTAAGAAAACACCAGGAATACTGTTAAAATTTGCGCCCCATGACCTTGCGCACCAGATCTTCGGCATTTTGACGCGCCTGCTGAAACTGCACCTCACTCAAACCGGCGCCCAACGCGATACGCCGGGCCTGTTCAAGCGGCGTCAGATCGCCGGGCGCATGGCTGTCGGTGTTGATCACCAGCGATGCCCCTGCCGCCATAGCCAGACGGGCCACATGCCCGTTGGTCAACGAATGTCCCTTGCGGGTGGTGATCTCAAGACAAATGCCGCGCCGCACGGCCAGAGCCACCTCATCCTCGGTGAGTAAGCCGGGATGGGCGAGAATATCGATGTCGGCCTCCAGGGCCGCCCGATTGGTCCCGGCTGCGACCGGTTCGGCAATGGTTTCACCATGGCAAACCACCAGTCTGGCCCCCAGCGCCCGGGCTTCTTTCGCAACCTCGGCAATCATAGCGGGCGGCACATGAGTCAGCTCGATCCCCGGCACCACCGTCAGACCCCAGGCGCTGCCCAGAGCCTCGGCGACCCTGGCGATCCGGGGAATAATAAAGTCGATATTGCTCGGATCGCCATGATCGGTGATACCGATGGCGCGGTAACCCGCTACGGCTGCGCGGCGGGTAAGTTCGGCGGGGATCAACTCGCCATCACTGAAAACGGTATGGGTATGCAGATCGATCATGGCTTTATCCTTCTTACTAAAGAATATTTGGGTCCTTCTGGAAATACTTACTGACAGACAGCATCAAACCAGTTCGCCCAAATGAGAATTGCGATAAGCACGCTTGAGCCGCACCTGCACGACACGTCCTATCAGACCGGGGTCACCGTCAAAATTGACGATACGGTTCCAGGTGGTACGTCCGAACAGCTGACCGTTGCCCTGCCGACTGCTGCCTTCAACCAGCACCGGCAGCACCCGTCCCACATCCCCCCGATTATACTCTTCGGTAATCTCCTCCTGCAGAGCCAGCATACGATCGAAGCGTTCCTGCTTGACGTCTTTGGAGGTATCATCCGGCAGAGAGGCTGCCGAAGTTTCCGGCCTGGGTGAGAAGATAAACGAATAGATTTCGGCGAAACGGACCTGTCTCAGCAAATCCATGGTCTGCTCGAAATCCTCCTCTGTTTCACCGGGGAAACCAACGATAACATCGGAAGTCACCCTTATGTCAGGGCAAACCTGCCGCAGACGCGCCACTCTGTCCAGATATTGATCGCGCGTATACCCGCGCCGCATAGCTTTAAGCACTCCGTCTCCACCGGCCTGCACCGGCAGGTGGATGTGTTTGCATAGCTTGTCGAGGTCGCCAAAGCATGCAATCAATTCATCCGACAGGTCTTTGGGATGCGAAGTCATGAAGCGAATACGCTCCAGCCCTTCCACCGCATTGATTTGCCTCAGCAACGCGGCAAAGGAGATCTCGCCATCTTCCTTGCATCCGTAGGAATTGACGTTTTGACCGATCAGCGTCACTTCCCGCACCCCTTGAGACACCAGGGACCGCACTTCATCCAGCACCTCTGCACTGGCACGACTCACTTCTCGGCCACGCACATGAGGTACGATACAATAGGCACAAAAATTATCACACCCCTGAATGACGGTGACAAATCGGGTGACGTCCGAACTCGGCTGCCTCTCCGGAAAGAGACGGCGACGCGCATCGGCTTCGAGGAATTCAACCTCGGCACAGCGTGCCCGTTGCTCCTCGACCTGGCGTACCATATCTGCCAACCGGTGAACGTTATGGGTACCGCAAACGATATCGAGATGCGGCACCTTCTCCAGCATACGCTGCCCTTCCTGCTGAGCGACACAGCCACACACCGCGATAATCAGTTCAGGACGCTGCTGTTTCAGCGGTTTAAACCGACCAAGATGACCGTAAACCTTACGTTCAGCTTTCGCACGGATAGAGCAGGTGTTGAGGATTATGAGGTCGGCATGATCAGGACTGTCAACAGGTGCATAGCCAAGCTGCCGCACAAGGCCGACGATCTGTTCGGAATCGACCACATTCATCTGGCACCCGAAGGTCTCCAGGTAAAAACTTTTCATAACTGAAATAACCATTCATAAAACAGGCCTGTCGTCATCAGGCCGCGAAAAGCCGTGCAAGAATTCGGAAAACACCAACTGCCTCCGCTTTCTCTCACAGGATTCATTCCCGCGCATGACAGGCTGCATTAAGCCCAAGAGTTAGTTGACCATATTAATCAAGAGCCGACCAGACTGTCAACGGGTTTCCCCCTGCTCCCGGAAGCAAAAAAACCGACCAGGACCGAAGCGCCCTCAAGACAGTACATAGTCGAAACAGCCCCCGTAACACGTGAACGCAGTTGTATCGTAGCCAGGCTGCCAGACAGGGGAATAACCCGATGAATTTCCACATCGTCCAAGGGTATTTGTTGTTTATGGCGCCCCCCAAAACCGCTGCGAATACAAATACGACTATCTGTCAACAGATAACGTTCGCCGCGCCACAGCAATCGGGACGCAAAAAGGTGACCGATTGTGCCATAACCTAGCAACAACCAGAATACGGCCCACAAGACGAACCAACCGGTAAAAGCAGCCCCCCTCGAATATACATCGATAGCAAGCCAGCCCCCTATCCCCAGCCATACAGGCAAACACGCCAGTGACAGCTTCCAGCGTCGGAAAACATAGGCACGCGGTGCCGGGCAGGATTGCCACCAAATTTGCTCCCCGGACTCCAGGGAAAACCACAAACTCATCACTTGCCTTCCAGCTCAATGACCTTTCGGGTCGCAGCCTTCCCGAAGTTACACTAACGGATCGAACCCGGCAATCTTCCGGTACAGATCAAGAGCGTCAGCGCTCTGCCGCTGTTTTTCACACCCATGACCAACAAAAAACCCACCACGATTGGTCGACAACAGGCCCGTGCCATTTAAAGAGGGTTACTGCCGCCGAACATCACAAGCTCCTGAAACACCTAACATATCAATTGAGTACAAAAATGTTCCCCGATCATCCGAGCTTATGAACGACACACATCAAACAGACTCGGAACAAGAGAACTCCTGCAGCCAGAAAGAAGTTATCCAGCTTGAAAAACCGTTTAAAATCGAATCATATATCGCCAGCCCAAAGGGAGCAAGCCGGGTCTTCACCAAAGACATCCCCACATCATGGTTTTATACGACCCAATCCCGATCTATAAACGCGATCAAATAAAAACAATACTCGCTGCGTCGCAACATACCAAAGATGGTTGTTTTTGCGAAATAATTTTAGGGGTAGCGAAAACCAAAAAAACAATATAAGATGGGAAAATTTTGGACAATACAAACCCAAGCAAGGAGATTACATAAGTTTTATGCTACAAAATATTCGTAACATCGCAATTATCGCCCACGTTGACCATGGCAAGACGACCCTCGTAGACGCCATGCTCAAACAGTCCGGCGTTTTCCGGGAAAATCAGGTTGTTACCGAACGGGTCATGGATAATAACGACCTGGAAAAAGAACGGGGCATCACAATCCTCTCGAAAAACCTGTCCATTCATCACAACGGGCTCAAAATCAATGTCGTCGATACTCCCGGCCATGCCGATTTCGGCGGCGAGGTGGAGCGCGTCCTGAAAATGGTCGACTGCGTGCTGTTGCTTGTGGATGCTTTCGACGGCCCCATGCCTCAGACCCGTTTCGTCTTGAAAAAATCGCTCGACCTTGGTCTGATGCCGATCGTTGTCATCAACAAGATCGACCGCCCCGGTTCACGGCCGACACAGGTTGTGGATATGGTCTTCGACCTGTTCTGCGAACTCAATGCCAATGAGGAACAGCTCGACTTCCCCATCATTTACACCAATGCCAAGGCGGGGGTCGCGAAACTCGATCTCGAAGAAGAGTCGGACAACCTTGAGCCTCTGTTCAACCTTATCCGCGACAAGGTTGCCCCCCCGAAAGGCAACCCGGAAGCCCCCTTCCAGATGCTGGTAACCAGCATCGGATACAATGACTATCTGGGTCGCATCGCAACCGGCAAAATTGTCAACGGTCAAGTCCGTACCGGACAGACCATTGCCCTGGTTAAACGTGACGGCAAGGTCGAAAAGGGCCGCATCAGCAAACTGATCGGCTATCAGGGCGTAGCGCAGGTCGAATTGGAGACGGCTCCGGCCGGCGACATCGTCAGCATCGCCGGGTTTGACGAAGTTGGCATCGGCGAAACCTTCGCCGACGAAACGTGTCCGGAGGCTTTGCCTTCCATCGCCATCGATGAGCCGACTCTGTCCATGAACTTCTCTATCAACACCTCGCCGTTCGCCGGCCGGGAAGGGAAATTCGTCACCTCGCGCAACCTGCGCGACCGCTTGATGCGCGAATTGCGCACCAATGTTTCCCTGCGCGTGGAAGAAACCGACAACACCGATACCTTCAGGGTCTCGGGCCGCGGCGAACTGCACCTGTCGATCCTGATTGAAAACATGCGCCGCGAGGGTTTTGAGCTGTCCGTGTCCAAACCCGAGGTTATTTTCAAAGATATCGACGGCGTACGCAGCGAGCCGATGGAAAACCTGCTCATCGACGTACCCGAAGAACACCAGGGCACGGTGATCGAAAAACTGGGCAGACGTAAAGCGGAGATGATCTCCATGCAGCCCATGGACGGTATAAATCGACTGGAATTCTCCATCCCCGCCCGCGGTCTGATCGGTTTCCGTACCGAATTCCTGACCGACACCCGCGGCACCGGCGTCATGAACCACACCTTCAACGAATATGCTCCCTACAAGGGTCCCATCGCCGGCCGCAGCAATGGCGTATTGATTGCCATGGAGGATGGGGAGACGGCTGCCTACGCCCTATTCACCCTCCAGGACCGCGGCACCTTGTTCGTTGACCCCGCAGTAAAGGTCTACGAAGGAATGATTATCGGGGAGAATGCCAAGCAAAGCGACATGGTCGTAAACCCCTGCAAAGGCAAAAAACTCTCCAACGTGCGCGCTTCCGGCAGCGACGAGGCCATTCGCCTGGTACCGCCGCGCAACCTCAGCCTTGAACAAGCCCTGGAATACATCAACGACGATGAACTGGTCGAGGTCACTCCGACTTCGATACGACTTCGCAAAAAGCTGCTTGATGCCAACGCCCGAAAAAAGTACGACAAACAAAAGTAAAAAAAAACGGCCCGGTTTCCCGGGCCGTTTTTTTTGACACACTTTTATGCGTTCACCTTGCCATTTTAAAAGAAGCTGACTAAAATCTGACAATGAACGGTACCATTTAGCAGTTGCATTGCAAAGAACCCTGCTTACCGGAGGTTTCATGGATAAGCCGCTGACCGCTCAACAACAGGCCACTCTTCTTGCCATCGCTCGCAACGCCATAGAAACATGCGTGTTAACCGGCAAACCCACCATCGAAACCACCGAGGAAGCAGCTCTTAACGTGCGACTCGGATGCTTTGTCTCCATCAAGCAGAACGGTCAACTGCGCGGTTGCATCGGCAAGTTCCAACCTCAATGGCCGCTGCACCAGGAGGTGGCCGAAATGGCTTGCGCCGCAGCGACCCAGGATCCTCGCTTCTATCCCATGGGTATAGAGGATCTAAACAACTACCTGATTGAAATTTCAATCCTGTCCCCACTGGAAAAAGTCAACGACCCGAACGATATACAGGTGGGGTCACACGGCATTTATCTTGAAAAAGGTTCTTATCGAGGCGTACTTTTGCCCCAGGTAGCAGTAGAACATCAATGGGACCGCACCATGTTTCTCAGGCAGACCTGCACAAAGGCAGGACTGCCCACCGATGCCTGGCAATCCGAAGATACCGACATCTTTATCTTTACAGCTCAAGTATTCGCCGAGACCGATCTGCCTGGCGACGCGCCCTCTACGAGCCATTTCTGATGTCCTTACATTACCTGCACAGAATACGAGCAATACGCTAACTTAATCGCTGTTTTGACTAGTTACGTGGTGTTACCCACCAGCATGCCAAAGGTTCTCCACAACTTCTGTGGACAACTTGGATTTATCCCTACCACCTTACAGGCAGACATCGAAGCAGAAAATTTTTGGTTATTGCCCGAAGCCAGCAAACGAGATAGACTGTAGATACGATTAGCAGGCAACAAAACGCTCCAACAACCGATTCTTAGCCATGACAAAGATCAATCAGACATATAGCTATTCGCGGCACACCAGCGTTGCGAGCAGCCCCGATATCGTAGAACTATCTACCAATCGACTGGTCACGCAACCAACAGCCCCTCCGGCTGTCGACAAAATCACCTTGTCGAATGCCGGCCTGGAAGCCGCTGCACGATTCAGCAATTACATACAACGATCCGCAAACACATACACCTTGGCCTTGCCCGCGCCGCATATTATTTCACCATCTAGCGATTTCCATGTAACAGAACCTGCCCACGAGACACCAGCCTCTCGCAACCTGGTGCGCACAACCTATGCAGAGCAACAGAAAGCCGTAGTTCCAGAACAGGCGTTTCCCGGCTCTCAGATAAACATACTGGTCTGAGAAGGGTCTGACCGCTTACGTCACATCGCGTCAATGCCGACAGGATTCTTTCTGTTTTCCATAAAAGCTGTCTAAAAGAATTATTATTCCCCATTTATCACTAAAAAAATAAAAAGCATTTTTACTCCACGTATTTTTTTGTTACTATACCAGAGTATTTCCGAAGGGTTCCGAGCCCTAAACAGATGCGGCCGAGATCGCGACTTACGATGACCATTTCCAACTCGAATGGGTGATCATGTTCTATTCTTTACGTAGCGTTCTTATTGTAAATAAAAATATCAAGGAAAGAAGCGACCTTGCCGTTGCCATCAGAAAAACTGTCGATTGCACTGTAATCGAAGCCGACTCTCCCGAAGCTGCCCTGGAATTACTTCAAGAGGATGAAATCTCCGTTATTCTTACAGATCTGTTCCCGCCCGACAATCAGGGCCTGGAGTTATTGAAAAAAGCTTCTCGACTCAACAATCAGATCGTTACCGTAGTAGGTGTCCCCACGGACCAACGCGATGTCGCCCTTGAAGCATTGAAATATGGCGCTTTTTTTTGTCTCAACACGCCTTACAATCACGAAGAAACCATCATTGCCACCTCTCGCGCCCTGCAGCACCATGACTTGCTCACCAAAGGCGAAATTCGAGGACGCAAATTCCGCAAATCGGACGGCTTTCACGGAATTATTGGCCAGGCACCCAGCATGCGCCAACTCTTCAATTTCATAGAAAAACTCGCCTCGGAGGGTAACTCTTCGGTATTGGTGCTTGGGGATAGTGGAACGGGTAAAGAACTTGTAGCGCGCGCCATTCATGCACATGGGCCGCGCAGCCGAAAAAACTTCGTACCTGTCAACTGTGCTGCCATTCCTGAAGATCTACTCGAAAGCGAACTGTTCGGTTATGTTAAGGGTGCCTTTACAGGGGCCAATCAAGCCAAAATGGGGCGCCTTCAATACGCCGATGGCGGGACACTGTTTCTGGATGAAATCGGCGACATGAAGCCAAGTCTGCAGGCAAAATTGCTACGGGTTTTGCAGGAAAAGGAATTTGAGCCTGTGGGCGGGGTCAAGCCAATATCCGTTGATGTGCGTGTTGTTGCGGCAACGCATAGAGATCTGGATAAATCCGTAGCCGAAGGACGCTTTCGTGAAGACCTCTATTATCGACTGAATGTTATCCCCTTGCAAATCCCACCACTACGCAAACGCAAAGAAGACATCCCCCTGCTTATTGATCGTTTTGTAGGGATATACAACAGACAGAAAAAGAATCCCTTCAAGGGATTTGACAGCGCTGCTTTGCAAGCCTTGAAACAATATACCTGGCCAGGTAATGTGCGGGAATTGGAAAATCTGGTACAACGCATGTCCATCTTTTTTGCCGGACAAACTGCTTCCTTCGATGACCTGCCGGAAAAATACCAGTCGCGCGATGAGTCAACACCAAGTCAGGATGCCGTACCAGAACAGGAGTCACCCCTCAATCTGGATGAAAGTGGGGTCGATTTTAACATGTTGGTCAATCGATTTGAAAATCAGCTCATTTTACAGGCTCTTAACATCACAGGCGGCAACAAGCGGGAAGCCGCAAAACTGCTGAACCTGAAAAGAACCACCTTGATAGAAAAGCTGAAACGCAAAAATATCAGCACGGAGACTGACGAGGAGAAATAATCAGGTTTCGCAAAAGAACAGCAAATACCACATACCAGTGTATTTGATGAAGAAAAGCATCTTTTTCAGCTTTGTTTTATACCCATATTCTGACGAAGTTTTTCCCGTATATCATCGGGCGATGCGGGCATCACTACGATATCGCATACGCCATACTTCACGGCCTGAAGTACCTGACTACGCGTCCATTGCCCACCAGCGGCTATAAGTGGAACGCTCCCGCTAAAAATGGCTTTAGCCTTGATAATAGCCGCCAATCCGAGTTCCTTTGAATCATCCATGGTAAAAACCACCCCCTTAACCGGTGTATCGCCGTTTGGTCCAAAGGGCTGAAAATCTTCCTGATACCCGGCAACCCTGGGAACGAACCCCTCAGCAATACACGCATCGGTAAGGTCGTGAACATCCTCCTTCCGCCCAGCAACCACCAGAACCATATTATCGGCTACATCGGTTCCAACTGCAGGCGCATCACCCAAAGGTTCAGAGAAGGTCGCTACGTCCTCTTTCTCCACGGATGCAGAAACGGGAATATCATTGCTGGCCAAGCCCAACAAAACAGGGGGGAAAACCATTTCCATGGTTTGCAGCGGCTGTCCCTCAAGGGCCAGGTCAAAAGAAACCTGATAAATTTCTCCCGGGGGAAAAGGTTCTTCCGCATCGACAACCACTTTAGCGGGGACCACCACCTCGATGCCGGTTTTTTTAAAATGGAGTTTATCAATAGCCATTTCATCAAAGGCCTGACAAAGCTCACCGGATACGATGTTGACAATTTCGCCATAGGCATCGGCTTCGTCTTCAGAGAACTCCTCTTTGCGAACCTGCTTTTCCAACTCGGCCGGCGGCAACATAATTAATGTCCCACCCAGCAACACGGCATCCTTAAGCTGGCAGAAACAATGCATTGTGCCGTCGCGGCTGCCACTTACATCCATGTTGGCCATGACCAACTTTTTATGGAAAGAGGCAAAAAAATCCGCTTTTGATACCCGCCGCTCGGAAATCAATGAGACTTCAATGCTGCAGCCCATCAGATCGCTCAATCCATTGGCAAGTTTTTCCGCCAGAGCTTCAAATATGGCTGTTATGCGCGCGTTATCGCTCATTCCTGTAAGTACTGCTTTCCAAGAAGAAAGGGGGTGGATGAATTCTTATCCTTGTTCCTGAACGACCAGTCGTTCCGGCTCTCAGGATACCGGAAATAAAAACCTAAAATAAAACGCCAGCTTTGCAACCAAGTACCCTAGGGGGCACTCAAGCTGCCAAACTGGCGGTTTAAAACACCATTAACTGTTCTGGAGGTAACATTCAACCAGAAATTCACCGTCATCCATACTGAAGGGCATGATGACCCCTTCACTCTCAGCAAGACACTCAACTTCGTATTCCGCCCCACATATAGCTGAAGGGATAGCCAGTTTGATTCCAGTACCCGTGTCTGTAAGCATGGTTTTAACACTGCCGGCCAACATGTTCGCAAGTTCACCGATGGCGTCTTTAACATCATCGTTAATTTCCTCGACGTCCATGAACAGGAACTTACTGGTAATGCTCATTGCAACAGCATTGGGCAAATGAATAGCGAGCATGCCCCGATAATTGCCGGCAAGGCCGACCAACCCCGACACCGAATCATTAAACTTGTGGGAACGCGTCTGAAGGGGTGCCGCGGGACGGGCCTCGGTCATCAACATCGATTGAAAAATTTCTTGCGTTGCCTCTGAAATACACTTGGCTAAATCCACGGAAAACTCTCCTTATCACAGGAACTTACCCAACACCTCTTGCACCTGATCCGGCGTAAAGGGTTTTTTTATGGTACCGACTGCACCAAGAGACAACGCCTCGTTAAGCACATCCGATCCTGCCTCCGTGGTAATCATCACCACAGGAATCCCTTTAATCTGCGCATCCGCATTTTTTTGACGGAGAAATTCAATACCATCCATAACCGGCATATTGATGTCGCTCAAAATAATATCGACCGATTCACCGGCCAGAGCTTCCAGCGCGGCCTGGCCATCGGCGGCCTCCAACAATTTGTCAAACTCAAACCCTGCCTGTCGCAGAGAACGCGCCACGATTTTTCTCATGGTATTCGAATCATCTACAATCAACACTTTTTTTCCCATGATGTTCTCCATTCTTCCATAAAATTGTAAAGCCTATACCAACTCTTAATTTCAGACCGAGACCGAATCGTTGGGGAAAAAGCCGGTGCCGACAATAGCAAAAGTCAGCGGCTCACCTTCAACGTCGTATTTCCATGTTTTACTGGGACCATCGCACAAACCGGGTTGGTCCTGGCTGACCTCCGGCAATCCAAGACGATACGACTGATTACCGGGGATAAAGTCGTTGAGTAAGCGTCCTGCAATGGTATTGAGCAACTCTCCGAGCATATCAGCCTGAATCTGCTCAGCCACTTCCTCTTCCGGGAAGGCATGAACGACATCTATGATATTTCTCAATAATTGCATCGGAAAGGTCAGAATCATTTCCGCCTGGATAGGATCAAGTACCAGCAATCGGGCAGACATACTGTTATCTGCCGACTCGGGAGCTGTTTCGTCCGACTGCGGCAAAACTTCCATGAAGGCCATATTCTCAAGGGTCACGGCAATGGCTTGTCGGACAAGTTCATCAAAATTTTGGCTCATTATCCCTCTCTGTTCACTGCATCAGCGGTTCGAGCTTTTTCAGCAGCGTGGCTGGCGAAATAGGCTTATCAAGAACGGCAAATGCACCTAATTCCGTCAACAGCGCCTCTTTGGCAGGGTTGCCGGCACTGGTAATCACGACCACCGGAACATCGGTCAACTTAGGACTGCCTTTGACCCATTTGAGCAATGTTTCCCCATCCATGATAGGCATATTCAGGTCTGTTACCAACAGGTCGGTCGGTTCTTCCTTGAGACGCGCCAAAGCTTCCCGGCCGTTGGGCACTTCTACCATCCCGGCGTCTCCCAAACCGATAATCTCCAGGCACCGCCGTATAACCATACGGGCGGTGGCCGAATCGTCGGCAATGACGATGCGTTTCACTAATCAACCTCCTCTTCAAAGGAAAGAGACGAAATTGCTTTTTTAAATTGAGCTTCCGCTTCCATAAGAATTTGCGCCAGGGAATTGGAAGTCACATCAAAGTACTCGGCGTAGCCATTATCCAACGGATATTGCATACCATCATTGCCGGTATCACACCCTGCCATCATGGCACACATATCGCCGATATGGGCGGCAAAAGCAAGCGCGCGATATTCCTCCGGCGCGTTTTGGGGCGTATGGTGGTAAAGAATAGCCTGCTGTAGAGACTGGGGAAACTCCCAATGTTTTGCCATCTCGTAACCGATCTGAGCATGGTCCATTCCTGCCAGAGCCCGTTCTGCTGCCAGATAATCGGTAATGCTGCCTTCCGCGATTCGCTTCAGGGCTTCCGGCGCGGCCTCCTTCCAGAAAGGTGCAAAGACAAATTTACCGATGTCATGCAAGAGGCCGGCAGTAAACGCAAGTTCCGTTTCAAAACTCTGTTTAGCCAGGCGGGCCACTTCGCTACAGGAAAAGGCAGCAAAAAGGTCATGGCGCCACAACGCATTCTGTTGCCCTTCGTAGCCTTCGAGCGGCTGACTGAACAACTCGCCGGTATTGTCCGACAAAATGATACTTACAACGATCCACTTTCCGAGATAGCTGATAGCCCTGTCGAGCGAGGTAACCGGATTCAGTAACCCGAAAACGGGGGAATTTACCATCTTCAATACTTTGGCGGTCAGCACTGCATCATATTTGACGATATTGACAACATCGTCAAGCTCATAATCTTCGTCGGATATAATCTGCAGCAGGCGATTGACATTGGGTGACAGCATTGGAAGTTTTTCAATGGCCTCCCGGATATTTTCACAGCATATTATTGGTTCCATGCCCCCCCCTATATTTGCCACTGCCCGCGTCCGGGACATGACACGGTCACCAGGCCGGTATCTACATACAACGATACCGTGCGACTATGATTCGCACCCACATCTTCAGCCGTCGGACCCATACCAAGCGACCACAGGATCTTCTTGACCGCAAGAATATTGCGTTTGCCGATATTAAACGTATCGTTGCCGGCCATGACAGATGCGCCACCCAGCATCTTGACAATCAAACCACGGCCTTTACGCTGACAACCCAAGCGCACCATTTCTTCAAACAGCAAAGGAACACCCAAATCGGCAAAATAGCCTGGGCAATCCGCGCCCTTAGCAGGATTAAGCTTGGATTCCGGCAGGGCTATAGGTACCATACCGGCCACTCGCAGGCCAGGATCATACATGGTAACCGCTACGCATGATCCCAATGCGTAAGTTTTTACCATGGAACCGGGGCCTTTGGATGCACCATAATCCCCGATACCCAAAATAATATCACTCATATTCGCCGCTCCGAAAGAAGGTCGACAACCCTGTTTGCCATATTATCCAATGACACCAGGGAGTGTGCACCTCCCATTTCATAAGCCACCTTTGGCATGCCAAACACTACACAGCTTGCCTCATCCTGCGCCAGATTACGGGCCCCTGCATCACGCATGGCTTTCATCCCTTCGGCACCGTCAGAGCCCATGCCGGTAAGCATGACGCCAACGGCATTCGCCCCGACATGCTGGGCGACGGAATGCATCATGACATCAACCGAGGGACAGTGGCCTTTTACAGGCGGACCAGGCTCACAACGCACCTGGTATAAACCGCCGGAACGGACAACTTTCATATGAAACCCACCGGGGCCGATGAGAACCCGCCCTGGCATGATCCGGTCTCCGGATTCAGCTTCTTTGACTTCCATGGCACAAAGCTGGTTCAGTCGCTCAGCAAACAAACGGGTGAAACCGGCAGGCATGTGCTGCACAATAACCACCCCCGGCATGGTAGCAGGAAATTGTGCAATGATTTTTCGAATGGCCTCAGTCCCACCGGTCGACGCACCAATGGCGATAACCTTGTCGGTGGATTCGGCCAGGGCGCGCTTGCCCAGAGTTTGGAGTTGTGAAGGAACAGCAGATCGAGCCGCTTTCCAATGAGAAACATTGGCGGAAGCTGCCAACTTAACCTTGGCACGTAATTCCAGCAGCATATCCTTCAGTCCACGAGCTATATCACTGGTCGGTTTGGATACAAAGTCAACGGCACCCGCATCCAGCGAATCGAGGGTGATCTGCTTTCCCTTCTGGGTCAAAGAACTGACCATAACCACGGGCAGCGGATATTGAGGCATCAGACGACGAAGAAAATCAACACCGTCCATGCGTGGCATTTCGACATCCAAAGTAAGCACATCGGGCTGAAGTTTGACAATCTTATCCCGCGCCACATAGGGGTCTCCAGCCGTTCCGACCACTTCGATGCAAGGATCCATGGATAACCCCTGGCTCAAAATCTGCCTAACCAGGGCCGAATCATCTATGACGAGAACACGTATGATTTTTGTCATCGGCTATATCTAATCACTGTTTGTGGTAGACGGCAGGAGCAAGATATTTATACAGATCCTGCCCGCGCCCCAGGGTTTCGGAATGGCCCAGAAAGAAATACCCCCCCGGGACGGTGTGTTTATGAAACTTCGCCACCAGGGTTTTTCGGGTCGGATCATCAAAATAGATCATAACGTTCCGGCAGAATATAATATGAAACGGCTTTTTGAACGGAAAAACTTCATTCATCAGGTTAAAACGCCGGAACGTAGCTTCCCGCCGTATATCTTCGATGACTTCGTACTGACCATCCGGCAACTTGCGAAAATACTTGCGCAACAGTGGCTCCGGCAACATCTTCACCCGATCCTCCGGGTAGACGCCACGTTTGGCAATATCAAGCACCCGCGAAGAAATATCAGTGGCCAGAATACCGCCATCCCACTGGGAATATCTGTTTCCGAAATATTCGCGCATTAACATCAGCAGCATATAAGCTTCTTCACCGCTGGAACAACCGGCACACCAGATCCGCAAATCCCGGATATTCTGCTTCTCCAACGCTGCCGTCAGATTTGGAAGCGCATTCTCGACAAAAAATTCAAAATGCGATTTTTCCCTGTTGAAATATGTATGATTGGTGGAAATACGATCAACAAGTTTACTAAGAGCCTGTTCCGTCGGATCATCCTGCAAGGCCTCATAGTAACTCTTGAAATTGGCATGACCACTTTGCCTGAGAACTTTCTGTAATCTGCCAACCAGAAGTGAGCGTTTTTGTTCCGTAAGGTTGATTCCAAAACGCTTATAAATGAGCGAACGCAGCAACTCGAACTCTTCATTCGTGATGCTCATCAAAACGCCGCTATCAGGAAACACTGTCGGCAAATCCCGTTTGGTATCAGGCATAAAATAATCTCTGGACGTCCAGCAGAATTTTTACTTCATCACTAACCTTACCGATGCCCTTGACATATTGCCCGGCTTGCGCCGCTCTGGCCGGGGGCAGTTCAATCTGGTCATCAGCGATTTCCGTCACTTCCTTGACCTGATCAATAATCAGACCGGAAGTTTCTCCTTCAACCTGGACAACGATGATACAGGTACGCTCATCATAGTCACGACCAGGCATGCCGAACCGGGTGCGGATATCCATCACCGGTATAACCCTGCCGCGGAGGTTAATTACGCCCTTCATATACCCCGGAAGGTCAGGGACTTCATTGATTTTCTGAATGCCCACTATTTCGGTGACATGGCGAATCTCAATGCCGAAATCCTCGTTACCGACCTTGAACACAAGAAATTTCCCGTGCAGTGTATCCTCGGACGAAGCATTTACATCAGCCATCATATTTGTATGCGCTCCAGCAGTCATATAGTTCCCCCTTCGTAGGTCTTTGTTTTGCGGTTGAAGCCACCGACATGCATCACATGTCCATACGGACCAATTATTGGGCCTGCAAGTGTCTTTGCCCCACGTGCTCTTCCACCAAGGTAGCCACATCGAGAATCAGGCAGACTTCGCCATTGCCGAGGATGGTACATCCGGAAGCAACCCGCACATTCCCGATATAATCGGACAAGCCTTTGATGACGGTTTGTTGTTGACCGAGGATTTCGTCAACAAGAAGACAGAGGTACTTATCCTGATACTCAACGACAATCAAAACGCCATCTTCAATCGATTTGTAATCCGCCGGCTCTTCCAGCAGCCTGTCGAGATAGATAACCGGATGAAAACTGTCCCTGACTTTTGCCAGCTCCAGGCCATCGGGCATGACCGTAATGTCTTCGCTGGTCGGCCGGAAAATTTCCCGGATCGAAAGAAGCGGCACAATGCAACGGGACTGTCCGATGCGCACCAACATCCCGTCTATAATTGCCAGAGTCAGAGGGATTCTCAAGGTTATACGCGACCCTTGACCCAGTGTACTTTGCACCTCGATCTTGCCCTTGATCTTTTCCAGATTCTTCTTAACGACATCCATGCCGACACCCCGGCCTGAAACGTCGGTCACTTTGTCGGCAGTGGAAAAACCGGGCTGGAAAATAAGGTTGAAAATTTCCTTTTCGCTGAGATGGCTGCCATCGCCTGCAACCAATCCCTTGCCGATGGCCTTGGACAGAATTTTGTCGCGATTGAGTCCGCGCCCATCATCTTCCACCTCAATCCACACCTCCCCTTCCTGATGCCGGGCCGAGAGCTTGACCACACCTTTCTCGGCTTTTCCGCAGGCGGTACGCTCAGAAGGCGTTTCAAGCCCATGATCGAGGGAGTTGCGAAGCAGATGCACCAGAGGATCGGTAATTTGCTCAATGACTGTTTTATCGACTTCCGTTTCCTGGCCGAACAACTGCAGATCGACCTTTTTGCCGGACTTGACCGACAAATCATGCACCAATCGGATCATACGACGAAACAGACCGGATACCGGGATCATCCGAATAACCATGGCCATTTCCTGCAGATCGCGGACCAGCTTGCTCATCTGCTGAGCGGCCTTGTTAAAGTTATCCAGCTCCAGACCTTCGATATCGGGGCTGCGCAACAGCATATTTTCGGCAATGACCATTTCCCCGATAAGGTTAATCAGGTCGTCAAGCTTGCCGAGATCGACACGTATATCCTGGCGATTCATAGCTGGCTGCTTGGCCTTGGCCTTGGCTGCCGCCGGAGGTTCGGTGGCTTGCTTGACGGGGCTGCCGCCTTTCTGGATTTCGAGAGCCTTGGCCAATTGTTCCGGCTGCACCTTGCCACGCGCAACAAGCAGCTCCCCCAAAGGTTTGCGCTGCTCTTCGATAACTTCATCGATCTCATCTTCGCTGGCCAAACCCTCCTCGATGAGGATTTCTCCGAGCAATCGAGACGAACGCTCGGAACGGGATCCCTGCTCATTTTCTTCTGTCAGGGAAGCGGAAGTGTTTGGCGAAACCGACTCCCGCAGTGTGTCTTCCGCTGACCGGGCAACACTGGTCTCATCACCACCCCCCTCGGCAGAGGCGGTGTCAGCATCTTCGCTGGGAACGTAATGCGCCAGCTGTTTCAGGTATTCGTCCAAGTCCTCAATGATGCCCTTCCCCCCCTCCTGGGACACATCGGCCACGGCGCCCCTAAGGGCGTCGAGACAGCCCAGCAAGGCTTCAGCAGGGCTACCATTGGGAAATTCCCGACCTTCCTTGGCAACATCAAGCAAGGATTCCATCTGGTGCGTAAGTTTTTCCATATGACTGAAACTGAAGAAGCCGCTGTTACCTTTAAAGCTGTGTACATTACGATACAGCTCCGCGATCCCCTCAGCATCAAGATTATCATCACTCCAAGCCAGCAGACCTTGTTCAACATTCTGCAACAACTCGTCAGCTTCCTGAACAAATCGCTCAAGCATTTCCGGAGAAATAAGCATCTGCATGAGATCATCGAGATCGCCGGCATCATCGACTGCGGGATCTTCCACCTCTTCAGCAATGCCATCTTGCTCACCCGGCTCGACAGATCGGATACTTTGCAACGCGTCCTGGGCGGCCTTCGCAAGCAATTCCGAAATGTAATTGGCGGCCTCCTCCATACCCTGGTCATTCAACTCCTGTTCAACGTAATCCATCGCCTCCCTGGCAAAATCGCAAGATTGGCAAAGGTATTGAACATGCTCGGGAATCATCTGAATTTTCCCGGCCCGGATCAAATCCAGCAGACTCTCTGCCGCATGGGCGACGTGCGCGATATGGTTCAGCTCCAAAAATCCGGCACTACCCTTCATGGAATGGAACAGCCGGAATATGGCGTTCATGGTTTCGCCATGACCGTTGATACATTGAAAAACGCTACAGGAACGGCATTCTTCTGCAGATGAGGCATGGAGGCAGGACTGGTCGCCCCCCTCAACATATCCAGTGTGCAACCAGCAGGGCATGTCAACAGACCGACCATGCCTATGACACGCATCGTTGGTACATTCCTTGGTTAACCAGCAATCGACAAGCTGACAACTCTGCCCCAATTCGATGATCGTGGGTTCGAGATGATCCAGCATCTCCCTGCTTTCCAAAAGAAATTCATTAACAATTTCAGCCTGTTCTGATAACAAATCAGTGCTCATTGGTGCCTCTCTGATGTGGTTTTCGCCCCCGGGTTCGTCCAAACTGAGTCCGGCGCGGGACAGTCCTCGTCATGTCATGGACCGCAACGGCTTATACCGGCGGCCCGATCATACTTCAAATTTCGGGCCACATTCAACGACTTTATGTGACAATTAATAATCCGCCCTTATACGCCGCTGCATCAGAGGGATTGAATACCCATATATCAGGATAAAACAATTCAAAGCGTGGCCCGCCCCATATCTGTTGCACCCCACACGGTCTGCCGCCACACCTCATAGAGCCTCAAATAAACCTTTCGCCTGTCAAAACCTTGGCCACAACCCTCCCTGCCGATATATTCCCCCATCCAACATTAAAATAATCGTTATATTTCGACACGTTAATGCTTGGCACAATAATAGCAATTGCACTTCAAACATGGAAAAACAGATACTTTCACCCTTTTCTTTCAAGAAATTTTTGTGACTTATGATCAAGTTTCGATCGGCATTCCTCATTCTGCTATTTTTCGGTATGGCGCTACCCGTCCACGCGTCCGACAAATACTTATTGCAGAATCTTGCCAAGGTCGATGTGTTTGATATCTCCCGGATTGTATTTGATTTTTCCGATGTGCCGGAATTTAAGCTCGAAACGTCGGGGCAGCGTATCGACCTTCTGCTTAGCAACACTGACGTGGCCCCGTCTCTGAAGGTTCTGCCGGAAGACGACAAGATCGTTAGAGTTCTTTTCGCCCGTAAACCTAAAGAGCTACTGGTTTCCATTCTTCTGCATAAAATACCATCCCGGGTCGCCACGATAAAAAACCCCGCAACCAGGCAAGTCACCCTAGATATAAATTGGGCAACCAGCGGCGCCAATCGCCCTGCCGTTGCATTTCAACTCAGCGGCATGCCGACGGCGCATGCCACCCTGAAAAACATAGCGACGCCTCAAATAACTTCGTCATATACAGGCCGCTGGCAGGATTTTTTTAAGACCTTCCACACCCCCCTCGACATTCCGGTTCCGATACGCCATGCCGTCCCGGTGCTACCTTCCTGGACGATCAAAAAAGAAGATCGGCCCGGTCAACCCTTGATGCAGTTGGCAAATGCCGGTCAATGGCAAGCCCTGCTGGAGACAATCAAAAAGACTCCCCCAACCGGGGTATCCGATATAACAACGATACTGCACGCAGAAGCGCTGTTACGTACAGGACACCCGGACCGTGTCCTCGATGTTCTGGATCAACAGCGTTCTGCCCTTAATGGTAGCCCTCTGGCAAGCAGGGCCGCCTATCTTCGCGCTTTGTCGGAGGCCATCTGTGGCCACCCCTATCAGGCGCGGGCATCGCTTTTACCCCTACTGGATAAACAGGCGGCGTCAGCCGCCATGACCCCCTTCGCTCGCCTGCTTGACGCCGAATTGTTACTGGCCATCGGCAGATATGCCCAAGCTTATGAAATTCTGAAGGAACCTGTTCAAAATTGGCCGACAAACCTGCAACGCCCCGTACAGTGGCGACGAGCCGAAGCTTTGATCCTCATCGGCAAAACGGCAGAAGCCGGTCGCACCTTCGGGCATTTGTTCAACCGCACCGACACGTACGCGAAGTTCCCCGAAATTCGCTACCATGCGGCATTGACTTATCTCAAAACAGGCCATTACCGGCAAGCAGAGCAGTATTTTCGGAGCCTGGCATCTGATCTGCATAACCCGGTAGATCATGGAAACGCCCTGTTTTATGCGGCCAGGGCCGCATATCTTGACAATGACCTCAAAACCGCCCTGGTAACTCTCGAACAACTTCGTGACAACTACGAAGGTACGGAGCCTGGATATCGGGCCTGGCTGGCACTTCTCGATCACCGTTTTCAAAAATCGGGAGCCACGGCTTTTATACAAATCGCCCGTGACTACGGTACGATCGCCCAACAAGCTCCTATACGCGGCCTGCGTGAAGAAGCGGCTTTTAAGCAGGCCCTGGCGTTTTACCTTCACCAGCGACAGGAACGTGCTGCCGATCTGCTGCAGATTTTTCTGAATAATTTTTCTCACGGACCGTTGCTGAACGAAGCTCGGGCCCTTTTGTCCGAATTACTGCCACCGCTTATCCTGAGGCTGATCCATAACGGGCACGACATGAAAGCTGTGGTCATGGTCGAACAAAATCGCGAACTGCTGATCAACGGCAATCTGGCCTGGCCATTTCTTCCCGATCTGGCTGAAGCCTATACGCGCCTTGGATTATGGGAAAAGGCTTGTAAAAGCTACTTTTTCCTTATCGACCGCGGCGCCAAACGGCAGCAGGACAAACCGTATTATCTGCCGCTGACCCAACTGTTGCATGACCGGGCTCAGTACGCCATGGCCGCCTCTTTTGCGCAGCGTTATCTGGATAAGTACCCCACGGGATCGGACAGGGAGAAACTTTTCGAATTGCAATTGGCAGCTCTGGAAAAATCCAATCGCCTGGACGAAGCCGTAAAACTGATCAAACAACCAAAACATCCCCAAAGCGACGGCATAGAGCTCCAAAGTGCCCGCATTCATTGGAAACGTGAAGAAATCAAAGAGATTATCGACCAACCAAAAGGTCTAAACAGTACCCACGAGGGGCTGTTTCTCAGAGCCGAAGCGCTCTTCCGCTCCACCCGCTTCACCGAAGCGCTTAGCCTTTATGAGCAATTGCAGCAACAGACAGAATACGCCGACCAGGCAAAGTATCGTTGTGGCCAGATAAAGCTTAAAGCCGGGGATACCCCCTCGGCCCTTAAGCTTTTTGGTCAACTTGCCGAAAATAGACCAGCTTCTTTTTGGGGTCGATTGGCTAAAGACGCCATCGATGCCAACAACATGAACTGATCATCTTGAGAGGTGCAACTCATGTCCGAAATGAAAATTTTCGATCGCACCATAGGTATGCTGGGCAAGGTTCTTGACCTGCGGCAACGCAAGCAGGAATTGATCGCCTCCAACATCGCCAATGCTGAAACACCTGGCTATATCCCGTCCAGATTGTCTTTTGAAGAGGATCTGGCGAAAGCGCTTGAGAGCAAACAGCAACCCCAGACGCCCATGCACCCTCGACATATTCCGATCACTGCAGCCGGTATTGATACGTTGACCGGTCAAACGGTGCGCCGCCCCGATCAGGGCGTCAGCACCGATGGCAACGGCGTGGATCTCGATCAACAACTGATCGCTCAAAGCGAAAACCAACTGCTCTACGAATCCGCCGCGCAAATTATCACCAAAAAACTGGCTACCCTCAAATACGTTTGTCAAGACGGTCGATAAAGGAGAGTTTTCATGGATATTTTTACCGCAATGCAGGTAAGTGCATCGGCTCTTTCGGCCCAGCGCACCCGACTTAACGTTATAAGCGCCAACCTTGCCAACGTCGGCACCACCCGCACCCCCGAAGGTGGTCCTTACCGCAAACGCGACGTGGTGTTTCAGTCGAGCCAGAACATCTTTGATGACCAGCTTCAGCAAGCGATGGACAGAAATGTGCAAGGAGTGGAGGTAGCCCAGATAAAACCCAACTCACGGAGCTTTCAGACTATCTATCAGCCAGGTCACCCCGATGCCGATGAAAACGGCATGCTGACGCTGCCGAATGTCAACGTCGAGGAAGAGGTCGTCGATATGATGACGGCCATGCGCAACTATGAAGCCAACATTACTGCCATCAAGTCCGCCCAACGCATGGCTACCAAGGCCCTTGAAATAGGCCGCTGAGGAGACTTATGAAAAACATCGGTGCGATTCCCCAGACCGTAGCGGCGGTAGCCAAAACCGACGCAGGAACGCAAACTCAGAAAAGCGGCTCTTCTTTTGGCGACATGCTTTCCGGAGCCATCGAGGCCGTCAACAAGACGCAGATTCAGGCCGACCAGGCCATCGAAAAGTTGCAGACCGGCGAGTCCCGTAATATCCACGAAGTCATGATCTCCATGGAAAAAGCCGGTATTTCCATGCGCCTGATGGTACAGATGCGAAACAAGGTTCTTGAGGCCTATCAGGAAGTAATGCGCATGCAGATTTAATGGTTTTGCCATCCTTTGTGATTTGCTTTGGACAGATTTCGTTGGTTGTCACATCGACGGTGACCTGTCAACTCTCACACAAGGGGGAGCGTTCGGAATGTCAGTATCATGACAGAACGCATACCCCGTAACAGATGAAGGCGGATTGTTTGCCCTCATCATTATTAATCGTGCGTTTCCAGGGATGAGCCTGCCGAATATCCGTAACCGTCAGGATTCGGCATACCCGCCCATGACAATGAAAGGTTTGGCCCCATGGCCGAAACAACCGCTCCGTCAAATCTGATCGAGACCATTCGACAGTGGCCCCGCAAGCGCCAATTAAGTCTCGCCGCAACGATACTTGTCTGCATCGTGTTTTTTGCCGGCATTATTCTGCAGGCGAATAAAGCCGACTATCAGCTTCTGTTCGGCAACCTCGACAGTGCTGACGCCTCGGCCGTCGTAGATCGACTTAAAGAGCAGAAGGTACCCTACCGTCTCGAAAACGGTGGGCGTGCCATCTTTATCCCGGCGGATCAGGTCTACGAAACCCGGCTTGCCATGGCGGGAAGTGGGTTGCCCAATGGCGGCGGCGTCGGTTTTGAAATATTTGACAAACAGAGTTTCGGCATGACCGACTTTGCGCAAAAGATCAACTATCTGCGGGCCCTTCAAGGCGAGTTGGCGCGCACCATCGCTTCTCTGGCACCGGTTGAAGCCGCACGGGTTCATCTGGCATTACCGGAAAAACGCCTGTTTCGCGACCAGCAACAAAAGGCCAGCGCCTCGGTTATTGTCAAACTGGCCGCCGGCCAGAGCCTGCACGAAGGCCAGATTCTCGGAATCGTCAACCTGGTGTCCGGCAGTGTCGACGGGCTCGATTCCGAACAGGTGGCCGTTATCGATGACAACGGCCGGGTGTTGTCCAAAACCCGCGACCACACCGCCGGAACGGGCACGGCACCGGACATGCTTGAATACCAGAAGAACCTGGAACAAAGCCTGGAATTGCGCGCTCAGGCCCTGCTCGACCGGGCTCTGGGGATGGGCAACTCCATGGTGCAGGTCACCGCGGTGATCGATTATACCCAGCGCGAACGCATGGAGGAAAGCTACGACCCTAACACCACAGCGGTGCGCAGCGAGCAGTCTTCCACTGAAAAAGGCGGCATCACCGGTACCGGTGGCGTTCCCGGCGTGCAATCCAATATCAAAGACGAACAAGGAGGGTCCTCGTTCATCCCGACCAGCCGTACCAATGAAACGATCAACTACGAAATCAGCAAAGTGGTCAGCAAGCAGGTCGACCCGGTGGGTACCCTTAAAAACATCTCGGTGGCGGTGCTGGTTGCCGATCGTCTGGTGGAAAATAGCGAAGACTCTGCGCCTACCACGGAACCGCGTGATGCTAAAGAACTGGCGGCCATCGAAAAAATGGTCAGTCGGGCACTTGGAATCAATCCGACACGCGGTGATCAGATAGCGGTCATATCAAGGCCTTTTGAAACCGCATTCAGCACCGAACCACTTGTCAAAGCATCGCCCTGGAGTCGTATTTATCAGATGATACCGATGATCAAATACGCACTTTTGTGCCTTGCGGTGGGGCTGCTTTATTTCCTGATTATTCGCCCGCTGCTGCAGGTATTACGCGGCGAGGGACGCATGGTAGAGCATTACAAAACGGTTGAGCAACTCGAATCGGAGATGGCGGGCCTGCCCCACGGCGGCGCAAAACAGGAAGCTCCGCTTAGTCTCCCCGGGGGAGCCCAGACGCAACAGAACGACCCGGCGCAGGTCATCAAAGCCTGGCTTAAGGACAATTGAGATTAAACCGGTTTATCCCTGACCCCCTGAAAGACGTACCATGGACATAAAAAAACTGACCGGTCCGGAAAAAGCTGCGGTGCTGTTGCTTACCCTGGGCGAACAAGCCACCGCACAGGTGTTTGAGTCCCTTGGCGATGCCGAAGTGCGGGAGATAAGCCGCTGCATGCTGGCTATCGAACATATTCCTGCCAAGGTTTCCGAACAGATTCTTGAAGAATTCGCCCTGGCGCAAAAAAACAATACAGGCTTTTTCGTGCGCAGTAACGAATTCGTCAAAAAAGCCATTTCCGGAAGCGGCAACGAGGAGCGCGCAAAAAAACTCATGGCCCAGGTATCCCTCGGTATGGATAACCTCGAGTCCGGAGCCAGAGCCCTGGAAACCATTGCCATGATGGATCCCCGCATGGTGGCCAGCCTTCTGGGGGCCGAAATGCCCCAGACCATAGCGGTTATCCTGTCGACCCAGCGCGTGGATCACGCCGCCAAGATCCTCAATTACCTTCCTGAGGATGTACAGTCGAATATCATGTTCCGCATCGCAAAGATCGACAAGGTTTCGCCGGAAGTTCTGGTTCAGATCGAAACCGCCCTGCAGCAGGAAATCCGCGTTGTGGCACATAAGGAACAACACCAGATCGGCGGTATCGGTAAAGCGGTTGACATTATCAACCATCTGGGCAGTGGCGCGGACCGTAATATTCTTCTCAATATCGAGAAAACCGACCGCACCCTGGCAGAAAATATCCGCAAGCAGATGTTCACCTTTGAAGACTTGTCGAAAATGGATGGTCGGACCATGCAGCTTCTGCTACGCGAGGTGAACAACAACCAGTTGACCCTGTCTCTCAAGTCGGCTTCCGAGGATCTCAAGTCAAAAGTATTCGAGAACATTTCCGAACGCGCTGCTGAAATGATCATGGATGATTTGGAAGCCATGGGTCCGGTCAAGCTGTCTGAAGTCGAAGCTGTTCAGCAGGAGATTGTGAAGATAGCGTTGAAGCTTGAAGAAGATGGAAAAATCATACTCCCCGGCAGAGGTGGTCAGGATGCTCTTGTCTAAAGTGATACGCCCCTGTAATCCACAGGATCTGAAACCATTGCAGTTCAGGGAACTTGGCAACGATATGCCGGTGGATCATTTCCATCCCCTGGATCAGCATCCGTCCAGCCCTGAACCGGAAGAAGCCTGCGATCCCCAAGCCACGCAAGAGGACCAGGCGACCCCCCCTCAGGCACATCCGACCATCGATCATCAGCTGGAACTGGAAGCAGCCTTCCGGCAGGGGCGTGAAGATGCCCAGCGGGAAGCCAGAGAGCACTTTGGCCACGCCAGCGATATGCTGGCCCAGGCTATGGAGGAGGTCAGCCGCCTGCGAGGCTCGCTGCTGCAAAACAGCAGCAACGACATGCTGAGACTGGTGATGTC
Source organism: Pedobacter sp. (assembly GCA_050253415.1). Taxonomy (GTDB): domain Bacteria; phylum Desulfobacterota; class Desulfuromonadia; order Desulfuromonadales; family Syntrophotaleaceae; genus Syntrophotalea. Next base: position 1,537,529 of record JBFWJC010000001.1, on the reverse strand, counting down.
TATCGTTCGCCAGGTGCTGCACGCCGAAACCAGTGTCAACCCGCAAGTCATCATCGACACCATCGGGCGGGCACTGACCATGGCGGTACGGGCCGATTATTATCATGTCCGGGTCAATCCCGCCGATCTTGAGATCGTGACCGACCACAAACCCCTGTTTCTGGCAAGCATCAACGGCCTCAAGAACTTGTCCTTCCAGCCGGACCCCGGCATCAGCAGAGGCGGCTGCCTGCTCGAATCGGAAATAGGCGATGTCGATGCCACCATTGACGGGCAACTCGACCAGATCCACCGCAGCCTGCTGGCAACCCTGGAGCAGGCCTGATGGACCGTCTGCTGGAATGCCTCGATAGCCTGGCCCCGATCCAGGTAACCGGCAAGGTTACCCAGATCGTCGGGCTGGTGGTCGAAGGGTATTGTCCCGCTGCGACCGTCGGCACCCTGTGCGAATTGATCCCGCGTGACGGAGGGACTCCGGTTCCGGCCGAGGTGGTTGGTTTTCGCAATTCCCGTGCTCTGCTGATGCCGCTTGGCGAATTGCGCGGGCTGGGACCAGGCAGCCGCATACGGGTGGTTTCCAACAGCGCCACCATGCCCGTCGGCCGGGAGCTGCTGGGACGGGTTATCGATGCCATGGGCCAACCTATCGATAACGGTCCCGCCATCAGCCGCGAGATCGACATGCCCTTATATGCACTACCGGCCGGCCCCATGGAGCGCGACACCATAGATCGCCCGCTGGATCTGGGGATTCGCGCGATTAACGGGCTTCTCACCTGCGGACAGGGACAGCGCATGGGCATCATGGCCGGCTCCGGCGTAGGTAAAAGCACCCTGCTGGGAATGATTGCCCAGAACACCCTGGCCGACGTCAACGTCATCGCGCTGATCGGGGAGCGTGGCCGCGAAGTCCGCGAGTTCATCGAACGCGACCTGGGCCCCGAAGGATTGGCCCGCAGCGTGGTGATCGTGGCGACCTCGGATCAATCACCCCTGCTGCGCATGCGCGGAGCGTTTGTCGCCACCACCATCGCCGAGTACTTTTGCGCACAGGGACAAAACGTATTGCTGATGATGGATTCCGTCACCCGTTTCGCCATGGGCATGCGCGAAGTAGGTCTGGCAGTTGGCGAACCGCCGACCACCAAAGGTTACACGCCTTCGGTATTCGCCACCCTGCCCAAACTCCTGGAGCGCGCCGGCAGCTTCCGCGACAGCGGCAGCATTACCGGCCTGTACACGGTGCTGGTGGAAGGTGACGACATGAACGAACCGATAGCCGATGCGGTACGCTCGATCCTCGATGGTCATATCGTGCTATCCCGCCGACTGGCCGCAAAAAACCACTACCCCTGCATCGATATCCTGCATTCGGCCAGCCGCGTCATGAACGCCGTGGTCGACAAGGACCACCAGGAGCAAAGCGGCCGACTGCGGGAAGTGCTCGCCACCTATCAGGAGGCGGAGGACCTTATCAACATCGGCGCCTATAAAAAAGGCAGCAACCAGAAAATCGACTTTGCCCTGGCACATATCGACGCCGTCACCAGCTTCCTGCGCCAACGGGTTCACGAAGCCGTCGATCTTCCGGCCACTATCGCCCAGCTGCAAGAGCTCAAACTCTAAGAGGTCGCCATGGCATTTAAATTCAAGCTTCAGTCACTGCTCAAGCATCGCACCCTGCTCGAAAACCAGGCCCGCCAGACCCTCGCCGAGGCGATGGCGGAAGAAGCCGCCATGGAACAAGTCATAAAAAACCATCAGCAGGCCTGCCGGGAACTGGAACAGGAATTTGAGCAGAAAAAAATCAAAGGCATGGTTTTGCAGGAGTTGCTCATCTACGAGCGCAGCCTCAAACGACAAGCCGCCAAACTCAAAGAACTGCGTGCGGAGGCTGCCACCCTGCACACCCGGACAGAGCAGCAGCGCATGCGCCTGACCGAAGCCAGCAAAGACAAAACCCTGATGGAAAAACTCAAGACGAAAAGAGAGGACGAGTACCGGCAAGACATGCTCAGGCAGGAAATGAACGACCTGGACGAAATTGCTCTGTTGCTCGGGAAGCAAAGCCTATGAACAAGCGTAATCTGGCTACCATATTGTTGACTGCCGGCATTGTTATCGCCTGTTGTGCCACAACCTTGCGTGCAGAGGATAGCTTTGCATCGGGTACCGCTATGACCGAAAGCTCCGTCACCGAACGCCGCATCGAGGCCGCAATTCAGACCGAACTGCAAAAAATCAGAATAAGAGATAAAGCTTTGGAAAAACAGGAAATGGAACTAAAGACCCTGCAGTCGGAGGTCGATAAGAAACTAACAGAGCTCAACAAGGTTCGCAACGAGGTTTCCCGCCTGCTGGAACGGAAAACGGAACAGGAGTCGGTCAAAGTTAAAACCTTGAGCAAGATTTACGAAAAAATGGAACCGGCCAATGCGGCAGCCATTATCGCGGATCTGGATCTTGAGCTCTCGGTGGAAATCCTGCAGAACATGAAGGTCAAAGCCGCTGGCCGGGTCCTGGATAATCTGGACGCAAAAACCGCCGCAAAGCTGAGTTCTTCCTTTCCCGCCCTGGCGCGGGACTGAACCGCCCCACTTTTCCATAGTCGGGCGGCATGCCCGGGTTTCCACCACCATCCCTAAGGAAAGGAGGTGAAAACCCATGCAAATGCTACCCGCAACCCTGCCCAATACCCCCTCTGCTGCGCGTGTGGGAAAACCGTCGGACTCAAGCACCGAAGGTGTATTTCAGAGTGTTTTAAACCAGCAATCCGGCAAGGCCAATAAGGCTGAACCGACGTCTGTGCCAAAACAATCCGAGGCAAAATCCGCAAAACGCCATACCACCGAAAGTTCCACCACAAAAGAAAAAGCAAAGGAAACGGCACCGGATGCCATGCCTGATGCGGATGCGCAAGCTTTGGCCGCAGCTCAAAATCTCGCCCCCAGCTGTTCCAACAGCATACAGGGACAGATACCTGATGGTTCTGAGTTGGATGCCGTGTCGAGCATACGAACTGACTTGCACGTGGCAACGGAACAAGCAGACCAGGAACACCCGTTTGATCTTGCCGATGGCAAAACAATCACGGAACAACTCTCTGAAACCGCAAAACCATCCGCTAACGGTGCCCAACAGCTTTCCAATGCGGTGTCGCCAGCTGCTACTTCCGAGCAGGCGAAGACAAACAGCAGCGTACAGCAGATAGCTACGACCCAAAACGCACAAATCCCGGTTATTCCTCCCGGGACTCTCGGTTCGGGGACCGCCCCTTCACTGAAAGCAAAATCGACTTCCCTTGGAGACCATCGATTCGCACAGTTGCTTGGACGCGGAGATACACCCGGATCCGAATTATCCGGCACGCAGATTACCGCCGGGGAAAATTCCGTTTCAGGATTATCCGAAAACACCGACATGACCCCTGCAGCACAAACATCAACTGCGAACGATGGTCATTCGTTACTGCAACAGGATTCTGGCAACGGAAAGAGTAATGGAACACATTCTGTCGTAATGGAGACTCTCCAGGCAGTAGGCGAAGAGACAAGTCCTTCCCTGCCGGAGGATCATGCATTGCAACTTAATGCCTTGGTCAGCGAAAGCCCGACAAGTGGAAGCAATGAAATGTCCGGTGGCATAAACGCGAACAATGGGCAAGCCCCCATGTTGGGAAACCTGATGACACCGGGATCTTCTGTGGTGCATACCTCGGCAGCCCAAGAAGCATCCCTGCAGCAAAAGTCCGGCTTTTTCGTACCGGAGCAAGACGTTATGGAGCAGGTAATCCAGCGATCTTCGCTGCGCGAACTGGAAGGCAAACGACACCTCACGGTGGAGCTGCATCCTGAAGATCTGGGACAGGTGAAACTCAACCTCGTTCAGGAGCAAGACCGTCTCCAACTGCATCTCCAGGCCCAAAGCAGTGAAGTGCGCGACATACTTGAAAAGCACCTGCCCCGTCTGCAGGAAGCTCTGCAGCAACAGGGGCTGCGCCTGGAAACCATTCAGGTCAGCGTCGATGCCCAACGAAACAATGCCCAGGGATTTTTCGATCGCCAGCAGCAACAACAGGCCCAGCAAAATCCCTGGCGACACGCGAACCGTTCTTCCCTGCAATCCGAAGAACAGCACCTGCCGGTCCAGGCTAACAGGCAATCTTCCGACAAGGGCCTCAGTTTGAGGATTTAAAGAGACAGGTCAAAACCATGACAACAGTTACCGATGTCACCAGCACTTCAAACGGCAGTATTACAGGCAGTCTCACCGGGGCGAGCAACCTGGGTAAGGATGATTTTCTGCTGCTGCTCGTTACTCAGCTGCAAAATCAGGATCCCCTCAATCCCCAGGATCCCACGGAGTTTACATCGCAACTTGCGCAATACAGCTCCCTGGAACAGCTGTTCACGGTCAACGATCAACTCGGACAGCTCGAAACGACCAACAACAACGTCGTGCAAATGACTGCTCTAGGACTGATGGGACAAGATGTGGTCGTGCAGTCCGACAGCTTTACGTTGGGCAGCAACCCGGTAACCCTGGGCTATGAACTATCCGGCAGTGTCGACGAGGCACAGGTCGTTATCCAAAATGCTGACGGCAAAACAGTCGCGACCCTGGACGGATCAGAACTATCCGCCGGTGAGCATTTTATCAACTGGAACGGCACGAATGCCTCCGGAACAACGCTGCCGGCCGGCGAGTATCAATTAAAGATTCTCACCAAGTTAGACGGCGAGTCGACCACCAGTGGCAAACCTCTACTGAGAACCTCAGTCACCGGCGTCGACCTCAACGGCGGCAGCAGTGCAGTGGTCACCAGCGCCGGTCAATACAGTCTCGGCAAAGTGACCAGCGTCAGGAATTAAGCCTATGAGCGAGCGCCTTACAATCCTTCCGCAGCCTTCGCTGACCCAGACCCTGAATAAGGTCTCCGGCGCAAAAACGAAGGCCACCGCGGGCTCCTTCGATCAGGCCCTGGCACGACAGATGGACCACAAGGTGGGATTTTCCCGCCACGCTCAAGACCGCATGGCCAGTCGCGGTATCTGCTTTTCAGACAGCGAGCTGCAAAGACTCAATGGAGCCGTCGCCCAGGTGCAAGCCAAAGGTGGTCGCGATTCGCTGGTACTGATGGACAACACCGCGCTGGTGGTCAGTGTAAAAAATCGCCAGGTCGTCACGGTCATGGATCAAGCCCAGCTAAAAGACAACGTCTTCACCAACATAGACAGCGCAATTATCGCTTAACCGAACCGGTCCTCTCGAGGAGGTTCGCGGATCGCCGACTGACAGACGCGGTCCCTTACAAGGAGAGCACAAATGGCCCTTTCAAGCGCACTTTACAGTGGCATCAGCGGCATGAACACCAACGGTACGGCCATGTCCGTTATCGGTAACAATATCGCCAACACCAATACCGTTGGATTTAAATCGAGCCGCACCGTATTTTCCGACCTGCTGGCCAGCTCCGTCAACGGGTCCGGCGGCGAAGCCCAGGTTGGACGGGGAACAGGTTTATCCTCGGTCGACAACCTCTTCAGCCAGGGCACATTCGAAACCACCGAGTCGGAAACGGATCTGGCTATCGAGGGCGAGGGCTTATTTGTGGTGCGTGCGGAGGACAATGAAAGCCTGTATTTCACAAGGGCTGGCTCGTTCCGCTTTGATGGCGAGGGCTACCTGACCAATGCTGAAGGATATCGGGTTCAGGGCATAAGCTATATAAACGACGTACTTTCCGGTGCGGATCCCACCGATATCCAGGTCAACATCAACGCCGGTCTTTCAGCCCGAATGACCAGCAGCATGACCCTGTCAACCAATCTTGACGCCAACGCTGACATCATCAGCGCAACCTTTGATCCTGCAGACAGCACGACCTATAATTATTCCAATTCCACAACCATTTTCGACTCCTTGGGCGCCACCCATCAGCTGACCACTTACTTCACCAAGAGCGCCGACAATACCTGGGACTGGAACGTTGTGGATGAAAATGACGCTGTCGTCTACTCCTCCGCCGCAGCCTCCAACTCTTTGGTTTTTGACACCAGCGGCACCCAGATCTCCGGCGGCTCCGCAACCATCGGTCCTCTTACTCTGGCCACCGGCGTTGCGGCTCAGACCATCGATTTTGCCTTGGAGAATACCACCCAGTTCGCCAACGATTCCCAGGTTATTTCCCAGACTCAGGACGGCTACAGTTCGGGTAACCTCACCAATATCGACATAGATAATTCTGGAAACGTGCTGGCCAAGTATTCCAACGGTGAAGAGGTCAAAATCTCACGGATCGCATTGGCCAAATTTTCCAATTTCAACGGCCTGCAAAAAGAGGGGGCCAGCCTGTTTTCCGCAACCAGCGAATCGGGCTCTCCCCGCATCGGTGTCCCCGGTACTGAACTGGGCAAAATCTTTACCAACTCGCTTGAACAGTCGACCGTTGACCTGGCCTCTGAATTTGTAAAAATGATCACGACCCAAAGAGGTTTTCAGGCAAACTCCAAAGTCATCACCACCACCGACGAAATGCTTAGCGAACTGATCAACCTCAAGCGCTAACCACCTGAATTGGTCAAAACTCTGACATACCTGAAAACCGCCCTGCAGCAACGGGGCGGTTTTTTTAATTGTAACGTTGGGCTATACAGACAGGTGTTCGGCCAAAGCCTGCAAGACCTTAATAAACCGCTTTTTTTAAACTAAATGGCACACACCATATAATAACATTCACAGCGAACACTCAGCTGGCACACTCTTTGCGAAAAGGGCTTAAGAACAAAGATTGAGGCGCACTGGCCACGTTTAGACGTGGACGCTCATTTTACCGAGGGGTAGTATGGACTTTTCAACCATTGTAGGCGTTGTAGCAGCTTTCATCCTGATGCTTCTGGCCATTTCCAGCGGTGGAGGCCTCACTATCTTTATCGATCCCCCTTCGGCCATGATCGTTGTCGGCGGTACCATCGGAACAACCTTGGTACATTACACCTTCAAGGATATGATCGGGACCCTGTCTATCATTAAGAAGACCCTCTTCACCCACCATTTTTCCTCCACGGAGCGTATTGCCCAGATCATCAATTACGCGGGCAAGGCGCGCAAAGAAGGAATTTTATCCTTGCAAGCTGTCACCAAGGAAGTTGACGACCCTTTCTTCCTTAAGGGCCTGCAGATGGCGGTTGACGGCCAGGAACCGGAAAAACTCAAGGAGATGCTCGATCGGGAAATCGAATACCTGCAGGAACGCCATGAGCGCGGCTCGGATTTCATGATAGCACTTGGCACCTACGCGCCCGCCATGGGCATGATCGGAACCCTGATCGGCCTGGTGCAGATGCTCCAGACCATGAATGATCCGTCTTCTATAGGTCCGGCCATGGCGGTGGCCCTGTTAACGACCTTTTACGGTTCAGTCATAGCCAATATTCTCTGCATGCCGATGTCCGGCAAGTTGAAAAACCGTTCAGCAGAGGAGGTCCTCGACAAAACCCTGATCGCCGAGGGTATGCGCTCGATTCTCGAAGGTGAAAACCCCCGGGTTCTTGAGCACCGTCTGCATGCCTTTGTTGCGCCCAAGGACCGCGAATCCCACTTCGGCAAGAAGAGCTGAGTATGCCTCCAAGAAAGCCAAAAAAAGGACCTGCCGGCGCGCCGGCATGGATGGTCACCTACAGCGACATGGTGACATTGCTGCTGACATTTTTTGTGTTGCTGCTATCCATGGCCAATATGGACAAACGCAAATTCTTCGATGCCATCGGATCTCTCAAGGGAGCCTTCGGCTTCCTGCAAAGCTCCAGCGTAAGCGAAGTCAACAAGCCCCAGGTCATCAGTTATGCGCCGATGGATGATGACTACGTAGCCCGCCTGTATAATCGCGTGCAGTCCATGCTTTCGCGGTTGCGCATCGACCGTGAAATCGATCTGGTTCAAGACCGTGGGGCGGTCATTCTCCGAGTCAAGGAAGCCATCCTGTTCGATGCCGGCAATACCGAGCTCAAACCGGAAGCATTACCGATACTGCGCGAAATTGCCGGTTTGATTAAACCCCTGCCGCTGCTTCTGCGGATCGAGGGACATACGGATGACGAACAGCCTTCGGACCCCAAGATCACCAACTGGGATATTTCCGTACAACGCGCCGTGACGGTTCTGAAATTTTATGCCGGTGAAAACCTGGTGCCCCTCGACCGGATGTCAGCTGTCGGTTACGGCGACCGTCGGCCGGTGGCGCCCAATCTGAGCCCTGAGCAAAAATCCATCAACCGTCGCGTGGAATTCGTACTGGAAAATCTCAATGAATACAAAGAGCAGTTGCCTTATCTGATCGACGCTGCCGACCAACTCCCCTTCTAGTCTGTGAGGAAATGAATCATGGCGGAAAAAGCAACACAAGCCGAGGGTAAGGCCACCTCAAAAAACAAATTAAATCTAATCATTTTCGCCGTCCTGGGTGTGCTGCTACTGGGCGCCATCGGCGTGGCGGCTTACATGATGGGCAAGGCCAACGCCCCGGCTGCGGAACCGCAGACCCAGGCGGGAGCGGAAGCTGCACCCGCAACCGGCACCAAAGTACTCAGCGGTTTGATGGTGGAGGTGGAACCGTTTATCGTCAACATTCTCGACGGTCAGGGAACCCGCTATCTGAAGGCAGCGATCACTCTGGAAGTTGACAGCGAGGCCGCCATTCAGGAGTCCTCAGACCGCATGCCGCAAATTCGAGACGCCGTGCTGCTGCTGATCAGCAATAAGACCTTTGGCGAAATGTCCGACCTGCAGGGCAAGCTGCAGTTGCGGGCGGAGCTCATGGCGAAAATAAACAGCTTTTTCCGCAAGGGAAAGGTTCAGAAGATTTATTTCACCGAATTCGTCGTTCAATAAGGACCGAAGCGTGGAACGTATCCTTTCAAAAGAAGAGATCGCCGAGCTGCTTTCCGCAGTGCATGAGGGGGAGATCCCTCTGCGTGATGAAGAGCCGGAACCGCCGTCAAGCACCAAGCGGACTGTATCGAGCCTCAACCTGGTGGCGCTGCAGGGCCCCCGCCATTGCAAAATTGAAAATTTCGATCTCATCCTGGATACCCTGGCCCGCAACCTTGGGATTTCCCTGACCAATCGTATGCAACGCAGTATCGGTGTACGCAGGGGCATCATGGAAGTCTATGAGTACGACACTTTTTTGCAGCAGCTTGCCGGACGGGATGCTTTGGGAGTCATTCGTCTTGATCCCCTGCGTTGGCGGGGCGTGATTATTTTCAAGGAGCGTCTCTCTTTCTATTTGCTGGAACATCTGCTTGGCGGAGCTCCGGATAAACAACTGACCTTGCCTGACAGACCCCTTACCATTATCGAAACCAATATTCTACGCAACGTCGTCACAGACGCCTGTCAGGATTTGAACAAAACCTTTTCCCCTTTGGAAAAGCTTGAAAGCACGCTGGTGAAAATTGAGAGTTCACCACGCCTGATCAACATTGTCCCGGGGGATGCCTCCGTTCTGGCAGCACGCTTCGTCGTTACCAGTGAAAACCTTGAAGATGAGATCATCCTGGTACTACCCATGACCATGCTCGACCCTCTCAAAGAAAAAATGCGCGAACGTACCGCGGTCTTTTCGGAATCGACAGAGCGCCCCTGGCAATCGCAACTGGAGCAGGAGATCTACCAGATGGACGTGGAGCTCTCCGCGCGACTGGCAACCCTCAACCTGACGGTAAGGGATATCCTCAATTTTGAAGTGGGGGATATTCTCGATCTGGGATGTGCCCCTTCCAGCCCTCTGCAGATCAGAGCGGCCGGGCAACCGAAATTCCAGGCCATGGCCGGTACCCACCAGGGAAAAAAAGCCGTTCGTATCTCCGGCCGCATTCAACGAAACCTTATCTAGGCTCTTTCACCCGGAACGCCGGAAGTGAAAGGAGCCGTTTCTGATACGGAAAAGCTTCTTTACAAACAGAAACCCGGCTAAAAACCATAGCGAGGACAACATGCCCACTGACGAAAACGCGCAGGCTAAACCCCAGCCCACCCAAAAGGAAATTCGCGAACTGGGATTTCTGCTCGATATCCCTCTGGAGGTTTCCGTCGAAATCGGATCCACCCGCATGCCGATTAAAGATCTGTTGCAATTACAGGAAGGCAGCATTATCGAGCTGGATAAACTGGCCGGCGAACCGCTGGACCTGTATGTGAACTCGCGGCTGATCGCTCGCGGCGAAGCGGTCATGGTCAAAGATCGTTATGGCCTGCGCCTGACCGACGTGGTAAGTCCGGCGGAGCGCCTGGAGAATCTTGGATGACAAGAGTTATACCCATAGCGCCCGCCCTGCTGTTGATGTCAGGCCTCGCGCACGCGGCAGAGAAAACGCCGGGACCTGTAACGGGCGGACTCCAGCTATGGGCCGGACTGGTCATAGTCATGGCTGTCATCCTGCTGCTATACGCCGCGGCTCAGCGCTGGTTACGTTGGCCGGCAAACGCACGCAGCGGCATCATCCAGATACGTGAAACGCGACCTCTGGGGCCGAAAAAAGTTCTCTACCTGGTTAAGGTACGCGATCGGGAATTGTTGTTGGGAGTGACGGGCGAGCGGATCGAATTGCTGTGCGATATGCCCCTGCCCGCCGATATTGAAAAAGAAGAACCTTTTGAGCAAACGCTGCGCAAGCGCATGAAGGATACGCCATGAAATCCGCCGCAGGCCTGACACTGGCTCTGCTGACCTTACTGGCCCTGCTGATCCTGCTGCCGACAACGGTCCTCGCCGATCCTCTTCCGGCGATTACCATCGGTATCGGACAAACCGGCAACCAACCGCCACCGTCGACCCTCATGCAGATTCTGCTGATCATGACGGTCTTGTCGGTGGCTCCGGCCATCCTGCTGATGACCACCGCCTTCGTTCGTCTGGCCGTGGTGCTGTCTTTTCTGCGCCAGGCCATGGGCACCCAGCAGATGCCCCCGAACCAGATCATCATCGGGCTGTCGCTGTTTCTGACCTTTTTCATCATGTCGCCGGTGTTCAATCAAATCAACGATCAGGCTGTGCAACCCTATCTCGCGCAGAAAATAGACCAGAAACAGGCTCTGACCCTGGCTGTGGAACCGATGCGCAAGTTCATGTTTTCCCAGACGACGGAAAGCGAACTGACCCTTCTGATGGATATTTCAGGGCACTCCGATCCCGCCGGTATCGACGATGTGCCGACCCTGACGCTGATCCCGGCGTTTATGCTGTCCGAACTCAAGCGTGCCTTCGAGATCGGCTTTATGATCTACATCCCTTTTTTGGTCATCGACATGATTGTCGCATCGGTTCTCATGTCCATGGGCATGATGATGCTGCCCCCCATAATCATCTCGCTTCCGTTTAAACTCCTGCTGTTCGTGCTGGTCGATGGCTGGACCCTGATCGTCGGCTCACTGGTTCAGAGCTTTCACGTTTTTTAACTTCTGGTCAGCCCAAAAGGAAACCCGCTCCATGACCCCCGAATTCGCCATTACTCTTGGTCGCCAGGCTATCGAAACCGTGTTGCTGCTCGCAGCGCCGCTCCTGCTTTCCGGCCTTGTCGTCGGTCTGCTGGTAAGTATCTTTCAGGCCGCGACCCAGATTAACGAACAGACAATGACATTTATCCCCAAAATCGTGGTGGTTTTCGTGACCCTCCTGATTTGCGCACCCTGGATGATCCGCACCTTGCTCGCTTTCACCCGAAACATCATCGGCAATATCGCGAATGTAGGCGGCTGATGCAGATTGAACTGCTGCCACTCGAAACGATTCAGGCGTTTCTGGTCTGCGCTGCGCGTGTGACCTCCTTATTCAGCGCCCTACCCGTTTTTGGCAGTGCACAGGTGCCGGTTCGAATACGCGTTGCTCTCTCGGTCACCCTGGCATTGGTGGTATTCCCGGTCCTCCCCCCTATCCTGCCACAAGCCACCCTGACGCCCATCACCCTGGGCATCCTTATGGCGAAGGAAACCATGGTCGGCCTGATGATCGGGTTTATCGCCCGGCTGGTGTTTGTCGCGGTGGAGTTCGGCGGCGCCATTATCGGTTATCAGATGGGTTTTGCCGCAGCCAATGTTTTCGACCCGCAAAGCCAGCATCAGATTTCCCTGATCTCGCAGTTTCAAAATGTGTTTGCCATTTTTATCTTTCTGGCACTGGACATCCACCATATGTTTCTGCGGCTCATCGCCGACTCCTACCGACTGCTGCCTGCCGGAGATATCAACCTGGGAGGCGGTGCCGTTCTCTACCTGTCCCGCTTGACGGGCGACATGTTCACAATGGCCGTAAAATTCAGTGCCCCGGTACTTATTGTCCTGCTCCTGTCAGGACTGGTACTGGGCATCATGTCGCGCATTTTCCAGCAACTCAACGCCTTTATGCTCTCGTTCCCCATCAATATCGGGGTCTCCTTTATTGCCATGGGATTGACTCTGCAATTACTGGCGGTGATGTTGCAACGGGAATATGGTGCCTTGCAACAGCGTTTTTACGAATTATTGACCCTGCTATAGGAAATCATCATGGCGGACTCCGATCAGGAACGCACAGAACAAGCCACCGGCAAACGGCGCTCGGATTTCCGGGAAAAAGGCGAGGTGGCACAAAGCAAGGAAGTTCATACAGCGGCGCTGATGACCGGCACACTGTTGTTATGGACCTTCTACGCCCCCTTATTCTGGCGTACCCTGTCCGGCATCCTGAATCACATGTGGAGTCTTGCCGGCGAATTCGAAGTCACTCCCCTGTCGATCGTCATACTTTTTGGACAACTGCTACAGCAAATCGGGCTGCTTCTGGCACCGATCATGCTAATGACCCTTATTATCGGTTTTGCATCGAGCTATCTGCAGGTCGGCTGGATTTTTACGACCAAACCGTTGGAACCGAATTTTACTAAGATCAATCCGGTTACGGGGATGATCCGTCTGATTTCAAAACGCTCGATCATCGAGGTGGTCAAATCCCTGCTCAAGGTGCTGCTGGTTGGAGTGGTTGCCTACAAGGTGATCCTGTCGGAATTCGGACAGGCCCTCAATCTTGTCGATATGGACATCAATGACTCTGTCAGTTATCTGGCAAGAGTTGCAGGTCGCATCATGCTGCGTACCTGCGGAATCATGATCCTACTGGGACTGCTTGATTTTCTTTTCGTTCGTTGGGAGATGGAAGAGAAAATGAAGATGACCAAACAGGAACAGAAAGAAGAACACAAAGAAAGCGAGGGGGACCCCCAGATCAAGGCCCACATCCGTTCCATGCAGATGCAGGCCGCCCGGCGGCGCATGATGTCAGAGGTACCCAAGGCCGACGTCATCATTACCAATCCGACCCATCTGTCCATCGCCCTGGCTTACGATCGCAGCCGTATGGGCGCACCGCAGGTCGTGGCCAAGGGCGCTGATGCCGTCGCCATGCGCATCCGTGAAATCGCCCGGGAAAACAAGGTCCCGCTGGTAGAAAACAAACCGATCGCAAGGGCATTGTACAAAGTCGAGATCGGTCGCGAAGTGCCGGAGGAGATGTTCCAGGCGGTCGCGGAAATCCTCGCCTACGTTTATGGACTCAAAAAACGTTAAACATTCGGACTAAAAAGGCGTTAAACCGTCATTTGTCATTTGTTTAAATGACCAATGACGATTCACAAAGGACGATTCTATACATGCTTGATCAATTCAGACAACAGGACTGGAAATCTCTTATTTTCCGTAGTGACGTGATGGTGGCGTTCGGGCTGGTGGCCATTTTAATGGTCATGATTCTGCCACTACCGTCCTTTCTGCTTGACGTTTTCTTGTCACTGAATATCACCATTGCCCTGCTGATCCTGATCATCTGCCTGTACACCATGAAAGCCCTGGAATTCGCGCTTTTCCCATCGGTACTGCTCGCCACCACCCTGTTTCGCCTCTCGCTGAATGTGGCTTCGACGCGCCTGATCCTGCTGCGCGGCAACGAGGGACCCGCAGCGGCGGGCTCGGTCATCCAGTCTTTTGGACAATTCGTGGTCGGCGGTAACTATGTGGTCGGTGTCGTGGTCTTTGTCATTCTGGTGGTCATCAACTTCATGGTCATCACCAAGGGTGCCGGGCGCGTGGCCGAGGTTGCGGCGCGCTTCACCCTGGACGCCATGCCGGGCAAGCAGATGGCTATCGATGCCGACCTTAATTCCGGATTACTCACCGAGGCGGAAGCGCGTTTGCGACGTAAGGAAATCGCCAGCGAAGCGACCTTTTACGGTGCCATGGACGGTGCCAGCAAGTTTGTCAAAGGGGATGCCATTGCCGGCATCATCATTACCCTGATCAATGTCGGCGCGGGATTCATCATCGGCGTGGTGCAAAAAGGCATGTCCCCCGGCGCCGCTGCCGAAACCTACACGATTCTTACCGTCGGCGACGGTCTGGTGGGGCAGATTCCGGCGCTGATCATCTCCACAGCCGCCGGTATTCTGGTCACCCGCACGGCTGGCGAACAGGATTTCGGCGCCTCGTTGAAATCCCAGTTCACCATTCACCCCCAGGCGCTCTGGGTGGTGTCCTGCATTCTGCTGGCTTTTGCTGTGATACCGGGCATGCCGACGGTACCGTTCCTGGTGATCTCCGCAGGTCTGGCTTTTACGGCCTATAAAGTACAAAAGGAACAGGCAGATAAAGCCGTGGCACGCACCCAGGAAGAACTTCGACCGCCGGCTGAAAAAGAAGAGAACTACGAAGATATGCTGTCCGTGGATCTGCTTGAACTGGAGGTCGGATACGGTTTGATTCCGATGGTGGACGCCAACCAGAACGGCGAGTTATTGCCGCGTATCCGTTCAATCCGCAAGCAGTTCGCCCTGGATTTCGGGTTTATTATCCCTCCGATTCACATCAAGGACAACCTGCAGCTCAAACCGAACGAATACGCAGTGCTGCTCAAAGGGATGCGCATCGCCACCGGCGAGATCCTGCCCAACCATCATCTGGCTATGAATCCCGGTATCGCGACCGAACCCCTGAAAGGGGTGGCGACCACCGAACCGGCCTTTGGCCTGCCCGCCACATGGATCGGCGAAGATCTTAAGGAAAGGGCTCAGATCTCCGGATATACGGTGGTTGATGGCACCACGGTGATCACCACCCACATCACCGAAATTATAAAAAGACATGCCCATGAGCTTATTGGCCGCCAAGAGGTACAGAACTTGCTAGATAACCTTGGCAAGAGCTTCCCGAAACTGGTCGAGGAGCTGACGCCACATCTTTTACCGCTGGGATGTATCATGAAAGTTCTTCAGAATCTTCTACGCGAACAGGTTTCCATCCGGGACCTGCGCACAATTCTGGAGACCTTGGCCGATTGGGGTGGCGCCTCCAAGGATCCCGACCTGCTCACCGAGCAGGTGCGCCAGGCCATGGCCCGCGCCATTAGCGGCCAACATGCTCAAAACAACGAACTTCTTGAAATGATGACCCTGGAACGACAGCTTGAGGAAACCATCGAGCAGTCGGTGCACCGCACCAGCGAAGGCAGCTATCTGGCACTTGACCCGGGGACGGCCCAGGCATTGCTGGAAAGTCTGGCCGATGCCATGCAGTCCCTCAACGGCGGCATTACCCCGGTGCTCCTCTGCCCGCCAACGATTCGACCGCATGTCAAGCGCTTGACCGAACGCTATCTGCCCACGCTGGTGTGTCTGTCACATAATGAAATCGCCCCACATCTGAGGGTGCAATCGGTAGGAATGGTGAGTATCCATGCTGGTTAGAATCTTTGAAGCCGAAACCATGCCCCAGGCCTTAAAAAAGGTCAAGGAGGCGCTGGGCCCTGACGCATTGATCCTGTCAACCCGCACCGTGCGTAAAAGCGGGCTGGGTGTATTCCGCAAACCGATCTGCGAGGTGACTGCTGCCATCGATTCGTCTGATTCAGAAGAATTCGGACAGACATCCCCTGCCCCCAGCCATTCTTTTACGGCAGAACAGGACGACCTGAACTATCAGGATCTCTGGCAACAACCGCGCGAAACCGCCGTATCCAGCTATAACCAGCACATTCAAGGGATAAAGCCGCCGGACGACAGTCTCAAGGATGTACGTAACGAAATTGACGAGCTTAAGGCTCTGGTGCAGCAACTGGCCAAACCGGCTGAAACCCCGGCTCCGAGACATATTGTCGCCGCACCATCGAGGAAACTGCAGCAAGGTGCTGAAGTCCAGGAGATGAGCCTGCTGCAAAACGAGCTTGATCGTCTCGGTATTTCCGGGGAAGCCGCCGCGAGCCTTGAACAGTACGCCTGGGAAAAGCTATCCCCCAGACAACTCGGCGACCCGCAAGGTATCCGTGAATTTCTCAACGCTGCCATTGGCAGGCTGGTGAATGTCACATGCCCTTTCAAATCGATTGGCAACCAGCAAAAACGTATCGCCCTTGTAGGACCGACAGGGGTAGGGAAAACTACGACCATCGCCAAAATGGCGGCCAGTCAACTGCTGAAAGGGACCACGCGCATTGCCCTGATTACCATCGATACGTATCGCATCGCCGCCGTGGAACAACTCAAGGTTTACGGGGAAATCATGAACCTTCCGGTGGAAGTCGTGACGACGCCAGAACAACTGCAACAGGCCATTGCACGGCATCGTGACAAGGAACTGATCCTCATCGATACCGCCGGCCGCAGCCCCCGTGACGATATGAGTATTGCCGAACTTGCCGCCTTCCTGGGACAGGCAAATACGGAAAATCACCTGGTACTGTCCGCCACCACCCGCGATCGTGAGTTAACCGAAGTGGTGCAGCGCTTCGGCCGCATCCCTCTGCACAGTCTGGTTTTCACCAAACTGGATGAATGTGAACAATGCGGCACCTTGCTTAATATTTCACTGACGCAACAACTCCCATTGTCTTTTCTCACCAATGGACAGCGCGTTCCGGAAGATTTGATGGAAGCGAATGCTGAAGCCATAACCGGATTCATTACCGGCAGCTATCGAGAGAAAGCCGTATGAAGACTCAATACGAAACGACAGACCAGGCGGAAACATTACGCACCATGAAAGATTTCCATGCCGAGCGGGACGATCTACCACCCTCTCCGCCAACCCGCGTCATTGCGGTAGCCAGCGGCAAAGGCGGCGTGGGCAAAACCGCGGTAGTGGCGAATACGGCTTATGCTCTGGCGCAACTGGGCAAAAAGGTCCTGATCATCGATGCCGACCTGGGGCTGGCCAACATCGACGTGGTTTTCGGGCTGAATCCCCGTTACAACCTCAATCATTTCTTCGAGGGCCTCAAAACCCTGGAAGAGATCATGGTCGAAGGTCCCTGGGGCATCAAAATATTGCCGGCCGGTTCCGGCGTGCAGCAATTTACGCGTCTCGACTCGCGACAACGCATGCGCCTGATCGAGGATCTTGACAGCCTGCAGGAAGACTTTGATGTCGTGCTGATCGACACCGAAGCCGGGATCTCCGAAAATGTGACCTACTTTACCGTCGCCGCCCAGGATATTTTTATCGTTACCAGTCCGGAACCGACGGCCATCACCGATGCCTACGCCCTGATGAAGCTGTTGTCCACCCGTTACCATCAGAAGCAGTTTCAACTGATTGTCAATTCGGTCAGCAATACCGGAGAAGGTCTGGATGTTTACCAGAAACTGACCACGGTAGCCAATCGTTACCTGTCCATCAGCATCGATTACCTGGGCTGCATCCCATTTGACAAACGCTTGCGTGAATCGATCCGCCGGCAAAGCCCCATGGTGGAAATCTATCCCGGCAGCAAAACCAGCCATGCGTTTACCGGATTTGCCCGGAACATTATCGATGCGTCCGCAGACATCCAACCCAAAGGCACGTTGCAGTTCTTCTGGAAACGCCTGCTTACTGCCAACGGAAGGGATATGCCATGAATTTGGGACCTGTTTATGCCCCCGTCAGAGCGGATGAGAAGGACCGCCTGATCAAAAGTCATCTGCATATGGTGGGATTTCTGACCGAACGCATGGTAAGCCAGGTTCCGTCCTTTATGACCCGTGAAGATATTGCCAGCGCCGCTATGGTAGGGCTGGTGGATGCCGCCAATCGTTTCAAACCGAGTCTGGGCGTATTATTCAAAACCTTCGCCGAAAAACGCATGCGTGGTGCCGTGCTTGATGAAGTGCGTCGCATGGATTGGTTTTCACGCTCTTTGCGCCAGAAACAATCGCGTATCTGCAAAGCCATTTCCGACAAGGAAAGACAGCTTGGTCGTCCCCCCGAAGAAGAAGAGGTTGCGCAGGCCCTTGACATGGATCTGGAATCATACCGCCAGATGCTTGGAGAAGTCAGCTATCTCGGCTGCGTCAGCCTGCACGAAACGATCGAAGATACAACGGATGGCCCGATTCTGATGGACAGCATCGAGGACGAGAACAGTCCCAACCCCCTCGAAATGATTGAAAGCAGCCAGCTGACCCAGGAACTCGCCCGCCAGATCGACCGCCTCACCGACAAGGAACGACTGGTCGTGTCCCTCTACTATTATGAAGAACTCAGTCAGAAAGAAATCGCAGAAGTCCTGGAACTCTCGGAAGGACGCATTTCCCAGCTGCACAGTCAGGCTCTGCTGAAACTCAAGACATCCATCAACCGTGCACAAAACGAAGGAGCCGGGCCTTCAATGGCGCCGCGATAATTACCATGCCTGCTTTGCTGATACCACTCATGCTTACTGGCGTTATCGGGGTCGCAGGCGTTTGCGCCACGATTGTGCTGGCTCTGCGCCTTAAGCATCTGCAGCAGCAGATCAAAAACGACAAGGCCGCCTTGTCCGCCATGTCGGAACCCGCCGATGCTACCGCCAATTTTCAGACCCCCTTGCAACAGGCTACTCTCAGGCAACGCCTTGCGCAGACGCAACCCCACCGACCGACTCCGGATAAATACAAACTGGCGGCCGAGATGGCGGCGCAAGGCATGCCGGCACAACAAATAGCAGACCTCCTCATGCTCCCCCCGACCGAAGTCAGACAACTTATCAGTTTGAGCCGGGCGAGCCGCCCAGGAATCGGCGTTGAGACAGCCATGGTTTCGGCAGGCTGCTATACCAACGGCGGCAGGGACTGAGTGCGCGGCAAAAAACTTAATTTTCCATAAAAACACAAGATATCTGAACAAAAAGTCTGCGCTAAGGCGTTGCAGCACCATCAAAAAATTAAAGAAAAAGCGCCGGAAGGTCGATAAGACCCTATCGACCACAGAACACTATGAGGCTGCTATGAATCGAGGAACCTATGTCGCCCTGTCGGGGGCGCTGGTACGCCAGCAAATGATGGACACCATCAGCCATAACCTGGCCAACAATCAAACGGTTGGCTTTAAAAAGGGGCAGGCGGTATTCAAAATCATGCTGGAGCAAGCCCAGAACGGCCAGGTGCTCGAACGGGTCAACCTGGCGGATATCGAAGAAGGTTTTACCGATTTTTCCCAGGGCACCCTTTCTCCGTCCGGCGTACCGACCCACATGGCCATTCAAGGGGAAGGCTTTTTCAAGGTGCAGGACAATGCCGGCAATATTTACTACACCCGGCAGGGAAGCATGCGACTGGACAGCGAGGGACAATTGATCAACCAGCAGGGGATGGTTCTACTCGGCGACGACCGTAAACCCATCACCCTTTCGAGTCCTGACATAACCATCACCGAAGACGGCACGGTCAAGACCGAAGATGGCCAGACAACGAAAATTCCCCTGTATACCTTTGATGACACGTCTGTCCTTACCCGCCAGGGTGGTGGGCAGTTTACTGTCCCGACCGGGGAAGAGCGCCGTCTGGAAGTATTGGTGACGGATCCGCATATCTTCCAGGGACAACTCGAAGGGTCCAACGTCAACCTGATGCAGGAAATGAGTCACATGGTCGAATCGACCCGCGTCTTTGAAGCCTGCCAGAAAATGCTTAAAACATATCACTCACTGGCTGGCGAGGCGAACAAACTCGGCACCCTGGGTTAAATAACATTACCGTTTTTTGGTTTGAACCATCGATAAAAACTTCAGGTTCCGAAATGGAAACCTGAGAGGATAATGCGCGACAGCGCAAAGGAGTTTCTGACATGATCAGGGCGTTATGGACCTCGGCAACCGGTATGGAAGCCCAGCAAGTTAATATGGATGTGATTGCCCACAACCTGGCCAACGTCAACAGCGCAGGCTTTAAAAAAAGCCGCGCCGATTTTCAGGACATCCTCTATCAGACGGTAAAGATGGCTGGATCGGACGCCAGTTCCGGAATCGAACAGCCCACCAGCATCCAGGTAGGCCTCGGTTCGCGTGTCGCCTCCATACAGAAAGTCTTCACCACCGGTGATTTTCAGCAAACCGGCAACGACCTCGATGTCGCCATTGAGGGCTCGGGCTTTTTTCAGGTGACCCTGGCAAACGGGGATACGGCTTATACCCGAGCCGGTGCTTTCAAGAAGGACGGCACCGGTCGCCTGGTGACTTCGGACGGCTATCCCCTGTCGCCTGAAATCATTATCCCCGAAAACGCCACCCAGGTTTCGATCGGCAGCTACGGTTCGGTAGAGGTTGTACTCGACGGCGAAACCACACCCACTCAGGTCGGCACCATTTCCCTGGCGCGCTTCAGCAATCCGGCCGGACTCAACGCCATCGGCCACAATCTTTTCACCGAAACCCCGACCACCGGAACTCCGGTTACCGGCAATCCCGGTGAAAACGGTTTCGGCAGCCTGTCTCAAGGCTTTCTGGAAGGCTCCAACGTCAGCATTATGGAAGAAATGGTCAACATGATCGCCGGTCAGCGCGCCTACGAAATCAATTCCAAGGCCATCAAGACTGCCGATGAAATGCTGCAGATGACCAATAACCTCGTGTAAGGAAAATCAGGGATGTTTTTGTTGCAAAGGACAAGTTTGTTGCTTTTTCTGCTGTTGGCCATGGTGCTGCCGCAAACAGTATCGGCCGAGGCCCAGGCCATCAAGATAGGCGATGCAGAGATCCGCAAAGTCTTGTCCACCTATCTGCAAAAACAGCAAAGACGCTATCCGCAAATGGAGCTGCGACTGCGTGACATCCAGAGCATCTCCCCGTTTGAGGTCGAAGCGGGACGCCTGCGTTGGGAGATTACCCCGTCCAGCCCCCGGTTGCTCGACAGTCGCCGCTTTAATCTGATCTTGCGCTCCGATGGCAAGGTCGTCAAAAACATGACCTTGTCTGTCGATCTGGAAGCACTGGCACCCGTAGCCATTGCAGCAGACGATCTGCCTCGCGGTTCCATTCTCCAGCCCGCAGATCTGACCATGGTCACCATGGACCTCACGACCCTACGCAGCCCTTGCCTTGACGCCCAGGAACTGGTCGGCATGAAATTACGCCGCGCGGTTCGCATGGGTGCCCCATTTATTCGTTCGGGGCTGGAAACACCGCCGCTGGTCAAACGCGGCGACATGGTCACGATCACTGCCAGCATTGGCACCCTGACCGTCACTGCACGGGGCCTGGCCCAGGAAAACGGCGCAGAAGACGACACCATCCGAGTGAAAAACATCAGTTCCCACAAGGAAATTTTCTGCCGTGTAACAGCGCCCTCTGCTGTGGAAGTGGAGTTATAACATGAGACGTTCTCTGCACCTGTGGGTCGCCATACCGTCTCTGCTGCTGATAATCGGTTGCAGCAGTACCTCCAACAAACTTGCTGAAACCCAGGCGAAAAATTCGATTATCGCCGCTCGCCAGGTGCAACCCGAACAACCCCAAGCTCCCGGATCTCTATGGACCGAAGGGCGCGGCAGTCTGTTCCGCGACAACAAAGCCCGGCACGTAGGCGATATCGTTACTGTTGCCATTTACGAAAAGGCCAGCGCCAGCAAAGAGGCCAGCACCGCCACCGGACGCTCCAGCAGCATGTCGGCCGGGCTTACCAATGTTTTCGGCCTCGAAGGCAACCTCGCCAACCTCAACAAATTCATAGATCCGACCAGCCTGGTCAATACCAGTTACGAAAACGATTTCGACGGCTCCGGCAGCACCTCGCGCAAAGAAGATCTGGTCGCCACCCTTACCGCGCAGGTCACAGAGGAATTGCCCAACGGCAACCTGTGCATCGCAGGAGGAAAGACCGTTACCGTCAATAACGAGGACCAGATCATCCTGCTGGAGGGTATCATCCGCCCTTCGGATATTTCTTCCCAGAATATTGTCAGCTCCGCGAATATCCTGGACGCCAAGATCGCCTATACCGGCAAAGGGGTGATCAGCGACAAACAGCGCCCCGGTTGGATGACCCGGGTGCTCGACCACGTCTGGCCGTTTTAATGGCTTTTTAAACCAGTGACTGGTGATTAGTTATTCGTGATTAGTTCCGACAACCGATGCTTGGCGGGTGGTGACGACTCTCATCACCAATCACGAATCACGGTTTTTACAAAGGATCCATTTATATGCTGCGACACATACTTGCCCTACTCCTCCTTGGTCTGACGTTGTGCACCGTGAGCACTTCGGCTGAAGCAACCCGCATCAAGGATATTGCACGCCTGCAGGGGGTACGCAGCAACCAACTGGTCGGTTACGGACTGGTGGTCGGACTCAACGGCAGCGGCGACAGTGCCAGCACCCAGTTCACTGTTCGCTCGCTGGTCAATATGATGGAACGCCTCGGTGTCACGGTTGCTGCCGACGATGTCAAAGTAGACAATGTCGCCGCCGTTATCGTGACAGCCGAACTGCCCGCTTTTTCCAAAACCGGCGCCACCATCGACGTGCTGGTGTCCTCCATCGGTGATGCCGACAGTCTGGTAGGCGGAAGCCTGCTCATGACGCCCCTCAAAGGTCCTGACGGGCAAATCTATGCCGTGGCGCAAGGGCCGCTGGCCGTAGGCGCCCTGGCGTTCGGTGGCAAAGCCGCCACGGTACAAAAAAACCACCCCACCGTAGGTCGCATTCCCGGCGGGGCCTTGGTGGAGCGTGAAGTTCCCTTCACCCTCGATCCCGGTGCTCAACTTCAATATCAACTGTCCAGCCCGGACTTCACCACCGTGACCCGCATGGCCGAGGCGATCAACAATCATTTCAAAAAGCCTCTGGCCCATGCTAAAGACAGCGGAAGCCTTCAGGTCTCCATCCCCGAAGACGAACGTAACCAACTGGTGAATTTCATCTCCAGTCTCGAAAGTCTCACCATCAGGCCCGACAGCATGGCGCGCATTGTGGTCAACGAAAAAACAGGCACCATCGTCATGGGCGAAGATGTGCGCATCGCTACCGTAGCAGTCTCACACGGCAACCTGAACCTGGTCATCACCGAAAAGGATCAGGTGTCACAACCCATGCCCTTTTCCAAAGGGGAAACCGTGGTGGTCCCCGACACCACCATGGAGGTCACGGAAGACTCCGGCAATCTGGTGGTTATGGAAATGGGTGTCAGCATTGGAGACGTCGCTCAGGCTCTTAACGCCATCGGCGCCACCCCGCGCGACCTTATCGCCATCTTTCAGGCCATAAAGGCCGCTGGCGCCCTGCACGCGGAAATGGTTATTTTGTAATAGAAAACCGTCACTTGTCACTTGTCACTTGTCACTTGTCACTTGTCACTTGTCACTTGTCACTTGTCACTTGTCACTTGTCACTTGTCACTGATAGCTGATAGCTGATAGCTGATAGCTGATAGCTGATAGCTGATAGCTGATAGCTGATAGCTGCAAGTAAAACCCTTCCCTGTTCGATTCTTCCTAAATTTTTACTCCCGTTGTGCCGAAAAGGTATTAACAAAGACACCTGCACGGGATTTATCCCTTGCCTGCCA
The DNA here is from genome assembly GCA_050253415.1 of Pedobacter sp. Taxonomy (GTDB): domain Bacteria; phylum Desulfobacterota; class Desulfuromonadia; order Desulfuromonadales; family Syntrophotaleaceae; genus Syntrophotalea. The sequence goes on along the minus strand of JBFWJC010000001.1, from coordinate 1,513,716 downwards.
CAATACGGGAGTAGCGAGCATGTCGAACATCATCAATCCAGCTGTCAGCCTTGCCGCTTTTGGTGGGCAAACCCAGAATATTGCTTCCAGCAAAAAGGATGAAGCTGCGGGTTTGCGCAAAAGCTGTCAGGATTTCGAAGCTGTCATGCTCAAAACCATGCTCAAGGAAATGCGCTCCACGGTACCGAAAGACGGACTTCTGGATGAGGGCAGCGACCGGGAGATGTTCCAGGATCTCATGGATCAGGAAGTGGCCGTGCAAATGTCCCGAAATCAAGGCATCGGCATTGCCGAAAGCCTTTACAAACAATTATCCAAAAACCTGTCGGAACCACCTAAGGATTAAGAACCCAACAAAATTTTGAGGTTCTGTCAATTTTTGTAAAAATTACCCTAAAGTTCTTGAACTCACCTGCCGATAGGGGATATAGGAAACCTTTAGTCGGACGTAAAGTTCTCTTTTTCACCTGAGCCCCTTTCAGCCGGGAATGATGTCAAAGACATTATCCAACCGGCTAGCAAGGAGGGTAGGACCATGACCATTAAAATCAACGGTAGCAGCTTCAACGGCATCGACCCCCTGAACAGGGTCAAAAAAAATGAAAAAACCGAAAAGGGTACGACGGCTGCGCAATCCGGCATTGACCGGGTACAGTTTTCTTCGGTCATCGCAGAAACCATGCGTGCCAAGGAAGTCTCCGCTACCACCGAATCCGCTCGCGCCGAAAAGTTGCAGTCACTGAAAGAGCAGATAGCCGATGGCAGTTACAGCCCGGACTCCACCAAGGTTGCAACCAGTCTGCTTAAATTCCTGGCGGAAAATCAGGCGAAATGATGACCCCGGATATTGCCCAGCAACTGCATCAGCTCCATGACCTGATCCTTGAGGAACGGGAACATGCCAAGGCGCTGCGCATCGAGGAGATGCTTGCGACTGTGCGAAAAAAAGAGCAACTGCTCTCTGGCATAGACCTGCAGGAGGCAAATCTCCTCGATCCCAAGATTCAGGAACTGGCCAAAACCGTACGCGAAGAAAACCGCCGCAATGCCTACCTTTTCTGGGCCGCCTTGCGCTGGGTCCGGGATCTGATGGGCTTTTTCGGCCAACAGACCTCCAACACCCTGTATGGTGCCGGTGCCGCTTCTCGCCAGGTAAATTACGGCGGCACCCTGCTTTCGGGAAGGATCTGACATGAGCGGTCTTACCGACGCCCTGAATCTCGGGAAAACCAGCCTCGCTACGCATCAGACCTTGATCGACGTAACGAGCAATAATATCGCCAACGTCAACACCGATGGCTATTCCCGTCAGAGTGTCGATTTAGGCACGATTCCCGCGCTTAATTTCCGCGGTTTTCAAATCGGCCGCGGCGTTATGCCGGACAGCATCCAACGCGCCGAAGATACATTTTTAAACAAGCAGATTATCGACAAAAACGCCACCCTGGGTGAACAATCGGCACAAGCCACACCACTGGCGGAGCTGGAATCCATTTTTAACCTCGGCGATGATAACCTGACCGCAAAAATCGATAAGTTTTTCGACAGCTGGGAGCAGTTGTCGGTCACCCCGGATGGTTCGGTGGAACGCAACAGCGTATTGCAATACGGTACGCTTCTCAGCGACAGCTTCCACACCATGTCCCAGGATTTGGGGGATATGTCCCGACTGGTGGACGAATCCCTAACCTCCAAAATTGACGGAATCAATGTCAAACTGCAACAGATAGCAGAGTTCAATCAACGCATTTTCACCATCGAAAGCACCGGCGTGAATGCCAACGCCGATCGCGACGGGCGTGATGCCCTGCTAGAAGAACTCTCCTACACCCTGGGTACTCAGTCATACGAAAACCAGGATGGGAGCGTCAACGTACAATTGCCCAGCGGCCTGCCCCTGGTCAGCCGCTTCGAAGCTTTTTCACTGGAGGCGGTACCGACCTCTACGGGCTCCGAACTGCAGCTGAATCTTACCAATACGACCCGCCCCGTGGACAACAGCAGCCTGGGCGGAGAATTTAAAGGCCTGGTCTACCTGCGGGATGAGTTCATCCCCCAGGTCCGGGACGATCTGGACAAACTCGCCTACAACCTGGCCAACGAAGTCAACACGTTGCATGCCGGGGGCACCGGCCTTGACGGCTCAACCGGTCTGAACTTTTTCAGCACCCCGCTGTCCGTCGGTCCCGATCCCTGGACCGGTGCGGCTGCGGGCATTGAAGTTGCGGTCACCGAAACCGCTCAGGTTGCCGCCGGACAATCCAGCGCCAGTGGCGATAATCGCAATGCCCTGCTCATGGCGGCCCTGAAAGATACGAAGGCGATCGACGGCACCCACAGTTTTGGATCGTTTTACGCCAAAATCACCTCCGATATCGGGGTAGAAAGTGCGCAAAACCAGCTGTCCGTCTCCGGCCTGGAAGATACCATGCTGCAATTGGAAAACCTGCGCGACAGCAAGGTGGGTGTTTCCCTGGAAGAAGAGATGATCAACCTTATCCAGTACCAGCGAGGCTTTGAAGCATCCGCCAAGCTGTTGACCACGGTTGATGAGATGATGGACACCGTACTGTCGATCAAGCGATAGCCTGCACGATTTGGCTTTTCCCGGCAGCCTTGAGCCTTCACCCTGCATGAACTAAGAGGTAGGTGATGAAAACCACATTGACCGCTACATACCGGACCCTGCAATCCCAGGTCAACCGCTCAAGCTTAAAGCTGCAGCAATACCAGGAAACGGCAGCCACCGGCATCAAGCTTAACACCCCCTCGGATGATCCCTCGGCCGTTTCTTCGGTTCTGTCCATACAGAGCCAGATGCGCAGCGGTGAGCGTTACCAAACCACCATCGCTTCGGCAACGAGTCAACTTTCCAACCTGGATTCGACGCTGGATCAGTTTGAAAACCTCATGGTGCAGGCCAAGGAAATCGTGCTGGCCACCGGCAACGGAGCGCTCAGCCAAAGCGATATCGGCACTTATGCGCAGCAGATCACGTTGCTGAAGGAAGAAGCCTATTCTCTGGCTAACACCCAGATCGAAGGCAAGTACCTGTTTTCAGGTTTTGCTATAAATACCAAACCGTTCCCCGACTCAAGCGATCCTACCCTGTATCAGGGGGATGATAACCATGCAGAACTGCAGATCGGACCTAGTCAAAAAGTTGTCACAAACCTGACAGGAGCGGAACTGTTCCAAGGCCAGGGTGGCGGCATGAATATTTTTCAACTGCTGGACGACTTGCAGCAAAATCTGAGTTCCATGGATACGGAACAGGCATTGTCCCGCTTGGATGATCTGGAAGCCGGGGCCGACCAGATACGCAGCTATCGCAGCAAAATAGGCATAACGGCTAAACGTTTGGACGACGCCGATATCCGCATGCAGGATTTTGCGGATTCCATGGAAGCAAAACTTTCCAGTTATCGCGATGCCGATGCGATCGAAGCCTACACAAATCTGGCCCAACAGGAACAGGCCTTGCAAGCAGCATTAAGTGTGACGGCAAAGATCAGCGATCTTTCCATTCTTGATTACCTCTGACGAGGCATCACTCTCAGGAGATAACTCACCTACCCCACTGTCGCCGGCTCATGTAATGAGCTGAAAACGACAACCGGAATTAAAGACCCTTGGAGAAGGGTCCAGCGCAGCCATGGAGGGCGATATGCTGGTACTGACCAGAAAACCCGGTGAAGGCATCGTCATCGGGGACGATATCAAAATCACTTTCATAGAAACCAAAGGGGCCGGGATCCGTATAGGGATCGAAGCTCCTGCCGATAAAAAAATCTACCGCCAGGAAATCTACGATCGTATCTGTCTTGAAAACAGGGAGGCCAGCCAGTGGAACCTTGCCGATCTCGATATGCTGACTTCAGTCATGGTGAAGAAGGAGTCGCTATGAAAAAAACAATCATGACACGCTTTGGCGAGGTCGAATACGATCCGAGCAATACCGTTCTGTTCACCGAAGGATTGATCGGTTTCGAAACTCTGCGCGACTTTATCGTTATGCCTAACCGCAAAGACGGGCCGCTGTTCTGGATCCAGAGCGTGGACGATCCGGACATTGCCTTTGTCCTGACCGATCCGACCAACTTCTTTCTTGACTACAAGGTGGTGCCCGATGCGCGCGAACGTGCAAAACTCGGCATCGACAAAGAGGATGAATGCCATACGCTTGCCGTCGTCACCGTGCCGCCGGATCGTAAGGTGACCCTCAACCTCATGGCACCCATTCTGTTTGCTCCGGCCACCAACCGCGCTATCCAGGTGGCGCTGGAAAACAGCCAATATAAGACGCGGGAGCCATTACCGGCATAAGCAACAACACAACGGGGCAGGAGCCGTCACGTCTGCGCGGCGATACGCGTTAGATACCGGTTATCATAGGGGCGGACCTTTACTATTTTTTCTCAAACAAAAAGGTACCAGGAGCCTCCCTGCCCGGCTGAAAATAGACAGTACCATCCTGATGGGATTTGACGTTCCCTTCTCGACTCGAAAAACCTCCGGTTCTCAGGCACCCGGAACCAGTTCGGCGTTGCTGACCTCTTGGAACAGGATTTCTTGAAAAAGCTTCTGCCAACCGGTTTGTTAATCGATTATCTGCACGAAAAGAGGCGCTTGTGGACAATCTTACTACGTTTGACCTGGGACCGTTCATCTCCAACGATTTTGGAGACCGCTACCTGTATCCGGTTAATCGCGAAATTTTTAACCGTATCGGCGCTTCAGCCCAATATAAAAAGCACTTTGGCGAGGCGCTTTTCGCAGAGAAAACCCTGCACATTGTGGTAGGCACCGATTCGGGACTACTGCTCAGACATATCATTAAAACCAGCATTCCTGACGTATCCCGCTATGTATTCATTGAACTTCCCCAAGTCATCAACCGTTTGAAACAAGAGGGGTTGCTGGATACTCTGCCCGAAGAAATCAGCTGTATTTCCATTGATCAACTTAAGAACACAGCTGACCAATTGGAATTTCAAAATTACCTCTACACGGAAAAAATTCTCATCTGGAAATCACTCGCCGCAGGCGATGCCTATTTACCCGATTACCCCGAATTGTATTGGGTCGCCAGGGAATTTATCGATTCCTTTGCCTGGCAAATCAAAGTCCAGTTAAGCAACCATACTTTTATTGAACGCCAACTCGAGAACCTGGCGGAAAACCGTTTTTCAGCAGTCTGCCTGAAAGATCTATTCCCCGGAAAAACAGCTGTGCTTTTAGCTGGCGGTCCTTCCCTGGATGACCACCTTCCCTGGATACAAAAACACCGGAAGCAATTGGTGGTGTTGGCGGTATCCCGTATTGCCCGTCGACTTAAAGAAGTTGAACTGGTTCCGGATATTTTCTTTTCCGTCGATCCGCATCAACCCAGCTTCGATGTCAGCAAAGAGATGCTTTTTTTCGGAGAAAGCACCCTGTTTGTTAATAGCTTCCATGTGGTTCCTCAACTTCTAAGCCAGTGGCAGGGACCGACAGCTTTTATCGGCAATCGTTTCCCATGGCAGGAAACATCCACAGAGACCTTTCTCGACGCCGTAGGCCCCACAGTCACCAACGCCGCCTTTGCAACCGCCATGCAAATGGGGTTTGCCCAAATTATCCTGGCCGGTGTCGACCTGTGTTTCAGTCCTGAAGGCTATTCGCATGCAAAGGGCAGTTACGAACGTCAGGCAGGCCCCCAGTTCCATCAATTTGATGCACAAATTGAAACCAACCAGGGGATCAGAACCTTTACTACCAGGGCAATGGCTGAAGCCATTACCTCGTTGGGAAACCTGGCAGAATTTGCATTGAAAAATGGTTGCAAAACAATTAACCCGACTCCTTTAGCCGCCAAGATTTCAAACATTGTACATACGCCCCTGGAAAATATAGATTTTGAACCATTGGCCGAACCTGCATGGGATAAAATTCGACTAGCACTTCCAGAAGACAATGCTGAAACCAGGAAAGATTATTTCAAAAAGGTTCTGGAAAAACTTCGGATTGCGGAAAAAAACATCCTGAAAATACAGAAGCTCGCCAAAGAAGGGTTGAAATGTAACGATGGCCTGTTTGGCCGAAATGGCATGCATGCGGATTACAAGTACAAAATACGCATGGACAAGGTTGAAAAAGCATTGTGCAGACCACATATTGCGACCTACGCCAACCTGATTAAAGAAGGGGGATTACGCCAGTTTCTAAAAATTTCCCGGCCTGACAGCACTCGTGAGTGGAGTGATGAACAGATAGAGGAAACCGGTCGTATTTATTATCAGGCCTACATAGACAGTGCCGCACAAATGCTCCAGTTTATCCAAAATTCTATTGCAAGGGTTGAATTGCGCCTGTCAGAAGAAGATCCCCAGGCAGATTTGACCCAACTCGTTAACGCTTGGCGAGCTAACGCGGAAACAGGGCGTGCCTTGATATGGCACCGTCGCCATGGCAATAATAAGGGCAAAAATCCAAATGCAATGGATCTCCAACTGTCCCAGGCCAAAAATGATTTCGAAAATAGCCTTGCACATAATCCCGAATATCTTGTATCGGGCACCAAGGGCTGCGCCTCTCCGGAAATGGCCCGTCACAGGCTCCGAATTCTTTTCAAAAACAGGGATCGGACAGCCTTGACAGGCATTCACCAGGGACTGGTCGCATCGCCGGAGGAAAACAACAAAGCAGTTTGCCACCTGGCAGAAGCCTATCTGGCCGAACTTGAAAATGATTTTGCCAAGGCTTTTGAAGAATATCAAAACGTTCTGGAATCTGCATCAGAAGGGGTAGCAGAGGATGCATTACGCCGCATCGCTTCTCTTTCCCTGGAACTTAACAACCCCCAGAACGCTCTTCTGGCCCTGGAATGCCTGACCGGGCATTCCCCCATGTATCTTGCGCAATACGCGGATTTAGCAAACATGCTCGGCCAGACCAAAACCGCTCTTGATGCCTACGCCGATTACCTGGAGCGGTTCCCTGAAGATTTGATGGTTTTACTGAAAGTAGGCCAACTCTACCAACAACTGGGACAACATGAATATGCCCAGACAGTTTTCCAGCACATACTTACTCAAGACCCGAAAAACGAAGCGGCCCAAAAGTCTCTTGAACTCTCAAACAATCCACCGAGTTCATGATCAGACAGGAATGATCACTGGCGAAGCATCCGCAACATGATGCAGATCCGGTTTGCAAGCCAAACAGCACCATAAACTCCTTAATATTATTTTTCGAAAATCGATTTGTCGTATTTTTGACGGCCCTCTTCACTGTATTTGTATATAAAAATAAATATCCTCCTTAAGCCATCCGGAACTATCCCCCTTGCCCTTTTCCCCCCACGCACTTTTTTAGGGGGGGTAACAGACTATGCTTAACGAGACAATTACGCCCTCACACCCCCGACCTGCATGCCAGCCAATTATTTGACCAGGTAATAAAAAGATCTGATTCGCACGCATCTCCCTCCAATCCGAATCGGTTTCATTATGTGATTATGTTACTCTCCGGTCGGATTTTTTAAGACGACAAAACACAAAACATTAAACAACCGCAAGAAAGTCGTCTTATACAAAAAAAAATATCTCAAAAACGAATCATCACGTCTAAATCATCGATAAAACCACCTCTCTGGAAATCTCTGGCTTTTTTTTTGCAGTAACACCGTAAGCATTGCTAATAATGCCGTAAAACCCGATAAATAACCGCACTACTTTTGTGGGAGGGGAACTCCATGCTTAACGGAAAATCGATTCTGGTTACAGGTGGTACCGGATCCTTTGGTCGTGCCTTTACCAGAACAATACTGACCCGCTATCCTGACATAAAACGACTTGTCATTCTTTCGCGTGACGAGCTTAAGCAGTTCGAGATGGCAGAGGATTTCCCCCGAGAGCGGTATCCACAGTTGCGCTTTTTTATCGGTGATGTGCGCGACATTCATCGGCTTCAGCGGGCTCTGGAAGGGGTCGACATTGTGGTTCATGCTGCGGCGATGAAACAAGTCCCTGCAGCGGAATACAACCCTTTTGAATGTATCCAGACCAATGTCCTTGGCGCCCAAAATGTGATCGACGCCTGCTTTGACAACAAGGTCAAACAGGTTGTCGCTCTTTCCACCGACAAAGCGGCGGGACCGATCAATCTGTACGGAGCGACCAAGCTTTGTTCCGACAAATTATTCGTGGCAGCCAACAATATGCGCGGCTCACGCGACATCCGCCTGTCAGTGGTTCGCTACGGAAACGTCATGGGCAGTCGAGGCAGCGTTGTGCCCTTCTTTTTAAAGAAAAAAAACGCCGGAGAACCGATACCGATTACCGATCCCAGAATGACCCGTTTCAATATCAGCCTGCAGGAAGGGGTCGACATGGTTCTGGATGCCCTCGACCGCATGTGGGGGGGGGAAATTTTTGTGCCCAAAATCCCCAGCTACCGGATTACCGATGTCGCCGAGGCCATCGCACCTGATTTGCCCGTCGAAATCGTCGGCATCCGTCCCGGCGAAAAGCTTCACGAGGAAATGATCACTGAAACCGATGCGTATAACACCGTCGAGTTTGATAAATATTTCGTGATCCTTCCTTCGATGCGCCTCTGGGATGTGGATGCCTTTATCCAGCAATTCAAGGGCCAACGTTGTGCTGCCGGTTTCAAGTACAACAGTGGCACCAACAATGAGTGGCTATCTGCGGAACAGCTACGCGAACACATCGAAAATTACGCGCGTTCCAAACCCCAAGGGACGCAGGGAGATTCTCTGACGTGGACTCAACCTTCATCCCCTATGGCCGCCAGCAGATAGAATCCGATGATATCGAATCGGTGCTGAACACCCTTCGATCCAACTGGCTCACAACGGGTCCCCTGGTCGAGCGTTTTGAGACTGCCCTGGCCCAGGCGGCAGGGGTAAAACACGCTGTGGTTGTAAGCAACGGCACCGCCGCCCTGCATGCAGCGATGCACGCGCTGGATATCAAAGTGGGCGATGAAGTCATCGTACCGCCCCTGACCTTTGCCGCCACCGCAAATGCCGTACTCTATCAGGGTGGCACGCCGGTCTTCGCTGACGTTGAAGCCGAAACCCTGTTAATCGATGCCAAATCGGTTGAGTCGCGCATCACACCCCGTACCAAAGCGATTATCGCCGTCGACTACGCAGGCCAACCCTGCGACTACGATGCACTGCGTACGCTTGCCGATCGCTACAGACTGCGCCTGGTAACGGACGCGTGCCATTCCCTTGGATGCGCCTGGCGCGATCAACCATGCGGGTCACAGGCCGATCTGACAGTGTTCAGTTTCCATCCGGTCAAACCGATCACAACCGGCGAAGGCGGCGCTATCGTCACCAACGACGAGGTTCTGGCCAGTCGCATGCGCACCTTCCGCAATCACGGGATTACCTCCGACCATGGTCAAAGAGCCAAAACCGGCAGTTGGCATTACGAGATGGTGGAGCTGGGATTTAACTATCGGCTTACCGATATCCAATGCGCACTCGGCCTCACGCAACTGACCAAACTGCAGCGATTCATCGAAAACCGCCGGCAGGTGGCCTTGCGTTACGATAAGGCCTTTGCCCAGAACCCTGCCATCCGCCCTCTGGGGGTTCGCTCTCAAGCTGGCCATGGATATCATCTTTATGTGGTACGCGTTCCCGAGCGGGATCGCGTTTTCAGCCTCCTGCGCGAGGCCGGCATCGGGGCCAATGTGCATTACATCCCCGTTCATTACCATCCCTACTACCGCAACCGCCTTGGCACCGGCGAGGGACTCTGCCCCGTAGCCGAAGCGGCCTACGGCGAAATCCTCTCGTTACCGATCTTCCCCGATTTAACCGTCGAAGATCAAAACCGCGTCATTGCCACCCTACGAGAAGCCATCGGCCAGGAGAAACCATGACGAAACCGTTATTTATTTCCGAGGTTTCCAGCAACCATCACCGTGATTTGCAACGATGCTTTAACTTTATCGATCGTTCGGCCGATATAGGGTGCTGGGGGGTAAAGTTTCAACTGTTTCGCATTGACGAGCTTTTTGCTCCAGAGATCCTGGCTAAAAGCGAAATGCACCGCCAGCGCCGAAACTGGGAACTTCCCGAAGAATTTATCCCCCGACTGGCACAACACTGCCAACAGCGCGGCATTGCCTTCGGTTGCACACCGTTTCACTTGCAAGCGGTCGAGGTACTGGAACCGCATGTCGATTTTTTCAAGATCGCCTCCTACGAACTGCTATGGACCGATCTTCTGCAAGACTGTGCTGCCACCGGGAAACCCGTAATTATTTCAACGGGCATGGCCACGATGGATGAAATCGCTGCTGCCGTAACCTGTCTGAAAGCTTCCGGATGCAGCGACCTGACCTTACTGCACTGTGTTTCAAGCTACCCCTCCCCTGCCGCCGAATGCAACCTGGCGGCCATGGAGACCCTGCGCAAGACCTTCGACTGCAAGGTCGGCTGGTCCGATCACAGCGTAGTCCCGGGCGTAATCAACCGAGCGGTAAATCGCTGGCAGGCTTCCATGATCGAATTTCATCTCGACCTGGACGGTCAAGGTGAGGAATTTACTGCCGGTCACTGCTGGCTGCCTGAGCCGATGAAAGAGGTTATCCGGAATATTGATCAGGGCTTGTGCGCCGACGGCGACGGCCATAAAAGCCCGGTCGCCAGTGAACTGCCGGACCGCGAATGGCGGGCAGATCCCTCGGATGGGCTGCGACCCTTCAAACATGTGCGAAAAGGATTTGGTCATGCCTGAAATGCAACAAGCCAGAAACACCCAGGATCTGTTCTGCCTTAAAGGCCGGGTTGCGCTGGTTACCGGTGGGACCGGCAACGGGTACGGATCGCAAGCTGTCCAGGCCCTGGCAGAAGCAGGTGCAACGGTTTTCATCACGTCACGCAACCTTGCCCATGTACAGCAGACCGCTGAAAAGCTGCGTGGTCAAGGGCTGGATGTTCGTGGCCTGGCCCTCGACCTGGAAAGCGAACAAAGCATTTCTTCCGTTGTCGACACCCTTATCTCTGACGCGGGCCGCCTGGATATTCTGGTCAACAATGCTTGCAGCAATCACTTTGAATCGTTCGAAACGGTTTCTCTCAAGGACTGGAATCAGGTACTGGCGGTCAACATTACCGGCACCATGCTGATATCACGGGCAACCGCTCCGCACATGCTGGAAAACGATGGCGGCGTCATGATCAACCTATCCAGTATTTACGGCATGGTGGCACCCGATCAGCGGATCTACGGATCGACCGGCACCAACAGTCCATTGGTCTATGGAATGACCAAAGCGGCTCTGATCCAGATGACGCGCTACCTGGCAACTTTCTGGGCACCAAAAATCAGGGTAAACTGCCTGACCCCCGGAGGCCTGTTCAACAACCAGGATGAGCAATTCATCAGTCAGTACGTCGCCAAAACCCCTTTGGGACGCATGGCCGGTAGCGACGATCTCAAAGGAGCGGTGCTGTTCCTTGCCTCGGACGCATCGGCTTGGGTAACCGGGCAGAATCTCGTGGTAGACGGCGGCTGGACGGCATGGTAACCGCCATGGAATACCATGAAATCACGCAAGCCGATTTGCGCGTTTCCCGTATTACCCTGGGCACCGTCGAATTGGGCATGGAATACGGCATCGGCGCCCCCGGTAAAGCCAATCGTCCTCAAACCGCCGAGGCCGAGGCCATCATTCGCACTGCGCTGGAAAACGGAATCAACCTTCTGGATACGGCGCCGGCCTACGGTGAGAGCGAAGTCTTCGTAGGCAAAGCCCTGCGCGCCACAGGTCACGCCGGAGTGCATATCGCTACAAAGATCGGCCCCTTCGGCGAGGATGCCATCTCCCCCGATGCGGTGCTGCAAAGCCTGGAGCGCAGCCTGCGCAATCTGGGCCGCGAACGGCTTGACCTGGTGCAGATTCATAACGCAACCGCCTGCCAATTGTTCGATTCGCCGCTGATGGAAATCCTGATGCAAGCCCGCGACCAGGGCAAGATCGGCGCTATCGGTGCTTCCGTCTATGGAGAAGAGGCGGCAATGGCATCGTTGACGCATCCGGACATCGCCACCTTGCAGATCGCCTACAATCTTCTGGATCAGCGCATGGCGGACAAGGTTCTGCCCGCTGCCAAACAGCGTGGCATCGCCGTACTCGGGCGGTCGGTCTTTTTAAAAGGGGTTCTTACCTCGCGCCGCCAGCATCTCCCGGCGCGATTGGACAAACTCAAGAATCTTGCCGCAACAGCGGCCGACTGGGCGGAAGGTCATGCCCTGACTTTACCCGAGGCGGCCCTGCGATTTTGTCTGGCAGAGGAGGCTCTGAGCTCCGTACTTGTCGGAGTTTCATCGCTGCAGGAACTGCATACAGCTCTGGCCATAGCTGGACAGGGTCCGTTATCGACCGGTCAATGTGCCGAAGCATGCGAGCTGGCCGCAACCGAAGAAACACTTATCGACCCGCGATTCTGGGGAATAGATTAATGACAGGTAACAATATCAGTAAATCAAAAAAAGTTATCGCCATCATTCAGGCCCGCATGGGATCAAGTCGGCTGCCGGGGAAAATGCTCGAACCTATTATGGGGCAACCGCTTATGTATCACATTATTGCGCGGGCTTTGCAGATACGCTGCGCGCAGGCGGTCTACCTCGCCACCACGGACCAGCCGATCGATGATCCGTTGGTTGAACTGGCGCAAAAAATGGGTTTGAAGGTAGTACGCGGCTCCGAGGATAACGTCATGCAAAGATTTTTCCTCGCTATTGACGATGCCGACGCCGATTACATCATACGCATTTGCGGTGACGCCCCCCTGTTCGATCCCGAATTCATGGATCAAAGCACGGCTGCGATTATGGAACAGGATGCGGATTGTATCCGTCCAACATGCAACGGACCTTCCGCCTACCAGGGAGCCGGACCCATCTCGCGCCGGGCGCTGGAATGGTCGCGTACGGTTGCGCCGGACAATCCACGGACCTACGAACATGTCACGGCTTATGCTTACGATCACATGGATGAACTTAAAACCGTACCGTTTGATATCGACCCGGCCTTTATGGGGGAGTATAAGCTGTCCATCGACACCGCGGCTGACCTGGAATTTTTCCGGACCCTGTATGCTCATTTATACAAACCTGGACACATCGTTTCCCTGGAAGAAGCTTTGCAATTTTTGAAGAATCAAAACCGATAACGGCGGTCTGATGGGCATTCCAACAACCCAAAATCACCTGCAAATCCTGATTCGGTGCGACGGTTCCCCCCAACTTGGTTTGGGCCATATAGTCCGCTGTCTGGCTTTGGCGTGTGAACTGCGTGATTCTTACGGCGTGCAACCCGGGTTCGCCATAATCGGCACAGGTGTGGCAGAGGCCTTGGTTGAACAGGCAAATTTCCCGGTTTTCACAAAACCTGACAACATCGAAGAAGCCCAATGGATCCACTCTCTCGTCGAGAAGTACTCCTTTAAAGGGCTGATTCTGGATATTCGGACTACACTGCCCGCCTCGGCCTTGTCCCGCTGGCGCAACGATGGATTAACCGTAGCGGTCATCGACGATCCCAGCGATCGCCGCCAGGCAGCAGACCTGGCTTTTTATCCGCCGGTACCCCAGATGACCAAGGCGGATTGGAGTCGCTTTACCGGCCAGGCATTTATCGGCTGGGACTATCTGCTGTTACGACGCGAATTCAGCATTAGACGGGCGCCACCGCAAAACCCGATTCCTTCGATTCTGGTCACCATGGGCGGCAGCGACCCCGGAGGCTTGACCTTGTTGGCATTGAAGGCCTTATGCCAAGTCAAGGAACCCTTTTATGCCCGCGTGGTGCTGGGTCGCGCTTTTTTACATGACCAGGCTCTGGAACAACTGCGCCCCAGCCTTCCAGACAAGTTTGAGTTTCTACGTGACGTCAGCGACATGCCGTCGTTAATGGCCGGTACCGATCTGGCTGTTGCAGCTTTTGGAGGCACTGCTTACGAACTGGCAGCACTCAATGTACCGGCCGTACTCTTGGGGCTGACACAGGATCACGCTCACTCCGCCGGAGCACTTGCCGATGCCGGAATGGCTGTATCTCTGGGCGATTACCGCCAGCTATCGGAAAACCACGTGGCAGAAGCAGTCACGCAACTATTAAACGCCCCCAGGTTGCGTAAAAAAATGCAAAAGGCCTGTGAGCTCGTGGACGGCAAAGGCGCGCAGCGTATTGCCCTTCAGATTATTGATAGACTCCGGAGTCAGAAGCAAAAAGCTGACACCAATCCGCATCAACAGGAGACTCCATGATTTCTTGGAATTCAATTGATTGTTTCCGTGGCAACCATACAGACCCAAAACTTGTAGAACACAGGGACTGTCCGGTGTGTGGCGCCGATCGGGTGCGGGAAATACTGTCCATGTCGGACTTCCAGTTCTTCAGTGATCGTGCAGACCAGCCCAAACGCGTCGACATCCGACAGGTTCAGTGCCAAAAGTGTTTCGCTCTGTATCTTGATCCCGCCTACTCTTTGCAGGGATTTGAAATCCTGTTTGCGGAAGCGGGCTGTTCCTATGGAGCGACGGCCGGTCGCGCCCAGGAACAACTTGAATGGCTGAGTAAAAACAAGCTGTTGGAACAGAATCGTAGTTTGTTGGATGTGGGCTGCTTTGAGGGTCGTTTCTTGTCGATGATGCCCGATACCGTCAAACGCATCGGTGTTGACATTGACGGACCAGCCATTGAACGCGGTCGTAAAAATCTGGCAGGAAAGGACGTCCTGCTGATTCAGGGGGACTTCAATCAGGTAAAACTACCGATGATTCCCGATACGATTACTATGTTTCATGTTTTAGAACATCTTCCCGACCCTCTTTCAACTCTAAAGAATCTGAGAAACCAATCCAACGAAAAGACGCGATTGGTTGTTGAGGTACCCATACTTGAAAAGGGGTTTACAAATGATATAAACGGATTTTTTTCCGTCCAACATATGACGCACTTCAGTCGAGCCAGTTTGAGTAATATCTTACAAAGGGCGGGTTGGGTCATCGAAGATAGACTGGAACAAAATGGCTACAATGGATGCCGCGTGCTATGCCGACCATCAAACATGAGAGAAACGGTTGATATCACGCAAGATGATTGTTTGACCATTGAAAAGTACCTGGAACATTACCCAAAAGCTGTTGAGGCTGTTTGTAGTTCCATAAATCAAGTACCGGAAATAGCGCGCATCGTCATTTGGGGCGGAGGATTGCATACTGAGTTTCTTTATCATTGGACCAATCTTTTCAATTCTCCGGGACGGGAGTTCGTTATTATTGATAAAGACCCCTTGAAACAAGGTCAAAGTTGGAGGGGCATAAATATTTATGGTCCCAATATACTTAATGACATCAAAGATCCAAATGCTTTTTTAGTAATATCCAGTTACGCTAACCAAGAAGAAATCGGCAAAGAAGTAGAAGCCAACTGGCATGGTGGCGGTAAAACACTTAAGTTATACAACATGATAAACATATATTAATTACCCGTTTTTTCAAGATATAGCACAGACAATTACCAGGTGCATTCCATGAATTTTTTATTTGTTGTTCCACGTGATAACTCTTTCGGATTTCTTACGATACCTCCTGGAATTGTATATGTTGCAACCAGTTTAAAAAAAACCGGCAGAAACGTATTTGGTATTCATCTGAATTATGAAGACAACCTGGAGTTATCACTAAGAAATGCAATTATTAATAACAAGATTGATGTTTTGTGTATTGGAGGGTTGTCGGATCAGTACAATGAGATCAAAAACACCTTAAAACTCTCAAAAAAAATAAAAAGCGACCTTATTACTGTCATTGGAGGCGGGTTAATTACAGCTCAGCCTCAACTGGTAATGGAAAATATTGGTGCCGACTTCGGCGTTGTCGGCCAGGGCGAAATAACAATATGTGAACTTGCGGAGGCCTTGGAGACCGGAAAACCTTTTCAAACCATCGATGGCCTGACTTTCTTTGAAAATGAAAAACTGATTGTCAACCAAAGTCGTTCAGAAGTAAAAAATTTAGATTCGATCCATTTTCCCGATTATGAAATCTTTCAATATATCCAGGTCCCAAATGGTTATGTCAATGTAAATGGCGAGGAAAAAAGGACTGTCAATATAACTGCAAGCAGGTCTTGTCCGTACAATTGTACGTTTTGCTATCATCCAAGTGGTTCCATTTATAGGCAAAGAAGTTTAAATAACATTTTTGAAGAAATAGACTCCGTTTTATCAAAATATGCAATTGATCATTTGATGATCATAGATGAATTATTTGCCACGGACGAAGATAGGGTTATTGAATTTTGCGAGAGGATAAGTAAATACCAGGTCACTTTTTCCGTTCAGTTACGCGTTAACAATATATCAGAGAAGTTACTTGTAAAATTAAAACAAGCCGGATGCACATCCATTGGATTCGGGCTTGAAAGTGCAGACGACCTGATATTAAAAAGCATGAAAAAGAAAATAACTGTCTCTCAAATTGAAAATGCCTTGTCTTTAACCAGAAAGATCGGATTTTACATTCAGGGCTATTTTATTTTTGGAGATCTTGAAGAAACCACTGAAACAGTTAACACAACTCTTAGATGGTGGTTAAAGAACTTAGAGTATGGCATCAATTTGGCCATGATAAGAATTTTCCCTGGAACCCATTTATACAAAAGCGCAATTCAACGATCGGTCATACCTGACGAACTTCAATACCTTGAAAACGGTTGTCCATTGGTAAACGTTTCCAAATTAAATAATCAGGAATTTTCGGATCTCATAAGAAAACTAACATATCTTACTTCCGAATTCCTTGGTTTAACCCGTAGCATTGATTTAGAACAAATCAACACAGACGGGTCCTATTCAATTTCCGCTGAGTGTCTTTCTTGTGGCACTAAAAACTTTTTCCCAAGTGTCGTTTTTGAATATAAAAATATAAACTCGGCCGAGGCTTTTTGTTGCAAAACTTGTTTTCAAAAAATTAATGCCCAACCATCCAGACTCATTTCAAAAAAGACTTACAAACATATTATAGATACAAGTCTTGAATATTTTTTTTCCAAAGAACTAGCAGAAGGAAAAAGAGTTGCTATTTGGGGAGTCACTGACAAATCAATAGCTTTGTTAACCAGCTCTGATATTTTAAGAAAAAGTGTTGTTTGCATCGTCGACAGAGATTTTAAAATAAAAAACAAGAGGGTTCTCAATCAATTCGAGGTTTTTCCTCCCAACAGATTAAATGATATAGAATTTGATTGTTTAATCATTGGCGCGGTTGGTTATGAACAAGAAATTCTTAATAGCTTGGACAGCATGGAAATCACAACAAACATTCTGAACATATAAGAATTTTCGCGTTTTTATTTTCAACTAAAAAAAAGGCATATTTTTTATGAAGGTCGTTATTTTGGCTGGCGGAATCGGGACTCGCATCTCCGAAGAATCCCACCTCAAACCGAAACCAATGATCGAAATTGGTGAAAAACCAATCCTGTGGCACCTTATGAAAATCTATGAAACTCAAGGGTTTAATGATTTCATTATTTGCCTTGGCTACAAAGGTCACTCAATAAAAGAATACTTTTTAAATTACTATGTTTACAACTCTGACGTTACCATAAACTTGCAAACCAATAGTTTTGAAGTACACCGGACCAATTCGGAAAAATTTCGCGTTACGCTTGTCGACACCGGCTTGCAAACGCTTACGGCCGGCCGGCTCAAACGCGTGCAACATTATATCGGCAAATCGGATTTTCTGCTGACTTATGGCGATGGTCTGGCAGATATCAACCTCAAAGAACTCATCGATTACCATCACGGACATGGCAAATTGGCCACTCTTACATCCGTGCAGCCTGCTGGTCGCTTTGGCCTGCTGGGACTTGAAGAAGACAATCTGGTATCCAACTTCAAGGAAAAACCGATAGGTGACGGTGGCTGGATAAATGGCGGATTCTTTGTGCTAAAGCCGGAAATCTTTTCCTACCTGCCGGATGATGCGGACAATCACATGTGGGAGGACACCCTGGAGGAACTGGCGGTGGATTCCCAGTTGATGGCTTACAAACACCATGGGTTCTGGCAATGCATGGATGCCCTGCGTGATAAGCAGATCCTCGAGGAACACTGGAAGTCGGGTAAGGCACGGTGGAAAATATGGGATTAAATCGGGACTTCTGGCAGGACAAAAGTGTTTTTGTCACCGGACATACAGGATTCAAAGGATCCTGGCTATCCCTTTGGCTGCAACGACTTGGCGCAAAGATTTACGGGTATGCCCTGAAACCCTCGTCATCTCCCAACCTTTTCGACGCGGCACGGGTTGAGAACGGGATGCATTCCACAATTGCCGACGTGCGTAATTATCCTGACATTCAAAAGGCCATGCAGACGGCACGCCCTCAAATAGCCTTTCACCTTGCCGCGCAACCTCTGGTCCGGGCTTCTTACGATAATCCGGTGGATACTTTCGCCGCCAACGTCATGGGCACGGTCAACTTCCTGGAGGCGGTCAGAAACACCCCATCGATTCGCGTCGCGGTAATAGTCACCAGTGATAAATGCTACGAAAATGATCAGGGAACCATGACTTTTCGCGAAACCGACCGGATGGGTGGCAACGATCCCTATTCCAGCAGCAAAGGTTGTGCGGAACTGGTAACCGCCGCTTACCGCCGATCGTTTTTTAATGAAGGCAAGGTGGCCATCGCTACCGTCCGTGCGGGTAACGTCATCGGCGGAGGCGACTGGGCCGAAGACCGGCTTATCCCCGACCTGATCAGGGCGTTTGCAAAACAACGCCCTTTGACTTTGCGTTATCCGCAGGCTGTTCGACCCTGGCAGCATGTGTTGGAGCCACTGCGGGGCTACCTGATGCTGGCCGAACAATTATGGCACAACCCAGGCGTTTCCAACGGAGGCTGGAATTTCGGCCCCAACGGAGATGATGCATGGCCGGTGGTCGATGTGGTCCGAACCGCCGCCCGGATCTGGGGGGAAGGAGCCCATTGGATCGCCAATACCAAAACTTCCTTGCATGAAGCCCACTATCTCAATCTTGACTGTACTCTTGCCCGTGAAAAGCTGAGTTGGTCACCAGTCACCCACCTGGAACAGGCGCTTGACTGGACCCTTAGCTGGTATCGCTGCCACATGGATGGAACGATCGACATGCGTAAGGTAACCGAAGCACAGATTGCCCGTTATGAGGAACTTGCAATGCCTGTTGGACATAACCCCGAATTCCGGATGGGAGCCTGTTGTGGCGGATAAACGTGAACAGGAATTGCGGCAAAAAGCCATTGACGCCGCGGTGGACTACTGCCAGCATGTCCATGGCGTCGAAAAACACGCCTTTGCACCAGGCGATCGCATCCCTTACGGCGGACGTATCTTTGACGAACAGGATATGGCCCACCTGGTCGATGCTTCCCTGGATTTCTGGCTTACCGCTGGACGTTACGCCGCCCGCTTCGAGGCGGAGTTTGCAAACTACCTCGGCACGGACTACTGCTCCCTCACCAATTCGGGGTCATCGGCAAATCTTCTGGCCTTCATGGCATTGACCTCCCCGACGTTGGGCGAGCGACGCATCCGGCCGGGTGATGAGGTTATCACCGTCGCTGCCGGGTTCCCTACTACGGTGACCCCCATCATTCAATATGGAGCCATCCCCGTCTTCGTCGATGTCTCGTTGCCGACCTACAATATTGACGTAACGTATCTGGATCAAGCCCTGTCCCCCAAAACCAAAGCGGTGATGGTGGCTCATACTCTGGGCAACCCCTTCGATTTGAAAACGGTAAAGAACTTCTGCGATAAACACGAGTTATGGCTGATCGAAGATAATTGCGATGCGCTCGGTTCCCGCTACCGGATCGACAACGCATGGCACTGCACCGGGACTATCGGCGACCTGGGCACCTCCAGTTTCTATCCGCCGCATCACATGACCACCGGCGAAGGAGGGGCCGTCTATACCAAGAACCCCGTATTAAAAAAACTGGTCGAATCATTCCGCGACTGGGGCCGCGACTGCTGGTGCGCCTCCGGCCACGACAATTCCTGCGGCAACCGCTTTACCCGACAGTTCGGCGATCTCCCGTTCGGGTATGACCATAAATACGTCTATTCACATTTTGGTTACAATCTCAAGATCACGGACATGCAGGCTGCCATCGGCTGTTCGCAACTGGAAAAGCTGCCGTCGTTTGTCGAATCCAGAAAAATGAACTGGCAAATTCTCAGAGATGGCCTTGCCGACACACAGGAACTGCTGGTTTTGCCCGAGCCTACCGCAGACTCAGACCCTGCGTGGTTCGGTTTCCCCATTACCGTCAAGGACACGGCACCCTTTTCCAGGGATCAACTGGTCAATCACCTGGAACAATGCGGCATTCAAACCCGCATGCTGTTTGCCGGCAACCTGATCAAACACCCCTGTTTCGACGAAATGCGCCGCTCCGGCAGCGGTTATCGCACCGTTGGAGACCTGGCGGTGACCGACCAGATCATGAACAATACCTTCTGGCTCGGCGTCTACCCGGGACTGACTGTCCGTATGCTGGATCACATGCTGAACGTGACCCGCAAGTTTGTGGCGGGCGCATGCAGATGACCGTCAAACAAACAGCCATCGCAGGATGTTTTGAGCTCCTCCCGAACATGATCGGAGATCATCGCGGTTCGTTCACCAAGACCTTTCATGCGGAGACTTTTTCCAAAAACGGATTGTGTACCGATTGGCGAGAGGAATATTTTTCCGTTTCAACGCATGGTGTTTTGCGGGGACTGCACTTTCAAACCCCTCCCCATGATCACACCAAGCTTGTCTACTGCGTCGAGGGAACCGTACTGGATGCTGTCGTGGACTTGCGCCGAGATTCACCCAGCTACAAAAAGCACCAGATTCTTGAACTGTCGGCGGACACCGCCAACATGCTGTACATTCCGATGGGACTTGCGCACGGTTTTTACGTTCTCAGCGCCTCGGCCACCATGATGTACAAGGTCTCAACAGTGTACTCTCCCCAGCATGATACCGGCATCCTCTGGAATTCGGCTGGAATCGCCTGGCCGGACGAAAATCCCATCGTCTCCGAAAGGGACGCAGGGCTTCCGGCATTATGCGACTTCCAATCCCCCTTTTTCCTGAAGGGATCGTTGGCATGAATGTCTTGGTCACAGGAGCCACGGGTTTTATCGGCCGGCATGTTGTCGACTGTTTGTTGAAAAAGGGTCATCAGGTTACAGCCGTCGCGCGCAATAGCGATAAAGCTCAGGCGATGCCATGGTTCGACCGGGTACGGTTTTTGGCCTGCGACATCCACCAGCCCGAGGTCCAAGTGGATCTCTTTGGACCGCAGGATGCGGTTATTCACCTGGCCTGGCCGGGGCTGCCGAACTACAAATCGCTTGTCCATATCGAGGAAACGCTGCCTGCCGACTATCGTTTTCTTAAAAAACTGGTAGGCGCAGGGATAAAACATCTGGTTATCGCCGGCACCTGCTTTGAATACGGCATGCAAAACGGCGAGCTTACCGAAGACATGGCGACTCTTCCGGTAACTCCCTACGGCCTCGCCAAGGACACCCTGCGTAAATTCCTGCAGGCATTGCAAGAAAGCCAACCGTTTCGCATGCAATGGGCGCGTCTGTTTTACACGTACGGCGAAGGCCAAAACCCCAACAGTTTGTTGGCACAACTGAATCGGACCATAAACAGCGGGGAAAAAATTTTCAACATGTCCGGCGGCGAACAGTTACGGGATTACCTGCCGGTCGAGGATATCGCCTCATGTCTGGTCGCGCTTCTGGAACATCCCAATTCCGACGGTGTGGTAAATATCTGCAGCGGCATCCCGGTTTCTGTACGCACGTTGGTCGAGGACTACCTGACAAAAAGGGGGACTCCCGTCACCCTGAACCTTGGGCATTACCCGTATCCCGTTTATGAACCGATGGCATTTTGGGGAAGCGTAGCAAAGTTAAACCAGCTGTTCGCAGGCAGGCCTTAACAAGCCATACGTACCTATTCACAAAGTGGAAAACCGACTTTTGCAACCATTTCCGGATTGGCGAAAACCATGAAAGCTCAAATCAAGCCACGCATCAACCAGACCGGCCGCAACCGTCTCGAAACGGTCATTCCCTTGTCGACCCCTTACGTGCTCTTCGTCGACCCATCCAGCACCTGCAACTTTAAATGCAAGTTCTGCCCCACAGGGGAACGGCAACTTATTCAGGATACCGGCCGTTGGCAAGGCACCATGGATTTCGACCTTTTCAAGAAAGTCATCAACGATCTTGCACAGTTCGACACCCCCATCAAAGTCCTGAGACTCTACAAAGAAGGGGAACCGTTCCTTAATCCCCGCTTTGCCGACATGGTCCGTTACGCCAAACAATCGGGCTGCGTAGATGCTGTCGATACCACCACCAACGGCTCCCTGCTGACACCGGAACGCATCGGGCCTGCACTGGAGGCCGGTCTCGATCGCATCAATATCTCGGTGGACGGCCTGAGCGACGCCCAGTTCCTCGAGTTCGCCAGGGCTAAAGTCGATTTCAAGGAATTTGTAAACAACATCCGGCAACTGTATGCAATGAAAGGTGACTGCGAGATCTGCATCAAGATTGCCGGAGACTTTCTTTCCGAAGCAGATAAGCAGTTGTTTTACAGTACCTTTGGTGATTATGCGGATCGGATATTCATCGAAAACGTGGCGCCTTGCTGGCCGGAATTCGATGTGCAGGATCGGTTGGGCATCGCCATTTCCAAAGGTATCTACGATCAGCCCGTGGCAGACATAAAGACCTGCCCCTATATTTTTTACTCCATGACGGTTAATTCCGACGGCACTGTCAGTCTCTGTTTCCTTGACTGGGCACGTAAGCTGGTTGTCGGGGATGTCCGGCAGCAAAGCATAAAGGAAATCTGGAACGGTAACCTGTTACACCAACACCGCCTGGAACATCTACGGGGCAACAGAATGAGCAATCCTGTATGCCACGCCTGCGGACAGCTTTCCCATGGCGCAGCGGACAATATCGATCCGTATGCCGCGAACCTTCTTAAGCGGATCGAAAAGCAACAGTCATGAGTATTCAGGTTCTCCATATCACGGCTCACCTGGGAGGCGGCGTCGGCAAAGCGTTAAGCGGCCTGGTACAACAGGAAGCGGGCCCGATCGACGTGTCCCATACCATCGTCTGTCTGGAAAAGCCGGAGAAGCTTCAATTCGTTCGGGAGGTCGAGGCCACAGGAACCGGGGTTGTTCTGGCCCCCTGCGTGGACAGACTCAACGACCTGACAGCAGAGGCTGACATTGTTCAAGTGGAATGGTGGGGGCACCCGGCAGTCATGTCGACCCTCTGCCGATCGCCCCTGCCCGCCATGCGCCTGCTTGTGTGGTGCCATATCTCAGGTCTTGACGCGCCCGTAATCCCGGCAGCTCTGATGCAAAGTGCCCACCAGTGCCTTTTCACCTCCCCGGCTTCGATGCAGACGCCCGAGGTTCAAAGCCTGCCGCAAACGGCCAGACGGCAACTGGCTGTGGTACACAGCGCCGGGGGGATCGATTCTCTCCCATCCCCGGTGCGCCACCCGGAAGAACCGTTGGTTGCCGGCTATCTGGGCAGTCTCAATTTTGCCAAACTGCACCCCCGGTATGCCGACTTCCTGGCCCAGGTAGGAGTCCCGGGATTCAAGGTCCGCATGATCGGCGACACAACGAACCAAACAACACTTGAAGAGGATTGCCAACGGGCAGGATGTCCCGGAGTCCTCGATTTCAGGGGCTATTGCACCGATATCGTCACGGAATTGGCAACCATCAACGTTATGCCCTACATCCTCAACCCCCGGCATTATGGAACCACGGAAAATGCACTGCTGGAAGCCATGGCTATGGGGGTGGTGCCCGTCGTCCTGAATAACGCCGCCGAATCCTGCCTGGTCCAGGACGGTGAAACAGGGCGAATCGTTGCCACGCCACAGGAATTCGGAGAAGTCTTGCGCTGGCTTTATCATCACCCGCAAGAAAGGGTCCGCCTGGGTCGGCAAGCGTCAGAATCTGTCCGCAATCGGTTTCCAGCCACATCGATGAGAAAATCCTTTATGTCGCACTATGAAGGTTTGCTGTCTCAGGCGAAAAGACACATTTCATTTACCGACATACTTGGCCCTGATCCCGCACGTTGGTTCTTGAGTATCCAGCGACATCCTGATTTTTTCAAAAACGTGGAAATGGATATCAACCGGATGGACAATTTCTCACTCCACGGACTGTTCGAACAAACAAAGGGTTCGGTATTCCACTATGCCGCCTGTTTTCCCCATGATCCGACCCTGTCAACATGGAAGAAACAGTTAACTGAACTCAAAGCATCACTGAACAGGGATATAAGGACACCGTTATGAGTCTCCCAAGCTGCCCCATTTGCGGTTCCAATAACCACAAAAGCCTGCTCGATTTAAACTGCGGGAATCTTGACGCTTCATCCCTTTACCCCATTGTCAAGCTGCTATGCTGCAGTGATTGCGGGCATGGATACAACAAACTTTCACCCTCGGAAACCGCAGGGCTGGCATCCTATTACAACGAAGAGTATGCCCCGACAAATCTTCGTTCCATCGTAAAAACCGGCGATCTGCCTGGCAGCGCAAGCGCCATTACACGCAACAGATACGAGCATCTGTTCAAACTGCTCAACCCGCATATTCAAAAAAACGCTTCTATCCTGGATGTGGGATGCGCCACGGGGGGATTTCTTGATTTTCTTAAGGACAGAGGATTCTCGCACCTGTTTGGCGTTGAACCAACAACCGCCTACCTGGAGCAAGCCCGACGAAGTGGCTACAACGTCCGAAGTGGCCACGCGGAAGCTCTCGGCTACGAAAATGGCATGTTTGACGCGCTGGTCATCGAGCAGGTGATGGAACATCTTTTCCATCCCGCCAGGGCCTTTAAGGAAGCAGCAAGGGTCCTTAAAGAGGGAGGAGTCCTGTGCGTTGGCGTTCCGGACGCTTCCAGATATGAAGACCTCTACTATTTTGATTTTTATTGGCTTTTGATGAGGGAGCATATTCAGCATTTCACCATCCAGAGCCTTTCACAACTGGCTGCCCAACACGGTTTTGAACTTATTGAATATCAACAAACGGCTTTGCCCCTCATGGGTGAGAGCATGGTCATGCCTAATCTCTCGGCATCCTTTCAGTTCAAGGGATCGGCCTGGCAGAGAAATCATGACAAAACGGCAGCAAGCCCTCAAATATTCGAAAATTATGTCGATAAGGAATTGGTACGACTCTCTGAAAAGAAGCGTCTGGCACAAACGCTTCTCCAGGAAGAGAGGCCTGTATATATATGGGGGATAGGGAGAGAATTTCTTTACCTGTTTGAAGCTGCGGGAATCAAACATTGCGACATCCGCGGACTCATCGACCTCAACCCTTTTAAACAGAAGAACGCCACGATCCGGGGCATGAAAATATCTCCACCGGAGATCCTTGCACAAGCACCGCAGCAAAGCGCCCTGATTATCGGTGCCCTGGCCCACAAAAAGGACATCCTGCAACGGATTACAGCCCTGGGATACCCGGGTACCGTCCTGGAGTTTTAACATCTGCCGGGTGATAGACCAGCTCCCTACATGCCGCTATACAGCCCGGTTTGATTTTCGCTGAGGATTCTCGACATTGAATGTATTACTCGTAGCACCCTACACTTTGGGATATGTCAAAAGGGTCGACAGACAACCCTCCCTGGCGCTTCTGCACCTCGCCTCCGTGTTGCGGGACGCCAAACATAGTCCCTGCCTTCTCGACCTGAATACAGTTCTTGTTTCCGACGAAAATCACCCAGAAAAAAGTTATACGAGCGCGGTCCTGACGGCAGTGGCGGAACAGCTTCCGGGGATGATCGGGCTCAACTGCCTGCTGTCTGAACATTTTCCTTATCTGCGCAGACTGGCAAAAGCCCTTAAAGCACAATATCCAAAGATACCCATCGTCATCGGCGGCCTTCACCCGACGCTTTTCCCCACGGAGATTATCCGTAATTGCCCCGAGATCGACGTGGCCGTGATGGGCGAAGGAGAGGAGCAAATCGTCGCTCTGGCCAACCACTTTTCATCCGTGGAACCTTCAACCATCGATAATATTGCTGCCCTGTGTTTCCGCAACACAAAGGGCAAGATTCAACAAAATCCCCGCAACGGGTTCATCTCTGACTTGAACCGTCTCCCGGGGCCGGCCTGGGATCTGGTGAATTTCCCTGATTATTTTACCGACCACTCAAGCTGGCACAATCCCAGAGGACTGGACATTAAAATGTCTGTCCCCGTCTTGACCAGCCGCAGCTGCCCCTACGACTGCAGTTTCTGCTCGGTTCATCCCCTGATGGGACGCGGCCTCAGGCTCCGTGACCCCATGAAAGTGGTGGATGAGATGGAGATGCTGTACCGCGACCACGATCTGAATTATTTTGGATTTCTGGATGACAACCTCACTTTAAAAAAATCCCATGTCATGGCCATCTGCAACGAGATTGTAAAGAGGGGCATGAAAATTCAGTTTGAATCGATCAATGGTTACAATCTCGCATCTCTGGATGAAGAAATCATACACGCCATGGTTGAGGCCGGCTGTGTTTATGTGATTTTGCCGATCGAACACGGATCGGATTACATCAGAAATAACATCATAGGAAAACATCTGGCTCGCGAAAAAATTTACGAGATCGTTTCCCTTTACAAAAAGTACAACCTTCTCACGCGTGGATATTACATCATGGGTTTCCCCGAAGAGACGCATGAAACCCTCATGGAAACCTATAATTTGATTTTAGAGCTACAACTTGACATGAACAACGTGTTTAACCTTATCCCTTTCCCTGGAACCAGAATCTTCGACCAGGCTTTGAGGGATGGTTTATTCATTAACAACGTCGATCCAAGTCGGCTTTGGACCGGAGAATTCGGGCTGCATGCGGATGCGCAAAACGAGTTCTATATAAAACCGTATCAAATGGAAATTGAGGAACTCCTCATTTTCAGGAAAAAATTCGATGAACTTCGATTGTTTTCCGATCGCATAAAATCTCAAAAATGCTCCTAAACACAAGACAGTTGCAAACCTCCAACATCCGAGGATAGTTATGGGATCCGAGATAAAACCAAGCTACGGACTTGAACGAATCAAACTCAACGAAGCGGTTCCTCTTGCCACTCCGTTCACCGTCTTTTTGTCAGTTGCCACCGTCTGCAATTTTAAATGTAAATATTGTATTCACTCCATTGGAAAAGCCGCGTTGGCGCAAAAAGGCTTCTTCCCGGAAATCATGTCCTGGGAAATTTTCCTGGAGGCTGCGCAACAGATCAAACAATTTAAAACCAAGCTTAAGACCCTGTTTCTCTACGGGGTCGGCGAACCGATGTGCAACAAGCGGTTGCCTGAAATGGTTGCCTACTTGAAAAAACTGGATGTGGCAGAAGAAATCGCATTTATCACCAACGGATCTCTTCTCACCCGGGAAAGCTCCCTGGCATTGATTGACGCGGGCCTCGACACCCTACGCATCTCTCTTCAGGGCATGAGCTCGGAAAAATATTTCGAGATCTGCGATTACAGGATCAACTTTGAAGAGTTGGTTGACAATATTCGTTTTTATTATGAAAACAAAGGAAACGCCAACCTGTATGTGAAAATCCCTGACGTCGCTCTGGATAACGGGGATGAAGAACGTTTCTATCAAACATTTAAACCCATCAGTGACCGGATGTTTGTTGAGAAAATCGTGCCGGTCTTCCATGAAATTGATTACAGTTCCATGATAAAAAGCACCTCCACCACTGATCTCTGGGGAAACATCCATGATGTCCGCATGGTCTGCCCTATATGCTTCTATACTCTCACGGTCCTGCCCAACGGGGATGTCTATCCCTGCTGCATGGAATCCGACCCCGCCGGACTGGGCAACATTAAAGACACCTCGCTGCCTGCCATCTGGAACGGAGAAAAGCATCTGAATTTCCTCAAGTTGCATCTTGAGAAAAAGCGCATGTCCAATGAAATTTGCAAACATTGCACAGCTCCGGACACATCGGCAAAGCTGGAGGATGAGCTTGACTCCTGCTCCGGTGACATCCTGTCACGTATTTGATCCTGTCCATGGAAACACGGAGAAGGTAAATGAATAAGCACAGCCATTCCCCAGTTGTCACCATCGCCATACCCAACTACAATACGGCGACATACATCGGGGAGGCCATTGAAAGCGCTCTTTCGCAAACCTACCGGGACATCGAAATCCTTGTCATCGACAATGCATCTACCGATAACTCCCGTTGTATCATCGACGCCTGGAAAATTCGGGACGACCGGATTATTGCTCTCAACTTTGACAAGCATGTCTCTTCTTTAGAGAACTGGAACCGTTGCCTGGAACATGCCAGAGGTCAGTACATCGTTTTTTTACATGCCGATGACAGGCTTAAACCAGCATTTCTGGAAACGGCCCTGGAGGTTTTTGCGCATCGCCCTGATTTAGGCTATGTTTTGGCCGAAAAAGAATATATCGATGGACAAGGCAACGTCAGCGGAAAAAGCCAATTCTATGCGGACAGCGCCATCATACCCGGCTTATCCGAAGCCCGCGTCAATTTCGTAGGATGGCATACCGTCGCGGTTCAGATGCTCATAAGAACCGAGTGCATGAAAGCCATCGGTGGTTATTCCTATACGGATGTCATGGCCGTGCTTCAGCTCAACATGAGGTGGGACGTTGGTTATCTGCATACCCCCCTGGTTCAGTACAGACAACATGAACAATCGGACACCTCGCAGTTCATAAAAGACAAAACGATGTTGATGACCATCTACCTCACAAAGATGCTGGTTCTCAACTACCACCTTCCTCAAGAAGGTTTTCACTTAAAGGACCTCAAACCGCAGGTTATGCAATGGGCGGCCCAGACGTGTCTGAAACTTTATGCTATGGATGTTCTGGGGCGTAACGAGAAGCGCCTGTGTGAAGAATATCTGGCACTGGCTCGCGGGTTCTGGCTGGAGGTCGACCAGACACCGATGTACAAGTTTCTGGAACGAGCTATCCCGGCACCGTCCTGGACACCTCAAACCCTCCGGGAAACCTGGATGGCAAACCAGCCGGAGACGCCCGCATCAGGTCCTCCCTATCCTCTACCGGAGGGTTCCGTGCCATTTTCATTGGCCTTAGCCTCGACCATTAGTTAATCTGGCATCCTTGGCTGTGAAACTGCATACGTAACGATCTGTTGAAGGCCCTCCCCTCAAACGCGCTTTTCAGTCACAAGCCTCGAGGAACTGCCATAAACCTTTACCGACACGACTTAACAGGTTAAAACGGGCACTCCAGGCGTAAAAATCGACGTTTCAGCCCCTATTTGTTTCCTGAAACGGCATCAACTTTGCTATAGACAAATAACTCCATAGACAGCACAGCAAAGGAAAATCAATGTACGCTTCCGCACTGATCGCGACAGTCATAAAACATTTCGGCAAAAGCCTGTATGTCTACCCCGGCGGTACCATTGCCCCGATCTTTCATGAATGCAAAGCCGCGGGCGTCCCGTTGATCTGTACCAAGGCCGAACAGGGAGCCGGTTACATGGCTATCGCCGATGCAGCATCAGACAATGGCCCCGCCTTTGTCGCTGTAACCAGCGGCCCCGGCGCCACCAACCTCATTACCTGCGTCGCGGATGCCTTTTATGACAGCGTGCCACTGATCGTCTTGACCGGCCAGGTGGGCACCCGCGACCTCGGCCGCGCCCGGGAACTGCGTCAACGTGGCTTTCAGGAAGTACCGACCCCGCAGATGGTCGCCCCTATCAGTAAAGGGGTCTGGCAGCCCCAGACTATCGAGGAGCTCCGACAGGCTCTTATCGATGGTGTCCGACTGTCTCTCGATGGAAGACGTGGTCCGGTGGTGATCGACCTGCCCATGAACGTGCAGATGAGCCTGATCGAGGAGTCCTTGTGTCAAGATTTCGCCAGCAGCCTGGACGCCGAATTGGACTCCGGGGCCACGCCGGGCACACCTTGCTCAACCGAATTTTTACAGAGCGTGAAGGACGCGCTAAGAGACGCAGAGCGCCCGCTGCTGCTGGTCGGGGGTGGTGCTCTTGATGCGGCCCAGGAAATCCGAGCCATGGCGCAGCGTTGGCAATTACCGGTCGTCTCCAGCATGCGCGGCATCGGGGTTTTTCCCAGCGATCATCCGCTGTCAGCCGGGTGGATCGGCCATACCGGCATGCCCTGGGCTAATCGCACCCTGTTTGAAGCCGATTGTATCGTTGTCCTCGGCAGCCGTCTGGATGTGCGGCAGACCGGCACCGAACTGGATGTCTTTGCCGGGAAGAAAGTCTTCCAGGTCGACCTCGAGGCGGCCGAACTGCAACACTCCCGACTGAGTAAGATTATTGCCGCAAACTGCTGCGTGAAGAGTTTTCTGAAAGGGTTTCTGGCCTTTGATACACCTGCCTGCCAACATCACCAGTGGCTGCAGCAGACAGATGAATTCCGCACCACGTTGCAGCTTGCCGATCATGGCGAATTGCCCGGTGTGGCGCCTGACGAACTGCTCCGTTATCTCGACCAGGCAACCAAACAGCAAGCGACCACCGTAGTCACCGGGGTCGGTTCTCATCAGCAATGGGCGGCGCGCTACTTTTCTTTCGATTATCCCCGCAAACGGTTACTGACCTCCGCGGGGCACGGCACCATGGGGTATGCCCTGCCGGTGGCGCTGGGAGCGGCCCACGTGCAACCGCAACAGTTGGTGCTGTGCGTCGACGGCGATGGCTCCTTTCAGCTGAACATTCAGGAACTGGCGCTGGCCCGTGAATTGGACCTGCCGATCAAGATCGTGCTGCTGGACAACAATCGACTGGGTATCGTCTCCCAGTTTCAGCGCATCACTTTTACCGACGACCCGGTCACCGGTGATTTCCGCAATCCCGATTTCCGCGCCATCGCCGAGGCTTACGGAATTGCCGCCTACCAACTGGAAAGTTTCGACCCATCCGTGGTTGATGCTTTCCTTGGGGATCCCGGCCCAGCCTTGCTGCATGCCCGTATTCAACACGACGCTCCCGTTTCTCCGATGCTTCTGGGAGGACAAACCCTGGATAATATGTGGTATCGCTGACCATCGGAACTTTTGACCGGTTACCAGGTAAATGGTAGAGTAGCCGACGCTATTTTCAGGGGGAATTTCCATGGCCGACATGCCAAAAAACAAGCGCGTCGTTTTTGTCACCGGAGCCAGTCGCGGCATCGGCAACGCCATTGCCAGGCGATTTCTGTGCGATGGCCATCCGGTTGCAGCAGGCTTTTGTGCTCATCCGCAAGGCGCACAAAAACTGGCGGCTGAATTTCCTGACGCGCTGGCCGTTCGCGTCGATGCCGGGGATCGTGAATCGGTTCGCCAGGCGTTGCAACAAACTCGTGAACGTTTTAACGGATCCACGGCGATTCTTGTCAATAACGGCGCCATTGCCCAGGAAAAACCGTTTTTGGAACTCAGTGACGAAGACTGGGACCGGATGCTGGGCACCAACTTGCGCGGCCCCTTTGCCCTGGCACAGGAGGTGCTGCCGGACATGCTCAACGCCGGTTGGGGACGCATCATTAACCTGGTATCCATAGGCGGCCAGTGGGGCGGCATGAACCAGGTGCATTACGCTGCGGCTAAGGCCGGATTGATCAATCTCACCCGCTCCCTGGCAAAACTCTACTCCCACGCCGGCATTACATCCAATGCGGTATCTCCGGGATTGGTGTCTACAGATATGACAGCCGCGGAATTGACTTCGGAGGCCGGCAAGGCAAAGGTCGCTGGCATTCCCTCCGGACGTCTCGGAACAACGGAAGAAATCGCCGCCGCCGTGGCATGGCTGGCTTCAGATGAAGCAGCTTACGTCACCGGCCAGACGCTTAACCTTAACGGGGGGATGTACTTTGTCTGAATACGCAGGGAAAACGTTGCTGTTTATCGGAGGCGGCATGGAAGCCCTGCCGGGCATCGAAAAAGCGCGCGATCTTGGCTTGCACGTGGTGGTCAGCGATATGAATCCGGAGGCCCCCGGCATGCTGGCAGCGCATGGCCGACTGGTAGCCAGCACCTACGATGTCGCAGCCACCCTTGATGCAGCCAAGTGTTATCATCGCGAGGTGCGCCAGATCGATGGCGTCATGTGCCTGGCCACCGACGTGCCGTTGACCGTCGCTTCGGTGGCAGCCGAACTCGGTTTGCCCGGCATTCCTGTCGAAGTGGCTGCCCGCGCCATGGATAAGCTCGCCATGAAGCAGAAATTTGCCGACGATGGCGTGGCTATCCCATGGTTCAGCGCCGTCGAATCGGCCCGGCACCTGCAGCAACTCGCCGAGGAAAACGGCCTTCCGCTGGTACTCAAGCCGGTCGACAGCCGTGGCGGTCGTGGCGTGCAACGCTTGACACCCGAGGCGGATTTGGCCGCTGCCTACCAGCGGGCTCTGATTCAATCACCGAGTGGCCGGGTGATGGTGGAACGTTATCTGCCCGGCCCGCAGATCAGTACCGAAAGCATCGTTCTGGACGGTGCCTGTCACACCCCGGGATTTGCCGATCGCAATTATGAATACATCGACCGCTACGCCCCCAATTTTATCGAAAATGGCGGCACCATGCCGAGTCATCTGCCCACCCGGGCGCGCCAGGCGGTCCGCGACCTGGTTCAGCAGGCAGCACGCAGCCTCGGCGTGACGTGCGGAGTGGTCAAGGGGGATATGGTCTTCAGCGATGGCAAACCCTACGTTATCGAGTTGGCAGCGCGTCTTTCCGGCGGCTGGTTCTGTACCCATGAGATCCCTCTCAATGTCGGGGTCGATCTTGTCCTGGCGGTGATCCGCCTGTCCCTCGGACTGCCAGTCGACCCTGCCGCATTGCAGCCCCGTTTCGATCGTGGAGTGGCCTTGCGTCTGATCTTTCCAACTCCGGGCCGTGTCACAGCCATCGAGGGGGAACAAGAAGCCCGCAACCTGCCCGGCGTGACCATGGTACGCCTGGCCGTACAACCCGGCGACATCGTTCGACCGCCAACCGACTCCAATGCCTCCGCCGGACTGGTTATCGCCGTGGCCGAAGACCGGGAACAGGCGGCCCAGCGAGCTGAAACCGCCGTGCAGGCGATTCAGGTAAAAACGGAGGCGGTATGAATGTGCTGGTAATCGTCGCCCACCCCGATGATGAAGTCCTCGGCGCCGGCGGAGCCATGGCCCGCCACACTCAGGATAACGATACGGTAACAATTCTTATTCTGGGCAGCGGTTTGTCATCACGACTCGAGACCCCTGAAGCCCTGGATCAACAGGCGTTGTCGCAATTGCGAAGCGAGGCTAGTCAGGCGGCCGCCGCTCTCGGCGTTACCGATCTGCGCCTTTTTGATTTTCCCGATAACCGGTTCGACAGGGTGGACCTGCTCGACATCGTAAAAGCCATCGAGTCGGTTATCGATGACGTCCAGCCAGCTATCGTCTACACCCACCATCCCGGAGATCTGAACATCGATCATCAGCGTACAGCCATGGCCACCCTTACCGCCTGCCGCCCGCTGCCAGGGAGTACAGTACGACGGGTCCTGGCCATGGAAGTGCCCTCTGCCACCGGCTGGGGCGATCCTGCCTTGCCGTTTGTGCCGAATGTTTTTCTGGACATCGCAAACGTGATGACCAAAAAGCTGGAAGCCATGTCGGCCTACCAGGGGGAACTGCGCCCGTTCCCGCACGCCCGTTCCCTGCCCTCACTGGAAGCACGGGCCAGAGCCTGGGGCAGCCAGGTTGGCCTCGAGGCGGCCGAACCCTTTATGTTGCTGCGCGAGATTCTGCCATGACCCCTGCAGGCAACCATCCGCGCATCCTTTACGTCGGGGCCCGCATTGTCGGGCACCGGTGCCTGCAAGCATTGCTTGAGGCGGGCGCGAATATCACCGGAGTGCTGTATCTGGACGAATCCAAAGCCGGGATTACAGTGGCACACAGTACCTTCGACGACCTGATTCAGGACTACCATCTTAACGCGCGCCCCTTTACGTCGCTGCACGATCCGGAGATCCTGAGCTGGTCGAAAGCATGCCAACCCGATGTCGGAATGGTGATCGGCGTGTCCCAATTGGTGGGAGAGGCGCTGCTTGCCGTGCCGGAGCTCGGTTTTATCGGCATGCACCCCACCATGCTCCCCGAGGGGCGGGGCCGGGCGCCCATCCCCTGGACCTTGATCAAGGGGTTGCAGCAGACCGGCGTCAGCCTTTTCTGGTGCGATGCCGAGGCCGACACCGGCGAACTGCTGAGTCAGGCGATGGTACCGGTTCACTACGAGGATACCGCCGCCATCCTTGGCGCACGCACCGACGAAGTAGCTGCCAGGCTGCTGGTGGAAAGCCTACCACTGCTGGCTTGTGGACAGCCACCGCGCATCCCGCAGGATGACGCTAAGGCAACGGTCTGGCCACGCCGTCGCCCGGAAGATGGCGTTATCGACTGGTCATTACCAAAACGGCAACTATACGATTGGGTACGGGCATTGGCACACCCTTATCCCGGCGCATTCAGCTTTGCCGGCGACCGCAAATTTTTCATCTGGGCGTGCCGCGAATCGTTCGATACCCGGACCGCTGCCCCCGGTACCGTTCTTGAAATCCTCCCCCACGGCGTGCTGGTGGCATGCGGTGATGGGGCGGTGTTGCTGACCCGTCTGCAATGGGACGACGATGTGGAAGAGACCGCCAGCCAAGCCGGACTGATTCCCGGTGATCGCCTGGGAGAAACCCCATGAACCGGCTCAGCCTTTATTCCATTTTTCACCTCAATCTGATGTTTTCTTCCATAGAGGAGGATCAGCGCCCGGAGGTCATTCGCCAGTGTTACTGGCCGCTGCTGCGATTGATCGCTGAGCAGCAACTGCCTGTCGGCATCGAAGCTTCGGGCTACACCCTTGAAGCGGTGGCGTCCATTGATCCCGCATGGGTAGCTGAGTTGCGGTCATTGTGCCAACATGGCCCGGCGGAGTTTATCGGCAGCGGCTATGCGCAGATCATCGGTCCGCTGGTGCCCGCAGCGGTCAATCACGCCAACCAACGCCTCGGCCTGCAGGTCTATGACAACATTTTGGGCTTTCGTCCGGATTTGGCTCTGGTCAACGAACAAGCCTACGCGGCAGGATTGGTACCGATCTACCAGCAGGCCGGATATCGCGCCATCATCATGGAATGGGAGAATCCGGGCAGCAACCATCCCGAATGGGACCCTGATTTGCGCTACCTGCCCCAGCTTGCCCTGGGGCCCGACGACACGGCCTTGCCATTGATCTGGAATAAATCGATTCCGTTTCAGAAGTTCCAGCGCTATACCCATGGAGAAATGGAACTTCCGGAATACCTCGATTTCCTTTTGTCCCACCAGAACGGTGATCCGCGTACTTTTTCCCTGTACGGCAACGACGCGGAAATTTTCGACTTTCGTCCCGGTCGCTTCCTTACCGAAGCAAAGCCCGGCAAAGAAAGCGAATGGATACGCATTGCCCGTCTCTATAAGGCCATCAAGGCCGACCATCGATTTTCCCTGATCGGCCCCCGGCAGGTTCTCGACTTTATGGAAATTCCCGGGGCCGGCAATCGGTTGCGCCTTGAAACAGCGGCCCAACCGATACCGGTAAAAAAACAGGCCAAATACAACGTGGTCCGTTGGGGACTGACCGGCCGGGATGATATGGCTCTCAACACCGCCTGCTGGCGCCTGTACAAAGCCATGTCCGACAACTCTGATTGCAGCGACCAAGACTGGAAAGAGCTATGTCATCTGTGGAGCAGTGATTATCGTACCCATATCACCACCAAGCGTTGGCAAACCATGCAAACCCGTCTTGCCCGATTGGAACAACGCATGATATCCCCCACGGCGTCATGCAATGCCCACTCCTCCGGCACGATACCGGATAAGTTCAAGATAAAAAACGAGGGACCTTTTCTCGACATCGAAACACCCGAGCAGCGCCTGCGCCTTAACCTGCGTCGCGGTCTGGCCATTGATGGCTGGTGGGACAAGAATCTTTCCCCCCTGCCCTTGCTCAAAACGCTGCCTCACGGCTATTTTGACGATATCCAGTACGGCATGGACTACTACACGGGTCACTTCGTCCTCGAAGTGCCCGGCCAGCATAAAATTACCGACCTTACGGCGGTAAAACCGGAGTTGACGGTCCATAACGATGACCTGCTGATAAGTGCCGACATTCAAACGTCGCTTGGCCCGGTTACCAAATCCATACGCATGATGGCCAGCGATGCCCGCATGGAAATCAGCTATCTGTTTCAGTGGCCCTCCTGCCCGATCGGAACCTTGCGCCTGGGACATATCACCCTTAATCCCGAAGCGTTTCGAACCGAACAGCTAATTTACCGTACTCATAACGGCGGAGATCTGGCGGAGACGTTCCCCCTCAATGGCGAACCAGCCAACCACTTGACGCCTGTTTCGACGCTGGTGTCGTCCAACAACGCCTTGGGAATCACCTCCGATACGGTAGAGCTTGGAGACAACCATAAGCGGGTGTGCATCACGGCAGACAAAACCGCCACGGCGGTCACCGGCCATATTGTCTACGCCCCGGTAGAAAAACAGTACCTCTACCGATTGGTGTTATCTGCCATGGAAATGGACGACACGGCCTGCCATGTTAAAGATCGCCATTGCTTTAACCAACGACTGATCCGGCTCACTATCGGAACAAATAGGTAACACACTGAAATCACGTATTTTATATTCGATATTGCACACCCCTGCCTGGTAACAGACCTGTCTTTATTCCCCCCCCTGACCGTATCCTGAGACCAAATCAAACCTGTCAGCCTCCGGCTTATTATAAAAAACACTTTTAAAATAAAAAAACATCTAAACTCTGGGCCAACTCAACCGATAAGTATATTGAACCCTGGGGAAACTTGAAGACTCACCAAAAAGTTGCAGGAAGCAATCTGGTCAGCCACAAGGTCTAAATATCTTTATGCAAAGCAGGGCAAGGATGCCCTGACTCAACTTTCACGGAGGAATAATCATGGCTATCACTATCAACACAAACGTACAGTCCCTCAACACCCAGCGCAGCCTTGCTAAATCTCAAGGGAACCTGGCTAAATCGATGCAACGCCTGTCTTCAGGCCTGCGCATCAACAGCGCCAAGGATGACGCTGCCGGACTGGCTATCTCCGACCGCATGACTTCCCAGATCAAGGGTATGAATCAGGCGGTGCGCAATGCCAACGATGCCATTTCTTTCGCTCAGACGGCGGAGGGCGCGTTGGGCGAGATGACCAATATCCTGCAGCGCATGCGCGAACTGTCGGTACAGTCGGCCAACTCCACCAACAGCACCGACGACCGCACTGCCCTGAACTCGGAATTCAGCGAGTTGTCCGCGGAATTGGACCGCATCGTTGATACCACCAAGTTCAACGGCCAGAACCTGCTGGACGGCACCTACACCAGCTCCAATGCCGCCGTATTCCAGGTCGGCGCCAATGCCGGCGAGAAGATCTCCGTGGCCATTGGCAACGTGGATACCAACGCTCTTAGCGGTGGAGGCACCACTATCAATGCGGCTAACGTCACTACCGCCGCAGACGCATCCACGGCGATCACGGCAATCGACGGCGCGTTGAACCAGGTCGACTCCCTGCGCGGTACTCTCGGTGCCAAGCAAAACCGTTTCGAATCGACCATTGCCAACCTGAACAACGTTTCCGAGAATCTCTCCGCAGCGCGCTCACGCATCGTCGATGCCGACATCGCTACGGAAACCTCGGAAATGACCAAGATGAACATCCTGCAACAGGCCGGGGTATCGATCCTCTCGCAGGCCAACCAAAGCTCCCAGCTGGCCCTGTCCCTACTTCAGTAAGGATGAGTAACGGTGTGGCTCCTTTGTGAGCCACACCGACTCACAGGGCAGATACCATTAACCCGCAAACAACGGTTTCGGGGGGCTGGCCCGGGAGAACATACTTCTTAACAGACATATTTATAATCTCGGGTCACTGCTGGGCGAAGGGCCGCATTTTCGCCAACAGCCCAAAGGATCGATAAAAACTTATCGAAGCCCCCTTCAACGCCATGGAAAGGGGGTGAAACCGACAAAAGTACTTTAAACACATTATCGGTAAGGAGTTGAAAAAAAGGCTCGGGCACGGAAGCCCGAAAAACACCTTTCATGGAGGAATACCATGGCATTAACAATCAATACTAACGTTCAATCATTGAACGCACAGCGGAACTTGTCGAAGTCGCAATCTTCGCTCGCAAATTCCATGCAACGCCTGTCTTCGGGCTTGCGTATCAACAGCGCCAAAGATGACGCCGCCGGTCTGGCTATTTCTGACCGCATGACTTCCCAGATTAAAGGTATGGGGCAGGCGGTGCGTAACTCCAACGACGCTATTTCTTTCGCCCAGACGGCGGAAGGGGCGTTGGGCGAGATGACCAACATTCTGCAACGCATGCGCGAACTGTCGGTACAGTCCGCCAATGGAACCAACAGCTCCGACGACCGCACTGCTCTGAACTCGGAATTCAGCGAATTGACCTCCGAATTGGATCGCATCGTCGATACCACCAAGTTCAACGGCCAGAACCTGCTGGACGGCACCTACGCCAGCTCCAATGCAGCAGTGTTCCAGGTCGGCGCCAATGCCGGCGAGAAGATCTCTGTTGCCATTGGCAACATGGACACCACTGCCCTTAGCGGTGGAGGTACCACCATTAATGGCGCCGCCATCGACTCCGCAGCGGGTGCCTCGACGGCTATCTCAGCTATTGATGGCGCGTTGAACCAGGTCGATTCCCTGCGCGGCACTCTCGGTGCCAAGCAGAACCGTTTCGAATCGACCATCGCCAACTTGAACAACGTTTCGGAGAACCTCTCCGCTGCGCGTTCCCGAATTGTCGATGCCGATATCGCCACGGAGACCTCGGAAATGACCAAGATGAACATCCTGCAGCAAGCAGGTGTTTCGATCCTGGCACAGTCCAACCAGACCCCGCAGCTGGCTCTCTCGCTGCTCGGCTAATCGCCAGGGTTATAACCATAAAGGGGGCGGTCCTGCCGCCCCCTTTCCCCGACGGCTCCACCGCCGTCAAGGGAGGATACTATGAAGGTAGAATTGACATCAGTCGGCGGCAGCACCCCGTCTCCGGTCTCCTCACCTGCGGAAAACATCGAGCGAAACCGGAACAAAGCCGAATCCGAACCGGAAATTGCCGATTCGGAAAAGATCATCGCGCCGGAAGAGGTGCTTAACAAGATCAAAGCCCTGACGGATGACGGTGTCTATAGTGTACGGTTTGAAAACGACGAGCAGAGCAAACAGCTGGTGATCAGCCTTGTGGATGCAGACTCCGGTGAACTCATCCGCCAGATTCCTCCGGAAGAATTGATTGGCATATCCGAAAAGCTGACCAATCTTCGCGGCTCCCTGCTCGACACAACGACTTGAAAGAGAAGGAACGGGCTATGTCGTCAATCAACTTCGGAGGCCTTGCCAGTGGCATCGACACAGAAAGTATCGTCGATGCCCTGATGGAAATCGAAAGACAACCCCTGAATAGGCTGGAATCGGATCAGGAATATTTTTCCAGCCGGCAGGATGCGTTTAACACCCTCGACACCAAGCTGAAAACCCTGCTTGAAAAGTTTGAGAACATCGACTCCAGCGAGGAAGTCCGCGCATACTCCGCCAAGGCGGCCAGCGAGGAGTTTTTTTCGGTATCCGCCTCCGGCAGCGCCTTGCCCGGAAGTTACAACATCGAAGTCCAGAGCCTTGCCAAACAACAAAAAGACGTCAGCGACGGCACTTACGAAAGTCGTAGTGAAGCCAATTTCATATCAGGCACGTTGACCATCGGAACAACCGATATCATCATCGATAACGATTCGCTGGACAGCCTGATAGATAAGATCAATGAAGCCAACACCGGTGACAACGCCACCGGTGTTGCCGCCAGCATTATCCAGGATGGCACCGGGTTCAGACTGGTATTGACCGGAGAAGATGCATCCAATGCTTTTACCGCCTCCGTAACCGGTGGTACGACGGCGAATGCTTACGACGCCTTGGCTTTCAGCACAACCCAGACCCAGTCGCTGGCTTCCATCGTTGTCGATGGTATTACCATTACCAGCGGCAGCAACGTCTTTGAAGATGCCATTCCGGGCGTAAGCTTATCCGTTAACAAGATTCACCCCACAGCGGGCGACACGACGGTCATGAGCGTTTCCGAAGATGTTAACACCGTCAAAACAAGAATCAAAGATATGGTCACGGCCTTCAACGCGGTCATCACCAATATCTCCGACCAGAGTGACAGCGACTGGGGTCGCGACAGTGGCTTGATGTCCGTAAAACGTAACCTGCAGAAGATGTTGACCTCACCAATAGCTACCGGCGGGAACTTGACAACCCTTTCCCAGTTGGGCCTTAAAACCCAAAAGGACGGTACCCTGACCATCGACAACACGATGCTCGAAGAAGCTATTTCAACCAACATGAACGACATGGATAAGCTGTTGGCGGGGGGCGACGGGTTCGAGGGTATTGCTGCCATGTTTACATCCTACCTGGAATCAACCACCGATCGCGCGGATGGCTTGGCGGCAACACGACAAACAAGTACGGACCGGACACAAAAAACCATCGCAGCCAACATTGTTAAAATGGAGGCACGCTTGGAAAAGAGGGAAGCTCTTTTGCGGGCCCAGTTCGATGCTATGGAGCTGTTGATCAGCAACCTCAACAGCACCGGCTCTTATCTGACTCAGCAGCTGAGCCTTTTTAATTCTTAGAGCTGGAAGCTGCGGAAGGAATAAACCATGAATGCCTACCTGAACCAATATAAAAACAACCAGATTTTCAGCGCTTCCCCTGAGCAGATAATGATCATGCTTTATGACGGTGCGATTCGTTTCCTCACCCAGGCCATTCAAGGCATTGACGAGGGCAATATCGAACTGAAAAACCATGGCATCAACAAAGCCATGGCCATCGTCATGGAATTCCGCAACACCCTGGATCATAATATCGGGGGTGAAATCGCTGCCAATCTCGATTCCCTCTACGATTATATGATCCGCGAAATGATTCAGGCCAACATTAAAAAAGACAGCCAAAAGCTCAGGGCTGTACATACGATGCTATCCGATTTGCGAGACACCTGGAAAGAGGCCATCATCATAGCCCGTAACGAGTCTCAATCGGCCGCTAACGCCGCCCACTCCAATTACCAGCCTCTTAAGGCCAGCTTGTAACAAAAACCGTTATCGTGAGTCCATTCTATATAACAGGGTTGACATGACCATGCTAAAACTCGTAGAAAAGTCGACGCAACAATACTATGCCATTCAGGAAAAACTTTCTGAAATGGCGGCATTGCTGCAAGAGGGGCAGACGGCAGACCTTGTAAAGGTACAAGAGCAGTGGCGAGCTTTGAATGCTGCAGCGCAGGACACAGACCGGCAACTTGGCACGCTCATGCAAGATGAACAGCCGACGGCAGAATTCATCGCCGAAATGGAAAAGAAGCGACATGTTATGTCGCAGATACAGCATCAGTGTGAAAAACTGCGGCAGCAGGCTCGGACCTTGCAAGTTTTAACAGCAGACGAGCTTGGACGTCTCCGAAAAGGCCGTAAGGCCATGGGGGGCTATCGATCTTCGAACCAGGGTGCCGGGCATTCCACCTTCGGAAGTTGCTGACAATGGCAAATATGGCTAGCTGCACCCCAGATATCGTGGCACAGAAGCAGACTTCTGCTTTTGCCAGCAAGGTACTTTTGACTGAAATGCTTAATACGATACTTGACCATTTTGAGGATGGTCGGGATGCAAAGATATTGCTACCCGTTTACGGGCAAAGGTCTATCTCCGTAGAGGGCTCCGTCCACAGCACCCCCAAAGGCGAGCTGGGCATTGCCCTGCCCTACGACCGCGATTTCAGCGATGTTATAAATCCCCAGGAAGTATGTCAGATTTTTTTCTCTCTCCAGGGAAGGG
Organism: Pedobacter sp.; assembly: GCA_050253415.1. Taxonomy (GTDB): domain Bacteria; phylum Desulfobacterota; class Desulfuromonadia; order Desulfuromonadales; family Syntrophotaleaceae; genus Syntrophotalea. The sequence goes on along the minus strand of JBFWJC010000001.1, from coordinate 1,471,559 downwards.
AATATCGACTGCTTACCCGCATCCAAAGCATTCTCGGACCATCGGATCTGCTGGTGAAGCCAAAACCTCCGGCTATCGCCCTGCAGGAGCGCGAATTCTTCCGCATAGATGCCAGAATTAAACTCGATTATTTCTGTCTCGGATCGAACCATCCCAGCCAACCCCACTCCCTGCATACCAAAGTTAATCTCAGCGCCAGCGGTATTCGACTTCCCGTTCCAGGTAATCTGGATATCGGCGACCTGGTTGCCCTGGTACTATGGCTGGACGGTAAAACATTCGAAACCGTCGAATGCCTGGCACAGGTGATCCGCTTTTGCAACTTGCCCAACGGAGACCTGGCGGTAGCCCTGCACTTTGCCGAAATCGAAAATCAGGAGCGCGATAAAATCGTCGCTTTCTGCCTGGCCAAAGAACGTGAGATTCTGCGCACCAAGGTTCGAACCCGGGATCTTTTCTAACTACACTGAGCGAAAAGTCAATATCATGACACCGACCGACGACTTGTTGAATGTTTTTCACCAATGGCATATGGTCGAGATCAACGTTCCTACCCTGCAGAACGAAGCGGTTCATTGCGACGGGGTCGCCAGAATGAATGGGCCGTCGCACCTTGAGGTACAGATTTTCCCATCCAATTGGCCGATACCTGGTCTTGACACGCGCGGTACCTGGCATCTGCTTTGCGATCAGGGGCTGCATTTTTTTAACATCACCGCGTACCCTGAAAAGCTGGAACATCCCCGCCACATCCGACTTCGCATTGAAAGTCACGAAACCCACAATCATCAGCGGCAAAACCTGCGCGTCGATACCGACATTTACATGGCCTACTGGAAAGGTGAGATAACGCAAGCCGACCGGCCACAGCCGGTACGGACCCATGTAAGTCTCAGCAGCCAGGGCCTTAGCTTTACAACGGAAGACGACTTTTCTCCGGGGGAATTACTGAACTTGCATCTGATTCTTCCTGGAACCACACTCGAAAGTCTGCAATGCAAGGCGCACATTCTGAGCGCTGGAAAAACAACAAAAAAGGGCCGTAAAACGGCCCTCAAAATCGTTCACATCATGCCCGAAGACAGTGAGAAATTTTCTTTATTTATCCTGGCCGAACACTTCCGAAGCATGCAGGCCAAAACACGTCTCATGGCCCTGATGCTCGGCAACTGGTGAGTTCACATCACGTAATGACCTTCAGGCTGTTGCCATGGCCACTTTAAATTTCTTAAACAATCTCAGGTCGGAAACCACGCCGGTATTCATCACAACGGTTTCAACCCGATTACGACCTTTGCGCTTGGCCTCGTAAAGAGCGCCATCCGCTTCGGCGATAATATGCTCCGGCAGCAGAGACTTTGTCACTTTGGCGGAACCGACACCAATACTGGCGGTCAGGGTAAACCCTAAATCAAGCTGCGCAATTTTCTTACGAATACGCTCCGCCACGATCACCGCATTGGCATTGGTAGTCTCGGGCAGGATGATAGCGAATTCCTCCCCACCAAAGCGACACACGGTATCACTGGTCCGACTCATGGCGCTCAGCACCTGGCCCACGGCTTCAAGGGCTTTATCTCCTGCCAGATGACCGTAGGTATCGTTGATTTTTTTGAAGTGGTCCAGGTCGACCATAAGCAACGTCAGGGGTAATCCACGGCGGGCGCAACGTGCCAGTTCCTGACTGATGGTTGCATCGAAATAGGCCCGATTGAAAAGTCCCGTGAGCCCATCGGAAAGAGCGATGCGCGCCAATTGGCTCTGGGCCTGATGCAAGGACTGAATACGTTCGCGGTTGTTCAGATGCCAACGAATCTTGACGCGGTGTTCTTCCATCGGCAACGCCAGGGACAAACATTCGCTTACCCCCAACTCCATACCGGTCAACCAAAGCTGACGATCGTCTCCGGAGGTAAACAGGAGTACCGGAAGATCATGCCATTCGGGACGGCGGCGCAATACGCCCATCAGATCGCTGATTTCTTCGTGGGCGTCCCAACACCAATCACAACACACGATATCGATATCGTATTCGCTGAGCCAGCGAATAGCCCGGCGGGCGTCCTTGCAATAAAGTTTGCGATGCACGAGACCGGTATTATCCAGGCAATCGGCCACGCCCTCGCGAGTCCCCGCGGAATCACCCAATATCAGTGCTGTGTATGCCATAAATACTCTCCCATCAGATAATCAGCCTGTTGATTTTAATATCGACACAACAAACGATGATCTTTAGGTTTTTCGTCTGATTTTTATCAAAAAAACGGTTATTAAAAAGTAAAGAAAAACGTACAGGGAGTCGACAAGTTCTTATGAAAATCACCGATGCAACCTTCACCGTACTGCCGGTATCCGGAACCGGCCAGATCAAACCACAACCTGGCGGTGAGCAACCGACCTGGCGTCCCGGCCAGATCCTCCAGGCGACCGTGACCTCCCTGAAAGACGATCAGGTCATGCTTGAAATGCATGGCCGGCAGGTTACGGCCCGCTCACAGCTTGGGTTGCAAGAAGGGCAGAAACTCCTGTTGCACGTCACGGCAACCTCTCCACAGGTCCAATTGCAAACTTTAGGCCTGAATGCGGCAAATCCTCAAGGAGCTTTACTGCAACTCCTTGCCACCGGATGGGATCTGCCTGCCCTGCTTCGTGAATTCCAGGCTTGTGGGGAGACGGGAAAAAACCCGTTGTTCGCAACAATTCGTGATGCCCTGAAGACCTTTATGGGGGGGCTGGATGAAGCAGGCGACAACGTGGAGGGATCCGTTTTAGCGACCCTGTTGCGGAGCCTCGGAGTTGCCCATCTGAAACATGGGGATGCCACCGTCAACCTCAGACAAGTGCTCACACAGATGGCTGGTGAGGAGGTCGACCGTGAAGGCCGCCTTTCCGATATTGCCGGCAACCTGTTGCAGGGACTGGACATGGCCCACCAGTTGAACCTTCAGTTACTTCCCGAAGGTGCACTGCTGCTGCCCCTGCCTCTGCCGTTTCTTAAACAGGGCTATCTTCTCCTTGAAAACACGGATGAAAGTTCCCATGGGCAAACAGAATCTCCGAATAAACTGAGTTTGTTTCTGAGCCTGGAAAAGCTGGGAGAAATACGCATCGATATGCTATGGGATATGGAAGAACTGCTGATCAAATTCACTTGTGAAAAAACACAGACAAGTCAAAAATTATCCGAATCTGGCGAAGACTTGAGACAGGCGCTGCATTTCAGACCACCGCGCGAAATACTTTTTACCACGGGGAGACCACACCCCGAAGAGGAATTGATGGAGCGCCTTACAGGGGATCTGCGCGGGTTGATCAATACCCGGATTTAACCGATTAACGTTTGACAGGCAGCAAAACAACAGGAATATCTCGACATCCACCGAAGGCTTCCATGAAAGAAAAAACTTGCCAGGATAAAGCGGTCGCTCTGACCTATAAAAAAGAAAGCGGCGGCGCACCGGTCGTCGTTGCCAGCGGCAAAGGTGCTATTGCCGACAAAATTCTGACAACAGCCAGGCAAGCGGGTGTTGAAGTCGTTCAAGACCCTGACCTGGTAGAGCTATTAAGCAAGGTCCCCCTGGGCAAGGAAATCCCTGTAGAACTTTACCAGGCGGTTGCAGAAATCCTGGCCTTCGTCTATCGGGTCAACAAGCGCATGGAATGAACGATCAGAACCAGCGCCCATCCATTCCACACTGTTTGAGCCCCCAGGCATTAGAAGGGAAAACGCATACCCTATCGAACGTGCGACAACAATGGGATGATTGTTTCTTTTTCAGGCGGCGTTATTTCATAGGGTCGGAATCTGCCTGAGGGTCCAGGGGCTTGACGGATTTAGCCTGGACCTGAATCCCCACCACCTTGCTGTTCTGCTCCATTTCTTCAGAAAAATATTCGTATCGGTTGCGGCCAAGACCCTTGGCGGCATACATGGCGATATCGGCACGCTTAAGCAGATCCCCCATTTGATTGCCATGTTCAGGGAAGAATACAATGCCGATACTGGGCGTTACGACAACCTGCTCTGTCTCAATCTGGAAAGGGACAGCCATAACTTTAAGAATCTTTATCGCCACGCTGGTGACCTGGTCGTGAAGATCAAGACCAGGCAAAAGAATAAAAAATTCGTCCCCGCCGAGACGCGCAACCGTGTCATTCCGACGGATGCAGGAGTTTAGACGCTGCGCCGCGGCTTGCAATACCATGTCTCCTGCGGCGTGTCCGTAGGTATCGTTGATTTCCTTGAAACGATCAAGATCCAGACATATGAGCGCCAACAACCGACCATCCCTTTCGGCCTGCGCCAGACTCTGCTCCAAACGGTTGATGAACAGCGCACGATTCGGCAGGCCCGTCAGGACATCGTAAAAAGCCAACTGACGCACTCTTTCTTCGGCTTTTTTGCGATCGCTGACATCAAGCATGACTCCCTGAACATGGGTAACGTCGCCTCCCTCGTCCCGGTGCAACCATAGACGGGCATCGATCCAGCAAAGTTCACCGCTACGTTTGATCAAACGAAATTCCAGCGAGAAGCGTTCTTCCTGACCTTGTTGCAGTTGCAGGGTGGCCTCGGCAACAGCCCTGTCCAGGTCATCGGGATGCACAATCGTCGGGAATTTTACTTTATCTTCCGTAAATTCCTCAGGTTCGTAGCCAAACTGACTGACATTGTCCGAAACAAACTCGATTTTCCACTTTTCATCCAGCCTCAAGAGAAAAGCCACTGCCGGGCTGTGGTTGACTATCGATTCCAGCGCTGCACGCTGCAAGGAGGTTGCCCGGAGCTGCTTTTCTATTTTGGTACGTTCGATAATTTCACTATTGAGTTCGTTGCGTGACGCCGTCACTTCTTTCAGATTATCGATCATACGATCAAAAGCCCTGGCCAACTGTCCGATCTCATCGTCCCGGTCCATATTCAAGTGCCGATCAAGACGCCCCCTACCGATACGCTCAAACAGTACTATCGCCCTTTCCAGCGGCCGGACAATACCTCCCGCTACATAGAATCCGACAATAAGGGAAATCAATACAATGCCAAGGGCAACGATAGAAATCGATAAAATCGCTCGCGATAACGAATCGACAAAACGATTCTGAATGTCGGCGTAATCATCACGATAAGCCCCGGCAACGATAACCCAGTCCCAAGGCTCAAAATAGGTCACGGCAACCAGTTTTTCGCGATAAGCCTCATCCGTTGCGTTTCGCCAGGGATATTGTTCGAAGATGACGGGAATCTCATCATCGTTGTGTTTCGTGTGGAAAACCTGCGAGGCCTTTTGCAGCAAGCGATGTGCAACAATCTGGATATGGCGATCATCACCTGAGATCACCGACTTGCCCTGATACCGGCTCAGGGGCGAAATGAGCATTTTCCCCCGCTGGCTGCCCTTGCTGCCGAGTACATAGACATACCCGGTTTTACCGACCACGATATCGAGAATGCCCTTGCGCAAACTGTCCAGACTATCTTGCCGATATCCAACATACAGGGCACCGATAAGTTGTTTACCCGTGCTATCCATGATCGGTTCGTAACGGGTGACATACCAGTCATTTACAACAAAGGAACTCCCGATGAAAGGTTTTCCGCTCTGCAAAGCACGGATAACCGGATTGATACTGCCATCCGGATTTTGATGAGGTATATAGGTACCGATAGCACGTGTGCCATCATCGTTGAGAACATTGGTGGCCACTCGCAGCATGTCGCCGGACGCGTTCATTCGCTGAAACAGGGTGCAGGTCACTCCCAACATTTCCTGTACCTGGTCGACTACCGGAGACTTGCGTGCAATATCCCCATCTTTGCCAAGCCAGCGCCCGCCTACCAGCACCTTGGGCAGACGTATTTCCCTGACGCTTTTGTCGAACTGGTTTACCGCGCGCCACGCAACCTGATCCTGTCCGAAGACCATCCCCCCCTGCTCGCGCAGCAGCTTGGCGGCGACGCCAAGATTACGTTTCAATGCCTCGTCCTGGAGTTCTTGCACGGAACGACACATGAGATAGACACTCTCTGCCACCTTGCGCGTTTCATTGTGGACGAAACTCTCCATTTCCTCATTGATCGCGGTATCGAGGACGTGGACCTGCTCGATGGAGACCCCCACGATGGAAAATGCTGTGATCAAAACCAGCATTAAACCCATTCCGATGATTTTGGTACGAATCTTCATAAAAAACCCGGCTGCAATTGGTAATGACTCGACAGACACTCCGAACCGAACAAGGTCAACACGTTCCAGGCGCCTGTCTCCCAAGACACAGGGTGTCCTGAAAACTAATTCTACCCTCTTCGTTCTGGTTTATGTGACACAGTCTGCGTCCAACCGTGTCGGCGGGCTTTAAACCAAGGGGGGAAAAGGTGAAACCCTATTATTAAAAAGTGAAATCACGCAAAAATTTCATACTAAGTTTAGAAACGAAAGCGCTGCCCTATTGATCAAAAAGCCCTGATAACATGACCTGGTTTATCGTTTTGGCAAAAGCCCTGGACTTCATAACCGGACCCGACCTTTGGTAAGCAGTGCAACGCACCCCGTCTCAAGCGATAGAGATTTTGGGGGCAGGCAGTTATCGGCAGCGTGCATACAGGAGCAACCTTTGTGCCAAACAACGCTACACCAACGAACAACATTGTTTCGGATACTTAGGCGGTCATTTTTAAACTTTTGCCAATAACTTCTCGCGAAGCCGTCTATCAGGTGGGGCAAACGACCCATCGGGATGTCAGCAATACTGGGGCATGCTACATGTAAGAGAAGAACAAACACCGCATACCCGCCCCTCCTCCATTCCAATCTAATGAAATTGGGAATACAAACCACATCGGCCGGAGAAAATATAAACCGAAGCCGCCTTCCGCACCTGGCGACCCATTGCAGTTTATCGACATCATCCTGGAAGATAACTATGCATAATGCCGACAGCCTTCGGTAGCGGCGCACGGCAAACAATCCCCACAGCAGGACAGAGCTTTTCAAACGGCATTAAAACGGCGAAAGTTAGACGATTATTTTTAGGATGTTTTACAAGTAACATTCAGGTCTGCCGCAAAAACTGCCCATAAAAACAACCGTTAAAAATCCCCCTTGTCACCCACCACTGATTTGTCTATAGTGAACATGCAGAAAGGCTCTCTGCTCTGCAGGTGAGGTTTTGATACGCCCCAGCGGAATATTTTTCAAAACGGGTTGAACAAGGATGTGTTGTGTGCCAGCCCAACCTGGATTGGGACGCCTGATACGCAGCCTGTGATTCCCACTTAATTAGGACTCGCTTGGAGGCCTGAAAACCCACGGCAGCAGTGGAGAGCTTTCTACCGGAAGCGCGCGGATATTAACCGGGCGCTTTCTGTTTATCGACGACAACAGCGTCGACTTGACCCACTAAAACACCGATGCTCCCCGGGGAGCATCTTTTGCTACAGGAATTTCCCCCTCATGTCCTCCTGCCAGACACTCCAGACATCATCGATCGATTCGGCAAGCCCCCATTCCGATATTCGACGCATCCAACTCGATGACAAACAGGTGATCCTGATCGGCACCGCTCATATCTCCCGAGACTCGGTCAATGTGGTACGCCAGGTCATCGAGGAGGAACAACCGGACACCATTTGCGTCGAACTCGACGAACAGCGATATCAGGCGATTCGCGACCCCCACCGATGGCGCTCACTCAACCTTATCCAGGTTCTGCGCAGTGGCCAGGGGGCATTTTTACTGGCCAATCTGGCGTTGTCATCCGTTCAAAAACGCATGGGCATGGGAACCGGCGTCAAACCGGGCGAAGAACTGGCTGCGGCCGCCGAAGAAGCTGAAACCCGGCAACTTCACCTTAGCCTGATCGATCGGAATATCCGCACCACGTTGCTGCGAGCCTGGCGCCAAACCGGCTTGTGGAAAAAACTGCATCTGTTCTCGGCTTTATTGGCAGGCATGTTCGACAATACCCGCCTGGACGAAGAGCAACTTGCCGAGTTGCGCCAGCACGACACTCTTTCGGCTTTGTTGCAGGAGATGGGAGACAACTTACCGGGGATTAAAACGATTTTGGTGGATGAGCGCGACCGTTTCATGGCTTATCACATTGCCAAAGCACCCGGCAGTAAAATAGTGGCGGTCGTCGGTGCCGCGCACATGCCGGGCATTCAAGAAAACCTGCCTTGTCATATTGACGAAGCCGAAATCGAAGAAATCAGCCACATTCCGGAAAAACCCCGTTTATCCAAGATCCTCCCCTGGCTGATCCCCGCAGTGGTCGTCGCTCTGTTCGTCGCCGGATTTTTTCTGGGAGACCGTGCCCGACTGACCGACGCGGCGGTGGCCTGGTTTTTGGCCAACGGCGTACTGTCAGCCTTGGGTGCCATCATTGCCCTGGGACACCCTCTGACCGTTGCCACCGCATTCGTGGCTGCGCCGTTCACATCCCTCAACCCTGCCATCGGCGCCGGATTCGTTACAGGCCTGATGCAGGCTTACCTGGCCGGGCCTACGGTCCAGGACCTGGAAAATGTCAGCGACGATGTGGCGACTTTGCGCGGCTGGTGGAGCAACCGCCTTACCCGGGTATTGCTGGTGTTTCTGTTTTCAAATCTCGGCTCGGCAGCCGGCACTTTTCTGGCGTTTCACTGGCTCAAAGATCTTATCTGATCACGTGCACCCCGCTTTCGGATTCTGCATCGTAGATGTCTACGCCACCCTGCGAAGCCATTTCGGTCGGCTGGTCTTCTGGCATTGACTGGTCCTGTAAAACCGCCTGCAATTTGGCATCCCGCTGATAGATATCATTGCGAAACTGCAACCTGCCCTGTGCATCGACCCAAGCGGTACGATACAGGATATGAACCGGAACAGGCCGTTTCAATCGAACCGAATACGGTTTGGAGCCAGCCATTTCCTTTTCTATCCGTTCCCGATCCCAGCCAGCCTGTCCCTCCAGAAGATAAACGGCCAACTCCAGCGGCCGAGCTATGCGTATACAACCTGAGCTGAAAGTCCGTTGTTGTTCTCCAAACAGATGCTGCGACGGCGTATCGTGCAGATAGACATGGTAAGCATTGGGGAACATGAATTTCACTTTCCCCAGAGGATTCCAGGGACCCGGCTTCTGCCGAAGCATGCCGGGGAAATTTTGAGCTGTCAGGGTCTTCCAATTGAGGCTTGCCGGATCGATGATGCGATTCGGAGCTTTCCCCCAAGCGACAATCTCGTAGTGATGGGCCGTCAGATAATTCCTGTCCGCCTTGATATGCGGCCACTTATCCTCCTGGAATATGGTCGGGGGGACGGTCCAGTACGGTGCAAACACCAGGTACTTCATCAACGCGGAAAAAACCGGCGTACGGCGAAATTCTGTGCCTACCACCACCGGCATTCGCATGACTTCAACGCCTTGATCAACCACCGTAAGATTGAAATCGGTAATATCTACCTGCAGATAACGGGGACCGGTATCCTGCGCCGGCCAACGTTCTCGCTCAAGATTGAGCCTGAGCTGTTCGATACGCCGGGCAACAGGCACATTAATCTGAGCCAGGGTATCCTTGCCAAGCACGCCATCTGCGCGCAATCCATGTCTGGCCTGAAAGCGTTTTAAAGCTTCAACCGCAGGCCGATCAAGGGTCCAGCTCGATGACTCGCGGGATTTGTCGAGATCACCGACAAGCATGAGAAAGTGTCTCAGCAAGGGGACCCGATGGTCTCTCTTCCCCAGGGAAACGGACGGTCCTACAGGCAGCAACGGCCACCCTCCGGCCAACGCCAACTGGCGATAATGCTCCAGGTAAACACCCAACCTGAGTTGGCTGGCTCGATAAGGCACTAACTCTTCCAGCACTGCGCCTACCTGCTGTTTGAGCAGAACTTGATGCAACACCGTCACGGCATCGGTTTTTGGCACGACAGCCTGCCATTCGGCTGCATAAAGTCGCGTGATGTCGACCCGCCCACCAAGCAGATGAGACACATATTTCAAAAAAGCGTCCGTAAGCAGAATATCGATCAGTGCCAGCCCGACCGAATCGCACTCAACCCCGTAGGACTGTGCGATATGGGCCATTTCCAGACTAACCGCAAGAGTCTCAACGTGGTAATCGCGAGGGTTCAACCCTTCAGCCGCGACACCCTGTACCCGCTCGAGCCACTGCCAGGCAACCGGCGCCACCGTGCCGCCTTGAAACCAGGCAGGGTGATAATCACGCTGTCGATAAAAGGAAACCAGTTGCTCATGCAGAGGCAGCTGCAACGCTTCCACCTCCAGCAAGGCAGAGGCAGATGAGCCTTCAACACTGAAAGGCTCAATGATCTGCCGCAACTGACTTGAGACGGAACGGGAACCAGCCTCGTTTGCGAAGCAATTTTCCGTAACGCCAAGCAAACCGACCGGTATTAAAATACAAACGACGAGCCATTTTTGCCAAAAAGCCAAATGCAATGCCAATCAGCCTTTCCAGTTATCGGCGGGCAAACATGCTGCATGAGCCAGATGCTACTCAGGGGCACCCGCCTGGCCTGAATCATCAGAAGCCTTTTTACCTTATGAAGCAAGTGTACCGTATTTTTTCTCCGGGAGAAATCAGGCTATCCATACGGTCTGGATGTTGACAAATTCCATCAAGCCGTAGTGGGAAAGCTCGCGCCCGTATCCGGAATCCTTAATGCCACCAAATGGCAGGCGCGGATCGCTCTTGACCATGCCGTTGACAAACACCGCACCCGCCTCGATACGCCCCGCCAGAGCCTCGGCCCGCGCCGTATCACGATCCCACACCGAGCCACCAAGGCCGTAAGGGGTATCGTTGGCTACCGCAAGGGCCTGCTCGATATCGGCCACCCTGATGACCGAGGCGACCGGCCCGAACAGCTCCTCGTGATAGGCCGGCATACCGGGACCGACATCGGCCAATATGGTGGGCGCATAGAAAAAACCCGTCCGTTCCAGGGCCCGGCCACCCAGGACCAGGCGTGCTCCAGCCGCCACAGAAACTTGCACCTGCTGATGCAATTCGTCACGCAAGTCCCCACGTGCCTGGGGGCCGACCTGAGTGGTTTCGTCCAGCGGATCGCCCACCACCAGCTTTGCCATGGCGTCCGAAAACAGGCTCAAAAACTCCTCATATACCTCATCACATACAATAAAACGCTTGGCCGCGATGCAACTCTGCCCTGAATTCAGACAACGGGCCCGGGCTCCGACCTGCGCCGCCAGCCTCAGATCGGCTCCGGGAGTGACAATAAACGGATCGCTCCCCCCAAGTTCCAGGACCGTTTTTTTGAGCATCTGCCCCGCCCTTGCAGCGACCTTGCGACCGGCAAAGTCGCTGCCGGTAAGGGTCACGGCGCGGACCAGGGGATGCTCGACAACCGCATCAACGCCACCTGAACCGATCATCAGAGTGCGGAATACATCTTGGGGGAATCCCGCGTCTACGAATAATTCCTCGATAGCCAAAGCGCAGCGCGGCACATTGGAGGAATGTTTGAGCAACGCTCCATTCCCGGCCATCAAAGCCGGCGCTGCAAACCGGAATACCTGCCAGAAGGGAAAATTCCACGGCATCACCGCCAGCACTACTCCCAAGGGACGAAAGGTGACATAAGATCGCGAGGCATCGCTGGCGATCGGTTGCTCGGCCAGCATGGCGGGGGCCTGCTGCGCATAGTATTCGCAGACCAGGGCGCACTTTTCGATTTCGGCCCGCCCTTCGGTAATCGGTTTGCCCATCTCCAGCGCCATCATGCGTGCCAGCTCGTCGGATCGCGCGCGCAGCCGCTGCGCCATACAGCAAAGCCGCTCGCTGCGTTCCCGTAGAGAAACCTGGCGCCACCCCTGCCAGGCCTGGTGTACCCGTTGCACTATATCCATAACCTGGACGGTATCGTATTCCTCAAAGGTTCCGCTCACTTCGCCGGTGGCGGGATTCATTGAAACCATGCTCATTGTGACATCTCCTTTTGATGAACTCCTTATTGCGGTGGTATCCCTTAGCCAATCACCACCGGCCTCGAAAGTCAACACAGCGCAGCTGGCCAAGACCATTGCCCCGCATGGGATTTCAACGTTTAACAGTAAAAAAAACGCCGGTTATTGAACCTCGGGTGAATTTCTGCCATAGTAGCGGCACCTGTCTCAGAAAGGAACCCTGCTCTTGGATACTGCCGAAAATCTCATCCGCCCTTTTGCCCGCCTTCACTGGCACTGGCGTGTGCAACGCTGGAAACGCACCCTGTCGCGATATGTCTCCGATCCACGGCTTCCCTACAGTCCGGTATGTGTTTCGCGGATACTCATTGGTATCAACCTGTTATGGTTCGTCATCATGATCCTGCGCGCTCTTGCCGCCGGACTCGGTCCAGGGGTCGCACTCAATCCCCCCACGGGCCTGCTTATGTATTTTGGCGCCCAGCGCTGGTATCCAGAGGTGTTGAATTACCATCAATGGTGGCGCTGCCTGACCTATGCCTACACTCACGGCGGTCTGATACATCTGGGATTCAACATGGTCGTGCTTTACCAGGTTGGGCCTATCGTCGAGGACCAGGTCGGCCCGGCGCGCTTTTTCACCCTCTATACCTTTACCGCCCTGACTGCCACTCTGCTCGGACTGCTGTGGCACCCGGTGGTTCCGGTAGTGGGCGCCTCCGGCTCCCTGTTCGGCCTCATCGGCTTCGCCGCGGTCTACTTTCATCGGCTGGGTAACCATGCCCATACAGTACGTAATTTCATGTTGCAATGGGCGGCCATGGCCTTTATTTTTGGCCTGATGCTGGGCGCGGACAATGCCGGGCACCTGGGTGGCGCGCTGGGTGGAGCGCTTTTTGGTCTGCTTTTGCCGCTGAGCCGGCGCAAGGCGACCTCTAACCTGTTCAACAGCTTGGCCGGCCTGGCCGGAATCGTCACCATGGCCTGCCTGCTGCTGCAACTTGTTTTCCCTTTCCCACGTTGATTCGGACCTTTTTATGGCCAAGCAAAAACTCCCGGTCACACCGGCAATTCGTATGCTGCGACAACACGACATCCCTTTTACCGGGCACCTCTACGCCTACGAAGACCATGGTGGCACCGCGGTCTGCGCCCGGGAGCTGGGGGTGGACGAACATGCCGTGATTAAAACCCTGATTCTGGAAACGGACCAAAAAGAGCCACTGATCGTACTGATGCACGGCGACTGCGAAATTTCGACCAAGGAACTGGCCCGGTTGTTGGGCACCAAACAGATTACCCCCTGCTCGCCGCAGACGGCGGACCGTCACTCCGGATACCAGGTGGGGGGCACCTCCCCCTTCGGCACACGAAAATCCATGCCGGTTTACATGGAAGAAACCATCGCCGAATTGCCAGTCATCTATATCAACGGCGGTAAGCGCGGATTCCTTGTCGCCATCACGCCGCAGGATCTTATCAAGGTATTACAGCCCGGCATGGTACGGGTGGCACAACCCTGAAAGAAGGTGTGACGATGTGAGTATGGCGAAAGCGAAACTGTTGTTATAATGGAAATAACAGTTTCGTTTATGCGTATCTCAGTCCACCGTCACAAGGGGGGGGGTGCCATGTCTGCTCACCGCTACTCCGCGCTGCTGACCGACCTATACGAACTGACCATGCTTGCCGGTTACTTTGAAAAAGGCATGCACCGGCAAACGGCAGTGTTCGACATGTTTTTCCGCCACAACCCGTTTACCGGGGGATACGCCATCTTCGCGGGTCTGCAACCGGCCCTCGAATACCTGTCGCAACTGCAATTTACCGCAGCGGATCTGGCCTACCTGAAAACTCTCGACATATTCAAACCGGACTTCCTTAACTACCTGAAAGACTTCCGTTTTCGCTGCAAGGTCACCGCCCCCGCCGAAGGCACTGTCGTGTTTGCCAACGAACCGCTGATCACCGTCGAGGGAGAACTGGCCGAAGCCCAGCTGGTGGAAACCGCCCTGCTCAACATCATCAACTTCCAGACTCTGGTCGCGACCAAAGCCGCGCGCATCGTCAGCGTAGCCAGCCCCGGCGTGGTTGTGGAGTTCGGATTGCGCCGCGCCCACGGACCGGACGGCGGCTTGAGCGAAGCCCGGGCCGCCTTTATCGGCGGAGCACGCAGTACCAGCAACACCTGGGCGGGGCAGGTATTCGGCATTCCGATCAAGGGTACCCATGCCCATAGCTGGGTCATGGCGTTTCCCGATGAACTCAGTTCATTCCGGGCCTATGCGGACTGTTTTCCCGACCAGTGCATTCTGCTGGTCGACACCTATGATACTCTGGCCAGCGGCGTGCCCAACGCCATCACCGTTGCGCGGGAATTGCGCGCCAAAGGACATGAGGTCAGAGGCATTCGCCTTGATTCCGGGGATATGGCCTACCTGAGCAGAGAAGCACGGCGCATGCTGGATGAGGCAGGGTTCCCCGGTATAAAGATCGTCGCTTCAAGTGATCTGGATGAAACCGTTATCCAATCGATCCGCAATGAGGGCGGGTGTATCGATATTTATGGAGTGGGGACGCAGCTGGCCACCTGTGGAGGCGAAGGAGGTGGTGCCCTGGGCGGGGTCTACAAACTGGTTCGCTTCGATGATCAGCCAAAACTGAAAGTGACCAGCGACATTTCCAAAGCCACCCTGCCCGACCGCAAAAGGCTCTGGAGGGCGATACTGCCCGACGGAGAGTATTGCCTGGATATCATCTGCCTGGAACACGAAAGACCCGCCCCCAACATGACGGTATTCGATCCCACCAATCCGTCCCGGACTAAAATCATTCCAGCGAAGGTGCGTTTTGAGGAAATACGTCAGGTCGTCATGCAGGATGGGCAACCCACCCTGCCCGCCGCTTCGCTGGATGACATGGCCGACCGCTGTGCCGAGCAACTTCATCTGTTGCCCAAAGGCACCACCCGCCTGACCAATCCGCATATCTACAAGGTCGCCATGAGCACCCAGCTTCACCAATTGCGCAGCGAGCTCATGCAAAAGGCACTGGAAAACCAGCCCCGCTTCAAGCAAGATTGATCGCTGCCGACAGCACCTTAGAAGCTTTGATACCAAAGAATCCTGTTAAATCAGTTCAGGAGGATTGTCTGTCTGAGCAAGATGGATAACCAGGCTCACTTTTTTTGCGCCAGCGCGGCCCATAGTCAATCGCATCGACCGGACATACCCTCAGGCAGCGGGCACAGGAAAAACACTCCGCCGGCCAGGTTTTGCATGCCAGACGGTCATGGGCAGCCTCCACGGGGCAAGCCCGGTCGCAGGCCCCGCATGCGGTGCAGGCCTTACGATCGATACGGACGCCGGTCAGGCTGATCTTTTCCAGAAACCAGGCATACCAGCCGAAGGGACACACCAACTGACAAAAAGGTCGGTAAACGGCAACCGACAACAGCAGAAACACTCCTGTTGAAATAGCCATGGAAGCTTGGCTGAACTCGAAGCCGAACAGGTTAAACGGATTAATGCCGTGGTACAAAACCCATTTGGAACCGGCAAGGCCGGAGATAAAAAACAGGAACAGCACAAACAGCAACGTGCGCACGCTCATCGTAAAAACGAATGGCAGCCGTAGCTTTTTGCTACGCTGCAACACCGGCAGATCGTAGATAAGTTCCTGCAGGGCTCCGAAAGGACACCCCCAACCGCATACCAGCTTGGTCCCCAGCAATGCCAAAACCGTAAAAAACAGCAGGAAGCAGAGTTTCACCCAGGGATCGTCATAAAACCCCGCCAAAGCCTTGACGAACTTGACCAGCCCTTCCATGGGGTTGGGCGACTTGCCGCTGGCAAATCCGAAAAACAACACCACCAGCACCAGGGCAGCGTGAAACCCCACGGGACGATAGCGCTTGTTGACGGGCAGCAAGCTGCCATTCTCCATGCGTCCGCCACGCAGCAACCACCACAATGCGCCTGCCAGAAATACCGGCCACAGGAGATAATTATAGCTGTCCGCAACAGCTTCCCGCTCCTGATGCCCGCCGCCACCGAGGTCGGCATTTCGACCGCGCCCATGACCTCGGCCCTCACCGCCACCTTTTCCCTGGCGTAAGCCACTCCCGGCACCTCTGTCAACGGCGCTGGAAGAGGAAAGGATCCTTTGTGCATCCTGCAGGTTCACGCCAAGATCCTGCAAAGTACGTTGTTTGTCGACCTGGCGGGCCAACCCCAAGGCTTCGGCAAGATCCCCACCGCGAATATTGTGCGCATGGGCCAGTTGCGCCAGAGTCATATCCGGTTGGACAGGCACGGGATCGTCAGTTCCGGCAGATACCGTGTTATGGCCCGCAAGCAAAAGCAACAACACTCCCACCATCAGCATAGACTTCATTGCGCCATCCTTTTTAGCAAACGGGTTTCTTTAAAACTTGAAAAATAGCCTCTTCCATGCTATACAGCCAGCCTCCCGGCGCACTTTTGACCGGACCTACTGAAAAAATAATACAGGAGCAAATCTTATGAGTCATACCAACCCCGTCGCACGCATCGAAACTTCCATGGGTCCCATTACCATCGAGCTCGACATCGAAAAAGCCCCCGTTACCGTAGCAAACTTTATCGAATATGCAAAAAGCGGCTTTTACGAAAACACCATCTTCCACCGCGTTATCCCCGGCTTCATGATCCAGGGCGGCGGCATGAACGCCAACATGGAAAGCAAGGCGACCCGGGCCCCGATCAAGAATGAGGCCGGCAACGGATTACCTAACAAGCGTGGCACTATCGCCATGGCCCGTACCCAGATCGTGGATAGCGCAACGGCTCAGTTTTTCATCAATACCGTGGACAATGATTTTCTCAATCACCAGTCTCCGACCCCTGCGGCCTTCGGTTACGCCGTTTTCGGCAAAGTCATCGATGGCATGGAAACAGTCGATGCTATTCAGCAGGTAGCTACCGGTAGCCACAGCGGACATCGGGATGTGCCGGTCGAATCGATCCTCATCGAGCGCATCACCATCATCGATTGACGGACAGACGTAACGACAACCATTCCGTAACAGCACACAACCGCAGGTGGTCTCCCGGCATACCGAAGAGACCACCTGCGTTCTAATTAGCGGAGTTACGCCCTTAACCTTTGACGCTGATCAGATATTTAAGATAGCGTCCCTCCGGAAAGGTTACCGGATAGGGGAAATCGCCTGCCTGGCCTAAATTGGCAATAACCCGCAAGGTCGAACCGGCAGCCAGAGCACCGCGGCGCAATTCCTTGAGATAATCGGCCAGATCGACCTTCTGGTGGTTGGATGAGGTAATCAGAAGCCCGCCTGCCTCCAGCAGCGGCAAGGCCTCGGTCACCAGGTCGGAGGTGCCACCACTGGTGGTAAAGCGACTCTTGCCGACAGTGGAAAAGCTCGGCGGATCCATGATAATAATATCGAAGGTTCGTCCCTGACGCCGAAGGTCCTGCAATACATTGCGGCAATCTCCGACCAGGAAGTCATGGCGCTTGGGATTGAGGCGATTGGCAGCAAAATTTTCGCGGGCCCATTCCAGATACTGCGCCGAGGCATCGACACTCGTGACCCGGGTAGCGCCGGCAACCGCCGCGGCCACCGAAAATGCGCCGGTATAAGCAAACAGGTTCAGCACCTTGACGCCAGGAGCGCGCGCCATCAGGTCCCGCCGGTTCTCCCGCTGGTCTCCGAAAAGACCTGTATTGAGGCCTTCTTCCAGGTCGACCAACAGGGTCAAACCGTTTTCTAGCACCGACAAGCGGCCGGCAACGGGCTTCCCCCACAACAGCTTGCTCAATTGCTTGGGCTTGTCAGCCAGCTTGCGGGTTTGCTGCGGGCGAAATTTTTCATATATGCCCACCGGCTGAAGGGCCTTTTGCAGAGCGGAAACCAGCATCGGCAGGTGCGGCCGCCAGCTTCGGCTGAAAAGCTGAACCATCAGATAGTCGCCATACCGATCCACAGTAAGGCCCGGCAAAAAGTCCCCTTCGCCATTGATCAAGCGATAAGCGTTGGTATCGGCAAGGTCCAGATGACGCTGCCGCAGGTCGAGAGCCTGCTGCACCTTGGCATCAATCCAAGGCTGGTCCAGCTCCATGGGGCCAAATTCAAGCACCCGCGCCACAATCCGGTCGTCGGGATCAAGCAGAGCCATGGCCAGAGTGCGGCCACCCTCGTCGGCAAGTCGAACCAGGTCACCGTTGCGCCCCTTGGGCCATTGTTTTGTATAGCGGTCGGAGAGAACCCAGGGGTGGCCAAGTTGCAGCATTTGCACTGTTTGCGGACCGACGATAAAAGCAGGTTTTTTCATACAGACTCTATCCTTGTGAAATACAGCGGTTTTTTTATCCAAGGTTTCCGGATCGAAAACCAGAATTTTTGCAATGTGGCAAGCGAATCCGCCAAGCTCATGGCGAAGGGCGCTATTCTAACCGCCAACGCCCGATTCGACAAGCCCGCTGTGCATCCTATCGTTTAGTCCAAAAAGCGGGCGATTCGTGTATAATCCGGGCAGGCAAAAAGACTCCCCCGACAAAGGCATAAACAATGAATGATAATCTCAAATCCCCCGCAGAATCCCATATCGAAACCATCATGGGGCAACTCGAACCCGGCTCCGACCGCTATCGTGTCCTCGATGTGGCCCGTCGCTTCAAATCGTCCTGGGTGCAACTGGGAGAAGAACTGTTGCGCGTCAACCAAGGCTCTCTCTATCAGCATTGGGGCTATGCCTCTTTCGAAGAATATTGCCAGAAGGAAATCCGTATTCGCAAACCGACCGCGCAGAAGCTGACCCAGGCTTACCGTTTTATCAGCCGGGAAGAACCTCAACTGCTGGCGGAACAATCGCCGTTGCAATCGGTGCCTGACTACCGCAGCATCGACCTGCTGCGCCAGGCGAGAGAAGAGCATTCTTTCTCGGATGAAGACTACGCTGCACTGCGTGAAACGGTTATCGATCAGGAACGCAGCCACCCCACCGCCGTCAAATGCTTTAAAAGCCTGGCTCCCGAACCGGCACCCGATGGCAAGGAACGCCATCGGCTTTGCAAACAGGCGCTATCCGCCGCGCGCCGTCTGACCGACACGCTGGAGCAGATGGATGACATTCCACCGGGACACCGGGATGTACTGAGAGACATTGTCGCCTGGCTCGACAAGGCAACCGCCGAAGAGGAAAACGCCAACAATAGCAACTAAAATACGGCGATCGCACACCCCACCCTCTACAGAACGCGAATCAGGAAATGAGGGCAGGCCGCGGCACAGTAACCGCATAAAACGCATCGCTCGGCATCGACCCGGGCGACACCTTCACTGACCGTCAGAGCGTTTGCCGGGCAGGCCTCAAGGCAGTCGCCGCAGCCCTTGCAAAAAGGAGCCATGATCTTGAGTCGCCGGCGCCGGCTCTCGAGGGGCTGCCAAACGTCATCGGAGCAGAGACGGCCCTCAAGCAAAGCAAGATTGGCCAGGATTTCCTGTTCCGATAGCATGCCGATTGCCACTGCATGAACCCCGGGAAGCTGCTGAACATAGCGCAAACTGGCACGGGCATGTGCGATCAGATTGCCACCCCCCAAAGCCTTCATGGCATAAACACCTTTCCCTGCCTTTGCCGCTTGCGCAATGGCCGCAGCCATCTGGGCTGCACTGCCGTCCATGATGCCCAACCCTTCCCGGTTGATAAGCGGATGAACAACCTCCAGATCCGCGCAACCCATTGCACCACGCACACCGGTGATATAATGAGTGGACAATCCAAGATGGCGGATGTGCCCGGCATCACGAAGGCGCAGCAAAACCTCGAGCACGGGACCCCGTTCGGCAAAGGGATCGTCGGTTTGCATGGCATGCAGCAATACGATATCGAGACAATCACGCCCCAGCTCCCGCAGCGCTTTTTCCACATGGCGCAGGGCTTCGCCGGCATCGCGGGTATGGGTTTTGGTCGCGATGAGCACCTCACCTGTATAACCGACCAAAGCTTGCCGGATATGGGGATAGGTCTGATACAGTTCAGCCGTATCGAGCAAGTTAACTCCCCCCTCCAGTGCCGCACGGATCAATCGCGCACCTTGGGTTGCAGACAACCCTGCCTGTAATGGCCCCATGGACAATGTTCCAAAAACCAGGGGGTGAACATGCAAACCGGTACTTCCCAAAGCGATCCTGTTCATGCTATCCTCCATCCTCCGCGCGGCCTGTCCCCATCAAGTGAACTTCACTCGGGACAACCCCCTGCAAGGGTGATATAATCGATTCATTCCAGGAGAAATGAATGTCCAAGAATTTCAAGGATAAAGTCAGGGAACAATTCAGCCGCACGGCCGAAAGCTACGTCCAGAGCCCCGGGTTTTCCCAGGGCATCGATCTGGAGGAAGCCGCACGGCTCCTGCAGCCTACGCAGGATGACATCCTGCTGGATGTCGCCTGTGGTGGAGGGCACTCCGCCCTGTTTTTCGCTCCGATGGTACGTAGCGTGGTGGCTTCGGACCTGGCCATGCAAATGTTAAAACGGGCCCAGGAATTCATCAGCGAAGAAGGGGGTGTCGAAAACGTCACCTTCCGGGAAGCCGATGCCGAGGACCTGCCATTCCCGGCCGGTGCCTTCACTTTACTGACGTGCCGCATCGCCCCACACCACTTTCCGGATGTGCCGCGGGCACTGGGCGAATTCCACCGGGTACTGCGCCGTGGTGGCCGCATGGCCATCATCGATACGCTACTGCCGGACGACCCGGAAATCGCCGAGTTCATGCACACCTACGAGCAGATGCGCGACCCCACCCATGTCCGCGCCTATACAAAACAGGATTGGTCAACGATGGTGGAAGCCGCCGACTTCATCCTGCACGACATCAAGGTCATTCCCAAAACCCACGAATTTCAAGAATGGGCACGGCGAACCGGCTTGAACCGCGAGGGCGTGCAAAGGCTCAACAAGCTTTTCATCGAAGCATCCGGGAAAATCCAGGATTTCTTCCAGGTGGAAACCTTCGCCGGGGAGGTGGAAAGCTTCACCGACCAGAAGATCCTCATCTATGCCAGCCGGCCTGCCAAAAAGCCGCATGTTCAGCCAACCAAACAACAGGAATCATGATGTATTCCAAGGCCCCGCGGGTTACGCCGCGGGGCCTTGTCATTTATCAATGGTCCGTCGTCATCGGTCATTTGTCATGGGTTCAAAACCTCTGACATCAATCACACTGAAAACTTATTCCCCGATCAGTTTAACCAGCACCCTTTTACGCCGGCCGCCATCGAATTCACCGTAAAAAATCTGTTCCCAGGGGCCGAAATCCAATTGACCATCGGTGATGGCCACCACCACTTCACGCCCCATAATCTGGCGTTTAAGATGTCCATCGGCGTTGTCTTCACCAATATTATGCCGATAGTGGCCAACCGGTTCATGCGGCGCCAGTTGTTCCAACCAACGTTCAAAATCGTGATGCAAGCCAGGTTCGTCGTCGTTGATAAACACCGAGGCGGTAATATGCATGGCGTTGACCAGGGCCAACCCTTCCTGAATGCCACTTTCATCCAGGCAGCGTTGCACATCACTGGTGATATTAATAAAGGCGCGTCGCTGCGGCACCTCGAACCACAATTCCCTGCGAAAACTTTTCATACCGTATCTCCCGGAGACTTGCCGCACTGAGCGAACCTTAGGCGCCGCCATCCTGCACCCGGGTGCGCAAATAGCGACGAATATGATTATGAGCACGGGGCGTTACCGCCCATTCCAACCATTTGGGCAGGACCATGGGATTCATACCACGTTCGATCTCGACCTGGTCTCCATCCATAAGACGTGACTTCAGTTGCCGGGTCTGGCCGTTGACGCGGGCCCGCCAGGCAAACAACCCGACTTTCTCATGGATGGCGAAGGCAAAATCGAGGGCACTGCTGCCGGCCGGCAGGGTACAGATATCGCCCTTGGGGGTGTAAACCTGAATGGTGGATGCAGCAAGTCGCAGACTTTCGGTATCGAATGCCGCCTCCCCTTCCAGCAGCGACTTCATCAGCTCCTGGAAGTTTTCCTTGCGGAACTCAAACCCGGGAGTGAGTACGCCGGATTCGTTGAAACGCGCCAGCTTGTGAGTGGTAATCTCCACCCGCAAACGAATTTCGCCGGCCTGCACGGTGGTTTTCAATGCCTGGTAACCAAAAGGGGATGGAATAGTGAGATGATCGCGAAGCTTGCCTGGGATCGCATTATACAACTCATGTACCACCCCGAGAGCCAGATACGCATCCATGGTACGAGCCACCTGAATCTCCAGCGTATAGAGTGCGGAGATACCGCGCCCCATGGTACGGGTAGCATCGATGGAAAAGGGGCGCCAGCGATCTTTCATGGTCGGCGATTGGCGGTAATGCTCAAAGGCCTGGCGGAAGTTGGCGCGAATCTGACGCAGTTGCGGTTCGATCTGCATGCGTAAGACCTGCACAACTCGCCGATACCGACTGGCCCGGGCCGGATACAAAATGCTCAGGGAAAGCGCTTCCATATGAGAGGCTACATATCCCATACCCAGATGCCTTGCCAAAGGGACATAAACCGCACGGGTTTCTTTGGCGATAAGCGCCTGTTTTCCCGGATCGAGCGCCTGGATGGTCTGCAGGTTGTCAATGCGGTCCCAGAATTTAAGACAAAGCACCCGCACATCCTCAATGGCCAACAACAGTTGTTTGCGATAGGTCTGTGCCTTTAGAGCCTCGCGACTGAGTTTTTCAGAGGAAACCTTGGTCAGACCGTTGACCAGCCGCGCCACCTCGGAACCGAAAGCCTTCTCCACCTCAGACAGGGTCATGGGTGTATCCTCGACCACGTCATGCAGCACTGCGGCGATTACCGAGGAAAAATCCATCCAATGCCGCGCAGCTTGATGAGCGACGCGCAAAGGATGGATAAAAAATGGTTCGCCGGACTTACGCAGCTGACCCTCGTGTGCCCGCGAAGCGATAGCAATGGCGCGTTGAAAGTCGGTTATGCCACGGTCGAGTTCTTCCTCGCTCAACCCGCCACCGTAATGGGTAACCAGCAATTCGAGGATTTCATTGACCATGCGCCGTTCTTTTTTCTTGTGTTCTGCCACACATCCTCCAAGGCAGGGGGCTGGTTGGATCCTGTTAAATCAGCGGATTCCACCGCATCGTCGCAGATCATCTTTGACTTACTGCGGAAACGGTTTACTTTTGAAGATAGACTCCCTGACGCCCCCGCATTCCTGAAGGAGAAGAACATGACACGAGAGAGCCTGGAGAGTATTCGAAAAAGACTTCTCAGTCTGCGTGAAACACGCTTGCAACAGTGCCGTCGACAGAACGCCGATGCTGCCGCCCTGCTCGATGAAGGCGTGGCCGATGTTGCGGACCAGGGGCTGACGGACAGCCTCAAGGATTGCCTGCACCTGCTCAGCGATGCCGGTCGGGAAGAAATCCTTGCAATAGACGAGGCCCTTGAACGTCTTCGGGACGGCAGTTACGAAACCTGCGAGGGTTGCGGTAAAAAAATCGGCATGGCCCGTCTGGAAGTTCTCCCTTTTACCAGGCTGTGTCGGGCCTGTCAGCAAGACGCCGAACAGCATGAGTCGACCAAGGCCGGGCCATCAAAGGGTCAGCTTTGAATGATGCCCCAGGCCCTTTGACGCGGAACCATGACACCTGCTGTGCAACAAGCATCCCGGGCTTGGCACTAACCCGGAGGCCAGGTCATGGCACGTCCACCGAGTAAATGAAAGTGCAGATGCCAGACCGTCTGGCCGGCCCCTTCATTGCAGTTATTCACCACCCGAAAACCGCCCTCGGCAAAACCGCGCTGCCCAGCCAACTGCGCAGCTACCTGGTAGACATGCCCGACGAGATCGTTATCCTCTACCGCAAGGTCGAGAGTGGTACGAATATGCTTGCGCGGGATGATCAAATAGTGATGAGGTGCCTGCGGCGCAATATCCTGCAGAACCACCAACTTATCATCTTCATAGATAAAGGTTCCGGGAATCTCTCCGGCTATAATCTTACAAAAAAGACAATTGTCCGTCATCATCGTTCTTCTCCTCCTTGCCGACTGCTACCGCAGGCCCCTTGGCACGCAGGGAAATCAGATGCCAACCATCCCGCATCGCCCGTCGGCGCAAGGCTTCCTCGTGACTGAATAAAATAATCTGTGCCCCGGCAGCACACTGCTCCAGAACTTTAAGCGCCTGCCCACGGCGTTTTTTGTCGAGAGCCCCCAAGGGATCATCAAGCAGAAGCGGCAGGCGCGAACCCTCGCCACGTAGCTGGTTAGGGGTCAGGCACAACGCCAAATTATGCAGGGTGCGTGTGGCACTGCTAAAACGCTCAACCGGTAACCAGACACCATCCGCTCCCGATAATTGCACGACAAAATCCTCAGTAACATGCACTTTATCAACCACGCCACCTGTCAAATCGCTCATCAGTTGACCGAGAATCCCGGCCAAAGCCTGCCTATCGGTCGCGGGAGTATCGGCAAGAGTCTCCATCAGCAGATCACATTCCACAACGAGAGTATTTCTGCGCTGTGTAAGCTTGGACTCCCGTGCCCGCAGCTCTTCCCCTTCAGCTTCGATCCGGGTGCGTGCATCCAGCAGGCTTTCCAAGTCAAGAGCCCCCGGTGTACCCATCGAATCTGCAATAATAGAGTCCCCGGCTGCCTGCATGCAAGAAGCTTCATCAGGCACCGGCTCGGCTGCTTGCGCATCTGAGATAGCAGCGAAAGCCTCTACTGACGCAGCAATCGGCTCACAGACAGAGACGTCTGGCTCGATCCCCCCCCTGTCCTGGGCAACCTCATCCTGAACAACATCCATCTGCCGCAACTGCTCCAGCAGTTGCTGATGGCGGGGAAGATTTTTTTGCATGCGCACGGTTTCCACAGGCGAAGGCGACAAACCCAAAGCCTCGAATCGATCGTTGATGGCTGTGAGCTGCTGCTGGAGTTCGTAGACCTGCGCCTCTACGGCGGCAACCTGGCTATCGAGCTGCTGTCCCGCACTACGTGCCTGCAGGCAACGCCGGACATACCATGCTCCGGCAACGGCAGTAACCAGCAAACCTCCCCAGATCGGCAGGATAGAGAGCTGTACCCATAGCCAGGATAACGCTGCTGCCCAGATACCTGCCAAACCGAATGCCAACCCTTTCCAGGCCGGCGGACGGCACTTCCGTCGTTCTTCCTGACGAACCCCCAGGCTACGCTTCTGTTCAGCCATCGCCTGCCGCAAGCTGGCACAAGAACTCAAAAGCTCGGGCAACTCGGCCGGGATGCTTCGCGGCAGGCCTGTTTTGGCCAACTCGGTCTCCAGTGTGGCACGTCTGGTCGCATAATCCGCTGGCGGATCGGAGCTCACATCCGTAACAGGCCCTGCAGCCTCGTGATGTTCCACAATGGGTTCTGATGACTCAGGCACCACAGGGCAGGCCGTTTCGGAATCAATCGTTCCGTCGGCTCCGCTGATCTCGTCGACCACATCGGCCTCTTGCAGCTCCCGCTGACGGATGGTTTCCTGAAGCCCGAACCATTCTTTTTCCAGCTCTGCCAGTCGCCGTGCAATAGCCTGCAGCTCACCCTCCCCGTCCGCTTGAAGCCCCCAGGGATTGTCGCTTGAAATGCCAAGGAATTCAGCCTGCAACGTTTTCAGGACATCCTCGAATCGGGCTACTTCCGGATCTGAAAAACATGCTTTGAGACGCTCGGAAGCCTCCCCGGGGTTGCCGTCGGAAGGATCACCATAGAGCAGGGTCTGCAAGAACTCCCGGTGAGACACTCCCAGCAGCTCCTGCAACCTTGCTCGATAGGTTGACGGGTCCAATTCCGAATTTTCGGCATCTGGACAGCCGCAAAAAACAGGCTGAAAAACACCCTCGGCATCGGCTTCGGTCCAACTTACATAACCGGTAAAAAAATCACGTTCGATCCTTACCTGGCGCCCCTTTGTCTCAATCAACAACGCCGCCCTGCATATGCCGGAGCTTTCCCAAGGTACGAATCGTGCGGCATCGTCATCTCCGAACAATACCGCCACCACAGCCTGTAAAAGAGTGGTTTTGCCCGACTCGTTGGGACCCGACACCAGATTCATGCCGGGTGCGAATTCGATGACCTCGTCCTCAAAGCGTCCGAAAGCCTGCAGTTCAAGCCGCCGAAGCATCATCATTGATCTCCACCATAAGGTTGGCACCGTTCAAGAATATCCCGCATAGCCGCCTCCAGTATAGACCGCTCTGTTGCCGACAGACCAGCGGCTCTGGCTTGGGCTTTGCGAACCAGCAGACCGCGTAAATTGTCAGCATCGGCCAGATCCTTCAACAGGGAGCTGTCGAGAAGCGGCGTCTGGTCGTCAATTTCCAGATAGTAAAAAGCATCCTCTGCCTGTTGTCGAAGGGCCCGTGCATTCAGCAGCAGGTTCGACTGACCGGTCAACGTTACATGCATCAACACATCGGGGTGGCCAAGTGAGCGAACCAGTTCCAAAACGTGCTTCATCGATCGACAGCCACTTACATCCAGACTTTTTTCTTCCCAAATACGCTTGTTAACCGAATGCTTCTCGATTCTGGTTGGCCCCGAGCCCAGGCAGCACACAACACAGTAGCGTCCCCCACGTTCGACAAAGTTTAAACCCTCGGGCGTGCCGGGGCAACACCCGACGACCCGACCGTCTACGTGCCACTCGCGATAATTGTGGCCTCCGCCCAGAGCAAGGTACCCCCCCTCCAAGTTCCTCCATGGAGTGTCCTCGATCCAGCTGTCGACATTATCATCCAAAGCGGCGGTGGTCGGCAGGTGGAGCAAACCGACATGAATCCCCGCGGTTTCACCCATATCCGAAGCGGGCCAGACAATCCGGTCGCCCTCTGCCAAGCCTGCATACAGTTGCAGCGACTGTCCCCCGATATCCAGCGTCACACACTCCAACCGTTGCGGGTCGAGTACCAGGACATCTTCGAATACGTCACGCCCGTAAATGCCATCCGCAGAGCGAAGCGTATCGCTACGTCCGGGCAGAATAACCGGGAGGATACCGCTCGCAAGCAGACGCTTAAAGCCGGCCTGGACGCACGCGACAACCTCCCTGGTCGGCCAGGGTGATGCAAACAGATCGCCGGCCACCAACAACAAATGAACCCGATTGCTCAAGGCCAACGCGATAATACGCTCAAAGGTTGCAAGCTGGTCGGCGCGCCTGTTTGCGGCCTGACCGGGAAGTTCCGGAAAAACGGATCCCAGATGGAGATCAGCGGTATGTAAAATACGGATCATAAACAAAGAGCACCGAAACGGAAGAAGTATAAAAAGAGGTTGAAATATCCGGATCAACTGCGTTGGCGACGCACGTTCAGGCGCCGTTGATCCCACCAGCCCTGATCGGGCGTTGCCGTAAGGGCTTCCCCGACAATGATCAGGGTAAGATCGGCGCGGCCTTTTTTATCGAACAGTTCACAATCTCTGGTCTGGCCCAGGATATCGTCGAGAGACCCCAGAAACAGTTTCTGGCCGGGTAAGCCGATGCGGTGAGCCAGAGCGATCGGCTCGTTACGACCGTAACCGGAGCGTAAGCGGGAGACCAGCTCCGCCAAAGGATAGTGATTCATGTAAATCAACAGCGTGACACCGGGCTTGGCCAGCTCTTCAAGAGAGGGAGATCCGGGGACTTCTGCCAATACGCGCGAGGAAACCAGGATCGTTCGGGTACAGAACCCGGAAAGATTCAGTGTCCGCTTTAAAAGTGCGGACGCCGCATTGGCCGAACCGACCCCGGGCACCACTTCGACCTTATCGCCCAGCCTTTCAATCAGCGCCTGAAAGGGCGAAAAAAAAGTCATGTCACCCGGCTGCAAAAAAACCACATCGCCAGCCTCAAGCAACTCATCAAGGCGGCTCAGCAAATCATCAAAATCAAAATCGTAAGGATCATATACTGGGCGACCGTCGATCAACCCGGCAAAAGTTTTATCCAGCGGAGCAAACGTAAATACCGCATGACATTTGCCCAGCAAAGCAGCACCGCGCAAGGTTATCAGATCCGGATCGCCAGGCCCCGCGCCGACAAAATAGACGCGGTTCATGCACCCCCCCCCTTTTGGAGATGGATAAGAAATTCCCGATTACCCTTGGGCCCAAGAATGGGACTTTCAGTCACCCCCAGCACCTGACAACCGAGCTCTTCGGACAGACGTCGGATGCGCTCAACCACCTCTTCGTGCTGGCTGGCATCCCTGACCACCCCGCCCTTGCCAACCGCGCCTCGCCCGACCTCGAACTGAGGCTTGATCAATGCCACCACCTCGGCCTGTTCATCCAACAGCGCCAGGGTTGCAGGCAACACCTTGTCCAGAGAAATAAAGGATGCATCAATGACCGCCAGACCAGGCTTTTCCTGCAGGGTTTCAGCTTGCAAATGCCGGATATTGGTACGCTCGAGATTCACCACGCGCTCGTCCTGACGCAGCTTCCAGGCCAGTTGTCCATAGCCGACATCTACGGCGTAAACCCGTACGGCACCGCGTTGCAGCAAACAGTCGGTAAAACCACCGGTCGACGCCCCGACATCCAGCGCTACCTGTCCCGTCACGTCGACCGCAAAGGTTTCCAGGGCTTTTTCAAGCTTGAGGCCGCCGCGCGACACATAGGGGATGTCCTCACCTTTGAGGCGCAGGGACACATCTGTAGACACCTGGGCACCAGCCTTGTCAACAGTATGGTGGTCCACCACCACCTGCCCGGCCAAAATCAACGCCCGCGCGCGCTCCCGCGACTGAACCAACCCGCGGGTCACCAGAAGTTTGTCCAACCGCTCTTTTGAAACTGAGTTTTTTCCCATAATCCTTCACCTAACTTTACATTTTTACAGGTATCACAGGGTAGCATAGCCCCCTTTGACGGGCAACCGTTTTACGGGTTTTCCCCGGGTGCTCGAACCGCCATAAACCTGCGCCAGGCAAACCCTCCAAGGTCAAAACACGGCCTTGTTCTTGCAGCAAAAGCATAACCGTAAAATTCATTAGATACGATGGAAATATCAAGGACGCCGTATATTTATTGTCCGAACCTGCATCTGCTTTCAGGGCCAAGACCAGAAATAGTGATCGACCTTGTCACGCTTTTGACGAAAGACATGAAATGATGACATGCAATGACCAAGGAACCTTTTTACATCGGACATTTCCGGCAGGGCAGCTACGCCGTATTGCTTTCTTGTCGGGCGGTCAGCTCCTGCTGGTAATGGTAATCCTGCTGCTGGGATTGCAAGCCTTCAAGTGTCAGGCAGAGGCTTTTTTGCTTAAAGTCGGATTTCCATTCAATGGCCCGGTAGGGGACGCAGGATGGAACTATGCCCACGAAATAGCCCGGCTGCAGCTTGCCCAGGAATTCTCGAAAGTGCAGACTATCTCCGTTCCCAGCGTCCCCCCGGAGGATGCGGGAAGGATCATGAAAAACCTTATCGGCCAGGGTGTCAAAACTCTGGTTGCGACAGACGCCAGCTTTGCACCCGCCGTTAAACAACTTGCGCACACCTATCCCGACCGGGTGTTTTTTCTATGCAATAGCCAGTACCGGTCACCCAATGTCATTACTTCCTGCAGCAAGGTCTATCAACCTGCCTTTCTCTGCGGCATGCTCGCCGCCAAAATGTCCTCCGCCAGGCATATCGCTTATCTTGGAGAATTGGAGTCCCCGACTCATTCAACGCCCCAAGGGAAATAACCACCATGCAACCGATACCCTTCCATAAATCCTTGACCGCCAAACTGCTATTGGTCATTTTGCCGTTGCCGATCCTTATCACCCTTTTGGGATTCTTTGTTTTCGGCAGAGTGGCCCACAACCATATTGTGGAAAACTCTCAGATCAAACTGCAGCAACTGGAACGTATCAACAGAGGATTGCTCATCACCCAATTGGAGAGTTTTCGCGAGCAGACCTTGCGCGTCGCTTCGGACAACCAACTCATCGTTCCTCTAAAACTGGATATTTCCTTCCAGCTGAAAGCCTATCTGGACCTGTTGCGCGAGCAAAACAACCTGACTGCACTGGCCGTTTTTTCCCCGGAAGGGATTCCTATTGCCGAAATCGGCCCAGCCCCGCAGCATGGTTCATCAACCCTATCTGAGCACCTGAACCTGGCCATGACGCGCGAACCCCTGGCTTTTTTTGCCCCGATGGAAACCCAAGGGCACCTGCCTGAATTGGCACTTATGTCCTATGCGCCAATTCTGTCCGGGACCAAGGTCATCGGCGTGCTGTTTGCCAGCAAAACTCTGCAACTCGGTCCGGCTTTCGGCAACACGCTTCTATCTAGTTTTGGCAAAGTACAATCACGAAGCCGCGATGCGGATTTTTTGTGCCCCCTTGCCGCGACAATCGGCGCCGACACAGGTGACGGCCCCATACCTTTGGACAATCCGGAAATAGCCGCCTCAAAAATGCCCTTACCCTTTTATGACCAAAAAGACTGTTTTTTGCTCAGCGGCTTTGACCAGCGGCAAGATCTGGCCAACAACAAACGCATCCTGCTGTTTGGAACTGCGGCAAGCACATCCATGCTTTTACTGATTTCGGTTTACGCCCTGCTGTTCAGCCGCCGATTGAGCCGTCCGTTGTTGCAGATCGTTGACATTGCCCAGCACATACCTACCGGCACGGACACCATCCCGTGGCCGCCCCCCAGCGACGACGAAGTCGGCATC
This sequence comes from Pedobacter sp., assembly GCA_050253415.1. GTDB lineage: Bacteria > Desulfobacterota > Desulfuromonadia > Desulfuromonadales > Syntrophotaleaceae > Syntrophotalea. The sequence continues at coordinate 1,440,880 of JBFWJC010000001.1, read as the reverse complement.
TTAAATCGCGCACTGCAGACGATGACTGAGCAGTTGCAGTCGACAATAAGACAGTTGCAACAGGCGCAACAGCGTGCCGAAGAGGCCAATCGCGCCAAATCGCAATTTCTGGTCAACATGAGTCACGAAATTCGCACCCCCATGAACGGTGTCATGGGCATGACGGAGCTACTGCTCGACAGTCCCCTGGCGGACAATCAGCGAAAACTCGCCGAAACCGTCGCCCAGTCCGGTCGCGCGCTGCTGCATATCATCAACGACATTCTCGATCTCTCCAAGCTGGAGGCCGGAAAGCTGCAACTCGAAAACATCCCTTTCGATATCTGCCACTTAGCCGAAGAGGCGACCGGACTGTTCGCTGCCAAAGCCAAGGCCAAGGGAATTGAACTGGTTTTGGATATATCCTCGCAGATGCCGCCGATCTTGCACGGTGACCCTGGCCGCCTACGCCAGATTCTGGTTAATCTGCTCAGCAATGCCATCAAGTTTACCAACCAGGGTTCCGTTTTACTTAAACTAAGGGTCCTGAGCAGCACCGATAAAACGGTCACCTTTCGTATGCACGTAAGGGATACGGGGATTGGCATCGAGCCCCAACACATACCGCAACTTTTCCATCCTTTTAGTCAGGTGGACGGTTCCACCACGCGCAGATATGGTGGCACAGGCCTCGGACTATCGATCTGCCACGATCTGATCGATCACATGGGAGGACACATCGAGGTTTGCAGCACCCCCGGTCGCGGCTCGAATTTCTGGTTTGAAGTCACCCTGACCAAAGACCCCGCCTGTCGCAAGGAATCGGGCTCGGGACTCCCCGGCTTCGCGGATATGTGCGCCCTGGTCATCGACCCTCACCCCTTGGTCCGCCGTAGCGCTAAACGGCAACTGCAAACGTGGGGCATGCTCGCTAAAACCGCGGCGAGCGGCGGCAAGGGTCTGACCATGCTGCAGACCCAGTCTTTCCACTTTGTACTGGTTGCCGCAACCCTGCCTGACATGCAGGTTGAAGAGCTGGTACGACAGATTACAGCAACCTGCCCGGATCCGCCGCAACGCCTTCTGATGCTTAACCGTGCCGGGCAGTTGGGCTTGCAGGGCACGATCGAAGGGGCTCCAACTTTGGGTTACCTATGCAAACCGATTCGTCCGTCCGAACTGCTGTTGCAATTGACCGAAATACCCCCTGCTATGGCCCCTGCATCGATGACAATGGACGGCGCCACGGCAACAGCCTCCCCTCCGCTAGAAACATCGAAGACACCGCGGGCCCGCGTGCTGCTGGCTGAAGACAATGTCATCAATCAGCAGGTTGCACGTGGCATGCTGGAAAAACTCGGTTGCGTGGTCGACGCTGTTTCCGACGGACTGGAGGCTGTCGCGGCCGTCAAGGAGCAATCTTTTGACCTGCTTTTCATGGATTGCCAGATGCCCAACATGGATGGCTACCAGGCCACTCAAGTGCTGCGCCAAATGGAAAAACAGCAACATAAAACCAGCCTGCCCATTATCGCCATGACCGCGCACACACAGCCGGGAGATCGGGAAAAATGCCTGGAAGCCGGCATGGACGACTATCTGGGCAAACCTTTCACCTTGCGCCAGGTCAGCACCATGCTGAGCCGATGGATGACGGTTCTGGGTCATAGGAAAGATTCGGAGTGCTGGAACAGACCAACGCTGGGCCCGTCTGAACCCGACCGCAAAAAGGAACACCGCACGTCCGACAATCCTATAAATCGTGACGTGCTGGATTCGATCAGAGCCCTGGAAGACCCCCAACAAAAGCAGGGATTGCTGGGTAAGGTCATCGCTATGTATCTGGATGAGACTCCCGGCGTGCTCAGGGATATGGAACATGCCTTGCAAAATGAGCAAATGGGCAAAGTATTTGACCTGGCTCACAGACTGAAATCAAGTAGCGCAAATCTTGGAGCCCTGTGTTTGTCTGATCTTTGCCGCAAAATGGAAGAGGCCAAGGCCGTTTCGGCAGAGAAGCTTGACCCGTTGATGGCTTCGATTCAAAACGAGTACAACCGCGTTGAGTTTGCATTAATCCAGGAAGGAGCGCAGCAATGATCCCTGTGGATCAGAAACGCCCGCATCTTATCCAAATCGTGGACGACGATCCCGCCATGCGCCTGCTCACCCGGGCCACGCTCGAATATGCCGGGTTTGCCGTTATCGAAGCAGAGGATGGGGCCGTAGGCCTATCCCAGTTTCGTAAAACGCGCCCGGACCTGGTCCTGCTGGATGTGGTCATGCCACGCATGGATGGCTTTACCACCTGCCGTCGATTGCGCAGTCTGCCCGAGGGCAAGGAAACTCCCATTATCATGCTTACCGGACTCGACGATGTCGAATCGGTAAAAAAAGCCTTTGATGCAGGCGCCACCGACTTTATCAGCAAGCCGATCAACTGGCTGCTGCTCCGTTACCGGGTCATGTACATGCTGCGTTCGGCATGCCTTTATGAAGACCTCAAAATCAGCCAGGCACGGCTATCCCTGGCACAGCGCATCGCCCGCATGGGGCACTGGCACTTCAACTTCGACTCGGAACACTTTGCCTGCAGCGGGGAAGTCCACACATTGCTGGGCATTGCCGAAGACGCCCCCCTGGATAGCCCCGAAGGCTTGTTGCAAAACATCCATCCGGAGGATCGGCAACGGGTACAAGACACCTTCCACCAAGCTATTCGCACCCGTCAGCCATACCGGCAGAATTATCGCGTCACAGTGGATGGCGAAGAGCGTTACATCAACAGCCAGATCGAAATTCAGACCACCTGCGACCGGGTACCATGCAGCATGACCGGCATCATACAGGACGTCACGGCCATCCATCATGCCGAACAGAAAATATTCCGCCTGGCCCATTTTGACGCCCTGACCGGCCTGGCCAAGCGCAGCTTTTTCATGGACAGCCTGAGTTCCGCCATGCTGCAGGCAAAGCATGCCCATGGCCAACTGGCCGTACTGTTGCTTGATCTGGATCGTTTCAAACGCATCAATGAAACTCTCGGGCATGTCATTGGCGACAAGGTTTTGATGAGTATCGCCAATCGTATTCGCAGAAGCCTGCAGGGATGCAAGGTCCTGTATCCCAGCTCTTCGGTTGCAGATTACTGCGTGGCCCGTTTTGGCGGCAACGAATTTGCCATACTTCTCCCCGACACCTATGGAGCGGAACAGGTAAGCCAGATTGCAGGGCATCTCATCCAGGATATTTCACAACCGTTTTTGCTTGGCAATTGCGAGGTCCTGATTACCACCAGCATCGGCATCAGTCTTTTTCCGCAGGGAGACGACGAGCAGGAGAGTGTCCTCCGTAACGCCAACACCGCCCTGCGCCACGCCAAGGCCGAAGGACGTGCCACCTATCGCATTTATCAGCCGTCCATGGGAACCCCCATACAGGACCGCCTGATCCTGGAAAACGACTTGCGCAAAGCACTTAAAAATGACGAGCTCGTATTGTATTTTCAACCCCAGGTCGACATGCGCAGTGGCCAGCTTTCCGGGGCGGAAGTTTTGATTCGCTGGCAGCATCCCCGTCAGGGAATCAAAATGCCTGGCGACTTCCTGCCCCTTGCCGAGGAATCCGGTCTCATGATCGATGTCGACCTGTGGGTATTGCGTCAAGCCTGCCTTCAGATCGCCAAGTGGCAGGCAAGCGGCTTTGCAACCCTGCGTCTGTCGGTCAATGTATCGGGGCAGCTTTTCTCCCAGGACAATATCGCCGACCTGATTGGCGACATCGTCCACCATTACGGCATATCAGCCAGTAACCTGGAGATTGAACTGACCGAAAGCACCATCATGCAAAACAATGACAAAACCGTCAGCAACATGTCCCGGCTCAAACAAATGGGTTTCCACATCGCCATTGATGATTTTGGAACCGGCTATTCGTCTTTAAGTTACTTGAAGCATTTCCCCATCGACACCCTTAAAATTGACCGGTCATTCATCCGTGACCTGGCCAATTCCCCCAGCGACATGGCCATTACGAGGGCCATTATCGCCCTGGGCGACAGTCTCGGTCTCACCACCATTTGCGAAGGAATTGAAACTCCGGAGCAAAAAACATTGCTTCTGGATCTGGAATGCCATTACGGTCAGGGGTATCTTTTTGGCAGACCCGTCAACATCAACGATTTTACGCAGTGCCTGAAAGCACAAAAGATCGAAGCGCTTTCGTTTGAAGCGGGGCAAGACTGCTCAACGAACCATGCCGAAAAGGGATTTATGAACTATACTTTAATTGGGTAAAGATGCGGAAGTGTGCTGCGATAATGGTTACCTGCTACATCAATCAGGGATAGTGCCTCATGCCGGAAAAAATTTTGCTCGCCAGGAAAACCAATCCGACAAGTGACCGTCTCTATCGCATGTTGCGTGACAAAGGCTATTTTATTCTCAAAGCAGGAGATTTGCCCGAAACGGCACGCATGCTTGGCGAACGCCCGGACCTGCTGCTGTTCGATACCGAGATGGCCCATGAACAACGCCCTGAACAATGGACCCCCATGGTCTTGCGCTGCCGGGACAATCCTTTGCCCTGCCTTCTGTTTTCGTCCAACGGGCGCAACCCCGTACCCGTCAAAGCCCTCACGCCCTGGGTGGCGGATACCCTGATGCACCCCATCGATGACCGCGAGGTACAGTACAAAATAGCCACCCAGTTAACCATTCATCGGCTCCAGTACGAAGCCAACCTTGTCCAGCGAATGCTGCTGAACAAACAGATCGAACTGGAGGAGTACCGACATTCCGCAGCGCTGATCCAGCGCGCGCTGTTACCGGAAAATCTGCCGAATGTGCAAGATCTCGAATTCGCCTGGAATTTCCTGCCCTGCGACAAAATTGGTGGAGACCTGTTCAATATAAGTCGCCTGACAGACGACACCATCATGATCTACCTGCTCGACGTTAGCGGACACGGCGTCTCAGCCGCCATGGTAACCGTATCGGTATTCCAGAGTCTTTCCCCTACCGGCGGACGACTCTTGAAAACGCCGACCGCAAATGGCGAGCGCCCTCAATGCCTTTCCCCGGCCGAGGTATTGCGTCAACTGGATCGGGAATATCCCCTCGAGCGCTTCGGCAAATTCTTCACCATTACCTATATGTTGTTACATACGCCGAGCGGACGACTGCAATTCAGTTCGGCCGGACATCCGCCACCGGTGCGGATCCGTCGAAACGGCAGCTATGAATTGTTAACCTCAGGTGGTTCCATTATTGGCGCAGGCGGCAGCGTCCCCTTTGAGGAAGGGGAAGTTACCCTCCAGTATGGCGACAGGATATATCTCTATTCCGACGGGATTATCGAGCACTGCGACCAACAGGGTGACATGTTCGGCCTTCAGCGCCTTTACAATAAGCTGCAGCTGCAAAAGAAACGCAGCCTGACGAGCTCCTGCGACAAGACCATTGAATACCTGCAGAGCTTTGGCCAGAAAATGCCCTTCAAGGACGATGTAACCCTGGTTGCCATGGAATACCGCGGCGGGAAGCATGCATCGTCCCTCCCTTGACTACCGTATGGAGCACCCTACGACATGCAGCATTCCGCCCATTTCTGGATTAACAACCTGGAACTCATACGCCACCCCGAAGGGGGGTATTTTCGAGAAACCTATCGCGCCGCAGAGAGTATTCCTGCGACCTCCCTGCCCAATCGGTTTCAGGGCTCCCGCCAGTTTGCCACGGCCATTTACTACCTGTTGCAAAGTGAGGATTTTTCGGCCCTGCACCGCCTTGCATCCGATGAAATCTGGCATTTTTACGGCGGATCGCCTCTGGATATCCACATTATCGACCCGCTGGGCAGCTACCGTAAACCACGCTTGGGAAACGATCCCAAAAACGATCAATCGTTTCAGGTTGTGGTTGAGGCCGGATGCTGGTTTGGCGCCACGGTAGCCCTGCCTGACAGTTATGCCCTGGCCGGTTGCAGCGTAGCCCCCGGGTTCGATTTCGCCGATTTCGAACTGGCGCACAGCCAGCCCCTCATAGCCCGCTACCCGGAGCACAAAAACCTTATCCAGCGACTTACACGCCGTTAGATTGTTTACCCCTGGCACTTGACAAGATTTCACTCATTGGGCATATTGCAAGCCCATTATATCTGAGGAACCAAGCCCTTACCCACGGGAGGAAAAAATGATCGGGACCCCATTGAAAAAATCCGCCACCAAATTGCTGATGCTCGGCTGCGGCGAACTGGGCAAGGAAGTTATCATAGAAGCCCAGCGCTTTGGCATCGAAACCATTGCCGTGGATCGCTATGCCGATGCTCCGGCCATGCAGGTTGCCCACCGCAGCCATGTTGCCAACATGCTTGATCGCGATGCTTTGGAGCGGATTATCAAACAAGAATCCCCCGATCTTATCGTTCCGGAGATCGAAGCTATCGATACCGTTTTCCTGCTCGAGTTGGAACAACAGGGATTTCGCATCATTCCCACCGCCCGGGCCGCCAACCTGACCATGAACCGCGAGGGCATTCGCCGTCTGGCTGCCGAAGACCTGCAGCTTCCGACTGCAAACTACCGATTTGCATCCAACTATGAAGAGTTCTGCCAGGGCGTAGAGGAAATAGGTCTGCCTTGCGTGGTAAAACCGATCATGAGTTCTTCCGGAAAAGGTCAAAGCACCGTCAAAACCCCGGCCGATATCGAAAAAGCCTGGAACTATGCGCGCCAGGGCGCCCGCGGCGCCGGTGAAAGAGTCATCATAGAAGCCTTCATTGCGTTTGATTACGAGATCACCCTGTTGACCGTACGCCACGTCGACGGCACCAATTACTGCCCGCCCATCGGTCATCGCCAGGAAGGCGGCGATTACCAGGAATCCTGGCAACCGATGCCCATGACGGACAAAGCCCTTAACGAAGCTCAACGCCAAGCCAAAGTGATTACCGACGCTTTGGGCGGAGCGGGGATTTTTGGCGTCGAGTTTTTCATTCAGGGCGACAAGGTTTTCTTCAGCGAAGTTTCTCCGCGCCCCCACGATACCGGCATGGTCACGATGGTGACCCAGAACATGTCGGAATTCGAACTGCATGTTCGCGCCATTCTGGGACTGCCGGTTCCCGCCATCGAACTGCTGTCACCCGGTGCCTCCCATGTTATTCTGGCCGATGCCGTCAGCGATGATGTATGCTTCCAGGGAGTCGAAGACGCCCTGCGCGTACCGGGCAGCAAAGTGCGCCTGTTCGGCAAACCCGACACGCGCCCGGGACGTCGCATGGGAGTTGCCCTGATCGTTGCGCCCGATGTCGATACCGCCCGCGAGTTGGCCGAACTATCCGCCGGCAAGGTCAGCATTCAGACCGCCAAATAACCGCACAAGCCTGTATATCCGATAGAAACGGCCGAAGTTCATCAGAACTTCGGCCGTTTTTTATCGTTTTGAATTCCCCAAAAGCATGCCCTGTCACCTATCAAGCCTCACACCTCACTCCGGATAAAGTTATTATATTGCAAAACTTGACGAATCGCATTTTCCCGGCAAAATTATCAGCATAAAAAAAGTGCCTGAGAGCCATGACAAGAGAATGATTATGTATCAGCACCTGGATAACATCAGAAAACTATTGCAAACACATAAAGCCTTGGCCGACTACAAAGCCTACAAGGATGGTGCCCAGATCCATCTAACTTGCGACTGGGGGGATTTTGCGCGTCTGCGGCCCGCCTTGCAGGATGGCCGCTGGAAGATGGATTTTTTCCTCAATCGGGATCGCTGGCGCCGTTTCGAGTTTACCGGCACCATTGAAGAGTGCCTCGAACTTTTGCGAGAAGCGCCCCACTATCTGTTCTGGGAAGGCTGAGACAAGCGTTTATGGTCGACACAAACAACAAGGGCGCGCTCCTGGTACCAGGAGCGCGCCCTTGTGTGTTCGCACCAAATAAAACTATCAGGGTTTTTGTCCGGTAATACGGAATAGCGCCTCGAGATATTTATCCGAGGTTTTAAGCACGATATCGTCGGGCAAAGCCGGCGCCGGAGCCTGCTTGTTCCAGTCCAGAGTTTCCAGATAATCCCGCAGGAATTGTTTGTCGAAACTGGGCTGGGAACCTCCCTGGCGATATTGATCCTGAGGCCAGAAGCGGGAAGAATCTGGCGTCAAAGCCTCGTCGATCCACATCAGGCGGCCGTCCCTAAGACCGAATTCGAATTTGGTATCGGCAACGATAATACCCTTGGCGGCCATGGTATCGCGCGCCCGGCCATAGATGGTCAGCGCCACGTCGCGCACCTGTCTGGCAAGATCCTCACCGCAGAGTTCGGCAGCCCGTTCAAACGAGATATTTTCGTCATGGGCTCCAAGCTCGGCCTTGGTCGACGGCGTAAAGATCGGCTCAGGCAACTTCTGGCTTTCAACCATGCCGGCCGGCAGCGCGATACCGCACACCGTGCCCTGCTCGCGATACTCTTTCCATCCCGAACCGGCCAGATAGCCACGCACGATACACTCGATAGGCAGGGGACTGGCCTTGCGCACAAGCATGCTGCGCCCTTCGAGCTGATCCCTGTAAGGGTGGGTTTCCACCGGGAAATCATCCACTTCGGTGGCAACAAGATGATGGGGCACGATGTCCGCGAAGGTATCAAACCAGAATTTGGAGATCTGGGTCAAAACAAATCCCTTATAAGGAATCCCTTCGTTCATCACCACATCGAACGCGGAAATACGATCACTGGTCACAATTAACAGATGCTCGCCAAGGTCGTATATGTCGCGCACCTTGCCTTGATTAACCAGTTTGAGTCCGGGAAAATTGGTCTGCAGAACTATCGGTATCATAAAGCTTTTTCACCTTCCAAAATATTTTTCAAGGTCGGCTCGACCTCGATCTTGGCTTCACTCTTGAGGGTTTGAATAAGATCGACCAACAATTTTTCACGTTTGCTGGCCAACAGGGAAGTACGTAGTTCTTCGCGGGTCGCCTCGGTTAATTGTGCAGGGTCGGCCTCCTGGCGATGGATCAGGGTCGCCACGATGAAACGATCGTCGACAACAAAAACCTCCGGGGCCACCGGCGCCTTCATGGTCAGGGCGAAAGCTGCCTTGGACAAGGTTTCGGAGTTGCCGATTCGCGGAATAAAATCGCCGTAGGAATGCGGGAAAAAGCCGGTTTCCCCAATTTCAAGCTTCTCCTTGAGGGCCAGGTCGACCAGTTTCTTACCGGCTTTGAGTTCAACCAGGAGATCCTCGGCTGCCTGTCGGGCCAGCCCAACGCTTTCCTGACTGCGATAGGCCCGCTCTACGTCGGCGCGTACCTCGGCCAACTCCGGAACGACACTGGCATGACGCTCCTTGACGACAAAGGTAATCACACCCTGCTCACGCACCATCGGTCGAGCCAGTTCTCCGTCCTTAAGGGCAAAGGCTGCTACGGTAATATCGTCATCGGTGCCCAATCCGTCGATGGCGTCACCACGCGCGAAAAGACCGGTTTCGCGAACCTCGAGGCCATTGGCCAAAGCAGCGGCGTCGATGTCGCCGTCCTGACGGTGAGCGCTGTAGGCTTCCATGGCCTTGTCCAGCGCCATCTGCCGGGCCAGTTCGCTGCGAAGGCTGCTACGCACTTCATCGCGAACATCCACCAAGGGCTTGGTCTCAGCCTTGATGTAACCTTCGCATTTTATGATGTGATAGCCGAACGAAGTTTCGACGATATCGCTGATTTCCCCGGGCTTGAGGCCAAACGCCACGTTTTCGAAATCGGGCACCATGCTTCCACGGGTAAAATAACCGAGTTCGCCGCCTTTGATCGCGCTGCCGGCATCATCCGAGTATTTACGTGCCAGTCCGGCGAAATCTTTGCCGGACTTGGCCATTTCGAGGACCTTTTCAGCCAGGGCACGCTTTTTCTGGTGATCAGCCTCATCCATAGCCGGAGTAACGCGAAACAGGATATGCGAAGCCTTGACCTGCTCGGCCACCCAGAACTGATCCTTGTGTTTTTCATAATAAGCCTCGATAGCTGCTTCATCGAGGGTCACATCTTTTGCAAAAGAATCGGGCTCAAACCGCAGATAGCGAAGGGCGAGCTTTTCGGGTTGCCGGAAATCTTCACGATGGTCTTGATAATACGCCTGCAGCGCTTCATCGATCACCACCACCTTGCTCTCATAAGCTCCGGCGGCAAACTTCACATAGGCCAGATCGATCTTTTCATTACGATTACGAAATTCCTGTTCGATATCCTGCTCGCTAACCTCGGCCTCCTGCTTGACAGCCTCGACCACTTTGGTGATCTGCAGCTGTTCGCGCATATTGCGTTCAAAACCCTTGGAAGTGAGATGCTGATATTGGAGAACCTGCGCATAAAGATTACGGTCGAACTGCCCATCCTTCTGAAAAGCAGGGATGTCGGCAATCGCCTGACGCAATTCGTCCTTACTGACCTCGATATCGCGGCGGTCGGCTTCCTGCAGCAACAACACCCGGCTGAGAAGCTGATCGTAGGCCTGATTATTCAGCTGCAGCTGCTTCTCGATTTCCGGTGGCAGGCTGCGACCGAAGCGCTGCTCCATATCCTGGCGCAGGTTCTGGTAGGCCATTTGGAAATCCTGATAACTGATAGGATCCCCGTTCACATGCACGGCGGAGTTATCCGCACCACTTGGGCCACCGCTCCCCTTTCCCCAGACCAGAAAAATGGTTCCTATAAAAGCGGCAATAATCGTCCAGAAGACTATTTTAACAAGTACTGACCGCTGCTTTTTCCGAATCAGGTCCAGCATATTGGTGAGCTCCTTTACATGAATGTTTCAGATGGGCAAAAATAAAGGCAAATGTTAGTCAATCGGCCTTGGAATTGCAACCCATTTCTCCTTTTGTCTCTTGAAATAGCATCGGCTTTTTGTTAGTGTGAAGCTCATTTATCAGGCATCTGCCGGACCGCCCCACGCAGGGGACGGGCGAAAGGAGAACCCCGCCATCATGTTCAACCTTATTGATTCCATTTTCGGTTTGTTTTCAAATGATCTGGCGATTGACCTGGGCACAGCCAACACCCTGGTCTACCTAAAAGGCAAGGGTATCGTAGTCAGCGAACCCTCCGTGGTTGCAGTGCAGAAGGACAGCATGGGACAGAAAAAAGTCCTTGCCGTCGGTATGGAAGCAAAAAAGATGCTGGGGCGCACCCCCGGCAGCATCGTTGCGATTCGCCCCATGAAAGACGGGGTTATTGCCGACTTTGACATTACCGAAGAGATGCTGCGATATTTTATCCGCAAAGTACACAACCGCAAGACTCTGGTGAGACCGCGTATCGTTATCTGTGTTCCTTCCGGCATCACCCAGGTCGAAAAGCGTGCCGTCAAGGAATCGGCCGAGTCGGCCGGGGCCCGCGAGGTTTATCTCATTGAGGAACCGATGGCCGCCGCCATCGGTGCCGGCCTGCCCATCACCGAGGCCTCGGGCAACATGATCGTCGACATCGGAGGGGGTACCACCGAGGTCGCGGTTATCTCTCTGGCCGGAGTGGTATATGCCAAGAGCGTGCGGGTCGGTGGCGACAAGCTGGATGAAGCCATCGTTCAGCATCTCAAGCGCAAGTACAACCTGCTCATCGGCGAACGCACCGCCGAGCAGATCAAAATCGAAATCGGCAGCGCTTACCCTGACGACGAACTGCGTACCATGGAAGTCAAAGGGCGTGACCTGGTTTCCGGTATCCCCAAAACTTTGGAAATCGATTCCAATGAAATCCGCGAGGCTCTGGCGGAAACGGTCAATGCCATCGTGGAAGCGGTACGGATAGCCCTGGAACGCACTCCGCCGGAACTGGCAGCGGATATCGTCGACAAGGGAATCGTACTCGCTGGTGGCGGTGCGTACCTGCGCAATCTTGACGCCCTGCTGCGTGATGAGACAGGTCTGCCCGTGGTTATCGCGGAAGACCCGCTTTCCTGCGTAGCCCTCGGGTCCGGCAAAGTTCTGGATGAACTGGATCTGTTGCGCCGCGTAACCGTCACATCCTGACACTTCCGGGGCAACATAGCATTTTCGGCAAAAGAGGGCGCTACGCCCTCTTTTGCATTACGCAACAGGGTATTGCATGCTGGAGTTGATCCGAAAATACCGCACCCCACTGTTGGTCGTCTGCTTAGTCATGACCGCCCTGCTGATCTATTCTTCACGCTTGCGAAAACAGCCTGAAACAACCCTGTTTGAAAAAGCCATCCTGTTCCTGGCCAGCCCCCTGCAGCGCGGATTTGACACCTCAACAGATACCATAAGCAGCCTGTGGCAGCACTACCTGTGGCTCATCGATACCAGTCGGGAAAATGACCGATTGTTTGACGAAAACCGTTGGTTGCGCAACAAGCTCGATCAAGTCAGCGAGATCCGGCTGGAGAACCAACGGCTCAGCGCACTTCTTGCTCTGCGTGAACAATTGGATATGCCAACCTTGCCGGCCCGCGTCATAGCCGAAGATGCCACCAGCTTGTTTCAGACTGTTATCATCGACAGGGGCCTGGAAGATGGCCTGCATGAGGGATTGCCGGTTATGGTTCCGGAAGGGGTGGTCGGCCGCATTATACGCTGTTCAGGCCGGCAATCGCGGGTTCTTCTCGCCACCGATGCCTCCTCGGCCATGGCCGTACTGGTGCAGCGAAGCCGCGCCAGGGGAATCTGCCGAGGGCGAGGTCAGTCTCTGACCCTTGATTTTGCTTTAACCAAGGAAGATATCGTTACCGGCGACCGCATCATCACCTCCGGCAACGGCGGCATTTTCCCAAAAGGCTTAGCCGTTGGAACCGTAAGCCTTATCCAGACGAACGAACTTGATCTGTTCCAGAGCGTGGTCGTAAGCCCCGCTGTCAACTTCTCCCGTCTGGAAGAAGTTCTGGTACTACTGGAAAACAGTCCATGAGAGCGATGTTCATCTACCTTACACTCGGCCTTATGTTTACGGTAGCTGAGACCCTGGTACCCCCGACGTTTTTCCTGAAACCCAACCTGCTGCTACTCCTGGTTTTAACCCTTGGCCTTCGGGAGAAAGTGATTTTTGGCGGCCCGGTAGCCTGGCTGTTGGGATGCTTGCAGGATGGCCTGTCCGGTGCAAGTCTGGGATTATACGGATTGGTCTACCTTATCCTGTATCTGATGGTGAGGAGCATTGCCGGTCACCTTAACAGCGAAAGTCCGGTATTGTTGCTATTTCTGGTTTTTTCCAGCACGCTTCTGCAGGGACTGATATTAATTTTCACCCTGGGCTTCCTTGCCGAACACGGCACATATTGGCGCCAGGTCCTTACCGCCATGCCGGGACAATTGCTCGTCAATCTGCTCGCGGGATTGCTTTTTCTGCAATGCTCAGACTGGTTGAGCCGCTATCGCCGACACCGGTAGGAGGGCGAATCTTTTGAATCACGACTTCCAGACCGACTGGCCGTCCCCCTATACCCGTAAACGCTTTGCACTGGCTTCGGTAGCGGCAGCCATCATTTTCCTCCTTCTTTTACTGCGCCTCTGGCAGTTGCAGATTATCAGCGACGACCATTATCGGACCCTGTCAGAGAGAAACCGTACGCGCTACATCCCTATCACGGCGCAACGCGGGCGTATCTTTGATCGCGAGGGCAACCTGCTGGCCGACAATCGACCGGCCTTTGATGTCGCAGTCCTGCGCCAGGAAGTCGACAACCCGGACATTCTTCTGCAGCGACTGTCCGGATTTCTCTCTGTCGATCGCGAAGAACTGCTAAAGCGCTGGAATTCAGGCAAACGGCTGCCCCAATATCGCCCGATCCCCCTGGCGTGGGACGTCGATCGCGACACCCTGGAAAAAATTCTGGAAAATGGCGTTGACCTTCCCGGCGTGCTCATGGAAACCCGCCCGGTACGATCATTTCCGCTGGGGCCTCTTGCCCCTCATCTGCTTGGCTACCTTGGTGAAATCACGGATAAAGATCTGAGCATGCCGGAATTCAAAGGGTATCGACCCGGGGACGTCGTCGGCAAGGCCGGGCTTGAAAGGAAGATGGAGCCGGTTTTGTGCGGCATCGACGGCGAACGACGGGTAGAGGTCGACGTTAAAGGTAAAACCATGCGTATCCTTAAAACCCAGGATCCGCAACCTGGCAACAATCTGACCCTGACTCTCCAGGCATCTTTGCAGCAGGTGGCGGAAAACGCTTTCAACGGTCAGGCCGGAGCAGCCGTTGTACTGGATGTTCACACCGGTGAGATCCTTGCCATGACGAGTCAACCGACTTTCGACCCGGCTCAGTTCGCCCGGGGCTTGACCACCAAAGAATGGCATGATCTGCAAAACAACCCCCTGAACCCTCTCCAGAACCGGGCCATCAGCGGACAATATCCACCGGGCTCCATTTTTAAAATCGTCACGGCTCTGGCGGCCCTCAAAGCCGGAGTCGCTACCCCGAGCACCAGCGTACTTTGCGAAGGATCGTTTACTCTCGGCAATCACACCTTTCGCTGCTGGAAACGTGGTGGGCATGGCACCACGAATTTGCACAAAGCTCTTAAAGAAAGTTGCGACGTCTGGTTTTACAAAGTAGCCCTCGATGTCGGGATCGACCGGATTGCGGCCATGGCACGCGAACTCGGACTTGGAAGTGCTCTGGGGCTGCCCATGGAAATGGAAAAAAATGGTTTAATTCCTGATCGTGCCTGGAAAAAGAAACGCTATGGCTCCAGCTGGTATCGTGGCGAAACCCTTAATGCAGGGATCGGACAGGGCTACATTCTGACTACCCCGCTGCAACTGGCCACCATGACAGCAGCCGTTGCCAATGGCGGAACGGTATTTCGCCCCCACATCATCAAACGCATTGAAGATACGTTTAACGATTCCGTGCAGAATACCGAACCTGAAATCCTCCATCGAAACGCACTGCCGGCCCCACATCTGGAGGCAGTGCGGAGTGGACTGGAAGCGGTTGTCAACGAACCGGGAGGAACAGCGTGGGCGAGTCGCCTCGAGATGCTGCCATATGCCGGAAAAACCGGCACCGCCCAGGTTGTCAAACTGCGCGATCAGAAAAAAGATGAAAACCTCATCCCTTACCGGTTTCGCGATCATGCCCTGTTCGCCGCCTATGCGCCAGCCAAGAACCCCCAGATCGCCGTGGCGGTAGTGGTCGAACACGGCAGTCACGGTAGCAGCGCCGCCGCGCCCATCGCCAAAGCTATCATCGCCCATTATTTCGGGCTGGACAAACCGCCCGTTGCACCGCAGCCCGTTGTACCGCAGCCCGTTGTACCGCAGCCCGTTGTACCGCAGCCCGTTGTACCGCAGCCCGTTGTACCGCAGCCCGTTGTACCGCAGCCCGTTACCAGTGAGTAATTATTATGTTTGACCGCCGTCTTCTTACACATTTCGATTGGGGTCTGGTCCTGGTTGTTCTGATGATCGCGGGACTCGGTATATTAAACCTGATCAGCGTTACATCATCGTGGACATCACCTGCAGCGCCCTTTTCTATCAAACAACTTTCCTGGCTCGGGGGCGGTATGGTTTTGGTCACGGTTATCTGTGCCATCGACTACCGACGACTGGAACACCTGGCCTTTTTTCTTTACATCGGAAACCTGGTGTTACTCCTTCTGGTACTGCTCGTCGGCCGCACATCCATGGGAGCCACGCGCTGGCTCGATCTCAAAGTTTTCAATCTGCAACCCAGCGAACTGATGAAAATTGTTATTATTATTACGCTGGCGTTTTTTTTCAGCCGTCGCGAGCAGCCTTTGGGCTATTCCTTCCGCGAGTTGTGGGCACCTTTTATCCTGTTGTCCCTGCCGGCATTGTTGATCATGAAACAACCGGACCTCGGCACGGCCATGATTGTTCTTATGATCGGGGCATCCATGGCACTGTTTGCAGGCATTCGCCCGGCCACCCTGGCAGGACTTGGAGTGATGGCCGGCAGCGCTGCCACGGGAGGCTGGTTTTTGCTGCACAATTATCAGAAACAGCGCATCCTGACCTTTCTCAACCCGGAAAGTGATCCTCTGGGTTCAGGCTACCATATCATCCAGTCCAAAATAGCCGTCGGCAGTGGAGGTTTCTGGGGCAAGGGTTTTATGAAAGGCACCCAGTCGCAACTCTCTTTCCTCCCTGAACGTCACACGGATTTCGCTTTCTCCGTGTTTGCCGAAGAATGGGGTTTTGCAGGCTGTCTCCTCCTGCTGACATTGTTTCTGCTGCTTGTGATCTGCGGACTTAATATAGCGCGCCAAGCCTCGACGCGGTTTGGCATGTTTCTGGCTTTTGGTGTGAGTGCCATGCTGTTCTTTCACATTGTCATCAACCTGGGCATGGTCATCGGGCTTTTACCGGTCGTAGGCGTCCCCCTGCCGCTGTTTTCCTACGGGGGCACCAGCATGATTACGACCATGACCGGTATTGGCCTGCTGCTCAACATCAGCATGCGGCGTTTCAAGTTCTAACTGAAAACCGTTGACGGATAGTACAGGGACCGTTAATCTGGCCCTGTCGAAACTTTCAACCGATGATATCCATGAAGGAATAAACCATGAGTTCCACGCAACTGACCACCGAATCATTCACCGCATGGGCTGAATCCGATCCGGAACTGGCCTGCGCACTGGCGGCCGCTCAGGATCTTCCGTCCATGACCGACATTGTCTGCGACTTTCTCATCGCCACAGAAGATCCCGACTGGAGCGCCAGAAGCATTTCCGAGGTCATCGCCAGGGACCCCGTGGTCGCTGCCAGCGTGTTAAAGGTAGCCAACAGTTCCTACTACAGTTTCCAGCGCCAGATCAGCAACCTGGAAGGCGCAGTCTCGATGCTGGGACTGGCCACCATTAAAAGCCTGGTATTGGCTGCTGGCGTCAAGAGCATGAACAAACGATTCGGCCTGATCGAGAAACTCCTATTGGAAGACGCCATCGGTTGTGCCCTCTGTTCCCGGGAAATCGCCAGGAAAACCCGCTGTTTCGATCCGGAGGAAGCTTTCCTTGGCGGGCTGCTGCGACATATCGGCAAAATCGCCATGAACAATCTTGACAGCGAAAAATATTCGCAACTGGTTCAGGGAGCTTACAACGGTGAAGGAGAACTCGCCGTACTTGAACACAAGTATTTTCCTTACAGCCATGCCGCCATCGGAGCCGCCATGTTGCACCAATGGAACCTTGCTCCCCACCTGGTGGCCAGCACGCTATACCATAACGAACCGCCTCCCTCCGAAAAGGTCGGACAACGGGCCAGCACCCTCGCCGCTCTGGTCAATCTTGGAGGTACTTTCTGCATGCGACTTGGCTTCGGCCAGAGGGTTCCCCAGGCAGACATCAATATTGACGATAATCCCTGTGCCGCGACTCTTGAACTGGAAGAGGACCATATCGACGATATCCTGCAGGATATTCCCGAAGCTTTCGCGCAAGCCTGCGAATCGTTCATGGGCAACGGCTGATTCAAACGAGGACCGTCACTTTCAAGCACTATTTCATCAGGGGCACCGGGATAACCGGTGCCCTTTTTTGTATTTGTGGAAAGTGGCGCCTTGCATACTTGCGACATATTATGTCACACCGATACCGCAAACTGGGAACACCAAAAAAAGAGAGGTGCCCCATGTTCGAATTACTGTTGCTGATCGGATTTCTTTACGCCGGATTTTTCCCGCCGACGCCCGCGCCAGCTAACCGCGAAAGGCATCGCAAAACCGTGGATTTCTGCCAACGCTCCCCTGACCAGCAACATCGCAGTACCTGGGCGGCGTTGAAAAAACTTGCACAGAAAATAAATGGTTGCTAATCTCGCTCTGCGTCCTATGGACAGATCGCCAGGTTCCCCTTACTGACCAATACCTGCCACCCGCACTGCACAAGCGAGAGGCTTTCCCCCGACATGATTAATCTGCCCACCCTGACAGCGGCGTATGCAACGGGATTACTGTTGGCTCTGGCGATCCCGCCGCCGGCATGGCACCTGCTGTTGCCGGTTGTGCTGGCGATCGCATGGTTGCCATTGCGGAACGCCATAGGAGCAGCCTGTTTGCTCTGTTTTCTGATGCTGGCTTTCGGCTATTCCAACTACCACCTCCAGAGCAGCCCGCCACCCGAAACAGTCGTTTTACAATCCCTTTCCGAAAAAACGCCGCATACGCTCTATGTCCGTGTTTTGCGGACCCGATCCCGGCCCGATGGAAGCAAACAACTGGATCTTTGGATTCACCATGTTTTGCAGAATCGCCATCCTGTTACTGCGTCAGGCGGCATGCGCTTGCAGATAGAAAAATCGGAGCGCAGTTTTATCCGCGGCGAAGAACTGGCGGTGCGCACCCGCTTGCACATTCCACGACGGTTCGGCACCCCCGGTGAATTCGACTATCCACGACACCTGGCTGCCAGCGGCCTGCAATTTACCGGGTTTTTGCCGGACGACACCGGCATCGCGCTACTGCAGAACACCAGCCCTTCCCCTCTGACCGGGCTGCGTACACGCATAGGAAAGCTCATCGCATACTCTGTACCGGACAAAGACCAGGAAGCATTGGTGCGCGCCCTGATCATTGGCGACAAAGATATGTTGAACAAAACTCAACGTGCGCGTCTTGCCGGCATGGGGCTGTCCCACCTGTTTTCGATTTCCGGATTTCACCTTGGGCTGGTTGCCGCAGTCGGATATCTGGCGCTACTGGCCATCATGCGCCACAGTGAAAAACTCCTGCTGGCGCTACCACCGCGCCGTTTGTTGCCTGTTTTGCTGCTACCGGCACTATGGTGTTACCTGCAATTGACCGGTCAAGCCCTGCCGGCCATACGCGCCTGGTTAGCCGCCGCCGTAGTGGCGGGCCTGCTTTGGGTGCGTCGCTGTTGCAATCCCTTGCATGCGGCCCTGGCCATTGCCCTCGCCATCCTTGTGGCAACCCCCATGAGTCTGTTCACGCCATCGTTTCAACTTTCTTTCGCCGGAGTGTTCGGCATCCTTGTCTTTCTGCCGCGCTGGAGCAACCATTTGCCGGCCATGCCCGGTGTGTGCCACAGAATCGCTCAACTTTCCCTGGTGATTTTTGCAAAAATTGTCGTTTACTGGACCTCATGTAATTTCGACTACTTAGAACCATTACCGAACTTGTTAAAAAGGTAAAAAGTTATTTACCCGCTTGGATAGCACTGACAACTCTCGGAGAAAAATGTTATTAACCCATTACCTATTAAGCCGGTCTAAATAGCGCACGTCCACATGCAAGGTCCTCTCTTCTGGTCGGAAACCAGATCATCCGGCCTAGGTTCCAATGTCTGATAAATCTTAAATAATCTGATAACCCCTTGACACCCACCGTAACCAATTTGAGACAAAATATAAGACAGCCCAACCAATGAGAAACAGGTTGGGCCGTTTTATGTTCTGGTAATCGTATAAAAAAGAAAACAATCCTGTTTTTATGCAGGTAAATTAGCTTTGTCGGATTTAGGCCGTGCAAGCTTTATAAAACTTGGTCAGTTACGATAAAGCTAGACAGTGGAAAAATAAATGATTTCAAGCAGAGGAGTTTCATATCTGACGATGGTTCGGAGTCTGCTTTTTCTTCTGATCCTGACAATCTACTTTGAATCTTTTGCATGAACAAATGTACTCCCCCCTTAACCCAAAGCCAAAAGCCGAGGGTTAAGGGAGGTATCTGTCCGGAGCGGTGTCTGTGCTAAAGCCTAGCGATTATCGGCTAGAGTAGTGCGAATGGTGCGATTCGTGCGAGCCATGCGAAACGTGACTCCCGTGGGCGAAATCAATGCCCGCGGTTATTTGCTTTCCGTGCTCCAGATAAAGCGGCGTCTTGTCGTCGATGTTCGATATAGACGCCTGCAAGTTGCTCGCCGAAATGCCGAAAAGAGCAACTGCTGCTGCGACAATAAGGCTCATCTTCCCAAATAGTTTCTTCATGGAATATCCTCCTTTCCCCTGAAGCAAGAGATAGTTTTTCCCTCAAAATGGTACATCCTGAGTTCCAAAAGACAAACTCGCTTCAAGATTATGAATTCAAACATTCACCGGTGGACAGATATGTGGGCTTTGATGCAATCCCGAGGTCGTGAAAACCCCGCAGCAATCTTCTCTGGCGAGACAACTCTCACATACCGGAAGATAGTCGTTCTTCCATCCAGATATGGACTTCCTAGCAAAATTCCAGGATCTAGATTCGACCAGACACAAGGGAAGGTTATAAATGGAGACATAAATGTCGGCCCGGTTCAGCACGCTTACCGCCCGAGAGAGTTGATCACGGTATTCGTGGGGATCGATCCATACGGTTTCGTAATTGTCGCTGGCCAGACCGGTGATCTCCATAGCCATGAAGGTACAATGGTAGATGAACGGAAAGTTTCGCTGGATGAAGGTCGCAATTGATTCGAGACGATGGGCGTTGAGTCGATTCACCACCACCCGTATTTCAATTTTCTCGCGGAAGCGAGCAAGGTTCTGCAGCCCCATCGCCGTTTTGTAGAAACTGCCCTTCACGCCCACGATCTGGTCGTGGAGTTCGTCTACGTCGCCATGCATCGAAATGCAGGTAAGAAAATCCTTCGGTCGCTCTGAAACAAAGCGTTTGGTGAACCCGAATTCCGCAAAAGATTTGCCGTTAGTAAGCATCATGGTACTTGCTTTCGGATGTTTTTTGCTAATCAACCTCAAAACCTCGAAAAACTCTTCCTTTAGAAGGGTAGGCTCCCCGCCCGTCAAGCAAAGAACCTGATCTTTTCTGATGTCGACAAGAGAAAGAGTGTGCTTGCTTATTTCCACCAAGCCCCTATCATGCTCTTTTGGTGGCTGTGGGCACATAATGCAGCGGCAGTCGCAAGCCTCGGTGAGAAAAAGCGAGTTCATCGGCGAACTCGTTTCCCAAAGGACCGAAATGGTCCCGTCCCCCTCCATTAAGACGCAGTCCCCCTCTTTGAACCTGCCCAAGGTGTCGTCGTGAACCTTGATCTGGGGCCGTGACACACCACAGCCATGATCCTTCGTTATTAGGCCAGCAAAGCCCGTTGCCAATAACGAGGGTTCGTCCGTGACAAGCACTCGGTTCGCCCTGGACAGTGAAAAAGGGTTGCGCGTCACCATGCCAAATACCTGCCCCTTCATGTTTCTCGCTATCCCTTTGAATTGCCTCATTCGAATTCACCCCGCACATCTTTCAAGCTGCGACAAGTAATCCAAGACCAAAAAACGTCCATCTCGTCGGGGTCGTTGCGTTTGAGCTTTTTGAACAACAAATCGAAGATGAGCTTGTTCTTTCTGCAGAAATCGTTGTCTGGCCGATGCCCCATGAGGTCGCCCGTCTCGCGGTAATTGCGAACCGGGTCGGAGCCGCAGTATGATCGATACACGCAGTATCCACAGTAAGGCATAACTTCGACGCATGACTTACCGACAATCTCCCGAAGAAGCTCTCCGCCGAAAATGCTCTCGTAGGAGTCTGTGAAGACATTCCCTAGGCAGAAGCGACGGTCGCCCATCCTGGCCAACATGCGCGCTTCGTCGGCAGGATAAACATCGCCGTTGTGGTCGTATATCGCTCCCGAGATTCCTGCGCCCGATGGCGACTGGAGATCCACGAAGCCTGTTGAAAAAGGCGTTAGGATTCGGGTTAGCAGGATGCACGTGTAGAACTCTACAAACCTTGTGCCGGTGAGGTTTAGTTGGATGATATAATCGAGTGTTTTTTCGAAGTTTTCGACAAAACGCTCCACCGGATAACCGAGATTTTCTACGTTAGTTACGGCCAGGCCGTACGGATTGAGCGACCTGATGAACACCCCGTTTAGCCCAAGCTTCACATACTCGTCGATGACCTCCCGCAGATGGTCGATATTGTCCACGGTGGTGGTCATGAGGGCATTCACGTTGCCGCGGAGCAGGATGTCGAAAGCCTTATACATGTTCTTTGTGACAACGTCGTAGGTGCCGTCTCCGCTTCGCAGAACCCGGTTCTTGTCATGGAGATCTTTAGGTCCGTCCAAGGAGGTTGAAATGGAGATTCCATGCTCTTTGAAGAACCTGAGATGGTCTTCTCCAACCTTGACGAGATTTGTGCATACGACGAAGTCAAGATGCTTATTGTGCTTCTGGTTGACCTCTTTAGCATAGAGGACTGACTCCCTGAGTGTTTCCCAGTTAAGCGTAGGTTCTCCTCCCTGAAATTCTATCTTTATCACCTTCGCTGGGGACTTGAAGATGTAGTCTATAACGCGGCGGGCTACTTCCGGAGACATGTCGAAGCCCTGGGCGTCGTCGCCCTCGGCGGTAACCTGGCAGTAAGTGCAATCGTTGCAACACTTTAGGGTAATGACCATCATGTGCAGCGAAGTGAAGTTAGAGATAAACCGCTTACGACTCCTGTATTTCGCGGAAACCAGCTCAAGTGTTTCCGCCAGATGTTCCGTGTTGAGGAAGTGCCTGCTTTTCAAGTCGAAATAGGATGGAGAGTCAGGAGTTATCTCGCCTTGGACGAGCTTGCGAAATTCGACACTATCGAGAAAGATGTATTCTCCGCTCTCGTTGACGAGCAGATAGTCGTCACGATCAAATCGAGAGAACTGAAACGGCAGTATCCTCTGGGTTTTGTCATCTAAAGACATTTGGTTTCCTCATGGAGATCAAGAGGAGAAAAGGCGTGTGCGACAATCAGATCCCGAATTTTTCCGTTTGTCCGGTCGAGCTGGAGCCTAACTTGGTGGTCGATGACCGCATTTACAAAAGACTTGATGTCCTGAGGGATGTTCCTCTGCGAAGCGTTGTCTTTCAACTCGAAGATGACGGTGACGATCGCGTCATCCACGCGTTTCGCCAGAACATGATAGTTGTCAGTGAAAGCATAGCTCGCTGCGTTGATAGCCTCTAGTTCATATAACGAGCTGTCTATGGTGATGTTTGCACAACCGGAGTCCGTGATGTTGATAAAATTAGATATAGTTTCCATTCCTCCCCCCCTTTCGTGTTTAGTCGACGTGTCATTCTATCACTGCACCAAAACCATGCAAGACATCTAATGGAACCTTATTTTTAATTAATATTATTGTGTATCGTTTTTCATTTGATTGAACTACGAAACCACGACAGGAAGGTCATGTGCCCACCCCCCCCCTCGCTTCCTGAATTTCACTTTGCGAGACATAGTGCCCTTTGGAAAAAATGATTCTTCGCAACAACTCTTTTCCACCCAAGATGTTTCATTTCGCCTATGGATAATTCTAATATGCCGTAATTCTCGTAGGTGAACACCTCTTCAGGCGCAACTTCCCTGTCGTGAAATAAGTCCAGATATTCGCTTTTGACATATATTGCGTTGCAGTGAACATTTGCTAGCAGGCTGTATCCTTTCCGAGTGGCGAGTTCAGTCATGGAAGTGATACTTGTACCGCTGTAACCATAGATGCCTATCGTGGATAGATTGCGTGCACCGGCATTGCCTTGGAATATTGGGGAGCCTGGTTTGTGTATGCGTTTCACCCCGGGTTTGTCGTGTATGTTGATTTCTATTATGACGACTTTGGGCTGGTAATTCTCCAAAGATCTCCAGACATGGTAGTCTTCGCCGTCGACATCGATGGACAGCAGATCGAACTGCTCGGGAATGGTGGTATGACTCAAAATGTTGTCGAGCCTGTTTTCTCCTTCGGGGCGTACGAAAGCGTTTATGCAAATAGTGCCGTATCGTCTCATGTTTTCGCACAAACGATTATATTTGAGAGGGTCCGCTTCAATCATCACGCCGCGGTAGGCCTGTTGCGATACGAGGTAGTGTGTATTGCTTTCAGATATGCCGTCCCACGCCCCGAATTCCACACACCAGCCGGTCCTATCTGGCATTCGCGACAAAATGTACGCCAACACCCCGTCCTCGCCTTCTTTGGAGAAAAACGCATGTCGGTGACTTAATAGCCTCTCAACGGAATCTTTCATATTTTCGCACTATTCCTTTGATCTTATTTGAAGATAAGTTGAGTCCTCGTGGATTATAGCATTATCAAATTAATTCATACGCATGATAAGTAGGCTAATAACAAATAACTTTTCTCGTAAACGAAGGAAATGCTTTTTTGTATTGCATAGCTGTTAGGAATCGCCTGATTCCTACGATATGAGAAAAGCCCTTCAAATCAATGTGAAGGGCTTTTCGTTTTTGATGATTGGAGGGGAGCAGGGGTAGAACTGGCTCGTTTGAACCACCCTTATCCAAGTTGACCGTTCTAAAATCCGCTGATTAAAAGTTAATTTTCTCTCTTCGTCATTTCCACAACGAAACCCTTGGCCGCAACTTTAACCATTTCGCCAAGAAAAGTGTCGATTTCCGGATTTTTTTGATTTTTGATGATGAAAAACAGATCGAGCGGCCGCTTGGGCGAATTGATATTTTCCGAGTAGCCGATACCTTGCCAAACGATCTTCCTGTTCTGAATATCAATTAATTCACCAATAAATTTGAAGTTGGTTCGATACACATTGTTGGCATCCGAAACCATTCCAGAGTAACCGGAGTCAACAGCATGAATCTTTTCTCTATCGATATCCAGAGAACGAATTGAGAGAAGGTATTGAACATCCAAAGAGTCTGTCACCTCATTAAGCCTGTTGTAATCCAGATATCGTGTTGTTTTATAGGTTGTATACCAAGACGAAAAACTTTCTAGTTTACCGTTCTGATGGAGCGCAAAACTGAATGCAGGAGAGTTCAAAACCTGGAGGCCAGGAACGGCTACCATTAACTCATCACATACCTTTTTTTCAAGCAAGTCTGGCAGACTTGGAAACTTGCTGCTCTCTTCGATAGGAAAAATTGCGATCTTAGAAAAATTTTTATAGGGAGCGTTTTGCTTATAAGTATAGGACTTATTTCGCGTCCCTTCAATGGATGCGCACCCCCCTATGAAAAATGCAAAAATAGCAATTATAGTTAATGCTCTCTTCATTCCAAACCCTCCTTGTTGGAAAAACATCTCCACTCTTTAATGGCCGGCAAAAGGTTTCAGAGCAATCCAAGAAAATATAACCGAAATATGAAGATGTTCAAAAATTTCTAGAAACGGGCATTTGTAAATATCCCACGCGAATCCAACTGCAATCTTTTTTCTGGCTGGGCTCCCTTTTTATTCATCAATCCCTTCCCATGAACAGCCAATAAAGCTGCGTTCCCCTCCTACCCGAATATGAACGCGAGTAAAATATTCCTTTCTTAGAGGGTCCTACATAGAGGTGGCCCCCATCCTTAGGACAGGTTGGCGGCGAAATTAAGATTTCGAGCGGAAGTTACATCACAAAAAACATCATGCGGTGTAACCATTTGTTGAAATCCCTGACATCTGAGACGTTATAGGCCGAATGGGTAGACTGAGTGTATAACTCGAAATTGCCCGATTAGTTGCCCTGGTAAAAATATGGTTAGGAAAAGGTGGAATAAGGGCCTCGTCCCTCAATCCGGAACGCCCAAACAAATTCCCCTACAAAAGAAAGGCCTGCTTTACGCCAGGGATAGCTAGGCGGTTTTGCTCGACAACAGGTGGAAGTGTTTGGTTAGGAACTTTTGGATGGTTTTGATCTGTAAAAGTAAACAAGGGCCGACCAGGACTTCGCCGAGTAGGGTCGAGACTGCCTGGAGAGGTGAGTATGCCCGCAGTACAGCACAAAAATATATCCACCTTGCAAACGCATCTCCTGGGGCAACAGATTATGCGTAGCACCACTGGCGCCAGGGATGGTAGAATTTGTCAAAAAGAGGAGGTTTTGATGGCAAATTCAGACAGTGACAGAGCGGTCGATTTCAAGACCATCCAGGAGATGGAGGACGTCAAAGCGGAGCGTTCTGAGCCGATAGACGACTTGCTTGAAATGATCGAAGAAGATAAAAACGAATCGGTCGGCCGAGGATGGGAGGAGCTTCACTCTGGCCAGGGCAAGGTGGTGGCCGAGGATGATGACTTTTTTGAGGCTGTTCGCCAAGATCTCAGGCTTCCAGAATGGCAAGTTATAGAGGATGCGACTGGTTTCGTGGCCAAGTAGAAGAGCCACTAGAGAACGCTGATGGTCCAGAATCGCATTTTGCACCCCATGAACAAGTGAGGTCGCGATGGGCTAAAAGGAGAACAAGTCAATCCTGACACAAGGGGGCTGAGTTGTAAGGAAACTCTCGGATTAGAAAATGAGCGGGTTTCTCATCTGAATGGCATTAGACCTCAGCATATTAATTGTTAACTCCTCAATTTCATCCTCCATTAAGTAAACGATCAATTACTTCCTGAACACGTTTTGAACATTTATTGTATTCAAGGCCAGAGGCCCGCAAAAGCCTGAAACGACTTAGATCACCATTCTTTTTTAATTCATTTGCGAAAAAATACAACCTCCTGATCTGGAAATCGTCCACGCTTTCTGAAGCTTCCTCTAATAACTTTTTTGTTTTTGGAAGTTTGTTAAGACGCCTGTTTGATTTCAAAATAGTCTCAGAATTTAAAAGTTGGGCGATCCTGGAAATCGAGGCACGGGCTAAAGGAAGCATTCCTTTTATATTAGCGACTGCATCATTGATTCCCGATGACAATTGTTCATCTCTTAATTTCCAGTCGACGGTATGGGCAGATGTCGATTTTATCGGCGGCTGATTATTTTTAAACCAATCCCTGTCTTTCCTGTAAAAATAAGACACTAGTCCAGGATATTTGCAGGCCAACTCAGTGCGTCCAAGGGACGGATTTTTTTTGATGGCCCTACTCCACTCATTACGCTTCTGTTCTAATTCGGCAAGTTCTTTCTTCAACTGTTCCTCTTTCGATGGCCTTTCCTTTATTTTTTTGAGCATGTTTCCTACATAGCTTTTATGAACACCGAGAATTTCTGCGACCTCTTTATGCTTTTTCCCTTCACCTTCAACCAACCTTAAAAGTTCGTCTTCGAAGACCTCACCGTAACGAACTACGCGATATTTTTCAAATCGGTCTTTTTTCGCTTTATCAGGACCTATTCTTTCATAAGCATATCCGCAGTCGCAGGTAAAGATAGCGATCGGCCTACCATCGCCTGTATTTCTTTCAATTCTACAATCAATAACAACATTCTTTTTATAATGATTTGAGGCCGGATTCAGACAAGGCCAGGGACCTTTGCCAAAAGGGAATCCATCGGCAAAAGAAACCGTTTCATCCGTGTAATCAGCCAGAAAAACCTCTTTAAGGTCTAGATTTAAAGACTGAATTAGCAGGAGATGATAGAGGGGATTGGGTCCAAAGTTATTGTTAAAAAAAAGATTGGAAATCCAAGGATATTTTAAATTTTTTTCAAAATTACAACACAACAATTTGAGTATTTTTTCTCCAAACACACATTGAATATTATCCATTATTTTTGCTATGGATATCCTGCTTCTTCGCAAGAAAAGATTATTGTCCAATAAGAATCTTTTATAACGTTTGCATAAGTTTTTTCTCCCAATTATTTTTATCGGGTTATTTAGTATCCAACATATCGAGTCCGACAATTTTTTTAGATTTTCATATTCTGTCTTTTCGAATTTCTCGGAAAACAGTGGTTTATTGATTAATTCCTTATTCAGGGGCTTAAAAAGGCTCTCTCCAGTTTTATGTAAGGTAGAAACTTTGGTTTCAAGCAATGGGCTTCCATGTTTGTGGCAGACAAAGACACCGTGCACTTGATGGCTTCTGTGCCAATAGGATGTCCTGTAGGTCCTCTCATCCTCCGCAATGCAATCGGGGCAACACCTTAAATATTTTACAAGGGGAAATTTTCCATTGATCATACCGACAAGACATCGGTTGTATCGATGAGCGCCAGTTGTACCAACCATTCCAGAAACAACCCTGGTTGCCCTCTCTTCGGTAATAAATGGTCGATAAAGAGGAAACATGGTATTTTCTTCAATCAGTTTTTCAGCGGTTAAAGGAGGATCTCCCGGCAGTTGATCAACAAAGGCCTGAAGCCGGCTTGGGAAATCCCAGCCGAAGTTGGCAATAGGGAGACCGAATAACTCGCGTGAAGTCCTTTGGTCATTACCAGCATCTAGATCTCTGTGATATCGACCGCAGACACTGAAAAATAATTCATCGGGAAGAAGCCTCGGGAAAAAAATCAACATAACCTAAACACCTCCTACCTTCTGTTTTATTCCCGTTCTCCGTCCGCAATCAGCCCCCTTCTTTTTAATTTTTCGTAATTTTCCTTCGCTTTTTTCCTTTTTTTTGCGCGAGCATCTTTACTTGCAGTGAGCACATTCTCCCGACCGGCCGAATTACTTTTTCCCCTTTCATTCGCTCGTTCGCCCCCATTTTGGTCTTTTGCGGATCTAGTGTTTCTTTTACTGGCCGCAACAAAAGCTTCATGGGACAGATCGGACTCCAATACCTGTGGCGTTGAAAAAAATTTTTCTTTCCCGGCCTTTATAAGCCTGATCCAGGGATACAACGGTCCTAAATGGGTTCTCGCCACCTCACGGATTAGTTTTTCGGATATCGCTTCCACCCCTGAATAGATGGCTTCCCATTGCACAGCCGTAAACAGGCTCACCAGGGCACCTATGATCCCTTGGGTCTCTTCATAAAAGGCCTTTTTGATTTCATCATTATCCTGCATCGGTTTTTTTTGAAATTGATAACGGGATAAGGTTTCATAAAATTGATCCCATACCCGTCCTGGGCGCAAACGATCTACCTCTATTTTGCCACCTTGCGTTGCCCTCCTTGATAAAGGCATGCTTTTCCCTATGAGAGGCCCGGTTTCCGGTGTTCCGACAAAAACGATTGGCACCCTAAATAGGTTCGAAAATGTTACCAAAGCCGTCAACAGCGATGGGGGATAGGAATACCCCCTCCTCTGTTGCCCTGTTTTGGACTCTCCGTATTGCAAATTTTGCACTTCATCAACTACAAGGGCTCCCAGCTTTACCGTCCGGGCAACCCTTGCCATTTCCATCAAAATATCTTTTTCAGCCCACCTTTTTCCATGACAATTGCTAAAACATGGGTAGCCAAGTAACAGCTCTACCTGATACAAAAACTGGAAAGCGATATTTTTCAAAGTTTTCCCGCGGAAGCAACACACATATGCCCAGACAAGTTGCTGCTGTGTAAATTGCTCGTTTTCATATTCACTGTGAATAATGACTTGAGGAATCAGCTTCAGGACCGTTTCGATTAAAGTGGTCTTGCCGACACCGCTGATACCGAGGACACATGACCCGGATGCCGCATTCTGCAAGACGGGCATGCGGTACGGGTCCTCAGAGAACTCTTTATCGGGAAAACTTTCCTCCAACTGTTTTTTATAAGCCGGTCGTGGAGGGTTTCGGCTCAAATATCCAAAGCGGAGCTGACCACACAATGAATAATAAAACCTCACAAATGGCGGCAGGGGCTCCACGAGTGTTTTAATCCTTTCGCTCGCGATAAGGCGGTACTCTAACGGCTTCTTCCTTTCCTCTTCATCATAAGCCGGGTACCAACTGGCCGCTTTGGTAAACTCATCGACCGCCATAATTGGCGGTAACGCTTCGATAAGCGGATTGTGCCTGAACATGGGATCCGCCGATGGAAAATACCTTGCCGGAACCTTATTGCCGAAAATGGGTCCCCGGGATCCGAAAGTTTCAGCCGCGTCAATGCTTTCGAGGTTCTTCATGATCCGCCCCCTTCCCGTACATGAGATCGAAAATCCCTGCATCCCCGGACTTCTTATCTTCATCTTTTGCATCGGGAATATCCGGCCTAGCTTGCTGTTCGCCCTGTTCACCATGTTTTTCACTGGCCCGGGTCCGTACCTCGTCGGCACGATTTTTGGCTACATCGCCACGCCTTCGCTTTGTCGTATCCGGCCCCAGTATCCGTGCCTCCTCGTGGGCCGCCATAGCTTCTTCGGTTATCCGCCTCCCAACCTGCCTCTTATCCACCCGGCTTTGCCGTTCCCCCGCAGCGGCAGCGTTAATCAGTTTACTTTTAGCTGCATCGAGAACCCGGGTTTCCTCTTCGTTGACCCCGACACAACTACGTTCCTTTGGAAGATTCAGCAGGCATCGCACTACCCGCCGCTTTTCGGGGTCATGCATGAGAACGCACTCGGCAGACCGTGAATCGTAGGAAACCTCCACTTCATATGGATTAAAGTAGGAAGCCCGAAGGAGAATTTCCTCGGCATCCTCACATTGAGGCACGTAAGTTTTTTTCCCAAATTCAAGCCCAAACTGGGTTACCCGCCCCGTCTTCCGTGGCAGCAAAGCAAGCTCCAACACCTCCCTACTACGCTGATTAGGAAGGCCGCAGAGATTGGCCCACCCCCACCGCCAAAGCTCTTTCGGTCTAGGTTGCACATGGTCCCGGATCATTGCCTTGTCCAGCTTGTATTTTGGAAGAAGGTGATCATTCCAAAGAAGAACGTACAGTAAAAGTATTTTTGTAAATTCCTCCAAAGTGAAAATGGCATCATATTTATAATCTCGGCCCTCCACCTCCTTCCTCCACTCATCGACCGCTCCAGGTGCCCAATCCAGGAAGTAATCTTTAGATACGCGGAATTGCGCCTCGACAATCCCTTTCGCCCAAGGTTGGCGCGAAGGCGTATTGGAAAAAGTAATGCCGAGCGGCATTATCGGTGCATCAGCTTTTTGCGAAACGATTTCAAAATCGCCCAAAACCCTGGCGGGTATACAGTCAGCCGGCCAAGTACTTTCGTCCAGCCTTTCCCCCAAGACATCCCAAAACAATTCATCCATTCCGAGTTCCTGCAAAAAGGGCAACTTCGGGGAAAATGCATTGAGCAAAGCCCGACTGGCGCCGCCTTCCCAGCTCGGACCTTCTAATCCGACAAAGATTCCCGTAATTAAGCGGGAGAAAACATCGATAACGATATAGACCATAGGACGGCCTATTATTAATAAGCGATCGTCTTTATTAACCAAATAAATATCTGCTACAGTATGATCAATTTGAAAAGTATCCGCAGGACCGGACACATAGGTTTGGGATGTTTTTAATAACGGTCTAAAAAGCTTCTTGAATTTATTGATTCCGAATTGATTGATTATATACCACTTGAGATCGTGATCTCTTAATAGCTTCCTATAGTAATTTGTGACATGGACAGATGGTGCCGTCGGATATATCAGTCGTCTTTCCGTTAAAACATCTTTCTCTGAAAAATACTCTTCGCAAATGTCATCATTTAAGTTCTGGCCTGTCTTTCCACCGCCCCCGAATTTTTTAATTCCCTTGACAATCTTAATTTTGGTTTCCAATGAATTCTTCGAATGTTTAAACTCCTGCCCCTGCGGGATGTGCCCGCAGTGGAAGAAATCAGGAAGCAGAGCCTCGAGTATATTCCCGGCCACCCAATATCGCCGTAATTGCTTATAAATGTAGGGGCGGGACACCTTATGCTTATGTGCTGCCTGTCGTACCAAGCGACCGCGAGTCCCCGGGTCGTAAATTCCGGGTTCCTTTTTCGCGATGTCTTGGATCGCGTTCCATGCTTTTTTCTGATGCTCAGCGTGTTTCTCTTTGTATTCGGAGGGGAGAATTAACAAGCGACCATAAGGATCAAAATCACGATTGATACACAGTCGATTTTCCTCTAGGGCACGCTCCAGTTTGCTCCTCAGGTGCACCACCGGCATACCATCACCTGCCCCCTTGTGCGGCCTCGACATGGGGATGGATACAATTACATCTGCATCACCCCACAAAACGCGCTCACGGGAGATCGTTTCTTCTGAAGATGGGGCCCGGTCCTCGTCCGGAAACTCCGGATCGAGCCACTCCAGGATATTGCCAATCGCGATATTCATTTCCCATCCCCCTGGGAGGCTTTCAATCCTCTACGGCTTTTAAACGATAGAGCTTCAAAGGCCCTTCGTCCGGCCTGATTTCCTCATAGAGATCAACCTGCCAGTATCGATGATAAATCAGGTAGTAAACCGTGCTCAGGCACGTACCCTGACGATAGCCCTGCTGGATATCTATACGGGTACAGACATGCGCAGCGGGTTCCCTGGAATCTTTTAATTCTTGCCAAAGGAGTTTCTCCAGATGGTTGATCTGGGCCAAATGCTGGGCAGAAAAGTATTCACCGGTATATCGCCGTAATAGAAAATAATTCTTGATGAGGATCGGGTCGATTTCATTTTCAGTAGCAATATGGTAGGGGGTGTCGTAAATGGCAAGATACGCCTCCTTAATATCGATTTGGCGCATATACGAGGCCAGCGCCAGATGCGCTTTCTTTTTAAGATCCCAGGCCTCGTGCATTAAAAAACCTTCATTATCAAGTATATCTAGGTAAAGGTCGATGGTTAAGGTCTTGGGCTGTTTGGTTGTTCTTTCAACGGGATGTCGCAAACCAAGCCTGTCTGCCACGATTTTTGTTTCCCCGGGGGGCAGAGGATAGTTTTCACGGATATCCACAACATCCTGCCACCTCTCCAACGTTAAATATTCACCAAATTCCAACCTCGACAGTGTATGGGTGGGACGACCGCTGATTAAACCGTTTACCCTGTCCCCGAATCCAACATTTGCGGGGTAGTCGCCAACTTTGATCCACGGCTCGTAATTTCTGCCATGGCCCTTGCCTCGCCCCTTACGGGCTCTGCCTTTGTCTGAAATGCGCGCTCGTGGAGACATACTGTCCTCCTTTCCCGAACCTGCTAATGGCTTTTTCTTTCTTCTCATTCGCTATTTGATGAAAGGACTTCCGTTTTGGAATTGCGAAAATCGCAATAACGGCTTTTATATTGCTGCTTTATCATCCATAGGCCCCAGGCCCCTGACTTATATCCATTCCCTCCGGGATAAGACCATGGAAGCTTGCCAGACATCATCAAACTTCACTTGGACCGTCCCCAAGCACCCTGACACCGCAATTTTCCAGGAAACCTCTGGGATGCGCGATGCCCAGCGCCTCTGCCACTGTCAAGGCAAGATTCAGGGACAGCGGGTATTGCTTCCGAATCTCGACCACCTCGGGTCGCCAGCCCAGATCCGTAGTACAGAGCCTCTTCGCCGATGAACATCCCGTGAATTTCCCGGTCGACTTCAGGACTAGGGATGTGACTGACGCGACCCAACCTGCCGAAGTCACGCACCTGAATCCAGCCGAAATAGTCTTTACCTCGGCGTCGACCCAGGCCTTCCGGAACCTCGCGCGCCACTCTTGCGCCGCTTTGCGGATGCTAGCATTGGAGAGTTTGTTGAGATTCAGAACAAGGTCCTTTTCCCCGGCCGTGCCAAAGGGTAATCCGCTTCTTCAATAGAAAACTTGAACTCGCCACCCCACAGGCACAACAACCACGTCGTCTTTTGTTGGGGAGTCAGTGTACACGCCGAGCGCTTGATCGCCGGCGGGGCCTTGTGACCGTTTGTAACCTGCGCTCTTGACGCTTTGATCGTCGCCCTGCTGCGACTGTTTTTGCCGACATCTTTCTTTTTCATACTTCCTCCTTCAGTGGGGCGGCAGTGGCCGCCCGCGCGGGCGCGGGGCCAGATTGGCCTTGATGCGTTCGATGGCGTCCAGCGATCGAATCGGTTCTACCCGGATCACCGAGTTTTTTTGCGGTCGATTACTTCGCATGGTTTCACCTTTTTATGCTAAGAGGGTTGTTGTCCCCCACATTTGTTGCAGAGGCAATACCTCTCCTTACAGCCTGAATGGGCGTTATGTGGCCCAAAACTAGCTGGGGAAGGTGCTCATTGTATTGCTCAAGGTAGCGCAGCAAGGTGGGCGCAAAATCCTTGGGTGAAATCCCTCCTGCCGTTTTCAAGCCTTCCCCAATGCTGCGATGGAATCGCTCCAACACACCGGCATCAACTGGCCTCCAAGGCGGGGTTGATCGATGAACAATGCCGAGTCTTACACAGGCTTGGTTGAATGTTTCGTTTACGTCATTGATGGTCGCTCTGCCGTTGACGAAAAGTTCATGGAAGGGTCGGTCGTAGGTCGTGAAAACCGTATGTATTCTGAATGGTGCTTTTTTGGCCAGATTTTCAAGAAAGTCAACAAAAAGGGCCGACCTGCTTTGGTGCAACTCCCCGTAAGCCCAGCGACTGGCATGATCGACGGCCACAAACAGGTATGTGGGTGGCAAACGCTTTGTGGCCGGCGCCTGCGGCTTGATGGTCAAAATATCCAGGCAGACGTCACCTAATTCTCTGAAATTACATGTATTCATGGCGGCTCCTTTTATTTTTGTCCGGTTACATCGCGGGTCGGTAAAAACATCAGTGGTCAGTGTCGCAAAATCAGAGAGGGGTTTCGGCAGGTGCCAAAGCGAAAAGGCAGATACGCGAAAGTTGGGGCCTTCGTGTAGAGGTGACTTTTGATGCTGACCATGTTCTTTCCGTTCGGAAATCGGTTGAACATGCACGGTAGAATGGTCGTTGTTGTTGGTGTTCATCGACGGGGCTCCCACGTGTTTAGTGGGTGAAAAGTTTCACCTGACCATCCTGTATTGTGATTACATATATCTTATTTAAGGGATAAAAATTCTTTTTATGATTGTATGATCGCAAAACTACTTTCCTTTTGTCAATAGGATGTGTATTGTTTGGTTTTTTTATTAATTAAACCATGAAATAGACGTATTGAATTGTTACTTTATAGTACAACTGATATTGGTTTTTTATTGCATATTTTTCTATTACAATACAGTAAACTCTAATCATTATCATTCATTGTATTTTTTGTGTTTATTGTTACGGTACAAACACTCACTAAATTACCTGTACGAGCTTTTCATGTTAAGGTTATTGATGGCAAACAAAGTTGTTAGGAATAGCCCAAATAAGCAATCACAGACGATGTAAATTTTCTTTGCCAGAATTGATTTTTTGTTGATTGTCGAGGAAATTATTGAAAAGATTCAAGATTGATGGTCGTAAAAAATTAGGTAAGAAGCTATGAAGAGAATAATGGAAAAAGCTATCAAGATGCTTGAGTACCGAAGTTTTCAATATCTTTTTGTAGGCCCATTGTCGCCTTCTGTCTGGAATAAACGCACTATCGGCACCCAGTAGTGGCTTAAATTATTTTTTCCAATTAATTAAAATGACGGCTGTGTACCGTCACCGGATTCAATTTGCACGTGAACCACATAGGTCCTCCCCCAGGGTAAAGGGCTCCGGCCCTTGATACCCTTTCGTGGTCGATGCTTGAGGCATTTAGTTGCCCAGTTCCCTTCGGCCTCATCAATTCGCATAAAATCCGCCTCCTTGAGAAAATAGAATTGCAACCGACTATGGCCTACAATGAGCGTCAATCGCATTGCTGCCGGCAATCGGTGATAGAAATGGATCACTGCGGTATTGAAAGTTTCAGCCCTGTAATTCTTAAGCAGCGAGACCTTCTGGTAGCGTTTTTTTACGTTCCACATGGGAAGCGAGGAGCACCGGATTGCCGGACCTACCATCAAGCCGCCCTCCCAATCGCCGAAGCGACTGCGTGATTTGACGATGGCTGGCCGTTGCTCAATGCCCACCCGGTTTGGAAGTAACGACGGTCCACACCGTAGCACTTTTGCCTCAATCGGTGTTTATGTCGTCAGTGTAGATGGCGTTAAAACTGTCCGTCCTACTGGCAATCCAAAACGCCCCACTGGTTGATGGTTTCGGAGGCGCCCCATTTTTGCATCGTCCTGTTGCTTTCATTTCAGTCGGCTACAGATGACCTTCAACGATCAGTCAAGGAACAGGCAGCGCTCCAGGCACTGAAAAAATCCTGGCGCCAGAAGTAAAGAGTCTGCGACCGACTGTGTAGTGACTTTTTTGGTGGATGAGGGCTCATCCCCCGGGCCGGGAGGAACAACAGGAGCCATTGCGGTTGAGTTCGCGCCGAATCTTATGCGGCCCCCGATCACCCGTAAGCGGAAAAAATCTTCTATTGGCTGATTCAATACATTCTTGCAGGGTGAAATGCGGGTAGGATTTAATGGTCTGAATTTAATCTTTTGGTGATTGGCGCTTCCCATACGACCTGAACCTCTGCCAGAGCCAACTTTTTAGCTCTCTTTCAGGAGGTCATTTTAAACCGGATTCTACCATCCGGCAGGGCTTGACCATCTGTCGAATCCTAGCCTTTGGGTATAAGTTTGGATTCATATTTGGCCATCGCCCTACCCTCCTCTGATGCAAAGGCTTCGACCATTTTAGCCGAAAAATTCTATCGCAAATGCCTGAAACCAGTCGTCTTGGTTCCATTTCGTTATGTCCGATCATTCCTAGCCCCCTGTGTCACCCATTTAAAGGCACCGGGTCAAGGGACATAACTATCCCATGGAAGAGAAAACCCCGCCTGGCGATCCGAGCTGGGTTTCTGTGTTTTGAAACTCGTGTCTTCTCAGACGTCGGGTAACGCAACAGCAACTATGCACAGCCAATCAACAGTGGGCGTAAAAAAATCTTAACATTCTCTTGACAACACAATATGTCGTACCTATATTGCTGGAACATCCCAAAATGTTGTACTTCCAAAAGGAGGTCGTATGGCCGACGTTCAAAAGCATTTCGAATCCTTTCATGAAGCAATTAAACTCAAACGATTCGACGAGAACCAGACCCTAAGGGAAAAGAGGGACATTGTTCTTGATAAGCTAAAATCGCGTCTGAAGGCGATTTTCGAGGAGAAGAATGAACCGGTTCCCACGTACCAGACTTTTGACCAGGGAAGCTATAAAATGGGCACCGGCGTTATACCTTTGGACAGTGATTATGATATTGATGTCGGCGTATCCTTCAATGTCTCAAAAGACGACTATCCAGACCCGGTGGCAGTCAAGAAATGGGTGTATGAAGCGTTGAACGGCCATACCAAAAAAGTCGACATGCGGAGGCCATGTGTAACCGTTTTTTACCAGAAAGGTGATGAACCACAGTATCATGTCGATCTTGCAATTTATTCCGACGAGTCTTGCAACTCTGACGGCAAGAAGTGTCTGGCAAAGGGAAAGTTGAATTCTTCAGATAACAATAAATCATGGGAAGTATCAGACCCTAAAGGATTGGCGGACATTGTTGGAAACAGATATTCCGGCGACGACAAAAAGCAATTTGTCAGGGTGATACGGTATCTGAAAAGGTGGAAGGACCACAAATTCTCTACCAATGGTAATGCCGCGCCTATCGGAATAGGCCTGACCATCGCGGTATACGAATGGTTTTCCCCAAACAAGACGACGGATACCGTTGCGAACACGAGCAAGTACGACGACCTGCAAGCGATTCGAGGGGTTGTAAACAGCATGCTGAACAACTTCGGAAACAGACTGAAGGTGTACCTGCCAGTCGAACCCTATTCCGAATTGTTCGAAAAGATGACAGACAACCAGATGGCCAATCTGAAGGAGAAATTGGAAAGTCTGCTGGAGGCTCTTGACTCGGCAATCGGTGAAGTAGACCCGGTGAAGGCATGCGAAACCCTGAGAAAGGTCTTTGGGGACGACTTCCCTGTTCCTGAAAAACCAGACACCGGCGAAAAAAAGAGCCGCGCCATAGCCACGGCGAGCGCATCTGCGCATGCTTGATTACGATGAATCCTTGCTGAAAGAGGCGCTGGGGAAATGTCCGCTGGTCAGATCCGTTGCGGACATTCACCCAAAGCGCCTGTCTGAGTCATGGGCCAAGGACCGCCTTGTTTGCCGCGGCTACCAGTTGGAAATCGAGATAAACGGAGCTCCGACTTCTTTCTATTTTGGCGTGAAGAAGTCGTTCCCACTTTCTCTTCCTTATATCTATCTGGTCCCATGGGATGCCTTCGGCATCTTGCCCCATGTGGAAACGGATGGATATGTCTGCTATGCAGAGGAAGAAGGTACTGTTCTCAATTCCGAGGACATTGAGGGGGTAACTCACGAATCGATTTCCATGTCCGTACAGGTCGTGATGGACGGGATTTCCGGGAAAAACCATCGTGATTTCATTGACGAGTTCGGGGCCTACTGGGACCGCCTTTACAAAGTAAAAGACATTACCTCCATAGTATCGCCTGGCGACCAAGTCAAGAAAGTCCATCTCTATAAAGCGAAAGACGGAACCCGATATCTGGCAGATGACAATGGGAGTTTTAGAAGATTTCTGAGACTCCCAGACCATGATATATGG
Source organism: Pedobacter sp. (assembly GCA_050253415.1). Classification (GTDB taxonomy): domain Bacteria; phylum Desulfobacterota; class Desulfuromonadia; order Desulfuromonadales; family Syntrophotaleaceae; genus Syntrophotalea. The sequence continues at coordinate 1,402,774 of JBFWJC010000001.1, read as the reverse complement.
ACTCGCCATCCCGCCATATACATACCTTTGAAACCGGGGACAATAATCACCCCTCCACACCCTTTAAAATTTTGGGATTTAGCCGAAATCCGCAAAGTAATTTTCGACAACCTTGACCACGAACAGAGATCCCAACTGCAGCCCCTCATATCAAGGCCACACCGCGAAGAAACAATCCTACTGGGACTTCCCAGTACCGCTGATGGCAAGACTCTATTTGGGGTCAGGTTCAAGGGTGTCAACCACGAACACCCTTTGAAGGATAGAGGGAGGGTAGGCCAACTAGTCCCTTTAACTGTAATCAGGAGAGACAAGGAGTATCTTCTTCCCCGCGGCGGTAGCAATCTGACTCTGAGAGAAAAACGGGTCCTGCTTCTTGGGTGCGGTTCGGTCGGTGGCTACATCGCAAACGAACTGACGCGTGCCGGCATCTCGCAGTTGACCGTCCTCGATAAAGAACTTCTGGCCCATGAAAATCTATTTCGTCATGTTCTCGGGAAGAAGCAGGTTCGGAAGTATAAGGTCGATGGCATCAAAGCGGACATTGAAGGAAGGCTGCCATTTGTCGAAGTGTTCCCAATTCCCTTGTCACTTGAAGAGGCACTGGATTCAGGAAAAATCAAAGCAGGGGATTTTGACCTCATAATATCTGCCCTTGGCAATGTTACCGTCGAGCTGGCATTCAACAAGTACGTCCATGGCATCGATTCTCCCCCGGTCATCTTCACCTGGCTTGAGCCATATGGTGTCGGTGGGCATGCTGTGCTGACCAGGTTAAACGGGGCCAGGGAAAAATGTCTGAACTGTTTATATGAGCCCGAGGACGGGGATATACGGTGCCGCGCTTCATTTGCCGAAAAAGGCCAGTCTTTTACCAAAAACATCGATGGCTGCAGAGGTGCCTTCACGCCATTCGGGTCACTCGATGCCATGAAGACGGCCGAACTCGCAACAAGACTGGCAATTGCCACCTTGAATGGGGACGTTCAAACGAACCTGATTCGTTCGTGGCGTGGAGATGCAACGGAGTTTCTGAAGAGCGGCAAGATACTGTCAGCAAGATATTCTACTTCAACCGACCATTTTATTGAAATTGCCGATTATTCACGAGGAGACTGTCCTGTCTGCCAATACCTTGAAACTGAGCAATGACCTGGTATTTGCCCGTTCAAACGGCGGCCGAATCAAGCTTCCAGCCGAGGTAATTGCGTCCATCCACAGCTATGTCCAAAATGACCGTCACAAACCGGAAGGCGGAGGCGTCATGTTGGGACGCTACATTATTGACTCCCAAGATATCGTGATTGACAAGATTTCTTTCCCAATGTCGGGTGACAGGGGCACGAGAACCACTTTCTTTAGGAAGAAGAAAGAACATCAGAAAATAATTGACAGGGAGTGGGCAATAAGCCGTCATACCTGCACGTATCTGGGCGAGTGGCATACTCACCCGGAACCATATCCATCGCCGTCAAGCATCGACGATACCAACTGGAAACGGAAGCTAAGAGATGACATTGTTGACAGCGATAGTCTCATTTTCCTGATAGTGGGCACATCCGAGATGCGGATGTGGGAGGGGCATAGACGTTCGAGAATGATATCATTGCTGAAATTATTGTAAGCTGGAGAGGATATGTCTGAACCAAAGGATAAAAGCCAAAAGGCTACGAAAGCAAAAACTAAGAGCAAGAAAAAAAGCCGCGTTCCAATACCTCCAAAGACCCAGCTGGAACTTTGGGCAAGAGCCGCAGGCAGATGTGAATTCCGAGGCTGCAATAAGCCTTTGTATTTGGACGAATTGACAAAGACCAGAGATAATCTTTCGATAATTTCACATATCATTGCAGCGGAACCTGGTGGTCCGAGAGGAAACGAAATTGATTCTCCCAGGCTTGCAAAAGACATTTCGAACCTTATGCTGACATGTAGGGACCATGCCAAGATAATTGATAGCAAGGAGAACGTACACGCATATCCAATTGAGCTTTTACGTGAATACAAGAAAGAACATGAGGATAGAATCAGGCTTCTCACCGACATAATGGACGATGCCAAGTCTCTCGTGCTGCTATTCCAGGCCCCGATAGACGGAAATAATTTTAATATAGACAAGACACTCGCTTATCAAGCTATGTTGCCCAATTATCCGGCCAAAGAGCACCCTGACGTTATAGACTTTTCCGACTTTGCAGACAGGGAAACTGAAGAGGGATACTGGAGCATTTTATCTCGCAATATAAAGGCCAAATTCAATGACATTTTCAAGCATGGCACCAATCGCCGCGATTATATGCATGTATCAGTTTTTGCTTTAGGACCCATTCCGCTGTTGACTTACTTAGGCAGTCTAATCGGCGATATTGATTCAGTTGATTTATACCAAAGACATCGCACCACGAAGGATTGGAAATGGAAAGACGAACCTGATGACTTTCGCAAGGAGTATTATCGAACAATTGAACCAGAGACGCATAACGATGATTTTGATACCTCAATATTAATATCTATCAGTGGAGTTGTTGATCGGAAGAAGGTGGTCGACCTTGTCGGTGAAGGTTGCAATGTCTATGAGATTACGGCAGATAAGCCAGGTCTCGATTTTCTTTCGAGCCGATTGAAACTGGAGATGTTCTGTTATGAGTACAGGCAATTATTGACAAAGATACGATCAGCAAACGGTCATACAAAGGAACTTAATCTTTTCATTGCCGCACCTTCGCCAGTAGCAATTGAATGTGGTCGAGCCCTGTTGCCAAAATGCGATCCGGCAGTCAGGGTCTATGATTTAATCAAAGGGGCAAGTGGTTTTGTTTACGCACTTACAATAAACAAAAACCGTGATGCATAGGAAGGCGTCAGATGAATACTAATCCGAAACTTTTCACCTTGGTCAGGAAAATCGACCAATCAGGCATCAGTGGGACTGGAAGGGTTCTCGACGGTGTTATTTTTCACACTGGGCAGGTGGTTACTTGCTGGCGCACGGACCTGAATGTGAAGGACAAGGGTATTGACGCGTACAGCACGATGGGTATCTATCCATCTTATGAAGCGTTTCTACATGTTCATGTAAAACCCCACCCTGAAGGGGCCAACGAGGTTGTTTTTTTGTGTGAAAATGAAAGTGAATCGCCCCTAGTTTCGTAGATACGCCCGGCTTACTCTTGAGCTATCCTATTATTTGTCTCAGATTGTTCCTCCAGTGGTACCTGGATATTTTTCAAACATTCTTACAACCCCTGATTTACAAGACTGCCAGTTCGGATCTGAATCCTAACTTCTCCGCATAAGCTGGGATCCAGTCACAGATTACCCACCTTCCCTGCCCTAGGAAGCCTTCGAAGAATTGAGCAGATGGCGAAAAATTAGAATGCTCTATTATCCAAAAAGAATTATGCTAAAAGCATATAAGTTTTTACCAATTTTCAAGCTACTGAAAATACACGAAAAAGGGTTATACAAAAATGTGGTATACAAATTTTTATATTTTTCAAATTTATACTTTTACGGATCTATCCACCAAAAGAAGGTGGCTGTGACATAACCCGTCACAGTGTTGATGGAATATCCTCCAGAAAGGGGGATTTCCATGAATCTCAAACAGTTTCGCAAACAGTTTCCAAACGAGGGGGCCTGTCGGAAGTATCTCGAGAAAGTCGTTTGGCCCCATGGTCGGGTCTGTCCTCACTGTGGGTGCCTGAAGTCCTGGTCACTCTCAGGAACCTCTGCTTGGCCCGGACTGTATGAATGCAGCGGCTGCAAAGGGCAGTTTACAGTGACCACAAAGACGCCCATGCATAGTACCAAGCTGCCGCTTCGGACCTGGCTGCTGGCTATGTATTTCCTGATCAACTCCAGCAAAGGCGTTTCTTCGGTTTTCTTGGCCAAGTGGCTTGGGGTCACTCAGAAGACCGCCTGGAAAATTGGCCATGGCATTCGGGCCATGATGGCAGGGCATGCGGTTTCCCTGGGACTGCTGGACGGTATCGTTGAACTCGACGAAAAATACCTTGGAGGAAAACCGAGGTTCCAACAGGGAGTGAAACATGCCCGGGGAAAATCCACCAAGAAAGCCTGTATCCACGTGGCCGTTAGCCGCAAAGGCCCAGCCCAAGCCAGCATGATCCCGGGTGACAGCTACGCGGTCCTGGCACCCTATGTCAAACAGGTGGTCGCGCCCGATTCTTGGATAATGACAGACCAGTTGCAACCTTATGTGGCGATCGGCAAACAGTTCGCGGGACATGAGCGGGTCCACCACGGCATCAAGGAATTTGCCCGAGGGAAAGTTCACGTCAACACGGCCGAATCCTTCAATGCGATTCTCGAAAGGGCCAAGCAGGGCGTCTTTCATTTTGTCAGCCATCGCCACTTGCCGCGGTATCTCAGCGAGGTCGTGTTTCGCTGGAATAACCCCGACCCAGTGGAAAAAAAGCGAAACGGATTGTCAACGATCGTGATGCAGGCGAAGCCGGTGTTGGAGCAACTCGGAATACTTCTCAATCAAGCGGTTGGTACCCAACTTCGGCGAACCATTTATGGCGGTGTTGCTATACCGCAGCCTTTGTTTGGTGGATAGATCCGTACTTTTAAGGTGAGTTTTCAGGGAAGATAGTAAAGCCTTCGCCCCACCCTCCCCCAAGAAACGATTAGATAATTATGACCACCATGGACAATCCTGGAAAAAAACAACAATTGGGGCATCAGCATGATTAACCAGAATGTGAACGAGTTTGAAAAATCAACGTGAAGAGAGCGAGCAGTCTTATTGGATGGTGGATCTGTCATTATTGGGACATCTGCACAAGGGCGTTTGAGATATTCGATTTTTTTTGGAGGGGGAGTAGCGGGTTATCGGCCTAACAAAATAGTTAGTCTAAGTATTTGGTTTTGCAATACTTTCCTAAATTTTAACCCTTGATTTCAGGACCCTCTATTGATAGGGTTATGGGCAAGAGGACAAGGCCAGAAAAGCCGTTGGTCGAGGAGCATATTCTCCCCTGGGGGCGACAGGAGGTCGCAACCTACCAGAAGTTTACCCACACCGGCCCCAAAAAGCTCACCGGCCCATTGCGCAAAAATCGGCTAATCGGCATGTGACCTCGTCTGGATACATGCTTATTTTGGCTACCGTTCCCTGCCCCAGAGGCAGATTACATACCGCCTGCAGCGGAAGATATGGCCTCCTTGATTGAACATACCTGGGAGTCCTTTTACAGACCAGGAACGGCCTACTAAAAAGCCATAGACGCCAAAAATTACCTTCCCTGGAGTGACTTTGGATTTCACCGATTCTAAAGATCATTCTATTTTTTGGAGGACCTCAAAGTGCCCTTTTCCATCAAGATTGCGATAAACAATCAGGAAATTGTGAACGTATATGGCCATAATTGCGGGCCCCAAAGCGGTAGTTGGTACGATACGTTGGGAAAACATATTTACCGTTATAAGGCAGAAAATTCTAAAAGTGGCAAAGAAACAGAGGGTGAGGTATTACACATCCGTGCGGAGGGCATGGAGAAACTGGCGGCCATTATCCTCGAAGACCTTTCCGAAAAAGTCCGCTTGCTTAAGTAGCGGCGCACACCATTGGCAATCGGGAGATGCAATATGCGAGTGATCGCAGTGGGCGATATTCATGGTTGCATTGATCAACTCAAGAACCTCATAGCCAAAATCAATCCCTGCCCAAAAGACCAATTCGTTTTTCTTGGTGATTACATTGACCGTGGTCCCGATTCGCGGGGCGTTCTCGAGTTTTTGATCGATTTCCAAAAACAATTCCCTCAAACAGTTTTTCTGAGGGGCAATCATGAACAATTATTTCTCGATGCCCTGACTGAATCCGGGGTCAAAACGGGCGTCCCCCTACTCTATACCGTTTCAGAATTGTGGACTTGCGAAATTGCCTGGATGGACACCTTAGAGTTCAGGCACACCCGGCTGTGGCTTCAAAACCACGGGGATTTAACGCTAAAGAGCTATGGCATTGACTCATATGACGGTTTGATCCAGCCTCAGACTTTTAACGCCTACCGCAGGGCATTGGAGACAATCCCTAGGGAGCACATTAAATTTTTAGCCTCAACAAAGCTTTGGTATGAGTCCGACAATCATTTGTTTGTACATGCGGGGATAGTTCCGGGGAAAAGAATGGCCGACCAGGACCCCTATGAGCTGCTATGGAGCAGGGAGGGGTTTTGGAGATATAAAACCGGCTGGAACCAATGCGTCGTGCACGGCCATACCCTGATTCTTAATCCAAGAACGGAGGGACTTGAAATATCATTGGATACCGGGGCAGGCGCCGGGGGCCAACTCACAGGCTGCGATGTAAATACTGGAAAAATTTGGCAAAACTGAACGTGAATTCAACCAGAGATTATAGACTGGGTAAACTGGCCATTTAAAACCTGACGTTACGGACGCCCCACAATGAATCCGCAATACATGGAGAGTCTTATGAGAACCACTACATTTTTTAGATTTCCAGGAGTATTTTGCTGTTGTTTAGTCAACAATACAATTTTGTGCAGTTGGAAAGGGTTCCCATACTACACACTAATATTTTATTTCCAAAGTGCTCCCAACGATCCCGAGATTCCTCTTGGGCACTATCGAGATCTAGCCTGTCTGCAATTTGATTATTTGATTCATGATCATGCGGAAGTTCAGACCTTGGCTAGGGAGAGTTGGGACAAATATAGTGAACAAATCCTAGCCGTAAATGGGGTCCGTTTGTATGTATCCGACCTGGAAACAGAAAATAGCGGACCGCGATAAAGCCACTTTTTCTACTGAGCCTTGCCAGTGTAAACTCAGCAATTTTTAAGGGGGTTAAAACTACCGACCGTCCCCGTTGAGCCCAGAGCAACTGCCTTATAGACGCCAAAGCCGCTAGGAAACATGTGGGCCTTGCCCATATGTGACGGAATGTTAGCCGGAAGCTTACGCATAAGTTGTAGCGCCCGGGGTCTGATCCGGACAAAAGTGGAAGTCAAAACCACCAACCCATTGGCCGGTCAAATCCCGTGGTGGTAGCGCTGACTCCCACTTTGCAGTTTTTTTCGGAGCTCGAGGTCTTCCCGCAGAATTGAAAGGTTGAATCTATTCAAGTATCTATTCAAGAAAATACTCAACATACTTGAAACACAGGTGAAATTAGCAAAAGTATCTATTCAAGAATCTATTCAAAACGGATTTATTCTTATTCGACCCCGGTTTTTTAGTGCTGTCTATTCGGACCAAAACCAACTAGGAGTCCTTAATCAACCCTCTCCCCCTGTTGTCAGGCAAGACTGTCCAGCCGTTCCGCTCCTTTCTTGTAGGGATGATCGCTTAAGTGTTCCGGATTGCAGGATTTGTTGGAATCTTTTTTCTGGTCAGCGCCCCCCTGTGTCAGCATAGTTGTCGCCTCTAACTGAACTCAAAAGAATTGAGGGGCAGTCAGGAGGCGTATGTATTCCAAAGCGTTCAGAGCACTAATGATTCAGAAAATGACCGACCCTGATGGGCCCAGTCCAGTCTCATTGGCAGAGGAGATAGGGGTCTCCCGCAGTTCGCTCTACCGATGGGTGAGTGAAGCTGATACGCTTGGTATTGCTGTCAATGCCGAGCCGCCATCCTTTACCGAATCCATGCAGAGGCTGTCCAATATGAAACGACCACAAGACTGGAGTGCCGAAGAGAAGCTGGCGGCCGTTCTGGAAGCGGCATCGCTTTCTGAAGAAGAGTTCGGCGCCTTTTTGCGCAGCCGGGGATTGCATGACGCCCAACTTCAGCAGTGGCGTGATCAGATGCTCGTTGGCCTTGAGCCCAAACAAGCTAAGCGTGCCGAGAGCAAACGTATCCAGGAGTTGGAGAAGGAACTGAGGCGCAAGGACAAGGCGTTGGCCGAAACCGCAGCGTTGCTGGTTCTCAAAAAAAAAGCACAGGAAATCTGGGGGGACGAGGGCGACGACACCGACCGTTAGAGCGGCAGCAGGCCTTGGAACTGGTCGATGAGGCCATGTGCCAGGGAGCCCGGTTGAAACCGGCCGCCCAGATGCTGGGACTGACTGCCCGCACCATTCAGCGCTGGGCCCGTCAGGAGGATGACGAGGACCGGCATCATGGCCCAGTAACTGCACCGGCCAACAAGCTGACGCCAGTTGAGCGGCAGGAGGTCCTGTCGGTTGCCAATTCACCAATATATCGGGAACTGTCTCCCAAGCAGATCGTCCCCCGCCTGGCCGATGAAGGCCGATATGTGGCGTCGGAATCGTCCTTTTACCGGATTCTGCGGCAGGCGAACCAACTGGCCCACCGGGAACGCTGCCGGCCGGCCACGCATCGCCGCCCTCGGAAGAAAGTGGCCACAGGGCCATGCCAGGTGTGGTCTTGGGACATCACCTATTTGAGGTCCACGATCACCGGCCAGTTCTTTTATCTCTACATGATCCTGGATGTCTGGAGCCGTAAGATTATGGCCGCTACTGCCTTCTCCAAAGAATGCGGTCAGAACAGTGCGTTGCTGTGCGTGGAAGCCTTTCACCGCCACAAGGTTGATCCCAAGGGCCTAGTGCTGCATTCCGATAACGGTAGCCCGATGAAAGGCTCGACCATGCTGGCCACGTTGCAGCGCCTGGGCGTCGTTCCCTCCTTCAGTCGACCGGGCGTCAGCAATGACAACCCGTTCTCGGAGTCACTGTTTCGTACTTTGAAGTATCGGCCGGAATATCCGTCTCGCCCCTTTGCTTCTGAGTTTGAAGCTCAACGGTGGGTCGATGCATTCGTCCACTGGTACAACACCGCGCATCAGCATAGTGAGATCCGCTTCGTGACGCCAGACGATCGGCACTATGGGCGAGAAGCCGCCAAGTTGAGCAAGCGGAAGGAGGTTTACGAACAGGCCCGGCAGAGAAACCCCGGTCGCTGGACCGGGCAAACACGCAACTGGGAGCCCATTGAGATCGTTCGACTCAATCCCGACCGAAAAAGGTCCCCCGAAGAGGACCTTTGTAGTGAAGCAGCATAATGAGACTGAGGCGACAACTACCTTGACACCCGCCGTAAGAAGTTTATTTAAAATCACATCCTTATGATGAAAACCATCTGGAACAATATATTGGACAAATTTACTTGATTATCTTTTCGGTCTTTAGTATCTTCAAGTGGATAATTGTAACTTTTAATCATTTGGCTATATATAAACATATATCGAGGTCAACATGTTCAGATCAGCAAGCCATGACAAAATGTCAACACACATTATCCGCCAGGTGCGAGATGCGATTTTAAAGGGTCAGTTACAAGCCGGTCAGTGTCTGCCTCCGGAAAAGGATCTGATTACGCAATTTGGTGTCAGTAAACACACCTTACGTGAAGCGCTACGTAGTTTGGAAGCTATGGGGTTTATTGAGATCAAGCGAGGTGCTGGAGGCGGGCCGGTTGTCAGTGAAGTCGATATGGAAACGACCCGTGACTCCATTGCCAATTTCCTTCACTTTCAAAATGTTTCCGTCAAGGATCTTTCTGAAATCCGAAAGATTGTTGAACCTTACCTTGCAAGGCTTGCGGCAGAGCGTTTCAGTGCTCAGGAAATCGATAAACTTGAAGAAATCGACCGAAAATGTCGGAAAATATTCGAAAAGAAAAAAAACGTGGTAGGTGTCAAAGAAGAAATTGATTTTCATGTTTTCCTTGCTCAAGCCAGCAGGAATCCTGTGATGGTCATGATTCTTGATTTTGTCAACAGCATGCTCACGGACATCAAAACGCACATAAATCCGGGACAGGAGTTTTCGCAGCATGTCCTGGACTCCCACGAGAAGATCTTTGAAGCGATCAAATCAGGGGATGCCGACGGGGCAGAAAAACACATGTTTGCCCATATTTGCGATGTGGAAAAAGAACTGGAAGCTCTGCGAGAAAACGAAGAAAAAAAACCAACGCCCAAAGAGGCGATTTGATTGCCTAAAAAAATCGCACCAACAAAAGGGGCGGAGTATTGAGCTCCGTCTTTTATTGGATCAACATTACTTCTGGAATCAAACCAATTATCGTGACTTAAATGAGAGTCAAGCAGGTACAGGGCAACCATCATTATTGCAATTACCTTGCTTACCAATACGCGTAGCCAGAGCGTCGGTGCGCATCTTGCGAATGATACTTTTCGCCTCTATTGGGAAAAATTCCTGCAAACAATTCAAACAGATTCCGTGGCTTTCGCCTTTGGAATAGTTAACCCAACCGATCCTGGCACTACACCAGCTGCAGATAATGATCATAGCCCCTCACGCTCCAAGTCGAAGGCTCGAGTGACCTCCTCTTTGCCTGCCAACTCGTATGATTTTGAGTGCCCATTCTGACAGTCACTTTCACCTATGAAAATCGCTCAAATCTCATCCAAACTGGGTATATACAGTCGCATGGAAATTCTTGATTTAGCTTTCATACTCGACTGAGATAGTTATCAATGGCTTCAGCGGCTTCGTAGACTACCTTATTCCTAGTTTTACGACGATTTTCCAGACTCAGATCAAAGTGCTCAAAATGAACAGAAATGCCTGTGACAGCAGGATCTAAAACCTACAAAGCTTCTTCGAGAAGTTCCTGGCCTGTCTGATCATCTTTCAAAACTACTATGGTCGGGGTCATGAATTCTCTACTCCGACCAGAAAGCGGCAGCAAGCAAGTAAAAAAAGAAAGATTTTCTGTTACGAAGGATAATGAGTATCAATACTCCTCTATATAAGCATAGGCCTTAGGACCAACCTCGGCCAGCAATGTACCTTAATCCGTAATTGTTTATGGAAAGCACTTCCCTGTATAAATCTCCTGAAGCCACCAGACGTAAGGGGACTTTCACTTATTACACCGGATCTGGCAACCCTCTACAGTCTTTTCCCGGCGGCTTTAGTATAGGGGTAATGCTGCATGAATATCTGACCGGCCCCATTGGCGGGCATTCAATTTACCATTTAATTTAATCATCTACCCGACCCTTCTCTGATTTTTTTCTTAACAATCGAAAAAGCCCGACTGCGTTCCAAAGTGTATTTATTTTTTGTTCGCGCATAAACGCAAATCGCAATATCTGGGCATACGGAAGCGCACATCGCGCAGCCAGCGCAGTTGACTGTTTCTCGAATGAACGCAAAAGAAAAATCCGTAAAGCCTTCCTGCTTTCTCAACACAAGCAAACTCCGAGGACAAGCTGCCTTGCACAAGCCGCAGCCCTTGCATAGGTTATTATTAATCTCAAAGATTACCCTTGTTCTGCAAACACAACCCACTGTACCGACCACAACCCAACTACCACATTAATGCAATTGGCGCGCGAGTTCCTCATTGGGTTCAAGGTTCCTGGGTCTTTTTTGCCGGCACCCAACCCCTCGCCAGGAACGACATAACAAAAAGAGGGCACAGGCGATTAGCCCCATCCCTATCCCGGCGGAAAGGCCCGGTCGCTCTCCCAGCTGCACCCAGGCAGCCAGCACACCGAGCAGAGGAGTGCCGAGGCTCCCCAGACCGGCGATGCCGGCCGGCAGCTTTTTAAGGATGTAAAACCAGAGAATAAAGGCCAGAGCATTACAGAGGACAACGTTATAAGCTAGCGCCGCCAGCAGATAGCTAGACCAAGTGACCGGTGATTCAGGGATCAGGAAGCAGGCTGCCGCCAGCGGAAGGGAGCCCAGCAACATCTGCCAGGCGGTGAGACCAAGAAGGTCCGCGTGGGTGGTTTTACAGAGCCGTTTTCCCAGCACCGATCCTCCGGCCCAGCAAAGGCCGGAGCCCAGAGCAAGGAACTTGGGAGTGAGATCGCCAGAAAAGTGCCACGGTTCGAGTATCAGCACCAACCCGCCAAATGCCGGAACCATGACCAGTCGCTGCCAGGAGTCCAGTCTTTCATTGAGGAAAATTCCTGCCAGGATCAGTACCCAAAAAGGCATCAGATAGACCAGCATGGCGGTTTTCCCCGCTGCTCCGGCCAGCAAGGCCCACGTCATAAAACCAATGAAACCGGTCGTCTGAAGCAGACCGAGCAGGACAATCTGCAACGGGTTTTGCGGGCAGCGCAAACGGCCCTGAAAGTAGAGAATGGGTAACAGACAGATCGCGCCGAGAAAGGTTCGCAGAGCAGCGAACAACAAAGGAGGCGCATCCTGCAACGCGATTTTCATCACCACCCAGTTGTAGCCCCAGATCAGGGACAATAAAACCAGGGCTGCCACTGCGCCCAGGCGCGGCTTCCCTTGCAAGGTTTGCCTTATGTTTTTCATCATTCCTCCACGGCCCGGAGAATATCTTTCGCCTCGTCCGAGAAATGCTTGCGCAAACAATTCAGGCAGATGCCCTGGGTTTTCCCCTTGAACTTAGTTGACCAGCGCAGCGTACTGTTACACCAACTGCAGAATCTTATCATGTGGCCCCAGCTTTTTTTAACTAATGTTCCCTCGATGTTTGCACATCAGCCACCTGCATGGCCAGGGCCTCCATGGTATGTGCTACCTTGGGAACAAACCGATTCTAACAATACAGTCACTCCAAACAAACGGCTCCCCATTGAACCGGGGAGCCGCTGATTTTCCTATCCGCGGCTTTTTTCAACTCCCGGCAAAGTACTTAATCAACTATCCAGTAGAAGAATTTCAGTTGCCGACATCTTGAAACGTTCGGGAGGCTTTTGCCGCCGAAGGCTACAACCTACTGTTGCTCCGATTGTAGGGATGCAGCTTGCACCGTCCCTACCGGCCTTCCGACAGCTCATCCCAGATCTCCTTGATGGTGTGTTTCACCGTCCGCTTCTTGTCCGAATAGGTGGTGTGAAGATATTTATGCGACCTCTCGGACGAGTAGGGTTCGCCGAAGTAGCTGTCGTACATCTCCTTCACCAGGGGATTGCGGTGGGACTGGCGCAGTTCGCTGCTGGCGTCGATGTCGTAGATGGCCTTCTGACGCGCCGTGAGAAATTCACGGTAGTTGTGCTTGTGCTTGGGTTGGCCTCCACCTCCCATACAACCGCCGGGGCAGGCCATGACCTCGATGAAGTGGTACTCCTTCTCGCCGCTGCGTACCCGACCCACCAGCTCTCTCGCGGATTTCAGGCTGTTGGCGATGGCCACGTTCACCGTGCCCAGTTCGCCCAGATCCACGCTGGCTTCACGAATGCCCTCCAGGCCGCGCACGGCTTTTAGGTCCACGCCAGGGAGCTCCTCGCCCTTGACGATGTAGTGCACGGTGCGCACCGCCGCCTCCATTACACCGCCGGTTGAACCAAAGATCTCGGCTGCGCCCGTGGCCACACCCATCCAGGGATTGTCGAACTTGCCCTCCTCCAGATCGGGCAGCCAGATGCCTTCCCGTTTCAGTAGCGAGCCGAACTCGCGGGTGGTGAGCACCACATCCACCTCGGGACGTTCGCCGATGGTGAATTCGGGACGCTTGGCCTCCTCCTTCTTTGCCGTGCATGGCATGATGGAGATGACGCGCATCTTGGCCGGATCGATCTCCATCTTCTCGGCCAGATAGGTTTTGGCGATGGCACCCAGACACTGCTGAGGCGACTTGGTGGTGGAGAGATTGGAGACCATATCGGGATAGAATTTCTCCACATAGTTGATCCAGCCGGGGGAGCAGGATGTGAGCATGGGCAGGGTGCCGCCCTCTTTCACGCGGTGAAGCAGTTCGCTACCCTCCTCCATGATGACCACGTCGGCCGTGAAGTTTGTGTCCAGCACCACATCGGCGCCCAGCTTGCGGAAGGCGGTGATCATCTGGCCCTCCACGTTGCTGCCGGGCTTCAAGTTGAACTCCTCGCCCAGGGCCACGCGGGTGGCCGGAGCGAACTGGACTACGGTGAACATCTCAGGATCGTTGAGGTAGTCAATCACCTCTTCGGTATCGTCCCGTTCGGCCAGGGCGCCCACGGGACAGACCAGGGTGCACTGGCCGCAGCTCACGCAGTCCGATGTGTTCAAGAGATCGCTGTCACGTACGCCAATCTCGGAGTTGACGCCCTTATTCTCGTAGAACAGCACGTCCGTGCCCTGCACTTCGCGGCAGATGGTCACGCAACGTCCGCAGCGGATGCACTTGGTCATGTCGCGGACCACCGACGGAGAGCTGGCATCCTTGGTGCGGCCGCTGGAGAAGTCGTATTTGAAGCGCGCCTCTTTCAAGCCCACGAACTGAGCCACGTCCTGCAGCTCACAGTCGCCGTGGCGCACGCATGTGGCGCAGTCCTCTTCATGATCGGTGAGCAGCAGATTCACCTGTAGACGCTGCTGCTCGCGCACCTTGCGGCTGCGGGTCTGCACCTCGTTGCCCTCCTCCATGGGCGTATTGCACGAGGTCACGATCTGGGTGAAGTCATCCCCCTTGCGCTTGATCTCCACCAGACAGACGCGGCAGGTGCCGGGCGTGTGGTCGAGATTCTCCAGCTCGCAAAGGGTGGGGATAAACATATCATAACGTCTCGCGGTCTGGAGAATGGTCTCGTTCTCCCCGAATTCCACCAGTTTTCCGTTGATGGTCCCTTGCATTGCAATCTCCTAAAAGATTTGTCAACGCTAAATAGCGCATGAAATTTTAACTGAAGATACTCATTTCTCTCTAATGAGTATTACGGCTTTTATGTTTGCTAAACCATTAGTGATCCGTTATCACAGAATAAATCCGATAACACCGCAAACACCGATCCGCCTCGCGGAACGCCTCCTCCGCAGTGATGACCTTCTCAACCTCCTCGAAGATCTCTTTCCGCTTTTCGGGCTCCAGCTCCTCGATGCGCACCCGGTACTGATGCTTTACGGGCTGGATCACGTCGTCGTCGGCATGCTTACGGACGCACTCGACGATCTGGCTCATGCGCCGGTCCGAATCGAACTGGGGTCGGCCGTAAGTCAAATACTCGTCTATGGATCGTGCCGCCTTCTCGCCCTGGGCCATGGCCTGGATCAGGGTGGCTGGGCCCAGCACGCAATCGCCACCGGCGAACACACCCTTGCGGGTGGTGGCCAGATGGTCGTCGGTCTTAAGGCACTCCCAGCGATCGAGCTCCATCCCGTCGTCATCGCTGAGAAAGGAGGCATCTACCTCCTGGCCGATGGCGACCACCACGTTGTCGGCATCGATGATGAATTCCGAGCCCGGCTTAGGAGTCACGCCCCGGCGTCCGCTGGAGTCCATCTCGCCCAGCTCCATCTCAACGAATTCAATGCCGGTGACCTGTCTCTTTTCGGAGATCACCCGAACGGGCTGGCTGAGGAAATGGAAGTGAATTCCCTCCTCCTTGGCCGCGTGGATCTCCTCCACGTCGGCGGGCATCTGCTCTTCGGCGCGGCGGTAGGCCACATGTACCTCTTCAACACCCATGCGCAGGGCGGAGCGAGCGCAGTCCATGGCCACATTTCCACCACCCATCACCAGCAGCTTCTTGCCCAGCTTCACCGGGAATTCACTCTGCTCTTCATTGAGGACATGCTGGTTGATGTAAAGAAGGAACCTGACGCCACTGATATAGCCTTCCAGAGAGTCGTCTTCGCCGGCCACTTTCAACTTCTTGCCCCTGTGGGCGCCCACACCGATGAAGACCGACTTGTACCCCTGCCTAATCAGATCGTCGAGGGAGAAATCCTTGCCCATCTTCTTGCCATAATGGATATGTCCACCCAGCGACTCGATGATGCTCACCTCTTTGTTGAGAATCTCGTCCTTGGGCAGACGGTATTTTGGAATGCCCACGCCCGCCATTCCGCCGGGTTCGGTGAGGGACTCGTACACGTCCACGGGATAGCCCTTGAGCAGCAGATGATAGGCCGCGGAGATACCGGCCGGGCCCGCGCCGATGACGGCTACCCTCAAGTCATCGCCCTTCTTTTCAGAGATGAGGTCTTCGTTGAACCACTGATCTGTGACGTAGCGCTCCTTGTCGGCCACGAATCGCTTAAGCACCTTGATGCCCACGGGCTCGTCCACGCGGCTGCGGCGGCAGGCGGCCTCGCAGAAGCGCACGCACACGCGACCGCAGGTGGCGGCCATGGGGTATTTCTTCAGAATCACGCCTATGGAACGGTCGAATTTGCTGTCCTTCACATACTCGATGTAGCGTGGGATGTCTACCCGAGAGGGACACTGCTCTATGCATGGGGCGGTCACGTAGTCGGTGTACGCCTGCTTTCCTGTCTCGTCATACCGGCCGATACTGATCTCAAATTCATCCCTGAAATGCCGGAGCATGGCGATAAGGGGTTCGGTGGCGGTCTGCCCCAGCCCGCACATGGAGGTGGACTTGATATGTTCGGCCAGGGTCAGAATCTCATCCACGGCATCGGCGCCGATCTCGCCCTTGCTGAGAGCTTCCAGCTTTGAGGTGAGCACCTCGGTGCCCACACGGCAGGGCGTACATTTGCCGCAGGACTCCTTGGCTGCAGTGGCGACATACTGATGAGCGGCGTCAAGAATGCTGGTCTCCTTGTCGAAGACAAAAAAACCCTTGGCGCCCAGGAACGCTTTCACCGGATTGCCGGGATTGAACTCATCCATCTGATCGAACTCTTTCAGCTCTTCGATCTCGAAAAACCGCTTGTCCCGGTTGTCGGTGATCTCTTCATTCCATACCCCGTAGAGTATTCTTGCCATTTCCATCTCCTCTATTTGACATTTCTCGGGAACTCTATTCAGGATTTTCCCGGATAAGACTCTACACAGTGCCGAACTCTTTCTGCGCTAGGTTGCCGATGCGTGTCCTTGCCGTTGACGGAACAGTTCAAAAATCCGCTGCGCTTTGCAGAACCTCAAACATTTGGAACCTCTTTCTTCACGGTTTACTTACCGAATGCCTGCACCACAGAGGTCCAGTAATATCTGGAACCCCTCCTCCCACGGGAGTTCCAACAAGTTTCCGCGAAGCTGCACTGACCGCATGAACAAATAGGGTAATGGTGCCTTCTGAAGGATTGGCGTCATCAATGGTAAGGGGGACACCATCGCCGTACCCTTCAGCACCGATTATGACAAACTGCCCAGGTTGGCGAACCTTGGCAATCCGCGGGGCGCGAATAACCATGCGGTGGACATCCGGCGCCAGAATCTCGTTTTCCAAAATCTCAAACTTGTGAGTCAAACCAAAAACCTTATGCACATTCAACAGGAAAGTTTTGCGCCATTCCCAGATCTGTGTCGTTTCAACGTCATACTCTTGGCATATCTCTGCCACAGTACGACCGGGCAGGTATTCCAGCACGATAATCGCCTTGGTTTGGGCATCTATGTCTTTAACAATGTGCATCGTCATCCCTATGACCCTAGCGAAGCAGGTACTGGCGGCCCGGCCCTTTGATGCCGGGCCGCCAGACTTTTCATTGCGCCAGAGATCTATTACAGCTCTCTGTTGATGGTACCTTCCCAGGTAGAAACCTTGTCCTGATCGCTGAGTTCCTCCAGAGATGCCCACTTGGTGGTAACAGTCTTGGTCTGGGTATAAAACTTAACCCCGTCGCGACCGAGGCAGTGAAGATCGCCAAAGAAGGAGCGCTTGTGACCGGAGAAGGGGAAGAACGCCAGGGGCACCGGAATACCGACGTTAATGCCGACCATGCCACCGTCGGTCCGGCGAGCGAATTCCCGGGATTTGTGGCCGTCCCGGGTGAAGATCGAAGAACCGTTGGCGAACTCGTTGTTGTTCATGACGGTGATGCCTTCTTCGAAGTCCTTGACCCGCTTGATGCTAACGACCGGACCGAAGATTTCTTCATCGCCAACAACCATGCCCGGCTTGACATTGTCGAAGATGGTGGGGCCGACGAAATAGCCCTCTTCGCAGCCTTCGACAACCGTTTCGCGACCATCGAGAATCAGCTCGGCGCCCTCTTCGACACCTTTGTTGATCATGTCGACAACGAATTTCTTTTGACCAGCGCTGACCAAGGGACCCAACTGGGTGGTCTCTTCGTAGGCCGGCCCCATCTTCAACTCCTGGGCATACTTTTTCAGCAGAGCCACGAATTCATCGGCGATGCAATCTTCGACAACCACGGTCGGCAGCGCCATGCAGCGCTGACCGGCACAACCGAAAGCCGAGTTGATGATCCGGCGGGCAGACCAGTCCAGAGGGGCGTCGCGCAGCACCAGGGCATGGTTCTTGGCTTGGGTCAGAGCCTGCACCCGCTTGCCTGCAGCAGCACCGGTGGAATAGATCTTAAGGCCGACGGAGGTAGAGCCAACAAAGGAGATGCCGCGGATGTCCGGATGGGACAGCAGGTCGGTCAACTCGTTACGACTACAGGTAATCAGGTTGACGACTCCTTTGGGCAGGCCGGCTTCGATCAGCAGTTCCATCAGGCGCATGCTGGTCATGGGCACCAGGCTGGCGGACTTCAGGACCACGGTGTTGCCGCAAGCAATGGCCAGAGGAATGAACCAGCCAAAGGGAATCATCGCCGGGAAATTATAGGGGGCGATGCCGAGGAAAACACCGACCGACTCACGATACAGCACCGAGTCGTGACCGCGTGTAACTTCCATGGTGGAGTGCCCCTGCATTTCCAGCGGTGTGGCAACGGCAACTTCGCAGGCCTCGACAACCTTGTGTACATCGCCGCGGGCTTCGTTGAGGTTCTTGCCCATCTCGGTAGCGAGAATAGTGGCCAGCTCATCAAAGTGCTGGTTTACCAGATCACGGAACTTGAACAGTACCTGGGTACGGATGGCGGCAGGCCTGGACGACCACTCAGGGAAGGCCGCCTTGGCGGACTGGACTGCTGACTCAACCTCTTCAGTGGTACAGCAGGGGGTCTCGGCGATCTGAATCCCGAGGCTCGGATTCATGACGGCCATAAATTTGTCGGTTTTCGACTCTTTCCATTCATTATCAACGCAATAGCGCAGTCTTTGAATTTCCGGACCCAGTTCTCTTGCTTCACCCATGGTATTTCTCCCTTCAAATTTCTGGATTCAGCCTTCTCGTTGTCACGAGAGACATTCAGATAGTTGTTGCCGACAACAGCTGTCGGCACCCATACATTCAACTGTTTGGCTATTTTATTTAGTTAAAAAATCATCATAATTAAAGCGCTGCCCGATAAAGCTCGACAATTTCCTCCTTGGACGGTTTGCGCGGATTGTTACCGGGGCTGCCGCTGGCGATGGCGTCCTCGGCCATTTTCTCAACCACCGGCTCCAGCTTCTCGACGGTAACGCCCAACTGGCTCAGGGTCGGCACTTCCAGCATTCTGATCAAATTCTTAACCTTTTCGGCGCCAACTTTGGCGACACCCATAGTGTTCTGACAACCGTTTTCGACCCCCATGGCCCGGGCAATATCGGCATAACGCTGGGGATTTCCCTCAAGCGAATAGTCCATGACGACACCCAGCAGACAGGCGTTGGAAACACCGTGGGGCACGTGGAAATTAGCGCCGATCGGACGAGACATGCCGTGCACCAGGGCTACGGAGGCATTGGAAAAGGCGATTCCGGCCTGCAACGAGCCCAACATGGTGCTGGCCCGCGCCTCGCGATTCCGTGGATCACCCCATGCCAGGAGCAAATTCTCGCTGATCAGCTTGATGGCGGAAAGAGCCAGCACATCGGTCATCGGCTGGGCCTTGACCGAGACATAAGCTTCAATAGCATGGGTCAGAGCATCCAGCCCAGTGGCGGCGGTCAGTTTCCGCGGCAGATCCAAGGTCAACAGAGGATCGACGATGGCGATCTTCGGCATGAGAAACGGGCTGCCGATCAGCATCTTAACATCCCGACTGGTGTCGGTGATGATGGTGAACATGGTAGCTTCGCTACCGGTACCGGCGGTGGTCGGTACGGCCATCAGCGGCACTCCAGGCACGGTGAACTTGTCCAACCCCATGTAATCTTCGATATTGCCAGAGTTGGTTGCCATAATGCTAACGGCCTTGGCCGCATCGATGGGACTGCCGCCACCGCAAGCTACAATGCAATCGCACTGCTCTTCCTTGAGCATCTGCAAGCCGGTTTCGACATGGGACAGATCAGGCTCGGAGTTCACGCCGTCAAATACGACGACCTCAACACCGTTACCCTGTAGAGACTTGACCACCGGATCGATGGCGCCGACTTCAGCCAGTACCTTATCGGTCATCAACAGGGCTTTGCGCGCCCCAAGACGCTTGGCCTCCGGCCCGGAATTGGCAGCAGCCTCTTCGCCGAAATGAATGGTGGCTGGCGTACGAAACGGACGGGATGGAATCATGGTTGTGCCTCCTTGTTCTGTGTCTATCTGGCCCTCCCGGAACGGCCAGCTGTGCAACACTATAAAAACCTGAGACCCGAATAGGTCTTTCTCTTGTGTTAATTTTTACAATAACAACAATGGCAGGTCAAGCAAAATTACAAATATATGGCTATTTATTTTTGCTGAACTGAATCTGTCTGAAATTACCTAGGTTTTTATCAATCAAATTTACCGCCCTTAGAACCCTATGGTGTATTTTGGGGACACGGCCCAGCATTTTTACCCTTTGCAAATGCGAACAGGGAGGACATCTGTATTGCCCCCCCCTGTTCATAACTCCGTCTTATCAAATATAACCTCAGCCACCCTTATGCGGGGCATCCACAGGCAATATTGCCGGCAACGATCTCATCCCAGTCCTCCAGCACATCATGGGTCCAGCAGTCATCGGCGCCGGACGCTTCGCGCATCACTAGGGCCAGGATATAGGCCAACTCCTGAACCGTAGCACCGGCATCCAGTGCACCCTTGAAATGTTTCAGTACGCAAGGTTTCGAGCGGGCCTTGATGGACACGGCGAAACAGATGTACTGATAGGTTTTTTCGTCAATGAAACGCTTTTGCTGGTACAACTCGTCGGTCTTGTCCAGCAATTCCGCAAATTCGGGGAAAAACTTAGCCAACAAACGCATAATTACTCCTTATGGCGAAATACTCAAGCCTACCTGCCAATCGAAGCGCTGAATGCCTCTGCAAAAAACAGCGCGAATTTAACTTGAAAAATGGCCCCGGTGTTGCGGCGGCCGAAAACCTGTAAGGTCCTCAGACTAGACACCGGGGCCCCAAAACTAAGACTCGCAAACGTTATGCACAACCTCGGCATCCATAGTTACCATGGCACCGGCAGTGACCATTTTCTTGAGAATGGGGACCAAGGTACTTATCTTTTCTTCAGTATCAATGAACTCGATTACCATGGGTTGACACTTGGAGATGGTCAGGCTGGGTATTTGTGTTCTGCAGGTCTTGCAGCAGAACCCGGCCCCTTCAATCCCCCGGAAAACCATAGACCCCGCCAAGCCGTGCTTGAAGGCTTTTTCCACAATAGCTTCGTAGAGAGACTTATCCCCCAACCGCTTGGTTTCATTGAGATAGATTCTCAACAACTTGCCTTTTCCTTCATTGCCCATATCGAACCCCCTAAGCTCTCGCATATTTGTTTAAGTCGCCAGAATTTCACGACGAACTCGGCATTCAGATAAACTTCTCAATCCCTTACGCTTCCAAGATGGAGCTTGAGCTATTAATTGAAAAACTTGCCGAGGTTCAAGAATTCAGGCTTGAACAATATATTCATTATGAAGGTCGAAAGGGCAATCCCCGCAGCGGGCGGATCAAGATGGTTGCTACCGTGGTTGTAGAACATGCGGGCCGTCAACTCTTCGACAAATGCGCCACCGATACCAAAGATCATGGCCATCACCAGTGAGCCGGTCTGCAGATACCCCCAAGCCCCCATGATTGCCATACAGTGGGTTACCGGAGACTTCTGGATGGTGCCCTGACCGAAATTGAGCATGGTCAGCATGATGGCCGAAAAACCCCAGCAAAAGATCAGCGGCGCCACGAAGGCAGCGGCGTCACTCACCACACCCTGCGCGGCCAGCGGCGCCAGGTACTCGCGGAAGCCCATGGCCACCCCACCAGACAGCAGGCCCATGCCGGCACCGATGGCCAGCAGGCGGGACGGCGGCGACATCCAGCCGACCCAGGAAATGGCGTAGCCATTGGTTTTCAGCCAGCCGTGCTCCCTGATCGACTCCATGTTCCCCCAGGGCGCCTCTTTCTGGAACAGGCCACGAGCCAACCAGATATTGATGCAGATGGACAGGGCCAGCAGGTCGAATTCCTTGACAAGGGGAACTTTGCCCAGCAGAGGTACGATCACTAGGCCAAAAACGGCAGAGACACCGCCGACCACCAGCACATCCCAAGAGGTATCGACCAGAGGCGACAGAATATCCTTGGCCGCGCCCGAGGGATGATTTTTTTTGAAACCGGCAGCATAGGTCGAGGCAACAACCCCGGCCACAAAGCCGCCGGTGTGGGGACCGAAGATCGGACCCAGACCGACTTGCAGCAACAGAAAATCAGAACCGCCGCCTAGCACGACCAGACAGCCCAACATGGTCAACAGACCGCAGAGACAGAAAGACCACAAGCCGCCGAGACTGGCACCGAACATTCCGCCCCCGAAAGCCAGCAAAATGGCATTAAGACTCCAGGCATCCATAACTATCCTCCACTCTATGACGTCCGTGTTTAGCGTTTACTCCTAAAAAGGGCTTTGCATGTAAAACAGCCTGTCATCGACTGTGCCGACCAGCGTTCCTACTCTGGCACAGAATGCAGGCTCTTCCCCAATTCCCGGCTCGGTTATGCTTTTCACAAACCGCAAAGGGCTTCGATTTTTTCCCTGACCATCCACCCGGAACTGCCGAGCTGATGGACAAAGCGTTGCACCAGATCGATAGCATCCGGCCTGGCAAGAACCTTCACAACCGTCTGCTGACCGTCCGACTGACTATTGCCTGTCGGACGGGAGTAAACCCTCACCACTGTCAGGCCATAACCGTCGAGCTCTTTCATCCGATCTACGATCACTTCATGCAGAGGCCTGCACCCTTCCGCTCATCGTTCCAAACATAAACTTTCAGGAGCTCCGCATTTTCGTTCATGCCCACAACCGTTGTGCTCCTTTATCCGAGAATCGTTGCAACCACCCTCAAAACAGAAGTGGCACCTCCGCTAAAGTGCGAAGGCGCCACTTTTTATGCTAATTACATGGCATTCTTGAACAGTTGGACGATATCGGCGAGCTTACCAACACGGGGATTTGTACCGGCGTTGCCGTCCCGCATAGCCATTTCCGCCATCTGTTGAATATCGGATTCCTTGACGCCCAGTTCAGCAAGGTGCTGAGGAATCCCAACATCCATGGACAAGCGAACGATGGCGTCGATGGCTTTTTCAGCAGCTTCCATCTTGCCGAGACCATTGATATTTTCCCCCAACGCCACGGCGATATCGGCAAATTTCTCGGGGTTAACCATCAGGTTATATCTTTCGATATGGGGCAGCAGTACAGCATTGGCGATGCCGTGGGGCATATCGAGCAGGCCGCCCAACTGATGAGCCATGGCATGCACGTAACCAAGGCCTGCATTGTTGAAAGCCATACCGGCCAGCAGGGACCCATAGGCCATGCCTTCGCGAGCCTCGATATCCGCCCCATTTGCAACGGCGCGACGCAAGAACTTGCCAATCAATTTGATAGCGTGAATCGCCACGGCGTCGGTTGCCGGATTGGCATCTTTGGTCACATAACATTCAACAGCGTGAGTCAGAGCATCCATACCGGTAGCGGCGGTCAAGCCGGCCGGTTTGGCGACCATCAACTCAGGATCATTAATAGAAACTTTAGGCAGGTTGCGCCAACTGACGATAACAAATTTAACTTTTTCTTTGGTGTTGGTGATAACGCAGTGGCGGGTAACTTCACTGGCGGTACCGGCGGTGGTGTTGACCGCGATAATCGGAGGCAGTTCGTTGGTCAACATCTCGATGCCGGCATAATCTTTGTAGAGGTCCCCGTCGTGCGTGGCAGCAATACCGATGCCCTTACCGCAGTCATGGGAGCTTCCGCCACCGACGGTCACGATGATGTCGCATTTTTCCGCTTTGTAAATCTTCAGACCGGCAGCAACATTGGTGTCTTTCGGGTTAGGTTCAACACCATCATAAATAGCGAATTTAACCCCGGATGCGGCCAGTGAGTCTTTTACTTTGGCAACCGGACCATCCTCGAGTTTTGCAAGGAAACCATCACATACGATGAGCGCTTTAGTGCCAAACATGGCAGCCCTGGGACCAACCTCGGCAACAGTACCCTTACCGATGAAGTTTACCGCGGGACACAAAAAGTCAGCCATTTTCTCCTCCTTCGTTGTTTGTAGATGTTTTGCCACCAGCACAGGTGATGGCTCCTCTTCACATGAACTCCCGGCGCTTTTTCGCTCTGTCCCCCCGAACAGCTATGGCCCATACCCTGCAATTTAGAAAAAGCCTGCCATGGAGTGCCTGTAAATTAATTTATATATTTGGCTATTTTCATTTATCAAAAAAAAAATTCTGATTCCAGTTTTGCAAACGGTGTCGGCATCGATTGCGGCCAGGACACGCTCCAACTCCTCGGCCAGAGTTTTCAAAATAAAAAATCATGCTGTTCTTTTGTCAAGGCTGCCACGTCAGCAGCCTTTGGTTTTCAATATATACGACAAGATAAATTTCTTTTCAACCATATTTTTGAATGTTTTGGCTATTTTTTTATATTTGCTTGATTTTAAACGTTTTTTTGTATAATATTTTTTATAGAATCAAACGCTGTTTAAATTTTGACCGATTTTTGACATGAACAGATCTAAGCCCCATACTGCGAACATGGCTTCCAAACAGTCCCAAGGAAAGATATTTTTTTCACTAAGGCACCAAGGTCGCCAAAAAAAGTTTTATCCCCCTCCCCCCAAGAATATCTGTAGGAAGTCACTTAAACTGACATTTTAGTGCCCTACAAACCATCCCATACCTTTTAGGAGAAAATACACTCTTTTAAATTGAAAAGAACCCTTTCCAGCACTAAAAAATTAGCCAAATATATAATTTATACATTGACTATGAAGTAGGATGCCGTTATTTTTGATGCATGACCCACCTCCCCCTGCAACGCTGTTTTGCTTCCCCCCAAAAAACTTCGTCACTATCACCTGTGAATCAAAGAAGGTTGGCGTGCAAAACTGAAACGATTTGAAAGCATCGGAACTTGGGGCATGGCAATTCAGCTTTAATCAAGCAGCTTATGCCCTATCCAAGTTACCGATTGAAGTTTTTTAAAGTTGCGTTTCTTTGGAGGTTGGAGATGAAAATTTCAAGGTTTTGGCTTAGCGGATTATTTTTTGGCCTTTTGGTTTTTAGTACTAATAGCCATGCCGCTATTGTAATCGGAACGGATAGTGGCTGGGCATTCAGCACCGATGGTCTGGTTAACATGTTTGCCGCCTACGAAACTGCAGACGATAAACCCGATTTTGGCTCGGGTATTCGTCGTGGCGGAACCATAGTTGACAACCAGGAGGGTTACCGGGAACGCATCGGCCTGGTCCCCGGAATTCTTGCTTTCAATATCAAAGCCCCGACCATGGGTGGCCTTGACATGGCTGCACGCGTCGGATTTTACCCCACCTACGATTCCAAGGATATTGGCAAGTCAAAGAACTCCTTCGGCAATCAGATCGACCTTCGCGAAATCTTTTTCACCGTCGACGGCAACTTTGGTCAGATGCTGATAGGTAAAACACTCAGCCAGTTTCAGGGCCAGAACCTCCTGACAGATATGACCGTCTGGGGCTACGGTGCCCAAGGCGCTCTCGACGGGGGCGGCACCCCCCTGGGGCGCATCGGCTATGGCTATGTTTATCCGCAATTCAACGCCCAGGTACGCTATACCACCCCTGACCTTAACGGCTTCAAGGTCGCGGTAGGGCTTTATGACCCAAGCGTGATTGCTGGACCTTCAGCAAGAGCGGAAGAGACAAAACTGCCGCGAGTTGAAGGCGAAGTATCCTATGCAGGGACTTTTGAGGGGGGATCTCTCAAAGCCTGGGTGTCCGGGGTCTGGCAAGAAGCGGACTTTACGAGCGGCAGCGGCTTCGATGGCACCGTGGAAGCAACCGGGATTGCTGGCGGAGTGCAAGTCCTGTATAAAGGCTTCGACTTGGTTTTATCGGGCTTTGATAATTCGGCGGTCGGGTCCGTGTTGATGCTTGATACCGATGCGCTGGATGCCGCAGGGAAGGAAAGAGACAGCCAAGGTTTTATTGCCCAATTGATGTACGGTTTTGACAACCGCCTCGGTAAAACGAAACTTGGTGTCAGCTACGGCGGAAACTATATGGATGAAACCTCGCGGGACAAAGCGGATCGCCTGCTCGGTACCGAGGTACAGATTGAAGAGCAGACGCTATGGGTATTCGGCCTCTACCACGACATCAATCCCCATCTCAAGGTCATGACTGAAATTATGCTGACTGAGAACTCCTGGTTTGACGGTGAAGACCAAAATACCGAAATATTCAGCATCGGTACCTTCTTTGTCTGGTAGAAATTTCCAAACCTGATCAACGAAGAAAAAAAGCCCCCCTATTTGTATTAGGGGGGCTTTCGCATACGAGATAGCAACTTTTTTGTTTTTCACCCGACCAGGAAAAACATTTTTTTCAATTTCACCCCATTGTCGGCATATGAAAATCTGAACCCGATCGGATACCCGTCGGCCATCTCGATGTAATGGTTTTAAGCTTGGTATAAAAATTAATACCTTCCGTGCCATGCATATGCACATCTCCGAAAAGGGACCGCTTCCAACCGCCGAAACTGTGATACGCCATAGGGACCGGAATAGGGATATTGACGCCTACCATACCGGCCTGAACCTGAGAACCAAAAGTTCGGGCGGTATCTCCATCCCTGGTGAAAATAGATGTGCCATTGCCATACTCATGAGCATTGATCATCTCAAGTGCGACATTGAAATCTTGAGCCCGCACTACCGCCAGAACCGGACCGAAGATTTCTTCTTTATAAATCCGCATATCTGTGGTTACCCGATCAAAAAGACAACCACCGAGAAAAAAACCTTTTCCCGATGCAGGTACCGTTAGATCGCGCCCATCCACTATGAGTGTCGCGCCCTCGGCAACCCCAATATCCACGTAGTTTTTGACTTTTACCAGGTGCTCTGCGCTTATCAGGGGGCCCATTTCAACCCCAACCGACATGCCGGCGCCGACCTTAAGTCCTTGTACCCTTGGTATCAGTCGCGCGACCAAGGCGTCGGCCGTTTCGTCACCGACCGCAACAACAACCGAAATGGCCATGCAACGTTCTCCGGCTGCACCATAGGCCGCGCCCATCAGGGCATTGGTTACCTGGTCGAGATCAGCATCAGGCATAACCACCATATGGTTTTTGGCACCACCCAATGCTTGCGCCCTTTTTCCATTTGCCGTAGCGGTCTTGTAAATATGTTCCGCCACCGGTGTAGACCCGACAAAACTGACCCCTGCAATTTGGGGATGCTCAAGCAACACATTGACCGATTCCTTGTCACCGTTAACCACATTTAAAACACCAGCAGGCAACCCGGCTTCACTCATCAACTCGGCCATGCGCAATGCAGTACTCGGAACTTTCTCCGAGGGTTTCAAGACAAACGTGTTGCCGCAGATTATGGCGAGCGGAAACATCCACATAGGGACCATCGCCGGAAAATTAAATGGAGTAATACCTGCGCAAACGCCCAGAGGCTGTCGAATGGAATGGCTGTCAACGTTGGTTCCAACATTTTCAGAAAAATGGCCCTTCAGCAAATGCGGTGCTCCACAGGCAAATTCCGCAACCTCCATACCACGGGTGACATCTCCGATGGCATCGTCGAAAACTTTCCCATGCTCTTCCGAAATCAGCGATGCAAGCTCGTCCATGTTCTGATTCAACAATTCGATAAATCGAAATAACACGCGGGCGCGACGAAGTGGCGGGGTATCGCGCCAAGCAGGAAAGGCCTCTGCCGCTGCGACTATCGCTGAAGCTGTTTCATCGGCAGAAGCCAAAGGAACTTGTGCAATCACATCTCCGGATGCCGGATTGATGACATCGCTAAACCTGCCACTAGTACCTGCGACACGCTGGCCATTAAGATAATGGTGCAAAATCTTAGTCATGCTTGGCTCCTTTCGGTTTCGGGGTGAATTCTATTGTTAAGCTCCCTCTTTTAGGGCCACTGAAAAAAACCACAACGCACCGGTCACGACCAAAATCAATGTGTAAAAAACACCGCCCCGCACTGTCTAGGAGGTTCAGTGCAGGGCGGTGAGATGGGGGAGGTTGCCCCCAGACAACGTTAACCGTGTAAACAATCAAGTCATTGAAGTTTTTATTTTTGTAACGTTTGGCTATTTAATTTTTGCAATCATTTAAGTATATTAAAAAAACTTGTTTATTCTTTCAACAAATCGATATCTACCCAGAGAATCTTTCTTAATCCAAGGAAACCAAGGGAAAATGTTGGCGATGCACCCCACCCGGAGAGGCCACATCGCCTGAGAGGAAGATTAAATATTCATATCAAATGTAGCGAATTAATAATCGTTAGAACCCAGCATAAAGTTGACTTATAATACGACCTTGTTATTGAGAAGAATTTCAAGCACCAGATTGGCCTGCATGGCAGCTACAATGGCGACCCTCGGTGCTATGGGAGGATGAATAGCCACATCGGTTTTACCATCGCCACAGACATATACGTTTTCAAAAAGCCTTTTGGTTGAGAGCTCGTTATTATTGCCATAGCCCCCCATGCCGCTACCCATCACAACCGGCTTTCCCGGAAATTTCTCGGTCCAACTCTCCAAGAGTTCCAGTTTTGACTCTACACTGTCGAATGCCTCAACCATGATATCGACATCGCCAAGTATGGACGGTATGTTTTCCCCATTAAGAAAAACCCTATGAACTTCGTATTCCGAAAAAGGGTTGATGCGTTCGAGGTTTTCCTTCAATGCGGTGACCTTGAACATTCCTATCTGGTCGACGAAATATTGCTGGCGATTAAGATTATGTGGTTCCACACGGTCGAAGTCCGCGATAACGAGCTTTCCAACCCCGGAACGCGCCAAGGCTACCGCAACATTCGAACCCAGGCCACCCGCTCCGGCAATCCCTATTTTGGCCTTTTTCAAAATGGGGACAACCGCCAGCACATGCCTCGAGAAAAATTTTTTTTCCAGAGTTTCCATTTCTGTAGACTCATTCTTAATGGTCGCGCCTTAATGACTCGGGCTAGCCTCCAGACCAGGGGCTAAGAAGTGGCGACAAGATTTTTGTTAACCAACACCCAGATCCTACGCACAAACACGAAAGGCTGCATACCGAGCCTAATCATTCCTCCACCATAGCCCATCCCCGGGCCATGGTGGAGGTTTGAATTAGGGAAGATTGCATTCCCCCGTTGTTGTTAACAGCGTATACCAGAACAAAAACCAAGTCAAATAATATTTGAAATATTTGGCTATTAATTTAAGTTGAATCTTCTTTTACTTTCTCCAGATTCAATTCGTAAGTGCAACTTTGCACGGTTGGTTTAAATGAGCAAGCTGCGGTAGCATCTGTGCCACTTAGACTGGCCGGTCAAAGGAGCACAGATGAGACGCTACACGCAGCTTGCCCGAGAGCAAAGATACCAGATTTACGCTCTCAAGAAAGCAGGACATTCGCAAACCAAAATTGCCGAAGTGCTCGGAGTACACAAGGCAACGATTAGCCGTGAACTCAAGCGCAACTGCGGGCAACGGTGCTATCGCCCCAAGCAGGCCCATCAACTGACCCAGAAAAGATACCGAGAAAAGCCTCGCAAGCGAATCACGGCTGAAACCTGGTCCTTGATCGAAAGTTATCTTCAACTCGACTGGAGCCCCGAGCAGATCTCCGGTTGGTTGTGCAGAACCGGTCGCCCCTCGGTGAGCCATAAACGAATCTACCAATACGTTCTGGCGGATAAAGGTAATGGAGGCGACCTGTACAAGCATCGTCGTTGTCAAAAACAACGTAAGAAACGTTATGGCGCCAGAGATCGTCGTGGTCAGCTACCGGATCGGCAATGCATCGAAACCCGGCCTGCCATTGTAGAAGACCGTTCTCGCCTGGGCGATTGCGAACTCGATACGGTTATTGGCAAGGGGCACAAACAAGCCATTGTTTCTCTGACGGACCGCAAAGCTCGCCTGTCCCTCATTGCCAAAGTGGAACAGAAAACCGCCTCCCAGGTGGCAACAACGATCATTCGATTACTCAGTCCCCATGCCGATCGAGTTCATACGCTGACCTCGGACAACGGCAAGGAGTTTGCTCAACATAAAGATATTGCACAGGCCCTAAAAGCCGATTTTTACTTTGCCCGCCCCTACGCATCATGGGAGCGCGGGACCAACGAAAACATGAACGGCCTGATTCGCCAGTATTTTCCCAAGGACCGTGACTTGAGAACGGTCACTGACGAAGAGATTCAGTTTGCGATGGAGCGGCTGAATAATCGACCAAGAAAGTGCCTTGGTTATCGAACCCCGAACGAGGTATTCTTCATTCAGGATTCCGTTGCACTTGCTAGTTGAATCCGCCTTCGAATTCTACAACCCTTTGTGCAAAAAAGGGCTTTATAAAAAATGGCGAAGACACGCATTGGGTCGTGCCTCCGCCAAGGAGACAAGGGGGCATGAAATCTCGCGGAAATCCTCCCCTTGCTCTTTAAAGATGTGAAATCCCACACGCCAACCGTTGCCACTGGCTGAAGGGACCGTACAGCCCCCACCATGCAGGGGTGAGGGCTGCTTGGAAGTTCCAAGTTGCCTTGTCATCCTCCCAATGGCATCGATCAATAGTTTTCGCTGCCGTTGGTTATCGGCATGCTGCTCGCCTTGAGCACTTACCCCCCGCCAACAAACGGATAGGCTTTAACAATTGTCCCTCTGGAAATTGCAAGGTTATCAAAATCCTGTTTTTGGATAACCTTGCCTTCCACCCGAACCATGACAGTAGCAGGACTGAGATCATTTAAGCGCAGCAAGGCCAATAGCGTAACCGTCTCACCATCGGGAATTCTGTCGGTTTTTAATACCACCATCGACATGTATATCTCCCTTGAATACAATGAAATCCGGACGTGCACCAGAGGCCGGTTCGCAGCATCACTTGATGAGACAAGACGAACCGGCCCTTACTCCTGTCAGCCAGATTTCTCCTGGCAGTTTTAATTACCGCTGGTTTTCCGTCGTGCGCTTGCCCTTACGGTACTCATAGCCATCCAGGCCGAGTCGCTCAAGGGTTTCCGGCGTGGGGATACCCCACTCGTCCCAGCCGCGAGCGCGATAGTAGTCGCGCAACATAAAGCCCAAGTCAGGCACATAGTCGCCAGAACCACCCTGGCGAGGGCTGGAGAGGATACGAGCCGGCAGGGTATCGTCTTTACGGCTGATGCCTTCGCGGGTATTGAACAGACGTTTCAGGTTGAAAATCCGCTCGCCGCATTCGATCCACTGTTCGTTGGTGAAATCCCAACCAGTGATGTGGTTGAGGAACTGGGTCATGGGACCGACGGTCATGCCGCCGAAGACGGAGAATTTGCAGAGTTTCAGCGAATCCATCATACTCATGAAATGCTGCTGGTCAGCGACGAACTTGCCTTTGCCTTCGTTGGTGTAGGGGGGCATCGGCGCATCGTAGCCCAGGTCGGCGATATTGAAGCAACCTTCGCCCTCAAAGTCCTGATTGTAGGCCTGCATATGACAGGCACCGCGGTTGGAAGTTGCGTAAGCAACCCCTAGACCGCCGCGACCACGGGGGTCATGGGCGGGGAAAAGCATCCCCTTGGTATGAATGGCAAATTCTTCGCTGGCCGGACCGACGCGCTTGACAGCTTCCAAGATGCCCTGGGAGCAAGGCTCGCCGATACCTTCGCGCAAACAGAGTTTCTTTAGCATCTCGCACATGGCGAGGCCGTTACCCCAGGTCATCTCCAGACCGTCGGTATCGTCCTTGTCGATCATGCCATGTTCCCAGGCCTCCATAAGGAAGGAGATGATCCCGGCGGCTTCGATGGTGTCAACGCCGTAATCGTTGCACAATTCGTTACCCTTGCAGATAGCTTCAACATCGTCAACCAGGCAGTTGGAGCCAAGCAAGCCAAGGGTTTCGTACTCGGGACCGCCACCCTCCTTCATTTGGAATGCCCCCGCGGGGATCTCTACGGTACGGCCACACCCGATCAAACATCCGCCGCAATGGTAGCGTTTTTTGAGGACGGTTTTGGCCAACTCCTGGCCGGAAACCTTGCTGGCCTTGTCCCAGCTACCCCACAGCCAGTTTTTGATCGGCAGATCGCCGCAATCATTGAAGATCTGTACAGCGCAGGAGGTGCCATATTCGCCAAGCGGTCCGTCATGAACCTCCAGTGTCTTGGCGCGGATATCCTTGACCAGTTCTTCATAGGGTTCCGGTCTGGCGATGGCGACTTTCTTGGTGCCTTTACAGGCAATCGCTTTAAGATTTTTCGAGCCCATAACAGCACCGCCACCACCACGGCCTGCCGCACGGCCTTCGCGACCATCAGTCATGATTGAAGCAAATTTAACCAATTTTTCTCCGGCCTGACCGATAGAGATTGCCTGAGAACCTCTGCCCAACTCCTCTTTGAGAATTTCGTCGGTTTCAAAGGTACCTTTACCCCACAGATGGTCGGCTTTTTTAATCTCGATCTTGTCGTCTTCGATGGTGATATAAACCGGCTGTTTGGCCTTGCCCTTAACCATCAGGCCGTCAAGGCCGCAGGACTTGAGGGTTGCACCCCATTTACCACCGCAGTCAGCCTCAAGGTAAACCCCGGTCAGGGGCCCCTTTGTGATCAGTTCCCAACGACCCGATTGAGCTACCTTGGTCCCAACATAAGGACCAGTCATGCAGATCAGGACATTTTCCGGGCCCAGAGGGTCAATGCCTGGCTTAGTGTTTTCATACAGAAGCTTGGCACCCAAGCCGCTCCCGCCTATGAATTTTTTAAGATCGTCTTCACTGGGCTTGATGTAATCCACCTTTTCCGTGGTCAAATCGATTACAGCGATTTTCTGCCAATACCCACCTAACATGTATTTTCTCCCTTCCTCCGATGAGGTTACGCGTAGTCAACGAATCTCCTTTCCGAAGGGGAGGCTCCGCCGTTTCCAACGAAACCCTGCTGGCCTGACTTCCTTGAGGGTTATCCTTTTAGGTTGTCAGGCTCGGAGACAGCAGACTGTAATTCTATGCTTGGGGGGGGGAACAAAAGCAGGACAAAGGGCGTCCTTGCTAAGAGTTTTATACGAGTCTTTTTTTTATTGCAAGATAATTTTTATATTGTTTGGCTATTTATTTCTAGGTAACTGATTTTATAGACTTTAATCTTTTTTGGAAGATCTAAACCTCGCAATTACGGCAAAACTGGAAAGCCTTGATTATCCTTACCTAGATTCAATTCGTAAGTGCAACTTTGCACGGTTGGTTTAAATGAGCAAGCTGCGGTAGCATCTGTGCCACTTAGACTGGCCGGTCAAAGGAGCACAGATGAGACGCTACACACAGCTTGCCCGAGAGCAAAGATACCAGATTTACGCTCTCAAGAAAGCAGGACATTCGCAAACCAAAATTGCCGAAGTGCTCGGAGTACACAAGGCAACGATTAGCCGTGAACTCAAGCGCAACTGCGGGCAACGGTGCTATCGCCCCAAGCAGGCCCATCAACTGACCCAGAAAAGATACCGAGAAAAGCCTCGCAAGCGAATCACGGCTGAAACCTGGTCCTTGATCGAAAGTTATCTTCAACTCGACTGGAGCCCCGAGCAGATCTCCGGTTGGTTGTGCAGAACCGGTCGCCCCTCGGTGAGCCATAAACGAATCTACCAATACGTTCTGGCGGATAAAGGTAATGGAGGCGACCTGTACAAGCATCGTCGTTGTCAAAAACAACGTAAGAAACGTTATGGCGCCAGAGATCGTCGTGGTCAGCTACCGGATCGGCAATGCATCGAAACCCGGCCTGCCATTGTAGAAGACCGTTCTCGCCTGGGCGATTGCGAACTCGATACGGTTATTGGCAAGGGGCACAAACAAGCCATTGTTTCTCTGACGGACCGCAAAGCTCGCCTGTCCCTCATTGCCAAAGTGGAACAGAAAACCGCCTCCCAGGTGGCAACAACGATCATTCGATTACTCAGTCCCCATGCCGATCGAGTTCATACGCTGACCTCGGACAACGGCAAGGAGTTTGCTCAACATAAAGATATTGCACAGGCCCTAAAAGCCGATTTTTACTTTGCCCGCCCCTACGCATCATGGGAGCGCGGGACCAACGAAAACATGAACGGCCTGATTCGCCAGTATTTTCCCAAGGACCGTGACTTGAGAACGGTCACTGACGAAGAGATTCAGTTTGCGATGGAGCGGCTGAATAATCGACCAAGAAAGTGCCTTGGTTATCGAACCCCAAGCGAGGTATTCTTCAGTCAGGACTCCGTTGCATTTGCTAGTTGAATCCGCCTTCTAATTCTAACCATATGCCAAAAGTGTCGAGAAAATCAGGGGCATTTCAGTCTGAGGTAGGCTATCAGATTGGTGTCCAATTTTTCCAGCCTACCTCATCCCGCCAGACCACCCTCAGTCCAACTGCATGGTGGAGCAATTCAATGGCCGCATCAGCGAGGTTTTGTCAACAACCCGGTTCGATTCCGCCGAAAATTTAAAACAGACATTGTTGCGTTATGGGTATCTATACAGCCACCACATTCCTCAGCGAACGTTGGGGCATAGAACTCCCGGAGAGACCCTGAATAATTGGCAGAAAAAGAAACTAAAACTTTTCCATAAACAGGTCAGGGATCATGCGGAACCTAAAATCTAATGCCTGTCATTCCCCGCCGTTCCTTGTCGGATCGGATTTTCAGCCATGATTGTCTGGACTTATCATCGGATCACTTTTTTCGTGAATAGATTCGTTTAAAAAACAAATACTTACTACTAAGTTTCAATATACTGGCATCAGTCCCGGATGGGCACCAGTAATGCATCGCCCCCCTTCGGCGGTGACGATGAAGGTGTTTTCGATGCCGACCAGTCCGACCCCTTCAATACCCTTTTTCGGCTCCAAGGCCAGCACCATGCCCTCTTCAAGGGGCTCGTCAAATCCTTTGGCGATAACCGGCGATTCGTCCACCTGCAGACCGATGCCGTGGCCGAGGAACCGCGCCGGACGGGAACCGTAGCCCATGAAATTCACCAGGAACTCGTCGTCTAGCGAGGTCATGATTTCTTGGTATATCTGGGTAGGGATGGCGCCCGGCCGGAGCCTTTCGGCGATTTGATCCTGAATCGCCACGCACTGGCGATGCACAGCCGTCGCCGCGGCATCGAGTGTCCCTGCAAACAGATAGGTCTGGGTTTTGTCCGTATGATAACCGTCCAAACCGCAGGCGATATCGATGAACACCAGGTCGCCCTTGGCCAGCCTGTGCTGACGGCTGCCGAGAATCGGCACCGCCGGATGCAGGCCGTAATTGCCGCCCGGACCGTCGAAGGAGCTTGGGTAAAGAGAACTTTCGCCGAAGCAGATATGCCCCAAGGCCACCTCCGCCTGAAACATGGCAAACCGCGCCACGCCGTGATGCCCCTCTTCGATCATCACCGGGTAAAGCCGCCCCGCCAGATCCACTTCACTCATACCTTCTTCGAGCAGGGTCGGGACCCGCTCCTCAAGGATGCGCCGGTGCACCTCGCCAGCACGCTGCATAAGGTCCAACTCATAGGGGCTTTTGACTGCCCGGACGGCCGCTAGGGCGCCATCGGCCGGCCGAATGTCATTGGCCGGAAAGTACTTCTGAAAGCGCCGCAACAGGCCCAGAGAAACCAGTTCGCACTCGAGATGTAGATTGTCTGGCAGAACATCGATTGTCGCCGCCACGTCGCGAAAGCTGTTCATAGGCTCGATACGGGAGAACAACGATTCGTCCTGGGCCCGCTCGATACTCTTGCGCACCCAGTAGACCGCCTCGCCGTCCCGCGGAATCCACAACAGTCCGTCCTGCATGGTGCCCGTGAAATAATACTGGTTGACCTTGCCAAAAATGACAGCGGCCTTCCAATCGGGATCGGAGCGGTCCATTCGCAGGCGGAAACGATGCATTCGCTGTTTCAATTCGCTTGAAGGGACTTGCATAACTTCTCCTTGAAAATCGTTTTACCCCTCATGTAAAGGGGCTTTAGTTATAGGCAAGAGATAAACCGGAATATCCATAATTCAAATGTGATTGACCAGCTCCGGTTTTTTATCTATATTACCAAATATATGGAACAAAGTAAAAGAAACCGTCATGAGGCTCACGCCGTTTGTTCTAGGCCATGGCCCATCAGGCGCGCTTGTTTATTGCCGAAGAGCTCGAAAAGCAAGAGTGCTGCGTTTGCAAATTGAGCAAAATGATTGGTGCAGATGTCTCCACGGTTTCTAGACATCTGTCAGTAACGACCAAAACACCCATGAATAACACAAAATTGCCGCTCCGGACCTGGCTTCTGGCCATGTATTTCATAATCAACTCCAGCAAGGGCGTCTCTGCGGTATTCTTGGCCAAGTGGCTGGGGGGGGGCAATCAGAAGACTGCCTAGAAAATTGGCCAGGGCATTCGGCCTAATTGGGACTGCTGGATGGTATCTTTGAGCTGGGCGAAAAGTACCTTAGCGGCAAACCATTTATGGCGGCGTTGCTTTACCGCAGCTTTTGTTTGGTGGATAGATTTGAATTTTTATGGATGCATTAAGTCGGTGTTGGAATCCAAAGTGCAAAAGGGGGCGCCCTTTTTTAATTTATCGACAGATAACGTTTCTTTTTTATGCGTCTTTGGCAATTTGGCCAAATGGGAAATATGCATATGCTTAACACCATGAACACAGAAGGAACAGAGACCGAACCGGCGTTGCGGAATTGCCCAAGCAAATTGTTCGTCGAGACCACCACCCACTGCAATCTGCGTTGTCCCATGTGCGTCAAACAGTCACAGGACAGTCAGGTGACCGACGGCGACCTCAGCCAGGAACTCTTTTCGGCAATGGAACCGGCCTTTCCCCAACTAGAATCACTAGTCCTTAACGGGATCGGAGAGCCGCTCATGCATCCGCACCTGCTCGAATGGATTGCGAGGGCCCGCCAAGCGATGCCCGATGACGCCTGGATCGGTTTTCAGTCCAACGGCCTGCTTCTCAATCAGGTCATTGCCCGCAAGTTGGTGGCCGCTGGGCTTGACCGCATCTGTCTGTCGGTGGACGGGGTAAAACCAGAAACCTTCAACAAGGTTCGGGGAGGCGAGAACATCAGCGATATGGAGCGGGCCTTTGCGGTGTTGGCTGAAGCCCGTCGAACCCAATCGGGCAGTCGCCTGAAAGTCGGCGTTGAGTTCGTCACCATGCGCGAAAATTTTCGTCAGCTACCAGACACAGTACGCTGGGTGGCGCAGCGCGGCGCCGATTTCTGCATCGTTTCACAGGCCTTGCCCTACGATTCGGGGTCCGTGAAGCAGATTACCTACCACAATGCCAGCGAAGCAGCGGTGGCGCAGCTCGACGAATGGAAGGACCGTCTGGCGGATATGGGGCTGGATATCCACCTCTACAACTATCCCCCTCAGAGGAGGGAGCAGCAGCATGATCCGCGGGTTTCCCGTGTCAACAAACTGGTCAACCAGATGCGACCAGAGGCCCGCAGGCGGGAGATCTTTATTGACGTCAAGCAAATACTCAGCCGGAACATTAAGCTGCAGACCGAAGTGGAGGATGTTTACGAAGAGGCGCAGCGGGTTGCAAATGAAATGGGAATCGAACTCAAACTGCCGGCGATCATTCCCTTGGCCGAACGCAAGTGCGATTTCGTCACCGGCGGTTCGGCTTTTATCTCCTGGTATGGCGGCGTCCATCCTTGCTATTACCTCTGGCATCAGTACCGTTGTTACATCAGTGACTGGGATCGGCTGATCAAAGTTAAGGAATTCGGCAATCTGGGCGAGCGGCCGCTTCTGGAAATCTGGAACGGCGAGGAGTTCAAAACCTTTCGTCGCAACGTGCTGGCATTCGACTATCCCTACTGCACTAATTGCTGGGGGGCGCCCTGCAATTTGGTGCAGGAGGAAAACTTCATGCTGGACTGTTTTTCAAACAACGAGCCGTGCGGTGCCTGTCAGTGGGCCATGGGGCTGTTGCAATGCCTGCAGTAGTTTTTGATTCACAACTTTGCAGTGTAATGCGGCGTATTGGCTCAAATCGGGCAGCAGGGCGGCAATATCTGACTGAACTGCGATCAATTTCGGCACAGAAGCCTGCGTAGAAAAACGGCCCTCCCTGCAAGGAGAACCGTTTTTTTATTGCGTGGCTGATTGTGAGCCTCACCCAGAATTCAGACAGATCAATCTTGGAATTTTCGGGGTTGTTGTGGCATTTGCGTGCAATCGAATCGTCATATCAGGCTCCTTCAGATTTCGCCATAGAGAATGCCAAAGAACATACCCGAGCAAGGAATAACGGGAAGCTTTTTCTGCTGATGGAATTATCCGAGACCCAACAAGAAAACCTATTAGTACATCTGTTTCGCCGTTTTTATCAAAGCCCGCTCGAAGCATTGCGTTCTCAATCATTTTGTATTGGAGGACTGGGAAGAGATTGTTGCCGGTAATATTGCCAGCGGATACCCCGAGCAAGGAGTTGCTGAGGTCGTAACTAGAAGGCGAAGTTATGAACAGGAGGGACAATGCCAACGTCCTCCATATTCGCATTGCGAAGAGAAAAATGCCGGACTGTGTCCCCGGAACACCCCCACAGGCCTCTGATAACGGCAAATTTTCCAGAAAGAAAACACATTGATTTCTGTGCACAAAAAATTGGCCAAATATTTGTATTTTTGATTGATTTGGCAAGGCTGCTGTTGTAAAAATTAAGCCAAAAGAGAGACCCATTGTGCGCAGATTTTTATACCGTTGTGCAACTGGCCGTCCTGGGAAGGTCAAATAGACACAGATTAAGGAGACACAACAATGATTCCATCCCGTCCGTTTTGCACACCGGCCATCATTCATTTCGGCGAAGAGGCTGCTGCTAATGCCGGACCGGAGGCCAAGCGTCTCGGAGCGCGCAAGGTCCTGTTGCTGATCGACAAGGTGCTGGCAGAGGTCGGCGCCATCGATCCGGTGGTCACGTCTCTTGTGGATAGCGGTGTCAAGGTTCTGTTTAACGGCGTGAATTCCAAGGGCGATCTGTCCCATGTTGACACCGGTCTGCAGATGCTTAAAGAAGAGAAGTGCGATTTTCTGGTGGCCTGTGGCGGGTACAGGTCCTTTCCCAAGCCAAGAACCACGCCCCGGTTTTGCGTGACGCAGCTCTCGACTGGTCTGCCTGTCGGATTATAAACTCGGCCTTCGGATGTGCCGGTCAACGCTGCATGGCTCTGCCCGTGGTGGTTGTGGAAGAGTGCATCGCCGACGAATTCGTGGCCCTGCTGAAGAAGTATGCCGAGCAGTTGAAGATGGGTCCGGCTTACTGAGAAGGTACCCAGCTTGGCTTCCTGGTAAGCGCCGGTCAGAAGAATTTTGTCATCGACATGATCAACAAGGGTGTTGAGTAAGGGCCGAATTGTTCCTCGACGGTCGCGAAGCAGTTGTAGAAGGTTGCGAAGAGGACTACTTCGTCGGTACCAACGTCGGCAACCCGGTACCCCTAACATTCTTCCCCTTCTCCGGCCACAAGCGTTCTTTCTTCGGCGATCTCGACTGCCTTGGTCGCGACGGGGCCAAGTTCTACACCCAGGTCAAGACCTTTACCACCAAGTGGGTATCTCCGGAAGAAGCCGGTGAGCAGGACAAGGTTTCCACCTGGGAAGGTACCATCAACAGAGAACTGTAATGACTGTAAATTAAATCTGGTGAACCGCACCCACGTCCCTGCCAGCATGGACAAGGTGCGGCTCACCACGTCCAGTGAAAGGCAGGGAGATAGTAATGATTCCTTCAAAAGTGATTGATCCTCTGACAAAAACAATCATTGTGCTTGAGGGGTTATCGGGCCGGCCTCTGTCGGAAATATGTGAAGAATACAAAATACACGAAGAGCATTATGCGGTCTGGCGAAAACATTTTCCTATAAATGCTCCAAAGATATTTGAGTAGAGCGTTGCCGTGTAAAAGTCCTTTTCCTAATGATATGGTGGCAAAAAAAGAAATTAAAGAAGGTATCAAAAGTTAAATAAAATAAACTCGGAGACCATATGTTCGAAGTAATTAGAAACGACATTTTAGCGCCGAACGTCCATCGTATGGTCATTCGTGCCCCCCGAATCGCCAAGGCCCGCAAGCCAGGGCAGTTCGTTATCGTCCGTGTCGAGGAGGGAGGCGAACGCATTCCTCTGACGATAGGCGATGCCAGTACCAAAGAGGGTACCATAACCCTTTTTATTCAGGCTGTAGGCCTGACTTCCCAGAAAATCGTGAGTATACCCGCCGGTCTGGATCTCAAGGATGTCGCCGGTCCTCTCGGCCAACCGACGGAAATTAAGTCCTGGGGGCGGGTTGCCTGCATCGGGGGCGGTCTCGGCACGGCGGTTCTTTACCCGACGGCCAAAGCTCTCCAAGAAACCGGCAACGAAGTCACAACCATCATTGGTGGGCGGTCGGCCTCCTACATCATTCTTGCTGAAGAACTCAGTGCTTTTTCAAGAGAAGTTCAGATCACCACGGAAGATGGCAGCCTCGGTCGTAAAGGTTTCGTTACCGAGGAGCTGCAGGATCTTATCGATGATCCTGCACGTCGTCCGCACGCAGTCATCGCCATCGGGCCAGTTCCGATGATGCGGACTGTTGCGGAGTTGACCCGGCCTTACGGTATCAAGACCATCGTCAGTCTCAACCCGCTCATAATCGATGGTACCGGCATGTGCGGCAGTTGCCGCGTCGAGGTCGGAGGGGAAACCAAATTCGCCTGCGTAGATGGGCCTGAGTTCGACGGGCATCTGGTCAACTTTGATTTTTTGAGTAATCGCCTGGCTACCTATCATGAAGAAGAAGCCAGAATGCTGGAGCAACTTCCCGCTAATCTTAGAGCCAGGCTCGTGCAGGTCAAAAGGTAAAGGACACGTCAACATGTGACCTCCTTCCGAAAATTCGGACAAGCCAAAACTGGAAAATTCGGGCAAAATAACCTCTCAGACAACGGAGGGCTTTTGCCATGAAAACCACGAAATTCACCGAGGACCAGATCGCGTTTGCTCTGCGGCAGGCCGAAACCGGCACGAAAGTGGCCAAGGTCTGTCGCAAGATGGGGATCTCGGATGCCATCTTCCACAACTGCAAGAAGAAGTACGAGGGGCTGGGTATCAGCGAATTGAGGGCCTCAAGCAGCTTGAGGAGGAGAACCGGCAACTCAAGAAGCTCGTGGCAGATTTGATCCTCGACAAACAGATGCTCCAGGATGTCCTCAAAAAAAACTCTAAAGCCAGCCCAGAAGCAACTCTTGGCCGATAATCTGGATACCGCTCATCTTGTGGGTATGCTGCGAGCTTGCGCGGTGGTGGGACTCTGGCGGTCGGCCTACTACAAACCGGCAAGGGACGACCGACTTCTTAAACAGCGCATCCGTGAGATCGCCAAGGTACGGGTCCGTTACAGGTACCTTCGCATTCACATCCTGTTGCGACGTAAGGGCTAGCAGGTCAATCATAAGCGCATCTACCGGATTTACCGAGAAGAGGGATTGAATTTGCGCCAAAAGAGGTCAAAGCGCCGTGTGGCGCACCGCATGCAACGCCCAGAGGTCTCCAGGATCGATCAATGGACTTTGTGGCCGATAATCTGTTCAACGGCCGCCGGATCAGGCATTAACTGTCGCTTATAATTATGGTCGCGAATGTTTGGCCATTCAGGTAGAGCGGGCGATCCAAGGCCAGGATGTCGCCAAAGTAATGGAGCGCCTCAGGCTGTTCAAAGATCGGTGCCCCGACCAGATTCAGGTCGACAATGGCGCCGAAATTATTTCCAAGGCGCTCGATAAGTGGGCCTACGAAAACGGCGTCAATTTGGACTTTTCAAGGCCGGAAAGGCCCACAGACAATGCACTCATAGAGTCGTTCAATGGCAGTTTTCAAGACGAGTGCTTGAACACACATTGGTTCTTGTCCCTTGACGATGCAAAGAAAAATAAAGAGGCTTGACTAAAGGACTATAGTGGATTTCGTCCGCACTCATCGCTGAGAAATTTAACGTCGGTACAGTTCCGGGAAAAGCATGACGCAAGCTCGAAATCTCTAAGATTGGCCTGTCCAATTTATGGGTGAGACTCAGTCTTTAATCAGATCCCAGTTCACCTAGGACAGATACGACACCAAGCAATCAATGCAGCGAACCCCAACTTTGCTCCGAAAGCTGAGGTTCGCCGTTCTCAGCCAACCCATAAAAGCATAGAAAAATCTTTTTGCCAGTCCCAAGACATTCAGCAACGAAATCTCTTGTCTAAAAACCAGGCAAAAAGGTGTTTTCTTCACAAAATCAAGGATTCCCCCCATTCACTTGAAGTGCTTTCGTGGGACTTTTGCACAATAGTTGTGGATAAGGGCTAATTGAATTGCATATTAGGCCTTGCAACCAAACCTCCGATGCCCCGCTTTGAAGGGAAATGGTTACGCAGCCAAATATCAAACGCAGTAAACAACTTTCTTCTCCGAGTCACGACATTTTTATCTTAGTCACGACATTTTTTATTTTCTTTACCTGGTCACCATGGCCGCCGCTATCACAACCGGCCCCATAGTGCTGTGGCATTTCCACCTGTTCGCCCCGGCAGGCCCGTTAATCAACCTGTGGGCCGTTCCGCTGATCGGTGGGCTGGCCATCCCCGTTGGACTGACCGGGTTGCTTTTAGCATCTGTTTGGCCCGATGGTGCAGCACTGTGTTTTCGCTTCACGGCCACCATGGTTGACCAAACCCTGAAGTTATCCGAATACATGCTGGCGCTGCCAATACTGACACCCCGCCAAATCTACCTGCCGCTATCCTCTTTGATCGCTATAACCCTGATGGTAGCCATCGTGCTACTGCCCTGGCGCAGGTGGCACATCCCTGTGCTTTTGACTTTACTTGCAACCTTATGGTTATGGCCGGCTCCACGCCCTCAGCAACTACGGGTCATGGCCTTGAGTGTCGGTCAGGGCGATGCCCTGCTGGTTTCGGACGCCAGAGGTCATCACTATCTCATCGACGGTGGTGGCATGGCACAAGGAACCTTCGATACCGGCGAACGGCTGGTGGCACCCGCATTGGGACGTCTCGGCATCAAGCAACTTACGGCCGTGGTTCTGAGCCACGATCATCCCGATCACCGAAACGGATTGCTGCATATCGTAAAACATTTTGCGGTGCAAGAGGTCTGGTGTGGCATGCCGGAAAACGAACTATGGCAACCCTTGCGCGAACAAATTTCAAGCCGACACATCCCGGTGCGTACCTTTAAGACAGGATGGTCAACCGTTGAAGACACGCGCACCGATGAAATTGCTCTATTTGTTCCACCCCAGACAATGGCCAGCATCAATGACCGGTCACTCGTTTTTTACGCCCGTCACAAACATGAGGGGGTACTACTGACCGGAGATCTGGAAAGCATCGGGGTTCGCCAGCTATTGGGTACCATGCCAAAGCGCCCGGTAACCCTTTTGAAACTTCCACACCACGGCAGCCGCTACAGTAATATCGATCTTCTGCTTGAATATTTTGCGCCCACCATCGTTTTCACCAGCCTCGGTCGCAACAATTCCTTCGGCTTCCCCCACAGAGAAACCATGGACATCGTTGCGGAAAAAGGATTGCCCCTGTGGCGCACCGATCTACATGGAACCCTGCTCTTTGAACTGAAGAATAAAGGCTGGCAGGCAAGATCCTGGCAGTCCGGGCTTTTCCATTGACACTAGGGTATGACTTTGCTAATTTTATCAATCATTTAACCTGGAGAATGTCCGGATGAAAACCTCAACCATTCTGGTTGTAGATGACGAGCTTTTCTTCCGCCGTCTATACACCAACCTCCTCAGCGAAAATGGCTATCAGATAGAAACCGCTTCGTCTGGTGAGGAGGCCGTGGCACGGCTGCTCCAGAATGACATCGACATCGTGCTTACAGATCTTGTCATGCCCGGACTGGATGGCATGCAAATCCTCGATTATGCCCGTAAGCTGAGTAACCCCCCGGATGTCATCCTGGTCACAGGACACGCTTCTGTCGAATCGGCTATCCAAGCGCTAAAAAACGGGGCGCGCGACTACCTT
This sequence comes from Pedobacter sp., assembly GCA_050253415.1. Lineage (GTDB taxonomy): Bacteria > Desulfobacterota > Desulfuromonadia > Desulfuromonadales > Syntrophotaleaceae > Syntrophotalea. The sequence continues at coordinate 1,358,541 of JBFWJC010000001.1, read as the reverse complement.
GTCAAACCTTTCGACCCGGCAGAACTGCTGCATGTGGTTCAAGGCTGTCTCGAACAACGCCACCTGCTTGATGAAAATACGGTTCTCAAGGCTCAGATTCAGCTTTATCAACGCGGTCAGCACCTGGCGGCTCACCTTGACCTGGACCAGCTTTTCAATGAAGCGCTTTCCGCAGTTCTACTGGAAAGTGGCGGGGGGCGGGGATTGGCCTGTCTGATCAGCAATGGCGAGATTTCCCAACTGGCAAGCGCCAACGGACTTCAGGAAACGGAAAGCATGGCGCTCATGGACGCCCTGCAGCCTTACTTGTCGGATGGTGAAGAGTTACGTATTCTGCGGAAGGCAGGGCTCCCGGATGCCCCCCAACTGCCAGCCAACCTCTGCACCGTCGGAATTTTCCCTTTGAAGTCCCCTTATGGCCTGCATGGTGCCATGGTATTCTGCAATCCGGAGGACCGCGACTTCGACGATCGATTGCCCTTGGACAATCTGTCTTTTCTGCTGGAACAATCCGCCCTGGGTTTTGAAAACGCCTGTCGTTTCAAAAGCGCCCGGGACTTGATCTTTATCGATGATTTGACGGGTCTGCACAATTATCGTTATCTGCAAATGATTCTTGACCAGGAGATTCTGCGTTCCGAACGCTACGGACTGGAATTTTCGTTAATCTTTATCGACCTCGATTTTTTCAAGGAAATCAACGATACACGTGGACACCTGGATGGCAGCCAGGCCCTCAAGGAAGTCGCAGGCCTGTTGCGCGAAAGTGTCAGGGAATCGGATATCCTGTTCCGCTACGGTGGCGACGAATTCACCAGCTTCCTGGTTGAAACCGGCCCTGAAGGGGCACAGATTGTGGCGGAGCGCATACGTCTTTCGATTCAGAATCACGCTTTTTTTTCAGACTCCGGCAACCCTGCCCATATTACAGCTACCGTCGGCTATGCGACCTTTCCATCCGATGCCAACACCAAACAAGAGATTATCCATCTGGCCGACAAGGCCATGTACGCCGGGAAACAATGCCGCAACGTGGTTCGCGGAGCCTGGCAACTGGCTGAGATGGAGGATAAAACATCTGACCTGGACTGACAGGTTGGCAGCAGTATATTCGGTAAACCCAGCGCAACCACTATCGACCTACGAACCCGCTTGCCACTGCGCCAGCGGGTCTTCTATTGCCGCCGCGACAGCCTGATCACCCGGCTTTTTTCACCGCTCGCAGCAGCCATGACAACATGAACGAAGGGACCTATTTGTGAGTATTACAGGCATCAAGGGAATGAACGACATCCTTCCGGGCGAAGTAGAAACCTGGCAGTTTTTGGAGAGCGAGGCACATCGTATTTTCAAGTTGTACGGGTTTGGTGAAATCCGCGTTCCGGTGGTTGAAAAGACAGATCTTTTCTGTCGTTCCATCGGCGAAAGCACAGATATCGTCGAAAAAGAAATGTATACCTTCGAAGATCGCAGCAACAATTCGTTGACCTTGCGCCCCGAAGGTACGGCCCCGGTCATGCGTGCCTTCATCGAGCACAAACTGCACGCTCTCGACCCGGTCTCCAAGCTTTATTATATGGGCCCCATGTTTCGTTACGAGCGTCCGCAAAAAGGTCGCTATCGTCAATTCCACCAGATAGGCGCCGAAGCCGTCGGTGTGGATGATCCTATGATGGACGCCCAGGTACTGGCCATGCTGTGCCACTATTTTGAAGCGGTAGACATCGACAAGGTGGAGCTGCACATCAACTCCCTGGGCTGTCAGGACTGTCGTCCCCAATACCGCCAGGCCCTGACCTCTTATCTCGATAGCCGTCTGCAGGCATTGTGCGCCGACTGTCAGCGGCGCTATCAGACCAACCCGCTGAGGGTGCTGGACTGCAAGGTTCCGACCTGCCAGGAAGCCACGGCCGATGCACCGTCGGTACTCGATCTTTTATGCAGCGGTTGCAACGAGCACTTCAACCAGGTGCAACAACACCTCAAAAACCTGCACATCAACTACACCATCAACCCTCGCATGGTGCGCGGTCTTGACTATTACACCAAAACCACTTTCGAAATGGTCACCAACCAGCTAGGCTCCCAGAATGCGGTTGCGGCCGGCGGTCGCTATGACGGCCTTATCAAGGATCTTGGCGGTCCGGCCCTGCCCGGTATCGGTTTTGCCATGGGCGTCGAAAGACTGGTGATGATGAAAGGCGAGCAACGCATCCAGCCGCCCCGCCTTGACGTATTTCTGGCAGCCCTGGGTGAAGCGGCGGGCATGGAAGCCTTTGCCATCATGCACCGCATGCAGCACCTTGGACTGGGCTGCGATATGGCCTTCGCCGGAAAAAGCCTCAAGGCCCAGATGCGCCGAGCCGGCAAATTGAATGCGCGCTATGTTTTAATTCTGGGAGAGGAAGAACTGGCTTCCGGTCAGGCACAACTGCGCGACATGGACGATGGTAGCCAAACCCCCATCGCACTGGCCGGCATTGAGCAGGCCCTGCTTGAAAAATGCACAAACAACTGAACATTTAGAAGAGCTTCTCGCATAACTGCTTGACGGCCTTCTGCGGCAGCCCGTATAATTTGCAATTCACTTATACTGGTAAAATTCTCACGAATTTTTATCCGGCAACTCCGGATAGGCACGAGACAGTTTTCACATGAGGAAAAAACCGTTTCCGATTGAAAACTCCGGGATGTGTCGCCTTATTGAAATTTATCAGCATGACCAAGGAGCCGAACTTGATCGATATTCTGGGTGATTGGAAAAGAAGCCATTTCTGCGGCAGCATCTCTGCCGCGGACATCGGCAAGGAAGTCTGTCTTATGGGCTGGGTACAGCGACGCCGCGATCACGGCGGCCTGATCTTCATCGACCTGCGTGACCGCCAGGGGATTGCACAGCTGGCCCTCGACCCCGACCGCGACCCTGAAGCACATGCCAAGGCAGAACGGGTTCGCGGTGAATACGTCGTCGCCGTGCGCGGTATCGTATCGGCACGCCCGGAAGGCACGGTCAATCCGAAGATGGCAACTGGCGAGGTCGAAGTCGAAGTCAAGGAACTGCGCATCCTCAACAATTCCGAAACGCCGCCATTCATGATCGAGGATAATGTTGACGTTGCGGAAAATATCCGCCTTAAGCACCGCTATCTCGATCTGCGGCGGCCGTCCTTGCAGAACAATCTTATTCTGCGTCACAAAGTCGCGCAGATTGTGCGCAACTACCTTGACGACACGGGCTTTCTTGAAGTCGAAACGCCAGTATTGACCAAGAGCACCCCCGAGGGCGCTCGTGACTACCTGGTGCCAAGCCGCGTCAATCCCGGCATGTTTTACGCCTTGCCGCAATCGCCCCAGTTGTTCAAACAGCTGCTGATGGTCTCCGGTTTCGATCGCTACTATCAGATCGTCAAATGTTTTCGCGATGAGGATTTGCGTGCCGACCGCCAGCCCGAATTCACCCAGATCGACTGCGAACTGAGCTTCGTCGACCGTCAGGACATCATGGACATTATGGAGGGCATGATCGCCAAAGTGTTCAGGGAAACCCTCGGCGTGGAACTGACCCTGCCCATGCTGCGCATCAGCTACACCGAAGCGCTGGCGCGTTTCGGAGTCGACAACCCCGATATGCGCTTCGAACTGGAGCTTGTTGAAATCTCCAATCTGGTTAAGGACTGCGGCTTCAAGGTGTTCGCTGACGCGGTTAAAAAAGGCGGCATCGTCAAACTGCTCAACGCCAAACAATGCGCGTCCTTCTCCCGCAAAGAAATAGACGACCTCACCGAGTTCGTCAAAATATACGGCGCAAAAGGTCTGGCATACGTCAAAGTTCAAGAAGACGGCTCCTGGCAGTCACCGATCGCTAAATTCTTCACGGATAAGGAAATTGCTCTTATCGATGAAGCGGCCGATTCCAAGCCGGGCGACCTGCTGCTGTTTGCCGCCGACACCTTCAAGGTTGCCAACGAATCCCTCGGCCGCCTGCGTGGCCTGCTGGGGCAAAAACTTGGGCTGGCGCGCAAAGACGATTTCCGCTTTGTCTGGGTCACCGACTTCCCGCTGCTGGAATGGGACGGTGAAGCCCGCCGCCATGTCGCGGTGCATCACCCCTTCACCGCGCCGCTGGATGAAGATATCGCCCTGCTCGATGGCGATCCGGGCAGCGCCCGCGCCAAAGCCTACGACCTGGTTTTGAACGGTTCGGAAATCGGTGGTGGCAGCATCCGTATCCACAACCGCGACGTCCAGAACAAGATGTTTTCCCTCATGGGCATCACCGCTGAAGAAGCCGAGGAGAAATTTGGTTTTCTGCTGGGCGCTTTAAGTTACGGCGCGCCTCCCCATGGTGGCATTGCTTTTGGACTCGATCGTTTGATGATGATTCTGACCGGATCGGATTCCATACGTGACGTCATCGCATTCCCCAAAACCCAGAAAGCCACCTGTCTGCTATCGGAAGCTCCTGGTGAAGTCGATGACAAACAGATGCGTGAACTTTCCATCCGGCGCGCGGTGCGTAACAATTAGCCGCTGCAGCCTTGGTTCTAGGGCTTCGATCGCCTTCGCGTAATCCATAAGCGATTGCAAAGACGACGAAAGTGGACTATGGCACGTCTCGTATTAGTTTTACTGACTCTGCTCATACTGGCGGGGGGGTGTGTTGCCCCCCCGCTACAAGAGTTGCAATCAGCCCGCACCGCCCTTGACGAAGCCCTTGCGGCCGAAGCCGCAGTGCTTGCACCCAACGAGTATCAAGCCGCATTGGATGCCATGCGGGATGGCGAGGCCCTGGTCGATAAAAAGAAATACAACCTGGCCAAGGAAATCCTGCCCTTTGCTGAAGCCCATGCCCGCCGAGCCATTCTTCAAGCTAAGCGGGAACAGGCGGACCGTGAATTACAAAAAATTCGCGCGGAAGAACTCCTACGCACCGCCCAGTTGCCCAATGAACCGGTCAGGCAACCTACACAACAAACCCTCAAAGCAATCACCACCCAGCCCGTCGTGCCCGTCAAGCCTAAACCACGCCCTGTTCTGAATGTTTATCGGGTTGGCGCTGGAGAAACCCTGTGGACCATTGCCGCGCAGCAGGGTATTTATGGAGACCCCCTGCTATGGCCTTTAATCTACCAGGCCAATCGCGATCAGATCCGCGATCCCAGACAGGTCTATCCCGGACAATCGCTCAGCATACCGCGTAAACTGTCCGAGCAAGACAAGAGCATAGCCAGGGAAAAAGCTCTCAAATCCAGGATTTTCCCCGTACGATCGGAACCACATTCAGGAGAGTCCTCCCCTCCCGGTACAACCGGGTCCAGAAGTGATCCTCCAACCTGATCAGTACAGCATTCGCAAGGACTTCCTTTTTAACAGCTATTGACAGAATTCTTGCCTTCTGTAGACTAGGCAAACCGTATACTTCATCCACCGTCCCGAGGGGCGCAGCTTCCATAAAAGGATTAAACCATGACGTATCAACATCTCACGGTTCCTCAAGGCGATAAAATCACCCTCAAAAACGGACAACTGCAGGTGCCAGACAACCCCGTCATCCCTTACATCGAAGGTGATGGCACCGGCCCGGACATCTGGCGCTCGGCTGTACGGGTATTCGACGCGGCCGTGGAGAAAGCCTACGGCGGAAAACGCCGCATCAGCTGGATGGAAGTCTACGCGGGAGAAAAAGCTTTCAATATGCAACTCGGCTGGTTGCCAGGTGAAACCTTGCAAGCCTTCAACGAGTTTCTGGTGGGCATCAAAGGTCCCCTGACCACGCCGGTTGGTGGTGGCATCAGTTCGCTGAACGTGGCCCTGCGCCAGGAACTGGACCTGTTCGTCTGCCTGCGTCCGGTACGCTTTTTCGAGGGGGTACCCTCCCCGGTCAAGAAACCCGAGGATGTCGATATCGTTATTTTCCGCGAAAATACCGAGGACATCTATGCCGGAATCGAATGGAAAGCCGGCAGCGCCGAAGCCAAACAGGTTATCGAATTTTTGCAGCAGAAGATGGGCGTCGACAAAATACCCTTTCCTGAAGCCACCGGTATCGGCATCAAGCCGATTTCCCGGCCTCGCACCGAGCGTCTGATTCGCGCCGCCATTCAGTATGCCATCGACCACAAGCGTCGTTCGGTAACCCTGGTGCACAAAGGCAACATCATGAAATTTACTGAAGGGGCTTTTAAGCAATGGGGCTATGAGCTTGCCGCCAGGGAATTCCGGGCTGACGTTGTCACCGCCCGCGAGAGCTGGATTCTCGCCAATAAAGACGACAATCCGCAACTTGGCAACGAAGAAATCGCCCGCATGATCGACCCCGGCTACGACATGATGACCCCGGAACAGCAATTGGGAATTCGTCAGGAGGTCGCCGCCACGCTCGATGCCTTGCTGCCGAGCCACGGACAAGGCCAGTGGCGCAACAAAGTCATGGTCAAAGACGCTATTGCAGACATTGCTTTGCAACAGGTTTTGACCCGCGCCAGCGAATTTGATGTCATTGCCACCATGAACCTGAACGGAGATTACCTCTCCGATGCCTTGGCGGCACAAGTAGGCGGTATCGGCATTGCCCCTGGTGCCAACATAAATTACCAGACCGGCCACGCTATTTTCGAAGCGACCCACGGTACGGCACCCAAGTACGCCAACCTGGACAAGGTCAACCCCGGCTCGGTTATCCTGTCCGGCGTCTTGATGCTGGAACACCTGGGTTGGAAAGAAGCCGCCAATCTGATTGTCCAGGCCATGGAAAAAACCATCGGCCAAAAGCAAGTGACCTATGATTTCGAGCGTCTTATGGAGGGTGCCACCCTGCTTAAATGTTCCGAATTCGGTAGCGCCCTGATCAACAACATGACAGCCTGATTAAATTTTTCATGGTCCGGCGCGCGATCCTTCCGGGCGCGCCGGCTTTTTCTGGAGGGAAGCAGTATGCTCAAACCTAAAATTGCTCTTATCGGAGGCGGTCAGATCGGCAACTCCATTGCCCACCTTGCAGCCATGCGCGAACTCGGCGATGTGGTCATGTTCGACATAAAAGAAGGGTTGGCTCAAGGAAAATGCCTGGATATCGCTCAGGCGGCGTCCATTTCAGGGTTTGATGTGCAACTTACCGGCTCGAACGACATCAGCTGTATCGCTGGTGCCGATATCGTGGTTATCACCGCCGGGGTGCCCCGCAAACCCGGTATGACCCGAGAAGATCTTATTGAAATCAATGCCCGCATCATGACCACGGTTGCCGAGGGGATCAAAACCCATGCACCGGAATCGATCGTTATCGTTCTCTCCAATCCTCTGGATGCCATGGTGACCTTATGTCAGAGATTGACCGGGTTTCCCACCCCGCGGGTAATCGGCATGGCGGGCGTGCTTGACTCTGCGAGGTTTGCGGCCTTTATTGCTTGGGAATTGGGAGTGTCCGTACGGGACGTGAATGCCCCGGTACTCGGTGGGCACGGTGATACCATGGTACCTATCGTACGTTTTGCCAACGTTAACGGCATCCCTGCCCTGGAACTGCTTGAACATAAATATGGCGATGCGGAAAAAGCCCGCCAGGTTATGGCCGACCTGGTAGAACGCACGCAGGACGCCGGGGGCGAAGTGGTGGAGTTGCTCAAAACCGGCAGCGCCTTTATATCCCCCGCCACCAGTGCCATTGCCATGGTTGAAGCGGTTATCCATGACCAGAAGCGACTGTTACCGGTCTGCGCCATGTTAAGCGGTCAGTTCGGAATCAGCGGCTATTATGTCGGCGTGCCCTGCATTCTTGGCGCGGGGGGGATTGAAAAAATCGTTGAATTCGCCCTGACTGCCGAAGAGCAGGAGTTGCTCAACCACTCTGTGAATGAAGTCAAAAAGCTGGTCGACAGCCTGCCATGACAATGCATGGCCTCGAGTCATAGTAACCAGGGCGGTTGCTGGTACTCAACGTGCCATCAGTTCCCTGGCACGGGCCATTTCATTTTCCGTCAGAAGCATGGCCAGCAATTCACCGACGGTATGCTGTTTTTCCAGAGGATGCCGCAACGGCAGATCCAGATTGATACGATAGCTGTTGCAACGCCCAACGCGATAACGCTCAAGGACCTGGCATTCCACCAGGTCCTTTATTATTTTTTGCGTGGCCCGCTCGGTAATACCCACCTTTCGAGCGACTTCCCGCAATACCATATCAGGGTTGCGGGCCAGGCATATAAGGACATGGGCATGGTTATTCAGAAATGTCCACTGCCTGTGGCCATATTCGAAATCCTGTTCACTTGGCCCAGAATCTGAAGTTTTCAAAACATACCTCCACTCAAAATATCCTCCGCTCCTCATAGTTTTCTGCGACTGCAAAAAAGCCTCTGTGCACATCGTTTGGGTGGAATCAGACGATACAACGACACAAACTTCCAAGTGCGCATCTCCGCCCAATTTGGCCCGCATCATACCACAATCCGCTATGCCCTTTCCGCAAAGAAAACGCTCCTGCAAAATACGACCACTCTTTAGCGCAACCGCTCCTCAACCTGCAACCTTGGTCGTTGCTGGCAAGCCCCTCACAGGCTGCAGTTTTTCAAACATGAAAACCTGCAAAAAGGTCTTGACTCGACATAGGTTTATTCTGTACTTTGCTCAAACATACGAAGTTTTTTACGTGAAATAATAGTTACTATTTAAACAACACACTTGTCAAGACTTTCATAAGGGTAATTTTGAAGGTTCCCTGAATGGCCAAAGCTCGACCGAAGCAAAAAACGGCTCCCCGCACCATGGGGGCTTATTAACCAAGGAGACATTACGCATGACGCGAAAAATGGTTACCATCGACGGCAATACAGCCGCGGCACACGTGGCACACGCCACCAACGAGGTCATCGCCATCTACCCCATCACTCCGTCGTCCAACATGGGGGAACTTTCTGACATTAAAAGTGCCAGGGGCGAAAAAAACATCTGGGGCACTGTGCCGCTGGTAACGGAGATGCAATCGGAGGCTGGTGCCGCAGGTGCAGTACATGGCGCATTGCAGGCCGGAGCACTGACCACGACCTTTACCGCCAGTCAGGGTCTACTGCTGATGATCCCCAACATGTTCAAAATCGCAGGGGAACTGACTCCGACGGTTTTTCATGTCTCGGCGCGGGCCATTGCCGCCCAGGCACTTTCCATCTTCGGCGATCACTCCGACGTCATGGCATGCCGTTCCACAGGCTTTGCCATGCTCGCTTCCAACAACGTTCAGGAGGCCATGGATTTTGCCCTCATTGCCCAGGCGGCCACCCTGCGTTCACGGGTACCGTTTTTACACTTTTTTGACGGGTTCAGAACCTCCCACGAAATCCAGAAAATCGAGCAACTCAGCTTCAATGACATGCACGCCATGCTCGACGAGGAATTGATTGCCGACCACCGGGCCCGCTCCCTGTCCCCGGATCATCCGGTGCTGCGTGGCACCTCGCAGAACCCTGATGTCTATTTTCAGGGGAGGGAGACGGTGCATCGATTCTACCTCGCCACCCCGGACATCGTACAGCAGGAGATGCATAAATTCGCCGAACTTACCGGCCGCCAATACGGTTTGGTCGACTATGTTGGCTCTCCCGATGCCGAAAAAATCATTATCCTGATGGGCTCCGGCAGCGACACCGTTCATGAAACCGTGGATGCCATGAACGCGCGGGGTGAAAAAGTCGGCTTGCTCAAGGTTCGCCTGTATCGCCCCTTCCCCGCCGAAGCCCTGTTGGCAGCCCTGCCCGCCACGGCGCGAAAAATTGCGGTACTGGACCGTACCAAAGAACCCGGGTCCCTCGGCGAACCGCTGTACCTCGACGTTCGCGGTGCCATTAGCGAGGCGATGCACGGGGCCACTCTGCCCATCATCGTCGGGGGCCGCTATGCTCTCGGCTCCAAGGAATTCACCCCCGCCATGGTCAAGGCCGTGTTCGACAATCTGGATCAGGACACACCTAAAAACCATTTTGTCGTCGGCATAGAAGACGACGTTTGCGGTACCAGTCTTCCCGTCGACAGTGCCTACAGCAACGATGAATCCGGCATCTATTCGGCCATGTTCTATGGCCTTGCATCCGATGGCACGGTAGGAGCCAACAAAAACTCTATCAAGATTATAGGGGATCTTACGGACAACAACGTCCAGGCTTACTTTGTGTACGATTCCAAAAAGGCCGGTACGGTAACCACCTCGCACCTTCGATTCGGCAAAAGCCCGCTGCGGTCGCCGTATCTTATCAACAATGCCGATTTCATTGCCTGCCATAATTTCACCTTTTTGGAAAAGTGCGACATGCTGTCCAGAGCGAAACCGGGAGCAACTTTCCTCCTGAACTCTCCGTTTGACAAGGATACGGTCTGGGACCAGATGCCCCGCGAGGTGCAGCAGCAGATCATCGACAAAAAGCTGCGCCTGTTCGTCATCAACGCCGTTGACATCGCCGAGAAGATCGGTCTGGGTGGCCGCATCAATGTCATCATGCAGACCGCCTTTTTCAAAATCACAGGCATCCTTCCCATGGATAGCGCCCTCGCGGCCATCAAGGATGCCATCCGGAAAACCTACGGCAAAGCCGGTGAAAAAGTCGTCGACATGAACTGCCGGGCTGCCGATGCATCCCTCGACCATATCGCCGAAATCACACTCCCGGCTCAAGCAGACAGTAGCTTGAGCAAGCCGCCCCTGGTAACGCCCGGCGCCCCGGCTTTCGTACAAAACGTGGTTGCCACCATTATTGCCGGGCAGGGCGACAGCCTGCCGGTATCAAGCATGCCCGTGGACGGTACATTCCCCACCGCCACCTCCCGTTACGAAAAACGCAACATCGCACTGGAGATCCCTGTATGGGACGAACACCTCTGCGTTCAGTGCGGACTGTGCTCTTTCGTTTGCCCTCACGCAACCCTCCGCATGAAAATCTACGATCCCGCCTATCTGGCGCAGGCACCGCCGACCTTCCGCTGTGCAGAAGCACGCGGGGGAGAATTTGACGGGAAAAACTTCACCCTGCAGGTAGCCCCCGAAGATTGCGTCGGCTGCGGTATCTGCGTCGAGGTCTGCCCCGCAAAAGACCGCCAGGATCCTTCCCGCAAGGCTCTAAAAATGCAGTTCAAGATTCCCCTGCGTGATCAGGAAGCCACCAATTGGGACTTCTTTCTGGCCCTGCCCGAAACCGACCCGGGTAAGGTCAAACGCGACACGCTCAAAGGCAGCCAGTTACTCAAACCGCTGTTCGAATTTTCCGGCGCCTGTTCGGGATGCGGGGAAACCCCGTATCTTAAGCTCATGTCACAGTTGTTCGGCGACCGTGCCCTGATCGCCAACGCCACCGGCTGCACCTCGATTTACGGTGGCAACCTGCCGACCACTCCCTGGGCGACCCGCGATGACGGACGAGGCCCGGCCTGGTCCAACTCCTTGTTCGAGGATACGGCGGAATTCGGCTTCGGGATGCGCCTGGCCGTGGACAAGTTTACCGAAGCAGCCAGCGAGATGCTGGTCCAGCTCATGGACTGCAACTGTTCCGGGTGCCCGGCCGACAAAGATCTTTTGCAGGCCATCCTGCACGCCGACCAGTCATCCCAGGCAGGCATCGAAGAGCAACGTGGCCGTATAGCGCAACTTAAGAACCTGCTTGCCAAGTGCGATGATCCTGTTTCCAAACGCCTCGCCACTCTTGCCGATTACCTTGTGAAAAAATCGGTCTGGTGCATCGGCGGCGACGGATGGGCTTACGATATCGGCTACGGTGGTCTCGACCATGTCATCGCCACGGATAAAAACGTCAATCTACTGGTCCTCGACACGGAAGTTTATTCCAACACCGGCGGCCAAGCCTCCAAATCGACCCCGATGGGCGCGGTGGCACAGTTTGCTGCTGGCGGTAAAAATATGCCCAAAAAAGACCTGGGTCTGATGGCCATGTCGTACGGCACCGCCTATGTAGCAACCGTTTCCCTGGCAAACCCTGCCCAGGCGATCAAGGCATTTATGGAAGCGGAAGCGTTTAACGGGCCGTCACTGATCATTGCCTATTCCCACTGCATCGCACACGGCATCGACATGACCAAGGGCATCCAAAGCCAGAAAAAAGCCGTTGACTGCGGACATTGGCCTCTTTACCGCTACAACCCTGACCGCGCGACCGAGGGTAAGAATCCGCTGCAGCTCGATAGCAAAGCACCGAGCATTTCCTTCGAGGACTTTGCCGCCACCCAAAACCGCTTCCGGGCTCTGCAAAAAGTCAACCCAGCGGCGGCCAGACAACTCATTGAGGGTGCGAACGCATGGACTGTGCGCCGACGCGCCCTGTATGAAAAGCTGGCCGATTAAGCTAGGACGTCCTTTTCAAATCGGCCATGCCGCACTGCAACCCTTCGGTGCGGCATGGCCGGCAGACGGAGACCTTGTTTATTTGCGACCGATTGTCTTTCAGGAGATTTCATGACCCCCAAAGTACTTATTGTTATGGGCAGCGATTCAGACTGCCCGGTACTCGAAGAGACCGCCAAGATTCTCGAACAATTCGACATTCCTTATGAAATGCGCATAGCCTCGGCGCATCGTTCCCCTCGCAAAACCAGCGATCTGGTAGAAGGTGCTGCCGCGCGCGGCATCCAGGTCGTCATTGCGGCGGCCGGACTGGCGGCTCATCTGCCGGGCGTCGTCGCGGCAGGCACCATTCTCCCGGTCATCGGTGTGCCGATGGGCGGTGGTCCGCTAAATGGCGTGGACGCACTTTACTCCATCGTCCAGATGCCTGGCGGCATTCCGGTCGCCACTACCGCCATAGGCAAAACCGGCGCTAAAAATGCGGCCCTTCTGGCGGCACAGATTCTGGCCTTGAACGATATCGAGCTGACACGAAAACTCGTGGAGTTCCGGGAAAACATGGCTCGGGAAGTGGAAGAGAAAGATCAGAAACTGCAGCAACGTTGAACACGTCTACTGAACATGGAAGGAAACACGATGCCCATAGAAAAGAAACTGGCCCCTTTTGGATACATCCTCGCCGGAATGGCGATTTTTGTCTGCATGGGAACAATCTATGCGTGGAGTGTTTTCAGAAAACCCCTTGAAGAAGCATTCGGCATAGGGGCCACCGAGAGCGGCTGGCCCTATATGTTGTTTCTGTGTTTCTATGCGCTGACCATGCCTTTTGCCGGGAGCTTGATTGAAAAGTCGGGACCCAGGCGCACGACCATGCTGGGAGGATTGATCCTTGCTACTGGCTGGTTTGCTTCCGGATCCGCTACGACCATCACCACCCTGTCGATAACCTACGGTGTGCTGGGCGGTATCGGTGTCGGGTTGATCTACGGGGTCCCTCTGGCGGTGGCCGCCCGTTGGTTCCCGCAAAAAAAAGGATTGGCCGTCGGAGTCACCCTGGCAGGGTTCGGGGTTTCACCGTTTATTACGGCTCCCGTGGCACTTTATCTCATAGATCTCTACGGAGTACTTGCTACCTTCAGAATTTTCGGAGTCCTGTTCTTTTTATGCATTAGTCTGCTTGCATCTTTTTTGAAATTCCCCGAGGTACCATCTAAAAATCAGGTTTCGACCGGAAGGTCAACGGCTCAGGATTCCCCGGGCTTTAATCCCATGCTCAAAGCCCGGGAATTTTACGGCCTCTGGTTCTGTTATGCCATTGGGACTTTTTCAGGGTTGATGGCTATTTCCGTAACAAGTCCGGTGGCACAGGAGATTATCCGCCTTCAACCGGAAAGGGCAGCCTTCGCAGTTTCGATCTTTGCCCTTTTCAACGCCCTGGGTCGCCCATTGTTTGGTTCCATGACCGACAAATTCGGATCGAGGCCCACAATATCCCTGTCTTTTATCCTGATTTTGATTGCCTCCGCGGCTCTGTTGGGCGCAAAAGCCGGTGATATCACAATTTATTTTGCCGCCTTTTCCCTGCTTTGGCTCACCCTTGGCGGCTGGCTGGCCATTGCGCCGGTATCGACCTCCAACCTGTTCGGCGTTTTGAACTACTGTCGAAACTACGGTTTTGTATTCACGGCTTATGGTGCAGGGGCCATTGCCGGGGGTCTTACCTCTGGACTGGTCAAGGATCACTTCGGCAGTTACCAGTACGCTTTTTTTGCCACAGCCCTGCTGGCCGTAATCGGTATCGCGATCAACCTGACCATCATGCCGAAAAAAAGGCCTCAATCCGCGGCAGCATAGTCCAGCGATAAATTTTGCATTCTGCCGGCAACGTCAGCCGGTTGGACAAAGAACCCGGGGAAATCGTCTCCTTGTCCCCTTACAGCAAGACCGGGCCGTCACCTTCCGTTCATCGTTGTTGAAGGCACTATATCGGGCAATGACAGGTTTCAGGTCTTACCAAAAAAGGAAAAATATTTGCATTTCATCGGTGCAAACATGTTAGAATCACCGGTGGTTTTGTTAATGATCGGTGTGACAATGCGTCGCCGCACCGAAAAAGTCCTATAAGGAGATTTCGGGAATGAACACCCCACGATTAGAAATCATCGAACAATACTGCAAGGGATGCAGTATTTGTGTGGAATTTTGTCCTACCAATGTATTGGAAATGGATGGCTTTCTGGCGAAGGTTATCCGGCCGGATGCTTGTATCGGTTGCATGCAATGCGAATTGCGCTGCCCCGACTTTGCTATCAAAGTCCACAAGGATTGAATCCTTTTCTTCAGGAGGTCTATCAAAGTGGCTAAAAAAGTTGCTTTATTGCAGGGGAACGAAGCCTGCGCTTACGGTGCCCTGTACGCAGGGTGCAGTTTCTTCGGCGGTTATCCCATAACCCCATCGACAGAAGTGGCCGAAGTTCTGGCCAAGGAACTGCCCAAGACCGGTGGTAAATTCATACAGATGGAAGATGAAATCGCCGCTATGGCGTCGGTGCTTGGTGCGGCCCTTACCGGCGCCAAGGCCCTGACGGCCAGCTCTGGCCCCGGCATTTCACTCAAACAGGAACTCATCGGCTACGCGTGCATTGCCGAAATCCCCTGCGTCATCGTCAACGTTATGCGCGGCGGCCCGTCAACCGGCATGCCGACCGGCCCCAGCCAATCCGATATCATGCAGGCCCGTTGGGGCACCCATGGCGACCATGCTGCCATCGCCGTGGCGCCGGCATCGTGTCAGGAGATCTTTTCCGAAACGGTGCGGGCTTTCAATCTGGCCGAAACCTACCGCATGCCGGTCCAGGTACTACTGGATGAAATCAACGGCCATATGCGCGAACGTATCGAATTGCCGGAACCGGGCGAGTTGGAAATCCTCAACCGACAGGCACCACCCGTCTCTCCCGAGCAGTACCTGCCCTTTGACCCGAGTTTCGGAGACGTGCCACCTCTGGCAGCTTTTGGTTCGGAATACCGATTCCATGTCACCGGTCTGAACAAGGCCGCGGACGGCTTCCCCACCACCAAGGCCCGCCTGGTCGATGCCGAGGAACGCCGTCAGATTCGCAAAGTCGAAGCCAACCGTGACAAAATCGAAAAAAACGAAGAATACATGGTTGACGATGCCGAGATTCTGATCGTGGCCATCGGTACCATCAGCCGCTCGGCCCGCCACGCCGTGAATGAATTGCGCAAACAGGGCCAAAAGGTCGGACTTTTCCGCCCTATTACCCTGTGGCCGTTCCCCGAAAGGCGTATCGCCGAACTGGCCGGGCAGGTCAAAGCCATCATTGTACCTGAAATGAATCTCGGGCAGATGATCCTCGAGGTGGAACGCGTCACCAAAGGCGCTTGTGATCTACACGGCATCGGCCGGGTCGACGGGGAGCCGATCTCCCCCTTCCAGATCATGGATAAAGTCAAGGAGGTCTACTAGCCATGGCATTCGACTACGACAAATACCTGCGCCCCGGAAAGCTGCCGCATATCTGGTGTCCGGGCTGCGGCCACGGCATTGTCCTCAAGGGACTGCTACGCGCCATTGATGCCTGCGAACTCGAAAAAAACCGCACCGCCATCGTTTCCGGCATCGGCTGTGCCAGCCGCCTGCCCGGCTATGTCGATTTCAATACCCTGCACACCGCCCATGGTCGCGCAGCGGCCTTTGCCACCGGCATTAAGATGGCCCAACCGGAGATGAACGTGTTGGTGGTTGGTGGCGACGGCGATGGTGTAGCCATCGGCGGTAACCACTTTATCCATGCCTGCCGGCGTAATATCGACATGACCTATGTCATCCTGAACAACTTTATCTACGGTATGACCGGCGGTCAGTTCAGCCCCTGCACCCCTACCGGTGACAAGGCCTCGACCACGCCTTACGGCAATCCCGATCCTACCTTCGATATCAGCAAACTGGCCATTGGCGCCGGCGCGACTTTTGTCGCCCGCACCACCGCGTATCACGCCACACAGATCGACAAACTCATCGCCGAAGGCATCCGGCATAAGGGCATGGCGATCATTGAGGTCCTTGACGATTGCCCGACCACCTACGGACGCCGCAACAAGTTCCGTTCGGTGGTCGACATGATGAAGCGATTCAAGGAACTGGCCGTGCCCGTAGCCAAGGCCGCCACCATGTCCTCGGAAGAACTGGATGGCAAAATTGTCACCGGCATTCTGCACCGTGAAGAGCGCCCGGAATATTGCGAGCAATATGCCGAGGTCATAAAGCGCGCCCAGAATCTCTGAAAGGAGCATCCATGTCAAAACGCTATGAGATAAGGTTTTCCGGAGCCGGCGGACAGGGGCTCATCACCGCCGGGATTATCCTGGCTGAAGCAGCATCCATCGTCGAAGACCAATACGCCGTGCAATCCCAGAGCTACGGCCCTGAAGCCCGGGGCGGCGCTTCCAAATCGGAGGTAATTATTTCAGACGGGCCCATCGATTATCCCAAGGCAACCCTGGTTGACGCCTGCCTGGCCCTGACCCAGGAAGCAGCCGATAAATATGTCGATACGATCAAACCGGGTGGTCTGCTGTTGTTGGATACCGACTTTGTTAAAAAGCCGCCCGCAGGCGACTTCAAAATCTACCGTTTCCCGATCATCAACACGGCAAAAAACGACATCGGTCGTGCCATTGTCGCCAACGTCGTTGCTCTTGGCGCTATGGTCGCCCTGACCGGCATCGTCAAACGCGAGTCTGGTGAAAAAGCGGTATTGAGTCGTGTCCCGGAAGCCTTTGTGGAACTCAACAAAAAGGCCTATAACACCGGCTATGAACGGGTTAAGGCCCTGCTCGACTGATCCAGGCAGATTACAAAAACGGGGACCTTTCGGTCCCCGTTTCGTTTATCCCTCGTCTTTTAGATACGCCTCCGCCAATTCCACATCCTCGCGACACCCACAGAAAAACGGGCACCGATCATCCAGTTGTCGAGGCTCCAGGTCGAGAATTCGCTGCCGACCATTGGAGGCCGCTCCACCGGCTTGCTCCATTAAGAAAGCCATCGGGTTAAGTTCAAACAGCAACCGCAGTTTGCCCTGCGGAGCATTCTGCAGATGGGGATAAAAGAATATCCCCGTGCCCTTCATCAGTATCTGATTGATATCAGGCACCAACCCGCCACTGTAGCGCAGCTTGACCCCGCTGGCCTCCAACTGCCGGACGAACTTGTCGGTACCTGCCGTATACAGGCTGCGCAAACCGCCAGGAGCATAGATGCTCGCTTTCGGCCCCATGCGAATATTACGCCGCAACAAGGTATATTCCATCAACTGATTCATACCGAATTCATGCACCCCGTTGCCGGTGGTATAAACCAGGGTCGTGCGTGGTCCGTAAAGAATATAAAGCGCTGCCGCCTGCTTATTGCCGGGCTGCATCAAATCACTGCCTTTGTATATCGATACGATGGTTCCGACGGCCAGATTAACGTCGACCAGCGAGGACCCATCCAGCGGATCATAGGCAACCGAATAGTTGCCGGTGCGGTGCGGTGCCACCAGCAGGATATCGTTGGACTCTTCGGATACCACGTTACTGACAACCCCGGATTTTGCCAACCGCTTGCGCAAGATACGATCCGACAACACATCGAGTGCCAGTTGCTCTTCCCCATACAAATTGGATGTTCCGGCGACCCCGAGATCTCCGGTCCGGATGGAATTAACAATATACTTTGAAGCCTCGGCAATTTCACAGATCAGGTGAATCAGTTGTTCGTCTTCGCCATCCTCGCGAAGATAACGGCGCAGATCGATCTGAAACTTGGTTTTTCCTGCTTGCCCGGCACTCGCTTCCATGAATGTTTCTCCCGTCATCTTAATAGTTACAATACCGAAGGTTTGGCCTGCCACCCAAAACCATGACGCCATAAACACCTTGACGTTGCAAGTAGAGATGCTAATATTTCTAATATATTACCAATGATCGATAATTTCGCAAAACCATATGAGATACATAAGCCATCAATAATAGCCAAACCTTGGAGGTAGCCATGAGCGAACAGAACGATGCCAACGAAAAGAAAAAAACCACCACCGAAAAAATCTGGGACTCTACCCGAAAAACGCTCCATATAGCTACCTTCCAGGCGAATAAATACAAACGTATTGTGCAAAAAAAAGTTGATTTGGCGACCATTCACCGAAAAATAGGTGCAGCTCATAGTGATCTCGGTAAAGAAATCGACGAACTGCGGGAAAATGGGATAATCGCCATCATGGAAACGGAAGTGGTTACCAACCTGCTGACCAAACTGGATAAATTGAAAAGCACAGCGGCAACCCTTGAAGCCGAGATCGAGGCTATTAAACAGGAAGACTCA
This sequence comes from Pedobacter sp., assembly GCA_050253415.1. Taxonomy (GTDB): domain Bacteria; phylum Desulfobacterota; class Desulfuromonadia; order Desulfuromonadales; family Syntrophotaleaceae; genus Syntrophotalea. The sequence goes on along the minus strand of JBFWJC010000001.1, from coordinate 1,339,813 downwards.
CCCGACGAAGAAGAAATGGAAAACAAGGAATAACCATTCCCTTTGCTTGAAACCATTAAAAAAGGGGAGTTCCAATGGGACTCCCCTTTTTGCCATAACAAAAGCGATCACCGGACATGTTTCAGATGACGCGGCACACTGTGTAGTCGTTCATTTTTATGCTCGCGATCCCACCGACGCAGGGAATCCGCCTCCTGTTCCTCCACGTCGGCAACATCTGCGGCATGTCGGTCCATGATCTCCAGATCTTCATCTAGGCGATCCACGCGCTGCACAATCTCAGTATCAACGCGTGTTTCAACACCCCGTTCCCTGCTTTGCTTTTTGGTCATAAATCCTCCCTGCTTGCGGTTACCTCTCATTGCTGCAGGCTGCAACAACGAAACTAGAAAAACACACCGGTACTTCGAGGATACAAAAATTATAACACAAGCATCGACTGTCATGATTAAAGGTCATGCGGAACGTCGATTCCTTGCCTGCTGCTCTTCACACCATAGCAGGGTCGCGGCGATAACGGCGAGGGGGATACAAAATAGCTGCATAAGAGGAATCGCCAGCAATGCCAAAACCCCCGTGGCAAACCCGAGCAAAAGCAATTTCCGCTCTTTAAGATACTTATATTGCTTTGAAAAGTTCAATTGCTTGCGTTCATGCACGAAACTGAGATATTCCCAGGCAAGAAAAAACAGGGTTAATAACAGGGTACTGGCCGCATATAATAATGTTCCCACCAAAGGCAACAGATTGAGCAGCAGCAAAAGTACCATGCAAAGAATAAATACCGCCATTTTCTTTGCTTCCACCAGCAGGCTGCGCCCGCTGTCCAGCAAGACACCCTTTAATGTAAAAGGAACGTCCGCCAGCGTCCCGGTTTGCAATTCCTCGACACGTTCCGACAGCAAACTGTTAAAGGGCGCTGCGATCAGGTTTCCGATCACGGTAAAAGTAAAAAACACCAGCACCATCACCAGCAGCGCCGCAAAAACCCACAAAAGCCAGGAAAACAAAAGGTAATACCAGGCATCCCCTTGCGGTAAAAGGTCAACAACCCGGCCGAACAATTTTGCGCCCAAAATTACCGCCAGCGAAAAAGTGAAGACATTGATAAGAAATGGGATAACCACGTACTTCAATAACCCCGGATTCTGTCGTAAAAACCGTCCGGCACGTGGTAGGTAGGTTAATCCGCGAAAAAATTCACCCAAAACACCAGGCCTCCGGCTGTGTATCATAAACGACTCCTCTGGTATGCTCCACGGCCCTGCCGCCCGCCAAAAAAATAAATAAAAAAAAACGTCGCCCTTCATTGTACTGAAGGGCGACGCTCTTGTCGATATTAGAACTGATAAAGATATCGATTAGAACGCGAAGGTGAGGGTTACACCGGCTACAGTTTCTGTATCGATCGCATCCTTGGCTGCTGAACAGATCGGGGTCGAGAACACGAAGGACGGGCTGATCGTGAACTGATCCGACAGGGCATAATCCATGCTGACGCTGGCTTCAACGTTGTGGAACCCGCTGAAATCACCAACCGAGTAATCGCTATGCAGGTTGTAGGAAACCAAGGCCCCAAGGTTCAAGCTCAGATTTTCCATGACTTCCAAAGAATGGCTGACATCAAAAGTAAAATACAGGCCGTCTTCTTCAGCGGCATCCCAGTCATAATACATGCTGATGGTCGGAGCAAGCAGAGTATTTACGGTGGCATTGATGAACAGTTCGTTGGTGTCCTCAATACCCTCGAGCTGGTACCAGATATCACCAACGGTTACGGAAAGCAGGTCGCCGAAATCATGAGCGTAGCTCAGGATAATATCGGTTTCGGTAACCTCACCGGAATCGTAACCTTCACCGGCATCACTCTTGAGCTGCCAGTTGCTCCAGTAGCCGAGAGTCCAGCCATGAGTCGACAGATCGGCACCGGCCTGAACAACCGGCAGGCTGCCGCTGAGATCGAATCCGCGCCACAGGTACTTGTCGAATACGCCGACATAAGCATCGCCTTCAACTTCAATTGCGGCACTTGCCTGAGCCACCATGCCAACTGCCAGAATTGCTGCCACCAACAACGAAACACTCCATCTTTTCATAATAATGCTCCTCCTCCTTGAAAAGTCCCCCCCGGACGGCAACCATTGCCGTCCGGGAAAGGCATCAAAATTCATTATTTAGCAGCGCCGTTGACATTTTCCTGGCCGGGAGAAAACACCGTGCCGAGACGAATCGTCTGGAAGTCAGGATATGCCGTAGCACCGTGTTCGCAGTAATCGAGACCGGCCATTTCCTCTTCTTTGGAAACGCGCATGCCGATGATCAGGTCGATCAGTTTGAACATGATCAGGCCGACACCGAAGGCGAAGACAAAGCAGGCGCCGATACCGGTCAACTGCACACCGACGGTTTTGAGGGAGAAGCCTGCGCTGTCGAACAGACCGGCAGCAAGAGTACCCCATGCACCGCAAACACCGTGAACCGAGATGGCGCCGACAGGATCGTCAACACGGATCTTGTCAAAGAACAGAACCGAGAAGAGTACCAGTACACCGGCAATGGCGCCGATAATAACGGCCGACAGAGGGGTGACATTGGCACACCCGGCAGTAATACCGACCAGACCGGCCAACGCGCCGTTCATGGTCATACCGATATCGCTTTTGCCGTATTTGAGCCAGGTAGCAGTCATGGCGGTAATAGCACCGGCAGCAGCGGCCAGAGTGGTGGTTACGGCGATCAGGGCGATAGAGGTATCACCCACGGTAGTAGAACCGGGGTTAAATCCGTACCAGCCGAACCACAAAAGGAACACACCCAGGGCAGCGAGGGGCATATTGTGACCGGGGATCGGCTTAACCTTGCCATCCTTGCCGAATTTGCCCAGACGGGGTCCGACGACGATAGCGCCAGCCAGCGCCAGCCAGCCACCCATGGAGTGAACCACGGTCGAACCGGCGAAATCGATGAAACCAAGGCCTTCCAACCAACCGCTGCCATGGTACAAGCTACCCCAGGCCCAGCCGCCAAAAATGGGATATACAAAGGCCGAAACCAGGGCCGAGTAGACCAGGTAAGCGCTGAACTTGGTACGTTCAGCTACGGCACCGGAAATGATGGTGGCTGCGGTCGCGGCAAACACGGTCTGAAACATCCAGAAAGCATAGTTCCAGGCTTCCGCATCACCGGTAGCGCCACCGAAGAAAAAGTCGGTGGTGCCAAAAAAGCCGTTGGTGGTGCCGAACATCAGGCCGAAACCAACCGCCCAGAAGGCAATGGCGCCGACGGAAAAGTCCATCAGGTTTTTCATCAGGATGTTGCAGGCGTTCTTGGCGCGGGTAAAGCCGACTTCCACCATGGCAAAACCGGCCTGCATGATGAAAACCATAAATCCTGCAATCAGGGTCCAGACAAAGTTAAGATTATTCTGAACTGTTTCTGCGGTAAGAGGTACGTCTTCGGCCCATGCGAGAACCGGCAAAGCCAGCAGCAGACCAGCGCCCATGATACTTGCCCACTTTTTCATGTCTATCTTCCTCCTTGTTGTGTTGCAAATAGCGGCTTAAAGGGCTTCCGGGCCGGTTTCGCCAGTACGAATGCGAACCGTCTGCTCGATATCGTAGACAAAAATCTTACCGTCCCCGATGGTCCCGGTCTGAGCGGCATTCCGAACAATGTTAACGACTTCGTTAACCCGTTCAGCAGGAATGACCAACTCCACCTTGATTTTAGGAATAAAGTCAATCTGGTACTCGGCCCCACGATAAAGCTCGGTATGACCTTTTTGCCGGCCAAAACCTCGCACCTCGCTGACCGTCATGCCGCTGATCCCCATATCGGCCAGGGCTTCCTTGACGTCTTCCAGTTTGAAAGGCTTGATGATGCATTCGATCTTTTTCATCCGTTTGTCTCCTTTGACGCCTCTGGTGAAGAGGATCGGGGTGGCGGGTTTCCGGAAAGAACCGCCACCATTGTGTTACAGGTCGGACAACACCATACCTGTTTAAAAAATTGCATCCCCCAAGGGATTTGCGTGCGCACGTTTTTCTTTATCGCACAGGTCGTACCAAATTTTGTTTTTATGTATTTTCAACTAGTTACAAAATGTCATTAGAAAAAATGGCTTATTTTTTGGGCAAACTGAAAGAAAAATCCTGTGTCTGATTATTTTTTACCCAGCGCTACCAACATTTCATTGCAAGCATTTAGACATTCCACAAAAAAAGGCATGGACCTGAAAGCCCATGCCGGAATTTTACGTTTAATTTTCTATTTCAACCCGCTAAGTCCTCGGTCCTCAGTCCTTGTCGTTGGATTCCTTGCCCCGAGCAAATTTTTGCAGTCCTTCAACCATTTTCTCCAACCGATCATTGACCATAAAATTCACAGTCCCCTCCGGCCAAGACCCGTCTTCAAGTTGTTGACCGGCCGGTATGCCGGTCAATATTTCCAGCCCCTCATCGATATGATTGACCGCCCAGATATGAAATTGACCGGTAACCACCGCATCGACGATTTCCTGTTTGAGCATGAGATTTTGCACGTTCTGAGCTGGAATCATCACGCCTTGCTTTCCGGTAAGCCCCTTGGTTTTACAGACGGTGAAAAAACCTTCAATCTTTTCGTTGGCCCCGCCGATAGGTTGAATCTGGCCTCGCTGATTGACCGATCCGGTAACGGCGATCCCCTGAGCCAAAGGCAGATTGGCGAGCGATGAAAGCAGACCGTACAATTCAGCCGACGAGGCACTGTCCCCCTCTACTCCGGAGTAGGACTGTTCAAAGCAGATCGATGCGGCCAAGGTGAGGGGTTTGTCCTGGGCATAGCGGTCACCGATAAATCCGGACAGAATCAGGACTCCTTTGTCGTAAATAGGACCAGACAACTTGGCTTCCCTCTCGATGTTGACCACTCCTCCCTTGCCCATGAACGTACGCACGGTAATCCGTGATGGCTTGCCAAACGAAAAATCACCCAGCAGATATACCGCCAGACCGTTAAGCTGACCGACCACTTCACCTTCGGTATCGACCATGATGCGACCATCTTCGATGGCCTCCTGGACAAGTTGCTCGACCTTGTTGGAACGGTACTCCTTGGACTCCACGGCCAATTCGACATGATCGCCTTGTACGATATTGACGCCATGGCGTTGTGCATAATACGAAGCTTCCCGGATAAGGTCGGTCAGATCCATGAAACGACAAGACAAACGGTTTTTGTCCTCCGCCAACCGTGCCGCATATTCAACCACCCGCGCCACACCTTCAGGTGAAAAATGCAGCAAGTTTTCCTTGCGGCATTGAGTCCCTATGAACTGGGCATAATGCTGCACGTTTTCCCAGGTATTTTTCATCAAACTATTGAAATCGGATTTAACTTTGAAATATTTTCGGAAGTCCGGATCGAGCTGATAGAGCAGATAATAAAACATGGGCAGACCGATCATGACCAGTTTGCATTTCAGGGGGATCGGTTCCGGTTTCAGGGATACCGTGGCTATCAGCCGATATTGTTCGGTCATATCCTCGATCTTGATTTCCCCCTTGCGCAGACAGCGTTTAATTGCCTCATAGGAAAACAGATTAATGAGCACTTCGCGGCAATCGACAATCAGATAGCCGCCATTTGCTCGATGCAGCGCACCCGGCTTGATCATGGTGAAATTGGTGGTGGCGTTGCCCATCTGAATAATATGTTCGATGCGCCCGAAAAGATTGAAGTAGGTGGGATTCGGTTCGTACACCACCGGAGCGCCTTCGATGGCACTGTTATCGACAAACAGATTAACCCGATAGTGTTCAAAAGACGGCTCCTGACGTCCCACCCGCATACCGCCAAGAGCCACTTGCGGAGACTGACTGGGACGAAACTCATCGGCGCGATTGAGTAAATCCTCCCGACAATTATTGAACTGCTCCAGCACTTTGGGATGATCCCGGTATTTTTCTTCCAGCTCCTCAAATATGTGCTGCAAGGCGGTATTCAGGAAATTTTGTTCCATCTCACTCAACGAAACACGTAACTGCTTTTCCAGCTCGACGATCTGGCGCAACGTGTCGTTGAGCATCTCCTGCAGTTCGCTGCCTTTATCTTCCAGTTCCTGCCGAACTTTCTCATCAAGTTCGCCATATTCCTGTTGGGACAAGGGCTGTCCATCCCGGGTCGGAACCAGAACCAGACCGCCGACGGTACGCTGCAGCAGAAAACCTTCTGCATTAACTTTGCTCTCCAGTTGCTGAACGAGTTTTTTATTTTTTTCCTGGGATTCTTGCGTGATATTGTTTTTGGCCTGCTCGTATTCCTTGCTCTCAAAAAGTTTGGGGATCGCCTCGGCCAGGTGGCTGATAAGAGTATCCATATCATCGCGGAACGTTTTGCCAAGCCCCGCAGGCAAACGTACATGATTCGGCCGATCCGCATTTTTAAAATCGTGAACATAGCACCAGTCATCGGGAATCGGCTGGTCTTTGGCGCGCTGATCCAACACGCGCCTGATAGTCGAAGATCGACCGGTACCCGATTCTCCCAGGATAAAAAGATTGAACCCGTTGGAATCGATGCCCAGCCCGAACTCAATGGCAGTCAAGGCCCGATCCTGCCCGATGGTTTCCTCCAGAGATCCAAGCTCTTCGGTGCTGGAAAATTCAAACTGCGCCGGATCGCATTTCCAAAAAAGTTCCTGAGGTGAAAGCTTGAATTGTTCCATTAAGTTAGCCTTCCTTTTCATTGAACTGCATTGACAATGTCCTAAGTCACCCTGTTTTTTATTCCCGCCAGCCGTTGCAATCTCTTCTGTTGCCCATCACATAAAAAATCGAATCTTTGTATAGTAAACTTTCAAGCATATCGGTAAGGATGTGCTTGGTATCCTATGCAGGATATGTCTTAATACTAACAATTCACCATCTGTTAGCAAGCCAGGCAAAAGTATCCAATCGATAGAGGGCCCTTCATGCCTCTTGCTACATAAAAGTGATTCCACTAATTGCCGTATGGGACTTATTTCACCGCATTCATTTGGAAAAACATGGATTCTTTTTTGACAGATATTTCCAGTAATCTTCCGGCTGGATTGCTCTATTATGCGCTGTTATTCCTTATCGCCATGGCCGAATCGATAACGATTATCGGCCTTGCAGTTCCTGGCAGCACGCTGATCGTATGCGCCGGATTCCTGACTGCACACGGCCAGGGCACCATTGTTGGCGTCATGACCGCGGCAAGCCTCGGTGCGCTCGGAGGCGATGTCATCAGCTACCTTATGGGGGCACGGCTGGGCTACCGGTTTTTACGCAGACCTTTTTTTCGTAAATATTTAGGAGTAATACGGAAAGCCGAAATGTTTTTTATCGACCACGGTGGCAAGAGCCTGTTCTTCGGAAGATTTGCCGGTCCCTTACGGGGATTGACACCATTTATCGCCGGCAGCGCGCGTCTTGAACCGCTGCGCTTTTTAGGTTACACCCTGATCAGTTGCCTGCTATGGGGGTTGGTCTACCCCGGAATTGGCAGCCTGGGTGCCGCCAGCTGGCGGCAAGTGCAAGTCTTGAGCGGCAGACTCAGCCTGTTTGTCACGACCCTAATGGTGCTCCTCGTTGTTAATGCCTTTTTCTGGCGTCGCATTGCCCCCCGCCTTGCTGGCCGACTCGGAAGCCTACGGAGGCAAACCCGCGACAGATGGCTGGCACTATTGCAGCAACCACGACTGCAAAAGTGGCAAACACAACATCCACGTGTTTGGAAATTCGGCGCCAACCGAATCAGCCTGCGACAAGGTTCAGGCTTTTATCTCACCATGGGGCTTTTGTGCTGCGCCATATTTGCCGGATTGTTTTTTGCCTTGTGGGTAAATTTACCTTTCTTTGAAAGGATAGATCACCACATTTCAACCCTCATCACGCACCAGCATTACCCCCTGGCCGGGAGACTGATGCTGCTTTGCTCAGGCCTTGTGGATCAACCGGCACGTTATCTATGGGGGTTACTGCTTGTTTTCTGGTTGCTGCTCAAAGGAAGGAATTTTTCAGCGGCAATGATCCTTGCTGGTATCGGTGGGGGACAATTGCTGATATTTGCCCTGAAGCAAATCTTTGGACGGCCCAGACCGCTCCCGCTGTATCCCTGGGTGACGACGGACTCACCCGGTTTCCCCAGTGGGCATGCATTCTTCGCCCTATTACTCGGAGGGCTGACCGTCTACCTGATGCTCGGCAGTATCCGCAACTGGCAGTCTCGTCTGTCATTGACCACCAGTTTCAGTTTTATGGCCTTGCTGATCGGGACCAGTCGCGTATTTATCGGCGCACACTGGGTTAGCGATGTGCTGGCGGGATGGTTACTGGCGTCGTTATGGTTATCCTTTTTAATAACCGCCATGGAGATCCGGCGACGACTTTCCGGCGAAATGCTATGGCACCGACAGTGGCAACCGCCAGGCTTCGATCCTCGCGTTGAAAAGCTGCTTTGGGCGGCGGCAGCAAGCCTGGCACTGTTTGGCATCATTCGACATCTGTTATCATTGTGGTTACGCGCTTGAGTATTGCCTCAAAACGCTTTTTTCTTTACGATAGGCATCCCGTTTAACCTACAACTTACGAGGTACTTATGACCCTGAGCCTGCCGGCCGAATGGGAACCTCAGGACGCCGTCCTGCTGGCTTGGCCCCACGAAGGAAGTGACTGGTTACCCTGCATAGAAGTCGTTGAACCGGTTTTCATCAACCTGGTTCGTGAAATCATCCGTTTTGAAAAAGTGATTTTGGTTGCGCCCGACATCGAAGATGTCCGCCGCAAGCTTTCATCAGCACAAATCGGCCTGGACAAGGTTTCCCTTTACCAGATTCCGACAAACGATACATGGTCACGTGATTTCGGCCCCATCACCGTACTTGAAGATGGACGGCCTAAATTGCTCGACTTCACCTTCAATGGCTGGGGACTGAAATTTCCAGCCGATCTTGACAATCAAGTGACCCGACGTCTGCATCAGGCAAACGCCTTTGGCGATACCCCCATGATGACTTGCGGGTTGACTCTGGAAGGCGGCAGCATCGAATCGGATGGCAGTGGAACCCTGCTCACCACCAGCGAGTGCCTGCTCAACGCCAATCGCAACCCCCATCTGACCCGCGAACAAATCGAGGAGAGTCTATCTCGCCTACTCGGCTGCCAGAAGATCCTGTGGCTGGAAAACGGATATCTGGCCGGCGACGATACCGATTCCCACATCGATACGCTGGCCCGGTTATGTCCGAACAACACCATACTTTATGTCTGTTGCGATGATGAGGAAGATGAGCATTACCCTGCATTGCAGGCCATGGCTGTGGAATTGCAAGCCTTTCGCACCATCGATGGCCAGCCCTACCGGCTGATCCCGCTGCCCTGGCCGCAGGCGCGTTACGATGTAGAAGGGTATCGACTGCCCGCTACCTACGCCAATTACCTGGTAATCAATCAAGCCGTGCTGGTACCGACTTACAACGATCCGCAGGATGCCCATGCCTTGTCCGCTATCGGTCAGGCATTTCCGGATCGTGCCATCATTGGCGTTCATTGCCTGCCACTTATCCTGCAACACGGTTCGCTGCACTGCGTTACCATGCAATTGCCGAAAGGGATTTTACCATGAAGAAACTAACCATCGGACTGGTGCAGCAGAGTTGCAATGGCGACCGGCAGTGCAACCTTGAAAAGAGCATCCAGGGCATTCGTGAGGCGGCGGCCCGGGGTGCGCAACTTGTGGTTTTGCAGGAACTGCATGCCAGCCTGTACTTTTGCCAGACTGAGGACACCGATTGCTTCGACCTTGCCGAACCGATCCCCGGTCCATCGACACAGCTATTCGGCACCATCGCAAAGGAACTGAATATTGTTATTGTCACATCGCTGTTCGAACGGAGGGCAGCCGGGCTTTACCACAACACAGCCGTCGTTATCGAAAAAGACGGTAGCATCGCCGGCCGTTACCGGAAAATGCACATCCCTGATGATCCCGGTTATTATGAAAAGTTTTATTTCACTCCCGGGGATCTCGGCTTCACCCCCATTTCTACGTCGGTCGGAAAACTCGGAGTGCTGGTCTGCTGGGATCAGTGGTATCCCGAAGCCGCCCGCCTCATGGCCATGGCCGGGGCCGAAATGCTTATCTATCCAACGGCCATCGGATGGGATCCGCGGGATGAAAATGCCGAACAGCAGCGCCAACTCGGCGCCTGGATAACTATCCAGCGCGCACACGCTGTCGCTAACGGACTGCCCGTTATCGCCGTTAACCGCACAGGATTCGAACCCTCCCCCGACCCGCAAGCAGCTGGTTCCCAGTTTTGGGGGAACAGCTTTGTCGCAGGCAGCCAGGGGGAGATTCTTGCCCAAGCCTCTGCCGACCGGGAAGAGGTGATGGTCGTAACACTGGATTGTCAACGCAGCGAACAGGTACGACGTATCTGGCCGTTTTTACGTGATCGTCGCATAGACAACTACCAGGGACTGATTAAACGGTATCTTGATGAGTAAATAACAAAGATTTTATCTGAAACCCGTTGCCTCCTCCTCATGCGGGGAGGCCAGACTTGCACGCAAGCGCGGCAACGCCTGCGGATACATCTCACGGATATAGTCCACGAGTTTTTCCCGCACTTCACAGCGTAAATCCCAGCATTTTCCCGAATCAGAAGCACTTACCAAGGCCCGCAACTGTAAGGCATGCTCGCCAGCCTCCGTCACTTGCAGCAGACACACTCTGCGGTCCCAAAGAGATGATTTTGCAACGATTCTCTCCAACTCCTGGCGCAACGATGCCAGGGGAACGGTATAATCGGTCCATAAAAAAACCGTACCGAGGATTTGTGCTGATGTGCGCGTCCAGTTTTGAAAAGACCGTTCCAGGAATTGGGTAATCGGCACGATCAGACGTCTCTCGTCCCAGATGCGAATCACGACATAGGTCAAAGTTATCTCTTCAATCCGCCCCCATTCCCCTTCTACGACGACCACATCATCCAGGCGAATCGGTTGCGTAAGCGCGATCTGAATTCCCGCCACCAGAGTTGCAAGGCTTCTTTGCGCGGCGAAACCCGCGACAATACCGATAAGACCTGCCGAGGCAAGCATGCTGACGCCAAGTTGTCGTATGCGATCAAATGTCATGAGCATGCATGCTAGAGCCAACACAAAAATAATAACCCACAGAACCCGGAGCAGAACATTCACCTGCGTCAAGACCGACCGGGCGCGAAGATTATCCGGTGCAGACATGTCATAGCGCATGAGCAACAGGCTCCGCCCGGCCAACGTTGCATTGATCAACAACCAGGCACATACGCCTATCATCACCAAAGCCAGGACATGCCGTATTAAGCCAAGAATGTCGGGAGCCCAGCCTGTAACGGGCAAAACCATGCCCAATACGGCCATGACAACCAACAACCGAATCGGCCGGATGGCATAGTCTGTTATCAGCGTCGCACTACCCGGATAGGTTTTCTCTGCTATTTTTTTTACGATTATCAATAAGACCGTGGCTACCCCGTAAACAACCAGCGGCAGTAAAATCAAAAGCATAATCGGCTTCCAAAAACCGACATATTCTGCCAATTCGTGTATCTGCACGATCCGAGTCCTTTCCAAGCATTCGTCAGTACATTATCAATTAAAAAACAAAAAGGCCGGAACCGATGCCCCGACCTTCTAACGAATTATATTTGGCGCCTGATATAACGCTGTTCAGACTTATATCTACAAGGGCTTACCCCAAAAACAAATTACGACTGCGCGCCCGATTCGCAAGAATGGTGTGATCGACCATTTCACCACAGGCAGAGCACTTCCAAGCATCAAATACTCTCACGAAATCATAGAATTTCTCGGCGTACATCCGACCTTTGCATTTAGGACATCTCATAGTTTCCCCCTTGGTTGAAAAATCAGTTCCACCATCTAGCGCGTTGCATAAAACGTAGTTTCACGTCTCGTGCCAGACCAAGGAGAAAAGCTTTAAAGAGCTTCCATTGTCACCAAAAGTTTTTTACTTTCAATAATGATTACAATAACTTAAAAACATTGATTTTTTTTCAAAAAAATTCCTTCAATCGTTTTATAGTACCGTTCCCTATGCCTTTGACACGTGTAAGGGCCTTCAAACTACCAAATTCGCCATTTTTTTGGCGATCAACAACAATTCGCTCCGCAAGACGGGGCCCGATACCCGGCAGCGCTTGCCAATCATTGGCTTTCATGGTATCAGGATGAAGCGGAATCCCCAGAGTAATCCGTTGCGCCGCAGGCACAAAAAAGCGTTCCACTTCAATAACTTCCAAATCGCGGGAAGATATCTCCAGGCCCTCCCCAGAACGTAAGGGCCCCTTTTCCGCCAAGGATTTCCCAAGGTTTGGCGGCACTTGAAACCCCGCCATATGGATGACGTCTTCGATCAACATACCGTCAATAATTTGATGATAGCCTTTATTTTTGAATCCAGAACCTAAATAAATCGTAACATGCTCGGGATTATTTACATAAAAAGCCGGGAACTCATCCCTGACAGGAGGAGCCACCCGGCTTATACGAAACATAAGTATACTGAGCAAAACGGTGACCAGCAGAACGGTTCCGCGTGGCCGTTTCATCACTAACAGGCTTCGCTGTCTTTTAAAAGTTTGTATTGAAAAGCATCGACCAGTGCATAGTAAGAAGCGTCGATTATATTATCACTCACCCCGACGGTCCCCCAGCGCATAGCCTTATCCCCCGACTCGATAAGAACCCGGGTTATCGAGGCCGTGCCCCTTCCAGCGGGAAGCACTCTGACCTTGTAATCAAGCAATTGCATCTCTTTGATCTGAGGGTAAAAGTTTTCAAGCGCCTTACGCAAGGCATGGTCCAGTGCATTGACGGGTCCGTTGCCTTCGGCAGCCGTGTGCTCGATATGGCCGCCGACCTTAACCTGTACGGTAGCCTCTGAAAAAGGCTTCTCCTCGCCCTCGCGTTTACTGTCGATGACCCGAAAACCCACAACCGAGAAGAACGGCCGCAGTGTCCCCAGGGCCCGACGCATGAGCAGATCAAACGACGCTTCGGCGCCTTCAAATTGATACCCCTGATTTTCAAGTGTCTTAAGACGCTCGAGAATTTCAACGGTCAGAGGATCCTTGCTATCAAGGTTGATATTGAATTGCTGAGCCTTGGCCAGAATATTGGAGCGCCCGGAAAGATCGGACACCAGAACCCGACTGACATTACCGACCCGCTCCGGCCGGATATGTTCATAGGTTTCCGGATGCCGCTGAATGGCGGAAACATGAACGCCGCCCTTGTGGGCAAATGCAGAGTTCCCGACAAACGGCTGATGCTTGTTCGGCACCAGGTTGGCCAATTCATAAACAAATCGGGAAACATCGCGCAGCGACGCCAACTGGTCCTCACGCAGGCATTCCTTGCCCATTTTCAGCATCAGAGAGGGGATAATGGAACACAGGTTGGCATTACCACACCTCTCTCCGAAACCGTTGATCGTGCCTTGTATATGCACGATGCCGCAATCAACCGCCACCAACGAATTGGCAACAGCGCATTCACTGTCGTTATGTGAATGGATTCCCAGGGGAGTGGAAATATGCTTGCGCACGTCGGCGATAATCGCAGGCAGTTCGAACGGTAGAGTCCCGCCGTTGGTATCACAAAGTACGATACAGTCGACACCGGCCTGTTCGGCCGCCTGCAGCGTTTTGATCGCATATTCGGGATTAGCCTTGTAGCCGTCGAAAAAATGTTCGGCATCGTAAAAGACTTCCTCGACATGCTGTTTCAAATACACCAGGGAGTCATTGATCAGCTCGAGGTTCTGCTCCAGACTGATACGCAGAGCTTCCCGCACGTGAAAATCCCAGGTCTTGCCGAAGATGGTAATGACATCCGGCTCCGACTGGATAAGAGTGCGCAGATTGGTATCTTTATCAGGTGTCGTTTTGGCCCGACGGGTCGATCCGAACGCAGCGATTTTGGTTTGACGCAAGGACGCCTTGCGGATTTTCCGAAAAAAGCTGATGTCTTTAGGATTGGATCCCGGCCACCCGCCCTCGATATAATGAATCCCCAAGTCATCGAGTCTTTCGGCAATGCGGATTTTATCCTCGACCAAAAAGGAGATTTCTTCAGCCTGAGTGCCATCTCTCAGCGTGGTGTCGTACAATCGAATCGCAGTCATCATATTACCCCTTGGCTGCGGCCGAGCATCCGGTGGGACACCCCTTATTCGGCCTTGCTGTCTTTTTTATCCAAGCCAAAAGCCTGGTGCAGAACGCGTACCGCCAATTCCGTGTATTTGGCGTCAATAACGCAGGATACCTTGATCTCACTGGTGGAGATCATCTGGATATTGATCCCTTCCTGGGACAAGACCTGAAACATCTTGCTGGCGATACCGGAGTGGGAACGCATACCAACTCCGACGATAGACACTTTGGCAATATTTTCATCGCTGCGCACACCCGCGGCACCAATATCCCGAGAAATCTCCTCCACGACTTTGAGAGCCTTTTTAAAATCGCCATGAGGTACGGTAAAGGTCAGATCGGTAAGACCGTCATTGGATACGTTCTGAATGATCATATCGACAGTAATATTAGCCGCGGACAAAGGCATGAACAGCTTCGAAGCAATGCCCGGCTTATCCGGAACCCCCATCACTGAAATTTTGGCTTCATCCTTGTTGTATGTAATGCCTGAAACCAGAACGGTCTCCATATCCTCGTCCTCCTTGGTAACCAGGGTACCTGGATTATCGTTAAAACTGGAACGTACGTGTACCAATACGCCAAATTTTTTTGCAAATTCCACCGAACGGATCTGCAGAACCTTGGCTCCAAGGGAGGCCATCTCCAGCATCTCGTCGTAGGAAATTTTGTCAATCTTGGACGCCTCGGTCACGATACGCGGATCTGTGGTATATACCCCGTCGACATCGGTATAGATCTCGCACACATCAGCCTTTAAAGCGGCTGCAACCGCTACGGCGGAGGTATCCGAACCGCCTCGACCGAGGGTGGTCAGGTTACCGTCGCGATCGATCCCCTGAAAACCGGCCACGACGATAATGGTACCGTTTTTCAAATCCTCGCGGATATTTTTATCGCCGATCTCTTCGATACGGGCCTTGCTGAAAACATTGTCGGTGATAATCGGGATTTGATGTCCAAGGTAACTTTTTGCCTTGTACCCCATGGACTGCAGGCACATGGACAGCAGGGAAATGGTGACCTGCTCGCCGGTTGACACCAGCACATCATATTCCCGCTCACTGGGAAAATCACACATCTCATTAGCCAGAGAAACCAGCTTGTTGGTTTCGCCGGACATGGCTGACAAAACCACGATCACATCGTTGCCATCATCGTAGGTTTTGGCGACACGACGGGCAACATTACGAATCCTGTCGGTGGTACCGACCGATGTTCCCCCGTATTTCTGTACAACCAGGGCCATAGTCCCCTTCCTCCTTTTCATTATAGAAAACCAGGCATCTTCTTCAGCCTGGATTATGAATACGCAGGTTTATCCAAAGTACGGGACGACGGTGCCCGGCGACCTCAGGCAATCAACCTGCATCCATTTTGAACGGTTTGTGAATAGCCTCATTGTCCAGGTCGCGTGCTGCTTCCTGGACAATCTCCGACAGGGTAGGATGAGCATGCACAATGGTCGCAAGCTGTCGAGCCGTAATGCCTGATCCGATGGCCGTTGCGACCTCTGCGATCAGAGTCGCAGCATCCTCGCCAACAATCATAGCCCCGAGCAACTTCCCGTCTTGCGCATCGGCGATCAGTTTTACCATCCCTTCGCCTGCCCCGTCACACAGAGCCTTGCCACTGGCTTGAAAGGAAAATCTGCCAATTTTGACAGCCTGTCCCCTGGAGCGGCACGCTGCCTCCGACTCTCCAACCTGGGCCAGTTCCGGCTGCGTAAAAACCACACTCGGGACCTGCTGGTCGATTCCCCGCATGGGCCCGGACACGCCAAGGATATGAGCTACAGCGCGTTCGGCATGATGCATGGCGACGTGAGCCAGCATCACGGACCCCGTCAGGTCACCGATGGCATAAACGCCAGGTAAGGAGGTCTGCATATTATCATCGACCTGCACGGCGCCGCCCTCCAGAGCCACGCCGGCCTCTGACAGCATCAAACCTTCGGTGTTGGGAACCCTCCCTACCGACGCCAGTACTTTGTCAAATCGCAGACTGCGACCATCCGCGAAGGTAGCGTGAACGCCGGTGTCATTTTTGACTTGTTGCAGCGTAGTGCCGGTGAGAATCTCCACGCCAAGACGCTGCAAACCCTGCGTGACCAGACGTACTCCATCGGCATCCTGGTTCTCCAGCAACTGCGGGCGTTGCTCCACCAACGTAACCTTGACACCGAAGCGCGCAAGAATTCCCGCCAGTTCGCACCCGATGTATCCCCCACCCAGAACCAGCAAGGAAGACGGAAGGTTCTGCATAACAAGAATTTCATCGCTGGTCAAAACATTTTTATCGGCCTGCTCAAGGAATTTGGGCCTGACAGGCCTGGAGCCGGTAGCAAGAACGATGGCACGGGCGCGAATCAGCCCCGACATGCCGGGGCGCTCCACCCGCAGTCGTCCTCCCCCAACCAGCGAGGCATCGCCATGAAACAGATCGATACCGGCCTGTTTCACCAGAGTTGCGATGCCCTGTTCCAAACGCTTTACCACCGCGTCTTTTCGGGCCAGGGCGCGGATCGGATCAAAATCCAGTCCACTTATATTGATCCCATGCTCTGCCGCCGAGCGCAATGCCGACAACTGCCTCGCCGTGGCATGCAATGCCTTGGTCGGAATACAGCCGCGGTGCAGGCAGGTACCGCCCAGCCGCTCCCGCTCCACCAGGCAGACCCGAGCACCGAGGCGAGCTGCCCGCAGCGCGGCCACGTAGCCGCCAGGTCCGGCCCCGACCACTACCAGGTCATAGGCATTCATGGATTCAATCTCGCTGATTCCAGGCAGACTGTAAAGACTCCAACAGAAGCTTCCCGGTCGAACCGACGGCACGGAAATGAAGGGTCCGCAGATCAGGCCCCCGGTGGCAAATCCGGATGGCAAGATAGGCTTGACACAAATCTTCGAATCGGTCGGCCCATTCCACCACGGCCACACCTTCGCCAGGCAGATACTCCTCCATGCCAAGTTCTTCCAACTCACCGGGATCGGCAAGCCGATAAAGATCGAAATGATAAAGAGGCAGGCGCCCCTCGTACAAATTCATCAAGGTGTACGTAGGGCTTACGATCGGTTCACTCTCCGGGATCCCCAATCCGCGTGCGATGCCCTGGGTCAGGCAGGTTTTACCCGCCCCCAGGTCGCCGACCAGAAGGAGCACCGCAGGTTCCTGTATAACCTGTCCGAGGCAACGCCCAAGGCTTTTTGTTTCTTCCGCCGAAGCGGTATCAATGACCCATTCCTGCACAGATCAAAGCTCCATACTGCGAATAATATCGAGACGCGCCACAACGCCGGACAGCTTGCCGTTTTCGACCACCGGTACCATGTGGATACCTTTTTCCAACATCAAGGCAACAATCTGGGATACCGGCGTATCGGGCGAACAACTCTCCACCTCGGTGGTGCAGATCTCCCTTACCTGGCGTGCGGTCATTTTTTTCACCTGTTCCGCAAACTTGTCCTCACTCTCCAGGTAAACAACCCAGTCGAACAACGAAACGACTGTTGGAATATGCAACGGACGATCTTGGGCTACAAGGTCGGTTTCGGTGACGATCCCCTGCAGCACCCCCTCGGCGTCGACCACAGGCATGGCGCTGACCCCGGTGGAAACAAACAGGCGGGCCAGCTCCTCAACACTGGTTTCCATGGAAACCGTATGCACTTCGCTGGTCATGATATCACGGGCTTTCAGCATGATCATACCCCTTTCCAGGCTTAAAACAAAACCGATCAGTTGCCTTCAAAAACAACTGTCGCCAAAGCGTAATCGCCATCATGGCTGCACGTCAGAAGCAGTCTTTCATGACCACCATCGCAGAACAAACGGGCCGCCTCACCACTCAGAACCAAATCAGGTTTACCCGCTTCGTCTCGGACGACTTCCATGTCCTGCCAGCGGATACCGTGTCGCAATCCGGTTCCAAGAGCTTTAAGGAATGCCTCCTTGGCGGCAAACCGTACCGCCAAATGTGGCGCCGGATCTTTTTTACTCAGACAGTAACTGCGCTCATCCCGGGTAAACAACCGTTCAAGCACGGCAGTCTTGCCCTTCTGCATAAAAGCTCGAAAGCGCTGGATACGCACCAGGTCGTTGCCCAGACCACTTATACTTGGCATGTCAGGCTCCGGCAACCAGTTCCTTCATCTCCCGCACAGCCCGTTCCATACCGACCAGAACGGCACGCGAGATAATGCTGTGACCGATGTTAAATTCCCGGATTCCCCCCAATGCCACAACCGGTTGAACATTATAGTAGGTCAGGCCATGACCGGCATGCACCGACAGCCCGAGCTTGTTACCTGCCTTGACAGCGGCAGCTATTTTGCCAAGTTCTTTCTCCCGGGTTACGGCACAGGTTGCGTCGCAATAGCTGCCGGTATGTATTTCAATGGCATCGGCGCCAATACGGTGGGAAGCCTTGACCTGTTCAAGATCCGGATCGATAAACAGGCTCACGCTTATGCCCCCCTGCTTGAGCAGGTCTATATGCTTATTAAGGGTCTGACGCAACAGGGCAACGTTCAAGCCCCCTTCGGTTGTCAACTCCTTGCGCTTTTCCGGCACCAGAGTCACGGCATCGGGACATATCTTTAGGGCGATGCCGACCATTTCATCCGTGGCAGCCATTTCCAGATTGAGTCGGGACTTGATGGTTTGACGCATCAACTCCACATCCCGATCCTGAATATGCCGTCGATCTTCACGCAGGTGGATGGTGATACCGTCGGCGCCTGCCAATTCTGCTAACGCGGCGGCAGTTATCGGATCAGGCTCGTTAGTCCCGCGGGCCTGACGGATGGTCGCCACATGGTCAACATTTACTCCGAGCAATGCCACGATTAGTGCTCCTTTGTTCTGACGCCCAGATGCCGTTCGATGACATCGGCGATCCCCTGTGCCAATTCGGTGATCTGCTTTTCGTCCTGCCCCTCGAGCATAATACGCAACAGCGGCTCTGTCCCGGAATAACGAATAAGAACCCGGCCGGTATCCGCCAGTTTCTGTTCGGCGTCCGTTACGGTACGGGCAATTTCCGGAACAATATTAATATCCTGGCGACTGGCTACACGAACATTGAGCAGCACTTGCGGCAAAGTGGTCATAACACTGGCCAGTTCCGACAGCGGCTTGCCGGTACGTTGCATGATAGCAAGTAATTGAAGTGCCGAAACCATGCCGTCGCCGGTGGTATTGTGGTCAAGAAAAATCATGTGTCCGGACTGTTCGCCACCAAGATTGTAACCGCCACGGCGCATTTCTTCCACCACGTAGCGATCTCCGACAGCCGTTTTTACAACCCGGCCACCGGCATCGCGTAAGGCGATGTCCAAACCGAGATTACTCATCACGGTAGCCACCAGGGTATTATGAGCCAGTTTGCCCTGCTTCATCATGTCGAGACTGCATATCGCCATGATCTGATCGCCATCGACTTCCCGGCCCTGTTCATCAACAAAGATCACCCGATCCGCATCGCCATCCAAAGCCATCCCCAGATGGGCGCCATGCTCTTTAACCGCCCGGGCTATGACTTCCGGATACAGGGAACCGCAACCGGCATTGATGTTCGAGCCGTTTGGTTTGACCCCCAGCGGAATAACTTCGGCACCAAGTTCCTCAAGCACCGCCGGAGCCACTTTGTACGCTGCACCGTTGGCACAATCAAGAACGATTCTCAAACCGTTGAGGTCGAGTTGCTGGGGGAACGAATTCTTCAAGAACACGATATAACGGCCGCATGCATCATCAATGCGAAAGGCCTTACCAACCTCGTCGGCCACAGGTCGTAATGAATCGATTTCGTTGCCGAAAATCAATTTTTCGATTTCAAGCTCGGTTTCATCCGGCAATTTAAAGCCGTCTGCGGAGAAGAACTTAATGCCGTTATCCTGATAGGGATTGTGTGAAGCCGAAATGACCACACCGGCATCGGCACGCATGGAGGACGTGATAAATGCGATACCGGGAGTCGGCAGGGGCCCGACCAGCAACACATCCACCCCCATCGAACAGATACCTGCCACCAGGGCATTTTCAATCATATAGCCTGACAGACGCGTATCCTTGCCGATAACAATCCGATGGCGCCGAGGATTATCTTTCTTGAATATATAAGCCGCAGCCCTTCCAAGCTGCATGGCTATTTCAGTAGTCATGGGGTAGATATTGGCAACTCCGCGAACACCGTCCGTACCGAACAATCGTTTTTTCATGCTAAAAGTCTGTCTCCTGCAAGAATTCGGCTAAACACCTTCGGGACGATGCCCGATGGTAACCTTGATTTCAACATTTTCAGGTTTTTTCAACCAAGTGAATTTGCCGCGATAATTAAGCGATATCAGCTCGTTCAGATCGCGGTTGGCCCCATCAATATTCAAAGGTGAAGTCTGAACCTGCTGCAGGGTGGATAATTCCCCCTCAGCCCCCTCAACAACAACAGATTCAGGAACAGTGCTCACCTTTTCGACCCAGAACCCTTCGGCCGGGCGTCCTTTGAGAATCGCTTTGACAGGCACCCGTTTAACCGCAACACGCTCCATTTTGACATCGACATAGGATGGAGACAGTCGCGTTACCTTGAGGGGAGCCGGAATATTGAGCCGCTCTTCGAGACGCTTAAAGGAAGTTAACCCGGGGGGGAGATCCTGCAGATCGATAACAATGCGTAAATCCTCGGCATGCAGATTCATCAGCAAAGTGCGCGGCCCGCTGATACGCACTGCTACCTCGCTTGGGACATCGTTGGCGACAATCATTGCCTTGGGGACATTTTTCATCTCCAGCGGCACGGCGTAGGACCGCTCCAGCTTGCGCTCGCCCATGACAAAAAACCACAGGATCAGAGCGAAAACCAGGGACAAAAGTTTCAGCGCCCAGTTTTCCGTCAACATTTTAAACATGGTTACTTATTCTTCCGGGGAGTGCGCGGTTCCAAAAGATTTTTCAGCACCCGACTTAACGATGTGGAATCGAGATCGCGGGTGATACGCCCACCGACTATGATGGAAATTTTACCGGTCTCCTCCGAAACCACAATGGCCAAAGCATCAACCAGTTCGGTCAAGCCGATGGCGGCCCGGTGACGGGTACCAAGAGCTTTACTGATATCCGGATTCTGGGAGAGGGGTAAAAAGCAACCGGCCCGCGTCAACCTCCCCTGCTGTACCACCAGGGCACCATCGTGCAAAGGTGAATATGGCAAAAAAATCGAGGTAATCAGATCGCTGGTGACTTTGGAGTCGATTTCGGTCCCGACTTCAAGAAAGTCCTTGATCCCGGTCTCCCGTTCGACCACCAGCAAAGCACCGATCCGACGGTTGGCCATATTCACACAAGCCTTGACCAGCTCGGAAATGACCTCGTTCTCTTCCCGATACGACAGATCGGTAAAAAACGGATTGGCACCTACGTGAATCAGGGCACGGCGGATGTCATTCTGAAACAACACGACGATTACGAGGATAATGGATGACAGAAAATTATCCAGGATCCAATGAAGCGTGTAGAGTCCAGCGACCTGGGATGCAACGTAAACCATCAGGATCACGGCCAGTCCGAACAGCATCTGAACCGCTCGGGTGCCCTTGATCAGGAGGATGATGCGATAAATAATAAAAGCAACAATAACGACATCGAGCGGATCAAGCAACCACCTGAAATTCTGAATGAAATCAAAAAATCCGCTCATGTTATCGTTATCCGCTCGTTATCCGGGATTTAAGGGCGCTGGCGATGCACCACAGCCCATGCCATGAGTGCCGCTTCTCGAGCCGGGCGCACGTCGTGTACCCGAAAAATCTGTGCCCCGCACGCCACTCCGAGAGCCACAGTAGCCAGGGTGCCGTTGAGACGCTCGGCCGGGTCGGATTGACCGACGATCTGACCGACGAAACCTTTTCGCGATGTACCAAGCAGCACGGGCAACCCCAAAGCATGCAACTCCCGCAACCGACAAAGGATTTCCAGGTTTCCTAAAAGGTCCTTACCAAAACCGATCCCGGGGTCGATGGCTAATTTGCAGCGCGGAATACCGGCTGATTCAGCCTGCTTCACGGCTGTTTGAAGATAGCCCATGACCTCCGCCAGAAGGTCATTGTAAGCGGTATTATCCTGCATCCTTACAGGCTTGCCGCGGGTATGCATCAGAAAAGCCCCTGCTCCGCAAGCAGCAACCGTATCGGCCATAGCCGAGTCAAAGGTAAAACCGCTGATATCGTTAACAAACTCGGCACCGGCGGCTACCGCCGCGCGCGCCACCGCGCTCTTGTTGGTATCGATGGATAAAGGACAGGGTAGTTCAGCCGCAAGAGCTTCGATCACCGGCACAACCCGATCGAGTTCTTCCTGCTCTCCCACCAGGGTTGCCCCCGGACGAGTACTTTCACCACCAATATCAATAACATCGGCGCCTTCGTCCAGCATGCGCCGTGCGCGGCCCAGGGCATCCTCAACAGACCCGGCACGACTTCCGGAAAAGAAAGAATCGGGCGTGACGTTGAGAATTCCCATGATTGCAGGCCGCCGCAAATCGAGACAACAACTGCGCCCCTGCAAGGTCAACGGCAGACTTGCCGACTCGGGGTTGCCCCAGCATCTGCACGACCAGTCGGTACTCAACTCTGACGAAATAGCAGAATCGGTTTGACTGCTCATGGATAGACCTTGAAGAAAATCGCGTGTTGCCGAATCATCAGACCTCAACCGTAGTGGCATCATCCGAACTTTGGGCATTTACTGTACCGGCAGGTTGCTCACCGCCACCGATAATCATGCGGCGAACTTCTTCCCCATCGATAGTTTCAAGCTCCAACAAGGCTTCAGCGACACGTACCAGCCCATCGCGATGCGATTCAAGGATATGCCGAGCCTTCTCATAACTCTCCTGAACGATACGCCGGATCTCGCTATCGATCTCCACGGCGGTCGTTTCACTGTAATTACGGGCATGGCCCAGATCGCGACCAAGGAAGACTTCGGCTTCCTTTTCACCAAAAGCCAACGGCCCGATCTTGTCGCTCATACCCCATTCGCATACCATTTTGCGTGCGATGTGGGTGGCCCGCTCAATGTCGTTGCTGGCACCGCTGGTAATTTCACCAAACACCAACTCTTCGGCCACGCGCCCGGCAAGCAAACCACAGATAGCCGTTTCCAGACCGCTCCGAGACTGGTTGTATTTTTCTTCTTCCGGCAGAAACATGGTCACGCCGAGAGCCCGCCCACGGGGAATAATCGACACCTTGTGCACCGGATCAGCTTCCGGCAAGAACAAGGGCACGACTGCATGGCCCGCCTCATGATAAGCGGTAACCCGCTTTTCTTTCTCGGTAATCACCAGCGAACGCCGTTCGGCTCCCATCAGAACCTTGTCTTTAGCCTCCTCCAGATCATGCATGTCCACCTGATCCTTGTTCCTGCGAGCGGCAAGCAACGCGGCTTCATTGATCAGGTTGGCAAGATCGGCACCTGAAAAACCAGGGGTTCCCTTGGCCACAACTTCAAGTTTTACATCGTCACCAAGCGGAACCTTGCGTGCATGCACATCCAGAATCATGGCGCGCCCTTTAATATCCGGGCGCGGCACCACCACTTGGCGGTCAAACCGGCCGGGTCTCAGCAGCGCCGGGTCAAGCACATCGGGACGGTTGGTGGCGGCGATAAGGATAACGCCCTCGTTGGACTCGAAACCATCCATCTCCACCAGCAACTGATTCAGAGTTTGTTCACGCTCATCGTGTCCGCCTCCCAGGCCGGCACCACGATGGCGACCGACAGCATCGATCTCATCGATAAAGATGATGCAGGGTGCATTTTTCTTTCCCTGCAGAAACAGGTCGCGAACCCGGCTGGCGCCGACACCGACAAACATCTCGACGAAATCGGATCCGGAAATGGAAAAAAACGGCACCCCGGCCTCTCCGGCAATGGCGCGCCCGAGCAAGGTTTTACCCGTACCCGGAGGCCCGATCAGCAGAACACCTTTGGGTATGCGGCCGCCAAGGCGGGAAAACTTTTTGGGATCTTTAAGAAAGGCGACGATCTCCTGCAATTCATCCTTGGCTTCATCGATACCGGCAACATCCTTGAAAGTCACCTGATTGCCGGATTCGGACAACAATCTTGCCTTACTCTTGCCAAAGCTCATGGCCTTGCCGCCACTCGACTGCATCTGACGGATAAAGAATATCCAAACGCCGACAAACAGAATGATCGGCCCCCAGTAGAACAACATCGTCATCCAGAAGCTACGGTCTTCCTCGGGTTTCGCCTGAATCGTTACCCCCTTGCCACGCAGCGTCTCGACCAGGCTCGGATCATTGGGCGCAAAGGTTTTAAAAGCAGTACCGTCACGGTCCTTGCCTTCGATATTGGGACCTTCCAGCATGACCTCCTGAACGGATCCTTCGTCCACGGCATCCAAAAAGGCCGTATAAGATATGGCTTTCGGCTCATCCTTATGGCTGGTCATAAGATTAAACAACGTCAGCATGACCAACAAGATAACCAACCAAAGTGCCAGATTTTTGTAGATCGGATTCACTATTCCCCCTTACTATGCGCGGCCGAAACCCCGCCTTGCCAGAATAAGGCCAAAACCGCTGAAATGTTTTCGAAATTTATCATAATCCCTTTAGGTTCACAAGCTTTGATTGCCCCGATGCATGCCGGAAACGACCAGTCTCAACACCTGGCCGCCAGCTTGTTGCGGATGGCGTCCGTGACAGCGGCGCAACCCCGGAAGCCACAGGATTTCATCGGCCACCACCAAAGGCCATGCGCGGCGCAATTCTCTTTCCAGCTTGATATCGATAAAAAAATCTTTAAGTTTTCGATGACCCGGCGCACCGCTTGGATAAAACCTGTCACCCGGAACAAAGGATCGTACCATCAAGGGGAATGCCACTGAAGCGGCATCGAACTCAACACTCCAGGCATCCTCCCCCGCACAACCATCTTCCAGGGAAACCAGCAGCCGGCCACCGCCTGGGAGATCGTACACCCCCGGGCCAGGCACCGCAACAGCAAAGCTCCCGGCGACACGCGGCGCTTCGGTACGCAGCCACAGTTTCTGGTATCGACGCGCCACCCAAGCTCCCGGCAGATGCACTTCAGCCTCAGGCCGAGGACCGGCCAACAGATCTTCGAGAGCTCCAAGATGTTGCGCCCCGATGCCACGCAGGTCACCGCGCAACCGCTCCAGAGCGGCACGCAGCACTCGCGCCCGAAGTGCGGGATGCAAGTTCCGCAACTCTTCCCGAGGCAGCCACAAACCATCATCGTGCTCCTGGCAGAGAGAATCCAGCTGCATGGAAACCTGCAGGTCCCAGTATTCTTCCTCAAGGGCAATACGTTGGCTGAGACGCGCCAGATGCTCATCAATACGGGGATTAAACTTGCGCAAATGAGGCAGCAGATCGTGCCGAAGGCGGTTACGTGTAAAGGTGGTATCGGCGTTACTCAGGTCTTCGACGTGGGGAAGCCTATGATCGGCCAGGTATTGGAGAATTTGCGTGCGGGAAAACGGCAATAACGGCCGAATGAAGGGATCTGTGCGCAACCGCATACCGGCAAGACCGGACAGACCGCTGCCGCGCAACAAACGGTGCAAAAAGGTTTCGGCCTGATCATCGCGGTGGTGCCCCAGAGCAATGAGATTACAGCCAAACAGCCGGGCTGTGTCCTGCAGATAGGCCCGTCGCTCGTCCCTGGCAGCCTCTTCCAACCCCTGCTTGCGGGCCAAAGCCAGCCCCGGGATATCCCGGCGATCAACGTTCAGAGAAACCTTGCGTTGGAGACAAAAATCCTGAACGAAATGTGCGTCATCAGCACTTTCCGCTCGCATGCCATGGTCGAGATGCGCCGCGCGCACCTCAATCTTCAGCACCTCGGCAGCCTTCAGCAATAGATCGAGCAGCACTACCGAGTCCGCGCCACCCGATAACGCCACAAGAATCCGGTCACCCGGCTCGACCCGGGCCTGCTTGACAAGGACATGATTAAATAGAGCCTGCATTGATCTTCAAGACCTCCGGCAGCTCAAAAAGGAAAAGACCCTCGCTGGCATCCAGGAGGGTCTTCTATGATGGTGGCGGTGCAGAGATTCGAACTCCGGACACTGCGGATATGAGCCGCATGCTCTAACCAACTGAGCTACACCGCCTTGTTTTAACGGTACCCCAGGGGTTTCCCCCCTCAAGTGGGCTCTTATATAAACCAAAGGCTTCAACCTTGTCAAGCATAAAGCAAACAAAAAAAACACAATTGTTTCTACCGATCGGTTCCTCACCCACTACCCTTTAAATAAGCCAGCCCGGGTTCCTCCAAGAGGATTCCGAACCAAGGTAAACCTTGACAAATTACACCGAAAATAATAATTAGCTGCATAATGTTCAATGATCACTTAAATCAAGGTGGCTTTGCCAGGGCATTTACCGGAGGCAACAAGTAAGCACCTAACGCCTCGGCCTGCAACTCAGTCCGAAACGGAGGTTAATCAATGGCCCAACTCCTCGATGAAACCGGGTTTGGCACCCAGAACGAAGATACATTAAAAGACAAGTTTCTTACCTTTTCTCTGGCCGAAGAAGATTACGGCATCGAGATCAGGTACGTCATTGAAATTATCGGCATTCAGAAAATCACCAAAGTACCTAATCTGCCACCGTACATTAAAGGTGTCATCAATCTGCGTGGCAAGGTCATCCCGGTCATGGATGTCCGCGCCCGTTTCGGCCTACCGGCACGTGACTATGACGAACGGACCTGCATTGTGGTGGTGGATATTGATGGGTCCGCCATGGGCCTGGTGGTCGATCACGTCAATGAAGTAGCCGACATCAATGAAAGCCAGGTCGAGCCACCACCGGCTACCAGCCATTCGCAGTCCGGGCGCTACGTGAGCGGCATCGGCAAGATGCAGGATTCGGTAAAAATTTTGCTCGACATCGAACGCCTGACCAGGCAGGACTAGCGTCTGAAATCGCGACATATCTATTCAGTATAAAAACGGGGTTCTTCTCACCAGAGATGAACCCCGTTTTTCTTATAAAACCATCTATACTTGACGGACATCAAGGCTCCATGCCCAAGCAGTATGCAAGGATTGACCTGAGCCAAACGACTCAATCACCTCATGCTACAGGAGATTCGACATGGAAAAACACCCTGCCAGTGGCACCCTTACTCCCGCTATCGCCCATCCCATGGCTGAACTGGTTATCGTACAACCCGGCGCCATCGTCAGTCGCACCCTGACCCAGACTCCGGTCGGAACCCTGACCCTGTTCGCCTTTGCCGCCGAGCAGGCCCTGTCCGAGCACAGCGCCCCCTTCGATGCCTTTGTTCAGGTCCTGACGGGTCAGGCCGAAATCACCATCGGCGGACAAACTGTAATCGCGGATGCCGGCAGTCTCGTTGTAATGCCGGCCGACGTCCCCCACGCGGTGCGCGCCAGCACAGACATGAAGATGCTGTTAACCATGTTCCGGCCGCAAAGTCCTGCACAATAAAACGGACTTGAAACGACTCTCCAAACACAAACTAAAACGGACTTGAAACGACTCTCCAAACACAAACTGAGTGCAACCTCCTTGGGGAATGTGATAAAAAATATTTTTCACAAATATTAAGCATTCCTCAAGGAGCCCCGCATGCTGGAACGTTTTTTCCACCTCAAAGAGCATGGCACCTGCCTGCGCAATGAAATCATCGCCGGGATCACCACTTTTCTGGCCGCCGCCTACATTATCTTCGTTCACCCCGACATGCTGGCTGCAACGGGCATGGATAAAGGAGCCCTGACCACCGTCACCTGCCTGGTGGCCGGTCTGGCCACCCTGCTCATGGCACTGTGGGCCAATGTTCCGATCATGCTGGCGCCGGGCATGGGGCTCAACGCCTTTTTCACCTACACATTGGTCATCAACCAGAAGCTGCCCTGGCAGACCGCCCTCGGCATTGTGTTTTTGTCCGGCATCTTCTTTCTGGTTCTGACCTGGCTCGGGTTCCGCGAACGGGTGCTGAAAGCCATCCCCGTATCCTTGCAACAGGCCACCGCCGTCGGCATCGGTCTGTTCATCGCCTTCATCGGTCTGCAGAACCTCGGGCTGATCATCGACAACCCCGCCACCCTCGTCAGCCTCGGCCCCATTACCCGACCTGCGCTGCTCGGCCTCATTGGCCTGCTGCTTGCCATCCTGCTGGAGATCCGCAAAGTGCGAGGTGCCCTTTTATTCTCCATCCTAACCGTAACGGTGCTGGCCATCTGCAGCGGCGAAACCAACCTGCCGCAAGCCCTGGTCTCCCTGCCGCCCTCCCCGGCCCCCATCGCCTTCAAGCTCGACATCCTCGGTGCCTTGAACCTGTCTTTCTGGGCCGCCATCTTCACCTTCATGTTCATGGATCTGTTCGACAGCCTCGGCACCTTGCTGGCAGTGTGCCAGGAAGCCGGTATGGTCAAAGAGGATGGCAAGATCCCGGGCCTGCCGCGCATGTTGACCGCCGACGCCCTGGCCACGGTAGGCGGGGCACTGCTCGGCACCAGTACCACCACCGCCTTCCTGGAATCGGCCAGCGGCGTCTCCGACGGCGGCCGCACCGGACTGACCGGAGCCGTCACAGGGATACTGTTTATCCTGTCCGCCTTTTTCGCCCCCCTGGTAGGTACCGTCCCCCCTTGCGCCACAGCTCCCGCGCTGATCATGGTCGGCGTGTTCATGACGCGCGGCATGGGGAAAATCGATTTTTACGATTTCGAGGAAGGCGCACCGGCATTTTTCACCATCGTCTTCATGCCGTTGTCCTACTCCATTTCCACCGGGTTGGCCTTCGGATTTCTGTCTTACGTATTGATCAAGATAGCGCTTGGCAAATGGCGTCAATGCGACCCCTTTCTGGCAGGCGCTGCTATCCTGTCGCTTATAAGCCTGTGCTATTAAAACAAGGTTCTCCATACCACCTCATCAAAAAAGGTCTCATACGAAAAAACCTGTTGACACCACTCGAAGGCTTTTGTTATAAACGGCTCCACAACACACGGGGCTATAGCTCAGCTGGGAGAGCGCTTGAATGGCATTCAAGAGGTCAGCGGTTCGATCCCGCTTAGCTCCACCAAAAATCAACGGGTTACGGATTATTTCGTAACCCGTTTTTATTTCGCACTAAACACAACTGCGCATATTTTTTCATCACACAATAAATACAAAGCCCCCGGAGCACTATTGCTTCCGGGGGCTTTGTATTTTCAGCGGCACATTTTTTAAGGGCCAAGGGAATTATGGCAAAAGAGCCAGCATAGTCAACTTTGAAATTTCCATTCCTAAAGGGCCGGATGTAGCGCAATGGCCACCAATGAAATGCTGAGTCTTGAGCAGAACAAGGTGAAAACTCCGGAATCGCCTCACCCTCCCGAGAGGTGACGACTTATGATCATACTAAAACCCCTTGTCACCATTTATAATTTGGATAAGCGTACTACCTCGGAAACGAAGGATCTGCATGAATTTCCTCGGGCCGAAATTGTAAGTCCATTCCTCCACAATACGCTCACTATAAGTATCGTAGCCATCTTTAAATTCTGCGTCTTTGCCAATATATTCCCGCAACAATGGCTGACCGCACTTTGCCAGCACCTCTGCCTTGGTGTCACCTTTACTGACTATTTGGCTCCCACAACGCATCGCCGAGGCAGCGCCGGGACTGAGGACCATGAAACAAAAGGTAAAAACCACCATGAAGGATCTGCAATACGACATACGTTCCCCTTCCATTTAAGCTACAGCCAATACACGCATGAATGACCGATGAACACATCGAGCCAGCCATCTTCTTCCATTATAATTCGAATACATACCGTGTGTGGAGAGACGCTCAAGCCATCGCTTGGTTAAGGATGTTGCCACACAGGCAAATACTGCAGATCTCATATCCAACCTGCCGTTGCAAGACATGAAATCAAGAGAACCAATATGGTGAGGACAATCCACCCCGGTTCATAAAATTAGAATTTCATTATTGTAACACAAAGGATAAAACAGGGGAATGTTATTGTAAAATAGAGGCTACCTTTTCTAAGCCGATTTGGTCGGGGCACGACCAATCAAATGGCAACTTGCCAACAGCTGCCGTCGTGACAAGTTCTAAAGATTCAGCTTTTAACAAATTATCGCGAATTCAATTCCAACCAAACATCATGAAAAACAACTTGATACAGGATCAAAATCACGGCTATCGGTTGGTCTCGTGATGGGGCCGTACAGGATCAGATAGACGCCACGGTTAAAGACGCAATAGATCAGGCCAGAAGTCCTTTGCCTGAAGGTTAAAGCTTAAAGCATTGTGCAGAATATGAGGCTATTATTCCGGAGGCTCACCGCAAGGCTATCCCCGGTATTCGCCTTTGCATTCGTTGCAAAGACGAGATCGAAAACACCAGACCTCTTCTACCGGGATCAAGCGACGCGGCGGCAAAAAGGGTCTAATGAAGTAACCGTCCGCTTGTTTAAAGACAGGGCGAGACCAAATACAGGTAGGCTAATGACAGGAAAGGGTTTACACTAAAATTACTCCGACCAGGCAATAACGCTGCATGCTGATATCACGTCGGCACTTATCATTTACTTATTCACACTAACGAACTTCTTGGAATCCCTATGAAAAAAAACTTTACGTTCGACCATCCCAAGATCAAACGTCCAAGGCGTGTTGAAGCCATTAAGTATGAAGTAAAAAAATATCTGAAAAGAGAACGCAATAAAAGCCTGCCCCCGGGCGTCGATTTTTGGGATTTTGACTGCCGGTTCGGAGCTGATGAAGCGAGCAGTGAAATTATCCATGTTTCCGCCATCAATAAAGCTATTGATAAGGCGGATTCACAACAACTCGATTCTTTTTACCTGGAAATTCTGGCCAAACCTGGTCATCGCAGCAAAAGGCCCCAGGAAGATCAGCAGCTGTAATCAGACATCACCTCCATGTTAAGGATGTTTCTGCTCTATGACAAAAACAAAACGCCCCGCAGGGAATTCCCTGCGGGGCGTTTTTGAATAAAAATTGCGGTCCAACAACAGAAACAGTCGTGATTGTGCTTAGGAGGAGGGAGACAACAAACCGTTACACATTACTCTTGTTTGAATGTCGGTAAAGCTCACAAGGGAGGAAGAACTCCGTCGCTGCTTGTCAGACCGCCAGGGAAAATAATTTAGAATACTTTTTATATTCTCACCGGAGAAAACCATCCTACGGTGTTGTTGAAAAAAGGGGCGATCAAGTCGCCGATAACATTTTCTTGGGGAGGAAGAATTGTAAGCCCGGTATCAACGGACAGCATCGAGTTTCAATATTATTTGAATATTTTGAGCAGCACATTTATCTAAAATGCTGTATACGTATCGGAGCACAGAGGCTTCGTTCTGTTTGGAGATAATATTCCAACGGGCTCGGTTACACCATCGCTAAGCCGGGGGTTTTTTATCCCTAAAATGGGTGATTTTTCAGTTTAACAAGCTTTTAGGGGCACAAAAACTATACGCACCATGTATCATTGCCGCTTCTTTCGCTAAATTGCGGAGAATCCCACTCTCGAAAATATGCGAGGCCCTCAACGATCCACAAACAGCCATAATTTGCGCTTTGATCCAAGCCGCAAAGTATGGGACAATACAACATGTTTTCAAGATCGAAAGACAACAGCATAACTTAATTCAAACAAGATACGACTTTATCCAATACCGTTATTTAAACATACTAAATATCAGCGTTAAACAATCTGCCTCCCATGAAAATTCGGCAGTCAGGATGTCATGGCCGACCTTTTAAGTCTGATTGATAAAAGCACCCTTGATAAAATCATGGTGGCCTACACCAAGGCAACCCGCATGGGTGGCTGTATCTATGATCCCAAGGGTAACATTCTGGCCGGCCCGTACAATTTCTCCGATTTCTGTCTTCACTTTTGCCGCGGTACGCAAGAAGGCATGCACAAGTGCATGGCCAGCGCCCGGTATGGAGCCCGGGAAGCCATGCGCAAAGATGGCCCCGCCATCTATTCCTGCCTCAATTCGGGGCTGGTGGATTGCGCTTCGCCCATCCTTGTCGAGGGACAACTGGTCGCGGTGGTTATTTGCGGCCAGGTTCGAACGGAGAATTACGTCATTGACCGCGACCTTGCGGTACATCATGCCCGTGCCATCGGCATAAGGGATATGGCAGGCTACATGGAGGCGTTATACCGGATCCCCAAGATCAGCTATGAACGTCTCCACGACTTCGCCACCCTGCTGGAAATCATCGCCAGCACCATCGGCAGCCTGGCGAACAACAACAAACGCTTGAAAAGCGTCTCACGCAAACGCATTTTTCAACTGATCAACAGCGTCTCCGATTACATTATCGCGACCGACACCAACGGCCACATCGAAAACCCGAACCGTGCTCTACTCAAAGCCCTGGAGCGCCCCGACACCGAGCTTACCGGCCAGCCCATCGAGTCCTTGTTTCTCGACCGCACCCCGGTTCTCCGAGAACTGGACAGGTTACGTGAAACAACAAACACCCCTGAACGACTCAGCCTAGGCTTGATGCTGACTGAAAAAAAGCTGGCCTCGGTCGATGCGTCTTTTTCCCGCCTGGAAAATGAAAAGGGCGAATTACGGGGATTTGTTGCGGTGATGCGCGACATGACCGAAGAAAAAAATATCGAAAAGATGAAGAGCGATCTTTTCGGCATGCTCACGCATGACATGATCAACCCTATCCTGGCGATTAAATCCGCTCTCAAGCTGGTGCTCGACGGCCAGGTAGGAACATTAAATCAGGAGCAAAGCGAAATTCTCAAAATGGCGGCCGATACCAACCATGACCTGATGGGCATGGTCTCGGATTTTCTGGATGTGTTTCGGGATAATTACGGCATGCTGGTGTTGCGACGCAATGGGTTTGATATCCACCAGGCGCTGCAGGAAGTTGTCAATCAGGCTTACTATTTCTGTCAGGATCGGCAGATCCACATCGATTATCAATCGGATTTTGACACCGAATTACCCTATTACGGCGACCGCATCCGCCTGATGCGCACCTTCACCAACTTACTGGACAATGCTATCAAATTCAGCAATGAAGAGGATCTGGTCACCATCGAAACCCGCAAACAGCCCCCGGAAGGGGCTGACCGTCATGGATATACACCACGATTGAATCCAGAGCAGTCTTACATTTTTGTTTCGTTCCACAACCGCGGCGATCATATTCCCATCGAGGACCTGGGATCCCTGTTCGATAAGTTTTATACGACGAACCACAAAAACCCCACGGGCAAAAAGGGCTTGGGGCTCGGCCTAAACTTCTGTAAGCTGGTAGCCGAGGGGCATCAAGGACAGATTTGGGCTGAAACAACCGGTGGCGGCCTGCGCATCGTGCTGGCTTTGCCCGTCACCGAAGCACAACCGTCGGCCTGAATAGAATAATACCGAACCAGATTTTGTTTTACTGCAAACAGCCAGGAGGTCAACATGTCTAAATCCCCACCATTCAAAGTATTCCTGGCTGATGACCACCCTCTTTTGCGCACCGGACTGCGTATGAGTCTCAGCCAGTATCCGGACATCGATTTTATCGGCGAAGCCAACGACGGATTCAAGGCCGTGGAAAAGATCACCCTGAACCCACCTGACGTAGCCCTTATCGATGTCGACATGCCCGGCCTTTCCGGCATAGCCGCGGTGCGCATGCTGCGCAAACAATACCCCGACATGACGTTGCTGATCCTTTCCTCCTACAGCGACAAACACTATATCGAGGAAGCGATGCAGGCCGGAGCGAACGGTTATGTTCTCAAAAGCATCGATATCAGCGAACTGGCCGACCTGATTCGCGCTTTTGCCAACAATGAACACCCCATGTCCCCATACCTCATGGACCTGGCTATCGAGTGGGATCAGACAGCCACGGCTCCAGATCAGGAAGACGAAGATGAGACCGACGACTTCCTTACCCGGCGTGAAAAACAGATCCTCGACTGCCTTGCCAGAGGGCAAGGCAACAAGGAAATCAGCAACGCGCTGTTCATCAGCACCGAAACTGTTAAAACCCACATCAAAAACATCTTCAAAAAGCTGGATGTGAAAAGCCGACTGGAAGCAGTTATGGCTGCCAAGCAAAGAAAACTCATCGACTGAATTCGTCGATCACACGATTTTCTCTTGCTTGGCAGGCCAACAAAAGTTACCTTGACGCCGCAGCCTTTCGATCTGCTTCCCATCTGGAAACAGTACTTTCTCTCTATAAAGACTGCACGATCTCCATCCGGAATTTTCGGCTGGAAACAAGCTGGCATCTCGTAACCCCGAAACCCGAAATCGGCCCATGATCTGTTTCCTGCACAGTTTCCCCCTGGAACATTTCGACCCCCTGGTCGTTTATCAGCGGCTCTATCCCATGGGTCCCGGCTTTCTGGAAAGCCCTCAACCAACCTCCCAGATAGGACGATACAGTATCGTACCGCTGCGCCGTCAGGAGTCCTATCGTCTCGACGCAAGGGGATTGATGTGCGTTGAGGGCACAGATGAGACCTATTTGCCGGGAGACCCGTTCGATGTTCTCGATGGCATCCTGGCCAATCGCCGCCTCTCATCAAATACTTTTCAGCTACCGTTTGCCGGTGGTTTTTTTGGCTATCTTGCTTACGACCTTGCTGCCTGCATCGAAGACCTGCCCCACATTGCCCGGCGTGACCGCAGCATCCCTGCGTTATGGCTGGACTGGATCGATCTTACAGCTATCTACGACCATCAGCGTCGCATACTCACCGTCGCATCCCTCAACCCCAGGGACAATCTTACCCAGTGGGAAAAGTCGATTCGCCAGGTACTGACTACCCCCCTTTCGGAACCAGACACCGAAGAGGTCGTAAGCCCACAACCGCTCATGCAACAGAAGGCATTTGAAGAGCGGGTCATCCGTACCAAAGATTACATCTCCAGCGGCGATATCTACCAGGCCAACCTGTCTGTGCGCTTCGACACGCAATGCAAACTCTCCGCCGAAGATCTCTATCAACATTTGCGTCGTATCAACCCCAGCCCCTTTGCTGCCCTGTTGCGTACACCCGATGTCGAGATCATCTCCGCCTCCCCTGAACGACTGGTACAGTTACAAAACGGCGTGGCCGAGACTCGCCCCATTGCCGGAACCCGCCCAAGAGGCGCAAGTACCCCCGAGGATGAACGCCTGAGCCGGGAGCTGCTGGACAACCCAAAGGAACGCGCCGAACATATCATGCTACTCGACCTGGAACGCAATGACCTGGGCAAGGTCTGCCAGCCCTCCAGCGTGGAAGTCAATGAGCTGATGGTTCTTGAACACTACTCCCATGTGACCCATATCGTTAGCAACGTGCGGGGACGATTGCGCGACGACGTTGGCCCCTTTGCCTTGCTGCGGGCCGTGTTTCCCGGGGGCACCATCACCGGCGTTCCCAAAAAACGCTGCATGGAAATCATCGAGGAACTGGAGCCGGTGGGACGTGGCACCTACACCGGCAGCGCCGGCTACGTCAGCGTGACCGGCAACATGGATTTTAACATCCTGATCCGCACCTTTCAGAAATTCGGCGACGAACTGACCTACCAGGTCGGTGCCGGAATTGTTGCCGACTCCGACCCGACCCGCGAGTGGCAGGAATGCCTGCACAAGGGGCAAGCGCTGCGCCAAGCCCTTGAAACCAAGCCGTGATCGTCAACCTGGACGGTACTTTTATAGCCGATGACCAGACCGGACTACCGGTCGATGATGGTGCCATACTGTTTGGCGACACCCTGTTCGAAACCATCAAGGTTCGCCATAATACAATATTACTGGCCGAGGCCCACCTCGACAGAATCCAGATGTCCGCCGCACTGCTCGATTTTCCCTGCGACCGCGATGCCATCCGAACAGCCCAGCAGCAAACCGCCAAGCAACTGCCATGGCCCGTCGCCCGAATGCGCCTTACCCTGAGCCGTGGCCGCTGCAAAGGCCTGCAGCCCCCACCGAAGGAAAACGCCCGCACGCTGATAACGGCCTCAGCCTACGTCGAGCCGGATGAAAACCAGATCCGGTCAGGAGCCAACTGCGTGTTCGCTCCCAACCGGCGCGTCAACCCGCTGTCGCACCTGCCACAGATGAAACGCGGCAATTACGCCGACTGCCTGTATGCCGCCCGCTTTGCCCAGGCTAAAGGCGCCAGGGAAGCCCTGTTCTGCAATGACGAGGGCCATGTTCTTGAAGGCGCAACCAGCAACCTGTTCATCGTCAAAGACAATATCCTGATCACTCCCGAGGCCGGCGAAGTTGTCCTGGCCGGCATTATGCGTCGGCATATTCTGCAGATTGCAAAGACTCTCGGTCTTGCCACCGAAGAACGCCCCATTTCCAAAAAGGACCTCATCCTTGCCGATGAAGCCTTTCTCTCCAACGCTCTCATCGACATAATGCCAATCGCAAGGATCGAAGCCACCGAAATAAAACGCGGAAAACAGGCGATTAAACTGTTGCAAAAGATACGTGAAAGCACCAACCATCAGATAAAATAAATCCCCTGCGAAAACATCTTGACCAAGGGCGTCGATATAACTATAATTCACTCCACTTTGCCGAAGTGGTGGAATTGGTAGACACGTCGGTCTCAAAAACCGATGGCTTCTAGCCGTGCCGGTTCGATTCCGGCCTTCGGTACCAAGCAACAAACTAAACCGCGATATTTCATTGAAATATCGCGGTTTTTTATTTACTTCGGCTCAAGGACCTATCCTCCCTGAAATCCCTCCATTTTCCAAAACCTGCTCAATATGGACAGCTTGTTTAGGAAAGGCCACACTCGGAAGTCAATTGTTACCAGCCGAAGGACAAGCCACCACCGACACTGGACGTGCTTCCAGACGTGCCTGCCGTAAGCCGGACCGCCATATTTTTTAGAGGCATCCCGACGAACCCCACAGCTACGGCACTCTCGCCACTCTGGCTGCCGATGCCAATCCCTAACCCGTTAAGGCAGCCCGGGGGCAAAACAATCTGGCTTGTCGCCGCAGCAATGGCGCCTGTTTGAGCGATACTCTTCCGCAGCTTGTCAACCTCGCCATGAAGTTGATTCATATTAACGGCGTCAGTTCCATCAACACCCGGTGCCACGTTGGTTATCCGGCGTACAAGGCCGGTCGAGGCATTGCCGATACTCACGGTATTATCATAATCGGCAACCGAGCCTTGCCCCAGTGCCACCGAATTTTCGCCGTTCGCAGTGCTATTGGCACCGAGTGCCACGCTGTTGTTGCCGTTGGCGATGGCGTAGTAACCAACTGCGGTTGTGGGGTCGGCATTGGCCTGCGCCCCGGTACCGATAGCAATAGAACCTTCATATTGGGCGCTGGCACCTGCCCCATAGGCCATGGTGCCGTCGCCATCGGCAGTCGCACCATTACCGAGAGCCATTGCGCCGTCGCCGGTTGCTGAAGCACCCGCAGCACACTGCATTGCGCCATTAATAATCGTACACACTCCCGCTTCGCCATTGATAAGTGCCTGAATCTGTATTGAATTCGCCTGAATACCGGCCGTATTGGTTGCTATGTTCGTCGTATTGGTTGCTATGTTCGTCGTGTTGGTTGCAATGTTCGTCGTATTCGTCATCTGCTGAGACGCCAGATCAACGATTGTCGTTGCCTGGCTGAAGGCGGTAGTCTGCAGCGCAGCGATATCCTGCTGCGTAGCGTAAAGCTGGCTGCCATTGACGGCATCGGTCGAGGTGGCACTGACCTCTCCGGCGGTGACGTTGATGATTGTACGCGTCTGGCTGGCCGAGCCGACCGCGAAGACGTTGCTCGCTCCGCCGTCGCTGCTGCCGGCGCCGACGGCCACCGAATTTGTGCCGGTAGCGGAGGCCTGGTAGCCGATCGCCGTCGAAGTGTCACCGGTGGCGACGGAGGAATCTCCCACCGCCACCGAATCCGTACCGGTGGCGTCGGCTTCGTTGCCGAGGGCAACCGACGGATCGGCATTGGCGCGCGCGTTGTTGCCGATGGCGATGGCGCCGGTGGTGGAGCCGCCGCTGGTCGGGGCGGTGATGGTCGCCCCGCTGCCGATGGCGATGGCCCCGGTGTAATCAGCCGAAGCGCCGTTCCCCATGGCCATGGCATTATCGGCCGAGGCCTGGGCGTTGTTGCCGACGGCGACGGTATTGACGCCGGAGGCTGAAGTCTGGTAGCCGACGGCCGTCGCCCGGGAACCGGCGGACGAGGACGAAGCGCCGACGGAAACCGACAGTGCACCGGCCGCATTGGCATTGTTGCCGACAGATGTCGATGCGTTGCCGTTGGCCCGGGCGTTGTTGCCAAGGACAATCGATCCTTCGTAGGGATAGCCGATGAGGACAAGTGGGATATCGCCCGTCGCATTGACCGGTTCCGTCGGCGCACTGATCATGGCGTTGCTGCCGATAGCGATGGCGTCAAGATAGCTGGCAGAGGAGTTGTTGCCGATGGCGATGGCATTGATACCGCCGGCGGCGGCCTGGTAACCGAGTGCCGTTGCGCGGGAGCCACTTGCCGAGGACGAAGCACCGGCGGAGAGCGCCAGCGCTCCGCTGGCGTTGGCGGCGTCGCCCAGTGCCGTTGCGTCGTTGCCGTTGGCTTGGGCGCCGTTGCCGACGGCAATGGCGCCTTCATAGGAATAGCCTGGGATAACGATTGGGATCTCACCAGGCGTATTGATCGGCTCGGACGCGGCGGTAATCGTCGCCCCGCTGCCGAGACTGATAGATCCGGCGTAGCCAGCCGAGGCGCCGCTGCCAATGGCCACGCTGTCGCTGCCGCCGGCAACACTGTTGTAGCCGTTGGCGATGCTGTTCGCACCGATGGCCTGGCTGCCGTAGCCGGTGGCAGTGCTGTTTTCGCCGGTGGCCTGGCTCAGGGCACCGGTCGCCGTGGCGTTGGACTGGTTGGCGACGCTGCTGGTCCCAAGGGCGGTGCTGCCGACACCGGTGGCCTGACTGCCGGCCCCGTTGGCCACGCTGTCGGTTGCCGTCGCCTGGCTGCTGCTGCCAGTGGCCGTGCTGTTTTCGCCGGTGGCCTGGCTGAGGCTGCCGGTGGCCGTGGCGTTGGCCTGGCTGGCGATACTGCTGGTCCCGAGGGCGGTGCTGCCGACACCACTAGCCTCACTGCCATGCCCGTCGGCCACGCTGGCGGTTGCCGTCGCCTGGCTGTATTGGCCGGTGGCTGTGCTGTATTCGCCGGTGGCCCTGCTGTTTTCGCCGGTGGCCGTGCTGTTTGTGCCGGTGGCGCTGCTGTTTGTGCCGGTGGCCGTGCTGCTTGCGCCGGTAGCGCTGCTGTATGCGCCGGTGGCGGTGCTGGATTGTCCGCTGGCGGTGCTGGATTTACCGGTGGCCGTGCTGTGATACCCGGTGGCGTAGCTGAATGAACCGGTGGCGGTGCTGTGTTCGTCGGTGGCCGTGCTGTGATACCCGGTGGCGGTGGTGTGATACCCGGTGGCGGTGGTGCTTGCACCGGTGGCCGTGCTCCAGTTTGAGTTGGCGCTGCTGTATGCGCCGGTGGCCGTGCTCTCTACGCCGATGGCCGTGCTGTCATACCCGATGGCCGTGCTGGCCTCCGCGGTGGCCCAGCTTCTGGCCCCAATCGCGGTGTTCTTCACGCTGCTGCCGTCCACCGTGCCGTCGGTGGCGTCGGTGCCGGGGCCCAGCACACCGCCGCTCGGGAACTCCAGCGCCCACACGCCCGTACTCGCCAGGAGCAGGCCCGCCCCGAACAGCAAGGCAAGCAGAACCGTCGTTGTCTTTCTTTTGGTTTTCATGAGGTATCCCTCCTTGGCTAGCACCGAAAGCCTGTGCGCAGCCTGCTCTTGTGTTTGGTATGTAATGTCCAAAATTATAGGGGTGGAATAGATATAACCCGCAAAATTCAATCCACAGGGACATAGCTCCAGCGACGATGAGCCCGCCATCCATGAACAGACGCACATGAGATTACTCCCTCATGCCACTCGCGATGATATATGCAAGGCGTTTGTAAAACGTTTGAAATATCAAAAAGAATTAACGAGAGATAGGATTATTGAAAAGAAGGGGGGGGGGCAGGCTCAGGTCCGGGGAATCGAAATTTCGATGACCGCACCCTGCTCATTATAGAAATGTGGAACAGAACGAAATTCGTTCTTGCAAAGGGAGATAATGAGTTCCCGGCCGATGCCATTGACAACGGATGAGGAGAATCCCGATCCGTTGTCCGCAATGGTCATGAGGAGTTCATCCGATGTCTTGGCAGTCATGCGGATAAAGAAGCGGGGATCACCGACAAAGTTGCCGAAAGCGTATTTGACGGAGTTGTTGAAACATTCCGTAACCACAAGGCCTATGGTCACCGCTCTCTGGATGCCGACCCGGAGGTCGGGGATTTCCATTTCGATAAGAATCGGCAGGTCACCCAGTCGTGTCAAATGCTCAGACAAGGTCTGAAGGTAACTCCGGAGTTCAATGGAATCCTGCGAATCCTGATAGACGAGCTTGTCATAAGCCAGAGATATCGCCCGGATATTGTCTTCTATTTCTTCGAGAATATGAGAGGTGTCCTTTCTCGATGTCTGAAGGGAGACGATACTCTGGATGATCTGCAGGTTGTTCTTTACCCGGTGGTTCAATTCCCGTAACAAAAGCTCTTTCTGCCGGACCTCCCCCCGCAGCGCGATCTGGGCCTCCTGCAGTTCCAGATTATGTTTTTTCAGCAGCCTGGTCCTGTAGGAGAGGAAGCCCAGCAGCATCAAAATTCCCACCGCGATCAAACCCAGCAGTTTATAGTCAACTCCGTTCTTCGGCCCGAGAATCAGCCATTTTTTCTTGAGCGCGGCCATTTCTTCGTCAGAGATGGCATCGAGTCCTTTTTGCAGGATATTTCTCAAAATCCTGTCGTCTTTATGTACGGCAAAATGAAGTTCGAGATTGAAACGCTCATCCTGGACAAAGCTTTGCAGGATGACGTCCTTGACCCCATAATCATTGATAAAACTGTCGCTTACACCGACTTCATCGATGGCGGCATCGGCCCTTTTCTCGGAAACGGCCCTGATACATTCCGTGGTGTTATTCACCAGAAGGAGATTGATCTCCGGGTAATAAGACTTCAGCAGAACTTCCTGATAGTAGCCCCGGACAACCGCCAGGGTTTTACCGTGGAGATCTTCGAGCGTCCTGATGTCGTTTCGGCCTTTGCGAACATAAAGAGCGTCCCGGAACCTCACGTAACCCCGGGTGAAGATCATGTATCTCTCGCGATCGGGTGTAATCGCGGTATTATGCAGGGAGTCTATTTGGCGGTGTTCAAGCATGTGCATGTACGAATCCCAGCTTTGACCCGAGATAAATCTGGCCTTGAAACCGACCTTTGCGGCAATCAGTCGCACAACATCGACACAGAAACCTTTGGGAGTCCCATCCTCGTAATAATCATACGGCTTCCAGTCCTTCTCGTTGTGAAAGACGATGGTTGGCTTGTTATCCAGGTAGGCACGCTCTTCAGGGGTGAGAAGCTGAGGGTTTGTACAGCCGGACAACAGCAGCATCAGGAGGATAAACGTTCTCATAAAGTCAACCGGCATCCATAAGCGCTACTGTATTCAAAAATTTCCTTGCTTAATTTTTTCTTCAATCTATGAATCAACCCGCGCCGGGTCGAATCACTGACATATTTGTCGCTCCAAAGCACGTTCTCGACAACTTCCAGCGGGACAAACCGACCAAGGTTCCTGTAGCAGAGATGAAAAAGCTCTTGTTCCTGCCTGGTCAAAAAGACAACGTCATTACGGCATTTCAGAGTTCTGCTCGTGGGGTCGTAATGCCAGTCGTTATGGACGTGGCTCTCCTGCAACTTTGAGATGCAAAGCATTACGGCAGTATAGAGGTCGATTTCCTTGAAGGGTTTAGTGATGTAATAGAAGGGTTTAGTCGCAAAAGCTTTCTTGAGCGTGTTCTGGTCAGTGAATGAAGTCAGAAACAGGACTTCAAAGTTACCGGATTTTCTTAATTTATCGATGATGTCTATGCCCGATTCATCATCCCCCAGCCCGATATCACTGATAATGATCTCCGGCCGATGCACCGTAAAAAGGTCATAAGCTTCATAGAAACTCTCACAGCAGCCGACAACATCAAACCCTTTTCTGGATAGAAAATTTTTGATTTGCAGTGCGATGAGAGGTTCGTCTTCAATGATGAGAATTTTGAACTGCATCATTTCATTCCCTTTACCTCAAAGGAATTTATCAAGATCATAGGGATAATTTTTTCATTATTCAGGATTGTGCCCTTGTCTTTCGGCTCACACTAAGTCCTCTCGGCAGCATATCCGACAACAGGAAATAGGTTAAATCGAACGATCTTGCCAGACAGAAAAAAACTGAAATACTCGCGAATGGTATTCGTATTTCCAGAAAAATATCCATAACAAAATATACATTTTTATTAAATAATACGAATTTTTTTCTGGACATGGATTTCAGTCAATTCCCAATAAGCACCATACCTGGCAAAAGTTTCGGTCGCTTTCCCGCCGGCGTCAGTTGGTCGCCCCACCGATAGCGCAACCGACCATCCACCGCAGACTTCGAGATACAGTCGACAACATCGGAGGCCAAGCCAGCGAACTCTACACCCCGAGAATCAAACCTTCCAGTAATGCAACTCGTGCATGCGGCAATGAAAAACAGCCACACACCCCCTAGCAGGACACTGAAAGACCAGCACCGAGAAACTACTTCCTCTTCAAATCTTCATTATTCAATCGATGACAACCTGTTTCGTTAATGCCTGTCCCTTCTAGCCGGCTTTGAATCCAAAAGCGAATAAATATTCGGCTCCGATGGTCGACTTTCTCCAGCCCCCGGTACCGCGTTTTCCTCAGACCACGGCAATCTTGATCCCACCGAAAATCTGTTTGACGCGCGTGCGAATTTTCTGGCTGCCCCAGTAGCCCCCGTGCCGAGTCATTTACATGTCGATGGCCATTCCCTTGGCCTTTAGCGCAGCAGGCGGCGTTACCCGAAGGGTGCGAAGCCCATTACAAAGCCCGGCACATCATGCTCCTATTCTCCCGCCGACGGTTATGCCGCCACCCCATGGAAGGTTTTCGATCATCTCCATAGCCGCTTTTCATTTGGTGGCTCCTCCGGTGTAATCAAATCGATTATCCACAGCCAGGTCGCTGCGGTTCCTTCCCAGCTCATACCCCATGCAACATAGCTTAAACTCTTTGCTATCGCCCCTTTTTAGAACCAAAAGGTCTGGCGGCCATTTCACCATATTCTGGCTCCAACCCATAACGTCTCATGTATCAAAACCTGCCGAAAAAAGGGCCATCAGGCCTCCGAGGGACCACCCTTCTCTTACTGCGCGAAGGCCGCAGAAATACTCAAAGAGGCAAACAAA
Organism: Pedobacter sp.; assembly: GCA_050253415.1. GTDB lineage: Bacteria > Desulfobacterota > Desulfuromonadia > Desulfuromonadales > Syntrophotaleaceae > Syntrophotalea. The sequence goes on along the minus strand of JBFWJC010000001.1, from coordinate 1,296,119 downwards.
GAATTCCCGAAAATGGAATTCACCGTACCCCCTCCGGGCATACCCAATGCCATATTCACCGACAAGTCCTTCCAATCCTGGGCGCCTGCCATTGCGATACCCACTTTGAGAGTCCTGCCGCTAGGACGGGAAAACCGACAACCATATCTTTTACAGGTGCAGAGTCACAGTGAGGCCACAGTCCTCGGTACCAAGCGTCAGACCAAACCGTGATATTTCGATGGAATATCGCGGTTTTTTTATTCACTGCAAGTCAAAAACCTCCCCCACAAAAAAAATCCATCCATTCTCCCGAATCCGATCCATATGGACAGTTTGTTCAGGAAAAGCCACTCCTGAAACCGACAAGCATCCAAGCAAAACCAACATATTCAATCACCAGCAAACACACAAGGTCACCATACACACAAGCCCACAACCGTAAAACATCCTCACAGGCAAATTAAAAAAAATACGTATTTTAATTGTATTTTCAAATACTTGAAAAAATATACTACTTCGAAAATGGTTTCCAGCTCAAGGCTAACCTTCTTGATTCGGCTAAAAAACCCTCAAACATCTATCATATCCATACATAAATATTCACTTGACAACACAAACGAACATACCTTATCGTCACTTGACGCGTCGATCAGAGAGAAAGAGACATTCGAAAATTCAAACCAAGCCAGGGAAATGCTGCTTGAGGCAGATCCTTCAGAGCAAGCAATGGTTGTTTTGCGTTATTTAATAGTCACATACAAGCCACTGACTTTTTCTCACGACAAAACACCCCAATAAAAGCTTTGGTGTCCATGCGCACCAAACATTTGACGTGCAAAATCTAATGTTTGAGTTTGTTTAAAGTCAGTTTTTCAGACAGCAAAACAACCATCAGAGCTTAAACCAGAAATTCCCGGAGGCATGTTTTCGGTCCACAGGGCCACACCGTCAGAGGGTACGGCTGATTTCCAGACATACAAGGGGTCCGTACCTTCGAACACTTTGAATTTATTTTCAGCTGGAGAATCGTTATGGCTAATGGAGTCGCAGCACAAGCGGTTGGTAGCGCTTCCTCGTCGAAGGCTATCGCAAGAGATCTGAGTAACAGACGTAAAATGAGCCACGCCAAAGCGGGCCTTCTGTGGGGGGCGTTCGGCGGGCTCTCCTGGGGTTTTGCCGGCATTGTCATGGGTATCGCGTTTGCGATGGCTCCCTTTACTGGCGGCGCAACAATTTTTACCGGCCCCCTGGTCGGTGCCGCCATGCACGACGGCTTTGCCGGTATTTTCCTGACTCTTTCCAATATCCTCTCGGGTCGGGGCAGCGAAATTTTCCGCACATTGAAAACATGGCCGGGTGTTCTGGTATGCCTCGCCGCTGTTTTCGGTGGTCCTATCGCCATGGGTGGCTATCTACTGGGCATCGAGTTTGCCGGCGCCTCCTACGCTCTGTCCATCACTGCCATGTTCCCGGTAGTCGGCACCATCCTGGCTGCCGTATTTCTCAAAGAAAAAATCACCCCGCTGGTCTGGGGCGGCATCATTCTGTCGGTTATCGGCGCACTGATCGTTGGCTGGACTCCCCCGGAAGGCGGCACCATGCCTCATTTCTACCTCGGCATCGGCTGCGCATTGCTGGCCTGCTTCGGCTGGGGCATCGAAGGCGTTCTCTCCACCTTCGGCATGGACATGGTTGATCCCGACATCGCTATCAGCATTCGCCAATCGGTATCCTGCATCGTTTCGATCGTCGGCGTACTGCCCTTTGTAGCTGGCTGGGCCCTGCTTGGCCAGGCCCTCGGTACCTTCAACAGCCTGTGGATTCTTGCCTGTGCCGGCGTCATCGGCGGCATCTCCTACAAGGCCTGGTATAAATCCCTCAACATGACTGGTGTTGGCCGCGCCATGGCACTTAATATCACCTACGTCATCTGGGGCATCGTGTTCGGCTACTTTATGACCGACCTGCAACTGACGACCAACCTGGTGGTCGGCGGGCTGATCATTACCGTCGGTGGTATCCTGGTTGTATGTAATCCTAAAGAACTTCTTAACCTGCGTCAGGGAGCATAAGAATATGGCTATCAAACTTCCTTTGCGGTTTCGCCTTTTGCACCTCATGGCTACAAAAACCGAGGCCAACGTACACGATCTGATGAAAGATCTGCGCGCCGAATACGGCAACGAGGGTCAATTTTCGGTAAAAAGCTTTGAAAACCATCTGACCTCCATGCGGGCTTCTGGCCTCATCGAGGAAACCGACGTCAATCTTGACGAGCACGGCAAGTTACTGGAAACCTTCACCATCACCGACTTCGGTCGGGGTCGGCTGAAATATTTGCCCAATTCCTGGAAATAACCCCTAACGCCCTTGCAATGCGGCCTGGCAGGTTTGAAAGCATGTCCTCCCCATGCAAACGACATACGCTAAAACCTCCTTTTCCTCTCCTGGAAACTTTGGCACGATGATGGAACCCCGCCTGCCAGGCCGCAATTTTTAAAAGTTCCGCAATGAATAACGGGGCGATCTTCTTTGGGAAGATCGCCCCGTTATTTTTAAAACACCATGACTTCTGTCCATGGCACAAGATCCACTTCCCCACTCTCAAAATTAAATCATTGCGGTAAACACTACTTGCTTATAGAGTGTCTGAAGGTTGACAAAATAACTACCAGGCCTATTCCAACGGTGGCGACACTATCCAACCGTGGAGCTCTTCATGTTGCGTTTCCGTTTTATTTTTCCGATTATCGGACTCTGCCTGCTAACCGCCCTCGACCCGATATCCGCGGCAGCAAATCAGGACGGTTTTGCTTTAGCTGTCAACCTACCGCAGGATCCCTCCCCCCTCCATGCAGGAGTCGGGGTTTTGGCCCTTCTGCTGGCCGCTATCGGCTGGGTTCGACGCTGTCGTCGCCGAAAATCATCCTGAGACTTTCAAACTATTGTCGCGTCCTAAAATAGATTGACGATTTTTCACGAACTTTTCTCAGGTGTGAGATGGAGAGCTTCATGTAAGTTTGATGGTCGCTGCTTACAGGGTGTTCTCGATGCCCGTAGGCCAGGGGAAGGTTTTTTAGATAAGAGGTCTGATGCCGTAATTGAGGGTACGGCTAAGTTGGCGCAACAGGGGAGCAAGCACATCAAAGCCATCTGTCTCTATAGGAGCAATGCGCATCTGGCCTTTGCATTGTGCCATCATTAGCACGGCTTGTTTTTTAATCCTCTTACCGTGCTTGTTGACCTTCCTTTACGTTTTCGAGGATTGCCTCCGACATAAGTCTCGTCCACCTCCACTATTCCCTTTAATGCAGGACCAATTTCATCATTACCGAAGGTATTGTGCTTAGGCAATTCCGGAAAGAGCAACAAAAACATAGCCGATCACGAGAAGGGAATCATTCTGGGGGTTGCTGCACAGCGCCATCATAAAAGACCTCGCATTCGCCACCCAGAACAAAGCGTTTTGCCTTCCTGTACAGATCGAAGATTGGGCCGGCAAAGGACTCGACCGCGCTCACCGCGCCGATCTGGGGACTGCTGAAGGGACCGCTGATGCCTTGTTTGAATTTTTCGCATCCCTTGTCACCCAGAAGCGCCACTATGACATTTTCATATCGCTCGTTGACGAGATCGAGTTTGCCTTTCAGGGCAACGCGATTATGGCGCGTCGCAAGGGCACAGTCCGTGGCGTCCGCCACACCGTCCTTGATCTGCCAGTGGGAAATGAACTGGGTGATGGCGCCCTGTCCTCCCTGAGTCTGGTAGTAAACGTCTCCATAATGGTACCCCTTGAGAGCTGCGGTGCCGAGTGGGCCGGCGATGAAGAAAGCGCCGAGGTCGACGAGGTTGAACTTCTGGCTCGTTTCATACGATGAGAGAACCTGGTCGAGATCCATCGTATAAATGACGAGATTGTCACCCCGGAGAGAAAACGTACCGTCCATGCTGCTCATCAGATGATGTTTGCCTTTCCCTTTCATCGTCAGGGAGGCATAAAGATCGCCCTTGCCGCCGATGACCTTTTTTGCGCCGAAGGACTCCTCAAGTTTTGCGAAGTCCAGCTTCGAAACCTTCAAATCGACTTTATACACGGGATCGATGCTCGACAGGTCGACCGTAACATCCCCTTCACCCTTCGAGCCGAAGATGTCCATGGCAAGGGGTGTAAGGTAGATTAGCCCATTCTCCACCTTTATCGGACTCTTGAGGTTGTCAATCTTGAGGTCCTTTCTCTGCACAACGTTGCAGTCCAGGCTTCCCGTGAATGAGATGTTCTTTAGTATCCCCCCTGAGATATCCGCTACCGAAAGATCCTTGATCGCCAGATGAATTCCTTTCAACTCGGTTTTTTCGCCTGTCTTCTTGTCCAGATAAACAAGTACCCCGCGGGACAGCTTGAGCTCATTCAAGCTGAAGACTGCTCCCGGCTTCTCTTTAGTCATTTTCTTTTCAGAGCGTGCAAAATTATATTTCCCGCCGGCATCTTTCACGATGGTAACAGCAGGTTTGATAAGCTCGCAAGTGGTGACTTTGAGTTGCCCCCTCAGCAGGGGCAGCAACTCCACACCCAGTTTGAGGTTTTCCAGGGAAATAATTTCGCCCTCCTTGCCGGCGACATGGATATCCTTGGCCGATACACCAAAGGGGAAAAAAGAGAGCCCCATCTCTCCATGTATCCCTATCTCCAGGCCAGTCGCGTCGGAGGTGGCAGATTCGATATTCGACTTGTACTTGTTGACGTCCAATATTAAAAGAGCGGCGATTGCAGCGATGACAATCAGGGCGACAACGCCGCCGGCGATCAGCAGGTTTTTCCCTCCCGGTGCTCTCAAATCGGTCTCTCCATGGTGAAGTAATAGGAAATTTCCTCTTCGGCCAGTTCTAAAAACTGCGGACAGGGTACTAATGTGCGGGTATCAACCTATCGTTTTGGGCCGTTCAGTAAAAATGCGCGCATTTTTACTGAACGGCCTTGGTTGTGATGACGGAGTAATCGACATACTGCCCGGTGCTTTCCCGTTTCTGCGTGGCTGCGCACCTCTGGAATATGGTTAACAGTCCGTTGAAGACCGACAAATTCAAAAAACGATGCATTTTTGACATGATACCGTCTCGTTTCTGCTTGTTGGAGATCATGACTTATACTGTTTTGAATATAACTTTCGCCGATAATTTGTCAACGCGCCGGGCCTGCTGATTCCCTTGACCGCCAAAAGTACAGCGGGGCGAATCGAAACGCCATGACGTCGAACTCGCGGCCGTAATACCCTTTGGAAAAACAAAGAAATATTTGTGGTATACCTAAAATTATGAGAAAGCAATAGCGACCAGCGGAAATGAACGATCCACGACTTCTCCAGAAGAGAGCCCAGCGGTGCAAGAGAGGTTCCCTTTTCTCATTGTCGGCATCGGCGCCGCCGGTGGACTGGAGGCTCTGGAACAGTTCCTGCGGCACGTGCCAGAGGGCAGCGGCATGGCCTTTGTCATCGTCCACCATCTCGACCCGACGCACAAGGGATTCATGCCCGAACTCCTGCAGCTTACCACCGGGATGGAGGTTGTTCAGGTCAGGGACCGGATGAAGGTCAAGCAGGACTGCGTCTACGTCATCCCCCCCTAACAGGGAAATGTCCATTCTGCACAGCGTGCTGCACCTGTTCGAGCCGACGACGCCCCGCGGCTTGCGCCTTCCCATCGATTTTTTCCTCCGCTCCCTGTCCGAGTACCGGCAGGCGCGCAGCATCGGCGTCATCCTCTCCGGCAGGGGCTCGGACGGCACTATGGGCCTGCGGGCCATCAAGGCTACGTCATCGGCTTCCCGGCCGCTGGAACCTGGAAGCTTCGCTTTAACAGCGACTGGCAGGGCTACAATGACGATTTCCAGAACCATCCGAGTACGGACATCGTCGCCGAGTCGGGTGCCTGCGACGGCCTTCCATGGCATGGAGCGGTTTCCATCGGCCCTTACAGCTTGCTGATTTTTTCGCAATGACCAGCAGACGCGGCAGATAGACTTTTTTAACTTGGAATCGGAACTCGGGCGCACATTGAAACCAAACAAGCCAGGCCCGAAGGGCCCGAGGAATTAAGTATGGTGTCCCCGGGATTGGAACATTACCTGTGCAGTGGAGTCCGGTGACATCCGGGTTGGCTCCCGAGCCCCGACCTTTTAAAAAATTTTCCATGGACAATCACTAAGCCACAAAAATTGCTCTATAATTAAACAGCACAATCCCCTGAATATAAGTATGTTACGGGAGCGTTCACATGAAGATTCTCCTCGTCTATCCCCACTATCCAGACACCTTCTGGAGCTTCCGGAACGCCATGAAATTCATCAACAGGAAGGCGAGCTTCCCGCCACTGGGGCTTTTGACCGTGGCGGCGATGCTGCCCGGTCCATGGGAAAAGAAGCTGGTCGACATGAACGTGCGTCCCCTTGCCGATGAGGATCTGCGCTGGGCCGATTACGTCTTCATCAGTGCCATGACCATCCAGCGACCGTCGGTGCTGGAGGTGATCGAGCGTTGCCGGCGCCTGGGGGTGAAGACAGTCGCCGGCGGTCCCCTGTTCACCTCATGCCATGACGATTTCCCCGAGGTCGACCATCTGGTGCTGGGAGAAGGGGAAATCACCCTGCCAATGTTTCTGGAGGACCTGCGGCGCGGCGCACCCCGGCGTCTCTATGCCGCCGAAGGCTGGGCGCAGCTCAAGGAAACACCCACGCCCCTCTGGGACCTTGTGGAGATGAACGATTACGCCGCCATGAATATCCAGTATGGACGGGGCTGCCCCTTTGATTGTGAGTTCTGCGACATTACCGCGCTGTTTGGCCGCCGACCGCGCAGCAAACCCCAGACCCAGCTCATTGCCGAACTGGAGAGTCTTCATGCCCGGGGCTGGCGAGGAGCCGTTTTTTTCGTCGACGACAACTTCATCGGCGACAAGCCAAAGCTGAAGAGCGAGGTTCTGCCGGCCATCATCGACTGGATGGAGGGTAAAGAGTATCCTTTCTATTTTTATACTGAAGCGTCCATCGACCTCGCCGATGACCCGCAGTTGATGGATCTGATGGTCCGCGCCGGTTTCGAGGAGGTCTTTATCGGCATCGAAACGCCACATTCGGAGGGACTTACCGAGAGCGGCAAGGTGCAGAATAAGAACCGCGACCTGCTCGCCTCCGTCAAACGCATCCAGCGGGCCGGACTGCAGGTACATGGCGGCTTCATCGTCGGTTTTGACAGCGATCCGGCCACCATCTTCGACAAGCAGATCCGCTTCATTCAGGAGAGCGGCATCGTCACCGCCATGGTCGGAGTGCTCACTGCGCTGCGCGGCACAAAGCTTTACCAGCGTCTGGAACAGGAAGGCCGACTGCTGAAGAGCTCTTCCGGTAACAACACCGCCATCGACATCAATTTCGTTCCCCGCATGCAACCCGAGGCCCTCATCGCCGGCTACCAGAGAATCCTCGACACCATCTATGCCCCTAAACAGTACTATCGACGAGTGATCCAGCTCTTTCGGGAATATCGGCCGCGTCCCCAGGGACATTTTCATCTGCAGCAAGGCCACATCGGAGCGTTTTTCAAGTCGATCCTATTCCTGGGGGTGATCGGCAAGGAACGACTCCAGTTCTGGAAACTCTTCTTCTGGTCGCTCTTGAGAAAACCGCGGCTCTTCCCCCTGGCTATCAACTATGCCGTCTACGGATATCACTTCAGGAAGGTCGCAGAAAAAATCAGTGGGAACGGGATGTTCGATTCCAAGCAGGGGGGATAAGAATAGTCGCTTCCACGTTTTTGATAAAATACTACCCGTCAGGCCCCCTGCCTGGTGCCGTGCAGGGTTCCTGCTATTCTTGAATCGGTACAGGAAAGGCTCCCGATGAAGACCCGATTGATCAATCTCTGGGAGAAGCTGCGCTCCAACTATTGGTTCCTTCCCGGCCTGATGGCCCTCGGTGCGGTCGTCCTGGTTATTTCCCTTGGCAGCATCGACCGTCGCTGGGAAGTGACCGTGACCAAGGGGGTCGCCTGGATGGGCGGCAATGAACCGGAAGGGGCCCGGGCCTTCCTGTCGACGGTGGCCGGGGCGATGGTCACCGTCACCGGCGTCGTCTTCTCCATCACCATCGTCGCTCTCTCCCTGGCCTCCCAGCAATTCGGCCCCCGCCTGCTCAACAGCTTCATGCGCGATCGGGCCAACCAGGTGGTCTTCGGCAGCTTCATTGGCACCTACCTCTACTGCCTGCTGGTGTTGCGCACCATCCACGGCAGCGGGCCCGAGGGTTTCGTCCCCCAGTTGTCGTTGCTGGTCGGTTTTCTGCTGGCGGTCTTCAGCGTCGCCGTCCTGATCTTCTTCATCCATCACGTGGCCGATTCGATCCAGGCGATGACTGTCATCGCCAATGTCAGCGAAGACCTCGAACACGCCATTGTTAGAGACTTTCCCGAGCATGACGACGGGTTACCGGCCAAAGGGAGGGAAGCGCTGCGCCCCGGCGAACTGCCGGAGGATTTCGATTCCGCCGCCCGGCCGATTGGTGCCCACAGTAGCGGCTACCTGCAGGCGGTGAATATCAGCGGCCTGCTGAAGCTGGCCATCGACCACGACCTTTTGCTGCGACTGGAGTTCCGCCCCGGGGATTTCGTGACCCGCGGCACCCCACTGGCTTACGTCTGGTCCGCGGACGGCGCTCGACCGGCGGAGCTGGCCGATGCGGTCAAGGGAGCCTTCATCGTCGGCGCCAAGCGCAGCCCCGAACAGGACATCGAGCACCTGATCAACCAGTTGGTGGAAGTCGCCGTTCGTGCCCTGTCACCCGGGATCAACGATCCCTTCACTGCCATCAACTGCATCGATTACCTCGGCTCGGCCCTGGCAAATCTAGCCCGCCGCCGCCTGCCGGTCCCATGGCACTTCGACGCCGAAGACCGGCTGCGGCTGATTACCCACCCGCAGACCTTCGACGGAGCCCTGTCCGCTGCCGTGGATCAGATTCGCCAGCACGGGCGACGCGACGTTGCGGTCACCATCCGCTTGCTGGAGATGCTTGCCACCCTCCTGTCCGTCACCTGCAGAGAAGAGCAACGCCGCGCCCTGGCGCGCCAGGCGGCGATGATCGAACGCGGCAGTCGCGACGGCCTCCCCGCCGAGGAGGACCGCCGGGACGTGCATCAACGCTATCTAGCGGTTTTCCAGGCCCTTGAGGAGCACTTCGGGTTCTGCGGCGACCTTGATTGAGCCAATTGAGACGAAATCCACCATATTGAAAGACCCCAGGCAGACAATTCTTCTGATAATGGTGCTGCTTATTGCTGCAAATGGGGCTATCTTATTTTTTCCCGCAATCGCCAAGGAAGCAGAGAAGGGGCAGGGCTACACATGGACATAATGTGGAGCCAGCAAGGCCGGCCTTCATTGCAGGCGGGGTGGTAGGGCAGGACCAAAGAGTGACCGTGGATGTCTACGGGGTCTTCGATTATCCCTTCAGCAGTGTTGTCGATGTGATTAAGGTACCGGCAAACTGGTGCGAAATGTTATTCCTGCACCCTAATGTCAAGGCGTGTACTTACAGGGAACTGCAGGATGAGTGGCTACTGACCTTTCACGTCGGCCGTAAAGTCTATCAATCTCCGGAAGAAACACATGACGGATTCAACTAGCAAGTCATCCGTTGCACTTGCTAGTTGAATCCGTCCCATATATAAGACGCAGAACGGCGCAACCCAAAAACCAGGTTGCGCCGTTCTTATATGTTGGATGATTGAGCATATCCTGTTGTGGTTTACTCGTGAGACTAAAAACACAACCAAATTGGTTGCTTTTTTCGCTTAATGACCCGCTTTCAATGCCGAACATAGCAATAAATCCGCCATCATCAAACCATCAATCCTGCGACTCGGCCTTCTGCCCCAAAACAGCTTGAGCAGCAGACTTCATGCTGCCTGTCTCGCCGATAAAACCTGCCGGCAACCGGGGGAAGGCACTGAGGATGGACACGGCCAGGGCCGCGGCATAGGGGACCCCCTGTATCAACAACATAATGCACCATACCAGAAGATCCAGCGATTCAACGCCAATCCTGGCAATAATGGCCAAAGATGCCAGGCAAAGCCCAACAAGAAACAAGGTCTCTTCCCGGGCAGCCTGCAGAGCCTTGAACAACGCCTGTTTGCTGGCCTGCTTAGGGGTGCGGAAAAAAGGCAGGCCGGTTTTAACAAAGCCGGTGAGCATGGCGATCCCGATGGTATGAGAGAGGGCCAAACCGGCAAAAGCTGCGGCCAGAGTCTGGATACTGGTGGCACCAACGCGCGTTTCGTACAAATAAACCAGTTTCCCCACCTTGAATACAAATAATGCCAGCGGCAACAAGGCAAACACCAGAAGTGGCGGTGCCACCTTGGTGGGGGCCAACAGCATGGCAGCTGACCAGAACAAAGCCGCGAGGTTGAAAATGACATTAATCCCATCTGCCAGCCAAGGTAACCAGCCAGCTAAAAAGTGATACCGCTGCCCGACGGTCAATTGCCCCCGACTACCGAACAACAGCGTGCGGACATGCCGGCGCATAATCTGCACCGAACCATAGGCCCAGCGAAAACGCTGTTTTTTGTAATCGATAAACGTATCGGGCATCAGGCCGCGGCCGTAACTTTGAGGAATATAGGTTGCAGAGAGCCCCGCCTCGAAAATCCGCAGCCCCAGTTCCGCATCTTCGGTAATGCACCACTGGGCCCAACCACCCACCTGCTCCAGCACCTTGCGGCGCACCATGGTCATGGTGCCGTGCTGGATAATCGCATTGCGTTCGTTGCGGACGATCATGCCGATGTAGAAAAATCCACGGTATTCTGCATAAGCCATGGCCTTAAAGGCATTTTCCCGGGTATCCCGGTAATCTTGGGGAGCCTGGACGATGGCGATTTCAGGATTGAGAAATTGCGGACACAGATCGCGCAGCCACCTGGTATGTACTTGGTAGTCGCTGTCGATAACCGCCACGATCTCGGCGTGCTCTGCGGTTTGTTGCAAGGCAAAATTAAGAGCCCCGGCTTTGAACCCCTCCAAAGGAGCTTTATGAAAAAAGCGAAAACGTGGGCCGAGCTTGGCGCAGTGAGCTTCGACGGGTTGCCATATGGCGGGGTCTTTCGTGTTATTGTCGATGACCAAAACTTCAAAACAAGGGTAATCGAGGGCTGCAAGCGCATCCAAGGTCTCGATCATCATTTCGGGTGGTTCGTTATATGCCGGCACATGAATGGAAACCATGGGCAGCTTTTCGTCCGCAACCTCTTGCGGTACGAACAGTCGCCGGTGCTCGCGCAGCCACAGAGCTTCGGCCCATTCATGGGCCTCCGCCAGCAGCACGACGATGACACCGATCATACCGAAAATCAGCAGCACCCCTACCACAACATTGGCCAGCGTCAGGTACTGGTTAGTGTAGTCGTAGACAATCCACACCACCGCAGTAGCTGCCATGTAGGCAATCACCGCCAAAAAGCTTCGGCCGCGTTTGCGCAGACGCCGGCTATCTATGAGCAGCAGGGCAAAGGTGATCAGCGCCGCGACCACGGAGATCGCCGCCAGAACCGGCCACTCGGGGATCTTGACTATCGGTTTATCAAAGGTGAATTTAGGCTCCCGCTGGGCGTTATACACACCCCAGTAGGCCCCGACGGATCCTTCCGATTCCTGTTTCCAGGGTTGATCGAAAGCCTCCATCACATAATAGACATAATCTTCCTTTGCCGCACGGTCGAGGAACCGACGCAGAAACGTCGCTTCGTTGGCTCTGGAAGCGACTGCATGTTTTATGGTGCGACCGTTGCTCGGCCAGCCCACCTCGGAGATAACAATGCGCTTGCCGGGAAAATGGCGTTTGAGGTCGTCCATGCGCTCAACCACGTAGTCGATCGCATTATCGAGAGACACCCCCTCCCAGAACGGCAGCATGTGTACGGCGATATAGTCCACATGATCGACCAGTTCCGGGTGGTCGATCCAGACATGCCAGGGTTCCGCCGTACTCACCGGGATATCAACCGCAGCACGGACGCGGTCCAGGTGAGCGATCATTTCCGGCACGGAAAGGTTTTCGCGTAGCAGCACCTCGTTGCCAACAATGATGCGCACCACATTGCGCGCCCGGGAGACTACCTCCAGCAGGCGGTCCACTTCCTGCGCGTTCCTGTCGCGGTCCTCGTCAAGCCATGCGCCCAAAGCGACATTGATCTTATGCTTGCGAGCCAACTCGGGGATATCCCCCAGAGTACCATCCACACTGTAAGTACGCACCGCGTAAGTAAGACCGGCGAGCAGGGCCAGATCCGCATCAATCTGTTCCCGACTGGGATAGATGCGGTCAATCGCCGACTGTCCTTCGTGATAAGGCGCAAAGGAAAACCCCTGTATGGTCGACGGCCATGCCGGCTCCGTTTCCGGACGATTAATCAACGCCCAAAACATAATTGTCAGAACCGCAACCGTGATAGCGATGATGAAACTGTCTTTACGCATTACGTTTACCTCAAAGCGAGTTGTCTATTCCCCAACCGATACAAAAAGGGAGCAAACTTTGCCCCCGCACAGAAGTACGGAAAATTCGGCCAGGCACGCAAGAACGCATTTTAATAAGGATGAAGTTTAGATCAATGAGGGGGGAAAGTTCCAGCAAATAGATGCAGTCCATAGAAACGCACAGGGGCTACGTAAACGCCACAAGACGGCCCACAAGAACGCTCCGATAGCGTAACATGCAGTCTAAGCGGTATCGCGTGCGCCACGAAGTGTTTGGGTGTCGTAGCCATAACCTTTGCATGACGGGACATCGACAACGATAAACTGTGTTGGAGTTAACGCCTTCAGCACCAATGGATCATCCTTATCGATGCGCACCTGGTCGTTCTTTTCAATGACATGACCGTGGACCACCAATCGACCGTCGGTGAGATAAACAAAAATTCTGCGGCCCTGTATGTCATTCAGGGCGACTGTCTTGCCTTCATCGAGGCTGCAACGGTAAATGGTGGCATCGGTGTGAAAGGTCACTGCGCCCTCCATGCCCTGCCCGGAGGCCACAGCCAACAACCGATCCTGCCACTGATCAGGCTCGAAGTGTCGTTGATCGTAACTCGGCTTTAGCCCCGCTGTATCCGGAAAAATCCAAATCTGATAAAAATGAACCGGCTTGTCGGCGCGATTGAACTCCGAATGCGTCAAACCCGTACCGGCACTCATGCGTTGCACATCTCCTGCCCGGATCACCGTTTTATTCCCCATACTGTCCTCGTGGGTCATTTCCCCATCAAGCACAATGGTGACGATCTCCATTTCCTCATGCGGATGGGTTGGGAACCCCCTCCCCGGCTGCACAACATCGTCGTTGAACACCCGCAGTGCCCCGAACTGGATATTGTGCGGATCGTAATAACTCGAAAAGGAAAACAACCAGTAGGTCTGCAACCAATCGAAATCCGAAAAATGACGTTCGCTCGCCCGAATAATATCGATCATGCTGGCCATCCTTTCCGCGGCCTACAGACATCACATAACGGCCGCAATCAGACATACGGGTTCACAGTGCCGTACCCGGCATAACCATCCACCCAGCCAGGTCTTCTGGAGGGTTTGCGTCCTTAAGTTCGTCCCATGGGGCATATCCGGTTTTTTGACATCTAACCGACTCAACAGCATCTTCCGGACAGGGAAAAATCGCCAGTTTATCCGTATCTATCCAGAGACCAAACTCCCCGGAAGGCTCGATGGCGATAATAAAAGTACCCACAGTACTGAAAAAATACCACATGATAACCTACCTCTCCCGATCATACCTTCCAGTAACGAGCATCCTGCTGATCAAATCAAGAATTAGATGAGCCCTTTACCTGTAAAGATTAACACCCGTCGGTTACATGGCAAACAGAGCATGAAAGGTTCCTTTTTAGAACGGCTTTCACCGAAAAGTACGGATGAGCAAACAACTAACCATTATTCAAACAGCAAGACAAGGCTAAGACAACTCACATTTCGCCTTCTTGATGACTCGGAATCAGGCTTCATGCCTCAATGGATGCTTCTTAATTGAACGGGCGAGATAGCCACTTGTTGAAGAACACGGAATTAAATTCAAAGAAAGTTTCGACGAGACGATGTTGCAAAAAAAACGCCGGCTTCTCGCAAAGAGAAAACCGGCGTTTGACAATCTTAAAGCGCGATCGGGTATAATACCTGACCAACCCGGAACGGCGGGAGGATCGGAGGCGCCGTCACCATCCCCCCTCCCGTTCCGGGTGGCAGGATCGAAGACCGGGTGGAACATGGCCTAATTACTTGGCCAGCAGTTCCAGTACCACGTCTTTGAACGGATTGGCAAACAGGATGATCATGGCCACAACGAATACGTAGATAGCCAGGGACTCGATCATAGCGAGACCAATCATCATGGTTGTCAGAATCTTGCCGCTTGCGCCAGGATTCCGGGCTACGCCTTCCAAAGCACTCTTAACGGCCAAGCCTTGTCCAATAGCGGTTCCCATCGATCCAATGGCCATACCAAAGCCAGCGGTAATCATAACCCAGGTGAAAAAATCCATTGTAATTCTCCTTGTGTTTGCTTGATGCGGCGGTCGTCAGACCGTCTTTAAAAAGTTTTCAACCGATTGAAAGGCGTATAGCTTGACGCCTTAAACATAGATCTCAAATGTCGTTAGTGTGCCTCTTCCAAGGCCCCTGCGATATAGATCATGGATAACAACATAAAAACGAAGGTCTGAATAAAGGCAACCAGAATCCCCATAATCATCATCGGAATAGGCAACAGCAGCGGAACCAAGGTAAAGAAAATCATAAGTACGATTTCGTGGCCGTACATGTTGCCAAACAAACGTAGCGTTAGGGACAAGGGGCGCGCCAGATGCCCGATAATTTCAATCGGCAGGATAAGAGGAGCCAACCACCAGACCGGTCCCACGAAGTGTTTGAGATATTTCAGACCATGTTCTCGCAGACCGACGATGTGCGTCATGGCAAAAACGGTCACAGCCAACGCGGCATTGGTGTTGAGACTGGCGGTAGGCGGTGCAAAACCCGGTATCAAGCCCAAAAGATTGGACACCAGAATAAAAAGGGTCAAAGTGGCAATCAGGGGAAAATAAGCCATCCCCTTGGGTCCCATGGTTTCACGAACCATGCGCTGGATTTCGACGACCAACACTTCCATCAGATTCTGCGCACCCGAGGGAATCAGGCTGGGTTTGCGAGCGGCCAACAGCCCCACCCCAACCAGGATGGCCATCACCAGCCAGGTATGAGTCACATGTTGAAAAAAACCGTACAGCTCCAACTCCTCGAGGGTAAACCCGACATGAAGCTTTTCGATCAACCATTTAAGAAAAATAAAGGGATGCGTCATTTCGTCCGTCCCGAAGAGTTCGAGTTGTCTTTCAGATTAATGCCGACTGCCACGGGATCCAACCTGAATACGTACCAGGGCCCGTTGCAAGGCGCCCTGCAGGATACGGTATTCCTTATCCGCAGGATTCAATTCCTTGAGCTTGGCCTCGGCCCGGCCCAGAGCTTCCTTGGCCCGTGCCAGGTCGATGTGATCTTGAGATTCGGCGGTTTCCACCAGCACCAGCACCCGGTCATCGGCAACTTCCACATACCCCCAGTTCACCGCCAGATAATATACGTCACTGCCTTTGCGGTAACTGAACTCCCCCACCTCCAGAGTGGTCAGCAAGGGTGTATGCCCGGGTAACACTCCGAACTGCCCATTGCTGCCCGGCGCGGTGATCTCATCGACCTCTTCACTGAGCACCTGGCTGGCCGGTGTCACGATTTCCAGTTTCAGTTTCTGCGCCATAAATGGCTTTCCTTTTCTGAAAAACTTGTTTACCGCAGAGCCCGCAAAGCGCGCGGAGAAAACGAAAAAGGCGTTTTGTAGTCTCTTGACTTCCTTTGCGGCCTCAGCGATCTCCGCGGTAAATTATTTTTTTACGACGCCATCTTGCGGGCATTCTCCAGCACTTCGTCGATGCCGCCGACCATGTAGAAAGCCTGCTCGGGGATGCTGTCGTGCTTGCCCTCGACGATCTCCTTAAAACCGCGGATCGTTTCGGCCAGCTCCACGTATTTGCCCGGCGTACCGGTAAAGATCTCCGCCACATGAAACGGCTGCGACAAAAAGCGCTGGATTTTGCGCGCTCTTGAGACGGCAAGTTTGTCCTCCTCGGACAGTTCGTCCATACCCAAAATGGCGATGATGTCCTGCAGATCTTTATAGCGCTGCAGCACGTACTGCACGTCGCGCGCCACCTGGTAGTGCTCTTCGCCCAAGACCTGCGGGTCGAGGATACGACTGGTGGAGTCAAGCGGATCGACGGCAGGATAGATGCCGAGCTCGGCGATCTGGCGTGACAGTACGGTGGTGGCGTCAAGATGAGCGAAGGTGGTGGCCGGCGCCGGGTCGGTCAAGTCGTCGGCGGGAACATAAATAGCCTGCACCGATGTGATGGAACCATGCTTGGTGGTGGTGATGCGTTCCTGCAGTTCGCCCATCTCGGTAGACAGGGTCGGCTGATAACCGACCGCCGAAGGAATACGACCCAAAAGCGCGGAAACTTCGGATCCGGCCTGGGTAAAGCGGAAGATGTTGTCGATGAACAGCAACACGTCCTGGTTTTCCTGATCGCGGAAGTACTC
Source organism: Pedobacter sp. (assembly GCA_050253415.1). Classification (GTDB taxonomy): domain Bacteria; phylum Desulfobacterota; class Desulfuromonadia; order Desulfuromonadales; family Syntrophotaleaceae; genus Syntrophotalea. Next base: position 1,279,424 of record JBFWJC010000001.1, on the reverse strand, counting down.
GGCCACGGTCAGCGCGGACAACGCCACACGGGCACGTGCGCCGGGCGGCTCGTTCATCTGCCCGTACACCAGGGCGGTTTTATCCAATACATTGGATTCTTTCATTTCGTTCCACAAGTCGTTGCCTTCGCGGGTGCGCTCGCCGACCCCGGCAAATACCGAATAGCCGCCGTGCTGCTTGGCGATGTTGTGGATCAACTCCATGATCAAAACCGTCTTGCCGACCCCGGCGCCGCCAAACAGGCCGATCTTGCCGCCACGCGCATAAGGCGCAAGCAGATCGACGACCTTGATGCCGGTCTCAAAGGCTTCGACCTTGGTCGACTGCTCCACGAATTCGGGCGTAGGGCGGTGGATATCCCAGGTGGTATCGGTAGTGACCGGGCCCATCTCGTCGACAGGTTCGCCGACAACGTTGATAATGCGCCCCAGGGTACCGCGCCCGACCGGCACGTTGATCTGGCGGCCGGTGTTGAGCACTTCCTGGCCGCGCACCAGGCCATCGGTGGAATCCATGGCGATGGCGCGCACGGTGTTTTCCCCCAGGTGTTGGGCCACCTCGGCCACCAGGTTCCAGGGTTCGTCGCCAAGGCTGGGATTGCTGACCTTAAGGGCAAAGAAGATCTCGGGGAGTTGTCCGGCTTCGAATTCAACGTCGATGACCGGTCCGATGACTTGGGTAATTTTGCCGTTACTCATAATATGCCTTCCTCGTATCGATTGCGCTAGCCTCGCAGGCTGCGCCTGAGTATCTATTGAACTGATGATGCCCCGGAAATGATTTCCACCAGTTCTGTGGTAATGACCGCCTGGCGCACCCGGTTGTACTGCAAGGTGAGACGGTCGATCATTTCGGAAGCGTTTTTACTGGCACTTTCCATGGCGCTCATGCGGGCACCGTGCTCGGACGCCAGAGATTCCAGAAATGCCCGGTAAATCTGCACTTCAACATGTTTGGGCAAAATAGAAGACAACACCTCGCCGCGTGCCGGTTCGTACAACGGTTGCACGGGGAAAACTTCGTCAGCTGCGGTGGCGGGGGTGATGGGCAGCAGTTGGTCAATGGTGACCTCCTGGCGGATGGCGCTGAAAAAAGCGTTGTACACCAGGTATACGGCATCGACATCACCTTGCTCGTAACCTTGCACAACCTCCTGACCAATCAGCGCGGCGGTGGCGTAGGTTGCATCGGCAGTAACATCCTCGTACACTTTGTCAGCAATCAAACCGCGGGTTTTGAGCTGCTCGCGCCCCTTACGACCGATGACTATCACCTCATAGCTATCGAAACCATCGGCATTACTACGCACGAATTGCTCGGCAGCCTTGGCCACATTAAGGTTGAAGCCGCCGCACAGACCACGGTCGGAACTGAGCACCAGCACCAAAGCCTTGCCGCGCCGGTCATGCTTCTGCAACAACGGATGGGCCGCGGGATCCTCGCGCAATGCCAGCGAGGCCAATACCTGCTGCATCTTGGCGGCATAAGGCCGCGCTGCTTCGATGGCCTGCCCGGCTTTGCGGAATCGCGCCGCCGCCACCATTTTCATGGCTTTGGTGATCTGCTGGGTGCTTTTCACCGAGGTAATACGTTTTTTTATATCTTTCAGGTTGGCCATTATTCTTTCTTTCTGCGAAAGAAGAGTCGCAAGCTGTAAAACATGTTGCTTAAAGCTGGATCGATCAAGCACAAAAGCAACTATTTGAGTCTTTCGCCTTTGACTTTACTTACAGCTTGAAACTTAAAGCTTACAGCTTCCCTTAACTTGCAACTGCTTTTACGCCGTGAACTGTTCCCCGAACGCCTTGAGGGTGGCTTTGATGCGGCCGTCGAGATCGCTGTCGATGGCTTTTTTCTCGGCCAGATCCTTGAGCAGGTCGCCATGGCTGTGCTCGAGATAGCTGTACAGCTCGTCTTCGTAGCGTCGCAGGGCATTGATCGGGTACTCGTCAACGTAGCCATTGTTGGCGGCATAGATCAGCATGATCTGCTTTTCCACCGGCAGCGGCCGATACTGGGGCTGCTTGAGGATTTCCACCAGACGCGCGCCGCGTGCCAGCTGTTTCTGCGTGGCGGCGTCGAGATCGGAGCCGAACTGGGCAAACGCAGCCATCTCCCGGTACTGGGCCAGCGCCAGGCGCAGGGTACCGGCCACCTGTTTCATGGCTTTGACCTGGGCGCTGCCACCGACGCGGGAGACCGACAGGCCAACGTTGATGGCGGGGCGCACCCCGGAGTAGAACAGGTCGGCTTCCAAGAAGATCTGACCGTCGGTGATGGAAATGACGTTGGTCGGGATGTAGGCGGACAAATCGCCAGCCTGAGTCTCAATGATCGGCAGGGCGGTGAGGCTGCCGCCACCAAGTTCGTCGTTGAGCTTGGCAGCCCGCTCCAACAGACGGCTGTGCAGGTAGAAGACGTCACCGGGAAAGGCTTCGCGGCCGGGCGGACGCCGCAGCAGCAAGGACAACTGTCGATACGCGACGGCATGCTTGGAAAGATCGTCGTAAACGATCAGAGCGTGGCGGCCGCTGTCGCGGAAAAATTCACCCATCGTCACCCCGGCATAGGGGGCAATGAACTGCAGCGGTGCCGGCTCACTGGCACCGGCCGACACGACAATGGTGTACTCCATGGCACCGTGCTGCTTGAGTTTGTCCACCACCTGCGCCACTGTCGACTGTTTCTGTCCGATGGCGACGTAGATGCAGACCATATCCTGGCCTTTTTGATTAATAATGGTGTCGATGGCCAACGCGGTCTTGCCGGTCTGCCGATCGCCGATGATCAGTTCGCGCTGGCCTCGGCCGATGGGCACCAGGGCGTCGATGGCTTTGAGACCGGTCTGCACCGGCTGGTTGACCGATTTACGGGTGACGATGCCGGGTGCCTTGACTTCGACCTGCCGCGCCTCGGCGCCCAGTAACTCGCCGAGTCCATCAATAGGCTCACCGATGCCGTTGACCACGCGCCCGATGAGCGCCTCGCCGACGGGTACTTCGACGATACGGCCGGTGCGCCGCACGCTGTCGCCTTCCTTGATATGATGGGCTTCGCCCAAAATTGCGGCCCCGACATTATCTTCTTCGAGGTTGAGCACCATACCGATGACGTCGCCAGGAAACTCCAGCAGTTCGCCGGCCATGGCCCGAGTCAGGCCGTGGATGCGGGCAATACCGTCGCCAACGGAGATAATGGTGCCCGTTTCGCTGATTTCGATCTCGCGGTCGAAGTTTTCAATCTGCTGCTCGATGATGGAGCAGATTTCTTCTGCTTTGATGTCCATAACGTCCTTCACCCTTTATTGATCGCATCGCAAAAAATCCGCCCTACAGCGTTGCCGCGTTTTTTCAGGACCTGTACATACCCTATGTATGCCTTTCCCCCTGAAAAACCACGACACCTTGCCGGACAAAGTTTCTGACTAGCCATCTCATGTCTTTTTGCGAAAGCATCTATTGTTGAACCGGAATCCATAAAATGTAACCGGGCCATGTTCCTATCCCTGACTCATTTTCATCCGAAAACGGCTCGTTTCCCATATAAAAACGACACTATGCCCATCCAGAGTTTCCGAATGAGCACTAACTCACGGATTCAGGTTGAGATATCCCGCCATCCGGCGCAGTCCGGACCGCAGCGTTCCATCAAGCACCTGCCCGTCAACTTCGATGCGCACGCCACCCAAAAGCTCCGGATCAACGGCCAACTCCAGCGCCGGTTGTTTACCGTAGCGTTTTTCCAATTGCGCGCTAATAGCCTGTCGTTGGTTTGCATCCAGAGGTTGCGCACTTTGCACCTGCGCACGTACAATGCCCAACTGTATATCGGCCTGCTCGCGAAAGGCCGCTACCAGGGCGTCGAAGTATTCCAACCTCTGACGCTGCTGTAACAGTCCCAGCAAATTACGCAGAGTCTTGCTCAGTTGCAGGTAACTGCTCAGCCCCTCCAGAAGACCAGCTTTTTTATCGGCCGCCAACGTCGGACTGCTCAGCAGTGGCAACAAACGCGGCTCACAGGCAAACGCCTGCTGCAACCTGCCGAGCTGCTCGAAGGTCGCTTCGAGTTGCCCGTCGCGTGCCGCCAGGTTGACCAATGCCTTGGCGTACCGTCTTGATATCGCTGTTGTTTTCACTATTACTCCCCTGCCTTGCGCAGATATTCGTCAACCATACGCGCCTGATCTTCGGGTACCATATGCTGCTTGATGCGCTGTTCGGCCAATTCCATCGCCAGCCGCACGGCTTCGGCATGCAGCTGTTTGCGCGCCGCAGCAACTTCACGTTCTGCACTGCGAGAAGCTTCGGCACGGATGTCCGCCGCCAGTTTTTGCGCCTGTTCTTCAATGCGGAGGCACTGCATGACACTTTCACCCTGCAGCTCGGCCGTAAGTTTGGCAATCTGGGCATCGGCATCAACCAACTGTTGCTGGCAGGCGGCAAATCGACTCTCTGCACTTGCCTGCAACTGACGGGACTGTTCGAGTTCATCGACCAGCCGTTGACGGCGATCTCCAAGGGCCCGTTTGAGCGGTCCGCGCAAAAGAAAATACAGCGCACCGAAGGTAATGCCGAAGTCGAGCAAACGGTACAGAAAATCTTTAACCTGTCCGCCGCCATGTCCACCCGCTTCGCTGGCAAGGGCACTTCCCGCTACCAGCAACGCCAGGGCACTCAGGCCTGCAATCCGAATCCATCGTCTGGTGTTTATCACAGCGGCCTCCCCAACAGTCGTTCAGCCACATCATCGCCCAGGCGCGCGGCATAGCTTTGTAGCAGCCCGGCTTCGACGGCAAGCTGCCCGGCCACCTCGCGGCGGACCTGTTCCAGGGTAGCCATAGCCTGATCGTGCGCTTCGCCGATCAGCAAGGCTTGTTGTTTTTGTGCCTGCTCCAACGCCGCGCTGCGCGCCTGCTGCGCCTGCAGCTTGGCCTGCGACAGTTGTGCGTCAAAAGCGTCTTGCTGCTGTGCGATCTGCGCCTCCAGATCCCGGCTGCGCTGCACAGCGTTATCCTGACGGACCTGACGCTGATCAAGAATCGCCAGTAACGGCCGATACAGCAACCGCTGCAGGATCACGATCAACAACAGAAAATTGCCCACCTGTAACCAGAGCGTCCAATCGATCTTGTCCAAAATGGTACCTCATGCAAAAGCCCGAAAAAAATTGCGGCTGAAGAGCCCCGTACTCCGAGCATGATTAAAGGTATTTAAAAACCAACAAAATTTATCTACAGGTGCTTCTAAAAATAAGGCAGTCGTGCTGAAAAACATATCACTATCCATCAGCAACATCTAGCCAAAATTATTAAAAATAGATAGAACAACGTGCCGCATCATTCAGGCTTGCAGACCGGCACAAAGGAAAGACTCCGTTAAAAGTCATTCCTGTCAGGCGCAAACGTGCCAAGCGGCAGGCATAAGCCCCGCCCCGAATGCATTGAATTTTCAAGGTTCTGGATTTTTACGTGCAGACCAGGGAGTCAGCAACAATTCACTGATATAAAGCTGACGCCAATGCGCTAAAGGCGGAGGAAGAACAAGGCCACCTCCGTGTATAAAAAACGCACACGCTGTTAAAGAGCAAGACCGATGCCAATCAGCCGTGCTTAACGATACGCGCCGGCAGATTGAATTGCAAAAGAATTTTTTCAACCTCTTTCAACTGATCGTCCGTATGCCCGGCCATGGCGCCCATGGGATATTCCTCATTGAGCTGATGGTATTTGCTTTCCCCCAAGCGGTGATAAGGCAAGACCTCGACCCCTTTGAGATTGGAGGCATTGTTCGCGGTCTTCTCAAGCCAGGACAAAGCCCGGGACAGTGAATCGACGTCATCGTTCACTCCTGCGATCAGCGGGATCCTTACCAGCACATTGGCCCCGAGTTCGAGCAGGCGGGCGAGGTTGTCCAAAATCCGTTCATTGCTGACACCGGTATTGGCCTTGTGCCTATCAGGATCAATATGCTTGAGATCATAAAGAAACAGATCGGTGTAAGGTGCCAGCTCCTGATAGATCTCCCACGTTGACTGGCCACAGGTTTCCATGGCGGTATGCACGCCATTGAGACGAGCTTGACGTAGTATGGCACCGGCGAAGGCCGGCTGAAAAGTCGGTTCACCACCGCCGATGGTTACCCCCCCGCCGGATGTGAAATAAAAAAACTGATCTTCCATAATGACGCTGACCACTTCGTCCACCGTCATTTCCTTGCCCGCAATACGCAACGCCTTGGCTGGGCAACTTTTCGCGCAGACACCGCAACCGATGCAGGTTGCGGTACGGTCGACCTGGTGCTGCGGTTGACCATTGCTGACGGCTACCATTTTGTGAACCCCGGAAGGACAGACATCGATACACCGACCGCAGGAAACACACTGGTCGGCCAGACACATTACTTGAAATGCGGAGGAAATACTTTCAGGGTTGGAACACCATTTACAGCGCAGAGGACATCCCTTAAGGAAGACCAGCGTTCTCACGCCGGGACCATCGTGCATGGAATACTTCTGGATATCGAAAACCACGCCTTTTATCGTTGCTTGTTCACTCATGGTGTTACCTCTCGACAGTGAAACGGAGTGACTAGGAGCCTGTCGGACTATAAGGGGCGAAGCGAAAATTTGGATGTTTGAGAACAGATTTTAGGTCGTTTGAAGGTTCATAGTTGTAACTATGGGCCAAAAAGGACCTGAAATATGGGCCAAACAAACGAATTTGCAGCCGGCTCATGGATAGTCCGACAGACTCCCAGTAACTGGTGACTGGTGATGGGTCAAAATCATTTAAAATCAATCACCATTCACCAATTACTCTGAAAAATCGCCGCCCCGATCATTAGGACGGCGATTTTTCAGCTGCTGCTTACGTTTAGATCTTCCAGGATTTAGGCAGATACTTGAGACGCCCCTGCCCGAATTCGGTGATCGAATAATTGACAACCAGGTTATTGCTCTGGTCCAATTCGATATCGTTGGTTTCGATCAGTCCTCCTGCCCGCATGGACATGAGATGTTCGTTGATGACATTTTCGTTGAACTGCCCTTCGCTGCCGTATTCGGAACGCAGGCCGTTCATCAGTTCTTTTGTCGAAGCTTCCTTCACAGTGGAGAAGTAATGAAGGATCCGGAAACGCATTGGAAGTACAGCTGCCATTTTAAACCTCCGCCCGCAGGTTGATCATTTCTTTGGGATTGCCAACGACCATGATAGCGCCAATGGTGATGACGATGGCGCCGATGACCAGGTTGGTGGTAATCGCAACGTCTGTCAGGAAATAGGAGAACACCAGACCCCAGATAGCGTAGGTGATGTTCAGGGCCATGCAGCGACTGCAACCGCACATGCTGAAAGCCTTGTACCAGAGCAGGTAGGAGAAACCACCGGCCAAACCTGCAAGAGCGATAATCCACACAACATTAGGCGTAATCAGCGCCTGACCGAAAACAGCCAGTCCGGCAACAAACGGAAGGACTGCCAGCAAGGAAACAACACAGGAAGTGGCTTCGCGAATATTAATGGCGACCGCCGGGTCTACCATGTCCATACCGAAGGTAGCCAGAACACCTTCCGTACCCCAGCCAAATGCAGCCAGCAAGGAACAACCGATACCGAGGTAGAAGTGCGGCATAGAGCCACCCTCAGGCGGAACATAGCCAAGAATGACTGCACCGGCCACACAGATAAGAATGCCGGCCCAGACACGAGGGCTGATTTTTTCTTTGAGAATCAGACGGGCCATAATGGCGCCAACGACCGGATAGCCGGCGGAAATCCCCATGGCATAAGCAGCGCCGGCAAAGTTAATACCAAGCAGATAGGCACCCATGCCGATCGGGCCGCCGAGCAATGCCCCCAGGCAAACGATAAAACCAGGGAAGGTTTTCAAGGAACGGCCGATGTCTTTCCAGCGACCGGTAAAGATATTGTAAAGAGCCAGCCACAGACCGGCGAACCCGTCATGCAATGCCGAACCGGCCAGTGGTGCCGCATACATCGTGGCACCCGCGGTAAAAGGAGCCATCGCCAGCGCTATGCCGAGAATGACACCGTCAAGCCCCCACAACATACCCGAACCCAGAGCGGTTGCCAGGCCTCGCTTGACAAACCCCAGTTCTTTTTGTTCAAAAACTTGCCGTGCCGAAACCCGTGTTCCGGCGATACTTGCTGATTGCACCCCGTTAGCCATAATGCCGTCTCCAATAAAATGGTTGTTTTGTCCTACCCTTAGAGTGAAAACTGCCATTGGTAAAGCACACTTCAATCAGAAAAGGGCAACTCAATCATTTGCATAATACTTTTGTGGATTACCAAAACACCGACCGATGAGGCAGCCGGCAGTGCCCACCTTTGGAGGATTTGCCCTCCACGGGTCAGCAGACGAGCCCCCATGAAACAAAGGACCTCGCATTCAATCCGCTTGGCATTCATCGCCTCGAAAACACATCTCAAACCCGTCCGGCGACCATCACCCAGACAGCAACCACAATCGAACCAACCTATTGCGTCGTAAGTGCCGAAGTCCTGCAACTTAAAAGGACTTGCTAAAACCCGATTTGGAACAAACTCCAAACGGATCGTTGCATGCACCTGTACGCCCTTTGCAACCTATGTATTACAAATGCAACGCGTAACAAGCTAACGCAAACATCCGTAAACAAACAGGCCCGAGAGCCGTCGCCCTCAAGTAACTTTAGTGTCCACATGAACAATCAAACTCTAGGTCATGTTCGTTTATGTTGTCAAGTGTTATTTTAAAAGAAACATCGAGCATCCTAGAACACCCTAGCCCTGATCTGCACACACCCCTGCAATCGCCTGGAAAGCCCTATCTCATAGCCTTGACAGCGAATCATAAAACCACGTTTTTTCAACATCTTCAAATACACCTAAAGCCTTTTAATCCAAACATCGGGATGACAGCATATACCACGCACCGCACCGCTAAGCTTCTCACAAGCAAACATAATTCTTCATATGGTAATGCTCATCGTCTAACAAACCCGCCCCAACTATGGCTCCGCACTTCAAAGGGAGAAGAGGATCTCCACAAAACTCCTAAAACCGCCGGTCAAGCGGTAATCCCGGGAATCAAAAACGTATTTTAGCAGACACTTATCGTAAAAACTTCCATTGCCCTAAAGCTTCCAAAAGTGCTATAAAAGAACAAAAAACGAAAGGATCGAACAAACACGATGCTTGAAGACAATAATAAGACTACCAAGGCCAATGGACAGGTTAGCCATAACGACCAGTTACTGCCAGCGGAACGGCATATGCGAATCCGCGACCTGTTAAGGGAAAGACTTACTATTCGAGTAACGGATTTGAGCGAAATGATGGGCGTGTCGGAAATGACTATTCGTCGCGACCTCGAAACCCTTGAGCGCCAAGGCCTCCTTGAACGTACGTATGGTGGTGCGGTTTATCGCCAGGAACGTATGACCCACGAGGAGCCTTACGAAACCCGACTTAAGGAACTGCCCGATATCAAGGATCAGATCGGCCGCAAAGCCGCCTCCCTGATCGAACCCCACGACACCCTGTTTCTCCATTCGGGGACCACGGCACTTTATGTATTGCGGCACCTTGATCCGGACATGCCCGTTCGTGTCTATACCAACAATGTAGGCGCCATCCAGGAGATCAAGGGGAAAAGGGCCGAATTGATCCTTCTTGGCGGCGAGTACCGTCCCGAAACCCACTCCATGGAAGGAGCGCTGACCATGGAAACGATTCAGGAGCTTCACCCCAAAAAGGCTTTTTTGATTCCTGACGGCATCAGCTTCCGCGACGGCATAACCACTCCTTCCTTTACCGAAGCCGCCCTTGAGCGCGCCATGATACAGCAAACCAGGGGGCAGATAATCGTGCTTGCCACCCACAGCTCGTTCGGCCGCGTGGCCGACCTTGTAGTCGCGCCCATCGATAAGGTCGATTTACTGATTGTCGATCACAAACTCCCCGAGGAATACCTGCACGACCTCAAAGCCCTTGGCATTCGAGTACTGGTGGCCGATTAATGCCGGGCGGAGGACCATTACTACGAAGGAACTGGGAACCCCCAAGACGCCTCCCCTACTTCGTAGAGCCGCCACAACAGCAGCCCTGCAACCTGCTGATCGACCAGGCAACGCAAGTTGTGAGGGATTACTATACCCTGGGCAACGTGCAAAAGGTCGCTCAACTTTACGGTGGCTACACCAACCTGAGCTTTAGCGTTACAATGCTAAAGAACGGTCATTCCAAAAAATATCTTCTGCGCCTCTATCGTCCGGAAACATCTATTGACCACATCTACTTTGAGCACGCCCTGATAGACCACATTGTGGCCAGCGGCAGCCAAATGATTGCGCGACTCATACGCACGAATGGGGGCGAGAACTTTGTTCAACTGAAATCCCTGGAAACTCAGGGCGCCAAAGATCTTCATTACGCCATGTTTGAATTCATCGGCGGAGAAGACAAATACTCCTGGACATCTAACCGACTGAGCGACGAAGAATACATCTACTCCGGAAGGATCCTTGCAGAACTCCACTGCTCCACGGCCGGGTTCGATCCCGGGTCGCTCCCCTCCCCGCACCAACCCATCCTTAAAGTCCTGTCCCGTTTTCCGGCAGACCTGCAGCGTTGCGCCAAGTTGGCCGAGGATAGTTGCTTCGATAAATACTTTTTGGACAACCTTGCGGACATCCTGCGCATCAGCAAGCAGACATCCGAACAACTGGCGGAAGCTTTGGATCTGCCCGTTATCGCCATCCATGGTGATTTCCATCCTGGCAACCAGAAATACAACCTCAACCGGGTCATCGGCGTGTTCGACTTTGATCGTGCCTGCCTCGACCTGCGCATGTTTGATGTAGCCCTGGCGGTCATCTACTTCTGCAGCTGCTGGGAAGACCCCATGGACGGCAAACTCTGGCTACAAAAGGCTGCACTATTTTTACAGTCTTATCAGGAACGGGCCGAACGCTCCAGCAAACCCGGCCTCCTCTTGCCATCGGAAATCCGGCTATTCAGGCCCATGCTGACGGCCGCCAGCCTATCGCTGATCAAATGGGCCTCCGTAGACACCTACTACCTGGAGACAGGGAACTGCCCGGACGAAGAGTATCTGTTTTACCTGAAACATCATGTCCGCCTGCTACGCTGGCTGGAAACCAATCACGTCAGAGTTGAAGACATGCTGCAGGAAGCACTCCTCCCCAGCCGGGGATAAAAGATTCGTGCATGCCTGGCTTGGCCGCTGCCTGTACCGATCACGTGCACGCGTAATGTTTCACCAACAAGTCTTTGAGTCTCACCAAAGTAACATCGCTATACGCCGAATTGCCGATAGTAATATGTGGCCCGGACTCACAGGACTCGCCACACCGCTTGCCACGCAAATCGACCCGCACATCCAATCCCCGCTGCTTCAGAAAGCCCTCGATATACACCAGGTTCTGCTGGTTTCCGCGCACATAGCAGGATTTCCCCATACAAACGGTAATGCCAGGGATCTCATCATTCTGTGCAAGCTTCTGCAGATAGCGACCCCGACAGGGATCATCTGAACCATCTCTTCCCATGTGCAATACTCCGCGTTCATTGTGCAAACCATTTCACCCCAACCCAGAAAGCCGCCAGGACAGAGAAAAGTAAAAAGGCCCCCCGCAAACCTATCGGCCTGAACGGGGAGCCCTGGGAGGAAGTTTTTTAACGCGGACCCCAAAAGCCAGGGTCCGCGTTGACATAACGTGTTAGAAGGTAAAGGTCACATAAGCTTCTACAATCATCATGGCCTGGTCGTCACCGAAGGCTTGCTCAGCACCTTCGCCAGGGAATGCACACCCGAAAACGCCGCTCAGCCACACGTTGTCGTTGAGAGCATAGTCGGCGTAAACGTTGATTTCATCGGAGAAATCATCCGAGTCAACACCCCAGGCACTGGCTTTGTCCAACGTGAAGTTGTAGTAGATAGCTCCGAGGGACAGTTTGTCGGTGGGCAATACATTCAGATGCACCATCTGTACATGCTGATTATTGTTGAACAGGTAGTATTCGCCGGTAACCTCACCCATGAAGTGGGTTCCCCAGCCACGCAGGAAACCGTAGAACAGAGGGTCAAAACCTTCATATTCATCGGTATCAACATCGTCGCCGGAGAAAAAGGCATAACGGTAGCTGAGAGTCGGGGTCCAGGGCAGGTTGGAAAAGGTCCAGCCGGCCTCGACATAGTAGCCATAGGCATCAACCTTTGCGCGGTCCCCGCCGCTCTCCCCGGCATACTCACCGGACAGGAACAATTCCTCCAGCCCGAAAGAAGCCAGCGGAGTACCCTGGAAACGCACAGACCAGATATCCATGCCATCGCGGTTGGCATACCAGGCGCTGTTCTCGTCAGCGTTGGTAACTTTCATGTAGTTGGCACCGACAGTACCCCAGCCTTCTTTGATGTACTCGACGTTAATCCCGTACAGTTCGGCATCGGCGTAATCTTTATCGGCCTTCAGGTAAAAAATATCCGCGCGTACCGGTTGGGTATTTATCTTGAGAATGGCGGTTTCACGGAAAGATTTGTGGGGAGCGATCCAGTAGCAACCCTTGGCACCGTCGAACTCGGCATCGGCCACAAGGAAACCGTCGCCGATTGAAAAGGTCTGCTCACCATAGGAGATATCGATGACATTTTCAGGCAACCCGGGGATCAATTTCCCGGATTTCCACCCGGCATAGAACAGTTCGGATTCCCAGTCACCGGGATTTTCATTGCCGTTGTCATCCAGGGAAAAGCCTGCGGGGTCAACGCCGCCGAAAGTCTGAGTGCCTACGTAGGAAAACTCTCCATAGAACATGCCGAACTTGCCCGTGTCGTAGGACAGATTCAGGCTGGGCATGATGTACGCCTCAAACCAGCTGTTGTCCTTGTCGCCATTAACGACGCCACCGGCGCCAAAATTGGAATTGTTGGTGTGGAAGGTGCCCATGGCTGCGCTCAAACCAACCCCGGCATGCAACCCCTGATAGTCAACTCCATAAATTTCCGCTTGGACTGGCACCGCCGTCAAACCCATGCAAGCGGCCAGCACACCAAGCCAAACTTTCTTCAAAAACCGCACTTTCGTCATTGCCTTGCTCCTCCATCGAGTAATGTCCTGCTTGTACCGCCAGCGCGAGACTTCCGCAGGCGACTCCTAGGGCTTACATCTGGCAAAATTTTTCCCTGTACCAGATCAAGACCGGTTCACATCCGGGATAGCAGAGTGCGAATCAGGCTTATTTCATCGAAACATACATAAAATCAAACATGCTATTATGGAAAAATTCCTTCGGCCCGCTTCAACATTCCAGAGACACATATGAAACACACTGGGGTGGCTCGGAAACCCGGGCCACCCCGATGCGATTAGACTCAAAAACCTTTCAGCACGGTGCGGCTGATGATTTCATCCTGAACTTCCTTGCAGAGCTCGACAAAGAAGGCGCTGTAACCTGCCACGCGAATCATCAGATCACGATATTCCTCAGGGCTTTGTTGGGCCTGCTTAAGAACATCGTTGTCGACATAGCTGAACTGCATCTGGCCATTGCCCATAATAGACGCCGTGCGCAGCAAGGTAATCAAACCGGCCTCTCCTTCAGGAGTTTCAAGGAGGCCATCCATCAGTTTGAAGTTATGCACCATGCCGATATTCATCGATTCAGCGTTCATCTTGCTGACCGACTTGATAATAGCGGTGGGCCCCTTCTTGTCGGCACCCTGCACAGGACTGATGCCGTCAGACAGCGGGGTAAAGGCCATGCGGCCGTCCGCAGTCGCGCCGGTCAGTTCCCCGATGGGAGTATTGTTGGAGATAGACAGGGTTCCGTGGCTCATGGTGGAGTAGAGCATCTTGAATTGACGGCAGATCTTTTCAGTCGATTCGACCAGGTCAGAAGCGATCAAGTCTGCGTAGTCATCGTCGTTGCCATACTTGGGAGCATCAAGGCAATCCTGACGCATCTGCTCGTAACCTTCCCAGTTGGCATCGAGAGCCTTCTGAAAATCGGCCAGAGTGTATTTTTTGTCGTCAAACACAAGCTTCTTGATGGCGGCCATGGAGTCCACGTAAGTGGCCAGGCCGGAGAAGATCAAACCAGGGCCGTGGTTAAGCACGGCACCACCTGCGGAAACATCCTTGCCGGTCTCCATGCAGCCTTCAACGAACATGGACATCAAAGGCTTGGGTGCCACGTCGCGGTGAACCCGCTGGCTGATAACGGTGCCGACAGCGGACATCTTGCAGATGTATTCAATCTGCTCTTTGACGGCGGCATCGAACTGCTCGTAGGTGGAAAACTGGTCCAGAGCACCGGTATCGATACCCTGCTTGGTACCATGCCACTTCATGACACCACGATTAAGCACAAACTCGATGGCAACGGGCCACTGGGTGTAGCCAGTCGAAGTCCACTGGTAGATGCGACCCGACTTTTGAGGCTCGACGCAGCCCATCAGGCAGTAGTCACGGGCATCTTCGAAATCGTAGCCTTTACGAAGCATCATCTTGATGTGGGCATCGTCAAAATGGCAGGCGGGGAAGCCGAGCCCCGCCTTGACGACTTCGACTATCTTCTGCAGGTATTTTTGCGGGGACTGATTATGAATACGACAGGCCAGTGAAGGCTGGTACACGCCGAGCTTGCGAACAACATCCATAACCAGGTAGGTCAGGTCATTGGTGGCGTCGCCGCCTTCACGCTTCTGCCCACCGACGCACAGGTTGATAAACGGCTGGTAGCCGGCGAAATATTTGGCGGCCAGTTCACTGGTCAGCCACATCATTTCAGCGCATTTGATGATGAAACAGCTCATCAGTTCAAAAGCCTGGTTTTCATCGATGCGACCGGCTTTAATATCGGCCTCAAAGCAGGGATAGACATACTGGTCAAGACGTCCCAGGGACAGACCGGTCTGGTTTTCCTCGATAACAAACAGCGACTCGATGGTCCAGATCGACTGCAGGGCTTCCTGGAAAGTACTCGGAGGATTGGCAGGTACGCGAGCGTTGACCTTGGCGATATTTTCCAACTCGGCCTTGCGCTTGGGATCCGACTCGTTGGCTGCCAGCTCCATCGCATAGGCAGACAGGCGATTGGCGTAGAGGACGATACCTTCGCAGGTCTGAATGGCCGCTTTGTAGAAATAAATTTTATCGATGTCGTCGGGCACGTCCATGGACAGCTTGGCAAGGTTCGCCTCGGCTTCAGCCTTGATACCGTTGACACCTTTAGTGAACAGGATCACGTCAAAACCGGGGCAGGTATCGCCACCGCCATTAACCTGATGATAGGACAAGTCACTGACGAAAGCCTCTGCGGCAAATTCCCAGAGTCCGGCTTCGCGATATTGGGTTTCGCAGATTTCATCAAGGGATTTACCTTCCCAGAAGGGGAAGATCTCGTCGCGCATGACTTGCTTGTCTTCTTCGGTGATGACAAATGGATCCTGCGAACGGGTACCAATGGTATCCAGCTCGTCACGCACCCATTTCCATGCGATATCCGGAGAGAAAGCACCGGCGCGCGGCTTGCCGCAGGGATGGCCAACAATCAACTCGTCCGCCTGAATCAGCAACGGAGCGTTTTCACAGGCCTTTTTAAAAGCCAGCGCGCGACGCAGAATATTCGGCATACCGGGGTTTTCCCGGGTGACTTCTGTAAAAGCCAGAGCCCGACCGATAGCGATGCTGGGTTTAACTTGCAGATAAGCATCCTTGAGGCGCTGAATACGCTCGGGAAGCTCGAACTTTTTCCGGGTGGCACCTTCCGCAATTCCACCACAACAAGATCCTGCCATGATCAACCTCCGTTATTTGGGTGTAAAAGGTTAGCAAGCATGAGCTAAACGTCCCCGATCCGATGATGCAACAGCCTTACGTATCTGCTTACCCCCTCCAACAAATCCCGAGCAGGCTCAGATAAATCAACCTTGCAACCATGGATCAATGAACCATTGTGTTCGACATGAATGTAAATGATGTTCGTTTTTGTTGTCAAGCGTAAATTTTATTACACAACAAAACATTATCTACCTACCAAAAACCGACACGCAATGCTTCCACTGCGCCAACACCCGCTGACAACTTATTGTTTTTACGGCGATTTAATGGAACGACCGGAGACATAAGGACAATACACAAACATTCCACATCGCACACCTCAAGGTCTCACACACGATCACCCACTTTACAAACAATCACAAATAGAGCGATAAAACCTGGATCTATCGACGTACGGGTCACAAAATTTCTTTCAGAAAAAGCCGGCGGCTGCCAAAAGGAGATCTGCAATCGAAGGGAATCATGGTGAACATCAAACCAGCGTAGGGCATCAGAGAAAACTTGTCGTTTGGTTCAAAATCGTGCAACAGGCGGTAAAAAGGCAGGCAGTACTCGGGAAGGGATGACAGGAAGGTGAAACAAAAAATACGCCAACTGAATTTCAAACAGTGGGAGATGAACAGGACAGGACTACAGGCCCGCTAACCAGCGACCCTGAAAATCAGACACAAAACATCAAACATCGGACGAGACGCAATTTCGCCCCTTGTTTTTACTTTCAAACATAAGCTGATCGGCGCGCCGCACAAGACTTTCCGCCGATTCGCCAGGCCGGGCCAGTACAGCACCAAGGGAAATGGTCACGCCCAAGGGCCGCCCATCAACCATGATAAAAGACTGCTCCACAAGCATCCTGTTCCGTTCGGCGATATGCAGCAGATTCAAAGGGGTTGCATTGCGCACCAATCCGACGAATTCCTCGCCCCCCCCAGCGACCGACGATATCGGATGCACGGCAATTATGCGCAAGAGTCGTGGCGACAAGACGCAGGACATCGTCGCCACGATCGTGCCCGAAAGTATCGTTGACGGCCTTGAAATGATCAACATCCAGGAACAACAGACCTATATTCCAACCGTAACGCTTGTATTCATCCAGGCAACGTTCCAACTCAACCTCGAGACAGGCCCGGTTCGGCAAACCGGTCAGGCTGTCCGTCAAAGCCTGTCGCTTAAAATCTTCCATCTGCTGCATGACACCGGAGCTTTCGCTCAAGTCAGTGAACAGCTCAGCGGCTCCGACCACCGTTCCGCCACTGTCGCATAACGGATGGGCACGCACTCGGATCGGAAGGCGATGACCATTCTTATGGTGAAGAAAAACATCCTGCTCCCGCGGGAGACCCTCGTCCATAACCCTAACCAGGGGGCAGTGCCCAATGCAAAGCTGGCGACCATTTTCATCGACGTGGTTCAGCAGGTTGTCCGAGCAGTGCTTTCCGAGCATCTCCGCGGATGTGAAGCCCGTCAGTTTCTCAGCGGCTTTGTTCCATCGAATGATCGTACGATCCGCATCAACAAAATAAAGCCCCTCAAAAAGGTTTTCCAAAAGATTTTCATAGCCCGAAGTCATCTGATCCATGATGCCCCTTTATCATAAAATGCAAGCAGGACAGAACCGACCCTCAAGAATATTTCCTTGCATGTTGGAGAGGTGAAAACAAGTGTCTGTTTGAATTTATTATAAAACCATTCTGCGGCGCAAATTGTTTCCCCCCTTTTTTCACACTCCTACCACAAAGACTGATCTTTTATGTTCATCTTGTTACGGATCATGTTCGTTTTGTATTGAGATTAGATGGCGTCTACGGCATTATACGTAAAGGCCTGGTCCAGACCCAGCTCCCCGCAAACTATGATTACCACATGGCTGAACCGCCTGAACAGGAGCCCCCATGGCAAACGAACCGACTGCGAAGATGGCGGACATCTTAGCCCGAGATGGCCTCAAACACCTGAAAACAGCTTCTTACGATGCAGCATTGGAAGCTTTTAAAGAATCAGCCAGGCTCTATGCAGAAACCGGGGATGTCGCCAATGAGGCAACGCAACGGATGATCGTGGCCGACATATACTGCGCCTCCGGGCAACCGGATAAAGCCCTGGCAACCTACCAGAGCGTTCATTCCATCTTTTCCAGTGCGGGCGACACGGCAGGAATGGCTTCATCCCAGAATAATATAGGATTGCTGCTAACACGCATGCAACGCTATGACGAAGCCAGCGCAGCCTTTAACAACGCCATGCATGCATTTGATCGTTGCGGCCAACCGGAGAAGGTCGCCGAACAACTGGGCAACCTGGGTTCCGTCTGCCGGGATAAACACGAATATACCCTGGCTCTGGACTACTACCAGCAGGCCCAAACACTTTTCCTAAAAGCCGGAGCCCTCGACAAGGTGGCCGATCAGCATGCCAACATCGGCTATATCCATGCCATGATCGGTGACAAGAAGGCAGGGCTTGCCCATTTTGAACGGGCCAGGGATCTGTACGAGCAGACCGACAATACCGCCAAAGCCCGCCACACCGTTAAGAACATCGCGCTTATCAAAGGATAAGCAAAGGATTCGTTATGCAGGGACTGCCGTTGGCCAAAGAGTATTTCTTCACCCATGGACTGCCCATGATCGAGGAGTCCTTCAAGGACATCGCCGACCGAGTCGCGGCAGGCCTGGTGGGTCCGGGATCCGAATGTTACGGATTCGACGATGTTCTATCGCGCGACCATGACTGGGGGCCGGGCTTTTGCCTGTGGTTGCAGCAGGAAGATTATGCGACTTACGGAGCCGAACTGGACGCCGCTTACCGCAAGCTGCCGCCGTCCTTTTCCGGCTTTGGACCGCGTCAAACCAGCCCCGGTGAGGACGGGCGCATGGGCGTTATGAGTATCCGCAGTTTCTATATCCGATATACCGGGCTTGATCATCCTCCCCAGGCGCTGCAGGAATGGCTTGCCCTGCCGGATCAAAATATGAGCGTCTGTACCAACGGCCTGGTATTTCACGATCCTGCGGATCATTTTTCCAAATGGCGTCGGCATCTGCTTGACTACTACCCGGAGGATATCCGCCGCAAGAAAATCGCATCACGCTGCATGACCATGGCCCAGACCGGGCAGTACAACCTGGCACGCAGCCTCAAGCGCGACGAACCTTTTGCCAGCCGCTATGCTGAGTTGCAGTTCTGCCAGAGCCTCATGTCCATGGCGTTTTTGCTCAACCGGCGCTATCCGCCGTTTTACAAATGGCTGCACCGGGCGACAAAGGATTTACCTCTTCTCGGCTCGGTCATTCACGTAAACATAAGTACCTTGTTGAATACCGCGAATGGAGAGGAAAAGGTCGCCCTTATCGAAACGCTCTGCGGTCTGGTCATCGAAGAACTGCACCGGCAAGGGCTCAGTGACTCAAATAGCAGTTTTCTGCTCGATCATGGCCCGGTGGTGCAGGCAGGGATCCAAGACCCCAATCTGCGAAAACACTTTACGGTATGTGATTAACGACCTGGAGGGATGCCCATGGAAACCCGAAATCTCATCACTGAACAAATCTTGGAACTGGAGTTGGTCATGTTCCTGTCCGTTCCAACCACCCACCGTTACCGTTGCCAGGAGGACCCCGAGAGTTTTAAACTGCACCGGAAAGCCCAGTTTGCTGCCTGGTCCGCCCCAGCCCTGGAAAGCTACCTCATCGACCTGCAACGGGCCAAGGCTACGGATCGCAACCTGCTGGCCATCAAGTATGCCCGCATGGATAACCTGTTACCTTGTGAAAACTTCAGTCCGCTGATCGACGCCATTGTTGATCTGGCCCTGGCCGGACAAAAACAGTTCATTGCCAGTTTCCCATACCTGATGCGTGGCGGGCGCCCCTTGAGCAGGCAAGAAGACGCCCCCGGCCTGACTTCTTTTGAAACCTACCTGCGCGGCGAACTTGAAACGTACTCGGAAAAGACATTGCAACTACTCCACAGCGATATGATAGCCCTGCAACAGTCAGGATCGAGCCTTTCCGAAGCAACCTATCGCTATCTTGCCGGACAATGGGGCTTCGACTCCCTGGAAACCCTGGAAAAGGCCCTGCAGGAAAAAACCGACTCGCAACCCACCTGAGCAGCTACAAAATCCCCCCAATTAACGACCGGAGGTCTTCCCCCGCGGAGACCTCCGGTTTTCGGTTTGCTTTCAACCGGTCAGAACCTGCCAATGCTTGTTTGCCCGCATCTGGTAAGCTTCATAAGAGAAAGCCCTTAAAAAGCAAACCCTTAATGTGGGAGGCTATCGATTATGGGAGAGCGGCACGAACTGGAAAACAAACTCAAAGGCGAGTCTCTGGTACGCAAGGGACTTATGAAATCCCACGCACATATCAAACCGATGCGACTGATCCCCGATCTGCACGTGATCAAAGTCGGCGGACACGGCACCATGGATTACGGTCGCGAAGTGGTCATGCCCCTGGTGAAGGAAATCGGCGAAGCATCCAAAGACCACAAGCTGCTGATCGTCACCGGTGGCGGAGTGCGGGTACGGCACATCCTCGATATCGGCATCGATCTCGGTATGCCCACCGGGGTACTGGCTGAACTGGCCGGCAAAATCAGCGAGCAGAATGCCGAGATGTTGGCCCTGCTCCTGTCGCCTTGGGGTGGCACCCGCATAAAGAGCGATGATCTGCTCGATCTGCCGATGATGCTCAAGCTTGGCTTCCTGCCCGTCACCCACGGCACTCCCCCTTACGGGCTGTTTGAACACCCTGCGGGTACAGGACTGATTCCACCCCATCGCACCGATACGGGAGCATTTCTGATGGCCGAGGTGCTTGGCGCCAAAAGCTGTATCCTGGTTAAGAACGTCAACGGCTTATTTACCGAAAACCCGTTCGTCAATCCCGATGCGCAGCAGATCCCCGACATCACTGCGGGGGAACTGCTGGCCATGGATATGGAAGATATGGTCATGGAACGCAAGCTGTTGAATCTGCTCCAGGATGCCGCCAACCTCAAACAGGTACGCATTATCAACGGCCATGAAAATGGCAATATCGCCAAGGCCCTGCGCGGCGAAGCGGTCGGCACCATTATTCGCGCCTGAGATTTGCATCAATCCTTGACTATGGTGATACAATAAGAGTGTGAATGTATCTACCGCTATTGAGAGCGGTACACCGAGAGGAGGACACCATGGGCGGCAAGATCTTTTATCGTGAGCGTGAAAAAATGGTAGACGGTGCCAAAACTCCGCGTTACATCGTTGGTGCCGTGTCGGACGTGAACCTCAAGGTTTACAGCAAACACATGCGTATGAGCGAACTCAAACAGATTGCCGAGGCTCTGGGTGCGGAACTCATCGCAATGAAACGTGGGCCGAAGCACTAACCCTTTGGATTAAATAAAGTGACAATAAAGGTCGCCACAGAAGTGGCGACCTTCTTTTTTTGTGCGTCTTGGATATCCTGCTGTAGTTTTGTCCCATCTTGTACAGCAACGCGCCTCCCACTCGAAAGACTCAAAAATCTTTTCCCTCCAGCAGATTCAATCTTCAGAGTCGACCGACGGCCAGGAGAAAGTTCCGCGTCACACACGCCAGTTTTTCATCGAGCCGTCTAAACACCTCCTGAGCTATCGCATCGGGTACCTCGCCGTAAAAGGCTTCGGCAACCCCACCGGTTATGCAAGCAATGGTATCGCTGTCACCGCCTATGGAGATCGCATTGCGGATGGCATCTTCAAATCCGTCCGATTCGAAAAAAGCCTGCAATGCCTGGGGCACCGACCCCTGACAGGAGACATCGAAACAATAGTCCGGTCGAATATCGTCCAGACTCCGGGAAAAATCGTAACCGAATCGCATGGCGATGAATTCCCGGATGTCGGCTTTGTGCTCTCCGCTGCGGGCCAGAAAAATAGCGGCAGCCACCGCTTGCGCCCCCTTGATGCCTTCGGGATGATTGTGGGTCACGGCGGCGCTGCGATGCGCCTCGCTGAGGACCGTCGACAAATCGTTGAAATACCAGCCGACAGGGCTGATGCGCATGGCCGATCCGTTGCCGAAAGAGTTGTACGGTTCGGCGGAGGAGCTACCAGCCCAGCGGTAAAAACGGCCGCCATATCCGGCATGCGGATAGAGCCAGAAATACTCTTTAAGTTTCAGGGTAAAAGGTTCTCCACTGAGCAGGCTGTCAGCCTGGGCCACGGTCAGTACCGTATCATCGGTAAATCGAGAATCCTCTTCAAACAGCTCGAAGTCCTTGGTTTTAATGTTGTTCCACTCAAACCGTGATCCGATAATGTCGCCAGCCAGAGCTCCAAGCATGCCTGCACTCCTCTTTTACGATGATCCCTGTTTGTGTCTTCCCGGCATTGTTGTCAAGGGTAACTGTTAAAAAAAAGCGGTCCCCCGCGATGAAAAATTATCGTTTTGCCACTTCATCAGCTCTTTATTGCTTCCTTGAATTGTACCCTTCATAACCTTGGTTGAGAACAGCCACATCTATAAAGATGTTTCAACTCACCAGTCATCTCTCCGTATACCTATTATGGCCATTATGTACCTTTTCAAAGGGCATAAAAACGTTATATACTCTGCGCCCGTCCGGTTCTTCCGTACCGAACGGATCATTGCATACGGCTGAGACCATTTCCGATAGAGGCTGCGACCCCATATAAGCCTCTTTTCTAACCGACTGAAACCGTCGCGAAACATCCGGAGTATTACTGTGGGATTTTTGTTCGATTCGCTAAAAACCGCACTGGATTTGATCCTGTCGCTCGATCCGGAGGTCTACAGCACGGTGTGGACATCCCTGTATGTGTCCTCCATCGCTATCGTCTTCGCCACAATAGCAGGCGTTCCGGCAGGCCTGGCCATCGGCATCGGACGTTTCCCCGGGCGACGGGTGGTGATCACCCTGCTCAACACCCTCATGGCCCTGCCGACGGTGGTAGTCGGCCTGGTGGTGTACGGTTTTTTGAGCCGCATGGGCCCTTTGGGGCAATTCGGTTTGCTGTTTACACCGTCTGCCATGATCATCGGCCAGATTATCCTCGCCACACCGATCATCGCCAACTACACCCTCGGCGCGCTAAGCGCCTCGGACAGCCGCATCATGCCGACCGCCCTGACCCTTGGTGCCAGCACCACCCGCGGTGCTGTTCTGCTGTTGCAGGAGATCCGCTTCGGTGTCGTCGCTGCCATCATTGCAGGATTCGGGCGGATTATTGCCGAAGTCGGTGTCGCCATGATGCTGGGGGGCAATATCCGAGGGGTGACCCGCACCATGACCACCGCCATCGCTCTGGAAACCAGCAAGGGGGAATTCGCCTTTGGCCTGGCCCTCGGCATTTTCCTGATGTCGGTCGCCCTGCTGATCAATATGTTTTTGAACTTTTTGCAACAGAGGTAAGCCGTGAAGCCTATCCTATCGCTGCGTTCCATCGAAATGCGTTACAACAGCCATTTGGCTTTGCAGATCAATGAGCTTGACTTTCTACCACAGCATCTTTATTCGCTGATCGGGTCCAACGGTTGCGGTAAAAGCACCCTGCTGCAAATCGCCTCCTTATTGCTCAAACCGACCTATGGGCATCTTTTGCTTGATGGCGAACAGGTCTTGTGGAAAAAGAAAAATTTACAACTCCTGCGCCAGCATATAACTCTGGTGCATCAGTCGCCCTATCTGCTTAACCGCTCGGTGCGACATAATGTGGCTTACGGTCTCAAGATCCGGGGTATCGACAGCAAGGAGCAACATCGCCTGACACACGCAACCCTTGAGCTGGTAGGACTTTCAGGCTTCGGTCGGCGCAACGCCCGCGAACTTTCCGGCGGAGAACAACAGCGGGTAGCTATAGCCAGGGCCCTGGTACTACAACCTCGTTTACTGTTACTGGATGAACCGACCTCCAACATGGACCGCGCCAGTATTGAAGCCTTTGATCAGTTGATGCCGACCTTGGTCGAACAGGGCATGACCATCATCCAGGCTACCCACTCCCCGGACCAACCGAAACGGCTGAACAGTACCATTATCCATATGGAGGACGGGCGTCTCGTCTGAAAGATACCGAAAACATCTGCCGTACTCGTATCAATCCTTCAGCAAAAGGTGAATCTGCCATGCACGACCACCTGATCGATCGCACTGATTCAGCCTACAGTTCCCCCCTGCTGATCAAGCACCTGCTGAACCATTCGGCTGCGGCGAACTCCGGCAACAGCATCGTCTACCGCGACCGCCTGCAACTCTCCTACCCCGAACTGCAAGAACGCATCGCCCGTTTGGCCAATGCGCTCAAAGCATTGGGCGTCAAGGCCGGCGATACGGTGGCGGTTATGGATTACGACAGCCACCGCTACCTCGAATGCTTTTTCGCCGTGCCGATGCTCGGGGCCGTGCTGCATACCATCAACGTACGCCTGTCACCCGAGCAGATGCTCTACACCATCGAGCATGCCGAAGACGATGCACTGCTGGTGCACAGCGACTTCCTGCCATTGCTGGAACCGATCAAGGGCCGCATTGATACGGTTAAGAAATTCGTTCTTATCAACGAGGATGACGCCGCCCCTGCCACCGGCATCGAATTTGTCGCCGAATACGAAAGCATGCTGCGAGCCTGCCCGCCACTTTGCGATTTCCCCGACTTTGATGAGAATACCCGCGCCACGACCTTCTTTACCACCGGCACCACCGGGATGCCCAAAGGCGTCAGTTTCAGCCACCGACAGCTGGTGTTGCACACCCTGACCGCCATGGCTGCCCTGGGTACCGCCGGGCACGGCAACCTGCATCAGGGCGATGTGTACATGCCGCTGACACCGATGTTTCATGTGCATGCCTGGGGATTGCCTTACGTAGCGACAGCGTTGGGGGTCAAACAGGTCTATCCCGGCCGCTACACGCCCGAAGCGCTGCTCAAACTCATTGACAGTGAAGGGGTTACCTTCTCCCATTGCGTGCCGACCATCCTGCACATGCTGCTAAGCCATCCTCTGGCCGAAAGGGTCGATCTATCCCAGTGGAAGGTCATTATCGGCGGCTCGGCCCTGCCACGTGCCCTGTGCCTGGCTGCATTGCAACGTGGCATCGATATTTTTACCGGGTACGGCATGTCGGAAACCTGTCCGATTTTGACGCTGGCGCACCTGTCACCGGACATGAAAAATCTCAGCCGCGAAGAACAGATCGACATCCGCTGCAAAACCGGCAGACCTCTGCCACTGGTCGATGTACAATTGGTCGATGAACAGATGCAGCAGGTACCGAACGACGGCCGCAGCGTTGGAGAAATCGTGGTGCGGGCGCCGTGGCTGACCCAGAGCTACCTGAAGGATCATAAAAATTCAGAAAACTTGTGGCGGGGCGGATATCTGCATACCGGCGACGTGGCCAGCCGGGACAGTCGCGGCTATCTGAAAATCAGCGACCGCACCAAGGACATCATCAAAGTCGGAGGAGAATGGGTGTCATCTCTGGAACTAGAGGATGTTCTGTGCCATCACCCGGCAGTACAGGAAACGGCCGTCATCGGCCGGGCGGACGCCAAATGGGGCGAACTGCCCCTGGCACTGACGGTTCTCAAACCGGAACCGGGCAAGGATGTTTCGGAAAAGAAGCTGCTTGCCTACCTGCGCGACTTTGTCGACAAAGGCATCCTCTCCAAATATGCCCTGCTGACCCGCATCCGATTCGTCGAGGCCATCGACAAAACCAGCGTCGGCAAGACCGACAAGAAGGCGTTGCGGGCAAAGTATCTTGCTGAACAGTGATTAGTGGCAATCAGTGACTAGTGACTAGTTATTGGTGATTAGCAATTAGTTGGTCACTTGTCACTTGCTCCCAGCTCCCAGCTCCCAGCTCCCAGCTTACAGCTTACAGCTTACAACTTACAGCTTGAACCTGCCCCTCTATTCCATCCTTTTTTTAAACAGCCAGGTCGCTGCCGACAGGGTACACGCGGCGATGATTGCCATGGGCCAGGTCTGGTCCCAGACCATGGCGGGCGAAATATCCTTCAGGAACACTCCCCGAACGATGGTCATGAAATAGCGCAGCGGGTTTCCCAAAGTGACGGACTGCAGCCAGTCCGGCATGTTTTCGATGGGACTGGCGAATCCGGACAGGATCACGGCCGGCACCATGAACATGAAGGCTCCCAGCACCGCCTGTTGCTGGGTAATGGAAAGAGATGAAATAAACAATCCGACGCCGATGATAGCCGCCAGAAAAACCGTCATCCCGGCATACAGCAACAATAACGAGCCGTTGAGCGGCACCCCCAACACCAGAACTGCCGCCAGCACGATGAGGGTTCCTTCGAGGACTGCGACCAGCAAGGCGGGCACCGCCTTGCCGGCAAGTATCTCCAGGGCATGCAAAGGCGATACCATCAGTTGATCGAAAGTGCCCATTTCCCGTTCCCGCGCCACAGAAAGCCCTGTCACCAGCAGTCCGATGAGGGTAGTGAGAATGCAAACCAGGCTCGGCACGGTGAACCACTTGAATTCGAGATTGGGGTTAAACCAGTTGCGGACCTCAAGACGGACCCTCGCACCCTTTTTATCCCCTGACTCACCAGCCACAAAAGCGTTCATAATGCGGGTTGCATAGCCCTGTACGATCTGGGCGGCATTGGTTTTACGACCATCGAGGATAAAACTGGCCTGCGCCCTGCGACCGCTTGCCAGATCGGCGGAAAAATCAACCGGAATCCATAACACCGCTATGGCCTGCTGGTTCTCGATAACCGTGACCACCTCGGCCGGATGGTGTAGATAAATGACCCGACTGAAGGTACGTGCCGCAACGAAACGTTCCTGCAGATGCAGGGCAGCATGGCCACGATCCTGGTTGAGGACCGCCAGACTCAGGTTGCGGGCCTCCTGGGTGGCAGCGAAGGAAAATACGAACAGCTGCACCAGCGGCGGGATAATGAGAATAAAGCGGCTCTTCTTATCCCGCAGAATGGCGAGCAATTCCTTGATCATCAGGGTACGGATGCGACCAAACACGCGTATCTACCTCAGGCGCTTGACGGTCTTTTTTGCCGTCAGCAGAAAGAGAATACCGGCCAGCAGCAACAGAATCATGGTGTTGGTCCAGAGCAATCCCCATACATCCCCAACCAGAAACAAGGTCTGGAGATTGGTCACCAGATAACGGGCCGGTACAATGCGGGTCAAAATACGGATCGGCAAAGGCATGGACGCGATTTCAAACACAAAACCGGAAAGCAGAAAGGCCGGCAAAAAACCGGTGATCAAGGCGGCCTGCGCCGCGATAAACTGATTTTTGGCGAGAGTGGATATAAGCAACCCCTGGCCCAGGGCGGCCAGCAAAAAGGCGCTGGAGGTCAGCAGCAGGGCTACCACGGAACCGCGATACGGGACATGGAACAGCCAGACGGCGATGGTCACGCTGCCCAGCATCGCCAGCAGGCCAAGGATAAAATAGGGTACCAGCTTGCCGGCCAACAGTTCGACCATGCCTACGGGAGTAGCCATAAGAGCCTCCATGGTACCACGCTCCCACTCGCGGGATACCACCAGGGCCGTCAGCAGGGTACCGATAATGGCCATGATGATCGCCACCGCCCCCGGAATCAGGGAGTTGCGACTTTCCAATTCGGGATTGAACCATATGCGCGAGACCAGTTGCGGCTCGAAACTGTCATCGCCCCCCTCTTTTTCCCTCTGCTGCTGTCCCCATACCGACACCACGCCCTGGGCATAATTCTGCACATAGTTGGCGGTATTGGTCTCGCTGCCATCCGCTATGACCTGCACCGCGGCTTCACCGCCCCCGGCCAGACGCCGGCTGAAGTCCTGAGGGATCACCACCATGCCCCGAACATGGCCGGCCAGCAGTTGCTGTTCAAAGGGGCGGGGGTCCTTGCCCACCTGCGTTTCGAAGTAGGGACTGGCCAAAAACGCCGATGTCAGTCCACGGGCCGGAGTCCCCATATCCTGCACCGCTACACCGATATGGATTCGACGGGCATCCAGCGACACACCGAAACCAAACAGAAACAGCAAAATCAAAGGCAGCACAAAAGCAATAAGCAAGCTGCTCGGATCCCGCAGCACCTGGGTGAATTCCTTGATAATCAGAGCTTTGATTCGCCGCAGGGGGGCGTTCATGATTCCTCCCCCTCACGAGCATCCCAGCGCTCTATCAGTGTGATAAAGGCATCCTCAAGGGTTGGATCGGGCAACTTCTCCGAACTGGCCTCTTGCTTCAGTCCATCGGGTGGCGCCGTAGAGATAAGCTGCCCCTTGTAAATAAGGGCGATACGATCACAATATTCCGCCTCGTCCATAAAATGGGTCGTCACCAGAATCGTAACGCCACGCTCCACCAGACCGTTGATATGGGTCCAGAACTCCCTGCGGGTCAGGGGGTCGACCCCGGAAGTCGGTTCATCGAGAAACAATACCGCAGGCTCGTGCATGACCGCGCAGGCCAGGGCCAGTCGTTGTTTGAAACCCAGTGGTAATTCCCGCGCGGAAGTTGCCAGAAACGGTTCGAGGTTGAAGGTACCGATCATGCGTTCCACGGTGCGACGTTGTCGAACGCCCGTCAGGCCGTAGATGCCGGAGAAAAAATCAAGATTCTGGCGGGCGGACAGATCGCCATACAGGGAAAATTTCTGCGCCATATATCCCAGTCGGGACCGCGCCTGACCGGATGCCTTCTGCAGATCAAATCCAACCACCCGACCCTGCCCCGCTGTGGGGCGCAGCAGGCCGCACATCATCTTGAAAATGGTTGATTTGCCCGCGCCGTTGGGACCCAGAAGACCAAAAATTTGCCCTCTGTTGATGGCAAATGAAACATTCCGGGCAGCCGTAAATTCACCGAATTTTTTGGTCAGTCCGTCGGCCTCGACAGCAATATGGATATCTTCCGCGACCGGTGCCATAACGGCGGCAAGCGCAGAATCGCCACCCGGACCACCGCCGAGGATATCCACAAACGCATCCTCGAAACGTGGAGCAACCTCTTGCAGACGTCCCCCCGCAGCGCCGGCAAAATCATTGAGGCCGCTTTTCGTTTCCCCTTTGGCTGTTATCAGGCGAACGCTGCGTCCCTGGATGATACCGTCCTGCACGTCATCCCGCCTCAGCGCTGCAGCCAGCACCTGGCGACGGCTGCCGGTGATATCCATGAGTTGGAAACAGCGCCCCGCCATCGCGTCGGTTAGAGATGCCGGCGCTCCGGCGTGCAGCAGCCGCCCCTCGTTGAGCAACAGGATGTCGTGGCACTTTTCCGCTTCATCCAGGTAAGCGGTGGACCACACCACCGCCGTGGTTTCATCGACCAATTCCTGAACCATGCGCCACAACTCACGGCGGCTGACCGGATCGACCCCTACACTCGGCTCATCCAGCAACAACAGGCGGGGTTTGCGCAGCAGAGCGCAAGCAAGCCCCAGTTTCTGTTTCATACCACCGGACAGACGTCCGGCCAGGCGTTCCTGAAAGGGGGCGAGTGCGGTAAACGCCAACAAGCGGCTGAAAGCAGTTGTCCGTTCCTCACCGACAACCCCCTGCAGATCGGCATACAACCGCAGATTTTGCCGTACGGTCAGGTCCTCATACAGGCCAAACCTCTGGGGCATGTAACCCAACAACCGCGACAATTTATCCCCGGCACCGCATGTATCCTGATCGAACACCCGGATCGTTCCGGAAGTCGGCAACAACAGCCCTGCCATCAGGCGCAGCAAGGTAGTTTTCCCGGCGCCATCCGGTCCCACCAGGCCGGTGATGCGGCCGGTGCGGATCACTGCCGACACCTCATCGACGGCCGCAGGCTGATCCTTGGCAAATCGATACTGCAATTTCCGGAGCGTTACCGCTTCGGTTATCACGCGTCACCCGGCTTCACTGGTTGGGGCTCCGTTTCCCTTAGGCGAACGGTAACCGGCATGCCCTGCCGCAACCTCTGGTCCGGATTATCCACGATAATCCGCAGCTGAAAAACCAGGCGGGTACGCAACTCTTCCGTCTGTACTGCCTTAGGGGTGAATTCCGCTTCCGGCGAGATGAACCCGACATGTCCGCGGTAAGGTTTGCCCGGATCGGTGTCGGTGAAAACTTCGGCGGTCATGCCCGGCCGGATGCGGCCGAGATCCGGCTCTTCCACATAAGCCCTGACCCACACGGGGTCGACCAGAGACAGGATCGCCACGGTCTGACCGGCCTGCACGATAGCCCCTGGCTCCTCCACCCGGGTGAGGATAGTCCCTGCTGCAGGCGCCTTTATTTCGGTATCGGCCAAACGTGTACGCGCACTGGCCAAACTCGCCTCAGCGGCTTCAAAATTTGCGTGGGCGGCTGCGACATCTTCGGCGCGGAAACCATCGCGGGCCAGACGCAGCCCCTGTTGCGCGGTGGCCAATCTTGCCTGGCCTTCCTGCAAGCGAGCCGTGGCATTATCAAATGCCTGCTTCGAAATTGCACCGCTGCCAACCAGATTTTTACTGCGGCGGTATTCCAACTGCAAGTTATGCAGGGTAGCCTGCCGTTCCGCAACCAACGCTTCAGCCTGGGCAATTTCTTGTGGGCGACTGCCGGCTTTCATCTTCTCCCACTGTGCCGCAGCCTGGCTTTGGCGTGCCGCCGCAAGACTTACTTCGTCGCGATAAGGGGTATCATCAAGGTAAGCCACCACCTGCCCAGGCTTTACAAGGTCGCCCTCTTCGAAGAGTACATCAGCAACCCGGCCACTGACCCGAAACGCAAGATCTACCTTGCGGATATCGACATTGCCGTAAAGCACCAACGCACCACCATGGCCCGAGGATTTGCGTAGCAACCATGCGCCCAGACCTACTGAAATCAATAGGACCAGGAGCAGCAGCGCTACCCGTCTTTTGTTCATCATACCTCCCATTTTCCATGTAGCTCAGATATCACGCGCACCCCTTTTACCGCTGTTTCACCCTGTTCCAGAATTATACTCCGAATTTCGGCAGCCTCATCCGGACCCTATCCGGAAAAACCAGAGCAGTCTCTCACTGTTGCGCGTGTGGCGCAAAGCACGGCACATGCCTCGGAAAGATGAGCACTACGCTTTGTAGTTTTTCCACAATAAATGAATGCACCATGCATGCAATTCAGTCCATCGAATGAGTCCAGAAAAGTCCTGTCACAAAAGATTGAATCAACGATGGAAAGACTGTTGCATATTAACAAATGTGAACTAGCATAAAATAATGATCAAAAAAACATTTTCCCATCCATGGCAACTTCTTCGCATAACCAGCCTTGCAATGTTGGCGTGGGGACTGGTGTGCGCGCCCCCCTGCGTAGCGAAATACACGCAGCCCTTACTCCGTTACGACGCATGGACCGACAGTCTAAAAATCGGCAGCGGCTCAGTTCCCAGGATGGCGGTTCCCGCTGCGAATACGCGCAGGGAAAACCTTTTCCACCATTACCCCCATATGGTGATCAACGAATCCTTCCGGATTGGATATTCCTCCTTTCCAAAACACGAAGGAACTCCCTCTGGTTTCGGTTTGACCTCTAGCGACAATACCTTGCGAGCATTTCACGTCGCTCGACAACAACTTCCTTCTGCCGCCGCAACTGGCAACCAAATGCCCAATTCCTCAGAATATAATCAGCATGCTGCGATAATCCTGACCATTACCGGCATCTTCATCGGTCTTTCCTGCGCCCTGAGCTGGCTTGTCATCCGCTACCGAAAGACCCTGCAGGCCTTGAGTCAGAGAGAAGGAACACTCAATGCCATGCTGCAGAGCATCGGCGACCCGATCCACATGGTGGACCCGGAGTTGAACATTACCTGGGCCAACGATATAGCAAAAAAAATGTTCGGAAATGATTTGGTAGGAAAAAAATGCTACACAGCCCTGCATCGCAGTCCCACCCCATGCGAACCGTTCTGCCATGCAGTCAAAGCCTTTCAAGACGGACATGTGCACAGCAGTGAAAACCTGATGCTCGACGCTCAGGGCAAAGAGCGCTGTTTTCTGATAACCGCCAACATCGCGACCCGGAACAGTCATGGAGACCCCACAGAGGTTCTGGCCATCTCCCGCGATGTCACGGCCATGAAAAACACCCAACAACAGTTTCTTCTGGCCAAATGGGCCATTGACGCGTCACTGACCCCCATGATCATGGCGGATGTGCAGGGGTATTTAAACTACGCCAACAAGGCGGCTCTGAATTTGTGGAACTACGATGCCGAACCAGAACTACTCGGTGCAAGCATTATCGATCTCCAGGAGGACCCCCATAAGGCCACGATGATTCTGGAGGCTCTTAAAGTACGGAATGTCTGGCATGGCGAATCAAGGGGCAAGAAAAAGGACGGTACCGGTTTCGATATAGAACTGCAGGCTCAAGTGGTAAAAAACCAGGATGGCAAGCCATTGTCCATCATGGCCTCAGCTATCGATATTACAGATAAAAAGAAAACCGAGGCACAGATCAAGCTTTTGGCGTATTTCGATAGTTTGACGGGACTGCCGAACAGGACCCTTCTCAAAGACCATATGGATCTGGCCCTCGGGCATGCCAGGCGTTTGAATAAATTCGTGGCAGTTCTGCTGCTTGACCTGGATAATTTCAAGAATATCAACGACACCCTGGGCCATGCAAAAGGCGACCGGCTCATTCAGGAAGTATCCAACAGATTGCGAAACGCCATTCGCAGTTGCGATACACTGGCCCGCTGGGGAGGGGACGAATTCATCCTGCTGCTGACCGATTTGGACGAGGTTCAGAATACCACCATCGTCACGACTAAAATTCTCCGGTTACTAAACGAAAAACCCTTCGTTATCGGCGATACCGAAATCATTACAACTGCCAGCATCGGCATTGCCCTTTATCCACAAGACGGACAGGACCCGGAAACACTGCTCAAGCAAGCCGATACCGCCATGTACGAAGCTAAAAAGAAAGGTCGCAACGACTATCACTTTTTTTCCTCCCAACTGGCGCAACAAACAGACAAACGACACCGTATGGAAATCAACCTGCGCAGGGCCCTTCAACAAGGGGAAATGTTTCTTGTCTACCAGCCACAGATCGATCTCGGTCTCGGGAAGGTTACGGGAATGGAAGCCTTGGTGCGGTGGCAGAGTCTTGATGATGGGCTTATTTCGCCCGCACAGTTTATTCCCCTGGCCGAGGAAACAGGGCTGATTCGCCCCTTGGGAGAATGGATCCTGCGTACCGCCTGCAGCCAGGCGGTCCTCTGGCAGGAGACCCGTCAGCCCCCCCTGCGCATAGCCGTCAATCTCTCAGCCAAACAGTTTCACCAGCCCGACCTTGTGCAACGCATCAAAAAGACGTTACAAGAAACGGGTCTGCAACCTCAGCTTCTGGAATTGGAACTTACCGAAAGCGTGTTTCTGGAAAACATGGATGTGGCGATAGAAGCACTCAGAGAACTGAAACTGCTGGGTATTCAATTTTCCATCGATGACTTCGGCACCGGTTATTCCTCGCTCAGCTACCTTAAAAAGCTCCCCATCGACCGCATCAAAATCGCCCAGGAATTCGTTCGGGACATCGACACCGATGAAGGCGACAAGGCTATCGCCAGGGCAACCATTGCCATGGCCCAAAGCCTTGGACTGAAACTCATCGCCGAGGGTGTGGAAAACCAGCAACAGTTATCTTTTCTCATGTCGCATGGCTGCAATGTGATGCAAGGCTACTATTTTGCCAAACCGATGGTACCCGAAAAAATTCAGGATTTCCTCGACACAGAATCCAGATTCAATTTTGACATGCACGACTGGTTCTGAACATGGCAGACAGGTTTGCGTTAGCACGAGCATCATCTTGCTGCCGGTCCTGTTTTTTGCATAAACCAACATTGCCCCCAAGGTGAAGGCAGTGAATCTTTGCCAGCATGTATCAAATATGATAATGAAATGTCATAACAATCATTCAACGATTGACTACTCTCTGCGAACTCGGCGTTCTCCGCGGTAAATTTATTTCAGGATATTGTCCGATTGCATAATTCTTGAAATCTTTCACCCGAAGGTCATTCAACGTGAAAAAAGCGGATATCGGACTCATCGGACTGGCGGTTATGGGACAGAATCTGGCCCTTAATATCCAGGACCACGGTTACCGGGTGGCTGTCTACAACCGAACCGCTGCCAGAACCGATGCGTTTCTTGCCGAAGCTGCGGCAAACAGCACCATTATCGGATGCCATTCCGTATCCGAACTGGTAGCGTGTCTGCCTCGGCCACGCATGGTGCTGCTGATGGTCAAAGCCGGTCAGGCGGTTGACGACACCCTCGAACTGTTGCGTTCCTGCCTTGAAGCTGGCGATATTATTATCGACGGCGGCAATTCTCATCCCAACGATACCAAACGTCGCGTCACCGCTTTGGCCGAACAGAACCTGCTGTTCGTGGGCTGCGGCATTTCCGGCGGCGAGGAAGGCGCCCGCCGGGGACCGTCCCTGATGCCGGGAGGCAACGTAGCGGCCTGGCCCCATATTCGCCCGATACTCGAGGCGATCGCCGCCCGGGTCGACGATCAACCCTGCTGCCGCTGGATCGGCCCACAGGGCGCAGGACACTTCGTGAAGATGGTGCACAACGGCATCGAATATGGCGACATGCAGCTAATCGGCGAAGCGTACCATCTGCTGCGTTTCGGAATGCAACTGGACACGGACCAACTGGCCGAACTTTTCAGCCGCTGGAACGAAGGCCCTCTCAACTCTTATCTCATCGAAATCACCGGTCGCATCCTTGCAGCGAAGGAAACCAACGGCCTGCCTCTGATCGATAGTATCCTTGATACTGCAGGCCAAAAAGGTACAGGTCTATGGACAGGGATCGAAGCGCTGCAATTGGGCACCCCCCTGACCACCATCAGCGAAGCGGTTTTTGCCCGGGCCCTGTCGTCCCGGCGGGACGAACGGATGCGCGCCTCGGCACAGTTCAACTCCGCGCTACAATCACCGGTGAAGCTGGAAAAAGATTCTGTAGCGGCCATCCACGACGCCCTGTACGCAGCCAAGATCATTTCCTATGCGCAAGGGTTCATGCTGCTCAAAGACGCGGCCAATGCTTTCGGCTGGCATCTCGACTACCAAAGCATTGCTCTTATCTGGCGCGGCGGCTGCATTATCCGCAGTATCTTTCTTAACGATATTGCCGCGGCCTTCGAAACCGACAGTCAACTGGAGAACCTGTTGCTAGCCCCGTTCTTTGTCGAGCAATTAGGCAAAGCCGAAAATGGCTGGCGCCAAGCCATAATCATGGGGGTGGAACTTGGCATCCCCCTGCCCGCGCTTTCATCCGCGCTTGCTTTTTTCGATGGCTATCGCTGCCCCAGTCTGCCGGCTAACCTGCTGCAGGCCCAGCGCGACTATTTTGGCGCACACACCTACGAACGCACCGACCAGCCGCGCGGCACCTTCTTCCACACCGACTGGGAAACATTCCACTCCCCTCACAAGGACCGCCATGACTGACCCCTGCACCTTTGTGATTTTCGGCGCGACCGGCGATCTGGCCCGCAACAAATTGCTGCCGGCCCTTTATCACCTCGATGCTGCCAACCGTCTGCACCCCGATACCCGCATCCTGGCCAACGGCCGCCGTCATCCCGACCGCGACGCCTGGCTGGCCGAAATCCGCGCCCATCTGGCCGGCAACGTTCGCGGCGGATTGAACGACGAGGTTTTTTCCCGTTTTGCCGCACGTACCGACTACGTGCGCGGCGACCTGCGCGATTCCTCCTTTTACGAAACGCTTTACGGGAAATTGTCGAGGAACAGGGACTTTCCAGTCGATCTGGCGTTTTATATGGCCCTGAGCCCAGCCGAATATGCGGATGTCATTTCCAACCTGGATCGGGCCAAACTGCTCGATGAAACCGAGGGCGGGCGGCGGGTCGTAATCGAAAAACCCTTTGGCTCCGATCTGCAAAGCGCCGTGGCCCTGCAACAGAAGCTCGCCGAACATCTGCGCGAAGAACAGATCTTTCGTATCGACCATTATCTGGGCAAGGAAACGGTGCGCAACATCCTGGTATTCCGCTTCGGCAACGTGTTGATGGAGCCGCTCTGGAATCGCAACACCATCGACCACATTCAGATCATCCATGCCGAACCGCAAGGCATAGGAGAACGCGGAGCAACCTACGAAAAATCAGGCGCCCTGAGCGACATGATCCAGAGCCATCTGCTGCAGCTGCTGACCTTTGTCGCCATGGAATCCCCGGTCTCCATGGCCGCCGAGGCTTTGCACGCCGAAAAACTCAAGGTCCTCAAATCGATACGCCCCATCCTCCCCGACCAGGTGGACGAGGTCGCCGTGCGCGGTCAGTACAACACCGGCACGGTAGGCGGCAATGCCGTCATCGGCTACCGGGACGAGGCGCGCGTAGCTGGTGACAGCCATACGGAAACCTTCGCCGCCCTCAAACTGCATATCGACAACTGGCGCTGGGCCGGCGTACCCTTTTTGCTGCGCACCGGTAAACGCATGGCTCAAAAACAGGCGCTGGTGGCCATCTGTTTCAAACAACCGCCCCAGCAATTCTTCCGCGCCAGCCATGTGCATTGCGAAGCCTCCAACTGGCTGTTGATCGGTATCCAGCCTCACGAATGCATGCGTATGGAGATGACCGTCAAGGCCCCCGGCGAAGCCCTCGCCACCCGTCAGACAGCCCTTGACGCCAGTTTTAGGAGAGCCGATGAAATCGTCAACGACGCCTATGAAGAGTTGCTGCTCGACATCATCCGAGGCGACCGCTCCCTGTTCTTGAGCTATGAAGAGGTGGAACAGGCCTGGCGTATCGTCGACCCGGTAATGCAGGCCTGGTCCCACTCCGGGCAAGACCTGCATCCCTACCGGTCAGGCTCGTGGGGGCCGGCCGAAGCCGACCAACTTTTCGATGACCCGTGCCGGTTCTGGCGCAATACCCTGGAACCGTGCGGGTGTGGGATAAAACAGCTGTAAGCTGTAAGCTGTAAGCTGTAAGCTGTAAGCTGTAAGCTGTAAGCTGTAAGCTGATGCTACAGGCCGTGGACCAGAAGCATAGGGTAAAATTGAGGAGAAAAAGCTCCATGGCAAAGGGTCAGACCATTCACTGGCACCAGTTGCCCGATACTGCTGCCGTGGCTGAAAATGCTGCAAGCCGGATATTGGCAGAGGCATCCAAGGCCATCGCACAACGCGGCATATTTCGGCTGGTGTTGGCTGGTGGGCGCACCCCTGAAGCAACCTACAGGTTACTGGCCAAGGCTGAGGCGGACTGGCGCCGATGGGAAATCTTTTTCGGCGACGAACGATGCCTGCCTGCCGGACATTCCGATCGCAACAGCACCATGGCCGTAAAGGCTTGGCTCGATCATGTGAACATCCCCCGGGAGCAGATCCACATCATTCCTGCCGAGAAGGGGCCGATCGAAGGAGCCCGACTCTATTCTCCGGTGGTTGATGATGCCTTGCCTTTCGATCTGGTGATCCTCGGGCTTGGTGAAGACGGGCATACCGCCAGCCTGTTTCCTGGACACCACCATCCGGAAGAAATTCTCGTTGTCCCCGTCACCGGAGCCCCCAAACCACCATCCGAAAGGGTCAGCCTCACTGCGAAGACCCTCAGCCAAGCGCGGCAGGTTTTAGTAGTGGTTACCGGCCCCGACAAACAAGAAGCGGTAACAAAATGGAAAAAGGGTCACGGCATCCCCATATCCAGTATCACCGCATTGGAGATCCTGGATGTCATACTTGATACAGAAGCGAACATTTCGACTGATGACTGACCATCTCCAACTTGTCTGAACACTCTTATGCAAACAGGCAAGATTTCAAGCAAGATACTGGAAATGTACGCACCCACCGAACCTGCTGCATTGCCACAAAAACTGCATTCATGCTATGTATATACAACTTACAAATGGTTTGGGAGTGTGCATTCATGAAAATCAGCGAGATAATGACAAAGCGCGTGGTCACTGTTGAAATGGATGACTCTCTGCACTTGATCAATGGACTCATGGCGAGTGCTAAATTTCACCATTTGCTGGTAACCGACCATGGTCAACTCTGTGGCATTATCTCTGACCGCGACGTATTAAAAGCTACCAGCCCTTTTCTCGATACGGCAGCGGAAACGCTACGGGACCTTGACATCCTGAACCGAAAAGCCCACCAGATCATGTCCCGAGATCCCGTTACGGTAAATGTTGACACCGATATTGAAGAAGCAGTCCACGTCTTACTTGAAGCCGGCGTATCCTGCTTACCCATCCTGTCGACCGAAGGCCAACTTGTAGGCATTGCAACCTGGAAAGACCTTATCAAAACATTCCTCAACATGTCCAAATGCGTTGAAAAAAAGCACCCCTGACACCTCCCCTTTCCAACTACTGCGCAGCTCAAAAAAACAGGGCGGAACCCCTGATAAGGATTCCGCCCGGCGAACATTTGCTCGACAACTCCGTTTACGCACCATTTTCCTACGGCCAACGCCGGCAAACCATATCCCATAGCTCGATCAGAAAGCGCACGTCCCAACCGGCGCGGTGCTGACGCGGTACTTTATCGCGGGCTATCTGGCGCAGTTCCTCAAGGGTTGACAGAACTTCCTTCTCGGGGAGCCTCGTTAGCTCTCAAGTCCGGCATGGTTCCTGACTCTTATTCAAACTGCTTGAACATGAAACCAACCAACGGAACAAACATTTTTCGTTTTTTTTTATAAAACGAAAGGCCAGCCATGGCTTTATCCTCTAAAACTAGTTTTTGGCTGTAAAAGTCTCGCCACTATCCAGCCAGGGCGTACCTTGCATTTTGGGGTACCCCTCCAAAAACTCTATTTCAGCATTTGTGTCGTTGTGTATTTGCCGAACAACATCTAGAAACGTTTTTTCAACCCATTCTTCAGGAGTACCGACAAGGGCACTTGCCATCGCCCGGCTTAGCTGCAGCATTCCCCCCTCCTGTTTTGTAAGATGGGCGTACATATCCAAATGGTATCCACCTTTGTATTCGAATAAACAGGTCACCAAGTTAAGGTTGAAATTTCTATCAGCACTTTTGGTGGCGTTGGCAGTCCAAACAGCCCCATCACACTGAGCTGACTTAAGCCCCAAACTTCCACCTCCCATGCCAGCGCTAATGGCTGCCAAGGCACCTATTGAGCGTCCGAACTCAGACCCGTTAAGTGTGTCCATCTGGTTGACCACTTTAAATCTACCAGGTTGTTCAGGAGGAGTTGAAAATGAAGGAATCGGCGTTGCCTCCCGCGCGTCACCCGCGTTTCTACCCAAACCCCGACTTGCGGCATCGATGATCGAGGTCCTTTCGACATCCGTTTGTATATCAAAAATTCGATAATATTCAACCTGTTTTGTTTTATTTGCTAATTTACTATTCAGTCCACCACATGCAGTCAAACAAAAGCACAACAATAAAATGATTCCATTTTTCATAACTATCTCCTCCAAAATATTTTCCCAAATAAAATCAACTCAAAACAATAAAAAAGATACTGTCTCTGCAGATATTATCGATATCGACAACTGATAATATTAGATTAGTTGCAAGATAGCAAAAAACGCCACTCAATTAAATAAAAGTGGAGCTCAATAAACTTGCCTGCTTCATTGTTAAATCGGGGAAGTTTGAATTAATCAAAAATAAATCAAAATATTAAACAAAAAAAACAAGTTCTTGTAATCTGTAATTTTTGGATTACTTAGGTATCACATATTACCCAATAAATATATTAAAAAATTTCTTTTAAAATTAACCTTAAAATGAATGTCAATTTTTTGAAACGCAGGTAAGTAATAACATATTTTCAAGTAGCCATAACACCACGGGCCGAAAACTACCATTCAGCTTCCGGCCCGCAAAGTTCGTCTGCATGCCATGTTCAATCATCAACCGTTGCCGGCCAACGCCGGCAAACCATATCCCATAGCTCGATCAGAAAGCGCACGTCCCAACCGGCGCGGTGCTGACGCGGTACTTTATCGCGGGCTATCTGGCGCAGTTCCTCAAGGGCCGCTACCAATTCCCGGCGATGCACCAGCTGCGGCGCGAGCCGCTCGCATAACAATTCGTCCACATGCCGGATCGTGAATGATGGCCGCGTCCTGCCAGCGGCGTGAAACAATTTTTCCAGCCAGAAGTTATCGTACCCGTTGGCATCGGAGAAGACCTGTCGCCCTTTTAAGGCATCGCCCAACAGATCGCACACCTTGCCCATGGGCAGGCCCTGCTCAAGAAGCTGGCGCCTGGTGAGGCCATGCAGCAGCTCGGAATCTTCGTCCCAGTCGATGCAATCGTGACACTGGGAAGGAGAGATAAGGCAACTGTGGATATCATCCGTACGTGTCCCCCAGGCCACCTCGATGGGATAGGAAAACCCCGACAGGCTGGAAGCCTCAAAATCGATAAACACCGGTGGTAAATGGTGCATCATGGTTGTCCCTTACCGGCGCGACGAGCCACAGTCCGGTGGATGTCCTCAACACAGCGATAAGGGATGCGCAGATTACCGCGCCCACCGCCGATGACGATATCGGCACCTTCAACGCCATGATAATCGGACCCGCCGGTAACGATGAGATCGCGGCGCCTGGCCTCGGATATGTACCAGTCGATATCGGCGTTGGTGCAACGGTTATTGTAGGCCTCGATACCGTCCAGCCCCATTTCGGAAAAAGTATCGAACATTTGCCGCAATTGCCGCCGGTCGTCGGTGATATAGGGTGGATGTGCCAGAGAGGTCACACCGCCGGCCAGGTGGATCAGATCGATGGCTTCGTCGATGGGGAAGTAACGCTTGGGCACGTCGCACGGCACCAGGTATCTGACAAAGGCTTCATCATGGTTGCGTACGTAGCCGCGTTCGATGAGAACCATGGCGATATGCGGTCGCCCGAGACTCCCTTCCGCATGGGCCTGAACCTCGGCAAAGGTAATGGGTGCGCGCGCTTCGGTCACGAGTTTTTCATTGATGCGTTCAACAATTTGCTCGTTGCGACCGGCTCGAAAATCTCGAAACTCCTGCAGGGAAGACTTTAAAACCGGGTGGTGGTGGTCGATATCGTAGCCAAGCAGATGGATATCGCGGAAAGATTCCCATATCACCGAAAGTTCTACGGCTGAAAGGACTTCGATACCGTGAACCTTCCCTGACTGCATGGCTTCATCGACCCCATCAACATTGTCGTGGTCAGCCAATGCTGCTGCCGCCAACCCGGCCTCCGCCGCGCGGCGAATAACTTCGGCCGGAGCATAGAGTCCGTCGGAACAATGACTGTGCAAATGCAAATCGACAAGTTTTTCCACCCGTTATCTCCCTATGGCATATCAAACTGGCCTGTGACGCTTTCATTCTTGGCTACTTGCAACTGTAATCGCCAAAGACTTCATCACATGTAAAGCCAAACATCTACTTTTGGCACAAAAAACCGTGAAGAAAATCTTCTGCGGCTTTATCTCTTTGCAACACACCCCACCTCAAAACCTTTTTTCGAACGCAGATAACTTCGGATAAACGCGGATAAAACCTTTATTTACCTAAGAAGTAAGAAATTAACGCGTTGTTTACAAAATCCGATAATTGGCAGCAAAGGAAAGTGTAAACATGGTCATGCATAAACACATCAACTTGATTCTGATTTTGACTTAATCCGCGTGCATCCGCCTTTATCTGCGTTCAATGAGTGTTTTTCGTCTTCAACCATTTTCTTCGCGCCTTCGCGGCTTTGCGTGATATGGGTCTTTTGCGGTTTGTGCTGGCAAAGTGCTCACTTGCGGCGGACACGAAATCCTGCATTTTCCCAGGCAGCGGCATCCTTTAGAGGTTCCTTTTTAGGTTTCCGTTCGGGCCTTTGGGTCGGTCGCTGGGCTGTTGGCTCAGGCTGCGCTTCCTTAATGGACAAGCCGATGCGTTTGCGGGCCGTATCAACGGTGAGAACCTTGACTTTAACGACATCCCCGACCCGAACGACTTCGCCGGGATCTTTGACGAACTTATGCGCCAGATGACTGACATGAACCAGGCCGTCCTGATGCACACCGATATCGACAAATGCGCCAAAGGCGGCAACATTGGTGACTGTCCCGGGCAGGATCATGCCTTCCTTCAAGTCACTGATTTCACGGATATCATCGCGAAAAGAAACGGTCTCGAACTGACGGCGCGGATCGCGCCCGGGCTTTTTCAATTCCTCGACGATATCCCGCAAGGTCGGCAGGCCCACCGTTTCGGTCACATAGCGTTCCAGGCGCAGCCCGGCAACTTTGTCGGGAGCAGCCGCCAGTTCAGTTACGGACAGGTCGAGATCGGCGGCCATGCTTTCCACCGTCGGATAATTCTCGGGATGCACGGCGGTATTGTCGAGAGGGTTGGAACCACCGCGAATGCGCAGAAATCCGGCGGCCTGTTCATAGGTCTTGGCACCGAAGCGCGGAGTTTGCAACAAATCCTTGCGCGATGCGAAAGCACCCTGGCTTTCCCGGTGGCGCACCATGGCCTTGGCCAGGGACGCGCCGATCCCTGAAACGTACGACAGCAGGGCCCACGAGGCGGTGTTGAGATCGACACCGACAAAGTTAACGCAGCTTTCCACGGTATCGTCGAGGGCTTTTTTGAGAGCGGGTTGATTGACGTCGTGTTGATATTGACCGACACCGATGCTCTTGGGGTCGATTTTAACCAGCTCCGCGAGGGGATCCTGCAAGCGGCGGGCGATGGAGATGGCGCCGC
The DNA here is from genome assembly GCA_050253415.1 of Pedobacter sp. Classification (GTDB taxonomy): domain Bacteria; phylum Desulfobacterota; class Desulfuromonadia; order Desulfuromonadales; family Syntrophotaleaceae; genus Syntrophotalea. The sequence continues at coordinate 1,236,804 of JBFWJC010000001.1, read as the reverse complement.
GCACCGTCAGGTCCAGATCGGGGAACTCCTCCCTGGCGATATCCGATGCGGAGTAGACACTGGCGCCGGCCTCGTTAACCATCACCACCGGCAGATTAATTCCGGCCTGGCTCAAGGTCTCGCGTACAAAAAGATCCATTTCACGACCGGCGGTGCCGTTACCGATGGCAACCATTTCGATGGCATGAGTCTGAATCAGGCGAAGAAGCTGCTGACGGGCGGGCTCCACCTGGCTTTTCCCGGTATGGGGATAGATAGTTGTATCTTCCAGATAACGCCCGGTACCATCCACGGCAGCCAGCTTGGAGCCGGTACGCAGACCGGGGTCGACCCCCAGAACCCTGCGGCTGCCGGCCGGCGGCAACAAAAGCAGGTTGCGCAGGTTGTCGGCAAACACGCCGATAGCCGCTTCATCGGCAAGCTTTTTAGCTTCAAGCCGCAATTCCACTTCGATGGAGGGCGCGATCAGACGACGATAAGCATCCGTTGCAATATTTTCAATCAACGCCTGAAAAATGCTTTCCCCCTGCAGCAGGCGATTTTTGAGGCGCTGCAGCAATTCCTCCTCCGGAGCGACGATCGACAACCGCAGAACTTCTTCCTTTTCCCCCCGACGCATGGCCAGCATGCGGTGGGATGGGATCTCGCGCAAAAGTTCCTGATAATCGTAATACATCTCGAACTTGCTGACCTTGTCCACAAAGTCGGGAGCCACTTTGGAGCAAAATAGTCCCTGCTCCCAGGTGAGTCGCCGAACCACCGCACGCATATCGGCATCTTCGCTGAGTCTCTCGGCCAGAATATCGGCCGCGCCCTGCAAAGCCGCGGCGGCATCGGGAACCTCGCCTTGCGGATCGACAAACGGTGCGGCAGCCTGCTCGGGGGTACCGCTGGTAAGCTGTTGGGCGGCCACCAGGCCGGCTAGCGGCTCCAACCCCCGCTCACGGGCGATCATAGCGCGGGTGCGACGTTTTGGCTTGTACGGCAGATACAGGTCTTCCAGCTCATTCTTCTGGCGGGTCGTGCCGATACGGGCGGCAAGCTCCGGCGTCAGTTTACCCTGTTCGTCGATGGAAGCCAGGACCGTCGCTTTACGCTCTTCAAGTTCGGTGAAATAAGCAAGGCGCTCTTCCAGGGTGCGAATCTGCACCTCATCCAGTTCGCCGGTACGTTCCTTACGATAGCGGGCGATAAAGGGCACCGTAGCGCCCTCGCGCAATAATTCAATGGTATTGACAACCTGGCTTGTCTGCAGCCCGGTTTCTTCGATCAGGTAACCGAGGACACGGCTATCCTGCTGTGCGTTCAGGGACATCAAAAAACCTCCGGTAAATTGTGTTTCAAGATGCGGATTCTAACATGCCCGCATAAGCAGGGGAAGAATGTTAGGCGGTGATTGGTTATTAGTGATTAGTAATTAGTTGGTCACTTGTCACTTGTCACTTGTCACTTGTCACTTGTCACTTGTCACTTGTCACTTGTCACTTGTCACTTGTCACTTGTCACTTGTCACTTGTCACTTGTCACTTGTCACTTGTCACTTGTCACTTGTCACCAGCTTACAGCTTACAGCTTACAGCTTATAGCTTATAGCTGCCCCTGGAGATCACTCCCCTACTTGACGATGCTTTGCTTTCCGGATACATTGGCTGACTGCAACCAGCCGCAAAGGAGCGTCCATGCCCCACTTGCTCGAAGTCCACAATCTGCGCACCTATTTTTTCACCAAAGCCGGCCTTACCAAAGCTGTGCGTGGTATCGACTTCACTCTGAACGCAGGGGAAACGCTGGCGCTGGTTGGCGAATCCGGCTGCGGAAAATCGATCACGGCCTTGTCCTTACTGCGTCTTGTGCCGCCCCCCGGGAGGGTGGTCGAGGGTGAGATTCTGTTCCGGGGAGAAGACCTGCGCTTGCTGCCCGAAACGGAAATGCGTCGGGTACGCGGCAACAAGATCGCCATGATCTTCCAGGAACCGATGACCGCTCTCAATCCGGTGTTCAGCGTCGGGGAGCAGATTGCTGAAGTTTTACGGGTACACCAGGGTCTCAAGCGTCAAGAAGCCTTGCGACAAGCAGCCGACTTGTTGGACCAGGTTGGCATCCCCTCACCGCAACAGCGTTGCCGGGAATACCCGCACCAACTGTCCGGCGGCATGCGGCAACGGGTGATCATCGCCATGGCCCTCGCCTGTCGCCCGCAACTGCTTATTGCAGATGAACCGACTACCGCCCTGGATGTCACCATTCAGGCCCAGATCCTTCAGTTGCTCGACGATCTTAAATGCCAGCATCAGATGGCAACCCTGCTGATTACCCATGACCTGGGCGTGGTGGCCGAAACAGCCGACAAGGTCGCCATCATGCACGATGGCCTGATCATGGAATACGCACCCGTCACAGCTATCTTTGACGATCCGCGCCACCCCTACACCCGCAATCTTCTGGCTTGCCTTCCCAAAATAGGCCAAAAGCAGCACCGTCTGGCCATGAATCATGGTGCGTCGATACCGGGCCAACCCGCTACGGGCACATTTCTGGACAACTGTCCGGCCCCCTTCGCCCCCGAAATGGGCAAACTTCCGCCAATGCTGGAAGTGACTCCGGATCATTATGTTCGCTGCTGGAGGGATGCATGACCAACCTGCTTGACGTGCGAAACCTGCGTAAAACCTTTCAGGTGACTACCGGCGCGTTGGCCGGCAAGCATCTTGCCCTCAAGGCTGTCGACGGGGTCTCTTTCAGCCTGCGGGCCGGAGAAACCCTGGGCCTGGTCGGCGAATCGGGCTGCGGCAAATCGACCACCGGCAAAGCGATCCTGCGGCTGCTGGAACCGGATGGTGGCGAGGTACTGTTCGAGGGGGAGGATCTGCTGGCCTTGTCTCCGAGGCAGATGCGCGCGCGCCGCCGGGATCTGCAAATGATCTTCCAGGACCCCTACTCGTCCCTCAATCCCCGCATGCAGGTGGCCGACATTGTCGGCGAACCCCTCAAGATTCATGGTTTGGCCAAAGGTCGGGAATTGCGGCAGGAGGTTGTGCGTCTGCTGGAAACCGTCGGCTTGGGGGCAGCCCATATGGACCGTTATCCCCACGAATTCTCCGGAGGACAACGCCAGCGCATCGGTATTGCTCGGGCTTTGGCGGTGAAACCCCGCTTGATTATTGCCGACGAACCAGTCTCGGCTCTGGATCTTTCCATTCAGGCGCAGGTAGTCAACCTTATGCAGGATATCCAACAGCAATTCGAACTTACCTATCTGTTTATTGCCCACGACCTGTCTATCATTGAACATATCAGCGACCGGGTCGCTGTCATGTACCTCGGGCGCATTGTGGAACTGACCCCCGCCGACCAGCTTTACAAGACTCCCCGACACCCCTACAGTGAAGCGCTACTGAATGCGGTCCCTATTCCCAACCCTCACGCCCGCAAGCAAAAACGTCCTCTGATCGGCGAAATACCATCCCCTCTCAATCCTCCCAGCGGCTGTCATTTTCACCCCCGCTGCCCCTATGCCCGAGAGTTGTGCCGCCAGCAGTCCCCGGAACTAACCGACCAGGGCAATGGTCATTTGGCCGCGTGTCATTTCAGCGACGAGGTTGGCCGCTATCGCATCCCTCGTTAGGTAGTGACTAGTGACACTGGTGACTGGTGACTGGTGACTGGTGACTGGTGACTGGTGACTGGTGACTGGTGACTGGTGACTGGTGACTGGTGACTGGTGACTGGTGACTGGTGACTGGTGACAATCATGCTTCACACCAAAACCCAACAACTAATCACTAATAACTAATCACCAATATTCTCTTCTGCCTCCCCCGTTGCCGCTTTTGCAAATATCGTTTGACTTACCTGTGGCAGAAGTGGCACACTTCGACAATTCTTAGCGCTCCTCTCCCCTGAACACAATTCACGCCGAATCGACCGGAATCGTCCATGGGTCCTATCCAAACCGATGCGCAACGCTGCCGCAGCTGTTATGCCTGCGTTCGCCACTGCCCCGTTAAGGCCATTAGCGTCACAGCGGAAGGCACCGACCTGAGCCATGGTCGCTGCATAGGTTGCGGCCGCTGCCTGCAAATCTGCTCCCAACAGGCCCGAAGCGCACCGAGCGCCCAGGAACGTTGCCGACGCCTGCTGAAACACAAAGAACCGATGGCGGCTATCCTTGCACCTTCCTTCCCGGCCTATATCGGCGATACGCGCCCGGGACAGTTGGTCGCAGGACTTCGAAAGCTGGGCTTTCAGCTTGTTGTTGAAGGAGCCTGGGGGGTGGAGTTGCTGGCTGACCGATTATCTGCTGACACTCCGGCAACCTCGCAAGCACCGATTATTCTTGGTCATTGCCCGGCAGTTGTAGCCCTTATTGAACGTCATTTCCCCCAATTGTTACGCAACCTGGCACCCCTGGTTTCCCCCCTGGTGGCAACAGCTCGAGCGATACGCAGTGCCCACAGCGGTCCGCTGCGTGTTGTCACCATAAGTTCCTGCTTTGCAGGCAAGCTTGAAACCACCGATGAGCAGATACATGATACGGTCGATGCGGCCCTGACCTTTGCTGAAGCAGCCGAATTGCTGGAGCAAGCCGGTATCACCACGGGGTGTATGCCGGATGCGCCTTTCGATGGACCGGAACTCAGTATGGGCCGACAGTTTCCCCTGACAGGCGGAACCTTGGCTGCCTTCATACCGGACTTTCCTGGCGATCTCGGCGAGGTTCTTTCCGTGGAAGGCGCCCGCAATGCTCTGGAGATTTTCCGGGATCTGGCTGCGGGCCGTATCAAGCCTGCAGTTGTCGACCTGCGTCTGTGCCGTGGCGGCTGTCTGGGACCTTGCGATCCCGCCAGCCGCCTGTCACCCTATGCACGCGGCTATCTGGTACGGCAATTTGCTCAACAGACCGAAACATCCCGACCGAACAGAGGGCATCTCATAGATGGCGGGAAAGTATCGTTGGTGCGCACGTTCAGTAACCGACAGCGCCGCCAGGAACACCCCAGTGGCGAGAACATCCGCCGGGTACTGCATTCCACGGACAAATTTGCCCAACGCGATGAGCTTAATTGCAGTGCCTGCGGTTACGCATCCTGTCGGGAACACGCAACCGCCGTCTGTCGCAATCTGGCCACAGAGGATATGTGCCTGCCCTATTTCATAAAACGTCTTAAGGGCGAAAAGCAACGCCTGCAGCACGCTGTACAATTGTTACGACATACCTCCGCGGAGGACCTCCTCGGAGAAGACGACTTGATGCGGCGATTGCGGGATTTTGCTCTGGAGCTGGCTCCCGGTGACAAGACGTTACTGTTACGCGGCGAAGCCGGCACCGGCAAAGAAACTCTGGCACGAACCATTCATCGCCACAGCCGCCGCGCCAACCAACCGATGGCCACCATCAATTGCACCGGGCTTGATGATAACCAGTTGACAGCCGAACTGTTTGGCTGTCACCAGAGTCCCAAACCGTCACAGGGGATGCTGGAGCTGGCCAATGGCAGCACCCTGCTGTTGGATGAAATTGCCGATGCCGGGCCGGAGACACAACGCGCCCTGTTGAAGTTTCTTGATCAGGGAACCATCATCCCGGCAGGATTGCAAGCATCGGTGCCGATCGACGTACGCCTCATCGTTACCAGCCATCGGGATCTTGAGCAAGGCGTCCGGGATGGCTGGTTTAATGGCGACCTGTTTTTCCGGCTCAGCTTTTGCACTCTGACATTACCGCCGCTTAGAAACCGCTTGGAGGCGTTGCCGGATTTGGCAATGCAGCAATTACGACGGGCCAGTCGCCGGCTCAATAAAAAGGTGACAGGCATCGACCCTCTGGCCATGGATACCTTGCGCCACTACTCCTGGCCGGGCAACATCCCTGAGTTGGCCTCGATCATAGAACGGGCTGTCGCAGCAAGCCAGGAAGAGACATTACGACAGGAACACCTGTCCCTGCCTTTAATGGTGGGATCATGCGGGCAAACAGTTGTGCCGAACGAGGCCAACAACGATTATCGGGCCAGACGGGGACACCAGATGGAACTGATCGAGCGTGACCTGCTGGAACGTTATCTGCGGGAAGCCAGCGGAAACGTATCCGCCGCTGCGCGGCGCGCTAATTTACCCCGACGCACGTTCTATCGACTGATGGAACGCTATGGCATCCAACGCCGGCAGTTTTCAACAGCCTCGCCAGCGGGGAAAAACGCTTAATATTGCAAACAAGGCCCCATACCAGCCACATACCTTGAAAGGCCTGACATCATGGCATCAAGAAATATAAACCACATTGGGCTTCGCACCCTTGAGGATATCAGCACGCTTATTCTCAAGTCGCACGACCTGCACGAAACCCTGCACAATATCGTATCCGTGGTGGCGCGACGCACCATATCGGACGTCTGTTCCATTTATCTACTGGATGAAGACCGGCATACTCTGCGATTGCGGGCCACCAAGGGTCTGTCCCGCCGTGCTGTCGGCCGAGTCACCATGAAGGTGAGCGAAGGCTTGACCGGCCTGGTGGTGGAAGAGTGCAAAGTGGTGGCCTTGCAGGAACCGCAGAACCATCCGCGTTATCGTTACTTCAAGGAAACCGGGGAGGAAAGGTTCCATAGTTTTCTGGGTATTCCGCTATTCGACCGGAATATCCCCATCGGGGCACTTATTGTTCAGAGCCGTGCCTCTCGCAAGTTCAGCGATGAAGACATCAGCGCCCTTTCGACCATTGCCTTTCAGGTGGCCTCGATCGTGGTCAATGCGCGCCTGCTCGATTCCATCCAGCACAAGGAGGCGCAAGCCAACCGCTATGCCGAGGCGCTGCGACAGGCGGCAGGAACAACACGCCCTGCCGAATCAGCTCAAAAACTCGAAACAACAAGGGAAAGCGCCCTGCGAGGAGTGGTTGCCTATCCGGGGCTGGTCGCGGGAGCCGCCCATGTCATGTCTGCCGAACACGGTCTTACCGACATTCTCGACGAGGAAGTCCTCGATCAGGCGAAGGAAGAATCGCTCCTGGAAGAGGCCTTGGAGCAAACCCGCATTCAGACCATTTACCTTGAAAAACGCATGGCGGAAAGACTCTCTCAAGCCGACGCCTCCATCTTCCACACCCATTTAATGATTCTTGAAGACCGCGCCATGCTTAAACGGCTTCAGGACGAAATCGAGCAGGGCCACGGGGCACGCTATGCCGTGGAAAGGGTTATCGGCAACTATGTCGAAGCCTTTGAAAAAATGGAAGACCCCTACCTGCGCGAACGCGCGGCCGACATGCGCGACATCGGCCGCCGCCTGATGGCCAATCTGGCGGGGCAGGATCCCCACCCACTGCAGCTGAAACACCCGGGGATTCTCATCGCACGGGAAATCCTGCCTTCGGACATGGCTGCCCTCGATCACGAGCAGATTCGCGGCATCGTCACCGAAGCCGGGGAACGTAATTCCCATGCAGTCATTATGGCCAAATCTCTTGGCATACCGGCGCTTGTGGGGGTGCGGGGAGCCCTTAAAAATGTGGCACCGGAGGACCATGTCATCCTCGATGCCAACTCGGGACTGCTGCACATCAATCCCGACCCGCAGGTAGCGGATGAATACCGCAGGCTGGAAGAAGATGCCGGTCGGCAAATGCACCAGATCGAAAAATTTCGCGATCTGCCGGCGCAAACCAGCGACGGCGTGAAGATCATACTGCGTGCCAACGTCGGTCTGGTCAGCGACATCGAAATCGCCCGGCGTAACGGTGCCGAAGGGGTCGGGCTTTACCGTACCGAATTCCCCTACATGATCCGCCCCGATTTCCCCAGCCGTGAGGAGCAGTATAAGCTCTATTCCCGGGTGATCAAAGGCTTCGACGGGAAACCTGTCACCATCCGCACCCTCGATATCGGTGGGGACAAGGCGCTCCCATATTTCCGGCCACCCCATGAAGAAAACCCTTTTATGGGATGGCGTTCGGTACGCGTCTCGCTGGACAACCTGGATATCTTCCGGACTCAAATCGAGGCGATTCTCATGGCCGCCTGCCATGGTCCGGTGAAAATGCTGTTCCCAATGATTTCGGGAGTGGAAGAAATCCGGGCCTGCAAAGCCGTCGTCGAGGAGGCCTGTCAGAATCTAAGGAAGGAAGGAGTACCGTTTGTCGCGGATGTCCCCCTGGGGATGATGGTCGAAGTACCGGCGGCCGTACAACTTGCCGACTGGTTGGCCCGTGAAGTCGACTTTTTTGCCCTGGGTACCAACGACCTGATTCAATACCTTCTGGCGGCTGATCGCAACAATCCCCTGGTCAACCGGTATTACGACCCTCTGCACCCGGCAGTGTTACAAGTCCTCCATAATGTCGCACGCATTGCGCAGAAACAGGGCAAGGGGCTTTGTCTGTGCGGCGAAATGGCTAATGACCCTCTGAATCTACTGGCCCTGATCGGTATGGGGATTCGCGAATTCTCCATGGCGGCACCGTTCATACCTCGCATGAAAATGATGTTGAGTCGCATATCCAGTCTTGAGGCGGAAAAAATGGGCAAACGGATATTAAAAATGGGAGAAAGCAGTGAAATTCGCGCATGCCTTACTCAGCTGCTCAAAACCACTGAAATAGAACCTTGATGCCCTGACATTATGCCCTGAAGGCTTTAACCACACGGGAGTTCTCTCCCATGGTACAGGCAAGAAACCGTCCGGTTTCCTCGGCATCTTGGGGGACCGTCAAGTAAAATCCCTGACCGGCAGGGCATCCCAAATCGCGAAGGGCCTCCAACTGCTCCTGCCCTTCAATGCCCTCGGCAACGACCTCCAGCCCCAAGCTGGTACCCATGGAGACAATCGCTGCAGCAATGGCTTTGTCATTGGCATTGGTTACAACATTTTTGACAAATTCTCGATCCATTTTCAATTTGGAAAAGGGATATTGCTTAAGATAACTCAGCGAAGAATACCCCAGACCAAAATCATCGACGGCCAGACAAATGCCGGTCTGTCGCAACATTTTCAGCATGTTCCGAGCGTGCTCGGCACTTTGAATAACCATGCTTTCGGTAATTTCAAGTTCCAGCAACTCCACAGGCATGCCACTTTGCTTTAGAACACGATATACCATTTCAATAAACCCGGACTGCCGAAACTGCCGTGCTGAAATATTAACGGCCACCTTCACCGGAGGAAGTCCCAACTGCCTCCAGGCCATCACCTGTCTGCAAGCCTCCTGCAGAACCCATTCGCCAATCGGAACGATCAGTCCCGTATCCTCTGCGAGGGGGATAAATTCCCCTGGTCCTACCACGCCGCGGCTAGGGTGTTGCCAACGCACCAAGGCTTCCAGACATTCCACCTTGCCGGTATTGAGATTAAACTCAGGCTGATAAAACAACACAAACTGTTTTTGTTCAAGGGCCTGCCGCAGGTCCGTTTCGAGATAAAGCCTTGCTTCAACATCGACCTTAAGCATCGGGATGAAAAACCGAAACGTATTGCGTCCCTGATCTTTGGCAAAATACATAGCGCTGTCCGCTGCCTTTAGAATCGACTGGACATCTTCTCCATGCTTAGGATAAAGACTGATTCCGATGCTGCCGGTGAGATAAAACTGTTGTTCCTTGATATGCAGAGGCCGCGCTATCGCTTCGAGGATTTTTTCCGCAACCGTTTTTATCCCCTCCCCATCTTCCACATGTTCCAGCAACACCATGAATTCATCCCCGCCAAAACGAGCCACCACATCCGTATCGCGCAGAAGCCCCTGAATCCGGGTTGCTATTTCCATCAAAATTTCGTCTCCCGTCTCATGCCCAAGAGATTCATTGATATTTTTGAATCGGTCGATATCAAACAGCAACACCCCGACCATGGAGTCCCGATGTTTGGCGCGCGCAATAAAGGTCTGAAGAACCTCAATGGCCTTTAGACGATTGGGCAGACTGGTCAGCACATCGTGGTAGGCAAGATAATTAAGCCGATCCTTTTGCTCACGCAACAGGTCATCGGAGATCTTTCGCTCAGTGATATCCCTCACCAGCACGAAGAAAAAACTCTGTCCCTGCAATTCAAGACGACTGACGCTGATATCCCCCGGAAACGCATGGTCAGCGGCTCCCCTGAACATGGCTTCCATGGGGCTCGGCGGCGCGGTGCTCAAACGTCGGGTGCGGGACATCAGATCACCAATGGCGGCTATAGTAATATCGTTCCAACTTAGAGATAAGAGTTCCTGGCGGGAGAAGCCAAGTCCTGCACATGCCTGATGGTTGACATCCACAAACCGCCCCTCTTCGTCACAAAGAAAAAAAGCATCGGCGGAAAACTGAAATAAATGTTGGAAGAGATGTTCACTGTCACGCTGTTTTTGCTGTGATCCCCGTAGCCTCCCCCAGACGATAAAGACGCCTAGCCCGCCCAAAACACTTGCCAGAAGCATCCAGAGATGCAGGTAAAGCATGGCGTGGCGCCCCTGATTGTAAAGATCCCTCGGCAGACTGACCGCCATGACTACGGCAGGCGCCCCGAAAATATCGCGCAACAGAATACGAGATCGCAGACTTCTAGCATTGACCGTGCGCAACAAAATCTCGGGTTCGCCACCCGTTCCCCTGGACCATGCAGGCCATTCACGCCCCGATTGAAGGCGGCTGAATTCCATGGGAAGATTCGCCTTGGCGCTCAGTCTGTGCAACTCGCTGTCATCCAGGAACCGCCCCATCAGCAACGTGCCCCGCGGAGGACCCTGTCTTTCACCGGTTAACACAGGCTGGCAGGCCAGCATCAGGAAGCCTTCCGGCAGGCTCAGCAGACCATTGACACCCTGACTCTCGATTTTCAGCCGTTCATAGGTCTTTTCGGTGCCCAGCGCCTCCTGTAACCCGCGGTAGACGGGTACCTCGAGCTGTCCGGCAAGATCGAACGCCTTGCCGGCGACAATCGCCCCGTTTTTATCCAGAAACAATATAACGTTGACATTGAGGGTGGAAAAAGTGCTATCAACGAGATTGCTGTCAGAAAAGCCCGGGTCACGGGTCTGCATAAACCGGTATGCGTCATCCCAGTTGGCCCAGTCCTTGGTTATGCGTTCCAGAAAGGCCAACTCGTCCTGATAGACGCCGACCCCGCGCTGCACAGTTTCCTGGGCAAGGTTATTTTCCAGACGGATATAACTCCCGAGGAAAACTTTAGAGCTCAACAGCAGCAGGGTGCCATTCAGAATCAGGATCAGCAATCCCAAGCCTAACAGTTGTTTCCAGGGCCATGTCACAGCTGCAGTCTCCTCATCTTTGGCTCTTGCCAACGCGTACCACTCAGAACGTCCTCAATACCATAAGTATCAACCAATTAATTTTAACTAGCTTAACTTAAGACTAGGAAACATGACATATTTGTCAAGACATTCACCCCCTGGAAAAAACCACATCAATGAAAAAAGCCCGCCAACCTTAGGGTTGGACGGGCTTTGTATAGTACAGGTCTAGCCGAAATAGTAACGCTGGATACAAACCAACATTGCAACGGCTGATACAGCAGTAAGCTTTCTAATCCTGCTATTTTAACGAAACGATTTTATCCAGGCTCTGCTGCAAGATTGCCAGTTTTTCCTGGGCATCGGTCAATTTCTGTTGATCCTTTTCCAGAACTTCTGGGGGGGCCTTGGCCAAAAAGGATTCGTTGGAGAGCTTCTTACTGAACATAACAACATCCTTTTCAACCTTGGCGATTTCCTTTTCCAGACGCTTTTGCTCCTCATCCAGATCGATCAGGCCGGCGAGGGGCAGTAGGATCTCGACCTCCCCTGCAACCTGTGTGGCCGCCTGCGCCGGGCGTTCGACAGACACACCAAAGACAAGAGAGTCAACCCGCGCAAGGCTCTTGATATACCCCTCGCCCGCAGCCAGCACGTCGGCAGCATCCTCCGTTTTACATTCCAAAACCGCGGCAATCCGTTTACCTGGAGGGACATTCATTTCCCCCCGGATATTACGAATCCCTTTGATGACATCCATAACCAGTTCCATCCGTGCCGCACCCTGCGGATCTACAGGCAGCGTCGCCACGCTGGAAAAAGGAGCGGACATGATCGATACGGTCGGACGGGCACCGGGCAATGCCTGCCAGATTTCTTCTGTAATAAAAGGCATGAAAGGATGCAACAGACGCAGCAACTGCTCCAGCACAGTGTAAAGCACGGTCTGAGCCGTAGTTTTGCGGGTTAGGTCTTCCCCGTAAAGATCATCTTTGCTGAGCTCGATAAACCAGTCACAGAACTCGTGCCAGGTAAACGCGTAAAGAACGCTGGCAGCTTCGTTAAATTTGTATTCTTCCAGAGCTAGACTGGTTTCTTTGGCTGCATCCGCCAACCGTGTAAGGATCCACCTCTCGGCGAGAGTCAGCATACTGCAGTCCAGATTGGTCGTGGCAGGTTCAAAACCTTCGAGGTTCATGAGCGCGAAACGACTGGCATTCCAGAGTTTGTTGACGAAGTTGCGATACCCTGCAATACGATCAACGGAAAGCTTGACATCACGCCCCTGAGCGGCAAACGCCGCGAGGGTAAAACGGAAAGCATCGGTCCCATACTCATCAATAACGGTGAGGGGATCAATGACATTTCCCTTACTCTTACTCATTTTCTGCCCCTGCGCATCCCGCACCAGAGCATGGATGTAGACATCCTTGAAAGGTACTTCGCCCATGAACTTAATGCCCATCATCATCATGCGCGCCACCCAGAAAAACAGGATATCGAATCCGGTCACCAGACAGGAAGTCGGATAGAATTTCTCCAGGGTTGCTGTTTTATCGGGCCAGCCCATCGTGGAGAAAGGCCACAGGGCCGAGCTGAACCAAGTGTCTAGGACATCGGTTTCCTGACGGAGTTCAGTGGCTCCGCAATGGGCGCAAACGGTCGGATCTTCACGGGAAACGGTGATCTCGTTGCAGGTACCGCAGAACCAGGCGGGGATCCGGTGCCCCCACCAGATCTGGCGACTGATACACCAATCCCGGATGTTAAACATCCACTCGTAGTAGGTCTTTTCCCATTGTTGAGGGATAATGCGGGTCTGTCCGGTCTGTACAGCTTCAATAGCTTTCTCGGCCAAAGGCTGCACATTTACATACCATTGCAGACTCATATATGGTTCGATAACCGTTTTGCAACGATAGCATTCGCCTACCGCATTAAGATGCTCATCGACCCGCTCCAGTAAGCCGGCGGCATCCAGATCCGCCAGCACCTGTTTGCGTGCCTCAAAACGCTCCAGGCCCTGGTAGCCCCCTCCGTTTACATTGACGACGCCGGATTCATCGAAGATATTGATAAATTCGAGATTATGCCGCTTGCCGATTTCAAAATCGTTAAAATCATGAGCCGGGGTTATCTTTACCGCCCCGCTGCCGAATTCTTTATCGACATAATCATCGGCAATAATCGGAATCGGCCGTTCCATCAACGGCAACATGATCGACTTGCCGATCAGATCGGCATAGCGCTCATCCTCAGGATGCACCGCAACGGCGCTGTCGCCCAACATGGTTTCCGGACGCGTCGTCGCCACCACCAGGTAACGGTCGGTGCCGACCACAGGATAGCGAAGGTGCCAAAGACTGCCCTTCTGGTCCTGGTGCTCCACTTCCAGATCCGACAATGCGGTATGACAGCGCGGACACCAGTTGATCAAGCGATTATCCCGATAGATCAGACCTTCTTCGTATAAAGTGACGAACACTTCACGTACAGCGCGCGACAACCCCTCATCCATGGTGAAACGTTCACGCTCCCAATCGCAGGAGGATCCAAGACGTTTCAACTGGTTAATGATCTGCCCGCCGGACTCGGTGCGCCACTGCCAAACCCGATCGACAAAACCGTCACGACCGAGGTCGTGACGACTACTGCCTTCGGCAGCCAGTTGTTTTTCCACCACGTTTTGCGTGGCAATGCCGGCATGATCGGTCCCGGGTTGCCATAACACCTCGCAACCTTCCATACTTTTCCAACGGACCAGAATATCCTGCAGGGTATTATTGAGAGCATGCCCCATGTGCAGAACGCCGGTAACATTTGGGGGGGGAATAACGATGGAAAACGGAGGTTTCACGGAAGCCTCATCGGCATGAAACAAACCGTTATCGGTCCAGAATTTATACCATTTGGCCTCTACATCATGAGGCTCGTAACCTTTGGGGAGTTTCGGTTCCATGGGCAGTCCATCCTTTAAGCAATGCATGCATGGCCGGGGTGCCAATCACACACCGACAAAAAACAAACGGGGATTTTAGCAATCCCCGTTCGGTACGTCAACTATTCAGCCTGCAACGAGCAGGTTTATCGCAAAGCCGGCACCCTCCAACGGATCGGAACACAAGCTGATATCGTGTCACATCGGGCATCTTCTGTATTGCACCCCGATCCAAGGTACCTACCGTTCCTGGTCGGCACAGCAGAAACCCAGCATCGTCGATTATCAGGATTTTGCAGTTATGTGCCGGATTTCTTCCCGAATGATACTTTCCGCCAGATCGGGCACAACCTCCCAGGCGATACGCTCCAGAATCGTGCCGGCTAGACGTTCAACAACCGAAGCAGCTACCTTTTCGACAATGCGGTTCAAGTCGTCCTCCGAAAGCCCCTCAACCCGTTTCTCCACTTCTTCGGGTGAGGTGATGCCAGAAGAAACTTCAGCCACAGGTACCTCAGCTACAGGAATCTCAGGCGCCGCAAAAACCTCCTCTTCCAGTTCAATAGCTGGAGCGGGTTCTTCTACCTCGACAGGAACCACGGCTGGCTGGGCCAATCGAGCGACAAGCCCTGCACTCTGGAAGAATCCAAGCCCATCCCGTTTAGGGGGTGCAGCTATTTTGGCCACGAGCCCAGGATTCTGGAAGAAACCAAGACCATCCCGATTTACCGGTTCAGCGACCGGTTCAGCGACCGGTTCAGCGACCGGCTCAACAACCGGCTCAACAACCGGCTCAACAACCGGCTCAACAACCGGCTCAACAACCGGCTCAACAACCGGCTCAACAACCGGCTCATCAACCGGCTCAGCGACCGGCTCATCAACCGGCTCAGCGACCGGCTCAGCAACCGGCTCAGCAACCGGCTCAGCAACCGGCTCAGCAACCGGCTCAGCAACCGGCTCAAAAGATTCTTGTACGTCCGTGGTGGCATCTGAATCCGAGCAGGGCAGAGGCGTCACGCTATCCGCCTCGGAACTGAACACATCAGCACCCGACTCAAAAGACAAATCGGCGGTCCGTTCAGCTGCAAGATCTTCCGCGAGAAGATCTTCGTCCAGAATATCATCCTCGTCGAGAAACAGAACCTCGTCCGCATCCGTTTCATCCAGCCAAAGATTACTTTCTGAACTGTCGACAGCGTCCTCAGCCCCGGGAGCCACGGCAAGCGGTATATCCTCTTCATCGACAAGACACCCGGAAGCAACTTCCGATATCGGGTCTGGCATGGACGACTCAAAGGAATCAAAACGATCGGCGAGTTCTTCAGCCGCTGAAGGAATGACAGCTTCAGGACCACTTGCCATCTCGGCAAAAAACGGCTCATCAAAATCATCGGTAGTTGATTCAGGCAAGGAAGGCTGATCGCCGGGAACAGTTTCAGCAGCAGATACCCCCAAGGAAGTTTCAGGAAGTTCTTGCCACATATCGGCATCCGTCCCCACCTGCTCCATAAAGTCTTCAACGACGTCAAAATCGTCTTCAAGTTCAGGGAGAGGGAGATCGGCAACAGCAGGCGCGGGAACTTTGGCCAGAAGTTCTGCCACTTTGTCAAGCAGGGCTTGCGACTCAAAAGGTTTCACAATCCAGTCATCGACGCCTGCAGCACGGGCACGAGCTTCATCAAACGGTTCGAAAGTCCCGGTAAGCAACAAGACAGGCACGTCCCGCAAGGCGGGATCCTGTTTCACTGCGGCACATAGTTCATAGCCATTTTTCCCTGGCATGAGAACATCAGCCATAATCAGGTCAGGCCGCTCAGAACGGATAGCAGCCAAAGCGGAATCGCCATCTCCAACGACTGCAAGGCTGCAATCTTCATTTGCGAAGATGATTCCAACCACCTTTTGGATGGTAATACTATCATCGGCCAGCAACAGCTTCTTGCTCATTCAAGCCTCCCTGTAACATACAGAATGCGCAATGGCCCTTGCCAACAAAAAACACCGGGCCATCGATTTGGATTTGCACAGCCGCACCGAATCAGATCGAAAAAAGAACAACCTGCCTGGCACTTCTACACCTCGACACCTTACGCGGCGATAGACACAACTGGTCTTTTGTAACAGCTACATATCAAACTGCCACACGAGGTCCCTAACAATCACAACATAAAACGCCTAAAAGCTAGCATAGCGACTAGGCAGTGTCAAGCTTTTTGACTGGAAATTTCAATAGGTTATACCACTTCCAAGGGCATTGATATGAACCAGTAAGTCCCTGAATTCACCTCACCAACCCTATCCCATTGGGAGGACTTTTTGGCACCCCCTCCAACGTCATCAACTGCCGAATCTATAAAAATGAAAGAATTAATGCCTTTCGGGATTATCCATTTTCCCCAAGTTAAGCGATGGCCTGAACGAAAAGGGGTGAACTGCACATCAGGATGCGACGAACCGTACTTATTTCCTCAGCACTTGCATGCCACCAACTACAATCCACTGTCACGACTAAACTTCTTGAACATTACGAACAACGATTTTTTCGAGGGTTAAAACCATGATTCTGCGATTGCAAATTGCGTACTTCTTCCACGCCAAAACAAGTGTCAGCAATCACTACGCGGTAAAACTCGAAGAGAGATCTCGATATCAATGGTCGGGCAACACTACCCTAAGCCTGAGTCATAAAATTTTATTCCAAAACATTCAGGCCTACGCACCTACCCAAAACATGCTATGTAACAAACGAGGAAAATACTTACATTTTGATAGGTAGCACAGTCTTTTCACGCTAAACAATTAACCAACGAATTGTCTTTTCGTTGACACTACCCAATAGTACAGACAACCTGAAAATGATATTCCCAGGCTAAAACAACCTCTCTCTTGTTGCCATCTAGACAAATAAATTTAAAATCATCCTTTTTACTTGATTTTAAAAGAATATATTGTATTAGTAAGAAGTACTTTCAAAAAGAAATTCAATTTATCCTTAAGGAGGAAACCTCTATGGCAAATTTACTAGAAATGGCAGCCGAAATCGTTGCATCCCACGCGTCGACTACCCCAATGACGAAAGAAGAGCTCATAGCTGAACTCAACGATTTACACCAGGCCTTGGTCGCCATTGAAAGCGGGACCGTGGTTGAAACGGTTTCAGAAGAAGAAGAAACATCTCAAGCCCCCGTTGTTACCCGCAAAAAAGCGTTTGGCAAAGATAAAGTTGTCTGCATGATTTGTGGCAAACCAATGAAAACCCTCGCTCGCCACCTGAAGACCTCTCATGGCATGACAGCGTCTGAATATCGCAAACAATTTGACATCCCCCGCACCCAACCCCTGGCAGCGCGTGCCTATTCAGAAAGCCGCCGCCAGATGGCCATCGACCGTGGTCTCGGTGAAAACCTAGCCAAAGCCCGTGCACAGAAGGCTAAAGGAAAAACCAAAAAATAGTGAACAGATATTGGTCGGGAAGAGGCACGAAGCTTCTTCCCGATTCTTGGCTGCCTGCCTTTACAGCAAACTAAACCCTAGCGAACCCAGAACGCCCCCATCATCTCCCAAAACATCCACGCGCCAGGCACCACGCCCTGCTGCAGGGATGGTCTTTTTCGACCAGGTTCTCCAATTCGACGAGCGCACCGGCAGAGAAATTCTGGCCACCTCGCGATCGTTGTGATACCACACATGCCACACTGTGGTTTCCGCGCTAAAACCGATTATTCGGCAATAACAGTAAAGCGATTCAACAGATGCCGCATAGGACTGGACGGCATCAACAGGCATGCGATCCTGTATGCCCGTGGTTACTATGATTTCCGCAAGGTGAACCTCAGGCTGGCCTGCATACACATTCTGACCCAAAAAAAGCACGAGAAGCAAAACCAAAAATAAACCCTTCACCACAACCCTCCCATTCATTAGACACGTCACTGTTCATACTATTCAACAAGATTTCCCTTGACCCAAACCTATCCTTGACATATACCCGTAGACAAAATGTAACATTTCGCAATATCGTTTTATTCCTCGTATGACCCTTTTTACGGAACCCCCACATGAAACGCCTGCTCCTCGGAGAACACAGAGAAAGCATCCTGACCACCCTCGATACCACTCTTAAACATTGGGGCTATCGGGTACTGGCGGCTCACTGCCAGGACCGCATGGTCAGGCTAATCCGGGACACAAGTCCCGACCTTCTCATTATTAACGCTGACTGGCTGACTGCTGGAGAAGATAGCGAAATAGTCAAAACTGTTTCGCAGAGTCTCGACAAGGGGTCTTCTCTCATCGTACTGCAAACCTCAGAACAAGAGCATGTTGTTGACCTGCCCCATGAACGACTGGATGTACCGTTGGATATTTTTGCACTGTTCTCCGCCATCCAGAAACACCTGGAAAAACATCCGCGCCAAAACATGCGCCTCGACCTGAATCTCCCAGGGATGATCTGCCGCAGCAACAAATGTCATCTGGGTGAAATCTTAAGCCTCAGTTCCCGCGGGCTGTTCATGAAAACAGGGTTCCGACTGGATCACAGGGAAAAATTTCGCATCGTGTTGCCTTTGCTGGGCATGAAACAGGAACTGGAACTCACCGGGCAGGTGCTTTATTGCGTTCACCCGGAACCCAAGAACAACTATCAACAGGGGGTCGGTATCGAGTTTATAGAACTGCAGCCACATAGCAGTCATCTGCTCGAACGCTATATTGAGAGTTGCTTCATGGAAGAACTTTCCGATCACAAGGCACGCAATGGCTGGCAAACAACCTTGTCAACCAAGCCCTCTGATGACACGGTGGTCCACTTGCCTATTCCGTCACGGCGAGAACGTCCTCCGCTGTCTCAGGCTAACTGATCGGCAAAACTCGTACCACTAACGCACACCAGCCCAAAAAGCTGGGCAATCGTTGCCGCAACATCGCCAAAACTGCTGCGAACACCAATGTTTCGACCCTGTACAAGACCGGGGTGCCACACCAGTACCGGCACACTCTCGCGGGTATGGTCGGTGCCTTCCGTGGTTGGATCACAACCATGATCCGCGGTGATGACCAGAAGGTCACCAACCTTCAACTCCGCCATAAATCCTTCCAGCCAGACATCGAACTCTTCCAGCGCTCGTCCAAATCCACGAGCATCCAACCGATGCCCGTACAGCATGTCGAAATCAACCAGGTTGGTAAATACCATGCCACGATCAAGCGCTGCCAGAGCTTGGCGAGTTTTAGCCATGCCATCGTTGTTGCAGGTACTTTTTATCGATCGACTGACTCCCTTGCCGGCAAATATATCGCCTATTTTGCCGACACCTACCACAGTCATACCAGCCTGCTGGAAAGTATCCAGTAGGGTGTCGCCCTGAGGTGGCATGGAAAAATCGCGTCGACCTGCGGTTCGTTCAAAGTTATCGGCATTTGTGCCGACAAAAGGTCGCGCGATAACCCGCCCGACACGATACGTATCAAGCACCCGTCGCATACCCTCACACAGAGCATACAATCGCTCGCGCGGCAACACATCTTCGTGGGCGGCAATCTGAAAAACCGAATCAACGCTGGTATAAACAATGGGCCGCCCACAGCGCAGATGTTCTTCCCCGAGAAGCCTTAAAACCTCGGTACCGCTGACCGCAATATTGCCCAGAGGGCGTACCCCGGCAAGCGCGGCGAAGGCATCTATCACCTCTTCGGGAAATCCTTGAGGATATGTTGCAAAAGGCTTCCCCTGCTCCAACCCCGCCAACTCCCAGTGCCCGGTAGTAGTGTCTTTCCCCTCGGAACGCTCAAGCATGCGCCCGAAAACACCGCATGGTTCAGGAACTGCCGCAACACCGGCTATGGGAACGATTCTGCCAAGGCCCAATCGAGCAAGGTTCGGCAAACGTAAACCACCGCAATATTCGGCTACATGCGGTAAAGTGCTTGCAGCTTGATCTCCGTAACTTGCGGCATCCGGTTGACCACCGACGCCAACGCCGTCCAGAGTTATCAACACCACCCGCTGCCAAATTGTTGAAGTCATCGTTCCTGCTCCCCTTGCCATTGGTGCATGATCTGCACCCCATTGCTGGTACCGACGCGGTGTGCTCCTGCCTCCAGCATGCCACGACATGACTCCCAATCGCGGATGCCGCCGGCTGCTTTGACTTTTATCCGGCCTTGTGCCGCCTGGTGTAAAAGTCGGATGTCCTCAGGTGTTGCACCTGTCTTGGCAAAACCTGTAGATGTTTTCACATAGGCGACACCTACATCGGCCAGCAGTTCAACCAACTGCACCTTCAGCGCATTGTCCAGATAGCAACATTCGATAATGACCTTAAGGGTATGACCGCAAGTGGACTCCAGAACCCTGCATACATCCTCCCGTACGACATCCAGACGGCCCTCGACCGCCGCACCCAAGGGCATAACCATATCGATTTCGCTCGCCCCTGCAGCAATCGCCTGTGCCGTCGCAGCACATTTGGTAGCGGTGACATCGTAACCAAGGGGAAAACCCACCACCGTGCCGACCGCCACCTCGGTCCCCTGCAAAGATGCGGCAGCAAGTGGAACAAAACGAGGCGGAATACAGACCGAAGCAAACCCCCAATGCAAGGCGTCGCGGCAAAGCTGCTGAATTTGGGCGGAAGTCGCATCCGCCTTGAGTAAAGTATGGTCGATAAATCGGGCAGGGGATTCCATACAGGTACCTTTCGCCCGGATGACTCGCAAACAATCTTCACGAGTATTCCAGGTCAAAAAAGGGCCACCTCGGGACGGACTGTACCGCCCCGAGGTGGCCCGGACAGAATCAAAAATCAATAGAACCTAGACCACGCTTATCAGGTCCGATAATCGGCGTTGATCTTGATGTATTCATAGGTCAGATCGGAAGTGTAATATTCCGCCCGCGCTTCACCAAGGCCAAGGTTAATCTTCACGGAAAATTCGGCCTGTTTAAGTACCGCCGTTGCTTCAGCCTCACGCTCGGGCCCCGTGCCGAGACCTCCCTGAACCACGGGTACATCGTCAAAAAAGATATCAATACAGGCAGGATCAACCTGGGCTCCGGAATAGCCGACAGCGGCAATAATACGCCCCCAGTTGGCATCTTCACCAAAGAATGCGGTTTTCACCAGATTCGAGGTCGCAACACTATACGCCACCTGTCGGGCACCGGCAGCATCCGCAGCGCCGCTTACCTGCACGTGTACCAGCTTTGTGGCCCCCTCACCATCGCGCACGATCATTTTGGCCAGATCCAGCAGGATCTCTTGCAAAAGGGAGACAAACTCCTGTCCAGCGGGGGTATCCGCGACAATTTCCGGGGTCTGAGCCTCACCGTTGGCCAGAACCAGCACCATATCGTTGGTCGAGGTATCGCGATCCACCGTGATGATATTAAAAGAACCCGCTACCGCCTGGCGCAACGCCTGCTGCAAAAACTCCTGTTCAACACAGGCATCGGTCACCACGAAGGCAAGCATGGTCGCCATGTTGGGATGAATCATCCCCGCGCCCTTGGCGACACCGAGAAGGGTATAGGGCTTTTGTCCCGCGCTGCCCTCCCGACTGGACAGCTTGGAATAAGAATCGGTGGTCATGATCGCCGTGGCGACATCGGACACTGCATCAGCAGACAACCCCGCGGGTAATTTCGGAATGGCCTCTACCAGCAGCGGCATAGGCAGCGGTTGACCGATGACCCCGGTGGAGGAAACAGCCACCAGCGTTTCGTCAATACCAAGACTATCGGCCAACAGGCGGCTGCAATGCTCAGCATCACGCAAACCGGTTTCGCCGGTACAGGCATTGGCATTCCCGCTATTCACCAGTATCGCTTGGCATAAACCGCCGGCGAACCGTGGTGCGGTAACCAGAATCGGTGCCGCCTGGACTTTATTGGTCGTAAACACCCCGGCGCACCTGGCGGGTGTTGTAGAGAAAATCAAGCCGAGGTCGAGCCGCCCGGATTTACGGATACCTGCCGACCGGGCTGCAAAAGTGAACCCCTTGACTTTTGTCATTACGCACTCCTTCTGTATCTCAGCGAAGGGTTACAAATTGCGCCGACACCATTACTGGCCGCAACATTTCTTATATTTCAAACCGCTTCCACAAGGACAAAGATCATTACGACCGACTTTTTTGTCCTGGCGAACTGTTGGTTTGGCCGCTACATCTTCGCCACCGGCACGGTTAAACACCATCTGGTGCCTGCGTTGACGACTTTCCATGCGCTCCACATCCTGCTCCTTAGCCAACTGGATGCGAAACAGCTTTTGTATCACTTCCTGCCGGATTCGTCCCATGACCTGCAGGAACAATTCGTAAGCTTCCCGCTTGTACTCCTCTTTGGGATTTTTCTGGGCGTAGCCGCGCAAGCCGATGCCTTCCTTGAGGTGATCGATAGACAGCAGGTGATCTTTCCACTGAGCATCGATAGTCTGCAACAAAAGCACTTTCATCAAGTGAGACATGACCGGGGGCGTAAACTCGGCTTCACGCTCTTCAAAACGTTTGCGGACCTGCTCCTTAAGATGTGCCGTCAACACCGCCGGCGTCAAGTCGCGCTCCGGCACCTCCAGAGGCAGCGGAGTCATATTGAATTGGACATAAAAGTCTTCGTTCAGACTTGTCCAGTTCCAATCTTCCGGGTTGGTTTTTTCAGGGCAGAAGGTCGCAACGATATCCTCGACCATCTCTTCCATAATGGCCGCATAGGTCTCCGGCAGCTGTTCCCCCGCCAAAACTTCGCGCCGCTGGGAATAGATAACGTTTCGTTGCGTGTTCA
This sequence comes from Pedobacter sp., assembly GCA_050253415.1. GTDB lineage: Bacteria > Desulfobacterota > Desulfuromonadia > Desulfuromonadales > Syntrophotaleaceae > Syntrophotalea. The sequence goes on along the minus strand of JBFWJC010000001.1, from coordinate 1,213,860 downwards.
TAACGTCATCGTATTCAATAAGATGCTTACGAATATCGAAGTTATGCCCCTCAACCTTTTTCTGTGCATTTTCGATGGCTTTGGAAATAAAGCGGTGCTCAATGGGTTCGCCTTCGGGGATCTTCAAACGATCCATGATGTAGGCAACCCTGTGCGAGCCGAAAATACGCAACAGGTCATCTTCAAGACTGAGATAAAAATGGCTGAGACCAGGATCCCCCTGCCGTCCGGCACGCCCGCGCAGCTGATTATCAATGCGACGGCTTTCGTGACGCTCGGTCCCCAGGATATACAATCCCCCGGTCGCCAGGACTTCCTGTTTTTCCTTCGCACAGATATCCCGATACTTGGCCAAAGCTTGGGCATAGGCTGCTTCGGGATCGTCCGCACTGGCACTCTCACGCTGCGCCAGCAGCTCAGGATTACCGCCAAGGATGATATCGGTACCACGACCGGCCATATTGGTGGCGATAGTCACAGCACCCTTGCGACCTGCCTGCGAAACAATCTCGGCTTCCCGCTCGTGATGCTTGGCGTTAAGGACATTATGGGAAACGCCGCGCTTGCGCAACATCTCCGACAACACCTCGGAATTCTCAATGGAGATGGTGCCGACCAGAACCGGTTGCCCCTTAGCATGGCACTGGATGATATCTTCGACCACCGCCTGAAACTTCTCTCGGGTGGTCTTGTAAATAACATCTCCCATATCCACGCGCGCCAAGGGTCGATTGGTGGGGATAACCATGACATCGAGCTTATAGATCTCGTTAAATTCCGCCGCCTCGGTGTCAGCGGTACCGGTCATGCCAGCCAGTTTGTCGTACATGCGGAAATAGTTCTGGAAGGTAATAGTGGCCAGGGTCTGGTTTTCACTCTCGATCTTGACCCCCTCCTTAGCTTCCACAGCCTGGTGCAACCCGTCGCTCCACCGCCGCCCGGGCATCAGGCGGCCGGTAAATTCATCGACGATCATCACCTCGCCGTCCTTGACGACATAATCAACATCCCGCTTGAACAAGGCATGCGCCTTCAATGCCTGGTTGACATGATGCAATATCTCGATATTGCCGGGATCATACAGATTTTCCACTCCCAGCAGACGCTCCACCTTGGCCACACCCTCTTCGGTAAGAGTTGCGCTCTTGGCCTTTTCGTCGACGGTAAAATCCCCGGTATATTCCCTTACGGTCTGCCCCACACGGCCATCCCGACTTTCGATCAACTCCCCTTTTTGCAGCATGGGAATGATGCGATTTACCGAATAATAGAGTTCGCTGGAAGCTTCACTCGGCCCGGAGATAATCAGCGGCGTACGTGCCTCGTCAATGAGAATGGAATCCACCTCATCGACAATGGCAAAATGCAACGGTCTCTGTGCGTAGTCTTCCAGGGAAAACTTCATGTTGTCGCGCAGATAATCAAACCCGAACTCGTTGTTCGTACCGTAGGTGATATCGCAGTTATAAGCCTCTTTACGTTGCTGATCGTTAAGCCCATGGACGATGCACCCGACACTCAATCCGAGAAATCGGTGAATACGGCCCATCCATTCAGCGTCACGACTGGCAAGGTAATCGTTGACGGTAATAACATGTACGCCTTTGCCAGGCAGAGCATTCAGGTAAGAGGCCAAGGTCGCCACCAGAGTCTTACCTTCACCGGTTTTCATTTCAGCGATCTTACCCTGATGCAGAACCATGCCGCCAATAAGCTGCACATCAAAATGGCGCATGCCCAACACCCGCTTGCCCGCCTCGCGAACAACAGCAAAAGCCTCAGGCAATAACGAGTCGAGAGATTCCCCCTGAGCAAGACGTTGCCGGAATTCGACTGTCTTGGCAGCTAATGCCTCATCGGAAAGACTCGTCAACCCTGGTTCAAGGCTGCCGATCTGCTCCACCAATGGCCGCATACGCTTGAGGTCGCGTTCGTTTTTGCTACCGAATACTTTTGTCAGTATATTTCCAACCATTAAGAAATCTCCGTTAGTGTGGCCAGCATCCGACCGGGAGGATATGTCGCTATGGACGAAAACGAGAACCTGCCCGATCCGGGCGAAAGTGTAGCACAAAGCAACCTGTTAGCTCAACGGGAATGGGCGACACAGGATGGACCGTGCGCAAAAAAGCCCCGGTCATGCCGAGGCCATTAATACAGATCGATAATATATCAGAGAAACTTCCGAGGATTGATAGGAACACCGTTCAGATGAACTTCGTAATGCAGATGAGGGCCGGTCGAACGCCCGGTATTGCCAATAGCTGATATCGTGTCTCCACGCTTCACCCGTTGTCCAACTTTGACGAATACCTTGGAATTATGGGCATAGAGCGTCTGATACCCGTAACCATGATCGATAACAACCATTTTACCGTAATCGGAGGCCGTACGAACACGTTTTACAACCCCGTCAGCCGGCGCCAAAACAGGAGTCCCGGTACGAGCGGCTATATCCAGACCATAATGCATCTTGCTGCCGGAGGAGAAAGGCGACTTGCGCACGCCAAACCCGGAAGTGACCCACCCCTTGGCAGGCTTGCCAGTGGGCCTGGCAGCAAATAGCGATCGTTGATCGTTAAGTGCTCCCTGCAGCTCCTCAAGACTTTCCCGGCGCAAATCGATAGCTTGGCGAATATCGTCAATCTGTCGTTGCACTCCGGACAACTCCTTATCAGGGGTTGTCTCAATCGGCCCCCCCACCCCTACAGGTACATTGTCCACGGGCTTGGTCAACTTGGTCATCAACCGGACCTTTGTATCGTTGTTGGCCAGCACCACCATATCTTTCCTTAAAGCCTGAAGCTGTCCGGAAACCAGCCGCAGTTCTTGCTGATAACCACGTCTTTCGGTTCGCAAACGCTGCAACTCGGCACGATCCAGGTCAATGCGAACACAACGATATACAAGACCACCGACTACCAGCACAGCCGTTACCAGCACTGCCACCAGCAACCGCGCCCACTTCCGGCTAATTTGGAGCCGGTGTGTGCGACGGTGACCCTCGGGTATGATGATAATGGAATACTTCTCGGCAGGCAAAAAAACCTCCTTGGTAACGGCAGGAACAAACAGTAGCTAAAAGTTATTAATGGAAAAGGTCAGGACCTGTCAAGGATTAAAAACATCTTCCTTTGACCGCAAACGCTTGTCCCAACTGCTCAATCAAAATGCAAAGCACCCCGGAACGCCCCGGAATTACTACCCGCCGCCCCCCCCTGTCAGAGCCGGATGCTCATAGCGATTTCATCACAATCAGGAAATTTCGGGCACTTCAGACAGTCACTCCAGATTTTTTGAGGAAGTTCGGATTTCTCGATATAATCGAACCCCATCTTTTCAAAAAAACCAGGCTGATAAGTCAGCGCAAAAACCTGTTTCAACCCGAGTGTGCGGGCTTCGTCAAGGCATGCCTGTACGAGCTGGCGGCCCACCCCTCGACGCTCGTGCGCTTGCGAGACGGCCAAAGACCTGATTTCCGCCAGATCTTCCCAACAGATATGCAGCGCAACCGCGCCAATCACTTCGTCGTCTTGCTCAAGGATATAAAAATCGCGCAGGCACTCATACATGTCGGCAAGGGAACGCGACAACATGAGCCCCTCTTGTGCATAACTGAGCAGCAACTTGTGAACAACTTTGACATCTGGAATACGCGCTTTCCGGATCATAAAATTCAACCCTCCCCTTGTTGCCCCGACATGGACTGACCGATGATTTCTCGCGCATGCTCCAAAGTGCGTTCGGTCACTTGGGCTCCGCCTAACATTCGCGCCATTTCCTCTACCCGCTGTTCACCCTGCAACGAAACCAGCTCGGTAAAGGTCCTTCCATCTTTTTCCTGTTTCTGAATCCGGTAGTGATGATCGGCGCAGGCGGCGACTTGCGGCAGATGAGTAACACAGAGCACCTGAGCCTGGTCGGCAATATCCCGAAGCTTAGCCCCGATGGCGCTTGCGGCAACCCCCCCGACCCCCGCGTCGACTTCGTCGAAAATCAGGGTCGAAATTTCATCCCCCCCGGGCGCAGCTCGCCGCAAGGCCAGCATGATACGCGACAATTCGCCGCCAGAGGCAATCCATGCCAAAGGTTTGGGGGCCTCCCCCGCGTTGGGCGCAAGGTAGAACTCGCCGCGTTCAAGCCCCAGAGGACCAGGATCGTCAAGCGGAAACAGACGCATTTCAAATGAAGCACGCTGCATGGCCAAATCAGCCAATTCTACCTCCACGGCGGAGCGCAACTGTTCGGCCGCTTCACAACGGCGAGCAGAAAGTTCCTGGGCCTTGGCAAGAAGAGACTCCCGATCGACAACCAGTTTTTGTTTCAAACTTTCGCGCCGGGCATCGGCATGAGTTAAATCTTCGATCTGATCGGTGATGGCCTTGGCATGGGCGATCAGATCGCCAACGCTCATGCCGTATTTGCGTTTGAGGCTTGCAATAAGGTCAAGGCGTTTTTCAACCTCGGCCTGCCGGGCCGGATCGAAAGACACGCGGCTTGCATACTCCCGAAGTTTGAAGGCAACATCCTCAACCACGTACAAGGCACTGCGGATTTCCTCGGCGGGCTCCACCAAAAACGGGTCGACATCACGGAGCTTCTCCAGTTCGCCGGCAATCGTATCAAGCTGCTCGCTGATTGCCCCTTCAGCAGCATAAAAAGCTTCGTAGCCGCGTTCGGCTACCCGCACCAGCCGCTCGGAATTCTGAATCAGGCGCCGTTCCGCTTGAAGGTCGTCCTCCTCCGTCTCCTTGAGCTCGGCGGAGGCCAGCTCCACCTGCTGAAACTTCAATTGCTCAAGGCGTTCATGGCGCTGCTGTTCAGCCTCTTCCAAAGCCTGAAGACGCGCATCCTGTTCACGAACGTGGGAAAACAACTGGCAATAGTCTTCGACATCAGCCGTCAGTCCCGCAAAACGATCCAACATGGCCAGATGATGTTCGACACGCTGCAGACTCTGGTGCTCATGCTGGCCGTAGATATTCATCAACCGGGTGGTCAAAGGTTGCAATTGAGACAACTTGGCGAGGGACCCGTTGATAAAAATCTTGTTGCGGCCGGTGCGATTAACCACCCGCTTAACCAACAGTTCGTCTTCGTCCCCGAAACCAGCCTCATCCAATTCACGGCGCAACAGGGGTTTATCGGAAAGATCGAATACCGCCTCCACGACGGCTTCATCCTCTCCGGTTCTTACCAGGTCAGGATTAGCCCGACCACCCAGAATAAGTGCAACAGCATCGACAATGATCGACTTACCGGCTCCTGTTTCACCGGTCAGCACATTAAATCCGCGACAGAATGACACATGCAGTCGGTCAATGATCGCGAAATGCCTGATATGGAGATCCGTCAGCATAGCTCCCCCTTGATTGAGCAACCCCGGCAGACGTACCGAGGATCCGGGTTCAACGTTCCCCCCAGCCCAACTTGGTACGCAGCACTTCAAAATATTCCTTGGACAGGCTTTTTATCAGCCGGGTACATCGCTGGGCCTTGCGAATTTCGACCACATCCCCGGCCTCCAGCGCCATCCCGACCTGCCCGTCTGCCGTCAGCAGCACATCCTGATCACGGAATTTGACCTCAATACGAATACATACCGTGTCCGAAACGATCAAGGGACGATTTGCCAACATGTGAGGACAGATCGGTGTAACAACCAGGCAATGCAAACCTGGCGAAATGATCGGCCCCCCTGCGGAAAGATTATAAGCCGTCGATCCGGTTGGCGTTGCAATTATCAAGCCGTCGGCCTTGAAAGTTGTTAAATATGCGGCATCAACAGATACTTCCATGTCGATGATACGAGCAATGGCCCCTTTGTTAATCACGACATCGTTGAGAACACAAAATCTTCCTGCTTCCACGCCTTCCCGCCAGACCACGGCTTCCAGCATCATGCGCTCGGAAAGCGTGAACTCCCCCCGGAGAACCTTTTCCAGCGAAAGGTACAATTCTCCGCGCGTCACCTCGGTCAAAAAACCGAGACTGCCAAGGTTAACCCCGAGAATGGGAATATCACGCCCGCACACCTGACGAGCCACCGAAATAAGCGTACCGTCACCGCCCAACACGATAATAAGATCAACCATGGCCGGAATGAGGCTGCGGTCATACCCCGCATCCTGCCCCCCTATATTCTGGGCAAGGCTTTTCTCCAGAAAAACTTCCAGCCCGCGATCACGTAACCAGCAAACAACATCGCGCGCCACCATAACAGCGTCAGGATGATTGCATTTCGCGTATATACCGATTTTTTTCATGTCACACATTCTCCACCTGGATAGCCAGGAGCAAAACTAACATAGCCCTTCGAGCAAAGTCCATCACTTTCAAGAACTTAGCCCTTCTTTGACAGTTGTGGGGGATATCACATGTATGCTACATTCGAGTTTCCCGCATGACGAAAATACTTCAGCCTGCTATTCATCCGAAAAGACAGGCAGTCAAAATTTCTTTTTCGCAGCAAGGATCAAAACAGGTGGATCTTTTTGAAAACGACATGCATGTAAATGCGCAGGCTCCCATGGCTGAACGTATGCGTCCCAGAACCCTGGAAGAAATGGTCGGACAGCAGCACCTGATTGGCAAAGACAAGGTGTTGCGCCGCCTGATTGAAACCGACCGCCTCTCTTCTGTTATTTTTTGGGGCCCGCCGGGAACGGGCAAGACCACCCTGGCCCAGGTCATAGCAGGGGCCACCCGAAGCCGCTTCGTGTTCTTTTCGGCCGTACTTCAGGGCATCAAGGAAATCCGGGAAATCGTTCAGAAAGCTCGAGAAGAACGTGCTTACCACGATCGCAAGACTCTGCTCTTCGTGGATGAAATACACCGCTTCAACAAGGCCCAGCAGGACGCATTCCTACCCTATGTGGAAAAAGGTGATATCACCCTTATCGGTGCCACCACCGAAAACCCTTCGTTTGAAGTAAACTCTGCCTTGCTGTCCCGCTCACGCGTATTTGTACTGCACCCATTGGAAACGCCTGACATTGAACATTTGCTGGAGCGAGCCCTGACCGATACCCGTGGCTTGTCCGGAACTTTCCCCGAAACAGACAGGGAGGCCCTGGCCTTTCTCGCAGAACAAGCCCAGGGCGATGCCCGCATTGCCTTGAACGCCTTGGAAGTGGCGGCCGATTTAAGTAAAGGACAATCTGTCATCAATTTGCAGGCAATCAAAGATGCGTTGCAACAGCGAGGAGTGCGCTACGACAAAGGCGCCGAAGAACATTACAACGTCATTTCAGCCTTCATAAAAAGCCTCCGGGGATCCGACCCTGACGCAGCCCTGTATTGGCTGGCCCGCATGATAGAAGCGGGAGAAGATCCCCTATTCATCGCTCGACGTATGGTTATTTTTGCTGCGGAGGATGTCGGCAATGCAGACCCCCGCGGACTGCAACTGGCAGTTGCGACGCAACAGGCAGTGCATTTCATCGGCATGCCCGAAGGCCGGATCCCGCTTGCTCAAGCGGCTACCTACCTGGCATGCGCCCCCAAAAGCAATGCGGCCTACCTCGCCATCGACCGGGCCTTGGCGACAGTACGTCAAAGCGGGGCTCTGCCTGTACCTGCCCACCTGCGCAACGCACCGACCCGCCTGATGAAAGATATCGGCTACGGGGACGGATACCGTTATCCACACGACTATCCGGAGGCTTGGGTCGCTCAGGACTACCTTCCCGAGTCTTTGCGCGGGCAACGTTTTTATTACTCATCTGAAAGAGGCTACGAAAAACGTATGCAGGAATTTGAAAATCGACGTAAACCCGACAACTGTCCGGAATAGTCAATTTTATTTTCCACTTTTCGTCTACCTTGACTGCTGTACTGGGTGGTTAGACCAGACAACACCAAAGCCATTTTCCCATTTGTACTAGTAGCAATCCGTACAATCAAGCGTTTCCCAACCATCGTACCGTACTCCGGAATATGTTCATTTGAGTTTGCCAAAAAGAGTTTATGGCGGAACTCTTTTAACAACACACATCCAGACCGTTACCCCACCCATCCAATCTCGCACCACAAAGATTGGGCATGCCTATATGGAACCATCTAACCATTCAGGCCCCAACTTTTTACATCAGCAATATATTGCCTTGACCAACAATGAATAAATTGCAAAAATCGCAGCGAAGTGTATGATAAGTGAAAGATTTCTATTCCGGCCTGTTTTGGAAACAGAAACTCTGGCACAAAATTTACCTGTCTTAAATACCGAATTCGATTACCAACATTTTTCTTCAAGACTCAAAGCACTATAAAGGCTAAGGTAAGGGCTAAGGTCATATGAGCGGCGAGCCTCTATACAACAGCAAAATATTCAATATTTACCTCAAACTTCTCCGCCAGAAGTATGATCATATCAAGATCGACTCTTTATTAAAAAAATCAAACATCCAGCCCCACGAAGTAGCGGATCCCCACTACTGGTTCACGCAACAAAAATTTGATTCTTTTTACGAAAACATCACGAAGGAAACTGGCGACCCCCAAATTGCGCGAGAGGCAGGACGTTTTGCCGCCGCTCCTGAAACTAATGGGCTCATCCGCCAATACATCCTAGGTTTTGCATCCCCCGCCAATGCATTTAAAAACCTGAAACAAACCATGGCCAACCTTGTGCATTCCTGCACCATTGAATGCAGACAACTCGGTCCGAGCCAAATAGAAATAAAAGTCAAAACGCTTCCAGGTATCACGGAAAATTCTGGCCAATGTCAATTTCGCAAAGGGATATTCGAAGCGATTGTGACCGTCTTCGACCTGGAGATACCACGCATTGACCATCCTGAATGTGTCAACCGTCAGCATGAATACTGCCTCTACCTGATCAACTGGAAACCATCCCTCTGTCAAACCTTTCAAAAAGTCCGTAAGTTATCGGGCGTTGCTGCCCTGACTGCGCCAGCGATCACCTGTTTTTTTGACCCGCAGATTGCCTTACAGGCGACACTACCGGTGTCTGCAGGATTTTTTTTCGGGATATCGATGATTACCGATCATCTTCAAAAAAAACATCTCTCCAAAAGCCTTTTGCACATGCGCAACGCTTCCGAAGAGATGGTTGATCAAATAAGCAGAAACTACAACAATGCCTTGCTTACCAATGAGATTTCGCAGGCTATCAGCAGCAAAACGACGATCGAAGATATTCTTCAAAGTGTCTCGCAAACATTTGAAAAACGTCTTGATTTTGACAGAGGCCTGATTCTGCTCGCGGATGCGGACAAAACCCGACTGAATTTTCGTGTCGGTTTTGGGCTTCCTCCCCGCGTAAAACTACTTCTTAAAAACACCCTGTTCCCCCTGAGCACACGCCCAACGGAAGACATCTTCACCATTGTTTTCCGGGAAATGAAACCTTTTCTCATCAACGATATCGATGAACCACAGGGAAACCTGCCTGACTACAGCCTTAATTTTCTACGAAAAACAGGTTGCCGTGCGGTCATTTGCTGTCCGATCCTGTGTGATGGCAAGGCGCTTGGCGTGCTGACTGTCGATCATACCCATACGCATCGCCCGCTGACGCAAAGCGATCTGAACTTACTCAGCGGTCTTGCCAGCGTTATCGGGGTGAGCATCCGCAACGCGCAGTTGCTGGCATCGCGCAAGCGTCAGTTTAACTCCACCTTGCATGTTTTGGCAGCCACCATCGACGCGAGAGATCCCCTGACAGCCGGCCATTCCGAAAAAGTTACGGAATATTCTCTGGGTATCTGCAGGGAACTGAACTTGTCCGAAGATTATTGTGAGATGGTCCGAGTCGCTGCGCTTTTGCACGACTATGGAAAGATTGCTGTCCCCGACGCCATCCTCAAAAAAGCCGGCAGGTTGACGGTTGAAGAATACGATATTGTCAAAACCCACGCTCAACAAAGTCATAGCATCCTGAAACAGATCAACTTTGAAGGTATCTACAAACGCGTTCCGGTCGTTGCCGGAGCGCACCATGAAAAAATCGACGGCAGTGGTTATCCAAAGGGGCTGACAGACGCAGAAATCCCTATCGGTTCAAAAATCATTGCCGTTGCGGACTTTTTTGAAGCCATTACGGCTCAACGCCACTACCGGGAACCCATGCCCCTGAATATCGCCTACAAGGTGTTGAAACAGGAAGCTTTCTCCCACTTTGACGGAAAAATCGTAAAAGCCTTTTTAAGTTATTTCAAAAAGACATATCCCGAAGATTACGAACGCATGTTGCGTCAGGCGCCTGCGATAAAACGCGAAATCGTGCGCGTACCTTGCCGTACACCGGTCGTTTTTGAAAACCAGGGCCACTCAATTTTCGGGACAAGTACAGACATAAGTGCCGGGGGCATTTTTGTCGCAAGCAATACCGCAATCAGCGAAGGTACCCCGATAAAACTCTCCTTTTTTCTCCCCAACAGCCCCAGCAATATCATAGAAGCGGGAGGGCGAGTCGCCTGGGTAAACCACCCGTCCTTGCCCCGCAAACTTGCCTTCCCTTCCGGATTCGGCGTTGAGTTCGTTGGCCTCCATCGGCAAGCCAGCGATGCAGTACAGAACTTTACCCGCAGCTTTCCTGATCGGGTCCATGCCTGAACATCTTTAATGATTTGCAACAACTGAAACTGCAGGTGTAATGTGGAAGCTATGATTAACGGCTCTGAGTTAGCTGTCTCCCCTGTCCAAACGGAGCAGCAAAAACAAATAGCCAGAGATATCCTTATCAATCGGCTAAATTATTTAAACTTTCAAAACAAGCATATAATCGTCAATTTCCGACATAAGCATTTTGATCGTACGATTGCCCTCAACGCCTCACCTTTACCCTGCTCCGGCAAGGAACTGGACTGCGTATGGCAAGACCCTGACGCTATTCCTTCAAACCTTTCATCGTTTGAACTTCAGAACATTATCGTACCGATGGGACGAGATTCACTTCTAGTTTCCGCCACACACGTTGAATACAATGGCATGGGGATCAGGGTCGATTTACCGGAATCCTGCACGAGAATCGGACTCCGAAAATTAGAACGCTATCGGTGTCCGGACATCCGCGTATCCCTGATACAAAACAGTGCGCTTTTTCAAGGTAAGCTGACCGACTTCAACGCCTTGTCCTTTTGCGTACAAATTGCACTGGAACCACCCCAATCCTACCAGTGGTTAAATTCAGAACTTCCCGTCAACATACTTTTCCAGGACGGTCACCAGACAATCTTTTGCGGAGAATGCAAAATCGTTCGTGAAAGCATCGCCAAACAAAACAGGGAGTTCGTTCTCTGCCCGACTACGGACAATACCAAACGCTTCAGGGCGAAAAAGTCGCGGAGCACTCGACAGGAGCTATTACCTCTTCCCAGCATTGTGTTCTCGCATCCTCTGACCAAAAAGCTTGTAAATCTAAAGGTTGTCAATATCTCCGGCTCAGGTTTATCGGTCGAGGAGGATCGCAGCAACCCGGTACTGCTGCCTGGCATGTTCCTTAAAAACGTCAAACTTCGCTTTACCAACAACTTCCAATTGACCTTTGACGGCCAGATTATTCATCGGACCACTTTCGAGGAAGACAACAAAGAAAACTGCCGGTGCGGAATTGTTTTTCTCGACATGCCCGTCAACGAACACGTGCAACTTCTGGGGCTGTTACAAAATGCCTGTGACCCTAATGCATACATTTGTGACACCGTAGACATGGACGAGCTTTGGCATTTCTTTTTTGAATCGGGATTTATATACCCACAGAAATACAAGCACCTGCAAGAGAACAAAGAAAGGGCAAAGCAGGTCTATCAAACCCTTTACACTGAAAACCCCAACATTGCCCGCCATTTCATCTATAGAGACAAAGGTGCTATTCTTGGTCATATTTCAACACTACGTTTTTATGAAAAAGCGTGGATGATACACCATCATGCCGCCAAAGGAACCAAAGGCCGCAAGGCGGGCATAGCCGTACTTAACCAAATAGGAAGTTTTATCAACGATTCACACAGCATTTATTCCATGCATATGGATTATGTAATTTGTTATTTCCGCCCCGAAAATCGTTTTCCAAAACGTGTCTTTGGCGGCGTAACTGAAGAACTCAACGATCCCAAAAGTTGCTCAATTGATACTTTTGCTTATTACCACCAGGACATAACTGAAACTTGCGATTGGGACCTGACGGGGCCTTGGGAATTAAAGAAAGCATCCAAGGAGGATATGCTTGACTTTGCAGCTTACTATGAAAGCCTATCTGGCGGATTACTAATCAGTGCGCTGGATTTGGAGTCAGAGTCTTTGGAACAGGATAATCTCGGCTCTGAATATAAAAGAATTAACATTAAAAAAGAGCGCGAAATCTTTTCACTGAAAATGAATGGACAGTTAAAGGCAATTTTGATACTTAACATATCAGACCTTGCTATAAACCTTTCTGAACTAACAAACAGTCTGAAAGTTTTCGTACTCGACGAGAATACTCCAATTAAAACTCTCAATTGTGCTATCACTTTGATAGCCGGGAAAAGTCCTCACGGCAACATTCCAAAACTGATTTTTCCCGTCAAATATGCTGATGATAATCAACTATTTTATGAAAAGCTTTATTGTCTTTGGATTTTTAAAACCAAACATTCGGACCAAGGTCTACGGCAGATGAGATCCACAACCCGGTTTAATCGGCAATAATCGTAGATGAACAAACCCCATTCGAAGAGTTACAAATGAAGTCTGAAGACCTTTCGAAAAAACATCTATATAATAGCCGAATCATCGATCCCTATCTGCGTCTCCTTAAAAACCATTATCCAAAAATCAACATCTCTGAACTTTTATCGCATGCCAACATGCAATCGTACGAAGTTGCAGATCAGTGGCACTGGTTTACCCAAGAACAGGTCAATGCCTTTTTCGACAAAATTGGCGAACTGACAGATAATAAAAACATTGCCAGAGAAGCGGGACGCTATGCCGCATCTCCTGAAGCCAATACCGTCATACATCAATACGTGTTGGGTTTTTTGGGGCCTCACAGGGTATATGAATGGATAGGCAAGGCGGCCTCCAATTTTACGCGTTCAGCAAAATACGAGTCGCGACGACTTGATAAGCACAAAATAGAAATTATCGTCACACCGTATCCCGGTGTACAGGAGCGTGAATTCCAGTGCCAAAATCGCATCGGTTTTTTTGAGGCGATCTCCTACCTGTTTCGCCATAAATTCCCGGAGATCGAGCACACAGAGTGTATCTTTCGCCAAGGACAGTGCTGCCGGTACGTCATTTCCTGGAATCCGGACGAGTTCGTATTATTAAAAACATTCAGAAGTACTTCCCTGATCTTCAGCGGCGCTTTTTTCCTGGCACAGTTCTTTTCAAAAACATTTGAGCACCTCCACCTCTTCGCCTATGGTGGGCTCCTCGCTTTCCTTATTTCCTGGATCGTTCTGGAAAAAAAGGAAAAGAAAACCGCCTGGACCAGCATGGAATCGCTGAGACTTTCTTCCGGAACGCTTCTTGACCAGATTGAAAACAACTATAATAACGCATTGCTAACCAATGCTATTTCTCAAAGCATCAGTAAAGAAATCACCATAAACGACATCCTTCAAAGTCTTATAGAAAACTTTCAAAAGAGCCTCGACTTTGACAGGGGTTTCGTTTTATTGGCCAACCCGGAGAAAACCTATCTGTCTTTTGAAGGTGGGTATGGTTATTCAAAAAAGATGGAAGGCCTGCTGAAAAACACCCTTTTTCATTTGGACAATCCCGACTCAAAAGGTGCGTTTGTTGTCTCCTTCAGGGAGAAAAGACCCATCCTGATTAACAATATCAACGATATACAAGAAGACCTTTCACCTCGAAGCCTTGAGTTTGCAAAAAAAATGGGCGTCAAATCCTTTCTTTGCTGCCCCATTGTCTACGACTACGAAGCCATTGGTATCTTGGCTGTAGATAACGTTACAACCAAACGCCCCTTGCTTAAAAGCGACCTTACCCTTCTTTGTGGCATTGCCCCAATCATCGGCATCAGCATCCGGAACGCCCAATTACTTCAAAGTCGCAAACAACAGTTCAATTCGACACTGCATGCCCTTGCAGCGACCATTGATGCCCGTGACCCTCTGACAGCCGGCCACTCTGAAAGGGTTACCCAATTTACCTCGGGAATTTGCCAAGAATTAGCCCTTTCCGATGATGAGTGTGAAAAAATCCGCGTCGCCTCTCTGTTGCACGATTACGGCAAGATCGCTGTTCCCGACGCTATCCTGAAAAAACCGGGACGTCTGTCGGCCATGGAATACGCCATGGTTAAAACCCATGCGGAACAGACCCGAACGATACTAGAGGGCATTCACTTTGAGGGGATTTACAAGGAAGTGCCAGCTATCGCTGGCGCGCATCATGAAAAAATTGATGGCAGCGGCTATCCAAAGGGGCTGACCGCCCAAGATATCCCCCTGGGAGCCAAGATTATAGCCGTCGCTGACTTCTTCGAGGCCATAACCTCAAAACGCCATTACCGCGACCCCATGCCCATCGAGGTTGCGATCAAGGAACTCCGCAAAGAACAAGGAAAACACCTGGACACAGATATTGTGAATGCGTTTCTAAATTATTTTGAACGGGATCATGTCTGCGAATTGGAAGTCATGGAACGATCAGAGGTTCACTCTTCGCGTGCAAGTGTCCGAATTCCATGTTCCACGGAGGTAACCATCGACTATCAAGGAAAAAGCTGGAAGGCCACTTCGGCCGACATCAGCGTTCGCGGCATATTTGCCGCATCGGATCTTGCCATCCGAGAGGGGAACACGCTAAAGCTTCTGTTCAATTTGCCCGATGATTGTGCCACCCCCATGGAAGTCAGCGGTCGGGTCGTGTGGGTTAACCATCAATGTTTACCAAAAAAAACTATATTCCCGGCCGGTTTCGGCATCGCCTTTACGAATCTTGATCAAAAGCATCTCAGAGCGTTAGCCCACTTTATAAGCTCCCATGTACACCGTACTACCGCAGAGGCCGGCCTGACCATCTGAGGTTAAAGTGGTTCCCCCCCGCCCCACAAGGCATGCCCTATGGAGGAGGGAGCAGAATCAACATCGTGGTTTAATACCGCGGCAAGCAATTAACGGGGTATAGGTAAAACGCCGCGGATCTTCAAAAAACCGTTTAAACTCTTCCCGAAATTCCAGATATTCCCCCCCATATTCCGGAAAGCCATACCCACTGTTCTGGACGGCGACATCCACTTTGCTCAGCCAGTTATAGGCATCCACATCATTAAGCTTGCCGGCTATAAGATGATGGGCGGCAAGCTGCACATCGATCTCTTCACAGCCAAGGTCATAAAGGAAGCTGTAAAGTTTTCGCCCCATAAAGGGGTCGAAATTGGCTTTGGCTTCCAGCAGATCCATGATTTCCGACAGAGCCTTTTCAAGCCGGGGGGGCATACCATAGTGATTAAGGCAGTTATGATCCAGGTCGATCAGACACAGGATTCCTCCAGGCTTTAGAATTTGCATCAGATTTTCCACGATCTTCGCAGCATCGCGTCGATGATATTCCAGAACAAAACGCACCCAGATAAAATCGAACTGCCCCAGATCTGCCATGGATGCATAAAAGTCACGACGGGTAAAACTCAATCCATCTGCCTTATACGTGTTGCGTGCATGGTCAATTCGCTCGGTCGAAGCATCAATTCCCAGAACCTCTCCTCCGGCTTGCACAAGCTGATGCAGAAAAAAACTGGTCTTGCCGCTACCGCAACCAACATCTGCTACACGCATTCCAGGTCCAATCCCTGCCCACCTGGCCTGTTGTTCCAGACGAGCTTGATCGGTTTTGAGATCGAGACGCTTTGCTTCCTGGTCATTTTCCATCAGATAAGAAGAGCTGATTCCCATTATAACTCCATCAAAGAAGCGCAAAAGCTTTTCGTGTAAACAAAAATTAATCAACATGGAGCGTTGATCATCGCTATAGTTTCTTGACTTTGGAGATTGCCATACTTCAATCTTAAGATCATCTCCAAATGCTTATTATTATCTATTTTTAACGATGGCGGCAATTTATATGAATATCATGTTTAAGAGATCTTTCCACATTCTGGTACTTGTGGCGTGTCTTATGATTGGAAGCATACAGCCCGGTTTCGCCTCTGGCTTTGGTATCTTTACCCAGGGTGCGGACGCGCTTGGCCAGGCCAATGCCGTCACTGCCCATGCCGATGGCCCGTCGGCTGTCTTTTTCAACCCGGCTCTACTTACCGAACTGCCGGGCACTCAGATTGAAATCGGCACCACCGCCGTATTGCCTTCTCGCGATTTCACGAGTATCTCTGGAGAGACATGGGACAACGCCGATACGGCGTACTTCCCCAGCACCTTTTACCTTACCCACCAATTCGATAATCGCTTCAGCGCCGGACTGGCAGTCTACAATCCTTTTGGTTTGGGAACCATCTGGGATAGCGACTGGGAGGGCCGTTTTATCGCCACCAAGTCCCGCATTACCACCTTTAATATTAATCCGACCCTTGCCTATCGGGTCTCGCCGCGCATTTCCATTGGGGCCGGGTTGGACATTCTGCTGCTGGATGCCAAGCTCAAAAACAAAATTGACGGGGGCCCCTTTGGGGAAATCGGTCAGGAGTTTGCCGGTGACAGTGAAGGGGTAGGATTCAACGTTGGCCTGCTGGTCAAGCTGACCGACTCCTTATCCTTCGGCGCTGGCTACCGCAGCGAAATCAAGGTGGATATCGACGGACGCGCCCAGTTCGACATCCCCGACACCGCTGCGCCGCTGGCCTTCCTTTTCCAGAACACAGGTGGTCAGGCATCCATCACCCTGCCCCAGCAGGTCACTGCCGGTCTGGCCTACCATATCTCTCCCGCATGGGTGGTCGAGGCGGGGCTGCGTTGGGAGGACTGGTCATCTTTTCAATATCTGAAAATCAGTCTGGACGAGCCGGTTGGAGGGGAGACAGTGACCGTGGCACCGCGCAATTGGCATGATACCTGGGCCTACAATATCGGCACCAAATACCATATCAACAAGCAACTGGCGGTGATGGCCGGATATCTCTACGGCCAGAACCCCATCCCCGACAACACCTTCGAACCGGCAATCCCCGACTCCGACACCCACCTTTTCACAGCCGGCGCCGAACTGTCCGTTAACAACATCAAACTGGCCCTGGCTTACGGCTTCCAGCTGCAGGAAAATCGCGATAAAACAACCAACCTGTACGGCAGCACCGCCAACGGGCAGTACGAAAACTACCTGCACCTGATAGGCATCAGCCTGACCTGTATGTTTTAAAACGCAAAGTTCCACCTCTATAAAAAAGCCCGGAGCAGCTTCATGCCTGCTCCGGGCTTTTTCTGAACCACAATCATACAATATCAAAGCAAAGATATTTCACCACCGAGAGCACAGAGCGCGCGGAGGGAACCGATTTTTCAAAAAAGTCTCTCCCTGCAGTCCCGGTGTTCCCCGCGACAAATTCAATTATCTGTAAACGGTCTCATAGTCACGGTCTGTCAGGCTTGCCGGCTGCGTAAAAATTCCAGAACTTCAAGCGGATGGGTTTCGGCCTTTTTGACCTTCGGCCAATGCTTCACAATCGTACCGTCCGGGCCGATGACCACCGTCGAACGAATGGTCCCCATGACCTTTTTGCCGTACATGGTCTTTTCTCCAAAAGCGGAATACGCCTTCATCATCTGGGTGTCAGGGTCAGACAACAGAACAAAGGGCAGACCAAACTTTTCGATAAATCGGTCATGGGACGCAAGGCTGTCTTTGCTGACGCCCAGCAAGACGACATCCTGCTGCTGGTACTCTGTATGAAGATCGCGAAAGGAACACGCCTCCTTGCTGCAACCGGGAGTGTTATCCTTGGGATAAAAATAAAGTACCACGGTCCTGCCCGCATAATCGGTTAACGCGTGGCGTTGTTTATCCGATCCTTCCAGATTAAAATCAGCAGCATGCTGCCCTTCAAGCGTATCCATCATCCTGTCTGCCTCACTATCTATGAATAGTTACCAGATCATCATAAAGACCAACCACTCCGTCGGATCAAAGAGGGGTTCAATCTTCTACGCGTATGACTTCCTTGATTCCCGGCACTTGCGCCTTCAGGGTTCTCTCAATCCCCATTTTGAGAGTCATGGTGGACATGGGGCAGGAACTGCAGGCGCCTTTGAGTCGAACTTTTACGACACCGTCTTCGCTGACATCGACCAACTCCACATCACCACCATCGGCCTGCAGAGACGGGCGGATTTTATCAAGGATTTCCAAGATCTGTTGTTTCATTGCATACCTCCGCTTGGTTTTAGGTGAATACCTACATTTTACAATACCAAGTTTACCACTGACAAACATGCTGGAGATACCCGTCAGGACGTAATTCCAAGCAATGACGGCAACCTTAACAGGTCGACAGCCGTATGCACGGGAAACACAGAAACACCAAGTTTCTCCGGTTCGCGCAAATCGACATGATAGCGATCACCGATAAATAAAAAACTTTCCGGCAAACCGCCTATATCAGCCAACAGCAATTGCAATGCTTCGGCATCAGGTTTGGGGCGCCAGGCGAATTCAAGGGAGTATATATGGCGAAAACAATCAGCCACACCCAGTAGCGCCAAAATCCGTTCCGTAAGAAAGAATCCATTATTGGTATAAATATACAGATCATAGCGCTCTTGCAGAAACCGCAGCAATGCCGCCAGGGTCGGGTCAGGTTTCAGGAAGCGTTCAGGATAAACTTTTTCCTCCAGCGCTCGAATAAAATCGCGCAAATCCAGACCAAGTTCCTGACATGTCCTACTCAAAGGGGGCAGATCACCAGGGACCTCCGCCAAAAGACTACGAGCATCCTGCAAGACCTGGCGGCCCTGCTCCATGGAAAGGCCGCGACTATTGGCCACCAGACAAATGGCCGCCTCTTCTATTTGCGCTCCAAGTTCCTGGCAGGTATACAGAGTGCCGTCCAGATCAAAGACCAGGGAGTGGATACCCTTATCGAATACGGACATGTTTGCCACCTCAAACCTGTTTACTCTTGAAAAAACGGTCGATTCTGGGAACAAGAAGCTACAGACAAACCGTCAAAAACAACCTAGGTGCATCGATCCTGTTGACTTGCAGGACGTCTATGGTTGGCAACTACCCATAGAGCAGGTCTGGTCTTCCTATCACCTCACGACAAGCACAAATCGGTAGGCCCCCTTGGAAAGGGACACCAAAGAGTATAAACAGTAGCAGAATAAGCTACCCAGGCAAGCCCCCCGGCATCAGACATTGTCCTGGCACCGACGCAGACGTGCGGGGTAATTAGTGAATACGCCGTCAACACCCATCCTCAGCAAGGCTTCGAAACGCCCTGTATCATCCACCACCCAGGGATACACCTTTAATCCCACAGCATGGCATTGCGCTATTTGCTCGGGGGTAACCAGGTCCTGACGGGGGTGAAAACTATTGGCACCACAGGAGGCAGCAGCGCATAGCTGTCGGTGCCACCAGCGAGTTTCGCTCAAAAAGCCGACAGGTATCTCCGGGGCGTTTGCTCGCATCGCCTGGAGCAACCCATGGTCAAAGGAGGAAATAAGCACGCGGCAACGGGGAAAGTGATGCAGGAGCTCTCTCACCGCCATGCCTGCAGCATACTCCTTTATCTCTATATTTATATACAGCCGCTCGTCCGCCCACTGCAAAACCTGTTCAAGGGCAGGAACACCTTCACCGGCAAATTGCGGTGCAAACCAGCTACCGGCATCAACATTCAGCAACTCTTTCCGGGAGTAGGCTGTCAGCATCCCCTGCACATCGGTAGTACGATCGAGGGTATCATCGTGCAGAACCATGGGCACCCGGTCGGCAGTCAGACGCACATCAAGTTCAAGACCGTCGGCACCGGCCCGCTCCGCAAGGCGAAAAGCCGACAAGGTATTTTCCGGAGCTTCTCCAGAAGCGCCGCGATGAGCCCAGATAACTATTTTTTTCATCGCAATTCCTTCACTCTTGCATACCAAAGTGTGTATGGATGGCTGCTATCATCGCGCCGGTGACCTCAGAAGGTCAAGCTTGGATGAACGGTAAAAAACACCATGGACCCACAAAGTATGTCCGAAAACTTGTTTTTACCAACATTTTCTGTCATGATGGCGCCGCTGCAAACGGCAGTCTTTACCGCAAGGAGGTTTTCTGGAATGGAACGTAATTTAGCCATGGATCTGGTTCGAGTCACCGAGGCCGCTGCCCTGGCCTGTGGCCGCTGGGTGGGCAAAGGCAACAAGGATGCCGCCGACGAAGCTGCCACCGACGCCATGCGTCGCACCCTCGATTCCGTCGAGTTTTGCGGCACGGTTGTAATTGGCGAGGGTGAGATGGACGAAGCCCCCATGCTCTATATAGGCGAAAAAGTCGGTAGCGCGTGCACCGGTGCGTATGAAGTCGACATCGCGGTTGATCCGCTGGAAGGCACCAATATTTGCGCCAAGGGCAAAACCGGAGCCATAACCACCATCGCCCTGGCACCCAAAGGTGGTTTTCTGCATGCCCCCGACATGTATATGGAGAAAATCGCCGTCGGGCCTGCAGCCCACGGTTGCATCGATCTTAATGCCACTCCCGAGGAAAACCTTAAACGGGTAGCGCAGGCTAAAAATTGTTATGTCGAGGACCTGACCGTTGTCATTCTCGACCGTCCGCGCCACGAAAAGATCATCAACGAAGTGCGTAAGGCCGGAGCCCGCATCCACCTGATTTCGGATGGCGATGTTGCTCCCGCCATCGCCGCCACCGTCCTTGGCAGCGGCGTCGACATGATGATGGGAATCGGCGGGGCCCCCGAAGGTGTGCTGGCAGCAGCAGCTTTGAAGTGCATGGGTGGCGATATGCAGGGACGCCTGGTCTTTATGAACCGGGAGGAAAAAGCCCGCGCCCGAACCATGGGTATCGACGATTTTGATAAAATTTATAGCGCTGAAGAAATGGCTCAGGGTGATGTGGTCTTTGCTGCGACCGGCGTTACCAACGGCGAGTTGCTTCACGGCGTACGTTACATGTCCGGCGGAGCCGAGACCCACTCCATCGTCATGCGTTCCAAGAGCCGCACAGTACGCTTTATCAGGGCTCAACACCAGTTCGATTTTAAACCGGTTTATTAGGAGGGCCTCCCGCCAGGCCAACCTGACAAGCTGCCTGCAATCTCCGATTCAACCTGGCAGGCGCACCTTAATCCAACAGATTTTGTTCGAAAGAACCTATCAAATTTTAAAGATCCAAATGGAATCAAGGAGATACTGACCATGGCAGGTCATAGTAAATGGGCGAATATCAAGCACCGTAAAGGTGCCCAGGACGCCAAGCGGGGCAAGATTTTCACCAAACTGATCAAGGAAATTACCGTTGCCGCCAAAATTGGCGGTGGCGATGCCGAGGCCAATGCGCGCCTGCGAACCGCCATCGACAAGGCCAAAGAAGCCAACATGCCCAAAGACACCATCGAGCGAGCCGTCAAAAAGGGCAGCGGCGATCTGGATGGAGTCAATTACGAAGAAGGAACATTTGAAGGCTATGGCCCGGGAGGGGTCGCGGTTATCGTTGAATTCATGACCGACAACCGTACCCGCACGGTGGCCGATGTCCGGTATATCTTCAGCAGGCATAACGGTAGCCTCGGAGTGAATGGTTCTGTAGCTTTTCTGTTCGATCGCAAGGGGCTTATCTCCTTCAATACCGAGCAGGATTTCGACGCCCTGTTCGAAGTAGCGCTGGAAGCCGGCGCTGAAGACGTCAAGGACGAAGGGGACGCCTACGAAATTATCACCGATCCTTCCAACTTCATGGAGGTGCGCGACGCCATCGCCGCCAAGGGTTTAAAGTGGGAGACTGCAGAAGTCACCATGATCCCCCAAACCATGGTTCAACTGGAAGGTAAGCAGGCGGAGCAGATGCTCAAGATGATGGATAAACTTGAGGATAACGACGACGTACAAAACGTCTACGCCAACTTCGATATCTCGGATGAAGACATCGCCAACATCATGGGTTAATCGCAGCAAAAGATTTACGGCTGATCCAGGCGGGGCATGTCCCCGCCTTTTTTCCTTGAAGCGAACCTGACATGCCATGAGAATTATTGGAATCGATCCCGGCACCCGTATTACCGGATATGGTCTGGTTGAAAAAATCGGTAACCGTTTGGTGCATATCGACAATGGCGCTATTTACACGCGTGCCGACGACCCCCTGCCGGAGCGGCTTAAAACCATCTACAATGAGCTGTGCCGCGTCATCACCGACTATGCTCCTGTATTGATGGCCGTGGAACGCATATTTGTCGCAAAAAATGCATTGTCCGCCCTTAAACTGGGGCACGCGCGAGGCGTAGCCATGTTGGCCGGCGTCAATGCCGAACTGCCGGTCGCCGAATATACTGCGGTGGAAGTCAAAAAAGCCGTCGTCGGCTATGGCAAAGCCGCCAAACCGCAGGTTCAGCAAATGGTAAAAGTGCTGTTGAACCTGCCGGAAATCGCCCAGGAAGACGCTTCGGACGCCTTGGCGGTAGCTATCTGTCACGCGCACTGCTACCAGTTCAACAGTCTGGCATAAAAATCCGCTCCTCCTTACGAGACTCCCCGGAAAGACGATTATGATCGCCCTGCTTAGCGGACAACTGGTTCAAAAAACGGTCAGTCAGGTTATTCTTGATGTTGGCGGAGTGGGTTATCGTTTACTGATCCCCCTGTCCACCTACTATGCCCTGCCCGATGAAGGGACCGTACGCCTGCAGGTGCATACCCATGTACGCGAAGACGCCCTGCTATTGTTCGGGTTCCACACCGAAGCGGAAAAAGACTTGTTCGGCCTGTTGCTGTCCGTATCCGGCGTCGGCCCCAAAGTCGCCCTGAATATCCTATCCCACCTTCCAACGGCAGAGCTGCGGCAAGCATTATCCCAAGGTAATGCCAAGCACCTGGCCACGGTACCCGGGATCGGTAAAAAAACGGCTGAACGACTGGTTCTTGAATTGAGGGAAAAAATTGGTCGGGTTGAATTTACCGACATCGGCAGCACTCGGCCCCCTGCATCAACCACTCCTGATTTGCAAGAAGATGCCCTGTCAGCCCTGGTCAACCTGGGCTACAAGGAAAACCTCTCGCGCAAAGCGTTAGACGGGCTTGATCTGACACCCGGCACTCCCCTGGAAGACATCCTGAAGCAAGCACTCAAGGTGCTCATGCGTTGATACACAGAATTTTCAAGGCTGACAACGGGAGAATTTTTCCTTTGAATGAAATGCTAATCCCTGTATTCTAAAACGTAACAGGGGTGGTTTTGCATACGGTATTTGGCTGAAAGTGATACCGCCCAAAGATCGTTTGTGGCTGGTGCCCGATGGCACGCACCCGCCTGGTTTATTTATATATTCCACCGATAAACCTGAATACGATATCCCGCAGACAGGCTAGTATGACCGAGCGATTCGTTACACCCGATTTCACCAGCGAAGAAGATCGCTGCGAAGCATCATTGCGCCCCCGCGTCCTGGCGGAATACATAGGCCAGAGCAAAGCCAAGGAGAATCTGCAGGTTTTCATCGATGCGGCCCGCGGGCGCCAGGAATCTCTCGACCACGTACTATTTTACGGACCGCCAGGCCTTGGAAAAACCACCTTGGCCAACATTGTCGCCAGTGAAATGGGGGTCAGTATCAAAAGTACCTCCGGGCCCGTCATCGAAAAACCGGGGGATCTTGCTGCTATTCTGACCAACCTATCCGAAGGCGACGTCCTGTTCATCGATGAGATCCATCGGTTGTCACCCGTGGTTGAAGAGATTCTCTATCCGGCCATGGAAGACTATCAGTTGGACATTATCATCGGTCAGGGCCCCTCGGCACGAACCATAAAACTCGATATCCCCCGTTTCACCCTGGTTGGAGCAACGACCCGGGCCGGCTTGCTGTCATCGCCTCTGCGCGATCGATTCGGAGTTATCTGCCGGTTGGAGTTTTATACCCACGATGAGCTTGCCACCATTGCCGGCCGCAGTGCTCGGCTGCTGGACATCCCGATTGAAAAAGAGGGTCAGATTGAAATCGCCCGCCGCAGCCGGGGCACGCCGCGCATCACGAATCGTCTTTTGCGACGGGTGCGGGATTTTGCCCAGGTTAAGGGAGATGGCGTCATTACCCGCGCCATCGCCGACCTTGCTCTGTCGCGTCTTGAAGTTGACAACTGCGGCCTGGATCACATGGACCGGCTGCTGTTGTTGGCCATCATCGATAAATTTGCCGGCGGCCCGGTAGGTCTGGAAACATTGGCGGCAGCCGTCGGAGAAGAAAAAGATACCATTGAGGATGTCATCGAACCCTACTTGTTGCAAAACGGCTACCTGAACAGAACACCGCGTGGTCGCATGGCCACCGAGCTTGCTTATCGTCATTTTCAGCGTCAAACACCTCGGAGCAAAATATCCGGGGAACTGTTCAATTGATGCCAGCTGCTTACGGGCTCACCTCCTTTCACGTTTTGTCGAAACAATGAAAATCCCCGAGAAATCCTCAAAAATGGATCAAGATACTCTTCGCCAACTTGCACAGCAGTTGGCCCTGTGGGCAAAAGAGTTCATCACTGGCGGGCGTTCACCCTTCCGCAGAGTTGAAACATTTGCCCCCCTGCTCACCGAAGCGGGTGAAATCACCCCCCCCTTGGTATTCTGGATCAATCGCGACAGTCATATGGCCGGAGGAGCTATTTTCTTTCCCGACAGGGATGAGCCCGAGCCCCTGCCCCAAGGTCAGCTTTGTGCCGACGCCCTCGGTCTCAACTATTATGTAGCCTGGGGCGTCAACGAAATAGCCCTGTGGCAACTCCGCCTGAACAATTGGGAAAAAGTCAAAACACTTCCTATCGGGCGCAGCCCGAACCCTGGTCCGGTGGACTTTCACGAAGCCCTCATGGCATTGATGGAGGAGATGAAAACCTTCAGTGTCCTGGGTGCGGTTTCGCCGGACAAACTATCCCCCTACTATCTTGCCAACTTGTCGCGCGCCACCTTGTTATCACTTCTGGCACCGCTGACCGAGCACTATCGCATCCATCGGGGGATGGATAACAACGAGCAAACCGGCTATTCCGCCGAGCGACAGGCTCTTGGCAAAGCCATGCTGACATTAACTCGCATTATCGCCCTGGCCCTGTACGATGCGCTGCCAAAGGCCGTACAACCCGCAAAACTAGAGGCGGCAGTGGATGATGCTATCGGCAAGCTGCCGTCTGTACTGCCCCGAACCATGCGAAGACGGCCAACCGAAATCGACCTCCCGGAAGAAGCCCTGGTAAGTCTGCATCTGCTGCTGCACCGATTGAC
The DNA here is from genome assembly GCA_050253415.1 of Pedobacter sp. Classification (GTDB taxonomy): domain Bacteria; phylum Desulfobacterota; class Desulfuromonadia; order Desulfuromonadales; family Syntrophotaleaceae; genus Syntrophotalea. The sequence goes on along the minus strand of JBFWJC010000001.1, from coordinate 1,188,492 downwards.
CCAACTGGGGATGGCCCGAAACCCTGAAGGCACCCTTCAGGCGCTGGAGATTCTGCAAAAAAAGGTAGCCTCAGAGCTTGGCGGATGCCCCCTCCCCGCCCCCATAAAGCCTGGCTCCTCAACAGTCTTACTGATTCACCCCAACGGCATCCTGGACACAAATACGCCTCAGATGATTGTAGCCAGTCCCGCGATGCTGGCATTGCAATCACTATTGCGCCAGGGTTATAAGCTTTCGCCCCCTCTCGGTTACTCCGCCGATCCGATGACCATTCCCCCCGGGCCTGCGCCGGACCATATCTGCGGCACCCTCATGGACGGCCGATTGCCCACCACCACCGAGCGGCAATCGCTGGCCGCACAATTGAGACTTTCATGGCCGGCACGGCGTTTTCGCTTTCCGCCTAGAGCCCCCCAATGGACCTGGCACCTGTTACACCTGCTGGGAATTGGTGCAGAAGGAGCAAGTTTCAGCCTGGCTACACCACCACGCTGGCTGGCCAGCAGCTACGGACGTCAACTGCTTGGGCTGATCCTGGAAACCAGCACCCTGGAAAAGGTATGGGAAACAGACCACAGCCTGTGTCTGCAATTTTGCAAGGGGCAGCAACCAGATACTTCTATTGTGGTGGAACATCCCCGACAGTCTCGCTGTATTACCAATGCTCAGCTACATCAGGGACACATTTCCTTGTTGCCGCTGGCACTGATTTTGCCTGAGGATGTGTGGGCCATGATCGATGATGCAAGGCTTTCCATCCCTACCCAGCAAACCTGGTCAAAGCTACCCGTGGAAGGAATATTCCTCTTTTCCCGGTCCAGTCTTGGTCGCTATCTCTGGCACGTTACCAGCGGTGGACGAGCACTGCCGCGCCGCTCCGCCTTGCGCACTGAAGTGTTGCGACAAGGCCTTCCTTTGCCAAGTAAAACAGCCCTGGAAAATCTGCTGAAACTTCAGCCAAAAAGCGCAGGAGAGCCCTCCACGGCACTGCTCGACCAGGAGCTGTCATTGTGGCTCGGTACGGAAGCGGATTTTCCAGTGCCGGTCAAACCCGCACCCAACGAAGCCAGCGACAACCGCGACCACGATCTGACCGAACAAGATCTTATGGAAACGGTTGCCCAACTGGTTTTTATGGATGGCATCCCGCTGTTTCCCGATCATTATCTCTACGATTACTACCGCCCCGAAATGCGTACCTACAGTTTTGATGCCCCCTTGACTCTCGCCGGGGAGTTCTTCGGCACTATCGAACTGCAGGAAGCCGGAGGGCACACATTGCAGGTCGAAGGCATGGAGACAGCTCAAGCCCTTGAGCTCATCTCCGCGTTGCGCTGCGGGAAGGTGGATCTGCCGGTTGATCGCACTATTGCCTCCTCAATCCTTGATCGATACCGCGCGGATTTGCGTAAATTGCGTAGCAGTCTGGTCAAGGAGGTATTCCGCAGGCAAGCCGACCCACAAACCGCTAAAGCGCTGGTTGAAAAGCTATGGCAAAAACAAGCCCTCCCCCCCTGGCATTTGATTTCCGGCACCTGATCTTATCCACGGCTCCCACACTTGCCTCCGCAGCTTGCCTGCGATACCCTTGAAGCGTACCCTTCAGGAAAAACCTGACCACACAGAGCACTATTAAACGCTCCGACAGAAATTCGAGGTGCGACCGAACCACGCGGAAACACCTCGGCATCCGGAAACCCTCCATGTCGGTACAGAGGCTTATGACAAAACCCCGCCCTCAAATAGCACTGGCTCTTGGTAGCGGCGCGGCACGCGGGCTGGCCCATATCGGGGTCCTCAAGGTCCTGAAAGATGAGGGGATCCCCGTGGACCTTATCGCCGGCACATCAATCGGTGCGGCGTTGGGAGCTCTCTACGCCGCAGGCGTCTCCGTTCATCGCATGGAGGAGGTCATGCGGGATCTGGACTGGCGTGCATTGGCACGCCTTATCGATCCGACCCTGCCGACATCGGGATTAATGGATGGTAAGCGCGTGGCCACCTTTCTTGAAGAACTGTTGCCCGTTTCCACCTTTGAGGAACTGCGTATTCCCCTGGCTATCACCGCCACGGATGTGGAAACCGGCGAGGCCCTGATCATCCGCAAAGGAAATCTGCTAGAAGGCCTGCGAGCCGCCATCGCGTTTCCCGGAATATTCACCCCCGTCCCCTTCGGGGATCGTTTCCTGGTCGATGGAGGCCTTACCAATCCGGTACCATTGGATGTGGCCTACCAGATGGGCGCGGCAAAGGTCATCGGCGTCTGCACCATCCCCCGGGTCCAGCAACCGAGCGCGGAAGCGTTTCTACCTTCCAAAGGCAAACAACGCATAGAACCTTCCAGACTACGCCATTTTTTTACTGCGGCAAATATCGAAAAGCTCTGCGGCGATATCTGGCGACAGGAAAACAATGCGGAAAAAGAGTCACACCCACGCAATCGCAAACCGCCCAATATTTTCAGCATCTGCTCCCGCAGCGTTGCGATCATGGAAAACCGCATCAATGCCTTGCAGCTGGAACGCCTCCATGCCGATGTTTTGATCTGGCCCGATTTTGAGGACCTCACCATGCTTGAATTCCACCGCGCAATTGAGGCCATCGCTGCAGGCGAAAAGGCTGCCCGCTCGGTGCTCCCGCAATTGCGTGCGCTACGCGATGCATGATTGCAGGGGCTGGCCGCTGTGTTAAAATTTCAGTGTTTCCAATGAATAAACACAAGGGGGTCTAAACGATGATCGAACTTATTGAAAAATCACTTTTGACTGCACTCGGCGCACTTACGCTCACCCAGAAAAAGGCCGAAGAATTGGCGGTCGAGCTGAAGAGCAAACTCAACCTGAGCGAGGAAAAAGGACAGGAACTGCTTAAGCTGCTCACAGATACAGCGAGAAACAACCAGCAGAGACTTGAGGAAGTGGCCCGCGAGGAAGTACGCAGGGCCTGTGAGGACATAGGCCTGGTCAGCAAGGAAGAACTCCATCGTTTGGCCAAAAAAATCCAGACCCTCGAAAAGGATATTCATAAAATGCGCCGGGGCAAGGAAGATGACACCCCCTCCGCATGCTGAACCTACGCCGACTCAACCGCAATATCCGCTCGTTGCGCCGCTATCGCCAGATTCTGGGCACATTGCTTAAGTACGGCTTTGGACAAGTCCTGGATCAACTGCAAATCCGCTTCGTACTGCAACGCAGCCGCCAAATCTTCACCGGAGGCTCTAAAGCCAGGGCAGCACGACGACAGACTCCGGCCTTGCGTTTGCGATTGGCCATGGAAGAGCTTGGCCCCACTTTTATCAAATTCGGACAACTGCTTTCCACCCGACCGGACGTTTTCCCTCCAGAATACATTGCTGAGTTCAGCCGTCTGCAAGATGACATCCCAGCGTTTCCGTTCGAGCTGGCCCGTCAACAGATCGAACAAGAACTTGAAGCCCCCATCCCGGAATTATTTTCACACTTTGACAAGACTCCCCTGGCTGCCGCATCCATTGCCCAGGTGTACAAAGCTGCGCTGCCCGATGGGATACAGGTTGCAGTTAAAGTTCGGCGGCCCGATATAGAACAAATTGTTGCCACCGACCTCGATATTCTCATGAGCCTGGCATCTCTCGCCGAACATCATCTCCCAGCCCTTCAATTCTACACCCCGGTTGCGCTGGTCAAAGAATTCCGCCGCAGCATTCAGCGCGAACTCAATTTTACGCGTGAGGGACACACAATCGAGCGATTTGCCGCCAATTTTGTCGGCGATTCGACCTTTCATGTTCCCCACCTGTACCGGGACCTGTGCGGTGAGACGGTCCTGACCATGGAATTTATCGAAGGAATAAAAGTCAGCAACTTTGAAAAACTGCACAGCACCGGACATGACCTGACAACGATTGCGCGCTATGGTGCGAATGCCCTCCTCAAACAGGTCCTGGAGCATGGGCTGTTCCACGGCGACCCCCATCCGGGGAATATTTACATATTGCCCGGCCCGGTTGTGTGTTTTCTCGATTACGGAATGGTTGGTCGCCTTGATCGCACACTGAAGTATCAACTGGTCGACTTGCTTACAGGGATCCTTGATCGTGATGTCGAAAAAGTTACCCGACTTCTGCTTGAATCGGGCGCACGGGAGGAAGACCCGATCATTGCAGACCTGAAAAAGGTAGTATCCGACTTTATCGATGATTACTATGAAGTGCCGCTGCAGGAAATCAATACCGGTCGGTTGCTCACCGACCTTATCAATATTCTCGTTCAGTTTCGCATCGGCGTGCCGCCCGATTTGCTGCTATTGACCCGGGCGCTTATCACCATGGAGGGCATCGGCAGGCAGTTGGATCCTGACTTCAACATGGTTCACCATCTTAAACCTTTCATGGAACGTCTTGCCCGGGAACGCCTGTCCCCGTCCTACCTGGCCAAAGACATGAAGAATGTTGCAGAAGAATACGGCACCCTGCTGCGTAAGCTACCACGAGACCTGCGCACCTTGTTGTTGCGCATCAATCGCAATCGCTTTAAAATAAATCTCGAACATCGCGGGCTCAATCAGCTCATCACCGACCTCGACAAATCAAGCAACCGCCTGTCTTTCAGCATGTTGATCAGCGCCCTGATCGTAGGATCATCACTTATCATGCAAGTTGATAAAGGGCCCCTGGTGATGGGATTCCCGGTGTTGGGATTCCTCGGTTACACTATTGCCGCCGTGCTTGGCCTCTGGCTGGCAGTCGCCATATTACGCTCCGGTCGACTGTAGCACTGTGGCCACAATACCACAGTGGGTTTAATAACCACGATCACAACCCCCTCCTCAGCAACTCAAAGCTACAGACAAACCTATATTATCGGCTAGTTACCCCACTAAACAAAAGTGGCACGCCCCTTGCTTGTTACAGAATAAAAATAAACACTTCCGCACTCACTACATAAGAGGGACGTTTCATGATAAACCAATCGACCATCAAGCGCGCTTTGACAATTTCCGGCATTGGCCTGCACACCGGTCGCCTGATCACCATGACGCTGCGACCGGCCGAGGCTGACAACGGCATCATCTTTCACCGCATTGATGGCGAACGTCGGGTTTCCATACCTGCTATCTCCGCCAACGTGGTTGACACTCGCCTCGCGACCGTCATCGGCAAAGAGGGTGTAAGCGTTTCAACTATTGAACACCTCATGGCGGCCTTATCGGCCTGCGGCATCGACAACCTGCATATCGATATCGATGGCCCTGAAGTTCCCGTCATGGATGGCAGCGCTGCTCCTTTTGTCGCATTGCTGCAGGAGACTGGCAACCAGACTCAGGAAAAACGCCGTAAATATCTGGCCATTCGCAAACCAATCACTCTGGTCGACGGCGAAAAACGTGTCAGCATCATTCCATCGCGGTTTTTTCGCATCACCTTCGACATTGCTTTTGATCACCCCTGCATTGGCCTGCAGCACCGTGCCGTCAAGGTTACCGGTGAATCGTTCCGAAAAGATATCGCCCCGGCACGCACCTTCGGTTTTTTACACGAAGTTGAATATCTCAAGGCTAACGGCCTTGCCCTCGGTGGGTCGCTGGACAATGCCGTGGTTATCGGTGAGGACGGCATCCTCAACCCCGGTGGCGTGCGATTTGAAGACGAGTGCGTACGGCATAAAATTCTGGACGCCGTAGGAGACTTCAGCCTGCTGGGTTACCCGGTGCTCGGGCATGTCAAAGCTTACAAGGCCGGTCACGACATCAACCATCAGATGGTCGAGAAGATTCTCGCCAACCCCGACTGCTGGCAGCTGGTCGAATCGGGTGAAAGCATTTCCCATAGCAGCCTTGCCATTTCAGGGCATGCCGCGATGGTAATGGCGACTGCCTCTGAAGCCTGAGATCTTCCATATATTTCAAAAAAAGCAGCCGTTCCGGCTGCTTTTTTTTTACCCAACGACCTCATGGTTGCAAAGTGAAGCGATCCTGGCCTAAAATCGGATACTTAATCTACCCTTGGCAGTGAGCTGACGTATGACCCAAATACCCACCGATCCAGAACGAAGCAACCGTGAATCACGCAAACGCCGGCGCGAATGGCTACTCATCGGCCTTATTACGGCCCTGGTGGTGGTATTCTCGAAGTTCGAGACGCAACTTTACCAGTATTCTTCTCAGGTCCCCGTGGCCAAAAGCCTGCTGGTACTGGCGCTGATCAACCTGAATATTCTGTTGATCATCCTCACCCTGTTTCTGGTATTTCGCAATGTCTTCAAACTTATTCTGGAGCGACGCAGGAATGTACCCGGAGCACGGCTGCGAACCCGTCTGGTTGTTGCTTTCGTTTCACTCTCACTTATCCCCACCCTGCTGCTGTTCTTCGTCGCGGCGGGTTTCGTTTCCAATTCCATAGAAAACTGGTTCAATATCCAGATCGAAACCTCCTTGCACGAATCGTTGGAGGTCGCGCAAACCTACTATAAGAACTCCGGCGCCAACGCTCTCTATTATGGTGACCAGCTGGCACGATTCATCAAGGACCAGAAGCTACTCAATGAAAAAAACCTGCCACAACTAAAGCAACTGATACGGGACAAGCAACAGGAGTACAACCTTGGTGTCGTGGAGGTCTTTTCCTCTACCTACGAAGAGCTTGTCCGTGCCTCTAATCCTCAAGTCCCCAGTGCAGAGTTTACCGACCCCGGCAGCGATGCCATACGTGAGGCTTTGCAGGGCAACCGATTCACACGTATAACCCCTATCGGTAAAGCCGACCTGATCCGCGGTATCGTGCCGGTTTTTTCGAACTGGAACCCCAATGACGTGGTAGGTGTGGTGGTGGTGAATTATTACGTCCCCTACTCACTGGTCAACAAAATGAAGGAAATTTCTTCGTCCTTTGAACAATACAAAACCACCAAGCTTCTCAAAGGGCGCATTCAAAAGGGATATATTCAGGTCCTGTTGATTATTGCACTGGCAATCATCTTTCTTGCCACGTGGTTCGGCTTCTATCTGGCCCGCTCCATCACTGTCCCTATTCAGGAGCTGGTCACCGCAACGAACAGGGTCGCCGGCGGTGATTTATCGGTTCACATCGCCCCCCAAAGTGATGACGAAATCGCACTGCTGGTTGAAGCCTTCAATAAGATGACCGCCGACCTGCGCACAAGCCAGGATGGGATCAACGAAGCCAACCGTCACCTGCGCGCATCCAACCAGGAACTGGACCAACGACGGCGTTACATGGAAATCGTTCTCAAAAACGTCACGGCCGGAGTCATTTCCGTTGACCGCCAGGGAAACGTGACGACCATCAACAAATCCGCTGAAAAACTTTTAAAAATCGCGACCGGAAAAGTGCTGGGGCGCCATTTCCGTCAGGTTCTGAAAGCTGAACACCTGTCCCTCATCAACGAATTATTGCGGGAATTGGCCAAATCCGGTAAAGACTCAATGCACAAACAGGTTACCGTCCCCCTCGAAGACAATAAACTTACCTTGCTGGTCAACCTCACCACCCTGCGTGATGAAAATGGCGAGTTCATGGGAACGGTGGTTGTGTTCGACGACCTGACCCACCTTATCAAGGCCCAGCGCATGGCAGCATGGCGCGAGGTCGCCCGGCGCATCGCCCACGAGATCAAAAACCCCCTCACACCGATCCGTTTGTCGGCCCAGCGCCTGCGCCGCCGCTACCTCGACCGATTTCCCGAAGACGACAAAGTCTTTGACGACTGTACCAATATGATTATCAAGCAGGTCGATGAACTGAAGATTCTGGTTGATGAGTTTTCAAATTTTGCCAAGATGCCCTCTGCCAGCCCTGCGCCCAACAACCTTAATGATATTATCGGTGAGGCGCTGGTTCTCTATCAGGAAGCCCACCGGCATATCACCTTTTCATTCCAGCCGGATGCAACGATTCCCGTCTTCAACCTCGACCGGGATCAGATCAAGCGATCCATCATCAATATGCTGGACAATGCCGTCAGTGCAATTAGCGACGAAGGACATATTTCGCTTGAAACCCAATACAACATCGATATGCAGATGGCTAGCATCATTATTTCCGATGACGGTTGCGGCATACCCACAGCGGATAAACCCCGTCTGTTTGAGCCTTATTTTTCAACTAAAAAATCAGGAACAGGACTGGGTCTCGCCATAGTGGCAACCATCATCGCTGATCATAACGGGTATATACGGGTAAAGGACAACCAACCCAAAGGCACCAAATTCATTATAGAACTGCCGATCAATAGCTCTTCAAACACCAAAGAAAACCAGCACCTGCCAAAGGAATAACCATACATGAAAACCATTTTGATCGTGGACGACGAACAAAGCATCCGGGAAAGCCTCGACGGCATCCTGCAAGACGAGGGGTTCCGTACCCTGGTTGCAGAAACAGGGGAGGAAGCGCTGGCCATGCTCGGCGAGGAAACCCCGGATCTGGTGCTGCTCGACATCTGGCTCCCTGGCATCGATGGACTTGAAACCCTGCGCCGTATCCGCGAAAACCATCAGGAACAGGTGGTCATCATGATGAGCGGCCACGGAACTATCGAAACAGCTGTCAAAGCCACAAAGCTTGGCGCTTACGACTTTATCGAAAAGCCACTGTCCCTGGAGAAGGTTCTAATCAGCATCGAAAATGCGCTCAAGGTAAATCGACTGGTCGAGGAAAACCGATCGCTAAAAGCCAAAATGGCCAAGGAATACGAAATGGTTGGCTGCAGTGCGGCCATACAAAACCTCAAGGAGCAGATTGCCATCGCCGCACCAACCTCCGGATGGGTTCTCATCACCGGCGAAAACGGAACAGGCAAAGAACTGGTGGCACGTGCTATTCATCACTACTCAAAAAGAAGCGATAAACCCTTTGTCGAGGTCAACTGCGCAGCGATCCCCGAGGAATTAATCGAGTCGGAACTTTTCGGTCACGAAAAAGGTGCGTTTACAGGCGCCACCGCTCAACGTAAAGGTAAATTCGACCAAGCTCACGAAGGCAGTCTGTTCCTGGACGAAATTGGCGATATGAGCCTCAAGACGCAAGCGAAAATTCTGCGTATCCTGCAAGAGCGGAAATTCGAACGGGTAGGCGGGAATCGCACCATTGAAGTTGATGTACGGGTTATTGCGGCCACCAATAAGGATCTTGAAGAGGAGATTCAGGAGGGAAATTTCCGACAGGATCTCTATTACCGCCTCAATGTACTCCCCTTCCATGTCCCCCCTCTGCGCGATCGCAGCGAAGACATCCCCTTGTTGGCAAAACACTTTCTCGCTTATTTTTGCAGCAAGGAAAGCAGGGAAATAAAGACCCTGGAGCAGGATGCCATCGAGGCACTGACGGCGTACAACTGGCCTGGCAACGTTCGAGAGCTGAAAAATATCGTCGAACGCCTGGTTATTATGAGTCCTCGGCAGACCATCGGCTTTGAAGACCTCCCCAGCAGCATTCAAAGAAGTGGTAATCGCGACTCCGGAGCCAAGCCCTACCTGCCCGCAAACGGCGTGAGTCTTAAACAGGCAAGGGACGATTTTGAAAGGGAGTTCATTTTGCAAAAACTGCAGGAAAACGAGGGCAACATCTCACGTACCGCGGAAGCCATCGAAATGGAACGATCCAACCTGCATCGCAAGATAAAATCATACGGGATAGAACCGAAAAAGTAAGCCGTCAAAAACGGCATTTCAGCTTCTGATACCGGAGCTTCTGGTTTTGGATTTACGAGGAATACCTATGGCCGAAAGGATGATCTACCGAACCCTATAATATGGCCCTCATAGGGGGTGGAGAAGACTCTTCCACCGGAGACAGGTGGTTGTTTTCTAAAAGAAAGACAAAAGATTTACACCCCCGGACCTTAATTTATGCTCGGCGTAACAAAGAACCTGCACGGGCAAGGTCACTCAAGCCCCCTTGGGAATGGGAAGGAATAAGAAATCCGCATCATCGTATGAAATATTTAGCCATCACCATCAAAGCTCAAGTACGGCACTATAAGGGCCCAGAACACAAGAAAACGTTAAATGAACACTTCTAGCCCCACCCCTGACTTTTCTTTGTGGATGCAGCAAGCAAGATCTTCCCGAAAAATAGCATTTCACTACAAAACAAAGAGGCTCCCCTCCATATTTAGAGACCGGGTCAACTACTCTTCGTCGGGGGCGTCTGGGGACTTTTCATCCTGCTTACGCTTATTTTTCTCCTCTTTTTTGGCTTTTTTTGCAAGTTCCTTTTGACGCTTTTCAAAGCCGTAATTTGGTTTTCTTGCCATCGAATTATCCTTTCTAAAAGCTAATCCGCTTATGATGAAAAGCAGAATAGACGTTATTGGATAGACGTACTTGTTATCAAAAAAAAAGAGCCCCACGAAATCCCGCGGGGCTCTTATGCACGTTAATGCAAAGTCTTACTTAAATGCGGCGTACGTTAGCCGACTGGGGGCCTTTCTGGCCTTGGGTGACTTCGAAGCTTACGCGGTCCCCCTCAGCAAGAGATTTAAAACCGTCGCCCTGAATTTCGGAAAAATGAACAAACACATCAGGTCCGTTATCCTGCTCGATAAAACCAAAACCTTTTGCGTCATTAAACCACTTAACTGTACCTTCTGCCATTTTAACTCCATGTTCCCCTGTGGGAACTTTTTTTGTTGTGCAAATCTCGTTCGCCCAAAATAAAAAAACACACAGCCCAAGTGGGTCCGCGTGTTTTGAACCATGTTGACACCTTGTCAAACTGGCGAGCGACGAAAACACTCACACAAACTTTCCTAAGTTCGGTAACTGTAACACAGCAGGGAAAGAAAGAGCAAGGCTTAAATGTCATGCAAGCAATAAATATCCAGATCATCCCCCTGCATCGGATAACCAGTTTGCCTTGTGCGTGACTCATCTGGAATATTCGTTATAGCAAGCGAAACAATGCTGCATGCAGCGCTCCTCCCCCCCTCTTTACAACCAACTAAAACAGCACTTCGACATTATTTTTCATACTGAAAAAACCACTCATGGTCACAACTCATAACATTTTTTGACTATTTAAATACGATATACAACAAGATTTTAGCACTGGGTATCTTTTATCCCGGCAAAGGTATATGATGCAGATTGATTTAATATTCAACTGCTAAAGCCCCACCGTCCTTCCATTTGCAAGGAGATAGCGTTGCGAAGCGAAGAGCCTCAGTGGATGTGCGCTGCGAATTAAGCCACGCCACGTGTTATGCCATCCTGTAAAATCCAGCGATCTCCCTGGTATTTACCGGAAATAGCTTGGCTAAAGTCAAGCAAAGGAGTACCGCTATGCAAAGCACTACGCTTTCGGCCGGCGACTCAATCGAAGCCCGCTGCACCAAATGTCGCAAAAACAATTCCCACATCATCATCACCATGTCCGAAACCGGCCCCGATAAAGTGCAATGCACCGTTTGCAATCGTCAGCACAAATATCGGCCACCATCGGCAATAAAAAAACCTGCTGTGAGCCGAGCAGACCAACTCAAAGATGCAGAGCACCAGGAGTGGGTAATCTTGCAGGAAACCATGAATAGCGCTAAAGCATCAGACTATTCCATGACAGATTCCTACAAGGTCAAAGCCCTCATAAATCATCCTGTTTTCGGACTGGGTCTGGTACAACGTGTTATCGGAGCACAAAAAATGGAGGTATTATTTGAGGATGGCAAAAAAACCATGCGCTGCAAGTAACCGATCGCTACTTTTGTTTTGACGCACCCCCCTCGCTAAGACCGCCCTGCTCTTCACATACCACTTGCATCCACCTCCTCTTGTCTTCCTGCATTGACAATGTTTGGCGCGATGTTTAATGACTTATTTTATCCGGACCCCGTAAATAGGCATATCTGTGTAAACGGCAAAAAAAAAGAGCCCCGCGAATTCTCGCGGGGCTCTTTTACAAATTGATGCAAATATTACTTAGATTTTGCGTACATTGGATGACTGGGGGCCTTTTTGACCCTGGGTCACCTCAAAGCTTACGCGGTCGCCTTCGGCGAGGGATTTAAAACCTTCACCCTGAATTTCGGAAAAATGAACAAACACATCGGGTCCGTTGTCCTGCTCGATAAAACCAAAACCTTTTGCGTCGTTAAACCATTTTACTGTACCTTCTGCCATTTTTTTCTCCATGTTCCCCTGTGGGGATTTTTCTGCGCAAATTCCGCTCGTCAAAAAAACAAAAACACACGCCCATTCAGGCCTGTGTTTTTGATCCAGACTGACACCTTGTCAACCTGGTGAACGACTCAAGATTCACACAAACTTTCTTAAGTGAGGGCACCCTATCACGGAAAAATTTTAATTGCAAGCCTTAAACGCTTTCAAGTAATGGATTTTTCAAAATAGAACGAAAACACCTTAACGAGCCCATTCACGGTTTAACCTGATACAGTTTATTCGCTGCAGACCTTCCAGGCTCTACCGTAGCCCCACACTCCCAACGAGCGAACACCCAAAACAAGCAAAACCCCCGGCAGATTTGATCCGGGGGTTTTGCTTGTTTAAATTCTTGGCGGATCACCCGCCTAGCGCACAAGAAATGCAAGGCGCGTTTTACTGAGCCTTAACTTCCAGCAGTTCTACTTCAAAAACCAGAGTAGCATTGGGGCCAATACTCGGACCAGCTCCCCGCTCTCCATACGCCAGAGCCGGGGGCAACACCAGTTGCCACTTTGAACCTTCCTTCATAAGTTGCAGAGCTTCCGTCCAGCCCGGGATGACGCCACCAACGGGGAATTCGGCAGGTTCATTGCGCGAGTAGGAACTATCGAATTCCGTGCCATCAACCAAAGTCCCACGATAATGAACCTTAACGATATCGCTGGCCGTAGGTTGTTTGCCGGTGCCTTCAGTGAGGACCTTGTACTGCAAACCGCTGGGCAAGGTGACAACGCCCTCTTTTGCAGCGTTTTCTTCCATGTATTTTTTGCCAGCTTCCGCATTTTTGACGGTTGCTTCTTCAAGGCGGGTCTTTTCGCGAGCCATCATTTCCTGTTGAAAAGCAACCATGGTTTCCCGAATCTGTTCATCATTCAACAAGGGGTCGGTGCCAGCCAAACCGTCTTCAATGCCTTTAAGAAGAAGATCTGGATTCAACTCAACCTGTTGCGTTTTGAAATCCCGCCCGATGCGCAACCCTATCCCGTAGCTTACCTTGTCCTGGAGTGATTCCATCTTCACAGCAGCCTGCTCTTTGCCGGTACATCCGCCAATCACGAGCAACGCAGCCGCAAAGGCCAGGGAATTTTTCATTGTACGTTTCATTGCATAACCTCCATGCGTAAAAATGACTGTTTGAATCAATAGATGGTCAGACTACCTTTGGCATACATGGCTTGTAAATATGTTTTATTAGACCCGGCCTAGATTCTCCTTCTGCACCGTATGTCGTTCATGGCGAAGAGGGTGCGGATTCCGCCAAAAATGCTTATTCTTCTACGATATCAGACTGGGTTTCCATACTAAGGCGCCCCAGACGACCACCTTGCAAATCGTTCAGCAAAAGCTCGGCAGCTCGTTGCCTATCGACGACACCACCGGGGGCCAGACAGCCCCGGCGACGACCAACTTCTTCGATGAGAAACGCACCATTTTCCGGCACAGTCTTCAACTTATAACGTTCGACAAGCTGCTGGGGATAACGCTCCAGTAAAAAATCGCCGGCAAAAGCCGCAACCTGCTCGTGATCCATCGCATTGTCCCCGATAGCCCCTGTGACGGCCAGACACATAGCTCCCCGCTGATCTTCAAGATTGGGCGCCAGCACCCCCGGAGTATCGTACAGGAAGATCCCGTTGCGCAAATCGACTTGCTGAGAACTCCGGGTAATGGCAGGCCTATCCCCGACCTTGGCAATTCTGCGCCCGCACAACGTATTGATAAGGGTCGATTTTCCCACATTGGGAATCCCGACGATGAGTATACGTAAGGGTTTGCCGGGACCACCACGATGAGGCACCAGACTACGACTCAGACGGGTCAGTCGTGTCGCCTCGCCCTTCCCCGTTGCAGTTATGGCAAGGGCCTTAATCCCCTTGTCGCTATTTTCAAAATAACGCACCCACTCTGCCGTGACCGCAGGGTCGGCCAAATCACTTTTGTTTAAAACCTTTATACAGGGCTTGGTACCACGCAATTCGGTCAAAAGCGCATTACTGCTGGCCAGCGGCAGTCGCGCATCAAGCACCTCAATAACAAGGTCGATTTTCGGCATAGCCTCGGAAATCTGCTTCCGAGCACTGTGCATATGTCCTGGAAACCACTTGATCATCAATATTCTCACTACATGACCTGACTATCGTATCACTGACAGGCCTTTTGTTTATTGCCTCCCATTGGACAGCAAATGCCATGCCGGAAAGCAAAAGTTAAATGGAGGATCACAAAGCTATGAGTATAACCGCATACTATCTGCGCTTCTGCAACAGCGCAAGCACACGTTTTGCAGCGCGATTAGCGGCAGCGACGCAATCATTAAGGCCGACACCATAAAACGCATTACCGACAAGAATCAGCCCCGGATATTCCAGCGCGCGATCTTCAAGGGATCTCAGACGCTCTGTATGACCGGACACATATTGAGGAATAGCCGCTGTATGGCGGATTATATTTACAAATTCAGGCAGTTGCTTTATATCCATTGTGCGCCGCAAATCATCCTGGACACGCTGCTGAACTTCGTCGCAGCTAAGATTTGCCGACTCGGGCCGCGTCGCACCGCCAAGCATGGTCCGCAGCAACACATGACCCTCGGGGGCCCTTCCCGGGAAAATACTGGAAGACCATAAAGTTCCGAGACTATGCAATCCAGAACCTTGCGCTGCAAGGTAACCGAATCCGTCAACCTCCCTCGGTACGGATTCACGTTTATATCCAAAACATACCACGTGCAGCGGAGCGTAGGGTATCTGTCTCAATTGTTCTGCCATACCGACCGAGAAAGATTCCACTTGTGAAGCCAGTACCATGGCCGGCACGGCAGATATCAGAACCTCGGTTTCATGGACACGTCCTCCCCGGGTACGAAGAGAAAAACCTTCTTTCGACGGCGTGATCGACGCCACCGCATCGCCAAGGCGCAGGCTCCCTTCGAGGTGCCGGGCCAGCCCATCGGTTAACTCTTGTATCCCCCCGACAAAGGAGGTAAGGATTCCACCTGGGCCAGCTGCCCCGGCAACAGTCTTGCCGGCCCGACGTTCAATACGCTTCTGCCTTGCCAACAGTAACAGCGCACGTATCAGCCCGCCGTATTGCTGTTCCAGCTCATAAATACGGGGAAAACAACTGCGCAGACTCATGGTCTCCGGATCTCCGGCAAAGATGCCGGAAGCCATGGGCCCGACCATTTGATCGAGTGCCTCACGCCCCAGTCTCCGGCGTACAAAATCGGCAAGAGTCTCGTCCACACCGTCTTTGCGACGCGGCACGGCCAATTCCGCTGCCAGACGCAATTTACCAGGCCATGACACCAGGGAAGATCGAAAAAAATCCGACGCCGACTCGGGTACCCGCTGCAGACTGTCACCGGAGAAAATAAAACGTTTACGGGCCGCATCGTTGGAGCGCAGCAACTGTGCCGCCAGATCGGCCTCGCGACACAGATCGAGGGTCATTGGCTTACTATCGAGAAAGCCATTGGGCCCCCACTCACACAGATAACCACCCACCTTTTCGGAGCGAATCTTGCCACCGGGACAGTCATTTTTTTCGAAAATATCGAGCGTCACATCCAATCCGAGCTGTCGTGCACCCTGCTCGATTGCAAAGGCCGTGGCAAGGCCGGAAATCCCAGCTCCGACAACGGTTATTTTCATTGGAGATCCCTTCTACATTCAAGCGTTACAATGGTTCACTGCCCTGCCTGCGAAACGGATACCTTGACGCGCCCCCTTGAGCTACTTATATTACCTAAGCTGATATTGACTTTTCACTCAGGAGAAATCATGGCCAAAGACTACTATGCCATTTTGGGCGTCGGCAAAGACGCCGATACCGATACGATCAAAAAGGCTTACCGCAAACTTGCACTTAAATATCACCCGGACAAGAACCCTGGTGACAAGCAGGCCGAGGAGCATTTCAAGGAGATCACGGAAGCTTACGCCGTTCTTTCCGATGCCGACAAACGCCGCCAGTATGACCAGTTTGGCGAATCAGGCTTTCACCAACGCTTCAGCCAGGAAGATATCTACCGTAACTTCGATGTCGGTGATATGTTCCGCGAATTCGGCTTCGACACCAATGATATTTTCGGTCGCGTGTTCGGTGGAGGCCGAGGGCAGTCATTTTTCCAGGGCGGCCGACCTCGCGCGGTCAAGGGCCAGGATTATGTCATGCACCTCAACCTACCTTTCCGCCAGGCGGTTCTTGGGGACCAGCGGCGCGTCGACTTTCGCGGAGAGGATGGCGTTGAACACCTGCAGGTCAATATTCCACCAGGCGTCGAATCGGGACAGCGATTGCGGGTTGCCGGCAAGGGTGGCTCAAGCCCCACAGGTGGGCCACGCGGCGATCTGTTCCTGGAGATCAAGGTCGATCCGGATAGCCGCTTCACCCGCGAGGGCCGTGACCTCTATGTGACGGTACAAATTCCTTTCAGCGGCGCTTGCCTGGGTACCACCGTAGAGGTTGCAACCCTGAACGAAGAAAAACGGGTCAAGGTTCCCGCCGGCATAGCCAGCGGCGGAAAACTCCGATTGAAAGGGTTCGGAGTACCGGCGCACGGTCGTAATAAGGCTGGGGACCTGTTTGCAATTATCGAAATTGCCGTGCCTAAAAAAATCACCAACGAACAGAAAGAGCTACTTGAGAAACTTGCAGAAACCGGTCTCTAAGCTACCCGCAGACATCGCTTTTGTATATCGCTGACATTTACGGCGCCTCCTGACAGGGGACGCCGTTTTGTTTCCGACGGCGTTCCCGCCAAGGAGCAGGGACGCGAGAGGCCACCAGGGACGCCATGGCGCGAATAAACCCGGGATCATCATTAAAAGCGGCAATACGCTCAAACTGCACCATTCCTCGTTGCAGAGCATAATCCCGGTACCCATGGTCGATTTCATGCAGCGTCTCGATATGATCGGACACAAAAGAGATCGGAACAACCAGCACCGCCTTGCAACCTTCCGCCACCAATGCGTCAAGAGTTTCGGTAACGCTCGGCCCAATCCAGCGCACCGGACCGCTACGACTTTGAAAGGCAAGCCTGGCATCGCACTTCGGCAAACGATCCAACACTCCCCGCATGGTGGCACGCACCTGATCAAGATAAGGATCGCCGTCCAGAATGAGTTTTTCAGGCAGAGCATGGGCACTGAACAACACCACAACCTGCCGACGGTGCTCGGCCTTAAACCGTCGTAAACCTTCCCGTACATGGTGTGTCAAAATGTCGAGATACGGCGGCCAATCGAACCACTGCGGGATCAGACGGTAATCGAGTTCCGGACAGAAGCGTACCGCATTCCGGCAAAAATCATTAATACTGCTGCCCCCGGTAGCCGATGTAAAGTGCGGATACAACGACAATACCATGGCACGCCTTACCCCCTTGAGCCTCAAACGGGTCAAAACATCCATTCCTCGAGGCTGCCAATAGCGCATGATGACTTCCGGCTGCCAAGAATCCCCCAGCAACTGACTGATACCCTCAGCCTGCCTCTCAGTCCAGTAACGCAGAGGGGACGAACCACCAATCGCGGCGTAGGCGCGCCGCGCCTTTTCTCCGCGCAAGCGTGACATCAGACTGGCAAAGGGACGCTGCAACAAAGCCCCCCCTGGCAGGCGAATCAATTCCCGATCGGAAAACAGGTTCCGCAGAAATGGCTGCACCGACTCCAGAGAGTCCGGCCCCCCCATGTTTAGCAACACGAGTGCGGTTTTTTCAGCCATACAGACTTCGGTCTGCCATACCGTGCGTGTCATGCCACGCTCCGTCAATGCTGGCTCAGACGATGAACACAATCAACAAGAAACGCTGCGTTCTCCGGCGGAACCTCGGGAAGAATACCATGCCCAAGATTAAAAATATGCCCGGGGCGACCGGCATTTTCATTCAGGATACGCAGCACCTCGCGTTCGATAATCGTCTGGTCGCCCAGCAAAACGGAGGGATCGAGATTGCCCTGCACGGCCATTTGGCCGCCGAGAATATCCCTGGCCTTATTTAAACCTATACACCAGTCAAGGCCAACAACCTGACCGCCGGCACTGGCAACCAGATCAAGCATATTTCCGGCCCCTTTAACGAAGTGAATAAGAGGCACTCCGAGATCTGCCAGCGCCGCCAGCAGTCGACGGCTGTAAGGCAGCACATACCTCTGGTAATCAGCCGGAGAGAGGATCCCCCCCCAGCTGTCAAAAACCTGCAGAGCCTGCGCACCAGCCTCGGCTTGGGCCCGTAGATAGAGGATACTGGAATCGGTAATTTTATCCATCAGCTGCGCATAAATAGCAGGACACTGGTACATGAGACGCTTAAGGGCCAGAAAATGCCGGCTACCAGCTCCTTCGAC
Source organism: Pedobacter sp. (assembly GCA_050253415.1). Classification (GTDB taxonomy): domain Bacteria; phylum Desulfobacterota; class Desulfuromonadia; order Desulfuromonadales; family Syntrophotaleaceae; genus Syntrophotalea. Next base: position 1,169,979 of record JBFWJC010000001.1, on the reverse strand, counting down.
CATGTAGCAGGCCAGGGTAAAGGGCGCACCGCCGAAACCTATCAGGGGAACACGACCAGCCAATTCCCGCCGCAACAGGCGAATGGTTTCAAACACATAAGGAACATCCTGCTCCGGTTGCAGCACTTGCAAAGCCGCCACATCGGCCTCTGAACGAATCGGCGGTTCGAGTACGGGAGCCGGCCGGTAATGCAGCCGTTGTCCCATGGGTTCGATGGGCACAAGGATGTCGGAAAATAAAATGGCGGCGTCGACACCCAGGGCATCCACCGGTTGCAACGTCACCTCGGCGGCCAGTTCGGGAGTTTTGCACAACTCCAGAAAGGTTACATCCTCCCTGATCTTACGATATTGAGGGAGATAACGTCCGGCCTGCCGCATCAACCACACCGGGGTACGTGCCACCGGCTGGCAGTAACAGGCCTTGATAAAATCGTAAGTCTCATCCATGAGTCTCGTCCTTCACTGCGCCGTTCATGCGCGGTACATAGCTGCAAAAAGGTTCTTCCGCAAGATAGTCACCGTACACGGCATCGGCCCGAGCGCGACAACCTCCGCAAACCCGCAGATATTCACAGACGCCGCATTTGCCTCGGTAACCACTGAAGTCCCGCAATTCATTAAGCAAGGGAGAGTCGAACCAGAGCTGGCTAAAAGGGGTCTGTTTGACATTGCCAACGGCCCGCGGAAAATAGGAACATGGCTTGAGATCGCCAAAAGCATCGATAAAGCATATACTTTGTCCAGCCAGGCAGCCCTTGCTCCCACCGGTGGAAAACGACAAACTGCGTCTCTCTAGACTGGCTCCTTCAGCGCGGGCCAGTTGCGGTGCAATTCGGTAATAATGGGGCGCACAGGTCGGACGCATAAGAATATCATGTTCGTCCCTCTCCTGTCGGTAATGCCAGGCCAGAATCTCTTCATAATCCGACCCGCTGATCAATTCGTCCAGTATATCCTCACCCCGCCCGGTCGGCACGATCATGAACAGATACCAGGCCACGGCCCCAAGCTTTTTGGCCAATTGGAAGGTCGCGGCAATGTCGGCCTTGTTGCGTTGCGTAAAGGAGGAATTCACCAGAAACGGTATTCCGTTGCGGCGCAGGGTATCGGCTGCCCGCACTGTGGCATCAAAAGCCCCGGGACAGTGCCGAAAATCATCATGAATACGCGCGCTGGAGCCATCCAGAGAAAGGGACACCATGCGTATGCCGGCGGATTTCATCGCACGGCAGATGCTATCCGTGACCAGAGTCCCATTGGTAGCCATGCACATGCGCAACCCCTGCTCAGTACCGTAGGCTGCGATATCAAAAATATCTTCGCGCAACAGAGGTTCCCCTCCGGATAAAACCAGAACCGGACGGGAAACACTGCAGATATCATCGATAAGACGGAACGCCTCCGCAGTACTAAAATTCCCATCGGGCGCATTCAGGTCAGAAGAGCACCGGCAATGAATGCATTGCAGATTGCAACGCCTCGTGCTCTCCCAGGCGATCCATTTGGGCAGAAATGATTGTGCAGCATCACTCATCAATATGCTCCCGGTGGAAAAACAGACATGATCTTGGGATGATACCTCACAATACCGGTTTGGGACAAGCGATGCTGTAAGGTGCCCGGGAAAAGGTCATAAAAAAAACGGGGCACGCTACAGCTCGCCCCGTTTTTGTTCATTTTTTTATTTTGGCTTATCAGCCATTGACCGCCAGGGGTCTACCGACCTGATCAGACAGGGCGAACAGTTCGTCAAAGATGGCCTGAACCGTGGTAATGCGGTCAGCCTTCCAGGCGTTGGTACCACAGAAAACCAAGCCTGTGTCAACGTCACCCCGCTGCGCCCGATCCAAAGCACCGACAATGCAGAATCGCTCGCCGGTTTCCTTGTAGGTGCATTTTTTGAGGCACGCACACCCGCAACCGAGACCGGCATCCAGGTCGCGCTGGCGAACTTGCTCTATATTGCGAACCAACGCCCGCCCCGGCAAACCGGCAGGGCTCATGATCAACCCGATATCTTCGGGACGACAGTCGAGATAGGCCTGTTTAAAAGCAGGCTCGGCATCGCACTCCTCGGTGCAGACAAACCGACTCGCCATCTGTACGGCATCGGCCCCCTGTGCCAAGGCATGCAGCACGTCCCTCCGGTCCCAGACTCCACCAGCAGCGATTACAGGCATGTTGATTTCATATGCCTGCTGAAAATGCTCCTTGACCTGGCGTACGGTTTCATACTGGTCATAACAACCGATGCCGATATTTTCAGGTTTTTCACCCAGGTGCCCCCCGGCGGTATCAGGGTCTTCCACCACCACCGCATCGGGCAACCGGCCATAAGTCTGATTCCATTTACGTCCGATGAGCTGCGCGGCACGCACCGAGGACACGATAGGGATCAGGGCCACATCGGGATAATCAACCGTAAGAGATGGCAGACTCATGGGCAAGCCGGCACCGCTGACGATAAACTTGGCGCCAGCCTCACAGGCTGCCCGCACCATATCGTCATAGTTGGTCACAGCCACCATGCAGTTGACGCCGATGATTCCATCGGGGGCAATGGCATAAGCCTTGCGGATTTCGTCCTTGAATGCCTGAATATCCGCCGCAAAGAAATTACGCCCGTTATAGTGAGGACTGTTAATGCCGACCCCGGCGGCGGCCACGGTCCCGAACCCGCCACAGCGGGCTACATGACCGGCCAACCTGCCAGCGGAAATCCTGACGCCCATGCCGCCCAACACCAACGGAAATGGGGAGGAATGTCGACCTATGACCAGTTTTTTAATAACGGTGTCTTTCATTTATATGTCTCCAAGAGTAAAGCCGTTGCAAATGTATGGCCCATATTAGCAGAAAGCGCCCCAGGCAATTGTAATAGTTGTGTAAAACCCCTCAGACATAGCGCTGTTTAAGATCCCCTTTTCCCTTGTACCAGAGAGCGGCCAATGGTAAACAGAAAGGCATGAAAACATGGCGCCGCATTATAAATCCGTTAATGGCCTTCATCGGCATCCAACTGGCGTGGGTGCTGGTCGTGGTCTGCTGGGTAACCTGGTTTTTGCAGAACCACCGAAAACTGCGTTTGATGGCTGAAAAATACCACCCGGAACTCCTATTCGGCCGCTACGACTGGCTGCTCCTTATTGAAGGATTGATTCTGCTGGTGGCGATTCTGGCCGGCGTCTATGTCATTTTTCTTTACTGGCGCCGTCAGTCTTCGCTATACCGTGCCCAGAAGCAATTCATTTCCCAGGTCAGCCATGAATTGAAATCGCCCATAGCCTCTTTGCAACTGCACCTGGAAACAATCCGCTTGCGACGACCCAACGCCGAGCAGATGAAGGTGTTCCTTGACACCATGTTGGACGACACCGTACGCCTCAACAGCATGGTGGATAATATGCTGACCGCCAACCGCATGGAACAGCGCTGGCCACGCCTCGACCTTCGTCACGGCAATCTGTCAGAAGCTGTCGTGAAGTATCTGGTGCGCCAGTCAGCAGCCTTGCCCAAAGATTGCATTATCGAAACCAGCATCGAGCCAAATCTGTTTTGTCGCTTTGAACCTTCCGCAATCGAAACGATGCTGCGCAACCTGCTTGAAAATGCCATTCTCTATTCGAACCCGCCAGCCCACATCAGCGTCACATTGACGGGTGAAAAACAACATTGCCACCTGATCGTTGCGGACAAGGGCCGCGGCATCGAACCCAAAGAACAAAAAAAGGTCTTCCGTATATTTTACCGCGGAACGCATCCTGGCGAAACTATCCAGGGGTCAGGATTGGGACTGTTCATCGTACGCACCCTGACCTGGCGTCACAAGGGGAAGGTCTGGCTGGAAAGTAAAGGCACCAACCAGGGGACCAAGGTCCATGTGCTATTGCCACGCAACACAAAACCAACGGTGGGAGCCCCGTCATGACTCGCCCGCATATCCTGCTCGTCGAGGATGAACTGCATATTGCCCGAGGTTTGATATTCAACCTGGAGCAGGAAGGCTACCAGGTCATTCATGTCACCTCCGGCGAACAGGCCATGGAACAGGCCCCCTGGAAACAATGCCTCTTGGTCATTCTGGATCTTATGCTGCCGGGCATAAGCGGCCTGGAGGTTTGCCGCCAGGTGCGCCTGCAGGATCCCCGCCTGCCAATCTTGATCCTGACCGCCCTGGGCAAGGAGCAGGATCGCATTGCGGGCTTGGAGGCCGGTGCGGACGACTACCTGACGAAACCGTTCAGCCTGACCGAGTTCCTGTTGCGTGTACGCGGCATGGTGAATCGTTCAACCTGGTACCGCAACACGCCAAAAACCGGGGAAAGCTTCCGGTTTGGCGAAAACACGGTCAACCTTCAGGAGGGACGGGCCCAAACGGCCCAGGGCGACATCGCCCTTACCGACCTGGAAATACGCATGTTGCGAATCTTTTTTGAAAATGAAGGCAACACCTTGTCACGGGAAGAACTACTGGCCTCCGTATGGGGGCTGGCTCCGGATACGGAAACCCGCACTCTGGATAACTTTATAGTGCGCCTGCGCAAGTACTTCGAGCCCACACCGGCCCGCCCCATTCACTTCATTACCGTACGCGGACGTGGTTACAAATTTTCCCGCGGAGGTCCTGATGCATAAAAAAACGGGGGAGCCCATGGCTCCCCCGTCGTGAATCGTTGTTGGACGGGAATTATTCGCCCAGAACTTCCGCCCGGAAAGCATCCAGCCCCATCTCCTGAACATGCTTGCCGATACGGCCTTTGCGGTTTTGTGCCTTGAACCAGTCCACAACCTTGGCGACGATCGCAATAGCTTCCTCGTCACTGGGAACATGTTCCACGAGTTTCTGGGACAAGCGGGGCATGCCGCCACCGTTGCCGCCCACCATGACATTCCAGCCCTTGGGGGTACCGATAAGGCCGACATCCTTAATGCAAGCCTCGCCGCAATCGTTGGCACAGCCTGAGACACCGATTTTGAATTTCCAGGGCAATTCCATGCCGTGATAGACCTTGTCCAGTTCCAGACCGACACCTACGGAGTCCTGCTGCCCGCGCTTGCAGAAAGTGGTACCCGGGCAGATTTTAACGGAACGCACGCACATCCCGATGGCCGCGCCCGGTTTTTCGCCGACAGCTTCCCAAATGGCATCCAGCTGATCTTCGGCAATCCCGACAATGGCAATGCGCTGGGCACTGGTTAATTTCAAGGCCTTGGCATTGAACTGCTCGGCCACATCGGCAATCTTACGCAAAGTGGCAGGGGACGTGATGCCGCCAGGGATATGCGGAGCGACAGCATAAGTTTCCTGGTCACGCTGAACAATGGCACCTTTTTCAAGTAGGTCCTTTTTCATAAAAAGTCTCCTTTTCCTCTTAAATAGCGAATAAAATGGCAATCTCCGGTAAAACCGTAGCAAACACACCCATCAGGCTATAAGCCGTTCCACTTGGCACAAAAGTTCATCAAGGCGAAACGGCTTGGACAAATACCCATCAACGCCCATCTCGACCGCGCGCCCCCGTTCGGACTGCTGGTCCTTGGCTGTCAGAATAAGGACGGGACAATCCCTGATGGAAGGATCGCCGCGCATCTGCCGCACAGCTTCAAACCCATCCATCCCGCCCGGCATCATAACATCCATGATAATCAGATCAGGAGTTCTAAGCCTTGCGATATCAAGCGCCTGTTCGCCACTTTCCGCCAGTAAAATTTTTCGGTCTGGACCACTAAGACTGACCTCCAGCAATTGCCGAATAGTCGGTTGATCATCTACTACCAAAATATTTTTCACGCTTCGACCTATCTATATTACTTTGGAATTGCCGCTGACATGGCATCCGACAATGACGGACCGGCGTTTTGAACTATAAAGCATCTACACGTAAGGAGCAAGGGCCTCTTAATCTAAAAAAGTAACAGATACATGAACAAGCATCAATCGCGGGGTTTTGACTTGGAAGAAACATATCAACCCCTTATAATCGACCAGAGCTTACCGTGGCGAAAACCCTTCCTCGAACCGCCAACCCACCCCCAAGGAGGTAGCTTGATGGCCTTGTTTCTCAGCGAAAAAGACGTTAGCAAGGTGGCAACCATGCCCCTGGCACTGGAATCCGTCGAGATGTCCCTGCGTGAACACACTCTTGGCCGGGCCGTCAACATTCCTCGGGAACGGACCCGCATCCAGAAGGGCGCCTTGCACCTCTTGCAGGGAGCGGTTGACTGCCTGGACACCATTGGCTTCAAAGCCTACACCTCGACCCGCGAAGGAAACCGCTTTCTGATACATCTTTACAACGCGACTTCCGGCCGGCTGGATGCCATTATCGAGGCCAATTTTCTGGGCATGTTGCGAACCGGAGCCGCGAGCGGCATCGCCAGCCGATACCTGAGTCGCCCGGAAGCCAGCGTAGTCGGCATGTTTGGAGCAGGCTGGCAGGCACGCGGACAACTGGCAGCCCTTTGTCAGGTGCGCCCGATCCAACAGGCCAAAGTCTTTTCCCGCGACCGGCAACGCCTGGAAGAATTCTGCCGGGAGCAATCCCAGCAACTCGGCATTGCGGTTATCCCCGCGGCAAACGCCGAAGAGGTGGTCCGCGGCAGCGACATTGTCACGACGGTCACGACCTCGGCAACCCCTTTATTCGACAGCGCATGGCTGGAACCGGGCTGCCACATCAATGCGGTTGGCAGCAACGCCCTGATCCGGACCGAAATCGATGAAAAAACCATCCGACGTTGCGACTCGGTAGTGGTCGACGCCCGCGATGTGGCCGCCCGAGAATGTGGAGATTTACTGCCGCTGTTGGAAAAAGGACGCATTCGCTGGACACAGATCCCGGAACTGGGGGAAATCATCGTTGGCCGCCTGCCCGGTCGCAACAACCCGGCACAGATCACCCTGTTTGAATCACACGGCATGGCCATTCAGGATCTTGCCCTGGCAGCCCATGTACTGCAACGGGCAAAACAACAGGGACTCGGCGCCGAATTGCCCTTTGGGGACTGAAAAACCGGCACTCCTTGCCTACAGCATATCCAGAGGATCGATATCGAGGGTCAGCGCCACCTTGCCAGGCAAAGCCCGCCGCAGCGACGGCAAGCGCGTCAGGAGGTGGCGCAGAGGAGGGCGATTTGGAGCCTTGAGTAACACTTGATAGCGGTTTTTGCCGCGCAAGCGCGCCAACGGGCAGGGGGCCGGGCCGAGAACTTCGACGCCAAGTTTTTCCGCCGGCACCAACAGTTCCGCGGCCAACCCCTGCGCCGCAACCTCGACCTGCTCGCGAACCGCACCGGAAAACACACAATTAACCAGAAACCCGAAGGGCGGATACCCCAATTCCTGCCGCAAGGCCAATTCCTCTTGTGCAAACCCCTCATAATCGTGACGAATACAGCAATTTAGGGCGAAGTGCTCGGGAGCATAGGTCTGCACAAAAACCTTGCCGGGGCGCTCGCCCCGCCCGGCCCGTCCGGCCACCTGCGTGAGCAACGTAAAAGCACGCTCCGCAGCACGAAAATCAGGAAGATTCAAAAGGTTGTCGGTCTGCACCACACCTACCAGTGTCACACCCGGGAAATCGAGTCCTTTGGCGACCATCTGAGTACCGACCAGGATATCTATCGCACGATTTTCCATAGCCGACACCAGCGACTGGTGTGCTCCCTTGCGACCGGTTGTATCCCGGTCCATACGCGCGATACGTGCCGTCGGCAACAATTCCTGCAACTCCTGTTCAAGCCGCTCGGTACCCGCCCCCTCCGGCAGGATGCTCGCCCCCTGACATGATGGACACTGGTCGGGAGGCTGTTGACGAAAATCACAATAGTTGCAACGAAGCTCTTTTTGCGACAAATAAAAAGTCAGAGTGATATCGCAATGCGGACAACGCAAAGCAGTACCGCAATCGGCACACAACAGGTAAGGAGCAAACCCACGCCGGTTGAGCAGCAACAGGGACTGCTCCCCACAAGCCAAATTGGCAACCAGCGCATCTTTCAGAGGTTGGGCCAGCGTCCCCTCTGGCCGGTTCTGGGTCAGATCGATCAACTCCACCTCCGGCAGTGATCGCCCCATGACGCGCTCCGGCAGCAGCAGGTAATCTATTTTTCCCTCGAGAGCGCGTTGGTAGGTGGTCAAGGCAGGGGTTGCGCTGCCGAGCAGCACCAGCGCTCCCTCCATCTGCCCACGCATTAAGGCCAGGTCTCGGGCATGATAACGAAAGCCGTCGCCCTGCTTATAACTCGACTCGTGCTCCTCATCGACAATGACCATGCCCAAACGATCAAGCGGCGCAAACACCGCCGAACGCGCACCGATGACAATATCGACGTCGCCACGAGCGACACTGCGCCAGGCATCAAAACGCTCTCCCGCCGAAAGGCCTGAATGCAGTACCGCCAACGAGGCACGTCCATCGGCGAAACGGGCCCGGAAACGACTTACCAATTGCGGCGTCAGGGCAATTTCCGGCACCAGGATCAGCGCTTGCCGTCCGGATGCGATAACGGCTTCAATCGAGCGAAGATAAACTTCGGTTTTGCCACTGCCGGTAACACCATGCAACAACATGGGCCGAAATTCGCCACCTTGTAACGCAGCTCCTATGGCGGAAAAGGCCTGCGCCTGCGGCGCTGTCATCTCGACCGGCTTGTCCAGCTCCGGCGCCAACTCCGCAAAAGGATCCCTTAGCCGCTCCCGCTGCTCTTCCAGGATAAATCCCTGTCCGACAAGAGCCTTGAGGCTCCCCTCGCAACCGGGAAAAAGGTCCAGCAACTCACTCCGAGAAGAACCGGAAGTCCGCCGCAGATACTCGAGTACCTCGCGCTGGCGGGGACCTCGCGGCGTACCGACGAGCTCAGATGGCCTGTAGACACGCTCGGCAAGTACCTTCACACCATTGTTCCCCCCAGACAGGCCCGCGGGCAAGGCCGTGCGGATCACCTCACCGATAGGAAACTGGTAATAATCGGCAGCCCGTCGGAAAAACTCGACCATGGCCGGGGGAAAAAGAGGCTCTTCTCCCAGAACTTCAATAACGGGCTTAAGCCCAACGTCCTCTCCTGGCGACACCTCCAGCACATAGCCTATGGCGGTGCGCCTCCCCAAGGGAACCCTTACCCGCACGCCCATCAGAACCTCCCCAGCCAGAGAGGGCGGCACCAGATAGGAAAGAGCTTTTTCCAGAGGAGCTGCCACGGCCACCGTTGCGACAAGAGTGTTCATAAGCCAGTGCCTGTGTTGCAATTCAAATATGATAACGTCATTACGAACAGCCTTAATAGGACCCATAACAGGAAGGTTGGATGGCCCGGTCCGCCATGCTATAGTAGACACACAAAATCACGCTAAGCCAGCCGTACGCACATCAAGCGTAGGCAGAACAACATGAAGCACTATTTACGAATACTGCAAAAGCGGCTTCCCAACAGAGGTTGCCACAGAAGCATTTATAATTCAGAGAAATTCGGTCAACAGTGTTGTTGATGACCTTGCAGTCAAGCGGATTCAGGCCACGATCATGTCCCACACCAAACCAACCATCAAATCCCTGCCCCGAAGGCGCTTTCTGTTAAGCGGGGCCGTAATGATTGGCGGCCTGTTTGCCGCAGATGCCACGTTGCGTCAGCCCCAGGCATTACGCATAGAAAGACACTTCCTCCCAATCGCCAAAATCCCAAAAGGCAAAGAGATACGCCTGGTCCAACTGTCGGATCTCCACTTGAGAACATCGCGGGGGTATTTTGAACGGGTGGCCCAGACGGTCAGCACGTTGCGCCCTGATGCTATCCTGCTGACGGGAGACTACCTCGAACAAAGCCGCAACCTGGAAGGGGTGCTGAAATTTCTGCGTTTACTGCATGCCCCTGCTGGTATTTTTGCCGTACAGGGTAACTGGGAATATTGGGCGCGACTGGAGGGGGAAAACCTGCGGCGCCAGTTCAGCAGGGCGGATGTCACCCTGCTGATCAACGAACGACGAGACTTGCAGATACATGGAGTACCCTTATCCATTCTGGGCGTCGACTATCCTTCACCCTCCGACCAGTTATCCCGCCTGGTCCAAGGAGCCAGACCCAGACGCCTCAACCTCATGCTATCTCACGTGCCGGCGTTCAACCATGAATTACTGGATAAACGCATCGACCTGGTGCTGGCCGGGCATACCCATGGGGGGCAAGTTCGCCTTCCGTTGCTGCCGCCGCTTTATTTACCCCGCTTTTCAGGGGCCTTTGTAGCCGGGTTCTATCAGGCAGGACTGGCCAAGGTTCCACTGTATGTCAACCGTGGGCTGGGTACCAGCATGCTGCCTGTGCGCTTCATGTGTTCCCCCGAGATCACTCTGTTCAGACTGGTTCACCAGTTACCGACCCATGTAGCTTCGCAAGACAATCCTGCAGATACGCCAACTCCTTCATCAACAGTGAAAAGCCCTGAGCGGTAAGGCTCTGCGCTCCATCGCACAAGGCCTGATCCGGTGAGGGATGCACCTCGATCATCAGTCCATGCGCACCTGCCACCAGAGCTGCGCGCGACATGACCGGCACCAGGGCGCGGCGTCCCGTGGCGTGGCTAGGATCGACAATGATCGGCAAATGACTCAACGACTTGACCAGCGGCACCACTGACAGATCAAGGGTGTTGCGGGTCGCCGTTTCGAACGTACGGATGCCGCGCTCACACAGGATCACCTGGTCGTTGCCTTCCGCCACAATATATTCGGCAGCAGCAAGAAACTCCTCAATAGTAGCACTCATGCCGCGCTTCAACAGCACAGGACAGCGAAGTCGCCCCACCTCTTTGAGCAAGTCAAAATTCTGCATGTTGCGTGCACCGATTTGCAGAAGGTCTGCGTAACGGCAGGCAAGATCAAGCTGCTCGATGCGCATCACCTCGGTAACGACCGGCAGACCGACCTCCTGGCCTGCGGCTTGTAAATACTTTAGCCCTTCAGCTCCCAATCCCTGAAAGGAGTGGGGACCGGTGCGCGGCTTAAAAGCCCCACCTCGCAGGACATGGGCGCCGGCAGCCTTAACCAGACGAGCCGATTCCAGCATCTGAGCTTCGCTCTCAATGGAGCAGGGGCCGGCCATAACCACCGAAGGGCAGCCATCCCCCACCACAACGGGGCCGATTCTCACTACCGTCGAAGCCGGATGAAAATCGCGCGACACCATCTTATACGGCTTACTGACATGGATAACTTCCAGCACCCCGGGCAGGTCTCGAATGGTTGCATCGTCCACATATCCTCGGTTGCCCAATACCCCGATGGCGGTTCTCTCGCCGCCAGGGATGGGCTGAGCCAGCAACCCCAGAGCGGAAATAGCCTGTTCAACGGCCTGGATCTGATCGCTGGTAGCATTATGATGCATAACGATAAGCATAAAAGCCTCCTTGGTGGCTTTGTAAAATAAACTCCAGGCGCGCCCTCGCCCTCATAACACACAAGATATTCGCGCACTGGCACAATCACAATCAGGCCGTTCAGATTATCCTCTAAAACGTCGAAACACAACCATTTTCAAGCCCGATAAGACCCGCCCGCCCGAAGGCCTGCAGTCAAAAAACGTCTTGTGACAAGAGACCTTTCGTGATAGCCTAAATCTTTTTTTTAAGGCCAACAAGAGCACCCGACAGGACACAGGCATGACTCAAAGCATGATCGAGATAAAATCGCCATTTTTCCTCAAGGAAGAAGACTTATCGTCACCAGCCGACTTCTCTGCGATCTTCGGAAACTCAAACCCACTGGCGCTTGAGATAGGCTGTGGGATCGGCGATTTCATGGCACAAATGGCGGCCAACTCTCCTGAGCGAAACTTCCTGGCAATCGATATATACAACAAGGGCTGCAACAAAACCTGCAACCGACTGGAGCTGCAGGGGCTGTCCAATGTCCGCGTGATGCGCATCGAAGCCCGGTACCTGCTATCCCGCTTCTTAACTCCGGGATGCCTTACCGCCATCTACATCAACTGCCCCGACCCATGGCCCAAAAAGCGCCACCTCAAAAGACGCTTGGTCAACGAGCTGTTTCTACAGACCTTGCTACACTACCTGCAACCTGACGGGGAATTGTTTTTCAGTAGTGACGTAGCCGATTACGCCGACGCCGTTGCGGCTCACCTGGATCAGGTCGATGGCTTTGAAAACCAGTTGGGTACTCCTGTGTCCCACGACCTACCAGGCTACCCTCTATCCAAATACATGCGGCGTTTTCTGGCTCAGGGTCAACCGATCCACTTCATCCATCACCGCCGAAACCGGCAACATGTCTGCGAAGGCGCACCCCCTCAATCGGCACAAAGAGGTTTCCGCATAGACTGGAGTGGCAATCATGGGTAGATATCTCACAGCAAATAATCCCGGAACCGGCGGCAACATCAAAACCTGCCCCGAGGACTTCCTGGTTGAAGAGTTACCCCTGTATGCCGCTTGCGGTGAAGGAGAACACCTTTATCTGGAGGTGGAAAAATGCGGTGTAACCACCTTTGAGGCCCTTAAGCGCATCGCAAAAGCGTTACAGGTCGACGAGCGCGCCATGGGATATGCCGGCCTCAAGGATGCCATGGCAACTACCAGGCAATTCATTTCCGTGCCTGGCTGCAACCCGGAGCAAGCCCTCGCGCTTCAACTGGAAGACATTCGCATCCTCTCCGCCCGCAAACACCGCAACAAACTGCGCCTTGGCCACCTGGCCGGCAACCAGTTCACGATCATCATCAGAGGTGTCGATAATGACGCCCTGGAAAAGGCTCGCGACATTCTACATATCCTGAAAATGACAGGGGTGCCGAATTTCTTTGGCGAACAGCGCTATGGATCCCTCGGCAACTCCCACCTCATCGGGCAAGCCATCGTACAGAAAAATTTTGACCTGGCAGTTGCACAGATTATTGGCGATCCGAACAAAATCGTCCACCCTGGATGGCATAAAGCCGCCACCCTGTTCTCAGAAAACCGACTGCCCGAGGCCGAGGAAGCCCTGCCCCCTCGCATGCGCAATGAACGCAACCTGATTCGCAACCTGCGCCAGGGCCGCAGCCCCGAAGACGCGGTCCGCCGCCTACCCGGCAAACTGCTGCGCCTTTATGTGTCTGCGTACCAATCCCACCTGTTCGACCGGTTGGTGACCATGCGACTGGATAGCATCGAGACGCTCTGGGCCGGCGATCTGGCCTACAAACATGATAATGGCGCCTGTTTCCTGGTAACGGACCCCGCCGAAGAGCAGCCCCGGGCCGACCGTCTGGAAATCAGCCCCACGGCCCCGCTCCTGGGCTACAAAGTCAAACTTGCCGAGGCCCAGGCAGGCATACTCGAGCAAGCCTTACTGGCCAAAGAGGGGATTCAACTTGAGGATTTCCGTCTCGGTTCAGGTATCTCCATGCCGGGCGAACGTCGCCCACTGCGGATTCCGATATCAATGATTGCAACAAGCCAGCAAGGGGACCAACTGACATTATCCTTCGCACTTCCCAAAGGAAGCTTTGCCACCACTGTCCTTCGCGAAGTTATGAAGCCCGACGCGTAACAGCAACAGGAATCATTGGCCCACTATTTGCTGTTAAGATGCGACCGAATGATGGATAAGCGCCATGCGGTGAGATCGGGAGGCTCAGACGCCAGAGCAACCCAACAACGATACACAGGTCTGTCGTCAATCCGAACAACGCCCAGAAAAAGCCTGCGCGCTCGCCACAGTTGTGGTTGACATCTATAAAACATAATTTTATATTTAAAAAGTTGTTGTTTAAGAGTCCTCGTCTGCGGTTTGGGCGTAAAAACAAGCGGCTCGGCAAACACATTACAAAAGCAACAAGCATCAATTCATTTTTTCTACTAAACCGGCTCCAGGCCGGAAATTTAAATCAAAGAGGGAACCAGGAACATGGCAAAAAAGGAAAAATCCGAGTATATGATTCAAGCGGTATCGCATGCCCTCGACCTGCTTGAACAATTTCACAGCGATGACGTTGATGAACTTGGCGTAACCGAACTCAGCAAGCGCTTGAGGCTACATAAAAACAATGTTTTTCGATTACTTGCCACACTCGAAGCACGCGGATACATCGAACAAAACAAGGTAACCGAAAACTACCGGCTCGGACTGAAATCTCTTGAGCTGGGCCAGACTTTCATCAAAAAAATGGGGCTGTTACACCAGGCCAAGCCGGTTCTCGACAGCATCGTAGAAGCCTGCAATGAAACCTCCTACCTGGCAATCTTCAAGGAAGGACACATTGTATACCTCGATGTCGTCGAAACCCACAATACGGTACGGGTTGTCTCCCGGGTAGGTTCGCGGCTTCCAGCCTACGCTACGGCGGCCGGCAAAGTACATTTGGCCTTCATGTCTGAGGAAGAACTCGAAGCCCTGCTCCCCAAAGAAGAACTCAAAAGCTACACCGAGTTCACCGTTACTGACCGGGAGAAACTCAAGGAAACCCTTAAAGACGTGGCGGAAAAGGGCTATGCCCTCGACAATGAGGAGCTGGACCTTGGCGTCCGGTGTGTCGCTGCTCCCATCCGGGATTATACCCGGAGAATCATTGGTTCCCTGAGCATCTCAGGTCCGTCGATTCGCTTCACCGACGAACGCATCGAGCAAGAGCTCATGCCCCTGGTGGTAAAAGCTGCCGATGAGCTGTCCAGCCGGCTTGGCTTTCACAAAAACTAAAGCACCCCAGAGCCACCAATTTCGAGACCATCCAAAAAACGTTGGCGGTTAGAATCCGAAGATCAGCAACCACCGTTTTGTTCCGATACGCACCAAAAGAGCCGCCTGGCATGTTGCAGAATGCACCAAGCCAGGCGGCTCATTCCTTTTTCCGGGGCGCCGATGAACCCATGTAAAAACAATTTACACTCCTGCGATCCATCAAACTTGCAAAACCAGGAGTTTCACCTGGAACCGGATTTTCCGGGGAAACCAGGGATACTGCTCGTGCATGGCTTTACTGCCTCCCCCTGGGAGATGCGCCCCCTCGGTGAAGTCCTCCGCCAGGCTGGGTTCCCGGTTACCGCTGTCCGCCTGCCTGGTCACGGAACGACCCCGGAGGATCTCTGTCAGCGCCGTTTTGAAGAATGGGTTACTGCCACCCGCGAAGCTCACGATAGATTGCAACAGGAAACCGGCAGAGTTCATACTATCGGCATCAGCACCGGCGCCCTGGTTTTGTTGGCGCTTGCCACGAGCCGGAATTTCAGCAGCATGGTTCTGCTATCCCCCTTCCTGGCCATGCTTCATCGCCTGGCACCCTTTACCGGTATACTGCGTCATTTCCGAAAATTCCAGAAACGTGAACTGCCCGCACACTTAGCAGGGTTCTACTACGATCGACGCCCCGTCAATGGTGTCTACCAGATCTGCCGACTTATCCGTCACATTCGACCCACGCTGCCCTCAATCACAGTCCCTACATTGGCCATCAACGCCTTGGGCGACCAGACCGTAAAAGTTGCCAGTGGCTACGACCTATTCCTGCGCCTTGGAAGCGAATGCAAAGAATATCACCTGTTCGGCCCCCAGACCGGACATGGCCTTGCCGCCCCGGACCATCCTTCCTGGCAGCCCATGCTTGACCTTATTCTGCGTTTTATAACTTCGGAAGACAGGAATCACCTGCCACCGGATCAAGTCGCGCCATAAGGGCCACAACCTGTTGCCGGGTTGCCTCCAACGAACCGTTGTTGTCGATGACATAATCCGCCCGTGCAATCTTTTGTACCAAGGGCATCTGTGCATCTATGCGCGCTTTGGCCGCCAGTTGATCGAGTCCGTCGCGCAACATCAGCCGCCGCAATTGGGTTTCCGCATCTACCGCTACCACAACCACCTCGTCGACCTGCTTATCCGCACCGGCCTCATATAATAGCGGAGCATCATACACGACAATCCTGGATCCTTTTTGCGCAAGGGCCTTAAATCTCCGGGAAGCCAGTTCAGCAATAGCGGGATGGGTAATCCGATCCAGGGCCTTACGCGCCTGAGGATCAGAGAAAATCTTTTCTGCCAGAACTGGTCGGTTCAAGCCTCCATCACTTCGCAGCACCTGATTGCCAAATTGTTCAGCAATGCGGGCAAGGATGGCCGACCCGGGGCGCACCACGTCCCTGGCAAGGTCATCAGCACTAACCACTTCGGCACCGAGATTTTGAAACATTCCCGCCACCATGCTTTTGCCGCTGGCGATCCCCCCTGTCAAACCCAAGACCAGCATACCGCCCCCTTTTGATAGCCTGCTGTAAATCCGCAAAAAGCAATCACAACAGTCGGCTATTTTGCACGATATAAAAGCTATTTACAACCAGCCTACGAAACGTTAAGCTAATGGTTCAATAAGAAAATACACATTTCTTTCTGAGATAAAACCCCGTGACCCCAGATACTCAACAATTTCAGAGCATGGACCTTTTACGTGCAGCCTTGATCAAATTGATCAAGCTGATTAAAACCATTCGCTTCTACCCAGCAGAACATCCAACGTTGAAGCAGGTAAGCGAAGAGGCCATGGAAGCCTTTCGTCCATTGCTCCAGAATGGCAACTTGGTGATAAATGTCCGCAAAGATCGCATCCTTCTCGATGACGAAACATGCGCCCAAGAACATGCAGGCATCCGCAGCCTGGCTCACTTTTTATTTGCAAGACGCATACAGCAACTGCTGTTTCTCCCTGAACTGACAGCCCGAGACCTTGTTGTTTTTTCTCGCAATGTCATCCTCAAACCCACTGACATGCAGGAAAAGGGAGGGATGCAGGAATTGCTGTTGGCGGAGCAAGCAACAGGTATATGGATCAACGAACTTGATTTATCCGTTATTCGTGCAGCCAAGCAACGCATCGAGAACAGGGACAATAAAACATCTGTCGGCAGCGATAAAAAGTTGCAAGAGGCACCCTCCTCCGGGACGGAGTCAATCAAACAGCTTAAGGGAGTGGCCACCGAAACAACCGGCGACTCTTCCATGGCTGAGCAGCTCATCGACCTCCTCAGCCTCGAACAGATCCTCATACAGTTGCCAAGAGAAGCATCGGACCGCCGCTTCAAACAACTGCTGGACAGGTTGCCAAGGCATCTTCATCAGCATCTGTCCGAAAAGCATCTAATCCTGGTGCTGCAGACATTCCGCACCCTGGCCGTCCTGTTTGGCAACCGGCAACAAAGCAAGTCTCGACGTAGCGAAGTTCTTCACTGCCTGAATCAACTGACAGGAAAAGATGTTCTGGACTTCCTGATCAACACTCTGTGTACGCGCGGTGTCCCCAAACCTTTGCGCGATCAGTGCATGCAGACAATGGTCTTTCTGCGCGAAAAAACCGTGCGCCCTCTGATATATCGCCTGGCCAGTGAAAAAGATGCTTTTGCGCGTAAACTTCTGTCGACCACCCTGGCCAAGTTGGGCCCCATCGCGATTCCCGATTTAATATTGGCTCTGCAGGACGAACACTGGTATATGGTTCGCAACGTGGTCGCCATACTTGGGCAGATCGGTGGTCCGCACACCGCCGGCCACCTCCACCCACTGCTTTGGCATGAAGATTTGCGCATCGCACGCGAGACAATCCGTGCGCTGGCGCGCATAGGTGGAGACCAAGCTGTCAAATCCCTACTACAACTGGTTGACAGCGGCCACAGTGAGCTCTATCCTCAAACAATCCTTGCCCTTGGTATCATGCGCAACCCCGCGGCGGTACCAAGCTTGGTCAAAATCATCAAAAGCCGGGATCCGTTCATGAAAAAAACCGAGCTTAAAACATCTGCAATCAAGGCACTGGGCCGCATTGGCGCGCCTGAAGCCGCCCCCGAACTTGAGCGGCTGGCGAAACGCCGGCCCTTGTGGAGGCCATCCCGAGGGGCTGTTTTGCGCATTCAAGCCATTGCTGCCCTGGGGCAGATTGGCAGCCCCTCCTCCAAACCCGTTTTGGAAGCGCTCAGACACGAGCGTGATCATCGCATTGCCCAATCTGCATCGAGAACCATGAATCAATGGTCTGAACTTTGACGCCTATGCAAATGGATCCATTGAAACAACTGGTTAACAGCCTATCGGGGGCCCTTAAGGGATTACGGCTCTACCCTGTGCAGCACCCTATCATTCAAAAACAACTTCAAGCCGCCACCGGACTGCTGAAAAACCTTTTGCAAGGGCGGACCCAGCTGCGTATCGGCATCCTGCAGGATACCTTATTCGTTAATGACCACCTGTTTGCCGATCCCCATCCGGCAGCGGAAAACCTCTGTCGCCTGTTTCAGGAAAAGCAGTTGGCAGGGATCGAGTTTCTTGAAGGCATTGAGAACCATGAGCTCAAACTTCTCCTGCAGTTTTTAAACGGCACGGCATTGGGCCACGAAGAGTTTGAAGAACTGTTCCGACAGAACGATATCCGCAACATCCGTTTTTTGCCTGAAGAGAGCGAGGAGGATACCGACCGGCAATCCGCCCGAAAAATTTTCGGTCGTGCCCTCAAGGTGGTCAATAGCATATTCCAGGATGTGCGACTGGGTCGCATCCCGTCATCGGCGGAAGCACAAAAGGTCGTCAAGGACATGGCTCGCATGACCCTTGCGGATCCGCACGCGCTACTGGCGCTGAGTCTGCTGAAAAATTACGATAACTACACCTTTACCCATTCGGTAAATGTCTCGGTGCTTGCCCTGGCGGTCGGCAGAGCAGCCGGTCTGTCGGAAGACGAATTGCGTACGCTGGGTATCGGTAGTCTATTGCATGATATAGGCAAACTCAAAATCGACCTGGCCATCATCAACAAGCCAGGAAAGCTATCGGAAAAAGAATTTTCAGAAATTAAAAAGCACCCCGATATGGGCGCAGCGATCATCGACCAGATGGGTGGTTTGACCGACAGTGCCCGCGCCATCGTACTTGGGCACCACCTGCATTTTGACCGGAGAGGCTATCCTCAAAACGCGGGGATCAGTGGTTCATTTGACCTGATCGACATGACTACCATTGCCGACACTTACGATGCCATCACCACTCTGCGCCCCTACCAACGCCCTATTACCCCTCGCAAAGCCATACAGGAGCTCCTGTGCCTGGCCGGGACCCTGTTACACCCGGGGTATCTGGAAACATTTATCTTTGCTTTGGGAACTTACCCGGTTGGCACCTTGGTACGCCTGGATAATAATGAAATCGGCGTGGTGGGACGTGTCGGAATCGATAACCCCGACGCCGTTGAACTAAAGATCCTGTTTGACCCCCTCGGGGAGCATCTGGAAAAACCACGCACGCTTAACCTTTCCGCTGCAGAAAAAAAACGGATCGTCTCCGAAGTCGATCCGTTCCTTAAAGGCGTGGAAGTCATCGACTACCTTTAGCTCCGTCCACCCCCCCCGAAACGGCTCTCAATCAGAGGCTCCAGCGGGATCATCAATCCCCAGGCAACCCAAAGCCTTGATGGCGGCGCGCCGCACGCGCAGACGATCATCCTGAACCAAGCTCAACACGGCACCTTCGGCTTCCGCAGCACCGATCCCCCCCAATGCATCGAGCACACTGACTACCAGCTCTTCATCGCTGCTGCCCAATTCAGCCACCAGATAGGGAACCAGGCGGGGATCGGAGAAATTGCCCAATGCGCAGGCAGCGTGCACTCTTACCGCAGGGTGAGGATCCTTGAGATGGCGAACAAGATATTCCAGGGCCTTGACATGTTTTTTTTCACCGAGGACCTGAATCGCTGCGCAACGGATATCGGCATCGGCAACCTTGAGAGCCGCCAGTAAAGGCGCATACACCCGGGGACTCTGGACCTTCTCAAGTGCAAAAATTGCACGCACCTGCAGGCCCCGGTTGCCTGACTTGAGGATCTGCAGAATATCATCCAAACTCTGCACGGCTTCCAAGCGCTCTAACGCCTCAGCGGCTGCCTGACGGATACCTTCATCTGCGTCGCACAAAGCTCCTCGCAATGCCTGCCGACGTATTTCCAGCATAACCAATCACCTCTCTATAGAGTTAAAGACGAACCGGAACAACCCTTGGCAAATACCTATTATCCGACAAAAACGAGGACAGTTTCCCGAAACATGCGACACGGTTCGGCATGCCCCGCTCTCTTGTTTAGACAATCTTCTGAAAAACGATTGAGATACAAAACGGTACAAGGAAACCGTAGCAGAAAATCTTGCCGCGAACAACGCTCGAATCGGTCTCACTGGCAGCAAACCCCTACCAATCGGCTCCATTTCTCATCCTGTCCACGCGATGGTCTTAGCGGGATTTCACATCCCCACAAAGTCCGGAATTATTGTAAAAAGCCCCTGAAGAATATCGTAAACAGCAAAACATCCCGGAAACAATGTATTGGTTGAATTGAAAAACCCAAACTGATACTATCAGATGGTTTACTTTCTCTCTCTATGAAACCTTCTTTTTGAGTTGAGAATCGCGAGTTTAACGGGAGAGCGTTAATTCCCCCATCACAGGGCGGGACGTTGACCACTCCTTTTCTATCCGTTGGAGAGAACATGTTCGAAGTTCTGCAAAATGATACCTTGGCGCCTAACGTGCATCGCATGGTTATTCGCGCTCCGCGCATCGCCAAAGCCCGGCAACCGGGTCAGTTTGTCATTGTCCATCCCGAAGTGGATGGCGAGCGCATCCCCCTGACCATCGGAGATGCCGATCCGCAAGCGGGTACCATTACTCTTTTTATTCAGGCTGTTGGTGCATCTACCCTTAAAATCGTGAGCACTCCGGTCGGCGGCTCGATCCGTGACATTGCCGGCCCGCTGGGGAAAGCAACGGAGATTGAACAGTGGGGGCGTGTTGCCTGTGTGGGTGGCGGACTCGGCACGGCGGTTCTGTACCCCCTGGCCAAAGCCTTGGCCGAATCGGGAAACGAGGTAACCACCATTATCGGAGGACGCTCCAAGCCCTTCATCATTCTTGCCGAAGAGTTGGCTGCCTTTTCCACCGACGTACTGATTGCCACAGAAGATGGCAGTCTGGGACAGCAGGGCTTTGTGACCAATGTACTGCAGGAACTGATCGACAATCCGGACAAGCGACCCAGCGCGGTGTTTGCCATCGGCCCAGTCCCCATGATGCGGGCGGTAGCAGAACTGACGCGACCTTACGGCATTAAAACCATTGTCAGCCTAAACCCCATCATGATCGATGGCACGGGCATGTGCGGTGGTTGCCGAGTGAAGGTTGGCGACGAAACTAAATTCGCCTGTGTCGATGGTCCCGAATTCGACGGCCATCTTGTTGATTTTGATTTGCTTATGGATCGCCTGTCCATGTACCGGGAGACCGAAGCCAAAATCATGGCGGATCTCCCCGAAGAACTACGCGATAAAATTATCAAAGTGAAACGATAACATATATTATGAAAAAAAAACTGACCCCCAAAGAACGCATGGCTATTGAACGGGTTAAAATGCCCGAACAGGATCCACAGCGCCGCATCGGCAACTTTGAAGAAGTCAATCAGGGGCTTACCGAAGAGCAGGCTATCCGCGAAGCCCAGCGTTGCCTACTGTGCAAAAGCCGTCCCTGTATTGCCGGATGCCCGGTTCGAGTCCGGATTCCCGACTTTATTGCCGCTCTGGCCGAAGGCAATCTGCCTGAGGCCGCACGCATTTTGCTCGCAGACAACACTCTGCCCGCCGTGTGCGGCCGGGTCTGTCCCCAGGAAACCCAGTGCGAACAGGTCTGCGTTCGTGGCGTTAAAGGCGCGCCGGTAGCCGTCGGCTACCTGGAGCGGTTTGTCGCCGACTGGGCTTTGGCCCACCCGGACAAATTACCCAAGGAAAAACTGCCGGAGCCGACCGGAAAGAAAATTGCCATTGTAGGCTCCGGCCCCGCCGGACTTACCATGGCCGGCGAATTGGCTCGCAAGGGGCATGGAGTAACCCTGTTTGAGGCATTGCACGACACCGGCGGAGTTCTGCGCTACGGCATTCCCGAGTTTCGTTTACCCAAACGCATCGTTGACACCGAAGTTTCAAGACTTCAGGAACTGGGCGTTGAAATCGAGTGCAATGTCGTGGTAGGGAAAACCGTCACCCTGGACGAGTTACGCCAGGAATTCGATGCGGTTTTCATTGGTAACGGTGCCGGTCTACCGGTTATGCTCAACATCGAAGGGGAAAACCTCAAGGGGGTTTACTCAGCCAATGAATATCTAACCCGCGTCAACCTGATGTCTGCCTGGCGCAACGACCACCCCACGCCGATCATTCATGGCAAACGGGTGGCCGTCATTGGCGGCGGCAACACAGCTATGGATGCGGTGCGCACTTCAAAGCGCCTCGGGGCAGACCGCTCCATTATCCTCTATCGACGCACTGAAGCCGAGATGCCTGCGCGAATCGAGGAGATTCACCACGCCAAGGAAGAAGGCATCGAATTCATTCTGCTGGCCGCGCCGCTGGAAATCCTCGGGGATGAAAACGGCTGGGTCAAAGGCTTACTGTGCCAGCGGATGCAACTTGGTGAGCCCGACGCTTCCGGCCGACGCAGACCGGTGGCCATTGAAGGCGAAACCTTTGAACTTGAAGTGGATGTCGTGGTAAACGCCATCGGTACCCGTGCCAACCCTCTGTTGACTGCTACCGCCCCCGATTTAAAGCTCAACAAATGGGGCAATATTGAAACCGACGAAAACGGTGCTACCAACCTGCCCGGCGTCTTTGCCGGCGGGGATATTGTGCGCGGCGGCGCCACGGTCATCCTGGCTATGGGCGACGGCAAATCGGCAGCAGTGGCTATCGATGCCTATTTGAAACAAAAAAACTAGGTTTTACCTTGAGCATAACCAAGGCCCGTACTACCCGTACGGGCCTTTTTTCGTTGTATTGTGCCCACTAGCCATATCAGGAATCTGTCGGACAATGCGGGGCGAAGCATAAAGCCGGAATGCTTAGGATAAATTGTACCTCGCCTCAAGGTTCGAAGTTGCAGTTATGGCCGAAAAGGAGTTGAAGCATGGGCATTCAACCGAACTTGTAGCCGGTTCATGGCTCGTCCGACAGCCTTCTGGACTCATGGTCAAAAACCCGCTAAGCTAGGCGGATATGAAAACACATCCTTGCGATCTACAAGAACACCTATCCACCATTCTTGATAGCGTAGCTGACGGAGTATTCACCGTAGATGGCGACATGCGCATTACCTGGTTCAACCAGTCGGCCGAGCGCATCACCGGCTTCTCTCGTGAAGAGGCACTCGGCCAGCGCTGTTGCGAGATTTTTCGCAGCTCCATCTGCTTTACCGAATGCCCGGTGCAAAAAGCGATGGACAGCGGTAACAATGTCGAAAACCGTGAGATTGACATTCTCGATCGGCATAACCGGGAAATCCCCATTTCTGTTTCCGCCTCCGTACTGCGAAACAACAAAGGTGAACCGGTGGGTGGCGTGGAAACATTCCGCGACCTGAGTCGCATTCATGCCCTGCAACGGGAAGTAACGGAGAAGCACCGCTTTCAGGACATGGTCAGCCGCAACCCTGCCATGCGCAAATTATTTGACGTGTTGCCGGATATTGCGGCAAGCCAGGCCACTGTCCTCTTGCATGGCGACAGTGGCACGGGCAAGGAACTCTTTGCCTTGGCCCTGCACAACCTCAGCCCCCGCAGCCAAAACCCGCTTGTGATACTCAACTGT
Source organism: Pedobacter sp. (assembly GCA_050253415.1). GTDB lineage: Bacteria > Desulfobacterota > Desulfuromonadia > Desulfuromonadales > Syntrophotaleaceae > Syntrophotalea. Next base: position 1,146,329 of record JBFWJC010000001.1, on the reverse strand, counting down.
GGCGCGCTGCCGGAGCAGTTGTTGGAAGCGGAGATTTTCGGAGCCCGTAAAGGTGCTTATACCGGGGCGACAGAGGATCGTCCCGGGCGCCTGCAACAGGCTGAAGGAGGCACCCTTTTTCTCGATGAAATTGGCGATTTACCGCTCCCCTTACAGGTTAAGCTCTTGCGCGTACTGGAAAACCGCGAATACCAACCCTTGGGGGCCAGCAAACCACGTAAAGCCAATGTGCGCTTTGTGGCCGCTACCCATCAAAACCTTGAATTAATGGTAGAGCAGAAACTTTTTCGCCAGGACCTGTATTTTCGTCTCAATGTAGTTCCGCTGCGCATCCCATCCCTGCGGGAACGCCCCGAGGACATTCCACTGCTGCTCGACCTGGCGCTGGACCGCTTCAACGCAATCTACGGAAAAAACCTCCGAGGATTCACGCCAGAAGCTATGGTCTTGTTACTTGACCACACTTATCCCGGCAATGTGCGCGAATTACTCAATCTGGTTGAGCGCGCCGTCATCCTCTGCCGTACCGACACGATTGACCCAGCCCACCTGCCCGGCAACTTGCGCCCGGTCACAACGCCGAGGCATGAGCAAAAACGCCATCAGGTGCCATCCGAGCAACAACTACGCGAAATCCTGGCACGCTGCAACGGCAATCACACCGCAGCTGCTCAACAGCTCGGGATCAACCGCACCACTCTCTGGCGCTGGCTCAATCGATCCATGGCCAAACATTGAATGTTGCATCTCCCCGCAACGCCTGCAACAACACTGCAACACTCCCAACCTATTGTTTTTTCAATCTCTTCAATCATATAGCGTTGCATCATGCAACATGCCATAACTTTTCCCACCATCAAGATCTTCGGATTACATTCATAGGCTATTGTTTTCATTGACTTTTCAACATCCATAAAACTTAAACAAAAAGTGGCACGATCCGTGTAATTAACTCATGCCATGGACCGTCATCCTCCAAAAGAAGCGATAATCCGCCTAGCCTTGCCCTGTTATGAGAACAGAGTCATGCCACGCTTCGGATGTTCACGAAATTTTGTCTTCGCTGACATCCTGGTCCCTGAAAAGCAAATTTCAGAATATACCGATCATGCATGGTCCCCGGACAAACATCCCGACCTGCCTGCCTGGCTTCGCCTAAAAAATGTAGACGGAGTGCTATGTGGAGGCATCCATCCTCGGTTTCAAATTGCGCTTGAAGCACAGGGCCTCTGGGTAACCTGGGGATACCGGGGTGAAATCATTTCAGTTTTGAATCAATGGCTATCCTCTACCTCAGCTAATCAGGTTCATGGCGACAACTCAAGTTCACTAACCTGTTGCCGAGTAAAGCAACCATTAGGCGAAATTTCAACCCCTTACGCAATATGCACAAGGAGGAAAACCCGATGAAAATTGCCTTTACAGCTCAAAATAACAATCCTGAGAGCATCCTTGATCCACGCTTCGGACGAGCAGACTGGCTGCTAATTCATAACGACTGCACCAACACATGGGAATGCATCAACAATATCAGCGGCCGTGATGCATCCTATGGTGCCGGCATCCAAACCGCGCAAAAGGTCGTAGACGGCAAAGTTGAAGCGGTTGTAACGGGCTCCATCGGACCTAAAGCATTTACCTCGCTGCAAGCCGCTAAAATTCGCATTTTTCACGGAGCCAAAGGAACCGCCATCGAAGCACTGCATGATTTCAAGGCAGGCCGCCTAAAAGAAGCATGTTCAACGGATGCCACCGGTGGCGTCTAATCGCTTTCTACTAAAGAGCGACTTGTCACGATCATCATAGACGAATCGACCGACAGAGACTGCCCCGTCATCGCGTCCATCACTGGAACGACCCTGACAATACTGGTGACAGAACCAACCATGAGTGGATACCACGATTTAAAACGCGTGGCCGACCCGACACTTCAATATTTCCACAGTCATCGCATTCAATAAAACTAAGAGCAATCCCGACATGTAAGAGGCCATAAATAAATTTGCAACAAAACTGCAATTACCGGTCTTTGCCAGCATCCGTTACGACCGAGATTTTAGCGAAACGGAAGTTCGTCGAAAAACGCTAGTCGAGCTAGACCGACCGCCAAGGGCCTCCAGCCCACGGAACCGTTCCATAATCAATAGGGCACGCGGCTATAAGTGCCGGTGCTCAAAAAGGAGATCTATCCATGAAAATCGCCATTCCATTGGTACAAGGACAACTCAGTCAGCATTTTGGACATTGTGAAGAGTTTGCTCTTCTGGAAATTGCCAGTGACTCGAAAAACATCATCGCCAAAACCATGCATCAGCCTCCCCCCCATGAACCTGGGGTACTTCCTCGCTGGCTGAGCGAACTCGGCGCAAATATCATTATCGCTGGAGGCATGGGTCGTCGCGCTCAGGAGCTTTTTACGGAAAATGGCATCAAGGTGGTGGTGGGCGCGGTATCCGAAACACCTGACAAGCTTGCTTCGGACTATCTGCAAAACGCTCTCGTCGTCGGCGAAAACTGCTGCGACCATTAACCGTTCCTCCGGGCCACGAGGTCCCGGACATACCAGATCATTGCCTCGGAATAGCAAAATTGATTTCGTAACAAAGGAGACGCATCATCATGGATACACCTGCCCCGACCGGCCAATGTTCATCCGGTCAACCGTCACCATGCGAGCTACAGGCAAGAATGAAGCGACGCCTCGGGCGCATCAAACGCAAAATCCTGGTCATGTCCGGCAAGGGCGGCGTCGGTAAAAGCTCCACCGCCGTAAACCTCGCGCTGACATTGGCACAGGATGGCTATGCCGTAGGTCTGCTCGATATCGATCTGCATGGCCCCAGCGTCCCCAAAATGCTGGGACTCGGCAACCAACAGCTACAAAACGGTGCCGATGGTCTGCTGCCGGTTGAATATCTGAGCAATCTGAAGGTTATTTCGGTTGGGTTTCTCCTGGGTGACGAGGATGAAGCTCTTATCTGGCGGGGCCCGGCCAAAACAGCCCTCATCCAACAATTCTTACGGGATGTGCAGTGGGACGAGCTCGATTTTCTTATCGTCGACTGTCCTCCGGGAACCGGAGATGAACCGATGACCGCTGTTCAAACCCTGCTGGGGGACGACCAAAACAGCGGAGCCGTCATCGTTACAACTCCGCAGGAAGTCGCGCTGCTGGATGTGCAGAAATCGGTAACCTTCTGTCGACGCCTGGAAATGCCCGTACTGGGAATCATCGAAAATATGAGCGGCTTTGCATGCCCCAAATGTGGCGAAGTCATCGATATTTTCAAATCGGGGGGTGGCGAACAGATCGCACAACGGATGAAGGCACCCTTTTTAGGCAAAATTCCCATGGACACAGCCATGGTATTGGCCGGCGACAGTGGCAAACCGTACATGGCCACACGAGCCGAAACTGAAACCGGCGAAACCTACCGCCGGATCGTCGCGGCTCTCATGAATCCTGCTACCAAATAATTTCCCCCTCTCCTCCCCGGGCCATGCGCCCGGGGGGCTATCAGGTTTGATCAACGGTTATTCCCGCCTTGCGCTGCATGGCTTCATATTCTTCGCTGAAGAAAAACTTTTCCGCTCCAAAGGCCGGACGCAGCCCGTCCAACCAGATAGCTTTGGGATCGTACCGCGCAAAAAACGGCCTCTGCACCCAATCGGGGTTGCGCCCCTGAATAAAACGCAAAACAAAAACCTTTTCTCCACCGATTTCGGCAACCCCCTGAATCTCGACTTTGCCCGGTCCGGCGCTCATAGAAGGCCCCCTTACCGTGCGCGCCAATCCGGACAGGGCCGAAAGCGCCTCGCGATAAATATGCCAGCACCGCTCCAGCGGCAGCGCAAAATAATACCGCGCGCCGGTATTTTGCGCCACGAACTGATAATATGGCACCATACTGAGCCTGACCTGCATCTGCCACATGCGCGCCCAGACCTGTGGATCGTCATTGACATGGGCTACCAGAGGAGATTGCGTACGGATAATCGCACCGGTAGCCTGCACCCGCTCGATGGCCCTGCGGGCCGCATCGGTCTCCATTTCGCGCCAGTGGTTGAAATGGGCCATCAGGGCCAGGTGTTTTCCCCTGGCCACTAACCGCTCAAATAACCGCAACAGATCATCGGCATCCCGGTCCGTCAAAAACCGATAGGGCCAGAAAGCCAGAGCCTTGCTGCCGATACGGATCGTCTGGAGATGGTTAAATTCGGAACCGAGCAACGGCTCAAGAATCTCTGCGAGATTTTGAGCCTTCATGACCAGGGGATCGCCCCCGGTCACAAGAAGGTCGGTAACCTCGGTATGCCTTTGCAGATAGGCGTACAACCCCGGAGCCCTGGGGGCCGCTATACGCAAATCCCGTTCGGACACGAACTGCGGCCAGCGGAAACAGAAGGTGCAATAGGAATGGCAGGTCTGCCCCATACGGGGAAAAACAGAACCGTTTCCCGGTACTTGTGCTGAAGCCCGGGCAACTTCACACGGTCGAGCTGTATAACGTTCATGGTTTGCTGGCCGGCAGGGTGGGGATGTTCCGAAAGAAAACCGGCAACGTCAGACCGACCGTGAAAGATTAGGAAAAAGGCCTATACGAGAACCGTAGGCGCAGAGGAGCATCCAGGATGCATAAAAGAAAAAGGGACCTGCATTTCTGCAAGTCCCTTTATTTTTTATGGTAGCGGGGACAGGATTTGAACCTGTGACCTTCGGGTTATGAGCCCGACGAGCTACCGAACTGCTCCACCCCGCGTCAAGAAGTGAAATATACGCTCTTGCAATCGGAATGTCAACGTTTGTTTTACTAACGTTTCCTAACCAAGGGAGAAGATGCCAATCGCGAAGCTTTCAAGGTAGAGGCCGCACCATCGGCTGCGTTCTTTGAGGCAAAGGGCCCAACATACACCCGGTACCAAACCCCTTTACTACCGAGATCAGTTTTTTCAACAAAGGCAGGATAACCGCTTTTGGACAAACGACCACTCAGGTCCTGAGCACCGTCTATCTTTTGTACGGAGGCAACCTGAATAATATAGCTGCCATCGACAACCGCACTTGATGGAACAGCTTTGGGCTGAGGGGCCACGCTGACAGTTGGCTGGGGTTTAGGCTTGACCACAACAGGCGCTGGCTTAGATGCGACCACTTCCACTGCCGGCGTGCTGTCGCTCAGCACATCCACCGGAGTCGCTGGCGGCTCCGCGGATTGAGCAGGCATATTTATGCCGCTCCCCATCGGGGGCTGTTTGCCTTCGGGCAGAGTATCATAAAAAGTCAACTGAGGATCGGCCGCCTCTTCAGCAGGTTGCAACGCTTCGTTTGCAGAATTGACATCGGTGGACGGTATGGCAATCCGCTCGGTAGCGGCGAGATCTTCATGAACGATAGCCTCACCACCACTTCGACCAACGACAACGCCGAGGCCATAGCTGACCAAGGCAATGACCAGCCCCAGAACAACTAACACCAGCGCCTGTTTTTTTTCAAGGCGTCTTTGAGATCGGGATGCAACCTGACGACTCATAGTATTTCCTCCTGTTTACATTCGATCCGGCGCCGAAACTCCCAGCAACACCAGAGCGTTGTGCAAAACGGTACGGACGCAATTAATCAGATAAAGCCGAGCCTGGCTAACTTCAGGATCATCGATAATTACACGCCCTTTGTTGTAATAACTATGAAAACGCGCAGCCAACTCTTGCAGATAAAAGACAATTCGGTGCGGTTCAAAATTTGCGGCCGCCCCATCGACGACCTCGGGATAACGCGACAACAGCTTGGTCAGCATCAGCTCGTCTTCAAGCGTAAGACAATCGAAATCGACTTGGCCCTGCCCCGGTATGACCATCCCCTGTTCTTCGGCATTGCGGTTGATACTGCAGACCCTGGCATGGGCATACTGGACATAAAACACCGGATTTTCGTTACTTTGTTTTTTGGCCAGTTCAAGGTCAAAATCCAACTGGCTGTCCGAGCGACGCATAAGGAAGAAGAACCGACAGGCGTCGCGGCCGACTTCGTCAATAACCTCACGCAAGGTCACGAATTCTCCTGAGCGGGTACTCATGGCCACTTGTTGTCCATCACGCAGCAGATTCACCAATTGCACAAGAATAATCTGCAAATCTTCAGGGTTACGTTCCAGACCCGCCAGCACTGCTTTCATGCGTGGCACATACCCGTGGTGATCTGCACCCCAGACATCGATAACAGTATCAAATCCGCGATCGAACTTTTCCTTGTGATAGGCTACATCCGAGGCAAAGTAGGTGGTGGCTCCATTGGAGCGTACCAGAACCCGGTCCTTATCGTCCCCATAGTCCGTGGTGCGGAACCAGATGGCCCCCTCTTTTTCATAAGTCAGCCCCCGCTCTTGCAACAGGGCGATGCCACGCTCTACCTCATGGCGATCATACAGACTCTGTTCGCTGTACCAATTATCAAAATGCACCCCGAAGGCCGCAAGGTCATCCTCAATACCGTCACGAATCTTACCGCCACCGTATTCAGAGAAGAAACGCAAAGCTTCCTCCTCGGGAAGGTCGCGCAGACGCTCTCCTTCTTGTTCAAGGACTTCGCGGGCAAGATCGACAATGTAAACGCCCTGATAACAATCGGTGGGGAAATCGACTGCCTCCCCGAGAAGTTCCCTATAACGCAGCAACAAAGATCGACCCAAGGTCAACATCTGGTTACCTGCGTCATTAATATAATATTCTCGCTGTACCTCATAACCGGCAGCCGTCATTACAGCCGCAACCGCATCGCCTGTAGCAGCCCCTCTGCCATGACCTATGTGCAAAGGCCCTGTCGGATTGGCACTTACGAACTCTACCTGGACTTTACGGCCAGCCCCGGTATGGGTACGGCCGTAAAGTTCGCCTTGGCGATAGACTTCGTCAAGCATACCGAACCAACAGCGTGGTGTAAGATAAAAATTTATAAAGCCCGGCCCGGCAATTTCGATGCGATCCCACATGCCATCGCCATCGCCTAAAGCTGCAACAATCGTCTCCGCTATTTTGCGAGGCGCTTTTTTCTCCGCGCGAGCCATAGCCATGGCCACATTGGTGGAAAAATCGCCATGCTCGGTGTGCGCCGGCACTTCCAAGCCTATCTCCGGCATAACTCCGGAATGCAGTTGTTGTTGATCAAAACAGGCCTGCAGGGCCTTACCGATATGTTGCACCAACCGTTGTTTCATGAAAAATGCTTTCTTTGTAGAAATAAAGCTGTCCACATTCACGCCAAAGACCTCGATACCCCGTTTTAACGTGAGGCTTCATCGCGAGACCAACAAGGGAGGGCAGACCGCGCCAAAAGCATATCAGATTTTGACACTGTCTTTCGTACATACCCGCGCAAAAAAGGAGCATAGCTTAAAATGGTTGAATCAGGTTGCGACAGACGTTTTCATGGATAATCCGGACGCAATTTCCAGCGCGTATGTTAGCCCTGCTTTAGCCCCCCTGTCAAGCGAGACCGCGAGCAAAAAATAACCCGGCAAATGCCGGGAATAGTGAGTATGTTCTATGTCAAACGGTCGTCTCAGGGCTTGGAAAGGGGCACTTCCTCCGGCTTGTCGGAATCAGACTTTTCGGAGGGAAACTGATAAACGACCTCTCCGTCACCCACCATACCCAACTCTTGTCGAGCAAGTGCTTCAATATAATTGCGGTCTGTCTTGAGTAGATTGATTTCATGTTTCAGGTCGCGGATTACATCCTGTTTTTCGGCAACCTGGCGCTCCAAAGCAGATTTTTGATGCCGCGCTTGCAACATGCGCAGAGCTCCTTTTTCACCGAAAAGCCCCGCGCCAAGGATTAACAAGATGATAACCACTGGTATCAGCGGAATCCGACGGCCGCCGCTACGCACGCTGGATGTGGCTTTAGGGCCTGCCATACCTGCACTCCTTCAACGACCTGCTCCTAAGCTTTCAAAACAACGACGCACTGTTTGCGCGCACACAGCCGGCGCGACAAGCCCGGATCAGTTTACTGAAATCTGTCCCCTGATTTTCTCCAAGGTCTGACTACCTATCCCTTTAACCTGCAGGAGATCTTCAGCCTTGGCAAAGGGACCATGAACCTTACGATATTCTACAATGCTGCGAGCAGTTACCTTCCCGATACCGGGCAGGCTTTGCAGCTGTTCCACTGTCGCGCTATTGACTGCCACGACAGAAGTCGATGCAACAGTCTTTTCCGCTGTCACTCCCTGAGCAGAAAAACCTGTAGCAGGAACAAAGGCAACCAAACATACCACCAACACTAACCAGTTTACCAGAGCTTTCATAGAGACTCCTTACGGGTGCTAAAATGTGGACAGGCCGCAGTCCCACTACCATAATTTAGCGGGCTATGCATTATTAGCATTTTTTTATTTTTGCGGTCAATTAGTTTCTACACATTTTCCGCAAAGGATTTTACCCGTATTGTGGTCCCATTATAAAGTTGGTTCAAGGCTGCTGCCGGAACGAGCCGTTCTCCCTATTCCGGTCAGAGCAAAACTGACGGTGAATTGCTGCTCGTCGCGTCGGTCCCTCCACGATACAAACATACTCCAACATTGCGCCCGGTATTCGAGATTGATGACGTTTTCAAGAGTAACACTGTCATCCAGAGCATAGCGCTGCTCATAGTTGACATAAACCGGCTTCAGCCAAGCCATATCCATCTTGACGCCAACATACTCCTGCTCGTCCTGGCGATAACGGTAGCGCAACGCCAGGGCATTGCCATGTCCGTCTTCCACGCCACCTTCGGTGCTGAAAGTGCGCAACCCGCCTTCACCGCTTGTAGCAAGACGTGAATCAAGATCAAAGTAGCTGTGACGCGTCGGACGAATGATCAATTCTGTGCGAAGATCGCTCCAGCGCTGCGCCTCTTGCCTGTCCGTGGCCAACAGGTCGACATGCTGAGTCAACGAAAGGTCGTATTCCTGCGCTACTCGCAGATAAAGAAACTCATGGTAATCCACCTGCCCCTGAACGGATTCAAGCCGGGCGACCAGTCGGTTTACCAACCCGTAACTCAGCGTATTGCGGCGACCGATAAAATCATCAGATTCTAGTTGGGGCAAATCATCCTGATTTACGGTAGGCACATAATAATAGATCACTTCCGGCTGCATAATATGCTGAATTTTACTGACGGTATCGCCACCCACATCGTAAACCCTGTTGAGACGCGTACCGAGGCGCAGGGTCGCGTCGGGCACCCCCTTTTGCTCATCCCCTTCGGACCAGGAGTAAACTCTTTCACGGTACCCAATTTCAGCACCGACTTCCAACCATTCGCCAGGAGTGAACTGGGCAGACAACGCTGGCCGCAGGCTAAAACGAGTGACCTTATCCCCTTTTTTTTGCCACAGGTAGGAAGCCGACGAGTCAAGACTGTAATAAAACGGACTGTACCCGAACCGTTGCCGTAACATATTAAAACGAACCTCGGGCAACCGTTGCAATGTCAAATCATCATTGACCGGCGCATCACCGTCATCCTGATTCAATTGACGCAAGTACTTGAACTGACCTGCGAGATTGTTATTCCCCCATTGCCGACTTGCAGCCACCACGGTCTCGGCACGATCGCGGTTATACTCACCAGCGACTTCGCCAAAGTCGGAAAAATAACGGCGACTGCTGACATACTGGGCGTCTGCAGTTAACCAGACCTTTCCGGGCAAGGTCCCCATATGCTGCCAGTCGAGTGCCACCTGATCACTGTGCCCCTCAAGACCGGAGACATGATACACCTTGGCCTCCCCCTCGTTATCATGTCCAAGGAAGTAACGATATTCAATCCCTTTACCAACACCAAGTTTGGAAAAATAGTCGAGGTAAAAGGTCGCATCCATATGGCGGTCAAGGACTTGATAATAGACGAGAGAAAGCTCTGTCCCACGCTTGTCGGATTGGCCGTAACGTGGCATCAACAGTCCGGACTCCCGCTCAACTTTAACCGGGTATCCCATCACAGGGAGATATAAAACAGGGACGTCATATATATGAAAAAAAACATGCCGGGCCCAGGCATAACCGCCGACCGTAACGTCAAGTTGGCGGGCGGTGAATTTCCATGAAGGCCGCTCGCCATCACAGGTGGTAAATGTACCATCCTGGATATGGTACCGGTATTTACCAAGTTTATCGATTTCACTACCAGCGACATGGAAGTTAGGCTTTGGCAAAAAAATCTTCCCGTTGCTGATGGAGCCTGTATTCTGATGGATATTCAGGCTCAAAGCATCCCCGGAAACAACCGCCTCGGGGTCAAACAAACGCACCTGGCCGCTGGCTTGAGCATCACCGGTTTCTTCATTAAACTGGAGACTTTCGGTAGCCAGAGTCTGATCCCCCCGGCGCAACAAGACATTCCCCGTAGCCTGATATACGCCCTCCTTCTGATCGAAGACCAGCTCCTCGGCTTCCAATGCCACAGGGTCTGCAGAGACATCAGCGGTCTCCTCCGCAAAAACCGGACACCCGGCCAACATCATGATTGCCAACAACAGGCAGGCCGCGCCCCTCAGCGCAATGCAATTATCTTTCACCGGGTTCTCTCCCTATCCATCAAATAGTCTCGCACAGCTGCAACTAAAAACAATGAGCCCGCCACCAGCACAACCTCCCCCTCGCGCCTGTCGGCAAGAGCGGTGGCCATGGCCTCGGCCGGACTCGGATAGACTTCGGCCGGTACGCCGAATTGCCTGGCCGTCTGAACCAGTTTATCGGGTTCAACCCCTTGGTCAACAGGTGGCAAGGTTGCATAAAGGCAGGATGCATGAGGCAGCAGGGGGGCAAGAATATCATCGGGGCATCGTTGTCCTTTGATCCCGACCACCCAGCGAACTTTTCCACACCCGATAGAGACCAGGTAACGGGCCAGCGCCTGAGCGCCACCACGATTATGGGCGCCATCAAGCAACACCTGCCGCAACCCTCCCCACCATTCGAGGCGACCGGGCCAGTGAACGTTTTCAACACCGTGGCGCAAAGCTTGCTCCGACAAGGCAACCCCACGGCTTCTCAACAGAGCCGCAACCTCCAGAGCCACAGCAAGATTCTCCCGCTGATGCGCACCGGCCAGCCCCGGGGACAAGTCCCGAAGTGTCAGACTTGAAGAGAGAAAATCAAAAGACTGGGCATGTTCCATAATCTGGAAATCACGGCCCCAAAGACTTACAGGGGCATGTTGCTCCGTAGCCCGCGCCAGCAGCACGCGTTCGGCTTCTGGCTGCTGCGACGCAATGACCACCGGAATCCCCGGCTTGATGATACCGGCTTTTTCACCGGCAATAGTCGCGAGATCCGCCCCCAGATGTTCGGCATGGTCGTAACAGATCGGGGTAATGACAGAGACGTCAGGCAACACAGCATTGGTGGCGTCAAGGCGACCGCCCATGCCAACTTCCAGCACTGCAAATTCGACATTCTTGCGTTTGAAATACAACAGCGCCATCGCTGTGGTAAATTCAAAAAATGTGACTGGTACGGAACCGACAACCGCGCGTATTTCATCAACCAGCGCCACCATTTCAGCTTCGCTGACAGGCTCGCCATCGATACGAATGCGCTCAGTAAAAGAATGCAGGTGCGGAGATGTATAAAGGCCGGTGCGATACCCTGCCGACTGCAGTATCAAGGCCGTAGATGCCGACACCGAACCTTTTCCGTTAGTGCCGGCCACATGCACAATGCGCATAGCCCTTTCGGGGTTATCCAGTCCTGTCAGCAGGGTTTGAATATTGGCGAGGCCCAGCTTAATGCCAAAGCGTTGCAGCCCAAACAGATAAGCCAGGCTCTGTTGGTAATTCATGGGTCATTGCTTCATGAAGACACGTAAAACCTGGGCCAGGCGCGCCTTCATTTCCGGCCGGCGAACGATCATATCGACCATGCCATGCTCCAGAAGATATTCCGATCGCTGAAATCCTTCAGGCAGTTTCTGACGGATGGTCTGTTCAATAACGCGGGGGCCGGCAAACCCGATCAAAGCACGAGGTTCGGCCATATTGACGTCACCCAGCATAGCAAAGCTCGCTGTTACCCCACCCGTGGTTGGGTCGGTCAAAACCGAGATATAGGGAAGACCGGCTTCCTTGAGTCGGGCAAGAGCAGCACTGGTTTTGGCCATCTGCATCAGGGACATAATGCTTTCCTGCATGCGGGCGCCACCGGAAGATGAAAAGACCAGACAGGGGCAGCGTTTTTCCAACGCCTTTTCAGCCGCCCTGGTTACCTTTTCACCAACCACGGCCCCCATGCTGCCACCCATGAAAGAGAAATCGAACACCGCCACCACCACCGGCAAGGCCTCAATGGATCCCTCACCCCAAAGAACAGCATCACTCAGGCCACTGTTTTTGATAGCTGCACCGATGCGATCGCGATAGCGCTTACCGTCCTTGAACTCGAGAAAATCGATGGATTGCATGGTAGCATCATGCTCGGCAAACGAGCCTTCATCGAGCACCAGAGAAATGCGCTCCCGAGCCGAGATACGAAAATGATAATCGCATTTGGGGCAAACATTCTGATTACGCTCGATCTCTTTGGCGTAGATAATTTCGTTGCAATGGGGGCATTTACGCCAGACGCCTTCAGGCATCTTCACTTTTTTGCTTTCAACAGGCACAATCGGCGCCTTCGTTTTTTTAAACCAGGCCATCTCTCACCTCGTTGGCTCGTTCTCAACAGGAGTCGTCACAGGAGAACTGGTCTGAATTCATCAGGGAAAACGCTAACTCGCCGCATATTTCTGCAAGCGGGCAAATCGGATCTTTTCCCCAGGGCAGTCAAAACAGGTAAGTTTATGAAAGGCAGAGAATGATTTCAACCGTTTTCTGCCAGATCATGCACATGGTGCATTAAATCGACAAACATTTGTTCGGTGATGCGACCTGTATTCACGTTGTATCTACTGGTGTGATAACAGGCGACCAACCATATTCCATTCGATAATTGGTAACTGGCCCCGTGAGCAAACGGAAAATCTTGGAGCCTCTGTATGATGGCTTGGTCCTGACATAAGCGCAGGTAACTGTCAAACGCACCCCGCCCCAAAGTAACAACCACCTTCATATTGGGCAGGCGAAGTTGCTCAGCCGTCAGGTAGGGACGGCAATGTCTGAACTCATCGGTCAGTGGTTTATTCTGAGGGGGCACACACTTGACGGCATTACTAATATAAAGGTCCGTCAGCACCAGGCCGTCATCGATACTTTCAGCCTCCGGTCGATCGGCAAACCCGGTTGCGTACAGCAACGGATACATAAAATCGCCGGCACCGTCACCGGTAAAAGGCCTGCCGGTACGATTTGCCCCATGCGCTCCTGGAGCCAGTCCGACCAAGAAGATTCTTGCCTGGAGGTCTCCGAAACCCGGAACCGGCCGGTTCCAGTATTCGCTTCGGCTTCGGCCCTTAGCTGGTGCGAGGCTGCCAAGATAGTCCACCAATCGCGAGCATTTGGTGCAGGATGGCAATGTCTCCAGAGCGTAACCTGTCACGGTGTTTCTTTCCCGGTTTTATTTTCTGATGAATCGCTCTTGGTACGGCGACGTGGCTTGCGGCGACGGGGCTGTGATTCCTTTGGTTTGCCGCCCGGGGTTACAGTGCGCCCGCGGACCGGCTTTTTGGGAGGCCGGAACGACTTGTACTGATGGCAAAAGTCGCTGTCTTCAGGAAATACCGCAGGAATTCGATGCCCGATATAATCCTCGATATCAGCCAGATAAAAGACCAGATCCTCATCGGCAAAACTGATAGCCTTGCCGGTGGCACCGGCACGCGCTGTACGGCCGATGCGATGCACATAATCCTCGCGGTCCTGAGGCAAATCGTAGTTAATAACGTGCGTCACCCCATCAACATGAATACCTCGCGACGCAACATCTGTTCCGACCAGAAAATGAATTTGCCCTTTTTTGAAGTCATCCAGGATACGCATGCGTTTTTTCTGCGGGATATCACCCGAGATCAAAGCCGCCTTAAAACCGTTGGCCTGCAGACGACCTTCAAGATATTCGGCTTCGCGCTTGGTATTGACAAACAGCATCACACATTCCGCCTGCTCTTTTTTCATTAACCCCATCAGCAATGCAAATTTCTCCCGACGGGCGACATGATAAAGAACCTCTTCGACTTGTGCGGCGGTAACATTCTGCGGGGTCACCTTGACCTTCTCGGTCATGTCCATGAATTCGTAAGCCAACTCCATGACGCGGTGGGACAAGGTGGCCGAAAAAAGCATGGTTTGACGCCGGTCAAACGCCGGTAATTTCCGAATGATATACCGCAGGTCTCGAATAAACCCCATATCGAACATGCGGTCCGCTTCATCAATGACCAAGGCCTCGATACTGGCCAGAGATACCGCTCCCTGCTTGACGTAATCGATCAGACGCCCCGGAGTGGCAATAACGATATCGACTCCGGATTGCAACGCCTGGCGTTGTTTTTCATAATCGATGCCACCAAAAATAGGCTGGATTTTAAAATCGCAAAAACGGCCCAACCCTGTGGCGTCCTCAGCTATCTGTACGACTAACTCACGGGTCGGCGCAAGAATTAAAGCCCTTGGCGCATTCCCCCTAGGTTGCGGATCTCGGATCAATCTCGTGAATAAAGAGATTAAAAAAGCCGCTGTCTTGCCAGTGCCGGTTTGTGCCTGGGCAGCAACATCCTTACGCTCCAATGCCAGGGGAATCGACTGTTCCTGAACGGGCGTGAGCGTAGTGAATCCCACGGCATCGATGCCTCGCTGGACTTCGACGGGCAGGTTCAGTTCGGAAAATTTCATAATAGTTCCTATGGTATGCTTCGTGCCAGGACCAAAAAGGATTGTCCTCTTTTTCCCTACGGCAAAACAGCTACCGTAAGGGTTATCCATTGGGCAAAAAGCGAGATTGAAACATACGGCGGTTCGGCGTCACGGCGCTTTGAGCCCCGCCCGGGGGCAGGCTATCGTGCTACTCTCGGCTATTCAGGCCAAAACACCTTTTGCGTTGCGAATAAAGGCAGCAACTTTGTCGGGATCTTTACGCCCTGGCGCACTTTCAACTCCGCTTGATACATCAACAGCATAAGGCCGAACCTGCCGAACTGCATGAGCTACGCAATCGGGTCCCAGACCGCCCGCAAGAATAGTCGTTCGTTCGCTGGCTACCTCGGCGGCTAGTTGCCAATCACAACGATGCCCAGTACCACCAAACTGATCCGGCACCCAGGCGTCTAGCAACACTGCACAAACAGGGTAATGCTCCACACCATCCAAGCTCCCTGCATCACGCAGGCGTAGCGCTTTAACAACCCTGCAAGGAGCCAAAGACTGGCACACTTCGGGGGATTCGTCACCGTGCAACTGAATAACATCCAGGTGACAAAAATCGACCACCTTACGCACTTCCTCCGTAGGCTGATTAACAAACAGGCCAACGGTCGTTACAAACGGGGGCAATCCCCCCATAATAACACGAGCCTTTTCAGGACTGATCCAGCGGGGACTGCCGGGGTAGAAAACAAATCCCAGAGCATCCGCCCCACATCGCACCGCATGCAACGCATCCTCAAGATTTGTAATACCGCAAATTTTAACTCTAGGTATGATCATAACATGCTTGGTATCCGGTGCTGAGGCGACAAATCAGACATTTTACCGACAAGAACAACACTACCCACCCTTTGCACCAGACGGCAAATGCAGTCATCGTCCCGGCAAGTATCCACTGAGCGAAAAACGGCTACGGTACAACGCAGGAAGGTCACTGCTTGCCAAGCAGCAGGGACAGCTTGCCCTCGATATCCTCTTCCCGCACGAGACTCTCTCCGATCAAAAAGGCACCGGCGCCAGCCTTCTGCAGACGGCAAATGTCTTGCCGTGTGCGGATACCACTTTCAGCCACCACAAGGCGGTCAGCAGGAATCATCGGCAGAAGTCGCTCAGTTACAGCAAGATCGGTATGGAATGTTTTTAGATTGCGATTGTTTATACCAATCATGGGGGTCGATACGCGCAGCGCCCTCTCCAGCTCGTTTTCATCGTGAACTTCAAGCAAAACATCCATTTGAAGTTCGCCCGCCAAGTCCGCCAGATCACTAAGAACGGCATCGTCCAGAGCTGCGGCAATTAATAAAACGGCATCCGCTCCAAAGACACGCGCTTCATAAACCTGATAAGGGTCGACGATGAACTCCTTACGCAACAATGGCAGTTCGACCTCTTGGCGTATAGCTGTCAGATACTCAAGACGCCCATGAAAAAACCGCTCATCGGTAAGAACCGACAGACAGGCCGCACCGGCGCGGCTATAGCAGCGTGCGATGTCCAAGGGATCGAAGTCGGGACGTATGATCCCCTTGGATGGCGATCCTTTTTTAACCTCGGCGATGACCGCCGTGCCGCTATTCCCGTGTCTTCGCAGAGCCTCCGTAAAGGGGCGAATGGTATCCGCCTCGGATAAGCGTGCTTTTAACTCCGCAAGGGGCAAAACCTGTTTGGCAACTTGAACTTCAAGTCTTTTATGTTTGAGTATTTCATCAAGTATCACTGTTGAGTCATCCTGATCAATGCGTTGAGTTTGGCTAAGGCACGCCCATCATCGAGGGCCTTGGCAGCGGTTTCCAGTCCCGAATCGATAGTATCAACCTCACCGGCAGCTACCAGCGCAAAAGCGCTGTTAAGCAAGACAACGTCGCGACGTGGACCTTTTTCCCCATTGAGTATCGCTTGAACCAGTTGCGCATTACAATGAGCATCGCCACCAACCAGATCTTCAAGACGGCATCGATTAAAGCCAAAGTCCTCAGGCTCGACAGTCATAAGCTGATAGGCACCATTACGAATATCGGCGACCCTGGTCGGAGCCGTGAGGGTCACTTCATCCATACCGTCCATACCATGCACTACGAACCCGCGCCGGCAACCAAGTCGACAAAGAACCTCTGCAAGGGTAGCAACAAGATCTTCCCGATACACGCCCAGAACTTGTCGATCGGCACCAGCAGGGTTAGTGAGTGGGCCAAGAATATTAAATATAGTGCGTATCCCAATTTCACGCCGGGGGCCGATGGCATGCCGCATGGCACCGTGCAAAGCCGGGGCGAATAAAAAACCGATACCTTCTTCAGCAATGCAGCGTTCAACCCGATCCACACCGATATCGAGATTAACGCCGAGGGCTTCCAACACGTCAGCGCTGCCACACATCGATGAAATGCTGCGGTTGCCATGCTTGGCCACTTTGACACCGCATGCCGCCACGACAAACGCAACCGTAGTGGAGATATTAAAAGACTTGGTGCCGCTGCCACCGGTCCCACAAGTATCAAGGACCGCCGACATGGTCTCCCGATCAAGGTTGATATCTTCACGATCCATATCCAGAACGCGACCGACCTTAACAGGGGTAACCCGATCCCGCATGACCCTGGCAGCTCCGGTGATTTCTTCCACCGTTTCTCCCTTCATGCGTAGAGCTACGATAAAAGCAGCTATTTGCGCAGGAGTCGCCTCTCCGCCCATAATCTGGTTCATCACCTCAATCATGTCGGGTTCGCTAAGGTTTTTCCCATCCACGACACGGGCAATAGCATGCTTAATCATATCCACCTCTTTCGACAACACACATCAACCCAAATGGAGAAAATTGCGCAACAGATCTTTGCCGGCTGTCGTCAAAATGGATTCAGGGTGAAACTGAACACCCCAAAGAGGCAACTGCCGATGACGAAGGCCCATGATTTCACCATCCTCGGTCCAAGCAGTAACTTCAAGACAAGCAGGAAAGGTGGACCGCTCAATCACCAGAGAATGGTAGCGAGTCGCATCAAAAGGGTTTGGCAGGCCTTCAAACAATTCACGCCCGTTATGATGGATAGCACTCGTCTTGCCATGCATAAGGGAAGCCGCTCTGACAATCTCTCCACCGAAAGCATAACCGATGGACTGATGGCCAAGACAAACCCCAAGAATCGGCAATTTGCCTGACAATTGTTTGATCGCCTCAACCGAAATACCTGCTTCCCTGGGGGAGCAGGGACCGGGAGACACCACGAGACGGGAGGGGCCTCGTTCCAAGATCCCATCAATGTCGATCTGGTCGTTACGATATACCTCAACCTCTTCGCCAAGCTCAGCAAAGTATTGCACAAGATTGTATGTGAAGGAATCATAGTTATCGATCATCAGCAGCATATCAGTCGAGCCCCTTACAAGCCATTTCAACGGCTTTCATGGCACCGCGTGCCTTATTTAAGGTTTCCACATATTCGGACTCGGGATCAGAGTCTGCGACGATACCAGCACCCGCCTGCAGATGAATCATCCCATTATGAACCACCAGCGTACGAATAGCGATGGCCATGTCCATATTTCCAGAGAAGGAAAAATAGCCGACCGCACCACCATAAATTTCCCGCCGGGAAGGTTCAAGTTCCTCAATAATCTGCATGGCGCGGATTTTTGGCGCCCCGCTGAGGGTACCGGCTGGAAAGGTGGCTCCGAGCACATCAAAAGAATCGAGGTTATCCGCTATCTGTCCTCGGACATTGGAGACAATATGCATGACGTGTGAATATTTTTCGATAACCTTCAATTCACTGACCTCTACCGTGCCCACACGGCAGACTCGCCCCAAGTCATTACGGCCAAGATCAACCAGCATGATATGCTCCGCCAGCTCCTTGGGATCGGCCAACAACTCTTTTTCCAAAGCGAGATCCTCTGCAGA
This sequence comes from Pedobacter sp., assembly GCA_050253415.1. Classification (GTDB taxonomy): domain Bacteria; phylum Desulfobacterota; class Desulfuromonadia; order Desulfuromonadales; family Syntrophotaleaceae; genus Syntrophotalea. Next base: position 1,127,589 of record JBFWJC010000001.1, on the reverse strand, counting down.
TGTACGTCCTCGGTGACGCGTACCGGCAATCGGCCGAACCTCAACCATTCCCTCCTCCTTGCGCACAAGAACCTCCGGTGAAGCACCGACAACGAGGGTTTCACCAAAACGCAAAAAAAACATATAAGGAGAAGGATTGAGTGTCCTTAAAGCCCGATAGATATCGAATGGATCGCAATCACCAAGCAATCCGGAAAAACGTTGGGAAAGAACAACTTGTATAATATCGCCCGCTTTAACATATTCCTTACATTGTTCAACCGCAGCAACAAACTCGGAACGACTGTAATTGGAAGAAAAGTCCACAGAGGTGTCACCCTGCGAAGCGGAAACAACTTCGGGCAAGGGCCGCCGCAATTTAGCGACTAGCTCATCAATCGCCTCTACGCCTTTTTGATAGGCACCGGCCGGACAGCTACCCTCTTCCACATGAACATTACAAACGACCTTGATAACCTGCCGAATATTATCAAAGATAAGAAGTTTTTCAGTAAGAATAAAACAGGCATCATAGGTACCGATGCTGCGTTCACTTGTATCGGGTAATCGTTCGAAATAACGTACAGTATCATACCCGCAATACCCTACCATCCCACCAAAAAACCGGGGGAGGCCATCAACGGGCACAAGCCGGTATTTCTGCAGCAAATCACGCAATATCTCAAGCGGTTGATCCGATTGACCGGCGTCGATCAACTCCCCGCCGTCGAGCACCTCCCATTGCTGTCCACTGCAACGAAAAATCTTACAAGGGCCGCTACCCAAGAAGGAATAACGTGCCCATTTTTCACCACCAGCAATACTTTCAAGCAAAAAGGACGTTTCTTTATCGTCTATTTTTCTGAAAGCCGATACAGGGGTCTCCATATCTGCAAGTATTTCCCGGTAAACGGGGATAAGGTTGCCCTGCTGAGCCAAATCACAGAATTCATCAAGTCTAGGATAGTACATGCCCCCTCCAAAAGTCGAAGTTTACAAATTAGCACGCCGCCATCAGACCGGTCAAGACGACTTGATTTTTCGCAAAAAAAAAGGCAAGGAGTAGTCTCCTTGCCTTTTCTATTTCAAAAGTCTACCGGTTACCCCGATATCCCTTATTCAGCTTGATCCGCATCTGAAGCAACTTCAACCGCTTCCGGAGTTTCCTCAACGGTTACTTCAGCAACAGTAGATTCAACAGCAACCTCTTTAACGGCTTCTTTTCGAACCCGAGGGGTGAATTCTTCCTCAACAAGCTCAATGATAACTTGAGACGCGTTGTCCCCAAGACGATTGGCCAGTTTGATGATACGAGTATACCCACCAGGACGGTCCTTGTAGCGGGGACCGATCAGCTCAAAAAGTTTTCCGACAACTTTACGATCGCGAATAACCTTGATCGCCTGACGACGGGCATGCAGATCGCCTCGTTTGCCAAGGGTAATCATACGATCAACAACCTTGCGAAGCTCCTTGGCCCGCGCATCGGTAGTTGTCATCTTTTCATGCTCGAGCAGGGAAGTCACCATATTGCGCATCATAGCCGCGCGATGACTGGAATTGCGCCCGAGCTTTCTCCCGGATTTATTGTGACGCATGATACAACGGTCCTTTCTTTATGAAAACGTGACCTTGGCCGTCAGAGGTCCTCTTTCCCTTCCTGAATCATCTTAAGATACTCAGGATCTGGAAAATTATCGATTAGCATTCCAAGAGAAAGCCCCATCTCAGCCAGGATATCCTTAATCTCGTTCAAAGATTTCCGCCCGAAATTCTGAGTCTTCAGCATTTCAGCTTCGGACCGCTGCACAAGATCGCCGATAAGATGAATATTAGCGTTCTTAAGACAGTTGGCACTTCTCACGGACAGTTCCAACTCTTCTACCGAGCGATACAGATTTTCGTTAATTTTCCGGCTCTCTTCGCTCTCTTCCTCAACGACAGTTTCAGTCTCCTCATCGAAATTGATGAAGATCTGCAATTGTTGTTTCAGAATTTTAGCTGCATATGCAACTGCATCGTCGGGACGAACGCTGCCGTCAGTAGCAACCTCAAGAATGAGCTTGTCAAAGTCGGTAATCTGCCCGACACGCGCATTCGTAACCGTGAAGTTAACCTTTTTGATGGGTGAGAAGAGCGCGTCGATAGGGATCGTCCCCACAGGCGCCTTGTCATCTCTGTTGCGGTCAGCAGGCACATAACCCTTGCCCATAGCAACAACCATATCTATCTCAAGGTCCGCATCTTTTCCACAGGTCAAGACGTGATGGTCAGGGTTGAGTACGTCCACATGAGAATCCGTGATGATGTCGCCGGCAGTAATAACGCCTGCGCCCTTCTTCACGATCCGAATGTTGCGACTGTCAGAACCATGCAGTTTGAGCAGTACCCCCTTGAGGTTCAGAATAATATCTGTTACATCCTCAGTAACGCCGGGGATATTTGAGAATTCATGCAACACCCCCTTGACTCGCACCGAGGTAATAGCTGCACCCTGCAATGAAGACAACAGCACGCGCCGTAACGAATTACCCAAGGTGGTCCCGAACCCTCGCTCAAACGGCTCGGCCATGAACTTGCCATAGGTGCCTGACAAGGAGTCCGCATCAACCTGGAGGCGCTTAGGCTTGATCAGGTCTCTCCAGTTTTTGTACATTCACATCCTCCATGATGAGGTAGCTGCAACCACAAGTGACTGTTACTTGGAATACAGCTCGACGATCAGCTGCTCCTGGAAGGCGGGCGTGGTCATTTCCTCGCGCACCGGCAGAGTCTTGAGGCTACCTTTAAAGGCTTCACGATCAAGTTCTACCCAAGAAAGCAGCCCACGACGCATCACACTATCCAATGCTTCGTTGATCCGAGCAACTTTGCGGCTCTTCTCGCGCAGTTCAACCACATCGCTGGGACGCATAACGTAAGAGGGGATATTCACCTTACGGCCGTTAACCAAGAAATGTCCCTGCCGAACCAGTGCACGTGCTTCCGCACGAGAGCTGGCAAAACCAAGGCGGTAAACAACACTGTCCAGACGGCGCTCGAGCAAAACCAGCAGGTTTTCGCCGGTCACACCTTTCTGATGGTCAGCTTTATCAAAGTATCCACGGAATTGCTTTTCAAGCAAACCGTAGGTACGTTTCATACGCTGCTTTTCACGCAACTGGGTACCATAATCGGAGGCCTTAATGCGACCCTGACCATGCTGTCCAGGCGGATAGTTACGCCTTTCCACAGCGCATTTATCTGTATAACACCTGTCCCCCTTGAGGAACAGCTTCATATTTTCTCTTCTGCACAGACGGCAGACAGGCCCAGAATATCTAGCCAACGTTCATCCTCCTTGTTTGTTTAAACTCTTCTGCGCTTAGGCGGACGACAGCCATTATGGGGAATAGGTGTAACGTCCTTGATCACGCTGATGTTCAGGCCTACCGAAGAAAGAGCCCGCAAAGCTGACTCCCGACCGGAACCGGGACCCTTTACGCGAACTTCCACAGAACGCAAACCGTGCTCCATAGCTTTTTTAGCGGCATCCTCAGCTGCGATCTGCGCAGCAAACGGAGTACTTTTACGTGAGCCCTTGAAGTTCATGGTACCGCAAGTGGACCATGAAATTACGTTACCTGCAACGTCGGTAATAGTGACAATGGTGTTGTTAAAGGTCGCCTGAATATGGGCGATACCATTGGCTATATTCTTTTTCTCGACCTTCTTACGTACTACTCTTTTGTTGCCCTTAGCCATGGTTCCTCCCCTTACTTACGCTTACCGGCGACAGTTTTCCGCGGCCCTTTACGCGTACGCGCATTGGTTTTTGTTTTCTGACCTCTAACGGGAAGACCGCGCCGGTGGCGCAGACCGCGATAACATCCGAGATCCATCAACCGTTTAATGTTTCCGGTTACGGTGCGACGCAAGTCCCCTTCGACCTGATACTGACCATCAATAACGTCACGAATTTTACCTGCCTCCGCTTCAGTCAAATCGTCAGTGCGGGTGTTAGGATCAACACCGGCTTTCTTCAAAATGTCTTGGGACGAGGAGCGGCCAATGCCGTAAATATAGGTAAGCGCTATCTCGGTCCTCTTGTTTCTAGGTAAATCGATACCAGCGATTCGTGCCAATGTAGTATCCTCCTGATCCCTTTATCCCTGTTTCTGCTTATGCTTAGGGTTTTCGCAGATGATCCTGACAATTCCCTTGCGTTTGACCACTTTACACTTGGAACAAATCGGCTTGACCGAAGCTCGAACTTTCATTGATCATCCCTTTTGTGTACGATGCCTGTTAATCCGAAAAGGCCGCAAAAGTCTATAAACCGACCGACCCCTTCTCTTTCTTTCAATAACTAGATGGCGGTCAGCACTAACGGTCCTTCATCGGTGATCGCCACAGTGTGCTCAAAATGCGCCGACGGCTTACTATCCAGGGTAACCGCCGTCCATCCATCTCCCAAGACCTTAACACCAGCAGTGCCGATGTTTATCATGGGCTCAATAGCCAAAACCATCCCGCTACGTAGCAAGGGCCCCTGACCTGGAGGCCCAAAGTTTGGCACCTGCGGGTCCTCGTGCAGACCTCGCCCGATACCATGCCCGACGAATTCCTTCACAACACTAAAACCACATTTTTCAACATGACTCTGTATCGCGTGAGAAATATCGAACAGTCGATTATTCACTCTTGCCTGCTCGATGCCCAACTCCAATGACTTCCGGGTAACATCAAGCAGTCTCTGCTTTTCGGAACTTATCTCTCCGACCGGTAAAGTCACAGCGGAGTCGCCGTAAAAACCCTTGAATACAACACCGAAATCAATGCTCAATATTTCCCCTTCGGCCAAAGGCCGATCATTGGGAAACCCATGAACAACTCTATCTTCCGGTGAAGCACAAATGCTGAAAGGAAACCCTCCATACCCTTTAAAGGCAGGCTTGGCACCTCTTCTTTTACACTCACGCTCTGCGATAGAATCAAGCTCCAGCGTTGTCACACCCGGAGCAATTTTATCCTTAAGTAACGCGAGTATCTCAGCAACGATTCGCCCAGCTTCGCGCATGCGAAGGAGCTCATCTTTGCTCTTGATCACGATCACTGTCCACAGCCCAACACGGTAAGGATTTGCTCCTGAACAGCAGCCATTTCAGCCATACCGTCAACATCGGAAAGAACCCCGCCCTCTCGATAATATGCGATCAGCGGAGCTGTTTGTTCAGCATAGACCTCAAGTCGCTTGCGTATCGTTTCTTCCTGATCGTCATCACGCTGGAACAGTTCACCGCCACACTTATCACAGCGACCTTCAACAGTCGGAGCATCAAATACAACATGATACATCTTACCGCAATCACGGCAGGTGCGCCGACCGGCGATTCGACCGACAATAGCATCGTTGTCAACTTGAAGAGAGATCACCGCATCGAGATCTTTCTCCAGGTCCGCCAAGGTCTGCTTTAACGCGTCAGCCTGAGGAATGGTACGCGGGAATCCATCCAAGATGAATCCTTTAACACAATCAGTCTTAAGCAGTCTCTCTTTGACTATGCCTACGACCACCTCATCGGGAACCAAACCACCGGCTTCCATTTCAGCCTTGGCTTTGAGTCCCATAGGGGTCCCTTCTTTAACGGCGGAACGCAGCATATCACCCGTCGATATCTGCGGGATCCCAAGACGCTCAGAAAGCATTTTGGCTTGCGTACCCTTACCAGACCCAGGAGGTCCCAATAGAATCATCTTCATTTTTACCTCACACATTTCAACCGTGCCGCCCTCGCAAGGTGACACCCTTCATAAAACCTTCATAGGAACGCGAGATAAGATGCGCCTCTACTTGCGATGCCGTATCCAAGCCGACCCCGACCACGATCAGCAGAGACGTTCCACCAAAGAAAAATGGAACATTCATGCCGGCAACCAACAAAGTTGGCAACACGCATACAGCGGACACATAGGCAGCACCAGCAAAGGTCAAACGCCCAAGCACTGTATCGATATAATCGGATGTTGCCTTACCGGGCCTTATGCCAGGAATGTACCCACCCTGTTTTTTGACGTTATCGGCCACATCGACAGGGTTAAAGGTAACAGCCGTGTAGAAGTAGCAGAAGAAGATGATAAATGCAACATAAAAGACATAATAAATCAAATTCCCCGGTGCCATCCAACCTGCGGCCGTCTGAACCCAAGGGATATTTATCAGATTAGCCACCGTTGCGGGGAACATGATAATTGAACTGGCAAATATGGGCGGGATGACCCCGCTCATATTGATTTTAAGGGGGAGATGACTTTTTTGCCCCCCGTAATTCCGCATACCAACTACGCGTTTAGCATAATGAATAGGTAACCGTCGCTGAGCAAGCTCCATAAATACAATGGCCCAAACCGTAGCGATAATCACCACTAACAGGAATAAGACTTTTGCTGGACTCAAAGCACCAGCATTGGCCAATTTCACCGTATTAAGCAACGCAGCAGGCATATTCGCGATAATCCCGGCAAAGATAATCAGCGAAATTCCATTACCGATACCACGCTCGGTAATCTGCTCACCAACCCACATGATGAATGCTGTACCTGATGTAAGGGTGATGACTGTCAACAGAATGAAACCAACACCGGGATGAGATACTACCGAAGCCTGGCCCACGGTCATGGACTGCAGTCCTACTGCAATGCCAGTTCCCTGCACAATCGACAGAACAATGGTGCCATAACGCGTCCACTTGGTGATGGTCTTCCGCCCTTGCTCGCCCTCTTTAGAGAGACGCTCAACCGGTTCAAAAACAACACCAAGCAATTGCAGAATGATGGAGGCACTGATATACGGCATGATTCCGAGCGCAAAAACAGTCATGCGCTCCAATGCCCCACCAGTAAAGGCACTCACCATTCCCAGGAGAGTACCTTCGGTTTTCTGAAAGAATTCTGCAAGCACATCACCATTAATCCCAGGAATCGGTACATGACACCCGATGCGATAAACCGCTAACATCCCGAGCGTAAAAAGAATCCGACGACGAAGCTCGGGGATACTGAAGATATTCTGGATGCGCTTGAACAATTTAAATGACCTCAGCTTTCCCGCCAGCCGCTTCTATCTTAGCAACGGCAGATTGACTGAACTTATGAGCCTTGACAGTCAGCGCCTTATTCAGGTCACCATCGCCAAGAACCTTAATGCCATCATAGATCTTGTTTACAAGACCATTTTGACCAAAGGCTTCAATATCCACCACACTGCCGGCTTCAAACAGCTCCTGCAGGTCGCGAAGATTAACGAGAGCATAAACCTTCTTGTTCAAAGATTTAAAACCTCGCTTAGGCAAACGACGTTGAAGGGGCATCTGACCGCCCTCAAAGCCGGGCTTTACACCGCCACCACTGCGAGCGTTTTGCCCTTTATGACCTTTACCGGCGGTTTTACCATTTCCGGAACCAGGGCCACGTCCGAGGCGCTTCCGATTCTTTGTTGAGCCGATAGCCGGCCGCAAATTACTCAGATCCATACCTATATCCCTCGCTCTCTCAGTCTTCAACCACGACCATGTGGCACACCTTACGGATCATACCTCTGATCTCAGGAGTATCAGTGAGAACCACAGTCTTATTGAGCTTGGTCAGGCCAAGACCTTTAAGAACTTTTGTAAAATATTCCTTGCGACCGATGCCGCTCTTTTTCAGGGTCACCTTGATTTGTCCGGCCATGAAGCCCTCCTCGTCGGCTGGCATTATTCTTCGTTATCGGCACCGCGCAATGCCCGCAACTCATCTGCACTCTTGAGGCGAGATAAGGCGTTCATGGTCGCACGAACCACATTGTGTGGATTATTGGAACCGATACACTTTGACAAAATATCGCCAACCCCGGAAACTTCCAGAACTGCACGTACGGCTCCACCAGCGATAACGCCTGTACCTGCCGATGCAGGTTTAAGCAAAACCCGGCCTGCGCCAAATTTTCCGATAACGTCAAAAGGTATGGTCCGATCCTTCAAAGGAACGCGAATCAGATTTTTTTTAGCCTGTTCCACGCCTTTGCGAATCGCCTCGGGCACTTCTTTTGCTTTACCATGCCCAAATCCGACAACGCCTTGACCATCACCGACAACAACCAGCGCCGAAAAACTGAAACGCCGTCCACCCTTGACCACCTTGGCACACCTGTTAATGTGTACAACCCGGTCCGTCAATTCCAACTCATTGGGATCGATGCGAAGCAAAGATATCCTCCTTAACTAAAAAGACAGACCGGCTTCCCGGGCGGCTTCTGCCAGGGTCTTAACGCGCCCGTGGTAGAGGAATCCGTTCCGGTCGAAGACGACGTTCTTGATGTTCATGCCCAAGGCTTTCTGGGCGATGGCTTTGCCGACAGCCTTGGCAGCCTCAATATTTCCAGTATATTTCAGAGCTTCGTCAACATCACCAGCAACCGTAGAGGCTGAGACCAAAGTCTTTCCGGTGGTGTCTTCGATGATCTGCGCATAAATGTGCTTGGCGCTGCGGAAAACGCACAATCTGGGCATTTCCGCCGTGCCACGCACTTTTCGGCGAACACGTACCTGCCTCTTCAATCGCGCCTGGCGTCTTTTCAATGCGGCGTTCACTGTCTATCTCCTTGCCCTGTGGTCCGTTATTTTTTCCCTGTCTTACCAGCTTTACGCAGGATACGTTCCTCGGCATACTTCACGCCCTTGCCCTTGTACGGCTCAGGCTTACGGAAGGAACGAATCTTGGCGGCAGTAGCCCCAAGCAGTTCCTTATCGATACCACGAACGATTATCTTGGTCTGCTTCTCAACCTCGACAGAGATCCCTTTAGGCAGTGCATACTCGATCGGGTGAGAATACCCGAGGGCCAAATTTAATGCACTACCCTTGACTTCGGCTCGATAGCCGACGCCATTAATTTCAAGAACACGCTCAAAGCCGTTGGCGACACCTTCAACCATATTGGCAACAAGGGCTCGGACAAGGCCACGATAGGCCCCTTCCTGCTTCCCTTCCTTGTCACACTGGACCAACACCTGGTCATCAGCAGCTTCCAAACGTATCCCAGCAACGATCGTCTTTGTCAACTCCCCCTTAGGACCCTTTACGGTGACCGTGTCTCCGACTTGAGACACCGTAACGCCCTTGGGAATATTGATGGGTTTTTTCCCAATTCTAGACATTTTCTGGCTCCTTAGGCGTTTCTTCTACCAGATAGAGCACAACACTTCGCCACCCAATTCTGCTTCACGAGCGGCAATGTCGTGCATAACACCCTTCGAAGTTGAAAGGATGGCATTGCCAAGACCGTTTTTCACAACGGGAATTTCATCTTTCCCAACGTATACCCGGCGACCCGGGGTAGAAACGCGGTCAATGGCGTTAATGATGTGGTTATTTTCGTTATCGAACTTAAGATAGATCCGCAGCACGCCTTGTTTGTCGTCGCTGATCTCCTTAAAGTTCCTGACATAGCCGAGTTCCTTGAGCACGGTAACGATTGCCAACTTGAGATTAGAAGAGGGCATATCGCACTTCTGGTGCCTTGCCAGTCCCGCATTACGAATGCGAGTAAGCATATCGGCTATAGGATCTGTCATTGCCATGAATGCAACTCCTTACTGAATTACCAGCTTGATTTAATCACGCCGGGGAGCTTGCCTTCCAACGCAAGTTTGCGCAAGCAAATCCGGCACATATCGAACTTTCGATAATAGGCCCGCGGCCGCCCACACAAAGGACAACGGTTATATTTCCGCACCTTGAATTTGCTCGACCGGGCAGCCTTGATCATCATCGATTTTTTTGCCACGTCGTCCTCCCCTAGTCTTGGGCTTTTTTAGGGAACGGCATGCCGATGGATTCCATCAGAGCATAACCTTCCTCATCATTTCTGGCCGTGGTAACGATCGTCACATTCAGCCCTTTTACCTTGTCGACCTTCTCGAGGTCAATTTCCGGGAAAATAAGCTGCTCACGAATACCAAGAGTGTAATTTCCTCGGCCATCAAAGCCCTTTTTCGAAACACCTTTGAAATCGCGCACACGGGGCAGGGCAACGTTGACCAAGCGATCAAGAAATTCATACGCTTTGTCGCGACGCAACGTAACCATACATCCGATAGGCATCCCCTCACGCAACTTAAATTGCGCAATGGATTTTTTAGCCTTGGTAACTACAGGCTTCTGCCCACCGATAAGAGTAAGTTCTTCTACAGCCGACTCCAGAACCTTGATATTCTGGATGGCTTCCCCCAGGCCCATGTTCAATACAACTTTCTCGACACGGGGGACTTCCATTACATTTTTTAATTCTAGCCGCTTTAACAACGCGGGAGCAAGTTCTTGTGTAAACACTTCCTTCAATCTGGCACCCATGGAAATCCTCCGTTACTTATCCAAGGTCTCGTTGCACTTTTTGCAAAACCGAGTCTTGGTCCCATCTTCGAGAACCCTGACGCCGGTTCGCGTGGGATTGTTGCAGGCGCTGCAAAGGAGTGCAACATTGGAGGCATCAAGCGGAGCTTCCTTTTCGACGATACCACCTTGGGTATTCACACGATTGGGTCGCGTATGCCGTTTGACAACGTTGAGACTCTCCACAACAATGCGTCCTTTACCAGGCAGAACACGCAAGACCTTACCGGTCTTGCCCTTGTCCTTGCCCGCTATAATCATCACCATGTCATCTTTTTTGACATGCATTTTCTTCGCTGCCATTTATCTTACTCCCAGTTCCGGATTAAAGTACCTCGGGGGCCAGCGATACAATCTTCATGTACCTCTGAGCTCGTAACTCCCGAGCAACCGGACCGAAAATTCGGGTTCCGATAGGTTCCCCGGCCTGGTTGACAACCACTGCGGAATTTTTATCGAAACGGATCGCCGACCCGTCAGGACGAGGTACTTCTTTAGCGGTCCGAACGATGACAGCTCTTACCACATCACCCTTCTTAACACGGGAGTTGGGCAGGGCCTCCTTTACGGAGCAGATGATGATATCACCAAGGCCGGCATATTTCCGCTTGGAGCCACCAAGAACCTTGATGCAGCAGAGTTTACGCGCACCAGAGTTGTCCGCTACATCAAGCATCGTCTGCATCTGTATCATGACTGTTATCTCCTACAGGATTACGTTCTTTTCCAGGATTTCTCGCACCCGCCAACGTTTGTCCCGGGACAGAGGACGAGTTTCCACAACAGAAACCTTATCCCCTACATTGCAGCGATTTTCTTCATCATGGGCTTTAAAAGTTATCCGCCGCTTGATGTATTTTTTATAGACGGGATGCTTAACCATCTGGTCAACCTTGACCACAACAGTCTTATCCATCTTATCGCTAACTACAACCCCGACGCGGGTTTTCCGATTGCCACGTATTTCACTCATTGAAATCTATCTCCCCGTGCCGATTAGCTTCGCTTTTGGCGCAGGACGGTATGAACTCGTGCAATATCCCTGCGCGTCTGGGGAAGCCGGGCGCTATTTTCCAATTGCCCGGTTGCCAATTGGAACTTCAGGTTAAACAACTCCTGATTCAGTTCCTCCACCTTTTTTTCCAATTCTTCAACCGTAAGGTCACGAAGCTCACTAGCTTTCATTGGCCACATCCTCCCTGACTACAATCTTGGTCTTCATGGGGAGCTTATGAGCAGCCAGCCGCAATGCTTCGCAGGCCACTTCTCTATCTACACCCTGCATCTCGTACAAAATCATGCCGGGCTTTATAACAGCCACCCAGCTATCAGGGGACCCCTTACCTTTACCCATACGGGTTTCGGCAGGCTTCTTAGTCAAAGATTTATCTGGGAAAATACGTATCCAAATTTTCCCACCACGCTTGACGTGCCGAGTCATTGCGCGACGTGCAGATTCAATCTGTCGGGAAGACAGCCACCCACACTCAAGCGCTTTGAGTCCGAAATCCCCGAAATTGAGATCACTACCGCGATAGGCAACGCCCTTCATGCGGCCTTTGAACTGTTTTCTATGTTTAACCTTCTTGGGCATTAACATGGCAGAATACTCCTATTCGGTTCCCTTGGTTAATCCTGCGACAGGACTTCGCCCTTGAAGATGAGAACCTTAACGCCGATGATCCCGTAAGTGGTCTTGGCCTCGGCGAATCCATAATCAATATCAGCTCTAAGGGTATGCAGAGGAACCCGCCCTTCGCGATACCACTCAGTGCGGCTCATTTCTGCACCACCAAGACGACCACTACAAGTGATCTTGATTCCCTGGGCGCCAAACTTAAGAGCCATGCTTACGCTTTTCTTCATAGCGCGACGAAAAGCTACACGACGCTCCAGTTGGGTCGCCACACTTTCGGCGACAAGTTGAGCATCAATTTCAGGCTTGCGTACTTCCTGAATATTGATGAAAACTTCTTTATCGGTGAGCCGGGCCAGATCTTTTTTAAGGGCTTCAACTTCAGCCCCTTTTTTGCCAATGATGATGCCCGGTCTGGCAGCAAAAACATTGATCTTAGCCTTGCTGGCTGCTCGCTCGATTTCAATCTTAGCGACGCCGGCATGATAAAGCCGTTTTTTGAGATAATTACGAAGCTTTATATCCTCGTGCAGAAGCTGGGAGTATTCCCCCTCAGCGTACCACCGGGAGCTCCAGGTCTTAACGACTCCCAGTCGAAATCCAATTGGATGTACTTTCTGGCCCAAACCATCACCTCCTTAAACTCATTTTTCGTTCAGAACCACGGTAATGTGGCTGGTCGGTTTGCGGATCCGGGTGGCTCGTCCCTGTGCACGCGGCATAAAGCGCTTCAGCACGGGCCCCTGATCAACGGCTATACTCTCAATAAACAGCCGATCTACGTCAGCTACGCCTTTTTGCTCGGCGTTGGCCACAGCCGAGCCGACGAGCTGATAAACGATGCTGGCCGCTTTCTGGGGCGAGAACCTCAGAATATTAAGCGCCTCCTGAACCCCTTTTCCGCGCACCATATCGACCACAAGTCTGGTCTTACGAGGCGACAGACGCACATACCTAAGCTTGGCCTTAGCTTCCATGAATAGAAACTCCTCTTGCGAAATCGCTTGTCACTTACCTTTTGCTCTTCTTATCTGCACCATGACCATAATAGGTGCGCGTAGGAGCGAATTCGCCGAGCTTATGCCCTACCATGTTTTCGCTTACGAAAACAGGGATAAACTTTTTACCATTATGGACGGCGAAGGTATATCCAACAAACTCAGGAAAAATAGTCGATCGCCGAGACCAGGTCTTAATAACTTTTTTGGAACCGGCTCCACCTTCGAGATCAACTTTACGAAGGAGGCTCTCTTCGACATACGGCCCTTTTTTAATTGATCTAGCCACAGTGGTCTCCTCTACGTTTCAACATATTTACTTCTTACGGCGAACAATAAAGCGATCAGTACGCTTATTGACGCGGGTCTTGTATCCCTTGGTAGGTACGCCCCAAGGTGTAACCGGGTGACGACCACCAGAGCTCTTACCCTCGCCACCACCGTGAGGATGATCCACGGGGTTCATAGCGACACCGCGAGATTGCGGACGGATGCCAAGCCAACGATTACGTCCAGCCTTACCAATTTTTACATTTTCATGCTGGATGTTACCTACCTGGCCCACTGTGGCACAGCAATCCTGCAGCACCAACCGTACCTCGCCTGAAGGGAGACGAAGTTGTGCATACTTCCCTTCCTTGGCAGCGATCATGGCATAGGTGCCAGCACTGCGGGCAAGCTGTCCGCCCTTACCAACTTTCAACTCAATGTTATGCACCCAAGTACCCAAGGGTATAGAGCGAATCGAAAGAGCGTTGCCGGGCTTGATATCGGCTTGCTCACTGGCAATCACAACATCCCCAACCTTCAACCCGAGAGGTGCCAGAATATAGCGTTTTTCACCATCTGCATAGCATGAAAGCGCAATTCGGGCAGAACGATTCGGGTCATACTCAATGCTAACGATTTTAGCGGGAATATCTTTTTTCTCCCTGCGAAAATCGATAACGCGATATTTGCGCTTGTGTCCACCACCTGTATGCCGCTTGGTGATGCGCCCAGCGTTGTTACGCCCACCGGTCTGGCTGAGCTTTTCGACGAGCGATTTTTCCGGTTTGGCGACAGTGATGTCGGCGAAATCGGCCGAGGTCATGTGCCGTCGGCCGGCCGAAGTCGGCTTATACTTTTTGATTGCCATTATCGTAACTCCGTTTTACCTGATTGCACCCCATTAAACACCGAACAGATCGATCGAGCTACCTTCGGCCAGGGTTACGTAAGCTTTTTTCCAATTGGAACGCTTGCCGTAAGTGCGACCCAGGCGCTTCACCTTACCGGCGACGAGCACTGTATTGACATTCTTAACCTTGACTTCAAAAGCATGCTCAACAGCCTTCTTAATCTCAACCTTGTTAGCATCCCTTTTGACTTCAAAGGCAACAACCTGAGCTTCGCCTTCCTGCTGAACGGTTTTTTCGGTAACCAAGGGTCGTTTAAGTATCTCATGTAGCGGCTTCATCACCCTAACGCTCCTTCCAACTGTTCGACAGCACCTTCGGTGACAACCAGATTCCGATGCTTCATCAGATCGTAAACGTTCACACCTTCGGCTTTAAGAACCTTGACATGAGGAAGATTACGGGCGGATAGCTCCAGGTTCTGATTTTCTCCATCAACGATTACCAGAACACTGTCAAGTTCAAACCGCTTGAGAACTTCAACAACACCTTTGGTACTGATGGCATCAAGTTGAATCTCATTGAGCACCGACAGCCGCTCTTCTTTAAAGCGGGCAGACAGAGCACAGCGCAATGCGGCCTTTTTAACTTTCCGGTTCAGCTTAAAGCTGAAGTCACGAGGACTCGGACCAAAAGCGGTCCCGCCACCTACGAAATGGGGCGCCCGAACAGTACCCTGGCGTGCGTTACCCGTTCCCTTCTGGCGGTAAGGCTTCTTGCCACCCCCAGAAACTGCGGCACGGTTCTTCGAGGCCGAAGTTCCCTGACGACGGGCAGCCAGCTGATATCGAACCATATCGTGAATCAGGTACCCTTTGACTTCAGTGTTAAACACTTCATCAGAGAGCTCCCGCTCCGACACCTGATTCCGGTTTATGTCATAAACTGCGATTTTTGCCATGGTATTTCTCCAGAATCTCTAAATGCAGCCCGGCTATCAAACCTTGCGGCTTTTCCGGATGAGCAACAGGCCGTTGACAGGCCCCGGTACGGCCCCTTTAACAAGAACAAGGCCCTTTTCGGGACGCACGTCAACCACTACAAGCCCTTGAGTGGTGACACGCTTGTTACCCATCTGGCCCGCCATCTTCTTTCCTTTAAAAACACGGGATGGCCAAGCACTTGCACCAATACCGCCCGGACGACGATGGAACATGGAGCCATGGCTAGCACGACCACCTGCAAAGTTCCACCTCTTAATAACGCCCTGGAAGCCCTTACCCTTACTGGTCCCAGTAACATCAATAATGTCACCGGCAGCAAAGAATTCACCACAGGTGATTTCATCACCAACCGCATGATCATCAACACTATCGCATTCAACTTCCCGCAGGAAACCGAACATGCCCTTGCCGGCCTTTTTGAAATGACCCATGGCTGGCTTACTTGTACGTTGAGCCTTTTTGGCCCCAAACCCGAGTTGAAGGGCATTGTAGCCGTCTTTTTCCTCAGTCTTTTTCTGCAATACGATGCAAGGCCCTGCTTCGACCACTGTCACCGGGACACACTTGCCGTCCGCAGCAAAGACCTGGGTCATTCCCAGCTTCTTACCCAAGATTCCCTTCGTCATGGTGCGTTCCCTTACTTATAAGAAAAGTCTTACAACTTAATTTCGACGTCAACGCCCGCAGACAGGTCCAGCTTCATCAAAGCGTCAACAGTCTGCTGGGTAGGCTCAACAATATCGAGAAGCCGCTTGTGGGTGCGCATCTCGAACTGCTCACGGCTCTTCTTATCAACATGGGGACCACGCAGAACGCAGTACTTATTGATAACCGTAGGCAAAGGAATCGGCCCTGCAACACGAGCGCCGGTACGTTTGGCGGTATCCACAATTTCGTTAACTGAAAGGTCGAGCAATTTATGATCGTAAGCCTTTAAACGGATCCTGATCTTCTGGCTTTGCATGGCTATTCCCTCTATTCAATGATGTCGCTGACGACACCAGCGCCAACGGTACGACCGCCTTCGCGTATAGCGAAGCGCAGCTCTTTATCCATGGCGATCGGAGTAATCAGGTTTACAGTCATGCTGGCATTGTCGCCAGGCATGACCATTTCTGTACCTTCGGCCAGTTCGCAAATGCCGGTCACGTCCGTAGTCCGGAAATAGAACTGAGGCCGATAACCGTTAAAGAACGGCGTATGGCGCCCGCCCTCTTCCTTGGTGAGGATATAGGCTTCTGCCTTAAACTTAGTGTGCGGCGTAATGCTGCCGGGCTTGGCCAATACCTGGCCACGCTCGATGTCTTCGCGCTTAACCCCGCGAAGCAGAAGCCCGACGTTGTCACCAGCTTGTCCCTGATCGAGAAGTTTACGGAACATTTCGACGCCGGTAACTACTGTCTTAACGGTCGCCTTCATGCCGACGATCTCGATCTCTTCCTGAACCTTGACAACGCCACGCTCAATACGACCGGTTGCAACAGTACCGCGACCGGAAATGGAGAATACATCCTCCACAGGCATCAAGAAAGGCTTATCAATATCGCGCTCAGGCTGGGGAATATAGCTGTCAACCGCATCCATCAAATCAAGAATAGGCTTACAGGCTTCGCAATCAGCCTTTCCACAACCGCATTCGAGCGCCTTGAGAGCGCTACCGGGAATGATAGGAATATCATCGCCAGGGAAATCATATGAACTCAAAAGCTCACGAATTTCCAACTCGACAAGTTCCATCAGCTCGGCATCGTCAACCATATCAGCCTTGTTCATGAACACTACCATGGCGGGAACGCCAACTTGGCGTGCCAAAAGGATATGTTCACGGGTCTGAGGCATGGGGCCATCAGCAGCCGACACAACCAGAATGGCACCGTCCATCTGAGCTGCACCAGTGATCATGTTTTTGACATAGTCAGCATGACCAGGGCAGTCAACATGCGCGTAATGCCGGTTGTCGGTCTGATACTCGACATGAGCAGTTGCGATAGTAATACCGCGCTCACGCTCCTCAGGAGCGTTGTCGATCATGTCAAAGGCCTTAAATTCGGCCAGACCACGAGCGGCCATATTCTTGGTTATAGCTGCCGTTAGCGTCGTTTTCCCATGGTCAACGTGACCAATGGTCCCGATATTTACATGGGGCTTTGTTCTTTCAAATTTTGCTTTCGACATGGAGTGTCCTCCTGTTCTTAAACGGCAACTAGCCCTTTACGCGTGCGATAATCTCTTCGCTAATAGCCTTGGGCACCTGCTCGTAGTGATCAAAAACCATCGTATAGGTGGCTCGCCCTTGAGTCATACTACGCAGTTCCGTAGCATACCCGAACATACAGGCGAGAGGAACGGTACTATTGATAACCTGGGCACCGCCACGCGAATCCATACCAACAACGCGACCTCGACGGCTACTCAAGTCACCCATAACGTCACCCATGTAGTCCTCGGGGACAACAACTTCGACTGCCATTACAGGCTCAAGCAAGACAGGACCTGCTTTTGCGGCACCCGCTTTAAAACCCATAGAACCGGCAATTTTAAATGCCATCTCGGACGAGTCGACGTCGTGGTAAGATCCGTCAAAGCAGGAAACCTTAACATCGACAATGGGGAAGCCAGCGATTACACCGTTCTCGGCAGCCTCTTCAGCACCCTTACCAACAGCAGGGATATACTCACGAGGAATGACCCCGCCCTTAATCTCATCCACGTATTCAAAGCCGGACCCGGGCTCGAGGGGCTCAATCCGCAACCAACAGTCACCATACTGCCCACGACCACCGGACTGACGGACAAACTTGCCCTGAACTTCAACGGTCTTGGTAATGGTTTCACGGTAGGCAACCTGAGGAGCACCGACATTTGCCTCAACCTTAAACTCACGACGCAGCCTGTCGATAATTATCTCAAGATGCAACTCGCCCATACCGGACAGGATGGTCTGACTTGTCTCATCATCCGTCCGAACCCGCAAGGTGGGGTCTTCCTGGACCAACTTGCCAAGCGCCTGACCCATCTTATCCATATCCGCCTTAGTCTTAGGCTCTACAGCGATATGAATAACAGGCTCAGGAAACTCCATCGACTCCAAAAGAACCGGAGAGTTAGGATCACACAGGGTATCCCCGGTGGTGGTCAATTTAAGACCAACAGCTGCGGCGATATCCCCGGAATAGACCTGCTTGATTTCTTCACGCTTATTGGCATGCATCTTCAGCAAACGCCCAAAGCGCTCCTTTTTACCGCGGGTCGCGTTAAGAACCGTTGCGCCCGACTCAGCCACGCCAGAATACACGCGGAAGAAAGTAAGCTGCCCCACAAAGGGGTCGGTCATAACCTTAAACGCCAACGCAGCAAAAGGATTGCTGTCACCAGGGGGACGAGTGACCTGATCTTCCGTGTCGGGAATCACACCGGCAATAGCCGGAATATCAAGCGGGGAAGGCATGTAATCAACCACCGCATCAAGGAGATTCTGAACACCTTTATTCTTAAAAGCGCTCCCACAAAGCACGGGAATCATCTTTATACCAATGCACGCTTTACGGATTCCAGCCTTGAGCTCGTCAAGACTAATCTCTTCACCGCCAAGGTACTTATCCATCAACGTTTCGTCGTGAGTACAGACTTCCTCAACCAACGCTTCACGTGCCGACTCGGCCTCAGCCAGAAGATCCGCAGGGATATCAGTAACCTCGTAACTGGCACCAAGACTCTCATCATCCCAAACGATGGCCTTCATCTCTACAAGGTCAATGACCCCAGAGAAGGTATCTTCCTTACCGATGGGCAGCTGCAAGGGGATAGCATTCGCCCCCAAACGCTCACGGATCATCGTAACGCCGCGATTAAAATCAGCGCCGGTACGATCCATTTTATTTATAAAAGCCATACGGGGAACATGATACTTGTCAGCCTGCCGCCAAACCGTCTCAGACTGGGGCTCAACACCGCCAACGGAGCAAAAGACAGCAACCGATCCATCAAGAACACGAAGCGAACGCTCTACCTCAACAGTGAAGTCAACGTGGCCAGGGGTATCGATGATATTGACACGATGATCCTTCCAGAAACAAGTCGTGGCAGCAGAAGTAATAGTAATACCCCGCTCCTGCTCCTGCTCCATCCAGTCCATCGTCGCCGCACCATCATGGACCTCTCCAATCTTATGAGAGACCCCCGTGTAATACAAAACACGCTCAGTGGTGGTTGTCTTCCCGGCATCAATGTGAGCCATAATGCCGATATTTCTCGTCTTCTCTAAAGCTACTTGGCGTGCCACAACTATCTATTCCTTCCTAATATCCGTACCGCTATTTACCAACGATAGTGGGCGAACGCCTTATTGGCTTCAGCCATGCGATGCGTATCTTCCCGCTTTTTAACAGCAGCGCCGCGATTAGCGGCCGCATCCAGCAATTCACCCGCAAGACGCTCAACCATAGTCTTCTCGCCGCGACCACGTGCATAATTGATCAGCCAGCGAATGGCAAGAGCGTTACGGCGATCAGACCTAACCTCAACAGGCACCTGATAGGTCGAACCACCCACACGGCGCGATTTAACCTCAAGCATCGGCCGGACGTTCTCAATAGCCTTCTTGAAAACCTCCAACGCCTCTTCACCCGAACGCTCGGCAAGCAACCCGAAGGCTCCGTAAACGATACCCTCGGCCGTGCTTTTTTTACCCTGAATCATAATGGCGTTAATAAACTTGGCCACCGTGCGATCACTATACTTAGGGTCGGGCAATATAACCCGCTTGGCGATTTCTCTTCTTCTCGGCATGGTTACCTCTCACGCACTGGTTACTTGGGACGCTTCGCCCCATACTTGGAACGACCTTGCTTGCGATCCTTAACACCTGCAAGATCAAGCGCCCCACGAACAATGTGATAACGTACACCCGGCAAGTCCTTCACACGACCGCCACGAATAAGAACGACGGAGTGCTCCTGAAGGTTATGTCCAACACCGGGGATATAGGACGTCACAACAATGCCGTTGGTCAAACGAACGCGAGCGACCTTCCGCAAGGCCGAGTTCGGCTTTTTAGGGGTTGTCGTATAAACACGTGTACAAACCCCGCGTTTCTGCGGATTACATTTAAGCGCCGGCGCAGTGGACTTGCGAACCTTTTTCTCACGTCCCTTGCGAATCAGCTGATTGATGGTCGGCATCTACATACTCCCGAATTATCAACTTACAAAAAGTTAAAAAGTACCATACGATTTTATATGGCGAAAAACCCGCTCAAACTATCAATACGGGAGGCGCTTGTCAAGCGTTTTTTGCCGCCTCCCTTTTTTTCCTCCTTCTCACTCGTCACTGTCTTCGACAGTATCCTGAAATTCGGGTTGGTCAAAATCCGCATCCAGGGAGTCATCGTCCAGATCATCCCGTATCGGCTCGTCAATTTCCTCGGGCTCTTCGATAAGAAGGCGCACGCTACGATACTTGGAGATGCCGGTACCTGCCGGGATGAGCCGCCCCATAATGACGTTTTCTTTCAAACCTCTGAGGTGGTCGATTTTCCCCTCGATAGCCGCCTGCGTGAGAACCTTGGTGGTCTCCTGGAATGAGGCCGCCGAGATAAACGACTCCGTAGACAATGACGCCTTGGTAATTCCGAGCATAAGCGGCTCGCCAACTGCCGGTGCACCGCCTTCGGACAGGACCCTGTTATTTTCAGCTTCGAATTCCCAACGCTCAATCTGATCATCGGCAAGAAAGCGTGTATTACCAGGTTCCTTGATTCGGACACGACGCAGCATCTGGCGTACGATAACTTCAATATGCTTGTCGTTGATCTTAACGCCCTGCAGACGATATACCTCCTGAACCTCATCCACGAGGTATTTGGCCAGCTCTTTTTCACCAAGAACCCGCAGGATATCATGGGGGTTGCTGGAGCCATCCATGAGCGCTTCACCGGCCTTCACATGATCGTTTTCATGCACGCTGATGTGCTTGCCCTTGGGAATGAGGTATTCCTTGGGGGTTCCAACTTCAGGGGTAACGCAAACCTTACGCTTTCCCTTGGAATCCTTGCCAAAGGAGACCACACCATCAATCTCGGAAATAATGGCATATTCTTTAGGCTTACGCGCCTCAAAAAGTTCAGCAACGCGAGGCAGACCACCGGTAATATCTTTGGTCTTGGTGGTTTCCCGAGGGATTTTCGCCAGAATGGAGCCACCACTGACCAGTGCGTCTTCGGGCGAGGCGATAATCGCACCAACGGGCAACATGTACCGAGCCGGAGCCCCATTAGGCAGTTTAACGGTTTTCCCTTCGGCGTCCTTAAGCGTAATACGAGGACGTTTATCTGCCCCCTTTGACTCGATGACTACCTTACGTGACAGGCCGGTTACTTCGTCGACCTGCTCCTCCATAGTGACACCTTCGATGATATCACCGTAACGCACGGTACCAGCTATCTCGGTAAGAATAGGGATGGTATACGGATCCCATTCGGCCAGCAAGCTACCCGCCGAGATAGGCCCATCAGGTGCAACACGCAGACGCGCACCATAGACTACGCCGTAACGCTCGCGTTCACGACCGGTTTCATCAAGCACTGCAATTTCAGCATTGCGATTCATGACAACATGGTGCCCATCGCTGTCAAGAACCCAGTTGAGATTGAGATACTTTACAATGCCGTCGAAGCGGGCCTCAAGCGAAGTTTGTTCGGCGCGACGCGAAGCGGTACCACCGATATGGAAAGTACGCATCGTAAGCTGGGTACCCGGTTCACCAATGGATTGCGCCGCAATAACGCCCACGGCCTCACCGAGATTCACCAGGTGCCCCCTGGCGAGATCGCGACCGTAACATGTAGCACAAATACCGCGCTGACTCTGACAGGTCAAAACAGAACGAATTTTAACTCTTTCAATCCCGGCATTTTCAATGCTCTCCACCAGACTTTCATCGATCTGCTGGTTTGCTTCAACCAGCACATCTCCGGTCACAGGATCAAGAACATCCTCCAGAGCGGTACGACCCAGAATCCGGTCGCCAAGCCTCTCGATGACTTCGCCACCTTCGGTCAGCGCCGTCAACATAATGCCATCAAGAGAATCACAGTCCTGCTCGGTGATAATAGCATCCTGCGCAACATCGACAAGGCGCCGGGTCAGGTAACCCGAGTTAGCCGTTTTAAGCGCGGTATCCGCCAGACCCTTACGTGCACCGTGTGTAGAAATAAAATACTGCAACACGGTGAGGCCTTCTCGGAAGTTTGCCGTGATCGGCGTCTCGATGATTTCCCCGGACGGTTTGGCCATAAGGCCGCGCATCCCGGCCAGCTGTCTTATCTGCTGGGCGCTACCACGGGCACCGGAATCGGCCATCATATGGATCGAATTAAACGATGGCACTTTGACAGTTTCTCCTTCGGGGGAAACCATCTCGTCTTTGGACAGAGTATCCAACATCGTCTGCGCAATAGACTCTGTACACTTGGCCCAGATATCAATGACTTTATTGTAGCGTTCGCCGTCAGTGATCAGCCCCTCGGTGTACTGCTGCTGGATTTCAGTTACTTCCTCGACGGCCGCCTTCATCATGACGTCTTTCGTCTCAGGAATCACCATATCATCGAGACAGATCGATATGCCGGCCAAGGTTGAAAACCGATATCCGGTATCCTTGAGACGGTCAGCCAGAAGAACCGTTTCTTTGTTGCCCGCCAAGCGGAAACAAACATCGATAAGATGCGCCACCTGCTTTTTCGCCATAACGACGTTAATAAAGTCAAAGGGGATGACTTCAGGCACAACATCTCGCAACAAAACCCGGCCAACAGTTGTCTCAATAAGCGTTTCAGGCTCACCCAGGACAGGCGACATGCGAACCTTTATTCTGGCTTGCAGGTCAACTTCGCCCGTATCATAAGCCATGCGTAATTCGTCCCGCGAAGACATAATCTTGCCTTCGCCGCGCACGAAAGGACGCTCCCGGGTCATATAGTACAAACCAAGGATCATATCCTGAGACGGAACAATGATCGGCTTGCCGTTGGCCGGCGAAAGGATGTTGTTGGTAGACATCATCAACACCCGTGTTTCAATCTGACTTTCAATGGACAAAGGCAGATGAACAGCCATCTGGTCGCCGTCAAAGTCGGCATTAAAGGCAGTACAAACCAGCGGATGCAACTGAATAGCCTTGCCTTCAATCAGCACAGGTTCAAATGCCTGAATACCCAAGCGATGCAACGTCGGTGCACGGTTAAGCATGACGGGGTGCTCTTTAATAACCTCCTCAAGAACATCCCAGACCTCGGCTTTCTCCTTTTCCACCATCTTTTTGGCGCTCTTGATAGTGGTGCAGTAACCGCGCTCTTCAAGCTTATTATAAATGAACGGCTTGAACAGCTCTAGCGCCATCTTTTTAGGCAACCCGCACTGATGCAACTTGAGTTCAGGCCCGACGACGATAACGGAACGACCGGAGTAGTCGACACGCTTACCGAGAAGGTTCTGGCGAAAACGTCCGCCTTTGCCTTTAAGCATGTCGGACAGCGACTTCAGAGGACGCTTGTTCGGCCCTGTAATTGCACGCCCGCGCCGACCGTTGTCAAACAACGCATCTACGGACTCCTGAAGCATACGCTTTTCGTTCCGGATGATGACCTCAGGCGCCCGCAATTCCATCAGGCGCTTGAGACGATTATTGCGATTGATAACCCGACGGTATAAATCGTTCAAGTCGGAAGTCGCAAACCGGCCACCGTCCAAAGGCACTAAAGGCCGTAATTCAGGCGGCAAAACCGGAATGGTTTCCAGGATCATCCATTCGGGCCGGTTCCCACTGAATTTAAAAGCTTCTACAACTTTGAGTCTTTTGGCCACTTTTTTACGCTTGGCCTCACTCGCCGCCTCGCTCATTTCCTTGCGAAGGGTATCCGATAATTCCTCGACATCAATGCCAACAAGGAATTCACGAATAGCTTCCGCTCCCATAGCGACGACAAACTGACCCGCATACTCATCCATGGTCTCGGCGTACTTATCCTCAGTCAACAACTGCCCGCGGACAAGAGGAGTATCACCAGCATCAAGGACGAGGTAAGCCTCAAAGTAAAGCACACGCTCTACTTCCTTAAGCGTCATGTCAAGCAAAGTAGAGATGCGTGACGGTAACGATTTAAGAAACCAAATGTGCGCAACAGGGCACGCAAGATCAATGTGCCCGAGTCGCTCACGACGCACCTTGCTGGGAATAACTTCCACCCCGCACTTTTCGCAGACGATACCACGGTGCTTCATGCGTTTATACTTACCGCAATTACACTCGTAGTCCTTGGTCGGCCCGAAAATCTTGGCGCAAAACAAACCATCACGCTCGGGCTTGAAGGTCCTGTAGTTAATCGTCTCCGGTTTTTTTACTTCACCGAAAGATCTTTCTCGGATCTTTTCAGGTGATACAAGCGAGAGACGAATAGCATTAAAGCTAAGAGGATCCTTCGGCCGCTCAAAAAGGCTGAAAATATCTTCCAAAACACACCCTCCTTAGGGATGGATGTTGGTGTTTAGTCTTTTATTCCTGCTCCTCAAGGAGCTCAACGTCAAGACAGAGAGACTGCAACTCTTTGATAAGGACGTTAAACGACTCTGGCAGACCGGCCTCAAGGGTGTGTTTACCCTTAACGATAGCCTCGTACATACGCGTTCTACCGGTCACGTCGTCGGATTTGACGGTCAAAAATTCCTGAAGAGCGTGTGAAGCACCATACGCCTCCATGGCCCAGACTTCCATCTCGCCAAGTCTCTGACCACCGAATTGTGCCTTACCGCCCAACGGTTGCTGAGTAACCAAACTGTAAGGCCCAATGCTCCTCGCATGGATTTTATCGTCAACCAAGTGATGCAGCTTAAGCATATACATGATACCAACGGTGACCTTTTCCTTAAACGCTTCACCGGTTTTACCGTTGTACAAGGTCATCTGTCCGGACGATGAAAAACCGGAGAGTTCCATCTGCTTTTTCATCTGCTCTTCGGTAACGCCCTCGAATACGGGCGAAGCCATAGGTACCCCGTAAGACAGTTTGCGCGCAAGTTGCATAATCTCGTCATCCGGCAAGCTATTGACCAGTTCGACAACGCGCTGGTCTTCATACACTTCACCGATCTTTTCACGCAACGCATCAGGACCATAATGTTTATCAACATGTTCCTGAATCTGGATTCCGAGACCCCTGGCTGCAAGTCCCAGATGCGTTTCAAGAATCTGTCCGACGTTCATACGAGAAGGAACGCCAAGGGGATTGAGGACGATCTCAACCGGAGTACCGTCTGCCATGTAAGGCATATCCTCTTCGGGCAACACGCGTGACAAAACACCTTTGTTACCATGACGTCCAGCCATTTTGTCGCCGACCGAAAGTTTACGCTTAATGGCAATGTAAACCTTAACCATTTTAATAACGCCCGGAGGAAGATCATCACCACGCTTGATCTTCTCAATCTTATCGGCGAAAACAGCTTTAATAAGCTCTTCACGCTGAGTAAGACTGGTCATGACGCTACTCAATTTATCTTCTTTGTCAGCAGCGTCAAGCAGGCTGATTTCACGCCAACGAACAAAAGGGACCTCTTCGAGCACTTCGGAGGTAATCTTCTCCCCCTGACCAAGAAGTTCTTTGCCTGCCGAATCGAATAAGGAAGTTGCCGAAACCTGTCCGACCAACAAAGACTCAAGCTTACCGCGGGTCGATTCCCTGATGATACGGATTTCATCATGCTGATCTTTGAGAAGCTTTTCAATCTCGGTTTTTTCTATATATTCGGTACGGCTGTCCTTATCGGCGCCCTTGCGCGAGAAAACCCGTGCACCAATAACCACACCCTCGACCCCCGGAGGAAGCCTAAGCGAGGTATCACGGACATCACCAGCTTTTTCACCAAAGATGGCACGTAACAATTTTTCTTCAGGAGACAGTTGCGTCTCGCCTTTAGGCGTGATCTTGCCGACCAGGATATCGCCAGGCTTAACCTCAGCCCCGATCCGAACGATGCCGCTCTCGTCGAGATCCTTAAGAGCATCCTCCCCGAGATTGGGGATATCGTTGGTAATTTCCTCCTTGCCAAGCTTAGTATCCCTCGCCACACATTCAAGTTCCTCAATGTGGATAGAGGTATATCTATCTTCCTTGACAAGTTTTTCGGAGATCAAAATGGAGTCTTCGAAATTGTACCCTTCCCATGGCATAAATGCGACCAGCACATTCTGGCCTAGGGCGAGCTCGCCCCACTGGGTCGAAGGACCATCGGCAATCATACCACCGCGGGTAATACGGTCTCCAACTTTGACGATGGGTTTTTGATTAAGACACGTATTCTGATTGGACCGGGCAAACTTGATAAGGTTATAAATATCAACCCCGGTACCGTCTTCGTCAACTTCACCTTCATCGATTTTAACGACGATACGCGAAGCGTCCACAGATTCAACAACCCCGTTATGCCGAGCGACCACAGCGGCTCCCGAGTCATGAGCGACAATCCGCTCCATACCGGTACCGACCAAAGGTGCATCGGAACGCAACAAAGGCACAGCCTGACGCTGCATGTTGGAGCCCATCAAAGCACGGTTGGCGTCGTCATTTTCCAGAAAGGGGATCAGCGAGGCAGCAACCGAAACCAACTGTTTCGGCGATACGTCCATAAGCCCGATTTCTTCCCGCTGAACCAGTACGAATTCGCCATTTTGCCTTGCATTGACCAGATCGTTAATGAAGCGACCTTCCTCATCCAGAAGCGCATTGGCCTGCGCAATCGCATGGCCTCCCTCTTCCAAAGCTGAGAAATACCGGATCTCGTTGGTAACCTTACCGCCTTCGACAATCCGATAAGGCGTCTCGACAAATCCATGCTCGTTGATTCGAGCATAGGTCGACAATGAGGCAATCAGTCCGATGTTCGGCCCCTCAGGCGTTTCGATAGGACATACCCGGCCATAATGGGTGGGATGAACGTCACGAACCTCGAAACCGGCCCGCTCACGCGTGAGGCCACCGGGTCCCAGGGCGGACAAGCGCCTCTTATGGGTAATCTCGGAAAGAGGGTTGGTCTGATCCATAAACTGCGACAGCTGTGAAGACCCGAAAAACTCTTTAACCACGGCTGAAACAGGCTTGGAATTAATCAGGTCGTGGGGCATTAAGCTGTCCACTTCCTGCAGACTCATCCGTTCCTTGATTGCCCTTTCCATGCGTACCAGGCCAACCCTGTATTGATTTTCAAGCAACTCGCCGACAGCGCGTACGCGCCGGTTTCCGAGATGATCGATATCATCAATAGTTCCACGACCATCGCGCAACCCTATCAGGTAACGCACCACCTCAAGAATATCATCCTTGGTAAGGGTGGTCTGGTCCTCGGGCATATCGAGACCGAGCTTATAATTAAGCTTGATTCGGCCTACAACTGAAAGATCATACCTTTCAGGATTGAAGAATAAACTTTCAAAAAGAGCATTGGCACTCTTGATAGTCGGCGGATCGCCAGGACGCAAACGGCGATAGATTTCTATACGGGCATCTTCAGGAGTCGCCATTCGATCGAGCAACAGTGTATCCCGCAGATAGGAACCGACATGGAGATGGTCAATAAACAAGATATTGAATTCAACGATGCCACGAGTGCGCAATTCCTCGAGCTTACCAGCGGTAAGTTCTTCATTGCATTCAACGATGACTTCGCCGGTAGTTTCATCAACAATGTCAGTCGAGGCAACCTTACCGAGAACCTCTTCTTCAGATACCGGAATATATTCTATATTACTATCTGCAAGTTTACGAATAGCCGCTTTGGTAAACTTACGATTAGCCTTAACAATGACTTCGCCATCAGTTCCGACAACATCGGTGGACGCGCGCTGGCCGGTCAAAAGTTCAAGATTGACTCTTTTTTTATAGGAATCACCATCAAGGACGATTGTTTGTACCTGATAATAATAGTTAAGCAATTCCTCGGTGCTATATCCCAGGGCCTTCAGCAGAACAGTTGCAGGCAACTTACGTCTGCGATCTATTCGGACATAAAGAATGTCCTTGTGATCAAAATCAAAATCAAGCCACGAGCCACGATAAGGAATCACCCGTGCGTTATAAAGAACCTTACCACTCGAATGAGTCTTACCTTTATCATGATCGAAGAAAACACCAGGTGATCGATGCAACTGGCTTACGATAACACGTTCCGTACCATTAATGATAAAGGTCCCGTTTTCGGTCATCAACGGGATCTCACCAAAATAGACTTCCTGCTCTTTTATATCGCGAATCGCCTGAACCCCGGATTCCTTATCGACATCCCACGACACCAGACGAACACACACCTTCACGGGAGCAGCAAAAGTCATCCCGCGTTGATGGCATTCACCGACGTCGTACTTGGGAGTCCCCAAAGAAAATGAAACGTAATCCAGAGAACAGGTCTCGCTGAAATCACGAATAGGGAAAACCGAGCGAAAAACCGCTTCAAGCCCGATATTTTTCCGAGCAGAAGGAGGAAGCCCTGCTTGCAGGAAACGCTTGTACGAATTTTTCTGAATATCGATCAGGTTGGGAATCTCGATAATGCCCTTGATCGTGCTAAAATGTTTCCTTAGAAGCTGGTTATTCGCAACCGAATAAGCCATGGTTTCTCCTTTAGCTAGGGGAAGCTAACGAAAGCAGAATAGCCAAGGCCGCATACCGCAGCCTTGGCTAAGGTGTTAAATATGCAAAGTAAACTATTTCAGTTCAACAGTGGCACCAGCTTCAACGAGCTGCTTTTTAAGCTCTTCAGCTTCAGCCTTAGGCATGCCTTCTTTAACGGTCTGAGGTGCACCATCAACCAGGTCTTTGGCTTCTTTCAGGCCAAGACCGGTAACTGCGCGGACAACCTTGATGACGTTGATCTTCTTGTCGCCGGCACTGGCCAGAACAACGTCAAACTCGTCTTTTTCTTCAACAGCGGCAGCAGCGGCTGCGGGAGCAGCGGCAACGGCTACGGGAGCAGCGGCAGACACGCCGAATTTTTCTTCCAATTCCTTAACCAGCTCAGCCAGTTCCAGAACGCTCATATTTTCGATAAAGGATACAACTTGCTCTTTTGTGATATCAGACATGGTTGGATAACCTCCGTATTTTTAACAAACTGTCTATTAAGTTTTAAAGAGATGCGATACAAAAAGGATCAACCCTCTTTTTGCTGCTGAATAGCTGCAAGTACCTGAACAAAGGTGCGTGGAACAGCTGCAAGAACACCGACAAAGTTGCTGACCGGCGCATTGAGCGATCCGAGCATTTTACCAAGCAATACCTCCTTGCTCGGCAATTCAGCGAGAGCCTGCACGTCTTCCAGGGTCAACAATTTACCATTCAGCTGCGCGGCTCTTAATTCAAAGGCCTTGTTGCTTTTGGCAAATTCAGTCAACACCTTGGCGGGGCCGACAGGATCACCTTCAGCCAACGCAATGGCATTAGGACCCTGCAGATATTCCGAAAGACATTCGACATCGGTATCTTTGGCAGCCAGACGCAGCAAGGTGTTTTTAACAACACGGTATTCAACACCGACCTTTTTCAATTCGCCACGAAGGGTGTTAACCTGTTCAACGGTCAACCCACGGTAGTCAGCCAAAAACGCCGCCTGACAAGAACTCAGTTTCTGCGCTATTTCTGATACAACTTGTGATTTTCCTTCTTTTTTCATAGCCTCTCCTCCTTTCTGTAGTATTTTCTGGGCCCAAAACGGACCATTGCCAGTCAACGGCCACAGAAGGAGGCTTACGCATCCCTTTGTTCCGGCCTCGGCAGGCGGTTACACCATTAAACCACTGGGTACCTGCTGTCTTTGACCTGGACTTCAGACACAACCGGCCGACCCGCACTTTGGCATTGGTCGGCAAGTTGTTAACCAAAAATCGGATAATTATTTTACAAGAGCCTGCACAGTGGGGATATCAACGTTGACACCCGGCCCCATTGTGCTGCAAAGACTTATTTTTTTAAGATAAGTACCCTTGGATGTAGCAGGCTTGGCTTTGATCAATGCGTCGACCAGAGCGACCAGGTTTTCTTGCAACTTGTCGGCGTCAAACGAGACCTTACCGACAGGAGCATGAACAATCCCAGCCTTCTCAACCCGGTATTCAACTTTACCGGACTTGGCATCACTGGTAGCCTTGCCGACTTCAAAAGTCACGGTGCCAACCTTGGGGTTAGGCATAAGCCCGCGAGGTCCCAGCAGCCGACCGATCTTGCCAACAGTTCCCATCATATCC
The DNA here is from genome assembly GCA_050253415.1 of Pedobacter sp. GTDB lineage: Bacteria > Desulfobacterota > Desulfuromonadia > Desulfuromonadales > Syntrophotaleaceae > Syntrophotalea. Next base: position 1,097,160 of record JBFWJC010000001.1, on the reverse strand, counting down.
GGAGTCGCAATGGCGGTATCAAACTCGAACCAACCCTCCTGAATCTTTGCGACCAGATCGTCTCCGCCAACATAATCGGCACCGGCATCACGTGCTTCGATAGCCTTTTCACCCTTGGCGAAAACAAGAACCCTGACGTCTTTACCGAGGCCGTTAGGCAACACCACGGCTCCACGCACCATCTGATCGGCCTTACGGGGATCTACCCCAAGACGAACAGTGAGTTCGACCGTTTCGTCGAACTTGGCATGTGCAGCCTCCTTAACCAAGGTCAGCGCGTCGCTAATGGGATACATCAACGAACGATCAACTTTTTCCTTGGCTTGCTTCTGCAGTTTTCCTATGGACATTGGCGTACTCCAGATCCTGCCAGAATTTATACGATTTCGAGCCCCATGCTTCGTGCCGTACCCTCAATGGTACGAACCGCAGCCTCAATGTCGAATGCATTGAGATCGGGCATTTTCAGTTCTGCAATTTCGCGCACCTGCGCCTTCGTCACCTTACCAACCTTGTCCTTATTAGGCACCGGAGACCCCTTGGGAATCTTGGCTGCTTTCATCAGCAAAATCGCCGCAGGAGGCGTTTTGGTGATGAAGCTAAAAGAACGGTCAGCAAAGACAGTGATAACTACGGGAATAATCATCCCGTCCTGTCCCTGCGTTTTTGCATTAAATGCCTTGCAAAATTCCATAATGTTGACCCCATGCTGTCCCAGCGCGGGGCCGACCGGCGGCGAAGGATTGGCTTTGCCGGCAGGAATCTGCAATTTTATCATTCCAACAACCTTTTTGGCCATGAGCTTCTCCTTGAACTTTTACCTTCATATAGCCAGCATCAGCTGGTTTTTTCAACTTGGATGAACTCGAGCTCGACAGGAGTAACCCGGCCGAAAATACTGACCATGACCTTCAGCTTTCCCTTATCGGGCTTGACATCCTCAACAACACCGGTGAAGTTCAGGAAGGGACCGTCGACAACACGAACAGTCTCGCCAACCTCGAAAGCCACCTTAGGCTTGGGTCGCTCAACATCCTCAACCATCCGTGCTGCAATCTTAGCTACATCCTCATCCGGAATTGGCGGCGGAGCCGCCCCACCACCAACAAAACCTGTCACCTTGGGCGTATTCTTAACCACGTGCCAGGTTTCATTACTAAGATCCATCTGCACAAGGATATACCCCGGGAAAAACTTCCGAGTAGAAGTCTTGCGCTCACCATTCTTCATCTCGACAACCGTTTCGGAGGGAATCAATACCTCACCGAACAGATCTTCGACACCAAGCTGGCGAATCCTCTCTTCCAAGGCCATCTTGACCTTGTTTTCGAATCCGGAATATGTATGTACCCCGTACCACTTCTTTGACATACTTTATTATCTTTTCGCCTAGCCTCGGAGAAGAACCCCAATGGCGGAAGAAAGCAACCAGTCCACGCACCACAGAAAAACCGTGACTCCAAGAACAAGCACGATGACCGCGAGAGTAGACCCGTAAGCATCTCTCTTGCCGGGCCAGGTCACCTTCTTTAGCTCGACCTTGACATTGCCAAGAAATTCAACCGCCTTGTTGATCACAGAAACTCCCAAAGCTTGCTTTAAGGATGGCAGGCCAGGAGGGACTCGAACCCCCAACACCCGGTTTTGGAGACCGGTGCTCTAGCCATTAGAGCTACTGGCCTGCAAGTAAAAAGCCGCAGACACCTGCGGCCCGTATCACTCCCCAATAATAAGACTACTTGGTCTCACGATGGGGGGTATGCTTACGACAAAAACGACAGTATTTACTGAACTCAAGCCGTTCGGGCTTGGTTTTTTTGTTTTTAGTCGTCGTGTAGTTCCTCTGCTTGCACTCAGTGCAGGCAAGGGTAATGATATCACTCATATCCGATTCCTCTACCCTCACCTGCCCAAAGACAGGTGAGGGAATTGCCTAATATGGACTTACTCGATTACTTCGCTGACGACACCAGCACCAACGGTACGACCACCCTCGCGAATAGCGAAACGCAGTTCTTTATCCATAGCAATCGGAGTAATCAGGTTTACAGTCATGCTGGCGTTGTCGCCAGGCATAACCATTTCAGTACCTTCGGCCAGTTCACAAATACCGGTTACGTCAGTCGTCCGGAAGTAAAACTGGGGACGGTAACCATTAAAGAACGGCGTATGACGACCACCTTCTTCTTTAGTAAGGATATATGCTTCTGCCTTGAACTTGGTATGAGGAGTGATGCTGCCGGGCTTAGCCAGAACCTGGCCACGCTCGATATCTTCGCGCTTCACGCCGCGCAACAGAAGACCAACGTTGTCGCCAGCCTGACCCTGATCAAGCAGCTTCCGGAACATCTCAACACCGGTAACAGTTGTCTTGACAGTAGCCTTCATGCCAACAATCTCAACCTCTTCCTGCACCTTAACAACGCCACGCTCAATACGGCCGGTTGCAACAGTACCACGACCGGAAATGGAGAAGACGTCTTCGACAGGCATCAGGAAAGGCTTGTCGATATCGCGCTCAGGCTCAGGGATATAGCTGTCAACAGCATCCATCAGATCAAGGATAGGTTTGCAAGCTTCACATTCGGCCTTGCCACAACCACACTCAAGAGCTTTAAGTGCGCTACCGGGGATAATAGGAATGTCATCGCCGGGGAAGTCGTACGAGCTAAGAAGCTCACGTACTTCGAGCTCAACCAGTTCCATCAACTCTTCGTCGTCAACCATGTCGGCCTTGTTCAGGAACACGACCATGGCAGGAACACCAACCTGACGAGCCAGCAGGATGTGCTCGCGAGTCTGAGGCATCGGACCGTCAGCGGCGGACACAACCAGAATAGCACCGTCCATCTGCGCCGCGCCGGTGATCATGTTTTTAACATAGTCAGCATGGCCAGGGCAGTCAACGTGAGCATAGTGACGGTTGTCAGTCTGATACTCAACATGCGCAGTAGCAATAGTAATACCGCGCTCACGCTCTTCAGGAGCGTTGTCGATCATATCAAACGCCTTGAATTCGGCCAGGCCCCGAGCAGCCATATTTTTGGTAATTGCTGCCGTCAGAGTTGTTTTACCATGGTCAACGTGACCGATGGTCCCGATATTTACATGGGGTTTTGTTCTTTCAAATTTAGCTTTCGACATGGAGAACCCTCCCTCTTGAAATCTCTTAGCGATATAGTCTGTGTCTTTAGGACCGCCAGGAACTGGCGGGAACCGAAATATAAGTATACTTCAAAAATCCTAACGCGAAAGCTCCACAAATGGAGCCCACAACCGGATTTGAACCGGTGACCTCATCCTTACCAAGGATGCGCTCTACCAACTGAGCTATGTGGGCCAACCTATTTGCAACGCGCGAACGCTCTTAATCTGGAGCGGGAAACGGGATTCGAACCCGCGACCCTCAGCTTGGAAGGCTGATGCTCTAGCCAACTGAGCTACTCCCGCCCGATCGAGCCATTCCACAATCGAAGCATCATGTTGAACTAACTAAAGCAAGAAGCACCAGTACCGTCGGCCCGTTCGGCCTCCTGGCAACCCCTGCCACAGTCTCGTTCGGCAAGTATTTAATTGGTGGAGGGGGGAGGATTCGAACCTCCGAAGTCTACGACGACAGATTTACAGTCTGTTCCCTTTGGCCACTCGGGAACCCCTCCAGGGGACGCGTTAAATTTTCAACCTACCAGTGCCCACTTTTGATGGAGCTGGCGACAGGAATTGAACCCGCAACCTGCTGATTACAAGTCAGCTGCTCTACCAATTGAGCTACGCCAGCCTGGGCACAGATGCGGTTTATAACCCTATTGGATTTAAATTGCAAGCTGTTTTTTTGCCCGCGCAGTTCAGCCGTGGTAGGCGAACTGTATAGTCCATCCGCCCACAGCCTGTCAACCCCTATTATCCCAGACAAACAGCACATAATAAACAAGAAGACATAAATATGCTTGCCTTTCGGGCACTTAAGGAAATGACAAACATACAGAAAAAATCAGTCAACCTGTTGCCGAAGGACTTCAAACAGAGCTATGCCTCCAGCCACGGAAGCATTTAACGACGAAATCTGCCCCCGCATGGGGATAGACAGAAGATTGTCGCAGTGCTTTCGGACATTATCCCGCAGCCCCTTCCCCTCATCACCGACAACCAACACGACATGGCCCGACAGGTCGGCTTCAAAAAGATTAAGAGCGCCAGCTTCTCCCGCCAAGCCGAAAACCCAGAATCCTTCCCTCTTGAGAGTATCCAGCGTTCGCGCAATATTGGTTACCCGGCACACAGGAAGATGTGCAAGGGCTCCAGCCGAAGCCTTTTCTGCGGTTGCGGTAATAGAACAACTACGATCTTTGGGCAGAATCATTCCCTGGCAACCCGATGCTTCTGCTGACCGCGCCAAGGCACCAAGGTTGTGAGGATCGGTAATCCCGTCCAAAACGAGAAACAATCCTTTTTTCTCACTACTGCGCCACATCGCTAAGAGGTCTTCAAGCTGAATGGACGCAATCTCTTCCACCCGCAGAGCGACCCCTTGATGACGTTCACCTCCAGAAAGAAGATCCAACTCCTGGCGGCTGACCGGATTAATGGTCACACGGCGCCTGGTTGCTTCATCACGCACTACGGCAAGACGCGGCGATGCGGAATTACGATCAACCAACAACTCCAATGCTTTGCGCTGTCGCCCCCTAAGGGATTCAAGGACGGAGTTAATTCCATAAATAAGCGATCCCACTATCTCATTCCCTCTCCAGGGCCACAGCCATCTCTTCAACAATACGCTGCGCAGCACCAACCGGATCAGCGGCAGCGGCGATCGGCCTGCCCACCACCAGATAATCAGACCCTGCGGCGATAGCCTCTCCGGGGGACATGATACGCTGCTGATCATTCGTTTCGGCAAAAGACGGACGCACTCCGGGAGTGACGATAGTGAAATCACGCCCACAGGACTGTCGAATCAAACCGACTTCGTGGGGCGATGCGACAACGCCATCCAGCCCTGACTCTTTGGCCAACATGGCCAACCGGAGAACCATCTCTTCCACCGGTCGATCGATGCCGACCTCTCGCAAAGTCTGCTCGCTGGATGATGTCAGGATCGTAACCCCAAGCAATACCGGCGGCACACCTTCACCAGCGGCCAGGTATTCATTGACAGCCCGAGCGGCGCCCTCCATCATGGCGCGCCCACCCAAGGCGTGAACATTAAAAATGCGAACACCAAGACGGCATGCCTCAATGGCTGCCTTGGCAACGGTATTAGGAATATCGTGAAATTTCAGATCAAGAAACACTTCTCCGCCTTGGTCCAGGACCATTCGAACCACATCAGGCCCACACCGGGTGAAGAGTTGCTTGCCGATCTTAAAAACACCGACTTTGCCACGCAGGCGCCGCACCCATTCCTCGGCAGACGCTCCAGATTCAACATCCAGGGCAAAAATCAATCTTTTACGAGCTTCGACCAGCATGATATCACCCTTCGGAAAACTGTTTTTTTATCAAGAGCTTCTTGACACGACGCGGCACTTCCTGAACTTTTTGAATCAAGCGTGCTGATTCGGCCTGACCAAGATCACGTTGAGCGGCCATGCATTCCATATAAATCAATTCACTAAGCGCTTCGGCCAACAATCGTTTCTTGTCCTGTTCTTCAAGTCCGGACAGGTTAGTAAGCACCTTGCGGCCATCCACGGTACCATCACTTTTGAGACTTACATCTTTAAATACATAAGAAAACGGGGAAGGCATTTGACGAATAAAGGTGCTTATTTCATTCAGGAAACCGCTATTCTTTGCGGAAACCCTGCGAAACAACGCTGTCAACGCGCCATTAAACACCAGCAATATCTCACCAAGATCGCCTGCCACAGCAGTCGCGGGTGCGTCCTCAATGGAAACAGCCCCCTTATTGATCAATTCATAAAGAGCCCGAAGACCGTCAAACTCCGACATACCACTGCGCCGCAATACACCACGGACATCCTGCCCGCCTGCCTCGATCAAAGCCAACAAGCGCTCATCTTCGGCCGTCAGGTTTTCAACCGACGAATTCGCCAACTTGGGCAGAGCATCCATGGAGCGGATAACGCGCATAAAAAGGGCTCGTTCGTCAACGCGGCGCAGTCCCTCCATGATCATATTCTGGGTGGACATAGCCAAGCGCACCATCTTTTCTTTTTCAGGTTCCCTCTCGAGAAAGAAAAAACTGCCCTGACTCAGACCAAAAAGGTTGAATACGATGTCCTCAACCTGCTGCCGCATCGCCAGCCATAGATCCTTGGGCGCAATAGCGCCCTTTTCAACAAGTATGCGTCCATTGCCATCATGATTTGAGAGCAATTGCCGGTATTTGGGCAACAGGTTCTGATCAAGCTTGCCCATTTCCAAAAGAACCCCGCAGATATCCTCCTCAGGGAATGTACTTGATGCGGCAACAATCTCACCCCGCAAGAAACAAATCTCTTTCTGGCCTCCAGCCAGGCTGACAACCATCACACCTGTCTTGCGGAACATATTTAAAAACGAGAGGACATCAACCATGGCGATTTCACCAAGCACGCCAGCCAATTGAAAGCCACTCTCAATATTCGAAAAAAGCAAGTGGGCGTTAGAATGACAAACCAGCTCGAGGGATGCGGCTCCAATCTGCTTCACAACGGATACCGGCAATTCCAAACGTCCACTGCCATCGATATTTATCTTGCTCATACCTCTTCCTGTGTTTCACAGTATCCAACCATTATCGAAATCTCGCTTGAGTATTCAGCGATCAGCCCCCCTACCACCGCAGGCTGCCACGACCATATCCCTAACCAGAGCCGACACATCCGCAAGAGGAATCATACGGCGTTCCCCGACGGCTCGCTCCTGCAACTCTACAGCGTTTTCCTTTAATCCGCGAGCGCCCACGGTAAGACGCAGCGGAATACCAATAAGGTCGGCGTCTTTAAACTTGCTGCCGGGACGTTCGTCGCGATCATCCAGCAAGACCTCCACGCCAAGCTCCTGCAATTCAGCATAGATTTTTTCAGCCGCAGCCAGCACATCTTCCTCCCGCGGATTGACCACCGTCACCATCACATGAAATGGCGCAATCGGCAGCGGAAAGACAATTCCATTTTCGTCGTGATTCTGCTCAATAGCTGCGGCCACGGTCCGTCCTACGCCGATTCCGTAACAGCCCATGAACAACTCACGATCCTGACCATTGGCGTCCAGCACGGTTGCACCCAAGGCCGAGGAATATTTGGTCCCGAGCTTAAATACATGTCCGACCTCGATACCCCGCCAGATTTCGAGCACACCACCACAACGTGGACAGGTATCCCCCGCTTCAGCAGAACGCAAATCGGCAAAACATTCGACATTAAAGTCCCGGCCAAGATTGACACCAACACAATGAGCACCAGACTCGTTGGCACCAACGGCAAAATCCGACATGCCCTGAACCGCATAATCTGCGATGACCCGCAACGACAGCCCTATAGGACCGACATACCCTGGCAGGACTCCCGCTACCTTGTTCACCACTTCATCCGTTGCCAAAGTCACCTCATTGCAACCGAGGAACCGACACAGCTTTATATCGTTGAGCTCGTGACTGCCTTGAAGCAGCACCGCCAACGTTTCTCCGGCATCGGTCTGAACAATCAACGTCTTGACCACGCACTCAGGCTTAGTATCCAGAAATGCAGCGACATCATGAATACTTTTGCAGCCGGGGGTCGAAACCTTGACCAATTCAGCGGCAGGCTCGGGGGTACTGTTTTCCGCAAGAGCCACCTCGGCCTTCTCGATATTGGCGGCATATTCACATTGCCCGCAAGAAACGATGGCATCCTCGCCAGAGGCGGCAAGGACCATAAATTCATGCGAAGAAGACCCTCCGATATTTCCCGTATCGGCCTCTACGGCCCTGAACTTCAGACCACATCGTTCAAAAATACGCCGGTAGGCTTGATACATTTTCTCATAAGCCACATCAGCTCCAGCCTCGTCGAGATCGAAAGAGTAAGCATCTTTCATAATAAATTCACGCCCGCGCATCAAACCAAAACGGGGGCGGATTTCATCACGAAACTTACCTTGAATCTGATACAGATTGAGAGGCAACTGCCGGTAAGAACGTACGGTATTGCGAACCAGATCGGTGATTACTTCCTCATGGGTGGGGCCAAGACAAAAAGGGGAATCCTTACGATCACTAAAACGCAGAAGCTCTTTTCCATAATGATCCCAACGACCCGATTCTTCCCACAATTCGGCAGGTACAACCATCGGCATGAGTAGCTCTATAGCACCGGCCCGGTCCATCTCTTCACGAATAATTTTCTCGACCTTGCGGATGGAACGCAGTCCCAAAGGCAAGTAATTATAGATGCCGGCAGCAAGTTTACGAATCATCCCGGCCCGCAGCATCAGCTGGTGACTGACGACTTCCGCATCCGAGGGGGTTTCTTTAAGAGTAGGAAGCAAATATTCCGTGTAACGCATATGACAAACCTCGACATTGGCGAAATTCGGCCACCACAAACCAGAACGACCGCTCTGCCGGAAGATTAAGAGAACCGAGACCTGCGCCCCCGCGAGGCAGCCCATCGCGTCGACACAAACACTCGTAGACAATTATTAAATAGAGACATTTTCCTGAAACAGGCCTACCAAGCAGCCATAAACCACCCAACCTGGCAGCAAGCGCCCATGCCGGCAGCAACGGACCACAAGGTGACGTATCCGCAGGAAAACTAGCCTATTTCTGTGGATAATGCAAGGAAACTCCGACCGGCCCTGTTGCCCAGCACACGTCCAGCGCAGCATAGACATTTACCAATGATTGGTTTAAGCTGCAGAGTCTGTCTTTATTGGATTTGTGCCCCACTTATAAGGAGCGCGTTATGCAGGAACGCATCACCGCCAACCACCTTCTTCGCCTGATTGCAGCCGGAACCCCGCTTATATATCTGGCAACCGACAATGAAACCCGTACCGAGAGCTTTATCACTCGCACCATGGAACGCGGTCTGAAAAACATCGCGGTGCCGCAGACATGGTCTTGCACAACCGGATTTTCCAATGTTGAGGGCAGCGTTGAACCACTTTCCGGTCTGCGCTGGGCTCTTGGCCAAGAATACCGAGGGGTCTTCATTTTCAAGGATCTCAACTGGTTCTGGCATGACAATCCCTACCTGCAGAGAACCTTGTCCGACTTTGTCGGACAGCGCCAAACACACCAGAAAACATTAATCATACTAGGCCCCTCTACAGCCCTGCCCCCGATGCTTCAGCGTCAGGCACAGGTTTTTGAGCACCCGCTTCCGGACCGATTCGAACTACGAGCATATATTGAAAATCGCTGCCAACGCGATCCGCTATTACAGCAAATGGTGACCTGCGACGATGACCTCAATCGCCTTATAACCGCAGCGCAAGGTCTCGATTTTTATAATATCGAGAGCGCATTGCGCCTTACCCGCGTGGCCAAGAGTACCACACTGGCGGACCTAACCGACGCCCTGTTTCTCGACAAAAAACAACTCCTGCGCAAGAGCGGCATCATGGAGATCGTTGACACTCCGGAAGCCTCCACCCTGGTCGGCGGCATGGAAAACCTTAAACAATGGCTTTCTAAGCGGGAAAAGGTCTTCGGCTGCGATACTCTTGCCGAGGGCCGGAATTTACCTAAAGGCGTCCTTATCATGGGCATCAGCGGATGCGGAAAAAGTCTTTTCGTCAAAGCCATAGCCGCCCGCTGGCACCTGCCACTGGTACGATTGGACATGGCTACCATATATGGCGGAACCTTCGGCTCTCCGGAAAGCACTTTGCACCAGGCATGCAGAACCGCCGAAGCCTTATCTCCATGCGTACTCTGGATCGATGAAATTGAAGCGGGCATTTCCAATCAGGGCTTTAAATCCGAAGGCGGCCCCGCATCTCGGGTACTCTCTTATTTTTTGACATGGATGCAGGAAAAGCAATATCCGGTATTTGTTGCAGCCACCGCCAACGCCATCGAAATGTTGCCGGCAGAAATCTTACGCAAAGGCCGCTTTGACGAAGTTTTTTACGTAGCCCTGCCTTCCATTGAAGAGCGGGAGGAAATTTTCCGCATCCACCTGGAAAAATACGATCAACCCATGGACACCTTTTCCCTGAGCATGCTGGCACATTCGGCAAAGGGGTTTTCCGGTGCCGAAATAGAGCAAACCGTTGCCAGCGCCTCGTTTGAAGCCATGGCAACGGATCGCCCCATGCGACAACAGGACCTCATGGAAGCGATTGGCCGCACAGTACCCTTATCAATCACCATGGCCGAACAGATCAAAAAGATAGAGGCATGGGCTTTCAAGCGCGCGGTTGCAGCCAACAAAGCACCCTGAACAAAATCAAGAGAGTTTTTGAACATGAAGATTGAATTATCCCGCCGCGCCCTCGAGGTTAAACCGTTTCTGGCCATGGAAATCATGGAACGCGCCAAAGAACTGGAGGCTGCAGGCCGGGACATTATCTACCTGTGTCTTGGCGAACCAGACTTGCCCACACCCAAACCGATCAGCGACGCAGCAATCCGCGCTATCGAAGCAGGGAGCACCACCTACACCCACTCACTGGGACTTCCCGAAATTCGCCAAGCCATTGCCGCCCATTACCTGCAACGTTACGGCGTCACCGTCGAACCGTCTCGCATCCTGGTTTCGGCCGGGACCAGCCCGTTGATGCTGCTATTATTTTCCGCCCTGCTGTGTGAAGGCGACGAGATTATCCTGACCGACCCAGGGTATGCCTGTTATCCTAATTTTATCCGTTTCGCTGGTGGGACCCCGGTTTTTTTACGAACCAGGGCTGAAGATGGCTTTCAACCGCGCCCCGAGCATATACGAGAAAAACTGAGTCCCCGCACACGCGGCATTCTTATCAACTCACCGTCCAACCCCACCGGCTCCGTCTTGCCCGTCGAGTGGATGGCCGAAATGGCCAAGATGTCCGTCCCCCTGATCTCCGATGAAATTTATCACGGATTGACTTACGAAGGCGAAGAACGCAGTGCCCTCGAATTTACCCCCGATGCTTTTGTCCTGGGCGGATTTTCCAAAGCCTACGCCATGACCGGGTGGCGACTCGGCTACCTGATCGTCCCACCGAGCTGCATTCGCACCCTTCAATGTCTGCATCAGAATTTTTTGATCTGTGCAGCGAATTTTGTCCAGGTCGCAGGTATCACCGCGTTGCGCGAATGCCAGGAAGACGTCAAACACATGCGCAACATATATGATGAGCGCCGCCGCTACCTGATTGGGGAACTCCCCAAACTCGGCCTGCCGTTGCATAGTTGCCCCACCGGCGCCTTTTACGTCCTGGCAGATGCCAGACACCTCGGAAGCGACTCGCGGGCCCTGGCTCTGGACATTCTGGAACAAACCGGCGTAGCTCTGACCCCCGGCATTGATTTCGGTGAAGGCAGCGAAGGCTACCTGCGTTTTTCCTATGCCAATTCCATGGCCAACATCCAGGAGGCACTTTTACGCCTGCGCCGTTTTATGAACAAATAACTCTCCAACACATCCATTCACATAAAAAAGTGCCCCTTAGCAAAAACACTAGGGGCACGGCATAACCAGTCTGTCAACGACTACTCAGGCATTATCCTAAAATAGCGCCTATCAATCCCACTTTATTGCATCAACCGGACAGACTTCATCGCATGCGCCGCAGTCAGTACAAGTGGGCTGATCCACAACGTGTAATTCGCCCTTTTCGCTGATAGCATCCACCGGGCACACATCCACACAGGCTCCGCAATTAATACAATCTTCGGTGATAAAGTGCGTTCCCATTCGGTAACCTCCTTGTTAAATAGTTTGAGGGATAACATCTCAAACATAGCGCACCGCTGTATTTTGTCCAGTCACCTCAAAATTAGGGAATCCATCCAGCCACAGGCTCACGGCAGCAACCATGCGCCGGATTTTTTCTGAGCAATGCTATACTGAAACAAACGAGGATATTGGGGAGAAGAGGAACCCATGTTCAAAATTCTGGAGAACATCCGCATTGCGCCCAACCTGCACCGCATGACGATTTTGGCGCCGCGCATTGCACGCCACCGCCAACCCGGACAATTCGTCATCGTGCATGCCGATGAGCAAGCCGAGCGCATTCCGCTCACCATTGCCGATGCTGATCCGCCCCAGGGCACTATCACCCTTTTCGTTCAGGCGGTAGGTTATTCCACCCATCAACTGGTCAGCATGTCCACAGACTCTTACGTCAGGGATATCGCCGGCCCTCTGGGGCATCCTACTCACATCGAAAACTGGGGCAAAGTGACCTGCATCGGCGGTGGCGTGGGAACCGCCGTCCTCTACCCAATGGCCAAGGCCCTGGCAAAGGCAGGAAATCAGGTCACTGCATTAATTGGCGGACGCACGGCACAGCTGATCATCCTGGCTGATGAACTGGATGTATTCTGTCATCAGGTTCTCATAACCACCGAAGATGGCAGCCTTGGACAAAAAGGATTTGTCACAAATGTCCTTTCCACCCTGCTGCACGATGAGGCGCTCAGACCTCAGGCGGTTTTTGCCGCCGGGCCGGTCCCCATGATGAGAGCCGTTGTTGAAATGACCCGACCTTTTGCCGTACGCACCACTGTCAGCCTTAATCCTATCATGATCGATGGTACGGGCATGTGCGGCGGTTGCCGCGTAATGGTAAACAAAGAAATGAAGTTCGCCTGCGTGGATGGCCCCGAGTTCGATGGCCACCAGGTTGACTTTGACCTGCTGGCCGATCGACTGACAACCTACAAAGAGGAGGAATGCCGCCTGCTCAAATCCCTGAAAGGCGACTAACTCGCTGACCTGGCCATAAATTCAGTACAACGACCCGCCAGGCAATAGAAGCATCGGATCATAATTACTTAAATGCTACGAGTTGATAGCGACAAAGTTCTCGGAAAGATACTCAATAAAGTTTTCGGCCGGCATCGGGTGTCCAAAATAATAGCCCTGCATAACCTGACACTTTCGGGCACGTAAAAATTCAAGTTGGGCGGCCGTTTCAACCCCTTCAGCCACGATATCGAGACCCAGACCATGCGCCATGGCGATAATGGTCTCGACGATGGCGGCATCCTCGGGATCTCGTCCGATATCCAACACAAATTCCTGTGCAATCTTGATACGGTCGATGGGAAAGGTCTTCAGATAGCTCAAGGAAGAATAACCGGTACCAAAATCGTCGATGGCGATTCCCACACCCAGGTCACGCAGTGCACGGAGGGTTTCTACCGCCGCATCCGCATCCGCCATAAGCAAACTTTCTGTCAGTTCCAGCTCAAGATACCGTGGATCCAGCTCCGTATCACGCAACACCTGGGCCACCTGGTCGTAAAAGTCAGGTTGCTGGAACTGACGGGCAGACAAATTGACGGCAACACGCATCGGCGGATAGCCGGCCTGCTGCCAGGCCTTATTCTGCGCGCATGCTGTATGCAGCACCCAATGCCCGATAGGGAGTATCAAACCACTGTCCTCTGCCACCGGAATGAATTGTCCTGGCGAAATCATCCCCTTATCAGCGTGACGCCAACGCAGCAAAGCCTCGGAGCCCAGAACTTTACCCGTAGTCTGGTCAACCTGGGGCTGAAAAGCCAAGAAAAACTCTTCACGCGCAAGCGCCTGCCTCAAGCTATGTTCGAGCTCACTGCGTTCCTGAACCTTGCGATTCATCTCCTCAGTAAACGTACAATAAGTGTTTCGCCCCTGCTCCTTGGCGGCATACATGGCCATATCGGCATGTTTAAGCAGTTTATCGCCATCCAAGCCATGCTGAGGATAGACAGCCCCGCCAATACTCGCTGTTACAAAAAAGTGCTGGTCATCCACTTCGCAGGGCTCGGAAAAAGCCTGAAGAATATCTTTGGCAACGTTGTCAACCTCACTGGCACTGTGCAGTCCCGGGAGCAGAACGATAAATTTATCACCATCCCACCTGACGACAGTCATCCCATCCTTCACCAGGGCGACCAACCGCTGCCCGATGAGTTTGAGCACCCGGTCTCCACAGGCATGTCCGCGCGTATCATTAATGGATTTAAGGTTGTCCACGCCAATAAATAACAATGCCGCCATGCGCCCGGAACGCTCGGCAGTACTCAAAACACGACGGCAGCGATCTTCCAATAGAGCCCTATTGGGCAGACCGGTCAAGCTGTCATAATAAGCCAACTGTTTGATTTCCCGTTCAACCTGACGCTGACTGGAGATATCACGCAAAATAGCGAGAACAAAACGTTGCTGACCGCAATGCCCCACGGACAATCCCAATTCGACTGGAAACTCCCTGCCTGAGCGGTGAACAGCCAACAATTCGAGAGATCGGCCGATCGCTTCAGACGGCTCACCGGTACCGAAAAAGCTGGCGACATCCTGCCGATGCTGCATGCGATAGCCCTCGGGCATCAGCACATCCAGAGTGCCACCGAGCATTTCGTCGCAATCCCAGCCAAACAATGCCTCCGCAGCCGGATTAAAGAGAGTAACAATGCCTCGTTGATTAATGGCAATGACAGCATCATGGGTTGCGTCAATGACTGTTTTGAATTGCGCTTCTTTTAGAAGTAACTTTTTTTGTCCCGAGCGCAGACCGGTAATTGTGCGCCGGAACAGCCACATCCCGACCAATTGCAAACATGCGAATCCGACAAAAGCCATGATCAAAGAACTGTGCCGCAGCCACAACGACTGAGGTGGAGGCAAGAACCGGCTTCCAGGAGGAAGGTCTGTCGGCTTCAGTCCAAAGCGGTCCATCGCCTCAGATTGGAACAGGTAGGGGTTTGACGCCCGCTCCAACAGGTTGTCGTTGGCGCTGACTGTTTCGTTAAGCAGCTGCTCCCGAGCCAGGTACCCCGCTTGCAGACCTTGCTCACGCCCACGATTGACCGCCCCCCCAAGTACGCCGGACGTCAAATAATTGTCTTTCATGGCCAAAATAATGAACTCTCCAGCATGCTCCAGACGCTCGAGAGTTTCAGCGATTGTCAACCGGTCACCACGCGCATTGCGAATCTCAGCTAAAGAATTAACAACCCACAATTTAGGCTGGTAACTGCTTAGCTGCGATTCAAGTTCCTCCACGTAAGGACTCTGAATAAAAGCGATGTCCACTTGCGGGAAGAATTTCTGAGTTTCCTTTTCGATTAATCCCCTGATGCCGCGCGCGGTCGCAGAGTCATCACCGACAAAATACAAGGTTCGCAATTGCGGTACCAAGCGTATGGCAAGAGCCACAGTACCTGCTATATCCATTGAATCGAAAATACCGTAAAACGCCTCATGGTTCAGACGGCTGTCCAATCCCATGTCATTCAGGCCGCTGTATATAACAGGGGTATGAGGAAACAGATGACGGGCATATTGCTGAAGAAATTCAATCGCATTGTTGTCCGTAGCGTAAATCAGATCGGGCGTATAATGTGTATATTTTTGTTGAAGGTAGGCATTAAAGTGTTGAAGATAGGCAGAATCGCATTCCCGGGTATTGGCTTCCAGGTATTCGACACGATAGGATATCTTCTCTGCAACGGTACTGGCACCAAGAGCTTCAAAAAACCCCTCCTGCTGATCCTCAGTCCAGACAAACCCGGCGTGGTAGGAATGAAGAATCAAAACCTTGAGATCCTCCGCCCGACTGAGACCTGGCAAAAGCAGAAATAATACACAGACAAAAAACAGAGCCTTGCGGCAGATCATGCGACCACTCCCGGAACCTGTGATTTACAATTTAAATAAAGCCAATAAAGCAAACTTCAATTTCACCACAAATACGTTACGGCTAAAGAAAAGACAAGGCCCGATTAAAATAGGGCGATTAATTTTTATTCTGCAAAGTCCGCACCACTTTATAAACCAATTTTCACTCGTTGTCACGCAAAGCGATGTATTATCAAATTGTTTTACAATGCCTTCCTGTAGTCACGATGCGCGTATGACGTCGTATGCCCCGAAGACAAAAAAAACCGCAACCCGAAGGTGCGGCAACATAGCTGGACAGGGGGACCCACTGTTCAAACAAGGTAACTGCGTTCAATCATCATCAAACCGTTGCATACCGATTATCGATCACAGCCCCTTTCGATCAGGGCGGCGTTCGGACAACCGCGCTCCGGCTGAAACGGGCACCATTGGTAGACCGTTACAGGCCAGATCCGCGTCGCATTCCGTCCAGCAAACGTCCCCTTTGCAGACCTTGGTCACGGTCAACTCTACGTCATACTCACCCGCTTTAGCAACAAATACATCACCGTCTTGAACGCGCATGTCCTTTCTCCTTTCCGTTGAGTGCCTATGACCGAGCCTCACTATAGTATTATATCTTGGCCATCCATGATGGCAAGATAAGCATCATTCTCTGGTCACGCGCCAGTTATGACATCGGGGCTTTAGCACGCAGGATATTCCATCCATGATGCATCACCATGCCGACAAGAAATCCATACGCCATGTTTGTCCAAAGACAAACAATCACAGTGAGTGCGGTAGGAAACAATTGCCAATCCCAGGACACCTCCCTTACGCATTTTGTCAATTCGATGCCGACCAGCAACATCATAGCTCCCACGATAGCCAGGGGGAATGCGGCAAACAAACCGGCAATCGAACCGGCTAAAAATAAACCCAGGCCGATTTCAATCACTCCTTCTATCACATTGGCACCGCCCGTACGTGCACCGAAATAGTACTGCCCCGCCAACCCGCCAGCGCCGTGGCACATGGGCATTCCGCCAAAAAACGGCACGACTAAATTAATAATGCCCATATTCAGAGCCAGTTTTTTCTCAGAGACAGGACGATCGGGCCAATATCCGCGAATCAATACCGCCGTGGCGATCACGGCATTGGTTGCAGTCAGCGGAAGTTGGGAAAAACCACCGCGCAGCATCGACTGCCAGGCCTCCTGCATATCGAAGGAGTAAATTCCCGGCCAGGCGAACGCGGGGGCAGGCAATCCCGTAAACTGTCCATGGAGATAAATGACCACCACCCCCATAAGCACCAGCACCACCGCCGCCGGCGCAAAGCGATTCTGCCGCAATAAAAGAACCACTGCAATCGACACAACACCAAGAGCCCATCCGGAGGAAATCATCTGTAACGCTTGAACAGCCAGCATGACGCCGAGGGACACCTGAATGCCACGAATCACCGATTCAGGCGTAATACGGGCGAGCAGACTCATTAGACCGGTGACCGACATGATCATCCAGACTACTCCCATGGAAAATGCCGAAGCATAAACCATGGAAGGCGGCCATTTTTCAGCAATCGCCACTACCGCCAAGACCTTCATCGGTTCAATGGGCATCGGCAAGCGGTAAAACAGGCCGGTAGCCACATTGGCAAGTCCCATCATCACCAACAAACCGGCGGGATTCATCCCGCACACCACGATATAGCCGATAGCCAGC
The DNA here is from genome assembly GCA_050253415.1 of Pedobacter sp. Classification (GTDB taxonomy): domain Bacteria; phylum Desulfobacterota; class Desulfuromonadia; order Desulfuromonadales; family Syntrophotaleaceae; genus Syntrophotalea. Next base: position 1,079,690 of record JBFWJC010000001.1, on the reverse strand, counting down.
GGAAACAGGGTGCCAAAATCCCCCATGGCCCCACCCAATTCACGCATATTGAATTCAAAACTACCGATTTTCACGTGCCCCTCACCGACGATTGGGAATACATTGAATAATCACCCATGAAAAAAAACGCCCTGTCAGAATAACTGACAGGGCGTTAATATTACAACCAGCACTGCTTATTCATAAACAAAAAACAGCTGATTACCGTTTACTTTGAAATCGCTGATGGCCTTCTGGCCTTCGTTGGAAGTCAGGTAAGCGATGAAAGCCATAGCCAGATCGTACTTGACATGGGGATGCAATTTAGGATTAACGGCAATCACACCGTAGGGGTTAAACATGGCCTTGTCGCCCTCACAAACAATCGGTAGTTCGATTTTGCTTTTGTAAGCGAGATAGGTAGCACGGTCGGTCAGGGCATAACCCTGGCGCTCGTTGGCCATGGTGATAACCTCTCCCATGCCACGACCGGCTTCGATGTACCAGTCGCCCTTGGGAGCAACTTCGGCGGCTTTCCACAGACCTTTTTCCTTAGTGTGGGTACCGGAATCGTCACCACGGGACACAAAGAAGGCTTTGGCAGCAGCAATCTTCTTCATGGCTTCGGCGGCTGATTTGGCGGTTTTAACGCCGGCAGGATCCTTGGCGGGACCGATAATAACAAAGTCGTTATACATGACATCGCGGCGGTTAACGCCAAACCCGGCATCAACAAACTTGTCCTCTTTGCTGCGAGCATGAACCAAGGTAACATCCACATCGCCGTTTTCGGCAATCTTGAGAGCCTTACCGGTACCGACGGCAATGACATCGACCTTGCAGTCGTATTTTTGTTCAAATGCGGGCAAAATAGCTTTGAGCAAGCCCGAGTTATCGGTCGAAGTGGTAGTAGAAAGCTTCAGATGCTCGGCAGCCATAGCACCAGTGCAAAAAACCGCCAGCAGCAGCAGACTGCCACCAAGAATACGAAAAACTGATTTCATGTTGATCCTCCTCGATTTGGGTGATGATGTTTTTCCCCTGTTAATAACAATAATCAACCCGCCATGAAAAAAAGAATTTCCATGAGGGGAATCCCACTTTGCGCTATAACATATCAGTGACAACGCTTCGGAGTCAACGGCCTTTTTTGAGCAAATTACTTAAAATCGCTTCAGGCTTAACTACCTGAGAGTATACGATATTTGTAAAGATTGCGAGGCGGGAGGGGAAAACATGAGGACGGCAATCAACGGGACTCGCCGGGAAACAACATGCGTCCGGAAAGATTTAATTCATATCCTGGCAGACTGGCGGCCAGATCTTGAAAAGCAGGCTCATGCAACATGCCCAGAAATTGTTGAATGGACTTGTCAAAAAAACAGTCTTTGGGGATCAGAAGGTCAAAACGCTCCCAACGCAAAGGCAGGAAATCCAACCCCAGCAGGGCGGCCGCAGGCCGGATGCCCGGACCGATATCCGCCCGCCCGCTCAGAATTTCAAGACCGATATCAAGGTGATGAGACACTTCGTTACCATAGCCTTTGATACGGGCCGACTTGATGCCGGCTTCCTGCAACTGTTGATCGAAAATAATGCGGGTGCTGGCGCCGAGAGGCCGATTGACCACGGTCAGATCTTTTTCAGCGATATCTCGGCAACTGCGGATACCATGGGGATTCCCCTTGGCGACAATCAGACCTTGTTCGCGACGGCAAAAATTGACCACCGCCGGCAGCGCCTCAAGTTCGCTGGCAGCGAAGGAGAAATTGTAATCTTTTTCGTTGTCTTCCGCCAGGTGGCTGGTTGCAATATGACACATGCCACCCCGCAGAGCCTTGAGCCCACCGAGGCTCCCTATTGCACCAAACAATACGACAGAGCCGACATTGAGTTGCATGAACAACGACAGCGATCGGTCCAGGAGGATGTCGTCGCTTCCGGCAATCATCAACAACCCGCTCTTGTGCGGCAACTCGGCCGTCCCGGTCGGATAATTGATGGTCATGCTCTCGACCCATTGCTCCACCAGATGGGCCGGAAACAACCACTTGCCGGTAATTTTGGTCGCGGGCAATCCCTTTTCGGTAATCAACGTGTAAACCATCTTTTCGTTGACACTGAGACGCTGCGCAACTTCTTTGGTGGACAGCAATTTTTCCATCAAATGGAGCTCCCTAGCATTTTTTATTACCATCCCGCCGAAAGAGGATCAAAACCGAACCAACGGTAGCACACTTTGGCCCAAGACAAAAGCCTGCTTACCGGGCCTACCGGTCAGATACGTTCCAGGACCAGTGACGCATCACCGAGTTTACGATTGGCGGCCTGCAACATATCTTCCCCCGCGACCACCGACACGGCGCTGGCGTCCCAACCATCCACCAGGTAACACCGGGCAACCCTGGAGATCGTGGCGGCATCCACCGCCAGGATGCGCTGCCGGAAAGCCTGCCGCGCTTCCGGCGTCAAACCCTGCAAGAGATAGTGAAATTCCCGAATGCCTTTGCCCCCCGGAGAGAGGGGACGATCAAGCTGGCTGAACACGCCGAGAATAGCCTCTTTAATATCAACAGCGGCGAACTGACCTTCAGCCGCCCATTGGACAGCATCCTTATATACATCCAGAGTACGCAGCAAATGGGGATCACGGTAGGAAAGCATGGCAAACAATCCACCCTGGGCATCATAGTTAGCCATGCCACCGTAAGCGCCACCCTTTTCACGAATTTCGCGATGCAGATACCCGCCACGCAGAAGCTTGGCCAAAACCATTAAAGCAGCACCATCGGGATGCTCAAGCGGAACCGCTCGAAAGACCCGGGCCACGTACGACACCGGCACCGCGGTATACCAACCTGAAGCCTTTACCTCAAACGGGGTGGGCCTTGCAGCGGCAGCCGCAATCCCATCCCCTGCGGAAAGATCCGCCAGAAATGCATCAAGGGCCGGACCCATCTCTTTAAAAACGGCTTCTTCGGCGGTAATCGCACAACGCAAACGATCACGGCGAAACACCAGCGAGGCCAGATGCTGCAGGCTTTGTGCGAACTCGGCAAGTTGTTCCGGTTGCCTGGCTGCCAGTTCTTTTACGATCCGGATCAGGTGCAGACCGCTCCATTCTTCGCGCAGACGTCCGGCGGAGGTCAGGGAACCTCCCGCAACCCGCGAAGCATAACTGTGACCGGACCCGGGAACGGAATTTTCCAGGGAGGTCTTCATCTGTTGCAGAACAGTATGTAAACGCTTCAAGTCGGAAAAATCGGGCGCGGTGCAGAAATCCCTGAGAATCTCGAACATTTTCTGCTGATTTCGCTGCAATGCTTTGCCGCGCAGTTCGACGGCGAGCTGAAACTCATCCAGGCTTTTAGGGCTGTCAAAAATAGCAGCACTGGCCTGCACGCCACCGGTAGCACCGGTAACACGCTCTGCCATCTCCAGATAGTTGTGCCCTGCCGCTCCGATTTTGGTCAAAAGCGAGCAGAACAATGGCAAATCCTTAAGCCGTTCACTCGGCAAATCACCAATATCCAGGTTGGCGGCAAAGTAACCGATCCCGTTGGTAGGTTGTTCAAACCAGCGGACCTGCACTCCCTGGCGTTCATAGGTTTCGCACGATACCAGCGGCTGACTGGACGGGATATCTTCCAGCTCCAGAGTCGGCAGACACGACAGATCCTCGGGGGCCTCCTGAGCATGCTGCAGCGCTACTCCCAGTTTGACCAGTTCCTCCCGGTCTCTGGCGGTCAGATTCTTCTCTATGGTTTCCAGACGTGAACGCTGTAATTGCTCTTCACGTTCTTTCTGCTGAGCATCGGGCTTCAGCAGCAAGGTAACGCGATGGGCGTTATCAAGCAATTGGCGACGGATGAGATCCTCAAAAAACGGACCGTTGGCGAGTTCCTGCCGCAAACGCACCAGATCTTTTTCCAGACACAGTGGCGATACCGGATCGTCAGCATGCAGCCAGGAACCGAACATGCGCATCAGCAATAACAGACCGTAAGGATATTGATCCCCATTAACCTCGCGGTAGGAGAACTCCAGTTGATGAATAGCCGCTTCAATCTGCTGAGAGGAAAACCCATTCCGAACGGTTTCCTGCAGGGTATTCAGAACCAGAGCTTCTATACCGTCGACGGCTTCGGGATCGGCACCTTGCAAACCAACGGCAAAGTAGGTTTCGCGATAATCGTCGTGATATCCTGTGCCAGGCGCAAGATTCTGCCCCAGACCAGAATCGAGCAGGGCCTTGTACAGCGGCGCGGCCGGATTACCAAGCAGCAATTCGGACAACAGCATCATGCCGAGCCGTTCGAACTGATCGGAGACCGGACAAGTCAACCACGCCAACTGGACCATGGAACGACGGGCGAGCGACTCTCCTGCATCTACCGGGAAAGTCTCCACGACCTTGCGAGGCTCTGGAAAACGGACCTCGTCAGGGATGGCACTGTTGACCTGTAGCGGACCGAACTGGCTAAGCGCCTGCTCCTCGATGACTTTAAGATGACCTTCCAGCGGCAGGTTGCCGTAGGTGAAGAACCACGCGTTGGCCGGGTGATAATAGGTAGAGTGAAACTCCTTGAGTTGTTCGTAGGTCAAATCAAGGATATCGGCCGGTTCGCCGCCGGAATTGAATCCGTAGGTTACGGTCGGGTAAAGGGCCCGGGTCAGGCGTCGATGCAGCAACGAAGAAGGATCGGCCATGGCACCCTTCATCTCGTTATAAACCACCCCCTTGAACTGCAGGGGCGAATCGCCGTCAGCCGGATCGGTGAATTCAAGGCGATGCCCCTCCTGACGGAAATCCCGTTCCCGCAAAAGCGGGAAAAATGCCGCATCGAGGTAAATCCCCATCAGGTTGTAAAAATCGGCCTGGTTCTGAGATGAAAAAGGGTAGCAGGTCCAATCGCTCGCCGTCAGCGCATTCATGAAGCTGCTGAGACTGCGCTTGAGCATGGTAAAGAAAGGGTCGCGCACGGGATAACGCTTGGACCCGCATAACACGGTATGTTCAAGGATATGTGCCACACCAGTGGAATCCTGCGGGGTAGTACGAAATCCGACCCCGAACAGGTTATTGTCATCGTCCCGGTCGAGGTGTACCAGACGGGCGCCGGTGCGCTCATGATGCAACTGCACCAAGGTTGCGTGCAGCTCCGGTAAAGGCGACACTGAAGTCACTACGAATCCGTGCTGTCGGTCACCTACGCGATATTCACATTGAGCCATAAAAGAATCTCCTGGACGACAAACCGGAAGGATATTGGGATTGGCGGCTTGGTCGAAAATGACCGGCAGTGCCTGACAAACTGAATTGATGGCACCGCCGCAGCGGCCTTTCGTTTAACACAGCAGAACAGGCCAGACAAGGCTTTTCTGGACATAGCCTCCCAGCCATCTACTCCGAGGTTCGAGAAAAATCGATAGCGATAGCGGTACAATCATCATCGGGTGGTTCAGGCGCGCCAAACAATGCCAGCGCCTGAAACAATCCCTCCAGAAAATCAGTATGATTGCCTCGATGATGACGCAGCAGCCGTTCCAGACCCGGCATGCCGAAAGCCTGACCTTTCCGATTAAAAGCTTCCACCAGACCGTCGGTATACAGCAGGAACCGATCATCGGGTCTGAAATCAAACTGCTGCATGACGATTTCAGGTTTTTCAAAATAACCCAAAGGCTGGCCTGTGGCGGAAAGATGGATTATTTTATGTCCGCGCCGCACCAGCGGAGTTACGTGTCCGTTATTGACGTAGCGCATTTCAAGAGTAGCAGGATCGATGACCCCATAAAACAGAGTGGTTGAAAAAAAGTGATCCAACCGGCGGGAGCGTCGCGCGAAAGAGAACAGGAAATCGTTGACTTGCGCTGCCATGTCCAGGGGATTGCAGTCCAATGCGGTACCGCGATGAATAAAACCGTAGAGCAAGGCCATGACCACCGATGCCTGCAAGCCATGACCGGTAACATCCCCCAAAAACACCACCTGGCACCCATCCGCAAGGGGAATGAAATCGAAGTAATCGCCACCCAGGCCCCGCGCCATGCGGTTTTTGCTGCCGATACAGCACCATTTGCACCGGGGCGAGCCCTTGGGAAACAGTAACTGTTGAACCTCGCTGGCCAGATCCAGGTCGGCTTTGGTATGTGTGGTAAACGTCATCGTCTCACCTTACGGATCGGGATACGTCAACAAAACTTGCAAGAAAATCCCCTAAGCGCTCACAAAGGACACTGAGAGAATCCGCCCCCCTTAAAACCTTTAAAAGAACAGGGATAATCAGGATGGTCAGGATGAAACCTTAATACCATCCTAAGGTTTTAATCCTGAATATCTCTGCAAAGACATGACGGAAATGGCATTTCAGGCAACATGCACGAAACTCGCAACAGCATTCCTGAATGGCCAAACCTCCATTTTTCAAGGCAGACCATACCATTTTACATCAATATGCACCAACCATCAGTTCGGCACGGTGACTCCGAAATCTTTGAGATTGGGATCGAGCAGATGGCGTGGCTGGACATTCCCCAAGGCGCCGATAAGGCTTTTGCGCAGATGCGGGATGTCTTGGGCCAACTGACTGACGAGACGCTTCATGCGCTGCCGGTTCTGATCGGTGCGGGTTTCCTCCGGGCATCCACAAGGGATGCGTGGCAGTTCATTGGCATCGGAAAAGGCTACGATATCGCTTTCCTCCACATAAACCATAGGACGGATCACCGTATGCTGACCGTTATCGGCGAGCAACTTGGGGCTCATGGCGCCGAGCGTGCCGACGTAGAACTGGTTAAGCAGCAGGGTTTCAATAAAATCGTCCAGATGATGACCAAGCGCCAGCTTGTTACAGCCCAGTTGCGTGGCTGTCGAGTAGAGTACACCGCGCCGCAGCCGGGCGCAAAAAGCGCAAAAAGACGACCCTGGGCGCAATTTTTCCCGAATGATAGTCGCACAGTCGGTGCGTTCCATGTGGTGGGCAAAACCGTATTCGTTGAGATGCGCTTCCATGATATCGGTACGATAGCCGGGAAACCCGGGGTCGACATTGACTGCGATCAGTTCGTAACGGATCGGCGCACGGCGCCGCAGGCTGTCGAGAATATGCAGCAAAGTCCAGGAATCCTTGCCGCCCGATACAGCAACGGCAATGCGGTCCCCTTCTTCGATGAGATTGAAATCGCCAACGGCTTTTCCCGTCAGCTTTTTTATCTTGCGAAACAGGCGATCTTCGATAATGGGCAAAACACTCTCCTTGGCACTTGAATGGTATGCCTTTTTACGGCATTTCAGCGGTTATTGCAAGTCGCTGGACACCGTGTGCTCCGCAACGCTGTGGTCAGCATGCCCCGCCGGCAGTCCCAGCATCCGGCGGACATCCTCCAGTGCCATATACAGGGCAGGGATCAGCAGCAGGGTAATGCCGGTGGCAAACATGATGCCGAAACCGAGGCTGATGGCCATGGGGATAAGAAACTGCGCCTGCACGCTACGTTCCATGATCATCGGTGCCAGACCGAAGAAGGTAGTCAAAGAGGTCAGCAGGATCGGCCGGAAACGCCGCTGCCCGGCATCCAGGAGGGACCCCAGCAGATCTTCGCCTCCCTCCCGGCGGTTCTGGTTGATCCGGTCGATGAGGAGCAGCGAATCGTTGACCACCACCCCGGCCAGTGCCACGATACCGAAGATGCTGAGAATGGAGAGATCGTAGCCCATGAGCAGGTGGCCGATAACGGCGCCGACGATGCCAAAAGGGATGGCAGCCATGATGATCAACGGCTGGCTGTAACTGCGGAAGGGGATGGCCAGCAGGGCAAAGATGGCAAACAGTGCGAGTTGGAAACCGCTGACCATGCTCGCCATGGAATCACGCCGCTCCTTTTCCTCTCCCTCCATATCAAAGGTAAGTCCTGGATAATCATGCTGCATCTCGGTCAGCAGGCCCGAACGCACTTCGGCCAGAATTTCCTGGGCATTGGCGGTCTTGCTGTCGACGCTGGCGCTGACGTTGATCACTCGCTTGCGGTCGGTGCGCTTGATTTCGGCATAGCCTCTCCCCTCCTCCACCAGGGCAGCCCGATCCAGCGGCATCTCGCCACCCTGCGGGGTACGGATGCGCATCGTCTCCAGATCCCACAGACTGCGACGATCCTGCTCGGGATAGCGCACCATCACTTTGACCTCGTTGCGACCGCGCTGAAGACGCAGGGCCTCGGCACCGTAGAACGCACCACGGATCTGGCGGCCGAGACCTTCTTCGGTAACCCCCAGAGTGCGCGCTTCCGGCTTGAGCCGGATTTTGAGTTCCCTTTTGCCGCGGCTGTAGGAATCCTCGACATCCCCCACGCCCGGGTAACTGTTCAACTCGGCCTTGAGTCGGTCGGCGGCTTCGGAAAGAACCGCGAAACTCTCATGGGCCATCTGAATGTCGATATTGGCCCCCATGCGGACCAGGTTGGATTTGAACACCAGGGATTCTACCCCCGGGACTTCCCCAACCTTGTTGCGCCAGGCAGTTGTGATGTCGGAGGCAGGGATGCCACGTTCTTCGCTTTTGGTCAAAAACAGCGCCATGCCGGCAAGGTGGGCTCCTGATTTTTCGCCCACGGCTCCACCCGGACCGCTTTCGGCAAGGGTGCCCCCGACCACAGCGTAGAAATGGCGCAGCACGGTCTGCCCTGCAGGGTCACGGCTATCGAACTCAGCAACCGTTTCCATGGCTTTCTGCTCGATGAATCGTTCCACCTTAACAGTTTCCGCCACCGGGGTGCCGGGAGGCATCTGCAGCGAGGCTGTAATCACATCGCCGTCGACCTCCGGCATGAAGGTGAATTTGATGATGCCACCCTTGACCACGCCGACGGCCAGAAGCAGGCAGGCAACGGCGGTGGCCAGGGTCACATAGCGATGACGCAGGCAAACTTCGAGGATACGCCGATAAGGTCCGGAGATGAAACGGTCAAGCAAATCGCCAAAACGACGTCGCAGCCGGTCGATACGACCGAGAACGCCGCCAACCGCTTCCCGTCGCCGGCCCATGGCGAGATGGGCAGGGAGAACAAACAGGGACTCCACCAGCGACATGAGCAAAATGGTAATCACCACCACCGGAATGACGCCGATGAACTTGCCCATGGTGCCGCTGATGAACAACAACGGGGCAAAAGCAGCTACCGTGGTGAGAATCGAAAAAACCACCGGCACCCCCACCTCCTGGGAGCCGGTTACGGCCGCCGGCAGGTAGGCGCTACCCCGTTGGCGATGTTCGTAAATGTTTTCGCCGACAACGATAGCGTCATCAACCACGATCCCCAGGGCGAGGATAAAGGCGAAAAGGGAGATCATGTTGATGGAAACGCCCAGGGCGGGCATGAAAAACAGGGTACCGAAAAACGCGATGGGGATACCGAGCATTACCCACATGGCGAGGCGGATTTCCAGAAACAGCCCCAAGACCAGGAACACCAGCACCAGACCGATCGCCGCATTTTTGAGAAGCAGGTTCATGCGACTTTCGAACAACTCGCTGGTATCGTTCCATGTAGCAAGCTTCACGTTAGGCGGCAGGTTTACCGATTTGTCCTCGACATAGCGCTTGACCAGATCGGAAATCTCAGTGGGTTTCTGATCGCCGACCCGAAAGATTTTGATCATGGCGGCCGGTTTTCCGTCGAAGGTGGCCGAGGTGTCGGTTTCGGCGAAGGTGTCCCGCACCCGGGCGATATCACCCAGGCGCACCTCGGTGCCGTCGGGCTGGTTGACCACCACGATCTCGGCGTATCCAGGTCCGAAATAGCGGCGTTCCTTGGTACGCAGCAGGATCTCGCCGCCTTCGGTGCGAATAGTACCGCCGGGCAAATCCAGCGAGGCTTTACCCACCCGTTGGGCCACCTGCTCCAGGGTCAGATTATAGCGACGCAACTGCTGCTCAGGGATCTCTATGGAGATTTCGTAGGGACGCACACCGCCCAGATCGACCTGGGTGATCTGCGGATAGGTAAGCAGCTCATCCCGTATCGCTTCGGCACGTTCGCGCAGACTGCGTTCGGAAAGGTCGCCGTAGACCACCACCGAAATCACCTCGAGCCGATTGAGCAACTTGCTGATAACCGGCTTTTCGGCATCCAGCGGGAAGGTGGTGATACGATCCACCTCACTGCGCACATCCTGCAGCACCTTGTCCGGGTCCATACCTTCCTGCACCTCGGCCATGACCGTACCGACCCCCTCGGAGGCGGTGGCCTTGATCTGCTTGATGCCGTCCACGCCGGTGAGGTTCTCCTCGATCTTGAGCAAGATGCCCTCTTCCACTTCCTCGGGGCCGGCCCCGGGATAGGGAACGCTGACGGAAATCCAGTCCAGGGAAACCTCCGGGAAAACCTCCTGCTTGACTTTCGGAGCAAGGATCAGGCCGCCCACCACGAACACCAGCATCAGGAGGTTGGCGGCCACGTGATGATTGGCCATCCAGCGAATTGCACCATTCATCTAACTGCCCTCCTCCAACGTTCCAACTTTGTTTTGCATAGAATCCGCGCTCACCGGCCGCAACTTCATGCCTTCGGTGGCTCCGGCCAGGTTGGTGAGCACTACCGGGTCTCCGTTGTCCAACCCTTGCCCGATCACCACCTCATCGCGGGTTCGGCGCACCACCTCCACCGGCCTGACCTTCAAGTGCCCATCGTTCATAACCCAGACGGTGGCTCCATCACGCAGCGCATTGGCAGGGATGACCGCCACATCCTTCAGCCTCTTGCCGTGCAGAAGCACCTGGACAAAGATTCCCATGGACAGAATGGGGCGCTCGCCGGCCCTCTGCCGCAATCCGTACGGATCCTCCACCGCCACAACCAGTCGGGCCATGCGTCCCTGAGGGTCGACATCGCCTAACTGGCGCACAACCTTCCCTGACCAGGCGAAAGTCTCCCCACCGGCGCCAAGCTGTACGGTTGCGGTTGCGGCAGTGGCACCACCGCCTTGTCCAGCATGGGGAATCTGCAGCCAGGCCAGCTCTTCCAAAGGCAGGGGTACGACAATCTCCGCCTGGTCGGTACCGGCCAGCGTCGCCACGGCGGTACCCGAGCGGACGTACTGGCCGAGGTCGACGGCTTCGGAACGGATCACAGCATTGAACGGCGCCCGCAACACGGTACGCTGCAGGTCGAGCTGCGCCTGCTGCAAGGTGGCCTGTGCCGAAAGCAAAGTGGCACGGGCATTCTTGAGCTGCGGCTCATAGACCACCAAGGGGTTGGGTTGTTTTCCATCGCCAAGTTGCAAACGTTCCCATTCCTGGCGCGCAATGCGGGCCTGCCCCTGCATGGCCGTCAGTTCGTACTCGGCCTTGGCCAGAGCGGCGCGTGCCCGGTCCACGGCCAACTGATAATCGGTATCCTCGATCTCGAACAGCACATCCCCCTGGCGGAAGAAGCCGCCGGCGATTAATCGGTCGGCGATTTTTGTCACGCGCCCGCTCACCTGGGGAGTAAGACTGACCTCCTGGCGCGGTTGTATGGTACCGGTGCCATGAACCAGCACCTCACGTTCACCGCGGGTGGCACTCAGAACCTCGACCAGAGCACCGGGATTTTCACGTTTCTCCTTGCGTGGTTCCGGACGGTTGATAATCATGATGCGCATGATTGCAAAGCCCATTACCAGAATCAGAAGGGGAACTCCGATCTTTAACAGTTTGGATTTGACGCTCATTGGATATTTCCCGTTATAAATAATGTTTGGTTTAAAATCCGACATCAATAGATCGGGCAAGTCATATGGGGCACTTTACCCAGGCAGATTCAGCCGTTGTTCAATGGGCAACCCACTGCAATCCATCGGTCAGTTCCTCATCCATCCAGTCCCCGCCAAGGGCCCGAGCGAGGGTAATACGATCGGCTATCAATTGCCGGCGGGCAGCCAAAAGCTGGCTCTGGGCATTAAAATGCAGCCCCTGGGCGGTAAGAACCGGCAAGTATTCGGACAGCCCCTGTAAATAGCGGTCGAGTGCCAACCGCAAGGCCGCGGCGCTGGCCTCCTCGCTCTGGCGCAAGCGCGCGATGCGTTCTTCACCGGTACGACCGGCGGCAAGAGCATCCTCCACCTCGCGAAAGGCGGTGAGCACGGATTTATGGTAACCGGCAAGGTTTTCACGAAAAACAGCCTTGCTGCGGTCCACCTCGGCAGCCCTTCTGCCACCATCGTAAAGAGGCTGGGCAAGATTAAGCAGCAGATTCCAGAAGATGTTGCCCGAGGCGAGCAGATCCCCCAATTCGACGCTTTGCCCGCCGTAGCTGCCGGTCAGGCGCAACGCGGGAAAACGCTCGGCAATCGCCGCGGCGATGCGGGCATCGCTGGCCTTCAGGCGCAACAGGTCGGCCTTAACGTCAGGCCGGCGAACCAGTAATTGAGACGGCAGTCCGGCCGGAAAATCGGGGATCGTCTGCGGCAAAGGCCTGTGATCGTTGACCAGGCCGCGCCCGGGATAACGCCCGAGCAGAACCGCCAGAGCGTGCTCGGCGGCCGCCAGAGCATTATCGAACTGGGGCCGGCGTGAACGGGCCGCCGCCAGGTTCTGGCGTGACTGGTAAACATCCAGGGGAGGCACCAATCCTTCGAGGTAACGACGTTCCACCCTCTCCAGGGTATCGGCAAACGCGGCGATATTGCGATCGGTCAATGCGAGCTGCGCCTTTTGTTCCATTGCCAAAAAATAGAGATCGGCAACCTGAGCGGAAAGGCTCAGGTACAGGGCCTTGAGTTCCTCCCGCGAAGCATCTTGTTCAAGGCGGGCAGCCTCGGTGCGCGAGGCCAATTTGCGCCAGAGATCGAGTTCGAAACTTGCGGGAAGCGACAGAGAATAGGTGTCTGCGGTAACCGCGCCGGTCACGCCAACCGCTTGCCGGTGGCGGCCTCCGGCACTGGCGAGGTCGAGAGTGGGACGCTGCGCTGCGCCAGTTGTGCGTACCAGCGCCTCGGCCTGGGCAAGTCGGGCATAAGCCTGCTGCAAATCGAGATTTGCGGCAAAGGCCTCGGCCATCAAGGTATTGAGATCCGCATCGCCAAATCGTTCCCACCAATGTTCCAGAGCCGAAAATGGCTCGCCCGCTGCGGATGACTCTGCATAGCCCTGAGGAACAGAGCTCGGGAGAGTTGCCTCTTGCGGCTGGTGCAGGGTGCAACCGTTGCCAAGAAGACCGAGCAGACCGCAACCAACAAGGCATAAAGATGTCAGTCGCATGGCGCCTCCAAGCCTACTTTAAGAAAATTCACCAGCATCGCGGTGAGAGCATCCGCATCAGGACGCGGCGTGACTCCGGCAGGCAGGATCTGAAAACGTCCGGCCAGGCACATGGCGTGACTCAGTGCCCCGAGTGAAAAGTGCAGACGCCAGAAACGTTCCGTGTCCGACAATTCCGGAAGGGCTTGTCCCAGCGTATCGTAAATGAGGAGAAACAGCGGTTTCATCAACTCCATGAAGATATTGCGGATGGTATCATCCGGTTCTGCGATAGCCCGTCCGACCAGCTGAATAAAGGCCTCGGCTCCCGGTCCGCTGTCGCGAAAAGCGAGGGTCGGCTCGATAAAAGCCCGCAGCACCTCCTCGGTTGGCGGCCGCACGCCAGATTGTCGCGCTGTCCTGCGCAACGCCTCCAGCCGCTCATGACGGACCCGGTTGAGAGGCACCAGGCGTCGATTCAAAACCGCCTCCAGCAGCGCCTCCTTGGAGCCGAAATGGTATTTGACCGCTGCAAGGTTGGCCTCGGCTTTGCCGGTAATGGCGCGTAGTGAAGTACTGTGGAACCCCTCGGCGGCAAACAGACTTTCGGCCGCATCGAGCAGGCGTTGTTTGGTATCCGGTTGACTCATAACCTCTCCGGCAGATAGGGAAATAGCACTTTACAATCACCCCCACAGTAAAACAAACGTTTGATTTATTCGTCAAGGACTATTCTTTGCGCAACAGGCATTCAGAATATAAAAATAGATGCAGCGCCTCTCAAGGACCGGTCTTCCGAAGAAAAAACACGTTCTTAAAAGGCTCAGACGAGCACAAAAAAAAGCCGCCCGAACCAAAAGGTTCGAACGGCAACAGCAAGCATCGGTTAGGAATCAGGAGGTGCAAAGCAGTCGGGATAGAGGCGCCCACCCGGAAGGGCGACCCTACCCCGACATGGCGAAAGACAAGATCTTTCGCGTAATCAGAAATTCCAGAATTCGTCGATCTCAGCCGGGCTGAAATCCCAGATGGCGTTGTGCGGCGGTACGGTTTCGAGGGTGAAGAATTCGGGCAGCCGGTCATCTTCATTGCTCATACCGGCGGCAAGGTTGAATTCATGCTCCAGCTTAAGGATCTTCTTGCCCAACTCGGCAACGCCGGCATGATCCAGCTCGATGCCGAAGCGGGCTGCTACCATGTCGTTAAGGGCATCGGCGCATTCGGGAATATCGAGCATCGGGAACGCCACGAACACGCACATACCGGTACTGTCGATGACTGCGGTACCTATCTGCAGGTTGCGGGACAGTTCGACCTGCCCTTCCTTGCTCAAGGGATCGACAAAGCCACCGCATTTGAGGATATTGGTGGCAATGCAATAACCGGCGGTGTGATCCGCTCCCATGGTCGAAGTGGCATAGGTGATACCGATACCTTTAACCGAACGGGGGTCGTAGGCCGGGATACCCTGATTCTTGACCACGGGTACGCGGGTCAGGCCATAAGCATGGCCAACCGAAGCGGTGCCGTTTCCGATAATGTGCCCAAGTGCCGTACCCTTGCCGACTTCCTCGCGCAGCAAGCGGATAGCACCTTTGCCATCGCCCCAGGGAATGATACCGGCTTCCATAACCACGCCCATGGTGACAACACCCTCGATAGAATCGATGCCGATATCGTCCATGATATTGTCGCAGGTAGCGATATCATCCAGATCTTCAATCAAGCAGTCGGCGCCCAGGCCCCAGATGGTTTCATACTCGAAACCGGAGGTCAGGTAGTTGCCCTCTTTGTCGTTGTATACCTGGGAACACTGAATAATACAGCCGGCATGGCAACCATGCTTGGGATGCCCGTTACGCTCTACGATGGTATCGTGCATGGTTTCGCCTGACACCTTGTCGTGATGTTCCCACTGACCGTAGCGAAAGTTCTTGGTCGGCAGACCGCCGGCTTCGTTAAGGATATTAACCAGTATGTTGGTGCCGTAAGTCGGCAGTCCCTGGCCGGTAACCGGGTGATCCAGTATGGCTTTGGCAAAAACGCGGGCGGCTTTTTTGAACTTGTCGGGATCGGCAATCTCCACCTTGCCGGCGCCGGTGCTGTCTACGGTGATGCATTTAATCTTCTTGGATCCCATAACCGCGCCCATACCACCACGCCCGTGGGAACGGATCTTATGATCGGGGTCTTTTACGGAAATATTGGCCGCGGCCATACGTTTTTCACCGGGGATACCGATGGTCATGACACCGATCTTGTCGCCGAAACGTTTTTCCATCTCGGCAATGACGGCAAAATTCTGCATCCCAACGACTTCGGTCTCTTCATGGATCGTTACGCCATCCTTGTCAACGTGCAGGCGATACCATTTGTCTTCGCTGGGACGTCCCTCGATGATCATGGCGTGGATACCCAGTTTAGCGAACTGCTGAGCCGTGGTGCCGCCGGAGTTGGATTCCTTAATGCCGTAAGTCAGAGGGCTCTTACCGCCGAGAGACATGCGCCCGGAGTTGGCAGCCGGAGTACCCGACAGCATACCGGGAGCAAAAACGAGTTTATTGTTAGGACCGAGCGGGTGACAGGTCGGCTTCACCTCTGCCGCCACGATAGTCGTTGTCAGGGCGCGACCGCCAAGAGTCATCCATGCGGCGGGTACTTCCTCGGTCTTGACGGTAAGGTCAGACATATTTACGCGAACGATGTGCATAGTGTTAACTTCCTCCCAATGCGAAATAACAGGAACAGGACTGCGGTTTATCTCCTTTCCAAACGTGGGAGGCACCGCCGTTTCCAGCGAAACCCTTTGGCCAGCCACCCTGAGGACCTTCCCCTTAGGCAAGCCTGGCTCGGAGACTAGCGCGCACCAAAGGTCTGCTACCTCCAGCCGCAAACCGTTGAGGGCGCGAAAGAACCTTCTGAATCGCTTTATAGCACACAGAGAAAGTGTCAAACAGGTGAGCTATCGGGGTATTAAAGGGTATATCCATGTACCCGATCGAACACAAAACCGCTTACACAGGTGTTCAATAATGTATACACCGGCAAAACTTTGTGCTCAAAAACAAAAAAACTGCTTATTTACGGGTATAGACTTTAATTATCGTCCACAGAGGCGAGCAGAGAGCGACGACCTATAAGGTAGGAGTGAAGATTGACATTTTTGCCGCGCAGACCCAGTTTGCGGCGAATGTTTTTGCGATGCGTCTGAACCGTTTCAAATGCCAGATTCATCGCTTCGCAGATATCCTTGGTGGAACTCCCGGCCTGAACAAACTGGCAGATGCGTATTTCGGTTTTGCTCAGTTTCAACAAGCTGGCATCAATTTCCGAGGCGGAACCGCTGGTCAATCCGACAAGCTGTTCCCGCACCAGGTCCAGATAGCTTGCGCGAATATTCGCAGAAGGTTCGGCGCCAACACGGTCCAGCGCCGGCAGCAACTGGGTACGAATGCGTCTGGCAAGGTTGTTTTCAAATTCCTTGCGATCACCGTCAACGCTCTTCATAACATTGCGCAGCGTTACGTTCATTTCTTCAACCTGCTGCTTTTCCATGAGCAAGCGTTCTTCCAGGGCTTTCTGACGGGAAATATCCCGAACGATTACCGGCCAGAAAATACGCCCGTCTATCTCGACGCGCGTTACCATGAAACTGGCCGGCAGCATGGTGCCATCGGAGCGCCGCACCTGAATCTCGGCACTCATACTCGATTCTTCGTTCAAGGCGGCAACGCAGGAGATCAACGTCCAACGCCCCTGGTTGTCGGTCAAATCACGCAAATCCTTACCAACCAACGCGTCAGGATGACACGCATGGATCTGCCCCGCCCGCTGATTCGCCTTGACGATATGATAATCGTCGCTCAGCAGCAGAATGCCGTTACCGACCGAATCAAAAATGAGGCGCAGCATCTTTTCCGAATTGGCCAGAGCGTGGGTTCGGTCGGCGACCAGCTTTTCAAGATGTTGCCGGCTATCGACCAGCCAGGTTATGTCATTAAGGATCAGAATGAAACCGGCCGGAACCTGGGCGTACGGGTCAAAAGGCACCAGTCGCAGATTAAACCACTGCCCGGCCTCGGCAAGGTAGATTTCGTGATGGTCTTCCGGTGTATAAGCGGCCAACACCTGCTGCAGTTCGCTGCCTGGTAATTCCAACAACTGCCAGAACGCTACGCTGCGCCAGGACTTTCCTGCAAAAAATTGTTCAGCCGCCGGGTTAAGAAGCGTGACCATCCCCTCGTGGTTCGTAACCATCACCAGATTGGTGGTGGCGGAAAAAATACTCTGCAGCTGATTACGTTCCAGATCCAAAAACCGGTGAGCTGTCGGAAGTCGACGAAGACCATCAGCAACCCGTGTCCCCGATTGCAGAATGAAAGCCGCATTCGGAGCGATCCTGTCCCCACTCTCAAGTTCATGAACCAACCGAACCAGTGCCTCTTTGTCTTCAAAGGTTTGAGGGGAAACCTGTTCAACAAGACTTGCAACATCTCTCAAACATTCAACACACAATCGGCTGTTTTCAGCATTAGCATGATCCGTGGCAACCGTTCGAGCGAGTTGGGACACGCGGCTCCTGATCCGGTTCAACGCAATCGAAACCTGTCTGTCGCCCCCCTTGAACTGCTGCATAACCGTCATCCTCTCTTTTACTGCCAAACCTGGCCGGGCCTCATGATGGACATGATCAGATGGCCACATACTCGGATATCTTCGACGAAATGTAAAGCGGCGCATCTTTGGCCGGAGGCCTAAGAAAAAAGATGACTCTAATTAGATAGCAAGCTTTTTTCTTGACTACTTAAAAATAAAACTAAATAATGATTTCTTTTTATTACAAAGCCCTTACTATGCAACAAACAAGGCTTTCCACCTTAGTCAAAAGAGATCCTAAGACTTTGGTTTTTGACAGTTAAGGCCTCGTCGCATATACCCGGACCGCAGATTCGTTTTCATGCGGTAGCGTAATTGCGACTGGGCGCATGCACTCTCAGGGCTATCCGTATTCATCGAATATTCATGCATGGGGGCTACCCTGAACAACCAGAGCAATCTTTTCTGCATCGTGCAACCGGACGGACTCATCATCGCGGCAAGCAGTGCCTGGGAAACGATGCTGGGCTATCCGTCGGCCCAACATCCGCGGCCCTTGTTGCAAAACCTCCTGTTGCCTTCACAGAAAAACCGCTGGCAACAAATCCTCGCCAAACTCCAGGAGTACCCTGCGACTTCGGCTTTGCTGGCCTGCCAGACCCGAAAAGGGCAAACCCGATATCTGCAAGGGCATTTCACCCACGCTACTCCGGCGCTGCAAGGCGCTATCAGGGCAACTTTTCAAGATATCACCAGCCGATTCCTGGTCAAACTGCAAACCCGGCAATGCTTGAGAATGATGCAGGACATGGCCGAAGCGAACCTGGCGGCGTTTGTCATGCTGGACCATCAGGGCCTGGTTCGCGACTGGAGCCCTCGGGCCACAGCCCTTTTCGGTTACGATCGCAAAGAAATGCTCCGACAAAACCTTCACGCCATTCTCGCCCCGTGGCAGGATCAGGCTCATCCGGAACATGACTGGCCTCATTTTTTTTCCACCCGATATCCCGACCAACCCCGCAGCCCGCGCAAAGTCATCTGCCGTTGCAAAGACGGTTCGACCTTGCCGGCCGAGCTGTGGCTGTCGTCCATCGCCACGCACAACCGTCAATACACCATCGGCGTGTTTACGAGTCCGAAAAATCTTCAACCCGAAAAATCCCACATCGAGCAATTGGCTTACTACGACCAACTGACCGGACTGCCAAACCGTGCGCTACTCGACGACCGGATCACCCAGGCCTTGGCGGAAGCCAATCGGTTCAATCATTCGTTGGCCCTTTTATTCGTCGATCTCGACCGTTTCAAGCAGGTCAACGATACACTGGGACATGCCATTGGCGACGAGCTCCTTAAAATCGCCGGTCAGCGCCTGCAACAATGCCTGCGTAGCAATGATACCGTTGCGCGCTTTGGCGGGGATGAATTCATTATTCTACTCTCTGGCTTTCGCGACCAGGCCAACCTCCCAAGAATTCTAGAGAAAATCTTGACCACCCTGTCAAAGGAATATCGAATAAATAATCACCATATCGCTATCACCGCCAGTATCGGGGTGGCGGTGTTTCCCGATGATGGCATTTCCGCCGATCTATTGCTACGCAACGCCGACACTGCGATGTATGTGGCAAAAGAGGAACGTGGCAACAGCTATCAGTTGTTTTCCCCAGAGATGAACCAGGCCCTGGTGGCGCAACTGGAACTGGAAAACCAATTGCACCGGGCGGTGAATAATCGCGAGTTTTTCCTGCTGTTTCAACCCCGCTACGAGCTTGCCACACAACAACCCGTTGCGGTCGAAGCGTTTTTGCGTTGGCGTCATCCCAATGGATCGATAGTGTCCCCCGAAACTTTTCTGCCACGACTTGAAGAGATGGGCCTGATGGCAGCCCTTGGCAACAGCATCCTGAGAAAAGCCTGCGACATAGCTGCCGGATGGCAACAACCCGGCAGATGCCAACTTCCCGTAGCGGTCAACCTTTCCTGCAGCCAATTCCGACAGTCGGATCTTGCAACAAGCATTGCGGGCATCCTCCGCGAGACAGGACTGCCCCCCGATTGTCTGGAACTGGAGATCAATGAACCGACCCTGCAAAAAACCGCAGATCGGGCCGAGGGCATCCTTCATAGCGTCAAAGACCTCGGGGTTCGCTGGTCACTGGACAATTTCGGCATGGGCTACACCTCTCTGCAGCAACTTAAAACCCTGCCATTCGATTACCTTAAAATCCACCGGCTCTTTATCCAAAACCTGCCTCACAGTCAAAGCGATGCAGCCATGGTCGGCGCCATGCTGGCAATGGCCCGCAATCTCGGCCTGGTCGCCATTGCCCAGGGGATCGAAACCTTTGCGCAACATCACCTGCTACTGGCCATGGGCTGCCTGCGCGGTCAGGGTTTTTTATTCCACAAGCCATGCCTGGCCGAGGCATTGAACAGGACTCTCCTGTATAATTCCACTCCGCGCCTATCCTCTGCCCTTGTCAATTCCGGACCTCATCCCTGAATAGCTATCCAGTCATTACCAACGGATTCCGCAACAAAGGTTTGCCGGATATTAGAACTCCCGAAAAAATACGATTAGCATTTGCCTTATCACTGCAAACCCACTAAATTAGTTGCATAGTTATCAAATCGTCTCTGCGACAAGGAGTTTTGCGTGAAAAAGAAAATAGCGGAAGACCTCAGTCTGACGGGCTCCCTCTGGTTTAAAAAGTCCGGCCAGGACTTTCTCGGCAGCAGCCGCATCCGCCTGCTGGAGCAGGTCGGTGAATTGGGTTCCATCACCAAAGCCGGGAAAGCGGTCGGGATCAGCTATAAAACCGCCTGGGAGCAGATCGAAATGCTCAACAACCTCTCCGACCAACCGCTGGTCATCAAGACCACAGGTGGACGCGGGGGCGGCGGCACCCAGTTGACCGAAGCCGGCAAGGAAGTCATTCATCGCTATCGCCTGATTCAGGAGGAGCACGAACGTTTTTTACGCTCCATCGGCAAACATCTGGAAGACGGCGAGGGATTTTACCAATTTCTGAGGAAGGTCAACATGAAAGTCAGCGCCAGAAACATGTGGTCCGGCGAGATTGCCCAAATGCAAAAAGGTGCCATCAATACGCTGGTCACCCTGAAACTCAAAGGGGGAGATCGGCTGTCGTCCCTTATCACCAACGAGAGCGTCGAGGCCCTGGAGTTGGAGATCGGCTCTGAAGTGGTTGCCATGGCCAAGGCGCCGGCGGTGATGATCGTCAAAGACCTCGGCTCTGCCAAGCTCAGCGCCTGCAACATCCTGCGCGGCACCATCCAGCGCACTGTCGAGGGACACGTAGACTGCGAAATCACCCTGGAACTGCCCGGTGGCAACACGGTCAGCGCCACTCTGACCAAGACCAGCGACCAGGCCCTTGAACTGCACGAAGGCGATGAAGCCTGGGCGGTGGTGCAGGAATCGAGTGTCATCCTGGGCGTGGTCTGAGCCTCTTCGTCTTCGGTGCGCCAGACAGAAGGTCCTCTTACATGAATGAGATCCGCATACATAGCTACGACGAACTGCAGAAAGAACTGTTTGCCGATTCCTGGAACGAAGAAATCGGGCGATTCCGCTCCCGTTTTGCTTTTCGAGGCCTGTCCGACGCCAGCTATACCCTGAAAACAACCCTGATGCGCCTCGGCGGCAAATACGTCGAACTCGAACGCCACCTGATGCGCAATTTTAAAAAGTATGCCCATCGCTCGGCGGTCGAATCCGACGCTTTCTGGCACTGGATGTCTGTGGCACAGCACTACGGCCTGCCGACCCGCATGCTCGACTGGACCTATTCTCCCCTGGTGGCCATGCACTTTGCCACGGCCAACATCTGCAAGTTCAACCTTGATGGCGCCATCTGGGCAGTTAATTACGTCAAAACCCACCAATTGTTGCCCCGCCCTCTGTGCAACAAGCTTGAGGAGGAAGGCGCCAACGTCTTTACTGTCGAAATGCTGGATGAAGCGATCCCCAACCTGCAGGACCTGCAGGCCCTGTCCCACGACAATGCGGCACTGTTTCTGGAACCGCCATCCATGGAGGATCGTATCATCAACCAGTATGCGTTCTTTTCGGTCATGTCGGACCCGCAACGGACCCTGTGCGATTTCCTCAACGAACATCCGACCATCTGGCGCAAAATCATCATCCCGGCCGAACTCAAATGGGAGATTCGCGATAAGCTCGACCAGGCCAACATTACGGAACGGGTACTCTTCCCGGGACTGGACGGTTTGAGTCTGTGGCTCAAGCGCCATTACAGCCCGCGATGCATTGAGGAGTGTGAACTGATTCAAGGCATCGAAGCCCAGATTCCCCGTCGCGGCGCATGAGTTTCCCCGTTATCGAATTGCCCTTACCTGCCTGGCTGAGTGAAGTCCTGCCTGCGCCGGAGCAAATATTCGACACAGCGGAAAGCCGCATGGCACTGGTTATCGAACTGGCGGCTGCCAATGTCCGGGAAGGCACCGGCGGACCATTCGGCGCAGCTGTGTTCGACCTGGGTAGCGGCCGTTTGATCGCCCCCGGAGTCAACCTGGTGACTGCCACCAATTGTTCAGTGGCCCATGCCGAACTGCTAGCGTTGATGACGGCGCAACGTCTGGTGGGCAGTTTTTCTCTGGCTGCCGCCGGCTTCAACGTGGAACTGACCAGTTCCACCGAGCCTTGCGCCATGTGCCTCGGGGCCTTGCCCTGGGCTGGGATCAGGCAGCTATCGTGCGGAGCCCGCGACTGCGATGCGCGCGCCGTCGGTTTCGACGAAGGGGACAAGCCGCCGCACTGGCCGCACCTGCTGGAAAAACGCGGCATCCGCGTATTGCGTGACACCTGCCGACCGCAGGCCGTTGCCGTTCTGGAAAAATACCGTCAGCAAGGTGGCGAGATCTACAACGGCAAAGGGTAACGGACAACTGACGTTATTCTTCCTCGGTTCATCGAGCACTCCACGAACAAAAAGCCCCGCCATGTTGGCGGGGCTTTTTTGTAAAACAGGGTGCCGCCAGCAACTCAAAACTGATGACGCACGATCTTGCCCTCGACGAGATACAGGGTGTCCTCGGCGATGTTGGTGGTCTGATCAGCAATCCGCTCAAGATAGCGGGAAATGACCAGATAGCAGATCAGGGCATGAATACGGTCAGGATGCTGCTTGATCTGATCGATCACCAGGCGATAGGTTTCATGGTGTATCTGGTCGACCTCGTCATCGAGACTGATTACCTCCCGGGCCAGTTTCGGGTCCAGAGTGACCAGCGAATCAAGACTCTTTTTAACCATGTCGTGAACCTTACCGGACATGGTGGCAAAATCAAAAGGAATGGGCGCACGTTCCATTTTCTGCAGATCAAGCACACGCTCGGCGATATTGACCGCCAGGTCGGCGATGCGTTCCAGGTCGTTGTTGATTTTCAAAATGGAAACAATAAAGCGCAAATCGTTGGCGACCGGTTGATGCAGGGCAAGCACCTTGAGGCACTCTTCCTCAATATCGACCTCGAATTGATCTACCTGAACGTCGGCATCGATGACCTGACGTGCAAGCACACCATCCATGCGGTTAAGGGCCTGTACGGAACGGTCAAAACTTTCCTCAACCATGGCGCTGAGAGTAAGAACCCGTTTTTTAAGATTTTCGATTTCCCGTGCGATATGCATCGTTACCTCATTAAAGGTTAAAGGCGTTACCCGAAGCGACCGGTGATGTAATCCTCGGTCTGCTTATGCCGTGGCTTGACGAACAGAGCCTCGGTGATGCCGAATTCCACCATCACCCCTTCAAACAGAAACGCCGTGTAATCTGAAACCCGGGCGGCCTGTTGCATATTATGGGTGACGATGATGATGGTGTATTTCTCACGCAGTTCACTGATCAGTTCCTCGACCCGGGCTGTGGATTTGGGATCGAGGGCCGAGCAGGGCTCGTCCATCAGAACCACTTCCGGGTTGACGGCAATGGCCCGCGCAATACACAGGCGTTGCATCTGGCCACCGGACATCCCCAGAGCCGATTGATGCAACCGGTCCTTGACTTCATCCCACAATGCCGCATTGCGCAGACTGCGCTCTACTGTCTCGTCCAGCACGGTTTTATCCCTGACCCCGGCGATACGCAGACCATAGACGACATTTTCATAGATGGTCTTGGGAAACGGATTGGACTTCTGGAATACCATACCGACCCGGCGACGCAGCTCGATGACATCCATGGCCTGGGTATTGATCTCCGTCCCATCCAGCAGGATGCTGCCCTCAACGCGCGCGCCATCCACCAGATCGTTCATACGATTCAGGCAGCGCAACAAGGTTGATTTGCCACAACCGGAAGGGCCGATCAGAGCTGTTACCTGGTTGCGCGGAAAATCCAGGCTGATATTGTGCAAGGCCTTAGACGTCCCGTAATAAAAACCAAGATCCTTAACCTGTACTATCGGATCCGTCACCGTGACGGAATGTGTTTCACTCATAACCTCACCTTACTTAAAAAGTCCCATAAGTATAGCGCTTCTTCATCTTGTTGCGCAGATAGATGGCCACGCTGCTCATGACCAGAACAATGAGCACCAGCAGCAACGTGGTCACAAATACCATCGGCTTGGCGGCCTCGACATTGGGCGACTGAAAACCGATATCGTAGATGTGGAATCCCAAGTGCATGAACTTGCGATCCAGGTGCAAAAAGGGAAACGTGCCATCCACCGGCAGCGCCGGAGCGATTTTTACCACGCCGGTAATCATTAGCGGCGCAACTTCTCCCGCGGCCCGGGCCATGGCCAGAATCAGCCCGGTCATGATGCCCGGAGATGCCATGGGCAGCAAAATGCGGGTCAGGGTCTGAAACTTGGTGGCACCAAGCGCCAGCGAACCTTCCCGCACGCCGTTGGGGATGGCACCGAGCGCTTCTTCGGTAGCCACGATAACCACAGGCACGGTCAACAGCGAAAGGGTAAGGCTCGCCCAGAGAATCCCGCCGGTGCCGAAGGTCGGGGTCGGCAACTGCTCGGGGAAAAACATCCGGTCGATACTGCCGCCGATGCCATAGACAAAAAACGCCAGACCGAAAATTCCGTACACGATGGAAGGAATACCGGCCAGATTGTTCACGGCAATGCGCACCAGTCGCACCACCACACCTTCCCTGGCGTACTCTCGCAGATAAACAGCCGCCAACACCCCGAGGGGGAAGGAAAACATGCTCATCACAAAAATCAGCATGACGGTTCCGAAAATAGCCGGAAACAACCCACCTTCGGTGTTCGATTCGCGCGGGGAACCGCACAGCAGTTCTGCCAGCCGCACCATGTAGTAGCGGACCTTGCTTAACATCGACATGCTGTTGGGTTTGTAAAATCGCACCAGGTCGACCAGTGGCATGACCCGTTCGGTGCCGGATACATCGGCAAAGCTCGCCGTATAGGCGCGCAAGCGGGCGACCTGTTCGGACTGCTGTTGCAACAACGTATGAAAATCTTCCTGCAAAGCGGCCTGGTGCTGTTTCAGCGAGACGACTTCAGGATCCGTAAGACTGCGCCCCTTGTAGAGCAAACCTTTTTCTTTGCGCTGGCTGCGCGCCATGCGGTTACTGGCGGTCGCCAGTTCATCGTCGATGGCATCCAGCTGCTTTTTTTGCTGCATGACATACTCATGTGCCTGACGCAACTGCTGCCAAGGATCCTTGAGCGTGGTAACACCGAGAGACTCGGCACTCAAACCGACCAGTCTGCCGTAAAAATTGCCGTATTCCATGCGTTCCAGCACAAGAGAATCGTCCGCGTACTCAAGGCGCGAGATATCCGAATTGTTAACCCAACGGAAATCCAGTCCGTACAAATCCCGGTTGCCGACCTTGAATTGCAAACGTTCACCTTCGCCTTCATAAACAGGCTCGCTGCGAACTACCTCTCCCATGACCGCTCCACCGTCATGCAGGGTTGCGGTGGCAACGCGGGATGGCCAGAATACCCCGAGACCGTTCACCAGCACCACGATGATAAGCACGGCCGCCATCAGCAGGGTCAGCGACAGAGCGCCACCGGTCAGCCAGATAAAAGGCTCCCCTTTTTTCCAAAAGCTTTTCATAGTCAATCCTGTCAAAACCGGCCGTATTTTTTACGCAAGTGCTGGCGCACCAGCTCGGCTACGGTGTTGAGAATAAAGGTCATGACAAACAGAATAACCGCGGACAGAAACAACACCCGGTAAAGGCTACCGTCGACGGGGGCTTCGGGTATTTCCACAGCAATGTTCGCCGATAACGGACGCATGCCATTAAAAATACTCCAGTCCATGATGGCGGTGTTGCCTGTAGCCATCAGAACAATCATCGTCTCGCCGATGGCACGCCCAAAACCGATCATGGTGCCGGCAAAGATACCGGGGCTGCCCGAAGGCAGGATAACCCGCCACACGGTCTGCCAGCGGCTGGCGCCAAGCGCCAGCGAAGCGGCCTTAAGACTACCGGGAACGTTGGAAAGAGCATCCTCGGCCATGGTGAAAATAATCGGAATGACGGCAAAACCAAGCGCAAAGGCGATGATGATGCAGTTACGCCCATCGTATCGAACACCGGCTTCGCTAAACAGCCAGAGTTTGAAACTACCACCGAAAAAGGCGGCTTCAACCGCAGGCCCCAGCTTGATGGCGCAGAAAACCGCCAGAACCAGGACCGGTGTCAGCAGCAGAAACTCGTAACCGCGATCGAGCCTTTTGCACAGCGGGTGCTTGCAGATGAACTGCCACAGGATCATGGCGAGTAACAGAAACAAGGGTACGAACGCCAGACTTAAAAACAGCGAAGGGATCGATCTCTCCAGCAGAGGGGCGAACCACAAAGCCGCCAGAAAACCGATGATAACCGACGGGATCGCCGCCATGACCTCCACCGCCGGTTTGATAATCCCACGCAGACGGGGGTTGCCGAACTGACTGGTGTAGATGGCCCCGAGAATCGCCAGGGGCACGGCAAACAGCATGGCGTAAAGAGTGCCTTTGATGGTACCGAAAACCAGCGGCGTCAGGCTCATCTTGGGCTCAAAGTCATCCGTTGAAGCCGATGACTGCCACATATAAGCCGGCTCGTCATACCCTTCGTACCAGACCTTGCCGAACAGTGTCTTCCAGCTAACTTCAGGGTGCGGATTGTGAACCGTCCACAGATGCGCCATGCCGCCGGCGTCGACGGCAAACAATCCCCGTCCATCGGGGGACAGACTACTCAGCAGCAGCGGAGCCTCCGTTTCGAGGCTGAGTAAATGCCGTTCACTGGTCATATGATCCAGATGTAACACACCGTCAGCGTCCACGCTGATCAAGGATTTATCCCGCAACGAAGGATATAAGGTTTTTATGGCCGCATTATGGGAGGCCAGAGTGTGGATGCGCTGCAGATGTTTTTGATCACCGTCCGCGGACACCCGCACGGCAAACCAGGTGGACACACCACCCTTCGCATCACCAACAGCCAAAGAGACGTCACCAAAGATTAATGCCAGCGATGTGATAGCCCGACGGTCAGGAAAAGCCGGCAGACGATCGAGCAACTCGGCTTCACCAGGTTCGGAGAGATCCCAACGCAGCAAGGTACCCTGGTCGGTTCCCGCGTAGAGAGTATTGCCTGCCCTGTCCAGGGCAAGGGCCGCGATAACTTCATCGGGCTGCCCGGAAAGAGCGAATTCATGGTTTACGGTTTCCAGATTGCCCAACAGGTCTTCACTCTCAAGATGCTGGCGTACCAACAACCCGCCATTATCCAGAAGCGCCACCTGTGTTTGTCGTCCATCGTCGGAGAGACGACACAAAGCCTTGGTTACCATCCCGCCAGGAGGGGGAGGGAAAGACGCCTGCCTCACGATCTGCTGATCCTGAATGCGCTGGCCCTGTTCGTCAAAGCGCGAGGTAAACCGCACCTGTTCCAGCGTCTGCGATCCGTCATCCCACAATACTCCGAAGGATAGTCCGGCAAACCGCTCGACAGATAACACGTTTGCCCCGGAAACAAGGGGCGCAATACGCACATCCCTCGTTTCAGAACCTGCGCTCGGCGTATAAAACCGCACAATCCCATCACGGCTGAACACAAAAGGGTGTTCCCGGTAATCGTCGAGCCCGGCCGCCACGAGATTCGCGGATTGACTCGAGGGAGACAGCGGAAACTGCTTCACCAGCTCGGTGCTTGCCCCCTGAAACAAAGGAAAGGTCACCCGGGCGATAAGAAACAGGATCAATATGACGCTAAAAATAATAGCCATGCCGCCCACAGTTATGACATAGCGGGCGATACGGTCCCGACGTTTGATCCGCTTGAGGATTTTTCGATTCATTGACACCTTACCAATGCAATCCGTTCACAACGCAACAGAGCCTGCCGGTTCCACGAACCGGCAGGCTTTTCCGATGCAATACACATCTGCCTTTAATACCGACACGAAGCGACTGCTTATTTCATGGCGCTAAGCTGCTTGGCTGCGACTCCTGCCGGCAGGGGCAGATAACCGTCTTTGACGACTATTTCCTGGCCCTCTTTTGAAAGAACATACTTCAGGAATTCTTCAACGTTTTTGGGCAGTGGCTTATTGGGAGCTTTGACCACGTAGAGGTAGAGCATACGACCCAGCGGGTACTTGCCTTCCAGAACGTTCTCGTAATTGGGAGTATAAGCGGCAGCGCCGGCGTCCTTGGACAGGGCGATCGCCTTGACACCGGAAGTCTTGTAGCCGATACCGGAGTAGCCGATGCCGTTTTTATCTTCGGTCACCGAAAGTACGACGGATGCCGAACCGGGTTGTTCCTTAACGGTATTCTTGAAATCACCCTTGGACAGAGCATGTTCCTTGAAAAAGCCGTAAGTGCCCGAAGCACTGTTTCGACCGTAAATGCTGATAGGCTGCTGAGCCCAGGAACCGGTCAGGCCTGCCTGTCCCCAGGTAACGATCTCTGAATGGCCACCCTTGCGGGTCTGGGAGAAAATAGCATCGACTTCGGGCATCGACAGACTGTCGATGGGATTGTCCTTGTTGACATAAACGGCAAGGGAGTCGAGGGCCACGCCGATCATGGTCGGTTTGAAGCCGTGTTTTTTCTCGAAGGCTTCGATTTCCTGACGCTTCATCTTCCGCGACATGGGACCGATCTGGGACGTCCCTTCGATCAAGGCCGGGGGTGCGGTGCTGGACCCTTTGCCTTCAATCTGAAAATTGACGTTGGGGTAGAGTTTGCGAAACCCTTCCGACCAAAGGGCCATGAGGTTATTCAGGGTATCGGAACCGATGGAGTTCAGATTACCCGACACGCCTTGTACCTTGCCATAGCTTCCCAGCTTGGGATCCACCTTGATGGTATCGGCATGCCCGGTAGCTGCTACCAGCGGCAGCGCAACAACCGCCGCCAACATAACACGGACAGCTTTCTTCCAGCCCTTCATTACCTCGACACTCATTCCTGCTCTCCTTTTCGGAAAATAAGGTTTCTCATACATTGTCCTAGGGAAACGATCATTACCTTGTGTGATGGAGGCTATCTTGGCGTTGAAGTGTTAGCGTCATATTAGCCCTGCATGAATAGTTTGCAAGCCCCGTTGCCATGCTGCTTTTGAAACAGGTGGAATCTCTGCATATCGGCAGATTCATTCACCCGACAAAATAATACGGAAGGTGCTGCCCTGCCCCGGCACACTGTCGACCGTCACGCGGCCGTGGTGGGCCTTGACGATATGCTTGACAATGGACAACCCCAGGCCGGTGCCGCCGGCACGCCGACTGCGCGCCTTGTCGACCCGGTAAAAACGTTCAAACAGGCGCGGCAGATGCTCCCGATCGATACCGCAGCCTTGATCCCGCACCTGAATCCGGGTCTGTCGCCCGTCCCTGCCCCCCTCGATCCAGACGGTACCGCCGGCATCGCTGTACTTAACGGCATTGTCGATCAGGTTAATAACGGCCTGCTCCAGCAACGGAGGATTAATATCAGCGAATATATCGGAGGCACACGACAGCACCAGTTCTATCGATTTCTCTCGAGCTTTGATTTCGCAGGCATGCACTGCCGCCTGCAATACCGGCCTGATCGGAGACGATATCAGCTCCATGGCCTGTTCCGTTTCGCCCTGCTCTATGCGGGACAGATCAAGCAGATCATCAATAATTGCATTAAGTCGATCCGCCTGTTTTGCAATAATTTTCAGAAACCGCGCAGCATCTTCAGGGCGCTCTACCGCCCCATCGATAAGAGTCTCCACTGAGCCC
This sequence comes from Pedobacter sp., assembly GCA_050253415.1. GTDB lineage: Bacteria > Desulfobacterota > Desulfuromonadia > Desulfuromonadales > Syntrophotaleaceae > Syntrophotalea. Next base: position 1,049,637 of record JBFWJC010000001.1, on the reverse strand, counting down.
TTGATACCGGTGATGGGTGTCTTCAATTCATGGGAAACGTTGGCGACAAAATCGCGCCGGATATTTTCCAGTCGATGCAGCCTTGTGACATCGTTCAAGACGATCAGCACCCCGATCCCCTTGCCTTCGCCATCCTGAAGCACCGTTCCGTGGGCCTGCAGAAAACGATCGCCTTCAGCACTGGGTAATACCACCTCGCCTTCCACCGGCGACCTGCTTGCCAGAGTCCGCTCCACGAACCGCTGCAGATCAGCCTTGCGCAACACCTCTTGAATTCGCCGCCCTTCCACGACTTCCGGAACAACATGGAACAGGTCGGCCGCGGCCCGATTAAGATGGATAATGCGTTCGTCGTTATCCAGGGCCAGGACCCCCTCCACCATACTGGTCAACACCGCCTGCTGCTCGCTGCGTTGACGGAGAACGGTGCGAATGCGTTCGTCAAGCTGGCCGGCCATGACATTCATAGCCCCGGCCAGGGCGCAGATTTCACGGGAACCGGCGGCCGGCAATTTGTGTTCAAAACGCCCCTGGGCGAATTGTTCCGCCCCGCGCTTCATCAGCTCCAGCGGCCGGCTCATGCGGCGCGACAGGTACAATCCGACCAGTCCTGCAGCCAGGGCGACCAGCAGGCCGCTGAACACCACCCCTCGATAAACCCCGGTCAACTCCCAGCGAATCTCATTCACAGCGCGTGCCGCCCGCACCACTCCAACGACTTGACCTTCGATATGGATCGGCACCGCCACATACATCATGGTTTCCTGCAGGGTGCGGCTATAATGAACCGAATCGGCTATTTTATCCCGCAGCGCCAGGGCAATCTCCTGCCGCCCTGCATGGTTTTCCATGCGACGGGGGTCCTCCAGGGAATCACCAACCACCTCGCCGGAAGCCAGCACCACGGTAAACCTGGTTGAGGTACGCTGACCCAGATCCTTGGCAAGCGCATCAAGCGCGACACGATCACCATCGATCAACAACCCACGGGCTTGTTCCTCAAACAGTCGACCTCGCGCCTCGAGATCCGCCTTGACCTGCCGGTGGTAAAAGACGCGCAAATCCCGGGAGAAAAGCCAGGTTGCAGCCACCATTGCGAGAAGAATAATGAGTAAATAAGATGGATAAATCTGCCAAAAGATCGGTTTTCTTCGCATGTTCAGTCCTTGAATCGGTAGCCGACGCCCCGCACCGTCTCGATATAGTGGCCGTATGCACCCAATTTCTTACGCAACCCGACGATCTGCACATCGACCGCTCGATCAGTCACCGAATAATCATCACCGCGCACCGCGTTGACAATCTGGTAGCGGGTAAAAACCCACCCCGGCCGGCTGGCCAGAAGGTGCAAAACCCGGAATTCGGTAAACGTCAGATCCACAGGCTCCCCTTTGACGGTGACCTGATTGCGCCCCGGATGGATCACCAGTTCGTCGATATGCACAACAGCCTGTTCGGAGGCGGGTTCCTCGGTACTTTCCCTGCGGCGCAGCACCGATCTTATCCGCGCAATGAGAATTTTGGGGCTGAATGGTTTGGTGACATAATCGTCCGCACCCAGCTCCAGACCGGCAACCACATCTGTCTCCTCCCCCTTGGCGGTCACCATCACCACAGCGATATTACGTGTATCGGCATTTTCCTTTAGAGCGCGACAGACTTGCAGACCGTCGATACCGGGCAACATCAGATCGAGTACCACCAGATCTGGGGGATCTTCGGCAATAGTCTCCAGCCCCTCCTCGCCGGTACCGGCAAGGGACACCCGAAACCCCTCTCGCACCAGGTTATAATGCAACAGGGCAAGAATATCCTCTTCGTCCTCTACTACCAGAATATGTTTTTTAGCCATGAGACAGCCTAACTCCTCTCCTTGATTTACAACGCGGCAACCTTATCTACCCCACAATTGTTAGGCATATATTAGAATAACGGCAAGATAGTGCTGTGCCAAGAACATACGAAAAAAAAGCCGTCCGCAATGCGGACGGCCAACGGCGGGAAAGCCGCCCGGACCGGAAGATAAGAGAGGAGGTCCGGGCGGAGGGGAAGGCAAGTACAGGTGTTAGAACTTGAAGCGGATACGAGCGTCGGTACGGAACACATCATCGCTGTTGCCATCTGTGCCCATGGCATCCCAGGCATCGCCTGCAACAAGATAACCGGCGTTGATATCCGCAGTAAGACCTTTCATGATGGTATAACTGGTCCCGACCACAAACTCATGTCCGATGTCATCAGCGCCGAGATACGCATCCTCGGCAGTATTGTGCCAAAGGTACCTGGCCCAGATTTTTGTTTTATCGTTCAGCTTATGAGACACACCGACATAAATCAGTTTATACCCCTGATCGAATAAGTAGGGGGCTTGGCTAAACGAGTTGTCATCGCAATAATTGTCGAAAATGATGACCGAACCGATCATGGCTGTAGAGATATCGACAACATCAAAATTTTCCAGATCGCCATCGGTCGGATCGTCGTCGCCCGAAGCATAGAGACCGCCTAAAGTAAATGTGGTTTTGCCGGCGGTGTAGTCAAGCTGTCCATAGAACAGATAAGCGCTGCGATCAAAGTCGCCAAGGGTGCTATCGGACAATTCACCTGTCAGGTAGATACCCGTCGCGGTGGCGGCAAGAGCGCCCCACTTACCTTTTCCGGACAAGCCCAGCCAGATTTCCGTATCCTGCGCATCGGTGACCAAAGAGATATCGCTTTGCTCTTCACCCGAATCCATAAGAAGCGCAAAAGCATTCAGGCTGTTACCACTTTCAAACGTGTACGTCAGGTCGGCAGCATAGGCATCATCGTAACGGCTTTTCTGGGTAGCGGGTGCATCGTCCTTTTCGGCGCCTTTAGCATTCCAGTCATTACGGAACCAGCCCACGGAGTAACCCCAGTTGCCCTCCTTGCGGTTCCACTTGACCCCACCGGCGTTATCTGACCACAGCAGAGCGTTGTAGCCAACAGGTTGCAGGCCCACAACCAGGCGGGATGCGCGATCGAAAGGCAATTCAATGTCGGTGTATGCCCAACGCAGCTCGAACACGTTGTCATCACCACCGAAATCGGCGCCTTTTCCTCCGAATTTGGAAGAGCCGAATTCAAAACCGACCACGCCTTTGACCTTTTTCTCATCATCGGAAGCCACCAGGTGCATGCGATATTTAAGTTCTCCAAAAAAATCGCTGTCGTTCTTATCCTTTTTGGTCAGGCCGGAGTTCAGACCTTTATAGTTTCTCGCCCCATCAATACCAACATACTTGGAGCTGTCCTTAACCGTACGTACAGACACATCCGCCTGAGTACTGTAGGAGAAACGGTTATTAAAATCGCCATGCCATTCAACATTAATGGCCATAGCCGGGGTTGCCAGGACAGCACCCAACAAAACGACTGCCAATACTTGCCACTTCTTCACGGTTGGTACTCCTTTCATCATAAAACAACAAAAAAACAGGAAACGCATGCCTTGCGGCACGCCGGCTCACATAGCGCGTGAACTATGCGATCCGATTGTTACTCGTCTGTTAAATTGGGGCTATTTTTGGGTTACCGATGATTAAGCAGAATCAACCGGACAGACTGAAAGGCTTCGAGCTGAGGAAATTTGCTGTTGCAATTTCCAAAGGGGCGTGATAATTATTTGCGTCCAAACAAAACGGGATGTAGCGCAGCCTGGTAGCGCACCTGCTTCGGGAGCAGGGGGCCGCTGGTTCGAATCCAGTCATCCCGACCAGAAATTTCCGTTTTCCCGGAAACGGTTAGCCCCACCCCCTTTACAGGGAGTGGGGCTTTTTGTTTCATCGGCAGGTCTGATCTCCCCTTTAACCGGTCCATGGGCAAGGGATTGCGACCATAAGATACCGGCGGCAAGACCTTACCGCGGTACCGTGTCCGTCAAATTACTCTATGGTACAAATAGCGTCGGCCCTGCGAACAAGAAGCGCGACAGTTTCAAACACCCGGAAGATATGGTTCATGTTTTCCGCTGCAGTGTAACTGGTAACGAGATCCTGGCCGATGGCAAGATTGAGGTTCTGAATGCCCGTGGCGATGACGACCGCCTTTTTACCCTGGATGGCGCTGCACGGATAGATTTTCCCCCGCAGCAAGGCGGAAACCTGATCCAATTCGAGCATGCCGGTGCTACCGTAAACCCGCACCATCTGCCCATAAAGAAAGGGACTGACCGCCATGGAATAGGGGCCGTAATGCCCCGCAGATGTAAGGGCGTTGACGGCCTTGACGGTATCGGACAGAGGATTCCCCCCCTCCTGCCAGTCACTCTTTTTAACTTGCAACCGCCCTTCGGCGGTCAGCAACCCCTTTTGGCCAAGTTCTTTGTTCCCGTTGAAAACGAGATCGTCTTCCTGAACAACCACATCGGCGGTGGCCACCGCGGCGACACTGACATCCAGCGGGATCCCGAGATGCCGGTCTGCCTCAACGTCGCGCCAGAAGATTTTGAAGTCTTTGAAAAGCATGGGAATATTGATGGTCTCACGACGTTCCGCCGCAGCCACCAGATCATCCCTGTCGCCGATCATGTCCATGCCGGCGGGCTGAAGGCCGCTAAAAATCGAATAGGGCAGAGCATAAACGCCGGGACCGAGCGGGCCCAGAACTTCAATCATCTTGCGTCCCACCAGCATGTTGCGCGCCGTTACGAGAACCGCTTGATCGATTCGTTGCCATTCCTCTTCTGTCAAAGGAGAGGACTTTCTATCCAGGATATCCATAAATCACTCCTCTATAATAATTTGTTTGAATAATGGTTACTTGCCGAAGATGTTTCCAACTCCTGGAGGCGGTGTTTTTGGAGAGGATTCTTCCCCCTCCGGCATTTCTTTAACAGCAGAATCAGAGGACCCGGGTTCTGGATTGCCGGCTGCGGCAGGCATTCCCGAAGCTTCTACCTGTCCCGCAAGGCGATCAATAATCTCCTGCACCTCCTGATTTCCCTCGGCATACAATGTCGCTTCGTCCGGAGCGAGTTCGATCAGCAGCCTCATGAATTCACCGGCATGAACACGCTCTTCATCGGCAATGTCCTTGAGGACTTCCTGAGCAAGCGTGTTATCCGTCGACTCCGCCAACTGCATGTAAAGTTGCACCGCCTCATACTCCGCGGCAATCATATAGCGGATAGCGCGAATCAATTCCTCCGGGGTTACCTTGCGATCGGCTGAAAGCCCTGAAAAAGGGTTGGCAAACTCAGGCATCCTTTAATCTCCTTCAAATGAATAGGGTCTCGATTTGTAATACCGCACTTTAAAATTCTAGCATCTGGCAAGCAGCCAACAACTGCGGAAGAGCGGAAAAAAGCGGGATGCTTGACAAGCATCGCACCATAAAGCAGTCATGGCATTCAACCGAAGCCTCTGAAGACCTCGCTCGAACCAGCTTGGATCAGCCTTCCTTGCTCCCCTTTTCACGCAATTTGGCCAGCCAGTGTTCCATTTGGCGCCCGGCCGCTTCCCGGCCACCCAGGCCAAAGGACAGGGCAAAAGCCACAGCAACGCCACCCAAAGCCAGACCAAACGCCATATTGACAATTTCATCGGCGATACCCATGGCTCTCAGCCCCATGGCCAGCACCAGTGCCAGAATGGCCACCCTGACAATAGTAGCCATCGCCGACTTGGTCGGCGAACTGCTAAGAGCCTGATAGGCAAACGTCGCGATATAATTACCGATGATCAGGATCACCAGACCCAACAGAATTTGACCTGCAAAGATCAACAGGGTGTTGAGAGCGTCGGCCAACAGGACAATCATAAGCTTTTCAGCCGCGGAAACACTTGCCGCCAACATGATAAAGAAAAATGCCACGTTGGCACAAAAAACCGAAAGCCGTCGATCGGTACCCAACAAAGTGCCTACACCAAGCTTTTCCGGCCAATGGTCTACGCCCAGGTTTTGCAACAGATCACGCAAAACATTGGTGACGAAGCGGCCCAGAATATAAGCTACGGCAAGAATAACAACCGCCCCCAGAATGTCAGGGACTGCGGCCAGCAATTCACTGAGCATTTGGGTAGCAGGGATAGAGATAGCTTCAATGTGAAGGGCAGCAAACGCCGAAATGAGTACCGGGATGAAAACCACCACAAAGACAATCTGGGAGACAAGCCGGGGCAATTTAATTTTGTCACTCAAGCCAGCCTTCTGCGCCATACCGTTAAGGCCTTGACCACCGATAAGCACCGCATTGGCCAGGATCTTGGCCAATACATACCCCGCTACTCCGATCAAGGCGGCGGCAACCATGTTGGGAAGGATGACCATAAATCCGTCAAACATGTTCATGACCGGCGCCAGGACACCGACCACGCCCAGGGACTCAAGGGTCAACAACAGGACAAACAAAAGGATAAGATAATAGACCAGACCGGTCAGAAGTTTTTCCAGCTGAAGAGGTTCATGAGACTTTTCCGCCAACCGTTCATCCAACTTCAGTTTGGACAAAACCGCAGCCAGACATTTTTTGACTCCGACCGCCAAAAGCCAACCAAGCACCAGAATAGCCAGAGCACCCAGTACATTCGGGACGTATTGCCCCAACTGATTTAAAAACGCACTCCAAAAGCCTTGCATGATGACCTCCTTGTGTATGAGTCGCTACCATGAATCCATTAGAACATTACCATGGCTATGCACAGTCGCAAGCCTCGGCGATCCCCCTAAAAAAGCACCATTTCTGGATTGTATTTCGACGTTCACCGGCCTTGACAGGCTAAAGGATCTCCTTAGACAAGTAATCGGCTGCTCTCTCTTCAAATCTTAACCCTATTGAAATCATATATAAAAAAAGACGAACCCGGCTTTGACCAGCATAGGCAAGGGGAATCCTCTTGCCTTTTCTCTGTCGGCATGATAAAAATTTCGTCCAATTATTAAAAATCTCGGTTTCCGGTCTCAGCTAAAATACGATACCGGTTTCGAGAGTCGGGGGGATGCCGGCACACTTAGTCTCCCGATCTCTAATCTTGCATTGAAGCGGCCCTGGCCGCTTTTAGTGTATGTGGAGTCCACCATGACGATTTTTTATTTCACGCTGATCGCTGCCTACCTGATCGGAGCCATACCGACAGGTGTCGTCCTCACCCGCCTGTTCGGGGCAACCGACATCCGTAACTCAGGTAGTGGTAACATCGGAGCCACCAACGTCTACCGGGTGGCAGGCAAGAAACTCGGCGTCCTGACCTTGCTTGGCGATGCGCTCAAAGGTGCCGTGCCGGTATTGATTGCCATGAAACTGCTCGGGCTTGGCGACGCTCAAGTGGGCGCCGTAGCTGCCGCAGCGTTTATCGGGCACTGCTACCCTGTATACCTGAGATTCAAAGGCGGCAAGGGCGTTGCGACCGCTCTGGGCATCTTCCTGGTTCTTTCTCCGTTGGCCGTCCTTGGCGCTTTTATAATCTTTGCCTTGCTGTTGTGGAAATGGCGCTACGTTTCCCTGGGTTCCATCACTGCGGCAGCAGCGATTCCACTTCTGGTATACTTAAACAGCGGTAGCCTCAGTTTGATAGTAACCACGCTGTTTATCAGCCTCGTGGTTATCGTTCGCCATCATCAGAATATCCAACGGCTGCTGAACGGCAGCGAAAACCGTTTCAAGGCTTGAAGCCCGGATGGCCGCTCTCAACACGTAGCGGCCTTGCCGAGCCAGCCTCATGGAGTTATGAAAATACGTCCTCTACTTTTATGTGGCGTCGCCGTACTCGTGTCGGCAGCGTTTGTCTTTGGCATGCCTTTGGGGTTGTTTATCCTGCGCCCTGTTCTCCCTCAACAGCCTAAAATTATTTCCATCCAGAAAGGCCAATCTTTCAACCAGATTGCCAAAAAGCTGGAGGCTGAAGGGATTGTCAGCAGCGCCTTCAACCTGAAAATCCTTGCTACGCTAAGGGGTGATGCGCGCCATATCCAAGCCGGTGATTTTAATTTTGCCGCAGCCAGCAGACCCGGCCGGGTACTCGATCGGTTGATCAAGGGCGATACCCTGCGACTACGGGTTACCCTGCCTGAAGGTCTGACTGCCGTGCAGATTGCCGGACGCCTGGCGCAAGCCGGCTACACCGACCATGAGGAATTCCTGCGCCTGGCGATGGACCCAGCCTTTGCGCAGAAACTCGGCATCGATGCACCAAGCCTGGAGGGGTACCTGTTTCCTGAAACCTACCGATTCGGTGTCAATCTTCCAAGCCGCCATCTGCTGCGCTTCATGGTCAACCAATTCAACAAACACCTGTCGAAGGATTTGCTGGAAAAGGCGGAAACTCAAGGCCTTAGCCTCCATCAGGTAGTGACACTGGCGTCCATCATCCAGAAAGAAACCGCAAAGCGCTCGGAAATGCCGATTATCTCCGCAGTGTTTCACAATCGCCTCAAGCGCAACATGCCCTTGCAGGCCGACCCGACAGTCATTTACGGGATCGAAAATTTTAACGGAAACCTTACCCGACGCGATCTGCGTACTCACACGCCTTATAATACTTACACGCAACGCGGTTTACCGGCGGGCCCCATCGCGAACCCCGGTGCCAGAGCGTTACAGGCCGCAACCAGTCCGGCCAACGTGCCTTATCTTTATTTTGTGTCGCGCGGTAACGGCAGTCACCAGTTTTCCCGCACCCTGCGGGAACACAACAACGCCGTACGGCAGTTTCAACTCCACATAGCTCAAGCGGATGCCGACAATGATGATAATGATGCATTGGCAACCACAGAAGACAGTGGCAGGCAATAATCGAGCATTTCGATTCAGCGTCACCTGAATTAAAAAAAAGGGGAGCGGCAATGCCGCTCCCCTTTTTAAGTTATTTTTCCATCGTGCGTTGTTATTTTCCCAGCAGCCCTCTGACCGCCTGCAGCACATCAGAGGGCAGCACCACCATCTTGGCGTTGCCCGACGCTGAAAGATCCCGCACGGCCTTGACATACTGCTCACCGAGCAGATAGGTGGCCGGCAGCTGGTTATCCCCAATGGCCTCTGTTACCCTGGTAATAGCCTCGCGGGTTGCATCCGCCATGATCATTTTTGCCTCGGCATCCCGTCTGGAAGCTTCCAGGTTACCTTCCGCCTCCCGAATGGCGGCCTCCTTGGCACCCTCGGCATTGAGCACCGCCGCCACTTTCTTGCCTTCGGCTTCGGTAATGGCTGCGCGACGCGTACGTTCGGCGGCGGCCTGCTGTTCCATGGCCATCTGCATGGTCTGGGAAGGTTTAATATCCTGAATTTCTACCGTTTTAACCACGATACCCCAGGCAGAAACATCATCCGAAATCGACTCCTTGAGCCGCGCCTTGATCATATCGCGAGAACTCAGAGCATCATCCAGATTCATTTCGCCAACGATACTGCGCAGGGATGTCTGTACCAGATTGGTAATAGCAATACGGTAATTATCGATACCGTACACCGCCTTGGGCGGATCAATAATACTGATGAAGGCAATGGCATTGGTCATGATGACGGCATTGTCTTTGGTGATCACTTCCTGACTCGGGATATCAAGTGAAATGTCCTTGGTCAATACCCGGTAGGCGATGACATCCAGATACGGAATGACAAAATTAAGCCCGGGATTAAGTGATTTATGGTATTTCCCCAAGCGCTGCACCACAAACTTGTGCCCCTGGGGAACAATGCGCACCCCGAGAAAAATGGTTACAAACACCATCAACATCACCACTATAGCCAACATAAACTCCATGGAACTCCTCCCTGGTTTAAGATATTGGAGACAAACAAAAACCCGCCATAAAACAACAAGGGCCTCCCTGCCCACAAAGGCAAAAAGGCCAACAACCGATCGCTACTTCTTGGTCACGCGTAACACGTGCCCGTCAATATCCAGCACCCGGGCTTCGTCGCCGGGGGCCAAAGACACATCGCAAATGCAGGGCCACTCTTCATCACCCAGCAATGGCACGACAAAGCGGATCCGGCCCTTACCATGAGGTGGTTGTACAGCCTGCACCACAATACCAACTTCACCGACAATGGCATCCTTGGACATGCCGGCCTTGGTGCGATCCGCCATGTGCGGCTTAAGCCATCGAAACCAGAGAACAGTCCAGAGGGTTGAGGTTCCAGCCCAAAGCAGCAATTGCCATGAGAATGGCAGCGCGGGAAACACCCGCATAACCAGACCGACACAACAGGCGCCAAGCCCGAACCAGACAATGGTAAAGGATGGGATCACCAGTTCCAGCATCACCAGCACCAGCCCGAACACCACCCAATACCACCATAAAACATCTTCCATAAGCCCTCCACTTGGCAATACATTCAGGGTGTGCACCCTACGTCTTATTAATGAACACCTCGCGGGGTCGACTGGTGCCGTCCGAAGGGCCGACAATGCCTTCCTGCTCCATCTTTTCGATCATGCGCGCTGCACGGTTGTAACCAACGCGTAATCGCCGTTGCAGCATGGAAATCGAAGCCTGACGGGTATCGGCGACCATAGCCAGGGCTTCATCCCACTTTTCATCGTACTCTTCATCCTCCCCGCCTCCACTGTCACTGCTTGGCGGGGCCTCAAGAATCGAGGCATCGTACTCCGGTTGGCCATGTTTGGTCAGAAAATCGACCACCCGCTTAACCTCGTGCTCGGATACGAAAGCACCGTGAACACGGGTCAAAGCGCCGGTACCCGGCGGCAGAAACAGCATATCCCCCATACCCAGGAGATTTTCTGCGCCCATTTGATCCAGAATGGTACGTGAATCGATTCGGGAAAAAACTTTAAAAGATATGCGGGTCGGCAGGTTGGCCTTGATCAGGCCGGTAATGACATCGACACTCGGACGCTGGGTTGCCAGTATCAGGTGGATGCCGGCAGCGCGTGCCATCTGGGCCAACCGAGCTATCGATTCTTCGATTTCGCGACCGGCCACCATCATCAGGTCGGCCAACTCGTCGACAATCACCACGATACGCGGCAGATGACCGTGCTCCAGCACTTCGCCGTCCTGAACAATTTCCGCGACAGGCATATCTTCATCGACGATGTCGTTTTCGATCGGCGCGGGGACAGGCGGTTTGGCGTCTTTGAGCAGGCGCTTGTTATATCCATCGATATCACGTACGCCCTTGTCCGCCATGAGGCGATAGCGGCGTTCCATTTCACGCACAGCCCAGGCAAACGCCAGTGCCGCCTTTTTGGGGTTGGTCACAACCGGCAGCAACAGGTGCGGAACCCCCTCGTAAATGGAGAGTTCGAGCATCTTGGGATCGATGAGAATAATGCGCACATCTTCCGGCGAGGAACAATATAACAACGACAGGATCATGGTATTAACGGAAACCGATTTACCGCTACCGGTGGCGCCAGCCACCAGAAGGTGGGGCATCTTGGCCAGATCGGATACCACCGTATGACCAAAGATATCCTTACCAAGGGCCATCGGTAATCGCCCGCCAAACTTCTGGAATTGCTCGGCGGTTAAAATCTCCTTGAGGTATACCGTCTCCCGTTGTTTGTTGGGGATCTCGATGCCCACCACGGGGCGGCCCGGGATAGGTGCCACGATACGGATGGCTATGGCCGACAGGGCCATCGCCAAATCGTCGGCAAGGCCGGCGATTTTATTGACTTTGACCCCTGGTGCCGGGGCGAATTCGTACATGGTTACGACCGGTCCCGGCTTGACCTCGGTGACCTCACCTTCGACGCCGAAATCCTTGAGTTTTTTCTCCAGGATACGGGCATTCATGGCCAGAGCTTCACGATCGACGGGCAGCGGTCCTTCCTCTTCGTGATCCAGCAGGCTCAACGGCGGACGCTGATAACTGCCGGTACACTCGATAAAATCAAACGCCTCCTGAACCGGTTTGTCCAACCGTTTTGCTTTCGGTTTCGGCGTGACAGGCACCGCAGCAACCTTGTCCGCAGGGACGATAACAGGACCCGCAACGATACTGGCGCGTTTTATACGGGCGGCCTCCTTGCGCTGGGCCCGTTGCTGCTGGCGGTTTTCCAGGAAGCCCCCCCACCGCTCCAGGACCCGGTCCATCATCAATACCAGAGAAAAACGTACCGCAAGCATCAAAGAGACAAGCAATAACACGATCAACAGAATGACCGAACCGGCGGTATTGACTCCAGAGGTCAAAATATTTGCCAGAAGCCGTCCCGCCAATCCTCCGGCTTCCCCAATCGGCTGGCCGAACCATGACACGGCGCCGAACCTCAGGGCTATAAGACCGTCCAATGACAACAAAAACCCAACAAAAGCTACAATCCGCAACCATCGAAAATGGATTTGCCTGCAAGCAAAATAGTGCCACGCCAGACCGAAAGCCCCGAGGGGTAACAGCAACGCCGCAAAACCGAATCCTTGAAACAGCAGGTCGGCAAGGTAGGAACCGACAACCCCTGCGAGATTATGAGTACCCCCGGATCGGGAGGCATTAAAAGATGTGTCACCCGCGTGAAAGGAAACAAGCGCCAACAGCAAAAAGATACCCGCGGCCAACCAGAAGACTCCCAACAACTCCTGCACGAACCGCTCTTTGAATGTTACAGCCTGTTTTACGGTCTGTTCCTTGCTCATGATGTGCCTCTGACTCCGGACAACAGTGACGGTTGATAACCCAACCAAATCAAGCCCGATGCCGTCATCGGACCAGTGAAACATTAAAGATTATAAAGCAAAAAACATGCCTTCCCGCCCTATTGAATCCAGGTCAGGGACAGTCAGGGTAAACGTTGCGCGATCTATGGCACCCAAAACAACAAAAACACATAGAGCTGCTTGAAATCCTGTAAAAATAAATACCAGGCAATAACAAGATAACCACTTAATAAAACGACAGGAATTCGATTATTTCTTGCAGCAGGCATGACAGCATAGCATGCAAAAAACTCATTGGCACTCTCTGTTTTCAGCACCGCCCTGCATTATTGTTCAAGAATTATCGGCAGAATAAGTGGCCGCCGCTCAATGGTACGATTAAAGAAACGCCGCAGGCATTTGCGAACCTCTACCTCAAGGGTCTCCCGCTCGCAGGCCATCTCCGGAGCGCCCTCCGCAAGAGTCGCGCAGAGCTGCTGTCTTGCCTCATCCAGAATATCCGTTTCTTCCTCGGCAACAAACCCGCGTGACAGTAACTCCGGACCATACAGAATACTGCCGTCCGATGAACTGACGGTCAGCAATGCCACCACCAGCCCATGATTCGCCACATGCCGCCGGTCGCGCAGTTCCATATACCCCACATCACCGACGCCGCGGCCATCGACCAGAACCCGACCGGTCTGGAGACGCGGCTCACGTACCAGGCCCGCGGCAGATACGATCAGCGGATAGCCGTTTTCCAGCACCGCAACGCACTCCTTGGCGATGCCCATGCTTTGCGCCAGGGCGGCGTGCTTCACCAGATGCCGATATTCACCATGAATAGGCACAAAATACCGGGGCCGCACCAGCGAAACCACCATTTTGAGTTCTTCCTGACTGGCGTGCCCCGACACATGCACCTCACTGGTCGTTTCATAAAAAACTTCGGCGCCGCGCCGGTAGAGGTGATTGATAAGGCGGTTGATGGCTTTTTCGTTGCCGGGAATAAACTTGGAGGAAAGGATAACCGTGTCCCCCTCATCCAGAGGCAACGGCTTGTACTCGTCCATAGACATGCGCACCAGGGTACTTTGGGCTTCGCCCTGACTGCCGGTGGTCAAAACCACCACACGATGATGCGGCAGATCCCGCGCCTGGCGTACATCGATCAGCACATCATCAGGAATTTTGAGGTATCCCAGATCCCGGGCGATGCGGGTATTGGCTTCCATGCTACGACCGGTAATTACAATTTTACGCCCGCAGTTGACTGCCGCTTGCACAACCTGCTGAATGCGGTGGATATTGGACGAAAAGGTGGCAACCACCACCCGTCCGCGAGCACGCGGCATGATCTCGGCAAACGCAGTAGCCACCTCCCGCTCCGACAGGGTAAAACCCTTTTTTTCCACATTGGTGGAATCGGAAAGCAGCAGTAACACCCCTTCCTCGCCGTATGCAGTCAATCGCACAAGGTCGGTTGGCTGGTCATCTACCGGGGTCTGGTCCAGTTTAAAATCCCCGGTATGGACAATCCACCCCGCCTCGGTACGGATAGCCACGCCATAGCCGTCGACGATGGAATGCGCTACACGAAACAGTTCGACATGAAACGCCCCGAGTTCAAGCGCCGTGCGCGGTGCCACTGCAACCAGATCGGCACGCCCGAGAAGTTCGTGCTCCTCCAGCCGATGGCGCAGCAGCCCCAGCGTCAGCGGTGACCCGTAAACGGTGGGAAAGCCGAGCTTCTGGAGCAAAAACGGGACCGCACCGATATGGTCCTCATGACCGTGGGTGAGCACCAGCCCCCGAATCCGATCAAAACGCCCTTCCAGGCAGCTGATGTCCGGGATCACCAGGTCGATACCTGGCATGTGCGGCTCGGGAAACATCAGACCGCAGTCGATAAGCAGCAGGTCGCCCCGATACTCCACCGCCATCATGTTCAGGCCGATTTCCCCCAGCCCTCCCAGCGGCAGAATCCGCACAGCATCGGGCGGCAACTCCGCCGTCACCGTGGCAAGCGCCTCGGTCATGATTGCAAAGCCTTCTCCACTACGGCCTCGATGGGGCCGCGCACTTCTTCCAGAAGGGTATTACGCTCTTGTACCGCCCGACCTGTGGTTTGCACCGCCGGGAAAATCGTCACATTGACCACACCGCCGCGAATCCAGCGGCTGTGCTTCGGCATCACGTCACGGGTACCGGTAACGGCGATAGGTACGATAGGCGCCTGCGCCTGAATCGCCAGAGTAAAACTGCCGGCCTTGAATTCTTTGAGGTGCCCGTCCGGCGAACGCGTACCCTCGGGGAAAATCACCACAGAATTACCCTCTGAAATCCGCTCGATGGCATGACGCATGCTCTCGACGCTCTTTTTGCGGTTGGAGCGATCGACGGGGATATAACCGGAGCGACGCATCGTCCACCCGAATAAGGGAATATGAAATAACTCTTCCTTGGCCAACCAGCGAAAATGACCGGGCAGACTGACAAACAACGCCAGGATATCGAAGTTGCTCTGGTGATTGGGCATATAGACCACAGCCCCCTCCGAAGACAGGTTTTCTCGCCCCGTCACCACCACCTTGACACCGGCCAGCTTCAGGCTGAGCCTTGCCCAGACCCGGGAATAGCTATGTAAAGCACTCTGGCCTAGAAGAGAAAATGGCAACCCGGTGACGATAACGAACAGAGTCCAGGGCACGAAAGTTACCAGATAAAACAGTGTACGCAGCATGGCAGTTAACTCCCTATGGTATTGAAAGTTGACAGTTTACGGGAGCAGCCCGAGGGGAGTCAAACCTTTTTAAAAGACTGCTTTACACCCCCGTGTATTTTCGCTAGACTCAGCCAGATATCTCATAGTTAAACAAAAACCCATGGAGGCAATAGCTCATGTCGGTTAACAAAGTCATTTTGGTCGGCAATCTCGGCAAGGACCCCGAACTGCGCTACACGGCGTCCGGCACTGCCGTTGCCAACTTTTCTCTCGCCACCACGGAGAGATACAAAGACCGCGACGGCAACAGCCAGGAAAAAACCGAGTGGCACAATATCGTCGTATGGCGGCAATTGGCTGAAATTTGCGGCAAGTACCTGACCAAGGGAAAGCAGATTTATATCGAGGGTAAAATCCAAACCCGTTCCTACGACGACCGTGATGGCAACAAGCGTTACATCACCGAAATCGTTGTCGACCAGATGCAGATGCTGGGACGTGCCGGTGAAGACAACAGCGGCGGCGGTGGAGGATATCAACGCCGTGAACAACGCCAGGAGCGCCCGGCCAGCAACAGCAGGCCGCAACAAAGCCCGCAGCAGAACCAGTATGAGGAACCGCCCTTCAATCCGGATGACGACATTCCGTTTTGACAGATACCTTATAACTTTTTGTTAAATCACAGGCCGCGAACCTTATGTTTGCGGCCTGTTTTCTTGCACCCCAATCCGCTCGCAAACGAATCCATAGCAAACAGAGGAATTCAGGCGTTCCTTATCAAATTGCAATAACCCATGACCTCACAGCAGGTTACCGAAGACCATAATTCGGCAAAAGCAAGCAGGTGCAGTCGCGCGGAGCGCAACGCCTTTGGCCCATTCCAGAAAAAAAAAGCAGGAGCGGCATAATAGCCACTCCTGCCTCAAAGGTACGGTCTAGATGGAATCAAATCCGGCTCGGATCCGTTTTTCAGCCAATTTGGTTGGCCAGTCGGATTTCCGGCGCTTCGGCGCAGAGTTCGTCAACCATCCCCAAAAGTGATTGCAGATAAGGCATCTGCAGATGCTCTTCCAGGTCTTTCTTACTTTTCCAGCTTTCCAGGAATACCAGCACGGCAGGGTTATCAATGTCCTGATGCAGGTCATAAATAATGCAGCCCGCTTCGGCGCGAGTCGGCTCGATGCGCGCCAGCAATTCTTTGCGAAGGGTTTCTTCCTTGCCCGCTTTTGCCACGAACTTTGCGATGACCGTCAATGCCATGTGGTGCCTCCTTATCAAAGCCTGGGTAATTAAATGTGTCAAACACATGAAGTCCAGCCCTTTACCGGAATTCAGTGGGTGACGTCCTCATACAACAGCACCCGAAGCAACGGGCGCTGTTTTTTCACGAGATTCATTCCGAACACCGACAGGCTGTCGTGCCAGATAGGTGGTGCAAACCACCCGCAGCAAGGATGCGAAGTTTTCCACATGACCGTGCTTGAACACAGCCTCCTGGTGCAGAGTAGAGAGCATCTTGCCCAGGGTAACATGTTCTCCTTCGGCGAGGTCCGTGAGTATCGACCAGAATCGACGCTCCAACCGGATACTGGTCACGGCGCCGTTCAAACGCACCGAGCGTGTCTGACATTCGTATTCGGACGGGGGGATGGCGGAGTAAAGTTCACACATGATGCCCTCTCCTTGGTTAACACCAACTAAAGAGGCAGTGTATACCATACTTTTTAAAGATGCCACCCCGCTGTTAATGATTATCCATTTTATTTCGGATCAAGCTTCCAGCATGGCTGCAAACTCCTTCAGCCACGCAGGGTGGGCCGGCCAGGCCGGGGCCGTAACCAGATTTCCATCTCTGCAAGCCGCATCCAGCGGGATGTCCGCATATTCGGCCTGAGCAAGAACCACTTCCGGCGCGCAGGCCGGGTAAGCGGCAACCTTGTGTCCCTTGAGAACACCTGCGGCAGCCAAGATCTGCGGCCCGTGGCAAACCGCAGCGATCGGCTTGCCTGCGGCATAAAAATCGCGTACCAGATTCAGTACGTTTTCATTCAAACGCAGGTATTCAGGAGCCCGCCCGCCGGGAATCAGCAAACCATCATAGTCCGCCGCTTGGGCCGAGGCAAATTCTGCATTCAGACTGAAATTGTGTCCGGGTTTCTCCGTATAAGTCTGATGTCCCTCAAAATCATGAATGCAGGTGGCGACCTTATCGCCCGCCGATTTATCCGGACAAACCGCATCCACTTCATAGCCCATGGCCTGAAGCGCCTGAAACGGCACCATTACTTCATAATCCTCGACAAAATCACCGCAAATTATTAGAATCCGTTTTGCCATTAACTATACCTCCGTGTCGTTTTCGCACCTTTTCGCAGGACGTGGGTGCCGATGTTTACGGGAAATATATCGCAAGCGTATCAACCGTGGGTAACACATCGCTATTACATGCGTTAGTTTTTTATTTTTTTGGTGAACCTGCAAAATAATGCTGCATTTGCATAAGGACAGCCAACTATGGTCGTCGGTCTCGTCGTTATCTCCAACCCCGTGTCACACTAAGTGTATCCCGGCCGGTCCCATTCTACTTACCGATTCCACTCCTTTTAACATTGCCCTGTTACATCTCTTCGATAGACTTAAACTGCGTTTCCAACCTATCCTGTGCGATATCACCAAAAGGATAAAGATATGATAAATCGACTCGCAGTATTCACTCCCAAACAAAAACAGAACATGCGCCGCATCGCTCTCTGGACAGCAGGATTTATCGCCCTGTGGGCCGTGGCAGCCGGCCTGGTCCTGCCGCCGATTATCCGCCATGTGACCGAGCAGCAGCTTTCCGCAAAACTCGGCAGCACCTGTACTCTGGAAAAAGTACGTTTCAATCCCTTCACCCTGCGTTTGACGGCGGAGAATCTGCGCATCCCGCTGCCCGACGGTGAGGAGTGCTTCAACCTGGAGCGCTTTGAGGTGCGCGTCAGTCCGGCGGGCATCTACCGCCTGGCGCCGGTTTTAAGCGACCTGAAGTTAACCAGTCCGCACCTCGAGATGCGGCTGCGCAAGGATGGCACCCTCTCCCTGGCCGACCTGGCACCGGTGCCGCAGGAGGCTTCGCCTGACGGCACACAGCAACCACAGCCGGATAAATCCGCTACTGAGGAGCAGGAATGGAACCTGTTCGGAGTGATGCTCACCGACCTGGAGATCTCCGGCGGCTTGCTTCATTTTCGCGACGATATCCGTGAAACGGAACATACGGTAGCGGAGCTGGAATTTTACGCACCCTTCACCTCCACCCTGAAACGCCATCGGGAACGCTCCATCACCCCTTACCTGAAAGCGGTCATCAACGACCGACTGCTGCGGGTGGATGGTCGATTGGCACCCTTTGCCGAGCAACTGCATACCGAGTTCGATATCCGCCTCGACAACCTGGACCTGGTACGCTTTCAACCCTATGTACAGCCCTTCACCAGCGCCACCCTCAACAACGGCCAATTAAAAACAAACCTGGTCTTCAGCATGCGCCAACAGCCTGAAACCGGCATCCGTCTGGGGCTTGGCGGTCAACTGACCCTGACCGAACTCGAGGTGCTGGCTCCAAACGGCGATCAAGCGCTGCGGCTGCCACGACTGACGGTGGGTCTGGAAGGATCCCTCAACACGCCTGAAGGGTTGACCCTTAAAAAGGTGGATATGCAGGGTCTGGAAGCCCATCTGGCACGGCTCGAGGACGGGCGCATCGACTGGCAGACCTGGTTAAAAAAAACCACCGCCAAACAAGAGCCGGCTCAGGCGGCAAACCAGCAGCCCCACCTGCCGCTGCACCTGAAACTCTTTACGCTTCGCGAGGCTCGCGTTCTGTGGCGTGACCGGACAGTCAAGAGCGGTTTCCAGGCCCGGGCGGAACAGATCGCTCTGACCCTTACCGATCTGGACCTGCCCGGCACCGAACCCGCCGAGCTGAAGGCAAGTCTGACTCTCAACGACGCGGGTCACCTTTCCCTGGAAGGCAAGCTGCTGGCGAGCCCTCTGCAGGGAAACATCCTACTGCGCCTCGATGACCTGCCCATCGCCGATTTCCAACCGTATATGGCGGACAGCGGCATTCCGGTGACGCTCCAAAAGGGCGTATTCTCCGGCGCCGGTCGTCTGGACATAGCTGAGAATCAAGAGGAGCTGGCGATCTTTTTTAAACAGGGGGAAGCGCATCTGCAGGAGCTGTCATTGCTGCGCAACGACACCGGCAAAGTCTTCTTCCAGATGGGAAACCTGGCGCTTGCTGGATTGACCGTCGATGTCCCGGCGCATCGCCTGGAGGTGCGACAACTGCTCCTGGACCAGCCGAACCTGCGCCTGCGCCGCGACCGCAAGGGGACCATCGATCTTTTACAACTGCGTCCTTCCGCAGCGGCCCGAAGTACCGGGACGGATGCGCCAAAACCGGGCAAGCCCTGGCAGACGCAGCTGGCGGAGTTGAAGCTTGCGAACGGACAGGTAAGCGTCAGGCTGGAAGGCCCGAGGGAAACCTCGAACGCGACTTTTCAGAATCTGAGCGGCAGTGTGACCGGCTACGACTCGGCAGTCAATCCGCCCCTGAACATCGACCTTAGCGGACAGGAAAAACAAGGGGGAACCCTGCGCATCGACGGCAAGGGGACCCTTACCCCCCTTGCCATGAACCTGAGCGTTCGCACAACCAGACTCAATCTCAAACCGTTTTCCCCCCTGTTAGGACAGGTCAACCCGGCGTTGCGGCTTGGCGCCGGTACCCTGACCCTGGCGCTGCAGACCGACCTGAAAGACACCGCTAAAAACCGGCTGAGGATCCGCGGGCAGGCCTCTCTTGAGTCCTTATCGGTGCTCGACGGCAAACAAGAGTTTGCCGCGATACGCACCCTGCGCATTCGGGATCTCGATATCAATACAGCCCGACAGCGCTATAGCGCGGGCAAAGTGACACTGACTCGCCCGAATATCAACCTGATCGTGAGCAACGACGGAACCAACAACCTGGCAAGGCTGCTCGGTAAACAGCCCACCACAACAACGAAACCACCTGCGGCTCGTTCTCAAACCGTGAAAAAAAACAAAACAGCTTCCACCCCGTATCTGCGTATCGGTGGCGTGGAGATCATCAATGGCACCATGGTGATGCGCGACCGGCGCTACAAACCCGCCGTAACCAACCGCCTTGAAAAACTGAAGGTTACCGTCGGGGAGTTGCGTAACACCCCGGAAAGACAATCCAGAATTGTTTTCTCAGGCGAGCTGAATGATGCTCCGATCAAGGGGGAAGGGACCATGAACCCCCTGCATGCGGATGTCGCCGCCGAATTACAGGCCAGCCTCAAGACTCTGGATCTGACGCGGATTTCCCCCATATCCGAGCGTTTTATCGCCTATCCGCTGGAGCAGGGAAGCTTCTCTCTCGACAGCAGGATCTCCATCGACAGGGGCAAGCTTGACTCCACTCACAAGATCAGACTCGACAGCCTGGAATTGGGGGACAAGATAAAATCTCCCGATGCCCCCAATTTACCTGTCAAGCTGGGGGTAAGCCTGCTGCAGGATACCGCCGGCAACATCAACCTCACTCTGCCGGTGCGCGGCGATCTGGACGACCCGAGTTTCAGCGTCGGCGGCCTGGTGTTCAAGGTCATCGCCAATCTGCTTATAAAAGCGGTGGCCTCGCCCTTCATGTTTCTCGGCGGGATCATGGGGAGCGGAGAACAAGGGCTCGAATACATCGCTTTTGATCCGGGGGAAGGACGCCTTCCTGACCAAGATCTCAAGACGGTAGAAACCGTAGCCGACATGCTGATGTCTCGCCCCAAAATCAATCTGGTGCTCATCCCCCAGGCCGATGAGGAAGATCGTGCAATGCTGGCGGATGCCTATGCGCTACGACGCATGCAAGAGATCAAGCATGCCGACCTGCCCAGGCAAGAGCGCGACCGGATCAAACCGCAGGAACTGCAGATCAGCCCCGAGGTGGATGCCGATGAATACGCGGATCTACTGTTTGATGTGTATGCCGAACAACCTTTTGACAAGCCGAAAAACTTCATAGGCATGATCCGGAAATTGCCGCCGCAGGAAATGATGGAGGCCATCCGTCAACACTATCCCAAGGACGACAATGCCCTTGAACAACTTGCACTGGAACGGGCCCGTCATCTGAGAGAGGCTTTCATCGCCGTGCAGCCGGAACTGGAAAGCCGCATCAGCGTCGAAGCGCCCAAAGTACCCGGGGAGGGGCACCGCGTCACCTTTGGTATCAAATAGCCGCCATGAACAACCAGGGCCGTTCCCGACCGCATACCATCAGGGCCGCCGTACTCCGAAACCAGGGAGGCCCTCTGATTATCGAACCTCTGTCGATGCAGGGGCCGCGGCATGACGAGGTGCTGGTACGGCTGGCGGCCTCGGGCATCTGTCACACCGATATCGACATGCTGGACTGCTGGGATGAAACCATGGGTCCGGTGGTGCTCGGACACGAAGGTGCCGGGGTGGTGGAAGAAATCGGGCGGGATGTCACGGGGATCAGTCCTGGCGACCCGGTGATATTGTCCTACGCATTCTGCGGAGAGTGTGCATCGTGCGGCGAGGGGCGGCCGTTTGCCTGCACGCATTTTTTCAAACTCAATTTCAACTTCCAGCGTCTGGACGGCAGCAATGCCCTGCAGGGCAGCGGCGCACGTGGTCATTTTTTCGGCCAGTCGTCTTTCGCCAGCCATGCGCTGGTCTGTGCACGCAATCTGGTACCGGTCCCCCCCGATCTGCCGCTGCCCCTGCTGGCGCCTCTGGGCTGCGGCCTGCAGACCGGCGCCGGAACAATCCTGCATTCCCTGGCGGTGACGCCGGGTGAGTCCGTCGCCATCTTCGGCAGCGGCAGCGTGGGGCTGGCGGCGGTCATGGCGGCCCGCATTGCCGGTGCCGAACGGATCATCGCCGTGGATCGGCATCCGGCCCGTCTGTGCCTGGCTCTGGAGCTGGGGGCAACCGGCGTGCTCGACAGCCGCCAGGACGACCTTGCCGCGCAGCTTGCAGAAGGCCTCGACTGTCTGGTGGACACCACCGGTGACCGCAACCTGGGACGGCTGGCCGCCAGAGTGCTGAAACCGCGCGGCCGTGCCGCCTTTCTGGCCGGAGGCGCCATGCCGAAGGCCATGCAAGGCCGCCGCCATGTGAGTGTTATTCAAGGCGACGCGGCACCCCGGCAGTTCATCCCCGAAATGATCCGCCTCTACCGGACCGGGCAATTCCCCTTTGATCGCCTGATAAAATTCTACGACTTTACGGAGATCAACCGAGCCATTGCCGATGTTCGGCACGGAGACACCATCAAGGCGGTGTTGCGCATCGGCAATCGGTAGACCTTATTGAGGATAAAAACTCTTTTACAACCACGAAAGATACGCGGTTTTCAGACCTGCATATCAGTTACCCTGCCCCCCTGCTCGGCCCGAAAAATCCCAGAAAGTCATTGAAATAAACTTGCTTTTATGGATTAATTAAAAATTCATCTCAACGATATGCCGAGTAAACCAAAGACTGTGTTTGTAGCCCCACTTGGAGAATGTTTTATGAAAGAGGCCGTATTAAAGACTGTGTTGCAGGCGGATGTACTGCCGACTCTCTCTCCTGTTGCGTCGCGGCTGATCAGCATCACAGCAAGGGAGGATACTACGATCAGCGATATCGCCGAGCTGGTATCCAAGGACATCTCCCTTTCGGCTAAAATCCTCAAGGTGGTCAATTCGGCCTTTTACAGCTTCCCCCAATCCATCGTCACCATTCACCAGGCGGCTTCCATTCTGGGGACCAACGCGGTACGCAGCCTGGTGCTGTCTTTTTCCTTTCTGCAACCCAGTCGGAGCAATGACGGCAGTTTCGACTATACCCGTTTCTGGGAGCAATCCCTGACCGAGGCGGTGGCGGCCCGCAAACTGATGGCGGCAATCGACAAGGACGCTGCCGAAGAAGCCTTTGTAGCCGGGCTCTTGCAGAACCTGGGGGTGCTGATTCTGGCCCGCGCCTTCCCCGACAAATACCTCCAGGTTGAACAAGCCATTGGAAACGAAGGCCAGCCTCGGTGCCAGGCCGAAACCGCTTTGATCGGGGCCGATCATGCCTATATCGGCAGTGAAGTGACACGCAGCTGGGGTTTCCCTGATGCCCTGGTGCTGCCCCTGCGCTACCACGCCGATCCCACCGGATATGATGGCGACAAGCCCGACATCAAACGATTGTGCCAAGTCGTTTACCTGTCCGGGTTGCTGTCCAAAGTCTTCCGCAGCAAGGCTCCCGAAGAGATCGTGACACGTTTCAATACACAGGCACAGCAGTTCCTCAACCTTGAAGACAGGTTCCTGGCAGATCTGCTGGATACCGTTCATGCCGAAGTGAACCAGACTGCCGACTATTTTGAATTCAGGATAAACGAGCAAAAATCCATCACCGAAATCCTGCAGATCGCCAATGCGGAGCTAAGTGTGCTGAACCTCAGCTACGAGGAAATGAATCGAGCGTTGGTGGAAAAAACCGTCAAGCTGGAAATGTTGACCGCCGAGCTGGAAAAGAAGAACCACCAGCTTGAATTACTGGCCAACCTCGACGGACTGACGCAGGCTTATAATCACCGCTATTTCCAGAACTTTCTCGACAAGGAAATTAAACGATCCCGGCGCCACTCGCATTCCCTGGCCTTGGTGCTGACCGACATCGATAATTTCAAAAAGCTCAACGATACCTTCGGTCACCAGGTCGGCGATGAGATGCTTCGCCAGTTTTGCGATGTGTGTCGAGAGGAATTGCGCGAGTACGATCTGTTCGCGCGCTATGGTGGAGAAGAATTTGCCATCCTGCTGCCGGTGACCGGCATTGAAGATGCCGAGAAGGTGGCCGAAAAACTCCGTCTGGCGGTCTCCCGTCACACCTTTGAGTACGAGCACGAAAGGCACCGTATCACTGCGAGTTTCGGGGTGTTCGCCATGTCGCCGGCCGAGGATCCATACACTAAAAACGAAATGATAGGGTTCGCCGACCAGGCGCTGTTTCAGGCCAAAAAGAAAGGGCGCAACCAAGTGGTGGTTTTCAGCGGTAAAAAGAAGTGGTTCGGGCGCTGAAACCTTTTCCCATGACCGCGGAGGGCTCGTTTTGCCAGGCCAAAACTAGTTGGGTGGGGTTTTTACAGGCTCTCCCGCCGGGGTTTCCGGTTCCTCAAAAACGATTCGGTACCAGCTCCAATAGTAGGGCCGGTCGGCACCGATCACAGTTTCAAACGCGACCTTTTTTAACGCTGAACCATCCGCTACGTTGATCCCGATATCTTTCCCGGTCATGGAGACACCTCCTTTATCCGGAACGTTTCTATCGAGTATATCAGGTCGATTCGGATTTAATGCCCTTCCAAAAAAAACACATGCCCTTTGCCGGAATTGACAGTCCCGGATCCGGCATGACCAATCATGCTTGTCAGCCTTTCGCCATGGTTAAATTTTATCGGCCACAAACACGATGAAATGCGCCGCCGGCACCAGAAAAGCCTGGGCCAGCAAGGTGCCGGCCAACCTGCTTCCGACAAACCAGACGATGGATCGCCGAAAGTAAGCTTCCCCCGCCCTTCCTCCGGCCACGTCATCGGTAAGGATGGACAGATACGGATCGATGATGATGAACATCAGAATGGTCGCCGCCCCGTTGACAACCGACGAGAGACTGTTGGCCGTGCTGCGAAGGTCCGGGTGGAGATACCCGGCATAAAGGGAAGCAAACACACCTACGGTCCACACGCCCATGGCGACCGTATTCAGGATTGCTATGCGCAGCGACATCCTTTCCCCCTTCCAGGCTCTGGTGACATTCTCCCTGGCGGGCAGAACCACCGCATTGCAAAGATGAGCCATACCTGCCGGACTGATGACCCGCAGCAGCATTTTCGGTAGCGACCGCGAGGCGCCAAAACTCTCCACGGCTCTGGCGAAAAGTCGCTGAAAGGTCGGAATCAGCATCGCGCCGGCCAATGTCGCCAGGGTCGCGGCAAACAACAACCAGCGAAAATCCCCCTCCACCCCGTACAGGTTTTGACGCAGGAGATCTTCCTCCACCCGTTTTGCCAGCAAAGGGGCCTGAAAGGAATTGGACAGGCGTGAGACGAGCACCAGAATATTGAACAGGGAAAAAGAGATGGCGATGCGCCCGGTACGCGTGCCGGCGATGCGCACCGAGTAGGCCAGGGTGCCAATGATGTGGATGACGAAGGTGAGGAAAAAGATGACCAGCAATTGATGGTCCATGATGTGCGATCCTTTTGGGTTGGCGTACGAATCGGCGGCGATTCTGCCATAGAGTGCGTTTAAAATCGAGGGTCATCTTTCACAGACCTTCGTTTCCGCTGCCTACCTCCATCGGGCCCGTCCACAGTGTTTCCGCCCCCCCATGGGCCGACTCGTGTCCTGCAACTTGACTTTAATTTATCCGACGTTATGGTTTTTCTATATGGGAAACAAACTTGTCGCCCGTCCGACCGTTTATCATCCCCTCTGCCGAAAGAATGAATCGATGAAGGCAGCCGCAGAAACCAGACCTTTTGCAGTCGTTACCGGCCTAGAATTCATGCAGGGCCTTCAAACGGCCCGGATTCTTTCCAAACGCCACCGGCTGCCCGTCATCGCCCTTTCGGAAAACAAAGATCACCCTTACTGCACCACCAACTGCTGCCGCCAGGTCATCACCACCAACAACATGTTGGAAGCGTTGGAGCGGCTCGGCGCACAGCTGTCCCAAAAGGCGGTACTTTATCCTTGCTGCGACCCCGATGTCCTGCTCGTTTCGCGAAACCGGCAACGACTATCCCGCTGGTATCACCTGTGCCTACCGGAACCGGATGTTGTGGAAATGCTAATGGACAAGCTGCAGTTCTATGCCTTTGCACAAAAATTCGGGTTCCGCATTCCCGATACCTGGTTCATCTATAATCGTGATGACCTGATTTCTGCAACGGACAAGGTCGCCTTTCCCTGCGTCCTCAAACCGCACTATAGAACCGCGGCGTGGAATGAACTCTCCGCATTCAAAGCCTTCAAAATCACCACGCCTGAACAACTGATCGCCACGTTTGAACAGTACAAATCCGGCACGAGCTGCTTCATCCTGCAGAACTGGATCGAAGGCCCAGATGCCAATCTTTATTCGTGCAACGCCTATTTCAATACAGATTCGCAACCCCTGGCAACCTTTGTGGCCAGGAAACTCCGCCAATGGCCCCCGGAAATGGGTCAGAGTTCCCTCGGCGAGGAATGTCGCGACGATTTTGTTCTAAACGAAACACTACGGCTGTTTCAGAGCGTCGATTTTCGCGGACTGGCTTACATGGAAATCAAGCGCGACCAACGATCGGGTGACTATTTCATTGTCGAGCCGAATATCTGTCGCCCCACCGGCCGGTCAGCCATTGCCGAAGCCGGCGGGGTCGATCTGCTTTACACCATGTACTGCGACGCCCTCGGCTTGCCGTTACCCGACAACCGGGTCCAGCAATACCGAGGGGTGAAGTGGATCAATCTCCGGCAGGACCTCCGTTCAGCCTTTTATTACTGGCGCAAGGGGGAACTGACCTTCAGGGAATGGCGGAAATCGGTACGTGGCAAAAAGACCTTCGCCATATTTTCATGGACGGATCCGCGCCCCTTCTGGGGAGACATGGTGCGCTCCGCTCTGCTATTCACCAACCGGGGCGAACGTCGCAAAAGGGACCCGGACCGGGCACTCGGGGAGGAAAAATGAAAATCCTGCTGGCAAGCCAGATCGATTCCGAAGCACTGCAGACCCTGCAACGGCGGCATGATGTGGTTTCGGGCATCGGCGCCGGGGAGGAAACCCTGGCGGCACTGATAGAGGATCGGGAGGCATTGGTTTTCCGAAGCGGAGTAAACATTACCGCCGACCTCATGAGCAAGGCTCCCGGCCTGCAGCTGCTGATCCGGGCCGGTTCCGGACTCGACAACATCGACATGGAATATCTGCGCACCAACGAACTTGAATTGGTCCGCATTCCTGGACCGGGGGCCCGCGCCGTAGCCGAACTGGCGTTCGGCATGATGCTGGCCCTGTCCCGCCAGATCCTTGTCGCGGACCGGTTGCTGCGCGAAGGAACGTGGGCCAAACACCAGCTGACCGGACACCTGCTGGAAAACAAGCGACTCGGCATCGTCGGGCTGGGCAACATCGGCACTCTGCTGGGCGAAATGGGACTGGCCTGGGGCATGCAGGTTCTGGGCTGCGTCGAACATCCCTCGGAGGAACGCGCCGCTGATTTCAAGAAAAAGGGCATGCACCTCACCGATTTTCACACGGTTTTGTCGACCGCCGATTACCTCTGCACCTGCGTCCCACTGAAGTCGACGACCAGCAACCTCATAGGCTCCGCTGAACTGGCCCTGATGAAACCCGGCAGCTATCTCCTCAACATGGCGCGAGGCGGAATCGTGGATGAGGTCGCCCTGAGCCAGGCCCTCCGCGAAGAAAGGCTGGGAGGTGCAGCCCTCGATGTGCACCAGGCAGAGGGCGACAAAAAGATATCCCCTCTGGCCGACCTGCCCAATGTCGTTCTCACCCCGCACATCGGCGCTATGACCATCGATTCCCAACGGAAAATCGGCCGCAGAATCATCGACATCATCGACAATTTCGCCCGGTCGGGACAAATGGCCGGATACGATGTGCCCAAAATAAACCAGCCGCTTTGACTCTTCCAACCGCCCGGAGGCTTCCCATGCAAAAAAAGACGTCCCAGTTCAAAGCCCTGTTACAATCGCCGGATCTGCAGTTCCTCATGGAAGCCCACAACGGTCTGAGCGCCAGAATTGTCGAAGAGACCGGCTTTAAAGGCATATGGGGCAGCGGCCTGGCCATTTCGGCGGCCCTCGGGGTGCGGGACAGCAACGAAGCAAGCTGGACCCAGGTGCTGGAAGTCATCGAATTCATGAGCGACGCCACCTCCATCCCGATCATGCTCGATGCCGACACCGGCTACGGCAATTTCAATAATATGCGCAGACTGGTGCGAAAACTGGAGCAACGAGGGGTCGCGGCGGCCTGCATCGAAGACAAGCTATTCCCCAAGAATAACTCGTTATTGGACAATGCCCGCCAGCCCTTGGAAGCCATCGACATATTTGCCGGCAAAATCAAGGCGGCCAAGGACACCCAGCAGGACGACGATTTTTGCGTGGTCGCGCGAATCGAAGCCTTCATTGCCGGATGGGGGCTCGGCGAAGCCCTGAAACGCGCCGAGGCCTACCATAAGGCGGGAGCGGATGCCTTGCTGATCCACAGCAAATTATCCACCGCGGAAGAAGTCCTGGCTTTCATGAATGAATGGGGGGACACCTGCCCCGTCGTAGTGGTGCCGACCAAGTATTACCAGACTCCGACCCCGGTTTTTCAAGAGGCCGGCATCAGTCTAGTGATCTGGGCCAACCACCTGCTGCGATCGAGTATTGCTGCCATGCAAAAGACCGCGGCCCTGATCCATGAACAACAATCGCTGATGGGGGTGGAAAAAGAGATCACACCGGTTCAGGAGGTCTTCCGCTTGCAGAATGTCGACGAATTGAAAATAGCGGAGGAGCGCTATCTCCCGGTGCGGATGCCGGGGGGTTCCCCAAGCTAGTATGTTCACTGTTTAGCTATGGCCAGACAGTGAATATCATGCCTTACTGACACGCAAAATCTCTGCGCAATCTTACTAAATCCTATGCATTACAGGGTCCCAGGAGACGAGCCAGGGCAACGAAACCATGCAATGATGACAATCTTTCTCAATAAGGGCGGTCATGAAATTTCCCATGTTAAAACTGCCAGCATCGGTTAAATTACTCTTAAGCCTGTACATTCCCTGCTGGCTGCTACTGCTGACGGTTTTTTTGGTAAGCAACCACAGCGGTACGCCGATTGCCATGTTCACCAGGGATCCGGCCGACATTACCAATTCCTCACCTTTTTTGGGAGTCGTCTCAAACATAGCCATTCTCTTCTGGTGTGCGACTGCAGCCATATGTTTCTTTTCATTTTTTATTTTCAAAAGTAAAGACACTGGGAAAATGGCGAAGTTTTTCCTCATATCCGGTCTTATCACCAGTCTGCTCCTGCTGGACGATTTGTTTCTGTTGCACGAAAGAGTCTTCCCCCAAATTTTTCATTGGCGGCAAAGATATATTTTCGTGACCTATGGTTCCATGATCTATATTTACCTGATGTACTTCAGGAAAACCATCCTCAAAACTAACTTCATCACGCTGGCGCTGGCATTAGGTTTTTTCTTTCTGTCCATCGCTGTCGACGGCATGTCCGACATAATGGGGATAACCATACCTTATTACCACTTGTATGAAGACGGTTTTAAACTCGTTGGCCTGGCAAATTGGCTGGGATATTTTGGAGAAACATCCCTGTATGCCATTAATCAGCATGATAGCTGAGACACGGATGTGCGTGAGATTGTGCCAACCTGTCCTTTCCGGCCGTAATCGAGGCAGAGCCTTGCATGCCCCGGGAACATACGAGCCCGATGCCGAAAGCGGGAGGTAGGACGATATGAATGTCTCCAGCCACGGATTCAAAGATGCGACGGAAGCATCGCTGGCTTCAATGACCGAGAGAGAACTTGCCGACTGGCTGATTCTCAGGGGGGAAAAGATTATCCGCCACAAGGGGCGGTACTGGTGGGCAAGGTATCCAGGTTTCTATGTCGCAACACATCACATGGCCAGAATGAGCCTGGATGAAGCGACCTGCCCCAATGCACTATGCTGGGGATTTCGAACCTCCCTGCACCCTGCGGATGCCGGCAAGGCCAATGGCAGCATGCCGCTGCACCTGCTCACCGACGTGTCCGGCTACACCTTGCAAACCCTCAGTGGCCGCTGCCGAAACAAGCTGCGCAAACTCCGCACACAGGTTCGTATTGTCGCATTGCAAGAACCGGGTCTGCTTCTTGACCAGGGGTATGACATCCTCTGTTCGGCCCATGCCCGAAACCGTTACGGCAGAGTTCCCACGCGCAGCGGATACCGGGATCAGATAAGGCGATACTTTGAGTCGAAAAAAGCCCTTGTCATTGGCGGGATGGTGGACGGTAAACTTGGAGGCTACCTGACCAGCTATGCGGTCGGCGCAACCGCTTATGTGGACGATCTGTTTCTGCATTCGCAATACCTGAAAACCAACATCAGCCTCGGATTGTTTTTCGATTGGGTACAGGTCTGCCGCCGCTCAGGATCGATTAGTGAGATCGTGCATGGCCTTCACGCCCGAGAGGCGCCAGGTTTATGCCAATATAAAGAAGAACTGGGACTTTCCATCGTACGGATTCCGACGCGGATATGGTTTGCGCCGCTGGCGGATAAAATCGTCAAACGGTTGCATCCCCACGCCTACTATCGCCTGACCGGGCACGATTAAATACCAGCTCTCAGCTTACAGCTTACAGCTTACAATTCCAGACCTGTCATCTACCCCGTATTGCGCAACCCCGCGGCGATACCGTGAATAGTGGCGGCCAGCAGGTAGTTGAGTTCATCGCTTTCCTCGCCGCTGCGTTTACGTCGCAGCAGTTCGATCTGCATCAGGCTCAAAGGGTCGACATAAGGGGTGCGCAACCGCAGGGACCTGGCCAGACTCGGTTCATGTTCGAGCAGGCGGGTCTGAGCGGTAACATCAAGTACCGCCGTCAGGGTACGTTGATGTTCGCTGACCACGAGGTCAAAAAATCGCTCGCGGAGATCCGCATCCGTGACCAGTTCGGCATAGCGCCGGGCAATGGGCAGATCAACCTTGGTCAGGGCCAGTTCCACGTTGCGAATCAGGTCAGCAAAAAACGGGTAATGTTCCATCATCTCGCACAACAGACGCTTGGCCTCCGGTCCCTTTTCCGCGAAGGCGGTAAGTGCATATCCGACGCCAAACCAGCCGGGCAGCACGTGGCGGCTCTGGATCCAGCCGAACCCCCAGGGGATGGCACGCAGGTCATCGAGCCCACCGGCGGACTTGCGCCGCGACGGCCGCGAGCCGATCTTGGCCAATTCGAATTCGAGCACCGGCGTGGCCTGCTCAAAATAGGTCACCAGATCGGGATTGTCGGCGATATGCCGGCGATAAAACACCAAGGCCATGGCGGACATCTCTTCCAGCGCCGACTCCCAGGTGGGATTAGCTGCAACATCGCACAGGTCGGGGCACAGCAGGCTTTCGAGGCTGGCGGCGACCATCAACTCGAGATTGCGCTGCGCAAGTTCCGAATCGGCATATTTCCAGTTGATGACCTCGCCCTGTTCGGTGATCTTGAGAGAACCGAAAAACGCCCCTCCGGGTTGGCTCAGGATAGCGCGATGGGTTGGTCCGCCACCGCGGCCGACGGTTCCGCCCCGACCATGGAACAGCCGCAGACTGACGTTGCACTGCCTTGCCATCTGATGCAAGGCCCGCTGAGCCTTATGCAGCTCCCAGGTACTGGTGAACATGCCGCCGTCCTTATTGGAATCGGAGTAGCCGAGCATGATTTCCTGGCAGCCCCCCCACGAATCGAGCTGCCGCCGGTATCCCACGTCCGTCCAAAGTTGACGGCAGATCTCCGGCGCATTACGCAGATCTTCGATCGATTCGAACAGGGGCACCGGCATCAGGCCAGGGTCGCCACTACGTGCATCGCCTCCAACCTGCACCCCGGATTTTTCGGCCAATCGCAGCCATAACCGCAGATCTTCGGCGCAACTGGTACCGCTGATGACATAACGGGTGATCGACTCCGGTACAAATTCCTGTTTGAGTGCCACGACACTCTGCAAGGTATCAAATACCGTGGACACCGCAGCGCTGTCGACGCGACAGTTGGCCTGATCGGCATCGGCCTGGCTGTGCATGCGGGCATGCTGGCGTATATCAAGGGTATGCAGATGAAACCCGAAGGTTGCCACCTTGCGCAGCAGCGGATCGAGATACTGTCGCGCCAGGCGATGAGCGCTATGATGCTCAAGGCTGACACGCACCAGCAGCAGATCATCCTGGAACGCCCGCGCGGACCGATAGGCATCGGCATGTTTCAACGTGTTGCGGGTACATGCAAGGCGATACGCGACCGCCTCCATAAATTGGCGATAGAGTTCGCATTCCGGGCAGGATGCCATGCGGGCAGCGGCCGCGGGCATGTTTTCCCGGTAGTCGCGTAGTACCTGACGGAATGCCACAGTGGTGGGAACCCGGCAACCGGAAGGAGTAAGAACCTCCCTGAGCAACGCCACGTCCTGCAGGTAGCTGTCCAGAATGACTCCACGAGCGCGGTCCAGGGCGATACGGGTCGATTCAGGGGTTACCGACGGATTACCGTCGCGGTCGCCGCCTATCCAGGAACCGAAACGAACCACCGTTGGCAGATCGCAAGGTGCCAGCTGATGCCCGAATATTTCGTCGAATGCCGCGGCAAGGTCGGGATAAAAATCGCCCAGGGCAGGGATCAGAAAAGGCGTGTAATGATCGAGCCCCATGTTGATCTCGTTTTCCACCGTCGGGTGATGACGGCGGATTTCTTCGGTCTGCCACAGGGCGGTGATTTCGCAAAGGATCGACTGCTGATGCGCAGCGGCTTCGGCTTCGAACAGCAATGGCCGGTTCAGCTGTTCCAGGGCCCAGGCAATATGTTGCCGCTTGGTGCGGGTCACACGCCGCGCCACCTCGGTCGGATGAGCGGTGAATACCGGAATCACTTCGATGTGTTGCAATGCGGCGAGAAGTTGCTCAGCCTTGAAGCCCTTGTCGCGCAACCGCACCAGCGTGCCGCGCAGGGAGCCTGGTTTATCCATGGCTTCAGGAGCCAACCGTACCGCCCGCAAGCGTCTTTTGCGATGCTGGGTTTCCGCCAGATTGACCAGTTCGAAGAAGGTGGAAAACGCCTTAACGATTTGACCGGCATCGGCCAGGGAAAGCTCACGGATCAGACCGACCGCGGCCTGCAGTTGCTGGTCGTCGCGCCAGACCTCGTCCTGGGGCTTGGCATGGTAAAGAAGACGACGATGGGAGATGGAACCATGACGCAGCTCTTCTTCCAGCTCGTAGATCGGAATACCTGCCTGCTCCCGGATCACCGTACCGAGCAATTTACCCAATGAGCGTACGTCGCGCCGCAACGGTCTTTCCCAGAGATCTCCTGCAAAGCTGGTCAGTTCCGCCAGCCGGGCCAGGGGACTATCGACTTTCCAGTATAATTCCTGCATGTTAGCCCTCCTGGATTCGCGACCGGTAGATAGGCCGGAAAGCATCACAGATCGCATGCTCACACTATTATTAAATAGTCTAACTGTTCAATCCAAGGGTTCAAGCTCATTGTACGAGGGCTGCGATAAGTCATGAATCGTACCGGAACGAAATATGCGGCACAGCTGGGACTGCCCAACGCACCCGACAACCGCCTAGGAGGCTGTCGGACGATACGTGCCGAAGCGAAAATTTGGGTGTTTGAGAACAGATTTCAGCTCGTTTGAAGGTTCATAGCTGTAACTATGG
Organism: Pedobacter sp.; assembly: GCA_050253415.1. Lineage (GTDB taxonomy): Bacteria > Desulfobacterota > Desulfuromonadia > Desulfuromonadales > Syntrophotaleaceae > Syntrophotalea. Next base: position 1,015,778 of record JBFWJC010000001.1, on the reverse strand, counting down.
GCCGAAAAGGAGCTGAAATATGGGCCAAATAGCCGAATTTGCAGCCGGCTCATGGATAGTCCGACAACCTACTAGTCCCTTATCATACAGAGCAGGCCTTTTTCGGCCTGCATATCGATAAAAGAAAAATCCTGCCATTCTGCCCGCCAGAGCTTGGAAATCGCCGTTTCGTCGGGACGGGCATAGTCGTCCATGAAAACCGCACCACCAGGATTGATGAGGGGAAAAAGGAGAGGCCCCACCGGATAACGTGCATTTATACCGGTCGATGCCGGCGGTCCGTCGATGATCAGCATGTCGATACCGAGGCCTTCCGGTAGCACCTCCGGTGCGTACCAGAGCCATTCCTCGCCTTTCAGGGTGTGTTTTTGCAACGGAGCGTCGAACACCGTTGCCCATTCACTCAAACCATGAAACGCCAATTCCTGACGGGTCTTTTCCGCAAACACCGGGTCGTGATCCATGCTGTAAACATGTCCTGCACCGTTCAATTGCAGGCATCTGGCCAGAATAAGGGTACTTGTGCCGCTGCCGCACTCCACGACGACTTGAGGACAATTCTTTCTGGCGTGGCGGGTAAGGTGCCACAGGAAATCGGGCGACCCGGCCCAACCGCGCGTCAAGGGCAGGCTTTTGCGCAAATCCAGTTCATAGTAAAGCCCCAGCAGACACTCCATCTGGGGAAAATGGCTGCGAATGTGAACATCGGTTTCATCAAAAAATTTCTTTTTCATCTGATTGAACTGCCGATGCAGCTTTCGCACGCGCAGATAGATCATGCAGCCGACAACGAGCACCGCAAGGTTCATAATAAGGTTCAGCATATAGGTCATGGCATCTCCCCCTTCGGTCGACTTAAGTGTGTGTTGTATGAGTAAATAGACCCGGGTCCCTTCCGGATTTTGTCTTATGGAAGTGAGCTTATCACTTCCTGCAACCATTATCATCTTTGCACGTGATATGCTTTATGTACGCTTCCAAATCTCCAGAGGGATTTTTATGTCCAAATTGATGCTGACCATCCCTGGTTTCGCCGCCTTTTTTGCCACCTGCCTGCTGGGCAGCTTTCTGTATTTCAAACCACCCTCTTCTTCATGGTACGCCCTGCTTCCTTGTGCGTTGGCCGCCCTGTCGTTTCTGATCGTGACGCGACAGCTGAACTGGCGATGCGCTGTCGCTCAATTGGCAGCAGCTGCAACCGTCACCCTAGGGGTAATTTTCGTTATCTGGCCTGCGGGAAATGAGCCTGCAAACGCCGACGAAGCCGGATTGACCACGGTGCAATTGTATATCCCGAACGCGTTGGCCAATGTCGTCAAACCCGCCCCGCACAACCTGCAAGCCATTCCCGGTCTTAAGATCTCCGTATTTGCCGCAGGCCTGCAGGCTCCGCGAATTTTGGCCTTCAGTTCTGACGGGGATCTGTATGTATCGTTGCCCCATGTGGGCCAGGTGGGCGTGCTGCCAGATCGCAACGGCGACGGCGTCGCCGACCGTTTGGTCGTATTTGCCGACGGTCTCAATCGGCCCCATGGCCTCGCCTTCGACGGACGCGACCTGGTGGTGGCCGAACAGGCACGCCTGATACGTCTGCCCGACAAAAATGGTGATTTACATGCGGATCGCATCGAGACCATTTCCACGGATCTGCCCGGCGGCAGCGGACACTGGACCCGCAGCGTGATCGTCGGATCGGAGGGCGATTTTTTCGTGGCGGCAGGCTCCAGCTGCAACGTCTGTATCGAAAAGGATCCTCGACGCGCGGCGATTTTACGCATACCGCATGGCGGTGGGCCGGCGAAAATTTATGGCCGCGGGCTGCGCAACAGTGTCGGTCTGGCCCTGCACCCCGAAACCGGCGAAATGTGGGCCAGCGACAACGGTCGCGACCGGCTCGGCGATGATCTGCCTCCAGAGGAAATCAACCGCATCGTCGCTGGCGGCGATTACGGCTGGCCGTTCTGTTATGGCCAGCGCATCCCCGACCCCAACTTCGGTAACAACGAGCGGTGCCGCCAGACTCTTCCGCCGGAGGTTGATATGCAGGCTCATTCCGCTCCGCTGGGTATCGCCTTCGGTCGAGGTCTGGATTTTCCCGGAGCATATCGCGACATGCTGTTCGTGGCGTTTCACGGCTCATGGAACCGCACCGTGCCCACCGGCTACAAACTGGTCGGTATCCCCTTTGCAAACGGTCGCCCCAGCGGGCCGCCTCAGGATATTATCAGGGGCTGGTTGCAGGGACGCACGGCATGGGGTCGTCCGGTGGGGCCGGCCGTCGGTCCCGATGGCGCCCTGTATCTGTCCGACGACCGCGCCGGTTTTATCTACCGCATCACCATGAGAACCGGTTCCGACAAAGAGCAGGGGGGGCGAGGTAAGAAATAACACGCTGAGCTTATTCCTCGTTACGATCTTTTTTGCGCCCTCGCGGATGGGCGCGATCATAAACATCCATCAACCGATCGAGGCTGACCTGGGTATATTTCTGGGTAGTGGATAAGGAGGCATGACCGAGCAGTTCCTGAATGGCGCGCAGGTCAGCGCCGCCATCGAGCAGATGGGTAGCGAAGGAATGCCGCAAGGCGTGGGGCGAGGCGTCCTTAAGGATCCCGGCGCGCAGCAACCATTTTTTGAGATTGCGCTCGATGCTGCGGGCAGACAGGCGCCCGCCGCGATAATTGAGAAACAGGGGTTGAACGCGATCGGGAGCACCGCGCTCGGTCAGATACCGTCCGAGCGCCTGCCGGGCCGGCCGGCCCATGGGCACGATACGCTCTTTGTCACCCTTGCCCCTGACCCTGACCAGCCCCTCGCGCAGATCGAGATGACCGACATCGAGCCCCGCCAGCTCCCCTACCCGCAGTCCGCTGGAGTAGAACAGCTCCAGGATAGCCCGATCGCGTACCGTCAACGGCTCGCCGCCATCGGCGGCCTTGATCAGGTCGAACACCTCGTCCACGGTCAATACCTTGGGCAGATAATGTTCCCGTTTCGGTGTAGAGATCGTTTCGGCAGGATTGACCTCCAGTTCCCCCTGGCGGACAAAATAGCGGAAAAAGCTGCGCACGGCTGAAAGTTTACGACCGATGCTGGTCCTGCGGTTGGTCTTGTGCAAACGGGCCAGATAACGACGCAACACAAGGGTATCAACCTGACGAAGGGAAACCGTGTGTGGCGCCCCCCCTTTCGTGTCTGCATCGTTGCTGAGAAATCGTGCGAATTCGGTCAGATCCTGGCGGTAGGCACGCAAGGTATGCGGCGACAGGTTGCGCTCGACTTCGAGATGATGGCAGAAGCGGTCTATCAAGCTGTCCACGGCAGGGGGCCTTTCAGGACCTGTAAAAAAGGTTGGCACGAAGCATGATGAGCGCGTTGACGCTTACGCATGGGCATGCCATAATGAGCTCCAACAGGAGGAACTGTGCAGCTTTTCTTCGAAATAGCGATTCTTTTTTTCGGGGTAATTATCGGCCTGACGACGCTGAGTTACGCGGCGTATTGGTACGAATCCGCCAACCGCAATCCGGAACTGATCCTTTACCGTTTTCGCCTGGCGCAACTGGTTCTGGCAGCAGGTCTGATCCTCGGCGAAGCGGCCTGTTTGATGGTGACCATCCTACTGCAGCCTGCCGGATGGTTCAACCGCAAATTGCCGCCCATCACCCGCGAACAGACCCCGATTATCCTGCTGCACGGCCTGTTTCAGAGTCGTGCCTGCTGGTGGTGGCTCAAGCTGAATCTGCGGCGACGCGGGCACACGGCTCTGTATGCCATCTCCCTGCCTCCCTGGAAAGACGTGGAAGTTCTTACCGAAAGACTGGCCAAAACGGTCGATACCTTGCGCCATCGGCATGGTGTTAGCCGGGTGCACCTGCTAGGACACTCCATGGGCGCCCTGATCGCCCGCAATTACCTGCAGATTCGCGGTGGTGCCGGAAAAATAGAGCGTTGCGTGTTTCTCGGCGCTCCACACGGAGGATCCAAACTGGCGCCGTTTGCGCTTTCGCCCCTGGGTCTGCTGCTGGTACCGGGCTCCGCATTTCTGCAACGCCTGGCTGCCGCTGCGTGGCCGGACTGCACCGGGATCCTCAATATCTACTCCATCCATGACAACATGGTTCTGCCCGCGGAAAATGCCTTTTTGGCCGGAACATCCAATGAGGAACTGTCCGGCATGGGCCACGCCTCCCTGTTGTTTTACCCATCGGTTGTCCGACGCATCATCGCCTATCTCGAGGAGCCGCAGCCATGATCACCCTGGATGTCACAACCCATAAGCGTGAAGATATGATCGACATTACCGACCTGGTCCGGCAGGCGATTCGCAATGCGGGGATCGGTCGCGGAATGGCTTATCTGCATGTGCCGCACACCACCTCCGCCATTACCATCAACGAAAACGCCGATCCCGATGTGGTACACGACCTCCTGCTTGGCCTGCAGCGCCTTGCCCCGCGCGATGCCGGCTACCGCCACGCCGAAGGCAACAGCGATGCCCACATCAAAAGCTCTTTGCTGGGCGTGGACCAGACTCTGTTGATCGAAGACGGAAAGCCGGTGTTGGGTACCTGGCAGGGGATTTATTTTTGCGAATTCGACGGCCCGCGCCGCCGCAAGCTGCATATCCGAATTCTGGCAGCATGACTCACCGCGTCGCCCTGGTGGCAGCAACCGATTACCACCGTACCACAGTGGAACAAGCCCTTGAGCGGCTGATGCGTGAACTCGGCGGCATGGCGGCCTTTGTCCAGCCCGGACAAAGGGTATTAATCAAACCCAACATGCTCGCAGGCAAAACCCCTGACAAGGCGGTAACCACCCATCCGGAAGTAGTACGCGCGGTGATTCGCCTGGCCCAGGCAGCTGGCGGCATCGTATCGGTGGGCGACTCACCGGGGATCGGTACTCCCGAAGAGGTGGCTCGCCACTGCGGCATTATGGCGGTCATCGAAGATACCGGCGCCACATTCGCTCCTTTTTGCGACTCGGTCCGTATCGGTCCGGTCGGTCGTACCTTCCGGCAACTGGAACTGGCTCAGGATATCCTTGATGCCGAGGTCATCATCAACCTTCCCAAACTCAAGACCCACGGCATGATGGGCTTGACCTGCGGAGTCAAAAACCTGTTCGGCGCGGTGGTCGGAATGCGTAAACCAGCCCTGCACCTGCAGGCCGGCGCCGACAAAAGCCTGTTCGCCCTGATGCTGCTGGAACTGGCTGATCATATCCGTCCGGCCCTGACTATCGTCGATGCCATCGTCGGCATGGAAGGTAATGGCCCCGGCAGCGGTGATCCCGTCCCCATCGGAGCCCTGCTGGCCGGTTCCGACGCCTTGGCTGTCGACAGCGTCGCAACCCGCCTGGTAGGCATGACGACTGCGGACGTATGGACCCAGCGCCTGGCGCAACAAACGCAGCGATGCGGCAGTCAGCTTGCCGATGTTAAACTGCTCGGCGATTCGCTGGAGGACCTGGCGGTGCCGCGCATCCGTCCGGCCCAGAGCGCCGACATGGTCTGGGGCCTTCCGCAATGGCTGCACTCCCCACTGCGACGCTCTTTAAGTGCCCGTCCCTATGTCGACCACCATCGTTGCCGCCAATGCGGTCTGTGCGTGAAACACTGCCCCCCCCAGGCTATGCGCCTGGCCCATGGCCGCCTGCATATCGACTACAAGCGCTGTATCGAATGTTTTTGCTGTCAGGAACTGTGCCCCTATGGAGCCCTCATGACCCGTCAGGGACTGTTGTTGCGATTGACGCGTTGGATCAGCGAACGCAAAAAATCCTGATAAATTTATGGATATCGACGGCCGTTACCGATAAGACCATCACGAACCATGGAGCCGGCAACAACCGAGGAGATCGCCATGACCATCCGCACCCGCTTTTTGAATCGCCTGCTGCCCTTCGTTGCGCTGGTTACCCTGTTATCCGGCTGCGCCGCATTTCGCGCAGAACCTCCCGAGGTCGCCCTGGTGGGATTGCAGGTGGAAAACCTGACCTTGAGCCACGCCATCCTTACTGCCGACTTAAACCTGTTCAATCCCAACGATTTCAGTATCAATGTGCGTGACCTACGCTATGCGCTGTCTATTAACAATATTCGTATTGCCCAGGGGGTATCTCTGGACAGCATCCGCCTCAACGCTCATCAATACGGTCAACTGCCGCTGCGCTTATCGACCTCCTATTTCAATTTGCTGCGCCTGGGGCCCCTGCTTGAGCATAATAAACCTTTACCCTATGAAATTTCCGGGGAGGTAACTCTTGGTAATTACCTTATCGGCAGCCGAGCACGCAGTTTTTCAAAAAAAGGAACGCTTGACCTGTCCGAACTCAGCGGCGAACCGCCAGCACCCGACACCGCCCCATAAACAGCAACGGCGCCCGCTGCTGCGGGCGCCGTTGCAGGTAAGACGCACGATCCTCTCATTCTCTGACGACAGGGGCCCTTGTGGCTGACACATTTCCAACGAACCGGACGGATCGTTATCAAAAAATTGCGGTCCAGGCGAATAGGCGGCAGCCCTTGCGCACCCAACCTGCGCAAATACGCCTGGTGCATCAGAGCAAATGACAACCGATTGCAACCCAAGGTAGTTTCATGACGTTTAACGTACGCTTGCGGTAGCCACCCTGCGTTTTTCAACGCCGGAAATGCAACTCGTTCTGCAATTCCAGAATTTTTTTCCTCAGCGCAAGAACTTCACCGTGGGAAGCCATCCCTTTGATGTAAAAACGCAACTCCTGATATTCGCCGTGTAACCCCTCAAGGCGTTCGAGCAGATCCTTGTTGATGGCTTTGAGCTCTTCATTTTCCCGTTTAAGAGATCGGATTTCCTCAAGGTGTTTGCTATGCATGTCGATATTTACAACATTGGATGCCATGGTCCACCGCTCCTTTCCATTCCGCAGCGACCTATTATGACTGGCCTTGTTATAATTTTACCCTTAAAGTCCTTTGAGGTAAATGGCCTACCGTGAATCGACATGGGATTGTTACAAGGAGGGGGCCTTCAGGACCACAAAGTCAAAAAAGTTTTTTTTCGGCGTCTTCGAGGGTAACACCCTCGATAAGGAGGCGTTTGTGACGGGATTTTTCACCAGAAACGAGGGTCACCCGGCTTTTGGCAACCCCCAGCAATTTTGCAAAAAATTCGCGGCACAATTTATTGGCGGCTCCCTCGACAGGCGGCGAGGTGAGACGAACTTTCAGGCTATCCCCCTGAAGGCCGGCCAACTCATTGCGACAGGCACGCGGTTGTACATGCACATCAAGCAGCAGACCTTCGTCGGTTTGGGTAAGACATGCGGGCATCAGCCTGCATCCTCCTCCCCCGGGGGGGAAAGCTGCGTCAGCACATCTTCCTCCAGAATTTCCATCATTACCGGTTGAAAACGCGCCTGATCTTTGATGGGCAGGGAATTTAATTCCAGCAAACGCATATGACTTTCCACCACGGCTCGCAACCCCGATTCAAAGGAGACCTTCTGGCACCGCAATTCCTGGATTTCAGAAAGCAGGGCCCCGTGGCGAAGCTGGGCTTCATGTACAATCCTTTCGCCCTGAAGCTCGGCTTCGGCAATCACGATTTCCGCTTCCTTGCGAGCATTGGCCTTCAACTCGTCGGTCATCCTCTGGGTCGTCAACAAGGCTTCCTTGAGAGTCACCTCGCGTTGTTTCATTTCGTCCAGAGCACTACGGGTGCGTGACAGTTCCTCCTTGAGTTTCTGGACTTCCAGATGAAAGCGTTCCAGTTCATCGGCAACCTGCTCAAGAAAATAATCGACCCCCGCCTTGTCGTAACCAAAAGGGCGGGTTTTAAAACGGTGCTGTTGAATATCTATCGGGGTGATGGACATGGATAGGTTCCTGTTTAGCGGTAAATCAGAGTGCGCAGAAAATTACTGACGAAAAACAAAGCAAATATCAACACCATCGGCGTAAAGTCGATACCGCTGAATTGCAGGGGGAGGACCCGGCGCATGCGTTGCAATACCGGCTCGGTGGCACTGTAAAGAAACCGCACGATGGGATTATAGGGATCGGGACTGACCCAGGAAAGAATCGCCCGTGCCACCACGATATAGGCATAGATCTCAAAAATGGAGGCAAACATTTGAATAAGCGTAACCTGCAGCCCTTGAACAATACCCACGACACAACCTCGCTGGAAAGAATTTTTATCGTTTTTCTAGATAATTAACTCAATTTATACCCAAACCGCAGGCAGGGTGTCAACGCTTTCAGCAAATCAAAAACAGGTTAGAGGCGTCAACCTTTGACAAACATTGAAAAAACCGCTACATTTTTGGCTTCGCCAGCTCGGGGATACCGCCACCAGCGGAGGTAATCCATGACCAGCCAACAGACAAGGAACCGCTATGATCCGGACCACCAATCTTAACGTTCGCGCGCTGACCCCTATTATTGCACCAGCCGACCTGAAGCAGGTATTCCCACTTGGAGATCAAGCGGCTGAATTCGTCATGACCAGCCGTCAGACGATCAGGGCCATCCTCAAGCAGCAAGATCCCCGCATCATGGTCGTTGTCGGGCCATGCTCCATTCACGACACCAAGGCGGCCATCGAGTATGCGGAACGCCTGGCTGCCCTGAAACAGGAATTGGATGATCAACTGTTTCTGGTCATGCGTGCCTACTTTGAAAAACCACGCACCACCATCGGCTGGAAAGGCCTGATCAACGATCCCGACCTTAACGGCACGCACCAGATTTCCAAAGGTCTCGGTGTGGCCCGCGGCCTGCTATGTGCCATCACGCAAATGGGGCTGCCCATCGCCACCGAAATGCTCGACCCCATTATTATTCAGTACCTGTCCGACTTGATCAGCTGGGGAGCCATCGGAGCCCGCACCTCGGAATCCCAACCCCACCGTGAGATGGCCAGCGGCCTGTCGTTTCCGGTCGGGTTCAAAAACGGCACCGACGGCAGCCTGCAAATCGCCATCGATGCCATTGGCGCAGCCTGCCACCCGCATAGCTTCCTCGGTATCTGCCGCGACGGCCGCACCTCCATCGTCGAAACCACCGGCAACCCCGACACCCATATCGTGTTGCGCGGCGGAGGCGGCAAACCCAATTATTACCCGGAAAATATCGCTGAAGCCGAAAACATGCTGGATCGGGCCGGCCTGACGCAAGCCATCATGGTCGATTGCAGTCACGCCAATTCCTACAAAGATCATGCGCGCCAGGAAGAAGTCATGGTCAACGCCCTCGAACAGGTGGTAGCAGGCAATCGCTCCATCTGTTCCTTGATGGTCGAGAGCAACCTGGAAGCCGGCAATCAAAATCTGTGTGCGGATATCAAACAGCTGAAATACGGTGTTTCGATTACCGACAAGTGCGTCGACTGGGAAACCACCGAACGCATGCTGCGTTATGCCCACAAACAGCTTAAAAAATGCGGTGGTCGAGCGATCTCCTGATAGCATCGCGGAACACTTTTAACGGACTTGAATGATGATTAAAAAAAACGGCTTTCAGATATCTGAAAGCCGTTTTTTCAGCAGCATCACCTATGCTTCTGTACGAATGTTTCCATCAGTCACGATGCACCATCACATCGACCTGCAATTTAACGTCATCGATATTGACCCGGGCGACCTTGCCATGTTCCCGCTCGCTACGAACCAGCCCGTCGTCCACCCATTTGAGCAAAAGAGCATTGCTGATACCAAACATGTCTACCGCTTCTTCCGGCGTATACCAGGTTTTCACCAGGGACATATATTGCTCTCCTTTCCACCGGTAGCCAGTGCCCCGTAATCGTTACGGGGAATCCACAGTACCGCAGCCTTTCTATAACTCTAAAAGAACGGCGCCAACATGCAACTGTCGGATGGCAATAAGCGAATAATCCGGGGGACGAAGTCCTTAGAGGGAATTGAGCAAACGGTAGATTTTCTGTTCGGTCTCCCAGATAGCACCAACCCGATCCTCTTCACCGACTTCATCGAACAACAAGCGGGCACGGTCGAGAGAGTTATAGGCCTTGAGTAATACGGGGGTCAATTCATTCTCCAACCGCATCTGGGGAATTTCGCCAACCCCTTCTTCATGGAGGGCAAGTTCCTGTACGGCCTGGGCTAACAGGCGCTCGGCTTGAGATGCACCGGAAGCGTTCTGTAAATTACGCACTTCGTCCACCAGGGCGCGGTAACGGTCTGAGATGTTCATGGAGACTCCTTAAAATAATTATCGATGCAACGCTGCACATTTTAACCACATCCGGGGGTCAGGGACAACACCTACTGACAACAAACTTCACAAATCCTCTATTGAGTAAAGAATCGATGTCAAAATCGGATCGGGATCGCACCCTGACCGGCTGTGAGACTTGGGATTTACCAGGGTATCAAGATCTTTTGTATCCGATTTTTGGAATCCAGGGGCGATGCTTTTTGATTTCGACCCGATAGCGATTCCCATAAAGTCAAATACTGTATACCAACGCAGCGGAAGTCTGATTGCCACGTCCTCCACCAAGTTAAACATTGACGAAAACCCTGACCTGCTGCTACTTTATTCATTGTAAACACATGCTAGCTCAGCCCTGGGGGAGTTGCAAAACTGAGAGTTTCGCACTTGCGGAACAACCCTTCGTACCTGATCCGGATCATGCCGGCGTAGGGAAGCGGCGCAACAGCAGAACTTACCGGTTCCGCCAAGGTCGCGTATTGCGGCCTTTTGTTTTTGGGGACACCATCTTTATGCATATCTGGGTAAACGAACAACTTCACGACATACCGCAAGGTGCCAAACTGTTTGAAACCCGTGATCGTATCAAACCGCAAGCGGACGTCGTCATTCTCAACGGTTTTCCGGCATCTTCGGATCAGTCATTGAATGACGGGGACCGCATGGTGCTGATTCGGCGAGGAGAAATCCCTTCAGCTGAAGAACTGGAAACCCTGCTGGTTGCACGTCATACCCCCGGCGTCCATGCCCGTATCAAGCAGGCAACTGTCGGTATTGCCGGAGTCGGCGGACTCGGTTCACCTATTGCCGTCGCTCTGGCACGTAGCGGTGTAGGGCGACTGGTGCTGGCCGATTACGACGTAGTGGAACCATCCAACCTGAACCGCCAGATGTATTTCATCGACCAGATAGGCATGTTCAAGGTTGAAGCACTTGCCGCGACCCTGGCACGCATCAACCCGGGAGTGGAACTCGTCACCCATGTGATGAGGTTGACTCGCGACAATGTAGCCACCACCTTCGGCGGGGTCGACGTCATGGTGGAAGCTTTCGACGATCCGCAGGCCAAGGCAATGCTTACCGAAACCTTTTTATCCCGCTTTCCTGAGAAACCGCTGGTTGCGGCCTCAGGCGTGGCGGGTGCCGGGCCGGCCAATACTATCGTCACTCGTCGGGCCATCGGCAATTTGTACCTGGTGGGCGATGGTGAAACGGCCGCAGCACCCGGCACCGGTTTGATGGCGCCCCGCGTGGGGGTGGCCGCGCATCATCAGGCCAACGCCGTGTTGCAGTTGCTGCTTGGCGAAGCTCCCGCTTGACCACAGGACGGATGACAAAGTGAACCTTACTCTCAACGGCAACACCCGCAACTATCCACCCCTGGCCACTCTGCCCGAATTGCTTCAGCATCTGCAACTCGACCCGACGCGGGTGGCCATCGAGCATAACGGCACCATCGTGCCGCAGGACAGCTTCGCCGCTACCGCGCTGAACGACGGCGATCGCCTGGAGATCGTACAATTTGTCGGCGGGGGTTAAACCCCGCCTTAAAGAGGATATACCCATGGATAATCTCGTCATTGCCGGCCGCAGTTTTTCCTCCCGCCTGATGGTCGGGACCGGAAAGTTCGCTTCCAACGCCCTGATGGCCGATGCCCTGTCCGCCTCCGGCTCGCAGATCGTCACCGTCGCCTTGCGTCGCGTCGACATCGAACGGCCCGACGACGACCTGCTGGCCCATATCGACCGCGACAAATACCTGCTGCTGCCCAACACCAGCGGCGCCCGCAACGCCGAAGAAGCGGTACGCCTGGCACGCCTGGCGCGGGCCGCCGGCTGCGAGCCGTGGGTCAAGCTGGAGGTCACCCCCGATCCCTATTACCTGCTGCCCGATCCCATCGAAACCCTCAAGGCCGCCGAGATTCTGGTCAAGGAAGGGTTCGTGGTGCTGCCCTACATCAACGCCGACCCGGTGCTGGCCAAGCACCTGCAGGAAGCCGGTACCGCCACGGTGATGCCGCTGGGCGCGCCGATCGGTACCAACAAGGGGGTGCGTACCCGCGACAGTATCGCCATCATCATCGAGCAGGCCATCGTGCCGGTGGTGGTCGACGCCGGTCTGGGCGCGCCGTCCCACGCCGCCGAAGCCATGGAGATGGGGGCCGACGCGGTGCTGGTGAATACCGCCCTGGCCGTCACCCCCGATCCGGCCGGCATGGCCCACGCCTTTCGCCTCGGGGTGGAGGCGGGCCGTCGCGCCTACCTGGCCGGACTGCCGGCGCAACAACAGCGGGCCGAAGCGTCCAGCCCCCTGACAGGATTTTTGAGGGATTGATCGTGAACTTCTTAAAAGAATTCAACAGCTACGATCGCACCGAGCTGGCCCGGCAGATTGCGGCCTGTCGGGCCAGCGACGTGGAGCGGGCGCTGGCGACGGAACACCTGCGCAGCGCTGATTTCATGGCGCTGCTGTCGCCGGCAGCCAGGGATTACCTGGAACCGCTGGCACAAAAAGCCCATCGTTTGACCCAGCAGCGTTTCGGCAAGACCATCCAGCTCTATGCGCCGCTGTATGTCTCCAACGAATGCAGCAACGGCTGCCTGTACTGCGGCTTCAATGCCGCCAACGACGTGCCGCGCCGCACCCTGAGCCTGGAAGAAGTCGAAACCGAGGCCCGCATCCTGCGCCAGCGCGGCTTTCGCCATATCCAGCTGCTCACCGGCGAAGCGCGGGGGGTGGACAACGATCTGCTGGTGGCGGTGGTACGGCGCATCCGTCCGCTGTTTGCCTCCATCAGCCTGGAAGTCTATCCGATGGACGAGGCCGGCTACCGGCAGATGGTGGCGGCCGGGGTGGACAACCTGACGGTCTACCAGGAAACCTACGACCGTGAACTGTACGACAAACTGCATCCCTTCGGGCGCAAAAAGGATTTCGACTGGCGGCTGACCACCCCGGATCGCGGCGGCGCGGCGGGTCTGCGCTCCATCGGCGTCGGCGCTTTGCTGGGTCTGAGCGACTGGCGCATCGAGGGTTTTATTGTCGGCATGCATGCCCGCCACCTGGCGCGCACCTGGTGGCGCAGCCGCGTGAACGTATCGTTTCCGCGCATGCGTCCGGCCGGCGGCGGCTTCGAACCGCTGGCGCCGGTGGCCGACAGCGCTCTGGTGCAGTTGATCTGCGCTTTGCGACTGTTGATCCCCGATGCGGGGCTGGTGTTATCGACCCGCGAAAGTGCCGAGCTGCGCGATCATCTGCTGCCGCTTGGGATTACCCAGCTCAGCGCCGGCTCCAGCACCGCACCTGGGGGGTACGGGCAGGAGGGGGACGGCGGCGAGCAGTTCGCCATCGATGATGACCGCGATGCCGAGCAGGTCTGCGCCATGCTGCGTGCCAAAGGCTATGAGCCGGTGTGGAAGGACTGGGACGGGGCGTTTCTGGAGCAAACATCGGATGCCCCCCATGACCTTTGACATAGACGCGTTCCGCCTCTACCTGATTACCGACCGCAAACTGATCCCCGAGGGAAACAGCTTGCTGGGAATCATCGAGCGGGCCCTGGCTGGCGGCCTGCGCGCCCTGCAACTGCGTGAAAAAGATCTGCCGTCCGACGAACTTTACCGCTTGGCCCTGGATCTGAAATCTTTGACGGCGCGTTATTCCGCCAGCCTGCTCATTAACGATCGTATCGACATTGCTGTAGCGGTCGGGGCTGATGGCGTTCATCTTGGTGAACATTCCCTGCCCACGGCCGTGGCGCGCCGGATTCTCGGTAACCAAGCCATTATCGGGCGCTCCACCCACCGGGTGGAAGACATCGTTCAGGCCGCAGCGGAAGGCGCTGACTTCGTCACTTTCAGCCCCATCTATTTTACGCCTTCCAAAGCCCCTTACGGCGAGCCCCAGGGAGTAGACGCCCTGCGACGTGCCTGCGACGCCAGTCCATTGCCGGTATTGGCACTGGGAGGCATTTGCCAGGACCGCATTCGCGAAGTGCGCTCTGCCGGTGCTGCCGGTATCGCTCTGATTTCTGCCCTTCTCAAATCATCCGACCCTGCCTCCACTGCACGATCTCTGCGCGCGGAAATGGACTGAATTTCCCTTTCCCCCTTGTAACCCCGCTCCTTCGCTTTAAACTTTTCCTATCTCTTTCAAATCCTTCAGACCCGACACAGAGGCATTATGGCCATCGCCTTGACCCTTTGCATCCTGCTCGTAGCCATTTTACTGTTCGCCACCGAATGGCTTCCCATGGATGTGGTATCCATGTTGGTCCTCCTGGCTCTGGCCATTACCGGCATGGTTTCGGTGCCCGAGGCTCTGAGTGGCTTCGCAAACCCTGCCGTGATTACCGTTGCGGCCATGTTTGTGATCAGCTGCGGCATCACTCACACCGGGGCCCTGGGTAAAGCTGGCGAGTACCTGATCCGTCTGGCGGGCGGCAGCGAAATGCGTCTTACCGCCATCATCATGGCCAGCGTTGCGCTGTTTTCAGCCTTCATTAACAACATCGGCGCCACCGCGGTACTCATGCCGGTAGTGCTCGAGGTATGCCGGCGACTGCATCTGAGCCCTTCAAAAATGCTCATACCTCTTGCCTATGGCTCACTGCTTGGAGGCGTCTGCACCTTGGTCGGCACACCACCGAATATCCTGATGAATGTTCTGCTTCAGGAATACACCGGTGAGCGTTTTAGCATGTTTACCTTCAGCCCCCTCGGGTTGGTGCTGGTCGTGGCTGGCATCAGCTATATGGCCCTGTTCGGCAGGAAACTACTGCCCACACGCAAATCAGGTAAGTTGACCGAAGCCTACCAGGTCAAGGAGTACATCACCCAGGTTGAAATTCTGCCGGATTCGCCAATCGCTTCCCAGACCATCGCCGGCAGCGGCCTGGAGAGGGATTTTCAGCTGCAGGTACGCGCCATCCTTCGCGGCAGGGAAAAAGTTCCCCAACCTCGCCGTAACCGCAAACTGCGTGTAGGCGACATCCTTTTTCTGGAAGGAAATCCCCAGGGGATTCTCAAAGTAATGGCCGCCAAGGGGTTGCGACTGCTCCCCGAACGTGACAACCCTCCGCCACACCGCGGAAAAGAACTTTTGGTGGTGGAAGCATCCCTGACGCCTAACAGCGAGATGGTCGGCAAAACCCTGCGCCAGGTACGGTTCCGGGAAACCTATGGGCTCAACGTGCTGGCCCTGTGGCGCCAGGGCGCGCCGGTGGTGAAAAAAGTCGATCATGTGGAATTGCGGTTCGGTGATGTGTTGCTGCTGCAGGGTGCCGAAGAGGGGGTCATGCATTTGGGGCGGGAGCACGGGTTTCTGTTGCTGGGCGGCGTAGCCCCGGTGCCTTACCGTCCGCGCCAGGCGCCGATGGCGTTGATGGTGCTGGCCGCGGTGATTCTGCTGACCACCACAGAAATTCTGCCGATCACCCTGGCGGCTCCTTTCGGAGCGGTGGCTATGGTCCTGAGCCGCTGTTTAACCGTGCAGGAGGCCTACGAATCGATAGACTGGCGCATCATCATCCTGATTGCCGGCACCTTGCCCCTGGGGTTGGCTCTGGAAAACAGCGGTGCCGCCAGCCTGTTGGCAGAGCGACTGCTGCAAGGGGTCGGTGACTGGGGCCCGGGGGTCGTCCTTGCGGCCTTCTTCCTGCTGACATCCCTGCTGACGGAAATCATGAGCCATGCCGCCGCCGCAGTTCTGATCGCCCCCGTGGCACTGCACGCAGCGCTGACCCTGCAGGTCTCTCCTCGGCCGTTTTTCATGGCTGTAGCGATTGCCGCCTCTTCCTGCTTCATGACCCCCATCAGCCATCAGTCCAATGCCCTGGTCATGGGCCCTGGGGGATATCGCTTCTCGGACTTCATACGTACCGGAGCCCCGCTCAACATACTGGTGTGGATCTTCGGTTCGTTACTGATTCCCTGGTTGTTCCCTTTTTAAATAAACAGTCGGCACAGTCGACGGCCCTATTTGCGCTCAGACTCGCAAACGCGTTACCCCTCGCCATCGATCAAACCCGTACGCCAACCCCAGCCCCCCCAGAAAACCACCGATATGAGCGCCATGCGCCACCCCGGCCCCGGCCCCGCCATTGACGATAAAAGGCAGCAGGTTGTCGAGAATCAGGTACACGCCGAGCACCAGGCGTGCCGGCAGCATCACAGTTGTCATCAAAAACGGGAACAGAAAGATGAAAGTTTTTACCCGGTTGCGCGGAAACCATAAAAAATAACAGCCCAACACTCCCGAAATAGCTCCTGAAGCCCCAACCAGGGGAACCTGGGAGCCAGGTGCGAACAGGGCAAAAAACAGCGTTGCCAGCACGCCAGTGACCAGGTAAACCAGCAGGTAAAGCAAGCTGCCAAGGCGGGCTTCGACATTGTTACCGAAGATATACAGAAACAACATGTTCCCGGCAAGGTGCATCCAGCCACCATGCAGAAACATGCAGGAAAAAAGACTGGCCAGGGAGGGCGCCGCAGGCCTGAAACCGTATCGGAAAACGAACAGGTCGTAGGCAGACAGATGCTGCATAATATCCTGCGTCGAAACAAACCCACGAGCTCCATAGCTGCGTAAATACTCAAGCAACAGAGGATCATTCGGATCGACCCGTGCAAGCATGAGAGGCACCGTGACAGCCAGGAAAACGGCGATGTTAAGGCCGATAATCAGCCAGTTGACATACGATGGCGCTATCGGATTGGGGGTATCTCCGTAAGGCAGGAACATGCCAACTCCTTTTTCAAGGTTTAGCAGGCGCGCCCTACCGGGATGACTCTGCTAAAAACAGTCAAAAGAGAGAAAAAACGTGCCAATAAGAAACTAGTTATTTAACGAACGGCCTGTCATCGGTTATCATATCGCGTTAATCTTATCACAATCAATTCGGCTACGTGCCCTGTTGTTATTGTCCGGTCAAAAGGTATCATTAAACATATCGTTGGAGGTTGTAATCTTGTCGCTGCTTTACACACTCGACCTTGTCGGCACTGCCGCCTTTGCTGCCTCCGGGGCCTGGGCTGGTATCCGACGCAGGATGGACCTGTTCGGCGTTATGGTTTTAGGGCTTGTGACCGCCATCGGCGGCGGAACCCTGCGCGATTTGTTGCTGGGCGACAATCCGCCGTTCTGTTTCAAGGATGAAAGCTATCTTTATCTGGCAATCGGGGTATCGCTCTTCACCTTTGTGCTGTATCGCCATATGGACAACCTGCGCCAACCGCTGCTCTATTTCGACGCCATCGGCCTGGGTACCTTCGTCGTCATCGGCACCGAAAAGGCGCTGCATTTTAACCTTGGATTTCTCGGTGCGGTCATGATGGGTGTTATTACTGCCACGGCCGGCGGAATCACACGCGATGTACTGGCCAACCAGATCCCCCTTATCCTGCGTAAGGAGATCTACGCTTCCGCATGCCTGGCCGGCGGCGCACTGCTGGTTGCACTCATACATCTGGGTATAACCCGCTCGGTAGCACTGCTGATCGCTGCCGTAACGGTTATAACCGTACGCCTGTTAGCGATTCATTACAACTGGGCCTTGCCACGCGCCCAGGATTGAGGACTTTTTCAGGAGGAATGTTATGTTTACTGTCCGGTTACTCGATGACTCAATTTTTCAGGTCGGGAAAATCCTCTGCGTAGCCCGCAACTACCGTTCGCACGCCACCGAACTCGGCAATGAACCTCCCAGCGAACCGGTTTTCTTTCTCAAACCGTCCAGCAGCATTATCGGTCCGCGGGAAAACGCCATCATTCCCCCTTACAGCCAACTCTGCCACCATGAAATCGAATTGGCCGTACTTATAGGCAAATGGGGTAAAAACATTCCGGAACAGGAGGCCATGAACCATGTAGCCGGTTACGGCGTCGGCATCGATCTGACTCTGCGTGATGTCCAGCAAAGACTCAAGGAACAGGGTCTGCCATGGGATCAAGCCAAGGGATTCGATACCTCCTGCCCATTGTCCGACTTCGTCCCTGCAAGCCGGGTTCCGGACCCCCACGCATTGCGCATGATTTTATCCGTCAACGGTGAGGTCCGCCAGGACGGCAACACGGCGGACATGATCCATCGCATACCTGCCCTGCTCAGCGCCGCCTCGGCTATTTTCACCTTGGAAAAAGGCGACATATTACTCACTGGCACACCCTCAGGGGTAGGCCCCGTCGTCCATGGGGATCAGATCACTGCGGAAATTGAAGGGGTAAACTGGCTGAATATCGGCATACAATAGCCACTTTGAAACAAGGGGGGGGAGGATAAAAACTGCCACAATCTGCCCCCGCTCATCCGCTGCGGCGCGCCTGGTTGGCAAGGTGATGAGCCAGGCGGGTCGGCTCCGGCAGCCGATAACGGCCAAGACAATTCATAACCAACTTCGCGGAAGCCGGGACATCGATCAGATGCCCAGGTGATATATACAGCGGTTTGATACCGCTGCGTGTAGTCAACACGGTACCCACGATAGCATTTTCAAACATTAAAGGTACCTGGCCGCCACGCTGGCGGTCAGGGGGATCGTGTTCACCACATAACCTGCTTTTTGCGCAACCGACTGTCGGCAGGTCGAGCCATAAACCAAGATGGCTTGCGAGCCCAAGATGACGAGGGTGTGCGACGCCTTGCCCGTCCACCAGTACCGCATCAGGTATCGTTTGCAGTTTTTTGAACGCTTGCAATACCACCGGCAGTTCCCTGAAGGACAATAACCCGGGGATATAAGGAAAGGTGCCCCTGGCGCTTGCTGTGACCTGTTCGACGATTTTCATGTCCGGAAGATGCAAAACCACCACGGCTGCGAAAAATTCACCCCCACCAAGACGGTAGGAAACATCCACACCGGCCACATACCGAACGGGTTCCGGCAACCGGGTATCAAGGCAGATGCTTTGTGCCAGCAGTTTCTGCAGGGCGATGGCCTCTTTGGCCGCCATATCCCAACTATGCAACTCCGGTAAGTTCACAACTTCTATCTCGCCTCCACGTCATCAACGTCACCACCTAAAAACTTTGGCCCACAAAACAGAAAGACGCATGGATTGCATCCTTGTTCGAGGGCCAAAGAATCGAAGCTATGAATACGGCAATTTATTACAAGGTTACTGCTTGCAGCGCAGAAGTTTGCGTCCTGCTTCAAAAAGAATCTCGACCTTATTGGGAGGAAAGACCTCCACCACAATTCCAACGCCAAAAGTAGGATGGCTTACAGCCTCTTTGATCTTGAAAGAACGGTTCATATTATAGGCTACAGCCTGCCCTAACTGAAGTTGGGTAGCAATTTGTTGCCATTGTTCGGCGTCTTGCTGTATCGCCTTGGGCTTGCGCGCGGTACCAGGCTGGCGGGTTTTAGCCGTCGTCGCCTTGGGGGCGCTCTTGACTTTGGGAGCCCGGTAGTTGTGGTCCCCGTCACAGGTATTGCAGCGCACCCTTACCGGTACAGTGCCGACCAGGGCGATAATGGTGTGGTTTGTCACGGCCTTGCAACGGGTGCAACGAGCCTCGATAAAATCTCCTGCCGTCAACTGCTTACTCATACATCTCCTCAAAAACAACGAAAAAACCACAGGAAACGCGACCCTGTGGCACAGCGTAGTACATGGTTCTTTGAACTTATCACCCCATCTCAGAGACTGTCAAGGGTCACACAGATCGTACCCGGCGCAACAGCCGGAATCAAAAGCGGCCCCCGATCGATTTTCAGGGGCCGCCAACGTTCACCTTTTTAAGGGGGGGGGTAGATGACTTACCCGCGCTCCTCAAGCAAAGCCGCATGGGCCGCTGCAAGCCGGGCAATAGGCACCCGATAGGGAGAGCAGGAAACGTAGTCAAGCCCCGCGTTGTGACAGAAAATAACACTGGCAGGATCGCCACCGTGCTCGCCGCAGATCCCCAGTTTGATTCCGGGCCGGGTCTTGCGACCCTTTTCGCAACCGATACGCACCAACTGCCCGACTCCGTCCTGATCAAGAACCACGAACGGATCGTTGGGAAGAATATCACGCTGCACGTAGAAGGGCAGGAATTTCCCGGCGTCATCACGAGACAGTCCGAAGGTGGTCTGGGTCAAATCATTGGTACCGAATGAGAAAAATTCTGCTTCGGTGGCAATTTCATCGGCGGTAAGAGCGGCACGCGGCAGCTCGATCATGGTGCCGATAAGATACGTCACTTGCACGCCGTAACGCGCAATCACGTCATCGGCCACTCGGATGGCCCGAGCGCGCAGCATTTTAAGCTCGGCAACGTGACCGACCAGCGGGATCATGATCTCCGGTACAATTTCAAAACCTTCCTCGGCAATCAGTTCGCAAGCTGCTTCCATGATGGCCTGAACCTGCATGTCGTAAATTTCCGGGAAAGTAACCCCCAAACGGCAGCCGCGATGACCGAGCATCGGATTGAATTCATGCAGATAATCGACCTTCTGCTTAAGAACCTTGGCGGGCACATCCATGATGACGGCCAGCTCTTCCTGGTCCTTATCGGTATGAGGCAGGAACTCGTGCAGCGGCGGATCAAGCAGACGGATGGTAACCGGAAGTCCCTTCATTTCCCGGAACAGGCCGAGGAAATCCCCCTTCTGCATAGGCAGTATTTTGCCCAGCGCATGTTTGCGTCCCTCGACATCCTCGGCGAGAATCATCTCGCGCACCGCCATGATGCGATCGCCCTCGAAGAACATATGCTCGGTACGGCACAAACCGATACCTTCAGCCCCGAACCCACGTGCCACGGCAGCGTCATTCGGCGTATCAGCATTGGTGCGGACCCGCAGTCGGCGATATTGGTCAACCCACTCCATCAGCTTGCCGAAATCACCGGTCAGCGTCGGCTGTACCGTATCGACGAAGCCCTTCATAACTTCACCGGTGGAACCGTCGAGGGTTATGACATCGCCTTTTTTGAAAACTTCGCCTTTTTCAGAGGTGAACAACTGTGCCTTGTAGTCGACTTTGATGGAACCGCACCCGGCCACACAGCATTTGCCCATGCCGCGCGCTACGACGGCAGCGTGGGAAGTCATGCCGCCACGGGCAGTCAGGATCCCCTGCGCAGCGTTCATGCCATGGATATCTTCGGGACTGGTTTCGATACGTACCAGGATAACCTTGAGGCCAAGCTTGGCAGCATTCTCTGCATCCTCGGCCGAGAACACGATCTCACCGCTGGCGGCACCGGGAGAAGCCGGCAGTCCGGTTGCGATGATGTCCTTACAAGCCTTGGGGTCAAGGGAGGGATGCAACAGTTGATCGAGTTGTTCAGGAGCTACGCGCAGTACTGCCTCCTTTTTATCGATCAGACCTTCTGCCACCATATCCACGGCAATCTTGACAGCCGCGGTAGCGGTGCGTTTGCCATTACGGGTCTGCAGCATATAGAGTTTGTCTTTTTCGATGGTGAACTCTATATCCTGCATGTCGCGGTAATGTTTTTCAAGAAGTTGGCGGATATCCAGCAATTGCTGATAGCACTCGGGCATCACTTCCTCAAGGGAGGGGAGGTGGCCATCGCTGCTGTCCTTGTCGATAGGCTGCGGAGTACGAATGCCGGCGACCACGTCTTCGCCCTGGGCATTGAGCAGAAATTCACCGAAAAAGTAATTCTCGCCGGTAGACGGATTCCGCGTGAAGGCTACGCCGGTGGCGCAATCATTACCCATGTTACCAAAGACCATGGCCTGCACGTTAACCGCAGTGCCCCAGTCGGCAGGGATGTTGTTGAGTTTGCGATAAGTCATGGCGCGCGGATTCATCCATGAGCCGAATACCGCGTTAATGGCCCCCCACAACTGCTCCTTGGGATCTTCGGGGAACTCGCGGTTGAGGGTCTCTTTAACCTTGGCCTTGAACAGCGCTACCAGCTGCTTAAGGTCATCGGCACTGAGTTCGGTATCGAGAGCGACACCGCGTGCTTCTTTCATATTTTCAAAAATATGCTCAAGCACGTCTCCATCCATACCCAAAACGACATTGGAGTACATCTGGATAAAGCGCCGGTAGGAATCATAAGCAAAACGGGCATCGCCACTCTGGTCGATCAGACCCTGCACGGTGGTGTCGTTAAGTCCCAGGTTAAGAACCGTGTCCATCATACCCGGCATGGAGGCGCGACTACCGGAACGAACCGACAGTAACAACGGATTGACGGAGTCGCCAAACCGCTTATCCATAGCCAATTCAAGCTTGGCCAGGTTCTCTGACACTTCTTCGCTGACACCATCGGGATAGCGACGGTCGTTGCGATAGAATTCGGTGCAAAGCTCGGTAGTGAGGGTGAAACCAGCGGGCACAGGCAAGCCGATGGCCGTCATCTCCGCGAGATTGGCGCCCTTGCCGCCGAGCAGATTGCGCATTTGGCCACCGCCTTCGGTCTGATTTGCGCCGAAGAAGTATACGTACTTTACAGCCATGAGAGAGTTCCTCCTGAAGGATTTGGTATTCGGTTATTCAACCGGAAAGTTGAACACCGGATCAGCGATTGTTTTCAAAATCGCTCAGGCCGCGATTTTTGAAAAATCCGCAATTCCCTGAAAAAGTCGGGCTACGACAGTCAACAAAGCAAGTCGGTTGTTTTTAACCGCCTCGTCGGGAGACATGACCATGACTCCTTCAAACAAGGCATCTACAGGCGAACGCAGTTCACCCGCCGTGCGCAAAGCGTCCAGATAGGCGCCATTTGCAACATATTGTTCAAATTTCCCGGACACGCGTTGCAATGCTTCCAGCAACTGGCCTTCGCAGTCAGCCTCGAACAGGGCGACATCGACAGGCGTTTCGATGCCGGATTTGACGATATTGACCACCCGTTTAAAGGTCACGGCCAAGGCCTCAAATTCACCCTCCTCACGGAAGCTGGATAAGCCTGTAACGCGTTGTAAAGCGTCGAGCGGATCGTCAAATGCAGCGCTCAGCACGGCATCGACCATATCATTGGGTTGCCCCTGGGAAGTCAGCATGTTGAAGAACCGCATGCGGATGAACTCCAGAACCTCGGCAGCCACCTCGGCAGCGGGCCGGGTGAGCTTGTCGCCCAGCAAGACCAGGCTGCGCTCAACCAATGCAACCAGAGACAAGCGGTAACCACGCTCCAGGATGATATTGAGAATAC
This sequence comes from Pedobacter sp., assembly GCA_050253415.1. Taxonomy (GTDB): domain Bacteria; phylum Desulfobacterota; class Desulfuromonadia; order Desulfuromonadales; family Syntrophotaleaceae; genus Syntrophotalea. The sequence goes on along the minus strand of JBFWJC010000001.1, from coordinate 992,426 downwards.
CGATGGCACTGCGGCGCAAGGCGAACGGATCGGCGGTACCGGTAGGAATCAGTCCCACACCAAAACAGCCGCAGATCGAATCGATCTTATCGGCGATGGAGACAAACGCCCCGATATCGTCACTCGGAAGTTCGCCCCCTGCCTGCACAGGCAGGTAGTGCTCAAAGATCGCGCGAGCCACACGCGGATCTTCACCATCGAGCAACGCGTACTCCCTTCCCATGACACCCTGCAGCTCTGTAAATTCAAAAACCATGCCGGTTTCGAGATCACACTTGGCCAACAGCGCCGCCCGTTCGGTCAACTCAGCCACTTCAGGCACCTGCTGACGGGCAAGCTCCACAGCCAGCGTTTTAAACCGCATGACTTTCTCATAGCTGGTGCCGAGTTTGGCTTGATAAACGACGTTTTTCAAAGCCTCCAGTCGGCTTTCCAGCTTTTGCTTGCGATCCTCATTCCAAAAGAACATGGCATCGGATAACCGGGCGCGCAACACTCTTTCGTTGCCCTGCTGCACCACGGACAGGTCTTCGACACGGGTATTGGAAATCGTAATGAAGCGCGGTAACAACTTGCCCTGCTCATCGACCACAGTGAAATAACGCTGATGTTCACGCATAACGGTAATCAGCAGTTCCGGCGGCAGTTGCAGGTAGTTTTTTTCAAAGCCACCCATGACCGCGGTAGGATATTCCACCAGAAAAGCAACTTCGTCGAGCAGATCGTCATCCGGATTGAGCTTACCCCCGGTGCGGCCGACAACTTCGTCAAGCTGCTCCGCGATGAGCTGGCGGCGGCGGACCGGATCAACGATCACAAACTGTTTTTCAGCGTCTACAAGATATTGGTCCAGGCTGGTGACTTCAAACGCTCCGGGCGCCATGAAGCGGTGACCGAAAGAAACATTGCCACTGTTCAAATTGCCGTAGCAGAAGGGGACCACCTGACCGCCGAACAATGCCACGATCCAGTGCACGGGACGGGCAAAACGAATATCAAGGTCCTTCCAGCGCATCGACTTCTTGAACGGAATGGCATCGATCAGGCGCGGCAGAAGTTCAGGCAGCAATTCGCTGGTCGGGCGACCCTCGACAACTTTGGAAACGTATAGATATTCGCCTTTATCGGTCTGCCGGCGTTCGAGTTCCGACACCTCCACGCCATTGCCTCGGGCAAAGCCCAGGGCAGCCTTGGTCGGATTACCGTCGGCATCAAACGCCACAGCCACGGAAGGACCGGCAGCCGTTACTTCCTGACGGGCCTGCTCAAGCGCCATACCACTCACCGCCAGAACCAGGCGGCGCGGCGTGGCAAAGGTTCGGACCGTCTCAAAACCGATACGACCGGCTTCGAGTTCTTTGCGCATCAGCCGTTCAAGATCAGCCATGGCCGGCGGCAAAAACCCGGCGGGAATTTCTTCTGTGCCAATTTCCAGGAACAGTTCAGCAGACATGAGCGCTCCATCATCTCAAAAAAAGCAAGCCACGGAAAACGGATTTTCCGTGGCGCGGTTACCTTTGTACAAGGAAGTTACCGGCCCTTGATCAAGGGGAAACCAAGTTTCTCCCGTTGGGCCACATAGCCTTCGGCACACATTCGCGCCAGGTTCCGGACCCGGCCGATATAGTGCGCCCGCTCAGTCACGGAAATAGCGCCTCGCGCATCCAGCAGGTTGAACGCATGCGAAGCCTTCAACACAAAATCGTAGGCGGGCAATACAAGCTGTCGCTTTGCGATGCGGGTACATTCCTTTTCATACATATCGAAGAGCTGGAACAGCATCCCGGCATCGGCCTCTTCAAAATTATAGGTCGAAAATTCCACCTCGGACTGATGGTGGACATCGCCGTATTTGATACCATCGATCCACTCAAGGTCATAGACATTGTCGACACCTTGCAGATACATGGCAATACGCTCACAGCCATAGGTGATTTCAGCCGAAACCGGCTTCAAATCGATACCGCCGACCTGCTGAAAATACGTAAACTGAGTAATTTCCATGCCGTCCAGCCACACTTCCCAGCCAAGACCCCAGGCGCCGAGGGTTGGCGATTCCCAGTCATCCTCGACGAAACGGATATCATGTCGCGAAGGACTGATGCCGAAACTCTTGAGAGAATCGAGGTACAGTTCCTGGATATTCATGGGCGAAGGCTTCATGATGACCTGGAACTGGTAATAATGTTGAAGGCGATTGGGATTTTCACCATAGCGTCCATCCGTCGGACGCCGGGAAGGCTCGACATAGGCCACATTCCACGGCTCGGGACCGAGCACACGCAAGAATGTAGCGGGATTGAACGTCCCCGCACCTTTTTCCATATCGTAGGGCTGCTGGATGATACAACCTTGCTTGGCCCAGTAATTCTGCAAAGCAAGGATCAGTTCTTGAAAAGTCACAAAACCTCCAGGCCCGACCCGCGGCAACCCTGCTCATGGGCCGCATCCGCCGGATTCGGGATACACGATCATTTGAGCAGGCAAGCTTAGCCTGATTGCGCCAAATCTGTCAACCCGTTTGACGCCGCGCCCCGCCAACTATTTGGGGCCGCAACCGACGTAAGATGCGCTGCATGTTTAGGTATGGCACTCTGAACTGCATCACAAAAACAACTATCAAAACAACAACTTGACTGCAACTGAGCACCCGAAGTCACTGTTTTCTCCGGGTCCGGAGACCGGTTTTCCATGGCTCCCATAAAACGAGAGCGGCCCTATCCCGTTCTATCCGGGCCACTAGCGTATGGCAGAAACGCGCCTGCTTCCTTCGGACAACTGATTGAGAAAGGATAACGATTTCATCGGACGACACAGATGCTGCTTCAGCATTGAAGTCACCGCATTGCCGCCTTCCTGCAGGGTCTGCGGACCGAAACGAAAACCCTCGAAAAGCGTAGGCGGTGCCTGCAAAATACGCGAAAGGGTCCCCAGAGACAGAGGTGAAAGACGCTGCACATCGGCCCCGCCGACACAATCCAGACAAAGACCGCCACCAAGAGAAGCGGAAAAAGCCACCTGCTCAGTACTTACCGGCCCCCCGCATCGCGAGCAATGAAGGAGGTGCGGTTCATACCCTGCAAGGTACAGCATGCGCAACTCAAATATAAGACGGGCATCCGGCGAACCACCTTGACGATGAACATGATTGAGAAAAGCGTTCAAAAGCTGGTAAGCCTCCGGCTGGGGCCCGATTTCGCCCAGCAGATTTTCAATCAATTCACAACCGTAAGCAGCCAACGCCAAGGCCAGCAGATTGTGCCTCAAGCCGGCACGCAGGTCGATAAGATCGGCATCCTGAATCGTCACAAGATCCCCGCCCCGCTGAGTCTGCCAACGAACATGGACGGTGGAAAACGGCTCCAGAGCGGCACCGAAACGTTTTCGACTTTTGCGCGCCTGACGCGCAAAGCCCTTGACCAGGCCGCGCTCAAGACTAAAAAAAGTGACGATGCGATCAGCCTCGCCGTAATCCAGATGATGCAGAATCACTGCATCCGAAGAATAGGATTCCATGACGCCAGCGTACCTCCTAAATGCTCACCGGCAAAAAACCAGACATCCGCTAAAATTCACACACTTAAGCCGGTTATCACCAAACCGGGTTTCACATACAGCCTTTTTATCGCCCGTGGAACACAGCGACCTCATGGTTGTGCGGCACAAACAGGATCGAAATCAAGGACAAACACCCCAGACGGTCCCCTCTGACATTTGTCAATGAAGATGGGACAAAAACACTGTGGCGGTACCGAAATAAATCAGGATACCGGTAATGTCGTTGGCCGTCTGCACAAACGGGCTGGATGCAATAGCGGGATCGATACCGACCCGCTTAAAAAAGCTTGGCGCCATCACCCCCATGGTTGCCGCCACGGTCATGGCCGAAACCATGGCCAATCCGACCACCAGTCCCAGATACAGATTATGGTGCCACAGGTAAGCTACCAGTCCGACGGTCAAACCGCACACTGTCCCCATAATCACACCTACCCGCAATTCCTTAAGAAAGACTTTGCGCAAGCAGGAAAAATCGATGGCGCCGGTCGCGAAACCGCGCACCACGATGGTGGCCGACTGCCCGCCGACATTGCCACCCATACCGGTGATAACCGGGATAAAGGTAATCAGGGCAATGACCGCTTCAAGCGTTACCTTGAAACGCCACATGAGGTAACCGGTAATGATTCCGCCGAACAGATTGGTAATCAGCCACGGCAAGCGCAGTCGGGCAACCTGGAAAGACTTATCACCGTAAAGCAACTCCTCCTCGCTGGCACCGGCCATCTTGTAGATATCTTCGGTAGCTTCCTCGCGCAAGACATCGATGACGTCATCGACGGTGATCAGTCCGACCAGCTTGTTCCACTCGTCCACGACCGGCAAAGCCAGTATATTGTATCTCTCAACCAGTTGCGCGACTTCTTCCTGATCTTTGTTGGTACGCACGCTGATCACGTCCGTGACCATGATATCTTTGAGTATCTTGGAAGGCGACACCATCAGCAACTGGCGCAGCGACAACACCCCGACCAGATGATTGTGGCGATCGACGACATACAGGTAAAAGACCATCTCCACGTCTTTGGCCTGCTGCAACGCATCGATGGCCTGCTGCACGGTCGTGTCTTCGGTCAGACAGAAGAACTCCGTCGACATAATGCCGCCGGCAGTGTCCTCTTCGTACTTCAGCAACTGCTCGATCTCTTCCGAATGCTCATCCTTCATGGTACTGAGGATTTCTTCGGCGATCTCCTCGGGCATGTTACGGATGATTTCAACGGCGTCGTCGTACGGCATCTCCTGAAGGACTTCGGTGATGGCCTCCTGACCGATTTTTTCAAGTAATTGAGCACCGCTTACGTAATCGAGTTCCGACAGCACGCTGGCAGCGGTTTCGGTATCCTCGATCAGATTGAACAGCGTCTGCTGTTCCTTGGGTGTCAGATAGGGGAAAAGGTGGGCCACATCGGCAGGATGTGTTTTACTGAGGACTTTGGACAGGTTTGCGTAAGCTCCACGCCGGATAAGCTTTTTAACAGTCTCCAGAAGCATTTGCAGTTTCTGATCCATGGCGCCCCCCTCTCATAAAAACATATTCAAAACACAAGAAGATAACACCACGTCTCGTTCAATGTCAACGCCTCACAAATGCCTTCAACGCGCTTACCGAGCCGAATCCACGGGTTCTTGCGTCCCCTCCTGATCCTGTCCCGGCTCGAACAGAAACACCCAGTCCCGATAGCTGGTGGCCTTGACAAAGGCTTCGTACTCAGGGGGAAAACCGTCTCGACGGAAAGGTTGGCCCTCGTCGGCGCTATAAACCCCTTTTATGGTCCCGGCATCATCACGGACCAGCTCGAAAGGCCTCCCCGTCATGGGGTCAGAATATAGACGCCGAATGTGACGCTGCACATAAAGGGCGCGACGATCTTCGAGCAAATCCTCCAGCCGCTTGGGATAAACACCCCAGGCGTTATGATAATCGGCAATGGCTCGCCGATATTGGTCGCCGCGAAAATACAGCTCTTGCTCGCGCTCCCGTTGTACGATGGTCTTCCAGGAACTTCCTGCAACTCCCAGCGTCAGGCCCATAACCACAATGGCCATCAACACCATAAGTAGCGCACTGCCCTGTTCGTTGCGCTTTGCTTGTCGCGTCATAGAAAGCCTCACGACGGCAAAAGGATGCCACACAGGATCTGACTTCCTGTGTGGCATCCGCCGTTTTGGACGGGTAGAAACTATCTGCGTTTCCAACTACCGCTGGCTGTCTCGATATACCAACCGGAAGCCGCCTGGTTCTGCCAGGATTCGGCAAAAACATCCTGTACCTGCGCTGGCGTAGCGGTACGATTGGGATTTTTGGCGATCTCATTGGAGATCTCGTTATACAGGCGCAGGCGATCCTGATTTTCAGCATTCACCAGGCGCTGTGCCTGCCCTCGCCCACGCAGATCGAGACCCTCCAGGGTTCTTACCTTGAGCAACCCATCCTGCCCGATTCCTATCTGTCCGGCATCGAGATAGGGGCGCAAATCGCCGGTACGCTGCTTCATGGAATCCTTGATCGCGCGAATCTGGGGCGTGGTAATATTGATATCCTCGCCGTTAACGCCACCAGCCGCCCAGGCCGTAGAGGGACCGACAAGCATTTTCAGTAGACTGGTCGGCCCGGCTTCGGCAGCCGGTTCCGGCGTTGTCGGCGCCGGCTGGTTATCACGCTCACCCCAGACCTCGTTAACGATCCGGTCGGCCGCGTTGCGCACCTCTTCGGCAGGGAAATAGATATTGATGGTCACGCAAGCCGCCACCATACAAAGAGCCAGCATCGAACAGACCAGAGAACGCTTTTTCATAGATCCTCTCCGTAATCGCAATCCAGTTTAAGGTTTTAAGTTCTTTCGCATGTTTCACTATATCGCCGCATCAGGACAAAATCAATTGGTGCGCCGGCCTGCGCGGTCGAGGCGTTTCAGGCGTCGCAGCATCTCACGAAAGGAAATAGGCTGCTCCGATGCGAGGATATCGATCTTGGGCGGAAGCACCCCGCCATCCACCAGATACCTTCGACTGTCCGGACGGGCGGTACCGCGCAGCGTAAAGACATCTTCCGCCAATTCACATTGAATACCTATGCGCCGATACCGGTAAAAATCGATAAACCGGTAAATACCCCGCGAAAGAGCCGCAGACAAACCGCCCTGACTAAGGATGGCTAAGTTGTTCAAGGCCTTGACGCTGATATTACGTTTGCCTTCAAGGCGGGTTTGCAATCTCCCGGAAAAATGGGACGGCGTGGTTCCGTACAACCGCAGGCCATGCACCTGTCCATCGACCACCCCATGGATGGCGCCGAAGGAGAAAGTCTGGGTCAGCAGGAACAGATCGATGCCGTCAAACGTCACATCACCTTTAAGTTGCGGGAGCCCCAGAGAAAAAGGATCCAATTGCAGGTTGTTTAACCGCAGGTCACCACCGAAGGCTTCGATGCGCAATTCACCATCCGACCGCAAGACTTTATCCGCATAGCGGATGTGCCCCAGATCGGCGTTAATGGCCCCTTGCATGGGGACGACACCGAGCTCGGACGTAAGGAGTTGCAGGTCGATTCCTGCCAGGCGGATACGGGTCTCCAACTGCAGACCGCTGCTTGCGTAGCCGGCCTGCAGTTGTTCTACGGTCAGCTGCCCACCGCCCACCGACAGGCGCAGAGCATTATCCAAACCAAACCGATTGGTACCGACGGACAAACGCAGGGGCGCGTCCGCCAGACGCATCGGACCGCAACTCAGCTGGGCAAACGACAACTGTCCCCCTCGCACCGGTTGTTTGGGCCGATCGATGCCCGGCAGCGCCAAATCCAGCGGGATACGTCCGTATCCGCCTTTAACCGTCAACCTGGCACGTGGCCAGTCAACCTCAAGGTTTTGCAGCCGCGTCTCCCCCTGCAGATGCCAGTTACCGGGTTTGCCTCTCAGCGCAATATCCGCCTCCAGGGCACCGGACAGACCGAGATCGGCCAGCGCAGGACGCAGTTCGCGCAGAAGGTCACGCCCCCGACCATCCCAGGCCTTGGTCAGGTCGGCAATTTTCAGGGTCCCGTCAAGAGTCAAGCTATCGGCAGAGCGTTCCCCCTGGGCGTGCACCGTAGTACCCAGCTCCGCAACCCCCAGCTTAAGGTCGATCAACTCCAGCCGCGATGTTTCCGGATGCCAACTACCAAACACCGCCACATCGATCGGCATCGCCCCCAGTTCCCCATACCAGGCACCCCACAAGGCCTCGGTGGCGGAGACCCGGCCATCCACGCGCATCTCCAGGGGTTGGCTGGAACCGGCTTGGCAAACCAGGCCCTGAAGGTGAATTCGCCCACCCGCCACACCGGCCAGCCCATCGGGGCTCATCAGGTCCATCGGACCGAGATCGAGGTCCGCAAAATGCACCTGCCAGGCCCCTTGCTCCAAACGTGCATCAAAGCGGGTCTGCAAAGCGCCTTCACCGAGCCGATCGTGGGCAAGACGCGTGCGCAAACTGGCGGCGGTGACGTTGATTCGCGCCCCCCGGAGGGCAACACCTCCAGTCAGATCCAGGTCATGCAGGCTTCCCTGGGTTGTTGCAATCCGACCGGCGTGCAGGGTTGCATCCGCCCGCCAACCTTGTTTACTGTTTGTCATCAGCGCCCGGGCAGCTATGTTTTGCGCATCCAGAAACCAAGGCGGCTGACGTTGCCCCACCATCAATCTGCGCAACTGCGACCAGGAGTTGGGCAGCAGCTCAAGGCGCAGTTGCTGCATGTCGCCGCTCAGGTTTGCCAACGGCTTTCCGGCCAGCAGCGCCTGTGCATTCGCATGCCAGGTATTCTTGGGGTTTTTCAGGGTTCCCTTCAGCGTCAGTGCGGAAATATCGACCACCGCTCCGGCCGGCTTTCTGCGGCCGGGTTTACCCTGCAACGCAAAAGACAGCGAGATAGCCCCGTCTTGCATCCCCCCTTCGGCTTCAAGATCGGCAGCGCCCGCCACGGACAAGGGAACACGCCCCCACACCAGCTGCTGCAAGCGTACGGGATCATCCACAGACAGACTCAGCATCCCTTGCAGCGCCGAGGTTCCAGACTTAAACCGAAACGTACCAGCCGCGTCTCCCAGCAGGGCAAACTCCCCTGTACCCTGCCACTGGCCGTCCTGCAAGTGCGCGGCGAGTCCCAACGACGCAAGCGGCACCTGGAAACCGGGACGGCTTAATTGTCCCGCTGCAGTCGATAAAGCGGCGTCCAGAACGCCAGATTGCCAGTCGACCGCAACGCGTACCGTGTTCAGGGAAAAGTCCCAGAACGGGGGTAAAGGCGAAGGGAAGGAAAAGGCCGACAGCCAGAGTTCCAGGTCACTGCGCGACACCGCGTCAAAACCAAGCGCCACCTGCAAACGGCCACTACCCTGCCCGGCCGGAAACTCCAGAGTGACCGGCTCCTTAAGCAATGCGCGCTGCTGCCATTTCAGCGCAGATACGGTCAACCGCACACCATTGTGCCAGCGCCCCGCTCCGCCGGCTTCAATAGCGATAGGGGACTCTGCCATCAGTCGTCCGGTAAGGGCAAAATCGAACTCGGCGCCACCGCGCAGTGAAAAGTTGAGGTCTTGCAGAGAAAAAGGGTGAATCGGATGGACATACGCGAAGCGACCATCGCGCATGGTCAAAGTCCCGACTGTAAAAGGCAGTTCGGCGGGGATGGCGAAAGGGGTATCGGATGGCGGTCCGGGGGTCATTTCGATAGCGGGCGAGAAAAACTCAACGGCGGTCAGGCGCCGCCGCAACAGATCACGCAGCGCCGGAATTACCCGCAGTCGCGCCAAGGTGGCACGGTACCGGTCGGGACGCCGCACCGACAGCCCGGTGAGTGTCAGTCCGCCATCCTCCCAGACCAACCGGCGGGCCGCTACCTCGGCGTGCAACTTCTCGGCAGCCAGACGTTCAAGGCGAGGACGCACCACGCCATCGAGAAACCGGTCGGAAAACAGCACTGTTATCCCCAGCATCAGCCCCGACAGGATGAGCAGGAGAACAATCAGCGACAGCAGGCCTTTGCGGCGAGCCAACTTCATGCGGCGCCCCCGATGGCGACAAAAGTTTTATCCGGAACCGGCCTTTTTCCTAAATGGAAATCAATGGGCAGCCAGAGCCGCCCACGGACTATCAATGCGCTTCGCGCCAGTTGCGCCCCCACCCCATATCGACCAGCAGCGGCACGTCCAACTCGACGGCATGCTCCATCTCCTGCCGCACCAGTTTTTCCACAGCGGTCTGTTCGGCAACGGGAACATCGAACACCAGTTCGTCATGCACCTGCAGTACCATCTTGGCTTGCAGGTTCTCGGCCTTCAGGCGTTCATGAATCCGCACCATGGCAACCTTGATGATATCGGCCGCCGAGCCCTGGATCGGGTAATTGATGGCATTGCGCTCGGCATAACCACGTATCGCGCCATTTTTACTGGCGATCTCCGGTACCGCGCAACGCCGGCCGAGCAGGGTTGTGACATACAGTTTATCGCGGGCTTCGGCTTTTTTTGTCTCCATGAACGCCAGAACCCGGGGATAACGGGAAAAATAATGATCGATATAGGTCTGCGCTTCCTTGCGGCCGATGCCGAGGGACTTGGCCAGTCCGAAGGCGCTCATGCCGTACAGCACTCCGAAATTGATGGTCTTGGCCTGACGGCGCATATCCGGCGTGACCATCTCCAGAAACACGTCAAAAATCTCGCTGGCAGTGCGGGTGTGGATATCCTCGCCGCGGGCAAAACTTTCCTTAAGGGCCGGTTCATCGGCCATGTGGGCCAGAATGCGCAATTCCACCTGGGAATAGTCGGCGGCCAGCAACACATTCCCCTCGGCCGGCACAAACGCTTCGCGGATGCGGCGCCCCTCTTCACTGCGAATGGGAATATTCTGCAGGTTCGGGTCGCTCGAGGAAAGCCGTCCAGTAGCGGTCACCGCCTGGTTGAACGACGTATGAATGCGGCCGGTGTCGGGATTGATCAACTTGGGCAGCGCATCGCAATAGGTGCTCTTGAGCTTGGCTACGGAGCGGTAATCAAGTACCTGCGCGGCAATAGCATGTTCCTCCGCCAGTTCGGTGAGAACTTCAACATCGGTGGACCAGCCGGTCTTGGTCTTTTTGCCGCGCGGCAGTTTCAGATGCTCGAACAGCACCTCGCCGAGTTGCTTGGGCGATCCGACGTTAAACGGCCGGCCGGCAAGTTCGTGGATGTGCTTTTCCAATACCGCCAGCCGCGCCTCCATATCCGTCGACAGTCCCTGCAGAAAATCGGCATCGATACGCACCCCCTGCCACTCCATGTCGGTCAGCACCGTCACGAGAGGCATTTCCAACTCGCGAAACAATTGGTCCTGCTGTGTATCAACCAACTGCGGCTCCAACTTGTCGGCCAGACGCAAGGTGATATCGGCATCTTCGGCCGCGTAAACCGTGGCCTTTTCCACCTCAACTTCTTCGAACCCGATCTGATTCTTCCCCTTGCCGGTCATCTCGGTGTAGCTGATCGTGCGATATCCGAGCAACTCCGCCGCCAGATTGTCGAGCCCGTGGGACTTAGCCGCCGGATTAGCCAGATAGGAAGCCAGCATGGTATCGCAGCTCAGCCCCGCCACCTCCAGCCCGGCGCGACGCAGCACCAGCAGATCGTACTTGGCGTTCTGGGCAATCTTGGCCAGCTGCGGATCGGCCATCAACGGTCGCAACGTATCGATCACCAGAGTGCGATCAAGCTGTTCCGGCACTCCCAGGTAGCGATGTCCCACCGGCAGATACCAGCCTTCCCCGGGCTTGACCGAAAACGAAAGGCCGACCAGGTCGGCAAGAGTGGCGACAAGGCTGGTGGTTTCCGTGTCAAAGGCGAAACGTCCGGCCTGCTTCAGGGCGCGCACCAGATCATCCAGCTGCGCCTCGTTGGCAACGGTCCGGTAGCCCTCGCCGCTGGCCCGCTCATCGCTGGAAAACTCCTGCAGCAGTTTATGAAACTCCAACTCTTTGAACAGGGCCGTGAGCGCCTCGCGGTTCGGTTCGCTGAGCACAAAATTGTCGTAATCCACATCCAGAGGCAAATCATCCAACAGCGTGACCAGCGTTTTCGACAAACGGGCCTGTTCACCGAACTGGCGCAGGTTCTCCTGGCGTTTTTTGCCCGCTACCTGGTCGATGTTGGCTAGCAGGTTTTCCACCGTGCCGAATTGCTCAATCAGCGCACGCGCGGTTTTTTCCCCGATTCCCGGCACTCCCGGCACATTATCGGAACTGTCGCCGGCCAACGCCTGCACCTCCACCACCTTGTCGGGGGTACCGCCGAATCGCTCGGCCACTTCAGGCAGGCCGACCACCTGGTCCTTCATGGTGTCGAGCAGACGTACCTGCGGACCGACGATCTGCATCAGGTCCTTGTCGCCAGTCACCACGGTAACCGCCATGCCCCGTTCGGCGAAGCGACGCGCCAGGGTGGCGATGATATCGTCCGCCTCGTAGCCCTCCAGCTCCAGGCCCGGCATGTTGAAAGCCTGCACCAACTGCTTGATGATGGGGATCTGCGGACGCAGATCTTCAGGCATGGCGGAGCGGTTGGCCTTGTATTCAGGATAAAGTTCCTTGCGAAATGTCGGCCCCTTGGCATCAAAAATCACCGCCAGGTGGTCGGGCTGTTCGTCACGAACCACCTTGAGCAGCATATTGGTAAAGCCGAATACGGCATTGGTCGCCAACCCCTTGGAGTTGGACAACTGGCGAATGGCGTAATAAGCCCGATAGATATATGAAGAACCGTCGATAAGGTAGATGCGTTTGAGCTGGTCAGTCATGAATTAAATTCCCTCGAAACAAAACTGCATGAATATCCGGTACGATACGAGTCTCAACATTATCCCACACGTCCTTAAAAAGCAATCGCAGCAAGCACGGGCCGTGACAACTGCGGTAAAAGCCCGGGCGGATGTTGCGCCATCTGAAAAAGCCGTTTTCATGGCTAACTATGCAAAACAAGAGGAGCTTTGCCGCTTGCTTTTTGACCTCAATCAAAATATCCTTTAATTCTCTTCCAGATGGCTGACCTGCTTTTCTCCGTACGGTTCGCTACCCACGCGTCCCTGCCTGAAAAAGAGCCTGCCATCAATCAGATCGACCATGGAAAAACAGCTTTCCAGCATGGCAACGCGTTCTGCCCGCAACGCCGGTTTTTTTGTTCATAGCCGTAACGAAAGACCACCGACTGGTTCCACAAACAGTGTAGTGCATGACGGTTGACAACCGTCCGCTTAATGATTAGGTTGCCCTTTATATCCCGATACCCCACAAGGAGACCTCACCATGACTGATGACCGGGACAACATGGAAGAAGAACACGACAACCCCATAGAGGCTGACTTCAGCCCTGAAGATACCAACGATTCGGATGAACCACGGGAAGGCCTGGTGGTAGCCACCGACCTGCTGCCTGCGACCCTGCCGATTATTCCGCTACGACCGCGTCCGGCCTTCCCCGGCATTCTGACACCGATGGTGTTTACCGGCGACCGGCATGTCGCTCTGGCCAAACGCGCCGTGGATACGCCGAACAAAATGATGGGCCTGGTACTGGCAAAAGAGGTCGAAGAGCCCGACAGCCGGGAAAACCTGCATAACTTCGGCGTGGTCGGGCGGATAATGAAAGTCCTGCACTCCGATGACGACAGCATCCATCTGCTGGTCAATTGCCTGGAGCGTTTTTCCATCCGTGAGCTGACCGAATCGGAGGATGGCCTGTTCGCCCGGGTGGAATACCATTATGCCACCGAGTTGTCGGTCAACCCGGAGCTGAAAGCCTATTCCATGGCAATCATCAGTGCCCTGAAGGAACTGGTGCAGATCAATCCGCTTTACAGCGAAGAGATCAAAATGTTCCTCAACCGCCAGAGCATGGATGACCCGGGCAGACTGACCGACTTTGCCGCCAACCTGACCGCCAGCGACGGGCAACTGCTGCAGGAGATCCTCGAGACTATCGACGTGCGCAAGCGCATCGACAAGGTACTGGTACTGCTGAAAAAGGAGCTGGAAGTATCGCGCCTGCAGACCAAGATTTCCAAGCAGATCGAGCAGAAGATCAGTGCCCAACAGCGTGAATTCTTCCTGCGTGAACAGCTTAAGGCCATTAAAAAAGAACTCGGGCTGGAAAAGGAAGGTAAGGTCAGCGAGATCGAAAAGTTCCAGAAACGTCTGGCCAAACTGACCCCGAATCAGGATGCGCAAAAAGCCATCGATGAGGAAATCGAAAAGCTGCGGCTTATCGAACCGTCTTCGCCGGAGTACAACGTTTCGCGCAATTACCTCGACTGGCTGACCATCCTGCCCTGGGGCAAAAACAGCAAGGACAACTACAACATCGAGCGAGCCAGACGCGTTCTCGATCGGGACCATTACGGCCTGCAGGACGTCAAGGACCGGATCCTCGAGTTCATCGCCGTCGGCAAGCTTAAGGGGGACATTTCCGGTTCGATTCTGTGTCTGGTCGGTCCGCCGGGGGTCGGCAAGACCTCCATCGGCAAGAGTATCGCCTCGGCGCTGAACCGGACCTTTTACCGTTTCTCCCTCGGTGGCATGCGCGATGAAGCCGAGATCAAAGGGCATCGCCGTACCTATATCGGTGCCATGCCGGGCCGCTTCATCCAGGCCATGAAGAGCGCCGGCACCGCCAACCCGGTGCTGATGCTCGACGAAATCGACAAGATCGGTGCCTCCTTCCAGGGAGATCCGGCCTCGGCACTGCTCGAGGTACTCGATCCCGAGCAGAACAGCTCGTTCCGCGACCACTACCTGGATGTGCCGTTCGATCTCTCCAACGTGCTGTTCGTCGCCACCGCCAACCAGCTCGACACCATTCCGGCGCCGCTGCTCGACCGCATGGAGATCATCCGCCTGGCCGGTTACATCCTCGAAGAAAAAATGGAGATCGCCCGCCGCTACCTGATCCCCAAGGCGTTGGAAAACCACGGGCTGCAAAAGAGCCAGGTGGTGATCCGCAAAGAAGCCCTGCACGCCATCATCGACGGTTATGCCCGCGAGGCCGGGGTACGAAGCCTGGAAAACCGCATCAAAAAAATCATGCGCCACGCGGCTATGGAAATTACGCAGGGGCATGCCGAGAAAATCACTATCAGTAAAAAAGATGTGGAAACTATCCTCGGCAAACCCATCTTTACCGAAGATGAGGTTTTCGAGGATGTGCCGGGCGTCGTCACCGGGCTGGCCTGGACCAGCATGGGCGGTGCCACCCTGCAGATCGAAGCGACCGCCATGCCCAGCAAAGGCAAGGGCTTCAAGCAGACCGGACAACTCGGCAAGGTCATGGTCGAAAGCTCGGAAATCGCCTATTCCTATGTCATGGCGCACCTTGAGGGGTACGGCATCGATCCGGAGTTTTTTGACAAGCACTTTGTTCACTTGCACGTACCGGCCGGCGCCACCCCAAAGGATGGCCCGTCGGCCGGCGTCACCATGGCGACCGCGCTGCTGTCCATGATTACCGGCAAGCCGGTTATCAAAAAGCTCGGCATGACCGGGGAACTGACCCTGACCGGCAAAGTGTTGCCCATCGGTGGGGTCAAGGAAAAGATCCTCGCCGTCAAGCGCATCGGCATTACCACCGTGATTCTGCCGGAAGCCAACCGCAAGGACTTCGACGAACTGCCCGACCACTTGCGGGCCGACCTGAGCGTCCATTTTGCCCGCGATTACCATGATGTATACAAAGTGGCCTTCGGATAGCGAGCTCTCGAATCCGGACCGCCACTATTTACCCGTAAGGAGTTTTACCGCACATGACCGTTGAAGAATTGAAGCAGGCCGTATTCAACCTGAGCCCGGAGGACAAAAAAACCTTTATTCTGGATACGCTGCCGGGACTGGCCAAAGAAACCATGCAGGACAGCAGCTTCTTGCTGCAAATGTTTCCGGTATTCATGGGGATCCTCAAGGACAGCGGCATCGAATTGTCCCAGTTGCTGCAATTGGCCACAGCTATGGGTGCCTCGCAGCCCGGAAGGTAATTTTGTGCATTGACGCCATGGCGGCAAACTGCTAGTTTTACGCCACTATGCTGACTATGAGCCTTCAACATACTCCGACCAATCGCCTTTGGTGGCGCTGGACCGCATCTTTTTCCGGTTCGCGCGCCTGCCTTTGATAATGAGCGTCGCGGACCTGCCGGTCCGCGGATGGATAAACAAACAAAAGCCGCGGCCATAAGACCGCGGCTTTTTTTATGCTTACCCCAACCAACGAGGTACCCCCCATGCGCGTTCTTTCAGGCATCCAGCCTTCCGGTTCTTTGCACCTGGGCAATTATTTCGGCATGATGAAGAAAATGATCGACTATCAGGAACACCATGAGCTGTTCTGCTTCATCGCCAACTACCACGCCATGACCAGCGTGCCGGACGGCAAGGCGCTCGCCAAAGGCACTCTTGAAGCTGCGGCCAACTTCCTGGCGTTGGGGCTCGATCCGGGAAAAAGCGTATTCTGGGTACAATCCGACGTGCCGGAAGTACAGGAACTGACCTGGGCCCTGTCCAATTTCACCCCCATGGGGCTACTGGAACGCTGCCACAGCTACAAGGACAAAGTCGCCAAAGGCATTGCACCCAACCACGGCCTGTTCGCCTATCCGGTACTGATGGCTGCCGATATTCTGCTGTACGGGGGTGAGCTGGTGCCGGTCGGCAAGGATCAAAAACAACATCTGGAAGTGGCCCGCGACATCGCCATCAAATTCAACAACGAATACGGTGAGGTACTGGTAGTCCCTGAGCCGGATATCGATGACAACGTCGCCACCATCCCCGGTCTCGACGGACAGAAGATGAGCAAAAGCTACAAAAACACCATCGACCTGTTCCTCGACGAAAAAGCCCTGCGCAAGCAGGTGATGCGCATCGTTACCGACCCCACCCCCGTCGAGGACCCGAAAAATCCGGACACCTGCAACGTCTTCCAGATTTACCGGCTTTTCCTGGACAAACAGCAGGAAGAAGCTCTGCGTCAGCGCTACCTGGCCGGAGGACTCGGTTACGGCGAGGTCAAGCAGGAACTGTTCGAAACGGTACGCGACTTTTTCGCCCCCTTTACCCTGCGCCGTGAAGAACTACTGGCGGACAAAGACCATCTGCGCGGCATCCTCGCAGAGGGCGCTCAAAAAGCTCGTTATGCAGCCTCCAAAATCCTGCGCAAGGTGCGAAAAAAAACGGGATTAGCCTACTAAAGACGAGGGCTGGGTGCTGAGAGGATCGAACCCCACCGGGTCGACTCAGCACTCAGCACCCTTTGCCAGCGTCCACTTTACAGGTATGATGTAAGTAAGAGAATAAATCAGGTCGGAAACATACAGCCCATGTTGCCAAGGAGCCACCATGACCGTCTATCGCAAATGGTATTGCACCTGCACCGGCGAACCGATTGAACTGACCTACGAGGAAATCCTGGATGACGAACCGGTGGTGCCGGCATGTGAATTCTGCGGTGCCTCTCCGTCCTCAGACCCCAAGAAAACCATCATCTATCGCGACGAGGAGAATTGGGACGACTGAGGTCTCAAGCTTGTTTTTCTGCCGCGCGGGTAAAAAGCACAAAAGCCATGGCCGGGCGCTTGCTGGCTTCACGCATGGCAAACTGCATGCCGTCATATTGCCACCCGCGAGAGGTCCATTCGTTCAGGATCTCCTGCAGGGAATCGTCCGTCACCAGACTGGTTTCCACCACCTTGTATTCCACCATTTCGCTATCTACTCCTGTCTGAACCCTGTCACTTGTCTCAGCTTACAGATTGCCGTTTAGAATCGTGCGTTACCCGGCGTGCGCGGGAACGGTATCACATCGCGAATGTTTTCCATGCCGGTCACATACATCAGCAATCGCTCGAAACCAAGCCCGAACCCGGCGTGCGGACAACTGCCCCAGCGGCGGGTATCCAGATACCAGTCCAGGTGCTGGGGATCGATTCCGACCTGACGCATCTTGTTCTGCAACACATCAAGCCGCTCTTCGCGCTGACTGCCACCGATGATTTCACCCACCCTCGGAACCAACAGATCCATGGCCGCGACCGTGCGGCCATCATCGTTCAGGCGCATGTAAAAGGCCTTGATGTCGGCCGGATAATCGGTCACGAACAGGGGCCCGCCAACCACCTGCTCGGTGAGGTAACGTTCGTGCTCCGACTGCAGGTCCGCACCCCAACTGACAGGAAATTCAAAATCGGTCTTCGCCTGCTGCAAACGCGCAATCGCTTCGCTGTAGGTCATGCTGGAAAATTCGGCGTTGGAGAGCTTTTCAAGTTTGTCGATCAGGCCCGGTTCGATGCGTTCGTTGAAAAAAGCCAGGTCCTCGGCACATTCGTTCAGGGCAAAACGTACCAGATAACGCAGGAAGTCTTCCGCCAGGGCGCAATCGTCGGCCAGATCGGCAAACGCCATCTCCGGTTCGATCATCCAAAATTCGGCGGCATGCCGACTGGTATGGGAATTTTCAGCGCGAAAGGTCGGGCCAAAGGTATAGATATCGGAAAACGCCGTCGCAAACAGCTCACCCTGCAACTGGCCGCTGACTGTCAGACCGGTTTTTTCCCCGAAAAAGTCCTCCCGCCAGTCGATCGCTCCGTCCTGCATGGGCGGACAGTCCGCCGACAGGGTGCTGACCCGAAACATCTCCCCGGCCCCTTCGCAGTCGTTGGCGGTGATAATCGGCGTATGCACATACAGGAATCCACGCTCCCGGAAAAACCGGTGAATGGCAAAGGCCAGCGCACTGCGCACCCGAAACACCGCGCCAAAGGCATTGGCCCGTGGACGCAGATGCGCGATGGAACGCAGAAACTCAAAGCTGTGGCGTTTTTTCTGCAGGGGGTAAGTACCGTCGGTATCGCCAAGGATTTTCACCTGGCGGGCGTGCAGTTCCCAGGTCTGACCGGCAGCCGGTGAAGGGACCAGATCGCCTTCGATAGCCAGGGCGGCACCGGTACCGCAGCGCGACACGGTTTCGAACCCCTCCATATCCGGCGTAAGTACCACCTGCAAATTCGCCAGACAGGAACCGTCGTTCAGGGCGATAAAGGTCACATCCTTACCGCGCCGCACGGTACGCGCCCAGCCGCATACGCATAACTGCGACATAGCCTGCTGTGCTCGTATGGCATCGATGATACGGGTTTTGCGGCTACCTAAGCCGGTCGTTCTGAGCATCGTTTATATCTCCCATATCGTTCAGATAATGTTCTGGCAAATCTCCTCGAGACCGCGCAGCTTCACCGTTGTATCCAACGCTCGGAAACGTTTAAATCGAACTGGACGTACGATGAGAAGATAACAAAAACGGCGGAGTTCTTCCTAGATTTTTCTTCACCCACTTCGCATGGATAAAAATGGCCACCTCTTGCGAGATGGCCATGCATCATTTTAGAAATGGTTTAAGCGTATTTGGTGCCGATGGACCACTGTCCACCCAACGGCCGACAGACTATCAAACTTCCGGCAAGGCTGGATGCGCATTCCTTGCTGCGACATTGGACCCCCCACGGAACACACTGCCTTTTAATTTGAAATTTTCCAGCATATGATTGAGCTGCGCGACCTGACTGGAAAGCTCCTCCGTAGAGGCCGCCGTTTCTTCTGCATTGGCGGTATTTTGCTGTGTCACGGCCTCGATCTGCCCCAACCCCTGATTAATTTCCTGAATACCGGCCGCCTGTTCTTTCGACGCTTCGGATATTTCGGCCACCAGATCCGATACCGTGGTGGTCGCAGCAACGATTTCAGTCAAAGCCTCCGCCGTTTTGCGCGCGATTCCCGTACCATTAAGGGTTTTTGCCACCGAATTTTCGATGAGATCCGACGTTTCATGGGCGGCTTTGGCACTCCGCGCCGCAAGGTTACGAACCTCCTCGGCAACAACGGCAAAGCCCTTGCCGTGCTGACCGGCACGCGCAGCTTCGACAGCAGCGTTCAATGCCAACAGATTGGTCTGAAAGGCGATATCATCGATCACCTTGATGATTTTTGATATATTTGCGCCGGAATCCTCGATTTCGCTCATGGCCTTGACCATCTCGACCATAAGCTGATTGCCCTGCTCGGCCCCTTGTTTGCTGTTTAAAGACAGCCTTTTGGCTTGCTCGGCATTATCCGCGTTATTACCGGTCTGGGTGGTTAACTGCATCATCGAAGCTGAAATTTCCTCCATCGATGCGGCAGATTCCGTCGCCCCTTGGGATAGCGATTGACTGGCGTCGGAAATTTGAGTCGCTCCTGTCAGAATCTCCTCGCCGGTCGCCTGCACCTGCCCCAACAACATATTGAGATTTTCAGTCATGCGTTGCAATGCTTTACCCAACTGATCCTTATCGGATGCCAGTGGCACCTCAAGGCTCAGGTTGCCGTTGGAAATCTGCTCCGTTAATTCGGCTTTTTGCTGCAGCGAGGCCGCCATGTCATTTAACGCCCCCGCCAGCTTTCCGACTTCATCTTCCTGTCTCAAGCTCAGTCGCTGCGACAGGTCGCCAAGGGCTATCTCCCTGGCCATTTGCGCCCCCTGCCTAATAGGCCGGGCCAGTCCCCGTGCAATCAGCCAGAGCAATACCAGGGCTATGACGATGCACACCACACCGATTCCGATTTGCCGCCACATAATGGCCGCCACCTCGCCCAGGGCGACCGCCTTGGGTACCATGACATGTACCCACCATGGCGTATCGGTGTTACCCAGGGTAAGAGGCACGAAAACTTCCAGCCCACGCTCACTCCAATCGAGTACCGCTTCCCCCTTTGGCAACCGAGCATAATAGGAAGCACCTGTTGCATCAGCTTCGGCCCAAGGCTTGCCACTGGCTTCTGGATTGTCTGTCATCCCCGCCACAGTGCCGCAATTGGTAATGATCGCGGTTTTTCCAGCCCCCCCAAAAACCTTATTGTCGTTGGCCAGTTGTTGGAGGAATTCGAGAGTGAAGTCGGCCGTTGTCACGCCATAAAAGGTCCCATCGACCATAATGGGTGAAGCGACGGTGGCCATCAGCACATCGACGCCGCCAACAGGATACAGATAAGGCTCTGAAAGGATCTCATGGTGCAGTTTCTTCGGTAAGAAATACCAATCCCCAACATCTTCGTTGTCGTAGTCCACCAGGACATCGTATTTTACTCCGGCGGCACCATCCTGATACCAGTAAGAAATCATCCGCCCGGAGGCATCATAGTTTCCGTCCGCGGCATACTCTGCGTCCTTGCCATCGAAAGCATTCGGCTCCCATGCCGTCCCCCCGCCAAAAAATTGCGGATTCTGCAAAAAAGCTTCACGCAACATCGCCTGGGCTTCGACACGCTCCAACTGAATCGGCATAGCCCGGTTTTTGGTCGCCCCCAGGATACTGGCCAGGCCATGGGTAAAAGAGCGCGCATCTTCAAGCGTGGAGAGTATTTCCCCACTATACTTTTGCGCAACTGCCAGGGCATTGTTTTCAGCCGTTCTCATGGACTGGTTGCGGAGGGTTATCGCCGAACTGAAGATAATGGTACCAGCCGTAAGAAACAGGCAGAGCCCGGCAAAAAGGGTAATTTTCATCTGAATCGAACGAATTTTCAAATACTTATCCTCCCTTGTTCCTAATAACGAATTGATTCCCGATTGCGGATACATGCCTTGGGAAAAGGAAGTGTTAGAATACTCATATTTGAAATTCTTACTATCCCCCAAATGGGGGATCCTCCTGTAATTTTTTTAAAAGGGCTCTGCCGTCAGGGTAGGGGACAGCCCCGCCCGCCGTCTCCAGCGGTTTGCACCTGCCGGAGAGGAATCCTGCGGCCATGGACCGTGCTGGGCGGCCCTATGACGGATCCCATATCCGCCTTTTTCACCAAAGAGAATGAGCTGGAAACAAAACAGCCCCCCAGGGAGTCCTGAGGGGCTGAGTCTTACCGGTATGTATTTTCTCAACTTTGAAAGCACATGCTTTTTTCGGTGATATCCGTCAATTATGTTCCCGGGTCTTATGGAATATCACCTGGGGCCATTGCTCCATGGTGTGCCCGAGACGCCATTCGCTTGAAGCCAGGTAGGCCAGGTTACCTTCCGCGTCATAGGCCAGATTGATCTGGCTTTTCCTCTCGAAATCTTCCATGACCTTGCGGTCGTCGCATTCCACCCAACGCGCGGTGGCATATTCCACCCCTTCATAAACAGCATCGACACTGTATTCGGTTTTAAGCCGCGACATGATCACATCGAACTGCAGAACCCCCACCGCGCCCAGAATATAGTCGGTATTGTAGAGCGGCCGGAACAGCTGCACGGCACCTTCCTCGGCCAGCTGAACCAGACCTTTTTCCAGCTGCTTGCTCTTGAGGGGGTTTTTCAACCGCACGCGACGAAAGTGTTCCGGAGCGAAGCTGGGGATCCCGGTAAACTTGAGAGGCTCTTTGTCGGTAAAGGTATCGCCGATTTTGATGGTACCGTGATTATGAATACCGATGATATCCCCGGGGAAGGCTTCCTCGACGTTGGTGCGGTCCTGGGCCATGAAGATGGTGGCATTGGAGATATTGACATCCTTGCCGATGCGATGATGGCGAACTTTCATACCGCGCTGAAAAGTACCTGAGCAGATACGGAAAAACGCGATGCGGTCGCGATGCGCCGGATCCATATTCGCCTGGATCTTGAACACATACCCGGAAAACTCCTCTTCGTAGGGAGACACCTCGCGCGTGGTGGTCGGGGCCGGACGCGGCGCGGGAGCCTGTTCGACAAATGCGTCGAGCATTTCCTGCACCCCGAAGTTATTGATGGCACTGCCGAAAAAAACCGGCGTCTGGTTGCCTTTGAGATATTCCTCCGGATCGAAGGGGTTGGCCGCCCCTTCCAGAAGATCGATATCCTCACGCAGCTGATCGGCCTGGCTGCCCAGCAGTTCGTCGAGCCGCGGATCGTTCAGGTCTTCGATCACCACCATGTCCTGCGGACGGGTCTCCTGGCCGGCTGTAAACAGGCAAAGCTGCTTGCGATACAGGTTGTAGGTACCCTTGAAACGCTTGCCCATGCCGATGGGCCAGGACAACGGCGCGCATTCGATCTGCAGGGTCTCTTCGATATCCGCCAGCAGATCGAGGGGCTCGCGCCCTTCGCGGTCCAGTTTGTTGATGAAGGTCACGATAGGCGTGTTGCGCATGCGGCAGACTTCCATCAGCTTCTGGGTCTGGGTTTCGACGCCCTTGGCGCTGTCGATCACCATCAGTGCGCTGTCCACCGCCGTCAACACCCGGTAGGTATCTTCTGAGAAGTCCTGGTGACCGGGGGTATCGAGAAGGTTGATCTCGTAGTTGCGATAATTGAACTTCATTACCGACGATGTTACCGAGATGCCGCGTTCCTGCTCCATGGCCATCCAGTCGCTGGTGGCGTGGCGCGCCGCCTTGCGGGCCTTGACCGCACCGGCCATCTGGATCGCGCCGCCGAACAACAGTAATTTTTCGGTCAGAGTGGTTTTACCGGCGTCCGGGTGGCTGATGATACCGAAGGTGCGGCGGCGATCAACTTCTTTGCGGTGGTTCTTGCTCACTGTACAACCTCGTGCTTTAAATGAAAAAAAACCGGGCCTTGAAGGCCCGATGGACAGTGAATCATAGCGTAAAACAAGGGGAAAGGTCAATGCCGGCGTACGCGACAGGAGTGCAACCGACAGACTTGCACCGCCGTTCGGACTGCGCCAGGCCTATAGCCTCAAGCGCAAGCGTTCAAGGTCCCTGATTATCCCCCGGCGGAGAATACTTTTTTAAGCAGATCGGTGGTGCGTGCCGCCGGGTTCTGCCGGATTTTCCGTTCTTCCTCCGCAACCACCGTAAACAGGCCGTTCAAGGCACCATCCGTAACATAACTGTCGAGATCCAGGTTCAGGCTACCGGCGAAAGGAATGGCCTTAACCTTTGCATCAAGATCCTGAAAATAGCGCGTCGCACCGACTTTTGCCATGGAATCGTGGATTATGGGTTTGAAAATTTCCCGCAGATTACCGCTGGTTTTTTCCTTGAAGTAGGTGGTTGCCGCCGTATCGCCACCGCCAAGGATCTGGCGTGCATCCTCGATACTCATCTCCCGGATGGCCTGCCAGAAGAGCTCCTTGGCCTGGGGAGCGGCTACTTCTGCGGCACGGTTGATACTTTGGGAAAAAGCATCAACCTGCGACCCGTATCCGGCGAGACGCAGTAAATTCTCG
The DNA here is from genome assembly GCA_050253415.1 of Pedobacter sp. Taxonomy (GTDB): domain Bacteria; phylum Desulfobacterota; class Desulfuromonadia; order Desulfuromonadales; family Syntrophotaleaceae; genus Syntrophotalea. The sequence continues at coordinate 968,631 of JBFWJC010000001.1, read as the reverse complement.
GACTTTTCCAACGGCCCCGGCAGCGGAATACGAATCTGCGGGTTGTCCAGATAGCCTCCCACCTTGCCGACATTGGCCACGGCATTTCCGGTCCCGATCTGCAAGGCCTCCTTGAGGCCGGCAGCTATATCGCCATCGGTTAACGAGGCGCTACCGGTAAAAACATCCTGCACGCCCTTGAAGAAATCCTGAAATCCCGCATGAGCGTTCTGCATGAAAAAAACAACGCCCAGGACACAAACGCCGCCGATCAACAGGTTTTTAAGCCGCACCATGCAACCATCTCCTTTTCAAGGCCGGCGATTCCGCCGGCAGTTTGCATACAGTCTCATAAAGACTAACCATCCTTGCGCAATACGCAAGGATGGCAACTCCCATGAAAAGGAAAACGCGGGGGTCAAAAACGCTTACCACCCTCCGTTTGGCTTGGTACGCCAGGCTGGTGCGTTGGCAATCAGAAAACGACCCGGTCGCGACCTTCTTTTTTGGCCTGATAGAGATAAGCGTCTGCCCTGCTCAGCATATCGAGAAGATTACGGCCGGGCTCGGAGCAGATACCGGTACTGACAGTAATATGGAAGGTTTCGCTGCCCGGTGCCAGCGAAACCGGCAGCTCGGCAATTGCGCTACGAATTTCCTCAAATAACGCGACGATCTCCTCCCTGGAGCCCGGCACCAGGGCGCAAAACTCTTCGCCGCCGATACGCGCCAGGATACCCGATTCCGGCAGATACTCCCGCAGCAGGTCCGCTACCCGTTTGAGGGTCATATCTCCGGCGTGGTGACCGAAGGTATCGTTCACCTTTTTAAAATGATCGATATCGAGCATGGCGCAACACAGGGAAGTGCAACTGCCAAGCATTTGCTGGTAAACACGCTCTCCATGGTCGATCAAAAACCGCCGATTGGAAACCCCGGTGAGAAAGTCGGTAATTGCCGCCTTTTGAATGGCCTGAATATTTTCCAGGTTTTCGATACTCTGGGTCACGCGGCAATAAAACTCCTCGGTCAGAAAGTGCTGCTTGATAATAAAATCGTTGGCACCGCACTTGAGGAAGCGTGCGGCCATAACATTATCGCCCAGCGCCGAAATCCCGATAATGGCCATATCCTGCCGGGAATGGGTTTTGCGGATGTTCTGGGTCAGCTCAAACCCGTCCATGTGGGGCATATGAAAATCACTGACCACCAGTTTTACTTCCGGATGCTGCGACAGCAAGTCCAACGCCTCTTTGCCATCGGACGCTTCCAGCACCTGGTAGCGATGCACACGCAGCAAATCCGCCATAACCTCTCGTTGCATGGGGGAGTCGTCCACAATCATGACCTTGATCTTGCGGTTGCGTTCGAGCCTCAGGAGCAACGAGGCCAGATAATCGAGACTCTGGGCACCTTCCTTGTACACATAATCGACGACCTTCTTTTCCCAGATACGATCGCGAATCTGCTTATTGACCACGCTGGTAAAGACAATGACCGGAATATTCCGTTCACCCAGCATGGTGACAATTTCGCCGCCAGGAGCATCCGGAAGATTGAAGTTGACGATAGCGGCACAAAATCCATCCAACCCCTGGTCAACGAATTGACCGGCTTCTTCCATCGTTTGCGCCCAACAGACCTGAGCGCCCGTTTCCGCTTCCAGTTTTTTCTTCAACATGCGTCCAAAAAAACCGGAATCCTCAGCAACCAGAACTTTTTTCACCACTTCCCCCTACATTATTAGAAAAACAGGCGCCACGCTGTCTATTGCCGACAACCCAACGGATTCAAAAAAAATCGTCTTAATGAGCAGATACAGCAATAACAATGCCTAAAAAAATAGTTTTTGAGCCAAAGTGGCGGTTCATTGCATAAATCAAACAGCTGCCATGGAACAGGCAAGACACACCACGAACAGATGGACAGGTCTCCTCACATCGGAGGATAGTCCCCCTTTTTGCAACCACAATTGCGCCACCACCATTGTTGAACGTGCTTTGCACCCAACCGGACACAGATGGTAAACTAACCGTATAGACTCGCGAAAGGGGGTGTGCGGCCTTATGAACGTACACGTCAAATGTCTGCTCAATCTATCCAAAGAAAACGTCTGCAACTACCACGATAGCACCCTGCATGACGTACCAACTGGGACCACCGCAGGGGAACTTGCAACAAGGTTGCAGCTTAACCCCGATAAAATAAAGCTGGTTTTTATCAACTACAAGGAATGCGAACTGGATACCGAACTTCACGAAGAGGATGATATCGCTTTCTCACCTTATTGAATTAAGATCATCGGCTAAACATAAAAGGGGCCCGGCTTGTGCCAGACCCCTTTTACGATCTTTACATCAATAGATTTGTAAGCTTTTCAACCTATGTTTAGTGCAATTTCACCGTATCGCAAACCAGATCGGCCTTCTCCGCCGTCCGTCCACAAGTCACGCAGGTGTATTCCGCTTTTTCCCGAATACTGTCACACATATTTGAAATGTTGCCGGTGGAGCCACAATAACTGTCCATCGTGTCCACAGATCTGGGGACACAGAGATGGTCACGTTCACTGGTCACCACTCCGCATTTTTCGCATTCATAAATTTTTCTCATGGTATATATCCTTTCCAGCCATGCGACCTTCGATTTATACTCATACTTGCATTTTATCATATCCGGAATTTTGATGCGGAGGATTTATGTCATTCAGGCGGGAACAGCGACAAGGACATTTGCACGGGAGTGAATGCTGCAACATGCCAGGGAAAACGCCTTAACCAGACTCACACGTTCAAAAGAAGGAATTCATCTGCTATGAAAACAGTCCGGCCCGGCATCCTACAAATAGCCTTTTTGCACCTTGCGCCCGTGCCGGGCGATGTTGAAGGGAATCGCAACCTGCTGATCCAGGCCGTCAACAAGGCGGCACGTCTTGGTGCACAATGGATTATCACCCCGGAACTCTGCGTCTGCGGCTATAGTTTCGCCGATCGTATCGGCACCGACTGGATCGCTCCGCAACCGGATTCATGGATGACAACCTTCTGCCAACAGGTTGCCGAACTGCAGGTCACGGTTTTCCTCGCCCACCCGGAGCGTGACAAACATTCCGGACATCTGTTTAATTCGGTATTCGTCATCGCCAACGGCATGATCATCGGCCGACATCGCAAAATCAATGCATTGCGCGTGGGATCTGAAGCCTGGTCCAGCCCCGGCGCACAGGCCACGCCTATCCTGGTCCCGCCTGTCGGTAATGTGGGGGTCATGATCTGCGGCGATGCCTTTTCCCCTGGAATCGCCATCGCACTTAAGCAACAAGGCGCTAAAATGCTCGTTTCCAGTGCCTCCTGGGCGCCCGGTTTCCACGGCCCCAATGGTGAGTGGGAGCGTTGTACTCTGGATACCGGATTGCCCCTGCTGGTCTGCAATCGTTCGGGTGCCGACCACACCCTCGACTTTGCCGAAGCGCAAACAGTGGTCGTCAAAGACGGCCAGCGACTGATATCCTTCAGCTCGCCCGACTCCACCATTGTGATCATCGACTGGGATCTTGCCGCCGCAAACCTGGCTGCATCCACCTATCAACAAGTCGAAGTCTGAAAAGTCGGATGGCTACATGCTCGGACATGCACCATCCAGCAACGCTGAAATCCACGCGGCCCGGGCCTGCATCCCCGCGTTCTGGATATCCTTGCGAAAAACTCCGCCCCCGGCTACGAAGACAGCAAGATTTTTAAGGGCCGTCTTAAAATCTTCAATCATCGCCTGAGGTCCGGACAGCTGCCCCAGGATTTGGGTCACTGACGACAGTTCCGCACGTAACTTCTCCTGAAATTCATCACTGCTCTCAGCGGACAACTCTGCATAAAATTCATGCAAATTGGAACGGAGCAGCTCAAAAATCGCCTCACTGAAAGGTGTGTGCCCGGCAAGCCCATATTCCATGGCACGCACGATATGGCGCTGGGTTATCTTCTCTGGAGCCAGGTACTCCGAGGCCACCAGATACAGTACGTACAGGGGGCTCATAGCCAGGTGGCAAACCTTTTCCTCTGTCAGATTTTCCACGTTCAAACCGTCCTTTCTCAAACTTCAAATGCTTAAAACAGCTCTCGGTCGGGAAGTAAACCTTCCTATTTGTCTTAAAGAGAGCAAGGACTACGCCAGAACGAAAAAAGGGGCAGCGAACCATAGTATCCGCTACGTCTTAAGAAACCATACTGTCCCATGCAACGAGCGATTAACCGCCACGCTTGCGACCGCGCCAGTCGTTAATGCTCCACTGCAACTGGCTCCACATGCCCCGCAACAGGGAAAGCTCCTGCTTATCGATATCAGTGCGGTGAATCATGCGGCGCAAACGGTTCATGACGGCAGCAGGACGGCTGGGGTTGAGAAAGGCGATCTGCGTCAGCACCTGCTCCATCTGGGCAAACAGTTCCTCAAGCTCCGCCTGCGGTGGCCGTTCCGCCGGGACCGATTGGGCACTCCCCGTAACAAGGGGTTGTCGGGTAAATTCGTACAGGAACACCAATACCGCCTGGGCCAGATTTATGGACCCGACTTCGGGCGCCGTGGCGATGGAGGCAGCGTGCGTACACAGGGAAACTTCCTCGCTGGTGAGTCCGGAATCTTCTCGGCCGAACACCAGACCTACCCGTTCGGCCGGCGGACTGCTCGCAGCCAGGCAGGCGGCGGTTGAAACATCCAGTAACTCTCCGCGCAGCTTGCCGGTACGGCGTGTTGCCGCTACCGCCATCGGCAAATCGGCCAGGGCCGCGCTCAGATCCGGAAAGATCCGCGCCTTACCGAGCAAAGGAGCAGCACCCACCGCAAACTTGCGCGCTTCGGGATGCAGATGCTGACAGGGATTGACCAAGCGCAGGTCGCTGACCCCGAAGTTGGCCATGGCTCGAGCCGTCATGCCGATATTCCCGGGGCTCTGCGGTTCAACGAGGACAACACTGATCTGTTTTGACAAGGTAAGATTCATAAACGTCAGGATACCCTAAACCAGGTATTGACTGAAGAGCCTTTTTTCCCAAAAGGCCTCTGTTCTTGCATCACGGCTGAAATAAAACCCTTCCGGCAACATACGCGCCACAGGGTACAATCTGCTTGTGACAGGATTATTTTCCTATATGATGGGTTGGTATCGTTCATCGGTTCAATGTACTTATCTTGTATTATGAATAAACCCATTATGGGCACGAAAAAACGACCGACCTTGGATTCTCTTTTCGAGCGCCCTGGAGGCCCCATGATTTCGACCATAGCAGTTCTGGAAGGCGACCAGACCGGCCAGGAACTTCTCCTGGAAGGTTTACGTGTACTGGACCCCGCCGTCACCGGCATCCCGGTACATTTTGAACACTTCGATCTAAGTTTGGAAAATCGACGCGCAACCAAAAACAAGATTGTTTATGCCGCCGCAGAGGCCATGAAAAAAACCGGACTGGGATTGAAAGCCGCCACCATTACCCCCGCAGTCCAGGGGGATGTCGGCAGCCCCAATGCCATTCTGCGCGATGAAGTCAACGGCACCGTCATCGTCCGTACGGGGCGACGCATTCCCGGCATCCGCCCGTCCGGCGGAGCTTATGCACCGATCTCCGTGGTCCGAATGGCTGTCGGGGGGGCTTACGGCGCCCAGGAGTCCCGGCAAGGTAAAGGGCTGGATGAAGTAGCCTCCCGAACCGAATACATTACCCGTCGCAACTGCTATGCTGTTGCCGAATTCGCCTTTCGGCATGCGCAAAAACTCGGCGTCAAGGTTTTCGGAGGACCCAAATTTACCGTCAGCCCGGTTTACGAGGGCATGCTTAAGGAAGAAATGGATGCAGCGGCCAAACGCTATCCGGGTGTGATTTATGAACCGCAACTGATCGACGCCACCTATGCCCTGCTGCTGACCAACGCCGGCGACGGAATGGTCATCCCCTCGCTGAATCGGGACGGAGACTGCCTGAGCGATTTCGTTTTGCAGATGTTCGGATCGATTGCAGGAGCAGAATCGCTGCTACTGTCTTTCGATGAGGAGTGGACCCCCGCAGTGGTTATGGCCGAGGCTCCCCATGGCACCGCACCGTCTTTGCAGGGTAAAAACATCGCCAACCCGATGGCCATGATTCTGGCCGGAGGAGCGCTGTTGCGGTATATCGCCAACCCGGACGCCCATCGCGCCTCACGGGCTATTTACGAAGCAGTCTTCGAGGCCGTGCATCGCGGTGTAAGCACCCCCGACCTGGGAGGCAGCTGCACGACTACGGATTTTACCGACGAGATCATTCGCCGGGTCAAAACAAAACTTGAGGTATGGGAATCGTTAGGCAATGGATGACCATCGCTGATAAGACAGAGACCTCCCTTGGAACCAGAAGGTCTCTTTACAAAACAACAGCCGGGAGAGGAAAGCTCTCCCGGCCGTTACCTACCAAATTATTTTATGGCATGGAAACCCGGGGGATACAAAAAAGTGTCCCCCATCGCGGCGATATCACTAAAAAGATCTGTCTATTTGGCAAAAACATAAACTTTTTATCCCAATAAATAAAATTAACAAAATAAATCCGGCAATCTTCCTCCCTCACGCAGCCTTTCCTCTTCAACCTCCGACCACAAACAATCCCGAATTATTTCAGAAACTTAATAGACACTCTTCCCCTATGGCGACCCGCAACAGACGAAGCAAGGCGACCACTGTAAAGCACTACGTCGTCCAGAAATTCACTATGAAAAGAAATCCGGCGTGAGCCTTGCGTTAGCAGTCATTCTCGAAGGGCCAGGTCTGTTGAACGAAACCAACGTGAAAAACACCAAAGGTATGCCCACTTAAGAATAGAATACGGGGAGGGATCGATGAATGCCAAGAGAATGGTATTGATTGGGTTGATTTCGATCAGTCTTGCATATGGGACACTGCAAACCGCATCGGCGAATACGGGCGACTTTGCTATCGGCGTCGGCCCGGGCACCTTAGGCATCAGCGCCGATACTACGGTGGGGATTTCCTCTCATCTCAATGCCAGGGTTGGAATAAGTGCCTTTAATTTCGACCTCAAGACGACACAAAATGACATCGCCTATGATCTTGATGTCAGACTGCTATCGTTCCCCATCCTGCTCGATTGGCATCCCTTTTCACACCGCGGATTCCGCATCAGCACCGGTCTGGTGATCAACAAGAACAAAGCAAATGTCGCTGCCACATCGCAGAGTACTTATACGATCGGTGATACGGAATATACCTCGTCAGAACTGGGAGATCTTTCCGGCAAGCTCACCTTCAACACCCTGGCCCCCTATCTTGGGCTCGGCTGGGGAAACTCCGAAAAAAACCCCCACTGGTCTTTCGTTTGCGATCTCGGCGTTGTATTTCAAGGCAAAACGGACCTCTCGTTGAAGGCCAGCGGTCCGATAGCATCCGATCTGGACTTCCAAGCGGAACTGGAGCAGGAACGCCGCGAACTCGAGGACGATCTAGACAGCTACCGCTACTACCCCGTTATCTCCATGGGGGTCAGTTACAAGTTTTAGCCTCCGGAGGGCGACGGGTATCGTACCTGCCATTCATGAAGTCACGGGGTGCTGCCTGAGTAATCCGACCTTACAGCACCCCAAATAGCTCAGACGTCATGGCTCGAACTATCGGCATGGGCACGACACAGGGTCTTCAGATCTGCAGACAATCGCCGCGCCAGCAGCAGGTTTCGTAGGGGCAATCTTTGCGCTGCTCCGAACCAAAGCAAGGGGTATTATTTTCCTCCCGCTGAATCTGAAGAATAATGTCCGCTCTACGCATCTTTCCGACACCGTTGAGTCCAGCAGCCTTGGCCCGGGCTCGCACTTCGTTGATATGCATGTCACACCTCATTGAGTATGGTTGGACATAGGACCTGGATAACGTTGTCAATTGAACCATGGCATAAGAGCTTGTCAAACCACAAAACTGCCTTGCCCAACGCTACGGCTTTACTCAATGATGCATCGTCGTTGCGATTTAACCTCCAATCATGGTAGAAGGTCTGACAGCAACAACGCTATTTTTCTTCATGCGGAGACGATTCGTGTTGTCCGACAAACCCTTCACCCAGGCATGATCCATGGCACGGGAAAAGTCCTTAAATCGTATCGAGCGGGAACAACGTACCTTTGAGCTGATGCTTCGTATCTATTGCCGCGCCCACCACGGCACCGGCCAACAGTTATGTGCCGAATGTCACCAGCTGCTGCTAAACACCTGCATTCGCCTGGGAAAATGCCCCTTCGGCAACGCCAAGCCAGCTTGTGGCAAGTGCCCGCACAATTGCCACGCACCAACGGAGCGGACAAGGATTCGCAAGGTCATGAGCTTTGCCGGACCGCGCATGCTGTGGCGACATCCCTGGCTGGCCATGCGGCACCTTTGGGACAGTCGCAGAAGCCCTCATGATAACGGCAAGCAATCACCTTCAGCGTAAATGCCAGCATGGGTTTTCCAGACCGATCCAGGGCAACCGGCATAGCAGGCATATAATCGACATATATTTACCCTTCCCCCCCGACCCGAATCTCCCCTATAATTCTGCCGCCAACCAATATCTAGATGACAACACCGGAGGTATTACAACATGAGTGTTTCGAATCCTTTGATTCAAATGGAAACGAACTTCGGCGAAATCCTGCTGGAACTGGATATCGCCAAAGCCCCCATCAGTGTAGGGAATTTTCTCCATTACGCCAAAGCCGGCCATTACGACGGAACCATCTTTCACCGGGTCATCAAAGGCTTTATGATCCAGGGCGGCGGCCTGACCGCTGACATGACGGAAAAACCGACCGGTGAGCCGATCGTCAACGAAGCCCGCAATAAGCTTAGAAACAAAACCGGCACCATCGCCATGGCGCGTACCGAAGATGTGGACAGCGCACGCGCCCAGTTCTTTATCAACACGGAAGACAATCGGGACCTGGATCATGCCGGATTGAGTCCCGCGATGTACGGCTACGCCGTATTCGGACAGGTGGTGGATGGCATGGATGTCATCTATGAAATCGAACGGGTCGCCACAGGAACAACGGCAGGATTCGAGAACGTTCCCCTGGAGCCGGTGGTCATCACCAAAGTCACGGTCATCGAGTAAGGTCAACGAAGCAGGGCCGGTTCAAAGACCGGCCCAATGTTTTTGCAAACATCCTATTGTGCGGATAGACGAACCAAGCTATCGAAGCCCCCCGACCTTGCGAAAAAACAGCAGCTGCAGGAAAAAAGGCACACTGTACGTTGCCGCGAAGGTAGCCTCCAGGGGCCCGAAAAACTGGCAACTGAAAGCCAGCACCAGAATGTAGTTCGGGAACAACAGACACACCAGGGACGTGGATCGCATAACGGGTTCCATGCGACGCAAGAACCAACCTGCCAGGGCCATCAGACAAACGACCATCACACTGCCGGCAGCCATGGCCTCCAACGCCTGCTGCGGGGTCTCGAGAAAATACTCCGAATAGCGGGAAAAAACCCCGACATTGGTCAGTCCAACGGCCAACAGAGACAGGGGATAACTGTTGCCCAGCAACCACTGGGTGGTGCCTGGCATCCATCGGGCGCAGGCCCGCCCCAGCACAGCAGGCACGAAAATCATCAGCGCCAACATCTGCACCATGGGCAGAACACCAACCTGCATGGCCTTACCGGCAAGCCCCCAAACAAGGGGTGGCAAAGTAAAGGGCAGCAACAGCGAAGACAGAATTACCACAGCGGCCGTCAAGACAATATCGGCATCAAACAGATTGGCGAAAAATGGCGCCAGCACGGCAGTTGATGCGCCGGCAACCAACAGGGCAGCAAGTTCATAACCCGCCCAGGCAAAATGGAACAGGACATACATCGCTAACGGCATCAGCACGGTTTTCACCACCAGCAACCCGGCGGTAGCCAGGGGCGCTTTCAAGGCATGGATCAACAAACCTCGCACATCGATAGCAAGAAACGACAGCAGTAACAACAACATGACAAAGCCCACCGGTGCATAACGCAAAGGATCAGCAAGTTGCGGCAGGAATATGCCCAGCGCCATCGTCCCGTAGCTGGTTAACAGTAAAATCGCGTCCTTTTTACGAAACATGCTCTATCCTTCATCGGCATCAGACTCGCCACGGCAGCCACGTTATGCGACCGCATGAATGCTGACACCCTAACTCCATTCCACCACACAAGGCAAGCGGTCTGACATGCCTTGCCTTAAGCAAATCTGCTGAATCGCGACGATTAAATGTCCATAAAAAAGCCCGGCTGCGCAGGATAGCGCTGCCGGGCTTTTTTTCATGGTTTTTTCTGGTTAGTATCGGCCCATATCCGCATCATCGAGAGCGATGATTTGCTCCGGGCGACGCTCGGTTGCAGCAGCCACCTGGAGTTGACGAGGCTTCACAGACAGATTGACCGCAGGTTGGATTTTTGGCCTTTGATCGCTGACAGCAACCGGCTTTTGCCCTCCCTTGACCTTGAATACGGCAAGCAGGCGTCGTAAGTGATCCGCCTGTCCCGACAGTTCCTCGGCGGCAGCGGCGCTCTCTTCGGCATTGGCCGTCGCCTGCTGCGTAACTGTCTCAATCTGATCAAGGCCTTTGCTGACCTGATCAATGCCAGCTGATTGCTCCTGCGAGGCTGCGGCAATCTCCGCAACCAGATCCGAGACCTTGGCCGTACCCGTAACAATCGTTTTCAGGGACACTGCGGTCCTGTCGGCAATTTCCACACCACGAACGGTTTTAACCGTGGAATCCTCTATAAGTTCCGCCGTTTCCTTGGCGGCCTTGGCGCTCCGTGCCGCCAGATTTCGCACCTCTTCGGCCACCACCGCAAACCCCTTGCCATGCTGTCCGGCCCGTGCCGCCTCGACCGCCGCATTCAAGGCCAGCAGGTTGGTTTGAAAGGCAATCTCGTCAATGACCTTGATGATCTTGGTGATACTGTCGGACGAATGATTAATATCCCGCATGGCGGCAATCAATGTCTCCATCTGGCGGTCGCCTTCCTGACCAGCGGCCTGGGCTTCGCCGGTCAGCATATTGGCCTGTTTGGCATTCTCGGCATTTGAGCGGGTCTGGGACGCGAGCTGCATCATCGATGCGGAGATCTCCTCCAGGCTGGCTGCCGACTCCGTGGCGCCTTGGGACAAGGTCTGACTGCCGTCCGCCACCTGCAGCGAACCGGCCGCGATCTGCTCGCTTGCCGACTGCACCTGAGCCATCATATCGCTGAGTCGCCGCACCATCTGCGTGAGACTGATACCGAGGCGGTCCCGATCCGAGGCCATGTGAATATCAACCGTAAGATCGCCCCCCGCAACTTTTTCCGCCAACAGAGCTTTTTCTTCAAGCCCTTGCGCCATCTGGTCGAGAGCACCGGCCAGCTCGCCGATCTCATCTCCACGCTTGAAGTGCAAACGACGACTGACATCTCCGGCACGGATATCCATAGCCAGATCCACGCCGGCACGAACCGCTTTCACAATCGAGCGAACAACCATGAAAAGGACCAAGGATACACCCAGCAGGGTCAGAACCGCAGCCCATATATTGCCCTGCAGGATACCTGAAAGGGGCGCAAAAATATCTTTATACTCAGCTCCGGCTGCCACCTGCCAACCAGCCTCATCGATATGGCGAAACGCTATGACCTTTTCCTGACCTTCCCATGCATAGACGAGAAAACCGTTTTTTTCGGCGAGCATCTGTTTGCCCCAGTCGGAATCGGCAATGGAGGCATTGAATACCTTGGATTTTTCCGGATGGGCAAGAAACGTTCCGGTGTCATCCACAAGGTAGGCGTAACCCTTCTGTCCGATGCGCACCGGACTTACGAAATGGTTGGCAAAATAACTCATTTGAATGGCCCCGATGCAGGCACCAGCCACCCGGCCATCGACGCTCACGGGATAAGACAGAATCATAACCGGTTGGCCGCTGGCGCGGCTCTGCACAATTTCGGTTCCGGTTTTCCCCGACAAAGCACTTTGGAAATAGCCACGATCACGCACATTCAAGGTCCCGACCAGGTTGCCATCCGAAGCCGCCTTGGCCATACCGTCCAGTCCGATAACCGCCAGGAACTCAAACTGATCCGGGTAATCCGCCAACATTTTTCGTAAAACCAGCTCAGCAGCCTGGCCGGCGCTGGCGTCGGCGTTATCGGCAAGCACCTGCTGCACCACATTGCGCCCGGTCAAGGTTTTGAAGGTCCGGGTCAGTTCACCGATATAGCCGTTGATCTGATCCCGCACGCTCTCCGTTGCCAAAATCATTTGCCCCTGCAACGCCTCCTGCAAGGCATTTTTGGCGATCCGGTAGGTCACGAAACCCGAAACGGACAGACACAGGATAATTACCGCTAGCGTCGGCATTAACAATTGCGTGCGCAACTTCATGGACCTTCTCCTTCTGTGGTTAAAGCAAGCCTGAAAAAGCTATCAAAATTCACTTTTTGGAACACTCAAGCGACAGACACATAGCAGACAAAAACAACCTCAATTCAAATATCGATGAGACTTTAAACAATAAATGCCCGCAACCAGGACATAGCCGGTAGCGGGCATCATCAACATCTCTATTGGGAAAACCTTTATAATTATCCATATGATTTCGGCAACCCGGCTATCCCAATCGGGACCCGCAGTTTTGCGTCACCGAGTTACCCCGGCTTTGCTATTATCGATCACATTGTTATGAACTTATTTTTTACAGAAACTAATTCATATACAGACATTGTCAATCATTTTAATAATAACTTTGTTTTAAAAATACATGACCTGGCAGGTACCATTATCTGTCGCAAAAAATCATCAAACAAGGCTGGAGGTCGAGGAAGTCACTCTCTTCATCAGGGCAAAACACTGTTAACACTAATCAGATAAAATTTTATCCAGATAGACATTGATAAAACGCAAATCAATAATTCCCTTATTGGCAATAATTCCCATTTCTCAGCCAAACCACACCCAAAGAACCATTCTCAAGCAATACAGATGACGTTCCTAAAACACACGAAGTCTTGCTGAGAATCAATAAATACGTTAGGCTTTTCCGGTTAAAAGGCCATCAATATCCACCTAATCATAAAAGGCTGCCTGTCATGGAAAAGTTCGCATTGCTTGCCGGCATCACCCTGATCGCCATGGCCAGTCCCGGCCCGGACATGTTGCTACTGATCCGCAACGGTCTGACCGGAGGCCGCCGGGTCGGATTTGCCACGGTGCTCGGTATCTGTGGCGGTTTGCTGGTCCATGTCACGCTGGCGGTTGCCGGGCTGGCCTGGTTGATCACGCGAAACATTTATATTTACGATGCAGTGCGCCTGCTCGGTGCAGGCTATCTGGTCTTTATTGGTATCAGAGCTCTCAAATTTCGTGGCGCCCTCAATCTGGATGACTTTGAATCCCTGGTGCACCGATCAGCCATGCAAGGCCTACGCGATGGTTTTTTCTGCAACCTTCTCAACCCCAAGGTCACCATCTATATTTTCAGCATATTCACCCAGTTCATCGATCCGCACGATTCATCATGGATGAAAACCACCTATGGGGCAGTCATCGTACTAACCTCCTTGTGCGGATGGTCACTATTTACACTGCTCGTTCAGCATGCGTTGATAAGACGCAGTCTGTCCCGCTTCAACACCCTTATCAATCGCATTTTCGGCGGTGCAATGATTGCGCTGGGGTTACGTATCGCTCTGGTTCGGGATTGACAGCTTTCGTCACGACCTCTTAACGTAAAAAGGGATCGGCTTTTTCAAGCCGATCCCTTTTTATTTTTTTATCCACTGCCCTTATCCTACCGAGCTAACTATCGTTACTGGGCGGGTTTGCGCCCCCTGCTTGAGTTGCTGCGCGACGGAGCAGAGCTGGATGAACGTTGCCGGCGCGCTTGCCCGCCAGCTTTTCCTGCTGCAGGCTTGGAGGATTTTCCACCCCGCGGAGTCCGCCTTGCGGCATTATCACGATCGCCATCGGCAGCCCGCGGCGGAGCCGGAGCATTGTAATCAAAACCATCGATGGTGCGGCGCTCAATAGGGGCCTTCAATACTTTTTCAATAGCCCGAACCATCGCATTATCCTCGCCGGAAACCAGCGTATAAGCGTCGCCTTTGCGTGATGCCCGGCCGGTACGGCCGATGCGATGCACATAGGCCTCGGGAGTGTCGGGAATATCATAATTGATGACATGGGATACCTGGGATACGTCGATGCCACGCGCGGCAATATCGGTCGCTACCAAAACCTGGTATTTCCCGTCACGAAACCCCGACAAGGCCTCCTGGCGGCGGGACTGGGATAGGTTGCCCTGCAAGGAAGCAGCCCGATACCCAGCCTTGTCGAGTTGCAAACCCAACCGCTTGGCGCGGTGCTTGGTGCGGGTAAAGACCAGCACCGACTCGGTACTGTCTCCCGAAAGCAATTCCAGCAACATGGCGGTTTTTTGATGTTGAGCAACCGGATACAGGGCATGGCTGACGGTTTCGGCCGGAGCGGTATTTCCGACCTGCACAGTCACCGGCTGAAACAGAACTTCGGCGGACAACCGCCGGATTTCATCGGGCATGGTGGCGGAAAACAACAGTGTCTGCCGCTTTTTAGGCAAATTTTGCAGAATGCGCCGAATTGCGGGGAAGAAGCCCATATCGAACATCTGGTCGGCTTCGTCCAGCACCAGCGCCTCAACCTTTGAAAGATCGATGGTCCCCTGGCCGATGTGATCGATCAAACGGCCGGGGCAGGCCACCACAATGTCAACGCCTCGTTTCAGCGCGGTGATTTGCGGCCGGATGTTGACGCCGCCATAAATCGTCATGCTTCGCAATCCGGTTTCTGCCCCCAGATCGCTAATTGCTTGATGAATCTGTTCGGCCAGTTCGCGTGTGGGCGCAACCACCAAGGCACGCACACCGCCTCGGGAACCTTTTATCAGGCGCTGCAATATCGGCAGCGCAAAAGCAGCAGTCTTACCCGTACCGGTCTGGGCCAGGCCCATAACATCCCGGCCGGCCAGAACAGAGGGTATGGCCTGAGCCTGTATCGGTGTCGGTGAAACATAACCCGCGGCAACAATGCCTTTGGCGATCTGCGGGTGAAAATCAAATGTGTTGAAGTCCATAGTGTCCTTTTTAAACCAGATAAAACAAAAGCCCCGGATGCGTTCCGGGGCCTACGAATGATTTCGTGTTTTGCAGGGAAAGCAGTTTTAATAGCTCAGGTTAACAGCACTATCACCCCTTAGTCAATGAAAATCCTTTGGACACCATACCAAGGTACCCCTTACACACAACGCCCCCAGCCAGAGCTGATCAGCGCATTGAATACCATGTCATGTGGCGCTTGCTACGAAACTCGCATTTTGCGACATGACGGTCATGCCTGTAATGCCGGATAGCCCCTTTTTTGTCGGCTCTGTAGTTACGACGGTCATGACGCAGGTCATGCCGATAACTGTGTCGCGATTCAGAGGAATTCGCACACCGTAATTTTCGCAGATCGTGACGCCTCTGCTGTTGGTATCGTTGAGTATCTTTTGCAAGCTCACGATGCAGCTCTCGCCGGTCCTGGCGTCGATCGTGACGATACTCATGTCTGCTTTCAATATTGTTCGTGTCCTTTGATGTAGCAGCCATACCGTTGCCGGAGAAAATAGCCATGCAGGCAAACAGCACAAAGATACCAATCGTCGTTTGTTTCATTTCAAGCTCCTTTGGTTTGCAGGATAGTTGATTGCATAGACGGAGCTGTTTTCAAAAGGTTTACCTACAAAGGATTATAGGTACGCACCTATCCGAAGAAGGTGGATATGTCTAATGAAAAACCATGGTCAGAGAGACAAAATCAAAACAGAAAAAAGGGATGTTTCGTCCCACGGCTGTATGGTATGCTCCGCAGAAAGATCACTCAGGATAACTGGCGGGCATTTTGATCGCCTTCCCTCGCAGGTAGAAATATTTAGTTCTTATATTTTCCCCCTCAGAGGCTATACATGAACGAAAGGAACGCTTTTTCTGTGCGTTGGTATAACAGTCTTCTGTTTCGCACCCCCTTGCTGTTTCTCCTGCTGCTTGCCGTGCTGGTGGTCAGTCTCACCATCATCATGGATACCATCGGCCGACCACGCCTGGAGGAACAATCCTTTCGGATGGTCAATCAGGTCGGAAACACCATGGTAGCCCAGCTCGGCGAGCGTCTGGCGGTCGCCGAAACCCTGGCACGAGCCCTTGCAACCACCAGTGCAAACCTGCCCCTCAGGGCGCAGGATCACATGAAAATAATTCCACGCCTCATCGATGAACTTGGTCCATCTTCATTCATTATAGGCGGCGGAGTGTGGTACGAACCGTATGCCTTCGACGCCAACCGTGAACGGCGTAGTTTTTTCTGGGGACGTAATGCCAAAGGCACCCTTGAGTTTGTAGAAGATTACAACGACCCTCGTAGCCCCGGATATCATCATGAGGAGTGGTACGTTCCGGGTCGTTTTTTAAAGCCGGATCAGGTTTTCTGGTCCAAGTCATACGTCGACCCACACACCTCGGTCCCCATGGTTACCTGTACGGCCCCCATCTATCGGGATAATCACTTTGTGGGCGTGGTCACCGTCGACCTTAAGCTGGCGGGACTCGAAGCATTTTTCGATGCGCAGGCAAAAAAAATGGGCGGATATGCTTTTGCCGTCGACCGCAACGGCAAATTTCTTTCCTTTCCCGATGTGACCATCACCCGTGATACCACCCAGGACAAATTTGGACGGAAGCACATCGAATATATCCTGGCTCGCAACCTTGCAGACCGACAACCGACATTCGCGCCTCTGGCGAAGGCTCTCTATGACAGCAGCAGCGATCTGCTAAAGAAAGCGAAACAGTCCAACTTGTATGATCGCCGCATTGCCGAAGTCATTGCCAACGACGGCAGCCAGGTATCGACAGAAGAAGCCGAGCTTATCGCTGCCGTTCTCCAAGATCCCTGGCCCGGTGGCAACAACGAAGAGATTCTTCTGAAACACTTCACGACGCCCGACGACCTTCTCCTGAAGGAACCGTGCAGCATCGCTATTTTCCACGTACCCAACACCTACTGGAAAATCGTCACCGTGACACCGGTGAGTCATGCCATGTCCGCCGCCACCGTTATCTATCATGCCATACTGGCGGCACTGATTATCTGTGTATCGGCAGCGGTTATCGGAGCGTTTCTCACTCTCAACAGCATGCTCATGCGCCCTTTATCCCGCATCACCCATCAGTTAAAGAATGCCGTGGACATCAACGCTGAGGAAATGCTGTGTCTAAAAGACGATTTTCGCAATGAATTCGGAACCTTTGCATACTGGTTCAATGTCCGAACGCGAAAACTGGCCGACGCCCTGGAACAATTGCGTATCATTCGCGGCGAACTGGAACAACGGGTCAACGAACGCACAGAAACGTTGGCACAAACCAACATAAAACTTGAATTGGAAGTTCAGCAACGGCGCCGCGCCCAACAGTTTCTGCGAAGACTTGCCATGCTCGACCCCTTGACCGACATAGCAAACCGCCGCAGTTTCGATGCCGCCCTGCCTTCTTACTGGCAGCGCGCCAGACAAAAGGGAACCCCCCTGGCGTTAATCCTCGTCGACATGGATCGCTTCAAGCATTTCAACAATTCCTACGGTTATCAGGCCGGGGACCAGTGTCTCAAAAAAATTGCCCAAACGCTGGTAGAGGCCACCCCTAATGACGAAGAACGTATCTCACGCTTCGGTGGAGAACAGTTTGCAGTGATTCTTCCTGATAGCGATACCGATTCAGCCTACCCTCTTGCCGAAAAGATTCGACAAATGGTGGAGGCGCTACAGATTCCCCATGCCGGCGAAGACGTAAAAGGTGTGGTCACGGTCAGTGTCGGTATAGCCAGCATGCAACCGAGCAAGGACAACAACTACGAACAACTGATTGTCAGAGCCAATCAGACCCTCTACCAGGCTAAAAAACACGGCCGAAATCAGGTAGCCCGAGACAACGATCTCCCTGCTTGAAAAATAGCCCATCGTTGCACAGAGCTTTCACATACCAGCGACATGGGCTTCCCCCCCCTGGTATATTGCGCTCCAGACTGTCCCATTTTTAGATTCTTGTTTCATAAAATGGCACTGCGTCATAGCGTAACCCTATGCATGCCTACCAATTCACGGCGCTCCAAAATAACTTTCGATACTTCTTCCCTCTGGTAATTCCCTAAAATTACATATCATTTTCAACGCAAGATCAAATTATCGACAGGTAGCTGGACGGAACTGGCTTATCTGGCCTCAGTTTTGCGTTGTATCCTGCCAGTTCCCGGATAGCAGCTATAACACCTCAAACCAGTATCGAGTAACAACATGGCCCATTCAGGCTGGCAAATATCAACTCTTCAAGAACCCGAGATCATTCAACTCGAGATTTACGGACCCTTTACCGAACAGAACATTATCAGTGCTCTGTCCGAAACCCTGGCACTGGCCCAAACACAGAAGATCAACAAGGTTCTCATAGATAAGCGCAAGACAACGGCTCTGGCCTCTGGCGACACCAACGACACTCTGGGCAGTGCCTACCAGATGTTTTTGGGGCAATCCCAAAGAACCGCCTTATTGTTTTCAGATCAGCACCGTTTCAACGAAAGCGTCCTGTCCCTGATGCAAATTCAAGCGGAACAAACAGACCGCCTCAATTTCTTCTTTGACCGGGATCACGCCCTCCATTGGCTTGCAAGATAACCGCCCCCTCGCAAACCCTGCGTACCTTGATGCTGAAATCGAATGCCGACCCGCATCAAGCATTGCGGGGTTGTGCCAACTTGACTTGAAGCGCCAATAGGCAATTTTTGCGTCGCCTTGCCAGACACACAAATTTCTCTGGCTTATTTGCCACGTTTACCTGCATAAACCACTTGCCGGTTCGCCAGGAAATGCGTCCGGCAAACACACCCCGTCCATGCATAATAATTCGCCAGATAAGTGACCGTGCTTACGGTTACCGGATACAGGAGATTTCATACGCGATCGTATGTGACATGACCCAAAAATGCTGACATTGCCTGGGGCACTTGCCACACACTTGAAACATTTTTCTCAGGCCACTAAGCCTGAAACACTATCCAGCACTTCTTTTAACCTGTCACACTCGTGCCGCGCCAATACACAGCGACACACTGACACACAAAGCGCTCTAACCTCGCTCAAACCTGAGATCCACAGCCTTGGCGACAACAAATTCTTCTCTTGAATAACGTATACCCGCTCGTCGCAAATCACTTTTTCAAGGCACAATATCCCGCGATTTGCACCAAGTTTCGGCAACTGGCATAAAGGTTGCTAATTCACCTTATCTGAAGGAGCAGGCCCGCTCGCCTGCACAGCTACCCTCCAACAATTAAAATACTATGCCGGACTACCTGGCATCGGCTGATAGTTAGGGTTTGACGTTGCCATCAATCAACACAGGAAATCACCTATGCCCGCTGGTCAAGGAAGAACACGAGGAGTGTTATTTCATGAAAATGACCAGCAGCGACATTCAAAACACCGTGCTTTTCTGTGTCGGCAATTTTCAAGCCTGCGCCATCTTCCGCCGTAAATGCGCCATGCAACCTAATACCTGACCGATGCGTCTACGCCTGCCGATGCGAATCTCTCCCGGCATATCATTTCACCATAAAAAAAGGACCGCCGCATGGCCGTCCTTTTCCTGCTAGCATCTCCCAAGAAGTCAAAATCCTTGAAGATTATGTTTAATTCGCTCAGAGATACTTCCCTTACTGTAGAACGGTCCTTAGCGTCTCAGCATGCTGCTGGCGGCTTTTATTTGCATTTCTACGATAAAACGCCCTGAACCTAATTCAAAAAGCACTGAAGTACGATCAAATCTGCCTGTCGCTTCGCAACTGTAGGACTGACCGCACACTACCGATGGAATTGCCAGCTCTATATCCTGCCCCTTCTGGGGAACCAGAAATTTAACCCCGCCTGCAACCATATTCGCCAACTCACCAATAGCATCCTTGACATCATCATCCACCGTGTCGATTTCCAATCCCAAAAAGGCGTTGGTAATGTCAATGGCTACAGGAACAGGCAGATGAATCAGGACGGTTCCCTGAAGATCACCGGCCAGTCCGATCATGCCAGAAAGCATAGGACCTTCTATTGGGCCAGGCGTGCCCCCCTCGATCACTGAAATATCAAGCAATACCATGCTTGAGAATATGTCAATGACCGCTTCCTTGATAATGTCCTTATATTCCATTCGAAATCAGCTCTCCATGGTTGGTAATACTCAAGTCAATATGGATCAGGATTCTCTTCTTTTACACATAATCAATACTTGCCATCACAACCCATATTACAAAACACCCATCCGATCATATACCAATGACATCCCGCCAAAAGAACCACAGGTCTGTAGGTTTAGGTTATTTCCCTACGCAAGTCAACAATGGATTCCTAAAACCAGCACCCGGTTGCCGCCTATTGCATACTTGCAATTCTGTGACCAGAAGGATGTGCCAAGAACAAACCATTGCTTTTTTCTTATAATTCATTTAATTTCACAAAAATTAACCACCTCAAAGGTAATATCCTTTGAGATTCATGCATATTTCCAGCCCATTTTTCAAACGATCATGGCACTCATCGGGTGCATGGCAACTCTCGAAGAAATGTGGCATACCTTTATTGATATCAGAGGAGGGAAATCCGCCATGCTAGGGTATTGTGGACGCGACTGCGAATACTGCGAGGCCTTTCATGCTTCCGCATTTGAAAAAAATCATTGCACCGGTTGTCGGTCTGAGGGGCCAAATGCCAACATTTGCGGCAAGGATTGTCCTATCCGCTTGTGCGCACAACGCAATAGGCAGGCCCTCTGCGCTAACTGCATAGAGTTCCCCTGTTCCAAATTGAACAGCATCTTTGAAATAACTCCGGACGCTAAACAGAGATCGTATGCGATACTGGGGATTGCCCCCGTTTAGAGTCTACCCGGATAACCTGAAACAAACCTCTTGTTATTCCGGACAAAACACATTTAAGCGTTGCCAACTCCCGATGCCATATGTTATCGCGTTCAGAGCGGCTGCTGTATCAGCAACTGTTTCTGTTCGTCATACATATTATCTTGTGGGAGCAACTTTTATGGAAAGCCTGGAGCAGCGCCTGTCTCAGCTGGAATGCCGTCTCGAGCGGATCGAACGTCATCTGAATCTGACGGCTCAGCCATCCGCGACGGAAGAGTCATTTTCCTTCCACACACCGCAACCGGCGCGCAACAAGGGGGCTGACCAACCTACCCGCCCCGCATCTACCATCCGACCGCCAGCCTCACCCAAAAGCCGTGACACTGCTAAAGTTGGGAATGCCATTACGCGACTTCTCGGCTGGGGAGGAGCCATGGCCCTGGTCTTGGCGGCCGCCTACCTGATCAAACTGGCTTACGAAAGTGGATGGCTGTCGCTTCCCCCTCAGGCGCGTATCGGCCTTGCCATGGTCAGCGGACTGGGTCTCATCGCCTGCGGCCTGTTACTGCGTCGCAAAGACCGCCATTATGCATCCCTGCTTCCGGCCGCGGGTATTGTCATCCTCTTTCTATCTATTTACAGTGCGCATCTCGGTTATCACTTTATCGGCAGTGGCGCCTCCGGGGCAGGTGTCGTCCTGACATGCATCGCATCTCTGTGGTTGTGCCGCATGTTTGACAGCGATCTTTACGCCCTTTTTGCCATCGTCGGCTCATACTCTGCGCCCTTTCTCATTCAGGGCACACCCCAGCAGCTCTGGCCATTGATGCTGTATTTTTCTACCTGGAGCATCAGCTTCGGCCTTTTCTCTCTCTTTACAGGCCGGCGCCGCTATTACCTGCTATCGCTTTACCTGGCCGTCATCGGATTCGATCTCATCTGGCGGCATACGGCGCGCCATCAGTGGCTGCCGGCCCTTGGCTACCAGACCGCCCAACTCGTTATCTTCGGGATTTGCGCCGCCCTTTTCACCCTGCGGCACAAGCGCCCCCTTGACCAGCGTAGCGCCGCAATGCACCTGCCGGCCTTGCTGATTTTCTATATCCTGCAGTATTCTCTGCTGCATCGCCATCTCCCCCAATTGGCACCTTGGCTGGCGCTCTTTAGTGTAGTGGCTGTTGGATTATGCTATCTGCTGCCACGACTATTGCTGGGACGAGAGTTACCAGGGGGCCGCCTGATCCTGACCTGCTACGGTAGTTTGGCGCTGGTGCATGCCGGCTATCTGGAACTGGTCCCCCCCGGATGGAGGCCCTGGCTGGCCCTGCTGGCCCTGCCCGTGCTTGCTGCCTGGCTGGGCGCAAGCCGTCGCAACATTTCCACCGACTGGCCATTACTGGCGGCCATTGGAATGCTGTGGCTGGTCAACTTCGGCCAGATCATCCGCCACGACCTGCCCGCACCCATCTATGGTCACAAAGCCCTGGCCCTGCTCCATGCTATGGAACTTTATGCCGGCTATGCCCTGCTGCGTAAAAAAGAAGGGATCACGCGCCTGTTATCGGGCGCGCTGGTCTACCTTGGCCACCTGGCCGCCATGGCCGCGGCATGGCAGATTTTAAACAGCAGCCTCGGCGTGTCCATGGCCTGGGGACTTCTGGCACTGATCTGCCTGGGCCTGGCCCTGACGCTGGGGGATCGCATGCTGGGGCATTCATCCCTTCTGCTGTTCATCTTTTCGGCCTTAAAAGTGTTACTTCACGATCTTGCCGATGCCGCAACACCGGTACGCATCGGCTGTCTTCTGATCGTGGGTGTCACCTTCTATGCCGGCGGCTGGCTTTATCGCTACATGGAAAGGATGGCACCGCCGAAATCATCCTGACCGGCCAAACACCATTGCGCCAACGATTCAACAACATCCGACTCAAGTGAACGGAACCGTTACGGAACCACATCGAGCTGGCCTGCCGACCTGACCTGCCCCGCGTAGACTCCCCCCGGGGCAGGATTATCGTTTTCAGTCAGCCCATGCGAGCGCTTGCGGTAACGTGAAATGCGTACAAATACTTGACTGTTTTAGTCGAGACGCACGCTTTTTGTTTAAATATTTGTACACAAAATCACACCACTACAAACAAAACGTAATATTTTTAGAAGGTTACAAACATGGCAGATTTTTTGCTCAATTTGGAGACTAGGCGGGTGATTTGTTTTCATAATCCCGTGCATACATCAACCGTCATCTGGCGCATACCGCCCACCACTCCAGAAACGAGGCAGAATTCATGGCATGGAAAGCTCTGAGTCCCTTACCGCCCCGCAATTGGCTAGACCTCTGGGAAACAGGCCGCATCATGCAGCGTGCGTTTGCAGAACAGCGTCAGTGCATGCGTGGGATCTATTCTCTGCTCGACAAAACACTCAACACCTCCGCAGACACCCCTGAAGAATATCGGGTACGCATGGGGGATATCCCTGACACTTTTTACAAGCGGCGCAAGAACCTGTTTTCCTCCCTGTTCCAGGCGACCTATCAGATTCTCGATATTTCACCGGAACGCCGACTGCTGTACGGGAAACTGAATCACCTGTTCCGGATCTGGGTGACCAGTGCCGACAACCTGCTTGATGACGAAAACAAAGTCGTTGTCCCCCTGGCCATGCCCGGAAACTCGCGGGTCATGAATCAGGTGGTGGCCATCATGGCTGCCGACCGTGCATTGCACCACCTGCTGGATGAAGCGGTACAAAATAAAGTGATACCGGCCGCCAAGGCGATTGAACTCGGGGACCGGGCGCTGCAGGTCCTGTTACCAAGCGCTGCACAGGAAGCCTCGGAAGAAGGTGGCATTACCCTTCGCCCCGAACCGCACTATGTGATGAATACCATTCATGTGCTCAAGACAGGACTGCTCTTCCACATTCCCTTCGTGGGGCCGGAAACCGTGGACACCCATCTGGATCCGGTTCGCCTGCAAACCATCAAAAACGCACTGTTGCAGTTCGGCCTTGGCTGCCAGTTGCTGGACGACCTGCGGGACATGGCCCGTGACTTTGTGGAGAATCGGCACAATTACGTTCTGTCCATACTGGCCTGCGAAAGTCATCCCATTTTGAACGAATGGGCAATCCGCAATATCGACCTGGACGAGCGTCTCTACCGGGAAGTGCCGCATGCCGCCCTGCCGACGTTGCGACTGGCCCTCGACACCATGCGCGGGGCCCTGGCCACCTTAGCCAATAACGGTCTCAAGCTCGGACATGGGCGCAGCCACGATATGGCTTGCTCGATGCTCAATGTCCTCGACCTGGAGGATCTCAGCCATGCCTGCTGAACGCGACCCCGCTTCTTTAAAAACCCGCGGCCGCACCCTCGATCACGCCGCATCGGTCTACGACCTGCTGGCACCGGTCATGACCCTCGGGCTTGAAGGCCGATATCGAAAGAGAGCCATTGAGCTGTTGCACCTGCGTGGTGACGAAAAAGTACTCGACATCGGTTGCGGCACCGGCATTTTGACCCGTCAACTGGCAAAGGTACTGGACGGTTCGATTGACGAACAAGCCATCGGCATCGACGCTGCAGCCAAAATGATCGCGGTTGCACAGCGCAAAGCCGCCGGTCTTGCCAACCTGCGCTTTGAAACGGCATTGGCCGAAAATTTGCCCTTTGCCGATGCCAGTTTTGATGCGGCGGTATCGACCTTCTTTTATCACCATATCGACCGTGATCTCAAAAACTCCTCCCTGGCGGAACTGCGCCGGGTGTTGAAACCTGGCGGGCGCGCGGTGATTGTCGATGTCGACACGCCGAGCAATCTGTTCGGCAAGCTGTGCGCCTGGTCCGGATATTGGTTGTTCCACCAAGAGGAAATACGCGAAAACATCGAAGGCCAACTGGTCGAGGCTCTAAACGCGGCCGGTTTCTCCCTGGTACAAAAGGTTTCCCACCACGCCGGGCATATTTCGATCTTTTATCTTGAAAATTAGGAGTTACAGCATGCAACGTTTGATGCGCATTTTCAGCATTTGTGTGGCACTCTGTCTGCTCGCCTCTGCATCCATGGCCGCTCCGAGCGAGACTCAGATGGCGGCATCGGTACAAAACTATTTTGCAGGGATGTTCGAAAAACTGGAGCGTGCCGCCAGACAGCATCCGACCCCCGACACCTTTCGTTCCATCATGAAACCGCTGGTATCGGATATCGATGGGTTATACGGCGCCACCTTGATCGATGACAGTTTCATCATCCGGCAGGTCTATTTTTCGCGTAATTTTCTGGCACGTGGTTTTGACCTTAAAAAAGTTCAGGAACTGGACTACTTCTGGGATCGAATGCGCACCACCCCCACCTCCCAGTTAAGCGAACCCGGGCATGGATCTATAGTGCAACCGAGATTGATCGCCATGCGCAGTCCGATTCTTTCCGATGGTACCCTGGTCGGCGTTGTATCCCTCATGGTACGCACAGAAGCATTTCTCCAAGCCACCGGCCTTGACCAATGTCAGGCTTATCGCATTACCTGTCGCGGGCAACTGGCCGAAAGCGAAGGAGAACTTGGTGATCACCCCCACCGGATCCACCTGACTTTACCCGCCACCGACTGGCTTATCGAGTATCGGTAAACGACATTTGACAAACCTTTCCTGTCCGGTAGATTGAAAAGAGTAAATTTTTTCAACCGACAGGGGAGGTGCTCAATGGCACACCGTTGGATGTTACTGTTTCTGTCTATGGCGGCCATGGCTTTTACAGGCGGATGCGGTGAAGATCCCGCGCAGGTAGAAGCCAAACCCGGTGGTTATGTCGGTTCAGCTGTCTGCGGCCAGTGCCACGATCGCATTGCATCTACCTGGAAAACCACCCCTCACTCCATGGTTATCCGACAGGTCAACGGTCCGGACGATCCTGCAATCCTCGGCGATTGGGCTACCCCTCCCGATTTCACCACCAAAGATGCATCGGGACAGTCCGTTTCCGTCACCAGCCTGGGCGACCTTAAAAAAACAGATATCATGCTGGTACACGGCGTTCTCTGGAAACAGCGCTATATCAATGCCGATTGGGAAGTGCAGAAATTTCAGTGGAATATGGTCGACAACACTTGGGCCCCTTACCACTTCAGCGACCCCCAAGGCCCCAACTGGAAAACCGACTGCGCGTACTGCCATGTGACCGGCTTCTGGCCTGCCGACAACAGCTGGGCGGAGTTGAGCATCGGTTGCGAAGCTTGCCACGGTCCCGGCGTCGCCCATGTCAAAGCGCGCGGATTGGCCAGAGCGAACACCATTATCAACCCGGCCAAGTTGCCTTGGCACCTGGCCGCGGATATCTGCGGGCAATGCCACACCCGTGGCAAATCGCCGGATGGCAAACATGCCTATCCAGTTGGGTTTCAAGTTGGCAAGCGCCTGTTGCCGAGCATGTTCCAGGTGGCCGGTTATGATGACAGCAGCGCCTGGTGGCCTTCCGGGGCGATCAAACAGCACCGGCAACAATACCCCGAATGGCAGACATCTCAGCATTTCAAGGCTGGCGTAAGCTGCCTGGACTGCCACACCACCCACAGCACCGGCAATCGTTTTTCCACCAAGGTTGCGGGCAACAACCTGTGCCTTGGCTGTCATGCCACCATCAGCACCGATCCGGTCAGCGGTCATGCCCCCATCAAAGATGCGCCCCAGCACAGCGACTGCATCTCCTGCCATATGCCCGCTACCGGCAAGAGTGCTACCGTGGGTGACGAGCGCACTCATACATTCCGCTTTATCCCACCGCGTCTTACCGTGGAACTGGGAGACGGCGATGTAAACAAGCAGCCCAACTCCTGCAATAGCTGCCACCACCATGATAAACACGAACCAGCACAGCTCCAGTTACGGCTTGACGCCGCGCGGCGGCCTTTACCACAAACACCTTGATGCCTTTCCGGCTGGCAGGACCGTACCCTCCAGCCGGGACATCCACAAAGGGGTCTCATGCGGCGCACACGCAAATGGCTTGCCATCGGAGGCATGATCACACTGGCTGGCATAGCCGTCCTGACGGGGCTACTGGCATGGTCTTCCACGCCGAGATTTTGCGCATCCTGCCACCTGATGGAAACCCGCTATATTTCATGGCGCAATTCGGACCACGCCATGACGACGAGTTGTCTGTCGTGCCATTCCGAGCCAGGCTGGCGCGGCGAAATCAAGGCTCATATGGCCGGTGCCCGCTACCTCTATGCCTATGTAACCGGCCGTATCAGCGGTCCCATCCTGATGGCCGAAGTCCCAAACGCCAATTGCAATAAATGCCACCCCGGCGAAACATTGAGGGAACACCCCGGCCCCAGCGAAACACATAACACTTATCATGCCCTGCACCTCGATCGTGGGGTACAATGCACCGCCTGTCATGGAGGTTTGGCCCATGCCACCATGGTTCCGGTTAAAGCCCGTTCGGCCATGGCGCTGTGCGAAAGATGCCACGTCAACCGCAGCGAACCGGTCCGGTCATGCAATCGCTGTCACCCCTTCGGCCCCTCCGGACCTGCTTTACCACAAGGCCGCCATGACACCCGTCGTTAAGCTCTGAGCCCCTTTCCTCTTGACAGTATCTCCTTAATCGCGCAAGCTTTCTCCCCGATGCTCCGGTAACCCTCAGGAAACAACCGGTGGAATCATTCATGTCTCGGAGGAGTTTTATGGATACTGCAATTTTAGAGAATCCCGGCCTCAGCGAAGAACAGCAACGCTGTCTGGATCTTTACGATGAAGAAGACCTTAAGCTGATGGCACTTGCCGAAGCCGCCAAAGGCAAAGGATTGAACAGGGTTGAGGAAATCGCCCGCTTCGCCCGTGCCGCCGGTTATTCCCGGCTCGGTATCGCCCACTGTGTCGCCGTCAAGGATGCGGGGGGGCGACTTGAAGAACTGTTGACTCAGGAAGGCTTCGAAGTTACACGCACCGACTGCAAAATCTGCCGACTGCCGGCTGCGGCCCTGGCAGAAGGGGGCCGGGGAATCGCCTGCAACCCTATCGGCCAGGCGCAGCTGTTAGCAACGGCGGAGACCCAACTGAACGTATCGATGGGGCTGTGCCTTGGCCATGACCTGTTATTCAACAAGCACTCCCTGGCACCGGTCACCACTTTGATCGTGAAGGACCGGACCAATGGGCACAACCCGTTGCTGGCCCTGATTTAGCGTCCCCCTTGTCCAGCACTCGACCGACCCCCGGCCTGCAAACGTACCGAGATCGTAACACAGAGATACAACCGAAGGTCTAAGGCACATGTAGCACCGATGTTATAACATGGACCTTTTTTCCGTTGACGCCTTCACTGCATCACCCTGCGGATAAAGGCTCCCCTACCTTTTGGAGATGTCATGCAATTCATCAAAATCCTGCTCTGCGCCCTGCTGCTGATCGGCACAGGGGCTATCTCTTGCATAGCCGGCGAAACATCCGGCAGCAAACTGTTCGGCTGTTTTGACATGGAATGGGAAATGACCACCGACCAACAAGTCAACGTGCATTTTTCCATCAATGATGAAGTTCTTACCCAGTTCACCCTCGGTCCGGACGAACCCTTCCGTCAATTTTACCTGTCATCGGAAACCAATACCGCCGAAGGGCGCATGCGAATCCGGTACAAGCCATCCAAGGGCAAGGCCTACCTGAAAATGGACAGTTTCATCTACCGATGCTCCTCCCCCAACGAGCGAAGCTTTTCCGGGGTGCTGGCCGATTTCGATCTGCCTGACGCCGAAGCTACCAACAGCAAATAAAAAACGGGCCTGCCAGTGGCAGGCCCGTTCTGTTTAACTCTATGGATACACTATTTACCAAGCAGCCCCTTAAGCGACTCCTTGGCGGCATCCACGCTTTGCGTGGTCTGTTCCCTGGTCGCATCCAGCTCCTTTTCAGCCCCTGTTTTGAGACCGGACACCTGCCCCTTCACATCGGACAGGTTTTTCTGCAGGACGTCCTTCATATCCGCGGAGGTGATTTTGCCATAAAGCGCGGTAAAAACCTCCTTGGCAACTTGAGCCGGAGTCGCCCCCCCCTGCTGCTGTCCGATATTTTCCAAGCGTATTTCAGGCAATGAGGCCGTGAGATCTTTCCCCTTAAGCCCCTTAATGGCCAGATTCACCTTGCCATCTCGCAGGATAAATTCCCGGATCAGTAATTTTTTACGCCCTGCATCAGCCTTTGCAGCGTCCTTTTCAGCTCCTGCCGAGGACCTCTGCACATTGCTTAACAAAGCTTTGAAGTTATCGCTTCCGCGATTTTTTTCAAATATAATACGGGGTGCGACCACTTCGATACGGTCGATAATCACGGTATCCCCGGTCAGAGATTTTTCGTCGATATCGACCTTGATGGTTTTAACCGACACAGCATAGGGCGCTTCAAACCCCTGGGGGTTGCCGAGCAAAAAATCCTCGATGCTGGCACGACCGGAAAACAAGGCAATGTCAACATTTCCCACGTGCAAATCGGTGCCGGTCACCCCGGGGCCCTGCGAGTTGACCGCCTGTTTGATAATGGGTCCCAGATTGGAGACTCCGACGACCACCAGAACCACCAGTGCGACTGTCACCACACCTGCTGCAACAAACCACTTTTTCACAAGATCTCTCCTTCAATAAGTCATCCATAAAAACGGTTTATGAAAAAGTATAGACCATTTTTTTCATACCGGTCAAAGTCCATCTTCAGCAATGGCTATAAGCCGACCCCACAGGGCGGCGGGACCGTAACGAGAACGGGGACCATCAAGGACGCATTTACCGCTTTAACGGGTGGATTCATTCCTGCTCCAGGCCGCATCCCGGCCGCTGATTCTGATATAATAGGAGCATCGTCCACCCAGCGAACAAGGAGGCATGCCGCATGTTTCACGACATCCATTGGCTTGGCCACGACAGTTTTCGCATCGAAGGCAGTGGCATGGTGATTTACATCGACCCATGGCAGATCCCTGACGGCCCTCCTGCGGACCTGATCCTGATCACCCACGACCACCACGACCACTGCTCCCCGGAGGATGTGGCGCGCATCCGCACCCCGCATACCGTCATAATGACTGTGGCTGCGGCCGCGGCCAAGCTCCCCGAGCCTGTACGTGTGGTGCAGGTGGGCGAGCGACGGGAGGTCGGCGATGTGCTGGTAGAAACCGTGCCGGCCTACAATCTCGACAAGTTCCGCGCCCCCGGACTGGTTTTCCACCCCAAACAAGCAGGCAATGTCGGGTTTATTGTAACGGTGGACGAGCGTCGCATCTATCACGCCGGCGACAGCGATCTGATTCCGGAAATGGCCGGCATCGTCTGCGACATCGCCTTGCTTCCGGTCAGCGGCACTTACGTCATGACCGCTGCCGAAGCGGCCGAGGCCGCGGGACTGATTCGCCCAAAACTCGCCATCCCCATGCATTATGGACGGAGTATCGGATCCGTGGTCGACGCAAAACATTTCGAGGCAGGCTGTTCCGTCCCGGTAAAAATTCTGCCCTGCGAAAATCCGAACGACGAATAAGGAATTATAGAAGTTATGCTTAAAGGCCTATTCTGGGATAATGACGGCATCCTGGTCGATACCGAGCCTCTCTATTTCCAGGCCATGAGTGAAACGCTGGCCGAAGTCGGCATCCAACTGCCCCTCGATCTGTATTCCCGCATCACCCTGGAAGAAGGACGCAGCAGCCTCAGCCTGGCCCAGCAGGCGGGGTTTTCGCCACCGGAAATCAAACGATTACGCAACGTCAAAAACGCCCGCTACAGCGACTTGCTGCAGTCTGGCATTCAACCCTTGCCGGGAGTTATCGATGCGGTCGCAGGCCTGCGCCTGCAGTGCCGCATGGCCATTGTTACCAGTTCTCTGCGCGAGCATTTCGATCTTATTCATCGCCATACCGGCCTGCCGCAACAGTTTGACTTCATCCTCACACGCGAAGACTTTCAACTTACCAAACCGCATCCGGAACCCTACCTCAAAGCCCTGGCCCGCAGCGGCCTGCGTCCCGAAGAATGCCTCGTCATCGAGGATACCAGGCGTGGACTCGAAGCGGCCGTGGCAGCCGGCATACGCTGCCTGGTCATCCCCAGCGGCCTGACACCGCAAACCAGCTTCCCCGAAGCCTGGCAGGTCGTACCCGACATTACCACTGCCGCGGCCGTGATACAGGAAGAGCTACATCCTCCCCATGGATTGGGAACATGCCTGGAGTGCTGAATCGGGACTGTCCATTTCCGGATACGAAAAACCGTAACGCAGTCGGTGACTTTTTTCAAAATCCTTTACATCCAGCCCCCAGTAAAGCTAAAATCTCTATTTTAATGAAAAACATTGCAACATCTTTTTATGTTTTATTGGGATTGTGCTCTTCATCATGTCCAAGAAGTCCAACCTGGTCAGGTTTCATACGCGCCTATCAGCTTTCATGCTGGCTACATTTTTGTTGCTGGGCAGCTTGGCCGGCCTGTTTCTAGACAGAAGCAGCCATCATCTTACCAGACAAAACAATCGGGCCCTGACAACCCGATTGATAGAAAAGTCCCGCCATCTGGATAGTTCCCTGACCCGCATTGGCGACCATATCCGGACCTTGCGCGCCACGGCGCAAACCCAGGTAATACAAACTCGTCAGGATCACGATCCAACAGCAAGCTGCCTCCTGACATCCTCGCTGCAATACGATGAGAAAAAGGGTTATTTTCATCTCGATAGGTTACAGCACCCCTTCCTGCAGGAACAAATCGGCAGTCTCACCGGCTCGGGAAAGCCGACACAATGTGACTCCGAAACCCTTCGCGAAATGAATATGGCGCTGGGTCTCTACAGCAGCTTTCAAGCCGCAGCCGATTCATTTATTCCAACCCCATGGTTCTATTACATCTCCGCCCATAGCTTCCTGAGCCTGTATCCATGGCAACCTTCGGAGCGCTATCATTTCACCCCTGCCTTATTGCAGCACCCCCTGTTTATGGCCGGGGCGCCGACGCACAACCCTTCGCGCCAACTCTACTGGTCGCATACGCCTTTTAAAAAGACAGCAGACAATCCGACGGCCACCTGTGCGGCGCCAGTCTACTTTGGCGATCGGTTTCTCGGCGTCATAGCCATGGACTTCAACCTGCGTGAGCTTTTCGAATCCGCTGCCTTCCTCGAAGCCGAACAGGGCACGCTACTACTCATCGATGAGCAGGAGCACTTATTGGCCTCTCCGACCCCGATTGCCGGAAACCCTGCCCGTTCCCTGACCCTGGAGCAAATTCTCCCTGCTGGCCTGCAGGTGGATGATTTCGCGGCAATCCCAGCGGGGCAGCTGCGCAATTGGGGGACCTATAGCGTTTTGCGCATGCCTCTGCAACAAGCCCCCTGGCAACTGATTTTTTACCGCCGAAATCAAACATGGATGCAGGCAACTCTGCAGCATCTCGGCGTCGGTCCCCTGCTTCTAATGGTGGAATTGTCCCTGGTGGTAGCAGCATGGATGTTCATTACCCACATCTATATCGTCCGGCCCTCAAAGATTTTTCTGAAATTCATGCTGGCCCTGAGCCGGCGTCAGCCCAAACCTGAAATCAAAGTTCCCCGTTGCTGGCAGCCGTGGTTCAACACCGTGGAGGGCATATTCAGCGACAATGAAAACCTTGCGGAACAGATCGCCTGCCAGAATCAATTACTGGAAAAACGCGTTGCCAAACGCACCCGCGATCTGGGTCACGCCAATGCCGCCTTACGCAAGGCGAACCATAGACTTCAGACGCTGTCGCTGATGGACGGCCTGACCCAGCTTGCCAACTACACACATTTTGAAGGATTCCTGCAACAGATGTGGGGGCTGATGCAACGTCGCCAGGAGCCGTTGTCTCTGATTTTATGTGATGTCGATTATTTCAAACAATACAACGACACCTATGGCCACCAGGCTGGCAACCAATGTCTGAAAGCCATCGCTGGCGTGCTGTCCGAGTTAGCCCACCGTTCCTCCGATCTGGCGGCCCGCTACGGCGGCGAAGAATTCATCCTGTTGTTGCCCGGATTAAATGACGAAAAAGCGCAGCTGTTTGCCCAGCGCATTCAACAGCGCATTGCCCTGCTGGACATTCCCCACTCCGCGTCACAGGTCGCACCGATTGTTACCGTCAGCATTGGCATCGCCACCATGACACCGTCACAGCTTTCCCGGCCTCAGCAGCTTTTCGAACAGGCAGACAAAGCCCTTTACCGAGCCAAAAGCAAGGGGCGTAACTGCATCGCCTGACCTGCCGCACCAGCGGGACTGCAGAGGCCGGACCTCCCGGAACAAGGTTGCAAGGTAATCGAAAATATTACATTTATCCGCCGCGCGGATTTTGACACCTTCACCCGTTATAGGCTAAGATCTCCTTGATTTTCGCAACATCAGCCAGACCCCGCCCCTATTGCTTCGCATCGAGCGCGTGATATCATCCAGAAGGAAGCAAAAGTGCGCAGCGATTCACTCCGGCTCCGTTGCAGCGTTCTCTTTACGTACGCAAGCCTGTTTTGATGACCCGCCGCACCGACCAGGGCGGTGTCTGATCTATGGAGGGATCACCCCATGAAAGTCAGCCAGGTCGACCAGATGCGCGCCATGGATCGCGCTGCCATCGAGGAGTACGGCATCCCCGAAGAGATACTCATGGAAAATGCCGGGCACGCCGCGTTCTCCGTTCTGGAAAAAATGGGTCCCATGCAGGGACGCAGATTCATGGTCTTTTGCGGACTTGGAAACAATGGCGGCGATGGCTTTGTCGTCGCGCGCAAGATTCATTCGGCCGGCGGCGTGCCTACGATACTGATTCTTGGAGACGCCGAGAAATTTTGCGGAGCCGCGCGGCTTAATCTCAATATCATTCGCCGCATGCCCATAGTCATAAAGCAACTCGACAGTGCGTCAGGGCTTAGCGTAGGACTGGCGCATTGTGCCGCAGTGATCGATGCCATCTTCGGCACCGGCCTTGCCCGCGAGGTCACCGGGCTGCATCAGGAAGTGATTGAATCCATCAATGCCTGCGGCAAGCCGGTTCTGAGCCTCGACATTCCATCAGGCGTGCACGGGGACACCGGCCAGGTACTCGGCTGTGCCATCCAGGCTACCCAGACGGTAAGCTTTGGTCTGCCGAAGATTGGAAATCTGCTTTTCCCCGGCTTTGCCTTCGGGGGCCAATTGCATGTCAGTCACATCTCTTTCCCGCCGGCATTGCACACCAACGACGAACTTAAAGTCGCCGTAAATGCCCCGCCGCCGTTGCCGGCACGATCCGATACCGGCCACAAGGGAAGTTTCGGCCAGGCCCTGTTCATTGCAGGCGCCGCCGGTTATCTGGGCGCCCCCTGTTTTGCCGCCTTGTCCTACCTCAAAGCAGGCGGCGGCTACAGCCGTCTGGCGGCACCCTCCGCCATCACGCCGTTTATCGCCATGAAAGGCAGCGAAATCGTATTCTTGCCCCAGCTAAGCACCGATATGGGCAGCATTGCACTGTCCAACCGGGACACCCTGCTTAAACTGGCCAATGGACTCGATATGACGGTGATCGGACCAGGGTTGTCCCTCGAAACACAAACCCAGCAACTGGTGCGAGAGCTGACAGCCGCCATCGAGCGGCCCCTGCTTATCGACGGCGATGGCATTACCGCCATCTGCCAAAATCTGGATCTGGTACGCACACGCCCTGCGCCCACCGTACTCACCCCCCATATGGGAGAGATGTCTCGCCTGACCGGGCAAAGCATCGAAACATTGGAGAAGGATCGCATCGGTAGCGTGCAACGGGCCGCCGCCGATCTGAACGCTATTATCGTCCTGAAAGGAGCTCACACCTTGATCGGCTGCCCGGACGGACGTGTGTTCATCAACCTCAGCGGCAACAGCGGTATGGCTTCGGCCGGCTCCGGGGATGTGTTGACCGGCACCATCGCCGCCATGCACGGACTCGGCCTGAGCCTGGAACAAGCGGTGTGCAAGGGGGTTTTCCTGCACGGTGCAGCCGGGGATCTTGCCGCACTGAGGCAGGGGGAAGACGGCATGACCGCCCAGGATATTCTCGACCTTCTACCACAGGCCCTGAAACACGATCGACAGGGCTGGGCCACACAACTTTCACACCGTTACGCCGGGCCCTTACCGGTATAGAGAAAACCTTGCGACCCAGTGTCCTGCGCAGGTAATCGCGTCAGATATTTCTGAGACATTTTGGGTGCCACCAAAGCGCAACATCGCAGGACGTGCTTATAAAGGCCATAGTCGGAAGTCAGGAATAACCACACGGGACACTTACCGCCTGCGAAATGAGTCATGCAATGGATACAACTCTGATTATCGGCATCATCCTGTTGGGCGCCCTGATCGGTGGGGAAATTGCCCGGGTTGTCAAACTGCCAAAAATCACCGGGTACATTTTGGCCGGCATCGCGCTCAACCCGCGACTGATGCCGATCATCCCCCGTGATTTTCCCGATCACACCGAATTCATCACCAACCTGGCCCTGGCCTTCATCACCTTTTCGGTCGGGGGATCACTGCTGTTTCCTCATCTTAAGCGTCTGGGACGCAGTATCCTCTGGATCGCCATTGGGGAAGCGCAGACCGCCATGCTGGCCGTTGGCACCGGCCTGATTGTCGCCGGCTGGCTGCTGGGATGGCCTGCCCCGTCGCTGCTGGCGCTCCTGCTGGCCCCGCTGGCGACACCGACCGACCCATCGGCAACCTTGGCTGTCGCCCACGAATACAGGGCTCGCGGTGATGTCACCACGACAATCATGGGCGTGGCTGCCCTGGACGATGTCCTGGCCATCCTCAACTTTTCCCTGTCGACCGGCCTTGCCAGTCTGCTGGTTGCGGCACCGGGGACCAATCTGGGAATGTTGTTATGGCATCCAACCAGCATGATTCTGATCGGCGTCGGCATCGGGATTGCGGGCGGGCTGGTATTCAACATCTTGACGGAACTTTTTCGCAGGGAGACGGAGGGGGCTTTAATTGTTCTGATCTTCGCCGCCCTGACTCTGGTTTTCGGTACTGTTCATGTGTTCGGTGGGGATGAATTACTGGGTA
This sequence comes from Pedobacter sp., assembly GCA_050253415.1. Classification (GTDB taxonomy): domain Bacteria; phylum Desulfobacterota; class Desulfuromonadia; order Desulfuromonadales; family Syntrophotaleaceae; genus Syntrophotalea. The sequence goes on along the minus strand of JBFWJC010000001.1, from coordinate 932,573 downwards.
CTCTGAGCATGGGCACGGTGGTCGCCAACTTTAATCCACGCCGCCAAATGATTTTTAAAATGCTCGAGCGTTATACGGAGGAGTTGATCTTTGCCCTGTTCTTTACCCTCAGCGGCATGTTGCTCGATCTTAAAATGCTTGGTACCAGTTTAGCGTTGATCGTCGGTTTCGTAGTACTGCGCAGTCTTGGAAAATGGCTGGGTAGCCGAGCCGGCGCAGCGCTGTCTCATGCTTCGATACAGGTGAAACGCCACCTGTTCTGGGGACTGTTGCCCCAGGGCGGCATCGTTATAGGCCTGGCCCTGCTACTCAAAAACAACCCCGATTTTGCGGAGGTGGCCGATACGGTCATGAGTGTGACCCTGGGCGCTACGGTTATCCATGAGCTGATCGGCCCACTACTGGCCAGACGAGCCTTGCAAAAAGCGGGGGAAATCACCGTCTGACAATTCCGGCAACATGGCTATCGGCATCCCCCTCCTTTGCTCAAAACATACAAAGGCGGCTCGATCGAGCCGCCTGGGGAGATTCTCTCTATGAAAAGTCTAAAAATGTACAGCTTCTTCATCCTGGCCGTGCTGGCCCTGTTTATCATCCTGCAAAATACCGTTGAGGTGCCGGTCAGAATCCTTTACCTGACCATGACGGCTCCCCTGGCGGTATTGCTGCTCATGACCCTGCTGGTGGGGATGGTCCTCGGCATGCTCATCGCGTACCTTGTCGACCGCAGAGCCAGAAAACGCCATTCATGAACAACCCGGGGCAAAATCAGTAAGTTGACAGGATATGCTCGGCCACCTGCTCCGCTTGTTTGTCGAACAACTGCTCCGGCCCGAACGGGGTCATACCCGGACCGGGTTTGCGCACGATCGCCAGAATATCTTCCACGGTGGTTATGCCGTTTTTCTCGAGTGTCTGCCGATCAAGGGTCTTGGCAGGGGTAATGATATTGCTGCCACCGGGGTGACACACGGCGCAGTGTTGTTGAAACAATGCAGCGCCATCATCCGTAACTGCCGTTGTAGCCATCATGTCGTGGTCCATCTCATGCATGGCATCCATCCCCGATCCCATATCATGCTCCATAGGCATCGCTTGCTTTTGCGAAACGGCCGCACTGTTCTCCTGCGACTCCTCGCGACCGCAACCGGTAACCAGCATCATCCCCAAACATGCCATAACCAACATCCAGACTGACCTTTGCATTAGTTGTCCTCCTTATCGATACCGTCGTGGTTATCTCCAAACAATGTCGAGAAGTATAACGCGTGGTGAACTTTTCGCAGCAGGAATTTGCACAGCAAGCATGGTAACAGCCGTGGTGTCCTCGTTGCATTTCCCCGAATTCTTGTTAGTTATTTAATTATACAAGAACCCGGGAGGGCATCGTGATCATACTGGCACTGAACTGCGGCAGTTCATCGGTCAAATACAATCTCTTTGATTGGACCAACCAAAAAATTCTTGCCAAAGGAGGTGTCGAACGGGTCATCGTCGGGGGCTCTTTCATTATCCATAATGTCCCCGGCAGAGAAGACTACCGGCTGGAACAGGAATGCCCCGACCATCACACCGCCATCGGCCTGATCCTGCGGACACTGACCGAAGGCGGGGAGGCGGTCATCGACAACATCGATGCCATTTCAGCCGTTGGCCACCGCGTGGTACATGGCGGTGAAAAATTCACCCGATCGGTACGTATCGATGATGAGGTTCTGGCAACCATCCGCGAGGTTCAGCACCTTGCGCCCCTGCATAACCCGCCCAACATCGCCGGTATCGAGGCGGTACGCGCAGCCCTGCCCACAGTGCCAGGCGTTGCCATTTTTGATACGGCCTTTCACCAGACCATGCCCAGACATGCTTATATTTACGCCCTGCCCTACGAATGGTACGAACATTACCGGGTTCGACGTTACGGGTTTCATGGCACCTCCCACCTCTATGTATCGAAACGTGCGGCGGCCCTGCTCGGCAAGCATGCCCGTGACTGCAATCTGATCACCATGCACATCGGCAACGGCGTCTCCCACTGCGCCATCCGCAACGGCATCTCCATCGACACCAGCATGGGTCTCACCCCCCTGGAAGGCGCCGTAATGGGGACGCGCTGCGGCGATATCGACCCGGCCATCCCGCATTTCATGATGAAGATGGAAAACCTCTCCTCGGATGAAATGGATAACCTGCTCAACAAAAAGAGCGGCGTATTGGGTATAACAGGGCGTTACACCGACCGGCGGGATGTCATCTCGGCGGCACAAAACGGCGATCCCCGTTGCCAGCTCTGCCTGGAAATCGAGAGTTACCGGTTGCGCAAATACATTGGCGCCTACCTGGCAGCGATCGGTCCGCTCGATGCCGTGGTTTTTACCGCCGGAGTCGGGGAGCGTTCCGCCCTGATCCGGCACATGGCGCTGCAAAACCTGGAGCATGTCGGCATTTATCTCGATGAACAACGCAACCGTGAACTGGCAGGCAGCAAAGAAGTGCTCATCTCAAGCGATACATCCCCCATAAAGGTCTTCGTCATTCCGACCGATGAAGAACAGGTATTCATAGAAGACGTCGCTGCCATTCTCGACGGAAGCTACGCCGACCACATGGAATTTTCCTACTCTTTCGCCCACCCCGACTACCGACCCCGTTGAGCATCCCGCCGATCTACCGAAACAACCTGCCGGGATAAAGGCACAACCTTGTCCACCCTGAACATATCTAAACAATAATTATTTTACTTACATTAACGATATGTATTTATTGACAGGCATCATTTCACCGATAACCTGATAAAACCTCTGGAAAAAGCAAAGTCAAAGCAATTTGATGGCGCAAAGCTACGGATCCGTCTGAGCGGATGGCCGAGCTGCAGAAAGAGGGGGAGCCCTAATGTATGTGGCCGATGCAGGCCCACTGCGCCCTGTTCCCTTTCGGAACGGGTTTTTTTATTTGGGAGAGAACCCATGAAAGCAGGCATCAAAAACCGTAGCTGCATGCTTTTAGCACCACCACCAATCGGCATCGCCAACAGGCTCCTGATTATTGCGGTCCTGGGGAGTATTTTTTTCATTATGGTCTCATCTGTGATGCCTGCGGCGGCAGCAACCACCGAGGAAGTCATGGCATTGAGCCTGGAGGATCTGGTCAATATCGAGGTCACAAGTGCCGCCAGAATGCCTCAAAAAATCAGCCAGGCCGCTGCTGCCATCTATGTGGTAACCAGTGAAGATATCCGGCATTCCGGTGCCACCAGTATTCCGGAAGCCCTGCGTATGGTTCCAGGCCTGCAGGTCGCCCGTATCGACGGTAATAAATGGGCCATCACCTGCCGGGGCTTCAACGAAGCGTTTGCCAACAAAATGCTGGTCATGATCGACGGACGGACCGTCTACACCCCACTGTTTGCCGGAGTTTTCTGGGATGTCCAGGATGTCATGCTGGAAGACGTGGACCGCATCGAAGTCATTCGCGGCCCGGGCGGCACCCTGTGGGGCGCTAATGCCGTCAACGGCGTCATCAACATCATGACCAAATCCGCCAAAGATACGCAGGGCCTGCTGATAGCCGGCGGGAGCGGTTCCGAGGAGCGTGGCTTCGGCAGGATTCGTTACGGCGGCACCTTCGGCGACCAGGGGTTTTACCGTATCTATGCCAAATATTTTGATCGCGATACAGGTCAGAGCCTTTTCGGTGAAGACGCCGCCGATGACTGGCGATCTTTTCGGGGGGGCTTTCGGGCCGAGTGGGGCGATCCGGACGACGACCAGGTAACCCTGCAAGGCGACGCGTATAGCGGTTCGTCCGGCTCCGTTCGGCCTATGAGCCTGATTGAAGCACCCTACAGCCTCAACACCGTCGGCGACAGCGAATTTTCCGGCCAGAATGTGTTGCTGCGCTGGCAACACACGCTATCCGAAACGTCCAATTTTTCAGCGCAATTCTACTATGACGGCACCAAACGCAAGGATATGGCTTTCAACGAAAAACGCGACACCCTGGACTTCGACTTTCAGCACCAGTTCAACCTGGGGGAACGCCATACGCTGGTGTGGGGCGCGGGCTATCGCTATACCCGCGACAGCATCGACGACAGCTTTACCGTAAGCGGCGATCCCGACAGTCGCGCCGACAGTCTTTACAGTCTGTTTCTGCAGGACAACGTCATGCTCATCCAGGATCGACTGACGTTCATTGTCGGATCGAAATTTGAGCACAATGGGTATACAGGCCTGGAAGCCCAACCGAACGCCCGCATCATCTGGACCCCTTCCATCCCCTATTCCATCTGGGCAGCGGTATCGCGTGCCGTGCGTACCCCTTCAAGACTTGATCACGACTCCCAAATCAATTTCGGGGTATCAGCCACAGGACCTGTAACTTCGTATTATTCCTTAAGAGGGGATGAGGATGCAGACTCCGAAGATCTCATCGCTTATGAGATCGGCTTTCGTTATCAGCCGAAGCGGTGGTTCAACCTGGATATCACAGCCTTTTACAACGATTACGACAGTCTGATCACCTACGAACCTCAAACACCCATCCAGACAGGAACTTTCCCCCAATTATACTTCATTGTCCCCTTAAGCGCCGAAAACCAGGGCTCCGGCGAAACCTACGGCATCGAAGTCGCTGTCGACTATACCCCCCTTCCGTGGTGGCAACTCAAAACATCCTACAGCTATCTGCAAATGGCGTTGCATATCGATCATTCAAGCGGAGCAGAGTCCTTTGAAACCGATGAAGGATTCAGCCCGCAGCATCAGGTATCGGTTCTATCCAAATGGAATATCGGCGAAAGGGTCGAACTGGACGCCTGGTGGCGTTATGTCGACAGCCTCCCGGAACTGGACATACCGAGCTATCACACCCTGGATCTGCGGGTGGCATTACAGTTGAATTCATCGCTGGAACTGGCCATCGTCGGACAGAATCTTTTGGATGACAATCGCCAGGAATTCACCTCGACTACAGCCATCAGCACCGGGGTGGCAAGAGGTTTTTATGCGCAATTAACGGGTCGGTTTAAATAGCGGATCCACTTACGACGTGAAGGGAATTAATAATCCCTTCGCCTAAATTTTTAGTGATTCCAGACTATGGGGATTCTTCCAGAAAATTCGATAATGGCACCACCCAACCGGTTTCGGTCGTTAATACGGCTAAAAAAACCGTGTGGCGTCATCATGCTTTTGCTGTCCCTGTTATTGTTGTCCGGCGCACAGGGGGTTTGCCAACCGGTCTACCGGGAAGAAGTCGTCCAGTCTGCGATACTGTACAGTATTGCCCAGTTTGTCGAGTGGCCTGATACAAGTTTCGATAGCAATAAAACCGCCTTAAGGGTATGCGTATTCGGTGAAGATCTTCTGCAGAAAGAGCTCATGAAATGGCAAGAACGGTCCTATTTTGGCAGACCTATTGAAGTACTCGTTTTAAAGAACCTGGTCGAACTGCAACAAGCCATGCACCAATGCCAGATTCTCTATATCGCGGATAACCAACAGAGTCATTCAAAGCAAGTCTTATCATTAACTAAATCGTTACCAATTTTATCCGTAAGCGATGATGACAGTTTTTTCAAAAATGGTGGGATCGTTTCTTTTGTTGAAGTAGGAGGTCGCGTCAATTTCTGCTTAAATCTGGATAACGCCGCAAAAAACAGACTGCATATTAGCTCAAAACTATTCGGATTGTCTTTGTCTATCATAAAAAATGGCATCGTTATGGAGCAAAGATGACAAAAATATCACAGACAATCATCAACAAACTGTCCATTAAAGCCAAGCTGCTTTCTATCATTGGCATTGTCAGCACGCTTACAATGCTGTTGCTGTTTTCTACACTGATTTATACGCAAAGAACTTTTTTGCGAAAATCCCTCCTCAAGCAAGTCACGATCATTGCCAATGATATATCAGGCAACCTTGCGGCCGCACTGATTTTTGATGACAGACAAGCCATCAGCGACGCACTGAACAATTTTTCTAAAAAAGAACAGATTTTACTCATCCAGATAAAAGCTAAAACGGGTGAAACCTTTACACACTATGGCCAAGCCGACAACTCCCATGCCTATCCTGTCACACCAACTGAAATACTGCTTCGGCAGGGCCATGTTTTTGGCAAAACCCTCGAAATATGTATCCCCTTGCAACACAAAAGCGAGGCATTGGGAACCCTTTATATACAAGCGGATCTTTCCGATATCAGTCAAACACTGATACGCTATGCCACCTTCGGCCTGCTCGGTCTCATGGGGTCTTCGATGCTCGGCTTTCTGCTTGCCACAAGACTCCAGAAAATTATTTCGAAACCGGTCGAACAACTGGCCACAGCCATGAATTCCGTTTCGCAGGACAAAGATTATTCGAGGAGAATTGTTAATAACAGAATCGATGAAATGGGAACTTTGATCGAGAACTTCAACAACATGCTGACCCAGATTCAACATCGTGACCACGAACTGTCCAACCAGCGCAAACATCTGGATCATCTGGCCCACCATGACTGCCTGACGGGCCTGCCTAACCGCCTGCTGTTTCGCGACCGGTTATCCCACGCTCTATCCCGCGGCCAACGCTCCGGCAACAAGGTCGGCCTGCTGTTTCTCGACCTGGACCGCTTCAAGAATATCAACGACACCCTGGGTCACGACATCGGCGACGTCGTGCTTCAGCTCGTTACCCGCCGTCTGAAGGATCAGATTCGGAACGAGGACACCCTGGCGAGACTGGGGGGTGACGAATTTGTACTTGTGATCGAAGAGGTTCGCGATGCACGGTCTCTATCTCTGGTTGCCGATAAAATCCTCCATTCGATGGCGGAGCCGTTTACCATCAACGACCAGGAATTGTTTATCACCACCAGCATCGGCATCAGCATTTATCCTGACGACGGGGATAGCGTGGAAAACCTGATGAAATGTGCCGACGTCGCCATGTACCGCTCCAAGGAAATCGGTCGCAATACCTACCGCTTCTTCACCAACGGTATGAATGAACAGGTCGAAGAGACATTGTTTCTTGAAAACAGCATGCGTAAAGCGCTTCAGAATGGTGAATTCATTCTCTACTATCAGCCACAGATCGATCTGTTTTCAAATACGGTGCACGGCATGGAAGCACTGCTCCGCTGGCAGCACCCCTCTTTAGGGCTTATCCCTCCGGGAAAATTCATTTCGGTAGCCGAAGAAAGCGGTCTGATCCTGCCGATAGGCCGTTGGGTTTTAAACACCGCCTGCAAACAGGCCAAGGCATGGCAAAAGGCAGGTCTGCCCCCATGCAAAGTTGCCGTCAACATATCCCCCAAACAGTTTTGTCAGGCCGATCTGTGCGATGTCGTAAGCCACGCTCTCACCGAAGCCGGGCTTGCACCGGAATATCTGGAAATCGAAATAACCGAAACGGCCATCATGCTCGACATGGCAAAGGCCATTCGAACCATGAAAAGCCTTGTCTCTCTTGGTATCAGCCTGTCGATTGACGATTTTGGTACCGGTTATTCGTCTCTCAGCTGCCTGGAAAACTTCCCTATCAACAGCCTTAAAATCGACCGTTCGTTTATTAGCAAAGTCAACCAGGGTGAGGAGAATGGTGCGCTGGCAGAGGGCATCATCGCCCTTGCCAACACCCTTAAGCTGGGGGTTATTGCGGAAGGTATCGAAACGGAATACCAAAAAGTCTTCTTAAAAAAGCGGGGTTGCCAGATAGGCCAGGGATACTATCTGAGCTACCCTATTCCTGCCGAAGATTGTCAGGCGTATCTAAAGACCAGCAGTTTACCGGCACCGATTATCAAACTCAGGAATCGATCCGAACCCAGTGCCTGATCTATACAGAGGGGCCTTCCCCTTAACGGAAATTGGCACGCAATTTCGCCACACCGTGCACCCTGCAAGCCCAAACCGTCAGATATCACCCGACTCATAACCACTGAAGGGGATCCAGGGGCTTTTTTCCAGTCCGACCATGGTCGAATAAGAATGCAGCATGCCATAATTGGCCGATTTGACCGCATACCACTCGATATCCCGCCGACGCGCCAACTCCAGTTTGATAGCGTCGACCACCACCACGCTGTTTTTTTCCTCGGTATGCACCCGCTCGATAACATGCATCTGATCTTCTTCGGTGAGATAAGAATACAATGGCGCCAACGCATGACGGTCGACCATGTCGACGAGATCTTCCGGGTAGATATCCCTGCGCGTCATGACTTCCAGGCCGATGCGGCTGAGCTGGCCAAACAGCCCCCCGGGTTTTTCCCGCGACGAGCCGGGATAGGTGGTTATGCACGGCACTTCTATACGAAACAGAACCGTCGGTTCATTATTGAGGGTATGGACCCGCACCGCATAGGCACAGCGATATCTCACCAGACACTTCTCCCCGGATGCCGGAGTCGTCTTTTCGATAAAATAGGGAAACTCATACTCCACGCTTACCGAGCGGGCATCGAGTTCGTGCAGATAATCGAGGGCCTGATCCTGCAATGCGGTTGCGCCGACAATACCTCTGTGTCGATGCAATACCTGGATAAAACGGTCGATCCAGCGAGCTTCAAATTCCTGAAGAATGCGGGCATTAACGGTTATGCTGGCAACAGTATCCTGTCCCTGAGCATTACGCCCGGACAACACCCGGATAGGAAATTGCAAATTAGCCATCCCGACATCTTCGATCACGCGCTGCTGATTCTCCATGACCATCCTCCTCGCCTGAGGCGCCTCATGACGCCCCTTTGCCCGCAACTTTCATCGACTTAAAAACCCCACACATGAATGGCTGCTTGTGGGAAACCACGCCACATCGAGTATAATGAAGCGTAATAGCAAGCTGCCTACAACATCTCAAACCAAAGGATATCACCATGGAACTGCCTGTCTATATCACCGTGGAAGAAGTGCGGAGGGTATGCAAAGCTCTGGATATCAGAGACTGGACATGTCTGGACAAGGTCGAAGTATCGGAAGACGAAGCCGGCATGATCCTGGCCAACACCGACACGGCCGGGCTGAAAATCCCGTTGGAAGATTTTCGGGCCGGACTGGAAGTTGAGCTTGAGCACGGCACCATGTATCCGGCAGCCAACGTCACCAACAACCACCCCCTGTTGACCGCCCGCATCGTCGTCGCGCACCTGCTCGAAACCATGGACTATTACAAGCGCCTGGAAGTGGCCGAACTGGAGGGGGATCTGCATAAGGCCCTGGTATCCGGCCAGCATCAGAAAGCCGCCAACTACTACCGACGTCTGCTGGCCGCGCGCCAGGTACTGGTTGCCGCGGAAAAAGACTCTCTCGGCTCAAGTAACCCGTCATGACGGGCCAGCACCGCGCCAGCGGGGTCCTGCTGCACCCCACCTCCCTTCCGGGACCGCACGGCATGGGCGATCTGGGCACCGAAGCCTGGCGGTTCGTCGACTTCCTTGCCGGAGCAGGGCAGAGCATCTGGCAGATATTGCCCCTGGGACCAACGGGCTACGGACATTCACCCTACAGCGCCCTGTCGGCGTTCGCCGGCAATCCCCTGCTGGTTTCCCTCGAGCGGTTGGTGGAAGAGGGAGATCTCGAACCGGAAGATCTGGCGGGGGTCAGCCTGGAAGAGGGGCTGGCACATTTCGGATTTGTCGCCCCTTTCAAAACCCGACTGCTGCGCAAGGCAGGCAAACGCTTCCGCGAGGGAGCCTCCGCCCGGCGTAAGAACGACTTCGACACCTTCTGTCATGAACAAGCCGGCTGGCTCGAGGACTTCGTTCTATTCTGCGCCCTTCGGCGAAAATTCGACGACCAGTCATGGCAGCAATGGCCCCGGCCCCTGAGGGAGAGGCAGCCGGACGCCCTGGAGCAGGCTTGTGGGGAACTGGCCGACAGCCTGTACTTTCATCGATACAGCCAGTTCGTGTTTTTTGAACAGTGGCTGGCCCTGCGCGATTATGCCAACCGACGGGGAGTGCGTATTCTGGGCGATATGCCGATCTTTGTGGCGCTTGATTCGGCGGACGTGTGGGCGCATCCCGGTCTGTTCCATCTGGACCCGCAGTTGCAGCCGACGGTGGTGGCCGGTGTGCCTCCCGATTACTTCAGCGCTACCGGCCAACACTGGGGCAACCCCCTGTATCGCTGGGAAGCGCATCAACAGGATGATTTCGCCTGGTGGCAGGACCGGCTCGCGTGGAACCTGCAACAATGCGACCTGCTGCGCATCGATCATTTCCGTGGTTTCATCGCCTGCTGGGCGATTCCGGCCGGAGAAAAGACCGCCATCAACGGCCAGTGGTGGGACAGCCCCGGCGAAGCCCTTTTCTCCACCCTGAAGCATAAATACCCGGCATTGCCGCTGGTGGCCGAGGATCTGGGCATCATCACCCCCGAAGTCGAGCAACTGCGCGACCGGCTTGGCCTGCCCGGCATGAAGATTCTGCAGTTCGCCTTCGATTCCGGACCGGACAACCCCTATCTGCCCCACAACCTGCCCGTGCACTGCATCGTCTATACCGGCACCCATGACAACGACACAACCCTCGGCTGGTGGCAGTCGTTGGATCAACAGCTCCGCACCGAAACCGCTGCCTACCTCGGCCGGTCCTCCGTTGACATGCCCTGGGACCTGATCCACCTTGCCTGGTCGAGCGTCGCCCGACTTGCCATCTGCCCGCTGCAGGATCTGCTGGCACTGGATGGCGAGGCGCGTATGAATCACCCCGGCCACGCCGATGCCAACTGGGGTTGGCGCTACTTGCCGGGCGCGCTGACCTCGGAACTGCAGCAGCGACTGGGGGACATGACCCGCCGCTTCGGGCGGGCGCCCTAGGCCCTTTCCCCAGCATATCGCTGAGACCTCTGCGTTGTCGGCTTTCAATGCTACGCTTTCAAGGTTTTCTTCGCGTTCTTCGCGGCTTCGCGTGACAAAAAGAAGTGCCCCTGTTCTTATCTCACGCGAAGCCGCGAAGGCGCGGAGAAAGTCAAAATCTTATCCAATCTACAATTCAAACAGCCAAATCTCTCACGATGATTTCCGTTCCTGAAACGCCGCGTAGAGACGTTCCGCCAGTCCGGCAGGCAGGCCGGGCATGGACCGCAACTCGTCGAGGCTGGCGGCCTGAATCGCCTTCAGGCTGCCGAAATACTTCAACAATGCCTTGCGACGTTTTTCTCCGATCCCCGCAATCTCCTCCAGCACGGAGCCCAGAGTGCTGCTGCGACGCAGCTTGCGATGGTGCGTAATGGCAAAGCGGTGAGCTTCGTCACGCAAGCGCTCGAGCATGAACAAGGCCGGAGACCCCTGGCGCAGGTTGACGGGATTTTTGCGGCCAGGTAAAAAGAACCGCTCTTCGCTGCGTTCCACCACCTTGCCGCGGACATTGGCCATTACCCGGCTTTTGGCGATGCCGGCCACATCGATGCGCCCCGTCAGCCGCAACTCATCCAGCACGGTGCAGACCACGGTCAACTGCCCTTTGCCACCATCCATAAGAATGAAATCGGGCAGCAGGTCCTCGCGCAGTCCCCGTTCCAATCGACGCCTGAGAACCTCATAGAGGGAAGCATAATCATCGCTGCCCTCGACACTGCGGATGCGAAAATGCCGGTAGGCAGCCTTGTCCGGCTCGCCATCGGTAAGCACCGCCATACTGCCGACGCTGAATCGACCCTGAACGTTGGAGATATCGAAACATTCGATCCGATGGGGAAAGCGGCCCAGCTGCAAACGCGTAACGATCTCCTCCAGCACCCCCTGGCGAGCCTCGCGCCGGGAACCTCTCTCACGAAAACTTTCCTCGGCGTTGCGCCCGGCCAACGCCACCAGTTCACGGCGTGAACCGCGCTGGGGAGCCAATACCTGTACTTTTTTACCTCGCAGTTCACTAAGCCAGTCAGCAAGCACCTCGCTACCCTCCGGCAGAAAAGGCAACAACACCCGATCGGGGATACACACCTCGCGCCCGTAAAACCGCTGCAAAAATGTCGACAGAAGTTCGTCCTCATCCAGACGCCATTCGAGATTATAGCTACGGCGATCGACAACCTTGCCCTCGCGCACAAACAGGATGGCGATCTCCACCTCCCCCCCTTCACGATGCAGACCGATGACATCCTGGTCACCGCCACCCGATTCAACGACCTTCTGCCGCTCGACAGTCTGTTCGATGGCCCGCACCTGATCACGCAATCGGGCTGCCTCTTCAAAAGCCATACGCTCGGCCGCAGCCGTCATCTGCCTCCGCAGGGCCGCCACCACCTCTGTCTCCCGCCCGCCCAGCAACGCCAGAGCACCGTCGACCAACCGACGATAGTCGGCAGCGCTGATCTTGCCATGACAGGGCCCGCTGCATTGTCCGATCTGATAATAGAGACAGGGACGCGTACGACGGCGACAGGTTTCGAAGGGATGTCGCCGGAGAGGGAAGATTCGATAAATCTCCTTAAGGGTGGCGCGCACCGCCGTGGATGAAGCATAGGGACCGAAATAAAGTGCCCCATCGCGTCGTACCCGCCGCACCAGTTGCAGCATGGGGAATTCCTCGCGCGGATCGAGACGCAATGAAAGATAGGTCTTGTCATCGCGCAAATTGATGTTGTAGCGCGGCCGGTATTTTTTGATGAGGGTGTTTTCCAGGATCAACGCTTCTTTTTCGGTGTCGGTAACGATGGTCTCGATATCGCACACACGCTTAAGCAAAAAGCGGATCTGCGGGCGGTTGTCCCCATGCTCGGAGAAATAACTGCGCAACCGACTGCGCAGGTTCTTCGCCTTACCAACATAAAAAACCGTCCCTTGCTCACCCTTCATGATATACACGCCACTGGCGGTTGGATACTTTGCGGCTTCAAAGGTGAACATCGCGTTTTCCGTCATCTTAAGAGGTTGAAAGCTGTGCTTAACGTTACCGGTCTGAGCAACACTATTCCGGCAACATCAGTGAAACATGAGAGTAGCAAGCCCCCCGCCACCGGTCAACCTTTGCCGACAGCAGTCCTGAACATGACCACCAACACCCAATTTCCTACTGTACATCAGGTCGTTACATAGGCCCACAAACTTGAACGTATACCATATCGGAACTGATTTTAAGGCACTGGGGACTTGACTTCGCGACCCATTCTAAATAATAATTCCGCGATTTCTACAAACACGGTTCTAAACACATCCAGTAGGAAATCATTCGTGTCGGCACCCCTTGCCGGCAAAACCTATATTTTTCTGGGAGGAAACAAACAATGGCAGATCAGCTCTCGATCGTCGACAAAACCGCGAATCCCGCGCCTCTGGGCCTCATGGGCTTCGGCATGACCACCGTCCTGCTCAACCTGCACAACGCCAACATCATCGGCCTCAGCGCCATGATCCTGGCCATGGGCATCTTCTATGGCGGCATCGCCCAGGTTATCGCCGGCATCATGGAATGGAAGAAGGGCAATACCTTCGCCACCACCGCTTTCACTTCCTACGGCATGTTCTGGCTGGTTCTGGTTGCCCTGTGGCTGCTGCCTGACATGGGCTTCGGCAAGGCTCCCGCCGCCGACGACGCAGCTCTGACCGCGTTCCTGTTCATGTGGGGTCTGTTCACCTTTGTACTGTTCATCGGAACCTTCAAACTCTCCCGCGCCCTGCAGGTGGTATTCGGCACCCTGACTCTCCTGTTCTTCCTGCTGGCCTATGAGCACACCATCCCCGGTGACAACCCCATGCGCCACACCATCGGAATGATTGCCGGTTACGAAGGCATTTTCTGTGGCATGAGCGCCATCTACACCGGCCTTGCTCAGGTTATCAACGAAGTTTATGGCAAGAAGTTGTTGCCTCTGTAAGCTTGACGCTTTACCGATACGCAAAAGGCCGCTCCCAAAGGAGCGGCCTTTTTTATTGTCAAATCAACAGTCAGATCAACCTTGCATGACAGGTGTTGACAGCAGTTGCCACCTGTAACAGCCTGCAGATCAGGGTTTGGTATGGGGCGCTTTTTTATAGGCATACACAAATCTGCCTTGCTTCTCGTCACGGGCATCATCGCTATCAACTCCGTGCTCATCAACAAAGCGGCCTTTTATCAGAAGCGCTTCTTCCGGTGTAAAGGCTTCGCTGCATACCCATAGGTCACTGCCGATATCAACCTTGTGGTCATCGACCAGGCGATCGGATGGATCCACGGCAATACCGATATACCAGTTAGCCCAATCGTCTCCGTTGCGGCTGATAAAATCTCTCATATTACGAACAATACGCGGGCCGGTAATAGGCATGGTTCTCTCTCCTTGTCACGCTAATAAAGGGTGCCGACCATATAGTCAGCCCCTCAACTAATTTGTCAGGATTTGATTTGGTCGGGATCAAAATGGAAATGCCGGGCGGAAGCGCTCGATCCTGATAGAGATTTCGATTTGGATTAATTATCCCGACGCTTTCATATGAAAAAATCAGTACGACGATCCTCAAGCCCTGGAAATAAACCGGCACTCGCGAGTATCGACCTTGATGCGCTCGCCTGTCTCCAGATACGGCGGAACCTGTAGACGCAGACCGGTTTCCAGGATGGCCTCTTTGGTTTGAGCGGTAGCCGTGGCATTTTTAAGCGCAGGCGCCGTCTCGGTGACGAGCAGTTCCACGTTCTGGGGCAAATCGATGCTGACCACCTGCCCCTGAAACACCCCGAGTTGAAGCTCCAGTCCCTCGGTCAGGTAACCCTGGGCATCCTCATACATAGCCCCGCTGATCTCATATTGTTCGTAATTTTCCAGATCCATGAACACGCCATGGTTGTCACCGGCGTACAGGAACTGGCCTTTGCGGCGTTCAAAATCAGCATCTTCAACACGTTCGCCACTTTTGAAGGCCTTTTCGAGAACCTGCCCGGTCAGCAGATTGCGGTACTTGGTTTTGATCAGGGTGCTGCCGCCACGGGCCGAGGGGGTCTGAGTGGTCACGTCGAGCACCAGGCAGGGCGCATTGTCGATCTGGATAACCAGATTCCGTTTCAAATCACCGGTTGTAGCCATAAGTTAAACTCCTGATAGGAAATAAAAAACGCTGTTACCCTACCATATAAAGGGTACCAAGACAATTATCACAAGCTGGCAGGCTTGACGCAAAGCACTTGATCGTCAAAGGAGCAACGCGCTATAAAGGTACCTTGCGTTTTTAAAACCAAAACCGGATGACTTTTTCATGACCCAACCCTCCCCCACATACCTGTTGATAGCCCAAAGCATCCCTTCCGACAATGAAAAACTGGCTCAACTGCGACCACTGCTGGCCCGAAAGTATCAGCTTGATACCTTCCTCCTGCAACAACGCCTCATCGGTCGCGGGCCCAACCTGATCGCGGAAGGCTCACAGGAACGTCTGGAAGGCATTGCCGCACTGCTTACGGAACAGGACATTCGCTGCTGGATCATCGAGTCGCGGCCACCACGTTTTACCCCTCTGAGATTGCGGGGTTTACGTACCGGCAACGGACAACTGTCCCTGCTGACGGACGAACGGGTTGTCACTCTGGACCCGGAACATCGGATCATGGCGATACTTGCCGACCTGTCCGGAGAAGCCGCAGCAAAAAATCTCAAATACCTCATGGCACAACACGTCTATAGCGGAATCCGTGATGTCCGGCCCCTAAGCGATGAAGAATTAACCAGAGCCATTCTGCGCGGCAAACCGGTCCTGGACCTGTATCGCTTCAACGACCTGGGACGCGTCGATGCCGGAGTACGCATTCTGCCGGGCCGTTTTGATCCGAGCGGTCTGGGTGAACACGCCACCCTCAGCGCAATCGGCAATCTCAAAATCGTTCTCGAGTTGGTTCGCAGCCATGTGCAGGACGCCCGCCTGGTTCTGGATTTCGGCCTTGCCAATCTGCCCGGGTGCCGTCTGAAAAACGACGAGGAGGGTCTGCATTGGCAGCGTGACAACCTGGCCGCCTTAACGCGTTTTGGATGGCTCATGACCGAGCTCGCACCTTCCGAAGCTTACAGCAGGGACGCTGCTGGCGCAGCCCCTCTGCCATTTTTCCAAGCGCTGTGTCAGGAAATAGGGGACGACATCCCGGCCTCTCCCCCACCGGCGCCCGCCCCCGCCAGCCTGCCGACTCCCCCTGCGTCGGATGGCAGCCATCGTTCCATAAAACCGCAACTTACCCTGGGTTTCGCCGTCGCGACAGGGTTTGGCCTGTTGACCACCATTGGCAACGATTTATTGGCGACGGCCTTGAAGTTCGGCGTGCGCACCGCCATTCTGCCAATGATTCTTAGTGGCGCCTGCCTTTGGGGAGGGTTTCATTTTTTGCGATTGAAAAGATACATCGAAAACACCCCCACCAGTAAAGCCCGGTCTCTGGCCATGGGCCTGGTGGAGCTTCAAGGGCGTGCGGTGCGTAAATACGCACTGGTATCTCCGGTGGGCCAACTACCTTGTGTTTTTTACCGTTTGCGGAAATACCGTCGAGACAGTAAAAATAACTGGCGCCTGTCGCATTCCACGGACAGCAGCCATGTGCCCTTTTACCTGGAGGACGAAACCGGCAAAGTTACCATCGATCCGCGCGGAGCGTCTGTCTCGGCTCGCGAACGTCAGGAATCCTACGGTGACCGGTCAACCTCCCTGTTCGGGTCCATCGGAAGCAGCGATGAAAAATGGGTGGAAGAAGTCGTCTCCGAAGGTGCCCAGCTTTTCATTCTCGGCCAGGCAGGGGCAAGCCAACAGGCACGGATACCTTTACGCGAAAGGGTAACCAAAACCCTGCAGGAGCTGAAGCGCAATCCCGCCGCCCTGCAGCACTACGACCGCAACGGCGACGGCCACATATGTGAAACGGAATGGGAACATGCACGTTCCAGCATCGAACAACAAGTGTTACAACAAAGCCTGACCAATGAGCATATGCAACCGATTCAAAGCGACCGCGTGGTCATCAAGCGGCCTCATCGGCACTCCATCCCGTTTGTTATCGCCCAAACCGAATCGGAATTACACCTGGTGCGTAATTATACCCTGCTGACCGTGCCCCTGTTTGCCGGGGCACTGGCTGGCGTGACCTGGACTCTCATGACACTGAAAGACTATCTGCAGCCGTAAAAAGGTCTACAGACGAGGAGGAGATGATGGCTTTTATTATTTTTCTTGGGGTACTGGCTTTACTTCTGGCGATATTTGTCGGCTACATCATTACTATTTACAATGGATTAGTGAGCCTTAGAAACAATATCGACCGGGCCTGGAGCAATATCGATGTCCTGCTCAAACAGCGCTTTGACGAGTTACCCAAACTGATCAAGGTCTGCGAGGGGTACATGCAACACGAACAGAAAACCCTTGAAGCGGTTATCAAAGCCCGCTCCTTGGTGCAAAACGCCCGTGGAACACAGCAAAAACTCGAAGCACAGAACATGCTGAGCGACACGCTGAAGTCCCTGTTCATGGTGGTAGAGCGCTATCCGGACCTCAAGGCCGACGCCGTATTTCGCAACCTCGGCAATCGCATCTCAGAGATCGAAGACCAGATCGCCGACCGTCGTGAATTCTTCAACGATGCCGCCAACCTTTACAATATCCGCATAGAACAATTCCCCGATATCATTATCGCACGCGCCTTCAATTTCGTGCGCCGGTCTCTGTGGAAGATCGACCCGGCCCACCGACAGGATGTCGAAGTCAATTTCCAGCACATGTAACACTGCATTCCCGACTCAACGAACCTCAAGCCCCGGCAACCTCTGCCGGGGCTTTGCTTTTTGAGAGATAGTGAGACGCGCTGGACGGAAGCCTAAAACATGATAGTATGAATGCATTTCAACCCTTTGCCCCACAAGAAAAATGCCGGACCCCGGACAAATAAACAAAAAACAATGAGCCATGAAAAATTATACTCCTTGAAGACAACTTACCGTAGTGGTAAGATCATAAACTATTACCGCTGCGGTAAGTTTTATGTCCAACCTTGAAATTCCAAAATGGAGGTATTGAATGAAAATCGTAAAATCTCTCGTTGCCGCACTTGTGCTGTCGTTGTGCGCGATGCCAGCCATCTCGCAGGCCGAAATCAAAACAGGAGTATTGACGTTGTCGCCCATGCTCGGCGGCATCACCATGGAAGGCGATCAGCCTGTCGACAGTAATGGCCTCGCATACAGCCTCGGTCTCGGCTATAACTTCACCCAGGCTTTGGGACTTGAGGCGGTAATCGCCGGAGCCAATCTCGACAAAGAAGGTTCTGGCGACGATGCCGACTTCTGGAACTATCGCCTGGACGCTCTCTACCACTTCATGCCGGACAACAAACTGGTCCCTTACCTGGCAGCCGGGGTAGGCGGCTACACCCTTGACGGCGACGATGAGTTCATGACCAACTACGGTGCCGGTCTGCTTTATTTCCTCGGTGAGAACGTAGCCTTGCGCGCGGATGTCCGTCATATGATCGGCTTCAACGAAAGCAATCTGGAAAACAATTTCATCTATACGGCCGGCTTCAAATTTCAGTTTGCCGGAACCGAGCAACCGGTTAAAAAAGCCCCCATGGATTCGGATGGCGACGGCGTAACGGACGACCTCGACCAGTGCCCCGACACCCCCAAAGGTGCTGCTGTGGATGCCAAGGGCTGCCCCCTCGATAGCGACGGCGACGGTGTCTTCGACTACCTCGATCAGTGCCCCGATACCCCCAAAGGCGCACCGGTAGATGCCAAAGGCTGCCCCCTCGATAGTGACGGCGACGGTGTCTTCGACTACCTCGACCAGTGCCCCGACACCCCCAAAGGCGCACCGGTAGATGCCAAGGGCTGCCCCCTTGATAGTGACGGCGACGGTGTCTTCGACTACCTCGACCAGTGCCCCGGCACCCCTAAGGGCACCCTCGTCGACGACACGGGCTGCGAACTCAAACTCACCCTGCACATCAATTTCGATTTCGACAAGGCTGTGATCAAGCCTGAATTCAAAACGGAACTGGACAAGGCCGCGGCTTTTGTTCGCGCCAATAGCCACGTTCCCTTCATCGTACTGACCGGACATACGGACAGCAAGGGCAAGGACGCCTACAACATGAAGCTTTCCCAGCGGCGGGCCGAAGCTGTCCGGCAGGCGCTGATCACCAACTACGGTCTGGATGCCACCAAGCTTAAGGCCAAGGGCATGGGAGAAACCCAGCCGGTTGCCACCAACGATACGGAAGAAGGTCGCTACCAGAACCGCCGCGTTGAACTCGTATGCTGCGCGGTTCTGCCTGAATAACAGTTCCGACATAAACCAAAAAAGCAGGGTCGGAATAATCCGGCCCTGCTTTTTAATTCAAGAGCACAATGACAGCGATCGCAGGTGACTCTCAATACCCTGTAATACCCTCCGGGCCTTCGACTCTCATGCTTTGTTTATTGACCTGACCATTTATTTATGGCACAAAGGAAATCGTACTAAATAACTCACATAATATTTCCGATAAAAGCAAACCCGGGGCGACCCGGCGACGCAAAGCCATGGACCCGGGTTGACCGGGCCGCCAGGTTACCGAAGAAACCGACGACGCGCAGACAGCAGGCCTCTCTTCAATCGGGCTGATGTCTTGGTCCACCTTCGGCTTGAAGGTGGATTTTTTATTTGAGGCTGGCCACACGGCCTCTCACGGAAGAGAGGGAAGTCATGCAAAATACCACACAGAATGCGGAACAGATACTCCAGACACCTGCCAATAGAGCCAACGTCGATATGTTCGATTCCGAAGACACCATGAAGGATAAGTTCCTCACTTTTTGGATCGGGGATGAAGAATACGGCATGGGCATCGAATTCGTCACGGAAATCATCGGCGTTCAAAAGATCACCAAGGTGCCTGACATGCCGCACTTCATTAAAGGGGTCATTAATCTGCGAGGACGCATCATCCCGGTGGTCGACGTCCGCGCCCGTTTCGGGCTACCGGAGCGTGCCTACGATGAGCGGACCTGCATCGTCGTCATCCATGTTAACAACCAGACTACCGGCATGATTGTTGACCAGGTTAACGAAGTCGCCAACATCGCCCAGGATCAAATCGAAACAGCTCAGTCAGGCGACATGGGAGGGACCAAGAGTTATATCATGGGTATTGGCAAGACCGGCGATTCGGTCAAGATTCTGTTGCATGTCGAAAGATTCATGAGCCACTGAGTTCCCCTCACGGTGGCAAGTATGTTTAGCACCATGTCGCCTGTCTCGTCCCGATAATAAAAAAGCCGTCTCCTTTTGCCTGCTGGCAGAGGGAGACGGCTTTTTTCATAGTATTTCTTGGGGAATTATGCCGATGGCAAAGCCAGAACTGCTGTGCTGGCCGGCTTACCGTTACCCCGCGACTGACCTTTCAGGGTAAAACGTGCCAACATCTGCTGCATGCGTTCGGCCTGACCGGTAAGCTCCTGGGCTGCCGCAGCGCTTTCCTCCGCATTGGCGGTATTCTGCTGGGTAACGCCATCGATCTGATTCAAGCCCAGGTTAACCTGGCTGAAGCCCTGGGCCTGTTCGTTGGATGCCATGGAGATTTCCGCGACCAGGTCGGAAACCTTGGTCGCACCATCGACAATGGTCTGCAAGGCAACGGCTGTCTTGTCGGCCAGTTCCGTTCCGTTGCGCGTCTTGGCCACGGAATTCTCGATGAGTTCGGCGGTTTCCTTGGCGGCCTTGGCGCTGCGTGCCGCCAGGGTACGTACTTCTTCGGCCACCACCGCAAACCCCTTGCCGTGCTGGCCGGCACGGGCGGCCTCGACGGCAGCGTTGAGCGCCAGCAGGTTGGTCTGGAAGGCAATCTCGTCGATAACCTTGATAATTTTGGAAATATCTTCACTCGAAGCGTTGATATCCCAGATAGCCGCCAGCATTTTTTCCATCAACTCGGCCCCCTGAGTCGCGCCGCTACGAGCATTATCGGACAATTTATTGGCTTGCTCGGCATTTTCCGCGTTAAGACCGGTCTGGGAAGCCATCTCGGTCATGGACGCAGTAATCTCCTCCATGGAGGCCGCAGCCTCGGTAGCACTCTGCGACAAGGATTGACTTGAATCCGCAACCTGAAGTGCGCAACTGGCGATGTGCTCTCCGGCCTCGCTTACCTGGGTGAGCACTTCATTGAGATTGGATGTCATTCCCTGCAGGGCCTGCCCCAACTGATCCCTGTCCGAAGCCAGTTGCACCTCAACAGCCAGGTTGCCCTGAGCAATCTGGTCGGCAAGGCGGGCTTTGGCCTGCAGGCTGTCGGCCATGCCATCAAGGGCTTGCCCCAGTTGACCGATTTCATCATGCCGCGCAAGTTGTAATCGTTCTGACAGATCCCCAAGGCCAATAGTTTCGGCAAACCGGACCCCAAGACGTACATCGTTAACAATAGGGCGCACGACGAGGAAAACGACCCCGGCCAGCACTGCCAGCAGAATAAGAGCGATGAAGAGGCTCTGGTTACGAATCCCGTCAATCGCGGAAAACACGTCGTGACTTTCGGCGCAGGCGGCCACGATCCATCCGGTGGAAGGAACCTGATCATAGGCAAGCAGCTTGTCGATACCTTCCCATTGGTAGAGAGTAAAGCCTTTCTTTTTGCGCAGCACCTCCTGCCCCCAATCGTAGCCGGAAACATCCACATTGAGAATATTGTCTTGATTGGGATGGGCGATAAAACGGCCTTGGTCATCAAGCAGATAAACGTAGCCACGTTGGCCTACCTTGATGGGGCTGATATATTTCTCGGTAAATTGCATCAGGTCCAGCACCCCGATAATCACCCCGGCAATCTCAGCCCCGTCATGTACAGGTACTGCAATAACGAAGATTGGATTGTTGGTCACCTTGCTGCGCAACACCTCGGAAACGACGGTCTTGCCTGTAAGACTCGCACGGAAATAATCACGCTGGCTGATGTCGAGCTTGCCAACGGCAGCCGGGTCGGAAGACGCCACTACGACACCATCCATACCGGTGACATGAAAACCCTCGTAGCCGCCATACTGTTTAACCATCGTTTCGAGTGCAACACCGGCTGCCGCAGAAGTTGCCAGTCGCTGTTCCTCACTTTCGGCATGCAGCGCCTTGCGAATGACATCACGCTGGGAACAGATCTCGATATCCTTGCTCAACCCATCGATCCAGCCCTCGAACTGCCCGGCCAGACTGCGGGTCATTTCGGTCAACTGTCCGTCAATGGTCGTTTCCAGGGCGACCTTGGACGATCGGTAATTAAGAAACCCTGACAGCGCCAACCCGACCAGAACCACCAGAATGGTTGGAAATAAAATCTTCCCTCGCAAATTCCATTTCATACTTACCTCCAGAGCAACTTATGATTTTTTGCCATCGACAACAATTTTGAAAACGGATTTCTCCCAAAAACAAACAATAAGATGTATCAGGAGTAGATGAGATCGTCCTGTTATGATCACAGATTAAAAGTCCTTGTGCCAAAAGCGGTCGACCGCGAGTTCCATTCAATCAAATAAAAGATAGTCAAACGAAAACAAAGACCACATAACAAACTCGTATACACTAAAATTAACCAGAAAGAATATGTATACGATAATTAGAACACCATTATGGACGGGACTATACTAATCACGACCAAAAATGTAAATAAAAAAATCCCTTTATTTATGGCTTAGTTAAGCTTCCAAACAGTCAACAAGTTGACATTTTTCTTAAATTTTTTTTACGATTTCTCATCATTGGCAAGTTCAACAATGACCCTCGTCAAGTGAGCGGCATCATGATATATTTGTCCGCAATTATGAAAAACAGTTGATGGCTGAAAATAGGTTCAGGATAGCCCAAAGGAAAATGCTTCGCGGTATCCATATACAGAAATCCCGCGTACACAAAAGGATGGAGACTATGAGGAGACTGTTTCGCGTCGCCGGTCGTTGTGCAAGCAAACTTGCTGGCTCATTTTGCTGGACGCCCCCACCCTGGGCTGCGGCCTTGCAGCGCACGCGCAAACAGCGACCGGGTCGATTCTGGGGCGGACTTGCAATGGTTTTATTGCTGACCTTCGCGACAGGGGCGGGCTACCTTTACTATCGGCAACTGCCAAAACCTCTGTTACTGACGGCTGAGATCGAGTCCCCGGGGATCACCCCCAACATCGAAAACCCGCAACCCGATGCCCTGCGCGTCACTTTTATCTACGATACAGAGCGACTGCAACCGGAGCAGGAACTCCCCGACGCACCGCCATCGGTGGCGCGCCTCGAACTGGTGGACCAGCGCGTCGAAGCTGGCATCCACCTCGAACCGGCCATGGGCGGTTCCTGGAGCTGGGAGGGGGACAACACCCTGGTGTTTGTCCCCGATCGCGAATGGCAGGCCGGCACCCGCTACCGGGTGCGCTTCGACAAAAAACTGTTCTCGCATGAGGCCCGTTTCAAGACCCTGAGCTACGAATTTCATACACCGGATTTCAACATCGATCTCGGCAATCTGGAGTTTTATCAGGACCCCAGGGACCGCAAAGTTCGTCAGGCTGTCGCCACCCTGCGGTTTTCCCATCCGGTGGATATCCAAAGTCTGGAAAAACATCTGACTCTGACCATGCGCCCCTCCGACGAGGGGAGCAAAACCCGCCCGGAACAGATCACATTCACCCTCACCTGCGACAAGAACCAGCGTGAAGCCTATGTGCACAGCGTCCCGTTGCAACTACCGGAACATAGCAACTACCTGCGACTGGACCTCAAAGCCGGCATCGCCCCGGCTACCGGTGGTTCGCCATCGGATCAGCAACTCTCCAAGGAATTGCTGATCCCCGACCGCCTCAGCTTCCTGAAGGTCGAAAGCGCCACCGCCGATATCGTCCGTACCCAAAAAAACGAACCGCAACAGGTTGTTACCCTCCGGTTCACCGACGACATCGCCGAAACCGAACTGAAGGACAAACTGCAGGTCTGGCTGTTGCCACCGCGCAACCCGCAGCGCAACAATCGATCCTGGCGCAGTCCCCGTGAAGTAACCGACGCGGTGCTGGCCAGTGCCACCCCCCTGCCCCCGGCCCCCCTCGAGACGGAACATGGCTTCGCCAAGGAATATCATCTGCCCCTGGATGCACCGCCGGGCCGCACCCTCTACCTGCGCCTCAAGCCAGGTCTGACCTCCCTGGGCGGATTCATCCATGCCTCCCTTTACGACACACTGGTAACGGTTCCTGATTATCCAAAAGAGATCACCATCGCCGCCGATGGCGCACTGCTGTCGCTGGCCGGCGCGCACCAATTGGGACTCATGGCCCGCGGACTGGAGGCCTTCCAGATACGCATCGGCAAACTGCTGCCGGGCCAGTTGCAGCACCTGGTCAGCCAGACCCGCGGCGATCTGCGCGATCCCTCCTTTGCCAGCTACCGTTTCGACCAGGACAACATCGTTGAATATGCCCAGCAGATCGTCGACCTTAAACCGCTGCCTCCTCAACAGGCCAATTACGCCTCCGTCGACCTCAGCACTTACCTGCCCACGGGTAACGACCGCTGCGGCTTGTTCTTCGTGGAAATATGCGGCTGGGACAAGACCCGCAAACAAAAATTGGGCTGGATCAGCGACAGGCGTTTGATTCTGGTGACCGACCTGGGCCTGCTGGTCAAGGACAACGCCGACCAGAGCCATGAAGTCTTCGTGCAGTCTTTCGGCAATGGCCGCCCGGTGGCCGGTGCAAAAGTCACTCTGCAGGGACGCAACGGCCTGCCGCTGCTGACCCGCACCACCGACAATCAGGGCCATGCGCGGTTCCCCAGCACCAAGGGGTTCGAGAACGAGCAACAGCCGACCGTCTATGTGGTCAAAACCGCCGGCGACACCGCCTTTATCCCGTTTGAGCGCCCCGCCCGGCAACTCAATTTTTCCCGATTCCAGGTCGACGGCGTTCGCGACCGGCAAACCAACGGCGAGAGCCTCGGAGCTTACCTGTTCAGCGACCGTGGCCTCTACCGTCCAGGGGAGCAGGCGACCATCGGCTGTATCGTCAAATCACAGTCGCTGGACAATATCGAAGGGATCCCGCTGGAAATCGCCATCCGCAGCCCGCGTGGCGCTGAAGTGGCCAGCAAACGTCTTAATCTTCCGACCAAGGGTTTCTTCGATTACCCCTATGTAACCCAACCCGCCTCGGAAACCGGAACCTACCAGGTGGCCCTGTATCTGGTGCGTGACAATAAATACCGCGGGCGCATGATCGACTTGGCCCAGTTCCGTGTCGAGGAGTTTCAGCCCGATACCCTGAAAATCCAGAGCACCTTGCTCGGTATCAAAGAACGGGGCTGGAGTACCGCCACACAGCTCACCGCCCGGGTGGACCTGCGCAACCTGTTCGGCACCCCGGCACAGGGGCGTAAAGTCACCGCCTTCATGAACGTGCGCAGCGCCCGTTTCAACTTCAAGGAATACAAGGATTACACCTTCGCCGATCCCTGGTACGACCCGGACAAACAGCCGCTACAGATCGACGAAGAACTGGAAGCCCGGACCACCGATGCGCAGGGCCAGGCCGAATTCACCCTGCCGCTGGAGCGCTTTACCGCCGGGACCTATATGCTGACTCTCACCACCGAGGGTTTCGAACCCGGCGGCGGGCGCAGCGTCACCGCGCGCAATAGCCTGCTGCTGTCCCCCCTGGAGACCCTGGTCGGCACCAAAAGCGACGGAAAACTTGATTACATCAATAAGGAGGCCGAACGCTTTGTCGACCTCATCGCCATCGGTACCGATCTCAAACCCCGGGCCGTGAAAAACCTGAAGGCGCGCCTCACGGAAATCCGCACGATCTCGACCCTGGTACAGCAGCCGGATGGCACCTACGCCTACCAGTCCGTGGAGAAGGAACAGGAAATGCTGTCAGAGGATTTTGTCATCCCTGTCGACGGCATGCGACACCGGCTCCCCACTAACCGGCCGGGAACCTTTGTTTGGGAGATCCTGGACCCGCAGGGCTTGAAACTGGCCCGGGTGCGCTTCACCGTGGTTGGTCACGGCAACCTGCTGGGGCAACTTGAGAAAAACGCCGAACTCGATCTGAAACTGGACCGTCAGGATTACAAGGCCGGCGATACCATCGAGATGAACATCACCGCTCCCTACACGGGCAGCGGCCTGATCACCATTGAAAGCGACCGAGTGCATGCCTGGAAATGGTTCTCCACGGATACCACCAGCTCCATGCAGACCATAACCATCCCCAAAAATCTCGAGGGCAACGCCTACATCAACGTCGCCTTTGTGCGCGCCGCCGACTCCAGGGAAATCTTTACCAGCCCCTTGAGCTACGCCGTGGCGCCTTTTACCATCGACCGCGGCAAACGCACGCTTGATGTCCAGCTGGAGGTGGCCCCCAAGGTGCGCCCCGGCGACCGGATGGAGATCGCCTACAGTGCCTCCCGCCCGTCGCGCATCGCGGTGTTCGCCGTAAACGAGGGGATTCTGCAGGTAGCAAACTACAAGACCCCGCAACCCCTCGATCACTTCTTGCGCAAACGCGCCCTGCAGGTCGACACCCTGCAGATGCTCGACCTGATCCTGCCCGAATTCGAGCTGATCCGTCAGCTCTCGGCCAGCGGCGGCGGCATAGCCGACGAAAGCATGCGCAAAGCCCTGGCTGCCAATCTCAACCCCTTCGCCCGAGCGCTGGACAAACCGGCCGTGTTCTGGTCCGGAATTATCGATGCCGACGGCCAAAAACGCACGGTCAGCTTTACGGTCCCCGATACCTTTTCCGGCACCCTGCGTGTCATGGCGGTGGCGGTGGCGACCGATGCTATCGGCGTGGCGGAAAACTCCAGCCTGGTGCGCGGCCCCTTCGTCATCACCCCCAGCCTGCTGACCCAGGCCGCTCCCGGTGACAGTTTCCGCGCCTCGGCCAGCATCAGCAATATCCTGGAAGGTTCGGGCAAGGACACCCCGGTCACCGTGCGCCTGGAGGCTTCACCACAGCTTAGAATCGTCGGGGATAAAGACCAGCGGCTGACCATCGGCGAAGGCAGCGAAAAAACCGTCCACTTCCAACTCAAGGCTACAGACAAGCTTGGTGCGGCACAGGTGCGCTTCATCGTCACCTCGGGCAAAGAGCAGGCTACCCGCCGTGCGACCCTCAGCGTCCGTCCGGCGCTGCCCTACGCCACCACCATGACAAGCGGCTTCGCGGACAACGGAAAGGCGCAGCTGAATGTGCCCCGCAGGCTGTACGCCGATCTGGCCCAGCAGCAGGTGGCGGCATCAAGCAGCCCGCTGGTACTCATCGATGGACTATCATCCTACCTGGAGCACTTCCCCCACGGCTGTACCGAACAGGTGGTCAGCCAGGTTTTCCCGCTGGTCGGCCTCATGAGCCATCCGGCCTTCGCGCCCCACTCCAGCGACAACCGGCAGCGATTCGCCACCCTCATCACCCGCCTGCGCGAGCGGCAACTGGCCAACGGTGGTTTCTGCTTCTGGCCCGGTGGCAGCGAAGTGGCGGAATTCCCCAGCGTTTATGCCATGCATTTCCTGCTCGAGGTGCGCGAACTGGGCTACGCTGTGCCGAACGATCTCATGACCCGCGGCAGGGATTATATGCGCTATTATGTCGGTCATACGCCGGAAAATCTGGAGCAGGCGCGGGTACGTGCCTATGCCATCTACCTGTTGACGCGCATGGGGGAAGTCACCACCAACCACCTGGTCAGCCTGCAGAGCTGGCTGGACAAAAACCAGTCAAAAACCTGGCGTCAGGATCTGGCCGCCGCCTATATGGCCGCATCCTATGGCCTGCTGCAAAAGCAGGACACCGCCATTGAGCTGATCAGCCACTACCGCCTCGGTGCCAAAGGCAGCAACAAAGACGGCGCATTCCACTCGCCCCTGACCCGCGACGCCCAGTTCGTCTATCTGCTGGCGAAGCACTTCCCGAACCAGGCAGCCAAGCTCGACGGCGAGGAGTTGCTGCGGTTTGTCGAGCCGGTGTTCCGAGGTCGCTACAATACCATTTCCGCCGCCTACACCATCCTGGCGCTGGGCGCCTACGGCCAGCTGCAGACCTCGCCGCTGCGGGATGAAGCCATAGGTTTCACCGCAGTAAACAACCAAGGCAACCAGCAGGCGCTGCAGGTCGAGCATAAACCGTTGCCGCAGGCAGCCTTCGGCACCGACACCGCCAAGGTGCTGCTAAGTGCAGACAAGGCGCTGTTCCACCTGCTGTCGCAGGCCGGATTCGACCGTGAGATGCCCACTGCTCCGGTGCGTGACAAGCTCGAGATTACCCGCGCGTATCTGGACCGGGACGGCAAACCGGTGACCACACTGCAACAGGGGCAGGAAGTCACCGTACGCCTGCGGGTGCGGGCGCTGGGCGAGCCGGTTTTCAACGTGGCGGTCATCGACCTGCTGCCGGGCGGCTTCGAGGTGCTGCGCGATTCGGTGCCGCGCACCGCCGTCGGTTGGCGAGCTGACTACATCGACGTGCGCGAGGACCGGGTCGTCTTTTACGGCCGCTTCGACACCACCGCGAGAGAACTCAGCTACCGGGCCAAGGTCACCGCCGCAGGCGAGTTCGTGATCCCGCCGCCCTGGGCCGAGGCCATGTACGACCGGGCGGTAAGGGCCTCCGGTCTATCCGGGAAGTTCAGCGTTACGCCTTCGGAGCCTGAAAAATCCGCAGGATCGAAGTAAAGAAGGAGTAACAAAAAAATCGAATTGAACAGGGATAAAGGAGATAAAAGGGATAAGAGCCAAGCAAGCAAAGACTTAACACGGGAGGCTGGTTATTCTTTGTGGCGTCGTGTCTTTGTGCGAAATCCGGGTTTAAGACGTATCCCCTGAATCCCCTTCATCCCTGTTAAACGGGTTTTAACCACCCGTTCATTACAAAAACTGAAACACACAGAGGCAAAGTTTGAAACACTGGCTTCCGCAGACAAAACGAGTGTTGCGCTTGGCAGCGATCATCCTGTTGGTGGTCGTGGTCGCCGTTTTAGCCATCCCCCGGCCGGAGCTGCTGCGCTACCAGAGTACCTCGCGGGCTTTTTTCGACCGTCAGGGCCGGCTGCTACGCCTCACCCTGGCCGACGATGACCGCTACCGCCTGCAGGTGCCGCTGGCGAACATTGCCCCGGAGTTGCGCGAGGCGACCCTGCTGTACGAGGACCAGGATTACTATCGCCATCCCGGCGTCGATCCCCTGGCGCTACTGCGCGCCTTCTGG
The DNA here is from genome assembly GCA_050253415.1 of Pedobacter sp. Taxonomy (GTDB): domain Bacteria; phylum Desulfobacterota; class Desulfuromonadia; order Desulfuromonadales; family Syntrophotaleaceae; genus Syntrophotalea. The sequence continues at coordinate 903,422 of JBFWJC010000001.1, read as the reverse complement.
AGCAGTTACATCGTCCGTGAGCGCCCGGTGGGCGCCTCGACCATCACCATGCAGGTCGCCCGGCTGCGCTGGCACCTGCAGACCCGCAGCCTGAGCGGCAAGCTGTGGCAAATTCTGCGCGCCCTGCAGCTTTCCCGTCATTACAGCAAGGACGAAATCTTCGAAGCCTACCTCAATCTCGCCCCCTACGGCCGTAACATCGAAGGGGTCGAGGCAGCCAGCCTGATCTATTTCGGCAAACCCGCCAGAAACTTGAGCCTGCCCGAAGCCCTGAGCCTGTGCGTGATTCCGCAGAATCCGGTCAAACGCTCCCCCACTACCGCCAAAGGCTTCGCCGCCCTGAAAACCGCCCGCGACCCGTTATTCAAAAGATGGCAGGAGCGGCATCCCGAAGCCTCCCGGCTGCAAGCCTCGTTCGAACTGCCCCTTCAGGTACGCCCGCCGGAGCAGCTGCCGTTTCGCGCCCCGCACCTGGTCACCGACCTCGAAAGGAACCTGCCGTTGCTGCTACGGGGCCGCATCGACACTACCCTCGACGGCGATTTGCAGCGTATGGCCGAACAACGCCTCCGCGACTATGTAGCACGACGTAAAGATGTCGGTATCGTCAACGGCGCCGTGGCGATCCTTAATTTTCAGACCATGGAACTGGCGGCACTGGTCGGCTCCGCCGATTTTTCCGAGGCCTCGATTCAGGGCCAGGTCAACGGCTGCAACGCCCCCCGCTCCCCCGGATCCACCCTCAAACCCTTTGTCTACGCCCTGGCCATGGATCAGGGGGTAATCCACCCCATGACCATGCTCAAGGATGCACCGCACCGTTACGGCGGCTTCGCCCCGGAAAACTACGACCAGGCCTTCCTCGGCCCCATGCTGGCCCGTGACGCCCTTATCGCCAGTCGCAACGTGCCCGCAGCGGCTCTGCAGGCAGCCGTGGCCAAACCGGGACTTTACGGATTACTGCAAAGCGCAGGTGTGGAAAACCTCAAACCGGAGAGCTACTACGGACTGGCCCTGGCACTGGGTGGCGTGGAGCTAAGCATGCTCGACCTGCTCAAGCTCTACGCCATGCTACCCAACGGCGGCAAACTGCAGCCGCTGCGCCTGCTGGCCGACGCCCCAAAGGTTGAAAAACCGTCCTTCCCCCTGAGCAAAGAAGCCTGTTTCCTGACCCTCGACATCCTGCGCGACAACCCGCCACCGATACGCCCCACCTTGCCTGGCCAACAGACCAGCGGCATGGAGGTCGCATGGAAGACCGGCACCTCGCACGCCTTTCGCGACGCCTGGGCGGTAGGCATCTCCGGCCCCTATGTGGTGGCGGTATGGATCGGCAACTTCGACGGCTCCGGCAACCGCGCCTTCGTCGGTCGCCAGGCCGCCGGCCCCTTGCTGTTCGAAATTTTCCATAACTTAAGTGGCGGTCAACCCTGGAAGGCCACCGGCAGCCTCAAACCCGGCCTGCTGAATGTGGAACGCGTCGCCATGTGCGCCGACACCGGCGACCTGCCGGGCCGTTACTGCCCCCGCACCAAAGAGTCCTGGTTCATCCCCGGCGTCTCGCCGATCAAGGTATCGACCATCCACCGCGCCGTACCGGTGAATACACAGACCGGTCTGCGCGCCTGCCACCAGCAACCCGGCCGCACCGAAATGCAGGTTTACGAGTTCTGGCCATCGGATCTGCAACGTATCTTCCGCCAAGCCGGCATCGCCCTCAAGACACCCCCACCCTTCGAGGCGGACTGCGATCTCGACACGCAGAGTCTGGCCGGTTCCTCGCCCACCATCCAGTCACCGGTATCCAACCTGGAATACCGGCTGCGAAGCGAAACCCTGGGTAAGGCTGAAATCCCTTTCAGCGCCGTGGCCGACGCCGATGTTCGGCAACTATATTGGTTTGTTGATGACCGGTTTGTCGGAACCTGCAAGACCGGAGAAACCTTTTTTTGGCCGCCTACCAGCGGTAGTTTTACGGTACGGGTAGTGGATGACCATGGCCGGGCCGATCTTCGGGATTTGCAGGTGGGAATGGTGCGGGATCGAACAAAGTGAAAAATAGCATGAGACAAACCTAAAGGCTATCGAGCTGGCGCCATAGCCTTTAGGTTTGGAATGTATAATTTCACGAGCGCCCTACTGCGCCGGCCATAACCCTTTGCCCCCTGGCACTGTCCTTCAACGGTTACCCATTAACAGGCTTGTGTCAACTCAAAGGCCGAGATCCGGCGCCCCAGTGAGGCACACCCCTAATCTTATCCGGCCGCTTTGGTATCAAAAAAGCCGGCTGCCCGTGGCAGCCGGCTGAAATCTCAGGTCATTCAATGTGGGAAATCGTCCGGATCGATGACGTACCAGACATCCATCATGTCATTTCCTTTGGTGTCGCCCGGAGCGACATCCCCCTTGAAGTAATAGAGCGGAAAGCCCCTGAAGGTAGTCTGCATGGCGCCGTCCTTACGAGTGATGGTTCCGAAGTCAGAAGCATCGAGACCGTCAGGCGGTTCGATCTGTGGCCTGTAAAAGAGCGGCCAGTTGTTCACGCAACCACCGGTGCAGACACTCTCTCCGACGCTGTCGTTTTTAAAGAAGTAGAGGGCCATCCCTTCGGTATCGGTCAGGTATCTGCCGATCCCTGGCTTTTCGAAGATCTTTATTTCGTGATGCATGGCCGCGGCCGGCAGAGCAAACAATGCCAGCAGACCGATCGCTGCAACCAAAATGTGTAACCTTTTCATAACGCAAACTCCTTTCGACGAATTTTTATCATTACCGACCAAACCCTTCTTGCGCAGCCAAACGCCTGGGGGGTACGCATGAGTGCGAGCCCCCTACTGGCTGCTCTGAAAGCAACCCTATCTGTCTATTGTAAACTGGATTGCCTTCATGTCACACCTCTTCAGCCCTGTGAACGTTACCCGTCAGCAAACAAACCCTTTCGATCTGAAACTCACGGGAAAGGTTTGTCGGTCCGAGACCCGGCGGTATCGGCTGGAGGGATTTCTTGATATGATTAATTTTCAGATTATCGAAGACGGTCCCCGGCTGCAGGAAGCAACATGAAGATCCGGTTTGACATGATTGGGCTGTTCGTAAGAAACCTGGTACAAAGGGTGTGCTCTTACAGTGAGATCATCGGCATCGATTTCAATTGAGATGGCGAAGGCCCCTATGCGGAGTTGCACCACGAGGGCATCCATTTCGCCATGTATGAACGCGAAAAACGCCCCCCATACACGAAGGGGCACAAACAAAGAAGCAGTCCAACAGGATCTTGATCGACTAAAAGGCGATTTCATCCGGGTCTGGGAGCTGTTCGTTAAGAATCAATTCTACGTTTCTGTTCGGCGGACCGATGAGGGTCCGCAAACCAATAATTTCAGATATACGTTACTTTCCGGTCCCAATAACCAGCCTTCGGTGATCTCAATCGTTATGCAGCAAGGAGGAATTGTTGAAGTACGAGTATCTTGTTTTTGACCTTGACGGTACGATTAGCGATCCCAAGGACGGAATTGTCAGGTCATTTAATTATGCTCTTGAGTCACATGGTTTTGAGCACCGTTCAGATAAAGAACTTTGCACCTTTATCGGGCCACCGTTGGATGTTTCTTTATCTTCGTTGACAGGCTCAGATGATCCAGAACTCATCAAATCATTAGTTGTAAAATATCGTGAGCGTTATTCTGACATCGGCTATTCAGAAAACTCTCTGTACAATGGCATCCCCGAAGTTCTCAACAAGTTAAGTTCAATAAAAGGACTCAAGTTAGGTGTCTGTACTTCCAAGCGCGTTGACTTCGCAGAGCGGATACTTGAACTTTTTTCGCTTCGCCAGCATTTCTTCTTCGTAAACGGCGGTGATGTTGGTATCGAGAAGTGGCAGCAACTTGGATCACTGCTAGAGCATGGTGAGATAAATCAGAAATCAGTGATGATTGGCGATCGTTATGTAGACATAACTGCTGCAAAGAAGAACAGTCTATATTCTGCCGGAGTGCTGTGGGGTTATGGTTCGCACACCGAACTTCGTCAGCATAACCCCTCGCATATTTTTTCAAATCCGCGTGAACTTGCGGAACTTGCTTCATAACCATTCACCCAAGGGGAATCAATGGCGGATAACTGCACCATCTTCTGTCGAAACGGTGACCGGATCCGGATCATGGGTCTGATTACAGAGCTTCTCAGACATGCCGACGACCTTCACGAATGGGATGGAGTTCCAATCCAGACAGGAGGCAGCAGCATCAAGCTTTCACGATGGGTACGAACGGAAGCCGGCGACCCGTTTTGCCGGATGATCCTTGGAACACACAACCGTTTCCGTACAGTGAAGACAGATGCCACCGAGGCACAACGGCGAGTCCTGGACAGCATTGCCGACTGCAAGTCGGCCATAGGCGTCGTTGCAGAACCGAAATTTGACGAGCACGCGGGACATCTCGACCTGATCTTCGGGATAGCCAGGGAGCTGAATGGAGTCATTTTCAACGGATCAGGTATGATCGACAGGGATGGCAAAATGATTCTGGACCTCGAAGGAAACAGCGAAACATAAGGAGCCCAATTAATGGGTGCAGGGCCTTTATCGCTGGCGGATGGGTACCCCTGCAGCGATGATTTTTATTGAATCGGCCAGCAACCTGTGACCGTTAAGGTGTCATCTGAGATACCCCAATGACGGACCCCGTTGCCAGGGATGCTAATTCAGACGAGAAACCGCCCCTGAGAAAGAACGTTTCATGGGAATTCTAAAAACAATTGAAAACTCATTATGATTAAGCCCAAAACATGTGGTATACGTCATAAAACTCAAACGTTTTCAATAGGAGTTATCATGAACAATTGCACAGCCAGTCCTTCCCGGCAGCGGTTATTCTTTCTCGACAATCTTCGTTATTTTATCGTGCTTTGCGTGATCGTCCTGCATGCAGCCCTCGCGCACAGCAAGCTTACCCCCTGGTGGCCCGTGCAGGAAGTCGATCCCGGCATGGCGAGTGTTTTTGACGTTATCGTGCTGATTACAGACGTTTTTATCATGCCCATCATGTTTTTCATCGCAGGGTTCTTTGCCTTAAGGACGATCCGGAAAAAAGGGGTCTGGCCATTCATCAGAAGCAAACTGACGAGAATTGGAATTCCTTTGCTGGTAGGCGCCACTATCATTGTGCCTATTATCGGTTACATATACGAATACTTCAGATCTACAGACTCCGCATCCTCCGGGTATGCAGCCTACTGGATCTCGTATCTTAAAGGCTTTGGCGATTTTTACGTGGGCTATATCACCTCTTACGCACAGCCTTCGCACAATTATTTCTGGTTCCTTTCCCTTCTTTTCTGGTTCTTTGTCTTTTTTGCCTGTCTTTATGCGATTAAAACCAAATGGTTCGGGCACAAGTCCGTTGTTCCGGAACCGAAGGATTCGAAAGACTCCTTTGCCCTGCCTGTGCTGCTGGGTCTGGGCGTGGTGACAGGTATGAGTCTTGTCGTCATGGTGCCCTTATTTACTGTGAAGGGACAAGAACCCTGGGTGATTATCGCCAACCTGGTACAATTCCAGCCTACCCGATTGTTTTTATATATTTTCTATTTCCCTGCGGGAATTTATGCCGCATGGAAAGGCTGGTTCACAAACGGAAACGCTGTTGGACGCTTGAGAATATGGCTGCCTGTTTGCCTGGCCATGATGCTTTTATTTCTGGACTCCGTGCAAAAAATGGGCGGAGGGGCTACGCCTTCCCTGCCTGTCCTGATGGTTTATTGTTTTTCACGGGCCTTTCTCTGCCTCTCCATTTTCATGGTATTGATCTCCTTCGCTTATCGCTACTGGAACCGCGATTCAAAAGTCAACCGGACCTTGGCAGCCAACTCCTACGGTATCTATATTCTCCATATGCCGATTGTTCTGGGCTTGGGCCTGGTACTGGTGTCATGGGCTGGCGTCCCCGTCATCATCAAATTCTGTATCGTCACGGCGGCTTCGACTTTTCTGAGTTGGGCTATCAGTCGGGTTGTCCTCAAGCCGGCCGGCCTGTAAGCCTTTATCCTCAGCAGGCTGTTGAAGAAGCCCCCGCCGATGATCGACGGGGGCTTTCTTTCTTAGTCCGGATTTTCAAATGAGAGCCCTTATCGGCAGGGGTTCAGTTTAAAACAGATGATCCCACCCTCCTGACATGCTGCAACCCTCCCGCGAGCCCCCTCATTTCGATTCGGAAACTATCCAATAACTCCTGAAATTGATATAAATCAAGTTGTGCCGATCCTGCATTCGGTATTCTTGAAACATCGATTCCCTTACACCCTCAAGGGAAGACATTTCGTTCTAAAATCCCTCTCTTTCGGATTTGCGTACTTGGAGGCTTTATGGAATCATCGGTAACCGTTAAACCATCGCTGGCTATTGCGATCCTCAAGAGCGGGCTTAACGTCAACGTGCCCATGTTCCTGTGGGGACCGCCAGGCATAGGCAAGTCGCAAATAGTAGCCCAGGTAGCCGCAGAGCTGAATCTGCCGCTGATCGATATCCGCGCTGTCCTGCTGGACCCGGTCGACCTGCGCGGCGTACCATCGGTTGAAAACGGCACCACCCGCTGGAATCCGCCGAACTTCCTGCCCTCGGAAGGAGAAGGCGTGCTGTTCCTCGACGAACTTTCCCAGGCGCCCGATTCGGTGCAGAGTTCGCTGCTGCAGCTGGTGCTGGACCGCAAGCTCGGTGAATACTGTTTGCCCGATGGGTGGAGAATTCTGGCGGCGGGAAACCGGGTGACAGACGGCACCTTCAGCCGCAAGATCAGCAAAGCGCTGGGCTCCCGTTTTGCGACGCACCTGGAACTGGCCGTCGATCTGGATGAGTGGTGCGCCTGGGCGATCGACAACAACGTTCCGTCGGAAATTATCGGCTTTTTGCGCCTGCGGCCTGAACTCTTGCACCATTTCGATGCCAAGGCCCAGGGGCACTCCTTCCCCTGCCCGCGTGTCTGGGCCAATGTCGGCCAGTTTCTGGGCCAGTTGCCGATTGAGGCGGAATTGCCGTTTTTCGCCGGGGCGCTGGGGTTCGGCGCAGCCGCGGAGTTCACCTCCTTTCTGGAGGTATATCGCGACCTGCCGGATGTAGAAGCCATTATGAGCGACCCGGACAAATCGGAAGTACCCAAAGAACCGTCGGTACTCTATGCGTTGTGTGGGGCCATGAGCCGCAAGATTACCCCGGATACGGCGGCACCGGCTTTTCGCTACATGAGACGATTGCCATCCGAATTTCAGGTTGTCTGGCTGCGGGATGCCCTGCAGGCCGAGCCGAAACTGGCGAGCTCCAAGGAATTCAGCAGCTGGGCCAAGGATAACGGCGATCTGCTATTGTGATTTGAAAACCGTCTTGAGCAGGGCCGAAGGGATTGTCTTCTGCACTCGGGTAGCGCCGGATAGACCTGGCTACCGGTTGCAGGTTACCATCCGACATTGGAAGGTACAGTGATGAAAAAATCCTCAAAACTCGCAAAAGCGATTGCAAGGATGGTGCTCGATCACCCGTTTTTCGCTACCCTGCTGTTACGCATGCGGTTGCATGAGGATCGGGACATCAAAACCGCCTGCACCGATGGCAGGCAAATTCGCTACAATCCGGACTTCATCGATTCCCTGAGTGTCGATCACATTGTCTTTGTCCTTGCCCACCTGGTCATGCATGTGGCCCACTTCCATCCGCTCAGGCGCAGCGCACGCACCCTGGGCCGGTTCAACAAGGCCGGTGATTACGCGATCAACGGAATCCTCAAGGAAGCCGGTCTTAAATTGTTGCCCCACGCCCTGTATCATGAATCCTTCGACAACCTTGCCGCGGAGCAGATCTACGACCGGTTGCCAGGCGGGTCCGGCGATGGGGAGGGCGATGGCGGCGAGAACGACATCGATCAGAGCGACGATCCGGGCGGCTGCGGCGGTTTTGAGGATGCCAAGAATGAGTACGACAAGCCTCTGTCCAAAGCGGAAAGGCAGCAGCAAGAAACCGAAATGACCGTGGCGATACAGCAGTCCGCCCAGGCAGCCAAGGCCCAGGGCAAGCTTCCCAGCTCCCTGGCACGCCTGGTGAGCGAGCTGGTTCACCCCGTGCTGGACTGGCGCGAAATACTGAGATCCTTTGTCGATCACACGTCCGGCAATGACTATTCGTGGAATCAGCCCAATCGACGCCACATAGCCGACGGAATCTACCTGCCCAGTTTTCGCTCCAACGGACTCAAACCGCTGGTGCTGGCCATAGACACGTCCGGCTCGATCTCGCAACGGGAGTTAACCCAGTTTCAGGCCGAACTGAACGACATACTGGAGAGTTATCCTTCCACCGTGAATGTTGTTTACTGCGACAGTGAGATATCTGCTACCCATACCATCACCCCGGACGAATACCCTGTAGAATTGAAAACCGTGGGTTTTGGCGGCACCGACCTGTGCCCGCCCTTTGAGTGGGCCATAAACAACGTACCCGATGCCGGCTGCATCATTTACCTGACCGACCTGCAGGGTAAAAGCCCCGAAATCGATCCCGGCATCCCCACTTTATGGATCAGTACCACCCGCGACCGGGATCTGGCAGCCTGCTATCGTCCTAAATTCGGGGAAATAGCTACTCTGGATTTACTCTAAAACGGAAGCCGGTTTGCCCAAAAAAAGCAATGTAGGGCGACTAGAAAATGAGGCCGTGAAGAATATGGCGAAAAAGATAATATCTCTTACATTTATCCAGCGAGACACTGTCAGAGCCAGACACCCTGAACTCTGGCACAAATGCAAATACCTGGACACCGGCAAGTTAAGCCAAAAGCACTATTCATGGCGGTACACCACTTCGGTAGAGACCGCCCTGGCCTTACGCCTGATGGGCTTATGCACCATTGAGGATCAGGACTGAAAATCCAGTTTTATCCGCGAGGACAGCTCTTAACCCATGCATGCAGCCCCTCGACCTGCCCGCAAGAAAATCGATATAGGGGTGAAAAAAGCCTTAATCGCCAGTCGGTTTGCCAGGGAAAAGCCTTTCAATTCAAACCCCTCTTGACTGAAAAACCAGAAGGGCGATATGTATAGGATTTTTTTCTGCTGTTTGCAGCACTGCGGCGTCCTTTAAAAGTCGACCGGGTTTGTAGAAGGGCTACAAGAATGACTCTGGAAAACCTCTGGACCAGATTGGCAGATATTACAGCCAGCACCGGCATGAAATGCGGTCGGTCTGCCGAGTGCCATGCTGAATGCTGCCGCCCTGCATTCACCGGGGGCGAGCCTGGCGTCACCCTTCCGGAAATTGCATTGATCAATAGCTTTCTGGCAAAACACACCGGATTCCAGTTCTATGAAGCGGGCGCAGATGCCTGTAAGTTTCTGAGCAAAAACGGAAAGTGCCGGATTTATGCTGTCAGACCCATCGACTGCCGCACTCATTTCTGTAAAGACGACTCAATGGAAAGCCAGCCCAGCGGCAAGGCATCCAACCTGATAGCGGACTACCATGCCCGCAACGAGGAACTGTTTATGGCAACGGAACTCATCGATTCATACCGGTTTTCGGGGGAAGATTAAACACCACCGTAACCGTCGAATCGGTTGGCGACCTTGCAAGAAACCGGTTCAAGTCGCCCACCGCCAAGTTTATACCTACCCTTTCCCCGTTCCCGAACAACATCCTCAGCGAAACCGACAGGACACGAAGACCTTCCGATTCAGCTTTGGCAATAAAACCTTACCCCCTAAATTCCATCTCTGCTGTCACGAAGCCGGGGCGGATAAAGCCCCCTTGGAAGTGATTGCCCCTGCGACTAAAAAACGCCCTGTCGAGCTCCCCTTAAATTCGCCATCGGCAATGCTTTTGGGCTTCGAGCCGGCTATCCAGGCGGCCCGGATTTTCGCAAAAAAGGACACATGACAATCCCCAACGGAAGGTGTATAAGATGGCCGTCTTACCTGTTGCGGCAATCCATGCCTTCAACATCTCCGCATTCGGTGTTTCACGGCGGCGAATAGGTGTGGGACCCATGAGTTCAACTCAATTCGGGAGCAGAGACTACCTTGATGCCTTCAACTTTCGCATTTTTCAAAAATACGCTCTACCGTTTCGCCCTGGTGCTTGGCCTGTGCTTGAGCTTTGCCTTCTCAAGCGCCGCCGGGGAAAAATTCGCCACTCACCCCCAACTGCCCTATGGCTATAGCTCCATCAAAATCTTTGACCGGACCGGCAAATTTGTGGCCCGGATCCCCGCGGAGAGCAGGTATTGGGTATCGATCGACCGCATCCCCAAATTTCTCCAGAACGCCACGGTAGCCATCGAAGACGCTCGCTTTTTCGAGCATAGTGGCATCGACATCCGAGGTATTACCCGGGCCCTGGTAAAGGATGTGGCAAAGGGACAAATGGCCGAGGGCGGTTCGACCATCACCCAGCAAGTAATCAAGAACAAATTCCTGTCCGGGGAAAAAACGATTAACAGAAAACTGACCGAAGCCCGTTTGGCGTTGGAATTCGAGCGCAAATACACCAAGAAACAGATTCTGGAGATGTATTTCAACGAAATCTATTACGGCAACGGAGCCTGGGGGCTGGCCCAGGCGACCCGGCTTTATTTCGACAAAACCCCGGAACAATTGACCGATGCCGAGTGTGCCTTGCTGGCCGGCGTATCCAAAGCCCCCAACCGCTATAATCCATGGGGCGATTCGGCCAAGGTCTCAGCTCGGCGCAACCTGGTGCTGAGCCGCATGGCGGAACTCAAAATGATCACGCCAAAGCAGAAACAAACCCTGTCGGGCCAACCCATATCCTACGTTCAGCTCGGCGAGACGTCCTACTATCTGGCCCATATCCGCAATAAACTGGTCGAAAGGTACGGCGCGAAGATTATCGAACAGGGCGGGCTGGAAGTGGTTGCGGCCATGGACCTCAAACTGCAGTCGCTGGCGGAACAGACCCTGCGTGAAGGCGTGCAGCGGATTGCTCCGGACCTGCAAGGTGCTTTGCTGTGCCTTGATCCGAAGACCGGCGACATCCTGGCGGCAGCCGGTGGTGTGGATTTCAAGCAGAGCCCCTACAATCGAGCTCTATTCGCCAAACGGCAACCCGGATCCGCCATCAAGCCACTGATTTATGCCGCGGCTCTGGAAAAAGGCCATACAGCCGCCGGCATCTGGAATGACGATCCGGTCGTCTACCGCCGAGGCAACGATCAAACCTGGCAACCCCAGAATTACGGACAGGAACACCAAGGACAACTCACACTGCGGCAGGCTCTGGCATCGTCCAACAATATCGTCGCGGTAAAATTACTCGAAGCCATAGGCGCACCCGACTTTGCCGACTTTGCCGGCACGTTGGGCCTTTCGTTACGCGCCCGCAATGATCTTTCCATGGCTCTTGGTACCGAAGAAGTAACCTTGAATGAGCTGGTTGCGGCCTATGCTCCCCTGGCCAACGGCGGGCTCAGGGTTCAGCCCAGAACCATTGTGCGGATTTACAACCGCACATCCAAAACCTGGACGCATATCGCCCCACCGAAGACTCCGGTCATTTCCCCCGCCGTGGCCTTTGTGACAACCCAAATGCTCCGTGATGTCATGGTCTACGGGACAGCCAAAAACCTGAAAAATTTTGCCGAACAATATCCGGCCGCCGGGAAAACCGGTACTACCAACGATTATCGGGACGCATGGTTTGTCGGCTACACCCCGAAGCTGGTGACCGGCATATGGGTGGGGCATGACAAACCCCAGGCTGGCGGCAAGGGGTTTACGGGTGGAGCCGTCAGCGCTCCCATCTGGGAACGCTTCATGCGCTCGGCTCTGGCTGGCCGCCCGAGTGCGAATTTCGAGCAACCGGAAAAAGTTGTTACCCTGACCATCGACTCGTCCACAGGCCTGCCGGCCACCTCCGGTTGCCCAACAACAAGGAACGAGTTTTTTATTCTCGGCACCGAACCGAGAGAATACTGCTCCGTTCACCCGGGCGAGCCCCTGCAAGAATTGCCGGCGCTGCTGCCGAGCCCCACTACCGACGGGCAGCCAATCGAAGAGGGTCAACCGGAATCGGCACAGGAAACCGATGCGGAATCTCCGATTGAAGCCCCGTTGAGCGAGACATTGCCGAGCACATACGTGGACGATTAGAAACTCAGAGAAGGGCGAGATCGGCTACAAGTCCAAAACAATCTATAATTTTCCCTTGTCTTCAATAGTTAATTCTAATAACCTGCCGTAGATGAAAGATCCTGCGGCAGGTTCCATTTCTCATGTTTAACATCAAAGCTGGCATAAATAAAAACCAGACCTGCATCGGTGACCGTTATTGCCGCCCCCCATCGTCATGACAGGGATTTAAAGAATCATCTCTGACGCCATGACCAACAGTGCAATGGTACACAAGCCAAAGGACATGCCTCCAATCCTGTTCCTGTTCAATACGCTGGGACCTTTATCCAATTGCTAAAGTTGAACAACTTCAGCGTTGCCTTCGAAAGGAAACAAATGAAGAGAGTTATCATAGGTTGTCTCGGAGCAACGGCATTGCTCGTAGCTGTCGGTACCTTTGCCCTGTGGTTCCTGCTGGTTCGGGAGCTGCCGGTTCTCGATACAACACTGTCTCTGCCCTCCGAGGTCGCCATGGGATCAACGGTGAGCATGGTTATCACCGCTTCCAACCCCCACAAAGAGCCTGTGACCCTGGATAGCGTTGACATGGATGATTCCTTTCTTTCCGGATTCCAGGTCGTCGGCATTGCACCTGAACCAACCGACACCATGCACGTACCACTCGTTAACCAACGTAGCTGGAGCTTCGAAAAACAGGTTGCGCCCGGAGAATCGATTTCGGTGTCTTTTGAACTTAAACCTGTGATGGAAGGTCATTTTTCCGGAGATGTGGACGTTTGCAATCCCAATCAGGATTTCACAACACTGTATGCGGATGTGGTCGCAACAAGAAGCGTTGCAAATTAGGCCTTGTGGCGTAAATGGGGATAGTTATCGCTCGCAGATGGCACATAGACATTATCTGAACGCTCAAGCCTTTCGGACCAGGAAACGCAACCATGAACATCAAATGAATATCACCTCCCCTGGCTTTTTTATGATCTATCCACGTGAATCCCGTAGATGTTTTGGTTCGCAGCTGCCTACCTACCACATTACATCGGCAAATCCCTTCATGGCTACGACGCCAGGCATGCTGGGCATTAACGGAGTTATGGCCCCAACTTTTAATGGGAGGCTTCATTGGATAAGCAATACATTTACTCTCCGACACAGGCTGTTTGGGGGACTTTTCTCGGCGGACCGTTGGCATCGGTCATTTTTCTCAGAAAAAACTTCCAGGTCCTGAAAAATCCTGTTGCAGAAAAAAAGACCGTGCTGCTTGGAACGATTCTATTGCTGGTCATTATTGGTATCCTGCCTTTCCTGCCGGATAAATTCCCGAACATGGTCATCCCTTTCGCGACCACTGTTTCCACCAGAATGATCATCGAGAAATACCAATTCACCAGGCAAACCATCGTTGACTCAGATTGTCTGACATTCCAGTCGAACTGGTGCGTGTTTTTCGTCAGCATTGCCTGTCTTGTTGTGTTCTTCATAGTGGCCATGGCATTCATGCTTAGCCTTGAGTATTTCGGCATTACCGAAATGCCCTGAGGCTATCCCCTTGTGTATCGGGAACACAATCATCGCCCGATCTAGGAAAATGCAACATATGCGCTGGATATGTACGGTTATGATCACAGTACTTTTGACAACTGGCTGTGCAACCCTTTCAGAGACCTTTGAAGAAAGATCCCATTGCGGCAGTTCTCGCATGTATTGCGGCACCCGCGTGGATGCAATGATGATTGCAGCAGCTACACACGAGTCCACTGGCGTTCTCAAGGTGTTTTGGCCTATTGCGATTGTGGATATGCCCTTAAGTATTGTCGCCGACACCCTCCTGCTACCCTATACTGCGTTTAAGGGTTCCCTAACTGAAAATTCAGAGGCGGAAAACCCGCAGGATGTGACTTCGCCCCCCCTATAACCGCAACGATCATGATTTCCATCCCGACAGGTTTATCCGGCACCGTGCCAGAAGTAAAAACATGCCCTCCTTGCAAAACAGCGCTTATTTTCAGACATAACGGGCATGCTATACTTCCTTTTTAGGGCGACTTCTCAACCCAAAAGGAGGCACGTACATGAAAGTCCTCATGGTGCTCACATCTCATGACCAACTCGGTAACACCGAGGAAAAAACCGGCTTCTGGCTGGAAGAATTTGCCGCTCCCTACTACATCCTGAAAGATGCCGGAGTAGATATCGTGCTCGCCTCACCCAAGGGCGGGCGACCACCCGTCGATCCGAAAAGCGAACTGCCGGAGTTTCAAACCGAAGCGACGAAACGCTTTGGCGCAGATTCTTCCGCCCAAGTCCAGCTTATGCGCACGCAAATACTGGCGGACATCTCGGCCGACGATTTCGATGGTATTTTCTATCCGGGAGGGCACGGCCCCATATGGGACATGCCTGACAACGCCGCGTCCATCGCCCTGATTGAGGCGTTCGTGCGGGCCGATAAAGCGGTTGGCGCAGTTTGTCACGCACCTGTCGTGCTGATCAATGTGCGAGAAAAAAGCGGGGAGTATTTCATCAAGGGCAAGCACATAACCGGTTTTTCCAACTCGGAGGAAGATGCGGTAGGGCTATCAAAGGTTCTCCCTTTTTTGCTTGAAAATAAGCTTAAAGAGCGAGGTGCCATCTACGAAAAGGGTGACGACTGGGCCTCCCATGTTGTGGTGGACGAAAAACTTGTGACAGGGCAAAATCCCGCATCTTCAGCCCCCGTCGCAACAGAAATGCTGAAATTGTTGCAACCTGCCTGAATGGCTTCAAACTCAAAACTTCTGCCGTTTATGGCATACTCCCCAGAGCCGAGTACGTGGTATCGCCGATTGTCATTGGCGATACCACGATCATTTTTGGGATGACAAACCATGGCATCCTGACTATATTCAACGGCTAAATCAAAGAGACATATACGTATTTCAAACATGGCGGAGGTCAAAATGATTGCAAGACCGAGTTGTCGGCCTGGCGACATTTTTAAAAATCCGTCCGCCAGTTCCCAGAAGGAGACGTAATGAGTGAACTTCCCAAATGTATCAAATGTGGCTCCGAATATACTTATGAAGACAGAAACATGTATATTTGTCCGGAATGTGGCTACGAATGGGCGAAGGATGGCGCTGCAAGCGAAGAAGAAAATGCAAAAGTGATTCGCGACGCCCACGGCAATGAGCTCAAAGATGGTGATTCCATAACGGTTATCAAGGACCTGAAAGTAAAAGGATCCTCGCTTGTTGTAAAAGTCGGCACCAAGGTTAAAAATATTCGCCTGGTTGATGGCGACCACGATATCGATTGTAAAATTGATGGCATTGGCGCCATGAAGTTGAAATCGGAGTTTGTAAAAAAATCCTAGTTTGTGCCCCGTGCGGTTAATCCTGATTTCGAATTCAAGCCACTTCGGCGCTGGCAGCGTCGCGCTTACTTGACGTAAAGCCGGGCCATGCCTCCAGGAGCGTCATCTTGCCGCCCCTGAACATTCTCCCAATGGCTTGACACGATTAACCGCACGGGGCATGATTTTTATTCAAAAGCTCCGGCACCGGACACAGACTCGTCTTCCCAGCAGGTAAAATCCTTTCCAAGATTTTTAGCACGATAAAGCCCTTTGTCGGCCCGTTGCAAAAGAGGTTCAAGACCCGGGTCCAAGGAGTGGGCGGTTGCGGCACCGATGCTGACCGAACCATAGACCTGCAGGTCGCCCAGCTCAAAAGGCCTTTCCCGCACCGCCTGGCGCAACTGCTCGGCGACTTCCTGGCACTGCCGGGAGTTGCTATCGGGAAGAACAACCAAAAACTCTTCACCGCCAACCCTCCCCACGATATCTGACGGACCCAACACAGCCTGAATACGGCAGGCCAGTTCTTGCAATACCCGGTCTCCAACCGGGTGACCGTAGCTGTCGTTGATGTTTTTGAAGTCATCGAAATCAAGCATCAGGATACTGAAGTCTTCAGGGATATTCCGGCGATTGCCGCCCCTCCGCTCCGAAAAACGCTCCTCGGCCCTGGCCAGAACTTCCCGCCGATTATAAATGCCGGTCAGTGCATCAATCGTAGCCAGGGCGTGCAAAATATCCTGGGCTTTGGCCAGTCGTTGCACCCCCTTTTTGACGAGAAGAAAGACGCAGGTAAACAGGGAAAGCAACACCGATCCCAACAATACAGCGGAAAACATCACCCCCCGGCGCATTTCTCCTCGGTAGCGTTCAATGCTCCGCCTGATCTCGAAAGCCCCCAATACCTCGTTATCGCGGCCCCATATCGGCAGGTAACTAACCATTTGCTCCCTGGAATCATAAGGTATTCCTCCCCGAAAGGAAGCTTCAGAGCTTTTTTCCAGACGAGAGATACTGCCCCCGGCCAGCGCCTGTTCAAGTGCCTGGGATTGCTTGACCACGGGAGTACTCTGCTCATCGCCGACACGATTGATGACCCTGTGCCGCAGATCCCACACCCACACAGCATCGACATCAAACGGCTTGAGATATTGCTGAAGACGCCTCTCGAAACCCGCCTTTTCACCAGACTGCAATTCCAATCGGGCCTGCCCCTGTTCGTCAAAGGCAAGCAGATACTTCTTCTCCTTAACCAAAACCACCTGACAAATAGCTTGCGCCTCAGCACTGGCTGTCTCCACGAGACGCCAACTGAAAACCCGGTAGATACCATACGTCGCCAGGACCAGCAACACCGACAGACACAGCAGACCAATCCAAAAAAACTTGCGCAGCATGATCCGGGGATCTTCGCTGCAATCCAAAGCATTCTCAAAATAAGGATCCGGTTTCAGGTCTGGGAATGTCATATTTTCACCTGTGATTTCCTTGCTGACCATCATTTAATGCACACATTCCACGGTTCCCTCGGTGGTAGTTGTGCCTATTATACCCCTGCACAACCAAACGTTTTCTCCTGCCTCGGAATAATCGGCAATTCGGCAAGCACTCCAGGGTTGCGTGATAACGCGTCCATTGATCATGGAGACAAGACACATTTAATTTACGAGAATCAATCAGGAGAGTCAAACTCTACCTTTTTAATTAACAACTTGTCCCATCCTCTCCTGAAGAGTCTAAGCCCCGCCGGGATTAAACACCGTGACATGGACCTCGAAAAATACGGTAAAATAAACATACCTTGCACCCTGAAACGCCTTTTTCTCTCGCCGAAGACGCCCCTTTGACCTGGGGCGCCGTCTTTATTGGGAGCACCGTTTATGAAAGGGTTCATTCGCTGCCTGCTATTCTGCCTGCTGCTTTCCTCCCTGATGTTGGGCCGTTCGGCCGCTGAAACCGAATCCGATCGCATTACGCCATCGGTCAATCCGCCGGGGATCGCCGAACTCATCCCCCGTCTCGCTAACCTCAAACAACAAAGCTCGGATCTGAATGTACGACTGGAAGTCCTGAAGGAAACCGATTCCTTCACGGAGCCATTACAACTCGCCCGTGAAAAAGCCGAGACATTGGCTCGCGAAACGAAAAATCTTACCAACCCTACCGGCTGGAATTTTGACCGCAGCCTGGATACCCGCAGCCAATTGGTGGAACATCAGAGTAATCTGGACTCCCTCCTGAGCGGCATATCCGCCCGCCTGCAAGAACTCGATTCCCTGCGGCAAACCTGGCAGGAGCATGAGGCATTCTGGCGACAATGGCGCGAATCGATACCGAAAGATCTGCTGAAAACCCAACAAGCCGTCTTTAAGGAGGCCGCAGAGGAAAGTAAACGAACCCAGCAACGGATCGTGGCAGCCAGCGCTCCCCTCATCAGCCTGCAGGGGGAAGTGATCCAACTGCAGGAAAAATGCCTCACGTTGCTGGCCACTGTGGATACTATGCTGCAGACCATGCAGGGCAAAACCTTCCAGAAAACCGCCAGATCATTTACCAGCCCACATTTTTACAATCAATTTGACCGATCCCTGCTGGATGCGGCAAAGAAGGGACTGGAAGGCGTTTCCGGCATAGGTGGCGAGTTCTTCCGAACTCAGGGCTGGCTGGTGGGGCTCCAATTACTTATCGCCACTTTGCTAGCCGGTTTCCTGGTCCACAAAAGCCGCAGGGAACAGGAGGAAACGGAATGGCAATTCATCATTCTGCACCCCCTGGCCACCGCCATCTTTGTTGCCACCATTGCCTGCGGATCCCTCTATTCGGCCCCCCCCGCACTGTGGCGCTGGCTGCTGGCATTTTTGGCCGCCTCTTCCTCTGCCGTGCTGATCTCCGGATTACTATATGATCCACGCAAAAAACTTATGATTTACGTCCTGGCCGGGATATACGTACTGACCCTGGGACTGCAGATCATTGCCCTGCCTCTGCCTCTGTATCGCCTCTATCTTGCCTTGTTGTCTTTACTGGGGATCCCGTTTCTTCTGGTCCTTGCCGCCCGCCACCGCAAGGTACCGGGACGTCGAAACGATTATTTCATTTTGGCGCTGCGCCTGGGAGCGCTGGTGCTGTTCTGTTGTTTCGTTGCCCAGTGGATCGGTTACAGCGCTCTGTCCTCGCGTCTCTTCGAGTCATCCATGAAAACGGTTTTTTTGGGATTGTTCTCCTGGATGACCCTGCATCTGGGACGCGGCAGCTTCCAATACCTGCTTAAGCTGCCGATACTGCAGCGTCGCCTGTTTGTTGTCCAGTTCGGCGACGAACTGAGAATACACCTTAGAAAGCTACTGTTTGGGGTTATCCTCGGTTATGTTGTTTTTTACCTGATGGAGGTTTGGGGCATTTTTCCAAGTGCCGGGCAGGCGTGGCGGGCTTTTCTGGAGTCGGGATTCACGCTGGGGGAAAAGAAGGTCTCCATGCATTTGGTGCTGCTGGCGGTGTTAACCTTCTATGTGTCCATCCAGGGATCCTGGATACTCGGCGCACTGCTGGAAACCGAGTTTTTCCCGTCCCGAAGCGTCGATCACGGCGTGCGCGATTCCATCCTGAAATTGCTGCACTATGGGGTGATTACCGTCGGCTTTCTGCTGGCCATAAGCCTGCTCGGATTTGAGCTGAAAAACTTTGTGGTACTGGCCGGCGCCCTGGGTATCGGTATCGGCTTCGGTCTGCAGCATATCGTCAACAATTTCGTCAGCGGTCTGGTTCTGTTGTTCGAACGCCCGGTCAAGGTCGGTGACATGGTGATGATCGATACGGAATGGTGTACGGTAAGAAAGATCGGTTTGCGGGCCACCATCGTGGAAACCTTTGACCAGTCCGAAATCATCGTCCCCAACTCCGATTTGATCTCGCAAAAAGTCACCAACTGGACCTTATCCAGCGAACAGAGCCGAGTAGTGGTCAAGGTCGGGGTGGCTTATGGCACGAACGTGAAAAAGGTATTGGAGATTTTAACCGAATGTGCGGCCCAACACCCGAAAGTACTCGCCGACCCGCCGCCCTCTCCCCTGTTTGTGGAGTTTGGCGATAGCGCCATGATCTTTGAATTACGGGCCTGGGTGGAAAAAGCCACGCACAGACTGCAGGTCAAAAGCGATCTGTTGATAGCCATCGATGAAAGTTTTCACCAGCAAGGCGTGGAAATACCCTTCCCTCAACATGATCTGCACCTGCGATCCATCGATACCCACGCGCTGGAAAACCTGTCCCTTCAAAACCCAAACAAGGACCGCCCCGGCTCCTGATGCTTCCCAGGAGCCTGTCGGACTATACGGGCCGAAGTGAAAATTTGGATGATTGACAACAGGTTGCTCAAGACAGGTTCATAA
The DNA here is from genome assembly GCA_050253415.1 of Pedobacter sp. Lineage (GTDB taxonomy): Bacteria > Desulfobacterota > Desulfuromonadia > Desulfuromonadales > Syntrophotaleaceae > Syntrophotalea. Next base: position 883,562 of record JBFWJC010000001.1, on the reverse strand, counting down.
ATATCGGTTCGCAGCAGAAAACACCCATTGGAGACACCATGAAGTTACGCTTTGATATGATCGGGCTGTTCGTGCGCAACCTGGAAAAGATGGTGCATTTTTATAGAGATGTTCTCGGCATGGACATCGATTGGGACGGTCAGGGGCCTTACGCGGAATTCAAGCATGAGGGTATCCGGTTTGCCATGTTCGAGCGCGCAATGTTGCCCGAGCTACTCGGCCGGCAACCATCCTATCCCAGCGGGATCAATGGCACGTTTGAACTGGCCATCAACGTCGGCGCGCCCGAGAATGTCGATGCCACCTTCCAGCGACTGATCGAGTCCGGCGCGACACCGATCTATGCACCACGTAACGAACCGTGGAAAATGCGCTCTTCGATGATTGCGGACCCGGAGGGCAATCTTATCGAAATCGGATCCGATTTCTGGGCGTGACCGGCAAAACGCATCCGTTAAAATATCCCATCGTACAGCAGTTTTGCACCGGACAGAAATAAGGCAACATAGAGGAATTGGTAGATGTGCTTTTGAGGGGCTCTATGCAGGACCACATAGCCCAACTTGACGCCGATGGGCGCCAGCGGCATAAGCACCAGGGAGGTTGTGAGGTTCGCCGCATCGAGCGCACCGAGGATTGTGTAGGGAATGAGCTTGAGATAGTTGATCACCGTAAAAAATACGGCCATGGTCCCCATGAGAACAACCTTGTCGAGGTTCTGGGGCAGCAGATAGATCGTGACAGGCGGACCGCCCGCATGGATCTGGGTGCTGGTGAACCCAGCCAGGGTCCCCCAGAGATAACCGCTGAGCCTGCCGCCTTTTTTGTTGTTGCTCGAGGGACCTCTTAACCAGTAATTGAGACAGAAAACAACCGCAATAAGACCTATCATCAGTCTGATGGTAGCAGGAGAGAGATGCCCCAGAAACAGCGAAGCGATAACAATACCCACGATCCCTGCGGGGATAAGAATTTTAAGGTGGTGAATATCGTAGCTCTTCCGGAAACGCCATACGGCGAAAAGGTCCATGACGCAGAGGATCGGCAGCATAATGGCGGCGGCCTTCACCGGATTGATGACAAGCGCCATGGCCGGCACAACGATGCTGCCGATGGCAGGCCCAAGCCCTCCCTTGGACATGCCGTACAGCAGAACAGCCGGGATGGCGATCATATAAAAATAAGGGTCGGTTATCATGGTCTTCTCCAATCCATTTCCGGGATGACATCGATCGTATCGAAAATGCTGTAGAACGATTTCTGCCCTGCCCTATCTTAAATCGCATAATTTACTATATTTGGTTGTATCCCAGAGTGCGTCGAATGACAATCACTATAAATAGCCATATTTACCCTTGAACCGGTGAATTCAAATCAAATTATGGCCTGCAAATGCAGGCCATAATTTACCGGAATCCCGAGGTCACAAGAAGGCAACAGAAGGTCTCTGCACGCACACCCCTTGAAACCGGAGGTAAATGCCATCCTCGGGGGTTGCGCCTTTTTGCAGAGTCAGGTTTCCCCCTGGCGCAAAGTCCTTTGGCAGATAGGCGTTCAACGGTGGTGATTTGCGCATCAATCCTAGCCGCATATTCAGAACCTTGAGAAAAGTGGACTACGTTTGCAAAGTTGGCAGATAATTATCGTCTGTGGTATCGCCGCAAAAAACCAAACAGGGAAAATTGTTTTTGAGAGATATAGATTCGTGATAACGTGATTCAATACGACTGGAGGACGGAAATGACGGATCGAAAATACCGGTTTTCCTGGGAGCTTTTAGGCGACATGTCGAGTGGCCGACCTAATCTTGGCAACAAGACCCGTCTTGAATCCTATCGGCTGATGCAGTTTGCTTTCAGGGATGTTATGGAACAGCATCTTGGGACGGATAAAACCGACCGGATATTCTATGAATCCGGCAAACTGGCAGGCGTTGAATTTTATAAAAATCTTTTTCCAGACATCAAAGATTTCAACGTCTTCCTAAAGACTCTCCAGGATACGCTCCGGGACATGGGCATCGGCGTACTGCGTATCGAGGAAGCCGACATGGACAAAGGCTCTTTGGTCCTGACCATTTCGGAAGATCTGGATTGCTCCGGGCTCCCCGACCTCGGCTATGAAACCTGCACCTATGACGAAGGATTCATTGCCGGTCTGCTCGAGAGCTTTACCGGCAGTTCATTCAAGGTCAAAGAAATTGACTGCTGGAGTACCGGAGACAGAACATGCCGGTTCGCCGCTGACATCATCAAATAAATTCTGTAAATCCGGGACCTGAATGTCGATTGAAAATGAACACAACCTGGCGGATGACCTTTCACGGCTGTTGCTGGATGTCCTTACACTCAGCAATCCGCCCGAGATCCCCGATCACCTGGCATCCGTCCCGTCCTTTCGGACCTTATACAACAACCTTGTTTCTCTCCGGGATTTTCTCTATTTGGCATCAAATGGCGACCTGTCAAAAGAGGTTTCCCTAAAAGGTTTTATCGGTGGCACCCTCAAGACCCTTCAGTCGCACCTTAAGCATATGACATGGCAGACCAAGATGGTCGCATCCGGCGACTTTTCTCAGCGCGTGGATTTCATGGGGGAGTTTGCCGAGTCATTCAATGCCATGGTTATACAGCTTGACCGAACATTGACGGAACTCGTGAACAAAAAATCGGAATTGAGTCAAGCCAACGAGGACCTGCTCAGGGAGATCGATGCCAGAAAGCAAACCGAAGCGGCCCTGCGCAGCAGCAAGGAAAAATTGAAACGACTGGCGCTGACCGATGCGCTGACCGGACTGCATAATCGAAGACATTTCAATAAACTGGCGAGAGATATGATCGGCAGGGCCCTGCGATACTCCCACCCCCTGTCGGTCATGGCCTTCGATATCGACCATTTCAAGTGGGTCAATGACACCTTCGGGCATAACTACGGGGATCTGACCTTGAAAATGGTTGCAAAAGCAACAAGGGAACTCATCAGGGCTACCGACATACCGGCCCGCTATGGCGGAGAGGAATTTATCGTCCTGCTGTGCGAAACCCCTGCTGCAGAAGCGGCTGCCGTCGCTGAACGATTGAGAAATAAGATACAAGAGACGGTCGTTGATTCCGGAAAAGGCCCGATAAAGATAACCGCCAGCTTCGGGGTCAGCGATTATATCGAACCCGGGAATACACTTGCGCGCGACAGGATGCTTTCTGAATTTGTTACCACGGCCGACAGGGCGATGTATGCCTCGAAAAACGCCGGCCGCAACAGAGTCACCATATACACCCCTGAGCAGCTATCGACCGGACTTTTTTAGAGTTCAGCCCCGCAATACTTGCAGTGGCGCGCGTCATCGTCGTGTCCTTCGGCGCTGCACTCCGGACAAGCCTGCGTCGACACCTTGTGGCGAAAGGCCTGCGACATCTCCACCGTTACAATACCTGTCGGCACGGCGATGATGCCGTAGCCGAGGATCATGATCACCGAGGCCAGACCTTGGCCGAGGGCGGTTTGCGGTGAGATGTCGCCGTATCCGACGGTGGTCAGGGTGACGATGGTCCAGTAGATACTGCGAGGGATGCTGGTAAACCCTTCCGTCGTGCTCTCAATGACGTACATCAATGACCCGAAAATGACCACCAGGGTGAGCACCGTGTAAAGAAACACGGCTATTTTACGCCCGCTCGCCCGTAACGCATGCAGCAGAAGTCGCGCCTCGCCGAGATAGGGCACCAGTTTAAGGATACGGAAGATACGCAGGATTCGCAGAATACGGATAACCACCAGATACTGGGTACCCGGCAGGATCAGGCTGAGATAGGTCGGAATAATCGCCAGCAGATCGACCACCCCGTAAAAACTTACGGCGTATTTAAGCGGCTTGCCGACACATAAAAGACGCAACAGGTACTCGACGGTAAACAGCAGGGTGAAAAACCATTCAATTCCGTAGAGCAGGCGCCCATACTGTAAGCGCACAGCCCCCATGCTATCGAGCATCACCGCCGCGACGCTGGCCAGGATGCTGGCGATGAGCAACACGTCAAAACCCTTGCCGGCCGGGGTATCGGCCTCGAATATCACCTCGTGCAGAACCATCCGCCACCGGGACCGTAAAGGAAAATCCTCGCTACGTTGATCCTTCTGCCAGTTCATCGTAGAACTCCTGTCGGTATCAGACACGATGAGAGCGTTTTATCCATCGGCCTTCTCATTCGCCGATATCTTCATTCCAAAGTACAGGTTTTTCCCTTATGAATTGATCCATAAGATCCTTGCATTCAGAACTATCCATCAAAACCAATTTTACCCCGTTGGACCGCAAATGTTCCTCCGGTCCCTGGAAAGTTTGGTTCTCGCCTATCACGACTTCTGGAATGCCGTAAAGCAGGATGGCGCCGCTGCACATCGCACAGGGGGATAAGGTGGTATAGAGTGTGGCCCGTTTATAATCGGACGCCCGCAGGCGACCGGCGTTTTCCAGACAGTCCATTTCTGCATGCAGCACGACACTGCTTTTCTGAACCCGCTGATTGTGGCCCCGTCCTCTGATTTTTCCGTCAATCACCAATACCGCCCCGATAGGAATGCCATTCTCGGCTAACCCCTTTTTGGCTTCCTCTATGGCGGCTTGCATAAATTCATCCATCCCGCACTCCTTCATATCTTCGGCTGACAAGATCACGCGCCACAGACCCCGGCCTACTTCTTGTGAAAAAGAATCACATCTTTGGCCACGAATTCCAATTGGGCATGGAAGCGTTTGGCAAGGTATTCAAAGGTACCTTTACTATAAAAACAAATATGCGTCATATCGCGAATATAGTGCCATTGGCTGAAAGCTTGCTGGTCAATCACCATTTTTGTCATGACAGCAAGCCAGCCGCCTTTTTTCAACATCCTGAAAAGTGCGGAGAATGCTTTATCGGGATCGTGCAGATGTTCGACAACTTCGGTTGCACAGATAAAGTCGTATTCCTTTTCGAAAACCGAGCCGTCCGGGAAAAAAAACGGATCATAGAGATCCACCTGATGGCCTTGCTCCTGCAACAGCACCGACAGGGCCGGACCGGGACCGCAGCCGAAATCAAGCCCCTGTTGGTGAGGATCAAGTCTCTCCAGCAGTGGCTTGCTTAACCGCGACAGGAATCGGCGATAGCCATGATCCCGCACATCATTTTGATGCAGGTCATAGGTTGCCCTTTCTTCTTGGGCGCTAAGCCAGTATGTTGCGGGGACAAACACCAGTTCGCAACCGGTGCAGCTTAAATAGACACGTTTTTTATCCGCGTAAAACAACCCTGTATTTTCACTGCCGCACAAAGGGCAACAGGTACCATCGCTTGTGGATTTCATCTCTTTTCAGCCTGTTTCCCGAATTGCGTGCTTTTCGGAGCGGACTTCGCCTGCCAAGCCACTGCTTAACCGTGCCTTGGATGCAGGCTTTTCCCCTATCCATAGTGCGATTTGAACCAAACAAATCCAGAGGTTAACACCCTCCCCCCGTAGGCTCAAGAGCATAGTAACGCGGACTCTCAAGGAATAAACCCGGACATGAGGAAAATATCCGTGCGCTTTTCTGGTGTTACGGAATCTGCCTCGTGTCCAAAAATGGAGACCGGGCTTGCTGCCGACAGGCCTTAAATGGTATAAGGAAGCATCTGCGTGAACCACAGGATCACCCCTGTGGTTTTTTATTTGTCCATACCCACGCGAAGTTCGGCCGCGCAAAAACACCTTACGCACCCCGAACTTACGATTTCAAGTTATCAGAAAAAGGAAACAGTGCACCTATGATCAGCGCCAACAACGTGGCCCTCGCTTACGGTAAGAGGGTCATTTTCAAAGACGTCAACATCAAGTTCATCCCCGGAAACTGCTATGGCCTTATCGGCGCTAACGGCGCCGGGAAATCGACCTTTCTTAAAATCCTGTCAGGGGAAATCGAGCCGGACAAAGGCGAGGTATCGGTCGGTTCCGGCGAGCGGATCGCCATGCTGCGCCAGGATCATTTCGCCTTCGACGAAGAAACGGTCTTCAACACCGTCATGATGGGGCACCAGCGCCTCTACGAGATCATGGCCGAGCGCGAAGCGATCTACTCCAAAGGGGATTTCACCGAAGAAGACGGCATCCGCTCTGGCGAACTGGAGGCCGAATTTTCCGAAATGAACGGCTACGAAGCCGAGTCGGAGGCGGCGGTCCTGCTTAACGGTCTGGGCATCCCCGAAGAACTGCGTCATAAAAAGATGAAGGAACTCGAAGGCGGCGAAAAGGTCCGCGTGCTGCTTGCCCAGGCCCTGTTCGGCAACCCCGACATCCTGTTGCTCGACGAACCGACCAACCATCTGGATCTCAAATCGATCGGCTGGCTGGAGGAATTCCTGTCCCGCTTCCAGAACACGGTCATCGTCGTATCCCATGACCGCCACTTTCTCAACCAGGTCTGCACCCACGTGGCCGATATCGACTTCGGCAAAATCACGGTGTATGTCGGCAATTACGACTTCTGGTACGAGGCCAGCCAGCTGGTGCTGAAGCAGAAGCAGGAAGAAAACCGCAAGGTCACCGAGAAAGCCAATGAACTGAAAGAGTTTATCCAGCGCTTCAGTTCCAACGCCTCCAAGGCCAAGCAGGCAACCTCGCGCAAAAAGCTGCTGGAAAAACTCACTTTTGAAGACATGCCGGTCTCCTCGCGCAAATACCCGTTTGTGGTATTCAAGCCGGAGCGCCCCTGCGGCGATATCATTCTCGAGATCAAGGATCTGAGCAAAACCGTCGACGGGGTCAAGGTGCTGGACAACTTCAGCCTGACCGTCAACAAGGGCGACAAGATCGCGTTTGTCGGTGGCGACAGCCAGACCAAGACCACCCTGTTCCAGATCCTGGCCGGGGAACTCGAACCGGACAGCGGCAGCTTCCGCTTCGGGGTCACCATCACTTCGGCGTACTTCCCCAAGGAGAACCGCCGCTATTTCGAAAACGACCTGAACCTCATCGAGTGGCTGCGCCAGTTCGCTCCCACCGAAGGGGAGAGCTTTGCCCGCGGCTTTCTCGGCCGCATGCTGTTCTCAGGCGAAGAGGCGACCAAGCAGTCCAGCGTCCTGTCCGGAGGCGAGAAGGTCCGCTGCATGCTGGCAAAAATGATGCTCACCGCAGCCAACGTGCTGGTGTTCGACGAGCCGACCAACCACCTCGACCTCGAATCGATCACCGCCCTCAACGAAGGGCTGATCGCCTACCCGGAGGTGATCCTGTTCGCCAGCCACGACCACAAGTTCCTGTCCACGGTCGCCAACCGGATCGTCGAGTTCACTCCCGCCGGTTTCATCGAGCGGACCATGACCTTTGACGAATACCTGGAAAGCACCGAAGTCGCAAAAGTCAGGGAAGAACACTTCCAGGGCGAAGCCAGCCTGACCCTGTAACGACAAACGACCGACGGCGCCTGCCTACCCCGCAGGCGCCTTTTTATATTTAATACGAGGAAACTGCCATGGCACTGCCCTGGAAAACGCTCGATCGTTTCACCACCGAAGACGAAGGGGTCCTTGAACTGCGCCAGCGCGGCAAAGGGGATTATCTCATCACCGTGGGCCCGCAGGTGCTGATGAACAGCAAGGCGCAACGCTCCGAAATCGCCCTCGGTCAACTCGGCTGCGAAGGATTGCAGAACCATCCCGCTCCCCGGGTATTGGTCGGCGGACTGGGCATGGCCATCACCCTGCGGGCGGTGCTCGACGCCTTGCCTGCAACCGCCCGGGTCGTGGTGGCCGAGCTTAACCCCAAAATCCACGAGTGGTGCCTCGGACCGCTGGCCGAACTGACCGACGGTGCCGCCGGAGACCCGCGCGTCACGGTAGAGATTTCCGACGTCGCCGAACTGATCCGCCAGACACCCGGCGAGAGTTTCGATGCCATCATCCTCGATCTGTATCGCGGGCCGCACCCCAAGACCGACAAACGCGGCGACCCGATCTACGGCAGCCGCGCCATCGAACGCACCCGCACCGCCCTCAAACCCGGAGGCACCTTCGCGATCTGGGGAGAAAACCCCGATGCCGGTTTTGTAGAGCGCCTTGCCGCTGCCGGATTCAGGGTCCGCTGCGAGAGACCCGGCAAGGGCGGCTACCGCCACGCCGTCTGGGTGGCCAAAAAACCGTAAATCCTCACTATGAAGTTAAGCGACTAAATAAATGGACGAGGCTGGCATCCTGCGGCTTTAACCCGTTCCTTCAAAGGACCTGCCCAGGAGCCCGCCATGAACCGCTCATCCCGCAATCGTCTCAACCATCGGCACCTCTCCCATTTCAACGGCGACTCTCTGTTTGATCGCATCGCCTGCGCCGTCTGTCATGCCGGTTGCCTGCCACGCAAAGAACTCTACGAAGCCTGGGAGGTGGCTCGCCGGGTGCGACGCCGATTTCGCGGCGGGCGAGTGGTTGATCTGGCTTGCGGGCATGGCCTGCTGGCCACCACGCTGTTGTTGCTCGACAACAGTTCCCCGCAAGCGTTGGCCGTCGATCTGCACCTGCCGGCGAGTGCCGCCACCCTGGCTGCCTCATTTGAGGCAGCATGGCCCAAGCTGATGGGGCGGGTGCGGTTTGAGCAATGCAACATCGAGCAGATTGCACTTACCCCGGACGACCTGGTGGTGTCCGTACATGCCTGCGGCGAGCTTACCGACCTGGTACTGGACAGGGCCATGGACGCTGGCGCCAGGGTCGCGGTGCTGCCGTGCTGCCACAACCTGGACGATGGGGATATGGGAGACTTGCAGGGGTGGATGGATGGCCCGCTGGCGATGGACGCCACCCGGGTGGCGCGGCTGCGCCTGCGAGGCTACAAGGTCATCACGCAAACCATTCCGCACGACATCACGCCGAAAAACCGCTTATTGCTTGCCGAGCGGCTTTAAAAAAGCCTCTTATCAGGGAGAGTTCCGGATGGGCCTAGTGCTCGCTGATAAAGGTGTGAAAGCCTTACTTTACGGACTGCCAAGCTCGCCGCCTGCTAAATTGCATCTATAACCGAAATATCGTTCTCTGAAAACAAGGGCGTGGTAGACTGTCACGTATTTTGTGTCAGGCCAGCATACCAACCACGTAAACAAGGAGAAAAACATGGCCAAGGGCATGGACAGCAAAAAGTCAGACAAAAAAGAACCGGCTAAAACCATGAAAGAAAAAAAAGCAGAGAAAAAGATCAAAAAAGCGGGGAAAAAATAATCAACGGGGCGGGCTTTTTGCCCGCCCCGTTCCTGGTTTCCCACCTGAAAACGGCTACATCTTACCGATCAACCGCGCAAAATCCTCCGGCACGCCGGTATCGAAATTCATCTGCTTGCCACTGAAGGGGTGAATAAAGGAGATCGAACGGGCATGCAGGGCGAGCCGTTTTGCACCATGGTCGCCGTTGCCGTATTTCCTGTCCCCCGCCACCGGATGGCCTTTTTCAGCGAAATGCACGCGGATCTGGTGCTTGCGCCCGGTGAGGAGAGGAATATCCACCAGGCTGAATCCCTTGCTCTCTTTCAATACCTTGTAGGCCGTTTGTGAAAGCTTTCCCTTGGCGGCATCGGGGGTCGAATAGACCCGCTGGGCGGCATTCTCGACCAGATAGCTGGAAATCATGCCCTCTTTGGGAATCAACTGGCCATGAACAATGGCCAGGTAATGCTTCTCGGTCTGCTCCCAATGCTCCTGCAAAAACTTTTTGGCCTGTTCGCTTTTGGCGAAAATCAAAATCCCGGAAGTATCCTGATCCAGGCGATGGACCACGTACACCCGGTTTCGCGATTTGGGATTGCCCTTGCGGACATAATCGTTGAGCAAATAGTGGGCGGTTCGCGACTTATCCCGCTCGGTGCCGACGGTCAGCAGTCCGGCAGGCTTTTCCACCACAATGATATCCTTGTCCTCATGCAGGACAGGCAACCCTCGCGGCTGATGCTTCTTGCTCGGGCGGTTGTCTTTTTGCGGATGTTCCAATGCCGTCCCTCCCCTGCACGTTGTCTATAGTCTGGGCTACTGTAAAACCCCACGGGTCAGGACCTGCGCCCGCGACGGCCGGTCTTGGGAGCGGGGCGCTCGGTTACAGCTTTTTTTCGCCGCTGTTTGGTGGGCTTTGGCGGGACAAGCGCCGCATCGATCGGATCTTCAAAGGTTTTTTTGCGCGGGCTGGACCCTCCGGTGGACTTTTTAGCCGGCTTCGCCTTCACCCCCCGCTTGACCGCGATCTGTGGAAATTCCGCAATCGTCTGCCGCGGGATGGCATACTTGAGCAGCTTTTCAATTGCCAGCAGCTGCGGCTGCTCTGCCGGGCTGACCAGCGACAGGGCCACCCCATCCTCACCGGCACGACCGGTGCGACCGATGCGGTGCACATAATCTTCAGGGACCTGGGGAAGGTCGTAATTCACCACATGCGGCAGGCGCTGAATGTCGAGTCCACGTGCCGCCACGTCGGTCGCGACCAGAACACGCAATTCGCCCCGTTTGAACTCCGCGAGGGTCCGCGTGCGAACCGACTGGCTCTTGTTGCTGTGAATGGCTGCGGCCTTGATCCCGTCAAACAGCAATTCCTCGGTCAGCTTGTCCGCGCCGTAGCGGGTGCGGGCAAACACCAGCACCTGATTCCACTCTCCTTTGCGTATCAGATGCGAAAGCATCTCCCGCTTGCGGCTGCGTTCCACCGCGTAAACAGCCTGGGTCACCGCATCGGCAGCGATATTGCGGCGCGCCACTTCGATGCGCCGCGGCTGGTCGAGCAATTCGTCGGCAAGCTGTTTGATGCTCTGCGAATAGGTTGCCGAAAACAGCATGGTCTGGCGCTGGGCCGGCAGATATTCGGCAACCTTGAGAATGTCATCGATGAAACCCAGATCGAGCATACGATCAGCCTCGTCCAGCACCAGAAACTCGATCCGGGTAAGGTTGATCGTGGCTCGCTCCGCGTGATCGAGCAAACGCCCCGGCGTCGCCACCACGATATCGACCCCACGGTGCAGACGCTCGATCTGGGCCCGGATATTCACCCCGCCGTAAATCGTGGTAGAGCGCAGAGACAGCCGGCGACCGTAATTCTGCATCTGCTCGCTGACCTGGGCCGCCAATTCGCGGGTCGGCACCAAAACCAACGCGCGCGGGCGTCTGCGCTTTTCCTTGGGGATCTCCTCACTGAGCATCTGTACGATCGGCAGGGCAAACGCGGCCGTCTTGCCGGTACCGGTCTGGGCGCCCGCCAACAAGTCGCAGCCCTCGAAAATCACCGGTATCGCCTCGCTCTGAATGGGAGTCGGCTTTGTATAGCCTTGCGTGGCGATGGCGCTGAGCAGTTCGGCTCGCAGGCCAAGAGAATCAAAAGACATCGATCAAAATCCTTGTATTAAAGCGATCCGGCATACAGGACCGCGCGAAGAGATAATTGTCATGGTGTGAATAATACGTACGAAACCACACATGCCGCCCGGTCGTGACCGAAAAGCCTGATGTTCGGCTTTAAAATAGCACCCTTCCTGTCAATTAACCACCTATCTCACCAGCTACAGGTAATTTAGAGGATCCTCTCCAGGCCCAGGGCACTTATCCCTACCTCCCTGGCCGCTATTAAAGAGACACCCATCGCAAGCCAGGACCAAACATCCTTCTCCCACCATCCCCCCCGACTTCCCGCACAGAGAACGTTTTTAGATCTTTCGGAGCAAGAAAACGACCTCGCTTCTGGATATTTTTCGCAAGGGAAAGCAACTGACCATCCAAGACAGCCCTTTTTAATAAAATAGGGGTTGCAATATATAGTTTTTTCCATATATATTGATTGTGAAATTGACTGGGTTCAAAAAACAGGCTTGGATCTGATTAATACTCGACCCATTTAACACCCTTACTTGGAGGCTGTAATGGCAAAATATCTCATCGTTGGTGGCGTTGCGGCAGGCATGTCCGCGGCAGCCCGCCTTAGACGTCTGGACGAAACCGCGAAAATCATCGTATTCGAGAGAGGGGAGTACGTTTCTTACGCAAACTGCGGCCTGCCCTATTACATCGGCGATGAGATAAAGGAACGGGAACGGCTCGTTGTCCAAACCCCCGAAGCACTCAGGGAGCTTATGGATATCGAAGTACGCACCAGCAACGAGGTGCTGGCCATTAACCCCGGGTCCAAAAGCATCAAGGCCAAGGATCTCAAGACCGGCCGTGAGTACGATGAGACGTACGACAAACTGCTTCTCGCGCCCGGCGGCTCACCGGTAAAACCGCCCATCCCCGGCAGCGACCATCCGGCCATTCACACCCTCTGGACCATCCCCGACACGGATACGATCCGCGCCATGGTCGACGAGGGCAAGGTCAAAAAAGCCCTGGTCGTAGGTGCAGGCTTCATCGGCCTGGAGATGGCGGAAAACCTTAAATACCGCGATATCGATGTGACGGTTGTGGAAATGGCCAAACAGGCCATGAACGTCGTCGACTTTGAGATAGCCTCCATGGTGCACCGCGAAGTGGCCATGCACGGTGTCGATCTGCAACTGGAAGATGGCGTCAGCGAATTCACCCCCGGAGCCAACGGCGGTGTGGTCGCCAAGCTTTCCAGCGGCAAGACGATAGAAGCGGATCTCGTTTTGCTTTCCATCGGGGTTAAACCGAACACTGCGTTTATCGCCGGTTCCGGCATTGAACTGGGTAAACGCGGCCATATCCTGGTGGATGACGCCCTCAGAACCAACCAGAAAGATATTTATGCCGCGGGTGACGTCATTGAAGTACTGCACCCCTTGACCGGGAAACAAACAGCTATCCCGCTGGCCGGTCCCGCCAACAAGCAGGGTCGTATTGCCGCCGACAACATGCACGGCGCAAAACCTCGTACCTACAACGGCACCATGGGAACCGCCATCGCCAAGATTTTCGATCTCACCATCGGCATGACCGGCGCCTCGGAAAAACTCTGTCTGGCCCACGACATCCCCTTTGATTCGGTCATCATCCACCCCAATGACTACGCCGGTTACTATCCCGGAGCGATGAAGATGTGCCTCAAGCTGCTCTTCTCGCCGGACACCCGCAAGGTGCTTGGAGCCCAGGGTACCGGCTATAGCGGTGTCGACAAACGCATCGACGTTATCGCCACGGCCATAAAAGGAAACATGACGGTCGATGATCTGACCGAGATCGAACACGCCTACGCGCCGCCCTATTCCTCGGCCAAAGACCCGGTCAACATGGCCGGCTTCGTGGCCCAGAACGTCCTTGACGGACTGATCAAAACCGTGAAGTGGACCGATCTCGTGAGCGCGTCTCCTTCCGAGTTCTTCTTTCTCGATGTGCGAACTCCGGCGGAGTGCGCCAGCGGCGTCATGCCCGGGTCGGTCAACATCCCGCAAGCCGAGCTGCGTAACCGGCTTGGCGAGCTCCCCCGCGACAAGAAAATCGTTCTCTACTGTCGCGTAGGTCTCATCGCCTACCAGGCGGCACGCGTACTGGCGTCCAATGGCTTTGATAATGTCTTCAACCTGTCCGGCGGCTACGAAACCTATCTTGTAGCGACAACCAAGCACAAGGCGACCAAAACGGCGCCGGCAGCACAACCCGAACATAAGGTTATTCCCATGGTGAAATCGCCCAGCGCGGCCCCCTCGAAAATTGTTGAAGTGAACGCCTGCGGACTGCAATGCCCCGGCCCGGTAATGCGACTCAAGCAGGAAATGGATGTCCTGCAGCCGGGCGAAGCGCTGTCGATTACCGCCAGCGACCCGGGCTTTTATAGCGATGCACCGGCATGGGCGCGAAGCACCGGCAATGTGGTGCGGGACATTTCCGTGCAAAAAGGTATCGTCAAAGCAGTTATCGAGAAGGCAGGCCTGTCGCCCGAGGCAGTCCCTGCGACCGCCGGCAACGACAAAACCATCATCGTCTTTTCGGGCAACCTGGACAAAGTCATCGCCAGCTTTATCATCGCCAACGGCTCCCTGGCTATGGGACGCAAAGTAACCCTTTTCTTCACTTTCTGGGGCCTCAATGCCCTGCGCAAACCGAGCAAGGTAAAAGGCCTCCGCAAAAACATCATCGAAAAGGCCTTCGGCTGGATGATGCCCCGCGGCTCCGTCAAACTGCCTCTGTCCAACATGAACATGGGCGGCATGGGCGGCAAGATGATTCGCGGCATCATGAAACACCACAATGTCCCGGCCCTTGAAGACATGATGACCATGGCCATCAAAGGCGGTGTGAACATTGTAGCTTGTCAGATGTCCATGGACCTGATGGGTATCCGCAAAGAGGAGCTTATTGACGGCGTTCAAATCGGCGGAGTAGCCGCCTATCTTGAAGCCTCGGAACACTCCGACAACAATTTGTTTATTTAAAATCGCACCGGGTGAACCATTTGTGTTCACCCGGTTATTTTCTATGGCTGGTGTTCCAACCGGGCGCGAAGAAACCGTCGCTTGTGCAAATCGAAAGATGTTCAATCTCCGGCATTAATAAGGTCCCAGGAATCATAACTGCCGGAGGACAACAGGCTACGTATTTCATGTCGAACAGGCTCGTCCCGGGATAGAAGAGAGAAATCCACAGGCTCTGGACTAACAGACTGCTTCTGCTAGTCTGGAGTTATCCATATCTAAGAGTAATGGGGGGGGTATGAAAAAGAGGATTATTCCGGGTTTAATCGTCGTAACCATGATGTTTTTTCACCACTGACCGGGTGGGCGACCAACGGCATGAACATGATCGGGACGGGCGCAGTCTCTGCCGGCATGGGCGGCGCGGATGTGGCGGTTCCCGCGGGTTGCACGGCCATTGCGGGGAATCCGGCGCAGTTGGCGACAACCTGTAATCGCGTCATTTCCGTGGGCGGGTCGTTTCTTTTTCCTGACATGGAAGACACGCCTGCCGGCGGAAACAACGTAGACAATGAATTTCAGGTCTTTCCGGTTCCTTTCATCGGTTACGCCCAGCGCATCGGGACCAGCCGCTGGTCCGCAGGTGTCGGCGTCTTCGCGCAGGGCGGCATGGGCGTCGATTTTAAGGACGTTGAAGTTAACACGATGGCCTACCCGGGCATGAAGGACGACCTCATGTCCGAGGTCGGATTCGTCAGACTTTCACCTACCGTAGCGTATAACGTCACCGATAAGTTAACTATGGGAGCAAGCTTGTTCGCAGGCTATGCCACCCTTAAGTATGACTTTTTCCCCAACACCATTGGGCACACGGTGAAAGATCTGACCAGCTATACCTTCTCGGGACGCTTCGGCCTCAACTATCAGATCAACGACAAATGGTCGGTGGGCGCCACGTACACGTCTGAAAGCTCTATCGATTTTGATGACGGCGTGCTCACGCAAAATTTCGGTCCCATGGGTAAGGTAAAATACAATGACGTGAAGATGGATGGTTTTACCTGGCCCCGACAGGTGGAAGTGGGTGCAGCCTACCGGGCTACCCCCAAACTGCTGCTTGCTATGGACCTGAGCTGGATCAACTGGAGCTCCGCCATCAAGACGGTTACGGTTACAGCCAGCAACCCCAACGGTCCAGTGCCGCCAGGGTATGAAAAATTGAAGATCCCCTTTGAGATGGACTGGGACGATCAATACGTGATCGCCATCGGAGCCGAGTACGAATTGACCGAATCCTTCAAAATCCGCGCGGGTTATAATTACGGCAACACTCCGGTCACCAATGTCAATCTGAGCCCGATTTTCCCAGCCCTTGTCGAACACCACGCCACCGCAGGATTTACCTATACCTGGACGAATTGGGACTTCGATTTCGCTTACGAACATGCCTTCACGAATACCGAAACCAACGACGGCGCTATGGATGAGACGAATCCGTTTTACGGCTCCAAAGTGTCCCATACCATGGATACGTTCAGTTTTATGGCGAGCTACCGTTTCTAAGAAACCAGGAACCGCGCATAATGGAGGAGACCATGAAAGGTTTTAAGCTCACACTTATCGCTCTGGCAGCCGTCGTGACGCTGACACATTTTGTGGCTCCGGCCATGGCTGGTGAACATAACGAACAGGGCGTGCATTGGCTGACCTATGAACAGGGGCTGGAAAAGCAGCAGGAGCTCAAAAAGCCCATGCTCCTTTTTTTCCATCTGTCGTATTGCTACCGGTGCAAGAACATGGAACGCAAGGTTTACGAAGATCCTAAAGTCATAAATTTCATCAACCAACATTTTATTCCCGTCATCGTTGATCTGGACAAAGAAAAGCCGACGGCAAAGCTGTTCAAGGTTGATTACACACCCACACATGTCTTTATCGCTCCCGACGGATCGACGGCGTTGCGGGAAAAAGATGTGATACCGAAGTCGCGCTTTGAACGTATGCTGGAGTATGTGGCGAAGGAAAAATATAAGACCATGAACTTCGACGCTTACGAAAAGCGTCGGCCCTGATCCTATGAACGCCATATGTTCCAACAAAAGCATGGCTTTTTTAAAAGGAAATGCGAGCATCCCGACTCGGTCGGGATGCTTCCTTGAAAAGCTCTCTTTATGTTTAGCGGCCAGGCGGAAGGGAAGATGGGGTTGCTTCCTTCCGGTGTGCATCGCGTTGGTAGCCTGTTTCTGGTTAGGATGTCCGGCGGGCCTATGCGCTGCCGACAAATTGAATTCTTTCGATTATGCGACCGCTCTGCAAAAAGGCAAAGAAACCCAACGGCCCCTGTTTATCTTTTTTACCACTCCCTGGTGTTACCAATGCACAGAGATGAAACGCAAGGTTTTTCAGAATAAGGAGATTATCTCTATCCTGAACGAGCGGTTTCTTCTGGTGGAGGTCGACATCAGCCAGGAAAAAAAGCTTAAAGAAGACTTTCGGATCTACTACACTCCCACATCCTTGTTTCTGGATATTCACGGCAAACCGATCATTGACGTAAAAGGATATATTCCCACGAATCGATTCCGGGAATTATTGAGGTTTGTAAGCGAAGGCTATTATAAAACTACTGTTTTTTCCGATTTTGAAAAGAAGTAGCGCTCTAAAAGCGCTGTTTCCCTTTTCACTCGCAATACTCAAGATCGTTTAAAGGGACAGGCCACTTTTATATGGTAGCCTGTCCCCTTTTTTCAACCTGCGGTCTGCCTCATTACATCGACGGTACGATAACGAAACGGAAGCGACTCGTCGTCCCTCCCCCATACGTTCAAGGAACCTTTCTGTATCTAAATACGCACCGGCAACAAGGTCCTGGCCGTTCGCCTCGATGCCAAAAACATTCGGGGATGGGACCTGTAGACGGATCGCGAATACAACCAACCGATCCCCGAGCCTGGCGTTTTATCTAAATACACCACCGGGTGAAGCGGCTGTTTAAACCTGCCCTGTGATCATGAAAAGAATCCACGGGCAGGTTTCCGCATGAAGTGGTATGATCGACGACAGGAATAAAATTCTGCATAAATGTCCACTTCAAAACCCCGGGAGTATCATGAACCAAAGCGGTTATTGTATGCATGCGGCGATTGCCAGACAGGTCCTTGACGCAATGGCCAAAGGCGAAAACAGCATCGACATTTCCGTCGACCTGAACCTGTCCCGCAATACTTTTGTCCTCTGCAACCAGGAACTTATCCTGGATGCCCACAACCGGCTGGGCATGGAGGAACTGCAGCGGATTGCAGATAAGGAGCAGAGAATTTTCTACCTCGAACACGGACAGCTCGAGATGCTTGAGGTCCGGGGCGATGGTTATTACAAGCTCGTACCCACAGAGCAGGCGCCGCTGCTGGAAATAAGCGGGGTCAAAATGCACATTTCAAAGGGGATCAACCCGTTTGAGAGTGCCAGCCAGATGGCGGCGCAAGTCGTGCGTAAGGGAGCCCGGGTGCTGGATACCTGCAGCGGTCTAGGCTATGCCGCTTCGGCAGCGTTAAAGCTCGGCGCAAGCGAAGTCATTTCGGTCGAAAAGAGTGCCACGGTCATGGCGCTGCGCCAAAAAAATCCCTGGTCGCAGAGGATTTTTGGTGCAAATATCCAGTTGGTGCATGCCGACATCGACACATATATCAGGGACCTTGCAAGCGAATCGTTTGACGCGGTCATTCATGACCCTCCGCGATTTTCCCTGGCAGGGGAACTTTACGGCGAACAATTCTACCGAGAAATCCACCGTGTGCTCAAAAAGCGCGGAGCTCTGTTTCACTACACCGGCAACCCACAGATGCTTAAACGCGGCTCCAGTTTTATGGATAATGCTGCTAAACGGCTTAAGCTGGCCGGCTTCACCAAAGTGATAAAAGTGCCTGAGCTCATGGGGATCACTGCTTACAAGTAACCCCGAGTCCCGGTTGCTGGCCGCACTTAAAAGCTAGCCAACGGCTTCCTGAGGGAGGCCGTTGGTTTTTGGCTTTGGCATAAAATAATTAAATGTTATAAATAAATAATTATTTTGCCAAATCTGCTCTACAATCCGGATCGGAGGAAGACATGTCCGAAAAAGCCATCCACCGCTGCCTGCAGGAAACCTTCGCCTTTTCCGCGTTTCGCCCCGGGCAGGCGGAGGTTATCGACTGCCTTCTGGCCGGACGCTCTGCCCTGGCGATCTTTCCCACAGGGGGCGGAAAAAGCCTCTGTTACCAGCTACCCGCCTTGCTTCTGGACGGCTTGACCCTGGTCATCTCGCCACTCATCGCCCTGATGAAAGACCAGGTCGACGCGCTGCGAGAGCGCGGTATCATGGCCGCCCGCCTGGACTCAAGTATCGGTCCCGCCGAAGCGCAGGCTATCTATCGGCAACTGGCCAACGGCAGCCTCAAGCTTCTTTATATCGCACCCGAGCGGTTAGCCAACGAACGGTTTCTGAATCGCCTTCAGGGACGCCCTATCGCATTACTGGCCATCGATGAAGCCCACTGCATCTCCGAGTGGGGGCACAATTTTCGCCCCGAATACATGAAAATCGCCCGGCTCGCCGAGGAGCTGAAAGTCGGGAGGGTACTGGCACTCACCGCCACCGCGACCCCGAACGTCGCCAGCGACATCCGCAGAGCCTTCAACATTGCCGAAAACGACCAGATCCGCACCAGCTTTCATCGTCCCAACCTGCACCTCGTCGTTTCACCCTGCCCGGCTCCTGAGCGCCCCCAACGGCTGCTGCATAGCATTCGACAGCGCCCGCCCGAAGCGGGCATCGTCTACGTCACATTGCAGAAAACCGCCGAAGAGATCGCGGCCTTTCTTTGCAACGAAGGGGTTACCGCCCAGGCTTACCATGCAGGCATGAAAACCGAAGACCGCACGGCCGTGCAGGACGCCTTCATGGCCGGTGACATACAGCTGGTAGTCGCCACCATCGCCTTTGGCATGGGCATCGACAAAGCCGACATCCGCGCCATCTACCATTACAACCTGCCTAAGACCCTTGAGAATTACATGCAGGAGATAGGGCGCGCCGGGCGCGACGGCGAAGACGCCCACTGCGAAATCCTCGCCTGCGCCGATGATCTGACGGTGCTGGCGAACTTCAGTTACGGTGACACCCCCATTCCTGAAACCCTGGCTGCCCTGGTGGAACATCTGCTCAGCCAGGATGAAAATTTCGATGTCTCCCTATTCGAACTATCCGGGCGTTACGATATCCGCCCCCTGGTGATAGCCACAGTCTTCACCTACCTGGAAATGAGCGGTGTGCTGCGCGCCACCGGACCGTTCTACGACAGCTACAAACTCCTCTTGACCCGTCCCCTGGAGGATATATGTGCGGACTTCGATCCCCAGCGCGCAACCTTTTTACAAGATCTGTTCGCCACCGCAAAGCCGGGACGAACCTGGCTTCATCTCAATCCGGATGAGAGCGCTACGGCCCTGGGTCAACCCCGGGCAAGGATTGCAGCCGCCATCGGCTATCTGGAGGAAAAAGGGGAACTGGCCACCCAGGTCACCGGCCTGCGTCACGGCTACCGTCTCCAGCAACAGCCCTCCGATCCCGATAAACTCATCGCCGAGCTGCAGCAAACCTTTGCGGACCGGGAGTGCCAGAATATCGACCGCCTGCGGGGGGTCCTCGCTTACGCGGAGCAAACCAGATGCCTGAGCCGCCACCTGCTGGATTATTTCGGTGAACAGGCCACTTCCGACTGCAATGACTGCAGCAGGTGCCGACGCGGAGCAGGGCAATCACTTCCGCGCACCGCCCCCCTCGAGCCGGGTGCTACCGAAAGAGAAATCGCACACCGGCTCCGTGCAGAAAACCATTCCGCCCTCGCCCATCCACGTCAACTGGCCCGCTTCCTTTGCGGCATCAGCAGCCCCGCCTCCACCCGGGCCAAACTCAGTCGCCACCCGGATTTCGGTACCCTGGGAACATTCCCGTTTCAGAAAATCCTGAAAATGCTTACTGTGTGACCACAAAACGGCGATGTTCATAAATAAAAAAAACATCGGTTCGATCCCGATGTTTTTTTTACCTGCAGGGCGTGAACCCCACCATCGTGAATACACAGGACTTTTCCAAATATGCCAACCTGAAACCGGCTGCAAACACCTGAATCGTCCAAAAAAACAAAGGGAGGACGTTGCATTTCACCACCCGTAGCAGTAAAATCTAAGTGTAGGTTCTTCCAGTACAGCAAGGTCGAGAAAAATAAATGACATGCTGATACGAAAGAGGCAGCGAGGGTGAAATCCTCCATGCCGGAAGAACTTATGCACCCCCGCTCCCACATCGAAAAAGACAATCTTTTCGATGCGCATACCTTAAGGAAAAGAAAAACAGATTCCTTGAGTACCGGGGGAAAGAGCCTGATGAGCGCGGAGGTCCTCCTTAAAAAAGAGGAAAAACTCAGCGAAAACGTCAGGCTCTTTTGCATGAAGGGGGATGTTCATTTTATGGATTTAAACTAACAGATTTAAAGCCTCCCCGTGCGTTGAGGGGTGTCCCTTATTCCCCCCGCCCCGCAAGCCCCCAGGTTTCCTGATTCATGATAATTTTTCCCCGCCAGAACCGAAGAGGGAAACGCCATCACATCAATGTCATTAGTCAAGCGGGATACCTTGACCCAACCCCGTCACCCTCCCAACCCCGTCACCCTCGCCTTGATATCTGTTGCGATAACAAGAAAATATGGCCCTGCATGGCAGAGCCTTCACTAGCTTCTGCTCGTGAACCAATATGGATTACGCGAGCATAAAATTATTCGAATGAAGCTATCAGAACCTCCTACTCCCCCAGGAAACGGAGATCATCGTACCAGGCAACGGCGGCGCCACCGGTGTTATCCGTGTCGGTCATAATGGCGATGGCTCCGACAAGAGGGGGTTCTTCACCGAAGACGGCTCGGTAGTCTGCCTGGACATTTCGGCTCTCCAACATCCACGTTCCGACATGATCTTCCCCGGTTTCCACCGCAATCATCACGGCATTGGCGGTAAAGGGATTGGGAACCATCGCTCCAAGCGGCAGTTTGTTGGCCCAGATATAATTGATAGTGCGGGTCTTGGGAAAGAACCAGTGAGGAAAAATAACATAAATACGGGCGGCGTAATCGTCTCCGGTTTTCTTCCTGGCATCTCCCTTGACCAAAATATTCTCCACTTTCCAGCGCCAGGACATTACGGGGAATTCCTTCAGGTCGATCTTTTTTTCCAGGATCAGGGCGGAGGCCGCCCCGTAGGACTGTGCTCTTAAAACATTGCCCGTTGCGTCACCCACTACCCCGTATGCGGTCCGGCCTTTGAAAACTTTCTCCTGCCACACCGGACGCAGTCCGTCCTCGAAGCCGTCTATCAGCAAAGTTTTTTCCTGGGCCGAAGCGAAGAGTGCCTGCAAAAAGAGCACTATGAAGACAATGAGGCATTTCATTGGTAACCTCTCTGTTGAAAAGGGCAAAGACGCGGGAGAATCGCAGGGGTGGATGGGCGACCCAAAGGCCGCCCGCCATGTGGTACAAGGTCTCAGTAGGCTTGTTTCAGGATAGCGAGTACGTCTTCCTTGCTCGGTGCGCGGGGATTGAAAATGGTCGAAATCTCCTGCAGGGCGTCCTCGGCGATACGGTCAAATTTCTCCTTCGGCACGCCAAGCTCACCCAGGGTCGGAATCTTCAGCTTCCGGGACAGTTGCTTGATGGCATCGACGGCCGCCGTCGCCGCCTCATCCACCGATTTGCCGGCTACATCCAGCCCCATCGCCAGCGCGATATCCCGGGTCTTCTCCCCCGCCACCGCAGCGTTGTACTCCATCACAAAAGGGAGCCCCGCCGCATTGGCCACCCCATGGGGCAACCCGCAATGCACGCTCAGCGGATGGGCGATGCTATGCACCAGGCCGAGCACCGCGCAGTTAAAAGCATGTCCGGCCAGCATGCTGCCGAGCAACATGTTGCTGCGGGCCTCCATATCTTTCCCGTTTTGGGTGGCTCGCAGCAAGTTGCCATAGATCAATTCGATGGCCTTGAGGGCAAACAGGTCCGTCGGCACCATGGCGTTTTTTGAAACATAGGCCTCGATAGCATGCGTCAGGGCGTCCATGCCGGTTGCCGCAGTCAGGGCCGCCGGCATGCCGACGGTCATGTCCGGATCGACCAGCGCCATGCTGGCACCGACGAACTGGCCGCCGATGACCATTTTTTTCTGGCGCACGGTGTCGGTGACAATGGAAAAAGCGGTCACCTCGCTGGCGGTCCCGGCGGTGGTAGGTATGGCGATCAACGGCTTGGTCGGCAGGCCGACCATATTCAGACCGTCATACTGGTTGATGGGAGAAGGGTTGGTTTGCAGGATGTTGATGGCTTTGGCGCAATCGATGGAAGAACCGCCGCCTAGCGCGACGGTGACTTCAGCCTTGAACTTTCGGGCCAGCGCCGCAGCCTCTTCGACCTGGATATCTGTAGGATTGGCCAGAACCTCGCCATACTCCAGCACCTCAAGCCCGGCCGTTTGCAACGAGTCCAGCACGCAAGCCGACAGGCCGGCATCCTTGATCCCCTGGTCGTAAACGAAAAACACCTTTTGCGCGCCCAGGCTCCTGGCAACCTCGCCTACCTTTTTGCCGACACCTGAACCGAACTGCACAAAACTGGGGATACCGAACATAAACTCCATGAGCATTACTCCTTTGCAAACAGAATGAACAACCTTATGCAACCAAAGGCCCGTTTCCGAGCCTTACTGTCCCGACACACTCATCTCCTGCAGCCGACAAACCGCAATCCAACAAATTCCATACCATAGCAACCGATATTGAAGGCCCCGGTCAGAACAAAGCGGTCAAATATCCCTTGAAAGGGTTGAAGGCGGCAAACGAAGTCATACCCTACCCCGAGGAACAAAGCTTACCTCCCTTTGGTTAAAGTACAATATGTAGCCCTGCCCCTACCGCACCTAAAAAAATCCCCAGAGATGGGCTCGTGGGAGTTTTTTATCATCAGCAGCCCAGTTGTCCATTAACACCTTGATCCCAGATAGAATAACCGGCAAAAGGTCGACATTATCTCTTGCTCTGAGAGACCGCACCTGAGGGCAGGCGGACTTCATCACGATACGTACATCATCCGAGTATTGACAGCATCATGCCGGTCTTTTAATGTATCCGGACCGGACGCTTGATAAACCGCCTTTCACCGAATACCTCCCACGAGAAAAGGACCCGTTATGAAATACCTTGTTGGCATAGTACTCGCTCTGGCATGTATGCCCGCCACCCTCTGGGCACAGGACGCACCCAATTTGCAAACCCCTGAAGCCCGTGCCAGTTATAGCCTTGGCCACAAAATCGGCAGCGATTTCAAGATGCAGGGGATCGTTGTCGATCCCGACTTGCTGCTGCAAGGCCTGAAAGATGCCCAGTCCGACAAGACTCCGGCCCTGGATGAACAACAGCGTCGGGAAGCTCTGATGGAGTTGCAGAAAACCTCTCTTGCCCATCAGCAGATGCTGAAAAATGAACTGGCGGAAAAAAATCTTTGGGAGGGCAAAGCCTTTTTAAACAAAAACCGGCAACAGCCCGGGGTTATCAGTAGCACCAGCGGTCTGCAATACAAAGTCATCGAAGCCGGTGCCGGCAAGCGCCCGGGACTGCAGGATCGGGTAACCGTCCATTACCGCGGCCGCCTGCTGGATGGAACGGAGTTCGACAGCTCTTACAAACGCGGACAACCTGCCACGTTTCCGGTGCAGGGGGTCATTCGCGGCTGGACCGAAGCATTGTTGATGATGAAACCCGGCGCCAAGTGGCAGCTGTTTATCCCGTCTGACCTTGCCTACGGCACCAAAGGTACAAACGGCATCGCACCGAATGCGACGTTGATTTTCGATGTGGAGTTGATCGAGGTTAAGTAAAGGGATGGGGAAAACCGTCATTTGTCACTGGTCGTTTGTACCGGATGGCCCAGGAGGGTGGCGCTCTCCCGCAACGTTTTAACCTTTTGCTCAGTTTTTCTAACCAGCAGGGCCGGTGTTGTAAACACCGGCCCTGTTTTGATTTTAAAAAGAATATTGACTTCCCCTGTGACGCCGGCAGAGCTGAGCGATCGACGGGAGGGGGCACGCCCCCGCGGTCTTGTATGTAAGGGTTGGATTCTTGAGAACGGAACGTCAACACCGCCGGTCCCGGCCGGAAGACGGCTTACTTTCTTTACCCGTCTATAGAAAGTAAGCAAAGAAAGGACGTTGGGTCTGGCTTCGCCTT
This sequence comes from Pedobacter sp., assembly GCA_050253415.1. Taxonomy (GTDB): domain Bacteria; phylum Desulfobacterota; class Desulfuromonadia; order Desulfuromonadales; family Syntrophotaleaceae; genus Syntrophotalea. The sequence goes on along the minus strand of JBFWJC010000001.1, from coordinate 858,924 downwards.
TATGTCTGTCGCGATAGTGCCTGTATCGGGGCACCGTGACTGCAAATGACAAGCGACACGTCTTCGTAGGGCTTCATTTGCCGGCAGAGGTGAGTCGCATAGACAGCAGCACAACTGTTGCAGGCACCGGCGCAGCTGAATTTGATAAACGCTCTTGCGTTTGTCTTTGCCGTGAGATTCCCCCTGTGACGCCGCCGGAGCGGAGCAAGCGGCGGGCGAAACAGGCGGAGGACTGAGCGCAGCGAATCTTCTCCGCCCGCCCGACGGTTGCGTAGCGAAGGGTACCCGCCGCAGGCGGGCAAGGAAAGGGGCGCGCTTTTCTGCTTACTCTTTTGACGCGTTTTAAAAGAGTAAGGCGCCGGGCGGGGGCGCAACCCCGCGGTCTGGAAGTTGGTGTTTGGTTGTCGGAAACCTTGGAACCTTAACTTCAACTTCGCCGGTCCCGGCCGGCAGCCGGCTTACTTTCTTTACCCGTCTATAGAAAGTAAGCAAAGAAAGGACGTAGGGTCTGGCTTCGCCGTTATGTCTGTCGCGATAGTGCCTGTATCGGGGCACCGTGGCTGCAAATGACAAGCGACACGTCTTCGTAGGGCTTCATTTGCCGGCAGAGGTGAGTCGCATAGACAGCAGCACAACTGTTGCCTGAACCGGCGCAGCTGGATTTGATAAACGCTTTTGCTTTTGCTGTGAAATCCCCTGTGACGCCGCCGGAGCGCAGCAAGCGGCGGGCGAAACAGGCGGAGGACTGAGCGCAGCGAATCTTCTCCGCCCGCCCGACGGTTGCGTAGCGCAGGGTACCCGCCGCAGGCGGGCAAGGAGTCGGGGCGCGCTTTTCTGCTTACTCTTTTAACGCGTTTTAAAAGAGTAAGGCGCCGGGCAGGAGCGCGACCCCGCGGTCTTGAAGTCGATGGCCAGCATCGATGCGCTTCGTACCTCAGCACACATACTACGAGGCTTTTATCACACGCCTTTAAAATATCTCTTAAACCTGCAACGCCGGTTCCTGCAAGGCCGCGATCTGTTCGCGTATTTCCAGAATATGGTCGCCCCAGTAGCGCGGCGTATTAAACCAGGGGAAGCTCGGTGCAAACGCAGGATCTTCCCAACGCAGCGCCAGCCACGCGGTAAAATGCAGGATTCGCAAGCTGCGCAACGCCTCGATCAGCTGCAATTCACGGGGATCGAAGTGATTGAACTCCGTGTAGCCATCGAGGATTTCACAGAGCTGCGCCGTTTTGCTGGCCCGATCTCCTGACAGCATCATCCACAGGTCCTGCACCGCGGGTGCCATCCGCGCATCATCGAAATCGACAAAATGGGGCCCGCCGTCGCGCCACAGGATATTGCCCGCATGGCAATCGCCATGGGTACGGATATAGCGCACGTGGCCGACGCGATCCATGATCTCCTCTATCCCCTGCAGCAAATCCCTGGTCAACACATCGTAATGACTTTTAAACTCAACGGGTACGAACCGTTCGCTCACCACAGCAACGGCGTCATGGCCGAAACTTCGGGAGTCGAGTCGCGGACGCTCTGTAAACGGATGCAGGGCGCCGACGCTATGGATGCGGCCCATCAGTCGACCGAGAATCAGGAGGTTTTGGAGGTTGTCCAACTCCGGGGCGTGTCCTCCTTTGCGTGGATAGAGCGCAAACCGGAAGCCGCCAAAAGAAAACAGGCTCTCCCCCTGGTCATTGAGCATTGGTGCGACAACCGGCAATTCATGCTCGACAAGTTCGAAGCAAAACCGGTGTTCCTCGCGTATCTGGGCCTCGCTCCATCGTTCGGGGCGGTAGAATTTTGCGATGAGGGGCGCTTCGCCCTCGATACCAACCTGATAGACGCGATTCTCATAGCTGTTGAGGCCCAGGGTTCGGCAATCGCAAAGATATCCCTGGCTCTCCACGGCATCCATAACAAATTCGGGGGTGAGAGTGCGAAAGGGGTGCGAATCACTGGACATGGAACCTCCATGGTACAAGTCAATTTAAAAAAACAGCCCGCAAAGACTGTATGCCTAAGGCAATGTAACAGGATTGCCTTTAGAGCTCAACGGCATACCGTCTATAACGAGGAGGTTGACATATCCTGACTTCCCCCGTGTCATCATTATTTGCCTTATCCACTAAAAAAAGGCGCCAGAGCCTAACCGTTATCGGGTAGGGCCAGGCGCCTCTGGTTTTGATGAAACGTTGTATTGCAGGGTAACCCTGCCTGAAAAATTATTTAATCAGGCGAAGGGTATAGGGAACCTTAAAGTCCTTGCCGTTGGAACAAGCGACGGCTCCCATGATACAGAAGACCAGGTTGCCGACCCAGATAGCAAGCACCACCAGGAACCCGATCAAAATAACCGTCAAAATCCCCCCTATGACCAAACCGATGGCTGCGGTAATCGACCAGTTCAGGGCTTCCTTCGCCTGCCCCATGACATACGGATCGTCTTTTTTGATGAGATAAAACACCAGGCCGGGAATGAACCCAAAAAATATGGTGCCGATCCAGATGAGCAGAGCCATATTTTTCGATTCCTGATTCATAGTCCCAGTTTGTGCATTTTCCATGAGTACTCTCCTTTAAATCCTGTTGGTGGCACGACACTCTCACTAAAGATAAACGTGCGAGACTCCCAAATTCCCCATTTTGATCGGCAATAGTACCAAAACGGCGATAAGCCCTCTCCCTTTTCCAAACAATGACCGTATGTTTGAGCAAGAGGCTCTTGCAGCCGAGCCGGCAAACCGATCAGCAATAAAACAGAGTTTACCTCTGTCTGAATAAAAAATACTCATCGAATATAAGCAAATTAACGAAGCAAAACAACTCGTAAATCCCACACCTGAAATTTTTTTTACATTCGAACAGCATCCATTCCTTCAGTCCAGATAGCGAGACAAATAAAATTGAGGATACATTTCTTCCAATAAAAAGAGACATTTGCCTCAGCATGCGACAGTGATTTCATCCCCTCGGCCAGTCCCAATTAAAAAGAATTGCCTAATGAGTTTTGGCAGCACAGGCTATCAATCTCCTGATTTAGCTGCGGGATTAACTACTTGAAAATGTGTCATTATTCCGACATAGATACTAAAACCCAGTTTTAATACCCCAGTTTCCCAAGCATGGTCCGGCATGCATATTGCCAAATAGAATCGATTGCCATGGTTCGAGGAGGCTCGTGGCCAACGCGCAACGGATCAATAAAAAAATATACAGGAGCATGAACTGAACATTGTTTTGAACGACTCAAAATGGGGGGGGAAAACCATGAAATTCAGAGATTTGAGTATAACAGTAAAAATTTTGATCGCGTGTGGGGTACCACTGTTCCTGCTTCTGGTACTTGGTGCATTAAGTTACAACGGCATGGAAAAACTGCTGACCACATCGCAACAAGTCGATAATGCCCACCTTGCCGTAGAAGCATCCAAAGACCTTGAAAAGGTTATCCTGCAAATGCAGGTCGGCGAAAAAGGGTATTTGATCTCGGGCAAGAAAGAGATGCTGACTCTTTACCAAGACGGCGAAACAGTGGTGGATGAACGCATCGCTTACCTCAAGCAACTGGTCAAGGACCGCCCCACTCAAGTTAGCCTGCTGGATGAAATCGCCGTGCTGGCCGATCGATGGCGACAGGAAGCGGCCGAACCGGAAATCCTTGCCAGGCAACGCATCGACATGAGTGCGGATGAACGTCAGCAACTTGCGAAGGCTGAGGGCGATAAAGGCATGGTCAAGGTCGAGGAAGTCCTCGATCCCGCAGTCCTGCGCCAGTACCAGAAATCGTTCACCGCTGTCACCGGGATGAAAAACCTTGTGGCGGAACAGGACGGCACCCCGGTGGCCATGCAAAGCCTCAACGAATTTTCCACCTTCTGTTTCGGCCTGGTACGTCAGAGCAAGGAAGGCGCGGTACGCTGCCAGGGCGACGACGCCAAAGGGGGTCGCGTCTCCGGAGAAACCGGCAAACCCTATGCTTACGAATGCCACGCCGGGCTGGTCGACTTTGCCGTACCGATCGTGGTGGACGGGCGGCAGATCGGCGCATGGCTGGGTGGCCAGGTTTTAACCAAAAAACCGGATGAAGCGCACTTTCGCAAACTGGCCGGCGAACTCGGCATCGATCCCGGAGCCATGATCAAGGCGATCCGTCAAATCCCTGTGCTATCCAAAGATAAAGTTACCCAGTCTATGGAATTCCTCAGCCTGCTGGCCCAGACCATGTCGAAACTGGGCAACGATCAGAGACTCTGGAAAGTCCTCACCGACCGAGTCGAATCGGGTGTCGGTGATAACATCATGAACGAGATGCGGGGCAAACTCGATCTGTTTATCGAAGGGGAGATCAACCAGGCCAAAACCGTCCAGTCGGGTGCGACGACTCGCACCACCGGCGTCAAACTGTTAATCCTGGCCTGCGCCCTGTTGGCCACAGTTATCGGCGCAGCGGTGTCGTTTTTCATCGTGCGCAGCATCACCGGCCCCATTGCCAAGGCCATGGCCCTGGCCGAAAACCTGAGTCGGGGGGATTTTTCCGACCGGCTGAACCTCGACCAGTCGGATGAAATCGGACATCTATCCGAATCCCTGGATCGCATGGCGGAGATGCTCGGTAAAAACGACGCAGACATGAAAAAGACCCTGCATAACCTCAACGAGGTTCTCTCGCAAGTTGACCATATCTCTGTCAACATGGACCACAGTTCCCATGCTTTGAGCGATTCGGGACAATCGCTGTCCCAGGCCGCCACCGAAGCTGCCAGTTCGCTGGAAGAAATTTCCGCCGCCCTCACCCAGATCGGTGCCCAGACCAAGGGTACCGTAGAAAACGCCGGTGTAGCCAACGATCTCAGTGCCACATCACTAGAGGTCGCCACCGCAGGTAAAGAACAGATGGACGACATGCTCGATGCCATGGGAGCCATCAACGATTCGAGCCAGAATATCGTCAAGATCACCAAGGTCATCGACGAAATCGCCTTCCAGACCAACCTGTTGTCCCTCAATGCTGCAGTGGAAGCCGCCCGTGCCGGACAGCACGGCAAGGGGTTTGCGGTGGTTGCGGATGAGGTTCGCAATTTGGCAGTGCGTAGCGCTCAGGCTGCTCACGAAATCAGCGACCTTATCCTGAACTCCGTCGGCAAGGTGGAAAATGGCAACAGGCTTGCCAGTGCTACCTCTGAGGCGCTGGTAAAAATCGTCGATGCGACGGCCAAAACAGCGGCTATCGTCAAAGAAATTTCCGATGCCGCCAGCGAACAGGCCGCCGGCATCGACCAGATTACCCAGGGGCTGAGCCAGGTCGATGGAGCAACGCAAATGGTCACCGCCACCTCTGAAGAAGCCGCCGCAACCTCAGAGGAACTGGCCGGCATGGCCACCAAACTCAGAACAATCATAGAGAGCCAGAGCAAAACAGGTGCCTCAAAGACGCCAACCAAAATAGCCGGCAGGCAGGACAACCAACTCATGCTTCCCAGGGCGTAAGCAACCGACTCCAAAACGCAGCCAACCGCACAGCCTCACCTGTGCGGTTGGCTGACGTGGTAGATGCCAAAGGATATTCTGAATGCCCGTATCGACAGCCCGCCACACATTTCGACGTATCTTCCTGGTAGCCATGTTTTGCGGAATCGGCTACGGAGTCACCCAAGTGCCCGGACTGTTTATGGAATACACGCTGCAGTCTCACACGACACCGAAAGCAGTAACGACTGTCGATACACCTCGCACAGTCACAGCCATGACAAAGACAGGGGCTTACCGGGGCGTGGAAATGAGTTCCAAAAACCAGCCCGTCATCCAGGCTGGCGACGAACAAACGCCGGCACCGAACGTCGCCCCCGCGATTGCAACCAACCCTGCAAATGCGGAATTCATCGAGGCGTTGCGGACCGTCATCGACCCCGAACTCGGTATCAACATCGTCGACCTGGGGTTGATTCGCAAGATTTCGCAAAATTCTGAAGAGGGATTGAGCATCACCATCATTCCTACTTCGCCGTTATGCCCTTACCTTAAACAGCTGGTGACCGGCATCAAAAACAAACTGGCCCATCAGGCCGCACCGGGAGAGGTACGGGTCACGGTCGACATGGAACGGCGCTGGACCCCTGACGATTTATCCGCAGAAGGCCGCCGTCATTTTTTCGGGGGCAGACCATGATTGCAAGAGCATTGACACTGGGTTTGTCGACAGGCTTTTTCTGCCTGGGGACATGCGCCCCGGTACTCATGGCGCTGTTCGCCAGCGGCGAAGCATCCGGCCTGAAACATCAGATGCGGGGGCTTGGTTTTTTTCTGACGGGTAGATTGATCGCATACATGCTGTTCGGGGCCGCAAGCTACGCCGCAGGTCAGGCCCTGGGGGAACAAGGCATGAGGGTGATGGCCTTTCTGCCTTTGGGGGACATGCTATTGGGAGGGCTTATGCTCATTCATGCGACTGGCTACCGATTGCCGCACCTGGTCTCCTGTCACACCTATGCCAAATGGTTCAAAAAACACGATGTGCTGTTCGCCGCAGGGTTCTTCACCGGCATCAACCTCTGTCCGCCATTTTTACTGGCCCTGACTCAGGCCATGCGCGGCGAATCGATGCTACAGAGTGTGGCGTTTTTTGCCATATTCTTTGTAACGACATCCGTCTACCTGCTGCCCTTTGTGCTGTCGGGACTGGCCGCAAGATTTTCAGAGATGCGCGCCGCAGCACGCGTGGCGTGCGGCATAGGTGGCATCTGGTTCATCATACGGGGCGCTATGCTGTTTGTCCGATTCAACTAAATATGTACCATCTTCGCAAAAGCCGGGATGTCATGAAAGACCCGATCCTCTTTCATCATTCAATAGGTCGCTCGTAACACAGCAGCCTGACCTCGGATGGAGCGATCCGTTCGCCATGAATCCCTTCGCACCAGGCCTTTACATAGCTGAGCTCCAGTTGCGGGTCTGTATCCTCGTCATGATCCCGCCAGGTAATATCCCAGCGTGGGGTTTCCAGAAACTCCGGATCGCATTTCACCACCGCGTTGATAACCGGATGGTGTTGCCGATAACGGCGCGGCTCACCCAGATAGTCGACCACGACCTCGTATTCGTTGCAATACGCGAGGCCGTTCTTATCCAACTGGCCCACGGTCTTCACATACAGAGCACGCAAGGGAGCTTCTGCGAATACGGCATCATGCGAACCGCCACCGGGCAGGGTTTCGAGCGCACCGGACACCGCTACAGAAAAGCCCCACCCTCCCAGCACTAACAGAGCCAGGATCACCGTCTTGCCAACGTTCGATCTGGTCATGACCTCACCTGCCTTCCCTCGGACAGCGACATAACCGGAGTGTTTTTGATAAATGAAATCGCCACCCCATACTTTGCTATTATCCCTATTCAGGATCAAATCAAGTGCGGCAAGGTGTTTTTTTCATATCTCGATGAAATCTATCGGCGCTCCTCCAGCCGGTTGACAATGCGATCGGCCTCTTTGAGAATCGCCAGTTCGGGATAATCGTACCGCGAAGGCGAATGATGGTTGCCAACGATGTCGACGACCTTTTGCAGCTTATCTACCGGGAAGCCGATGTCAGTCAACAGCGCGCGCACCACCGGTGGCCCATATTCTTCCTGGGTTTTGCCGTTGTTGTAACCGAGCTCGATCTCCGATGGCTTGATGCCGACATCGTGCAGCAGTGCCGCCGCGATCACCACCTCCGGATCGTGATTATCGGACTTCTCCATGATGTTTTCGGCGTGATGCAATACACTGATAGCATGCTGGATGCGCCGGTAATCATCCTCGAAATAATCGGTCAGCAGCTTTACGATCCGCCCCTTGAGATACGGCATAAACCCTCCATTCGGAATAGTGTAGGTGGCCATCTGTCACGTAATCCAAATTATCGCCGGCCGCCCGGATTTGCAATACATTTACCCCTGCAACCTCCGAACGATCGCACTCATTTCACCCTCGATTGGACCGAAGTCCCCGTGCAGCGTATAATGGAAAAGATACTTCTCAGCAAACAGGAGGTGACTCCATGAAAATTCACTGGTTCAGGACCCTTCTTTTCACCACGTTGGTATTTCTGGCCGGCGTAGCCATGGCGGCGACGGGGTCGGATCAAGAAGCAAACATGGCGGATAAAGGTAAAACGCAAATGGTGGCGACCTTTGCCGGGGGATGTTTCTGGTGCGTAGAATCCGATTTTGAGAAAGTGCCCGGCGTCATCAAAGCTATATCGGGCTTTACCGGCGGCAACGTAGCGAATCCGACCTATAAGCAGGTCTCCGCCGGCGGCACCGGCCATGTCGAAGCGGTGCAGATTACCTACGACCCTGCCAAAGTCAGTTATGAGCAATTACTGGATGTGCTGTGGCGACATATCGATCCGACGGATGCCGGCGGCCAGTTCGTCGACCGCGGATCCCAGTACCGTTCAGCCATCTTCTACCATAATCAAGAACAGCGCGATTTGGCAGAAAAATCCAAACAGGCTCTGCAACAATCGGGACGTTTCGACAAACCGATCGTGACGGAGATCCTGCCCTTTGAAGCCTTCTATATCGCCGAAGATTATCATCAGGACTACTATAAGAAAAATCCGCTGCGCTACAAATACTACCGCTGGAATTCGGGGCGCGACCAGTTTCTGGAAAAAACCTGGAGCAAGGAAATAAAAAAGGCGGTTCCCATGACCAACAACACCCGCTATCACAAGCCGGATGATGTCACGCTGCGCAAAACTCTGACACCTTTGCAGTACAAGGTCACCCAGAAGGAAGGTACCGAACCCCCCTTTAAAAACGCATACTGGGACAACAAACAGGCCGGTATCTATGTCGACATCGTCTCGGGCGAACCACTGTTCAGTTCACTGGACAAGTACACATCAGGTACCGGCTGGCCAAGCTTCACCCGACCGCTGGTAAAAGACAATATCGTCGAGCGCGAAGACCGCAAATTCTTTTCGGTGCGCACCGAAATACGTAGCCGCCACGGTGATTCACACCTCGGCCACGTGTTTAGCGACGGCCCGCCGCCGACTGGCTTGCGCTATTGCATGAACTCGGCCGCCCTGCGCTTCATCCCCGTGGACCAACTGGAGAAGGAAGGCTACGGAGAATTCCTCGCAAGTTTTAAATAACCGAATCCGACCCCTTCCGTCATACGGAGGGGGTCACGTAACATGTTGATTTTTCGGCTAGGCCTTTACACTATGCGGTGTAGGGGCCTTTTTCTTTTTCGGCAAAATTTCAGATAGTGATCACCCGAGGGCAAGGCGTCTCGGAATGCAGGAGTTGTGAGAAACGTAGAAAAGCTGTTTACAGTCAGCGGGTAATCATCCTGAGACATAAAACAAGACGGCCTATCTAGCATTCCTGGTAAGCCGTTTAATCATAGTGGCTAATGTCTTGAAAATGAGTGCCCATGAGAATCATCCACAACAGGGCATTTAAAAACTTGCTGACACAACTTGTAGGCTCCCAGAATTGACCGACTGCTATAATTTCGCAAAACTTGTCCAATGGGCTCTGAAGGAGGGCAGGTATTGGTATCGGCTATCTAATCCGATGATTCTCCTTCCGTGATGTAAAACTTCCGGCGGTACTGCGCGGGTGTGAGCCCCATCTCCCGAAGGAAGACCTTGCGGAATGCCCCGATGTCTTCGTATCCGACCTTCCAGGAGACTTGGTTGAACGGTAACCGAGTCAGTTCCAACAGCTCCCGCGCCTTGCCTGTGCGAAGCTTTTGCACGTATGTAGTCGGGCTCATTCCCAGGGCATTGTGAAACCTCCTGATCAGTGTCCGCTCACTGGTGGCTGCAACGTGTGCCATTCTTGCCAGGGATAAGTTCTCACCGAAGTGGGCCTGAAGCCAGTGTTGCACGCGAAAAACCTTTTCGTCGCCATGGTCTGTGGGGGGAGAAAAGGCTCGGTAGTATTTCTGCTTTCTTCCGCTGGGGTCTATCAAAAGGAACTTCGCAACGTCAATCATCACACCGGAACCGGCGAACTTGTGGATCAACTTAAGCCCCAGGTCCATCCATGCCATGACGCCACCCGCCGTAATGATCTCCCCGTCGTCTACGATAATCTTGTCAATCTCCAGCGACACATCAGGGTGCAGCCTGGAGAACTCATCCAGGCAGGACCAGTGGGTGGTTACCCGGCGACCTCTGAGAATGCCACTCCGGGCGAGGGCGTACACCCCCTTGCAGACAGAGCTGGCCACGGCCCCACCGGTGTACTGGGCGCGAATCCACTCCGATACCGAGCTGGGAACCACCTCAAGGTTCCCAGGAACCAAGCTCCCGGGCACGATGATGACATTTTGTTGTGTGGCTGGGGGAGCGCTGCTCGCATAGTCAAGGCGGAGTCCCGTCCCGGAGTGGGCTGGCTCCCAGTGGCTTACAGCGAAGCGTGCACCTTCGCCCACGTCTGCTGAATCGATGAAAGAGTTAGCGGTTAGGAACATGTCGGTCAGGCCATACACTGCCGCCAATTGCACGCCAGGATATTTCACAATCCCCACCCATTTCTCTCTGAGGACCACTTGATTCACTCCTTCCTCCCCCACCTGTCTTCAAATGGCAATTATGCCACACAATATGTCAGATTCGCCAATTTATCGTAGGGCATTTACCTATTATACTTTTTCCATCACTTACCCCATCCGTAAAGGAGAAAGATAATGTCGAACAACGCACTTATCGTGGTGGACCTTCAGAAGGACTACTACCAGGGCGGCAAGTGGACCTTGGAGGGAACCGAAAAGGCCAGCGCTAACGCTAAGCGAATTCTGGAGGCGACCCGCAAGGCGGGCGACCTGGTCGTCCACGTCCGTCACGAGTTTCCCAACGAGGCCGCTCCCTTCTTCGTTCCCGGTTCCGAGGGGGCATCCATCCACCCCGATGTCGTACCAGCGGAAGGGGAGCCGGTCCTGACAAAGGATCAGGTCAACAGCTTCAAGGGCACGGAACTAAAGAAGGTCCTGGACAAGAGTGGAATAGAGGCTGTCACCATAGTCGGGGCGATGAGTCACATGTGCATTGACGCAGTGACTCGAGCGGCCAGTGACCATGGGTACAAGTGCACCCTGGTACACGACGCCTGCGCCACCTTGGACCTGGAGTTCAACGGAGTCACGGTCCCTGCCCATATGGTTCATGCCGCCTTCATGTCCGCACTCGGCTTCGCCTACGCGGAGGTCATCTCAACAGAGGAGCTATTGGCCCGCTAGGTATCAAGCAGTATAATTTTTAGTACCACTTGAAAACAAAGAGTATTCCCGTTGCGGAAGCCCCACACCCTTGCTAAGGAGGATACACCATGCCGATTACCACCAAGCCTAACAAACCGTTGAAAATTTATGATTTTGAAAAGTCCGGCCATGCCCATCGCGTCCGCCTGATGGCGTCGCTGCTGGACTTGCCTTTCACACCCATCCCCGTCGATCTGCTTGCCGGTGAACAGAGAACTCCCGAATATCTAAAACTCAATCCCTTCGGCGCCGTTCCGGTTCTGGATGATGATGGGGTAATTGTCTATGATTCCACGGCTATCCTGGTTTATCTGGCAAAAAAGTATGGCGATGAAACATGGTTGCCTAATGATCCAGAGGGTGCTGCGCTGGTACAGCGCTTTCTTTCGATAGCTTCCGGAGAAATTTTCCGTGGTCCCTGCGCAGCACGTTTGATAACCGTATTTAATGCCCCCCTTGATCACGAATCCAGCAAGGAGGTCGCATACAAGCTCTTTGATATTCTGGACGCCCATCTGGCGGATCGTGACTTTCTGGCAGTGAATCATCCCACCATTGCCGACGTCGCCTGCTATAGCTATATCGCCCATGCCCCGGAAGGGGATGTCTCTCTGGAAAAATATGGCCACATTCGCACCTGGTTGAAACGCATTGAGGCCTTGCCTGGATTCATCGCCATGCCGGCAACCAGGATTTGTCTGGCTACCTGAAATGTCGGTGTCGGCCAACCTTTGCCAATAATCGATAGCCAAAAGGGGGAGTGACACCATGAAACCAACCTATCATTCAGGTGAACTTAAGGTGCAGATGAAAGCTGGCGCCATCGAAGCGGCAAACCATGTCGGCCGCACGATCCTTCCGATTATCGCCCATGTGTTCGTCGAATTTATCCAGAGTCAACCCATGGCGATACTCGGATCGGTCGACGCGAACGGTATGACATGGGCATCCGTCTTGTGCGGTCGCCCCGGATTCATGGCTGTCATGGACGAACGCACCCTGCAGATCGATGCGTTACCGGATGAAGCGGGTCCCTTGGGTGAAAGTCTCCGAGACGACAACGAACTCGGTCTCCTGATAATTGATTTCTCCACACGCCGCCGGTTGCGGCTGAACGGCATCGTGGTTCAAGGACTTGATGGTTTTTCAGTACGAACTCGGCAGGTATATTCCAATTGCCCGAGATACATCCAAGCTCGTATCTGTGAATTGAGTAACCATGATTTCCCGTCGTCACGAAGTGTTCAGAAGTCAGCCGCGCTTAGCGAAGAGCTGCAGCAATGGATCAGGAATGCCGATACGTTTTTTATCGCCAGTTTTCATCCCCTGGGCGGTGCCGATGCCTCTCACCGTGGCGGTTTCCCAGGATTTGTCCAGGTCGTTGACGAACGAACGATTATCTGGCCCGATTATAATGGAAACGGCATGTTTAACACCTTGGGCAACATCATTGAAAATCCCAATGTTGGCCTGCTTTTTGTCGACTTCGAACAAGGCGGAACTCTGCAACTGTCCGGAACTGCAAATATCGTCTGGGACAAGGAGCAGGTGGTTCTATTCCCGGGGGCTGAGCGGATTGTGGAATTCAAGATCCGCAAGGTAATTAAAACTGAGAATGCAACCGCTCTTAGGTGGAAATTTGTGAACTATTCGTCGGACAATCCATGGTTTTGCTGAGCACCTCGGACAATAAACAGGGACCTACCCGAAACGAACGAAGAAAATCGGAGGTGAATATAAACACAATGGATTTGGTTCGACGAATCGATGAATTGATCGGGAAGGGATTGATGGTTCTCAAGGCTGTGCGCGAAGAAATCCTGTACGCCGCGGAATTCGGCCATTAAACTAATGCCGCGAGCCGGCCGGTTGAGCTCCAATCGAGCTCCGAGGGATATCCTTCGGTAAATAAGAGATACTCCTGTATTTCCAACAATTCACGAGTTACAAAACACAGAAACCCCGTCTGGCGAACCGTACGGGGTTTTCATATAATACAGGGATTATGGGCCCCCTGTGTCTGGATAGTTGTCGCCTCTAACTGAATTCACAACAGCAAGACGAACCGGGGGCAGTGAAGAGGCATATGTATTCAAAAGCGTTCAGAGCCCTGATGATTCAGAAGATGATCGTCCGGTATAAAAAGGCCTCTTTCCAGAGGCCTTTTTGGGGGATCTCCTAGAAGTCCGTCATGACATAATCTTCGTCGGATTTTTATTTCTGCCACTTTTCAGTTTTCCCGATAGGGGGGAGGGCCTCTTCGGCTCTTTTGCCTATCCGGCTGTCTTTTCCCATTTAATGGCATCGACCGGGCAGACTTCGTCACATTCCCCGCAATCGGTGCAGGTTCCCTGATCGATGATGTAAATGGGCTCATCGGCGCTGATAGCACTCACAGGACAGACTGGTTCACATGCTCCGCAAGCTACACAATCGTCAGTGATGTAGTGGGTTCCCATAAGGTACCTCCTTTAGGTTTGGGGTTGTTGCTGCCTTTTGCAGGCCTGTCCGGATTTTTCCGACCGGGTAATGTGGTCAATTTTAGATGTCGACATCCCTCCCGAATTGTCTGAACTGTTCAAGGTTGCTGAACTCCGCCCAAGCCAGATATTGGTTTGGAGCATTGATAAAATGATAAACATTTTCCATTACCGTGAAATGTTTGTGTTCCTCCTGGGCGATTTTCAAAAATAGCTTTTTGATTGAATAATCCGGTTCCTTGTCGGCAGCATCTTCGTAAAACCGGAAACTCTCCGCCTCTATCTCCATGGCGTGCTGGTATGCCTCCAGGTCTTTTTTGATGTTCTTCAATGTTCCGCTTTTCCCGGGAAGATCAGTGAAAACATTCTTGGCCTCATCAATAACATCGGTATCGGCCATGGCTGCAGCGTCGGCGCCGGCTTTAAGCATCTGTAATATTTCGTAGTGCTTCTGTTCGTCCCCGGCCAAGCGCGAAAAGATATTTTTTAACCCTGGCTCCAGGCAACTATCAGCCAGCTTTTCGTAATAGGCCTTGCCGTCCATTTCCATTTTCATGGCGTAATCCAAGACATTCATTTGACCTCCTCGCCTGTTGGAAGTTTTTGGTCAGGCACCTAGGTTTAATGCTAGGCGAGATGGGGAAACTGTCAAGAAAACGCTGGTTGCTAGCAAAATAATGGCTTGCGAAACCAGAATGAATTAAACCTTACCTGGCTTGGGACCAAGAAAGTACCAGACCAGTAAGCCGAACACCGGAAGAAACAGGATCAACACGATCCACAAAAACTTTTTTCCTGTCGATTCAGAGCTTTTTACGGTCTGAACGATGGCCCAGATGTCGGCCAAGAAAATGATTATGCCGATAAGGGTTCCCATAATCTCCTCCTTTTTTAGAGTTCCCGCCGATTTAAAAACCACGCAGCTCAATCGCCTTGATGATTCTTTCAACGGCAATCACGACGTTGAGCTTCAAAAAACTTGTCATATATGAATTCACTTTTCGAAGACTTTAAGATCAGACGGATTACTGAGATGTACTCGTCTCAAGCAGATTTGGCGGTTTAAGACCCCACAAGTGAAGTCTATCTCAGGGTTGAGGTCGAGTCAAAAGTAAATTAGAAAGTTCGCATTTTTGATTTTACTTCCGGACTACCGTTCGCCAGACACCAAATGCCCATGATCGCCGGATCGTTAGCCGGCCTATGATCAACAGGAGCAGGGGCGCTAGCTCGGCAGCCATCTAATGACGTCGGTCCACAGTGTTTCGCGCATATTTTCCGTCCAAAACTCAACTCCCAAAGGCTTCGTCGTCCTCCTTTGTCTTTCCCACCTACCAGCAAAATACGCTTCTGGAAGATCAGGTTTTTTCCCATACATCCGGAACGCTGCCCCAGAAGTTTTCAGGAACCCTGCCAAAATCCGATTTCCCAGTAGAATTATCTTATTCTGACAAATTGGGCAGGCAGAATCACAATTTAAGAGGAGAAAGCAAAATGAATGAAATCTGGCAAGGCCTCAAGGAACAATTCGACCCCCAGGTCATCGCCCGCTTCCTGGGAGAGAAGGTACCCCAGTTACTGTCGGCATTCATCATCTTCATGGTCTTTTTGACTCTCTGGCTGATTCTGGAACGATCCTTCAAACCGGTATTCCGCCGGGTGAAGCTGGATCCTACCCTGGCCAGTTTCATCCGCTCCGTTTCCAAAACAATTATTCTGTCCATCGGTCTGCTGAGCGCCTTCAAGGAACTCGGTTTCAACATTACTTCCATTCTTACCAGCCTGGGAGTCGCCGGACTAACCATCGGGTTTGCAGCAAGGGATGCCTTGTCGAACATCATTTCCGGGTTATTCATTTTCTGGGACCGGCCCTTTGTACTTGGCGATCTCATCGAACTGGAAGACTATTACGGCAGAGTAGATGACATTACCCTGCGAACTACCAGGATCGTCACCCCTGACGGCCGGATGCTGGCGGTCCCTAACACCAAGGTAATCAACAGCGCGGTTGCTTCCTACACCAATTTTCCATTTTTGCGAATCGACGTCGATCTCAGCGTCGGGGTCGGAGAAAACTTCGCCCGACTTCGCCAAATTTTTCAGGAAACGATCACGGGGGATGAACGGTTTCTCCAGCAACCGGCTCCCGAAATGGTCATCGAGGCCCTAGGGAACTTCAATGTCACGGTCCGTTTCCGTGTCTGGATCCAAAACGAAAAGCAGCACATACCCCTGCGCTACGAGTTACGCGAAAAACTGTACGAAGGCTTCCGTGCGGCCAAGATCGACATGCCCTGCGAAATTTTCAGCCTGGCACCGGTAGAAGTGGTTCAGACAGGGCGTTCCTGAATGAAAAGTCCGCTCCGATCTCTAAGCGGATAGCCCTTCGCCAGGTTTCGCGAAGGGTTTGGTTCAAAAACTCTGCAAAACGTTACCATGATTTTCGGCCGGCATCCTTGCGTTGGCAAGATCCTCCATAAAATCGTAAAAAAACGCAGCACGCTACCAAAGCTGAGCATTTCGTGAGGAACGCTTGCCTTTTCAAGATCAACGGACAGAGCCGCAAAAGGGGCCATGGTCACGTTCCTGTCGGCAGTGCCGTGAAGAATTAAAAACAGACCAGGGCCTCAGGAATAGTCCTGTGCTTCAAGAGTTGCAAATCCGCCATGGAAGCTTACGAATCCCTTGGGATAATTACCGGAGCGAACCGGTTCAAGCACTGTCGAAACGCCGAAACAGTAGAAAGCGACAATTGCATTCTCGATATTTCCGCCAAACCTGCCTGCATCCCCGCCAAGCCCCTCTGTAAGCGAGTGCTCATCAGTTGACGATTCCCGCAAACTCGCTGATCAACCGTTGTCTTACTTCCATGGGCTCAGGTCTCCCCACCGTGCCATAGAGATCGATGGAAAACACCATATACACCATTTGCGCACTCTTTACTTAATAGCCGGTCAACCCCTCCAAGTCGTGCCTTAGAGCACCGTGGATGCACCTGGCGCAGAACTGACGTAATAGCCCCGAACTGCCGGCTCTCAACCTCGTAGGTCTTGTGCTACATACAGCGAAGACGCTTGAGGCAAAAAACAGGCAGAAAAGAATGAAAAAGGTGCGCATGGCATTACTCCTTTCGTTTCAATAAAAATGATATCGACTCGATTTTCCCAGCCGGTTGGTTTTTCTGTTCCCTTCTGCTACCGTTTCCTGCCACCTCCAGATGAGTTATAACGCCCCTAGCTTGCTTAGTCAGTCATACCCCTTTTGTAAATTTCCAACCACTTGTTCCGTCCCTGCACAACCGGCAATCCAAAACCTTTAAGGCATCGAACATGCCTCCCAAATTTCGGCAGACAAAAAACCCACCACCTTACGGCTTTTAAGTCGATCGATTCGGTGCAGACAAAACAAGGCAATTGTCAGGGTTTAAATTATCATTAAGGAAGCAAACCATAACTATCTGTTTTTTTGTACTTTTTTATCCTTGACAGTCTCGGTCGCGGTGTTAGTAGTTTACTCATGCCGCAAAGACAGAGGAATGCTCCATGTAATAAATCAAAAGAGGGCTTGATGCGGAATGAATCGACAAAGAAGAATATCAGTACCCCAAAAAAGCAAACCGAAAAACGTTCCCTGATCTATTGAATGAGTTCCCCATGCATCAAAATCACGTCGGTAAAATAGGAAAAGGCGAGATCTTTCCCGTCATAGAACCTATACGCCAAAAAGGAGAAAATTATGAAAAAACTTTTTTATCTCTTACTTCCCTTGACCTTTCTCGGAATGTCCTTACTGATCACGGCCTGTGAAAAAGAAGGCCCTGCAGAGAAAATCGGCGAAAAAGTTGACCAGACTGTCGAAGAGACAATGGAAAGAGTAGAAGAAACAACCGAAGAAATGATGGGTGAGGAAGGCCCTGCGGAGAAAGCCGGTGAAAAGATTGACCAAGCTGTAGAGGAAACAGGCGAAGTGATCAAAGAAACCGTTGAATGATTCTTGAGAGGCTTAAATAGAGCCCCTTTGTCAAACCTAGAAAAGGAGGTATTGCATGTTACGATGGGCCGCTATTTTCTTGGCAGTTGCTCTGATCGCAGCCCTTTTCGGGTTTTCCGGTATTGCTGTGGCGGCAGCCAAAATTGCCAAGGTGCTCTTCTGCATATTTCTGATCCTCTTTTTCTTCGCACTTATCGCCTGGCACCGGCAGCCAGCCAAAGTATAGCAGGCTGTTTTTCAACATCCTGCTATACCGCTTTCATTGTCCGGTGCAACGACGCAGATATGATGGGCGGTTGGTCGGGAATCGTGGGATATCTATAAAACGAAAGGAAAAATGTCATGACGAGACATCACCGCATAACCGGATTGCTGATCGCTTTGACAATTCTTGCGCTGGCCGGCTGCGCCGGATCTTCCACCAGCCGAAGCACCGGTACTTAGCTAGACGATTAAACCATTTCGACCAAAGTGAAGGCCCAATTGGCGGCCGATTCGCTTACCCAGGCCATTCAGGTGGAGGTTGAAACTTATGGCGGGGTAGTCCAACTGAGCGGCTTTGTGGAAAGTATGGAAAAGAAACAACGCGCAGAGGAAATCGCCAGTGGGGTCTCCGGGGTCAAGAGGGTCATAAACAATCTCGTTTTACGAGGGGGTTAATTCTCTGAAAAAATAAGGTTTCAAATACGACATCCCCATTCCTTTCCCCCCTGCTTTGTCGGGGGATACATATTGAGGAGATGAATCATGAGCAAGAAAGAAGCCTACCAACAGAAAATGAATGCACAATTAAATGAGTGGAGTGCGGAAATCGACAAGCTTAAAGCAAAAGCCGACCGAGCAGAAGCTGATGCAAAAATTGAATATTATAAAGAGATTGAAAAGCTACGGGCTATGAGGGAATCTGCAGCCAATAAACTTGCTGAGTTAAAGAATGCAGGTGACAATGCATGGAAGGACCTTAAAGAAGGCGTTGATAGCGCGTGGGATTCTCTAAGAAATGCATTAAAGTCCGCCACATCAAGATTCAAATAAATACAAATAGGATCACAGTTAACTCTCAAGGAGGGTGTGTAGGCTCCACCTCTGGAGGCAGGTTTAAACTACAGTCTTAAAAACCACGATTACTAAAACATCTTACGCCCCAACCTGCTTCTCCTAGGTTGGGACGTCAGATGTGTTGTCTTAAATTGATTATCGGATTATCTAGGATTTATCAGCCACCAGAGAGGCGGATGCACTCCCGGCCGCAACAAAGCTAAGCAAACCATAAAATTTAGAATCAGTGACCAACGCACAGTAAAGAGCCTCCCCTGAGATCAAGGAAGACTCTATTTTTACATATCGGCCAACACGTTAAGTGAACCCCTTGCACAACACGGAAGGGGCTTTTTTATTTGGAACGACTTAAAACCAAATAGAATCGGTCATTAACCGCAGAGCACGCAAAGTGCGCAGGGAAAACGCGAGAGGATAAAGCGAGATGCACTTTTCTGGAACATCTTGGCGAGCTCATCGCTCTGTGCGGTTAACCCAATGCTTTTCGAGCTTGCTGGACAAACCGGGCCTTATGCGGAACCGGTATAAAGTTATAACGTCGTGCCTTGCGCACCCCGCCTGAAAGGATAATATGGGTAAAAGTCCCTGTCGAACCGGCATCCCGACTTCACAACAATCCCTTCATGCACCACACCATAAAGGAAAAGGAGGCGCCATGCGTATCACCATCTTTAACGGCAGTCCGCATAAGGAGCTAGGCAACACCCATATCATGGTCGAAGCCTTTACCGCCGGCGCGGAAGAAGCCGGTGCCGAAGTGGAAAATATCTTTTTGTCGGGCAAGGAAATCAACCCGTGCATCGGTTGCCTGGCCTGCTGGTTCAAGACGCCGGGACAGTGCATCCATCGCGACGCCATGGACAAACTGCTGCCCAGAATAACCGCGTCAGATGTGGTTGGCCTGGCGACCCCCCTGTACGTCGACAACGTCAGCGGCATCATGAAAAACTTCATGGACCGGCTTATCCCTCTGGTCGATCCGCACATGGAACCGGACGAACACGGCGAAACGCGCCATATACGCATTCACGACAAGCCGAAATATCTGCTGGCCATCTCCAACTGCGGGTTTCCCGAGCAGAGCCACTTCGAAGTGTTACGGGTGCTGTTCCGCCGCGTGGCCCGCAATATGAGCTGTCGACTGCTGGCGGAGATCTACCGTGGGGGAGGCCCCCTGCTGTCGACCTCGAATCCGAACCTGCTTCCCTTTGTCGAGCAGTACAAGGTGCTGTTGCACGAGGCAGGAAGCGAAATGGTGCGCAACCTCGGACTGTCAAAAAATACTATCGCACGCTTGGAACAACCGCTGATGCCGAATACCGATTATGCGGAAGGCTACCGCCAACGAATTAATCAGCGATTTAATGAAAGGTTGGCGGAAAAACCGAAGCTGTAAGCTGTAAGCTGTAAGCTGTAAGCTGTAAGCTGTAAGCTGTAAGCTGTAAGCTGCAAGCTGCAAGCTGCAAGCTGCAAGCTGCAAGCTGCAAGCTGCAAGTAGGGAGTTGAGAAGTTGAAGGTTTAAGGTGTGGTGGGGGTCCCTGTGACGCTGCCGGAGCGGAGCAATCGACGGGCGAAACAGGCGGAGGACCGAGCGCAGCGAATCTTCTCCGCACGCCTAGCGGGGGCGCAACCCCGCGGTCTTGGATTTAATACTGATAGCTGGAAATGGAAATCTACACTCCTCTCAGCATAGCCTGATCCCGCAAATACCCATCCACGCGATGTTTTTTCTGCCTCGCCAAAGCCCCCATCAAAGCAAAAGGAACCTCCGTAAAACCATAGATATCCCGCAGATCCTTCACCATGCGCAGCCACAGATGCGCGGTCATCTCGGCATCGGCCAGTGCGCGGTGAAAACAGCCGTCGGTAGGCAAGTCCTTATAGGCCACCAGGGTAGCCAGTTTATGATTGGGCGCCTCGGGATAGACACGGCGTGCCACCAGCAGGGAACAGGCAAAGTCCTGGCGGCGGCACCGGTCGATACGTTGCAATTCGGCATCGAGAAACCGGCGATCAAAGGAGGCGTTGTGAGCAACCAGCGGATCGTCACCGGTGAAGTCATCAAACGCGGCCATCACCTCAGCCGCGGGCGGCGCGGCCTGCACCATGGCATTGCTGATACCGGTATAGGCCTCGATAAAGCCACTGATGCGGCACCCCGGATTCATCAGACTCTGAAACCGGTCGACTATTTTCCCTTCGACAATCCGCACCGCGCCGATCTCGATGGCCCGGTCGCCCTGCAAGGGCGACATGCCACTGGTCTCGAAGTCCAGCACGACAATCCCGTTATGATTCAGCAATCCTGACACCTGTTTCCGTACTCCTGGTAAAGATATTTTTTCAATATACCGGCATGAGGCCCGGATGATCCCCTGTGATGCAGCAACCACCATCGGGGGTCACGATAAAGGTATTCTCGATGCCGACCATGCCGACATGTTCGATGCCTTTTTTCGGCTCCAGGGCAAACACCATGTTTTCCTGCAGCGGTTCGTCGAACCCCTTGGCGATCACCGGCAACTCATCGATGAGCAGGCCGATACCATGGCCGAGAAACCGCGCCTGACGTGTGCCGAAACCCATGAAATTACGCAGGAAATCGGAGTTAAGGGTGGCCATGGTGGTCTGATAAATCTCCGAAGGAACAGCGCCGGGCCGCAACTGCTCGGCCACCTGATTCTGAATGCCCACGCACTGTTCATGCGCTGCGACAATCTCTTTGGGTAAGGGTACACCGAACATATAAGTCATGGTCTTGTCGGTATGGTAGCCTTCGACCCCGCAACCGATATCGACAAACACCAGATCGCCCTTTTTAAGGGTATGTTCGCGGCTGCCCAGCACCGGCGCGGCTGGCCCCATCCCGAAATTACCGCCGGGGCCGTCAAACGAGGTCGGATAGATGGAACTCGGGCCAAAGCAGATATGCCCCAGGGCGATTTCCGTCTGGAACATGCCGAACCGGGCCACCCCCTGATGGCCTTCCTCGACCATCACCGGATACAGCTCGGCAGCCAGTTGCGCTTCGTTCATCCCTTCGCGCAACATGCCCGGCAAGCGCTCCTCAAGAATCCGGCGATGCACCTCACCGGAACGTCGCATAACCTCCAGCTCAAACGGGCTTTTGACGGCCCGCACTGCAGCGATCTGCAGATCGACCGACTTGCATTCGGACACGGGGAAATACTTCTGGAAACGCTGCAACAGGGCCAGAGGTACAAGCTCGGTCTCCAGGTAAAGCTGGGTGGGGATACGCCCCATGGCTTGCGCAGCATCGCGAAAACTGTTCATCGGTTCGATGCGCGGGAACAGCGATTCATCCTTGGCCCGCTCAAAACTGCGCCGTACCCAGTAAACCGCTTCGGCATCGCGGGGAATCAGCAGAACACCGTCCTGCATGGTGCCGGTGAAATAATATTGGTTGATCCTTCCGAACAGGGACACCAACTCCCATTGCGGGCAGGCGGCATCCATGCGGGCACGAAAGCGTGTCATGCGGTTTTGCAGTTCGGATAATGGTACGGCCTGGCTCATGCGATACTCCAATTCCTTTTAAAAAAAGAGCATTGTGATTATGCACTTTGCTCCATTGTTTGGCAAAAACGGGGGATACGCATTCTACCACGAAGAGAACGAAGGACACGAAGGAAGATCAAAGGCCATGATTTGGCGACTAAAAAACATAGAGCCTGGTTTATTTGAGCTTTTCTTCGTGCTCTTCGTGACCTTCGTGGTAAAAAATCCGAATCTACTTGGTACCCAATAGAGCCCAATAGAGTCGTTCTCAATCCCCCGACAAAATCCTGTCCACTGCGGCGGCCATATCCGGCACGACGATGGCGCCAGGCCGCCCGATTTTGGCTTCGTCCCCCGCGCGGTATTTGCCTGTCTGCACCAGAATGCCGCGCATACCGGCCTCCATGGCGCCTCCAACATCGGAGGCTGCATCGTCGCCGATCATGGTGATCCGGTCTCCGGGGCAGCTGAACTCCTCCCCGGCCGCTTCGAAAAATCCGGGCGACGGCTTGCCCAATACCAAGGCCTCGGTTCCTGCCGCATATTCCAGGGCCGCAACAAACGGGCCGGCATCGAGCTGCAGTCCGTCACGCCCTTCAAAACAGGCGGTACGCCCCGTGGCAATGAGACGAGCTCCCCGTTTGAGTAACTGGAAAGCCCGGTTCAGATTGGCGTAGGTGAAGTGA
The DNA here is from genome assembly GCA_050253415.1 of Pedobacter sp. Classification (GTDB taxonomy): domain Bacteria; phylum Desulfobacterota; class Desulfuromonadia; order Desulfuromonadales; family Syntrophotaleaceae; genus Syntrophotalea. The sequence goes on along the minus strand of JBFWJC010000001.1, from coordinate 835,927 downwards.
TCCAGAGCGCAACCGACCACCACCGCATCGGGGTCCTGTTGCGGCAGGTCGGCAAACTCTTCCATCAGATCCGGATGCACCAGCAGATAGGGCTTTAGTTTGTGCCGCTGCAGATAGCGGTGCACCACCAGCGGCGCGGTAAACAATTCGTCATAGGCGATATCAAAACCGATCTCCTGCAACACCGCCAGCAAACGGCGCCGCCCCTTGCTCGACGTATTGCTGACAAAACGCACCCGGAAACCCTCCCGGCGCAGGCGAGCGACAGCCTCGATGGCGCCCGGCAAAGGCTGGCGACCAACATGCAGCGTACCACTCAGGTCAATAAACACACACGAAGGCATGGCACCACATCTCCTGGATGAGTTAACAGCATGGCACTAACGCTGCAGCCTCCCTAAAAAGTCGGCTACCGTGGCCATCCCCTTGGTGAACTGGGCGAGACTGAATTTTTCATTCGGCGCATGGAGACCGTCATCCGGCAGGCCAAAGCCCATCAGCACTACGGGCAGCTGCAGGATCTGGTCAAACAGGGCAGCAACGGGGATGGAACCTCCCTCCCGCGTGAATACGGGTGGCACCCCGTAGGCGGATTCAAGTGCCGAAGCAGCAGCCCGGATAAAAAGGTTATCCGGCGACACCAGCAGGCCTTCACCGGCACTCAGCATAGTGACGGTGACACGGTAACCCGCCGGGGTGTATGCACGCACCGCTTTTTCAAACCACGCAAACACCTCCTCCGGTTGCAACCCTGCCGGCAGCCGCAGACTGATCTTGGCCAGAGCAGAAGCCGGGATGACGGTCTTGGCACCCTCGCCGGTAAATCCGCCGCGTATCCCATGGACCTCCAGGGTCGGCCGCGCCCAAAGGCGCTCCAGCGGGGGATAGGCCGACTCACCCACCAGTTCATCCACACCCATCTCCCGGAGCAGAAGTCCCGTCAGGTCCAGCGGATCGTCATCCCAGAATTGTTTTTCCACGCTCGGTGGAGCTTGCAAGGCCGCGTTAAGCTCGGGGATATGGATCACGCCATCGGCGTCTTTCAAGCGACTGATCAACACGCACAGGGCGTGAACAGGGTTGGGTGCCACACCGCCGAAACTTCCGGAATGCAGATCGCTACGGGCGCCATGCATGGCGACTTCGGTATACAGCACCCCGCGCAGGCCGGTGACCAGCGAAGGTTGCCGCTCACTGATCATGTGGGTGTCGCAGATCAGCGCGGCATCAGCCTTGAGCCTGGCGGAATGGGTCTGCACATAGGTGTCGATGGCTTCGCCGCCAACCTCCTCCTCCCCTTCCAGAAGGACTTTTACGTTGATCGGCAAACCTCCGGTGGTCTTGACCCAGGCCTCCAGGGCCGCCAGCACCAGCATGACCTGCCCCTTGTCATCCACGGCGCCACGGGCATACATATTGCCATTGCGGATGGCCGGTTCAAAGGGCGGGCTGAGCCACTCGTCCAGCGGCTCGGCCGGTTGCACATCGTAGTGCCCGTACGCCAACAGGGTCGGTTGGTCGGGGTGAGCCAGCCATTCGGCATACACCAGCGGATGACCGGCGGTGGTAATGGTCTCAACCACCGGAAAGCCGATAGCGACAAGTTTTTCGTGAGCCCAGGTTGCGGCCCGCCGCACTTCTGTCGCCTGCTCGGGGTAGGTGCTGATGCTCGGGATCCGCAACCAGCTTGCCAGCTCCTCCACAAAGCGTGCGTGGTGATCCTGCAAATACGTCACTACGGCATCGATCATCCAGGTTGCCCCCTCTCGGATATCTCTTCACAAGCCATGTCCACCTCCAATATTACGGGTGCGAGGCGGGACGAATAACCAGGTGGCGCTGCGGCTCTCGGCCCGTGCTCTCCGCCAAAAGGCCATGACCTGCTATCATGCGGTGCTGCATTTTGCGCAGGGCCGGGCGGCGCGGAGACAGGGCCACTTCCTCCCCCTCTTCCAGCACAAGACGGATAGCTGCCTGCGTTTCCATCACCATTTCCTGTACCTCGTCCGCCTCACTTCCTTCCATGACATGAAAGGTGCGCTGCAGCAGACGCCGGATTTCGTTGGCGGTATTGCGCTTGATGAAATGAATGATGGCATCGCTGTCCTCCATCTCCTTGCGCAAGCGCGGCTCATCGCTGCGACTGCGCAGGGCAATGACCAGGTCGGCCTGCTCCGCCCGACTGACGCTGCGGGCATTAAGACCCAGGCCGCGAATCACCCGTTCCAAAAGATCCCGGGAGAGTGCGTAGGGATAGATACGAACCGGACCTCGGGGTGCCGGTTCTGCCGTGGGATAACTGGGAACCGGTATTCGCAACGGCTCTTCCTCGGGCACTTGCACATGGATCTGACCGTTGGCGGCCTGTTCGCGATGCTCACCGCGCGGCGCCCTGCCACGCAGCAGCATATCGACGGCCGAAGCGGTATCGGGGTGAACGATAAGCTCATCCCGGTCCACCATTTCCACCACGATATCGAAGGTAGGCGCCGCGCGACGCTCGCTGACGGTCTTGGTGGTTCGCCGCCGGCGAGCCTCGTCGTCGCTCAGCGTCACCACTTGCACCCCCCCGACCAGATCAGACAGGGTGGGGTTTTTAACCAGGTTTTCCAGCGTATTGCCATGGGCGGTGCCGATGAGCTGTACTCCCCGCTCGGCGATGGTGCGGGCGGCCACCGCCTCGGCTTCGGTGCCGATTTCATCGACGATAATGACCTCGGGCATGTGATTCTCTACCGCCTCGATCATCACCGCATGCTGGCGCTCGACCTGGGAGACCTGCATCCGCCGGGCGTTGCCGATCCCCGGATGGGGGATATCGCCATCGCCGGCGATTTCGTTGGAGGTATCGACGATGATGACGCGCTTGTGCAGATCGTCTGCCAGAACCCGGGCCATTTCCCGCAGTTTGGTGGTTTTACCGACCCCCGGCCGCCCCAGAATCAGCAGACTCTGACCGGTTTCGATCAGGTCCCGCATCAGTTCGATGCCACCGATGACCGCCCGCCCGATACGCAAGGTCAGACCGATAATTTGCCCCTTGCGATTGCGGATGGCCGAGATACGGTGCAAGGTTCGTTCGATGCCGGCGCGGTTATCTCCACCGAAATCCCCTACCTGGGCTATCACATGGGCCAGATCGTCCTGATGGACCGGCTTGTCGGAAAGCCGCACCACCCCATCCGGAAAACGCGCCTCGGGTGGACGCCCCAAATCCATCACCACTTCAAGAAGTTTTTCCAACTCCAGCCGAAAGAGGGTCGCCTGCAGTTCCGCCGGGAGGATGGCCACCAACAGCAGGATGTCCTCAGTGGGCATGGATGTCTCGTTTCGATTGCTTTTCATACCTGCCTCCCCCCGGAGACCTGATGCACGACGTGCCCGACTGGCTTTGCGCGAGCTCTTAGATCCCGGTCAGGGAGCGGGCCGCAAACGCGATGGCCTCTTCCAATGGAATCAGGGTACGCGTTGTCGCGACAAAGCCGTTGGAATGAACAAAACGAATCTCCGGATGATCCTTGATGGCCCGGAAGTCCACGAGGCTGCTATCGCCAAGACGCAAAAGCTCCCAGCCCTCACCGCGCACCGAATGGGTGATGCATATCACGATCCTGTCATCCTGGAGATCGCGCAGATAGAGCTCCATGGACAGCTTGGGGTTATCCTCGATATGGCACACGACAGCCTTGACATGTTTTACCGGGACAACGATGGCTTCCTGCTTCAAACGTTCGAGCCGCTGTTTCTTGAGGCCGATCAGGTCAAGCATATCCTGCCCCATTTCCTTCATGAAGTCATAAAGGAGATCGTGCTCCCGCAATACCGTGAGTTTGGAAAACCGGGAAAGGATATAGCCGTCGATCGGTGACGATGATGCAAGCAGGACGCTGGCATCGACACCGAAATGCTCGGCGGTCTTGTGAGGCCCCCTGACATCCATCATGCTCATGAAGGGATACCATCCGAACATCGACACGGCGTCTTCATGGTAGCCGAGATGCTGCATGACCAGGTGAAAGGCACAGGGAAGGGTCTTATCCTGGTGATGATCGAAGTTATGCCTTTGCGGATCGAGCTCCATGCCGACATCGACCACATAGGTGCCTGGATCGGCAAGATCCTCACCGGTGGGATCACGGCGAAAAACTTCGGCTTTATCGAGGGTTGCAAGCAAAATGCTCACAGCCATAAAGTCGTCTCTATGTGCATTACCCGGATGAACGATGATTTTATGCATGAAGCAGACTCCTGGATTACTATTTTAAAAAGTTTGACTTCAGCATCTGAAATCACTCACCACAGATTACACGAAAGTCGCCAGAAAAACCGAGAATTTCTTTTAATCTTGGCAACTTGGCTTTCCTCGCGGGACACGTCGACCCGTAAAAAAACAACCTTTTTCAAGGCTTTGAAATCGCCTGAAACAGACTGCAACGTCCAATAGTCCCAAACTAATAATCCGCACTAGCATCTGCCCTGAGTCGCAAAAGGCAAAATAACCGGCTCTGTCTCCAGTATAGAACCGCCCCATCTCATTTCCAAAAAGGTTTTTCCCGGATTTGACCGTGTAGCACGCAAAGACTGCTTAGCGCCTGGTTTCCTAGACACTCCTGACATGTGTAATCCCACGAAGTCAGAAGTTCCCAAGATGTTGTTCTACATTATTTTAGTGGTGATATTAGGATAAGAACGAGATTCTTACGAACCCTGGCATATATTAAAAGCCCGCCTGGCAAACCAGGCGGGCTTTTAATATTTAAAACGTGATGGTTAATAGAACGCTAGCTACTATTTCCCATGAGGCTTGCTGGAGCATTTTCCGCCCCACGTCAAATTTAATTCTCACGCGGACCTACGGGAATCATTATATGCGCGTAGGGGGTCCCTTTCCACATGACGTAAGGGCCACCGTTGTCGGGATCATCCGATAACCCCTTCAGCGCTCCCAGGTCCGGCACAATGATCATTAAGTGGGGGCCTTCTTGAACCCACACTTCACCCGGGTCGGGTTTGGTATCATAGGGGTCGTTGTTATTGATATTGTCATCACCGGCAAGCATGTATGCGATTCCCACCTTATCGGTCTTGAACTCGGCCTTGTTCCCGACAGCTGTCATAAGACTCATCCAGACATCGTCAATGCACATGGGATACGTCCCTACTGCTGATGCCGGTAGACACTGCCAACCGTTCGTCCCTTCCCTCAACACTGTGCCGTCCACATCGACGAATGTTGCGTTTTGGGTAACTGAATCAGGGGCAGCCTCCATTGCCCGAGCGATTTTCGACTCTCTGGAGCCAATGTCCGCTGCGAACGTAAAAGAGGGGAGAGCAAAAAGCGTAAGACTCATTATTAAAACCAGTAAAAATGTTCTATCTATTCTCATTTTCAAGCCTCCTTCGGTTCTTACCCGAATTCCCGGCAACTTGGATACAAATTAGATTCCTTTTCAAAAACAGCCACTTCTACAGTATACAGCAACGATCTCTCCATTTCTATTTGCGCATAGATTATTCCCGGGAAAAGGGATAGAGCGTGCGAGTGGGTCACATTGACCTTTCCAGCCCCCTCCCCGAAAAAAATCACTCCGGGATAACCGCAAAGACCAGTCGATAGCTGGCGATGTTGTAGTGCTAAATCTTCAACCTGCCGGTTGAAACATTTCAAATCTTTGGTAAAAACTTCAGGGGAGAAAATAAATTTTTACAATTTTGACAGTTCGAGGTGAAGATGTATTACGTCAGCATGTGTGTCACGCCCCATTGGAAACAATCCAATTGTCAAAAAGTCAAAAAAGCCTTGGCCCAGTTTTGGGTGGACGCCAAAGACGCCGTAACGGCAACCAGAAAAGCGATCAATTTTTCGGAAAAACACCAATGGGAGGTTCATTCCCTCAAGCAAATTCCCACCGTGATTGACTCCCAGGACGACTCTCATGGTGCCCTCGGATTGGCCCACTCCCATAGAGCCCGCGAACAAGGTATTTCCATGTGCCTTACCGATTGGGATATGTAAAAAAGCATCCGGTTTGCTCGCATAACCCTCATGGGTCCATGCCTTACCTGACCTGAACCTGCCAGGGGCAATGCAAGAATTTCGAGTAACAAGTCATCCGAGAAGATGCTTCTTTTTTTCAGGCGGTAAAATTTGAAAAGGGTCTTTTATTCCACCAACTCTGCCACATGACCATGCTTCAAAAATCCTGCCGGAATATGCAGAGGGTTTGAGGAAGAGACACCAGATAAACCATCGGGGCCGGCGACATGCCGGCCCCGATGGTTTGGAGAGGATTCAGGGGAGGAAAAGATCAGTCCTTTTTGGCAAAGGTCCCGACGGCCTCGCAGGTGGGGCATTTCTTAGGGTTACAGCGGCCTTCTTTTTCAAATCCGCATTTTTCGCATTTCCAGACAACCATCCTAGTCTCCATTCAGATAACATTCTTATTTATAACTAACTTGGGGCAATGCATTTATCCGAAAAGAACTTTCTGGCAGGAAAAATGGCCGCTTTCCTGTGTCAGCATCGTTGTCGATTAGCAAGAATATGGCCTGCCTGTTCGGCCTTCATTACTGGCGACCAGTGTCCTTTCCTTAATTCTCCGGTTGCAGCATCAAGCCACAGCCCCTGATAAAAAAGAAGCCGTTCGACTGAAATAGCTCGACGAACGAAAGAGACAGGCAGCCCAGCGTTTTCAGATACAACCGGAATAGGATGGCGCTCTGCCAACGCCCATACTTTTTCCATATGCCGCAACTGGTCAAAATCGACCGTTATCCCTCCAAGACTCGCCTCATATACATAGGGCGCAGGAGGATTTTCAAACAGAGACGTCCCTCTACCCGAAGACTCTCCATTCTTTTTTCTGGCCCTCTCGCAATTCAGATTGTTTATTTCTTCCCAGTCGAACCCGGCATCCTCAAGAATTCGTATCCAGTCATGATACTCATTGGGATCAAAAACTCTGCCAGGCGTTACCAACTTGACTCCATGCGCGGCGCACAGATTCAGCCAAAAAAGATAATCTTCCGGAATATCGCCAGGGGAAAGGTCTAACAGATTATCAAGCTTGATGAACTGAATTTTTCGGGCGCAAATGTCCAACTTCAAGGAAACCCGCTCAGCCAGACCATCTGTTTTTCTCAAGGAAGCGATGCCACGCCTCTCATCGCAAATTACAGGGATTCTTTCTTGTACCTGATTATGTGCCGGAAACAATTTGGTCAAAGTATCTGCTTGGTTGCCTGGCATTGCTCCCCCTCACAAATATTTATGATGTTGTGACCAGTTTTTCCCCATCAAGATCCATCTGTTATTAAAAAAGCTCGCAAGGGGATTGGGTTGTACTTTTCTCCAAAGCTACCAGGCAGCTAAAATCAACTTTTTCTTGACGAATTCTCGTAGGGACTCCATATCCTCAGGCTGAAGGTCAATAAATTGTATACCCATGCCCGGCGGAAGATCTTGGCAAAGCAGGCTTTGAGGGTTATTTACCCAGGCAACCCTGGCCTGACAATGAATATGCCTTGAATCGGGCAGTTCGAAATGAAGCACCAAACGCGTCCACTCTGCCAAAAGCTTCTCCGCCTCCAGAAAGATCCCGCCAACACTCAAATTGACAGAATATTCGGTGAGGAGGACTCTGTTCTCCTGAAACAGCTGCACCGTAACTCGTGCAGCGACACGATCTTCCAAACGCTTTTCAGAAATAGCCAAAGACTCGTTTATGGAGACCATTTCTCCTCCAAAAGAGTGGCAGACTTTAACAGCAACGCTAAAGCAAAGTCCTCTTGCTATGTCAAAATACATGGTAATTTGGCAAGGAGAGGCAGCGACTCGGCCCGGTAGGAGCCGTGTTCTCTGCCTAGACCGACATAATGCAGGACAAGGAGCATCCTAAAGCCCGGGCTTGCTCTATGGGCAACATTCCAGACACAGAAAATTCACTTGAATATCCGGTCACATTACCAATCACATGAAACCCACCGGATTCCAATACTTGGTTGAGTAAAGGGGGAACAATGCCAGACCTGCCTGGTGACCCGGCAACCATTCGTTCCGATGATTCCATCCCTGCAACCACCGCGACCCGTCCTTTACGCCAAGGGCAGAGCTTGCCTTCGTGATCCTGAAAAACTATGGATGCCATACAGCGCTGAAGCAGCATCTTAAATCGGAAACGCAGCCTGTTCATGGAGGCATTCAGGCCGATCACCAAAGCATCGGCGGCAAAAAGCATACGCCCGATCTTGTGAGCGTCGTCTTCAGGAAGGAGACATTCGCCACACGGATAACATTTAAGACATCTCATACAGGGCTGAATTGTCAGACTGCCAATATTGACCCATTCGATCTCGTGGGGAGCAGCAATTCCATCGCAAATACCTCTTAGCGGGTCAGATACTGCTGTTTTTTTATCGCTGCAATCGTTGAGGATGAGAACCTTCATTGCGCCCCCTTCTCGACACACAAAAAGACCCGAGCAAAAACAAGGCCTTTGAATATTCTCATTCTACACAGGGGTTCCAGATATGCAAACAGATAGGGGCAATTTTTATTATTATTTTCAAAGAAAAATATAATAAATTATGGCATTTTTACCACCCCCTGATACACTTCGATAAAATTCATTAAATACTGGAAACTTGGTCGTTTTTCCATGGTTATGCCTGCATGAAAGTGAGCCACAATGGATTTTTCACCTTTAGGCGACACCCTCAAGCTTGGTGAAGACCGGATCCTTGAACGAGTATTCGGCTATGCTAAAAAAACCGGATTCATCAAACATGCGCCCTCGATGGCTGAAGCATGGCGCGGTGCAATAAGAGGGCTTACCGACCAGATTTGCCTTGCAGCCACTTTATATAAAGACATTCCTGAACTCTCTTCAGAAGAAGATTATACTCAAGATTGTCTCGCCTCTTTTGGAATAATCGAAGCGCAAAAGCATAGAGCTCGTGGCGTTACTTTAACCATGTTTTTTGGATGGAATAAATACTATCGGCAAAGTTTTCGGGACTTTATAGAAGAGACTAATTATGATATTGAAAGTAAGGCTCAGTATCTCTTACTCTTGGATAGATGCTTTGATAGAATTGAACTTGGCTTTATTAATGAATGGATAGGACAGAAAAAAGACGAGAGCATAGAGGAGCTAATATCAACAAACTTCAATCTTAATAATAAAAAGAATCGTTATAAGTTGATTTTTGAAAGTTTTCCACATCCGGTTTTTTTGATTAATGATGCTGGCGATATTCTGAACGTTAATTCTGCCGCAAGAGAAACTTTCAGCGAACTGCATCTATTAAATCACCATTATTCCGAATCCATTGGTTCCTCTTTAACTCTTGACTGGCTAAGATCCCTGAACTTCAATATAATGAAGGATAGTGATTTTTTTATTGCTGAAAAAATAATTTCAACCCGACAGGGTGATCGGTGTTTCAGCATTTTTGGCAAAAAGTCTCTTGATTTCAGCGGCAACGATAACTTCTACATCATCACCCTGTCAGACATCACGGAAAGAAAAGAAGCGAAAGAGGTCTCGTCAAGGCTGGCCAGGGTTTATGATGTTCTAAGCCATACCAATCAGGCTATTGTACGCCAAAAAACAGCGGATTCATTGTTGAAGGAAATTTGCCGGGTCGCAATCAATAATGGCCACCTCAAAATTGCACTTATAAATCAAGTCGATCCACAAACAAAAAATTTTCAGACTATAGCATTTGATGGAATCCCCCCTCGCCATTCTTCCATAGACCCAGTTCACAATAGGCCCAACATTACAGAAAGGGTGCTTAAAACCGAGCGCGCCTACATCTGCAATAACATCATAAAGGATCCGTATCTCCATACACGAGTCAATGACGCTCAAAAAAAGGGCATTCAGGCGATGGCTTGTTTCCCCATACGCTCCAGGAATTGTTTATTCGGGACCCTCAACCTTTACGCCCGGGAGCAAGATTTTTTTCACACTGACATTGTCAGAGTATTTGAAGAGATGGCGGCCGACATTTCCTTTGCCTTGGATAACTTCGATCGGGAGAAGCAAAGACAAAGAGCCGAGGAAGAAAACTGGGAGACCAACAATAAATTCGAAGCGCTTTATAAGGCCACGCCCTTGCCAGTAATCGCCCACACTCAGGACGGCAAGGTCCTATCATGGAACCCCGAAGCAGAAAAGGTTCTAGGATGGTCGGAAAAGGAAACTTTGAACCGACTCGTACCATCCATTCCGAAAGAAGACATCCAAGAATTTTTTGAGAAAAACAAACGCGTCTTTGCCGGAGAAATAATTTCCCGGGTGGAGGTTAAACGCTATACAAAGGATGGTCAGTGTCGGGATTTTCTACTGTTTAATACACCTCTTTATGATTCACAACAAACAATCTACGCCATCATGGCGGTTTTGATGGATGTTACCGATCAAAAAAAAGATCAAGAACGTATCGCCTACTTGGCTCACCATGACCATTTAACCGGTCTACCCAATCGCTTCTTCCTAAAAGACCATTTTGCCCAACAAATGTCTTACGCGCAGCGATCTAAGACATCCATGGCCCTTTGCGTATTGGATCTGGACGGGTTTAAATTCATCAATAACCTTCTGGGCCATTCTTCCGGCGATTCGTTACTCTGCCAAATCGGTGAACGATTGCAGAATGCCATACGGAGCACCGATATCGTGTGTCGCATTGGTGGGGATGAATTTTTACTTTTGTTCGGCGATATCTTGTCAGCATCGGCTCTTGGCTCCATGATTCAGAAAATTTCCAAAGTTACCGCACTCCCTTTTAACCTCAATGAGCACCAAGCATATATCAGCATGAGCATAGGCGTTGCAATGTATGGTGAGGATGGCACGGATTTCGACACCTTATTTAAAAGAGCAGATGCCGCCATGTATGTTGCAAAAAAGGCTGGAGGCAACAAGATCGAGTTTTACCAACAGGAAATTGGTGCCAGGATCGAAAAGCGTTCTCACATTGAAAAAGAGTTGCGTAAAGCGATATCCAGCGATGCGTTAATCATGCACTATCAACCGATCTGTACCGTAGATGACAATAAAATTGTCTGTGCAGAAGCACTCATTCGCTGGCAACATCCGACATGGGGCTTTGTACCTCCCGACCAGTTCATCCCCATTGCTGAAGAGACAAACCAGATCGTCCCCCTGGGAGAATGGATTCTGGAAGAAGTCTGTCGCACCATCCAGACATGGGATGCACAAGGGGCGCCCCCCATAACTGTCGCAGTAAATATCTCCGCAAAACAATTTCTTGATCAGGCTTTCCCTTCTTTTGTTGCGAGAACCCTACAAAAATATGGTCTACACCCGCAGCGGCTGGAGCTGGAAATGACGGAAGGTCTTTTCCTGGAAAACTTACCCTTAGTTGAAAATATTATGCAGGAGCTGAAAACTATCGGGGTTAGTCTGGCACTTGATGATTTCGGTATGGGATATTCCAGCCTGAGCTACCTCAAGCGCTTCTGCATTGACAGGCTGAAAATCGATCGGTCTTTCATCCGGGATATCTGCACCGATGAGCACGATGCTGTTTTAACAAAGACCATTATCGAAATGGGGCAAAGCCTTGGTTTGAAATCCATCGCGGAAGGTGTCGAGACAAAAGAACAATTGGCTTTGCTTCAAAAGTTCCGATGCGAATACTATCAAGGCTATTTATGCAGCAAACCTATGAGCGCCAAAGACTTTATCGTTCTATTGAAAAAGAATTACTTTCGGGACTCGATTAGAAGCTATCAGGTCCCGTTCAATTCCTGACAGCTAGCAGCACAAAGCACTGCTGGTCGATAAGTTATCTTGGAAAACTTGCGGTCAGTGAATGGTGGTGGAAACTCTTGCCCAGCGAACCCTGGAATACGAAAAAGACCAGGATCGTTCAATGTCAGGGAGTTTGCCTGCTTTTGAAAAGGGCTAGCAGATAAACCAACAGGGCCGGCGATATGCCGGCCCTGTTGGTTTGGAGAGGATTCAGGGGAGGAAAAAATCAGTCCTTCTTGGCAAAGGTGCCGGCAGCCTCGCAGGTGGGACATTTTTTAGGCTTACAGCGGCCTTCTTTTTCAAATCCGCATTTTTCGCATTTCCAAACAGCCATCCTAGTCTCCTTTCAGATAACATTCTTATTTATAACCAATTTGGTTATGATTTTATCCGAAAAGAAATTTCTGTCAAGAAAAAAGGCCAGGCGGCTTTATCTCAAAGCGCCCGGCCTTTTTTACCGGTTGTTACGTCTGCCCGTGCCCTGCCTCCGGGACAGGATCAGGCACCCTTGGCAATCATGAGACGCAACATGTCCACGACACGATTGGAATAGCCGACCTCGTTGTCGTACCAGGAGATCAGCTTGAAGAACCGCGATTCGTCGGGCAGGTTGTTCTGCAGAGTGGCCGGTGAATCGTAGATGGAGGAACTGGTCGAATTGAGGAAATCGGAAGAGACCAGCTGTTCGGTCATGTATTCCATGATGCCCTTGAGATAGGTCTGGGAGGCCTTTTTCATCATACTGTCGATCTCCTCGATGGTCGTATCGCGCGCCGATCGAATAGTCAGATCGACCACCGACACATCGGGGGTGGGTACGCGAAACGACATGCCGGTAAGCTTGCCCTTGACCTCGGGGATCACTTCACCGACTGCTCTGGCCGCTCCGGTGGTGGAGGGGATGATGTTGATGGCTGCTGCCCGGCCGCCGCGCCAATCTTTTTTGGAGGGGCTATCGACGGTCTCCTGGGTGGCGGTATAGGAATGGATAGTGCTCATCAGCCCTTTTTCGATACCGATCCCTTCCTTGAGCAGAACATGCACCAGCGGCGCAAGGCAGTTGGTGGTGCAGGATGCCGTGGAGAGCACGTGATCCGTTGCAGGATCGTAAGACTTGTCGTTAACGCCGATCACGACACTTTTCATCCCGCCTTTTCCCGGCGCCGTGAGGATAACCTTTTTGGCCCCCGCCTTGAGATGCAAGCCAGCCTTTTCCATGCTGGTGAAACGTCCGGTTGCCTCGATGACATACTCGACGCCAAGCTCCTTCCAGGGAAGCAGATCGGGGCTGGCCGGGGCCGCCATGCAAAGGATCTCATCGCCGTTGATGATGAGTGTGTCGTCGGCCTCCAACTCGGGGCTGCTCTTGGCGGTGGCAACCTCGCCGGAAAAGCGCCCATGCACCGAATCGTACCGTGTACGGTAAGCAAAGTAACGCGCATCCGGATTGAGATCGACCAGGGCCACGATATCCAGATCGGCACCGATAAGGCCTTGCTCATACATGGCGGCCAGGACAAGCCTGCCGATCCTTCCATATCCGTTAATCGCAACCTTGGTGGCCATGGTTCCTCCTGGGGTGAATGTGTTTTTGCGGCAGCAAAGCAGGCGCGCCCTCCTGCCCATCAGGCAGGACTTAACATTGCAGCGCATGGCTTAACATAACAGCTGGGCAAAAAAATTCAAGGCTCCTCATAAACGTCTTGCGGCACGAACAGGCAATTACACCTGCACATACCCCATCCGCCGTTCTCGCCATAGCAAGCCGACGCTGGCCAGGGCACATACCGGCATGCTTATCGTCATGACGGCAACCGTGCCGTCATACCCTCCACTCACCATGGCGGCAGCCACGGCGCCGGCCAGCATCTGCACCGACCCCAACAGCGCCGAAGCACTGCCTGCCTGTTCTCGCGCAAACGGGTGCATGATCAGGGCGGTAATATCCGGCAGCAAAAAACCAAGGCAGAACAGGTACACTGCCGAAAAGGCCAGTACCATCCAGAGGTTGACCGGAGCAAAGGTCACACCAAGGACAAACAGTGCGCTGGCTGCCAGCTGGCACAGATTGCTGCCCCACAATACGCCGCTCAGGGAAAAGTGTTTCAGGCATCTGGCATTGACCTGACTACCAACAATCAGCGCCAGGGCATTGCATCCCATGGTCCAACCGTAACGGGGCCCGGACATGCCGAATATATCCATAAAAATCAGCGGCGAGGCGGTTAGATAGGCAAACAGGCCGGCAATATGGAAGCTCCCGGTCAGCATGCGCAGGGTAAAGCCCGGCACCGCCAGTACCGCCAGGTAATCGCGCAACGCCCTGCGAGGATGCAAAGCTTCACGTCGGCCATGCCCGGCAAGGGAAGGCAGTATCCACCAGACGCCGACCAGCATCAACACGGCAACAGCGCCCAACAGAATAAAAATATAGCGCCATCCGAGGCTGGCAACGATGACCCCTCCCAGGGTTGGAGCCACGATCGGTGCCAGCCCCATGACCAGCATCAGCGTCGAAAAAACCCGCGCCGTTTCGTTGAGGGGGAAAAGATCCCGCACCACCGCCCGTGCCGCAACCATCCCGACACAGGCACCGAGCGCCAACACCAGCCGCAATCCGATAAGCCATTGAACATTCGAACTCAGAGCGCAACCCAGGGAGGCTGCTCCGTACAATACCAGCCCGAAAACGAGGGGACTCTTGCGCCCGAAAACATCCAACAAAGGTCCATAGACAAGCTGCCCGAACGCAATGCCGATGAAATAACTGCTCATAGACCAGCCCACCGTTGCCACATCGGTATGCAGATCGGCGGCGATAGCGGTAAACGCCGGAAGGTAAGTGTCGATCGTCAAGGGACCGATGGCCGTCAAGGCCCCGAGCAGGAGAATAATCAGGCGCAGGTTGTGTCTGGTTTCAGTTTGTGTCGACATGAAAGGGGTCCGGTGAATAGAGGTAAAAGAATGGTGAAACATAAACCCACAGCAAAGGCGCAGTATACACCTTCGCATATCGATTGTCTGCCGCTGGATGAGCTTGCGGCTTTTGTTTTTGGTAACGGGTTGGTTACCAGAACGATATAAAAGGCCAGGACCAGGAAAGAGCTTTTTTACCGCAGAGAGCGCGAAGCCCCCCGACAACAATAAATCCACAGCGAACAGGGATGATCAGGATGAAAGCTCACCGACAAAGGCTTGGTTTTTAATCCTGCGTATCTTGAGTATCCCTGTAAAAAAAGATTTAAAGTGCTTTGCAAACACATTTAGGATCGTTGAAAATGCGAAAAATGTGTTGTCACACCAACTGATTTTCCCCGGGGGCTCAGCGAGCTCCGCGGTTAATCCAGGTCTTTGCGCGAAACTGCCACCAGGAATAGGTCAAAAACACCCTGCCAGGTCTCACTTTAAGAATTCTCTGCTAAAATAAAGTGTAATTGCCAAATACCGGGAGGGTGCCATGAAATTGCGTTTCGATTCAATCACTTGGCTGCTGGTCGCTCTTTTTGCCGCGGCTCCTCTGATGACCGGATGTGTCGCCAATCCCAACTATGGCCAAGTCTCCGTGCGAAGCCGCGATGTCCGCATGGACCTGGCTTTTTCCGATCGTGATCGGGTCGCTATCTACAATTATTATCGCCGCGCCTTGCCGCCCGGGCTGGCAAAAAAACAAAGGTTGCCGCCGGGGTTGCGCAAACACCTGGCGCGGCATGGCGAGCTGCCCCCGGGCCTGTCGAGCTACCGACTGCCCCATGACCTTGACCGGCGACTGGCACGCCTTCCGTACGGCTATGTGCGACTGATCGTCGGCACCGACATCGTCCTGCTGCACGAAAGAACCCATCTGATTCTGGATGTCGTGCAGGACATCTATCCGTAACGCCATATGGCATCCGGCCATACCCTGCAAAGGAGATACCCCCATGCGTCACGATGAATTTGCAAACATCTGCCAGACCCTGGAACCGGGAACCGAAAAACGCGTCAAGCATATCGTTCTGCACCAGGTTGGCAAGATCATCGCCTGCCGCCCGGATGAATACTTCGAAGTCGAACTGGACAATGGCGAACATAAGACCTGGTCTAAAAACAATGTAACGCTGGTACATTGACCCGGCTCAGACCTGACCGGAGAGAAGCACTGCCCAGGAGGCGGCATGATGCCGGGATTGACGAGTACCACCTGTCGTCGCGACAAATGTCATGCCTTCATGGAGTAGTGCATTCAAAAATCCAAAAGCGCATCCGTGCGCTGTTTTATAACCAACCACAAGGACCACCACACCATGAACAAGACTGCAGGACTCATCATCGGTGCTGCCAATGGTATCCCCATACAACAACTGGGTAGCATGAGCAACCGGCACGGACTTGTCGCCGGAGCCACCGGTACCGGCAAAACCGTCACCCTGCAGATCCTGGCGGAGGGTTTTTCCCGTCTCGGGGTACCGGTATTCGCCGCGGACATCAAGGGGGACCTGTCGGGACTTGGTGCAGCGGCAACCCCCAACCCAAAGATCGAGGAACGCTTGCGCCAGATCCCCCTGCCGGAGTATGCGCCAAGCGCCTGCCCGGTGGCGTTCTGGGATATCTACGGCCAGAACGGTCACCCCATCCGCACCACGGTTTCGGAAATGGGTCCCCTGCTGCTGACCAACCTCCTCGATCTCAACGATACCCAGAGCGGCCTGCTGTATGCCTGTTTCCGCATTGCCGACGATCAGGGTCTACTACTACTCGACCTGAAAGACCTGCGCGCCATGCTGGCCTGGATGAGCGACCATGCGCGGGACCTGCGCCCGACCTACGGCAACATCTCGTCCGCCAGCATCGGTGCCATTCAACGCCAGTTGCTGGTCCTCGAAGAACAGGGGGGCAACCTGTTTTTCGGCGAACCGGCCCTGCAGCTGAGCGACCTGTTGCATGTCGATTTTTCCGGACGGGGTGTAATCAGCATCCTCGACGCCACCCGCCTGGTCGCGCAGTCGCCGCGCATCTACGCGACCTTTTTGCTGTGGCTGCTGTCCGAACTGTTCGAGCAACTGCCCGAGGCCGGAGATACGGACAAACCACGATTGGTGTTCTTTTTTGACGAGGCACATCTGCTCTTCTCCCAGGCTCCCAAGGCCCTGGCGGAAAAGATCGAGCAGGTGGTGCGTCTGATTCGATCCAAAGGCGTGGGGGTCTTTTTCGTCACCCAGAGCCCTCTCGATATTCCGGACAGCGTGCTCGGTCAGTTGGGCATGAAAATCCAGCATGCCCTGCGGGCCTTCACCCCCAAGGACCAGCAAGCAGTGGCCACGGTGGCCCGCACTTTTCGTCCCAATCCACAGCTGGATACCGCCAGCGTCATCACCACTCTCGGCATCGGCGAGGCGCTGGTCTCGGCCCTCGATCCCCAAGGCCGCCCCCTGCCGGTGGAACGCACCCTGATCCGCCCGCCGGAATCCCGCATCGGCCCGCTGGCCGATAGCGAGCGGCAGGCGATTATCTCACGCTCCCCCCTCAACGGCCGCTACGAGCAGATCCTCGATCGCAACTCCGCCTACGAGATGCTGCAACAGCGGGCCCAAACTGCCGCAGCCCAGACCTCGGAGCCTGCCCCGGCCAAAAGCCAACCCAGGGCAGCGTCGCGCCGACAAGGCGTCGGCGAGGCCATGATCAAAAGCGCGGCCCGTACCATCGGCAGCCAACTGGGCCGCCAGATCATACGCGGGATTCTGGGCTCCATCTTCGGCGGACGCCGCTGACCTTTCGGCCCATCCCTGCTAGGAAAGGAACTTCGAGTTACCGGCAACATAGCGGTAGCCGACGCCATGTACGGTGGTGATGACCTGCGGCGAGGCCGGGTCGGGTTCGATTTTTTTGCGCAATTGGGCGATGTGTTGATCGAGGGTGCGGGTGGTGCCCTGATAATCGATTCCCCAGGCGAGATTCAGCAGGGTATTGCGCGGAAGAGCTTCGTCGGGGTGACGGTAAAAGGCTTCCAGCAGCTTCATCTCGCGGGCGGTAAGACTGAAGGTGCTTTCACCAAGGCGTCCCCGATAGGTTTTGCGATCGACGCTGGCCGCTCCCATGATCAGAGTGGTGGGCAAGGTCTCGGCCGAAGCCCCAGCCGCCCTGCGACTGCGGCGCAGCACGGCGGCGATGCGCGCGCGTAGTTCATGGACCCCGAAAGGTTTGGTTATGTAGTCGTCGGCCCCCAGCTCCAGGCCGAGCACCTTGTCGATCTCTTCGCCCTTGGCGGTGAGCATGATGATGGCCAGCCCCGGTTGGCGACGCCGCAGTTCCCTACAGACATCGTAACCGTTGCGACCCGGCATCATGATATCCAGCAGCGCCAGGTCGAAGCTACCTTCTTCACTAAGCTGCAAGGCGGCAATGCCGTCCCCGGCGGCCATTACCCGATACCCTTCCCCTTCGAGAATATCGATGAGGCCTTCGCGGATATGCGGTTCGTCTTCCGCCACCAGAATGCGGTAGGAATCCATGTGTAATCCCTTTCAGTTTTGCTCTGCAACCGGCAGTGTCATGACAAAACATGCACCACCGCCATCCCGTGGGCAGTAGCGCAGCGAACCGTGCATGTCCTGCAACAGCCGCCGCGCGATGCTGAGGCCAAGTCCGCATCCGGACCGATGACTGGTCAAGTCGTTGTCGACGCGATGAAACTGGTCAAAGATGCGCTGCTGATGCGAGACCGGAACCCCTGGACCGCGATCCTGGATGAGCACCTCGGCAGCCTTGTCGCGCCATTGCAGTTCGACAACAAGTTCCCCGCCCTGCGCTGCGTATTTGATGGCATTGTCGATAAGGTTGAGCAGCACTTGCTCGACGGCATCCCGATCGGCCTGCACCATCATCGACTCCTCCGGGATACGGCTGACCAGCTTCAGTTCGGCCTGCTGCAGACGCATGCTCTGACCGTCGAGCACCTGTTGCAGGATTTCGGCAAGCGGCAGGGGCGTCAGATGATAGTGTTTGCGCCGCTGCTCCAGACGGCTGAAGTCGAGGACGTTATTGACCAGTCGGGTCAGGCGCTGGCTTTCTGAAACGATCACCTGCAGATAACGTTCGCGCTTGGTTTCCTCCCGGATACTTCCTTCACCCAGCAATTCAGCGTACATGCGAATGGTGGTCAGAGGGGTCTTCAACTCATGGGATACATTGGACACGAATGAGATCTTGCGCCGGGCATCGAGCATGTGACGCCAGGCCTGCCACAGCAGCAGCGAGCCGCCGAACAGCACCGCCGCCACGAAGCTGCCGACCAGCAGCGTCGAGAGCAGCAACAGACTGCGGCTGCCAACGCCGGGATGGATACCGCCCGGCGCATAGATACGCAGTTGCCAATGGGGCAGCTCCGAACCGATGGGCAGGGCGGCAAGCTGCGGGGTATCCACGCCAACCTCGCCCGTGCCGGTACGATGGACAATGCGTCCCTGCCCGTCCACCAGGGCATAGACTTCCCCTTCGGGAGGCTGGGGCAGGCTCGTCACAAGGCGGGACAATAGCGCCATCATCTCGACTTCCAGGCCGTAACGGCGGCCGCTGGCCGGATCTTCCAGCCAGCCGAAGAGGTAAACGCCATCCTCCCAAAACCACGGCAGCCACCCTGACATGTGCGATGTTTGCGAGGCAGCGCCTAGCTGCTGGGCCAGAAGTCGTAATTCCTTACGGGAGGAAGCGGGAGCGTTATCCGCGGCGGTTCGGCCCCCGATTCCAGGACCGGCATCCCCCTGTATCCGGTCAGGCTGCGGTGATTGCCAGGGGATGCGGCCGGAAAACAGGGCCTGATAGCGGGTCACGAAAGCGCCCGTCTCGCCGTTGCCCAGGATACCGGGAGCAGGCAACTGCAAGCCGTCGGAGCTCCAGATAAAGACGTTGCGCACCAACGGATTGCCCAGCCGCCAATCTTCCAGACTGTTCTCGAGATCATCGACGGGCATCTGACGCAGGCTGGCGAGCAGGCCGTCCTTGACCTCGGCTACCGCCAGGTCGAGACTCTCGGCGATGGTGGCAGCCCGCTGGCGGGTGGCGCTGAGGTTGCTTTCGGCCAGGCGACCTTGTTCGTTGCGCAACAACTTCAGGGCCAGGGCGCCGATCAGCAGCGTCGGGATAAGTAACAACAGCCAGGCGCCGACGATCCAATGGATCCGTTTCATGCAGGGATTCCTTCGTCGAATGCCCCCGCCTCCGGTGCGGACCGGAAGCAGGAGCGGTTTCGACCAATGTAGCAGAGAGCGCTTTGGCTTGCCAGAACAGACTCCTAATAAGCTTTCTGTTGTTTGCGCACCTTGAAGCTCTCCGAACGCAGTTCCTTTTTGCGGGTGTTATCGAGCTGGTCGGCTTCAAACTCGACCGCCTCCTGCTGCAGCTGTCCGGCCTCGTCCGCCAGATCCGAGAAGCCAAGGCTGGCATTCTGCTCCTGCAATGAGGTGCTCTTTTCTCGTAGCGCCTGGGCGGCTTCGTCCTTGCGCCCGGCATTGTAGAGATTGAGAGCCTTGTCACGGGCCACGGCCATTTCGTTTTCCACCACCGATTTCTGTACTTCCTTGCTGGCTGCCCGGCGCACCTCTTCCGGACGCCGGCTGAAACGGGTCTGCACCACGGCCGTCGAGGATTCACCCACATCGGTCAGGGCGTTCCGATAGCGGCAGTCGACCTTGGCCAAATCAAGGCTATGGCCCGCTTGCGAGGCAGGCACTTCGACTTCGACCAGGGCGTATTTTTCCTGGCCGCCGTAGAGCTGGTTCATGCGTATTTCGACCTTCTGTCCACGGATGCTGCCTTCGCGGCCGATAATACGCAGCGGTCTGACCCCGTCAGGACAATCGATACGGATCACCACCTTGCGGGCCACCACACTGAGGACGTCGCCGAGTTCGGCGGCAAAGATGCGCGGCAGATCGGCGCTTGATTCGACGAAATAGTGGTTACCGTCGCTGCGTTCGGCCAGCTGCGCCATGAGATCTTCGTTGAAATCGGTACCGACCCCCACCGTGGTGACCGAGATGCCTTCCTTGAGCAGGGCAGCGCCCAGCCGCGCCAGGTCATCGGGGTTGCTCGGTCCGATGTTCGCCAGACCGTCGGACAGCAGCACCACCCGGTGCACGTAGGAGCTGTCGGTGTACTTCCTCACTTCAGCCGCCCCCTGGCTGACGGCGCTGAACAGCGCGGTGGAACCGCCGGGTTGAATGCGGCGGATCTGTGCCTCGATGGCCTCGATGTTGCCAACGGGCTGAGCGGGCACCAGCGTCTGCACGGTATCGTCGTAAACCACCAGCGAGAACAGATCGCCTGGAGCAAGGCGGTGCAGCGCTTCGATCGCCGCTTCGCGGGCCTTGGCGATCTTGCTGCCGCTCATGGAGCCGGAGCGGTCGATCACCAGGGCCAGATTCACCGGCGGCCGCTGGTCGGTACGCGGCACCGGCGGCGCATCCAGAGCGATTTTGATAATGGTGGTCTGGGCCGGGCCGGCCAGCAATACCCGCCGATCGAGCTCCACCTGACATTTAACCAACGGCGCAGCCTGGGCCAGACTGGAAAGACCCAGCAACAGACCGGCGGACAACAGGGCAAACGATTTCCCCAACATGACATGCTCCTTTCGTTTTAGCCCTGGATCGAGCCATACGGCTTTATGAATGATCCCGGCCAAGATTGCGATAACGACAAAGACTCCGAGGTTCTGGTGCCATTAGAGCATGTCAAGGCAGGCAGGTGGTCATCAGGAGGTAAAAAGTTTGTAAAGAAAATGTCATGGCGGATACCGTGTTCAAAATACATGGCTGCGAAGGGCAAGGCGCCTGCTACTATAACAAAATCTTTTGCAGCACCGTACGTTTTTTCACGGCATGACCAGGGGTCCAACAGACTCCTGGTCGTCCGAAACGGGGGGAGGATGACGTTTTAGGGACAGGATTAACCGTGCCTTCCCTGGAGTATTTCATCCAGCATACCTGCCAGTTCCTGCGGATCGGTCACCGGATTGCGACAGCTCTGGTCGCAACAGAGATAGGCGGTCGGTTTACCATCCATAGGTTCTTTGCCCGTTGCCAGGGCGGCAACGGGTGCTGACGATGGCTGGTCGTTGTGGTGAAGCATAACCACGGTCCGTGGCAAAAAGCGGGAATGAATCTCCCGCAGCAGGTCATGCGGGAATTGCTTGCCGTCCCAGGCGATCACGATTTCGGTCTTTGGCCCCAGAGCGTAATCCAGGGCGATCAGAAACTGGGCATACCCCGAGGGATATTGGTGCACCTGGCCGAGGTGGCTGCGCAACACCTGTTCGCCCCGCGCTTCCATCTCCGTGTCACCGGTCATGCGACCCAGCCGCAGCAGATCGAGGGCAATCGCCGAAAGGCCTGAAGGGATGGCGACATCCTGCAACGAGCGCCCCCGGGTCAATACCGCTTCGACATCTTTACCGGTGTCGAAAAAGCCCCCCTGTCCATCGCTGAAAAGTTCCTCCATGTTGGAAGTAAGATCGAGGGCGGCTTCCAGATACCAATTCTCGAATCCGGCCAGGTACAGCTCGATCAGCCCCCAGATAAGGAAAGCATAATCTTCCAGGAAAGCAGGGATGGCCGCCTCGCCCTGGCGATACCTGCGCAGCAGCCGACCGTTCTCGTCGCGCAGGTATTGCAGGATAAATTCGGCGGCGTTTCCGGCCGCATCCAGCAGTTTCTCTTCCGCCAACACCGCCCCGGCCCGTGCAAAAGCCGCGATGGCCAGCCCGTTCCAGCCGGTCAGCACCTTGTCGTCCCGGTGGGGACGGATACGTTGCAGGCGTGCCTCGAACAGGCGTTTGCGCCCCTCGGCAAGGGCCGACGACAGCTGAGCCACCGGCACCCCGGCCCGCTCGGCAAGCTCGACAAGGTCCAATTCAAGATGCGGGATGCTGCGCCCTTCGAAATTGCCTTCCGGGGTGATATCGAAGGAGTGGCAAAAAACGGTGCCCAACTCTTCGCCCAGTACGTGCATTACCTGCTCCGGAGTCCACAGATAGAACGTCCCTTCGGCCCCTTCCGAATCGGCATCTTCCCCGCAGTAGAATCCGCCTTGCGCATCGGTCAGGTCGCGCTGCACGTAATCGGCGATCTCCAGGGCGCACTGGCGGTAAAAATCGTCGCCACTATCCTGGAAACCATCTACATAGGCCAGCATGGCCAGCGCCTGATCGTAGAGCATCTTTTCAAAATGCGGCACCAGCCAGCGCTGATCGACAGAATAACGATGCAGGCCGAAACCGATCTGGTCGAAAATCCCCCCCAGCCGCATACGCTGCAGAGTCTGCAAAGCCATGACCCGGGCCTTATCTTCCGACAGGGACTGGCCCAGGCGCAGCAACAGGGAAAGGTTATGAGGGGCGGGAAACTTCGGAGCTTCGCCGAAGCCGGCGTACATCTTGTCGAAGATTTCCAGGTACTGGGCATAGGCCTTGTTTAAAACATCCGCAGACAGATCTCCGGCCTCCGGTCTGGCCGCTTCCACTTGTTGCAGAGCCTGGCTGATTTTCTCCCCGATATCCAACAGCCCGTTGCGGTCGGAAGCCCAGAGTTCGGCGACCTTGGCCAACAGATCCATCAGGCCGATCATGCCCATCCGGCCGGTTTTAGGGAGGTAGGTCGCAGCGAAAAACGGCTTTTTTTCGGGGGTCAGAATCAGGGTGGTGGGCCAGCCGCCTTTGCCGGTCAGCATCTGGCAGGTCATCATATAGGTATTGTCGAGATCCGGACGCTCCTCCCGATCCACCTTAATGGGGATGAAATGGCGATTAAGAACCTCGGCCACCTGATGATCCTCAAAGGATTCGTGAGCCATGACATGGCACCAATGGCAGGTAGAGTAACCGATGGATAGAAAAACCGGTTTGTCCTCGGACCGGGCCCGGGCAAAGGCCTCATCGCTCCACATATGCCAGTCGATGGGGTTTTCGGCGTGCTGGAGAAGATAGGGACTCTTGGAGAAGATCAGCCGGTTATATTGTTCGCCGCCGTCAGCAGGCAGCGACGAGGTATCGACGCGGGAAAGACGGAGGACCGGGTCCTCCTCATACTTGACCTTGGACATAAAACCTCCGGGGAGGAGCATGGGCCGCCCCCGGCAGGAATCATGGCAGGGCATAGTGAAGAGCCGGTTGGACGAAGTCATGCCGGGATCGACGGAGTGCAGTACAGTTCTTATACTGCTTCCATTATAGCAGAATCAGCCGACAGGTTGCCCGAGGGAATTCGGCACGCGATGTCCCGATATGTCGCCGAGGCAGAGGATGCACCCTCAGGCCTGATTGTCGTTTTTCGAGGGGGGAGGAATTCTTTTTCCATGGGGATCGCGTTGCGGCTGGCCAAGTTTCTTATCCAGGTAGTCGACCGTGCCGTCGGTCCGCACATGTTCAAGATGATGGGCGGTGGTGTGCAGCTGCTCCTGCGGCGTGCCGATGGATTCCAGGTAGGTTTCCCACAGCCGGTGAGCGCGCAACACTTTGGCGGCTTCCTTTTTCCCCGCTTCGGTAAGCCGATATCCGTCGTCTGCCATATGGATCAGACCGTCCTGGGCCATCTTTTTCAAAGCTTTGGGCAGGGCGGCTGGCTGCGGTACATGCCGACGCATAATCGCCAGGGGCGTGCTCCCTTCGTGGCGCAAAATGGTGGTCAGCACGTCCTCCACTACCTGCTGGGGCACCAGACGCCGCATTCGCAGCCAGCGTGCCAGCAGTCCGTAACGCGGAGCGACGGTCAAGACCACCAGAAATTGCAGGGTACAGAACAGCATGATGGCGCCGCCTCCCGCCGAATCGAGCCACACGCACAGATACAATCCGCCGATCACGCTGGTGATGCCGAACAGGGCCGCCAGCAGCATCATTCGATCCAGCCGGTCGCACAGCAGATAGGCGGTGGCCGCCGGTGTGATCAACAACCCGACCACCAGAATCACGCCGACCATGCTCACGGCGCTGACCACCACCAACGACACGCAGGTAGTCAGCACGTAATCGAGCAGCAGTACCGGCAAGCCGATGGAGGCGGCCATCACCGGGTCGAAGGTGGAAAGCTGGAAATGCCGGTAGAACAGGATCAGGAGACTGAGCACCAGCGGAGCGACGATGGCGCTTACCCACAGGTCGCTGTCGGCCACGCCCAGAATATCGCCCATGATGAAATGCATCAGATCGATATGGATAAAATGCCTGAAGATCGATACCACGACCACCCCCAGAGCAAAAATGCCGGTGTACATGATGCCGATGGCGGTGTCCTCCTTGACCCGCGAGATACGCGATACAAAACCGATCAGGGCAACCGTGAGCACAGCAGCCAGCAGCGATCCCAGCAGCATGCCGGGGGCATGGGCCTCCAATCCGAACAGCAGCTTCATCACCAGGTAGCCTCCGGCCACCCCGGCGATCATGGCATGGGACAAAGCGTCGCCGAGAAATGCCATGCGCCGCAATACCACCAGGCAACCGACCACCGCCGCAACCACCGCGACGATGCAGCCGCCAATCAAGGCCTTCTGGAAATAGGTCTCGGTCAGGGGCGCCCAAAAAGCCTGCAGCAGAAAGTCCATCAGCCCCCCTTTCCTGCCGCCAGATCGGCGAATACCCGCAAGCGGCCCTCGTACACCTGGCTGAGCAGCTCTTCCTGCAGCACGGCCCGCGGTGGGCCGTAAGCATACAGGCGCTGCTTGAGCAGGATCAGGTTATCGAAATACTCCGCCGCGGTGGCCAGATCGTGGTGCACCACCACCAGGGTCTTGCCGGCCGCCTTGGCCCGCTCCAGCACTTCCAGAATGGCCCGTTCTGTGGCCGCGTCGACACCTGCGAAAGGCTCGTCCAAAAGCAGGATGTCCGCCCCCTGGGCCAGCGCACGGGCCAGAAACACCCGTTGCTGTTGCCCGCCGGAGAGTTGGCCGATCTGACGATCGGCAAAATCGCTCATGCGCACCATGTCCAGGGCCTCCAGCGCCGCTTCCCGATCGATTTTGCGCAGGCTGCGATGCCAGGGCACCTGCTGATAGCGCCCCATGAGCGCCACCTCCTGCACGGTAATGGGAAAGTCCCAGTCCACCGCACCACGTTGGGGCACGTAGGCCACCTGCCCCTTGGCCTTGTCCACATTTTGGCCGGAGATACGCACTTCGCCGACATCCGGTCGGACAAACCCGAGTATCGCCTTGATCAGGGTCGATTTGCCCGAGCCGTTGGGACCGATCACTCCCACCAACTGGTCAGGCTCGATGGTCACCGAGACATCCAGAAGAGCCGGGCGTTCGCCGTAACTGACCGTCAGATGGCGCACCTCGATGGCTGGGATCTGTTCAGTGGTCATGTGCATCCTCCGCGGTAGCCGTAAGCGTAAAGGGGATGGTTCCGGCGACGCTGGCACCTTTTTGCCCCCAGATCGTCTCGTCCACCACGACCCGATTACCCCGCAGCAGCCGCACCCGCACCGCATGATCCCGGTGGGATTCGCCAAGGGGCGGCTGGGCCTGCACATACAGCTCATTGCGACCCTCCACCAATCCGCGCACCGGTTGCACCCGCACCGGTACGCCCCGTTCCAACTCCCCCTCGGCGCGAAACAGTTCCCGCTGCGCGGTGCGCACCACCAGCGAAGTGGCATCGCCGGCATCCCCTCGCAGGGCAAAGGGGTCGGATTCGGGGGAAAAGGTCGGGGTGATTTCCAGAAGATAGTCCTGACCAGCGACCTCATGAGTGATCGGCGCCTGGATTGCAACCGGCGCATGCCGATCCCGCTGATAGATATAGAGACTCAGGCCACCGAGCATGAGCAGCCAGATCAGAGCCGTCAGAATAAAACGCATAGATGAATCCTTTGAAGGCGGTCCCCGGTCCCTTGACTTTGGACTTTGGACTTTGAATCCGTGACCCGGGACTTAAGGTGTCAGCGCCTGCACGATCAGCAACACATTCTCCCGCATCATGCCGATATAGGTTTCTCCGGCGCTGCCGGGCGGTCCCATGGAGTCGGAATAAAGTTCCCCGCCGATTTTGACACCGGTTTCCCTGGCGATCTCGCGGATCTGCTTGGGATTGATGGTGGTTTCTACAAAGATCGCCGGCGCCCCGGCCTGCCGGATCGATGCCACCACCTGGCGACGCCGCTCCGGGGTCATGCCGGCGCCTACCTCGCTGCCGGTGGACCACCCCACCGGAGCGATGCTCAGAAAGTTGTTGTCGGCATTGAACCGGTATTCGCGACAAAAATAGTTAAAGGCATCGTGGGTGGTAACCAGGATGCGCTGCTGCGGTGCAATGCGATTGACCTGCGCCCGGATCCAGGCATCCAACACGCGTAGCTGCTGCAGGTAAAGAGTGGCCCGCGCCCGGTATTCTTCGGCGTGGGCAGCATCGAATCGCTCCAGAGCCTGGACGATGTTGTTGACATACAGGGCCGCATTGACGGGCGTGAACCAGGCATGGGGGTCGGCGATACTCTGACCGTTGGCACTGATCTCCAAGGGGGCCAGACCGCGGGCGGCGGTGACCAGCGGTTTGCCGGCGTCGCCTGCCAGGGTGGCCATCCAGTTCTTGCCTTCCAGGTGAAGGCCGTTCTCCAGACATAGGTCGGCTCCCAGCACGATCTGCACATCATCCGGCGTAGGCTGATAGGTATGGGGATCGGCGCCCGGCGCCAAAATGCTTTTGACGATCCATAGGTCGCCGGCGATCTGCCGGGCGAAATCGGCGATCTGGGTGGTGGAGGCCACCAGCAGAGGGGTGCCGCCATCGGACCGCGCGGCATGGCTTGTCGATACCGACATCCACAGCAGAGCGAAGAACAGAGCAAACAAACGTGACATAACCCCTCCCTGGATAAAAAACATTTCAAACACTCATGATACGGATAAATGTAACACATACCGACTGTGCTACAATCGACGGAATGCCGTTTCGGCAAATACACCGGCCGACAAACGACCGTAAACCGATGGGTGCCTGGCTGAGCAGCGGAAGCGACGCTAACTTGTTGACATCATGGCATCTCCTGCAGTAATAACAGACGAAGCAATCCGCTTCGAAGGGAATCAATCATGTCGACCGGCGCTTCCCATACTGCTCCCCTTGCCCCACCCGAACGCGCCCCCACGTGCGACCTTCATCGACAGGTCGCATATTTTTCCGATGATTCCCTTAACCGCCAGTTGCTCGACGCCATCCCCACCCCGCTGATGATCCTCAACCAATCCCACCAGATCGTTTACGCCAATCGGGGCGCGCTGGAAATGATCGCGGAGGAGGAGCGTCAGATTCATGGCTTACGCCCAGGCGAGGTGCTTGATTGCCCTGTCGCCGTAAAAGCCGAGGGTGGCTGCGGAACCAGCGAGGCCTGCAGAACCTGCGGCGCGGTGCTGGCGACGCTATCCGGCTTGGCGGGCCGGACAGATCAGCAGGAGTGTCGCATCTCCCGCTCCAGGGAAGGCCAGCACGAGGCTCTCGATCTGCGGATAAAGACGACTCCGCTCAGCTGTGCAGGGGAGTCGTTCAGCGTTTTCACCATCTGCGACATCAGCCACGAAAAACGACGTCAGGTCCTTGAACACATTTTTTTCCACGATATCCTCAACGTGACCGGCAGCATCCGCGGCTTCGCCGAACTCCTTCTGCACCAGCCACCGGCTGAGAAAGAGGAAATCTACACCCTGATTCAAGCCGCGGCCGACCAGACTATCGAAGAAATCCAGAATCAGAGAATACTGGTCGCGGCGGAAAACCAGGACCTGCAGAGCAGACCGGAACCCTTGCACCTGATCGACTTTCTACAAAAGACAGTCGGTATATACCGGCGTCACGAGGTGACGAAAGAACGCAATCTGGCGCTTGAATCGGACGTCCCGGAGATCATCTTCCACAGCGACCGCGCGCTGCTCGGCCGTGTGCTGGGCAACATGATCAAAAACGCCCTGGAGGCCTGCGCCCCAGGCGAAACCGTCACCGTCGGGTGCAGCACCATCGGGGAGCGGATTCAGTTCCGCGTGCATAACCCGGGCGTCATTCCAAGAGAGACGCAATTGCAGATTTTCCAGCGGTCCTTCTCCACCAAAGGGCCAGGTCGAGGGCTAGGTACCTACAGCTTGCGGTTGCTCAGCGGTTACCTCCAGGGCGAAGTTTCTTTTACCAGCACCAAGGAGGGAGGAACCACCTTCATGGCGACCTATCCTCTGCATCCCGCTGGCGCTCCGGCATCCTGCTAAAGAGAGGCCGAACCTCCCGCCCACTCTTTCCCGCCCTCCATGCCGATCCTTTCTGGTATGATTTAACCTCGGGCGGTTACGAATAACCGCGGACAGGAAGGTCGACCGCATGAAACTCCTCGATTCCTCTTTATTCACAAACCTTTCACGACAGGCTGCGGAATCCGCACGCCTGCGTCATCACCACAACCTCCACAACAGCCCGGATGAGACGTGTCAGCGGCTGTTGATCGCCATGGAACCCGGGACTTACGTCCATCCCCACCGGCATTTGCTCGATCCCAAGCCCGAGTGTCTGCTCGGCCTGCGCGGCAGGATGGTACTGGTGATTTTCGGTGATGGTGGTGAAATACAAAAGTTGCAGATTTTCGGTAAGGGCGAACCCGTTCTCGGCATCGACATTCCGACCGGAGTCTGGCATACGGTGGTGTGTCTGGAATCCGGCTCGGTACTTTTTGAAACCAAGCCGGGGCCCTACATACCCGATGCCCCAAAGGAACTGGCTCCGTGGGCTCCGAAGGAGGGCATGCCCGAGGCCGTTTCCTACTTGCAGAGGCTTTTGATCCGAATTTTGGCGGAATCGTAAAAGGTTATCGGGATATATGCTCTTAAGCATGAGCCAGGATTCTCTTAGAGGGGGTGCCTATGAATTCCCAGGACCGTTATGCCGTGAGCTGCCTGCTGGAGAGCGCCGGGCGCGAAGATTTCGCCATCTTGCTCTACACCCGCCAGCATCATCGGGACCCTTTCGCCACGACACCACTGGTCCCGCAATATTACGTGCTGGACGAGGTTTATCACTTCCGACCGGTACCGGTAATTCTGCGCGACCTGCTTGGTGTGGTGGAGGTCGAAATCGTCCACCGGGAGTGGTTTCTGGAAGCGGCCCAGGCCCTCAATCCAACCAACGAACCTGTGCCCAGAATCGTTTTTCCCGAGGATCTGTTCGACGAGGTTCGGGTTCCGGAGGTCGACCCGATACCGGGGATGCGGAGCGTCGTGCGCGCCCTGGTAACAGATATTGTCCAGGAGCAGCGGGCCGATATCATTTACCGCTATTTCGCCCGGGAAACCTGCGGCCCTGTCAGCGACCTGTTTGAGGATGTAGCCGAACAGGAACGGGCGCACCGCAAGATTTTCGAGAAAGCGCTGGCAGAGATCCGCCAAGGGGCCGCCATCGACATGTGGTGCCCGGTTTGCGGTAAGGTTCTGACCCTGGCGCCCAAAGTTCTGGAGCCGGTTGGATGCGGCTACTGCGGATCCCGTTTCCTCCTCGGCATGGAAAGGGACGATTTCATCCTGCAGCTCCAGCAAACTCGAGGTGGCGACCGACACAACAGGATACCCCGCCCCTGACCGGTATGAACCGTGATTTAGAATTGAAATAGAATGCTCTGCACCAAAAGGGAGATTAACTTGCCGATGACCGAAAAACTGGATATCGCCAAAAACTGGCTACCCCGTTACACCGGAATGGCCCTGGACGAAATCGGGGATTACATTCTGCTGACCAATTTCCGATCCTATCTCAATCACTTTGCCGCACGATTCAATTGTGACATTCGCGGTGCGGACAGACCGATGCCTGCCGCCACCAACAGCCATGGTCTGACCATGATTCACATCGGCATGGGCTCGGCTAATGCCGCCACCATCATGGATCTACTCAGCGCGCGCAGCCCCAAGGGGGTCCTGCTGCTCGGCAAATGCGGTGGTCTCAAACAATCCTCGGAAATCGGGCATTTCATCCTGCCCATCGCGGCCATTCGCAGCGAAGGCACCAGCAACGATTATTTCCCACCCGAAGTGCCTGCTCTGCCGTCCTTCAAACTGCACAAATTCGTGTCGGAAAAGATCGTCGCCCACGGGCACGAGTACCGCACCGGCGTGGTCTATACCACCAACCGCCGATTATGGGAGCATGACCGGGCCTTTTTGAAGCGGCTGCAGGCGATGACCTGCATCGCCATCGACATGGAGACAGCCACCCTGTTTATTGTCGGTCACTACAACGCCATCGCACGGGGTGCTTTGCTGCTCACCTCCGACCTGCCGCTGACTCCGGAAGGCATCAAGACCGAAGAAATGGATCAGATGGTTTCCCGTAAATGGACCGACATCCACCTGCAGATCGGCATCGAGGCCATGACGGAAATCGAGGATAAAGGCGAAAGGATCAAGCACTTTCGTTACTGACAAAGATTTTGAATGGACAACCGCTGGTTGCGCGCTATCTACAAGCTCAGCAACCAGCGGTTATGGATCTCCTCTGAATGAAAACTCCAGCTAATTCGAGAGCATGGATTCCGGAGTCCGTTCGGGGGTATCGATCATTACTACGGGGATGCATAGTTCTCTCAATAAGCCGACCAGCCCGTTAACCAGCAACGGTTCACCATACAGGGACCTATCATGAGTTAATCCATTCTGGATCCTGAACTGGACGCTGGCATAACCCACCGCGGCACCGATGCGATCCGACTTTTTCACGGCGACTTCGCAGGCCTGCATACTCTCCAGGGTCATTTCCATCCACTGCCGCTTATGCGCGTGATGCAATTCATTGTCAACAACCTGTCGGTAGTTCTGAAGCCTTTTAAGGGTCAGTGCTGTAATTTCGACGACTCTTCGCATGGCCCCCTCCTCGTTCTGACTGTCTTGCGTTGTCCCTCTTTATCCGAAGCCCCAAGGCGTCCGGTCTCGCACAAAAACAAAACCAATTTTGTCATAATTAATTTTATCTTTAATTAGAGTCTGTGTCAAATCGAATCCCAACCGTACGGTATTCAACCTGTCCGGTTACGAGGCCAAAGTCGTAAAATCGGGCTGGGCTTCGATGAAGCGGCGGTGCCATTCGAGGTAGATACTGCGATAAAGATGATCGATCTCCTCCGCCTCGGGAAACCCGCTGCAAAAGCCGGGACGGAAAGGTTCGATGCATAGCTGTGCCGCCCGCAGCATATGGGCCAAAAGCACGCGGGGATCTTCGAGACCGACCGAAATCCGAATGGTGGTTGGAGCGATCCCTGCCTCCTTGAGAGCCTCGGCAGAGAGTTCCGAGTGACTGGTCAAAGCCGGACAAAGGACCATGGTGTTGGTTTGCCCCAAACTCACCTGCAACCCCACCGCCGGTTCGAGGCAGTCGAAAAAGCGTTTGAAAGCCTCCGTGGGAATCGGCAGACGACTGGATTTCGGTTCCAGGTCGATTGTGAACAGGGGAGCCGGAAGTCCAAGGAACATCCGTTTCTCCCGCAAGGGGGCGTTGGGATGGTTTCTCACCGCCGAACTGTGGACATTGATGTTAGGATGGCGATCAAGCACCCGCGCCAGCACCAGAGTGTTGATCCCCTTTTGCAGCATGCGACTTTCGAAGGTGCGCAAACCGTTGAGAACCTCGAAGGCCTTGTCCGCATCGAGAAACGCCCCCTTCACGTAGAAGACGTTCCAGAACATGGTCTGATCCCAAGGGATGATTTCGGCGTGACCGTCCGGGCCGTCGATGGTGACGCTATCCCCTTTGGGGAGGAACATGCGCTCGGTGCGCCCGATCACCACCCCGGCGGTAGTGGTCCCGCTACCCGAGAGGTCCTTGGTGTAGGAGTGGATGACAAAGTCGGGGCGTTCGGTCGGATCCTGACGCTTCAACACCGGGAAGAGAAACGGGGTGCCGATGGTGGCGTCGCAAACCACGAGAGAGCCATACTGGTGAGCGATACGGCTTATCTCGGGAACATCGAGTACGTTTCCGTGGGGATTGCAGGGTGACTCGAGGTAGACGCAGATCCTGCGCCCCTCGGCCAGGCGCGCGGCATGCTTGCTGCGGCAATGCTGCAGCGCCTGTTCAAAGGCCGGGCCGTCAAACCCGTCGAACCACTCGAGAGCGATATCGAGTTTGTTCCTGTTGCCGTACCAGTCGTGCAGCAACTGGTAGGTCCCGCCATAGATGTTGCGGCTGACAAGCACGATATCGCGGGAACCGATCAGATGGGCCAGCAGGCCATCGATGGCGGCCATGCCGGAATTAAAATTCCAGGCCATATACTCTCCGGCCAGCGCTCCGGCTTCCAACTCGACCATATGGTGAGCAAGGCTAATGGAGGTCGGATTGAAAAGTCGGGAGTAAATATCCAGCAAGGACTCCCTTCCCTTGAAGGCATCCTCGACCCATTCGGTGCAGGCAAACAGATAGGTGGCCGTACGGGCGATGACCGGGTTGGCACTGAAGATTGCCGGCACATTGTCGAACAGGGGATAGGCCCCACGACTGGCGTAACCGCGCGGGCGGACGCTGAGTGACTGATAGGTGCGTCTCAAAGGAGTCTGCAAGGTGTCGAGGATCTTGGCCAACTGGAAGGAAGCGAAGCGTTTGGCGTTGAAGTAGGCGATGCGGTCGCTACGATCAAGCCTGCTCAGGGTCTCTGCGGTGATGCGCCACAATTCATGGACCGCCCCATGGGCCTGGTAGAGGCTGTGGGTCAAGGTAGCGAGAGCCTGCCCGTAATCTCCTGTGGGGTCGATGCCGAAATGACGCAGTTGCTCGGCGGTCAGTGCAGTCGCATCTTCGGCACAGGTGGTGTTGCGCAACGGACTGAGCTGCTGTATCGGCGTGGTCATGCTCTCCTCCCCTTCCGGATCATGCCCTGTGAGGCAGCCGGTCTCGCTCCTGCTGTTGCGAGTCTCGTTTCCAGTTTATCACCTGCCGGAACATGTTAAAGATCAGATGACGGAGAACCATGGGAAGAATATTTATCGTGGCGCCCCAATGGCGTGATGCATAAAAGACTGCCAAGGATATCCGGTGACAGAGTCAGGCACCTCATTTCCTTTGAGTTTTGCAGAACTTCTTTTTTCGTTTCCCGGTGAACGACCATCATGACAGTGGTTCGCCGCCTTCCATAGGATGATCGATACCGATCAAACGAAGATTCTGCGCCATGGCCTTGCCAATATTTGGCAGTTCATCGAGTCGTGTAACTTTTGCTCTGTCCGGATTTTTCATCCGCTTCCTCTGGCAACACAGCCCCTCAACCGCCCTTACATCTCGGACAACCACCCCTTGCCCTGCTTGGCCGCCCCCTGTTTCATAGCGTCGAGAAAGCGCGAGCGCAAGGCATCGCTCATGAGGGCTTTTTTGACCGGCGGCAGTTTCAGGAAACCGCCGACGAAACCGCGCATGAACTTGTGATTCAGACTCTGGGGATCGTCAAAGATCTGGTTTTGCAGAGTCCCCCGCTCCAGACATTGCAGCATGATGCGCTCGAAGGTGGTTTCGGGATGGATGACCCGCTGTGAGCGTTTGGTCAGGCGACAGGCGCCCGGTTTGCATTTGAGGGCACAGACCCCGCACCCGAGGCAGATGGCGTTGTCGACGACCGCAATCTGCCTGGTTTTGCCCTGCGAAGTATCGGTTGCAACCGGCGTCAGGGAAATCGTCTCGATAGGGCAGGCCTTGGCGCAGCGGCCGCAGCCGATACAGGTAGTGGCGTCGATGGTGGCAATAAAACTCGAAGTGACCACGCAGTGAGGATAGCCCAACCGGCGGATGCCGAGCAGGGGGTTGCAACAACACTTGCAGCAGTGGCAGACGAAGGCCATGTTCCGTTTAACATTGTCAGCATTAAGCACCAGCCCCATATCCCGGGAACGGGCAAAATGGTCGCGCATCTCCGAGCGGGAGACCTCCCTGGCAAGGTTATGGCGGATGAGATAATCGGCGCCGAAACCGAAGGTCGTACAACTCTCAAGCGGAACGTCGCACTCCTTCGTGGCGGCATGCAGCTTTTCGTGGCGGCAGCTGCAGATACCGATGGCAAACTTGTCGGAGGTTTCGATAAGGGCGCTGGCCCGTTCGTAATCGAACACCTCCAGGTACTCTCCCTCCCGCAGAGCTTCTTCGTGCGGAAGGCTGCGCATGATGGAGACCTGTTTGTCGTCATCGAAATTGGCCGCAACAAAAGCCTGGTCATCGTACAGGTAATGGTGGAAAAGCTTGGCCAGTTCAGGAGTGTCGAGATCCGAACCGGTCCGCATCAGGGTGAACTCGAAGATACCGATCACCATGGGCGACGGCATATAGCAATACTCTCCGTTAACCCACAGATCAAGAACCAGCCCCTTATCGCACAACCCTTCGAGCAGAGATCGCAGACGCTTCACCGGCCAGCCGGTGAGTTGCGCGATACGCTCCAGGCTGGCCAGCGAATAAGGCATCCGGACCACCAGCTCGGCTTCCTCATCCGAGTAAAGTTGTTTGAGGATGGCGTAGAGGGTATCGTTCCAGGGCGCACGAACGGTAAGGTTGTCGATTTTCTTGCCGAGCTTGCGATAAAGATCCTTGCCGACCAGATGTCCCATGCTGTTCCTCCAACCCGGATCGCCAATCCGGAAGCCCCAACGATCAGCTTTGCAACCGTTCGAAATGGTCAGGCGATGGTCACCTCCGGGCACAGATAAACATCCTGAATGGCGTTCAGCAACTCCACGCCTTCCTTCATCGGCTTCTGAAAGGCCTTGCGGCCACTGATGAGTCCCGTGCCGCCGGCGCGCTTGTTGATCACCGCCGTGCGCACCGCCTGGGCCAGATCGTCATGACCTTTTGAAGCCCCGCCGGAGTTGATCAAGCCGGCCCGCCCCATGTAACAGTTGGCGACCTGGTAGCGGGTCCATTCGATGGGATGATCCGGAACCAGATCGCCGTAGATGCGCTTGTGGGTCTTGCCGAATTCGATGGCAGGGTAGCCGCCGTTGCACTCAGGCTGTTTCTGCTTGATGATATCCGCCTGCAGCGTCACGCCCAGATGGTTGGCCTGCCCGGTGAGGTCGGCGGAGGCATGGTAATCCTTGTCCCGCTTGAACGCGGAGTTGCGCAGATAGCACCACAAGACCGTGAACATGCCCAGCTCATGGGCCCGCTGGAAAAGGTTGGCGATTTCCACGATCTGCCGATGGGATTCCGGCGAACCGAAATAGATGGTCGCACCGACACCCACCGCGCCCATGTCGAAAGCCCGATCCGCACTGGAAAACAGCACCTGATCGTAGGTATTGGGGTAGGTGAGAAGTTCGTTGTGGTTAACCTTGAGAATAAACGGAATCCGGTGCGCATAACGGCGGGCCACAGCGCCGAGCACGCCGGCGGTGGAGGCAACCGCGTTACAGCCCCCCTCGATAGCCAGTTCGACAATCTTTGCCGGATCAAAGTAATCGGGATTCGGGGCAAAGGAGGCTCCGCCGGAATGCTCCACCCCTTGATCTACAGGCAGGATCGACAGGTAACCGGTACCGGCCAACCGGCCCGTGTTGAATAACAACCCCAGATTGCGCAAGGTGGCCACCGAACGATCCGAAGGCAACACCACACGTTCGATGAAATCGGGCCCCGGCAGCTGCAAACGCTGCCGGTCGATACCCGTACAGGAATATTCAAGAAGGGCTTTTTCTTCCCCCAACAATGCACCGATGCGCTCGATCATGGTTTCATCCTCCTGGGTTATTTACTCCTCTATGGCTGCTTAAATGGCTGACCTTCGCCAAACCCCTCGGCTAAAATTTACAGGGGGCAATCGCCACAGGAATCCGTCTGAAATAAATTTAACCCTACCACGTCAGAACGCACCGTCAAGACGGCCACAGCTCGTTGTACGCTTAAATCCGACCTCCATAACCCCGTCACAGAAAACCGTCAAACTTGCCTTATCCACGCTGGCTTGCGTGCTTGGTCAGAAACGCATCCAGTTGATTGGCAAAATATTTCCGGTCGCTTTGGTTTAACGGCGCGGGCCCCCCGGTATCGATACCACTGGCACGCAGCGTATCCATAAAATCCCGCATAACCAGGCGTTCCCTAATATTGTCGACGGTATAAAGTTCGCCGCGAGGATTGAGCGCATGCCCGCCTTTTTCAATCACCTCGGCGGCCAGGGGGATATCCGCCGTGATGACAAGGTCACCGGCATCCAGCCGCTTGACGATCTCATTGTCCGCGACATCGAAACCGGATGCGACTTGCAGGAACTGAATATACCGTGACGGTGGAATACGCATGGAGTGATTTGCTACAAGCATCATTTGCAATCCGGTACGCTCTGCCGCCCGAAACAATATCTCTTTAATCACCGCCGGGCATGCATCGGCATCTACCCATATTTTCATTTCATACCAATTCTGTTGAATATTTAACGATTCAAACTCAGGGAAACAGCAGGAACCTTCAGCATGCAGCCACCTTGTTCGGCGGTCCATGCAACTTCGGACTCCTGCAGAACTGTAATATTTTACTTGCCATCGGATTAAGAAGGCCAATGACATCACGCCTTGTCAGGGGCTGGCTTCAGTTCACCATAATTTGCGGGACGAAGCAGCAAAAATCTTACTATTGCAGGATCTATTACTCCCGACCTGCGCTTGCGACCAGCCTACCCCTGGCTGGTAACACAGGGACAGATGCTCGGATCCCGGTTTCCGACCGTGTCGGACTTCAAGCCGATCCAGTTGTGAACCCTCTCAACATCAAACCCGGCAAGCCGCTCCTCGCCGACCTGCATCAACGGACGACCGATCAACAACGGCTCGGCCACCATCATGGTCAAAGCCTCTTCGGGTGTCACCTTGGCGGGTACGATTTCCCCTGCTTTAACCTGGGGGTTGGTCATGTTGAACCATTCCGCCACCGGCCGAGCACCGAAAAACCGAGCGAGGCGTTCCTTTGTCCAAGGTTCGGTCAGCAGATCGCGCACCTCCAGTTCATGCCCGGAAGCCAGCAATATTTCCTTTTGGCGAGCATTTCCTTTACATCCCGGTTTTTCCCAAAAAATCACCGTGGCCATCGTCCCTCCAAGATTGTTGTGAACAGATAAAAAAAGCCTGCGGGGGGATCTCCCCTGCAGGCCTCGTTGCCAATAATTACAATCACGTCATTGTGGCTGCCCTAGAACTATGGCATGGGCCCGACACGCGTGTCAATAAACGGGCCGTGCATAAAATCGTGCAAACTTGATTCATATCCAGGCCTGAGGCATAGGACGCATTGGTCTTAGCGGTTGGCCAGCAATGACATGATCAGTTGACCGACAGCAACGTTGTCCACATAGCGTCCGCGAACCGGATCGACTTCGGGCTGGTAATAGTTTTTGAACAATTCCGCCCCCGCGCCCTTTGCGAACAGAGGCACCAGGGCGTTGGTGTGCCCACGGCTTTGCCATTGCATAGCCGGTTGTCTCAACATCCCCCGGTTGACCGGACCGGCCCCGTTGAGAAAGCCGCATTCATGGTCGGCCGTGACGATCAGCAGCGTCTCCTTCCACGAACTGTGGGTTTCCACCCACTCGATGACCCGTGCCACCGCCCGATCAAACGCGATCTGTTCTTCGATCATCCGCCCGCTCTGATTGGCGTGACTGGCCCAATCGATGGCGCCGCCCTCCACCATCAGAAAGAAGCCGTCCGGATCGTCATCCAGTACGTTCAAGGCAGCGCCGGTCATCTCTACCAGAGTCGGTACCGACTCGATGAAAGGTTGCGAAAAAGCCGTATCGGATCCGCCAGCGGCGCGTTTCTGTTGCAGAGTCTGGGCGACTTTCGCGATACCAACAATGCGCTTGGGGGTTTCGCCCTCGGCAAGCTTTACGAAAGACTGACGATCCTGGATCAGAACCCATGGATCATTTATACCGTCGCCATCGCAATCATTGCCCAGAGTCCCTTGCTGCAGAGCCTTCCAGGTCTTTTCCCCTCCGATGTAGCGGTACGAAGACGACGGTTCCTGTCTGCGGCCGTCATCGTCATACCAGGGATGGCCGCATCCCATCAGCACCTCCAGGCCACTTTCTTCGAGCATGTCCCGGGCAATTTCTTCGTAGTTGTTCCGCGTCGGACTATGCACCACAAAAGCGGCGGGGGTGGCATGGCTGAACGGCACGCTGGTGATAACCCCTGTGGCCCGCCCGGTCTTCTCCGCCACTTCGACCACGTTGCGCAGGTCCCGGCGCCCGGTGTCCACACCGACGGCATATCGGTAGGTCTTGCGGCCGGTCGCCATGGCGGTAGCTGCGGCCGCAGAGTCAGTAGCCCCCTGGGTGACCCCATCGAAATCAGCCCAGACCCCGGCCGGATCGTACTGGCCCCCCGCCGGGAAGGTACTCATCCCGACACGCACAGGAAAAGCGTTGTAGGTCTGCCCGTCCGGCTCGCCATAGAGGAACAGGCTGGCGGCCTGATAGTGGTTATAGCCCATGCCGTCGCAGATCATCACGATGATGTTTTTTGTTCCGGATCGCTGGGCCGAAGCGGGAACACTTGTCTGACCTGTCCGCCTAGCACCATCGCATGCCAGCAGACAAGTGGTAAAAAAAACCCCGCCGAGCACGGTAGAGATAAATTTTTGCATTGTGGATGGCATCTTCAACCCTATCCTGAGTTTTCGTGACAGGTGGTCAATGCGGCCAGGTTGCCCCATGAAAGCGGATCGGGAAAATGAGGACCTGGCGTAAGAATAGGTAATCGGGCTGGACAAAACACAACCTCTGGGTTTCATGCTATCATCGAACAAACGAAAACGGCACATTTTTGATGCCGGATTCGAAAACCGAATAAACATGGAGTGCTGCCGGTTATGACCTATCAGGAATTACAGCAAGCATTGAAGGTATTCGGACTGGAGGAGCAGGCATCCCTGCGGGAGATCAAGACCCGCCACCGGGAACTGGCCAAACGTTACCACCCGGACGCCGGAAACCAGGGGGATGGGAAGGCCATCCGGCAATTGAATGAAGCCTACCGCTTGCTGCTGGAATACACTCGCCATTACCGTTTCAGCTTTGACGAGGACACCTTTTACGAACAATGCCCGGAGGAACGGGTCCGCCGGCAATTTGAAGAGGATCCGGTCTGGGGCGGACGTTCATAACCCCTGCTCCAGCCGATGTTCACAGGATAAAATCATGGACTTTTCGCAATTGCTCTTGAACCGCCAGAGCGTTCGCAAATACCGCGACACACCCGTTGAAGCACAAAAGCTGCAACAACTGATTGAGGCCGTACGGCTGGCACCGTCCGCCTGCAACGCCCAGCCCTGGACTTTGATCCTGGTTGACGAGCCGCAGCTTAAAAACCAGGTGGCTCAAGCCACCTGCAGCAAAACCCTCGGGCTGAACGGCTTTGCCACGCAGGCGCCTGTCATCGCGGTGCTGGTTGTGGAAGAACCGAAATGGACCATGCGTGTGGGAGCGCTTATTCAGCGAAGGGCGTTCCCCCTTATCGACATCGGTATCGCCGCGGCCCATTTTTGCCTGCAAGCCACCGAGCTCGGCCTGGCTACCTGCATGATGGGATGGTTCGATGAAAAAACCATCAAAACGCTACTGCACATCCCCCGTCGGCGCCGCATCGGTCTGATTATCAGCCTCGGATACGCCCCGCCGGACTATCCCCTGCGTGCGAAATCCCGCAAAGATTTCGATGTTATGAGTCGTTTCAACCAGTACTGATGGTCACTCTGTAAAAAACACCTGAAACAATTAATTTAATAATTGCCCTTCTCCGTCTGAACCGCTAATCTATTCCTTACAATTTCGGTCTAGATTCAAATGCGTTTTCCCCGAGGTTTCATTTCAACTTAATTCACACTGCAGGAGAAGCACATGGCTCTTATCCAATGGAACGCCACCCTATCCGTCAATATCGCTGAAATCGACACCCAGCACCAGCGCCTGGTCGCCATGATTAACGAACTCAACGATGCCATGGTGCAAGGACGCGGCAAAGACGTCATCGGTAAAATCATCGGCGGGCTGGCAACCTACACGGCCTCCCATTTTGCCACCGAAGAAAGATATTTCGACCGCTACGGCTACCCGGCAACCGCCGCCCACAAACAGGAACACCGCGACTTTACCGCCAAAGTCGGCGAATTCAAGCAGGGGTTTGACGAAGGTCGGCTCGGCCTGTCCGTTTCGGTCATGAACTTCCTTGGAGACTGGCTGCGCAGCCATATCAAGGGCAGCGACATGCAGTACAGTCCCTTTTTGAACGCCAAGGGTCTCAAGTAAAAAACTGGATCTTCCTCGCTCCTGCTTACAGGCAGGGGCGAGGAAGATCCGTGATTAGTGATTAGTGACTGGTTAAAGTCATGCTTGCCCCATTCGCAACTCCCGATCACAGATACAATCCCACCCCGCCAATCGATTCGCCAAACAACCAATCACTAATCACCTGTCACGGATCCTCAAAGATAGGGTGACAGCAGTTTCGCCGTGGCATCGCGCATCTTGACCGGCAGAGACCGACCGTCCATCTCGTCCTGGGTTACAGGGCGTGCACCGCTGCGGCAAGCATTGAAATGAGCGGCAAGCCGGGCATTGAGGGCTGAATCGTAGACCTCGAGATTAAACTCGAAATTCAGGCGCAGGCTGCGGGGATCGAGATTGGCGGAACCGACCAGGCTGTAGAGATCATCAACCAACAGCAGTTTGCTATGGTCGAAGGGCGGAGGTTGCAAATAAATACCCACCCCGTACTGCAGCAACTCCCAGAAATAAGCACGGCTCGCCCACTGCACCAGCGGCAGATTATTGCGTTCCGGCAGCAGCAAATCGACCTTCACCCCCCGCAGGACTGCAGTATTCAAAGCCATGACAAGTTGACGGTCGGGGATAAAATAAGGCGTCATGATGCAGACCCGCTGCCGCGCAACGGCCAACACCCCCGTCAGTAACCAGTACAGCTTTTCAAAGTCTTCGTTGGGACCGGCGCTGATCCCGCGACACATGGCCGAACCGTAATGTTCAAGGGTCGGCCGGCTCCCTGCCAGGTGTTCCCCCGTTGCAAACCCCCAGTCTTCACAAAAAGCATCCTGCATCTGTCCGACCGCCGGCCCCTCGATGCGAAAATGCAGATCCCTTACGCCACCGTCGGCTGCGGTCTCAAGCAAATGTCTGTCACCGATGTTCATCCCGCCGGTAAATCCCAGATGACCATCCACCACCAGCAACTTACGGTGATTTCGCAGATTAAAATGCAACCCGCGGTCGCCCAGGGAAAAGGGTAAAAACCGTGCTACGGGCACCCTGCTGCGGGTTAACAATCGACCGATGGGAGGCCTGGAATAACACTCGCCGAGGGCATCGACCAATACCCGGACCTCCACCCCCCGTTCCACCGCCTGGCTAAGGGCCTCGACAAACCGGCGTCCGGTAGTATTGCTCTCAAAGATATAACTGGAAAGGTAGATCGTCTGGCGGGCGGCGTTAATCGCCTCAAGCATGGCGGGGTACGCCGCATCCCCGTTGACCAGGATTTCGACCGCGTTGCCACCGAGCAGCGGACGTCGGGTTACGGTGTCCGCCAGAGTCAGGTAAGGCGCATACCATTCATCACGGAACGGAAGACCGGAAGCCGCCAGCTCCGCCGACCACACGCAAACCGGCGCGCCCCGCAGTGGCAGCCCGTTTCCCCCCTCCTGCCAACCGCGCCCCCGCGCACGAATGCGATTAACACCGAGCAGCCAGTAAAACAACGGCCCGACACCGGGTACCGCCAGAGAGGTCACAATCCAGCCGAGAGCGGCCCGCGGATCGCGTTTGTAGAGCAAGGCATGCAGCGCCGTCAGCAGACCGTAACTTATCAGCAGCAGCCAGAACAGATCCTCAAGCCAGGCATAAGACATGCGGTGCCCTTTCTGTAAAAGCAGAAGAATCCCTTTCACAGTAGCAAAAAGTTCCCCGGATGCGAAAGCCCCCATGTCTTCCGGAAGTCGGCGGGCTGTTGATTATCAATTTATATGGTTAGGTGGCCATTAGGATGAGGATGCAGACAGATTTCACTCGCCGATCTTTACGCTCTTTTGCGAAAACCCGGAACACTGGGTAAACTGTAAAAAAACACTTTCCTTGAAACCCTGTGCCCTCCTGTAAAACTGCATGGGCAGGAGCGGGTCAAGGTGCGCGGCTTCTCAATGATCCGAATGAGCAATGGTATTCACATTGAGCCCGCTGCTATTAAATCCGGATACGCGCTATATTAATGAGGAACAATATCCTCTGCTGTGAATAAATCGCTATCGCCAAAAAGCAAGGAATCCCGATGCTGCTTAGCAAAGATCCTTCGCACATGCCTGGCAGGCATGCCGCAGCAACCTGCGCACACCGCAACAGGTTATGCCCGAATATGCGCAATGGCTCGAAACCCTGCCCGACCAGCCGGTATTCGTCGGCTATCCGGCGGCCTTCGATTTCATGTTCATCTACTGGTACCTGATCCAATTTGCCGGTCGCAGTCCATTCAGTTTTTCCGCTCTGGACATCAAGACCATGGCCATGGTGATGTTGGGCAAGGACTACCGCCGCTGCACCAAGCGCAACATGCCGCAACGCTGGTTCGACAACATTCCCCACACCCATGTAGCCCTCGATGACGCTATCGAACAGGGGCAGATGTTTTGCAACATGCTTGCCGAACGCCGACGACCATGAAA
Source organism: Pedobacter sp. (assembly GCA_050253415.1). Lineage (GTDB taxonomy): Bacteria > Desulfobacterota > Desulfuromonadia > Desulfuromonadales > Syntrophotaleaceae > Syntrophotalea. Next base: position 792,454 of record JBFWJC010000001.1, on the reverse strand, counting down.
CGCCGCCCGGTACTAAAGCTGCAACTGCCGCCAGCCATATGCTTTCGCATCACGCGTCGCTGCAATGCCGATTGCCGGTTCTGTCTCGCTCCCCGCAACGAAAGTCACCCCTGTGCGACGACACTCATGGGCCGTATCGACTGGCTGCTATCCCACGGGGTCACGGGCATCCACTTCTGCGGCGGCGAACCGACCATGCATCCAGCCCTCCCCCAGCTACTGACTTACGCCCATACACGCGGCGCCAAACTTAAACTCACCACCAACGCCATCGAAATGAATGACGAACTTCTGCCGGCGCTGCGCAACACCGGCACGCAGGTCAAGGTAAGCCTGCACGGCTCCCCGGAGCACCACGACCATCTCGTCGGACGTGAAGCCTTTTGTCATACCAGCAAAAACCTCCGCCACCTTGTCGACGCCCGAGTGCCTGCCTCCGTTCAGACCACCGTGGTAGGCAATAGCGCCTGGGTTGTCGATTGGGTGGCCGACTATTGCCTGCGCCACGGTGTAAAGCGTCTGAGCATCCTGCCCTTTATCCCTCGCGGCCGGGGGCATGAAAAGCGCGGTATCTATGGACTTACATCGGCCGAGCGCCATGCCTTGCGAAATCGGGTTGCAGATCAAAGACGTGCCATGAACGGACGACTCGACGTGCGCTGGCTCGATTTCGCCAAGCGACCCGTGCATGTTCTGGATGCGGACGGCAGACTGCTGCTCGAAGGGATGACGGAATCCATGGACACGCTGTTGCGTCGCATCCCATGAAAGGTCTATTGCTTTAAAATATCTATATTGTCCACAATATGGCCGCATAAATCATCATGGCCGAAACCGCCACTTATGCATATACTTCATCCAACATTTTTTTATCCACGCCCACTAAGGGCCGTAAATAACAAAGGAGTTCTGCAGATGAAATACGAGATGATTCACACCTGCATCCGGGTCATGAACCTGAAAAAATCCGAACAGTTTTACCAGCAAGCCTTCGGCTTCGAGATTGCGCGGCGGCTTGACTTCCCCGATCACAAATTCACTCTGTCCTACCTGCGAACCCCCGGGGGCACCTTCGAACTCGAGCTTACCTGGAACCACGACCAGACCGAGCCCTACGAAATGGGTACCGGTTATTCCCATCTGGCCGTGGGGGTCAAGGACTTGCTTGCTTCCCATAAACAGCACGAGGCGTTGGGTTTCAACCCCAAACCTCTCAAGGGCCTGGCGGGCGGCGAACCGAAATTTTATTTTCTCGCGGATCCTGACGGTTATCTGGTAGAAGTGGTAAAGTCCTAAACTTTGAAATTTCAAGTAGCTGATTTTATTCTATATTTTTTATTTTAAAACTGCCGACTGTTCAAATGCACAGTCGGCAGTGGTTGTTCTATCCGGCATTATTACGGAAAGCCACGTGGTCAGTGATCCCGGAAAAGGCTAGAGTTCACTCAACGAACACAACGCTCGACAGAGCGATCAACAAACACACGATTTAAAAAAACACGGTTTAAACCTCCATCTTTTGGCGCGTTGTTCCCCCTCCAGGGCGACGCGCCCTTTTTTTATTTAAGTCACCCACCCCTGGCGTAATCTTCATATCCGGCAATGTAAAATTCGGCCGTCTGCCTGGCCTTTTTGACGACCTCCCGTCCCTGCATGGTTTCGATCCAGCGCAAAAGCGATGTCAGCTCACCAGGAATGCGCACCCCCCGATAATGTTCCAGGACAGGCCAGCGTTCAAACCAGGGATAAAAGGCAATGTCGGTCAGGCCAACATTTTGACCGAACCAGTAGCCCCCGTCCGATTGGCTCCGGTGCAATTCCGCATTCAGGACCGACAGGACACACACCAATTTATCACGCGCCGCAACGCGCTCATCCTCCCCCTGCGCCTTGAGCAGACGGTAAAACAGAGGGACAAAACGCGTATTGGCGAATTCAGCCCACAGCCGCGCCCGGGCCCGACCTTGTGGCGAAGCCGGCAGCAATGGGGGCTCGGCAACGAGTTCGTCAATATATTCATTGATAATCAGCGATTCCCGCAGCATAAAATGACCCTGCCGCAAAGCGGGAACCGCTTCGTCGGGATTGATCTGCCGGTACCATGCGGGTTTATTTCGCAGATCGATTTCGATTACTTCAAAGGGCAACCCCTTTTCCATCAACGCCAGACGGCAGCGATGGGCAAAGGGACACACCCGGGCGCTGAAAAGTTCGACAGTTTCCATAGTTGCCTCCTAGGGTTTTATCCGCTACCGGTTGTCTCATTGTAACACCTGTGGGCAGCGCCAAGCACCTCAAGGATGCGCTGCCAGATCCCCCACAAAAGGCATGTAAAATGCAATAACACCTGCGGCCGATATTCATCCAAAGCGCCAGAATCCAGGCTAATTAGCTGAAATCATATTACAAATAAACATTCTAACTGTTCGCCCGAGGGGTGTTAGGGATACCATCATGGCAAAAATTGACGCGCTGTTCAAAATTTTGAAGGACAAAAGCGGCTCCGACCTGCATCTCTCCCCCGGAAACCCGCCGCTGATTCGCAAATCGGGCGACCTCGAAGCAATCATGAGCCAGACGCTTACCCACGAGCAGAACAAAGTCCTGCTTTACGAAATCATGACCGAGGCGCAGCGCAAAACCTATGAGACCACCCGCGATGTCGATTTTGCTTATGAAGTATCGGAGTTAAAATCCCGCTTTCGCGCCAATATCTTCATGGGGCGCCTGGGCATGAGCGCGGTTTTTCGCCTCATTCCTGCTGAAATCCTCAGCGCCGAACAACTGGGCCTGTCCCCGGCGGTGCTCAACTTCACCCAGTTCAAAAAAGGGCTGGTACTGGTCACCGGCCCGACCGGAAGCGGCAAATCAACGACCCTGGCGGCCATGATCGATCATGTCAACCGGACCCGCAAGGAGCACATTCTGACCGTCGAAGACCCCATCGAATTCGTCCATGTCAGTCAACAGAGCCTGATCAACCAGAGGGAGGTCGGTCGGCACACCCGCTCTTTCGCGACGGCTCTCAAAGCAGCCCTGCGAGAGGATCCGGATTTGATACTGGTTGGCGAGATGCGCGATCTGGAAACCATCGAACTGGCCATTACCGCTGCGGAAACCGGCCATCTGGTATTCGGCACCCTGCATACCAGCAGCGCCGCCAAGACCGTCGATCGCATCATCAACGTGTTTCCCACCAACCAGCAGGAACAGGTCCGCACCATGCTCGGCGAGTCCCTCAAGGGCGTTATCGCCCAGCAACTGTTGCGCACCGTAGACGGTAAACGCTGCGCCGCTTTGGAGATCCTGGCCGTCACCCCGGCGGTGTCAAACCTGATCCGCGAAGGTAAGACCTTCCAGATCCCTTCGGTGATCCAGACCGGCAAATCCCAGGGGATGATGCTTATGGATCAAGCCATTCAGGATTTGCTTACGGCAGGCAAGATCACCCGGGAGGAAGCTCACAAATTCGCATCCAACAAGTCGTTGTTTCAGTAACAACCCACCCTTTGATGGTAGCCATGATATCAAATTAATGATACTTTTCTTGCAATGCAGAAGTCTGCCAATGCGGACCTTGAGTTTAGCTGGCCAAACCCAGACCGCGTAAAAAGGTCGGAATGAGAAGGCACGATACCTTACAGGACACCAAAGGAGTAGGCATGGAAGAGCAGAAGATCGCCAAGAATCGTCGGCAGGTTATTTTTACCCTTGCCGATGGCAGCGAAGTCACGGGGGAAGTATTTCTCAGTCTCTACGAAGCACATCGCCAGGGCTCGCAACGAGTCGGTGAACTGCTCAACGGAGAAGACGCCTTCTTGCCGGTAAAGACTGCCGACGGCACCGTTCACCTGAATGTTGCGAACATCATCAAGGCCAGTACTCCTGCGGATGATGAGCGCCACGAACTGATGATGCTGGGCAAGAAATACACGGTCCAAATTACCACCCTGCACGGTGAAGCGATCGAAGGTGAAATTTTTGTCGATCTGCCCCAGGACCGCAGCCGGGTCAGCGACTATCTCAACCGACCGGAACGTTTTTTCAGGGTCTTTGTGCCAGGGTACATCGTCTACGTCGGTGCCCGCTTTATCCTGGAGGTTCGGGACTAATCCCAAGGGATCCCTGTTTTCCCCTCAGCCATCTCAGGATTTTCTTGCCACGGGTTGCATTTCACTTTAGATTAGGGCGCATGCCGCACATTGCCAATGTCCACCCGTTGAGAACTTACCCGTCTGAAAAAGTTCAAACGCATATTTGTCGAGATCACCAATCGCTGCAACCTCTCGTGCAGCTTCTGCCATCAGAGCAAACGGACCAAGGCGTTTGTCTCTCCGGCGGAGTTTGACCATATTCTGCTGCAAATCGGGAACCTTACGGACTACCTGGCGCTGCATCTACTCGGCGAACCACTGCTACATCCTGACCTTGCTTTGCTACTGGAGAACTGTCATACGCACGGTAAACGGGTGAACCTGACCACCAACGCCACGTTGCTGCCGCAAACACGCGACACGCTGCTGGCCAGCCCTGCCCTGCGCCAGATCAACATTTCCCTGCACAGCTTTGAAAACGCACAAGACTCCTCCGCCCTGCATACCTACCTGGACGAAGCCTTCGATTTCATCGGTGAAGCCCGGGCAAAAAGTGCCGTATATATCAGCCTGCGCCTGTGGAACCTGCAGAATACCGCAGCGGCATCAACAGACCAGCCAAATCGTCAACTGATGCAGCGTCTCAAGGATTTTTTTGCCTTGCCGATGGACATTCCGGCCAGCCTGACACCCGGCCAGGGGATACGCCTGGCACCCAGGGTGTTTCTCAGCCAGGATCTTGAATTTAACTGGCCCCATGCCTTGACATGCGACCAAGGTGAGCGGGGATTCTGTCGAGGACTGCGGGATCATATCGGCATTTTAGTCGATGGCACCGTGGTACCCTGCTGCCTCGATGCCGAAGGCGACATCCCCTTGGGGAACATCCACCGACAGGAGTTGCGGGAGATCCTGGCCAGCGACCGCGCCCGGCGTATGCGCGACGGGTTTTCCCGACAGCATGCCATCGAAGACCTTTGTCGACGCTGCACCTATCGAAAGCGATTTTCCCCGCCGACCACCCCTGCATCGGCAAGCGCCACTGCGTCACCTTGAGTCATCGCCTTCCAATACAAAAAGGCCCAGCCTGATATTCAGGCTGGGCCTTTGGGCACATTGAATAGGGTGATTGCGTCTCCCTCAATCAGGACGGTTTTTGCCTTGACGTGCCGGTTCCAGCAGCAATAGCCGTCCGCTGGAACCGTTTGCTGGCTGACCGTTTTCTTTCCGTCCTGCCATAACCCCTCAAACACGTTCTTTTTTGATCAGGCAAGGTCAAAACGGTCAAGGTTCATGATCTTGTTCCATGCCGCTACAAAGTCACGCAGGAACTTCTCCTGGGAATCCTCACAACCATAGACTTCTGCGATGGCCCGGAGCTGGGAGTTCGAACCAAAGATGAGATCGATACGGGTGCCGGTCCACTTTAATTCGCCGCTCTGGCGGTCGCGCCCCTCGAACACGTCTTTATCTTCCGACGTTGGCTTCCAAGTCGTACCCATATCGAGCAGATTCACGAAGAAGTCATTGGTGAGCGTCTCGGGGCGTTTGGTAAAGACGCCGTGCGTGGACTGTCCGAAGTTGGCATTTAAAGCACGCATACCGCCCACCAGGACGGTCATCTCAGGAGCAGTCAACGTCAGCAGTTGGGCCTTATCAACCAGTAGTTCCTCTGCCGACACGGCGTATTTGGCTTTTTGATAGTTGCGGAATCCATCTGCGGCCGGTTCAAGCACCGCGAAGGAATCCACGTCGGTTTGCTCCTGCGACGCATCCATGCGCCCCGGCATAAAGGGGACTTGCACGTCGGCACCGGCGTTTTTCGCCGCTTGTTCAATAGCAGCGCAACCGCCCAGCACGATCAGGTCAGCGAGGGAAACCTTCTTCCCGCCGGACTGCGCACTGTTGAACGCCTGTTGTATTCCTTCCAGGGCCTGCAGCACAGTCTGCAGTTGGGCCGGTTGATTGACTGCCCAGTCCTTCTGCGGCGCAAGACGAATGCGTGCGCCGTTCGCGCCGCCGCGCTTGTCGGAGCCACGGAAGGTGGACGCCGACGCCCAGGCGGTGGAAACCAGCTGCGGGATCGTCAGGCCCGAGGCGAAGATCTTGCCCTTGAGGGCGGCGATATCCTGCGCGTCGATCAGCGCATGATCGACTGCGGGCACCGGGTCTTGCCAGATCAGCTCCTCTGACGGGACCTCCGGGCCGAGATAGCGCGAGCGGGGGCCCATGTCGCGATGGGTGAGTTTGAACCACGCTCGAGTGAAAGCGTCTTGGAATTCTTGCGGGTTCTGCTGATAATGCCTCGCGATCGGCTCGTAGATCGGATCAAAGCGCAGGGAGAGGTCCGCCGTGGTCATCATCGGCCGGTGCTTCTTCGACCGATCGTGCGCGTCAACCACCATATCCTCTTCATCCACATCCTTGGCCAGCCACTGCCAAGCGCCAGCGGGACTCTTGACCTTTTCCCACTCGTATTTGAAGAGGACTTTCAGATAGCCCATGTCCCATTTGATCGGGTTCGGTTTCCAGGCTCCCTCGATACCGCTGCCGATGGTGTCGCCACCCTTGCCGCTGCCGAAGCTGCTCTTCCAGCCAAGGCCCTGTTCCTCGATGCCGGCGGCCTCAGGTTCCGGACCGACAAGCGCCGCATCGCCTGCGCCATGACACTTGCCAAAGGTATGACCGCCGGCAACCAACGCAACGGTCTCTTCGTCGTTCATCGCCATGCGAGCGAAAGTCTCGCGAACGTCACGACCCGACGCCACGGGATCCGGGTTGCCGTCAGGACCTTCCGGGTTCACGTAGATCAGCCCCATCTGCACGGCCGCCAGGGGGTTTTCGAGATCACGTTCCCCGGAATAACGGCTCTTGGGCTTGTCGCTCGTAGCCAGCCATTCCTCTTCGGCACCCCAGTAGATGTCTTGTTCCGGCTCCCAGACGTCCACGCGCCCGCCGCCGAAGCCGAAAGTTGGTAACCCCATCGACTCCAGTGCACAGTTACCGGCAAGGATCATCAGATCGGCCCAGGAGATCTTTTTGCCGTATTTCTGTTTGATCGGCCAGAGCAGACGACGCGCCTTGTCGAGGTTCACGTTATCCGGCCAGCTGTTGAGAGGCGCCAGACGTTGAGAACCGGACCCTGCGCCCCCGCGACCGTCTCCCATGCGGTAGGTGCCTGCGCTGTGCCACGCCATCCGGATGAAAAGGCCCCCGTAGTGGCCGTAGTCGGCCGGCCACCAGTCCTGTGAGTCGGTCATTAGCGCATAGAGGTCCTGCTTCACGGCATTGAGATCTAATTTTTTGAACTCTTCAGCGTAATTGAAGTCTTCGCCCATTGGATTGGACAGGGACGATTGCTGATGCAGAATATTAAGGTTCAACTGGTTCGGCCACCAGTCCCGGTTCGATGGGCCTCTGCCGGTCATGGGTATGGCAGTTTTACCCGTTACCGGGCACTTGCTTTCTTGACTCATCTTGGTTCCCCTTTCAGGTTTGGATTTGCACAGCTAACCATCAATTTACGAGACTTACGCGGGTTGTTTTTTGATCCGCAACCTTTTCTTGAATCTGCCAATCCAAACGGCCAGAAAAATGGCAAAAAAAATCATCGGAAAGCCACCTTTTTGCATTCATAATCTGCGCAAGCTAAACAACATGTGCAGCATGTCGGCATAAATCCGGGGTAGGATTCGGTTGAACATATTTTCGCAAGTCGTTATCCGGGTACCCTTAAATATGGATTGCGCATATGGCAACTCGGACAAATCATTTTGGCGGTCTGAGTAACATCCAAATCGCCGGGAAACTGTCAAACAAGATATCGGAATTTGTACCCAGGCCCTTGAAAGGTAGCCTGTATTTTGATACGGAACGGGGTGTTGGAGGCGCTACTTGATCTTGATAAAGCGGTCGGATCTGGCACCACATTTAGGACAAATTTTAGGTGGAGCCGCGCCTTCAACAATCAAACCACAGACCATACACTGCCATCTTTGAACAGAACGCATCATCGCCTCCTTGTTTTTGGAGTTTACGTTTCGCTACCCTGCTATTCTCTCAGCTCGGAGCTAAATTTCAAGCCGGGCAATTGGGAAAGGACTAACTCTCTTGCTGTTTGAAGTGAATCTTCCAGAGTTCTTCAAACATTGCCCGCATATGCGGTTCAATGAAATATTTTCCACTATCTTCTCGCATGGCAGCATGTCGAAGATTCTTTCTTCTGAAAAGTATGTTCACCTCATTGCTAGCGGATGGGGCAGAGGAAGGGACGCACATGAAATCAGGTATTTCCCGGATGCATTGAACTCGGCTACTTGGCCATTCTCGCTCCATTAGATGTTTCGCAAACCTCACCGGTCCGTAGACATGAAACGCCCACCATGCTGACCGGTGGGCGTTTCTCACATTTCAGGAATTGCAAGAAATAAAAGTTCTCTTAGTATTTTCGTCTTGAACAAACTGGGAACGTTTTTCAGGCGACCCAAGCTTGACCTAACATTTAATAAAGATAATATTTAAAAATCTCAGGCATCGGTTCTATCCACCATAAAATGTAATAAATCAGGCAAACGCGCCTGCCTTGGCGTGCGTTGATTGTAAAATACAGCCACAGAATTTTACTTTTCAGGAGGCTCATTCCTTTAATCAAAAATCAATGGAGGAAAAAATGAGGCTTATATTTGTTACTTTTTTAGCTTTGATTATTTTCGGTACATTTGTAAATGAAAGTTATTCTGAAGTAACAGCTCTTGGCGCTGACAGATTTGTTATTGTTGAGGACCTTGGTGATTCCTCCAGAAAAATTTCCTACTTTACTATTTCTGGCGAAAAAATTGTTTTAAAGGACATGATTATAGTTAGAGACAAGTTAGATAACCGTATATCGGAAAATATTCGTAACATATACGTGCAAACTGATAGATTGAAAGAAATTCAGAATTAATTGGGCAAGGTCAGATGCGCTCAAACCGGATCTGGGGAACAGAAGGAGGGACGCCTATGAAATCAGGCATTTCCCCGATGCATTGAACTCGGCTACTTAACCGTTCCGATTCCAGGGAAAGTATCGCAAAACACAGTGATTCAGACATGAAAAGCCCACCATGCGAACCGGAGGGCTTTTCTCGTAGACCAGGTTTTATAAGAATTTCTGGCAGATATCCAGCAACCGCAAGAAAACGCACTAAGGCAAAAAATACGATGGCACCGACATGGGTTGGGAGCGGCTACGAAACCAGGGCGAGTCCTTTCGCTGGAGGCGAATAAAATGGAGCTCTTAGCAAATTCTCGACAACCTAACTTAGGTCAACACATCATCAGCCCGGGCATTGAGAGGTGATCCCGGCACGAAGCCACTTGCAAGTAGCGCTTACTGTTTCAGCTATCAGGTAAGTTGACCACTATGCGGCCCCGCAAACCGCCTTTTAGGACGGGACACTCCTATAAAAAAAGGCCTTCCGTATATATTGGAAGGCCTTTTTTATACTGTTTTATCCAGTCATTACCCCCGTCATATGATAGACGGAGCCTTTATCAAATCCGCTAGGTGCCTATTTCTTATCCCACACCACGCGGTTAACTTTAAGATCCGCATCGCGCTGTACCGTACGGTGATAGGTCACCGCGGGCTTTCCGAACAGCATGACGTAGACAATCTCATGAGATTCGGGGATGCCAAGCTGGGCGCCCAGCTCAGGATTCATGTCGACCATGGCCCATTTGGCCAGACCGTCCCACAGGGTGCCCAGGCCCAGGGTTGCAGCCATCATCTCGAAGGTGGTCATGGCGATGAATCCGTCGGCGATGGGGGTCGGGGCCTTGGCATCGACGGACACGATCAGCAGATGCGGCGCCTTGCGGAAAAGGATATCCGCGCCCTTGTCCCAGGCCCGCAGAATACCGCCGTAAAACTCCTTGCCCTTGGGCAGGCTCTCGTCCTGAACCATTTTCCGAACGCCTTCCATGGTCGCGTGCTTGACCTGCTCCATGGTCTGCGGATCTTCAACCACGGTAAACAGTACCTTGCGCGAATTGACGCCGGTGGGAGCATGGGTGGATATTTTGAGCAATTGTTCGATGGTAGCGGGGTCGACCGGCTCTCGCTGAAAGCGACGGATGGAACGACGGCCCTTGATCAGGGTTTCCATCTGGGCGGGCTCGGGAAAATGTCCGGCAAGAGGCAGACTGTCTTCCGGCTTTAGCCCGAAAATACCCAGGGCGCCGGTCGGACAAACCGCCAGGCAATGCTGACACTCGATACATTTTTCCGCTTTGTCTTCACCGACGTAGGGCACGCCCTGGTCCATGACCAGAACCATTAACGGGCAGTCCCTGACGCATTGTTCACATCGGGTGCACTTATCACCGTCTATCACCAGATCGAGCATACCATCCTCCTTAAGTCGCCTTCAGGCGTTCGCGTTTGCGCCATTTTTAGCATGACGGCGGGTTCAGAACAAGGAGGGAACGATCTTGGATCAGGAATAGAGCCAAGGTCAGAACGAACGAGTACGGCGCGGCGGCCGGCGACCAAGCAGCCAACCGAGACACAATACCCCAGCACCGGCAAAAAACCAGCGTAAGATATTATTGCGCCACAAATAATGGTTTTCCGCCTCAAGCGAAGTGATTTTCTGCAGATGGGCCGCGTTTTCCTGCTGCAGACGGTCACGTTCTGCCATGGTTTCGGTTATGTTCTGGGCCCCTTGTTGCAGGCGCTCGTATTGACCCGTTATTTTTTGCAGTTCCGCCTCAACACCTTGTAGTTTTTTGTTCTGCTCCGTCAAATCATCCAGTTTTTTGCGCAAGGCGAGCTGTTCGCGTTGCAGGCGTTCTGCGATGACGGCTTGGGGTTCCTGGCTGGAAACATATTGTTTGAGGACGTACCCTTCGGTTCCATCCGCAGTGCGGACCTTGACATAGTCGTCGCCATCTTCCAGGATTTCAATTTTTGCGGAACTGGTCAGCGATTTAAGGATGCGGTACCCGGTACCTGGACCGCGCCTCAAGGTTACAGGGATTTGATCAGTAATATACGCACCCCACGCTGTTGAAATACTCGCGCCTAGCAGTACTAAAACCATCAGCAGCCGCAGAGACAGGTTCAGGCCATGCCGGTCGGTGTGTAAAAGTTGGGGGCCTATACGTTCGCAGCGTTTCGAAATTTCAACCCTGGTTATCGGTCGTTTCATGGTTTCTCCACCCCGGCTTGAGTTTGGTGGCCGATGATCATCCCATTGGCCTGAGCCCCGGCTCCCTCCGATGTGTCGATGCTCGCGTAAGGAAAAGTAGCCCGGCCGTAATCGTCACCATACCCAATTTGCCCTGCCAGGGCCGCCAGAGCCATGAGACCACCACAAACGACCAGCAGCACAACACGCAAAAATCCGTTCATTGCAAAAAAACCTCTCACATTTAGACCTGGTGATCGGTCCGTTATAACGATCACCTCCGTCTGACAACAGGATAAATTCAAGATTGGCGATATGCATGAGCAAAGCCCGCACCAATTTTTACAAAGGCGCTAACAATGGCTTATCCAGCAGACGGGGTGGATCACATAAAGGGGAAAAAGGGGTGATTTGTCGTTTATTGGCAACAAAGATGAGGAAGGACACCTTCTTGCCTCCCCCTTTAAGTGAGGCAAAAGGCGGAAAAAGCACAATACTTCCCCCAAAAACCCCGCGTCTCTTTTTAGAGACACGGGGTTTTCAGACATTTTTAAACAGGCTCGGTACGATATGATGGCGACCCAATAATTTATAAAATTCGGTTCGATTGCGTCCGGCCAAACGCGCAGCATGGGCGACATTGCCACGGGTAAGCTGCATCAAGCGCACCAGATAGTCCTGTTCAAACTGTCTGCGTGCTTCGCTGAAGCAGGGAATCGTTTCAACATTTTCGTGAATAGCATCCGCCACCAGCGAAGCTGAAATCAGCGAAGTGGTAGTCAAGGCCAGCCCCTGTTCGACCACGTTGATCAGCTGCCGCACATTTCCAGGCCAGGAGGCTGCCAACAGTGCTTCCATGGCCTCGGGTGCAAAGCCGGTGACTTTTTTGCCACTGCGGGCCGCGATTTTTTGCAGAAAGTGGCTGGCCAGCAAGGGAATATCTTCCCGGCGTTCTGCCAGACTCGGCAAATCGAGAGACACGACGTTGAGCCGATAATAGAGATCTTCCCGAAACCGCTCGGCGGTGATTTCGTCTTCGAGATGACGATGGGTTGCGGAGATAATCCGCACATCGATGGCGCAGCTGGTTACCGATCCGACAGGCCGCATCTGTTTTTCCTGCAGCACCCTCAGCAGTTTGACCTGCAGGGGCAGTGGCATATCGCCAATCTCGTCAAGAAACAGGGTTCCCCCTGCAGCCGACCGGAACAGACCGGGATAATCCTTTAACGCGCCGGTAAACGCCCCCTTGGCATGGCCGAACAATTCCGATTCGAGCAGGGTATCGGGAATGGCACCGCAGTTGACGGCAACAAAAGGCTTATCGGCTCGGACACTGGCCCGATGGATGGCACGCGCGATCAATTCCTTACCGGTACCGCTTTCGCCCCGGATCAGGACGGCTGCATCACTCTCGGCGGCAAGCCGTGCCTTGGCCAGCAGTTCCTCCATAACAGGGCTCTTGGTGATGATTTCACTGCGCCAGGACTCCTCACCCTGGGTTTCCTGCTCGGCGGCATCACCGGAAATACGCAGGGCACGCTGAATTTCCTCCAGCAGGGCTTTACTGTCCAGGGGTTTGGTAAGAAAGCTGAAAACTCCCCGCCGGGTCGCTTCGACCGCGTCGGGAATGGAGCCATGGGCGGTGAGAATAATAACCGGCAAGGAGGCCTGACGGGTTCGTATGGCATCAAATAGGGCCATGCCGTCCATCCCTGCCATACGCAGATCGGTAATCACCAAATGAGGACGAACCGCCGGAATTTTGGCCAACGCTTCCTCGCCACTTTCCGCGATATGGATGTCATATCCCGCCCCGCGCAGGCGAATGGACAGTAACCGCAGCAGATCGGTGTCGTCATCTACCAACAACAGGCGCTGTTTCTTCGTTTCCATCAATGTCCTCAGATTGCCGCCAGGGGAGAATTACTTTTCCCGTTGGCGCAGAATTTTTTCGATATTCTCCAGAGCCCGCAGCTTATCTTGCAGTTCCCGGGAGGTGGTTTCCAGCTCCTGAGCCTGCTGCCGAGCCTTGTCGCGCTCCCCGGCAAGCCGCAGCTGGTCACCGAGTTGATCTTGCAGCAACGACACCAGGGTCATCAAAGTACGCCCCCCCTCGTCGCGCTGGCGGAATTCCTTCAGCAAATCGGATGCCAGTTGCCGATCGGCAAGGGAACGTCCGGGTTGTAAACCCAGCGCCACAAGTTGAAAAAGGGTCTCATCGTCCGGACTTTTGCGATAGGCTTTGCGCAAACGGATCAACTCCTTGCTGCCGGCGGCGATACTTAGCGTACTGGCTTTGCGGTAGTAGTCGAGCACCGTCTCAGCTTGCACCCCTTCACTCGGCAACTGTGGCCACCACACGCGCGGAAAGTTGCTGCAACCGGCGACCAACAGCCCCAGCAATAGCACCCCGATGACCACTCCAGGTATACGTTTTGGCATCATGCCGTTTCCTCCTGATTCGACAGCGGCAGACTCACTTTAAAGCAAGCACCACCCAGAGGGCTATCCAGGACTTCGATACGGGCACCATGATCCCGTACATATTCCTGCACTATAGACAAACCTATTCCCGTCCCTTGCACAGGCCCGACCATGGGTGCCGATCCCTGATAAAAAGGTTTAAAAATTTTCTGTCGCTCGTCTTCAGGGATCCCGGGCCCCGAATCAGCCACTTCCAATACGGCAAGATTTCCCTGCCGGCGAAGGTTAAGATGAATCACCCCGTCGACCGGCGTGTACTTGACAGCATTGGACAGTAAATTATCCACCACATTTCGCAGCCGTTCACGGTCGCCGTAAAGCTGCAGATCCATCACATCAAGCTTAAGATTCAGATTCTTTTTCAGTATAGCGGGCCGCTGCGACGCAACAATCCCCTCGATCAGGCGGGAAAAGTCAATCTGGGTGCCGCGAAAGGGGGATATTTTGGCCTGCATGCGACTGAAACCGAGCAGATTATCGATAAGCTTGTGCAACTGCACACCATTTTTGCGCAGGATCCAGGCAATCTCCCGCTGCTGATCGTTGAGGGGACCGACCTCTTCCTCAACCAACAGTTCCGTACCTTCGCGGATGGAGGCCAGCGGTGTTTTCAACTCATGGGATACGTGCGATACGAATTTGCTTTTTTCCTTGTCCACCGCATCCAGGCGCTGACGCAGCCAATCCAGGCGGGTACCGAGAAAGCGCAGATCATCCGGCCCTCTGACCTCGATAGGGGAGGTAAAATCACCCTCCCCAAGGCGGGTGATACCGCGATTTATCTGCCTGATCGGATTGGTAATCCGCTGGGCGAAAAAACTGGCAAACAAGCCCGTCACCGGCACCAGCAAAACCGCCAGCCACAGGAGTATGCGCCGCGCACGGGTGGTCGAGGAGCGAAGGGCATCGACCTCGCGGACGATGAGCTCCTGACTCTCGTCGTAAAGACCTCGCGCCAGATCGTTAAGTTCGTCGAACCTCGCCAGAAACGCCTTGTCCTCACTGGCGTTGTGACCATTGCTGCGCAGACTGGTATAAAGCTGCTGCTCCCCTGATGCCAGGCGTTGCAAGCGCTGCAACTGATCCTGCTTCAATGGCAAGGTACCGAGGCGTTCAGCGGATACCACGAACTCCTTATGCTTTTCCTCGATACCGGCCAGCATCTCACCGGCCTCAAGTACCTGGTATTGGCGCACGCGACGCTCCAGAGCCAACAGCTGCTCAACCAGGTTGCGGCTTTCCTGGATCACCGTGACCGAGCGATACACCGCCTGGGAGCCGCGCCGGGCCAAACGATCCATGAAAAACTCGGCATTGATCATGGCCAGGTTGAACGGCAGGGCCACCATGGCAAAGCCGATCAGCACCAGGGAAAGAAACGATTTGGGACGAAGAATACGCATAGTCCGCCATTCGCTGAACATCACCGCCAATCAGGCCGGCAGCGGCCAGTCGGTCTGATAACCTTCGGGATAGAAATTCTCCTGTGTACGGTTGAAATAGCCGTACTGCAGTCGGGGAATGCGTTGTTTAAGGCGCGTAAGCATCTCAACCATGCCTATCCCCTCTCCGTCGATCGCCAACGCCTCGCAGTACAATGCGGGGTCGATACTCAAATTGCGCATCTGGATCAGGTCGACGCCAGCTTCTTCGACCAGGTCGCCAAGCGCTTCGACTTCTTCAGGCCGGTCGTTGAGTCCCGGAAAGACCAGGTAATTAATCATGGTGAACAGGCCATGGTTTTTGGCCCGCCGCAGGGATTCGCGCACCTGCTCGATGGTATAACCGCAAGGGCGGTGGTACGCCTGGTAAAAATGGTCCTGCACCGAATTCATCGATACCCGGATGGAATCGATACCGGCCTGCGCCAGACGATCGACGGCATCGGGATCGGAAGCGTTGGAGTTGAAATGAATGGTGCCGCGCTTGGTGCTCCGGCGCATTTCGCGTACCGCCTTGCAGATAGTATCCGCCTGCAGGATCGGATCCCCCTCGCACCCCTGACCAAAAGAAACGATGGCGTTTTCCGCCTGCTCGAGATGCGGCACGGCAATCTGGCAAAGCTCTTCAACCGTCGGCACAAAGGTAATGCGATCCTGGCTGGAGGGGCAGCACTCCGGGGCTTCCTGCAAGGAGATGCAGCCGAGGCAGTGGGCATTGCACACCGGCGAGGTCGGCAGCGGCGCTTCCCAGCGACGGAAAAACAGGTTCTTGGCGGCGAAACAGTGATAGTCCAGCGCGCAGCGGGCCAACTGCTCGAGCAGTCGGTTGTCGGGATGCTCGCGCAAGGCCTTCTTGACCAGGGGATCGAGTTTGCGATCATCGAAATGATCCGGCTCCCACTGGGTGTTGCGGTCGACGCGCACCGCTGCCGCGTAAAAGCGCTCTTCCTCGACGCACCAACCCACAGCCGTATAGGACCACAGGGGCAATTGCACCTGTTTATCCCCGTAGCTTGCGGCCGGCAACAGGGTTCGGGTATAGCCCGGCGTCAAAAACGCCGACACTGCCTGAGCCTTGCCGCCACCGTAATGACGCGGCAATTTGCGCAAGGTAACCATGCGTTTGTTGCGGCCGTCCAATCCGATGGGGGGGGTGTCGGGGATGGTGAAAAGACGGCTGCCTGGCGGCAGAGGGATCAGTTCTTCCGAACGCGGCGGCCGGGCATGGGAACCGTTCATGCCGACCATGAGCAGATCGGGATGTTCAAATACTTCACCGGAGGCGTCCGCCACCACGGCCAGGATGGTCTTCTTGCGTTTCATGCTATAAATTTCCTTTTCTGTCGGTGCGATAGTCACTTAGACCGCCAAGCATACCATAATCATGTCGACGGAGGGAATAGTCCCCTGTTGCATGGGGAAATATCCTGTCATTACCACGAAACTTGCGAACCTGTTCCGATAATGACAAAGCCACTACGAACAGGGATATTCAGGATGATCAGGATAAATCCTAACCCCAAAGCCGTGGATCTTCATCCTATCTATCCTGAGTATCCCTGTAAGAACAGTATCTTGAGGTTTTCAGTCAACAGGTGAGGACACGAAGGACACGTTAACAAGGTAGCCATGAAAATGGTTTAGATCATGGAGGTCGAACCGGCCTCACTAAAACAGGCATTCACCCTTAAGTGCTGGCGGCAGTGATTTTCCCCTTTTCTCGCGAAGCATCCTTCGTTATGCTGGCGGCCATGCGCGTTATCCTGTCGACCCTTCACAGTAAATTCATTCATGCCAGCCTGGCTCTGCCACTGCTTGCGGCTTATTGCCGTCAGTCGCAACCGGCCTTGCTCATCCGGGAGTTCACGGTCCACGAACCGAAAGAGACGGTGCTGGCGGCACTGCTGGCCGAGCAACCTGACGTGGTGGCGTTTTCCGTCTACATCTGGAACCGCACCGCCACACTGGAACTGGCCGATGCCCTGGCCGTGGCCCGGCCCGGTCTGCGGGTGGTGCTGGGCGGCCCCGAGGTGTCCTTCGACGGTCCGCAACTGTTTGAGCGCCACCCCGGTATCGCCGCGCTGGTGCATGGCGAGGGTGAACTCCCGCTGCGGGCACTACTCGACGCCTGGCAGCAGGGGCATCGGCCCGCCGGCATTCCACGGCTCAGCTGGCGAGACGGCGAAAACGTGCAATCCGGTCCAGACGGCCCATTGTTGACCGACCTTGACGACATCCCGTCGCCTTATCTGCTGGAGTTGGTCGACCTGTCGCGCGGGTTGGTCTACCTTGAAACCAGTCGTGGTTGCCCTTACCGCTGCTCCTTCTGCATGAGTGCTCTCGACACCCGGGTGCGCTCCTATTCCATGCAACGCATCCGGGCCGACCTGCTCTGGCTGATGCAGCACGAGGTTCCTACCATCAAGCTGGTGGATCGCACCTTCAATTACGATGCTGCGCGTGCCCGCGACATCTTCCGTTTCATTCTGGAGCACAACCGCGTCAGCCGGTTCCATTTCGAGATCGGCGCTCACCTGCTGGACGATGCTACGCTGTCGTTGCTGGAACAGGTCCCCGACGAGATATTCCAGTTCGAGATTGGCGTACAGTCCACCCTGCCGGAAACCCTCGAAGCCATCGGACGCGAAACCTCCCTGGAAAAACTGGAAGCTAATGTCCGACGCCTCTGCCGGTCGGGCAACATTCACCTGCATCTTGACCTGATCGCCGGGCTGCCCGGCCAGGGGAGCGACTCCTTTTTGCAATCGGTCGACCGGGTCATGGCCCTGCGCCCTCACCATCTGCAATTGGAACCAGTAAAATTGCTGCCCGGCGCCCCACTGCGACGCGATGCCGCCGCCCTGGGACTGCGCTTCGACCCCCATCCACCCTACGGTGTTCTTGCCACTCCCGACCTGACTTTTGAGGAACTTGAGGGTCTGCGCGGCATCGGCCGACTGCTGGACCTGACCTGGAACTCGGGGCGGCTGCAGGAATTCCTTGAACAGCTTTCGATGCTTCACGGAAGCCTTTCGGCTGCGTTAAGGGCTCTGGAAACTTTCTGGCGCAGTCAGGGGCTGTTCCGCCGCCTGATGTCCCAGCGTTCCCTGTTCGATGAATGCTGGAATTTTATCCAGCACGCTTGCGATCCACTACAGCTTCCACCACTGCAGGAGGCCCTGGCCCGTGACTTTGTCCGGGTCGAAAGAGTGGCTCCCGCCCACGCTCCGGAATTCCTCAACCTCGACCTGCGTCCCGACGAGCAGGAGCGCGTACGCGAGCATGTACGCCTCGAAACCGAGAGCATCAAAGGACAGGGGATCAAACTCCAGCACCTGGCTTGTGTGTTTTCCAGACTCCCCGGCAAGGAAACCCTTCGCACCGTGCTGCTGTTTGTCTACCTGACCCGTCCCGGCTCGGCCATACAGGTCAAAGAAATCGAAATCTGACCTTCTCATTCACCTCCTTTCATGCCTACCGTTTTTCTTGCAAATCCTATAGTTACTTTTGGTTGATATTCAGCTCAAATCCTTGCAACCTTCCAACTCTGTGTTACTTTTTGATTGTATCGAAACTGCTGGTCACCCTCATAAATCCGGGGTAGCCAGCTTTTAAGTTTCCACACATTAAACGAGGGATTCGTCACCAATTGGTTCGCAGCCCCATGTCCCGAACCCATTTTGGCACCGTCCTTCGCCATGAACCAAACGTTCGTATCTCTGCATGCCTTATTGAATTGGCCGACTTTTTTCGGCAAAACGGAGGGATCACCTGTTTTTAAGCGGTTGCACAAACTCCGGGAAGGTTCCTGGATAGTTTGGCAACCTTTCATGCTGAACATGGAGGTAATGACAATGAAAAAGTGGAGTGTGTTGTTTGTTGCGATGTTCGTGTTGTGTGCCGGGCTGGCAACCACCGCCCAGGCAAAAATCGAGGTCGAAGGCGATGCCTACGTCGGCCTCTGGGACAAGTACATGTGGCGTGGATTTAATCTGAGTGACTCCCGCCCGACCATCCAGGGCGGCATCGACCTGACTCTCGGCGGCGGATTTACCCTCAGCACCTGGCACAACTGGCAGTTGACCAGCGGTCCCAACTGGGATTCCGGGGAACTCAACGAAACCGACGTTATCCTGACCTATGCATTTGATCTGGGCGACATGATTTCCATGTCGGTCGGCGATATCTGGTACATGATCGAAGGGGAGGACACCAACGAGCTGTTCGTTACCTTCACCGTCAACACCCTGCTCTCGCCGAACCTGAAAATTTCCTACGACTGGGACCGCGCTGAAGAAGACGGCCTGTTCTTCAGCTTTGACGTTGGCCATAGCTTCGACCTTACTCAGTGGATTCCCGAAACCACCCTGAATCTCGGCGCCCTGATTTCCTACAACCAGCATGCCGATGGCACCGTAGCCGACTACGCCGGGTGGCATAACTATGAGCTGAGTGCCAGCCTCGATTACGCATTGACCGACCAGCTGACCATCAGCCCGATCTTTATTTTCTCATCGCCGATCAGCAGTGCCGCCAAGGACCTTATCGACACCGAGACGGCGGCAGCGCTCAACCTGACCTTCACCTTCTAGCCAAAGGCTTTTTAATTTTTATCTCCGGCGGGGAGGACGTCCTCCCCGCCGCAAACGTTTGACCGGCCGAGACCTCGTGCCGGCCAGGCAACAAGCCACGGCACCCATGAACCCCGAACACCGAAACAGCAGGAGGATCATCATGAGAAAAGCATTTTGGCAGGTACCGCTTTTCGGCATCCTGGGCCTGGTCGCCATCGGCCTGGCACTGGCTCCGGGTTGCAGTAAGGCCAAAAAAGAAACGTTGCGTATTACATGCTGGAGCGGCTATGCCAAACCTTATGTGGCCGATTTCCAGAAACTGATCAAGGATAAGTACCAGGTCGATGTCGAAGTGTTGATCGCCAATCCTACGGATCAGGACGAGTTCTTCATGGCGGTAAAAGACAACACGGCGGATCTGATCTCGCCCCCCATCGAACTGCCGAAAATCCCGCGTTTTTATGCTTATTCCGAGGAGACTCCTTACCTGCAGCCGGTGGATATCAACAATATCCCCAACCTCAAAAACATGATGCCGGTGTTCCGTGACGACACCACCCCGATTTTTGCCGGTCAGCGCTACGGCGTTCCCTACAATTGCGGCCCCTACGGCCTGGCCTACAACCTGGACCAGGTCACTGAAGCCCCGGACAGCTGGAACATCCTGTGGGAACCCCGGTACGCCGGCAAATACACCATCAACAATAATTTCCCCAAGGTTAATGTCTGGATCACGGCGCTGGCTCTCGGTTACGGCTATGCCGACATCTTCGACATCGAGCGTCTTGATCGGGACAAAGTTCAGCAACAACTCAACGTACTCGCCAAAAATGCCAAAAGCCTGTGGGATGGAGCCGCCAATCCGGATGAGTTTCCGGAACTGTCGCTGGCAACCACCTGGGGTTTTGCCGCCGCCCAGGCCAACCTCAAAGGAGGTAACTGGCTGTTGGCCAGCCCCCAGGAAGGCGGTACCGCCTGGATCGACTGCTGGTACATCGGCGCCGGCGCCAAGGGCATGACCAAAACCCTGGCCGAGGAATGGATCAACTTCATGCTTGATCCGGTGCGGCAGGCTGACGTGGTCAAAGCGCAAGGTGTCTCGCCGGTCATCGCCGATGTGGGCGACCTGCTTGACGACAAGGAAAAAACCATGTTCCACGTAGGAGACGAAAACTATTTCAAGACCGTCGCCTTATGGCGGGTCATGAGCGAGGAGACAGAAAAAGCGTTCAACGATATGTGGGAGGAGGCGAAAAAACACCGGGAATAGAATTTTGGCATCATCTCCGTTAGACGATCTTCTCTATCCGTGTACGCGAACTGACACACAGGGTAACCCTAAGAAAATCACAGACCCTGTGGTTCACCCGAACAATGGAGGTGTCACATGCAACTCAACGCAAAATTGCTGTACGGCATCACGTTTGGCCTGGCCCTGACTTTTGTGGCGAGCCTGGCCGGAGCGGTCGCCATCCGCGACGTCAAACCGGGCGAAGACATATTCGCCTACGTTACGCGGGCCAAAGGTCAATTTGACCAGACCCTTTACCAACAAGTGGTCGGGGCCGCCAACTCCTTCAAGGAAGGCGATGAGGCCATCGGCGTAGCGGCCGATGACGATGCCAGCCGTGAAAATGCCCGCAAACTCATGGCCAACACCAAAATCAAGGATCTGGTGGACAAGCCCTTGTTTTTGGATGCGCAGTACGAACTCATCACCAACACCACCGACATGGCCCAGTACAACAAAGTCAAAAACTGGACCATGGGTGAACTGAAAAACTTTCTCCTGACCAAGTCCGAAGCCCAGATCAAGAGCATCATGTACGGGTTGCACAGCGATATCATCGCCAACGTGGTCAAAATGATGTCCAACGACGAACTGACCAGAATCGGCCAGACGGTCTTCAACCCCCTGCCCGGTTCCAAAATCGGCGCCAAAGGCTACATTAGCGCCCGCATCCAGCCCAACTCGCCGACCGACAATCTCGACGACATCGTCTGGCAGACCTTTGACGCCTACTCCTATGCCGTCGGCGACATCGTGGTCGGCAACAACCCCGTTGACAGCCAACCGCAGAACATCGAAAACATCGAACTGGCCCTGCGCGACGTCATGCAGACCTTCGGCGTCGACAAGTACAACCCCTGGTGCGTGCTGTCGCACATCGATGTGCAGGCCGAGGTTGAAAAGAACAACCCCGGGTCCACCGCGATCTGGTTCCAGAGTCTGGCCGGCGTAGTCGACGCCAACAAGACTTTCGACCTGACCCTGGAAAAAATGATGAATTACGCGAGAATGCGCACCGGCAAATACGGTTTGTATCATGAAACCGGCCAGGGTGCCGACTTCACCAACGGCCATGGCAAAGGCTTTGACATGGTCGTGCATGAATCGCGCAAATACGGCTTCGCCCGCGCACTCAAACAGCAGGTTGCAGCCGCCCAGACCGACGGCCAGGGTGCCTGGTGTCATGTCAACGACGTAGCCGGTTTCATCGGTCCCGAAGTCTTCAAAACCCGCGAGCAATTGGTCCGCACCTGTCTGGAAGACATCGCCATGGGCAAACTGCATGGCCTGATCATCGGCCTCGATATCTGCTCCACCTTGCACATGCCCGTTACCCTGGACGACCTCGACTGGTGCCAGGACCAGATCGCCCCGGCCAACCCCGGCTACCTGATGGCGCTGCCGACCAAAAACGACCCGATGCTCAGCTACCTGACCACGGGTTACCAGGACCATGTGCGCCTGCGCGAAAAATTCGGTTTCAAAGTTAACGATGACATGTGGAACTTCTTCAAGAAAATCAAGGTCATCGACGCCAACGGCAAACCGACTGAACATTTTGGCGATCCCATCTGGGTCTACTATCAGTACCGCCTGGCCAAAGGCGATACCCGCAGCATGAAGGAGATCTACGCCGAAGGTCAGAAGAAGGTGGATGAAGTTCAGGCTCGCGGCGTACCCCTGGCCATCGGGTTTGGCAAAAACATCTGGGATCTGAATCCGAAAACCAACCAGGAGATGCATGCCCTGTATGACGACGCCAAGGTCAGTCTGTGGGCCGAGTTCACTCCTGAATTCATCGCCTCCATCCCCAACGCCGTGACGCTGCAGACCAAATCGGCCGACCGGGAAGACTATGTCGCGCATCCGAGCACTGGCGAGGAATTCAATGACGCCTCCGTGGCAACCCTCAATAAACTGCGGGCCGCCTGGGGCGGTAAAGCTCCGGATGTACAGATCGTTCTTTCCGATGGTTTGAACGCCAAGGCGCTCATGGACGAGGACCATCTCATGCCTTACATGGATGAGCTGAAGTCTGAACTGGCCAAGGCCGGCTGGACCGTGGCCAAGGAAAACATCGTGGTAACCAGCGGCCGCGTACGCGCTGGATATCAGGCCGGCGACATCCTGTTCACGGATCCCGCCACGACTCCCAAGGCCATCATCCACATCATCGGCGAACGCCCGGGTAGCGGTCATCATGCCTACTCGGTCTACATGACCCGTGTTGCCCCGGCCACCTGGGCCGCCGGTACCGTCGACCATGATGTGACCAAGGTTATTTCCGGTATTTCCAACACCGGTCTCGATCCGCGCAAAGCGGCCCGTGAAACGGTGAAGCTGCTGAAAGCCATGTAATCTCATCCAGGGACGTCGGCGGTAGCCGCCGGCGTCCCGACTACAGAAGCAGCTATGCTCGACAGGGCGTAACGGTCTTAATTCGTCGTTACGCCTTTTTTCAACCAGGCGGCACTCTGCACGGTATTAGCCACAGGGAAAGAACCGACCCCATGAATCATGAACTGCCTCCTAAGATTGAGTCGCCTTCCCACAATGGACACCCCGGGCTGGTCCGTGATGTCATCCACAAGACGCACCTATGGGCTCATGCGCTGGTCATCAGCCGCTTCTACCGTTTTGGCGAAGCCGGTAACTTCATGTACACGATAGGCAAGAGCATCCTTGAAGGCGCGGTTCTCTACACCATGTTCACCATGGCCGAAACCGAGTACAAGGTCGCCGCGGTGCTGGGGGTATTAACCAAATATGTGTATCCCGGCATCACCTTCGTCAGCAGCATCAAAGTCTCATCCTTTGTCGATCACCTGGAGCGATTGGCCGACAAACATCATCAGCTGCAAAAGCTTATCAACGGGCTGACCCTGGTCGGCATCGGCCAGGCCCTCGGCGCAGCGATGCTGGTGCTGTGCTATCCGCCGTTTTTCAGCTCCTGTTTCGGCAATTTGACCTTCAGCAAATATCTGCTTATCGTGCTTTATCTGCTGCATCATATTTTCGACGGCTCGGCGCAGGTCGCCGAAGGGCGGGTCTGGTTTAAACTCATTGAAATTAAATTGCGTCATGGCAATCTGAGTCGTATTTCCGAAAATTTCTGGGGCATACACGCCATGAGCCAGAATGTTCAGCTGATACTTGGATTAAGCCTGCTGTGGGGCACCACCCTGGTCACCGGGCTGTTCCGGGACCAGCTGGATGCCGGGACCATGTGGGCCATCGTACTAACCGGAACCCTTCTGACCGGTATCTCCAAATTCTGTCTGCCGCTGGCCTGGCATCTGCGTTTGCGTCACGAACCGGTGTCAGACACCTCATCCTGATATTCGATGGGGGAGAAAAGAAATACCCCATTTTGGGGATAGTTTTACCGGAGGTCATCTGTTAAAACATACAACAGGTACTTAGAAGCTTGCAGCTTCGACCTGGTGCCTTACAATTTGACCAAGGACAGGTGCTTTAAAGCCTAACAGGGAAGACGGTGTGAATCCGTCGCGGTCCCGCCGCTGTAACCGGTGACGAAAGCCACAGAATGCCACTTTTCGTAACGACGAAAGGGAAGGCGTGGCCGAAAGAATGACCCGGGAGCCAGAAGACCTGCCTGTCCTGCACACGTGCTGTTACGACCTTCGAGGATTGAGGCCGGACAAAGATTCGCCGTGTGCAAACCGTAACAGGCGGATAAAAAACGTTATCCCCGAAGCCTTATGCTTCGGGGATTTTTTTTTTGCGGAGAGGTTCCCATGTACCTGCCGATTCATCTATCCATCGAAGAACGTCTTTGCCTGCTGGTCGGCAACGGCCCCTTCGTCCGAGCGCTTATTCCCAAGCTATCCGCTTCCGGTGCGCACCTGCGACTGATCGACTCACCCACGACTTCACCCCTGGCTGAACAGATGCCCGATTGTATCGAAATCCGGCAAAGCCCCTACCGGCGCGAAGATCTTGACGGCGTTTTTCTGGTCGTCACCGACGCCGCCGATCCTGAAATCAACTCGCGGGTGGCAGCCGACGCGCGTGCCGCCGGGATCCTGCTCATGCGTGGCGATGATCCCCTGTCGGGAGATTTCGTGTTGCCCGGTACACAAGCCACGGGTACGAACCTTCCCTGCCCACCCACGGCATCCGCTGTCAATGCCGTTAGTCGAGAAAACACCGGCCTTCCCGGCAAGGTTTACCTGATCGGTGCCGGCCCCGGCGACCCCGGCCTGTTTACGGTCAAAGGCGCCGACTGCCTGCGCCAGGCCGACGTGGTGCTGTTCGATGCCATCGCCAACCCGCTGCTGGTCACACGCTATGCCCCCCATGCTGAAAAAATCGACGTCGGCAAACGCAAGGGCAACTACAAATTCAACCAGGAGGATATCACCCGACTGATGCTCGAACTGGCGCTGCAAGGGCGCAATGTGGCGCGCCTCAAGGGAGGCGACCCGACCATTTACGGCCGCGGCGGCGAAGAGGCCCGCGCCCTGTGCGAAGCCGGCATCCCCTTCGAGATCGTACCCGGCGTCAGCTGCGTGGCAGCGGTACCGGCCTACGCCGGCATCCCTATCACCGACCGTGAATTCGGCACATCCTTCGGCGTCTATACCGTTCATAAAAAAGACGGCGCAGGATTGAGTGAAGAACAGTGGCGACGCATGGCTCAGGGTCCCGACACGCTGATCCTGCTCATGGGTAAAACCATGCTCTCCACCGTAGCGGACAAGCTGGTACGCCAGGGGCGACCGGCCGCAACCCCCGTGGCGTTGATTACCGACGGTACCACCAGTCGGCAAAAACGTTTCATAGGTACCCTGGCAACCATCGTGGAAGAAGTCGAAAAAACCGCCGATGGCTCCGAGGGCCCTGGCCTGATCGTGGTCGGTGAGGTGGTTTCGGCCTTTTCAAACATGGACTGGTTCCGGCCCGGCACGGTCGAAGAAATTGCCGCAGCCACGGACCATGAAACGGCCTTCGCCGTTTTAAGCAGGCTGATGGAAGGGGTCGCAGCATGAACGGCGCACAGGTGTTTCTCATCCGCCATGGTGATACCGGTGAAGCCCTCAAAGGTCGGTTCGTCGGCCGACGGGATGTGCCGCTGAGTCCTCTGGGGCAGGCGCAGGCTAAGGCCCTGGCGCACTGCACCGAATTATCAGCCTGCCGGGAAGCTTTCTGCAGCCCCATGTTGCGCGTACGCGAAACCATCGCAAACGCGTCTATCGACATGATGTGCCAACAGGATGACGATCTGCGTGAAATCGATTTTGGCCTTTGGGAATCTCTCTCCTTCGCCGAAATTGCACGCGATTACCCCGAAGACGTGGATCGCTGGGCGCGCCTGGAGCAGGACTTCCGCTTCCCGCAGGGCGAGGCTTACACGGATTTTCTGCATCGCATTCAACGGGCCGCCGAGCGCATCGCCCGCACCGCCGCTGCGCAAACCGAACCGGTGGCCGTGTTCGCCCACGGCGGCGTGATCCGCGCACTGATCTGCCAGTGGCTCGGCTTGCCGGCCAAGCACTACCTGTTATTTGAAATCGACCCGGCATCTATCTCCGCCGTGCGCCTGTTTGGCGATCAAGGCGTGTTGACCCGCCTCAACGACCGCAGTCACCTGCAGGGGATAACCGCATGAGTCGCATGATCCTGGTAACCGGTGGCGCCCGTAGCGGCAAGAGCGCCTATGCCCAGAGCCTGGCGGAATCGCTACCCGGCCCGCGCGCCTATGTGGCGACCTGTCCGGTAACCGATGCGGAGATGGCGGAACGCATCCGCAAACACCGTCAGGCCCGTACGCAGCAGCACTGGCAAACCCTTGAAGAACCGCTCGACTTGCCCGCCACCTTGGCGCAGGCCACAAGCTGCCCCACGGTGCTCGTCGACTGCCTGACCCTGTGGATCAACAATCTCATGTATCAAGCCGGCTGCAACAACAATCTGCCGTTGTCCGAAGAAGATGTGCAACGGCGCTGTCACGCCCTGATCGAGGCGGTAAAGCGGCATCCTGGCACTGTCATTTTCGTCAGCGGTGAGGTCGGACTGGGTATCGTCCCGGAAAACCGGGAGGCCCGATTGTTCCGCGATCTGTTGGGACGCTGCAACCAGTTGCTCGCCGCCAATGCCAACCAGGTTACCCTGGTGGCCTGCGGCCTGCCATTGCATCTGAAACAGGAGGATATTTCATGAATCTGCTCAATGCGACCATCGCCAACATCAAGCCCCAGGATGAAGATATCCGCCGCCAGGCTAAAGACCGCCTCGACCGG
The DNA here is from genome assembly GCA_050253415.1 of Pedobacter sp. Taxonomy (GTDB): domain Bacteria; phylum Desulfobacterota; class Desulfuromonadia; order Desulfuromonadales; family Syntrophotaleaceae; genus Syntrophotalea. Next base: position 765,131 of record JBFWJC010000001.1, on the reverse strand, counting down.
CTGACCATGCCGCACTGGGCTCTGGGACGCCTGTTGGACCTGGCTCTCGATCTGGCAGGGATGACCGGTTCCCTCAAACCGGAGGTAGCACGGCGCCTGATCGTGACCATGGCTGGCGATCATGGCGTTGCCGACGAAGGGGTCAGCGCCTTCCCCCAGGCAGTCACCGGCCAGATGATCGGCAACATCGTCGCCGGCGGTGCCGGCATCAACGCCCTGGCACGCGTCGCAGGAGCCCGGGTGCTGGTGGTGAACATGGGTACCGCCTGCGATCTTTCGGCCCTGACCGACAGCGGGGCCATCCTGTGCAAAGCTGTCGCATCCGGCACCGCAAATATGGCCCTGGGCCCGGCCATGACCCGCGGACAGGCCCTTCAGAGTCTGGAGGCCGGCATCGAAGTCGCCCAGGCCTTCGCCAGCGACACCGACCTTTTCGGTACGGGAGATATGGGGATCGCCAACACCACACCGAGCAGCGCCATCGTCGCCCTGCTGGCCGGAGCCAGCGCTGAGCAGGCGACCGGCAACGGTACCGGTATCGACAACGCGCAGCGGCGGCACAAGGTTTCCGTGATTCAGCGGGCCCTGGATATCAACCAGCCCGATCCCCACGATGGGATCGACGTGCTGGCCAAGGTCGGCGGCTTTGAAATCGGTGGTCTGGCCGGCCTGATCCTCGGCGCCGCGGCCCTGCGCAAACCGGTCATCATTGACGGTTTCATCAGTACCGCCGCCGCGCTGATAGCGCAGTCCGTGGCACCGGCCTCGGCCGACTACATGATTGCCGCGCACCACAGCATCGAACAGGGACACCGCCTGGCCCTTGAACGTCTGCGCAAAAAACCTCTTCTGGACCTCGATTTCCGTCTCGGTGAGGGCACCGGCGCGGCCCTGGCCATGACCCTGGTGGAAGGCGCCCAACGCCTCCTCACCGAGATGGCCACCTTTGAAGAGGCCGCCGTCAGCCAGAGCAACGTGGACGCATGAAAAGCCTGTTCGCCGCCCTCGGTTTTCTCACCGTGCTGCCGCTGCCGGCCCGCTGGCTTGGCACCGGTGAGGATCTTGGCCGCAGCCTGATCTGGTTTCCCCTGGTCGGTGCCCTGATCGGCATGCTTGCCGCAATCATCGACCTGGGCCTGGGGATGATCCTGCCGCCAACCGTGGTCAGCGTGATCACTGTGCTGATCCTGCTGGCAGCGTCCGGCGGCCTGCACATGGATGGATTGGCCGACTCGGCCGACGGCTTTTTCAGCTCCCGCAGTCGCGAGCGCATGCTGGAAATCATGCGCGACAGCCGCAGCGGCCCCATGGGCGTCATGGCCATCTGCGGCCTGCTGCTACTTAAAGTCACCACACTGGCTGCAGTGCCCGCGCCGTTACGCATGACCACCATCGTACTCATGCCCCTGGCCGGACGCACGGCTCTGACAGTAAGTCTGGCGGTGCTCCCCTATGCACGCACCACCGGCGGCCTGGCCGAGGTGTTTCGGCCGACTCTTCGAGCAGGGCTGACAACGGCGGTCCTGCTGACCGGCAGCGCCTGGCTACTGCAGGGACCATCAGGTTTGATAACGGCTGGAGCCAGCTTGGCAGTCATCCTTCTGCTGGCGGCCTACAGCAAAAGAAAGATCGGCGGATTTACCGGGGATACTCTCGGTGCGGCCTGCGAACTGACGGAATTGATCCCGGCTCTGGTGGCTGCTGCACTGGCCTTTGGAGGGATGTGAGAACCTTGACTTCAAGTTCGCCGGTCCCGGCCGGCAGGTAAGGACACACCGGCAAACCGGTATTGCTGATGTTATGGGTTGAGGATTTGCTTAAGCTTTTCACCCAATAACACCTTAATGACCACATCGCAGGAGGAGTAAATGCTCTCTTTAGCTATCCCTCTCGCAAGAGGGACAGTTTCAAGAAACCAGCGGCATGATCAATTAACGCAAGGATTATAGGATTCGTCACCCTTCGCGACCACATTGCCCCCCGCAGGGGAAAGCCATTTTTTGCTTACTTTTTGTTGGCTTGGACAAAAAGTAAGGCGCCGGGCGGGGGCGCGACCCCGCGGTCTGGAAGTTGGTGTTTGGTTGTCGGAAGCCTTGAAACCTTAACTTCAACTTCGCCGGTCCCGGCCGGCAGCCGGGATACTTTCTTTGCAAGGCCCCAAAGAAAGTATCCAAAGAAATGGCCTTGGCTGCGCCGACACCACTAGCGCGAAAAAGAGATGGCTTTGCGAACCGGCGCAGCGATCCTGGAATGGCGCGTCTGCGGGCGCTCCACTTACCACCAGAGTTGATTTGCCACCGGTGAAGGAGGATCTTTTCAACACCGTCGCTGCGTGTAAAGACACACCGAGTTCCGGCTCGGCGAAGATTTGGGTTGAGGTTTTGCCTAGGCTTTTCACTCAACTACACCTTGCTGCCCATTTCGCAAGAGGAGTAATGGCCATCTCGATTCAGTAACCTGCGTAAGAGAAACAGTACCAAGAAACCAGTGGCACGATGGGTTGACGCCATCGTCGTGGAATCTTCCACCTGTCGTGACCACATTGCCCCCCGCAGGGGAAAGCCATTTTTTGCTTACTTTTTGTTGGCTTGGACAAAAAGTAAGGCGCCGGGCGGGGGCGCAACCCCGCGGTCTTGTAGTTGATAGAGCAGATTGAAACTATAAAAAGGATAAAACCATGACGGAATCCGGCAACTGGCGACACGGAGGCCACCTGCGACAATTGGCCATGACCGCCGGTGTGAACCCCGAATCACTGCGCGACTTTTCGGCCAACATCAACCCTCTGGGCCCCCCCGAGTGGTTGCGCGCCCGCATCAGTGGCAGCATCAGCTCGTTGGTGCACTACCCCGACCCTGAGGGCCAGGCATTGGTCGAGGCCGCTTGCGAGCGTTATGGCGTAAATCCTGACGAGATTCTTATCGGCAACGGTTCCACCGAGCTGTTTTACCTGCTTCCCCATGCTCTCAAGGTTCGGCAGGCACTCATCCCGGTGCCGAGCTATGTCGATTACGCAAGTGCCGCGCGTGTCGCCGGTTTGAGAATTCACATTCTGCCTATGTCAGAAGAAACCGGCTTCGCCCTCGACTTCGATCAGGTCGAAGCAGCCTTGAAGGCATTGGCGGACACCCCCACCATGGTGCCCCTGGGTCAACCCAACAATCCGACGGGCCGGACCTTCGACGCGCATCGCCTACGGCATCTGGCGCGGCGTTTCCCTAACGCGACCTTTATCGTGGATGAGGCTTTTGCCGATTTTGTGGAAGATTTCGACAGCCTCACCGTCAACCGCCCCGGCAATGTCGTGGTAATGCTGTCTCTGACCAAGATTTTCGCCATCCCCGGATTGCGCCTGGGCCTGGCCGTGGCTTCGCCGTCAACCGTGCAGAAGGTCAAATCTCTGCAACCCCCCTGGTCGGTCAATACGATCGCCCAGAAGGTCGGCGAGGCTGCCTTGCTCGATACCGAGTACACCCAACAGTCACGGGCCGCCATCGGTGTTCTGCGCGACAAATTGCGTATGCAACTGGAGCAGATTCCCTACCTGAAGGTCTATCCGGGGCAGGCAAATTTCATGCTGGTGCGCTGTGATCGCACCTCCATGGACGCACCCGCCCTGGCTGCGCGATTACTCAAACGCGGCCTGGCCATCCGGGTCTGCGATAATTTCGAAGGCCTTGACCGACGTTTCTTCCGGATCGCGGTGCGCACCGAACCCGAAAACCAGCAACTGGTCGAAGCTCTGCGCCAGGAACTTTTCATGGCGCCCCTGATCACCACCCGCCACCATACACCGGCCATCATGTTCCAGGGCACCAGTTCCAATGCGGGCAAGAGTGTTCTGGCCGCCGCCCTGTGCCGCATCATGCTGCAGGACGGCTACCGGGTGGCGCCGTTCAAAGCCCAGAACATGTCGTTGAACTCCTTCGTCACCCGCGACGGCGGAGAGATGGGGCGCGCCCAGGTCGTGCAGGCCCAGGCCGCGCGACTGGATCCGGACGTGCGCATGAACCCCATCCTGCTCAAGCCGAGCAGCGACACCGGCAGCCAGGTGATCGTTTGCGGCAAACCGGTCGGCAATATGAAAGTCATGGAATATTTCCGTTACAAGGCCGAAGCCTTCGAACGGGTCAAGGAATCCTACGACTCTTTGGCCGCCGGGTATGACGCCGTGGTACTGGAAGGCGCCGGCAGCCCTGCCGAGGTCAATCTCAAGGCCCATGACATCGTCAACATGAAAATGGCCCAGTATGCAAAAGCTCCGGTGCTGATGGTCGGCGATATCGACCGCGGCGGCGTTTTCGCTTCGTTTGTCGGTTCCATGGAAGTCCTGTCGGAAAGTGAACGCGCCCAGATCGCCGGATTCGTCGTCAACCGGTTTCGGGGTCAGGCCAGCCTGCTCAAAGATGCGCTCGATTACACCCTGGAGCACACCGGACGTCCGGTATTCGGGGTGGTGCCCTACCTGAAGGATCTGGGCCTGCCGGAAGAAGATTCCGTCGGCTTCAAGTCCGGTCTGTTCGACGACCAGCGTTCCGCGGACGACGGCGTAGATATCGTCGTGCTCGACCTGCCGCACATTTCCAATTTCACCGATGTGGAACCGCTGCGCATCGAACCGGATGTCCGCTTGCGCATCGTACGACGCGTACAGGATCTTGGTCGCCCGGATGCCGTGATCCTGCCGGGCAGCAAAAACGTCATCGGCGACCTGACCTTTCTGCGCGCCGTCGGCCTCGACCGCAGTCTGCAAGAGCTGGCCGCCGCGGGCCGCTGTGAAATCGTCGGCATTTGCGGCGGTTACCAGATTCTCGGTCGTTCGATCAACGATCCGCATGGCATCGAATCACCGGGAACCGAGTTGGTCGGTCTCGGGCTGCTTCCCATCGACACGGTTCTCGAGCAGGACAAAACCCTGACGCGCACCGAAGCCCGCCACCGCATTTCCGGCATGAAAGTCTTCGGCTACGAAATCCATCATGGCCAGAGCCGGGCAGAAGACATTCCGCCAGCTCTGATCGGCAGCAGCGGACAGGCCATGGGCGCCTGCCGCAGCGACGGCCTGCTTTGGGGCAGCTATCTGCACGGCCTGCTCGACGCCGATGGTTTCCGCCGCTGGTTCATCGACCGTTTGCGGCAACGCAAGGGTCTCAAGCCCCTCGGCACCATCCAGGCCAGCTACGATCTGGAACCGGCTTTTGAACGGCTGGCCGACGCCGTGCGCCAAAGTCTCGACATCCCCGCCATCTATCGCCTTATGGGGTTGCGATGACTCTCGAGATGCAGATACTGGCCGCCATCGGCCTCGATCTGCTGTGGGGCGACCCGCGCCGCCTGCCGCATCCGGTCAAAGGCATGGGACGGCTGGCCATGGCCCTGGAAGCCCCGCTGCGCCGCAGTATTACCAATCCGCGATTGGCCGGCATCGTCACGACCATGATCGTCGTCGCCACCACGGCAGGAGTGTCCACCCTGCTGCTTACCGCAGCATACCGCCTGCACCCCTGGGCGGGTGACGCCCTGGGCATCCTGCTGCTCTCGACCTGCTTCGCCGCCCGCGACCTGGCCGTGCACGCCTGGCAGGTTCTCAAGGCCCTGCGCCTTGGCAACCTGGAACTGGCCCGGCAACGCGTCGGCTGGCTGGTCGGCCGCGACACCGCTCCTCTCGACCGGTCCGGGGTAGTGCGTGCGGCGGTGGAAAGCGTGGCGGAAAACACCGTGGATGGCGTCACCGCGCCGCTGTTCTGGGCGGTGCTGCTCGGTCCGATCGGCGCCCTGGCGTACAAGGCCGCCAGCACCCTCGACTCGACCTTCGGCTACAAAAACGAACGTTACCTGCAGTTCGGCTGGGCCTCGGCCCGCTTTGACGACGTGCTCAACTACCTGCCGGCGCGCCTGACCCTGCCGATCACGGTAACCGCAGCCGCCCTGCTCGGCCTGCGCCCGAAACACACCTGGCGCATCGCCCTGCGCGACTGGCGCAACCATCCCAGCCCCAACTCAGGCTGGAGCGAAGCCGCCACCGCCGGCGCCCTGGAGATTCAACTGGGCGGTCCGGTCTACCGCCAGGGCAAACTGACCGACATGCCCTATTTTGGCGATGCCGGGCAACCATTGGCATCCCGGCACATTGCAGCAGCGGTGCAGCTGATGCTGCTCACTTCGCTGTTGGCGGCGCTGGCATTTTTGAGCATGAGATTCGGGTGGATATGGCTAACGACCAACTAAGGGGAGACACATCCCTGACTTTAAGCTACTGGTCTCTTTTAACCACGAAGAGCACAGAGAACACGAAGGGTAAACCGGGCTTTTTTTGGATAAAGAAATCTTGTTTTTTTGTAAGTCTTTCTTCGTGATTTTCGTGCCCTTCGTGGTGGAAGAAAAGACCATAAATCACAGTCATAAAAATACGAGAGTTTACCGACAATGAACGACAAACCACGCATCCTCATCTTCACCGGCGACGGCAAAGGCAAAACCACCGCCGCTATGGGCATGGCGCTGAGAGCCAGCAGCCACGGCATGCGCACCAAGGTCGTGCAGTTTCTCAAATCGGATACCGGCAGCGGCGAAATCGCCGCCCTGCAAAAATTGCCGGGGGTGGAATTCGTGCGGCGTGGTCTCGGGTTCGTGCCGAAACGACGTGACGATCCGAGGTTTGAAGATCATCAAAGGGTTGCCAAGGAAGGGTTGGCCCTGGCCCGCGAAGCGGTCCTGTCCGATGACTACAATCTGGTGGTACTCGACGAGATCTGCGGCGCCATCGCCGCCGGTCTGCTGGAAGAAGAAGAGGTGGCCGAATTGCTGCGGCAGGCCCCTGCACGGCTGCGTCTGGCCCTGACCGGCCGTCACGCAACGGAAACACTCATCGAACTGGCCGATACCGTCACCGAAATGCGCTGCGTCAAGCACGGTCTGCAACAAGGCAGGCCGGCCCAATCCGGGGTGGAGTTCTGACTATGAGTTGTCCAAGACTGGTCATCGCCGGCACCTCCAGCGGCGTCGGCAAAACCTCCCTGACTCTGGGGCTGACAGCCGCCCTGCGCCGGCGGGGCTTGAACGTCCAGACCTTCAAGGTCGGACCCGACTTCCTCGACCCCACCTGGCTGTCGCTGGCCAGCGGTCGTCCCTGTATCAACCTCGACGGCTGGATGTGCGGCCCCGACTACGTGCAGGAACGGTTTGCAAAAGCCAGTGCCGATGCGGATATCGCCATTATCGAGGGGGTCATGGGCCTGTTCGATGGCGCTGACCCGGCAAGCGCCCAGGGCAGTACCGCAGAAATCGCCCGCTGGCTCGACGCACCGGTACTGCTGGTGGTCAACGCCCATGGCATGGCCCGCAGCCTGGCCGCCCTGGTCAAAGGGTACGCCGAATTCGACCCCGAGCTGCACCTGGCTGGTGCCATCGCCAACCGCTGCGGGTCGGCGCGCCATGCCGACTGGCTGGGGGACGCCCTGGCCGCCGTCGGCCTGCCGCCGCTGGCCGGAGCGGTCATGCGGGATTCCCTGCCGACCTTGCCCAGCCGCCATCTGGGTCTGGTCACCGCAGACCGTCAGAATTTGACGACCGAAGCACTGAACAGTCTGGCCGACGCCGTTGAACGGCAGCTCGACATGCCGCGCATCCTCGGCCTTGCCGAAAAGGTACCGTCAGGCCCGACTATCCCCGTTTCGTCGGACTCCGGCAACCAAGATCGGCCGATTCGCATTGGCCTGGCGTTTGATGAAGCGTTCCATTTCTACTATCCGGACAACCTTCAGGCTTTGGAAGAAGCCGGCGCGACCCTGGTGCGGTTTTCCCCCCTGCATGACAACACGCTGCCCGCCGATCTGGATGCTCTGTTCCTTGGCGGTGGCTATCCCGAGGAACATGCCGCCACGCTGGAAGCCAATCACACCATGCGCAAGGCCGTGGCCGCTTTCGCCGTCGCCAACCGCCCGATCTACGCCGAATGCGGCGGACTCATGTACCTGTCCGAAGGGATCGAACTGCGTGACGGCAGCCGACATGCCATGACCGGAGCCCTGCCCTTTGCCACCCGCATGCTGGCCACCCGCAAGCGGCTTGGCTATGCGGAAGTTCGCCAGCTTGCCGATGGGCCTTTCGGAGCTGCCGGCACCTGCCTGCGCGGCCACGAATTCCATTATTCCGAAGCCATTGCCGAACCGGCCACCCCGGACTGGCAGAGCGCCTGGCAGGTCAGCTATCGCCGCGCCGGCAAACCGGTAGCGGAAGGCTATCAACGCAGCCGCCTGTTCGCCAGCTATGTCCACGTCCATTTTGCCAGCCGCCCCGGCGCGGCAAGGGCTTTTATCGATTTTTGCCGAGGAGAATCATGAAACCGTTGATCCACGATTTACTGAACAACCCCTTAAGCGGGCAACAGATCGAAGACCGCTCCCTGGCTATCATCGACCAGGAAGCACCGGCCCACACCTTCACGCCGGAGCAATGGCCGGTGGTGCGACGTATGGTGCATACCACCGCTGACTTTTCCCTGCTCGACATGGTGCGCTTTTCACCCGACGCCATCGATGCGGCCTGCCAGGCGCTGCGCGGCGGGGCGCCCATCTACGCCGATTCCAACATGATCCGGTCGGGCCTGTCGCTGGCACGCCTGAAAAAGGTATGTCCCACGTACCAGCCGGAGTCGATCCTGTGCCACGTGGCCGATGCCGACGTCGCCGAAAAAGCACGGCAGGCCAGCCTGCCACGTTCGCTTTACGCCGTGCGCAAAGCCGAACAGCAACTCCACGGCGGCATCGCGGTATTCGGCAATGCGCCGGTCGCACTTCTTGAACTCAACCGGCTGATCCAGGAAACCGATCTGCGTCCGGCACTGGTCATCGGCATGCCGGTCGGATTCGTTCACGTGGTGGAAAGCAAACAGGAATTGATGGAGATGGGCGTGCCTTACATCACCATCGAAGGACGGCGCGGCGGTTCGCCGCTGGCGGTCAGCGTGATTCATGCTCTGTGTGAGTTGGCGTTGGGAAGACAGTCTTTTTGAATTTGACTCTCCGTCTTTGCCGTTGAGTCCCCTGTGACGCTGCCGGAGCGAAGCAATCGGCAGGCGAAACAGGCGGAGGACTGAGCGCAGCGAATCTTCTCCGCCCGCCTGGCGGTTGCGTAGCGCAGGGTACCCGCCGCAGGCGGGCAAGGAGGCGGGGCGCGCTTTTCTGCTTACTCTTTTGACGCGTTTTAAAAGAGTAAGGCGCCGGGCGGGGGCGCGACCCCGCGGTCTTGATTTTAAAGACTAAAAGAACAACTTCGCCGGTCCCGGCCGGCAGCCGGCTTACTTTCTTTACCCGTCTAAAGAAAATAAGCAAAGAAAGGACGTAACGTCTGGCTTCGCCGTTATGTCTGTCGCGACACGGAATGCGACATCTAACGGTCACAGCAAATGATAAGCAGTACGTCTTCGTAGGGCGCATTTATCAGCAGAAGTGATGCGCACAGCTCGCAGCACAGCCGTTGCCTGCACCGGCACTGCGAGATTTGATAAACGCTTTTGCGTTTGTTTTTGATTTTGAATTCCCCTGTGACGCTGCCGGAGCGAAGCAAGCGACGGGCGAAACAGGCGGAGGACTGAGCGCAGCGAATCTTCTCCGCCCGCCCGGCGGTTGCGTAGCGCAGGGTACCCGCCGCAGGCGGGCAAGGAGGCGGGGCGCGCTTTTCTGCTTACTCTTTTGACGCGTTTTAAAAGAGTAAGGCGACGGGCGGGGGCGCAACCCCGCGGTCTTGGAAGTAAAGAGATAAAGAATATTTCGAAGTTGCTAGTTGGGAATCAAAACATAACAACATCCGTCGCAGCCAGATGGGATGAGCTTTGTTCCACCATCCAAAAAGAAAGGAGGTGATTGCATGAAGCAACAGCGCAAGGAAGTCATCGCCTACCGCAAATCCTGCACGGCGAGCGGCACCGGTCTTTCCCATTACATCTTGATGGACAAGAAGACCAACTAAGTTTTCATGCGAGAAACTACCCTTTTCTCGCATAAAAACGAAACCCCGCGGAGCGCTCCCGAGCGCTCCGCACCCTAAAAATCAATCCAGGTATAAGACCGCCGAATATGAGTGCGGAACCGATAACCATATCGCTATTTGAGGAGATACTGCATGTCCGAGACAAAAACGTTTGACAACAAGGCCTGCTCCCGCGGCATCCACTTCAACACCGGCAACGGCCCCAGCTTGCTGCCCATCAGCATCGATCACCCCGAGTATGTCGCGCTGCTCGATCCCGATGCGGCGTTCTGGTCCCTTATCCAGAAGGACAAACTGGGTGAGGCGCTGTGCAACGAAAGCACTTTCATGCAGCAGTTTCTGAGCCGTCGCGATGAATTCCTTGAGGAGATCGACGCTTTGCGCTTCGGCCTGAAACCGTCGGCGGTCTATTTCAACCCCACCGACCGCTGCAATCTCAACTGTTCCTACTGCTACATCCCGGAGGACATGCGCAGCGACGGCAAGACCATGACTCCGGACGAATTGATCAAAGCCCTGGGCATCCTCAAGGAATACTTTAAAACCACCGTTCCCGAGGGTCACAAGCCGCAGATCATCTTCCACGGCGCCGAGCCTATGATGGCCCGCGAAGCGGTTTTTGCCGGCATCGATGCCTACCTGGACGATTTCCGTTTCGGCGTACAGACCAACGGCACATTGCTGGATGACGAAGCTATTGCCTTTCTTACCGAGCGCAACATCGGCATCGGTCTGTCCCTCGACAGCCACCTCGAAGACATCTGCACCCGCACCCGCAAAACCTGGGAAGGCGACAGTGTCTACGCCCACGTGGTCCGGGCCATGAACAAACTCAAGGGCTACGCCAATTTCAACGTCATCTGCACCGTCACCCAGGAGAATATGGACAAACTGGTGGAGATGGTCGATTTCTTCCACGAGCATGAGGTTCCGATCTGCATGCTCAATCAGGTACGCTGCACCCGCCAGGGCGCGCGCGACATCAAGCCCCTCGATCATGAAATGGCCAAGTGGTACCTCAAGGCCCTCGATCGCACCTACGAGCTGTACGAAAAAACCGGCCGCAAGCTGGTAGTGGCCAACTTCGCCAATGTGCTGGTCAGCGTCGTGGCACCGGCGGCCCGCCGCCTGATGTGCGACATCTCGCCCTGCGGCGGTGGTCGCTGTTTCTTCGCCCTGTCCGCCTCCGGCGACATGTTCCCCTGCAGCGAATTCGTCGGTGTGGAACGCTTCAAAGGCGGCAACCTGTACACCGACGATATCGAGGCGGTGCTGCAAAGCGAACCCTTCCGCGCTGTCACCGAACGCGTGGTGGAAAACATCGACCCCTGTAAAAACTGCGCAATCCGCCATTTCTGCGGTTCGCCCTGCCCCGCCGAAGCGCATGAAATGAACGGTGGCCAGAACGTCCCCGGCGCATTCTGCGAACTGTACGAAGAGCAGGTACGCTATGCCCTGCGTCTGATCGCCGACGGTAAGGAAGACACCTATCTGTGGGAAGATTGGGATGCGGACACCACGACCAGCATCGATTTGACTTCGCTGTAAGCAGCTAGATACGGAGGGCTGAGGCATCGGCCCTCCGTAACGGAAATCGCGTCGACGCTAATGCAAAACCGAGCTGTCGGTTTTGACTACCCAGCAGCGACGGTGTTGAAAAGATCCTCCTTCACCGGTAGCGAACCGCCTATGGTGGCAAATGGAGCGTCCGCAGACGCCCGATTTCAGTATCATAGTGAGTGTGCGTTGAGCCTGATTCCTTCGCGCCAGTGGTGTCGACGCAGCCAAGGCCATTTCTTTGGATACTTTCTTTGGGGCCTTGCAAAGAAAGTATCCCGGCTGCCGGCCGGGACCGGCGAACTTGAGTTTAGGATTGTAAGCTTTTGAACTCAGCACTCGGAACACGCTACGCAACCCTGACTTCAGGACCGCGGGGTCGCGCCCCCGCCCGGCGCCTTACTTTTTGTCCAAGCCAACAAAAAGTAAGCAAAAAATGGCTTTCCCCTGCGGGGGGCAATGTGGTCGCGAAAAGTGGCGGATTCCACAACGATGGCGTCGACTCATCGTGCCACTGGTTTCTTGGGACTGTTTCTCTTACGCGGATTACTGAATCAAGAGGACCGTTGCTCCTCTTGCGAAAAGGGCAGCACGGTGTTGTTGAGTGAAAAGCATAAGCCAAACCTCAACCCAATTTTTTTTAGCGGAACCGGATGTCAGTGTTGCTTTACCCGCAGCGACGGTGTTGAAAAGATCCTCCTTCACCGGTGGCAAATCGCCTCTGGTGGCAAGTGGAGCGCCCGCAGACGCGCCATTCCTGGATCGCAGCGAGTGTGCGTTGAGCCTGATTCCTCCGCGCCAGTGGTGTCGGCGCAGCCAAGGCCATTTCTTTGGGTACTTTCTTTGGGGCCTTGCAAAGAAAGTATTCCGGCTGCCGGCCGGGACCGGCGAACTTGACTTTAGGATTGTAAGCTTTTGAACTCAGCACTCGGAACACGCTACGCAACCCTGACTTCAGGACCGCGGGGTCGCGCCCCCGCCCGGCGCCTTACTTTTTGTCCAAGCCAACAAAAAGTAAGCAAAAAATGGCTTTCCCCTGCGGGGGGCAATGGGGTCGCGAAAAGTGGCGGATTCCACGACGATGGCGTCGACCCAACGTGCCACTGGTTTCTTGGGACTGTTTCTCTTACGCGGATTACTGAATCAAGAGGACCGTTGTTCCTCTTGCGAAACGGGCAGCACGGTGTTGTTGAGTGAAAAACATAAGCCAAACCACATCTAAGGCCAAAACCGGAATGTGGACTTGAAATTAAGGTTTTGAAAACTGGTCAGCCCATTTAGGAGAGAACATCAATGACCCTTCTATCCAGATTCATCGCATGCCTGCTGCTTTTTGCCCTGCCCGGCTGTGCGGCGAAAGAGTCCGGCACTGCTGTTGGGAAGGATGCAATCATGAGCCAAACAACACCGGCCATCGTGCTGGTCGCCTTCGGTACCACTTCGGACAAAGGTCGGGAAGTGTTCGACGTCATCGAGCAGGCAGCGCAGGAACGCTATCCAGACCATGACATCTTCCTGGCTTTCACCTCCCAGACCGTTGTGGATCGGCTGCACACACGCGGGGTCCAGGTGCGTAACCTGCCAGAAACCCTCGCAGAACTTCAGGCCCAGGGCTATCGTCAGGCCGTACTGCAATCGCTGATGATCGTGCCCGGTGAAAAGGATGCGGAAATAGCCCAGGTCCCGACCGGCAGCGTGAAAGTATCTTACGGGCAACCGCTGATGGCAACGCCTGAAGATATCCGTGCCGTAGCTGCCGCGGTAAGCGAAGACATCGCTTCGGACCGTCCGACGGTGTTCGTCACCCACGGCAACAGCAAATACTCCCGCTACAATCAGGCGTTACTGGACTTTGCCGCTACCGTCGAATCGCAATGCGACAACGCCGTCATCTGCAGCGTGGAAGGAAAACCCGGCCTGGCCAAATTGCCCTGGGCGCGGGAACATGCCGCAAAAGCGGGGGCGGTGCATTTCGTGCCGTTGATGCTGGTAGCCGGCGATCACATCGAGAACGATGTCCTGGGTGACGAACCCGATTCGTGGAAAAGCCTGATTGGCGCCCCTGAAGCGACCTGTTCCCGGCCGCTCGGCTACAACGCCGGCATCCGCGACATCTTCTTCCGTCACCTTGATGCCGCTATGACCGCCCTCCAGGCAGCAGAAGGATAAACGTATGCGACGCACCCTGCTATTGCTGCTGGTCTTGCTGACTCTCGGGTTGGGATCAATGGGACACGTCTGTCCTGTTGCAGCCATGGAACATTCAGCCACCACCGAAGTCGCTACGTCAAAACCTGGCAAAATCCGGGCCGAAGGGGAACGGGGCCGCGCTCTGGAGCAGGCACGCCGCCAAGAAAGATCCCGGCCTTCCGCCTACAGCAGCTGGAAACGCAAACTCCCTTTCTGGCCGCAAAAAGCGGTATTGCTGGTGGAACTGGGCTTTATCATTGCCGCAGGTATCCTCATCGGTCAGATTCTGGAGGTGGCTGGCTGGATAAGTGCTTTATCGGTGCTGGCCTGGCCGCTGATCCGACTGGGACGCCTGCCCCGCGCGGCAGCTCCGGCCTTTATCATGGCCTTTCAATCGGGTGCGGTAGCCAACAGCATGCTGGTCTCGTACCGCGACGAGGGGGTTATTAACAACCGCCATCTCTATACCTCCGTACTGGTGGTGTCCTGCATCTCGCTGTTTGCCCATCTGCCGACCTTTATCGTGCCACTGGGTTTCGCTTTCGGCTGGATGGCTACCGGTGCCCTGTTCGGGGTAAGACTGGCCGCCATCGGCCTGGAAATCGTGCTGGTGCTGATGGTTTCCAGCTGGCTCAGCCAGCGGTGGAATGAAGACCGGGCCGGTTTCAATGTCCCTGGCCAGGCCGTTGCCGATAACGGCAAAACACTGCAACGACCGGCTTTTGCCAGTGTGGATTTCTGGAAACGGGTATGGAAGCGATCCCGGCGCACCATCCGGCGCCTGCTGCTGTACGTGGTACCGACCTTCGCGGCCATGGCGCTGCTGGAACAATGCAAGGTTTTCGAATACCTGGCGGTGTGGCTGCCCAGTGTGTTCAAACCCGCTTTCTTGCCACCGCAGGCGGTAGCCATTATCCCGGCCCAGGCGGTCAATATGTATAACGGCGCCATCGCGGCAGCCAACTTCGTCGATGCCGGCAGCCTGTCCATCAAACAGGCCGTCACCGTGATCCTGCTCGGTTCGGTCATCACCGCCCCGATTCGTACCCTGCGCCACGCCCTGCCCACCTACCTGGCCACCCTCGGCGCACGACCCGGCCTGGTGATGGCTGTCAGTGCGCAGGTGTTAAGGGTTTGTTTCGTGCTGTTCTGTACTTGGGTGATGATCGTGGTCTGGTAGAGGCTAGGGAGACGCGACCCCGCGGTGTTGAAGTTGGTGTTTGGTTGTCGGAAGTCTTGAAACCTTAACTTCAAGTTCGCCGGTCCCGGCCGGCAGCCGGGATACTTTCTTTGCAAGGCCCCAAAGAAAGTATCCAAAGAAATGGCCTTGGCTGCGCCGACACCACTGGCGCGGAGGAATCAGGCTCAACGCACACTCGCTGCGATCCAGGAATGGCGCGTCTGCGGGCGCTCCACTTGCCACCAGAGGTGATTTACCACCGGTGAAGGAGGATCTTTTCAACACCGTCGCTGCGGGTAAAGGCACACCGAGATCCGGCTCTGCAAAGATTTGGGTTCAGGTTTTGCTTAAGCTTTTCACTCAACAACACCTTGCTGCCCGTTTCGCAAGAGGAGCAACTGTCCTCTTGATTCAGTAACCTGCGTAAAAGAAACAGTACCAAGAAACCAGTGGCACGATGGGTTGACGCCATCGTTTTGGGATCCGCCACTTTTCGCGACCACATTGCCCCCCGCAGGGGAAAGCCATTTTTTGCTTACTTTTTGTTGGCTTGGACAAAAAGTAAGGCGCCGGGCGGGGGCGCAACCCCGCGGTCTTGTAGTTGATAGTTTGAAGTGAAGTTCAAAGATTAATGCAAGAATTTCAGGTTTCGGATGACATATCACCGCTCGCCGAACACCTTTCCAAGGAGTAAGTCCATGAATATAAAACTAAAAAACTGTCAACCCGGCCACTTCTACGCCGTCGGAGTCGGCCCCGGATCCCCCGACCTGATCACCCTGCGAGCCGCGAATCTTATCCAATCCGCCGACACGGTGATCGTGCCGCGCTCGGAACTGGCCGGCGAAAGCCTGGCCCTGGTCACCATCCGCGATCTGATCGGCGAGCAGGAAGTTATCGAACACGTTTACCCGATGAAACGCGACTCGGCCCAGACGCGGGCCTGCTGGGCGGAAGTGGCGGCAGAAGTGGCGACGCGAGTCAGCGCCGGCTTGTCCGTGGTGCAGGTCACCATCGGTGACCCGATGATCTACAGCACCAGTTCCTACCTGATCGAAAGTCTGACCGACCTGCTGCCGTCCGGACACATCCATGTCGTACCCGGCATCAGTGCCTTCCAGGCAACCGCGGCCCTGCTGGTCGAACCGCTGACCCTGCAGGAAGACCGCCTGACCATGATGCCCGCCACCGATATGGTGGCCATTGCTCATGCCCTTAAACATTGCGAAACACTGGTCCTTTACAAAGTCGGACCACGCTTGCGGCAACTGGCTGTACTCCTGGAAGAACACCGGTTACTCGATCAGGCCCGACTGGCCTGCTATGTGGAACAAAACGGCCGCGAGGCCATCTTCCGCAATTTCCGCGAGGCTCTTACCGACGACAGTCATGGCTACATGTCGACAGTTATCGTCCGTGTTGGGAGCCGC
Source organism: Pedobacter sp. (assembly GCA_050253415.1). Taxonomy (GTDB): domain Bacteria; phylum Desulfobacterota; class Desulfuromonadia; order Desulfuromonadales; family Syntrophotaleaceae; genus Syntrophotalea. Next base: position 748,784 of record JBFWJC010000001.1, on the reverse strand, counting down.
TCCTGGGAACAGAATCCCGCTTCCGAGGAGGTTGCCTGACCATGGGCGGTTTGCAGGGAGGATTTACCACCGGCGCCTGCGCGGCGGCGGCGGCCAAAGCTGCAGCCTGCCTGCTGTGCGGATTTCCAGTCGGTGAGGCGGTCTCCATTCCCTTACCGGACGGATCACGGGAATCGTTACCGCTGGCGTATGTCCGCGCCCTGCCTGACGGCGCCGAGGCGGCCGTCTGCAAAAATGCCGGGGACGATCCCGATGTCACCGACGGCGCCCTTGTCATCTCACGCCTTTCATGGATGGATGGGGAGCTACGGTTCTGCGCCGGCAAAGGAGTCGGCATCGTCACCAAACCGGGCTTGGCCCTGCCCCCCGGCGAAGCGGCCATCAATCCAGGTCCTCGCCGCATGATCGAAGCGGCCGTGCGCGAAGTGACCGAACGCGGTCTGCGCATTACTGTCGCCATTCCAACCGGCGAAGAGTTGGCGGCACGCACCTTCAATCCCCGCCTCGGCATCGTCGGCGGAATCTCGGTGCTCGGCACCACCGGCAGGGTGCGTCCGTTCAGCCTTGAGGCGGTCCGCAAGACCATGGAGTGCGCCTACAATGTTGCCATGGCCGCCGGCGTGCGCCATCCGGTGCTGGTGCCGGGACATATCGGCGAACGGGCCGCACGCCGACATTTTCAGTTGACCGCCGAGCAGGTCGTGGAAGCGGGAAACGAATGGGGCACCATGATCGACCTGGTGACCCACAGGCCCATCGACGGGTTGCTGGTACTGGGGCATCCGGGGAAATTGGCCAAGTTGCCCATGGGTCACTGGGATACCCATTCAAGCCGCTCGATCAGTCCGGTCCTCTCTGTAAGGAAACTTGCCAGCCGAGTACTAGAACATCCGGTAGCCGAAGCAACCACGGTGGAAGGGGTGTTTGCCGAACTTTCCCCCGAACACCGCAGATGCCTCGGCGATGCCCTGGCGCGTGCCATACAGATCGCGATCAGCCACCGACTCAATTATCATGCACCGGTAACCACGGTACTCATCAACCTGGCCGGCGACCAGCTTGGCTTCAGTGGAGATCTGACCCCATGGCAGTAACAGACAGGCCCATCACTATCGTCGGCTGCGGCCCCGGCGGCCTCGCCTATCTTACCGATGCAGCCCGGCATGCCGTGGACCAGGCGGAGCTTTTGATCGGGGCGAGCCGTTTGCTGGAGCTTTTCCCGGATGCGAAAGCCGAACGGATTGCCGTCGGAGCCGATATCGCGGCCGCCCTGAACGAGATGGACAGCCGTATCGGAAAGACGCCCATGGTGGTGCTGGTCACCGGCGACCCCGGGCTGCACAGCCTGGCCCGCCCGGTGGTGCGCCATTTCGGCCGCGCCCTGTGCCGTATCATCCCCGCGGTCAGTTCCGTACAGGCCGCCTTCGCCGCCGCCGGACTCGACTGGATGGATGCGCGCATCCTCAGTGCCCACGGTGCCCTGCCGGACAACGATATTCAGGATTTCGCACCGGCGGACAAGATCGCCGTGTTGGCGGGATCGTCCACCGCCCTGCGCTGGATCGGCGCATTGGCCGCGCAACTGGCACCGCGCCGCATTCTGGTGTGCGAGGAGCTTACCCTGCCCGAAGAAAGGGTAACGGAAGTCATGGCTGACGATTTGGCCGGGTTAGAGGCCAGTCCCCGCACGGTGGTGCTGTTGGTGCGACCGGAAGTGTTGGAAGGGTGAAGTATTTGTTTTCGCAGCACACGGTACTCGCCCGGACTTCAAGACCGCGGGGTGGCGCCCCCGCCCGGCGCCTTACTTTTTTTCACGCCAACAAAAAGTAAGCAAAAAATGGCTTTCCCCTGCGGGGGGCGATGTTGTCGCGAAGGACAGCGGATTTCACAACGGTGGCACCGATTGGTCATCCCGCTGGTTTCTTGGAACTGTTTCTCTTGCGCGAATTACTTGCCAGAGATGGACGTTGCTCCCCTTGCGAGGCTGGCGTCAAGGTGCTATTGGGTGAAAAGCATAGACAAAACCTGCTCCCAAATCTTTAATGCCGGGTTGTCGGTGTGCCTTTACCCGCAGCGCCGGTGTTGAATAGATCCTCCTTCACCGGTGGCGGACCGCCCCTGGTGGCAAGTGGAGCGCCCGCAGACGTGTTGTTCCGGGATCGCATGGCCGGTTCGCAAAGCCATCTCCTCTTCGCACCAGTGGGGTAGGCGCACGCCAAGGCCATTTCTTTGGATACTTTCTTTGGGGCCTTGCAAAGAAAGTATCCCGGCTGCCGGCCGGGACCGGCGAACTTGAAGTAGCAGATTTTGAACTCAGCTTACAGCATAAAGCCTACAGCTATCGGTACTCGGTATTCGATCACACATCCCTGCAAGGAGATAAACTATATGAAAGTCTATTTTATCGGCGCCGGCCCCGGCGACCCAGAACTCCTCACCCTCAAGGCAAAACGCCTGCTGAGCAACTGCCCGATCTGCATCTATGCCGGCTCGCTGATCAACCCCGCGGTACTCGATCACCTGCCCGCCGATGCCGAGCGCTACGACTCGGCGCTTATGAGTCTGGACGAAATCACCGTGATGTTTCAGGCCGCCCAGCAGCGTGACCTGGACGTGGTCCGACTGCACTCCGGCGATCCATCCATTTACGGCGCGATCCGCGAGCAGATGAACGAACTCGACAGGTTCGGCATCGGCTACGAAGTGGTGCCGGGGGTAAGTTCGTTTCAGGCTGCAGCGGCTGCGCTGTGTACCGAACTCACCGCGCCGGAGATTTCCCAGACCATCATTTTGACCCGCACCGCAGGGCGTACCCCGATGCCGGAAGACCAGGACCTGTTGAAACTGGCCAAAAGCAACGCCACCCTGTGCATCTTTTTGTCGGCTCACAAAATCGGCGAGGTCGCGAAAACCCTGGCCGAACCCTATGGCGGCCAGTGCCCGGTAGCGGTGGTCTATCACGCCTCCTGGCCCGATCAACTGGTGCTGCGCGGCACGCTGGCGGATATCGGCGCCCAGGCGGACACCGCCGGGATTACCAAGACGGCCATGATTGTGGTGGGCTGGGCGTTGTCGCGGGATATTCCGGTCTCCAAACTGTACGACGCTGCGTTTACCCACGAATACCGCCAGGGCCGTTCGTCATGAGCATCGCGCTGATCTCTCTGTCCGCCGAAGGGTTGAACGTTGCCCGCAGTCTGGCTCCGCATTTTTGCGACGTCGAGATCTATGTGCATGACTCGGTCGAAGGGGCAACGGAGATCCACCGGTTTAGCAAAGTCGCCGATCTCACCCGCGATCTGTTCGGACGCTGCCGCGGATTGGTCTATATCATGCCAAGCGGCGTGGTAGTTCGGGCCATTGCCCCACTGGTCGAACACAAACTCAAGGATCCGGCAGTGGTGGTGGTCGATGTGTTGGGACGCTGGGCCATCAGCCTGCTGTGCGGTCACGAAGGCGGCGCCAACCCTCTGACCCTGCGCATCGCCAACATTCTTGAGGCGGAACCGGTCATCACCACCACCTCGGAAGCGGCCAAGAATCTCATCGTCGGTGTCGGTTGCCGGCGCGGCACCCCGGCCGAGACCATTGTCGCCGCGGTGACAGAAGGGCTGGCCCAGGTCGGGCACCGCCCCCAAGAGGTACGTCTGCTGGCGTCGGCCGACCTCAAGGCCGACGAAGCGGGACTGCTGGAGGCTGCCGAACGACTCGATATTCCTTTGCGGCTGATCTCCGGTGCCGAAATCCGCGCCAGCGGCCGTTTGTTTGCTCATTCCACTTTTGTTGAAGATAAAGTCGCCTTGCCGGCGGTGGCCGAACCGGCCGCCCTGCTGGCAGGAAGGAGGACCCAATTAATACTACCGAAAACCATCATCAAGAGTGTCACCATCGCCATAGCCCGGGAAAACTGTTCGTGGTCGGCATCGGACCCGGTAACCGCCTCGATCGCACCCGCCGCGCCGAGCAGGCCATAGCCGACAGCCAGGTGGTCGCAGGCTACGACCTGTATCTGGCCCACATTGCCGATCTGACCGCTGGCAAGGAGCTTATCGCTTCGGGCATGATGCAGGAGACCGAGCGTTGCCGGGCGGCGCTGCAACGTGCGGCACAGGGGGCCGTGGTGGCATTGGTATCGTCGGGTGATCCCGGCGTCTATGGCATGGCCGGTCTGGCCCTGGAGATGGCGGCTGCCGAAGGTTTTGAGGTGCCTATCGAAATCGTGCCCGGCATCTCGGCCGCCAATTCGGCGGCGGCGCGCCTCGGCGCCCCGCTGATGCTTGACTATGCCTGCATCAGTCTGAGCGATCTGCTGGTTCCCTGGGATGCCATCCGCAGCCGTCTGACGGCACTGGCCGAAGCCGACCTGGTGGTTGCGCTGTACAATCCGCGCAGCAAAAAGCGCATTATGCAACTGGAAGAAGCCGTCGAAATCATGCAATTCCACCGCAACGACGCTACGCCGGTCGGTATTGTCACCGCCATCGGCGAAGCTGACGAACGCATCGAATTAACCACCCTCGGCCAGTTGCTGAAAGCCGACGTCGGCATGCGCAGCACGGTCATCATCGGCAACAGTACTTCTCTTCAACTGGGCGGCTGGATGATCACGCCACGAGGCTACCGATTATGATTTTGCTGCTCGGAGGTACCAGCGAAACGGCCCCGCTGGCCAGCGCCCTGCTGGAAACCGGCCACCCGGTGCTGGTGTCGACGGCGACGGACGCACCGTTGGCACTGCCGGAACATCCGCGCCTGCAGCGCCGTCATGGCCGTCTCGATGCGACGGCCATGGCGGACGTGATGCGCCAGTGGGGGGTACGGGTTCTCATCGATGCCGCGCATCCATACGCCAGCCAGGCCCAGACCCAGGCGCAACAGGCCGCAGCAGCCCTCGACCTGCCCTATCTGCGCTGGGAACGGCCATCCTCCGATTTCAACGATTATCCGGTCACCTGGGCCGAAGATCACGAACACGCCGCCGCGCTGGCCTGCGCGGACGGCCGTCCGGTGCTGCTGACCACCGGTTCGCGTCACCTGGCACCCTATGTGGCACAAGCACGCCTGACCGGCACCCGCTTGCGGGCCCGGGTGCTGCCCCATGCCGAATCGCGCCACGCCGTGGAACAGGCCGGTCTGACCCCCGATGAAATCATCTGGGGGAAGGGACCGTTTTCCGTCGACAGCAATCGTTTGCACATCCGCCAGCACCACATCGGCGTTCTGGTCACCAAGGACAGTGGCAAGGCCGGCGGGGTTCCGGATAAACTGCTTGCGGCACAGATGGAACAATGTCTTGTTATCGCGGTGCGCCGACCCGATGTCTCCGGTACGGGCCCGCGCTTCCAGGATCTTCCGGCGTTGCTCCAGGCACTGGCCGAGGTACTCTCGATCCCGACCCTGTAACCCCCGTAACCCTCTTGAATGCCCCCTTCTCACTGCCCTAACCTGCCTTAATCCCCCCAATTGGTGAGTTAAATTCCCCTCCGTTGGGGGATACTCCTGCATACCCCTGATAAGGTATTTTATCCTCAGTACGGTGATGAACTTCGTTTACCGGCACCCCTTAAAAACCTGTTCTGCTGTGAACGCTTCGAGTTGCAAAAGAACATCCGGTGGGAAGCCGGCCACTCCTACTCAGACACGGTATATTATGACCAGGTTGGTGGCGAACATGTGGAAAGACGTCAAGGTGACAGCCGATAACACAGGCTGGCGCCGTCTTTTGCCATGGTTGTTCTGCCCTGCCCCGGTCCAACGACACACGCTTCGCACGATTCCTGATTCTTTATTGCTTCACAATCCACCACCTACCGACACCATCCCGTGCCGCCGCACAGCTCTGTCTGCGGCCTCGACCGCTCCTTCATTCAAGACAAACGGCTTCCGGTGCGCCTTTGGGTTCCGGGCCCTTGCATATGCTTTCGTGGGACAGGAATTCCTCGGGTGGCCCGATAGAACTCCCGTCCCTTTTTCATCCCCATATGGAGGTAAAAACCTATGAAAAAGTGGAGTGTGTTGTTACTCGCCGTCTTTATGATGACTGCCGGCTTTATCGGCCAGGCCCAGGCGTCCATTGAAGTTGAAGGCGATGCCTACGCCGGCATCTGGGACAAGTACATGTGGCGTGGATTTAACCTGAGTGACTCCCGCCCGACCATCCAGGCAGGCATGGACCTGACCCTCGGCGGCGGTTTCACCCTCAGCACCTGGCACAACTGGCAGCTGACCAGTGGCGACAACTGGAAAGCTGGCGAGCTCAACGAAACCGACGTCATCCTGACCTATGCCTTTGATGTGAATGATCTTATTTCCGTATCGATCGGAGATATCTGGTACATGATCGAAGGGGAAGACACCAACGAACTGTTCGCGACCGTCACCCTCAACACCCTTCTTTCGCCGAACCTGAAAATCTCTTACGACTGGGACCGCGCCGAAGAAGACGGCCTGTTCTTCAGCTTTGACGTCAGCCACAGCTTCGACCTTACCCAGTGGGTCCCCAACACTACTTTGAATCTCGGCGCCCTGGTTTCTTACAACCAGCATGCCGATGGCACCGTAGCCGACTACTCCGGATGGCATAACTACGAACTGAGCGCCAGCCTTGATTACGCCCTGACCGACCAGCTGACCCTCAGCCCGATCGTCATCTTCTCGTCGCCGATCAGCAGCGCTGCCAAGGAGCTCATCGACACCGAATCGGCCGCGGCCCTTAACCTGACCTTTACTTTCTAAGTTCAGAAGAAGTATGGGCGTCAACCGCCCCGATCAACCAACGGGGCGAGAGGCGAACGAATTGCCCTCGCCCCCATTTCCGCAGCTCGCCCACAAAGGCAACTCGGAATTTTTGGCGTACAAACCGGACCACCCTTTTCCTGAAAACGACGCATGCCAGGAGGAACATCATGAAGAAAACTTTGTGGGGAGCCGTTTCCGCAACCGCAGCCGTAGTGGCCGCAGGCGCCCTGTTGTTGACCCCCGCCTGCACCAAAAAGGCAGAGACCCAAAAAGAAACATTGCGCATTACCTGCTGGGGCGGCTATGCCAAACCCTACGTAGAGGATTTCCAGAAACTGGTCAAAGACAAATACAACGTCGATGTCAATGTCGAGATTTTCAACCCGACCGACCAGGACGAATTCTTCCAGGCCGTCAAAGACAACACCGCGGATTTGATCTCTCCGCCGATCGAACTGCCCAAGATCCCGCGTTTCTTCTCCTACCAGGAAGGCCAGCAATACGTGCAGCCCGTGGATGTGAACAACATCCCCAACCTGGCCAAAATGATGGAAGTATTCCGCAACGACCAGACGCCTTTCTATAACGGCGTGCGCTACGGAGTGCCTTACAACTGCGGCCCCTACGGTCTGGCATATAACCGCGACAAGGTAGCCCAAGCCCCGACCAGCTGGAACGTACTGTGGGAACCCCAGTATGCCGGTCAGTACACCATCAACAATAACTTCCCCAAGGTTAATGTCTGGATCTCGGCTCTGGCGCTCGGTTACGGCTATGAAGATATCTTCGACATCAACAAGCTCGACCGCGCCAAGGTTCAGGAAAAACTCAACGATCTGGCCAAAAATGCCAAGAGCCTGTGGGACGGCGCCGCCAATCCGGATGAATTCCCCGAACTGGCACTGGCCACCACCTGGGGTTTCGCCGCCCAGGCCGCCAACCTTAAAGGCGGCAACTGGCGCCTGGCAACCCCTGCCGAAGGCGGTACAGCCTGGATCGACGCTTGGTATGTGGGCGCCGGCGCCAAGGACATGACCAAAACCCTGGCCGAAGAATGGATCAACTTCTCCCTCGATCCCGCACGCCAGGCTGACGTTGTCAAATCTCAGGGTGTTTCACCTGTCATGGCCGACACCGGCGACATCCTCAATGCCGAGGAAAAAGCTATGTTCCACGTAGGCGACGAAGCCTACTTCAAAACCGTAGCCCTGTGGCGAGTTCTCAGCGACGAGACCGAGCAGGCCTTCAACGAAATGTGGGAAGCAGCAAAGCAGCTGCGTAAGTAAGCGCTGTGGGAGGTGTTGCTGATCATCAAAGACATCTCCCACACTTTAACCTCATCATGCTCCGCCTGCGACGTTTGTCGCAGACCGGATAGCACCCCCATCAAACGAGACGGAGGTAACAGAATGTTACAAAAGGGGAAATTCGTGGCAGGCATTACCGGCGCACTGGTAATGACCTTTCTGGCCAGCATGGCCGGAGCCGTCACCATCGGCAGCGTCAAGCCCGGTGAAGACGTCATGCAGTACATCAATCGCACCAAAGGGAAGTTTGACCAAACCACCTATCAGCAGGTAATCGGCGCCGCCAATGCCTTTAAAGAAGGCGACGAGGCCCTCGGGGTAGCGGCAGACACCGAAGCGGACCGCGAAAACGCCCGCAAATTGCTGGCCAACACCAAGATCAAGGACCTCAACGATCATTCGCTGTTCGTGGATGGCCAGGACACCCTGATCCGCCAAACCACCGACAAGGCTAAATACAACAAAATCAAAAACATGACCATGGGCGAGCTGAAAAACTTTCTGCTCACCAAGCCCGAAGCAGACATCAAAGCCATTATGGGCGGTCTGCACAGCGATGTGATCGGTTCCGTGGTCAAACTGATGTCCAACGCCGAACTGACCCGCATTGGCCAGAAGATTTTCAACACCCTGCCCGGCACCAAAATCGGCGCTAAGGGTTACATCGGCGCCCGCATTCAGCCCAACTCGCCGACCGACAACAAAGAAGACATTCAGATGCAGACGCTTAATGGCTTCGCCTATGGCGTCGGTGACATCGTCATCGGTACCAACCCGGTCGACAGCCAACTCGAAGCAACCCTGCGCGTCGAAGAAGGTCTTAAAGAAATCGTCGATGCTTTCGGCCTGGAAAAAACCATCCCCTGGTGTGTTTTGTCCCACATCGACGGTCAGGCTGCCGCGGAAGAAGCCAAGCCCGGCTCCACCGCTATCTGGTTCCAGAGCCTCGCCGGTACCGAAAGCGCCAACAAGACCTTCGACCTGACCATCCAGAAAATGATCGACTACGCAAAAATGCGTAAGGGTCCCTACGGCCTCTATTTCGAAACCGGCCAGGGTGCCGACTACACCAACGGTCACGGCCACGGCTTCGACATGGTCGTCCACGAGTCCCGTAAATACGGGTTCTCTCGCGCCCTGAAACAGGAAATCGCCAAAGCCAAGGGCGTCACCGAGGATCAGGTATGGCTGCACGTCAACGACGTGGCCGGCTTCATCGGTCCCGAGGTCTTCAAAACCCGCGAACAGCTGGTACGCGCCTGTCTGGAAGACATCGTCATGGGTAAACTGCACGGCCTGGTGCTGGGTCTCGACATCTGCTCGACCCTGCATATGCCTGTAACCCTCGACGACCTGGCCTGGTGCCAGGATCAGATCGCCCCGGCCAACCCGGCCTACCTGATGGCTCTGCCGACCCGTAACGACCCGATGCTCAGCTACCTGACCACCGGTTTCCAGGACCACGTGCGCCTGCGCGAAAAATTCGGCTTTAAAGTCAACGACGCCATGTGGGACTTCTACAAAAAAATCGAAGTCATCGACGCCAACGGCAAACCGACCAAGCACTTTGGCGATCCTGCCTGGGTTTACTACAAATTCCGTCAGGCCAAAGGTGACACCCGCTCCTTCAAGGAAATCTATGCTGAAGGCCAGCAATCCATTAAAAACGTACGCAGCCGCGGTGTCGACCTGGCCGTAGGCTATGGCGAAAACGTATGGGATCTGGAACCTGTCACCAACAAGCGTATCCACGACCTGTATGACGACGCCAAAATCAGCCTGTGGGCCGAGTTCACTCCTGAATTCATCGGTTCCATCCCCAATGCCGTGAGCATTAAATCTCAGGCTCACGATCGCGAAAACTACATCTCCGCACCGGGCACCGGTGAAGAGTTGTCCGACGCGGCTGTTGCCACCCTGGGCAAACTGTCTGCCTCTTGGGGCAACAAAGCCCCTGACGTACAGGTTGTCATCTCCGACGGTCTGAACGCCAAGGCGATCATGGATGATGGGCACCTGATGCCTTACCTGAACGAACTGAAAAAACAGTGCAAAAAAGCCGGATTGACCCTGTCCGATAAAAACATCGTCGTGACCGGCGGCCGCGTTCGCGCTGGCTACAAAGCTGGTGAAGTTTTGTTTACCAAAGCTGGCACCACTCCTAAGGCCATTGTTCATCTCATCGGCGAACGCCCGGGTAGCGGCCATCATGCCTTCTCCGCTTATCTGGTCAAAGTCGCTCCCAGCACCTGGGCTAAAGCAGGTACTGTCGACCACGACTCTTCCAAGGTTTTGTCCGGTATTTCCGATACCGGTCTGGTTCCTGCTGAAGCAGCCCGCCAGACGGTTAAACTGCTGAAGGAAATGTAAGCTCTCTACCCTTTGTAATCGGCCCGGGGTTCGCCCCGGGCCATCTCTTCCCCCCACCTCACCATTAGCTTTTCGACCCCCCGCATTCGGTCGAAGCGCTGGACTCTGCAAAATTCCAGGTCGGGCCGCCTTCAAGCGGCCCGGCTTTCTAACGCAACCGGGATACGCCTATGCCTGAGACCGCCGTGAAAACTGCCATCGCCAATCCACGCCCAGCACCCCGCTCCCTGTGGCGCGATGTCGCGCATAAAACTTCCCTCTGGTTCCAGGCCATGGGGCTAAGTCCTTATTATCGCTATGGCGAGATCGGCAACCTGTTGTACACTTTGGGCAAGAGCATTCTTGAAGGGGCGGTGCTCTACACCATGTTCTCCATGGCCCAGACCGAATTCAGGGTGGCGGCGATTCTTGGCGTGCTGACAAAATACTTTTATCCGGGGATCACGTTTATCAGCAACGTCAAGGTTTCTTCGTTTGTCGATTATCTGGAAAGCTTTCCGGATATCAACACCCAGGTACGAGGCCTGGTGCGAGCCATGGCCCTGGTGGGTGGTGGGCAGGCGCTGGGAGCGATATTGCTGTTGCTGTGTTACCCGCCCTTGTTCACCGGGCTGTTCGGCGATATGGCTGCGGGACGTTATGTCCTCATTGCCCTGTACCTGTTGCATCACATCTGCGACGGCTCGGCCCAGGTGGCGGAAGGACGCATCTGGTTTAAACTCATTGAAATTAAATTGCGCAATGGCCGATTGAGCCGGATTTCCGAAAATTTCTGGGGCATTCATGCCATGAGCCAGAATATTCAGTTATTCGCCGGGTTGACGCTGTTATGGGGAACGACTTTAACCACCGGCCTGTTTCAGGACCGGCTGGGGCACGGCATCATGTGGAGCATCGTGCTGTGCGGCACGCTGCTGACCGCCGTATCCAAATTCAGCTTGCCGCTGGCCTGGAAACTGACTCTTAAAAGCCGGGAACACGAGGAAGAATGACCGATCAACCGATCCTGCAGATTGACAAGCTCGATTTTTCCATCGGTGGCCATGCTATTCTTAAAGACATCAGCTGCCACTTTGCCGCCGGGGGCATCCATGGACTGATCGGGCCCAACGGTTCCGGCAAGAGCACGCTGCTGCGCAACATCTGCCGCATCTGGGAACCGCAAAACGGCCGGGTTTTGATCGAGGGGCGGGATTATCGCCGCATCCCCCGCAAATCTCTCAGCCAGATGGTGACCCTGGTACAGCAGGACACGCGCCTCGATTTTTCCATTATGGTATCCGACTTTGTCGCCATGGGCCGCCATCCGCACCTGAAACGGCTGCAGTGGCTGCGCCAGAAAGATATGGATATCATCGACCAGGCCCTGGTGGTCACCGGCACCGACATCTTCCGCAACCGGCTTATCAACGAACTGTCGGGCGGCGAGGCGCAGTTGGTCAGTCTAGCGCGCGCGCTGGCCACCGAAGCACCGATCATTCTGCTCGACGAGCCGACCAGCGCCCTGGATATTCTGCACAAGCTCGAAATCATGGAATTGCTGACCAGCCTGCGCGATGCGGGTAAAACCATTCTCATCAGTATCCACGATCTCGACCTGGCGCGACGTTACTGCGACACCGTAACCCTGCTGCAACAGGGCAGCGTCTATTACCACGGCAAGGCCGAACAAGGATTTGCCGAACAACGCATCAAGGAGGTTTTCCATGTCGGCGTGGAGGAAATCGCAACCGAACATGGCGTTTCGCTGTTGTTCTATCGTTAAGCATGCCTTGACAGGGATTTTGGGAGCTGCGTTGCTGACGATGCTGCTGGGAGGCGCTTGTACCGCGGCGGAAAACGCCCGCGGTGCCCGCAAGTTTCCTCTGGAGATGGATGCGCTGATGGGATCACTGAGCGACACCCGGCAACCGACACCTGTTACGGCGGAGAGCTATCCCCGCACCGTATCCTATCGCTTTGTACGCTATGATTTCGTTTCAGACCAGAAACATGATGAGGAACGATCGATTACCCTTGCGCGGCAGCCGCAGCGCATTATTCCCCACGCAACAGGTCTGACGGAAATTTTGTGGGCCATTGTACCGCATGAGCGCCTGGTCGCTGTGCACAAAAGCTGCAAGGATCGACAGTTCTCGTTTTTGGCACCGCTGCTGCCGGCCGACCTGCCGACCTACGGCACCGACGATGCGGAAATCGTCATCGGCTACCGTCCGGATCTGGTGTTGGCGTCGTTCTTTTCCAACGAAAACTTTCTGCACCAGCTGCGCACCGCGCATGTGCCTTTGGCGCAGTTCGGGTTTTTCGACGATCTTGATGCCATCAAGGATCAGATTGTGCTGGCCGGACGCCTGACCGGCGAAGAAGCCTCGGCGCAGCGCCTGGTTTCCGTCATGACCGAAAAGCTGCGCGATATCCAAGCAGTGGTGCGGCAGCGAAGAGGGCCCGTGAGCAAACCGCCGACCGTGCTGTATTACGATAATATGGCCTACGTGGCTGGTTCGGGCACCACATTTAACAGCATGTGCCAGGCTTTGGGAGTGACCAACATCGCCGCAGTTAAGGGGATTCACAACTTCAAGCAGATTGACTACGAAACCCTGCTGCAATGGAATCCGGATGTGATTATCGTGCCGGAAGAAAGCACCTTTGACCTGCAACTTTACAGCCAGAAGATCCTGGCCACGGCACGCGCGGTACGGCAGAAGAACATCCGCAAGATGCCAACGGTTTACTTACTTAGTTCTTCACAATATTTGGTCGCCAGCATCAACTACCTGGCGGGATTAATTTATGAATCGTCGTTCTGATCGCCGGCATTTTTTTATCACCAGCCTGATGGCATGCTCGGCCGCATTGGCACTGCTACTTGTCGGCATGTTTCTGTCGGTCCGCATCGGCCCCTGGGAGGTCAGCCTGCAGGATATCGGCCGCATCCTGGCGGCCAAGGTTCTGCGTCTCGATATGGTGACGGATCCAGCTTTGGAAGCCATCGTCTGGCTGGGACGGGTTCCACGCACCCTGACCGGTGCGTTGGTCGGATTCGCGCTGGGCGCCGCGGGGACCATCATGCAGGGCATCTTCAAAAACCCCATGGCCAGTCCGGGGGTCATCGGTACCAGTTCCGGCGCGGCGCTGGGTGCGGTAACGGCCATCTACGCCGGTCTGGCCGCCACCAGCATCTACGCGGTACCGTCGTTTGCCATCCTGTTCGCCTTTTTGTCGATGCTGATCGTGCTGGGCATCGCCACCAGCGGCGGACTGACCTCGCGCTATACGTTGCTGCTGGCCGGCATCGCCTTCAATGCTATTTTCGGCGCCCTGACATCGCTGGTCATCGTGCTGTCGACGGACCAGTTCGAGATGGCACGCCAGATCGTGGGCTGGTTGATGGGGGATCTGACCAACCGCAGTTGGCAGCATGTGCATATCGTGCTTATCATCACTCTGATCGGGACCTTGTGGTCGATGCTTTACGCCCGCGATCTCAACATCATGATGCTCAGCGAGGAAATCGCCGCCAACCTCGGCGTCAATGTAACCCTATCCCGCAACATGCTGCTGTTTATCTCCGCGTTGCTGACCGGCGGCGCCATTGCAGTATCCGGCGCCATCGGCTTCGTAGGCCTGGTCGCGCCGCACATCATGCGCAGCTTTGTCGGCTCGGACAACCGGGTGCTTATCCCTGCCGCCGGTGTGCTGGGGGGAGCTCTGGTAATCTATTCGGACTGCGTGGTGCGTGTCTGGGGCAGCGGCGGGCTGCGTATCGGAGTATTGACCGCACTGCTCGGCGGGCCGTTTTTTCTCTACCTGATCATCCGTGACCGCCGCAAATTTGTATTTTTCTAAATCTTTTCGACCGACCAACAGCCGGTCGACGACCGTTATAGCTGGAGGCAGCACTGTCATGAATCCTACCGCCAACAATACCTCCCCGACTGCAGCAACCTTTTCGGCGGAAACGTTCCGCACCAAGATTCAGCAGGTCGAAGAGGAAATCGGCAAAATCATCATCGGCCAGGAAGCGATGATCGAAGCCATTATCTGCACTCTTCTGTCCCGGGGTCACATTCTGCTGGAGGGGGTGCCGGGGCTGGCAAAAAGCCTCACGGTGGGCACCTTCGCCCGCACCATCGGTGGCGAATTCAAGCGCATTCAATTCACGCCGGACAAGCTGCCCAGCGACATCACCGGCACCACCGTTTTCAACCAGGCTACCGGCGCCTTCACCTTTCATCAGGGGCCGGTGTTCTGCAACATTCTGCTGGCTGATGAGATCAACCGCGCGGCGCCCAAGGTGCAATCGGCGCTGCTTGAGGCGATGCAGGAAAAGCGGGTCAGCATCGACCGCGACCAATACCAACTGCCTGAATTGTTCATGGTGCTGGCCACCATGAATCCGGTGGAACAGCTCGGCACCTACCCCCTGTCGGAGGCGCAACTCGACCGGTTTATCGCCAAGGTGACCCTGACCTACCCTCCCAGGGAGTTTGAGGAACAACTGCTCAGGAAAAAGAGCACCAACTTCGAAGAGTTGCAAAAAGCGGTACCGTGCCTGCTGCAACCGGACGAAGTCGTCGCCATGCAGCAGCATGTTGCTCATCACGTCACCGTTTCAGAGGCCGTAGTGGCTTATATTCTCGAAATCTGCCTGCGCACCCGCCCCCAGTCAAACGTAGCGCCTCCGGCGGTACGCGATTACGTCTCGGTGGGAGTCTCGCCGCGTGCCGGCGAGCATATTATCGCCTATTGCAAAGGATTTGCCTTTTTGCGCGGGCGGGACTATGTGGCCTTTGAAGATGTCGACGCCTGTGCCGCCCAGGTTCTCGGACATCGCCTGATCCTCAGCGACTCGGCGATTCTCGAGGGCATTCATGCCGCCGACCTGTTGCGGGATATCGTACGTTCGGTGGACCCTTATGCTTAAGACAGTCTCACGGAGCAACTCTGAGCCATGAAACCTCCCTATCGTTTCGATATCCTGCTCAAACACCCCCCACGTAACGACATGGCGGGCGACTGGGCCGGGCTTGACCGGGGCACCGGATACGAGTTCTGGGGGTTGCGTAAATACCTGCCCGGCGACAGCTGGAGCCGTATCGACTGGAAAGCCTGCGCACGCAGCGGCGAACTGCACGTGCGTGAGTTTCTCAAGGACAGCGCCTACAACCTGCTACTGATATGCGATGTGAGCCGCTCCATGCACTTCGGCAACAAATTCGGTATGGCTAAGGACCTGGCCGTTTCCCTGGCCCACGCCGCCCTGCGCGCCAACAATCCCTGCGGATTGCTGCTGTTCGCCGACAAGGTCCTGACCTGGATTCCTCCGAGTGCCGCGCCACGGCAGTTTCACCGCATCGTCAACGCCTTGCAGCAGGCCCCGGCAGCCAAAAACCGGCAGACCCGACTGGCACCGGCGCTGGAATTCGTCATGAAACGACTGGCCTCCTGCCTCGGGGTTATCATTTCCGATTTTCACACCGACCTTGGCTATCTCAAAGGTCTGATGGATGCGGCGGACAGCCGTTTTCCCGCCCATGAGATGGTGGCCCTGCATGTGCTTGAAGACTCGGAATACCGGCTGACCGGCATCGACAGCGGCCTGTTGACGCTTCAGGATATGGAATCGGGCCAGCAAATGGACCTGGATCTTTCCCGCCTTCAGGAGTTCAACGCCCTGCTGCGTCGGGACAGGGAACGCACCGTGCGCGCACTGGCCGGGGTCGGCATCGACTCCGCGGTGCTTCCAGTCGGTGCTACGGATATCCAGGCCCGCGTCAACACCCTTTTTGCCCGGCGCCTGGCGACCAGAATCTGATTTGACCCTGTTCACACCAAGGAAAAAACGATGAAACAACATCCTCGCAATGCTTCCCGTACAGTTACAAAGCACCCTGCCTGCCTTGCGCAGGTAAGCCTGTTGGTCCAGGTTCTGGTTTTCTTCCTGGTGTTTGCTGTCCCGGCCATGGCAGCAGAAAACTTGCCTGATCAAAGTGGGACAACTGCGGAAGTATCCGCCGAACAAGTCACGGATTCCGAGGCTCAGCCGGAAACCGCGTCAGACTCCCTTGATGCGGAACGTATCGCCTGCTTTGACCGCCTGTGGTCCAGCTACCAGGAGGATGTATGGTTCTACGACCAAAACGGGCAGAGGGTCGTCCCCCAACCGGCCCTTGACTGGTTGGTGGTGCGATTGATGGATGCAACGAGGCAAATCGATACTCTGCCGGAGGACACAACCGACAGCTACTCGGCAGAGATATCCGACAATCTCCAGATGGGGGATAGCAATGCCCAACCGCCATCCTTCGAGTCGTTCAACCAACAGTACGGCGAATACTTCAGTCACTTCCTTCACGACCCGGAGTTGGGCCCCGCTATGGCCGCCTACCGGCTGCGCAGAGATATGCCGAAGGAAGTTTTCCAAACCCTTATGACGCGTTTACAGCAGGATCCACAGGTCAAGTACGCACACCCTGCCTGGAGAATCGCTGATCAGCTGTATGCTCCCCTGGAACGTATTGCGATCCGTTGGAAGACCGCCGCCTCCCCCCAACAACGGCAGGCTCTGCTGCAAGCCATCGAGGCCGTGGAAACCGATGAAATAACGCCCTCCAACCGTCAAAGTATCACCATCGATCCTTGCCGGCAAAGCGTCTGGCAGACTGCCAACCTGCTGGCCGAGGACATCAGCGTAGCGCAGGCCTGGCCGGTCTTGATGCCTCTGATACCGCCTGTCGGCGTACAGTTTTCCCTGGCGATGAATGGTGCCATGCCCGGCACCCCCATCCCCTTTACCTTTGAAATTCGCTTTACCGACAAGGTGAAAATTGAATCGAGCACCATTGCCAACCTGAATCTCAAACCGGGTGGCATTTTCCACAATTTGTACGACATCAGCTATGACGTCCCGTTAAGCGCCGTCGACCTGAACCGCAGCCCCATTCGCATTACCGGACAGATAAAAATCTATGCCACCGGCGAATACAATCTCCCGGGCATTCCGGTTTATTACACAGATAGCGGCGCACCCAGGACCAAGGTGCAGCTGATCAAGACTACCGAAGTACCCGTACGCATCGCCGCGATGATCCCGGAAAGCCAGCAGGGATTTGACCTGCAGGTCGCCGAACCAGCCCCCCTGCCGGGCATGGATGACGCGGCTGCGACAGGGGCCAAACGCCACCATGCCATGCTGATGTTAGCCGGGTTGGTTCTCATCGGCCTGGTCTGCGCATCGGCAGCCATCCTCCGGCGTAGCCGCCAGAAAATGGCCGTGCAGCCCGAAAACCACGCCCTGAACCGCCTATATCAGGCAGTAAGCGCAGTGGTTCTGGCCACAGAGCAACACCTGGGATTAAAAGAACTGGCCGTTTTGGGTGTAGCCTTGAAAAACTACCTGGCCGAATTTGCAGGGCTTGACGAGGACATGCGCGGGGGGAGCCACACGGCCTTCTTCCACCGCATCGAAGATGCACTGCCCCGCGCATGCCGCCCATCCGCCGCCGACGTGCTGTCCATCATCGATCATGCTCTGGCGCGTGGCGACCAGGCAGTCATACCGGCCGATTTACCCGAGAAAGCCGGGAAGCTTATTGCCGAAGTGCGGGCCTGCTCAGAAACGCTGCAGGACGTTCCCGAAAAACACTGAACCGCCTCTGCTGCCGGATTGTGCCCATGCCTGGTTTCGAACTGCAATACCCTCTGGCCCTGCTGCTGCTGTTGCTGGCACCCCTTTTCCTGGTGCTGCGACGGCGCACTCGGCGCAAGCTGCCATTCCCGTCCATCTTGCCGGACATGGTCAGTCTGCGGCCGGGATTCTGGAAACGTAATTACAACGGTATCCTTTTCAGCCTGGTATACGCCTGTCTGGTCCTTAGCCTGGTCAATCCAGGCTATTCGAAAGAGACGGTAGAGGAATTCATCGAATCGAAATGGCTGTTTCTGGCCCTTGACCTGTCCGGCTCCATGAAACGCCCGGTAAGCCGGTTCTCGGATCAGACTCTGGGCGATCTGGCTCTGGACGGGATCAGCTCCTTTATCGATATGCGCCGCAGCGACGATTACATCGGCTTGGTGGCCTTTTCCAGCTACGCCAAGCTACTGGCTCCGCTGACGTTTGACAAAGATCTGCTCAAAGCCAAACTCGATCTGGTGCGCAGCAAAAACCACTCGCGAATCTACCGGGAACTTGGAGCCGGGGGCGGCACCAACGCCTCCGAAGCTGTATGGTTATCCCTTTCGGCATTTTTCTCCATGTTGCCCGAGGAAAACCGCCTGAGCGTTGAACAGATCGCCGGCATGCGCGAGTTTCTGCTCGGCGAACCGGGAGCACTGCTCGATATCCCCCAGAAGATCCGCAATGCGGCACTGGGCACCGGCATGGCTGTTATCCTTTTTACCGACGGCCGCATCGAACCGACCCAGCGCGCCCACGTGCGCAGCGGTGCCCTGCCGAACCTGGTCAACATCATTACCCTGATGAAAGCGGTCGGAGTGCGTTTCTACATCATTTCGGTCGGTGGCGAGGTCGACGAAGCGGTGGAAAAAGCCATGCAGCCGGTAACCGGCGAACCTGCCGTCGGTCGCATTTTCGTTACCTCGCGCGGTCTGGATCGGGAACAGATTGAAGAAGTCTACCGAGAGATCGACATCCTGGAAAGCAATCGGAATCTGACTCGCATCACCCTGCAACCACGCTGGACCCGACAGACGCTGGCCCTTATGGGATTTGGACTTATGGCACTGCACCTGCTTCTGCGCAGCCTGCCGCGGCTTCGCAAACTTTAAAACAGCCACCTGGCTTCGGTTAAAACCAAAAGGACACGGCAATAACCGGTCAAGGTATAACAAATTGCCTTGCAACAACTTCGAGGACTGAAACATGCTTACTTTCACAGACATCCTTCTGCGAAACAAACGCGCCACAGTTATCGCCCTGAGCACTGTGGGATTGGCAGGCATAGTGCTGCTGATTGCCGGTGCCATCGGCTACTGGCACAGTTCGCAACAAACGACAAACCTGCATAAGCTCAATGCACGAATGGCAAACCTGCCCCCAGCCGAGGACCGTCAAGCCGTCATTTCCGAACTGGAGCAGATCAGCGCCCAGGCGAAAACTCTTGGCCAACCGCTACCCGAGGCCAACTACGTCCGACTTTGGAACCAGTGGCAAGAAGCCGTTACCAATTTCAAGCAAATCTCAGCGGCCTTGAATAACCGATATCTTGCTTCGGATCAACGCCATCAACTGCAGACTTTTCACCAACAATTGCTCGCCCTGCGCGACAGTTGCGCCGCAGCCTTGGAAAGCAGGGGAAAGCTAACTGCATCGCTAGACTGGAAACTGCTCACCCTCAAAGGCAATGTGTCTGTCATGCTTGCCTACAGCGTGCTGAATTTTGAACAGGATGGGCGCAAGGGTGCAAAGTTCCTGTCCGACGCCATTGATGATTATAAAGCCGCCATCGATCTCGTCGACGCAACCTGCAGTTCCTCCCAGGAACGTGCCCTGCCCCGCTGGAACATGGAATTGATCGTCGGCCTCGGCGAATACCGCAAGATCGGACTGAGCGAAGTCCGGCAGGAAAATCTGACCGAGGTTCAGGAACAGCTCGAAGCTTTTATTCCAGACGTGGCTGGCTTCGCCCCCGGAGTTCCTTTGGAAACCCGGGTAGAGAAATAGGACCCTGACATGCGATTCAATTCTCCGCAGATGTTCTGGCTGCTCCTGCTACTCCTTCCGATCGGTTGGCGGGTTCTGGCCACGGAACGTTTTCTTGGTCGTTTACGGAGTCGGTTCCGGGCGGATTCTGGCAACAGGCCGGTTTGGCGGCGTACAGGCCGCAGCCTGCTGCCACTACTGGGACTGGCCAGTCTTGTGACCGCCCTCGCAGGACCCAGCATTACCGTATCGCGATCGGGGAATATCAGCGACAACCTGGTGCTGGCCATCGGCATTGATGTGAGCAAATCGATGCTGGCCGAGGATGTGGTCCTGCAACGGCTACCTGGAGAGCGCGTAACGCCTCTTTCCAACCGGCTTAATGCCTCGCGGCGATTGGCTCTGAGCATAGTCGAACGTCTTGATGGAGAGAAAGTCGGTCTGTTCTTTTTTGCGCGTAACGGCATCGAGGTTGTTTCTCCCACTCGTGACCTGGGCTTTTTGCGTTACATGGTCACCCATACCGATCTTGGCGATCTGACGGAATCAGGCAGTAATCTGTTGGCTGCCATCGACAGTGGTATGATGATGGTCGACAGCCAGGCAGAAATCCCGGCGCGAGCGGTGGTTCTCATAACGGATGGCGAAGACACTGAAAATACCCGGTCATCGCTTCTGCAGACTCTTGCCAGAAGAACAGGATCCGTTACTCCGGTATTCACCATCGGAGTCGGTCATACCAGCGATGTCTTTATTCCCATCCGCAGAAAAGGCGCCACCGACATCGACGGCTTTTATGTGGACAGTCAGGACATTCCCCTTAAAACCCGACTCGATCAACGCCCCCTTGAAGAAATAGCTGCTGCGACCGGCGGAAGCTATTTCTATTTGGGCGATAACCAACCAGAAAAAGTCGCCACCAAACTCATGGAGAAAATCACAACGGTCGCGGTGTCCCCCATCGACCTCCCACCGCAGCGAACATCTTTTGACCTCTCGCCATTTTTTCTTCTCGGCAGTCTATTTTTTTATATCCCTTTTTTGCTTTTATGACGTCAGCTGTGAAAAAAACGCGCCATTCAACGCAAAACAGATCGAAAAACCACACTGTTTGCTATCAATTTTAATTTTTTTTCCAGTGTGTTTTCAAGGTCTTACAGTTTTTTTGCAAAAAATACCCGCCGCCGCAAAATGTATACACCATCCGATATTGAACTTTCGTTCTATTTTATGTTATAACGTGTCTACTTGGAAAAGTTCATTGACATCTTCATCAGCGATTTATGCGAAACTACCAATCTCCGAGCCTCGCTGCCTACTGGGAAGGTCCTTATGGCGACAGGCCGACGGGTTCCGCTGGAAACAGTGGCGCCTCCCTTTTGGAAAGGAGATTTTACCCGGAACCATTCCAGATGTAAAAGATTGGGAGGAAGTACAAAATGGATAAGATTTTCCGCGTTAACATGACGGATCTGACCTGCAAGGTCGAGAAAGTACCCGCCGAATTTGTTACTTTGGGCGGTCGTGCCTTGACCTCCACCATCGTAGCAGCAGAAGTACCCCCGATGTGCCACCCCCTCGGACCTAACAACAAACTGGTATTCGCCCCCGGTCAGCTGTCCGGTACCGCGGCTGCCAACTCCGGCCGTATGTCCGCCGGTGCTAAAAGCCCCCTGACCGGCACCATCAAAGAATCCAACGCCGGCGGCACCACCGCTCAGCAGTTCGCCAAAATGGGCATCAAAGCCATGATCATCGAAGGCCAGCCCAAAGATGACAAATGGTATCGCCTGCATGTCACCATGGACGGCGTAACCTTCGAAGACGCTTCCGAGCTGGTCGGCAAGCAGAACTTCGACGTCATCGACGCCATGAACGAAAAGTTCGACAAAAAAATCGGCGTTATGACCATCGGCATCCCCGGTGAAAATCGCCTGCTGTCCGCCAACATTTCGGTCAAAGACCCCGACCAGAAGATCCGCTCCCATGGTCGTGGCGGCCTGGGCGCCGTTATGGGCTCCAAAAAGATCAAGGTCATCACCGTTGATGCTACCGGCGCCGGTAAAGTTGAAATCGCCGACACCGAGAAATTCCGCGCTGCTGCCAAAGTATTCGCAAAAGGCATGCTCGATCACCCCGTTACCGGCGAAGGTCTGCCCACCTACGGCACCAACGTTCTGATCAACATCCTGAACGAAGCCGGCGGTCTGCCGACCAAAAACTTCAAATACGGCCAGTGCGAGCACCACGACAAAGTGTCCGGCGAGACCATGCATGACACCATCGCCGGCCGCCCCAACGGCCACACCAAGCACGGCTGCCATGCCGGTTGTATCATTCAGTGCTCCCAGGTATATGTTGACGACAAAGGTGAGTACATCACCTCTGGCTTCGAATATGAAACCGTTTGGGGCCTCGGCATCAACTGCCTGATCGAAAGCCTTGACGACTGCGCACGCATCGACAACGCCATGGACAACATCGGCATCGACTCCATCGAAGGCGCCGTACTTCTCGCCGTCGCCATGGAAGCCGGCGTACTCCCCTGGGGTGATGGCAAAGAAGGCCTGCGCATCATGAACGAAGAAATCGGCAAGTGTACCCCTCTGGGCCGTATCCTTGGTAACGGTACCGGTTCCGTCGGCGCAGCTTATGGCCTGACCCGTGTACCGGTTGTCAAAAACCAGGGTATCCCGGCTTACGACCCCCGTTCGGTCAAGGGTATCGGCATCACCTACGCTACCACTACTCAGGGTGCCGACCACACTGCCGGCTACACCATTGCTACCAACATCCTCAAGGTTGGCGGCTTCGTCGATCCTCTGACCAAAGAAGGCCAGGTTGAACTGTCCCGTAACCTGCAGATTGCTACCACCGCAGTCGACAGCACCGGTATGTGTATCTTCGTAGCCTTCCCGGCTCTGGATATCCCCGAAGTACTGCCCGCTCTGGTTGACATGATCGCAGCCCGCTTCGGCGTTGAAATGACTGTTGACGACTTCGTCGGCATGGGCGCCAAGATCCTGAAAATGGAAAAAGAGTGGAACACCAAGGCTGGCTTCACCAACGAAGACGACCGTCTGCCTGAGTTCTTCGAACTCGAGCCGATTCCTCCCCACAATGCAGTATGGGACTTCACCCCGGCCGAAATCGACGAAGTCTGGAATTTCTAAAATAAACACTGACATGCAATACCAGTGGGCACCCCAATGGGGTGCCCATTTTTTTAATCATTTCCACTTTTGAGCTTTCATTCAAAGGCGTTTTATCAATTTTTAGCTGATCTAAGAACAGGTGCCGCATGAAAATTACTGTTAAACTTTTTGCAGGATTTCGTGACAACCGTTTCAAGATGGCCGAGCAGGACTACCCTGAAGCTACAACAGTTGGTGACATTCTCACCTCGCTGAAAATCGATGGACCGGAACTCGGCGTCGCCCTTATAAACGGTCGTCACGTGCTCCCCGAACATGTCATGATGGACGGCCAGATCCTGTCCCTTTTCCCCAAAGTCGGAGGGGGTTAGTTTTTCCTATAAGCCCTTAGACTTACTTTACAATCTTATACAATAAGGTTACATTTACGGTATACGTTCGACGGCGCCTCAGGGCGTAAGAGGGAAGAGGGGTGCAAATCCCCCGCGGACCCGCCACTGTAAGCGAGGACGAGGGATCAACATGCCACTGGCGCTCATGCTGGGAAGGCGGTCCCGAGAATGATTCGCAAGCCAGTATACCTGCCGTTTCGGACATCCCACATCATCTTCCCCGGGCTTATGGGAAGGTGGGCTGAAGCGGTCGTTACTGTTGCTGTCGCATTTATCGTAAATGTGAACATGCAAAGGACCATGCTCCTCTTCGTGCTCACTCCTGCCTGGGCACAAGGAGGAGTTTTTCTTTATGGTTAAAATCCTGTCTTTGGCCCTGGTCGGTGTATTGATGCAGACTTTTTCTGCATTCGCTTCCGACCTGACCACCCTCGAACCGGTCGTTGTCACGGCAACCAAGATCGAAACACCGTTACGTGAAGTCGCCAGTTCTGTCACCATCATTACCCGCCAAGAGATTGAAGACAAGCAGTCCAATTCGGTCGCGGAGGTACTGCGTAGCGTGCCAGGCCTGGACGTTGTGCGACAGGGAGGGTTGGGTCAACAAACCTCGATTTTCCTGCGCGGCGCCAACTCCACCCATACATTGGTACTTGTTGACGGAATCGAAATCAATGACCCTTCCAATCCTGGAAGGTCCCTTGATTTTGCCTCCCTTGCGACTGACAATATCGAGCGCATTGAGATCGTTAGAGGCCCTGGCAGCACCCTTTACGGCTCCGACGCCCTGGGTGGCGTAATCAACATCATTACCCGCAAAGGGAGCGGCAAGCCCCGTGTCAGCTTATTCGCGGAGGGCGGAAGTTTCGATACCCACCAGGAAAAACTCTCCATCAGCGGGGGCAACGACCTTCTGAACTACTCCCTGGTTGCATCCTTCCTTGAATCCGACGGCATATCGGCGGCAGCCGAAAGATATGGCAACTCGGAAAAAGATGGTTATGATCGCACCACGGTTGCCACCCGACTCGGACTTACGCCAACGGATAACTTCGATATCGATTTTATTTTGCGCTATATAGACTCTGAGGCGGATCTGGATACTTTTGCCGGACCCTATGGCGATGACGTCAACAACACCTTTGATTCCGAAGCTCTCTATTTGCGCGTTCAGTCTCGCCTCATGTTGCTGAATGATTTATGGGAACAGAAGCTGGGCTTTTCATTGACTGACTATGAACGGGAAAACAGGGATGATACTGATGCTGCACATCCCTCTGACAGCAGTCTGACCACCTACGACAGCCGTCTCTACAAGATTGACTGGCAGCACAACCTCTATCTCCACCCCACCAACACCCTGACCGTGGGGGTTGAATACGAAAAGGAAGAGGCCCAGGGTTCATCCGTGTATGTCTATGCAGATCCCTCCTGGAACACCAATGACGCCTTTGAAAAAAAGAGCGCAGAGACCAACGGCTACTACATTCAGGATCAGATCAAACTCTGGCAGGATTTCATCACTACCCTGGGTGTGCGCGTGGATGACCACCAAACATTTGGTTCGCGGCTGACTTATAGAATTACCAGCAGCTACCTGTTTCGTCCTACCGGGACCCGCATCAAGGGAACTTATGGGACAGCATTCAAGGCCCCGACACTGGCTCAGCTATTTGAAAATTCGACTTATGTTCTAGGTAATCCCGAACTGACACCCGAAAAAAGTCGCGGATGGGACATTGGCCTTGAACAAAGCCTGTGGGATGATCGCATAACCCTTGGAGCAACCTACTTCGAAAATCATTTCGAGGATCTGATCAACACCTTTTTCAGCTTGGACAGTTTCAAGTACGAGTATGAAAATGTCGACGAAGCCCAGACCAAAGGCATTGAGGTCACCGCTTCAGTGCGACCCGTTGACGACCTGACCCTGTCTGCAAGTTACACGTACACAGACACGGAAAACCGTAGTACCGGCAAACAGTTGTTACGCCGTCCACGCCATAAATACAACGTAAATGCCAACTACCGTTTTCTCGACGCCGGCAATATCAATCTCGATATTTTTTATGTTGGCGAACGTGACGATCTGGATCTTTATGATTGGAGCAAAACAACCAGCCTTGGCGCCTACACGGTCGTCAATCTGGGGCTTTCATACGAGATCAACAAACATCTCAAAATTCACGGCAGAGTGGAAAACTTGTTTGATGAAGAGTACGAAGAAGTCAATGGGTTTGGTACGCCCGGCATTGCAGGTTATGCAGGCGCCAGCTTAACCTTTTAACCCCTGCAGCAGGATTTAATTCGTATTTTGGATGTAAAACAAACAAATAACGTATTGAACTTAACCACCTCCCGGCAAACCAAATTGCCGGGGGGTCACCTTCAGAGTCCCGAACGACGAAACAAGAGGCTACTATCAGCTGTGCCTATTCCTCATGAAACCTTCACCCTGTGGTTGATTCTATCCCTGGGTATTCATGTGGCAACACTTGCACTTTGGCCACTGCCACCGTCCTGGGAGGTCGATCAGCCATCCTACGTCGTGGTCGATCTCCGTCCGGCAGGCGGACCTGCGGGAGCAGCCTCAACCAGCCCCGGTGAAAAATCAGGAAACATACCATCAGTTTCCAGCCAGCCCGAACCTCCGAAACAAGCCTTAAAAACCCCAACGGCGGCGCCAGCCATCCCCAAAAAAATCATCAAAAAACCCTCAAAATCCCGGGTTATACCAGGACCAAAGGCATTACCCACAGAGTTATCCACACCTGGCGCAATATTGACAGATAATGCGAAAAGTTCACAGGAGACTGCTCTTCCTACAGAAGAGCCGCCCAGTGTTCTCGAAGAGATGATCGAAGGCGCGCAACAGGATGGAACTTTATCTCATGCTGGCGAACAAACTGGGGGAGTACCTGGCGGACAGGCCAATGCCAACAACGGGATTCCCGGTGGTGGAACCGGTGGCACCGGCACAGGAAATGGAATGTTACGCGCCACACCCTTGGGCTACGGTGACAACCCGCCCATGCCTTACCCACACAGCGCACGCCGCAGAGGGTGGGAAGGAGACGTCTTGCTGCGGGTAGACGTATCTGCCAGCGGCAAGGTTCTATCGGTGCATATTGAAACATCATCCGGGTATGGAATACTTGATGACACAGCTCTCCAGACCGTGTCCAAGTGGCGATTCCGTCCAGCAAGTATTAATGGGACACCAAAGGCCGACACCGTTTTAGTTCCCATCCACTTCCAACTCCACAATCCCCAATAAAATTCCAGGACACATCCCCATTACTTTATTAAATTGCGGGCGACGGGCCAAACAGTTTGCCTTTGTTTCGTATATCATATCTACAAAATAAAACAGGCCGGCCCCCTTAAGGACCGGCCTGTTTATTTAATACGCCACCCACTATCAGAAGATAGCAGCCAGACGCTCATAGGACTTTTTAAGCCGAGTAGCCAAAGCCAGCATTATAGTGCGGTAAACCTTCATTCCCAAAACAGGATGATCGGTGACAAGTCGGTCGAAATCATCATGGCTGATCACCGCCAGCTTGGCGTCTTCAAGCGCTACGACACTTACGGCGCGGGGGCTTTTATCCAAAAAAGACAATTCCCCGACAACAGCTCCAGGCCCGAATACGGCAACAACAACCTGCTTACCGGGAAATTCCGTATCTTTTTTCGCTTCCAGATGCCCGGATAAAATTAAGGCCAGATAATGCCCCGGCTGACCTTCCTGCCATAGCGTTTGCCCGGCGTTGACATCGCGGCCCTTCAAATAAGGCAAAAGGCAGGTCAGATCATTATCGCTGAATATATGTAACTGCTCCAGGGAGATCCGCAATTCTGCCAACGAACCTTCCGTCCCACTAGCGGAGCGTTCGGCATCCACGGTGGTCACACGCGCCGCCCTTCCACAGATACGGTACTGGTATTTTGGGCAGACTCCAACTCTTTCACCTTTTCTTCAAGGCGCTTGAGAAGCCCGTCAAAACCCTCCTGCCGGATGATTTCGTTATAGCTGCTGCGATAGTTGCTGATCAGGCTGACCTCTTCAACAATCACGTCGTAAACCAGCCACTCACTACCTTTAAGACGCACGCGGTAACTTACCGGGATTTCCTTGTTGGCTATCACGAGGGTGTCAACTTGCCCCCGCGTACCCCGCACTTCTTCACCAATATACTCGACGCGTTCATCCTGGTAGGTATAATTGCGAATCCGCAGACGATAGGTGTCTTCCAACAACTGCGAAAACAGTTCAATAAAACGCACTCTCTGTTTGGGGGTGGCATTTTTCCAGTTGATCCCAAGGGTTCGTTGCGACATGGCATCGAAATCGAATTTGGATCGCACCAGAACTTCCACCTGGTCGAGGATAGCGTCCTGTGAAAGATCCTTGTTGCGCAATACTTCAACAATCTTGTCGAGAGTTACCCGTAGCTGGTCCGTCGGACCGGGAACGGCCATTGCCGGCTTCACCCATCCAAATACCGCAACCATCAGGATAAGCAGTAGATAATTCCTGACTTTCATTGCCGCACTCCTTTTATTTCTTGATCTTTCCGTCACGGTATTGCTCATAAGCATTCCGGACGAACAAATAGGGGTCAAGGGCTTCCTGCTGAATGCTTTCGTAGGTATCCTTATCCAGCGAGAGATCCGTTTCTTTATCCAAAGCGGTCAAGCCAACGCGTTCTACCGGCTTTATCTCAATGTAGTGCAAAGGATCAAGAAAAAAATCACCAACCATTCCGACGGTATCACGCGTATTGGAGGGCCCAAAAATCGGCCAGACAATATAAAATCCCGAACCAACACCGTAGTTACCAAGGGTCTGTCCGAAATCTTCTTCCTTCCTGTCGAGATCGAACCAAGCCTTGGCCGGATCGAACAAACCACCAATACCCAGCGTCGAATTGATAATCAGACGACCAAGCTCAGTACCTGCATCCGCAATTTTCAGCTGCAGAAGTGAGTTGGCAAACCGCACGGGGGTTCCCAGGTTAGAGAAAAAATTCGACACCGACTCGCGGGCCGGCTCAGGCACTACGCGATAACCGCGCGCGATCGGCTTGAACAGATAAAAGTACAGTTTGTCATTGAACCAGAACATACCCCGATTAAAAGGTTCAATGGGATCGAAGACATCCAGAGTCTCGATATCGCCGTTACTGAAATCCTCGTCGCCGGTAAAGTCATCCTCAACCGTAATCGCACCCGGATCAGTCTCCTCAGAATCTGTGGATTGTTCAACGATAGCAGAGGAGGCGTCCTGTTCAGAACCAGTGACTTCAACAGCAGAGGAGGCGTCCTGTTCAGCACGATTGACGTCAACAGCAGGCGCGTCAGTTGCGGTACCCAGCTCATCGGCAGCAAAAACCTGTCCGCCCGCGAGCATCACCAACAGCATAAACACCATAAAGTGTCTCATGAAATCACCCTTCCGTTTTTACTTTTTCTCAAAGATATATTTGCTGATGAGTTTTTCGATGTTCACTGCAGACTCGGTTTCATAAATCTCGCCACCGGGAGGAATATAATCCTCAAGCCCGCCGGGTGAGACATCGACGTATTTATCACCAATAATACCAGAGGTACGGATGGAAGCGATGCTGTCTTCCTGGAGCTTAACCGCCGCGTCGATATCCATCCCCACCACGGCTTCGTATTTTTCGGGGTCGAGAGTGACGCGTGATACCGTTCCGATTTTAACACCGGCCAACTCTACAATAGCGCCTTCCTTGAGTCCGGAAACGGACCCGAAGCGGGCCTTGACGAGATAAGTCTTATCTCCAAACAGATTAACGTCGCCAAGTTTCACGGAAAGATAGGCGAAACAGATGAAACCAGCCACCAGGAAAACTCCGACAGCCATCTCAACGTTAAACCTTTTCATAAAAAAACCGCTCCTCCCTTTCACTGGAATAGATCGGCCCCATAGTCTCTTCGACAAAGGCCCTAATAACAGGATTCTCGGAAAGCTGGAACTGCTCAGGAGACATGTTGCCGAGAATCTTGCCCTCATGAATGAGGGCTACGTAATCGGCCAGTTTGAAAATTTTAGGCACGTCGTGACTGACGATAACAGCCGAATATTTCAGTTTTGCCTGAGTCTTATGAAACAGCCTGTAAATTTCGTTGCTTTTGCTGACATCCAGGCCGGTAGTGGGCTCGTCAAAAAATACGATACGGGGCTTCATGACGAGTGCCCGCGCCAACCCGACACGTTTTTTCATGCCACCGCTGAGTTGAGCGGGATACTTGGCACCCATATCCGCAAGATCCATAAGTGCCAGTTTTTCATCGACATTATCACGAATCTCGGCCTCGCTGGTATCGGTACGTTCACGTAGAGGCAAAGCGACATTGTCGAATACGGTCATGGAGTCAAATAAGGCGACATTCTGGAACAGAACGCCGAAATCCTTGCGGACCTCCTTCATCTGCCTCTTGCTCATGCTGGCCATATCCTGCCCATACACGAGAACTTTGCCCGCATCGGGTTTAAGTAAACCCAACATATGCTTTAGGATAACACTTTTCCCCTGCCCACTGGGCCCCACTATAACGGTCGTGGTCCCTTCGCGTACCACCAGGTTAACCTTTTTAAGGACCTGTTGTTGGCCGAAGGAACGCTCGACGTCAACCAATTCTATGGCAATTTTAGAGTTTTCTTGCGTCATGGAATCGCCTCTACAATTCAGGCGTCTTCTGCGCAGCCACCGACAGCCGCACAACTTTTTTAGACGAAGAATCCTGCCGGCAGGATTACAACATGATGGCGCTTAACAAATAATCCCAGACCAAAATCGCTACAGACGACAAAACAACCGCATCGGTAGTAACCCGGCTTACGCCTTCCGCACCGAAACCTCCGGAACGTTCAAGGTGCAAAAAATAACCTTTGCAAGCACTTATCCAGATAATCAGCAGTCCAAAAACCAGAGATTTGACCAATCCCATTTCTACATCGTTCCAGACCACACTGGCATACATCTGTTGGAAATAAGCACCTTTATTAACACCCAGCATGGTAACGCCAACCAGGTATCCGCCGACAATGCCGGCCATATCGAAAATAGCCGTCAGAAGTGGCATGGACAAAATCCCCGCAACGAATTTGGGGGCCATGAGATATTTATATGGATCAATGGCCATGCACTCGAGAGCGTCAATCTGCTCCGAATTACGCATGATGCCTACCTCGGCACAAATAGCCGAACCGGCGCGACCAACCACCATCAGGGCCGCGATAACCGGTCCGAGCTCCCGCAGCAGGCTTAGCGCTACCGCTGCCCCGAGTAATCCCTCCGAACCGAACTTGCGTAGCGTATAATAGCCTTGCAAGGCAAGTACCATACCGGTGAATGAGCCGGTGAACAGGATAACGAAAGTGGATCGTGAACCAATAAAATGCATCTGTCGGATGATTGGACCGAGCTTGAATGGAGGACGGACTACGCTAAACAGGCAGGCCGCCAAAAAGATCCCCATACGCCCGGCTTGTTCCAGATAAAGCAGGAAATCTCCGCCCAATTTTTGAAAAAGTCGTCCAACACCATGGACCATCCACATCATACCGGCACAATCCCCCAAGAAAACAGCGGCCCGGTTGCCATAGCCGTTGATTGTCACCCCAAAACAGGAACAAACACCCGTTCCCTCCCCGACGTGTGTTTTTTCTCATTATGTCGGGTTATTCTTAATTCAAGTCGGACATACTAGCACAGATTTTTTAAAATTACACATCCTTTCAATATAAGCCGAAGAGTCCTCATAATTAAATTTATGTCGCCCAAAATGGACTTAAACACAGGGCGAGAGCAGGCCTAATAATTTTTTTTGCATTTTAAACCCAAGACCATTAGTATACAGACTGCCTCATCAGCATAAAAGTTCCAGTGCTTCGACTGGTTGCATCCCACGAACACTTGAACCAAGACTGGTGTCTTTCGTCTCGGCTCCCCCAAAAACCCAGGACACTGTTTTTAAATCTGTTGCGCTCAAACCATCCTGCATTCCGGGTTTGATCCTCGCAACCGGCAGGCAGAAATCCGGACATGCAACTCCTGCGTACCCGGAAAAGGGCATACCGACCACCCTGCCAACAAAAAATGGTTTTCCGGGTTACGCTGCGTCAAATATACGAGGGGGGGCTTTTGTTATAGCTGTTCATTCCAGCTCAACCCGCTATCAGAGGATATCTGCACCATGCCTTTGAAACATCTTATTCGCAGTGCCGTAGGGCGCAAACTATTTATGATGGCCACAGGTTTCATTCTGTTTGGCTTTGTTGTTGCCCACCTGCTCGGCAACCTTTCCATCTACCTCGGCGCCGACGGTATTAATGCCTACGCAAGACATTTGCACCAACTTGAGCCGCTATTATGGGTCTTTCGCCTTGGCCTGCTCGGCGCCGTAGCCCTGCATGTTTTTTTCGGCATCACCCTGACGCTTGAAAATCGCAACGCCCGCCCGGTGGCCTATAAACGGAAAAAACACCCGCGCAGCAGCCTTGCAGGCCGCACCATGATTTACAGCGGACTACTGCTGGCTGCATTCATCGGCTTCCATCTCTTGCATTTTACTTTCCGTACCATAGGTCCGCAAATCGAAATGCTGGATGGTAACCTGCCCAATGTTTTCCGGATGATCGTCGACAGCTTCAGCCAAGCCGGTTACGCACTGGCGTACGTGGTTGCCATGACTGTTCTGTTTTTTCATATCAGCCACGGTTTCGCCAGCCTGTTTCAGACTTCGGGCCTCAACAATGAAGTCACATTGCCCTGGCTGGGACGACTTAGCCGCGCTGTCGCGATCATGCTGGCAGCAGGCTTCGTATCCATTCCGGTACTGATTTTTTTTGGCCTTGTAATAAAGTAGGGAGTTTACTGTGATACTCGACGGCAAATGCCCAACCGGACCCCTGGCGGACAAATGGGACAATCATCGCCAGGCTCTCAAACTGGTTAATCCTGCCAATAAACGCAAATTTAAAATTATCGTCGTTGGCACCGGCCTGGCCGGGGCCTCAGCAGCAGCGACCCTTGGCGAGCTCGGCTACAGAGTGGAAGCCTTCTGCTACCAGGATAGCCCTCGCCGCGCCCATTCCATCGCAGCGCAGGGCGGCATCAACGCGGCAAAAAACTATCCGAACGATGGCGACAGCATCTACCGGCTGTTCTACGACACCATCAAGGGTGGCGACTTCCGTGCCCGCGAAGCCAACGTCTACCGACTAGCCCAAATCAGCAACGCCATCATCGATCAATGCGTGGCCCAGGGCGTTCCTTTTGCCCGCGACTATGCCGGCTATCTTGAAAATCGCTCTTTTGGCGGCGCTCAGGTTTCCCGCACTTTCTTCGCCCGCGGCCAGACCGGACAGCAATTGCTGCTTGGCGCCTACCAGTCCCTGTCACGTCAGATCGCTGCAGAGTCCGTAAAAATTTTCCCCCGCACCGAAATGCTTGATCTGGTACTGGTAGACGGTCATGCCAAGGGCATCACCGTTCGCGACCTGACCACAGGGGAAATCCGCTCCCATGCTGCCGATGCGGTTATCCTCGCGACCGGCGGCTATGTCAACGTCTTCAACCTGTCAACCAATGCCATGGGCTGTAGCGTAACCGCTGCCTGGCGTGCCCACAGAAAAGGGGCCTTATTTGCCAACCCCTGCTACACGCAGATCCATCCAACGTGTATTCCTGTCAGCGGTGACCACCAGTCCAAACTGACCCTGATGTCTGAATCGCTGCGCAACGACGGGCGCATCTGGGTCCCCAAAAAGGCGGGCGATTCACGCCTCCCCCAGGATATCCCTGAAAACGAACGCGATTACTACCTTGAGCGCAAATATCCGAGTTTCGGCAATCTGGCGCCACGCGATATCGCCTCACGTGCCGCCAAGGAAGTATGTGACGCCGGTTACGGTATCGGTCCCGGAGGACGCGGCGTATATCTTGACTTCGGTGATTCCATCGTACGCCTTGGCGAGGATGCAATCCGTGCCCGGTACGGCAACCTGTTTGAAATGTATGAGCGCATCACCGACGAAAATGCCTACCGGCAACCGATGCGCATTTACCCGGCGCCCCACTATAGCATGGGCGGTCTTTGGGTCGACTACAACCTGCAGAGCAACATAGACGGCCTGTTTGTACTCGGCGAAGCCAATTTTTCCGACCATGGCGCCAACCGCTTGGGGGCGAGCGCTCTCATGCAGGGATTGGCCGACGGATATTTTGTCATCCCCTACACCATCGCCGACTACCTGGCTCGCACCACTCCCGGCATGGTTAGCGACAGCCACGAAGCCTTCAGGGAATCACGCGGACAGGTGGCGCAGCAAACCGACCGACTGCTATCCATCAACGGCCGCAAGACCGCCAGCGAGTTTCACCGCGAACTCGGTCACATTATGTGGGAGCAGGTCGGAATGGCGCGCAGCGCATCCAGCCTTTCGGAGGCCCTCAAACGCATCCCCGAACTTCGCGAGGAATTCTGGCAGAACGTTCGCATTCCGGGCAGCGCCCAACAGCTGAACCAGGAACTCGAAAAAGCCGGCAGGATAGCCGACTTCCTCGAATTCGGCGAGTTGCTGGCGCGCGACGCTCTCAATCGCGAGGAATCATGCGGCGGGCATTTCCGTATCGAACACCAGACTCCAGACGGTGAAGCCCTACGCAACGATGCCGACTTCGCCCATGTCGCTGCCTGGCAATATAAGGGTGCCGATCAGGCCCCCGAATTGCACAAAGAACCGCTGAGCTTCGAGAATATCGAACTTGCTGTAAGGAGTTATAAATAATGGACCTGACACTGCACGTCTGGCGGCAGAAAGGCCCCAAGGATAAAGGCAAACTGGCAACCTACAAGGCAACCGACATCAGCCCGGACATGTCTTTTTTAGAAATGATGGACGTTGTCAACGAAGGACTTATCAAACAGGGCATCGAACCTGTCGCTTTTGACCACGACTGCAGAGAGGGGATCTGTGGCACCTGCTCGCAGGTTATCAATGGCGACCCACACGGCCCCCAGGCCAGAACCACCGTCTGCCAATTACACATGCGCCAGTTCAGGGATGGCGATGAAATCTACATCGAGCCTTGGCGATCGCGGGCGTTCCCCGTCCTCAGGGATCTTGTCGTGGACCGCAGCGCCATGGATCGGCTGATTCAGGCCGGCGGCTATGTTTCGGTCAGCACCGGCGGGGTGCCTGACGCCAATGCCGTCCTGATTCCGAAGGACGATGCCGAAACAGCTATGGACGCCGCCGAATGCATCGGTTGCGGGGCCTGCGTGGCAGCCTGTCCCAATGGTTCAGCCATGCTCTTTGTGGCCGCCAAAGTCGGTCAATTGGCCAAGCTTCCCCAGGGCAGAGCCGAAGCCGCTCGACGGGTTTGCACGATGACCGACGCCATGATTGATGAGGGCTTTGGCAACTGCAGCAACCATTACGACTGCGAAGCAGCTTGTCCGAAGAGCATCAGTGTGAAATTCATTGCCCAACTCAATCGCGAGTACGTCATGGCTTTGCCCAAGGGTTATAAAGAAAAGGATTAACCCACCTTCCTTTCTAAAACCTGCATATGCCAGGCACGACACATTTCAAAAGCCGCTTCCAAATGAAGCGGCTTTTTTGTTTGCCTGATTTTTATTCAGCAATGCAGCCTAAAATTGCGCTTTTCATGAAATTTTCACCCAAAAACACCGATTTACCCTTAATAAGGCTAAGACCCCTCCAATTTAACCCCATCGCACAGTGTTTTTTTAGAAATCTGCCAACACTATAGGCAGTAATGCATATTTTCTGGGCAATTTTTACATATAAAACCTCGGCAACCTGCATAAGCTACTGAATTCAAACATATTTATTTTTTGGCATAACTGTTGCCAGATAATGGTGCTTTGCGATTGTGGCAGCGTCGCCACTCAGTTATAAATCAAGGGAGATTTAAACCATGGATGCAACAGTCAACGGGCTGCTGAACGGCAGCAATGTGCTTTTTCTTATGCTTGGGGCGGTCATGGTATTTGCCATGCATGCCGGATTCGCTTTTCTGGAAGTCGGCACCGTCACCACCAAAAGCCAAGTCAACGCTTTTTCAAAAATCCTCACCGACTGGGCCATATCTACCATCATTTATTTTCTCATAGGCTATCCCCTTGCCTATGGCGTCCATTTCCTGCACCCGGCTGCAGCCCTGCTCGGCGACACCCAGGGATTTGAGCTGGTACGTTTCTTTTTCCTGCTTTGCTTCGCCGCATGCATCCCCGCCATCATTTCCGGGGGCATTGCCGAGCGAGCCCGCTTCTATCCTCAAGTCCTGGCAGGTGCCATCTTCGTTGGCCTCACTTACCCCCTGTTTGAATCCCTCATATGGGGACAACACAGCGGCTGGCTGCAATCACTCTTCACCTCTTTGGGCGGAGCCCCCTTTCATGACTTTGCCGGCAGCGTGGTGGTTCACTCCATGGGCGGCTGGCTTGCCTTACCCGCCGTTCTACTGCTTGGAGCACGCCAGGGACGTTATGTCCATGGACGCAGTCATGCCATCCCCGTCAGCAATATCCCGTTTTTGGCTCTGGGAAGCTGGATCCTGGCGGTTGGCTGGTTCGGATTCAATGTCATGAGCGCCCAGCAGGTCACAGGCATTTCCGGGCTGGTGGCTGTCAACTCGCTTATGGCACTGGTCGGCGGCGTGCTTTTTGCCCTCGTCGCGGGACGCAACGACCCCGGCTTTCTGCATAACGGTGCGCTGGCCGGCCTGATCGCCATCTGCGCAGGATCGGATATCGTGCATCCGCTGGCCGCTTTTTTCATGGGTGGCTTTGGCTCGCTGATTTTTGTCTACGGTTTCAAGTGGGAACAGGAAAAACTGAAGATTGACGACGTACTCGGCGTCTGGCCCCTGCACGGTGTCATTGGTACCTGGGGCGGCATCGCCGCAGGGATTTTTGGATACCCCCTGTTCGGGGGAATGGGCGGCGTCACCTTCATGTCGCAGCTGGGGGGAAGCCTTTTGGCCGTCCTCTATGCCCTGCTCAATGGATTCGTCATCTACGGTGTAATCCGCAAAGTATTTGGCATGCGCCTGACGAAGGAGCAGGAATTTGCCGGACCTGACCTTTCAATCCACAGCATCAACGCTTACCCCGAGGAGCACGTGAAATAACCGGATACGTTCATCCCGATCATAAACTACGAGGGCCGCATCCGCCCGGCGCACCTTTCAATGGGTCGAGTCGGGTAGATGCGGCCCTTTTTAATTCGCTGTTCGAACTTGGCCTTTTACACCGTTTGCGCCCCTTGGATTTCATCAGCAGGGTCACCATTTCTACAGGTTGATATAATAGAAAAGTGCGGATCACACATTGCGCATAGAACTGAAAAAGCAGGGGAGAGCCTGAAAATCAATAACTGTCTCTGCGTTCTCAGCGTCCTCCGCGGTGAATGCATTGTCATCATTTTGCCGTATGCTTGAAGGACGAGGTTAAAACCCGCAAAAGCCTGCAACAAGGAGTAACGGTTATGACACAAGCACCCAAAGCCACCATGGTCGGGATCAATCATGTCGCACTGGAGGTCGATGACATCGATTCAGCCCTTGAGTTTTACGGCAGCATCTTTCATATTACCTTGCGCGGACGCGCCCCGGGAATGGCGTTCATTGATATGGGCGATCAGTTTCTGGCCCTGTCGGAAGGACGGACACAGCCCCCCGACACCCACCGTCACTTCGGACTGGTAGTCGACAAGCGCGACCCGATCCGACTTACCCTTGAAAAACTCGGAGCCCAAATCATACCGAGCCGAGGACTCGACTTTCTCGATCCCTGGGGCAATCACATCCAGGTGGTGGAGTACACAAACATCCAGTTCACCAAGGCAGACCACATCCTCAAGGGCATGCAGATGGCAGGGCTGAGCAAGAGCGAGCAGGCCCTAAAGGAATTGCAGGACAAAAACATGGCTCCGTAAAACAGTGAGGACAACCCGTAAACAATCAGCCTGAAAATAAAAGGGGAGCCAGCGGCTCCCCTTTTTTAACTTTTACGCTTACGGCGCAATTTTTTATGCCGATCGAGGACCGGCAAAAACAGACCGACCGGACCTGCCCGCCGTACCTTCTGCTGGAGGCTTGGATGGCCGGAACTGAGTCGCTCATACACGCCGAGAGCCCAAAGCGGAAAATACTGGCTATACCCGTGATAGCGCAGATAAAAGACCCGGGGAAAACCGGTTCCGGTGAAATAGCGCTCATCCCACCCTCCGGCCCGGTTCTGCTCCTCAACCAGATACTGAATACCGCGTCGTACCGCAAGGTTGTCCACCTCTTTGACCGCCAGCAGTCCAAGTAACGCCCAGGCAGTTTGAGAAGCCGTACTGGCGCCGCGACCGGCCAAGCCGGGATCGTCATAGGAATAGCAGGTCTCTCCCCATCCGCCATCCGGATTCTGCACCGATTCGAGCCACGCCACCGCCCGCCGGATGCCGGGAGAGTGCAGATCCTCACCAACCTGGCTGAGACCCGACAGGGCCGACCAGGTGCCGTAAATATAGTTCACTCCCCATCGACCATACCAGCCGCCAAAACTCTCCTGCTCGCGGCGTAGATATTCTACCCCTCTGGCAATGGGGGGAAAATCAGGTCCAAAACCAATCATACCAAGCATTTCAATGCAGCGGCCTGTTACATCGGCAGTACTGGGATCAAGCAAGGCACCGTGGTCTGCGAAGGGAATATCATTGAGATACAGATAGTTATTATCAACATCGAAAGCTCCCCACCCGCCGTCGGAGTTCTGCATGCCGATCACCCAGTTAATGGCCCTCGACATTTCCCTGCGATAGGCCGGGTTATCCAGCGCTCCGGCACGGATCAGGGACATAAGCACCTTGCTGGTATCGTCAAGATCGGGATACAGCGCATTTTCAAATTGAAAAGCCCAGCCACCCGGCTCAAGATCCGGGACCCGTTGTGCCCAATCGCCTTTGATGCTGACCTGCTGGTCAAGCAGCCAGCGAACCGCACGATCAACCGCCGGATGCTTGATATCGAGTCCCGCCTCGAGCAATCCGGTAAGCGCCAGACCGGTATCCCATATCGGCGAGGCGCAAGGTTGACACATGCCTTGCTCCCCCCCAGCTGCCTGACTGCCAACAGGGCTTGGATCAAGTATCGGGGCTACCGACCCGCCGGTACACCAGCAAGGCGAAACAGGGGTATCTTCTTGCGGAGAAACGTCGCAACGCTCGATAAGCAGCTCGTCAAGTGCCTTGATGCCGCGCTGATAATCGGCATCCGTTTGAGCACACCCCAGGGTTCGCAACGCCATCACCGCATTGGCCATAGCCGGGAAAATAGCTCCGACACCGCCAGCGCCCTGCATATGTTCGCGGGTCCATTTTTCCGCCTTGGTTACGGCATGTGCATGGAGGCGGCGGGGGATAAACCGCAGGGTCTTTTTGGTGATGCGATCTACCAGGATAAATAAATTTTTTCGCCATTTACCGGGTCTGTATTCATCGAGATGACCCAACTTGTCCGGTTGCGTCACGAATAACTCGGGAACCCCTTCCCAAGGCTCCAGTCGACATACCGGTCGGTGAGCGTAGAGAATCAATAAGGGCACCACCACGGTACGTGCCCAATAGGAAATTTTGCTCAGATGGAAGAAAAACCAGCGCGGCAGAAGCATGATTTCAACCGGCATGGCCGGTGCGGTATACCAGGGAATTTGCCCGAACAGCGCCAGGCCGATACGGGTGAACACATTGCAACGCTCTGCGCCGCCAAGACTCAGGATGATTTGCCGAGCCCGCACCAATGGCTCACTCTGAGGCTTATACCCCAAAAGCTTGAGTGCAAAATAAGCTTTGACCGTAGCGCTTAGATTGGCGAAACCATCGCCGGCATAAAGGGCCCAGCTTCCATCCGGCAACTGACGGCTGAGCAGGTAATTGGCCATGCGCTGTTGCAACCCGGGGGAGAGAGGACGACCCAGAAAACGCTGTAACATGATGTACTCGGAGGCAATGGTCGTATCCGCTTCCAGAGTAAATACCCAGTTGCCATCCTCGGCCTGTAGAGACAGCATCCAGTCTCGGCCGTGTTTCAAGGCATGTGCAAGCCGTTCCCGGTCGAGGGAACCGCGCCGCTCAAATGGCGCAGCGGTTTTTATCAGTCCGGATTTCTGCCCACCGCTATAGACTTTAAATTTATATTGATCCCGGTTATTCATAACAATTTTCGTCCCTGACAACCATTAGGGCAGCAAGCCTTTAAGCAGTCCATCGAGCAACGTTTCACCCAGCACGTCGGGAGGGGCCAGAGGAAAGTCCGTCCAGAAAATATGTGCTGCAATGACGCCATGAGATGCAGCCAAAAATGCCTGTGTCACCACTTCTGGGTCCGCCAGGCGAAACTTTCCGCCTGCAATGCAATCGGCTACGACCTGACGTATAAAAAGATAGGATTTGCGGGCCAGGGAATCCCTGGACATGAATTCCTCCGGAGGACCGTAGACCGCCTCCGAGGAGAAAAATGCCACACGGTAATGATCCCGATGACTGCAGCCAAATCGAATGCTTAATAAAAAAAACCCTTTGAGACGCTCAAGAGGGTTTGCCTCCAATTCGGCCAATTGCTGCAACGCGTCCAGATAGGAGGCAAAAAGATCTTCACAGAGGGAATAAATAAGATCCTGTTTATCCTTAAAGTAGTTGTACAGCGTTGTCGGGGAATAACCGATTTTACGCGCCAGCCGCCGCATAGAAAATTTTTCAAACCCTTCCTCAAGAAAGAGGTCCTGTGCGGCCTGTAATATAGTGGCCCTAAGTTCGGATTTGTCCTCAGCTCGGACAGCAACTGCTTGCATTCGTTTTATCCCATTAAAGTTAACACCGTTAAGCTGCATTAAACTAATCCCAAACATAACGCCTGTCAAGGGCTTTTTCTGCCGAAAAATCCCCTCCAAAACCATATAACAGACCGATAAAATGCAATAAAAAAGCCCGCCCTCGATCGCAACGAACGTTGCAATTCCAGGGCGGGCCTTATTGGTGGCGCAATGTTTACGCCTATAGACTTACAGAAACTTCAACCTGCTTGTGTCAAGCCTCCGGAAGCGATAACTGGGAGCGATTGGCTATCCTTGCGGTGCCCGCCGAACTGCGGCCCTTGAGGGTGAAACGACTGAGCAAGTGTTGCAACTGCATAGCCTGGCCGGAAAGCTCTTCTGCAGCAGCAGCACTCTCTTCGGCATTGGCGGTATTCTGCTGAGTCACGCCATCGATCTGGTTAAGCCCCTGATTGACCTGTGAAAAACCAAGTGCCTGTTCGTTAGAAGCCATGGCAATTTCACCGACCAGATCCGAAACCTTGGTGGCACCACTGACAATTTCCTTGAGAGCACCTGCGGTCTTGTCGGCGATATTGGTACCATTGCGCGTTTTACCCACCGAATTTTCAATAAGCTCGGCAGTCTCCTTAGCCGCCGTAGCACTGCGCGCCGCCAAAGTACGAACTTCTTCGGCAACAACGGCGAAGCCTTTGCCGTGCTGTCCGGCGCGGGCTGCCTCGACGGCAGCGTTCAGAGCCAGAAGATTGGTCTGGAAGGCGATTTCGTCGATAACCTTGATGATTTTGGAAATATCTTCACTGGAAGCATTGATTTCACGCATCGCCGCGACCATCTCCTCCATCATCTTCGCGCCATCGGCAGCACCCTGACGGGCGTTGTCGGCCAAAGAGTTGGCCTGCTCGGCGTTATCGGCGTTGAGCTTGGTCTGGGACGCCATCTGCGTCATGGAAGCATTGATCTCTTCCATGGACGCCGCGGCTTCCGTGGTGCTCTGCGACAGAGACTGGCTGGCATCGGCAATCTGACCGGAGCCCGAGGCGATCTGCTCACCGGCAGTCTGCACCTGGTCCAACACGTCGTTAAGGTTGGCGGTCATGTTTTGCAGAGCGCGACCCAACTGATCTTTATCGGAGGCCAGCTTGACGTCGACATCAAGATTGCCTGCGGCAATCTGTTCGGCGACATCGGCTGCTCCCTGGAGGCTATCCGCCATCTGATTCAGGGCAGCGGACAACTGGCCCACCTCATCCTGCTGATTGAGAGTAAGTCTCTGGGAAAAATCGCCGGCACGGATGGTATTGGCCAATTCGGCAGCACGGCGGATGGGGCGGGCGATGCCACCAGCCGCCAACCACAGCAGTGCCACGGCCAGGGAGACAACCGCCACTCCGGCAACGATCTGCCAGAATGCGCTGCTTTGACCGCGCTTGGTCAACTCGTTGTCGAGAGCCATGGCTTTAGCCAAAATGACTTTCTGGGGGACCTGAATCATGACGGCCCAGGGTTTGCCGGTATTTCCGAGATGGATGGGGGACACGGTTTCAACCATACCGCTTTCCTCGTTGGTACGCACCAACGGCTCTCCGGACTGGATGGCCTTGTAAATATCTTCCCAGCCTTTGGGCATCACCTGATTGAAATGGCCCCCGATCATGTCCGCATGCTCGCTTTGTCCAACCAGCAATCCGTTATCGGCAATAATGGAGACTTGCCCCTCGCCGCCAAACAGGCCAGAATCGACCGTTTTGGCAATTTCCTGCACAAAATCAAGATTATAGTCGGCTCCGGCGATACCGTAGAATTTACCGTCGACCATAACGGGTACCGACATGGTTACCAGCCACACCTGCTTGCCCTGCACAATATAAGGCAACGGGCCAAGCACGCTTTCGAGATTTTTTTCGCGAGGCGTGATATACCAGCCACCCTTGAGCACACCGTTGGGGTGCTTATCATACGTATCGTATTCAACCAGGGGCTGAACAGCGATATTGCCGCCGGCATCCCGGGTCCAATAGGGGGTGAAACGACCGGTCACCGCATTGTTACCATCCTTGTCAACCCGGAACGCCTCATCCTGACCGTCAATGGCATTCGGCTCCCAGCAGGAATAGGTCCCGTTGAAACTCTTGTTGCGCTTCAACACATTGAGCAGGATGGCATTAAGTTGATCGCGACCGATGTGCAGGTTGCCGGACTTCTGTTTGCTTACCTCAAACGTGTTCGCCATGGTTCGCGCGGCATCCAACGCCAAGGCCAACTGCTCCTGAACCATACCGGCCTGCTCGCCAGCCAGGCTTTGCAGCCCCTGCATGCTGGTCTCGGTCTGCAGGGCGGAAACCTGCTCAGATACCAGGCTTTGCGTGCTGCTGGCAGAAAACAATCCGTAAACCACCAATACTGCCACAGCCGAAAGCAGGCAAAGCCCGGCAATCATGGCAATCTTCATTTGCACCGACTTGAATTGCATAAAAACTCGTCCTTTCTTCCTGTCCCACATTGAATTTTATGAGGCCAACGATGAAAAATTTCGGGTCGTCCTAATTGTGGACAGGCAGGAGTATCGCAAAGGCAATGCCACTTACGCCGAATATGCCTTTATTTGTCTTTAATAAAATGGAAGTATACGGAATTGTTTGACAAAAATCATAGGACCTGCCTGGTAATTACAGGCCAACAGGTGCCGCACCTCTTCAACTTTGCAGTCAGAGGCTTGACAGCGCCCGCATGGGGCGCCACACTCCTGTGGCGTGCCCCAAGGATGCGCCCCAAATTGCTCCCGATTATTGCGAAACAGCCGAGGTCAGGAATGCATCAGGTGCGATACGGCCTGCTCAAGGCCATCAAGACTGAGATTGAACATGGGGAAGACCTGCCGGATCCGATTGATGGTTTGCCCGTAGGGCCACAGGGAAGGACTTTGGGGATTGAGCCAGACCGCATGACGAAAAGTCTTGGCCAGCGCTTCGAGACGTTCGATACTGGCCTGTCTTGTGACACGACGCATGGTATAGGAAGGCCCGGCATGCAACAGCTCTTCGGGTGCCATACTGGCATCGCCGACAATAATCAGCCGACTTTGGGGATCGCGCGCCAATAGCTGCGCAAAGGGAATGGGCGAAGACGTCCGCTCGGCATCGTTCCAGACACGGTCGTGGATGGTATTATGAAAATAATGGATATCCAGATTCTGAAACTGGTCGCGCGCATGGTTAAACAGGGTCTGGACCGTCGGCACATGGGTCTCCATGGACCAGCCACCGTTGTCGACAAGCAAAATAACCTTAAGGCGATCGGCCAGACGCCGATCGAAGACCAGTTCGATTTCGCCACCATTACGCATGGTCTGGCAAATGGTTCGATCAATATTCAAGGCATCACACGGCCCGGCCGGCATCAGGTTTCGCAGCCGCTTAAGGGCTTCGCCGATGTGCGCCCGGGTCAACGGAGCGCCCCGGGAATAATCGCGATAACGTCGTTCCATGGCTACCTGCATGGCCGAACGATTGCGGGAGATACCACCGATGCGCATGCCGCCGGGGCGCTGCCCCGAATGACCGACGGGTGAAACACCTCCGGTACCGATCCACTTGCGGCCACCGTGATGCTCCTCCTTCTGATCCTCCAGACGATCCAACAGATACTGTTCCAGCTCTTCCGGACTGAGGCGCTCGAGTTGTTCGGCCCCAGGCTCCACGGAACGATCCTTGTTTCTGGGTTTTTCCAGCCACTTTTTTATCTGATCGCGGATCGCCTGATCAAGATCCTCCAACTGTTCCGCGACTTGTTCCGCAGCGCCGAAATGTTCAGCGAACAGCTGATCGTAGGTATCGAAATCCCGCTCGCTTTTCACCAGTACGGTGCGCGCGACGGTATAGAGATCATCCAGGGAATGAACCAGCCCCATACTCAATGCACGTTGCAAGCGCAAAAAAGCTGTCGGAGCAACCATCACCCCGCGATCGCGCAATCCGTAAAAAAATGGCAAAAACACCGCACCCCCTCTTTTCAGGCCAACGCGTGGAGTTGTGCCGCCTCAAGATCGGCGCTTTTCTTAAACAGGA
The DNA here is from genome assembly GCA_050253415.1 of Pedobacter sp. Lineage (GTDB taxonomy): Bacteria > Desulfobacterota > Desulfuromonadia > Desulfuromonadales > Syntrophotaleaceae > Syntrophotalea. Next base: position 704,210 of record JBFWJC010000001.1, on the reverse strand, counting down.
TACCGAGATACGGCAACTGCCCCCGGGTCAGCATCGAGGCATCGACATCCGGGTCGGCCAACAGAGCGCGTAGCCAATTGAGCAGCTCGCGGGTTGCCGGTTTTTTCTCCACCCCGTCCAGATCGCGCAGCCGGTAAAAAGCCGCCAGGCATTCCTCGACCAGACTCTGATCCAGATCGGGGAAATGCACCGCCACGATGCGCTTCATCATATCCGCCTCAGGGAAGGCGATGTGATGGAAATTACACCGACCGAGAAACGGGTCGGACAGATCTTTTTTGGCGTTGGAAGTAATGATTACCACCGGACGATGACGGGCGGTAACAGTTTTGTCGATTTCCATAATATCGAATTGCATCTGATCAAGCACATCGAGCATGTCATCCTGAAAATCGGTATCGGCCTTATCGATCTCATCGATGAGCAGCACCACGCGTTGCTGTGCGGTGAAAGCCTGGCCGATCTTGCCCATGCGGATGTAATCTTCGATACAGCTGACATCACGGCTGCTATCGGCGAATCGACTATCATTGAGACGGGTCAGGGTATCGTACTGATAAAGGGCCTCGACCAGCTTCATACTCGATTTGACATTGAGAATAATCAAAGGCATGCCCAGGCTCTCGGCGATGGCATGGGCAAGACGGGTTTTTCCGGTACCAGGCTCCCCTTTGAGCAACAGAGGCAGCTCCAGAACCATCGACACGTTGACGATCTTGGCCAGCTCATCGTCAAGCACATAGCGCGAGGCACTGGTAAAACGTTGAAACTGAGGTAAATGGGTCATGCGCATGCTCCTTCCAGATACATCCAGACAGTCCCAAGTGCAGGCCAGGGACGAGGTAACCGGATAATGATTCGATATTTAATCAAAGCAACAATCGTGAAAACAGCACACTCATGAATTCACGCACCGGCTGGGACGAACGCTGCACCTTGGCTCGCAGAATGGCCCCTTCGAGACCATTGAGGATTATCCCCGCCAGCTGCCGGCTATCTGCCTCGACGGCCAGTTCTCCATGCGCCTGGGCCGCGGCTAGACAACTGGCAAGATGCTCCTGCCAGTTATCGAAAAGCTGGCCAAGACGATGACGGAAAGTCTCATTGCAGGCGGCCAGCTCCTGACCCAGATTCCCCGCCAGACAACCCCGATCGCAGCCCCCGTCGTCAAGTCGCCGAACAATGGCATCCAGATAGGTGCGGATGCGATCGAGAGGCGCAAGATCTTCATTCTGTAAAAAACCAAGAAGTTTTTCTTCGTAGCGGCTGGCAAACCGATCAATAATCGCCAGCCCGAAAGCTTCCTTGCTGGGGAAATAGTGATAGAAGGAGCCCTTGGGCACTTCTGCCTGGCTCAGGACGGCACCGATGCCGGTGGCATTGAAGCCCTGACGGGCAATCAGGTCCATGCCGATGCGCAGGATATGTTCTTTGGTATCACGTTTTTCCATGGCGAGAATAATAGACCGGTCGTCTAGGGCAGGTCAAGACCTCAGGGAATTAAAAACGGGCAAGACTACTGCGCACGCCCATCAGGCTGTTGCAGCATCCCCATTTCCGCCCTTTTCCAAAGCGGAAAACTTTCTGCAGTAGTCACTAAGTCGGGCGACATGTTCCTGATCGGCCCGCCCGAGAAGCTCGAAAACCCTGCGTAGGCCTTCATCGGCAAAGCGCACAGCACACAACACATGCACCCGGCGGAAATCTGATTCCAGATGCAGGGACAGACTCAACGCCTCTTTTACGCCAAGGTCGGATTGGCGAACCTTGGCCAGCAAATCACGAGCCTGGGCAAGCAGTTGCCTGATCTCCGCGTCGGGGACTTGCTCTCCAACAACGATATCCTCTTTCAACATGCGCACGGCCATGCGGATTTCACGGGCATGCTCACCCTCATCATCCGCCATGGCAAGCCAGATATTCTTAAGAGTCTGCTCTGCCGCTACCGTGGCTGCCAATTCGGTATAAATTTGCGCCAGAGTCTCCTCAACTTCCGCACAGCGGTTTAAAAACGGCTGCATCCTTCCCTACCTTTCAGCCAGTATCGCATACTGGCACGCAAAACCATTTTATGATGGATGTTTCTTTTGCCCCATCGCACGTTCCGCCGCCAGCATTTCGCACCGTTGCAACTCATGCTTAAGGGCTTCACCAGACAAAAGTGTTTCCCAGATGCTGATACCCAGAGACACCACCATCAAAACCATACTGATGCCAAAGCTGAACCGAGCCCAAACTTCCTGACCTATAAACAGGCAAAACATCGAAACCATGCACAGCAAAATGCTTACGATGCCGAAGCCCTGCATCCACTTGATAAGGCTGATACGCACTCGCAAGTTATGAATCTGTCGGCGCACCTGAACATCATCACTCTCGGCAAGGCGCCCGGCCAACGCACGGATGACGCTGGCCAAAGCCAGAAATCGGTTTGTGTAAGCCAGCAATAGCAACGATATGGCCGGAAACAACAAGGCTGGAGTGGTAATATCCATCGACATGAGGCTCCATCTGTATAACGCTTGGGGTTCAGACACTTCTTGCCCGACGAGACAAAAGCATTTATGCTTGGCATCAGCTGCGCACAACTGGCAGCCTTTTACCCCAAGCCAAAGAGGTCATGAAATGCCATTTTTTTTACGATCCTGCCTGCGCGGGCTGTTAGGCTTATATCTGTTGCTGTCCGTCGTCGCATGTAATTCATCGATCAACCAGGAAAACTTCAGCCACATCGAACCCGGCATGGCCGAAACCGAAGTCATCAAGATATTGGGTGAACCTGCAGAGACCACCAGCATCGATCTTGGCCTGTTCTCCGGCACAGCAGCCACTTGGCGTCACAAGGACACGGTGATTTCCGTGCAGTTCATCAACGGCAAAGTCCAAACCAAGCAAATGTACCGCTCGGAGGAACCGTCTGACCAGCCCCGGTAAAATCAAGGAACCGCACCTTTGCGGCAGGCAGACTGAAAAAACTGCCGTTCAGCAAGCCCCGCCCTGCTGGGACCGCGGCCCACAGCATTTCAAAGCCGCCAGCGAGCGACGGTAAACCACCGTAAACAGGCCGGTAGCAAAAAGGGCTCCAAGGGTATCTGCCAGCATGTCCTTCTGCGCATCCCAGATATCGCCCTGGGAGCCGAGTACGGCGATGCCGGCCGTCGGGTCGGCATGCACGGCATACTGCCACTCAAACAATTCGTAGCCGGCCGCCACCGTCACAATAAAAAAGATCGGAAACAGCAGCAACACCCAGCGGGAAGATACCAACTTTCGCCGCAACAGTAACTCTGCGCAGGGAAAGGCATAAAAACCGACGGTGAAGTGCGCCATGCGATCGTAATGGTTGCGCTGAAAACCGAAAAGGTCCGTCACCCAGTCGAATGGCACCCGCTCAAAGGTAAAATGCCCGCCGATGGTATGCAAAAAGACCAGACAAGCCATCAACAGATAGGCCCCATCCGAAAATCGAAACCGCCGATAAGTCGTCACCAACAGCAGGACAATGGCCATGATCGGCAGGTTCTCAGCAATCCATACAGCACGATCATAGGGCGCCACACCAAGCGCGGCAAACATCACCAGGTAAATCGCCAGCAATACGGCAGGTACCATTTTTTCCCTCCCCAAAATACAATGACGGATCAAAATTTATCCGTTCATTCTGCCAGGGCTTCGAGCTCTTCCCAACGGGCAAAACAAACGGTCAGGTCCTCTTCAAGGCTTGCCATACGTTCGCGCACCACGGCCACGGCATCGCCCTGCTCCCGATAAAAGGCCGGATCGGCCAACTTTTCATGGAGCGTGGCCTGTTCGTTTTCCAATGCGTCGATCCGGGCCGGCAAGGCATCGAGTTCCTGGCGTTCCTTAAATGTTAACTTGCGCGGCCGGACCCGCTCCGGCTTGGTTTTGGCCGACTTGACCACAACAGGCTCCGGCTCCGGAGCGGGACGCTGCCGCAACCAGTCCTGGTATCCACCAACATAATCGGTAAACCGACCGTCCCCCTCGTACACCAGGGTTCCGGTCACCACCCGGTCGAGGAACGCGCGGTCATGGCTGACCAGCAACACCGTACCGGTGAACTCGGCCAACAGTTCCTCCAGCAACTCCAGGGTCTCCAGGTCGAGGTCGTTGGTCGGTTCGTCCATGACCAGCACATTGGCTTCGCGGGTAAACAATTTTGCCAGCAGCAGGCGATGACGCTCACCACCGGACAGAATGCGCACCGGCGTGCGGGCTCGATCCGGGGTAAACAGAAAGTCCTGCAGATAACCGTAAACGTGCCGGGGTGTCCCGCCGACCAGGACGGTGTCCTGATCGCCGGATAAATTCTGCTGCACCGTGGCATCCGGATCAAGTTGCTCGCGCAACTGGTCGAAATAGAGGATTTCCAGATTGGTGCCAAGCCGTGCCTGCCCCTGCTGTGGCGCCAACTGCCCGAGAATCAGTTTGAGCAAGGTCGATTTACCCGCGCCATTGGGACCGATGATCCCCACGCGGTCGCCACGAATGATAGTGGTCGACAGCCCCTGAATCACCGGTTTGTCGCCATAGCTGAAACAGACGTCCTCCAGCTCCGCTACCAGCTTGCCACTGCGGCCGGCCTCCTGCAACTGCAGACGCGAGGTGCCGAAGCGTTGGCGACGCTGCAGACGTTCCGCTCGCATCCGTTGCAACTCACCGACTCGCCCCATATTACGGGTGCGGCGGGCCTTGATCCCCTGCCGAATCCAGACTTCCTCCTGGGCCAGCTTGCGATCAAAACGCTGCCATTCCTGCTCCTCGGCGTGCAGCGCTTCTTCCCGGCGGCGCAAAAACGTTTCGTAATCGCAGGCAAAATCAAACAGCTTGCCGCGATCAAGTTCAACCGTGCGAGTCGCCAGAGCCTTGAGAAACTCACGGTCATGGGTAACGAACAGCAAGGTCAGCGATGAGCGGCGCAAAAAACTTTCCAGCCAGTCGATGGTGTCGATATCCAGATGGTTTGTCGGTTCGTCCAGCAGCAGGATATCCGGCTCCCCTACCAGGGCGCGAGCCAGCAATACCCGGCGTTTAACGCCACCGGAAAGTTCGGACACCGGCGTTTCACCCTCAAGGTGCAGATGGGAAAGAACCTGCACCACCAACTGCTCCAGCGGCCAGGCACCGGAGGCCTCCAGCGCGTGCTGACATTCCAGCATGGCGGGCAACTGGCTGTCATCGCCATCCTGCACCAACCGGGCGAGGCGGTGATAGCGCAACAATTCCTGTCCGGCCTGTCCCAGGCCACACAGCACTTCCTCATACACGGTACCGTTCAAATCTGCGGGGACATCCTGGGGCAGGCTGGCGATCCGCACCCCTTGGCGACATACCACGGCGCCGCTATCCGGCTTCAATTCACCGGAGATCAGGCGCAACAGCGTCGATTTACCGCAGCCGTTGCGTCCCAGCAACCCGACGCGGTCACCGCGCTCAACATGCAGATTAATGTCCTGGAACAAGGTCGGCCCGCCAAATGCGAGACTGACATTCTGTATACTCAACAAAGCCATGATGGTAATTCTCTCTTCCTGATTGCAACATGGAACAAAAACAAGATTATGGCAGATCCGCCCATTTTAGGAAAGCCCCGGAACAAACGCGAGACCTTGACAAGACAGCGCACCGGACCGATAAATTAAAAGGGATGGTTTCTGACGATGATGTTCGGAAGGGAAACGAGGTTAGCCATGGTTAAAAGCCTGAAAAGGACGGGTCGCGGTTTATCCGTGGCAATCGTGATGTTTGCAGCTTTGATGGTGGGTTGCCGCGATCGCATTCCACGCCTGCAGCCATTGCCGGCCCATGCGGTAATCCTGGCTTTTGGCGACAGTCTCACTGCCGGCAACGGAGCACAGAGGGTTGACAGCTATCCGGCCATACTGCAGCAATTGACCGGATGGCAGACGATCAATGCCGGGGTACCCGGTGAAATCAGCGCCGAAGGGGTACTACGACTACCTGGCCTGCTGCAACGTTACCATCCGGACCTGGTGGTGCTATGCCATGGCGGCAACGACCTGCTGCGACGCTTGGCCCACCAGACAACCGCCGCGCACTTGTCCGATATGATCGAAATGATCCGCAAAAGCGGTGCCCAGGTGGTCATGCTCGGCGTACCGCAACCGGGCCTGCTGCCCCGGCCGGCCGAATTTTACCAGGAAGTTGCCGAGCGCTACCGGATTCCGCTTGAGAACGAGGTTTTGACTCGCATCCTGCGGGACAACTCGCTGAAAAGCGATATGATCCATCCCAACGCCGCCGGTTATAAACAGATGGCAGAAGCGGTCGCCGCCGTGCTTAAGCGCAGCGGCGCCTGATCGGCCGACGCCCTCCGGTTGCAGGCGGACGAATGGCTCACTTGGCGGGGTGCCCAAAGATCTGGCGGAAATCCTCTTTCATACTGATGGCGAGGATATCGGCTCCGACCTGAGCTTGGCAAAGACCGGCTTGATCCGCAGCGCCCGACCTTTCCGTTCGGGGATAAAGGTACTCACGCTCGTCGTCATCATGTCGCAGCAACAGGCGCATGGTTGCAGGATACCCCGAGCCGAGGGTCGCGGCCAGCATACCGCAGTCGCCCTCACTGTTACCCACGGCCAGAATCGGCTTTTGCCCGATGCGATAGAGGATATTCAGGGCTTTGCCTTTACGCAGGTTGACCGGCTCCAGCTCCCTGGCCAAGCGGTAATAAACCGGCCCACTTGTGCCGTAATCGACATCCAGCGCCACCAGAGTCCCGATAAAACGCGATGGCGGCAAGCCTGCCAACTCCGACCGTTCGGCACACAGGGTGCGAACCACGGTCTGATCCGAGCCGGAAAGCACGTAGACGATAAAATCGTTGCGTACCAGGTAAGTAACCAATTGCAGCATGGGATCATAAAACAGATCCCGATACGGACGGTCAAAACGCGGATGACGCGCCTGGCGGGCCAGAGTCCGCACCTTTTCCCGAACAGTATCCTCCTCAAGGCCGGCGCCCGACATGCCGAAGAACAGTTCAAAATGCTCCCTGCGCAGCGCCTTGAGCCTGTCCTGGCGTGCGGCATCAAAGGGTTGTCTGCCCTGCAACTGCGGCACCTCGGCCAACTCTTCCAGCAGACTCTCCGCAAATACCATCCCCACGGATAAAGGCCGTTCGCATAAAAGAGTACCGTCCATATCGATGGTGACGATACGGTCTCCGGGTGGAACATACGCAACGTCGGCAGGATCAATTACCTGCCGGACAAAATTAACAATGGCCTGCTTTACCGGACGATCCTGCCACAAAGACAAGGGATCGTCGCAACGGATTTGTCGCCCATACCCTGTGTTAACCTGCAGCAAAAACAGTCCGACCACCCACACGCATCGCCAGAATCTTACGGTCACGCCCCCTCCATAATCAAAAAAATACCATTGCAATCATGCCGCCCCATTGGAATAAGTGCCCGTCGCCAGAACCAAAAAACACATACTTAACGGACTTCAAAACGTGATAATGCGGTACCCTTCCAGCACACACTCGGCCAGGGCAACATGGCCCGACATATCGCCACGCACCGGCAAACCCTGCTCCTGGGCGGCCGCGAGGCTATCCATCTTGACAGCACAAGCGCGGCACACTGCCCAGATCAGGCCGGACTTCCGCACATCGGCCCAAAGCGCCGCAAATGGATGAGACGATTCGGCGAGTTCCGCAATCTGGCGAACAGCGCTGCCCTCGATAATCACCCGCACGTCAAAACCCCTGGCCTGCATATCAAGGGCATTGAGTAAAACATGGACAAAACACATGGACTCACCGTTAAAGCCAACCAGAGCAATTTTCTCCATCGAATATCTCCATGAGTGAATGTCTTCAGAACCCGCTGTGCAACAAGACGGTGCAGCGCAATAATTTGCGCTATCCCTGCTAATGCACGCTCCTTACTAACGCTTCATCATAAAGCATAAATGCTTCCGCAGGCCATAAAATTTAACCCGGCATCATGGACCAAAACCAACACTGTATACATTTTTTCGTCTGGAGCAATTTGAATATTGACAATGGGCACAGGACAGGTTATTCATAACCTCTAAAGTCATCTTTTCAAGGATTTTGATGTGATCATTACCAGAGCAACCGAGTACGCTATACGAGCCGTTTTATTCATGGCCAGCCAGCCACGAGGAGAAATAGTTTTAAAAAAAGATATCTGCCGGGAGCAAGGCATTACCCCCGCTTTTTTGACTAAAATTCTTCAGCCTCTTATAAAACTGGGCATCGTTGGTTCCCATCGTGGCGTCGGCGGCGGTTTCTTCCTGATGAAAGATCCGGCGGATGTAACCTTGCTCGACGTCATCAAGGCTGAAGAAGGCCCTCTTCACCTCAATCTGTGCCTGGCAGATGAATCCCATTGCGAACGTGAGTTGTACTGTCCGGTCAACAAGGTATGGCATGAAGCACGCGCGCAACTGATTGAGGTTCTGAATCGTTACAGCTTTGCCCAGCTTTGCGAAATGGGTAAAAACTGCAAGGATCCTGTAGACCAACTTGTCAGCAAACTTTAGAACCCTCATTCATAACGCGTGTTTGTTTTGACACGCGACTGCGACCTTTCTTCTTCCGACTGCGGATCGGACCTGCCTGCGACCAGGCTAAGCCCCATCCACCAAAGAAGAGAGAATGATTGACATTTGGCGGTTGCTCCTTTAGAGTTTCCGCAACATATAGGTAAAACTATACTGTCTTTATCGAGAGTGGTGGAGGGATAGGCCCTGTGAAACCACAGCAACCGATCTGCCGGCGCGGATGCCAGGTGCTAATTCCTACCCCTGCCCAGGGGAGAGATGAGGATGGAGCCGCATGCAGCAGGATCATAATTAATCCTCACGGCCCCTCCCAATCTCCGGGAAGGGCCGTTTTTTTATGCACGGGAAGGCTTGTTGATCTTGGAAGATTCAGTCGGCATCGTCAAAACCCAGTTCATCGACTTCGATGGCGACCTGCGCCTGGAAAGCGGCCGTCTACTTACCGCCCCCATCAGACTGGCTTATGAAACCTACGGGAAGCTCAACACCGATCGCTCCAACGCCATTCTTGTAACCCACGCCTGGACCGGCGATGCCCATGCGGCCGGCCGGCATTCCAGCGAAGATCGCAAACCCGGCTGGTGGGACGACATGATCGGCCCCGGCAAAGTCCTCGACACCAACCGCTACTTCGTCGTCTGCAGCAATGTGATCGGTTCTTGCGGCGGCTCCACCGGACCGACCAGCATTAATCCGCGCACCGGGCGCCCTTACAACCTCAGCTTTCCGGTCATCATGGTGCGGGACATGGTCCGCGCCCAGAAACGCCTCATCGATCACCTCGGCTTACAACGCCTGCTAACGGTCATCGGCGGAAGCATGGGAGCCATGCAGGCCCTTGAGTGGGGGGTGCTGTTCCCTGAACGGGTCCGGTCCATCATCCCCATTGCCGGAACCGGGCGCACATCGCCCATGGCTATCGCTCTCAACGCCCTTGCGCGCCAGGCAATTTTTAACGACCCCATGTGGAAAAAGGGCAACTACAAACCGGAACACCCTCCGGCAGACGGTTTGGCCCTCGGCCGTGCCATCGGACATATCTCCTTTCTGTCCAATGCGTCCATGCATCTCAAATTCGGTCGTCGTTTCTCGGCCCGTGACGGCATGTTCGATTTCTTTGGGCAGTTTGAAGTTGAGCGGTATCTGGAATACAACGGCCGATCCTTTATTGACCGGTTCGATACCAACGCGTTTCTCTACCTGGCCAAGGCTCTCGATCTTTACGACGTTGCCTGGAATTATGAAAGCCGGGAAGAGGCCCTGCAACGTATCCAATGCCCCTCGCTATGGTTTACCTTTTCTTCCGACTGGCTCTATCCCCCCAAGGAAGCTGAAGAAATTATTCAGATTCTGCATAAGCTGGAAAAACCGGTTGAATACCATCTGATCGACTCCGACCACGGGCATGACTCCTTTCTGGTGGAACCCGAGAAGTTCACACACTTTATTACGGACTTCCTTGATCGCCTAGCATTCTAAAGAAATACCGCACAGATCAGGGCTCACCCGACCGTAATGCTTACGCAAAAAAACAGAAGGTGGTCAAGGGCATGTTTTGACCTGCACGGACCGTGCTTTGAGTGGATAAAAACATGCCGAGGGCCTGCAAAAGCACGCCATACGCTGTAAAGGGATTGTTTACGACGTCATCAAGCGCAAGGTTATTTGCGGGGACGACCAAAAAGATCGAGCTGGTCAAAGCGGTAATCCTTGACCTTGAAGGGACGGGGCATGAAGCGGGGACAACTGATTAAAAGTGTGCCTTCCGACTGCCGGCAATCTCGCAGGCACCGTGCGCAAAGGCGATTATACGTTTGTTTGGGTGAGGATTTACTCAACGGTTGTATCCTTCTCAATGAATGACGCAATCATTCTATCAGCCTTGCGTCATGGCGGCAACCGTACAAAAAACACCGATTGTAAATTTTTCCGAAACTGCAGGTTGACAACTCTCAAACGATTGTGTATCTTCACACTCCACTGACGCGGGGTGGAGCAGTCTGGTAGCTCGTCGGGCTCATAACCCGAAGGTCACAGGTTCAAATCCTGTCCCCGCTACCAAATAAAACAAAAGGGACTTGCAGAAATGCAGGTCCCTTTTTTATTTTGCCTTGAGCATTATCAATTCATTGCATCCGAGTTGCGGATGGACATTGCCTAGAAGGCACTTTTCACCCCCTTATTGAGGTCCCTAACCATGTAGGTTCCCTCCGGGGTACCGTCGCTACGCCATAGTTCGCGCCCGTGAATACTATCGGTGGCGCGAAACAACAATATTCCGTTGGTCTTGGAAAAATTGGATGGCCAGGAATTATCGCTACCGGCGAAAATATCGTAGACCATCATGGTACCCTCCGGGGTGCCGTCCGTGCGCCACAATTCCCTGCCATGTATGCCGTCATCGGCTTCGAACAACAGCATACCTTCCACTTCGGTGAAATATCTCGGATTAGATCCCTTGGAACCCGGAAAGATATCCATAATCATGCGGGTATCGTTAGCGGTACCAGCCGAGCACCACAGTTCGCGACCGGCACTGCCGTCGTCCGCTCCGAAGCAAACCCGCTTGCCCAAAATGGTGATGCCGGCCGGGAAAGAACCGGCCGGGCCGTCATTGATATCCGCCACCATCTGAGTACCGGTGGCGCTGCCATCGGAACGCCACAACTCAAAGCCGTGGCTGCCATCGTCGGCGCCGAAATAGAGCAGCTCATCCGATGCTCTGAACTGATAGGGTTGCCCCGAGTTACTGCCAGGATTGATATCACGGATAAGCGTAGTACCCTCGGAAGTTCCGTCAGAACGCCATAGTTCCTGCCCCCATGCGGCACTGTAGCCCCGAAAGCAACTGGCCAGAAAACCATTCTGGAGAATCTTGCCCTGAGACACACGAAAACCGCTGGCGACCCCGATGACAAGAAATGAGATGAGCAATAGAGATAAAAAGCGACACATATTAACAATCCTGTATTGTACGTATTTAGGAAAACCTAATAAATTTGAACGGTATAATAGTGAATACGCTCTTATTTTACCAGCTTTTTTTAAACAATTCTTAGAAGGACAAATTTACTGGCAAAAATTATCTGCGTTTTATATTATGGCAAGGCTTTTCAAGTCCTGGAATTGGGCAGACTTTTCGGTGAAGCCTGTCCAGACGTCAACCCTAACCCGACCCCGAGGCACCCCCTTCGGACATCCCATGCATGTCCCCTCCGCCCCCCGGTCAGACAGTTGCTTGAACACAAAAGGAGCTACAATGAAAATTCTGGTTGCGGAAAAACTTGCCAAAGAGGGGCTATTGATCCTTGAAAAAGAATCCCTCATCGAGTTGGACGTCAAAACCGACCTTACCCGGGAAGAATTGCTGAACATCATCGGCAACTATGAGGCACTGGTGATTCGCAGCGCGACCAAGGCGGACCGTGAACTGCTCGAGGCCGGGAAAAATCTCAAAGTCGTCGCCAGAGCCGGGGTGGGGCTGGACAACGTCGACCTCAAAGCGGCCAGCGAAAAAGGAATCATCGTCTGCAACGCACCGTTCGGCAATATCAACAGTGTCATTGAACACGCTATGGCTCTTATCCTGGCGGCCTGTCGCAAACTGGTCAAAGCTGACAACAGTATAAAGAGTGGCGAATGGAACCGTTCCATTAAAGCCATGGAACTCAAAGACAAGGTTGCCGGTGTCATCGGGCTCAATAAGATCGGCGGCGGCGTGGTCACCCGCCTGAAGGCGTTTGGTTGCGAAGTTATCGGCTGCGACCCCTACATCTCGGAAAAGCGGGTACAGGATCTCGGCGTAAGGCTTGTTTCCCTTGAGGAACTGATCAAAACCTCCGACGTCATTTCCGTACATGTACCTCTCAACGACGAAACCCGCAACCTCATCGATGCCGCCGAATTTGAACAAATGAAAGATGGCGTCATCCTGGTCAACACTGCCCGCGGCGGGATCATCAACGAACCGGCTCTGCTGGCTGCCCTGGAAAGCGGTAAGGTCGGAACGGCCTGCGTCGACGTGTGGAGCGAAGAACCGCCCAAAAGCGACCACATCAAACAGCTTATTGCGCACGAACGTATGCTTGCCATACCTCACCTGGGAGCCTCCAGCGCCGAGGCCCAGATCAACGTGTCCATCGACGTGGCCAAGGACATCGTGCGGTTTGCTAACGAGCAACCCATGGAATACGCCGCCAATATTCCGCGTTTCGACAGCTCGCTGATGGGGCAGATGCGGCCGTTTTTGCGGCTGGTAAATATCATGGCCGATTTCGTGTCTCAACTGACCGATTCCAACCTGAACAAAATCACCTTTACTTATCAGGGCAATGTTGCCAATTTCTGCTGCACACCCATTACCGTCTGCGGTGTGGCCGCCCTGCTGGACAACAAGGTGGAGCAGGATGTCAACATGGTTAACGCCTCGCTCATAGCCGAAAACATGGGCATTACCATCGAGGAAGTCAAAAATCCTGATCCGGCGGCATTTGCCAACACCGTTACCATCGACATCGAAGGCCCCGGCATGCGCCGGTCCATCGTCGGCACCCACTTCGAAGGTCAGCCCCGCATTGTGCGCCTGCGTGACTGTCAGGTCGACTTTGCTCCGGAAGAACACATGCTGGTCATCACCTACAAGGACCAGCCGGGCATGATCGGCAAAATCGGTCAGATCATGGGCGAGCACGATATCAATATTGCCGCCATGAACCTCGGCCGCCAGGAAAAACGGGGAGAAGCCATGGTTATTCTGTCGCTGGACTCAGCTGTACCGTCCAACGTGGTGGACGAAATCGGCTCCATGGTCGAGGCCAGTTTCATCAAGTATCTGCATCTGATTAAGGCTCGCCCGGAAGAATAATTTCATCCACAAAGGGCCGGTGCCATACGCACCGGCCCTTTTTTCAGGTCCCCGCCACCGGGACCTGGTTACCTGCTTTGTCGGGAGCATGTTCCGTCTATGATTATAGGAATTCCCAAAGAAATCAAAACCCGTGAATACCGCGTCGCAATGACTCCGGCCGGAGCGAGGACGCTAACAGAAGCTGGCCACACGGTCCTGGTAGAACAGGGGGCGGGAGCAGGCAGCGGACTCAGCAACGAGGAATATCGCCGGGCAGGCGCCGACATACTGCAAACCGCTGACAGCATCTATGCGGCGGCGGAACTGATCGTCAAGGTCAAGGAGCCACTCCCCGAAGAGTACGAGTTGCTGCGCCCCGGGCAATGTTTATTCACCTATCTGCACCTGGCTGCCAACGCGGAACTGACCTCTTCGCTCCTTAATAACCGGGTTACCGCTCTCGCCTATGAAACCATCCAGTTGGCCGATCGCAGCCTGCCTCTGTTGCAGCCAATGAGCGAAGTGGCAGGTCGCATGGCGGTTCAGATTGGCGCCCAATTTTTACAAAAAGAACATGGTGGCAAAGGGGTACTGCTCGCTGGCGCTCCAGGAGTACGCCCCGGGCGCGTCGTGGTGTTGGGGGCCGGAACCGGGGGCAGCAATGCGGTGCGTATAGCTGTGGGTATGGGGGCAGATGTCACCGTACTCGACATTGAACCGGCACGTCTGGCAATCCTGGACGATCACTACGGCAATCATATCCACACCCTGATGTCGAACTCTCAGAATATCGAAGAGGAAGTATCAAGGGCGGATCTGGTCATCGGTGCGGTATTGATTCCGGGAGCCAAGGCTCCCCACCTTGTGTCGGAAGCTCTGGTAAAAAAGATGGAAGCAGGCAGCGTAATTGTCGATCTGGCCGTGGATCAAGGTGGCTGCGTGGAAACGATCCGTCCTACCAGCCATGACGATCCGGTACGCGAAGTACACGGGGTATTGCACTACGGAGTGGCCAACATGCCCGGCGCCGTCAGCCGTACCAGCACCTTTGCCCTGACCAACAGTACCCTGGCGTACATCCGCGATTTGGCAACCAAGGGACTGCAACAGGCATTGAACGAAGACCCGGCGCTGGCCAAGGGACTGAACCTTCACCAAGGTCGATTGCATAACCAGGCCGTTGCAAAAGCCCTGAATCTTCCCTTTACGCCATCGATTTTTTGACCCGGAGACTACCAGAGCCATACTCGCCCAGCCTGACGCACTGAAATAGATGGTCCGCCATGGGAAAGCGATCCAACGTGACCGTTGTCCCTCCCACTCAAAAACGATTTTCGACCACCCCGGACACAAAAAAGCCGCCTCCAGACACTGAAAGCGGCTCATTATTTTTAATACGAACCGATTAACGCGACATGGGCTTCCCATTCAAGCTCGCCTTGCCATCGGCAAAGGATAAGTCAGCGCTCAGGCCACCATCCTCAGCCTGTATCAGAACTCCTTGCGCCAACAGCGACTGCGCGAGCGTTTCCGCCTGACGGGAAAGATCCTCAGCGAGACTGCGGTTTCCACGCAGGGCACTGGCCAGGCGATACCCGTCAGCAAACGCACCCTTATCAAAATGCAGATTTGCTTGCGCCTCGATATTTTTCAGGTCAAATGCCGGCGCGGAACCATCTTCCCTTTTCTTCAGATCAACAAATCCCTCAGCGCTCATCGACCCATTGGCATGTTCCAACCTCAGGGCATCAAGTTTGAAGCGCATACCTTTTTGCAACAATTCCATGCCCTTGGACATAACCTGCAGCTGCAACATAAAGGGATCAACGTCCCCCCCATCCAGAGCCGCCGCCGAAGAGCCCCGATAAACTTCACGAATTGCGCGAACGCTTTCGGCATCCAAGCCGGTGATATCGAACTTCAACTGACCGCTTGAACAAGATGCGTCTAAAACCGCTATGTTTCCAAAAGTGATGTCCACATATTCGTTTAAGGTCTGATCCGTCAGTGTGCTATTGAAACGACAGAGGAGTTTTTTCAGTGCATGCGTAACAATATCGCCATGCATGGCCTGAATGTCATCCAGCTGAAACGCTCCTTCGCCAAGAGGGAAACCGTTCACCTCCCGATAGGTTCCAAAGTAGCGCAACCCGGCAATGGCAAGGTCTTTCTCATCGGTAGACTGCACCTGCAGGCTTGCGATCCTGACATCGAAATCCCCACGATCCATGGCCGCATTGAGTCCACCGCTGAGGCCGATGCCGGCCAAACTTATCTTTGCGCCATTCTGTTCCATGACAATGGCCGGTATTTCCATCTTCGCATCGGAACTCCCGGTTATGCCAAAATGGCAGACGAGCTTCAGCTGATCCAGAGGTAATTGTTCACGGATTGCAGCCAAATCTTCATCTGCATAGACACCTTGGTCGACGGTCGTCACCACCCTCGCCCCCCAGGGCAGATGCGTCACCCGATGAAGCATATGCACAGGCGTTGCCTGCCCCACCTGCAGAGTGGTCTTGGCCTGGGAGTGAAAAAATCCACGCTCATAGTTATCCAGACTTACTCCCAACATCGGCCCGTACAACTCCCGCATCTTTTCCGTTTGGGCGGTAAATATCTTTTCAGTTTTTACGCTGGAATAGCAAGTCGCCCCAAACATTGCTGCGACAATCAACCCTGCGATTAGAATGGCCGTTTTTTTCATGGTCTCTCCTGTGAGCAAATATTTCTTTACATTCTTGGCGAAGACACACGTTTTTCCTGGATATCTGCCGCTGAATAGCAATTCGGTTTTCCGGCCGGCCTTACCAGGCGGGCGATAGTATGCCAACGGCAGATTCTTAGACGGTTAAACCACCTGGGCCTTATATCCGCCCCCCTCGGCCGCTACCATCTGCATGTGATTATCGACACAGGGTATACGGTCGTCTGCATGATGGGTCACGTAAAGAAGCTGAGTCTGGCCGGCCGTACCGAGATGGTCGACAAGCTTCAGAACCATCTCCCGGTTGACATCGTCCAACCCCTGGCACGGCTCATCGAGAATCAACAACCTTGGCTGCTTGATCATGGCACGAGCCAACAAAATCAGGCGTTGCTCCCCATAGGACAAACCACGCAACGGAGCGGAGCGTTTGTCCTGCATATGCAGGATTTCCAGCCACTGCAGGGCGATATCCCGCTGTTTGCGGGTATAACTGCCGTACACCCCGATACTGTCGAAAAAACCTGAAATAACCGCCAGTTCAGCCGTAATGCCGACGCGATAGTTCTGTTGGAAGGAGGTGGAAACCAGACCGATCTGTTTTTTGATCTCCCAGACACTCTCTCCCGTGCCCCGCTGGCGTCCAAACAGACGGATATCATTGGCATAAGCTTGAGGATTATCGCCGGAGACCAGGCTCAGCAAAGTCGATTTGCCGGAACCGTTGGGACCGGAAATTTGCCAGTGCTGCCCGGGTAAAACCGTCCAACTCAGTCCGTTCAAAACGTATCTGCCATCGTAACGCACAACCACGTCTTTCATTTCGATCAACGGCTCGGTTTCCGACAGGGGGATGGCGACGGGCACTGCGCCGACATCCGGCAGTTGCGCTGGCAGGGTATAGTGAAAGGAGTGCAGTCGCAACAGCGCCTCGGACGCCAGCAGGATATCCCGGGGACCACTCGCAACAATGCTGCAGTCCCGGATATACGCCAGGTGGGTTATACAGGGGAGGATTTCACTGAATCGGTTGAGCAGCAGAACGATACGTACCCCCTGGCGCGCCAAGGAGTCGATCAGGCTCCGCACAACAGCGCAGGAAGATTGATCCAGCCCGTCAAACGGCTCGTCGAGCACCAGCAGTTCCGGTTCCTGCAGCAAAGCCCTGCAGATTACCACTTTGCGCATTTCGCCCGTCGACAGGAAACGGATACCGCGATCAAGCAACCTGCTGAAATCGAGCTGCGCTGCGAGGTCCTGGAGCCTCTGCCCGGCGTGGGGATGACCTTCCAGGATGAACTCCCGTACCGGCGTGCCCTGATCGATGCAATCGAGAAAATCGGTATCGTCGTTGTAATACTCGATGTCGAGAATCTCGTTGACCGTTTCAAAAGCGATATAAGCCGACTTGGCGACGGAGTCCCGCGTGCCCGAAAGGATCTCCAGCTCGCCGCACAAAAGCCTCCCCAAGGCCGATTTTCCCGAACCGTTGGCACCGATGACGGCCCAGTGCTCGTTGTCGCCGATATGCAAACTTACATCCTTCAGACTGGCATGCTTACTGATGCGTGCGACAACCCGGTTGAGACTGATATCCGCCAACTGATACTCCTGTGAATGACTGTTATTTGATGGGCGTAAAAACACGCCCCACCTGCTTGAAACGCCTGACGGCAATCGTATCGTAAAGCCCTTTGATGGTCACGGTCAAATATGGTTTGGAGGCATCGTTTGTTACGGACAAGTCATGGGTAATAGTGGCGGATGCGGGGATAACCAGAGGCTGTTTATGCAAAAGGGCGGGGCGCACCCCCTCCAAGTCTTCAGAAAAGCTCCATTGAATGGTGCACTCTTCGCGGAAATCCTCCACCGTCGGATTATCGATAGCCACGGTAAGCTTTAAGCCGGTCTTGTCCGCAGCAACCTTGCGGGTAACGCTTCGGATGACCGGTCCGGCATACCTTACCTCAAATTTCTTCGCAAGCACCACCGGCTTGCCCGGCTTGAGGTCCTGCCGAATGACCACATTGGCCCAGCGGGCACCGCGAGGGATGATCTGGGAAACCGGCCCCTGGCTACCCCCCGGGAGCAGGCTCATGAACCCGAGGACTTCCGTATTCTCCCATGGTCCATCAGGTTTGCGGGCAAAGGACGTTGTGACCTCCAGCTGGCTTGACGGCTCTTGAGAATTGTTGGTCAAAGTATAATCATATATGGGATGGCCATTCCACAGGGTGTAGAAATCGTTGATCTCCATAGCCAGCCAGGGACGCAATTGTTTGCCGATTTTTTCCGCCATGGGATGTTGTAAAGAGGGGTGCTTCAAGGCCGGTTTTTCCATGGGTGTCTGCGCAGCGACTATCATGGGCGGCAATACCGCGAACAGAATCATCCACCAGAAATACTTACGCATAAGTTCTTCCTCCCTTTATCGTTTGGGTGAGGCATCGCATACCCGCCGGCTTCCGATCAGCAACGAAACAGCCTGTCCGGGCAAAACGACCACGGGCATAAAACTCTTCGAGCATCATCATTAGAGACCTTTATGCAATATGTACTTATCGATGTCAAGCAGCCCCACCACCGACAGGAAAAAAACTCCCCTGTTGGCAACTCCCTTCGGATCAAGGTTGCGTACCAGATCAGTTAACGTCAAACATATTCATCGTGCATGCGTATTCAGGCGTGGGCTACTTCGACCGGTCGGCCGGAGAGGCGTCTTGAAATCTGCTGGAGTTAAAGCATCGGAAGAGGTGTTGGAGATAATGTTGGCCGGCCTTCAGCTGCGGATTTTCATAACCCTTTTAAGCCGCGCACAAGAGGAGCCCTATGGAGCAGATGACAATAAACCGAAACCATGTCCGCCGATGACCCCTTGCCCGAGTCAGGTAGTAGCGACCGGCTTTGAAGGTTTCACATCAGGTCGAGCGGCTGCACCTACCGGCCCTTTATCGGCCGTAAGTCCACCGGTGACCACAAATCCCATGGCCCGGTGGGTGGATATGTCCACCGGTTTAACCAAGGCTCGCGGTACGACCACGGTATAACCGCCAATCTGGTAACTCAAGGGGAGATAGACGGCAACCTCATCGGATGTGCCTATCCCGTCGGGGAGGTTACTGAAGTCACTGCAGGTCACGAAGCCAAGCATGCGCATGGGCATACCGCCGAATTCCAGATCTACGGTGACCACCTGGTTAAACTGCGTATCACGTTTGGTCGCAAAAAACCCGATGAAATCCTTGAGGGAACCGTACAATATCTTGACCAGCGGAATACGGTTCATCAGCGCTTCGCTCAAACTGAGCATCTTGCGCACCAAAAAGGCGTTGAGAGCCATGCCGAACAAAAAGGTGACGACAAGGCCAGCAACCAGCCCCATGCCGGGGACATACCAGCCGGGAGGTAACAACAGCGTAAGCACGGAGCCCAGAACCGTCTCGGTGGAGCGCACCAGCCAATAGAGAATATAAATGGTCAAGATAGCTGGCAGCATCGCTACCAGCCCGCGGAACAGGGTCCTGCCAAGACGTTTCATAAGCATAGGGAGATCTCCGGTGCTGCTTTGCGACATTGCCTACCCGTCCGGATACGGCTTGCGAGGGTCGGACTTGAGGCGCATATCAAAAACCCCCAGCAAGGCCCAGGCGGCGGCTCGTGGAGGCAAGTGCAGAAGTTTGCGTTGAAAGGTTGTCACACCACCGGGCACATTGGCAAGCAGATAATCGATAGCAAACCGCTGGTCAGGGTGCCAGACCAGTTGCATCAGCTCATCAGCCGTATCCTCGTGGGCCAGACACGAACAATCCGCCAACCCCCAGGACATGAGCTGAAAGACCGGCAGCACCGAAGGATGCTCGTCCAGACCGGCAACTTTGAGCTTAAGAGATGCCAGACGATTAATCGGGGTCAGCCGCAACGCTTCGGTTCTGTTGAAAATCTTTTTATCGCACATCTTCTTACCCAACTGTAAGTTATCGCTCGCCCCTCCCCTGCTACCGGGAGGGGGCAAGGCAGATTACCGGGTAACAATCGCATCGAATTTGCATTTTTCCAGACAGGCTCCGCATTTGATGCACTCGCTCTGGTCGATAACGTGCAGCTCTTTTACTGCGCCACTGATACATTTTACGGGACAAATTTTTGCGCACAGGGTGCAACCGACACATTTGTCTTTGAGAATGACATATTGTAAAAGGTGCTTGCAGACCCCTGCCGGGCAGCGCTTGTCGCGGATATGAGCAAGATATTCATCACGAAACACCCGCACCGTGGAGAGTATGGGATTGGGCATAGTCTGGCCAAGGCCGCACAGGGCCGTGTCCTTGATGGTGCGCGCAAGCGTCACGAGTTTCTCGAGATCGTCCTCCGTGGCCTGCCCGATAGTGATATTCTCAAGTAATTCCCACAGACGCTTGGAACCGATGCGGCACGGGGTACACTTGCCGCAGCTTTCTTCCATGGTGAATTCAAGGAAGAACTTGGCGATAGCCACCATGCAGGCGTCCTCGTCCATGACAATCATACCGCCGGAGCCCATAATCGATTCGCACGCGGCAAGACTTTCGTAATCAATCGGAATATCGAGATCTTTGTAGGTCAGCACCCCACCGGATGGCCCACCGGTCTGGACGGCCTTAAACTCCTTGCCACCGGGGCAGCCGCCGCCAATGTCAAAGATGACCTCTTTAAGGGTGATGCCCATGGGCACTTCGATAAGACCGACGTTGGTGATTTTTCCAACCAGGGAAAAGACCTTGGTCCCCTTCGCCGTGGCGGATCCGATACTGCTGAACCATTCGGGACCTTTCATCAAGATGGCCGGAACGTTTGCCAGCGTCTCGACGTTGTTAACGATGGTCGGCTTATTCCAATAGCCCGATTCGGCGGGAAATGGCGGCTTGGTATAAGGCTCGCCGCGATTGCCCTCGATGGAGCGGATCAGGGCGGTTTCTTCGCCGCAGACAAATGCACCGGCGCCGTATTTAAGCTCGATATCGAAGGAAAAATCGCTGCCGAGAATCTTTTCACCCAGCAACCCGTATTCCTCTGCCTGCTCGATGGCAGTACGCAGGCGCTTGATCGCGAGGGGGTATTCAGCCCGGATATAAACGGCGCCATGCCTGGCACCAATAGCGTAACCGGCGATGATCATGCCTTCGATAACGGTATGGGGATCACCTTCGAGGACGGCCCGGTCCATATAGGCGCCGGGATCACCCTCATCCGCATTGCAGATGATGTACTTGGTATCCGACTGGTACTTGGCGGCAAACCCCCATTTAACACCTGTTGGGAAACCCGCCCCGCCACGGCCACGCAAACCGCTGCGGGTCATTTCGTCGACAACCTGCTGCGGCGTCATATCAACCAGGCACCGCCCAATAGCCTGGTAACCACCAACGGCGATGTAGTCTTCGATCTTTTCCGGATCGATGAAGCCGGAGTTTCGGGTTGCTATGCGCAGTTGCTTTTTCTCAGACACGGCGAGTCTCCCTCATTAAATTGGTTATTTGTTACTGGATTTTACAAATCCGCCACAAAAAACAAACTCTTAGAAGTATGCCGCATTTTCTCTCTTTAAAAAGCGGATGGAGAAATTTTGCAGGGAAATAGGAGTTTTTTTCGAGAAAAAAGGTTTTCTAGGCAGGTGGGAAAATTATTCGTGGTAAAAACCAAAGGAACCTTTACCGGCATGTTTGACCTTGTACATGGCTGAATCGGCCCGACTGATAAGTTCATCCGCCGAGGTACCATGTTCCGGGTAGAGACTGATGCCTATGGACGCCCCGATATAGCAGTGCTCACCCCGAACGACAAGGGGGGCAGAAATGGTTTCCAGCACCTTTTTCGCCACCAGTTGGGCACCTTGCCTGTCACTGATTTTTGAAAGGACGAGGCCGAATTCATCCCCCCCCAAACGCGCAGCGGTATCGGCTGAACGCAGAAGATTATTCAGCCGTCGACCGATAATTTCCAACACCTCATCACCAGCCGTATGTCCCAGACGATCATTGATTTCCTTGAAGCCATCGAGGTCGATAAACAACATGGCAAGATGCCCGCCATTGCGCTGGCTTTGAGCTAAAGCCTGTTCGAGACGGTCGATGAGCAGACGCCGATTGGGTAAGCCGGTCAACATGTCATGAGTCGCCTGCTGCTGCAATTTTTGATTGAGAACCAGCAGTTGCTGCTCGGCATTCTTTTGCGCGGTGATATCGGTGGCCACCCCTGCAAGGCGATAAGGGCTGCCATGGGCATTCAGGACCGGAAAGCGCCGATCCCTGACCCAGGATATGGATCCATCAGGCTTGATGATACGGTATTCGAGTTGCAGCCTTTCGAGGGGGGGGTGCTCCATGAGTGCGCGCACCGCCTCGCGATCGAGCGGATGCACACCGTCGAGAAACGACAGTGGGTCGTGATGCAGATCTTCCCGCCTCCGGCCCCAGATTTTCTCATAAGCGGGACTGACATACAGCAACTCCCTGAAATCGGGACTGCTGAGCCAGAAAACGTCATCAATGCTTTCGGTGACCAGTCGGAATTTCTCTTCGCTTTCCAGCAACTGTCGTTCCATGGCATGTTTATGCAATGCCATTTCGATGCCGATGCGTAAATCCTTCTCCTGAAACGGCTTGAGAAGATACCCGGAGGGGGCAGTCCATTTGGCCTGCTGAAGGGTTTCCTCATCGGCATGGGAGGTGAGGTAGACTATCGGAATCCTGCTTTTTTCACGAATAACAGCGGCCGCTTCGATGCCGCTCATTTCTCCCTTCAAGCGGATATCCATTAACACCAGATCCGGGCGCATGGCTTCCGCCTGCAGGATGGCATCCTCCCCGTGGGAAACCACACCGCACACCTCGTAACCCATGTGCTGAAGTCGGGTCTTGATTTCCAGAGCGATGAACGCTTCGTCTTCGACGATCAACAGCTTTGCTTTCATCGACAATGCGCTCCTTTTCGCGGCCTACCCTGTCGCTACCTTACCCGGGAAACGAAATTGCAAATCGGGTTCCGGCATCGTTTTTTACTGACAAACTTCCGTCAAGCTGTTCGACCAGAGCAGAAACAAGTTGCAGCCCGAGTGTCTGAGCATTGCGATAATCCAGGCTTTCAGGCAGCCCGACACCATCATCCGCAACGGATAGCAGCAACCGTCCACTTTGCTTTGAGAGGGTCACTTCTATGGCACCGCACCGGGCATCAGGGAAAGCATGTTTAAAAACATTGGAAAGCAGTTCGGTAATCAGCAGTCCGCAAGGGACCACCTTTTCAATATCGAGTTCCACATTGTCAATGACCACGCGACATTCATGGTGCGTTTCCTGTTTCATATAAGCTTGCTGCACATGCGACACCAGGTTTTGTACATAATCGGTCAAGCTGACGTCGGCAAGGTTGTGCGATTTGTAGAGCTGCTCGTGAGCCAGAGCCATCGAACAGATCCGATTCTGACTTTCGACAAAAAGCGCCCTTGCCTCAGCATCTTGTAGTTTTTGGGATTGGAGATACAGCAAACTCGAAACCACCTGCAGGTTATTCTTCACCCGGTGATGAATTTCCTTCAGCAATACTTCCTTTTCGCGCAAAGATGCCTTGATACGCTCTTCGGCATGCTTACGCTCGGTAATATCTATCACGATGCCCTGATAGTGAGTGATCTGCCCTTCGTCATTGCGCTCGACAATGGTCTGGTCGCTGACCCAACAATTTCTCCCCCCCTTACCGAGGATTCTGTACTCCTGCTCAAACCGATCAACCCCCCGTGCAGCGTAGATCTCGACTTCACGCACCACCCGCTCCCGATCACCCGGGTGAATCATGGAGCTGAACGCCAGGGTTCCGCTAAGGAGCTCTTCGGGTTCGTAGCCGAACTGGGTGATGTTTTTTGACACCAGAACCACTGGCCAGCCGGGTTCATTCTTCCAGCGAAACAGTACTACCGGGCTGTTTTCCACCACGATGTTCGACTGCAGCAGTTGTTTTTCAACCTGTTTGCGCTGGGTTATATCAACCAACAGGTTAAGGGCGCCCACCAGCTTGCCATCGGAATCATAGAGAGGCTCGGGATAGGCTACCACATGAGAGTAACCACTCTTCGCATGCTCGACGAGCACTTCTTGCCCTTGAAACTTTTTCCCGTATTTCAGGGTCATGGCCATGGGACAATCAACGAGAGCCATCGGCCGGCCGTCGGGATACCACAACCGGTGGGAACCGCACCAGCGATCCACGTTAAGTTCCGGTTTTCGTCCCCATAGCTCTACGGCGTTGCGATTAAAAAATGTGATCCTCCCATCGGCATCGGTGGTGTAGGCGGCAATCGGCAGTATCTCCATCAATTGCCGATAGCGTTGTTCACTCTGGCGCCGGATCTCTTCTGTGGCTTTGCGCTCAGAGATATCGGTGACAAAAGTACAATGGTACTCCTTGCCGTCGAATTCCACATGATTCACGCGCACCTCAACCGGATAGACCCTGCCATCTTTGGAACGATGCCAGCTCTCTATGATCCGCGACTTTTCATTGCGCAGGAGTTCCCAACCCTTCTTGAATTCGTTCGCCGGATACACCGGGTCGAAATCGTGTATGGACATGCCAACAAGTTCATCCCGCGTATAGCCGAGCGCCCGGCAGGCTGCATCGTTGACATAAAACACCTTGGCATCCGAGGTCAGCCAGAACGCCTGATCCGTAGTGTTGTCCACCACGTACTGAGTAAAACGCAACGCTTCATCGGCCCGTTTGCGCTCGGAAATGTCCGTAATAAACGCACAATTATATTCCTTGCCCTCGAACTTCATGAAATTGGAGCGAATTTCGACCGGATAGACCCTCCCATCTTTGCATCGATGAAATGATTCCAGGCTAAACGAACCGTTGGTTTGCAAATCCTTCCAGAGACGGGTGTACTCTTCGAAGGTGCAGTCCGGGTCGATATCGAATATAGACATGCCGAGAAGCTCTTCCCTGGAATACCCCAGAGTCCGGCAGGCCGCCTCATTCACGTAGAGCAAACGGCCCTCCGGAGACACCCAGAAAGCCTGATCTTTCATCTTATCGACGGCGAAACGATTGAACCGTAACATCGCCTCGGCACACTCGATCACCGTATCAACGGCATAGCCGTGCCCACGAAGAAGATCCCCAAGGGTTTCGAGGTCATATCCATCGCCATCAAGAGTCAAAATTGTTTTCATGTCTGCTCCACGATGGGTCAGCCGCATGTCAGCGAAAATAACTTGATGTAAACACAAAATTATTTTATTGTTTTAGTTTAAATTTCAAGGGGTTTGCAACCAGCATTACCGGCAGATGGAATCGTAACTATTCGCATATCAGTCTATTTGATTCTCAACTCAAGAAGCAATCAAAAAGTGTTTTACAAATCACAGCCTGGTATATGTATCATTTGAAATACTATGTTTATTGGTTTCAACTAACATCGCACACGAAGTACTATACTTGAGGACCACTTGCAAAACGGTATATACTGTTCACACGTGTCCTCTATCAATATTTCAAGATCAAGACTAACAGACAAAAACGAAAGCATAGTTGAAAAACTTTTTTATTTACAATCTCCAAGGAAGTTTTTATTTTGGCATACAATAATAAAAAACCATCCACAATCAAACTACTGCTGGTTGAAGATGAAGCCATTACGGCCCTGGCCATGATCGGAGCACTGCAAGGTATGGGCTACATTACCTGTGATCCGGTTGCCACAGGGGAGAAAGCACTTCAAAGCCTTAACAGTGAAAAACCGGATGTCGTATTAATGGACATCAGCCTGACTGGCAACATGGATGGCATCGAAACTGCCCAAAAAATGATGGAAACCGGGCACAATGCCATTATTTTCATTACCGGATACTCTTCCGGCGAACTGTACGAACGCGCCAAAGCCCTTAACCCCATGGCCATTTTTACCAAGCCGGTCCGGCCTCTCGACCTGAAAACCGCCATCGATGCCGCTGCCCGTCCCGCACAAACCATTGTTACCTGACTTTCAGGGAATCTACACCTGCCCTGTACCATTCCGACATTTCTCCAACTACATACCACTGCGCAAATGCAACTCGACCGGATGTGGATGCAAATAGATCTGCTCATCGAGCCATGGCGGCTGGTACTTGCGAACGTAATGGTTAAGCAGCGTCAAGGGTACGGCAAGGGGAACCTTGCCCTGCCGGTACTGTTCGATAAGCTGTAACATTTCGTGCTTTTCATCCCCACTCAGTTGACGCTTAAAATACCCCAGAGCATGCTGCAGGACATTGCTGTGCTTGGCCGGTGTCGCCAGGATGCGCACGGTCTGCATAAGCAGTTGCTGATAGTCTTCCTGCAGCCGGTTATTCGGCAACTCCCCCGCCTGGGCCATCAAGCGCCCCATCTGCCGCGCAAGCTCCACACTGTGGGACATGAACAGTAGTTTATGGCGGGCGTGAAAAGCAACCAACGCTGCGGAAGTAGCGCCCGCGGCCAAAAGGTCACGCCACCGGCGGAAGGTAAATATGGCCTCGATAAAATTCTCTCGCAAACGCGGGTCATGCAAGCGCCCGTCTTCCTCCACCGGCAACAGGGGAAAGTGGGCCATAAACATACTGGCGAACAGGCCGACTCCGGTCTTTGCCGGCACCCCGAAGCGATCATAGAGCTTCACCCGTTCCATACCACTGCTCGGCGAGCGCCCTTTGAAAATGAACCCGCACAGATCCTCCTTCTCCAGGGCCGACAGGCGTTTTTGGGCCCAGGCAGTCATACGCTCGGTGACATCTTCCCCACTCCTGGAAAAAACCAGCCTCGGACCTTCTGGAGATTGAATCAGGCGCAGGGTTTCGCGCGGGATGGGCAACCCCATCTCCACCTCGGGGCAAACCGGCACATAGTCCACAAACTTTCCGAGGGTATCGCGCAAAAAACGATCAAGTTGATGTCCACCATCGTAGCGAACGTTTTGCCCGAGCAGGCAGGCGCTGATTCCAAGACGAATTTTCTCCATAGATCACCTCTCATTCAGCGGTTGAAATTCACCATGGTAAAATATTTAATGCCAAACAACTCTTATTAAGCTAAATCCTAACAGATACCCCAATCCCGCCAAGCTCCTCGAAGGAGAAACGATGCCTGCAAAAAAACGCCGTCAACAACCGCCAATCGTTTCCAAAAAACTTCTGCGTAAAACCTCCCATAAGGCTGGCCAATCCCCCGGCACCATGGTGCATATCGGTAACGAACGCGCCGAGCCGGTACATATCAGTCTGATCGATTATACACGCGACCACCTGGAGGAACGGGAACTGACTGCGGCAGAACAGTGCCGGGCTTTTCGCGACACCCCCACCATCAGCTGGATCAATCTCGACGGCGTTCACCAACTGGACAGTCTGGAAAAAATCGGCACCGACTTCGGCCTTCATCCGCTGGTCATGGAAGACATCGTCAATACCACCCACCGGCCCAAATTAGAGGATTTCGAAGACTACCTTTTCATGGTGTTGAAAATGCCGCGTTTCGATAGTGCAACCGCCTCCGTCACCACCGAACAGGTGAGTTTGATCCTTGGTCCCGGCTATGTCCTTTCTTTCCAGGAGCAAAAAGGGGATGTCTTTGACGGCGTGCGTCAACGCCTGCGCAACAACAAGGGGCGTCTCCGGAAAATGGGATCGGACTATCTGGCCTACGTGCTGCTCGACTCGGTGGTGGACAGCTATTATTCCATACTGGAAAACCTCGGCGAGGAAATCGAAAACCTGGAGGAAGACATCATCAACGGTCCAAACCAGGATACGCAGTCCCGTATTCACCATTTCAAACGTGAAATGATTCTGCTGCGCAAGGCCGTGTGGCCCTTGCGCGAATTAATATCCAGCTTGCAGCGCGACGAATCGCCCTTGATCACGGATACCACCGACGTCTTTCTGCGTGACGTGTACGACCACACCATCCAGATCATCGACACGGTGGAAACGTTGCGGGACATCCTGTCCGGTCTGCTGGACCTGTATATGACCAGCATCAGCAATCGTATGAACGAAGTCATGAAAGTGTTGACCATCATCGCCACGGTGTTCATCCCGCTGACCTTCGTTGCTGGAATCTATGGCATGAACTTTGAGTACATGCCGGAGCTTCACTGGCGTTGGAGCTATCCGCTGCTGTGGCTGGCGATGCTCCTGATGGCGGGGATCATGTTCATCTTTTTCAAGAGGAAGCGATGGCTGTAAGAGAAACAGACTGTAAGGATTATTTAACCCGGATCTCCATGCGGGACAGCTTTTTCAGCGCTGTCGATCAGCAACCGCAGCTCGATACCCTGCTGCAGAAACTGGCCGAAGCCATCGACAAAGCACTTGAACAGGGATGTGCCGAACTGGCTGCCGCGGACGAAATGCTCGACAAAGAGCTGGCCGAGGTTGCCGTCCATCTGGCAAGCAGCGCCGATCTGCTGGCCAAGGAATTCGATGAGGTGCGGGCGACCACCCCCCTTGCACCCGAGGCCCTGTCCCGATTGACGCGCACCATCGAAGGGCGGATTTTATGGCTGTATGACCGGGTCCGGGTGCGCCAGGAGCGCAGTCTGAATCAGGTTCGCCCCAAAAATCGCCTCTGGAACAAAATTGTGCAAAGCGTTGGCGACGCCCTGTCGCAGGTCAGCCGCAACCTGCCGGAAGACCTGACCCTGATCCGGGACCGCATGCAACAAAACGACTTAAAGGGGCGCAGCATCTGGCAGATAGAGGGTCCGGTGATATTGCAAAAGGCCTGTGCCGGGCACTCGAAACTGACAGCCCGCATTCTCTTCTGGCGGTTTCGCTACCAACTGGGACGGCGTTACCAGATTCTGCAACCGGTATTGCAGGAAGCCTTCGCCCGCCATCTCCCTGCCATGCTGCAACCGGATCACACCCCGGCTTCCGGAGGGTACGCACAACGTCATGAACAAGTCAGCCGCAGCTGCGCCGACATGTGGAGGGGGCTGCGCTTTAATCTGGAAACCGCAGCCGAGGACTGTGCACGACTGGCCGGTGAGGCTAAAAGCGATACAGCGGAAAATTCCGTCCTTCTGCAGAAGCTGGCGGAATCCGCCCGGCTGGTAACGGAAACCCTGACCCGCACCGAACAGCAACTGGCGACCGTGGCCGTTCCGCTCAAGGAACTGTCCCACCAGCTACAGGAAGAATTGGCACAAGAATGCCGGGAAATGCTGCGCCTGATTCCCAAGGACCTGCAGCGCATCCTCAGCCGTCAGGAAAGATTGACACATCAGCGCCGGCGCTTGCTCCGTATCTGGCGGCAAAAATACCACGCCTGGCATGATAGCCTGCAGGAACCTCTGGAAAGGGCAGCCCTTTCCTGGCAGTTTTTGTACCAGGCTATCACACGCTGGTTGCCCGGTAAAAAACTAGCGGCCAACGGCGATGCGATACTGCGTAGCATTGGCGATTTACCGACCCCTGAAGCCATTTTACAAAAAGCCGCGAAACTGCCTCCGGTCTGTCGGCGCCTGTTTACCAGCGGTGCCTTGAAAAACCGTGAATTCATGGTCGGTAAGAATAAAGACCTCGACACACTGAGGGAATTGTTTCAGCGTTGGCAGGAGGGGCTTTTGTGCAGCATCGCGGTGACCGGACCCGACGGCAGCGGCAAAACTTCGCTGGTCAATTGTTTTCAAAGCGAACTCGGCAATCAGATGCCGGTTATTCGTCTCAACCTGGACAAACGTTTAACCAGCGAAACGCAACTGCTCGAGGCCTGCCAACAATGGTTCGGCCTGCCGGAAGTCCCTGTCGACCTCAGCGCCATGGAAAACCATGTAAAAACCATGCCGCGCAGCGTCATCATTGTCGAAGGTCTCCACCACCTGCTGCTGCGTACCGTTGGCAGTCTGGAAGCAGGCCGCGCTTTTTTGCGCCTGGTCCTGGCCAGCCGCCACCGTCAGCTATGGGTAGCAACGGTGCGCAAATACCCCTGGCATCGCATGGACCACCTGCTCGGCATCGATCGTTACTTCACCCATCAGGTTCATACCCTCTTCAACAGCCAGGGGGAAATCCGGGATGCGTTGTTGCTGCGTTTGCAGACCAGCGGTTATCCGGTCACCTTTCTCAACGGGGATAAATCCGTAAAGGCTGGCCCCTCTTCCGGCAAAGACGATCAGACCAGTCGTCAGGATCGGTTTTTTTCCGACCTGTTCGCCGCTACGCGCGGCAATATGCAGGCGGCACTGTATTACTGGCTTTTGAGCCTCGATTACGATGCGCAGCAGCAGACCCTTCAGGTGACCCCACTGGATAAGCTCGACTACAGTTCTTTACGTAATCTTGACAGGCCCCAGCTTTACGCTTTGGCCGAAATTCTTGCACATGGCGGGCTTACCGCCCAGGAACATGCCGCAGTGTTCGGCGGCAGTCCCCTGCAAAGTCGTACATTGCTGGACTATCTGGCGCAGATCAACCTGCTGCAATATCCGCAAGGCGAAGAGCCGTTTGCATGTTACCAGGTCAATCCCCTGTTTTTTGCCCCCATATCTTCCCTGCTGGAAGCCCGCAACATCATCCAATAACGCCACGAGGATGCGATGAAAGACATAAAACTTCCCGAAGTTCCAGAGTTTATCGAACAGTACCTGTCACGCGATCGGTTACTGATGAGCCTGCTGGTCATCGTCATGACGGCGGCAGGGCTGTGGGTTTTACGGCGTGCGCTGCAAACCCTTGCGAACCGTTTCAGCCGCTACCGCCTGCTGATCTCCGGGATCTACCCGGTGCTGCGCCTTTTGACCTGGATCGGTGCTATTGCCTATATCGTCTTCGTTGTCATCCACCCACCCCTCAATACCCTGCTGACCATTTCCGCCTCGGCCGGTCTGGCCATCGGACTGGGGGCCCAGGACCTGGTGCGCAATATCGTGGCCGGTATCCTGATCCTGTTTGAGCGACCATTTCATGTCGGCGACATGATCCAGGTAGGCGACCATTATGGGGAAGTGGTCAATATCGGACTGCGCTCGGTACAACTTCGCACCTTCGAAGACTCGGTGGTGACCTTCCCCAACAGTCTTGTGCAGACCGGTTGCGTCAGCAACTCCAACACCGGCCAACTCAACGAGATGGTTGTGGTGCGCTTTGTCCTGCCGGCTTCGGTGCCCATCGCCCCGATCAAACAGATCGCCTGGGAGGCGGCCGCCTGCTCCCCCTATGTGCAACTCGACAAGCCGATCACGGTGCTGGTGGAAGATCATTTCGACTTCACCTTTTTGACGCGCTTCACCATCAAGGCCTATGTGCATGAAATCCGCCTTGAGCGTGTCCTGGCCAGCGATATTTCCGAAAGGGTCAAAACCGCCCTGCTGGATCGGGGGATAACGCCTGAAATCGGTGATTCTGCAAAAACCAACGTTATCGCCCCTTCCTCTCAGTATCCTTTCCAGATCCTCAAAGATTGGCCTGGCTATCAACCTACAACCTGACCTGGCGGCACCTGTTATGGACCTTTTTGCCATCCTGATATTTATCCTGGTTTATCTCGGAATGTTTCTCGGACGGCTGCCCGGACTGGCTCTGGACCGCACCGGAATTGCCCTGCTCGGGGCCCTGTTGATGGTAATTGGTCAGCGCCTCGACCTGGCAGCCGCCTGGTCCGCCATCGATTTGCCGACCATAGCTCTGCTGTTCGGATTGATGATAGTGTCCGCTCAGTTGCGATTGGGTGGTTTTTACAGCCAGTTGACCCGTCGGACAATCACCGCAAAGCTCACACCCGGTACGCTGCTGGCTCTGTTGATCGTAATCAGCGCACTGCTGTCGGCGCTTCTCGTCAATGACATCGTCTGCCTGGCGATGGCACCGATACTGGTGGAGGGTTGCGCCCGCAGACACCTGACCCCCATCCCGTTTTTACTGGGTCTGGCCTGCGCCGCCAATATCGGCTCTGCCGCTACCCTTGTCGGCAACCCGCAGAACATCCTCATTGGACAGACGCTGCAACTGTCTTTTCTCGGATATCTGGGGCTGGCAGCGGTACCGGTGCTGATCGGACTTGGCATCACCTGGCTGGTCATAACCCGTGCGTACCGCCAACGATGGAACCTTGCAGTTACCGCCGATATTTCGACGGCAAGGGCATGGGATTCATGGCAATCAATCAAAGGGCTGGTGCTATTGGCTATGGTCACCGGTGCATTCCTGTTTACCGACTGGCCGCGTGAACTGATAGCACTGGCCGCAGCAGCTCTGCTACTGACCAGCCGCCGCACCGCCTCGCGCCTGTTGTTAAATCTGGTAGACTGGCAATTGCTATTATTATTCATGGGGCTGTTTGTCGTCCATCAAGCCTTGGCCGCCAGCGACCTGCCCGCCCGCAGCCTGAACACCTTGGCTGCTTACGGCATCGATATTACCCGACCCGGCTGGCTGTTCGGCCTGGCGGCGGTGCTATCCAATCTGGTCTCCAACGTGCCGGCGGTCATGCTGCTGCTACCTGCCGCCAAACACCCTGCGGCCGGTGCGCTGCTGGCCCTGGCAAGCACCCTGGCAGGCAACCTGCTGGTCATCGGCAGCATCGCCAATATCATCGTAGTCGACCAGGCCGCCCGACTGGGCGTGCCTCTGGGGTGGCGGGAGCATGCCCGCATTGGCGTACCGGTCACCCTGCTGAGCCTCGCAGTAACCGCCGGATGGTTGTGGTTGGTTGCAATGTAAGGAGATGTTGACTTTCTACCCCCTGTGACGCCGCCGGAGAGGAGCAGGCGACGGGCGGGGATGCAACCCCTATTCCAGGTATCAAAGCTACCACTTCCACCCCGCTGGCAATTACGGGATCATCCAGCCTTTAGCCATGGAGATTTGCCCATGCCGGTTCCCGAAATACGTATTGAAGTCTGTAACCACCACCCGGTGCGCACCGACGGCAGCTATATTCTCTACTGGATGAACGCCGCACGCCGCATCGGGTGGAATTACGCCCTGCAGCGAGCCGTGGAATGGGCCCAAAAACTACAGCGGCCGTTGTTGGTGGTGGAAACCCTTCCCTGCGACGATCCGCATGTCAATCTGCGCCACCACCATTTCGCCCTCGACGGCATGGCTGAAAACGCCCGCAGCATGGCCCACCGCCCTGTGGGCTACTATCCGTTCGTCGAAAGTAAGCCTGGTCAAATTCCTGATCTTGTTATGGCCCTTGCACAACCGGCCTGCATGGTGGTCACCGACCTGCGCCCCCTGCGCAAAGCACTTCGGGACACGCAACAGCTGGCCGAGCGATTACCTCTGCTGCTGGAGCGCGTCGACAGCAACGGCATCTTGCCGCTCAGAGCTGCCGACCGCGAGTTCACCACGGCCTACAGTCTTCGGCGTTATTTGCAACGAAACCTGCTGCCCCACCTTTTGCACATGCCGCTGGCTGATCCTCTGGCCGACGCTTCGCTTTTACCGACGCCCGCGCTGCCCACAGACATCCATGAACGCTGGCCGGCCACCGGCGACGACCTGCTTTGCGGAAACCGTGAAGCCCTTTACCGCCTGCCCATCGGACAAGACACCGAGCCGGTGGAAACGCAGGGTGGTTCCGTCGCCGCCCGCCATGCTCTGGAAGTTTTTTTACGTGAACACCTCTCCCTCTACCAGTCCCACCGCAACCAACCACAACAGGAGGTCACCAGCGGCCTGTCGCCGTTTTTGCGCTGGGGACATATCTCAAGCCACCAAATCGTGCAACAGTTGCTGGATCAGGAGGGCTGGCATCCATCGAACCTGTCTCTCGAGACGCGCGGTCAACGTAGCGGCTGGTGGGGGGTGAGTGCAAACGCCGAGGCGTTTCTCGATCAACTCATCACCTGGCGCGAACTGGGGTACCTGTTCTGCCTGAGGCGTGACGATTACGATCGATTCGAAGGCCTGCCCGCATGGGCGCAAACCACTTTGCTGGATCACGCCGCCGATCCCCGTCCTTACCTGTACAGCCTGCAGGAACTGGCCACCGGACAAACCCACGATCGGTTGTGGAATGCGGCGCAGATACAATTGGTCAGAGAGGGGCGACTGCATAACTACCTGCGCATGTTGTGGGGTAAAAAAATTCTGCAATGGAGCACCTCTGCGCAACAAGCCCTGACCACCATGATCGAACTTAATGATCGATATGCCCTGGACGGTTGCGATCCCAATTCGTACAGTGGCATTGCCTGGGTGCTGGGCCGCTTCGATCGGGCCTGGGGACCGCAGCGGCCGGTGTTCGGTAAAATCCGCTATATGAGTTCGCGCAATACCGCGCGCAAGGTAGCGGTGGATCAGTACATCGCTCGTTACCAGCCATGAAACTGATTTTTCACGGCACTCTCAGTTCTATCGCGCAGCGCAACGCCAGGCACGCCCGTCAGAGCCTGCTGGAAGTGGCCTTCGGCGGGCGGCGTCTGCTTATTGACTGCGGCAGCGACTGGCTGGGGCGACTTCCGGCATTCGAGCCCACCGCTCTGCTACTGACGCACGCCCATCCCGATCATATCGGCGGTCTGGTTGCCGGGGCTGCCTGCCCGGTCTATGCCGATGCCGTCACCTGGGAAAAAATAGATACATTTCCCCTGCCCCGCCGCAGGCTTATCGCAGCAAGGCAACCCTTTTATGTGGCCGGCATCAGCTGCGAAGCTTTCGCCCTGCAACATTCGCCGCGCGCGCCCGCTGTCGGGTACCGTATCCAGGCCGGTCGCAGCACGATTTTTTACTGCCCGGACGTGGCCGCCATCCCTGAGCAGCACCAGGCTTTAACGGGCGTGCAGATTTACATCGGCGACGGCGCTTCGTATCATCAATCACTGCTGCGTTGGGAAGATGATATGCTCTATGGACATGCGCCCCTGCGGGATCAGCTGCGCTGGTGCGCCGAGGAAAAAGTCCCGCGCATGGTGATCAGTCACTGCGGTGAGGAAATCGTCGCCGATGAAATGCGGGTTATTCATCAACTGCAAAGCAACGCACGAAGGCTGGGCATCAAGGCGTCTATCGCCCATGACGGCATGATCCTGCAGTTGCCCTGATGGACAAACCAAATTGAGGAGGATACGGCATGTCGCTGAAAAATAAACGCATTGCTGTGCTGGTGGAAGATCTGTACGAAGATCTGGAACTGTGGTACCCGGTATTGCGGTTTCGTGAGGCCGGGGCCGAGGTGACGGTTATCGGCCCGGAAAAGAAAGTCTACAGTTCCAAGCACGGTTATCCGGTCAGTGCCGATGCTTGCATGGACGAGGTGCGCGGCGACCAGTTCGACGCCATGATCGTTCCGGGCGGTTATGCGCCGGATCGCATGCGGCGCTTCGATACCATGATCGACCTGGTGCTGCAGGCCCACAAGGCCCATAAAATCGTGGCGGCCATCTGCCACGGCGCCTGGCTACTGGCCTCGGCACGCATCGTCGACGGTCGTACCCTGACCTGCTATTTCGCCATCCGCGACGATCTGATCAATGCCGGGGCACGTTATGTCGACAAGGAAGTGGTACGCGACGGCAACCTGGTCACCTCGCGCATGCCCGGCGATTTACCGGCTTTTTGCCGGACCATCGCCGAGGCGTTGGGGGAAGGCTAGCCGGTTTGGCCGAACCCACGAAAAAACGGCGCTGCATTCCGCCAGCGCCGTTTAACCAATCACCAATGACTGTTTTTCACATAAAATCGAATTTCTTCATGCGATAGCGAAAGGCGTCGATTCCCAGGTGCAGCAATTTTGCGGCCTGAGTCTGGTTGCCTTTGGCCATCTCGAGGGCCTGTCGGATGAGTTCCCGCTCAATATCCTCGATATTGACCCCTTCAGGGGGAAGTTGAAAATTGAGGGGGCCGATGTTATCGCCCACCGATTGGGCCACCAGCTCACGGGGCAGATTTTCCACCAGCAGCTGGTCTTCGCATTCGAGAATAATGGAACGCTCTATGACATTGCGCAACTCGCGGATATTTCCGGGCCATGAGTATTCAAGCAGAATCTTCTGCGCCATGCGGGAAATACCCTGCACATTTTTATGGAATTCGCGGTTGAACTGGCTGATAAAAAACTCGGCCAAGGGCAGGATATCGTCACGACGTTCGCGCAACGGCGGTAGTTGGATGGGGATGACGCCGATGCGATAATACAGATCCGGACGGAAGGATTTGTCCTCCATCGCCTTGCGCAAATCCCGGTTGGTTGCCGAAAGGATACGCACATCGACGGTGATGTCGCGGGTACCGCCCACCCGCCGGAAAGTACGCTCTTCCAGTACCCGCAGCAGCTTGGCCTGCATGGCCGGATCCATATCACCAATTTCATCAAGAAATACGGTGCCGCCATCGGCCAACTCAAACAGACCTTTTTTCAGGTTCTTGGCATCGGTGAAGGCGCCTTTTTCATGGCCCATCAACTCGCTCTCGAGCAGCGTCTGGGGCACGGCAGCACAGTTGATGGCCATGAACGGTTGATCAGCACGGGCGCTCTGATAATGAATGGCCCGCGCCACCAGTTCTTTACCGGTACCGCTTTCCCCCTGGATAAAAACCGTGGAAGCATCGCTACCGGCAACCTTCTCGACCATCTCCAGCACCTGACGCATTTCGCGACTGCAGGCGATGATCGAGGGTTGACCGAAGCGCTCGCTCTTCTGGTTACGCAGGCAGGCCACTTCCTTGCGCAAACGACTGTTCTCCAGGGTACGCTGCACCACAACCGTCAGCTCCTCGGCGGAGGCCGGTTTGCGCAGGTAATCGCCGGGACCGTTGAGTAAAGCGGTAACCGCGTGTTCCGGCAATTCCCGGGCGGTGGACACCACCACCGGGCAGCCATCGCCAAGAGCACTGACCTGTTCCAGCACATGCCATCCGTCGACATCGGGCAGTTGCAGATCGAGGACCATCAAGTCCGGCGTGTCGCTGGCCAGACTATCCAGAGCGTCCTGCCCGGAGCAGGTACGCTTAACCAGATGTCCCCGGCTGAGGAGCATCTGCTCCAAAGCCTGGCCGAGTGTTTGATCGGCATCGACGATCAGGATGTTGGCGTGATGTTCCACCGGTTCTTCCTGTCTTGGTATACGGCTCAAAACGAATTATCGGACTTTACGCTGCAGCACGCGCTCGGCAGCTTCTACCAACTTGTCGGCGGTGAGACCGTAATATTCCAGCAGCTTATCCGCGGGACCGGATTGGCCAAACACATCGCGCATGCCGACCCGCTCCACGGGGGTCGGGCAACCTTCTGCCAGACACTCGCATACCGCGCCGCCGAGACCGCCGATCACCGAATGTTCTTCGGCGGTGACGATGGCGCCGGTTTCCCGGGCAGCCTTCAGCACCAGAGCCTCATCCAGGGGTTTGATACTGCCGATGTGCAGTACCCGCGCATCGATCCCCTTGCCGGCCAGTTCCTCGGCCGCTTCCAATGCCATGGACGTCATCAGACCGGTCCCTATCAGGGTAACGTCTTTACCTTCCCGCAGAGTCACCCCTTTGCCGATTTCAAAAGAACAATCATCAGGGAAGACCACAGGTACCTTGCCGCGGCCCAGACGAATATAAACCGGGCCTTCAAATGCCGCGGCGGCGCAGATGGCGGCAGCCGTTTCGGGGCCGTCTGCCGGACACAGCACGGTCATGTTGGGCAAAGAGCGCATAATGGCAAGATCCTCTATCGACTGATGGGAA
Organism: Pedobacter sp.; assembly: GCA_050253415.1. GTDB lineage: Bacteria > Desulfobacterota > Desulfuromonadia > Desulfuromonadales > Syntrophotaleaceae > Syntrophotalea. The sequence continues at coordinate 666,403 of JBFWJC010000001.1, read as the reverse complement.
CCGCCATCTTCACCGACAGTGATGCCGCCATGGGTAGCGACCACCTTGACATTCATACGCGGATACGCCAACGACTGACGAATCTGCTCAAAGGCCCGTCCCGCTGCAAACACTGCAAAGGTCGAGGCAAAGGGGATCATACCGCCGGCAGCCAATCCGGCAGCCATGCCGACCATATTGGCCTCGGCAATACCGGCGTTGAAAAACCGCTCAGGAAATTCCTTGCCGAACTGGGCAGTCTTGGTCGAACCAGACAGGTCAGCGTCCAGGGCGACGATTTTCGGATTCTGGCGGCCAAGCTCCAACAGAGCCTTGCCGTATGCATCTCTGGTTGCAATCATTGCGTCATTCGCTTTCTGTTTAGCAAGCCCGCAGCCATAGCGGGCATCATATCGGTAGCAACATCACCTTGGGTCTGTTTGTCCATGAAGCATGGTTGACGCCCTTGGCACACAGCGCCAAAGGCTTCAAGCATAATCCGGACTACAGCGCCCCCAGTACCTGCAGGGAAACCTGCAGTTCTTCGTCGCTCGGTGCCAGACCGTGGTATTTGGCTTTGTTTTCAAAAATCGAAACGCCTTTTCCCTTGATGGTCTTGGCAACAATCACGACCGGTCGCTCGGACACCTCGGCGGCGGCAAAAGCTTGTCCCAAAGAGTTGACGTCATGTCCGTCGGCCTCAATGACATGCATGTTGAAGGCGGCGAACTTGGCCGCAACGGGCCCTACATTCATCACATCTTCGGTAAAGCCATCGATTTGCAGACCGTTACAATCGACCACAATACACAAATTGGAGAGCTGGAAATGGGCGGCACTCATGACCGCTTCCCAGATCTGCCCTTCCTGCAACTCGCCATCTCCCAGAAGAGCAAAAACGCGCGATGTGCGTCCGGAAACTTTATTGGCCAACGCCAGACCAACAGCTTGCGACAGCCCCTGACCGAGGGAACCGGTACATACTTCAACACCGGGAGTCTTGCGCATGTCCGGGTGTCCCTGCAGATGGCTGCCGAGCTGACGCAGGGTGGCGAGGTCTTCCTTGGGGAAGTAACCGGCACGCGCCAGGCAGGCATAAAGAGCAGGTGCGGCGTGCCCTTTGGACAAAACGAAACGGTCACGCTCCGACCAGTCGGGGCAGGTCGCATCATGCTTCATCTGGTGGAAAAACAGCACGGCCATGATATCAATGGCCGACAAACTGCCTCCGGTATGCCCGGATTGTGACTGATGCAGCATTTTGAGAATGTCCACACGCAACTCCCGAGCTGTCTGCGCGAGTTCCTGGACTTTTTGTTCGGTCAACATCGTTACTACTTTTCCTTTCCTGAAAAAATCAGACCCGTCGCGCAACGCAGGCCGAGGTATCGGCCAACGCCACCAACGGGCAGGCGATTACGATTTTTTATAGCGAGGGTCGTTGCCGGCCAGATAGGCGAACACCAGTTCGTCCAGAGAGCCAGCCTCCGGCGGCTCTACATCGGCCGCGGGAACATCCACATGTTGATTTTGATTTAAAATCCCTGAAGCGCCGGAAGGTGAGCAGGAGGGGGCGTCGGGTTGTGCATCGGAAACGGTGGCAAAACCGGCCTTGGCATCCAGCTCGCCGTCCCGCAGACGCCGCAGCATCTCTTTATGCTGGGCTTTCATACGTTGCTCGACCTGTTGCCGATGGTCTTCCTTACCCAACAGATCCGCATAAGTGCTCTTGCAGGACGCCAGGATCGTGCCGCCTTCATACAGCAGAGTCACTATCTGAGGGCTTTTGGATCCGCCGTCCTCGGTCTGGACGTGAAACACGCGCCCTTTATAACGAAAATTATGATTGTATCCACCTACCATGGATTCCTCGCGTATCGCCCGGACTGGGGAAACGGCCGCCTATAGTTATCACAGCCGGTGTTTCGGTGCAATAGCCTCGAAGCCTGATCAGTGCCCCGGCGCAAGCAGTTTTTTCGCTTTTGCAACCGCCTCCAGGGCATCGGCGGCGTACATATCGGCACCGATTTCATCGGCGTATTCCTGGGTGACGACGGCCCCGCCGACCATGGTGAAGACCTTGACGCCGGCCTCGCGCAACCTGTCGACGGTCACCCGCATCTGCTCGATGGTGGTGGTCATCAAAGCGGACAGGCCCACCGCATCGACTTTAAGGGTCACAGCCTGTTCCACAATACGGTCGGCCGATACGTTTTTGCCCAGGTCGATGACTTCGAAACCGTGGTTTTCCAGCAGGGTACAGACGATATTTTTGCCGATATCGTGAATATCTCCCTCAACGGTCGCCATCAGGATCCGCCCTAAAGAGGCAAAGGAGCCTCCCTGCATCTCCTGTTTGAGACGGGCGAAAGCTGTTTGCATGGTTTCCGCAGACTGCATGACCTGCGGCAGGAAGATGCGATTTTCACCGAAACGCCGCCCGACCTCCTCCAGCCCGGGGAGCAGTCCTTCGTTGCTGATCGTCGCGGTATCCAGCCCTTCACCCAGCGCCTGCTCAACCAGGGCGACCACACCGTCCTTATCCCCTTCGATAATGGCGGCAGCCAACCGTTCGCGGATCCCCGCCGGTGCGGCATTCGGATCCGTAGCGACCGGTGCGGCGGCAATATCGGCATATGCGGCGATATAACTTTCAGCCCGCACATCTTTGCCCAACAGCACCATGGCGGCCCGATAGGCATCCATCATGCGTTCATCACGGGGATTGATAATGGCGGCCGACAAGCCGGCATCCAGAGCCATGGCAAAAAACACCGAGGACAGAACCGGTCGGCACGGCAGACCGAATGAAATATTGCTGACCCCCAGGGCTGTCGGCAGACCGAGTTCATCGCGGACCAGGCGCAGGGTGCGAATGGTTTCCATGGCGCGCTTCTGCTCGGCCGAAACGGTCAGAGTCAGGCAATCGACCACGATGTCTTCGGGCGCCAGGCCGGCCGCCAGGGCCGCATCGCGGATACGCCGTGCCACCGTCAGTCGCTCTTCGGCGGTTTCGGGGATTCCCGAGCCATCCAGGGCCAGGGCTATGACCGCCGCGCCATATTTTTTGGCCAGCGGCAGAATGCCCTTGAGACTCTTTTCCTCACCGGACACGGAATTGATCAGCACTTTGCCATCGGCCACTTTCAGGCCCCGCTCCAAAGCCGCCGGATCGGAAGAATCAAGCACCAGCGGCACTTGCGTCACGCCTGCAACGGCCAGCACGGCACGCTCCAGCGATGCCGGTTCGTCAACACCGGGAGCACCGCAGTTGATATCCAGCAAGTGGGCACCGGCCGCCACCTGGGCCTGGGCCTCGCGCCGGATATAGGCCGTTTTGCCTTCACGCAACTCTTGAGCATAAGCCTTGCGGCCGGTGGGATTGATGCGCTCACCGATGATGGCACAGGCAGCTTGTCCGCCGATTTCGGCCACCTCGGTACGACTGGACAGCAGGCAACGCCGGGCCGGCGGGGTCCATTCCTGCGGCATCCCCTGCAGCGCCTGCTGCATGGCCCGAATGTGGGCCGGAGTGGTTCCGCAGCAGCCGCCAATCACCCGCACGCCGATATCCAGCAGACGCTGATGATAGACCACCATGTCTTCAGGGGTTGCATTGAATACGGTCTGGCCGTCGATGAGCTGGGGCAAGCCGGCATTGGGTTGGGCAATCAGAGGAATCGCACAGACATTGCGCATGCGCGCCAGCATCTGGTAAATCCCCTCCACCCCCAACCCGCAATTGGTTCCGACCACCGACACACCAAGAGCCTCAAGGGTCACGGCTGCGGCTTCCGGCGAGGTACCGAGCACGCTGCGTCCTTCATTCTCAAAGGTCATCAGAGCCATGATCGGAAGGTTGGAAAATTCACGGCAGGCGATCACCGCCGCCCGCAGTTCAGCGATATCCAGGAAGGTTTCCATGGTGATGAGGTCGGCACCGGCCTCGGCAAAAGCGCGCACCTGCTCGCCAAACACCTCCACCATTTCATCGAAATCCGCGTCCCCCACTGGCCGCAAAAAACGGCCGGTAGGTCCAATGGACGCGGCGACAAAACGATCCGGACCGGCGGCGCGCCGGGCCAGTTCCACGGAACGGACGTTGATTTCATGAACCTGCTGTTCAAGACCGTAATGGGCCAGCTTCAAGCGGCTGCCGCCAAAACTGTTGGTGACAATAATATCGGCACCGGCCTCGACATACTCGCGGTGCACAGCCTCCACCACCTCTGGTGCCGTCAGGTTCATTTCTTCAGGGCAACCACCGGCTTTGAGTCCGCGTTCCTGAAGCATGGTCCCCATGGCGCCATCCAGCACCAGTACGCGTTCCTTGATTGCGGCGATGAAGTCGGCCATGCTATGGGTTCTCCTGTAGGGTCGAAGCCTCATCCTCGGTGGACGGGCGGGCAAAACGAAAATCGGCGGCAATCGGCTGGCGCAGGTCGACATGCCCTTTGAGGGTTTCCACCGGCTGTTCTTCAACCAGAATACGCACCTTGCGAATATGTGGGAAATTGACGGCCAGGGTGTTGACCAGTCCATATACAGTCAGCAGCTCCGACATGCTTCCGCCCGGATGCGCGGCGACCAGCTCTTTGCTGAAATCGAGGGTGGCGATCCCCTCTTGCTGGCTGTAGCCGAGAAGGCGAACCCCCGGTGGCAGAATCGGACTCAGCGAGGCATGCGAACCGGCTGCAAGGGCTTGAATGATTTCCATCACCAGTTGTTCTTCCTCGGCCTCAGGCACCTCGCGCGCTTCGGTAATCAGACTAAATCCGTCTTGACTGGCGAAATACAGGAGCACTTCCCTTTGCGGTAAAACCTCTGCCGTACCGGACGTATCCTGCTCCACCTGCGGTTGCCGTTGCAGGATACGATAAGTGAACAGGCCGGCCGCCAGCAGTATAAGGATCGAAATCGGAATCAGATACCGACTGGAAGATTTTTTCATGTCATTTGCTCCACGACAGGTCTACCCGCTGACACGCCGGGTGCTCTGCCTTAATCGATAGAGACCTGTTCCACCCCGGTCAGCAGATGGCCGAGGAATTCCCCGCCGACCCGCTGAAAGCGTTCGGGTACATCGGTAACAAAAAACTGCGAAGGCACCGCTGGCCTGACCGGGCGCAACTGACTACGTCCCTGCAACCTTGTAGCCACGGCAAAGGCGGTTTCTTCTGCCGAATCGATCAGAACAACTTCCGGTCCCAAAACCTCCTGCAGAACATTCTTGAGCAGCGGATAATGGGTACAACCGAGCACCAAAGTATCGATCCCATGCTTTCGCAAGGGCCTGAGGTACTCCTCGGCAGTGAGGCGGGTTACAGGGTGATCGAGCCACCCTTCCTCCACCAGTGGCACAAACAAGGGACAAGCCACCCCCACCACATCTGCATCGGGGGCCAATTGCTTGATAGCAAGGGTATAGGCCCCGCTCTTGATAGTGCCCTCGGTACCGATTACGCCGATACAGCCGGTACGCGTGACCGACACGGCCCGCCTGGCACCGGGTTCAATGACACCGATAACCGGCATTTGAAAGCAGTTTTCCAGTTCGAGCAATGCCACCGAAGAGGCGGTATTGCACGCAACAACCAGCATCTTGACTCTGCGCTGGGTTAAAAAAGCGGCCGCTTCCATGGCGTAACGCCTTACCGTCGCGGGGCTTTTGGTACCATAAGGCACGCGAGCCGTATCTCCGAGATAGAGAAGTTCTTCCCCCGGCAACAGGCGCTGGATCTCCTTGAGAACCGTAAGACCCCCGACCCCTGAATCAAACACTCCAATAGCCCGATCCGGCAACCCTTTTCCCCTCTCCGCGAGACTGTATCCAAAAAGGGGTATACTAGGTTCAACCCAAACGTAAAGTCAAGATGCATCACCATTTTAAGCTTTGGATTAGGCAAGGCCTCTGGTATATTGAGTGTTCGATCTTTAAACCGTGGAGTTCCTGGTAGGCCTGGAAAAGGATAACCGCCTATGGACCTTTCAACAGTCAAGGATTTTCTGGAACCGTTGCGCACAGAGCACCTCATGGAGACTCTACGCAATGCTAATCTTGGCGACCTGATTTACAACCCCTGGTTTTTGACTGTACTCGGCGTCATCTGCCTGGTGTCCATTATTCTGAAACGACAGGCGCTGTTGTTTATGCTGCTCACTACGGTGGGATACGCCTGCGTTATCGATTACACCCTGCAGAAAAAACCGTCCATCTCAACCGTCGGCAGCGAGCCGGTTCTGGTTTTCGCCGGAGGTGGGGCCATTCTGGTCTTCGTTTTTATTTACTACCTGTTCCTACGACAGGACTAACGGACTTTTCAAAGCATTCCCATATGGTCGGATTCACCACTACTATCCCCCTCGAAATCGTGGTTGCGGCAGGCAAGCGCCCCGTTGACCTGAATAATATTTTCATCACCGATCCTGCCTGCCAGAATCTCATCGATGAGGCGGAAATGGCCGGGTTCCCGCGCAATTGCTGCGGCTGGATCAAGGGGCTTTATAGCGCGGCCTTGCGCCACGGCATACGTGAGATCATCGCCGTCACCGAAGGGGATTGCTCGAATACCAAGGCCTTGATGGAGGTTCTGCAACTGCAGGGCATCACCACCATCCCGTTCGCCTACCCCTACGACAGGTCCCGGACCAGCCTGGAGCATGAAATTGCCAAGCTGACAGCCCATTTCGGCGTCACTCCGGAGCAAACCCATCAAGCCTGGCAGCAGCTTAACGCCATCCGCGCCCGGGTGCATGAAATCGACCGCCTGACCTGGGAGGAGAATCGCGTTACCGGCACGGAAAATCACTATTGGCAGGTCTGCACCTCCGATATGAACGGCGATCCACAAACCTTCGCAGAACAGGCCGACGCCTTTCTGGACCAAGCGCGGCAACGCGATCCCCTGCCGGATGGGCTACGCCTGGCGTACATCGGCGTACCGCCGATCTTTACCGATATCTATACCGTGATTGAAGAACTGGGCGGACGCGTGGTATTCAACGAAACCCAGAGGCAGTTCTCCATGCCCTACCAGGTGGCGTCGCTGGTCGAACAATACCAGCGCTACACCTACCCTTACGACGTCTTCGTGCGGCTGGACGACATCGAAAAGGAAATTGAACAGCGCCGCATCGACGGGGTTATACACTACGTTCAATCGTTCTGTTTTCGCCAGATCGAGGACCTTATCGTGCGCCGCCGCCTGCGCCACCTGCCTATCCTGACCCTCGAGGGGGACAGACCCGGCCCACTCGATGCACGCACCCGCATCCGACTGGAAGGATTTGTCGAGATGATCAAAGCGAGGCGGCCATGACCGGCATAGGCATCGATCTTGGCAGCCGTCAGGTTAAGTTCGCCGCTCTCGACGGTAGCAACATAACCAAGCTGGAAAGCTTCGACACTATCCCCTTTTACAAACGCTACGCCACCCGTCAAGGTGACCGGCTCCTACTGGCTTACGAGGACCTGGGTCTGCTGACCATGGAGCAATGGCAGACCACGCCGCTGACCGCCACCGGCTATGGTCGCAACACCATCAACCTGGCCGGCGCCAACGTAGTCCCCGAAATCCAGGCTCATATTGCCGGCGCACGGTTCCAGACCGGGATGGAAACCTTCACCCTGCTCGATCTCGGCGGTCAGGACAGCAAGGTCGCCCGACTGGAAGACGGAATCCTTATCGACTTTCTCATGAACGACAAATGCGCCGCTTCTTCCGGTCGCTATCTGGAGAACATGGCCAAAGTTCTGGATATCACCCTGGAAGAACTGGCCCGCCACCACGAGAACCCCGTGTACCTCGATGCTACCTGCGGCATCTTCGGCGAAAGCGAACTGATCGGAAAAATCATCGAGGGGCACTCTCTCGAGGCGTTGTGCGCCGGGGTCAACCAGACCCTTATCAAGCGCGTCGCGCCAATGCTGGCCCGCTTTGCCCAGGACACCATCGTGCTCACCGGCGGGGTGGCAAAAAACGGCGCCTTCGTCGCCCTGCTTCGCGAATTCAGTTCCGCCGACATCGTCATCCCCGACCATCCGCAGCACAACGGCGCCATCGGCTGCGCCCACCTTGCCGCCACAAAAAAGAACTGATCTTTCCTCCGCCCAAAAAATCAACGGGCCGCGACATAATCTGCCGCGGCCCGTTTTATTACGATTCAATCCCCGGGGAACGCCATCGCTCCCTCAGCTCCAAGCTTGAAGATCACAACTTATAGCTTACGGCTGCCTTTCAAACGCCCCGCAATACCACCTTCGGAACAAATTCCCGTGCCAGCTCGGCAAATTTTTCCAGGCGAGAGACCGGATACGGCTCAAGCACCCGATACGACTCGGCCAGGCTGTAGTGCGGTACGAACTGCTGCAACACCCAGCTTTGTGCGCCACGCAACAGCGTGCCCAACTGCAGGATATCATCTTCCAGCACCAACCCAGGTACACAGGTAGTGCGAAACTCACAGGCCACAGAGCCTTGCAGCAACAAAGCCACGCTACGTGCCAGCGCCGCACTGTCAACCGATCGGTTGTGCAGTTCCCGGTAACGCCCCGGGGAGGTTTTCAGGTCCAGGGCCACCAGATCGACCAGGCCTTGTTGCAGCACATCAGAAAGCACCTCGGGCAACAGACCGTTGGTGTCGAGCTTGACCTGCAATCCCATGGACTTGATGCGCTGCATCAACGGCAACAACTCCGGATACAGCGTCGGTTCGCCGCCCGAGATAACAACCCCATCGATAAAATTCCGGCGCTGTTTCAACTCTTCGAACAGCGGCTCCAGGGGGTAATCCGGCAAATCATCCGGTGCCTCAACAAGGGCGGGATTGTGACAGAACGGACAACTCAGATTGCACCCGCCCAAAAACACCAGGGAAGCGATGCGACCGGGAAAATCGAGAAGACTGGTCCCCTGAAACCCCTTGATGCCCACGCTGACCTAACCTTTCATCGGCTGGTTTTCAAGCAAGAATTCGCGACGATCCTTGAACTCTTCTTTCTTGCCGCGATTCCACTGCTGAACCGGACGGAAAAAACCACAAACACGGGAATAAACTTCGGTCTTGGCATCACACTTTGTAGCCATGCCTGGCCTCCTTATGGAAAATTTCGTTCAACGTAACGAATAAAATCAGGCTGCGCCAACATCCTGCTGATGGGGGCAACTGAAATGCTCACCGGTTATATAACCGTGCTCAGGACAGATGGTAAAAGTCGGGCTGATGGTGAAATACGGCAGATGGAAGTTCTCTGCGATACGCTGTACGAGCAGACGGGCACTCCCCCAATCTTCCAGCCGTTCACCAAGGAAACCATGAAATACCGTGCCGCCGGTATACAGGGTCTGCAAAGAATCCTGATGGGTCAAAGCCTCGAAAATATCGTCGGTACTGCCAACCGGCAACTGGGTGGAGTTGGTGTAGTAAGGCTCCTCTGCCCCCGCAGTGATAATGTCGGGATAGCGCTTGCGATCCTGATTGGCCAGTCGGAAGCTGGTGCCTTCGGCCGGAGTGGCTTCAAGGTTGTACAGATGCCCCGACTCTTCCTGAAAAGCTTCCAGCTGCAGGCGCATAAAATTAAGCGTCTCTACCGCCAGAGCCTGCCCGGCGGGCGTATCGACCCCCTGACCGATAAGATTGAGGCTGGCTTCGTTCATGCCGATCAGGCCGATAGTGGAAAAGTGATTGCCCCAGTACTGTCCCATGCGCTCCCGGATATCCGACAGGTAAAAACGGCTGTAAGGATACAGCCCCTCTTCGGTGAGACGCTCAAGCTGCTTGCGCTTGATCTCCAGAGATTGATAAGCCAGGCGCATCAGTTCGGAAATGCGAACAAAGAAAGCCTCCTTACCGTCGGCAAGATAGGCCGCGCGCGGTAGATTGAGCGTCACCACCCCTACCGAGCCGGTCAGGGGATTGGAGCCGAACAGGCCGCCACCGCGACGCCTCAGCTCACGGTTGTCCAGCCGCAGCCGACAGCACATGGAACGGGCGTCTTCCGGATCCATATCCGAATTGATGAAATTGCTGAAATACGGAATCCCGTATTTGGCCGTCATTTCCCAGATAGCCTGGAACCGTGGGCTTTCCCAATCGAGACCCTGAGTGATGTTATAAGTCGGGATGGGGAAGGAGAAAATCCTTCCGGCATGATCGCCAGCCATCATCACTTCGCAGAAGGCGCGATTGAAAAGGTCCATCTCCTCCTGAAACTCACCGTAGCAGGCATCCAGCAACTTCCCGCCAAACACCACCGCTTCGTTGGCAAGATTGCTCGGCGCGATCATGTCGAGGGTAATGTTGGTAAAGGGTGTCTGGAAACCGACCCGGGTCGGCACGTTCATATTAAAGATAAACTCCTGAACCGACTGTTTGACCTCGCGGTAAGAAAGCTTATCGTAGCGGATAAACGGTGCCAGCAACGTATCGAAATTGGCAAACGCCTGGGCTCCGGCCGCTTCGCCCTGCAGAGTATAAAAGAAGTTGACGATCTGCCCGAGGGCGGTACGGAAATGCCGTGGCGGCGCGCTCTCGACCTTGCCGTAGGCACCGGAAAACCCGCGCATAAGAAGGTCGCGCAGATCCCATCCACAGCAATACACCGCCAACGTACCGAGATCATGGACATGGAAATCGGCGTTACGATGCGCATCGGCAATCTCGCGGGGATACACTTTATTGAGCCAGTAATTGCTGGTGATATTGGCCGCTATATGGTTATTGAGGCCCTGCAGAGAGTAACCCATGTTGGCGTTCTCGTTGACCCGCCAGTCTTCCTGGGTGAGATAGGAATCGATAGCGTCGATAGACTCCTGGATAAACTCCTTGGTCTGGCGCAATGACTCGTGCTGACTCCGGTAGAGAATATAAGCCTTGGCGGTTTTTGCGTGACCATTCTCAATCAGAATCTTTTCCACAAGATCCTGTACGTTCTCAACGGTCGGGACCCTGTCCTGCTTGTAGATCTCCTCCAGAATGCCCACCACTTCCCTGGCAATCTTGTCCGCCTTGTCCATATCGCTGCCATTGACGGCACGCACGGCTCGTTGAATGGCGATAGTGATCTTGCCCTGCTCAAACGGTACCAGCCGACCATCTCTTTTACGAATATATTCGATCATCCTCTACTTCCCTCCGCAGTCGATTTGACGTTTGTGAATGTAACACAGCATCACCGAGTGTCAAGCCAAATTAGCACTATATCTAGGGATTTTTTTTGAATCCAGCCCCCACATATTGTGTAAATAGCAGGGAAAGCGTGTGGATAAAGAGTGGATAAACCAAACTCAAAAAGCAAAAAAAGGGGATGAAAAACCGTTAAACGGTCTAAAAAACAAGGAAAGGGCGAATCACGCCAATGTGGAAGGATCCCTCAGGTTTTCATCAACAGGACAGCCAACATGGCCATAACCATCCCGGCCACATTGCGTAAACTCGGTCGCTCACGATACACCACGGCCGCCAGTATAATCGCAATAACGAAATGCAATCCGGTCAACGGGGCAATAACTGAAAGAGGGCCGGTCTCCAGAGCCAGCAGCAGCAGGTAAAAACCAATCAAATTCAACCCGGCCATAGCCAGCCCAATGACCAGGGTCGCACGCCATGGCCCCGACGGCAGGCGGTTCCAATCACGGCGCTGCATGGCAACGGCGGCGCAGGTGCTGAAGCTGTAGGATATCGCCATAAACCCCCACTTATCAGCCTGCAGTGCTGCAAATTTACTGGAAACGGAGGCCACAGTGCCGGACAGCATGGCGAGCAATGCCAACATCACCCCCCAACGATAGCGGGCATCTGGACGTTGCGCTCCGGTTGCACGCCCCCCTGCGCAGAGAAATACGACGCTCAAGGCGAGGATGATTCCCAGCAGTTGCCTCGGCTGCAAACGATCATGAAAATAGAGGATGGAAAAGACAGCTGCAAGCACCGTACTGAGTCGGGTCAGGGAGTAGCCGGCGGCGGCTGGCACATGCCGCAAAGCCTCCATGGTCAAGGCGGCGCTTCCGAGAAACGCCAGGCCGTTGACAAGTCCCCAAAGTACCATGGCGGGAGTCGGCCCCCCCCTGTCTGCGCCACTTAAAAACAGCAACCAGCTGACCGCAGCGACCGCCCCCATGAAAACAAGACTGGTCAGAGCCGTGCCACAACCGCGCTCCGCAGCAACTTTATAAAAAAAGCGCTGCAGGCCGATAAACAAAAGAGCCAGCAACGCTTGAGCAAACCACGGGGCCATGCATTACCCCTTTGCCAGCATCGCAGATACGATGCGGTAAGCAGAAGGGGCAGGCACCTCCAAGGGCGCCCGCCCAGGAAATATTACCTATAAAAACTGCGCAACTGTGCCAGCATTTTTTTCGGCAGCACATCCGGTTCATCCCGAAGCAACTGCGCCAGGGCGGAAACCACAAAATACCCATGGCCTGCATAGAGTTTCTGCAAACTGCGTTCGGTGAGCGGCAACCAATTAACCGTACGCGCGTCGCTCCCGGCTTGAGGTTCCAAGCTGGCAGCTTCTTCGGTATCCAGGTGCAGATGCCGAACCGTAGTTTCAATCCAGGCATTGTCGGTATTACGCGGATCATCAACATACCCGCGATAGATCAGCCGACCGCGACTCATATCGAGGCTGACGCCGGTTTCTTCGGACAATTCACGCGCCAGCGTGCGACTGACTTCCTCCCCGGCATCAACCATGCCTCCGGGAATCGCCCATTGACCATTGTCCCGACGTTGAATAGCCAGCATCTCAACGTCTCCAAATTGTGCATTCAACCGTGTCACAATAGGATCGGCGGCATAATTGGGACCCCACTTGCCAAGCAGTCCGCGGCCCGCAATACCGGTGCGTCCCCGCGGATTCAAAGGCCGCCCCATGGCATCAAAACGGATGGGACCCTCAAAACTTTCTTTTGGCAATTCGCCGGCCGCCGCGATATCTTCCGGATCGGCCCAACCACCAGGCTTAAGGGTTCGGTCATTCTCAATGACCTCAGGAGCGACATAATAGGCCGGATCGTAATCGGGATAGTCGGCATCCCATTCCACCAGTTCATCAGAAACCTTGATACGCCGCGGGTAGCCATCCGGCCACTCAAAACGCGAACGCCACGGTTCCACATACACATGCAGATCGTCTGCCAGCCAATCCCGGCTTTCTTCGGTACCACCAGAAGCAAACACCGAGGGTTTGCCGCCTTTACACCCCTGTTTTTTTTCCATTATTATCGTCTCCCTACAGCTATCGCTTTATCAGCAGACAAACTATTACCCCAAGGCCGCTTTAATTTTTTCCATGTCCGACGCATCGGGAGTCCAGATAAACTCATTGTGGTATTCCCGCCCGAGATCCTTATCGGTGTGGCAGGTGGCTGCAGCTAATTTTTCTTCATCCACGAAACCGTCCTGGTCGAAGTAAACGAACTGGCCATAAACATCTTCCAGGGTAGCCGGTTGATCATCCTGCCGCATGAGCATGGCTCCAGCCAGCTTAATACACTGGCCTTTGAATTCCGGTAACGGCTCTCGATGCTCGACTGCAGCATCATAACGCTTTTTGTCCAGAGGAAAAATCCCGCCTTCATCATCAAATACAAACAGTCGGACTTCAATCTCCATCGCGAAGCTCCCTTGCAAAAACTCGAAAAATCCCCACAGGCCACAGGACATCCCGAAGAGTCACGTAGTCATGAGGCGAACATCACTTTATGCCACGGTTGAAAAAATAACAGGATTGTCCATGTCATGCAAATCAAAACACCCTGTATACATCACCCACATCGATCTCCCCTGACTCTTCTCTCGCACTGCGCCGTCGGCATTGCAGAACCGGGCCGCATGGCTCTTCCTGTCTCTGGTTTGATCCACCTTGGCAGGGCCGACAAAGTACACAGAAGTTTAACCTAAGAGACGGAGGCGGGATTTGGGAAGGGTATCAGAAAAAGAAAAGACAATCGATATTACGCTGAAAGGCTGTCCCACCGAAATTCGAATCCCTGTTCAGGATCCGAACATCCTGAACGAAGCAGCTTATCATGGAGAAAGATAGGCGACTGGGCACCGCCGAACAGGGGACCCTGCACCAAATCACACCCGATCTTCAGGACAGCGGCAGCCTCCTCGACGGTATTGATGCCGGCCATAGCAACTTCCACTCCCAGACGATGGGCGGCGGAAACCATGAGCCCCATGCAACAATCAGACGTCTCACTGGACCACTGATCATGAACAACACTCTTCTCTATTTTAATCAAGGATACGGGCAAATCGGCTAAAAACTTCAAACAGGAATCATCTCTGCCAAAATCAACTACTGCCAGGGTATAACCGGCTAAGTGCAAACCATTCATGGTTCCCATAACTGAAGGAAGTTCCTTTGCAATCACTTCCTCACCAATTTGAAGGACTATCTTACACGGAGCAACGCCTGATGCAGCCCGCAGATGGTCGATTCTTTCCTTCAACCAAGGCATCCCAACCTGCTCCGAAAAGAGATTCACCGCAATGCTGCCGGAAAAATCCAATTCTTTCTGCCAACGCCTTATTTGCCTGCACACCGCAGAAAAATACCATTCCCACAGAGGAAGGAGAAAACCTCCATCCCTGGCCCACGCAATAATTTGCGACGAGGAGACATTGCCTCGAACCGGATGCTGCCAGCAAAAGGAAGCCTCAAGGCCTCTCAAGGTACCGCTTGAGAGATCCTTTCTCGGCTGGTATAAAATTTCCAGTTCATTTCTTTCGAGTGCCTGGCTCAGACGTTCACCCATAATCGCTTCAGACATGGCGTAATCATCGGCTGCCCATGAGAAAACCTGATAGGTATCACGCCCTGACTTTTTGGCCATACACATGGCCAGATCGGCGGACTGCTGCAGCCTCTGGGCATCAACTCCTTCCTGCGGCATGATGCTTACGCCCATGCTGGCCGAAAGAGCGTGACGGACACCATTGATTTCCATCGGTGCCCGCAGGCAATCCTGTATCTTGCCAACAACTATGCGGATATCGTCGCACGATTTCACCTCTTCAAGAATAATCATAAATTCATCACCACCCGGGCGAGCCACCGTGTCGGTGCTGCGCAAAACTTTCTTCAGACGCCGCGCCGTTTCGCACAACACCCTGTCGCCCACCTCGCGACCATGGCCGTCGTTAATCTGTTTAAACCGATCAATATCAAGGCACAGCAACACAAGAAAACCTTCCAACTCCATGTTTCTTAGCATTGCCTCCTTGAGTTGGCGCTGAAACAAAAATCGGCTCGGCAATCCGGTTAAAGTATCTAGACGGGTCAAAGATTCTGGTGATATTGCATCCCGGCGAGGAGGCGTCACGCTCTCTTTTGGAAACGCCAGTTCGACCGCTACCCATCTGGTACCCACAATCTGTCCTTTACTGTGCATAGGGGCGCCTGAAACCCTGACGGCTACTTCCCTCGAAGCCTTTGTGGTCACGGTAAATTTCTCCTCGACCCGGTGCCCCTGCATAACCTTCTGTAGACAATGAAACGCCCGTTTCCGATGTTCAGGAATAACAGAATCCAGAATTTGTCCCCCGATCGCAAGTTCTCCGGGCAAAATCATTCTGCCGGCGCCTCGCGTGCGTACAAAGGAGAGAACACCGGCCGCATCCGTTTCAAACAGAACATGTGGAACAAACCGTCCTGTTTTTCGATAACGGTTTTTCCAGGAGCGAAGCTCCTTCTCTGCCTTTTGTCGTGCACCTGTTTCAAGCATGAGACGTTGATGCGTCATCTGTAAAACATCCCTGACTTTCCGATCCCTCCATTTCAGACCGAAAAAAAGCGCAGTAAGCACAGCCAGAATAATGGCGTAAACCATGGGCAATATGAAAGAATAATGGAACTGTTGCCGCCAGTAAGAGGCCTCGACATACATACCGAGCACAGCCACTACCTGACCGGTTTGAGGATGCACAACAGGCGCGAAGGCGGCAGCCCACCGCCCCCAGCTATCTTTGACAGCTTGATCCCCTTTAGCCCGACCACGACTGAACACAGCCATCAGAATCCCCGGCGCATCAGGATAATTTTGCCCCGGCTCGACAGGCTTGCCGACCCCCGCCCCGGCCAGGAAGAGAACTTCTCCCTTCTTTAAACAGGTCAAAATCGCGCGTGAATGGCCCCGTCCAGGCCCTGCCAACTGTGTCAACTTCCTCCGCATGTTTCGATATAAATGCTGACTATTTTCGGCGGGTACGTCATCAAGCTGACGTATTTCTTCGGCAGTGAATGAAAGGGCGGCAGTACGAGCACGGCATATCAAGGCGTCAAGACCATACTTTCTGGACTGCGCATCCACCAGCATGGCTGCAACCAGGCTTACAGCCAGCACCAAGCTAACCGCCAGCGCAACCAACACACCTCTCCGCCTGTTTTTGCTCCGATTGTGCATCATGTCCTCTACTTAACCTAAAATCAAAACCACGTTTCATTAAATGTCATTAGCCATGGTTTTTCAATATGTTTTTTGTAACAAGGGCATTGATATGCTCGATTTTGACATGAGCTCCCCTTGCCCAAATACCGCTACTTTTCAGGCGCCTCAAAAGGAAAATGGAGAGAAAACACGCATAGACAATTGGCTTAAAACAGGCTCACAGGAGGGAAGAGAACAGCAATATCCAGCATGGAAACAGTCAAACCACCCTGAAATTGCTGCCGGGATCATGTTTAATCATTACCCCCGCAATGGGACGATAACCATATTGGATCAAAAACGAAGATAAGGGGATTTTCAAAGGCAGGCAACTGGACAATCGTAAACAAAAGCGGGAACAGAAGTGCATCCACACCTCGGCTCCCGCTTGGTTTTTGTTTTCCCCCGGGCCCCCTGATAATTACTCAGGGAAGAACCGAGGTCGCTCGACAGGCCGGACAACGCATCCGCTTTCCTGAAAGCCGTTTAGGATAGGCAATCTTACGCCCGCACTCCGCGCAACGAACCACGCCCACCTGGGGGCGATCAGAATCCCCCGGCAAGGATTCGAGAGAGGACGGCTGCGAGGCAGTTTGTGATGGGGTTGTGCTATCGATTACGTTCTCGCTCGGCACCTGTCTGGAAGTTTCCAAAGTGTCATCGTTTGAGGTTTGGATAGCGGAGAGTGGCTCCTCCAGGGATTCGGATTTAGCCAGGTCGGCCTCTTCCTCCTGGAAAATCGGTGCTCCTGAGCCGAAAGTGAATGACTCCGATGCCTCGGATGACTGAAAAGAACCTTCCTGGTCATCGTCTACCCGCTGTTCTGTTTCCAGCAACGATTCCTCGTCTGTATCAGCCAGCGAAGCAGCGGTGCCAAACTGGAACTCGCCGAAACCCTCAGGTGCCCCGGATGTATCTTGCAGGCCCTCAGGCAGTTCATCGACATCTTCTAGCGCAGGGGATTCTCCAAACTCTGCCAGGTCCCCGTCACCCTCCATGCTCGGTGTGACAGCATAATCGTACGTATCTTCAACGAATGCTTCCGGCTCTTCGGCAGCGCCCGGCAATTCACCGGACAGTTCACTGACGGCATCCGGCGTAAATACTGCCTCGGCTTCGGTCAGATCGGTGTCATCCTCGATGGCCGGTGCGACAGCATAACCGTACGTATCCTCAACGGATGCTTCCGGCTCTTCGGCAGCGCCCGGCAATTCACCGGACAGTTCACTGACGGCATCCGGCGTAAATACTGCCTCGGCTTCGGTCAGATCGGTGTCATCCTCGATGGCCGGTGCGACAGCATAACC
>JBFWJC010000001.1:0-648578 GCA_050253415.1 Pedobacter sp. | reverse complement strand
ATGCTTCCGGCTCTTCGGCAGCGCCCGGCAATTCACCGGACAGTTCACTGACGGCATCCGGCGTAAATACTGCCTCGGCTTCGGTCAGATCGGTGTCATCCTCGATGGCCGGTGCGACAGCATAACCGTACGTATCCTCAACGGATGCTTCCGGCTCTTCGGCAAGGTTGGGTTCCGCCAAAGACGAAGAAGCTTTTTCCCCACCAACCGCTGCAGAAATCGAAGTCAATGCTTCGGGTACTGTGTCCAAACGATCCGCAAGTTGCGCTATGGTTTGGCGCATTTCCGCCAAATCGTTGCGGGTAGCGACCGCCAGCTTGCCAATCCGCCGGTAAACCAACAGTACCAGCAACAGTAAAATACCGCTGCCAATCAATAACCAGCCTTGCGGCCCGCTTGCCAGATTCAGAATGTCCTGCAGGTTCATGATCAACCCTCCTTAAGCCAAAAACCAGTACACCATCAACCCGCCGCCCGCACATCTGCCTTTTTACAAAGGTTTCCGATCCGCGAACCTGCAGCCGGCTGACTTTATTCCTTATCCGCCAAAAGTATAAACACCGGATGGAAAGCTTCTAACATTTTATAATCGGTCGAAGGTCGGGTACGCGCGATATTGACGCTGGTAACTTCCACCCGGTAACCGGCATTTTCCAAAAATTCACTGGCAGCCGAAAGAGTATCCAGGGTAATGGCATTGACCACGACGCGACCGCCGATGGCCAAACGCTGATCGACAACCTCCAGGATGTCCCATAAATTACCGCCTGAGCCTCCGATAAATACCCGGTCGGGGTCCGGCAGCAATTCAAGACAGGCTGGCGCTTCGCCTTCAACGATCGATACGTGCCGGGAGTGAAACTTGCGCAGGTTTTCCCGGATAAACTCCTGGTACTGCTCGTTTTGTTCGATAGCGAATACTCTGCCGTTGGGCATCAAATGATCCGCCTCGATACTTACCGAGCCCGAGCCGGCACCGATGTCCCAAAGCACCGTATCGTGGCATAACCGCAGCTTGGCCAGGGTTATGGCACGGACTTCTTCACGCGTGATCTGCTTCTTAATAGCGCTGAATGTGTCATCGGGGATACCGAGCACGGGACGAGAGGCTTCGGCAAAGGCTTCGTATTGCTTTACCAGCACCAGGACATTGAGAGATGCCACTTGCGCATCAAGCAGGCCACGGACATCGGTCCGTACGATACGTTCTTCGGATGTACCAAGATTTTCGCAGACATAGGCCGCATATCCATCGCGACCACGGAGAATCATCTCCCGGGCAATGGAGCCGGGAGTGTTCCGGGTGTCGGTAAGCAGCGCCGCTTTATCACAGGCGATGATACGATCCACCATGTCTTCGGTTGCGTGCCCCTTGCAGGACAGGAAAACGGCATCGTCCCAGGGAATACCCAGTTTGGCAAAAGCATACTGCACGGAACTGACATTGGGTACGAATTCCAACTCGTCTTCCTGGAAATTGCGTAGCAATTGCCGACCGATACCGAAAAACAGGGGGTCACCGGAGGCCAACACGACAACCCGGCGATCGGTTGCCTTGAGCCGATTGACCACATCCGAAAAATCCTGGTCGGTATTGACCTTTTCACCGGGGAAGTTAGGGAACAACGCCAACTGCTTGGGGCGTCCGAATAAAATATCCGCCTGCTCGACGAGATCCAGAGCCCTGCGACTGAAACCCTCCTGCCCTTCGACTCCAGCACCGATCACATAAATTTTCTTCATACCTGCCACTCCCCACAACCGCTTGATAGCAAGCGAAACGACAACACATCTTCCGCCGCCTCTGCACCTTCGACAAGCAGGTACATTAAGCTAAAGAACACACTGTAACTGCCATGCCCCCTTGCGTCAAGGAGAACAGCTTGCTTGCAAAAGGGGCATATACGGTTATTTAATCCCTTTCGAAGTCGAACCAGCGAGCCGTTTTAACACAATCCCGAAACAGGTCGCAAAGCACCCCTCCAAGCGCAGGCTGGGCACCGAGAAAATCCGCCTGTACAATTTGCAAGGAAGGGAAGGCCTGGCGGGCCGCGGCGATTTCCCTGGGAAGGTCAACCGTCACATGCACCCCGGGCAACAAAAAGAAGGGGATCACCACCAAGCGTCGCACCCCAGCCGAAAAACAATTTTCGATGGCCGCAGCGACATGGGGGTCGCCATTCTCAAGAAATGCTACATCCACTCTCGTTGCACCAAGCCGCTGCCGCATCTGAACTGCCATGTTCTCAAGCACATCACCAGCCTGAGCACGTCGAGAACCGTGAGCTACGATCAGCACTGCCGGGTTATCTCCCACCAGCATTCCCCCCTCATCAACCATTTAAAAGCTGCACGGTACCGGTACCATCCTCAAGGTAGTCGATGATATTGAGGCATCCGTAAGCCTGCTCAATCCGGAACACCGACTGCAAAGACGCCCCCACGGCATCGAGCAGGATGACCCGGTTGACGGCACCATGACCGACCACCAGGACTTCTTGCCGGGCATGCGCGGCCAGCAAGGATTTAAGGGCAGGCAGTACACGCTGGGACAGATCGAGCAGATTTTCACCGTCGGGCACCCTGTAATGCGCGATATCCTTGAGACGCTCCTCCCATTGCCTGGGAAAGTTCTGCTGCAATTCCTGCCAGGTAATCCCCTGCCACTGACCGATATGCAATTCGCGTAAAGCCGGCAAAGGGATCGGCTCCAGCCTGTGGGGCTCGGCAAGCAATCGGGCACCTTGCAGGCACCGTTGCAAATCGCTGCTATAAACGGCCGCCAGCGGGCGATCCTTAAGACGGCTCTGCAGTGAGTGATACTGTTGCCAGCCCAGCTCGGTCAAATGCACATCGGCCTGTCCGTTGTAGCGATGCTGTTCAAACCCTTCCACTTGCCCATGACGCACCAGGTACAATCGGGTTCGTCCCGGGCGAGGCGCTTGCTCAGTCCGGTCTGTTACAGATAGTCCCACTAAACACCCCTATTATTCGGAATCGTGCGCAGCTTCTTCGACCTCGGAATCCTCAACCGAGAGGGCCATTTCAATACGCTGCAAAACGTCATCCCGTCCTTCTCGCGTGTGAGCGGAAAAAAACGAAAAAGCTTCCTGCGGCAGCCCGGTAGCCTCCAGGATCGGACGGATCTGGGCACTGCGCCGATTTTTTGAAATCTTATCCACCTTGGTGATCACGGGAATTGTCGGAATATTCAACTCTTCCAGCCAATCGAGCAATTGCAGCTCTTCTCCCCGGGGGACGCGGCGGATATCGAACAGCAGGATCACGGCTTTGAGATTTGAACGGTTCTCCAGATAGGTCCTGGCCATGGCTCCCCAGGCATTTTTAACCGCAACCGGCACCTTGGCAAAGCCGAAACCCGGAAGATCGACCAACATGAACTCCTGGTTAACTTCAAAAAAATTCAGCATTTGGGTACGTCCGGGGGTGGAAGAAGTGCGCACCAGACCGCGACGATTGACCAGAACATTGATAAGCGAACTCTTGCCGACATTACTGCGCCCGGCAAAAGCAATTTCAGGCTGGTCGCCTGGCGGATAGCCAACGGGCTTGGCAGCCCCCTTGATAAATTCGGCGGATTTTATCTGCAATCTCAAGCTCTCCCTGTTAACGGTCAGCTCCTGAAGAAGCCGAACCGGATATTCTGCGAACGATACCGCATCAAGCATATTAATACAACGAAAACAGGCAATTAGACTTCAATGCACGGAATAGAGACAACTTTCCCGGAACAGCATTACGGTTTGGGCCGGGGAAGGTAACGGCGCAACCGCGCGAATAGATCGTATCCCATTCGGGCCAGAGAATGAATTCCCGGCAAACCGGCGAGGTTGGCCATAAAGGGATAAAACCGTCCGGGCATGGCCCACCACAGGGCACGGAAAGCCTCGACCCCGATAAAAAACCGCCCCCTTGCATCCATGACATGCATGGATGCCATGAATTCCTGCTGCGTCCTCCCATAGGGCGTCGGGTCGAAATCAGGCTGGCTGATATCAACAAAAGACAGCCGACCATCGCATACCCGGCGCTTGTAACAAGCCATTTCCCGGGCACAGACGGGGCAGCCTCCGTCATAAAAAACGGTCAAAGGATAGATGGGTCGGACTTTACTCATCATGCACCTCCCTTCGTCAGGGCCACACCTCAACAGCATACCAAGCTTTACAGGGAGAAGTCCATGACACACTCCTCAGCCGTTACCCCGTGCAAAATCCGTTGACAAGCCCATGATTTGGGATAATTGTTAAATAGAGGCACAAAGGAAATCCGCATGCCCAAGGGAGGAGAAAACTATGCCCAAAATGCCTGATTCCGCGATTCAAGAGGCCATCAAAAGCTCTCTGCAGACCGAAAAAAATGCCATGAATTTTTACCGTATGGCGGCCGGACACATGCAACGACCTCAAGCAAGACAGCTTTTCGAATTGCTGGCCAGCGAAGAACGGGAGCATGCCCGGCATTTTTATGACCTCTACAAGGGAAACGATCTGCCGCCGTTTGAACAATTCATGGATCAGTCCCTTCAAGAAGACAAGAGTTATCTTCTCGAACAGGAAAAAGTTCTCCTGGCCGACTTGAGGATACGAAAAGCCATGGAACTGGCAATGGAAAAAGAAAAAGCACTTGAAAACCAACTCCAACAGCTGGCCGAAAAGATCACCGACGAGGAAGTACGGCGCATTTATCTCGACAACGCCGAATCGACCCGCCGTCATTTCCTCATGATCGAATCGGAATACGCCCATCTGATGGGAATGGTACACGAAACGGATATCGACACCTTCGTTCGGGAGTGAGCCTAACGGAAAAAATAGCACCTCCGGAACAAACACAATCTGCACTCTGTGGTAAAATATAGGTGTGAGAGCAAGATAGAAATATTGGCAAAAACCTTCGAACCCGGCATTGCGCGGTCACATGCCAGAAGCCGTGTCTTCCCATCCGCCGGGCACCTTCCGAAAGAGCCGGCCAAAGCGGGTCTCTAAATGAGCCGCCAGGCAACTCCGGAGAAAGGCAGCTCGCCGAATTGGTAAAAAGCTGGCCGTGGCGATGCCGGCACTTTCTGAAGCAGCGCACGTAAAAGCGTCTCTGATTTTCATCAATCAGGGGCGTTTTTGCATTTGATAGTAGAGATGAAGGGGCTGCACCTTGCCTTGACGCATAAGTTGTTGAACGTACCGCGCCCATTCGCCAACTTCCTTATGCTGCAGGTCCGTGAACTGCAGCTGCGGCATGGCCGTATCCGGTTGCAGATAATTGGGATCACGCACGTAATCGATAAAATAATCGAGACGCAGCTTTTCCAGAGCCAACAACAAGTCAGGGGCCATGGGGTACGGATATGGCGGACCGGACCATGCAGCCAGGGTTTGTACATCCCCGAAAGTGTGACACGCCAAACAGGCTTGCACAGACAGCGATTCTTCCATCTTTTTACGCAACGGCTGCGGCACAGGGGCAGGGATAAAGACCAGGGGACGTTCGGCATACAAACGCGCATGACAGGGTTGACATTGATAGGTTTGCCATGGTTCCAGGCGAAAGCGGCCTGCGGGAGGAGTAAACCAGGCCAGCCGCTGCAGAAAATCCGCCACCAGGCTAAGCTCCTCCGGTTGCAGGCTCGGCTGGGCAAGGGCAGAGGTATAGCGCAGCATCATCAAAGTAGTCAGGGCCGGCCGCAGTCGGTAGGGTGCCGCCAGGTAGGCAGCCAACCAGCCGTCTTGATATTTGGCGCGCCGCCAGGTCAGGCTCGGAGCGTGGGTTGCCCCAAATCCCTCGACAACATGGCACCCCCGGCAACGAGCGGCCTTGACCAGATCCCGCGCCAGGCTCATACGCTGTACGTCGTCACCCAAACTGCTTGACGCAAGAGATGTCTCCGTTTTTTCGGGCGGTTTTGCAGGCTGCTGGTCACGCAGGCGTTGTGCCTGCAAATTCCGGCAGGCTTTTTCATCTGAACACGGAAAAACCTGACCGACATCGGCATCACCGGTAAAACCGGCCTGAATTACCAGACTGCGCAGAGTAAAATCGATCAGTACCCAACTTTTTTCAGGTATGTCGACAAACAGTTGTCGACCATTGAACACGTCAATAATATTGCGGCAATCCCGGGAGGCCCGGGGATCCCCATAGGCCAGCGTCACCCAGACGACATCACCGTCTTCCACTATTTTTTTATCCAGAAACATCACTTGGGCATGATAAGCAATACCCGGGCGCGCTTCGGAGACCAGAGTATTGCCTTGTCCTGCAACTCCCAATACCAGGATCAACACGGTTATCATCCAGCCCACGCTTTTCATTACCACCCCCAACTGTCGACACAGAATCCCACGACTCTGAAAAGACTTTTTGTCCTTTTTTCTTGCGTACCACTAACCTTAGCAATTCATATGTCGGCCGCAACATGGATACACACCTTATCCATCTTTTCCTGCTGTTTAACATTTGCTTTGCTTTACAAGCATGCCTTATATTGGAACCGTTCTAAATGCTTTACTTTACAAGGAGCCCTGACATGAGCCCTGCGATTGTATCTATTTCCGCCAAAAGCGGTACCGGCAAAACCACTCTGGTCGTCAAACTGATCGCCGAACTTAAACAACGTGGCTACAAGGTCGGCGCCATTAAACATCATGCTCATAACTTTACTATGGACTGCGAAGGCAAAGATTCCTGGCGATTCACCCAGGCCGGCGCCGATACCATGATGATTACCTCCCAGGACAAGCTGGCCATTATCAAACAGAACCCCGACCGACAGGAGCCTCCGGTGCTTGAGTCCATCGAGCGCTACTTCGGAGATATGGACATCGTCATCACCGAAGGCTTCAAAAAAAACAAATTCCCCAAGATCGAAGTGCATCGCACAGCATGTGGAGACAGGCTCCTCTACCGTGATGACACCTATGATCCCACCTTGATAGCAGTAGCCTCGGATTCAAAGCTGCAAATCGATGTGCCGGTCTTCGATCTCAACGATGCCAAGACCATTTGCGATTTTATTGAAACCCGTTTCCTCAAGAACTAACAAGCCGGCCTATGGTTTTCACTACCTGCAGACCAACAAGAGCTGTCGTGCTGTTGCTGTTGTTTTTGTGCTTCGGCCCTCTCTGCCGCGAAACCAGGGCCAAGGAGATCCCCATGACCATGCAGCCTGTTCGTATTCTCGCTTTTGGTGACAGCCTGACTGCCGGCTGGGGTGTTGTGCCCCCCAGCAACGTGCCCGCATGCCTGGAAGCCGCCCTGCAGAAGCAGGGCATTGCAGTTTCCTTCATCAACGAGGGCATCCCCGGTGACACCACTGTCGGAGCACGAAAACGCTTTGAAGCTGCTCTTACCTGCAACCCTGATCTGGTTATCCTGGAACTCGGAGCAAACGACAATCTGCAGGCCATTGCCCCGGATCGAACGGAAGCCAATCTCGACGCCATGCTCCAAACCTTGTCCGACAAAGGCATCCCGATCTTGATCGCCGGCATCCGCCAGGTGCGCGACCTGGGGCCGGAATACCACGTCCGCTTTCAATCGCTTTTTTCAAACCTCGCGGACCGGCATGGCGCGGCGTTTTACGCCGACTACCTTGAGGGGGTTGCCGGAAAACCGGAATTTTTGCAAAAAGACGGACTGCATCCCAATTATGAGGGGACCATGGAAATTGCGCGTCGACTATTACCCCTGGTTACCGATATGGTCCTTCATATTCAGGCTGCCAAGGCAGCAAACCTGCAACCTTGACAGGTCGCAGTGGACGGTTATCTTTTAATGGACCCACCTGGACAGCTGGCGGTCGTAAACCGCCGGACAAACAGCCAATTTCCCATTGCTGGAGGATAACATGAAAAAACTCTTTGCTTCATGCTGTGTTTTTCTGCTGTTGGCTACCGGCTGTGTCGGCCCCATGGGCTCGAAAGAAAGCGGCGGCACCTTGATCGGCGCCGGCACCGGCGCACTGATCGGCTCCCAGATCGGTGGTGGCCGCGGCACCCTGGTCGCGGTGGCGATAGGCACCCTGGCCGGAGCCCTGATCGGTCAGGAAGTCGGAAAATCCCTCGACCGGGCAGATAAATTGGCCATGCAGCAAAATGCTCAGTACGCCCTGGAATATACCCCCACTCGCCAATCCACGACCTGGCGCAACCCCGACTCGGGCAACTACGGCAGCATCACCCCTATCGAAACCTACCAGGCAGCCAGCGGTCAGTACTGCCGTGAGTACCTGCAGAATGTGGTGGTTGGAGGCCAGCAGCAACAAGCCTACGGCACAGCCTGCCGGCAGCCGGATGGTTCCTGGAGGATCACCCGCTAAAGACCTATCAACCTCGGGGTCGCACAAGGGACTAGTAAGTTCCGTACCTCTTCAGAACCTTTATGGCACCGAATTTTATCCGCAATCAAGGCCCGACATATCTTCTACGTAAAGAAGATATGTCGGGCTCGCCTCTATCCCAGAACCGTCCTGGCTTGATGAGCAAACCATGGCTGCGGACCTACGGGCAAGCGCATGAAACCATTTACCACAAGGCCAGCTGCCACCCTCCCCGGAGATGTTTGCCGGATTCTGGAGCATGGTGAAGAGACACTATCCCTGTCCTTCACCGGACGACTCGATGCATCCGTCACCGCCCAGTTATGGTACCCCCTGGTCAATCTTGTGGAAAATACCGCCCCGCAACAGTTACGCGTAAAAGCCGATGATATCACCTATTGTGACGGTGCCGGCATGGGACTATTGATGGAACTGGCGCGTCGGCAACTGAAACGCCAGGGACAATACAGTCTGAACGGCTTGCAAGAGGAATTTGCCCTCCTCTGGGCCCAGTACCGACCGGAAGATTTTCTCGAAATACGCAGCAGCCGACCGCAACCATGCTGCCTGCCTGAAGAAGCAGGCCGACTGGTGGTTCAGGCCTGGGGCGGTATGCTTGATATGATCCGATTTACCGGCGAACTGACATTGGCCCTATTGCACGCTGCACGCCACCCCGGCTCGGTGCGCTGGCCGGAAGTCTGGCTGGTTATGGAAAAAGCCGGCGTCAATGCGCTGCCTATTGTAAGCCTGATCAGTTTTCTGATCGGCTTGATTATGGCTTTCCAGGCAACCATTCCCATGCGCCAGTTCGGTGTGGAAATCTACGTGGCCAACCTCACCGCCCTGTCCATGTTGCGCGAACTCGGTCCCCTGATGACAGCGCTATTGCTGGCCGGCCGCTCCGGTTCGGCTTTTGCTGCCGAATTGGGAACCATGAAAATCAATGAGGAGATCGATGCTTTAACCACCATGGGGCTGGCCCCGGTGCCTTTTTTAGTCGTAACGCGGGTACTGGCCACGATTATCATCATGCCGCTGCTGAGCCTGTTTGCCAATCTAATGGGATTGGTCGGTGGTGCGGTTGTCCTTCTATCCCTCGGCTACCCGCTGGTCTCCTACATCAACCAGGTTAAAGCCGCCGTCGGTCTACTCGACCTTACCGGCGGTCTGGCCAAGACTGTGGTTTTTGCCTTGATCGTGGCAGGCGTCGGCTGCCTGTACGGACTGAAAACCCGCAGTGGCGCCAGCGCCGTTGGCGATTCCGCTACCCGAGCGGTGGTCTCCGGCATCATTCTAATAGTCATTGCCGATGGCCTGTTCGCTGTGGCTTACTATTTTCTGGGGATTTGATCGCTATGCCCGCACCGCAAGAGGCGATTATCGAGGTGAAAAACCTTACCGTCGGCTATGGCAACACCACTGTACTTCAGGATGTTTCCTTCGACGTCAGACGAGGAGAGATATTTGTCGTGCTGGGTGGCTCTGGATGCGGCAAAAGCACCCTGGTGAAAAACATGATTGGCCTGCATCGCCCCCAAACGGGACAAATCCTCTATGACGGGCTGGACATGGTGACTGCCGAGGGGGCGCAGCGACGCTCGTTGCTGCGTTCGATCGGCGTCATGTATCAAAGTGGCGCCCTGTTCGGTTCGCTGACTCTGATGGAAAATGTACGGCTGCCGCTGGAAGAGTTCACAGACCTGCCTGGTCCGGCCATGGATCTGGTTGCCGCGATGAAACTGCAATTGGTCGGCCTGAACGGCTTCGATCAATACCTGCCATCGGAACTCAGCGGTGGCATGCGTAAACGTGCCGCCATTGCCCGCGCCATGGTCCTCGATCCGCAAATCCTGTTTCTGGACGAGCCGACGGCCGGTCTCGACCCCATCATCTCGGCTGAAATGGACCAGCTTATCCTGCAGCTGGCAGAGAGCCTGGATATGACTTTTGTCATCGTCACTCACGAACTGCCCAGCATTTTTGCCGTCGCCGATCGGGTCATCATGCTGGATCAACGGGCCAAAGGCATCGTTGCCTCAGGCAGCCCGGCTCAATTGCGCGATACCAGCACCGATCCCTGGGTGCGATCTTTTTTCCGCCGGGAAACGCTCCCGGTCGTAATGCAACAGGAGGACAGACCTCCCCATGAGTGAGCGAGCCAACTATCTAAAAATCGGACTGTTCGTAATCTGCGCCACCATCATTGCTATGACAGCCATCGTTGTCTTGGGTGCCGGCAGCCTGTTCCAAAAACAGATTCTGGTTGAAACCTACTTCGATGAATCGGTCCAGGGACTCGACATCGGTTCGGCGGTAAAGATCCGCGGCGTACAGGTCGGCAAGGTCGAAGCCATCACTTTGGTCGACTCGGTGTACGATACCCAAAAACGTTATGTGTTGGTGCGAATCGCTCTGCTGAGACACTCATTGGGACGCACCGCAAATGTCATTCAGAAGGGCCTGTCGGAGGAAATAGATCAGGGGTTGCGCATACGCATGGCCTTTCAGGGCGTGACCGGCCTGGCTTTTCTCGAAGCCGACTACCTGCCGGCGGAACAGGCCCCCTGCCTGGATATCGACTGGAAGCCGGAGAATCCCTATATTCCCTCGGCACCCAGCACCATTACGCGCTACACAGAAGCGGTGGATAAGATCTTAAAAAATCTGGATAATCTCGATATCGCACGGATCACGGGAGGCATTGAGCAAGCCGTCACAGCTCTGAATCGCGTAATGGGGGACGCCCATGTCGCTCAAATCAGCGATCAGTCCGTAGCATTGCTGAAAGAACTGCGTACCACCAACAACCGTATCGATAAGCTTTTGGCAGCTGGTGACGCCCCCCTGCAACAGTTTTTTGCCACTCTACCGGAGTTGTCCCAATCCTTGACACGCAGCTCCCGGCAGCTCGAGACGCTGGCCACGGAACTCCCAAAAGACCTGGCGCCACTAGGCAACAGTTTGCGACAGATGAGCGCCCTTCTGACTGCGGAGCAACAGACCATCGAGACCACCTTGAACAATTTTCGCCAGACCTCTGAAAATCTTCTGGACCTGTCGGAAAATGCCCGGACCTATCCTGCGCAGGTAATCTTCGGCACACCTCCCCCTTCTGTGGAGCCTTGACGATGAATCCTTCTCTGACACGTTTATCAATATGCCTGATTTTGGCTGGCTGGCTGTTGCCGGGCTGTGTACGCCTTGGCCAGCGTGCACCGGAAAAAATCAGCTACGTACTTTCGGCAGAACACCCCGCATCCTCGTCCACGGCCAAGATCCCCGGAATTTTGCAGGTTACCCCCTTACGCATCTCTCCGCGCTTTGCCGGACGCAGTTTTGTCTACCGCAAGGGGGCGTCTCGCTACCAAGCTGATTTTTACCATGAATTTCTAGTGTCGCCTGCCAGCCTCGCCCAAGAGGTGGTGGTCCGCTGGCTATCGGCAAGCGGCATCTTTTCAGCTGTCAGTTCTTCGTCCGGCCCCCTCCCGCCCGATTATATGCTGCAGGGACAGATCATTGATCTATACGGTGATTTTCGCTCGCAGCAACCCTACGCAGTCCTTGAAATAGCGTTTTTACTCCTCGATCATCGTGGGCCCAGCAGCATCCTGCTAAATCGTAGTTATCGTAGTGAGACCCCTTTGAACAGTACCTCTTCCGACGCGCTTGTCGATGCCTGGAATACCTCTCTGTCCGAGATTCTTGAAAACCTCGAAAAAGACCTCGGCAATATCGTTATCACACCTGCAACGGTATCGGAGCTGACAGAATAGAATGTAACCAGGCCAAAGGATCGGATTTTTAAATCAGTTCAAAAGCATAGAGGAAGGGACACAAATTGCCTGCTTGAAAAAGGGGCACGACAAGGAAAACAACAACCTCGTCACGTCCGGCTTATTTGCGTTGATATATGATGTGACGAAACTCCGGATAATCCCATTCTTGTTCGATAAGCCAATCGCTTTGTCGGAAAGCGGGAAACCGGCAATCGCCCGTGTAGTCTTTCTTGATCCAGGAAACGGACAGCTTCCCTGCCAGCGGCAAGGCCTGCCTATAGATCTCTCGGCCACCAATAAAAAAAACTTTGCCGCCCTCCCGACTGGCTCGCTCTACGGCACTGGAAAAATCAGGACATACAATCACCCCATCCATCGGCGGCATACTTCGGCTGACTACAATATTGATACGTTGGGGCAAAGGCCGACCTATAGACTCGAAAGTTTTTCTCCCCATCACCAGCGTATGACCAATGGTTAATCGCCGGAACAACGCCAGGTCTTGAGGGATATCCCAAGGCAGTTCTCCTTGATGACCGATAATACGGTCGGCAGTCATGGCAACCAAAATGATCCTATTTTGCGAATACATGCTTACCTGCTTCCGTTGTCCCCGAAAACCACCAATAACCGGCGTGAAAAACCCTATAGATGCTTTCACCTTAACACATCAGGGCCTGGCATAGAACTATGACGACGCTACCCTTACCTGCCCATATTGTGAGCATCGCTGTCATAGTTCACAAACGTTTATACCTAAAGAAAAGACCGTCGTTTTCCATTTAACTGCCAACCGGCTTCTTCCCGACCGTTGCCAGGTATATGACAAAGGATTCCGACTCATCCAATCCCAGCAAGGCATTCAGGCTATCATCGTCAAAGGCCCCCACCGCGCAGGCGCCGGCATCAATAACTTCAGACGCCAGGTAAAGATTTTGGCACACATGACCCGCATCGAGATACAGGTAACGATAGCCACGCTCACCATATCGCCAAGTCATGCGGTAAGGTACCGCCACCCAAACAAATGCCGTGGCACAATGCATCAACATGGTTTGTCCAAAACAGGCCGCTGCAAAACGGCCCCCTAGATCGGTCTGGGTCGAAATGGCTTCCAACGCGTGCTCGACCGGAAGATACCTGTAGACCCCGGGTTCCAGCTCTTCAACACGATTGACAAGCAACACTGTCTCCAATGCATGCCGGGCTCCAGCTGAAGGAACCGTCCGCAAAGTTAACTGATGCCCGTAAATAAGTTTTACCCCCTGAGTACACCAAAGCAGGTAGGATAATTCAGCCAGGGTCAAAGGCTTATCAGAATATTCTCGAAGGCTGGCCCGCTGAACGATAAGATTTCGCAAATCCACCGGACTCATCGGCATATTGCCGGGATGAGGTAACGAAATTACCGGATTTACCTGTTGTCGCGGCCAGATAAGCGGTGGCTGGGCAAGCCCCTTTTGTTGGTCGCTTAGCTCAAGGTATTTGTGTTTCGTTTTTTCAACAAAATCTTTGCCTATACCTTTTTTCACAACGCCCCCCGGGTAGATTGCCTGGCATCCACGTCCTACGCTAAGGTAAAGAATCCAAGGTACTTATTTCAATTATACGAGGTGTCGCATTTAATTCAAAAAGTGCGGGGACTTCCTCGCCGCTTGCCAGAACTTGCTGAAATGGCTAGCACTGATAAAATAGCAGCGTGTGCCTTTTGCACACCAGAGAGGCCCTATGACAAAAAGTACTGTTTCGCCCCGAGTTCCCGCCTGCGATGTCGACTGTATTTTTACCGATCGGTGGTCTCCACGCGCCTTCAAACAGGACGCTCTGCCCGATCATCAGATTCAGACTCTGTTTGAAGCTGCTCGCTGGGCCCCATCCTGCTTTAATGAACAACCATGGCTGTTCGTATATCCTGCCAACGCCCAGCATCGCGAAATGTTCCTCGACCTGCTTGTCCCCAAAAACCGTCGATGGGCCTGCAAGGCCCCGTTGTTGTTATTCTTGCTCGCACGACGGCATTTTGCCCAGTCTGGAAAGGAAAATCGCCATGCCTTATTCGACACGGGAGCAGCCTGGTTGTCATTGGCCTTACAAGCCAGGCGTCTTGGGCTCTATGCGCACGCCATGGCGGGCTTTGACCTGGAACGTTCCTATCAACAGTTACACGTCGACCCGGACAAATATACCGTAGTAGCTGCCATTGCCATCGGCCGACGCGATAGTCCCGAAGACCTGCCGGAAGACCTGCTGGCCGCGGAAGCCCCCAATGATCGGAAAGCTCCCTCGGAGGTTGCCGTTGCGGCATGTCAGCCTTTCGCCCAATAAATTCTCTGGCCACAGCCGGTCAGAGGCCTTGCGTTCCACAATCCACCTCTTTATCAAAAGGAGTACATCATGGCGCAGGATACGCACTACATCGTTGGGATTCATGTAGATGACCGCATCAAGCGAGCTTCGGATGTTCAACAGCTCTTGACCGATTACGGCTGCAACATTAAGACCCGCATTGGCCTGCATGAGGTAACGGGACAATTCTGTGCGGGATTTGGCTTGATCCTTCTTGAAATGATTGGTGATCCGGGGAAAGTTAAGGAACTTGCGCAAAAGCTTGATGCGATAGACGGTGTATCCGTACAACAGATGGTTTTTGATCACCCTTGATTCAACGCATATAAAACGAGGGCGGAAACACTGTCTCCGCCCTCGTTCTATTTTCAATGCAACTTTGGATCTTGTTTCAATCCATGACCTGTCCATCCCGAAAGGACCAGTGACGTAACTTACGAGGCATGTGACTGCCAACGCCACCAATAAGCAAAGCCGCCCACATCAGCGGTTCCGCGTGTTGAATCCACACATGCACAACCGCGACGCAACCGATATGCAGCATGGCCATAACCCCGCGTCCCTGATAAGGCCAGCGCCAGCTATGGTAAATTTCAGAAGCCACCAATCCCAGACCGGTGCCGGCGGTCCACCAGGCCCAGTAATGCAGGACAGGAACCGGTTGCTTGAAGATAACCCCTCCCAGCAAAACTCCTGCTACACCAATATGCAGGCTTCGTAGAACAATATCAACCCAGCGCGCCCAACCGGCCCGCTTTTTCTTAGCATCATCTTGCTGTCCGCTGTCCGCCATACCTCACCTCCCCATTGAATTCGATCTGATCCAAACCCATCTTGGCTTGCCGACCAGTCTTACACCAAATGCTATCGCTAAAGCAACCTCGGATAACATTGTCTCCGTTGGAAGGGGCTAGCACACCCTTAAACCCACAGTGGATCCTCCAGTTCCGTAGCATCAGGATTTCTAGCCAGCTGTGCTGACCAAACCTGCAAAAGACCTTACATGAAAAGACATGCGCACTTAAGCCGTTTTTAGCTGGAGATCAACGTTACTATGAAAAAAGAGGGCCTCTCCCATTGGGAGAGGCCCTCTTTTTACTCTTCAAACAAGGCCGGACAACATCCTTTAAGGATAGCCATCCAAGCAATTACTTTTGAGATTATTCATCACGCTCGTAATCAACGATACGGGATGCGACGGTCTTAATGCTCAAAAGGTCTTTGTAGTTGATGTTGTTGCCCAGATAGTTACCACCATCGGTACCACAACCAAGGGTCAATGAAGGCGGCAGCTTGTTGTAGATGAGACCAACGCTGCCGTGTACCGCAGGCTGATTCAACAGCAGGCGGTTTGCGGGAATTTCCATGGCGAACTTTTCCAGAACTTTCTCATCCTGGGCATGAACAACGGCAGTGTGACCGGCGCCGCCCCAAAGAAGCTGGTTTTTGGCTGCGTCGATCGCCTCGTCAGTGCTGTTGAAGGCGATGTAGCCGAGAACAGGGGAAAGTTTTTCATGGCTGAACCAGTCCTCATGACCGATGCAGGTCAAAGGCACGAGGAGCAATTTAGCGTCATCGGGCACCGTGATGCCAGCGAGTTTGGCAATGGCCTGGGGCGACTTGCCTACGATCTGCATGGCCGGAACGCCTCTTTCCTTGTCGAACATGACCGCTTCGAGCTTGGCTTTCTCTTCCGGCTTGACGAGGTAAGCACCGCGCTCGATCAGCAGCTTCACGGCCTTGTCGCAGGTTTCCTTATCATCGAAGATCATCGACTGGTCAGAGGAGCAGATAGTGCCGTTGTCGAAGGTCTTGGAAGCGATAACGTTGTTGACCGCAACACTGAGGTTGGCGGACTTGGAAACGAATACGGGGGTGTTACCAGCACCTACACCGATAGCGGGGTGACCCGATTTGTAAGCGGACTTAACCATGGCGTTACCGCCGGTGGCGAGAATCAGGTTCACGCCCGGATGGTTGAAGAGCATACCGGTCGCTTCAATGGAAGGAGTTTCGATCCACTGGATGCAATTCTTGGGGGCGCCGGCAGCAATAGCGGCGTCCAACATGATCTTGGCTGCTTCGGCGCTGCACTTCTGTGCGCGAGGGTGGAAAGCAAAGATGATCACGTTGCGGGTCTTCATGGAGATCAAAGACTTGAACATGACGGTAGAAGTCGGGTTGGTGGTCGGCGTAGCAGCCGCCAGCACGCCGAAAGGCTCGGCAACGTACTTCACGCCTTCTTCTTCTTTGATAACACCAACGGATTTTTTGTCCTTGAAATACTCATAAACGATATGAGCGCCGAGGTGATTCTTGATGGCTTTGTGGTCAGCGCGACCGATACCGGTTTCTTCAACGGCCATCTCGGCAAGCTTGACTTCGTTAGCTACGCTGGCCGCATCCATGGCCGCGGTAATCTTATCGACCTGCTCTTGGGTGTAGGTCTTAAATTCGGCGGCAGCCTTTTTAGCATTGGCTACCAATTGATCGATCATTGCCTGTGCCATACCTAATCCTCCTAGTCTTTGCTGTTGATTGTTCACCTTACCCAAACATCTAGAGAACGCACAAGTGCGACTCCGCACAGCAGATGCGTGCGGATGAATAACCCGAGATTATTTACGTTTTAGCTGTATGCACAGGCCAACCTTCCTGCGCATACGGAACATGAGCAATATCGACATCACATATTGCAAAACCTGGCCAATTCGTTATCTGTCATCATTGTGATTTGCATAGAACATTGTATTACAGACATGGCATTTTTTGCAACTTTGGTACTTATAACAGAGCACCTTATACCTTGCAAGCAAATTATTCCCTACCTGACTGCCTGTTTTTTACCCAAAACGGAAGTACCTCTTACCCCTGTTTATTCATATCCGAATCGATGTTTTTCTCCCATACGCTGTTTAGTTTACACCTTCAAAAAACCTGTAAGAAGGCAAAAAAAATGCGCGCCGGTCAGGAGGGAAAAAACCATGCGCGCCAAGGATTGGACTATGGTGGTTGCCAGTGAGTCCCATATGTTCTTCAGCATATCAGCCCCTTGCCATTTTGCAAGTCAGGCACAATTTTTTCCTATCATTCCCCAAGGGGGAACACCCATTTTCCGACCTTCTGAAAAACTTTCAAAACCGTGGTTTTTTTTGATATCAATTATTGTGCTTTTTGTCGATTAGAGCTGAGTAATGCTATATTTTTGACATGCAATGCGGCTTGATATTTCAATTCTTTAGCGATAATCAAAAAATCGTTTCACATTTTTCGGTAAAATGTAGACGATCCTGCCTTGCATCAATACTCAATATCTTAATGGTGACAAGTGATCATCCCCCACATAGTCCTCCTGGATTCGGCACAAAAAAAGGCCCGCACTTTCAGCACGGACCTTTCTACCGTTTATTTGAATCAGAATGAATTTACGCCTTTCTGATCCAAACGTTGCGAAGACATTTTTTCTCAACCTCTGCTACCACCCCCAATAAAGCTTAGCTCAACGGAATGGCCTGTGCTTCTCCATTGTCTGACAGACGGGCGGAGCTTCCGGCAATCGCAAAACAAAACGCGCTCCCCGTTCAGTATTCTGAACTTCGATTTCCCCCTGATGATGTTCGATAATGCGATGCACAATGGGCAAACCCAACCCGGTACCTTGCTTGCGTGTGGTAAAAAACGGGTTAAAAATATTGCGCAGAATATTGGCCGGAATACCACCACCGGTATCTTCAATCTCTACGGCCACAGCCCGGTCCCCCCGTAACGAAGCCCGGTAAACGCGAACGATAAGCACCCCTCCATCACGCATGGCCTGCCGCGCATTATCGATCAAATTGACCATAACCTGACGAAGTTTCTGCTCATCTCCCTGGATGGCAGCGATATCCTCGCTGAATTCTCTTACCAGTTGCACATTCGCTTCGCGAAGAGCGTCCTCCTCAAGCATCAGCACTTCTTCAATGACCTTGATCAGATCGCAATCAGCAATACACAACATCTGTTTTTTTGAAAAACCCAGGATGTTGGTCAGCATATCTTCCATACGCCGGACTTCCCGCACGATAATCTCGCTATACTCCCGCAGCGAAGAACCTTCCGGCAGCGACCGAGCCAGACGACGCGCGAAACCACCGATGGAAACCAGAGGATTGCGCAATTCGTGGGTGACAGAAGCCGCAGTTTCACCCAAGGCGGCCATTTTTTCACCTTGTATGAGTCGCTCCTGCGTCTCACGCAAATCCCTGTGGGAGGTTTCAAGACGATTCAGCAACATGGAGTTCTCCATGGCCTGTGCAGCCTGATTAGCGAACAGCTCGAGAAACCTGCGCCGCTCAACAAGCGCCGACTGGGGCATACAGCTACTGTCAACGACCAACACCCCCAAGGCACGGCTGCGGCCTCTTAACGGCACTAAAGCGCACGCATTGAGGGCAAGAGTCTCCGCCAATCGTCCGAATGCACCCTGAAAGACATGCGTATCGGTAAGAAAAATGAGCTTATCCTGGGCCAGAGCGCGGGCCAGGGGGTTGTCTTCAACCGACAATGGTAGCCGCTGCTTAACCACCAGCTGACAAAAAGCATCCTGCCGCTGGCGTTCCCGAATATCCTCGGTTATCAGCGGCAGTTCCCACTCGACTTCGGCTTCTTCCCGGGGAAATAAATGACGGGCCGATATGCGAGTCACCCCGACCATGCCCTGTAAAACGCCACTACGCTCATTGGCCAGAAACAGCATGGCACGCTCAAAACCACCGCCCCATGGGATGGTGACAGCCGACAGGATAAGGTGCATCAGTTCGTCAAGCCGCAAAGTTCCGTGCATGGCCCGTGAAATGCGATACAACAAGGAAAATTCATGCAGCTTATGGGTATTTTCTTCAAGCAGGTGAGCCCGATCCTGAAAGGCTTCGATACGCTCAAGAGTTTGCGCTATTTGCACCCCCAAGCTATCGAAAAAAGCTTTGTTGCCTTCGGATGGCGACAACCCCAAGGCTCCGCTACGTCCATCCTCCGCCAAAAACAGGGTCCCCATTATGCGCCCCTGAAACAGCAGAGGCATACCAATGACAGCATTCTGCGCGCCTTCCCCGCAGACAAATGTCACCTTTCCATCCTTAAGGATGCAGGAAGCAAGCTGTGACTCCATTTTTTCGAAAATCGGCAGATCGGCCTGACGGTGCGTCACTATTCGTACCTGAGGCTGACCCAAAACCGTCGCACCGTGCATGGAACGCAAAATAGCACATGCCACGCCACCGCCTTTCTCCATAACAAGCCATAGTGCCTCCAGCACCGATGGCAAGTCGGTAGTACCGCCAAGCGCTCGAGCGAGCTCGGACAACAGCATCATCCCCTGCAACTGCTGGTGATGTTGGCAGTCCTCAAGGTGCTGGCGCACCAAACCGGCAAGGATCAGACTGATGGACGGTCCTAAAAGTTCGGAAGATGTATCCGTGGGGAGAGGGCCACAAAAAACCAGGGTGAGCACACCGAGATCACGACCGGATTCGACGGCGGGGTAATGAAGAGCGCCGGCTTCCGGAGCTGCGAGACAAAGGTCCGATATATGATCCGTGGTGTAAGATAGCGGATATTCACAGGGGGGAAATGCGTCGGAACCACTCGCGGACAGAAACCTTTTTCCGTGACTGGAAAATTTTTCCGGATACCAAAAAAACGCTCCCGCCAATGGCAAGGAGCGTTGCAGTAAAGCTAATATATCTTTGCATTTTTCCAAAGGGGGAATTTGCGCACTACTGGCATGGCGCAATACTTCATGGAGGATCGAGTAACCATTGCAGACCATCGCACTCCCCGGACCAGTCATCCCTTTGGCAGAAAATTTAGCCGATCTTTTCCTTGCGCTCCTGCTCGGTTTTGCAGTCGATGCAAAGCGTCGTTACCGGACGAGCACGCAAGCGATCAACGCCGATCGGCTCTTCACAGCATTCACACTCCCCGAAAGTTCCCTGATCGATACGCTCTATAGCCTGGCGAATTTTCATGATCAACTTGCGTTCGCGATCACGAATGCGCAGCTCGAAATTACGATCCGATTCCAGAGAAGCCCTGTCGGTAGGGTCGGGAAAGTTGGTTTGGTCGTCGGTCATTTCCGATACGGTCTTGCCGGCATCCCGCAACAGCGTCTCCAACTGAGACTCAAGGAGCCCCTTGAACTCTTTCAATGTTTCCTGATCCAT
Source organism: Pedobacter sp. (assembly GCA_050253415.1). Lineage (GTDB taxonomy): Bacteria > Desulfobacterota > Desulfuromonadia > Desulfuromonadales > Syntrophotaleaceae > Syntrophotalea. The sequence continues at coordinate 627,915 of JBFWJC010000001.1, read as the reverse complement.
GCAATTCTCCTTGTGCTATTTGAGCTTGAAAATGTAAATGAAATCGATTGTCAAGTCAACAAAAATGGGCCATCAGCTGCCGGTGGACAACTGATGCCAAAGGATCACCAGCACCAACGCGATCGCAAGCCAGCAAGATACGATATCCCCATGGCGCACCGGTGGCGCAACAGCCATGCTGCGCGTGTCATCGCTGATGCTTTGCGCCGGAACCTTGGCAAGCAGCAGTTTGACAAGCGCGGGGAAATCACCATAGGCATTGGATAAAATGATGAACTCCTCCCCTGCACAAAGGGTCAAAAATACCCTTTTGCGCAGCATCAGGGATTCCACCGCCGTCATATCAAAAAATCTCAGGGTTTTGGTTTGCCCGAGACGATGCAAAACAACACAGTCCTCATCAACCACGAGTCGCCGGGACAAGCTGGCACCCAGCAAGACACTCAACAGCAAAATGATAAGGCCAAGCAAACCGATTTTAATACCGGGCTGTCCCTGAACAATGCAGAGGATCGCCAGAGCGACCAGCACTCCAAGCAACACTCCAAGCGACCATACAAACGCCCGACGAATCGCGAACACCATTGGCATCTCAGGTTCCATGGTACCTGCCTTCCATCAGCCCTCCTGCAAAAAGCCCGCACGCCTGCCAAGCCAGCCATGCGGTCAATCCTGTCTTCTCTTTCCAGCCCAAAGCAACGTTGCCTGACTTCTCTCATCAGGGATCCATGAACGGATCAAAATTACTTGCTAAGACTATCCGCACGGAACAGTATCAGGAATTTCGCAGCATGCAACAGTCACCCGCTATCTTCCGATCATTCCTGACGGAGAAAGGTACCGCTCTTACCGCCATGTTTTTCCATCAGGCGTATTTCGGAGACCACCATTTCCTTGTCGACCGCCTTACACATATCGTAAATCGCCAACCCTGCAGCGGCAACGGCTGTCAAAGCCTCCATCTCCACACCGGTCTGGCCCGTGACACGCACCTTGGCCTCGATTTCGACTCTACCTTCACCGGGAAAGGTGGTGAAATCAACCGTCACAGAGGTAAGCAATAGAGGATGGCACAAGGGGATCAATTCGGGGGTTTTTTTTGCGGCCATAATGCCTGCAACCCGCGCGACCGCCCATACATCGCCCTTGGCCACTTCACCGCTCATAATAAGTTGCAGGGTCGATTCTTTCATACGGACTTCACCACGGGCGATCGCGGTACGACTGGTGGCGGTTTTTTCTCCGACTTCCACCATCACCGCTTTGCCGTTTTCATCAAGATGGGTCAAACGATCACTCATCACTCCTCCTCAATCCTATTTGGCACCACCTTCTCAGTCATGACTTCCAGAGAATCGCGGTAGGGAAAAAAAGCCAGACTTACTGGCCCGGCACGTTCAGCACTGTACATAAGGTGTCTCAGTTCATCGGCAGTCACATCCCGGGAACTGACAAAATCACGCGTCTGCAGTTTAAGTAACAACCCGGCCGGGTCGCGTGTGCCACGCACCCCGGAAACGGCCAGGTTTCCTATTTGGGCGATAGCTTCTTCGACAGGCACGGACAGTTCCGCAGCCATCTGCCGGTGATAAGCCATAATCGCCAGATAATCAAAGTCCGCACCCAGGGCCAGGGAAAAGTCCTGCGAAAACCAAGCCAGGCCATGATGCGGTGCGGTCAATACCTCGTAAGGTAGATTCAGAGCAAAAGGCAGGCCGGGTCGCACCTGCCGGGCGGCGGTCCGCATCTCGGCAGCCAACTGCAAAAGACTATGGTTTTTCCAGCGTGCCCAATCGTAAAACGGGGCTCCGAGACGGCTTACGCGCACTTTGCCATCCGCATCTTTTTGCGTCTCGGGAAAAAGCTGCGCAGGTGACAGTATTCGACCGGTATCGCGCAAGCAAACGCCCAGAGCGGCGCTGGAAAACCCCTCGGTCTGTCGCAACACCAGATCGTCCTGCAGCAACACCCCATCGATATCGTAACGCGCCAGGTCCCTGAACAGGGTGGCAAGGCGTTGCCGTACCTCCGGACGAAAGGGATCCAGTGCTTCGCAGGGTACGATCCGCTCACTGGCCGGATCGTAGCGCCGGCCACACCAGGCATCCCTTTCGATCAACGGCGTACTGAGGGTGGTCATCCAGGCGAACACCTTGAGCCCGGCGGCATGGGCCAACGTCGTGATCGAACCAAGAACATCGGCTACTACCGGCGCGGCGTCGGTGGCAAAATAAACTCCGGCTTTTCCCTGCGGCTGCACAAACGGGAAATAACGATCACCGGGGCGCTGAAATACCCGGAAAATCACGGTATCCAGCCCCAAGCGGCGCATGCGCGCAAACTCGGCGGCGACTTCCGGATAGTTGCGGCTGGGTAAGTAGCTTACCTGGGCGGCACGGATTCGCGGTGCGGCCGTTACCGGCAACACCGCTGCCAAAACAAGTGCTCCGACCAATAAAATCAGACACATGCCGCGCCACGGGTGTATCATGTGAACACCTCGTTCAGCGCTTCTTCGACATTACGTACCCCGCGCAATTCCATACCCGGCGGGGCTTCAACAGTCTTGAGGCAACTGGCCGGCAGATAGCAGCGATCAAAACCGAGCCGGGCCGCTTCGCGCACCCGCAATTCCGGACGCGATACCGCGCGCACTTCTCCAGCCAGACCGACCTCACCGAACAGCATAAGCTTTGGCGGTACCGGGCGATTCAGATGGCTGGAGGCAAGCGCCGCGATAACCCCAAGGTCGGCTCCCGGTTCGGAAAGCCGCACGCCGCCAGCTACATTGAAAAAAATATCCTGGCTGAGCAGCGACATGCCCACCTTTTTCTCCAATACCGCGACCAACAGCGCCACCCGATTGGGGTCGATACCTATGGCGGTGCGGCGTGGCTGGCCAAAATTGCTGACCGAAACCAGGGCCTGCAATTCAACCAGAATCGGACGCGTCCCCTCCAGGGTCGGCACCACCACACTGCCAGCCGCTCCCTCGGGACGCTCGGCAAGAAACAACTCGGAAGGATTGAGCACTTCGGCCAAACCGCCCTCTTTCATCTCGAACACACCGATTTCGTTGGTCGAACCGAAACGATTCTTCACCGCCCGCAGAATCCGGTACGGATGCCCGGCATCGCCTTCAAAATAAAGCACCGTGTCAACCATATGCTCAAGCATGCGCGGTCCTGCAATGGCGCCATCCTTGGTGACATGGCCGGTAATAAAGGTCGACACACCCTCTCCTTTGGCCAAGTGCATCAAACGACCGGCACACTCGCGAACCTGGCTGACACTGCCGGGGGCCGATTCCAGGTCGGCGGTAAAAATGGTCTGAATCGAATCAACCACCAGAAATCGAGGTCTGAACTCACGCACCCGTTCCAGAATGACCTCGAGGGACGTTTCGGGGAGGAGAAAAAGATCGTTGGCGCTCACGCTGAGCCGCTCGCCGCGCATTTTAACCTGACGCATCGATTCCTCGGCGGTGACGTACAGCACCGGACCGGAGTTTGCCAGACGGTCGACAGCCTGCAACAACAAAGTGGATTTACCGATACCGGGAGCGCCACCGATTAGAATCAGTGAGCCCGGCACCACACCGCCTCCAAGCACCCGATCCAACTCCGACAGCCCACTGGGACAACGCTGTTCGGCAGTGGTTGCCACTTCGGAGAGACGCTGCACCACGGTGGCCGCACAACCGCCCCCGCGACGCGACGCAGAAGTCGGCTCGCGGCGTTCCTCAACCATGACATCCCACTCGCCGCAATCCGGGCAACGTCCAAGCCATTTGGGACTCTGGTAGCCGCACTGTTGGCAGATGTAACAAGTCTTTATCTTCAAACGTTGTTCTCCTCGATAAGGGCGCCATTCTATGGCCTTTACCATCGGGTGTCAATGACACCCTGAACCTCTTTCAACCTCATTGCCGTCTACGATTAGTAACAACAAAAAACCCGCGGCTGGACTGAATTCCCGATTATCTGCTATATTGCTCCTTTTAAGCACGCAGGAGGCCCTCAACAACACCGAGCCTTTTTATCTCTAACTCAGTTTCAAGCTGGATAAACATCCTTTCCAGATAGAAACTTACCAGCGAAGGACCCGTTGCGACCCATGTTGGAAAAACGCCTTATCAACATTTTGCAGGATATTGTCGGCAAAGAATACGTCTCGACCGAACAGGCCGACCGCATCTGCTATTCTTACGATGCCACCCAGCAGCAGTTTTATCCCGATGTGATCGTCAGACCGGCCGATGCGATGCAAATCAGCCTGATCCTCAAAATGGCCAATTCCGAAAAAATACCCGTGTACCCGCGAGGCGCAGGCAGCGGCTTTACCGGCGGCAGTGTACCGGTAAAGGGAGGTATCGCACTGGTACTTACCCGCCTGAACCGCATCCTGCGCATCGACCAGGACAACCTGATTGCCGAGGTGGAGCCCGGCGTCGTCACTGCTACCCTGCAAAAAGCCGTTGAAGAAGTGGGCTTATTCTACCCGCCCGACCCGGCTTCCCTCAAGTTCAGCACCCTGGGTGGCAATGTCGCCGAATGTGCCGGCGGACCACGCTGCGTCAAATATGGCGTTACCAAGGATTACGTCCTCGGCATGGAGGTCGTTACCCCTCTGGGCGACATCATCCGTACCGGCGGCGAAACCATGAAAGGGGTGGTCGGCTACGACCTGACCAAGCTGATGGTCGGCTGTGAAGGGACTCTGGGCGTCATTACCAGAATTATTCTCAAGCTGCTGCCCAAGCCGGAAGCAAAAAAAACCATGCTGGTAATGTTCGAGTCTATTGATGGTGCCGCTCAGGCCGTTTCCAGCATTATTCGTGGCAAAATCATCCCCACCACCCTTGAATTCATGGACGCCACGGCTCTGTCCTGCGTGCGCGAAAATGCGGGGCTCGATATCCCTGAAAATGCCCGCGCCGTGCTTATTATCGAAGTCGACGGAGAACGCGAGCTGCTGGAACGACAAGCCGCACGCATCCTCGAGATCGCTTCGCCGCTGGGCATTGTGCATACCCAGATTGCCACCACTGACGAGGAAAGCGAAAAAATCTGGAAGGTACGCCGCAGCGTTTCACCGAGTCTGCGCAAGGTCAACCCCGACAAATACAACGAGGATATCTGCGTACCACGTAGCAAGCTTCCGGAAATGATCCGGGCCATCGAGGCCATTTCAAATCGCCTTGAAATCCCCATCGTCAATTTTGGCCACGCTGGAGACGGCAACATCCACGTCAACATCATGGTCAACCGCTCCATCGAAGGACACGAGGAAAAAGCCGAAACGGCGATCCGCGATATTTTCGCCAAAACCCTGGAACTGGGCGGAACCATGAGCGGCGAACACGGCGTCGGCACCAGCAAGGCGCCCTACATCCCTATGGAACTCGATGTCGCCACGGTGGCTTATATGAAAACCATCAAACGCGCCCTCGATCCGAACAACATCCTCAATCCGGGTAAGATCTTCCTGGAAGACTAGGAGTCTGCCGGACTATACGGGGCGAATTTGCAGCCGGCTCATGGATAGTCCGCCAGCCTCCTGTGATAACCTGCAGCAGGATGAAACCCGCCGGAATACATCCGGCAAAAGAATTGTCATCAACATCAAGCGGCCTTGCCGCATCAGTGGATAGCAAATGAGTAAACATCAGGAAATAGAAGACTACCGTCAGCAGCTCCGGGAATGCGTTAAATGTGGAACGTGCCGGGCACACTGCCCGGTTTTCAAACAGGTACAATCGGAATCAGTTGTTGCACGCGGCAAAATTTCCCTTGCCGAGGCCTTACTGGACAACAAAATCGACCTCGACCAGCGCATCATCAGCGACATTTCCCAATGCCTGGCTTGCGGCCGCTGTGTCAAGAATTGTCCCAACCAGGTCCCCACGGACGAAATCATCCTGGCCCTGCGGCGACGCATTGCGAAGGAAAAGGGACTCACCCTGTTCGGCCGCGGAGTATCCACGGTGCTGCAACACCCGCGACTGATGTCCCTGCTGACCCGACTCGGCCGTGCGTTCTCCTGGCTGGTGTTCCGCAAGGTCCCAAAGGGCAGCGGGTTACGCTTGCGTTTCCCTTCACCCTATATCAGCCGCGACCGCACCATTCCGCCTATCGCACCTCAGGCTTTCCGGCAGCGGCACCCCGAATTCATCGCGGGGGAGGCCGACAAGCCACTGGTCACCTTCTTTACCGGCTGCATGATTAATTACATGATGCCCGAGATCGGCGAAAGCGTCCTGACTTCCCTTAAAGGACTGGGCATGAACATCCTCATACCCAAAGATCAGGGCTGTTGCGGGCTGCCGGCTTTATGCGCCGGCGACGGTCCAGGTGCAGCCCGCCTGGCGGATCGCAATCTTGAGGCACTCACAGCTCACAAGGCTGATTTTATCGTCACCGCGTGCGCCTCTTGTCACAGCGGGCTGACCAAGCACTTCCGTGAGCTCGGACCGGACCATGCCCAATTGGCTGGAAAAGTTCTGGATATCCACGAGTTTCTGTACCAGCAGGGTCTCGAGGAAAAGCTGAGGGAACTGCCCCGCCAGGATAACCCGCGGCCAGTGACCTATCATATCCCTTGCCATCTGCGCAAAGACGGGCTAAAGGAAGCCCCTCGCAAACTGTTATCGGCTTTGCCGTCAGTGCGCCTGGTTGATATGAAACATGCAGGAGCCTGCTGCGGACTCGGTGGCACTTTTTCCGTCTACCATTACGACATCAGCAAACAACTGGGGAACATAAAAGCGGAAGGTATTCGCGACAGCGGTGCCGAGGTTGTAGCCACCGCCTGCCCCGGCTGCATCATGCAGCTGCAGGACACCATTAATCATGCCGGATTGCCTCACCAGGTATGTCATGTCTTGGAGCTGATAGCTGCCGACCTGCAGAAGGTGCAAAACAGCTGAGAAGTTGGTGGTTAATTCCGGCGCTCAAGACCGTTACTGGAGGGGACTTTGGCTTTGAGGAAGTTGTTTGGCTGGGGGCTGTTACTCATGAGCGTGGCATGGGCAGGTTCGGTACTGGCCGTGCCGGCCCATCGATCGCTGACTTGGCCCGACGGACAAAACGGACCTGTCACCTTTCGAGGGAAGACGCACCGGCAAGGTTGCAGCGAATGCCACAAGCCCGGAATCTTCCCGGTCATGCGGCAAGGCGCCGAAACCATCACCATGAAAAAAATTGAAGCCGGCTCTCAATGTGGAGCGTGTCACAACGGGCAAACCGCCTTCAGAAGCACCGGCAATTGCTTGCGATGCCATCACCCGGACGGAAACCGCAGAAAGTGATCACCGCGAAGATATTGAACGACTTCAGCCGCCTATGCCATGCATGCGGCGCTTGCCCTGGCGGAAGTCTTTTTCGCCGATATGATGGCGTTCCGGTTTGGCGCAGGCTGCGTTGCGCATGATCTCTTCAAGTTCCGCATCGTCAGCATGACGACGCAGGGCGGTACGCAGGTCAATCTCCTCGGTGGAAAACAGGCAAGGACGGATACGACCATCGGCGGTGATACGCATGCGATTGCACTCGCCGCAGAAATGTTCGGAAACGGCAGGGATAACCCCGATATGGCCGGGACTGTCTGCATAATGGAACATGCGCGCCGGCCCTACCGGCCCCTGTCGCAGTTCAGGAAGCAGTTTGCCGACTTTTTCCAGCTCTTTAATAATGTCAGCCGCCGGGAACATATTTTCTGGCGTATACTCAAGTCCACCGCTGACAGGCATGAATTCGATGAAACGGATTGCCCAGGGCTCATCAAGGGTCAGGCGGGCAAAATCGGCAATTTCATCATCATTGACACCGCGGATCGGCACCATGTTGATTTTCAGGGGAGTGAGGCCGACCGCCTCGGCAGCGTGCAACCCTTCGAGAACCTTTTGCAATCCGGAGCGGCGGGTAATCTCCAGGAAGCGGTCTTCACGCAGGGTATCCAGGCTGACGTTGACACGGCTCAAACCGGCCTTACGCAGATCGGCCGCCATGTCCGCCAGAAGAATTCCGTTGGTGGTAAGGGTAATTTCAACTTTTTTGGAAAGGGAAGACATGTCGTGTATAAAACCGACAATGCCCTTGCGCACCAGTGGCTCACCGCCTGTAATGCGGATTTTTTTTACCCCGCAGCGGACAGCCACCGCAACCACTCGTAGCATCTCCTCATAAGAGAGGACATCGCCATGGTCGACAGTTTCAACCCCTTCGGCCGGCATACAGTAACGGCAGCGCAAATTGCATCGGTCGGTTACCGACAGACGCAGATATTCTATGGTGCGCCCATAGTTATCCTGTAATTTACTTTTTCGTTTTTTCACAGTAGCAGTATCCCTGGCAAAACAGATAATGTATACAAAATGAAACCACGTTTTATCTCTATCGACTAACAATATCACCAAAAAGCTCGGCAGAGCAAGGGGTATGACAGAACCATCGGAGCATGCCAAGCGGACACGGCTTTGTTTTTCTCCCTGGCGACAAACAACCCATGCACCCTTTCTTCCTGCAAGCAAAAAGTTCGGAGGTTTATCGCGTTATGAGCAAAGCACTCGGCCTTCTTTCCGGAGGCCTCGACAGTACCCTCGCTGCCCTTGCCCTTAAACGTCAGGGTGTGGATGTTACGGGCATCGTATTTGTGACGCCCTTTTTCGGTGCTGCACGCGCACGGCAGGCTGCTCAACAGATCGGGATTCCGCTAATTGTTGAGGAAATTGGAGAAATCCACCTCGACGTCTTGAAAAACCCCCGCTATGGATATGGAAAAAACCTCAATCCCTGCATCGACTGCCACGCCCTCATGTTTCGACTGGCCGCCAAACACGTCGAAAATGGAGAATTCGATTTTCTTTTTTCTGGCGAGGTACTGGGCCAACGGCCCATGAGTCAAAATTTCAATGCCCTTCAGACCGTGGCAAATCATGCCGGTTGCGCTGACATCATCCTGCGCCCACTGTGTGCCAAACTGCTGCCTGCAACACCCATGGAAGAACAGGGGCTGGTCGATCGTGAGCAGTTGCTTGACATCCAGGGCCGTTCACGCAAACCCCAGGAGGAGTATGCCCGCCAATGGGGTCTGAAGGAATACCCCGGCTCCGGGGGTGGCTGCCTGCTGACTGAAAAATCCTTTACCGGTAAATTGCGCGACCTGCTCGAACATCAACCTGACTGCACCGTGCATGACGTTGAACTCCTCAACCTTGGTCGCCAATACCGACTGTCGTCTGCGGCCAAACTGACCCTGGGCCGCAATCAGGAGGGCAACGAGGCCCTGCAGGCAGCCATGCGACCAGAATATACTTTGCTGCACGCTACCATTTTTCGCGGCCCCACTGGCCTGGTAAGCGGCCAACCCAGCCAGGCCGACCTCGCTCTGGCCGCCGCGATTGTCGCCGGCAATGGCAAAGGACGCGACGAAGCTTCGGTCCAGGTACGCCTGCAAAAGGGAGACAAGGAGTCCTTTCTTGATGTTGCGCCGCTCAGCCAGGACCGCAGCCTGCTCCTGCAGGTAGTCTGAAGTTTTAAGCACAATTTACCAAGTAAAAGTTATCATCCCTCCAAACGTAAAAAAGCCCTCCGGATAATCCGGAGGGCTTTTTCATATTACGCTGACAGGGGTGGGGCTATTACATCATGCCGCCCATGCCACCCATGCCGCCCATGCCGCCCATGCCGCCAGGCATGCCGCCCATCGGTTCCTCTTTCTTGGGCAGTTCGGCAATGCAAGCTTCGGTAGTCAGCATCAGGCCGGCCACGGAAGAAGCATTCTGCAGAGCGCTGCGAACAACTTTGGTCGGGTCGATAATACCGGCGTCGATCATGTCGCAATACTCGTCGGAAGCTGCGTTGAAACCGTAGGTATCGGCGCCGCCGAGAACCTGGTTGACAACAATGGAACCCTCGGCGCCGGCATTGGCCGAAATCTGGCGCAGAGGCTCTTCCAGAGCACGCTTAACGATGTTGACACCCCAGTTCTGCTCACCGGGAAGGTCGAGTTTTTCCAAAACCTTAACGCAGCGCAGCAGAGCTACGCCGCCGCCAGGAACGATACCCTCTTCGACGGCTGCGCGGGTAGCGTGCAGGGCGTCTTCAACGCGGGCTTTCTTTTCCTTCATTTCGGTTTCGGTAGCGGCACCGACCTTGACTACGGCAACGCCGCCGACCAGCTTGGCCAGGCGCTCCTGCAGTTTTTCACGGTCGTAATCGCTCTTGGTTTCTTCGATCTGAGCACGGATCTGCTTAACCCGGGCCTGAATGTCGGCTTCGTCACCGGCACCATCGATGATGGTGGTGTTTTCCTTGTCAATAACGATACGCTTGGCGTTGCCGAGCATATCGATGGTAGCGTTCTCGAGTTTGAAACCGACTTCCTCGGAAATCACTTTGCCGCCGGTCAGAACGGCGATATCTTCAAGCATGGCCTTGCGGCGGTCACCGAAACCGGGAGCCTTGACAGCAGCCACGTTAAGGGTGCCGCGCAGACGGTTGACCACCAGGGTAGCCAGCGCTTCGCCTTCGATGTCTTCGGCAATGATCAGCAAGGGACGACCCTGCTTGGCCACAGCTTCGAGTACATTGATCATGTCACGCATGTTGCTGATCTTTTTGTCGTGGATCAGGATCAGGGCGTCTTCCATGACGGCTTCCATGCGCTCGGCATCGGTCACGAAGTAAGGGGACAGGTAACCACGGTCGAACTGCATACCTTCCACAGTCTCCAGGCTGGTTTCCATGGCTTTGGCTTCTTCGACGGTAATAACGCCTTCTTTACCGACTTTTTCCATAGCCTCGGCGATAATATCACCGATGGTTTTGTCGCTGTTGGCGGAAATGGTACCGACCTGAGCGATTTCCTTGTGGTCCTTGATCGGCTTGGACAATTCCTGCAGGCTGGCAACGGCAGCTTCAACTGCTTTGTCGATACCGCGCTTGATTTCCATGGGATTGTGACCCGCGGTTACCAGCTTGACGCCTTCGCGGTAAATGGCCTGGGCCAGTACGGTAGCAGTAGTGGTACCATCACCGGCCACGTCAGAGGTCTTGGAAGCAACTTCCTTGACCAGCTGAGCGCCCATATTTTCGAACTTTCCTTCCAGTTCGATTTCCTTGGCAACGGATACGCCGTCCTTGGTGATCAGGGGAGCGCCGAATGAACGGTCGATAACCACGTTACGGCCCTTGGGACCCAGAGTAACCTTAACAGCATCGGCCAACTGATTGACACCGCTGAGAATCAGAGCGCGGGCATCCTGTCCGAATTTAATTTCTTTAGCAGACATATCTATTTATCCTCCTTTGGATAGTTTGACTGAAACAATAACGACTTACTCAAGAACACCCAGGATGTCGTCTTCACGCATGATCTGGTATTCCTTGCCGTCAATTTTCACCTCGCTGCCGGCATATTTGCCGAACAGTACGCGGTCACCCACTTTGATATCCATGGGGAGCACCGTGCCGTCTTCAAGCACCTTGCCCTTGCCAGCAGCTTTGACAATACCCTGCTGGGGCTTCTCTTTAGCGGAGTCGGGAATGATAAGACCGCCAGCGGTGGTGTTTTCTTCCTCAATCCGTTCAACGATGATACGATCACGCAAAGGTCTGATGTTCATTGTGCATTCTCCTTTCGTTCTACCATAAAAATTGATTGCGGGAAAAACCCCGAAAACATCCGTCTCAATTTGCAAACAAAAAAAGCTCAAGTCCGTTCGCTGCTCGGACCAAAGCCCCTATCCGGTTGCCATGTTAGCACTCGGTTTAGTAGAGTGCTAACAAACAAGGCTAAATATAATCAGCTGATCTTGAATGTCAAGGGATTTCGCTAAAATTCCATAAGGAGCTTATTGCAACTCTTGCCCCGGAGTCATAACGTATACCCAAGGTCGCAGAATCCGGCTTGACTTTGGCGAATCAGCTATGTTACTTGATTTGAAACTCGATGCGAGTTCCGACAATTTGAAGGTCTCCCGTAACTGGCGTCTCGAGGTGGATTACCACCGGGGAGCGGGATAACATAGACCTAACAGCCGTACGCCTGGGCCCCTTTTATACAAAAAGGGCCAGGCGTTTTTTATTTTCTGAAGGAGTAAACAAGCCATGAGCAAAAAACTCTATATCCCCGGACCCGTAGAAGTTAGTGCCGACGTACTGGAAGCCATGGCCACCCCCATGATCGGCCACCGTATGAAGGAATACGCCGTGCTTCACAAAGAAGTCACCGACGGCCTTAAAAAACTTCTGAACGCGCCCGGCCCGGTGTTCCTTGCCACGTCCAGTGCTTTCGGCGTCATGGAAGGTGCGGTCCGCAATCTGGTACAGAAGCGCTGTGCCTGCTTCGCCAACGGTGCTTTCAGCAAAAAGTGGTATGAAGTCACCCTGCGTTGCGGCCTCGAAGCCGACCTGTTCAGCGCAGAATGGGGGCAGCCGATCACAGCGGCAATGGTCGATGAAGCTCTGTCTTCCGGTAAATACGACGCCATGACCATCGTACACAACGAAACCTCCACCGGGGTCATGTCCCCCCTGGAGGACATCGCCGCGGTCATGAAAAAATACCCCGAGGTGTCGTTTATCGTCGATACCGTTTCCTCCATGACCGCCGTGCCCCTCGACGTCACCGCCCTGGGCATCGACGTCTGTTTGGCAGGCGTACAAAAAGCCTTTGCCATTCCCCCGGGACTGGCGGTTTTCTCCGTCAGCCGCAAAGCCCTGGATAAGGCCCGCACCACTCCCAACCGAGGCTACTACTTCGACTTCGAGGAATTCGAAAAGAACGACGAGAAGAACAATACCCCCAGCACCCCCTGCATCAGCCAGATTTTTGCTCTGCGCCATCAGCTGCAAAAAATGTTCGCCGAAGGACTGGAAAACCGCTATGCCCGTCATGCCCAAATGGCGGATGCCACCCGCGCCTGGGCCCTCAAGCAGGGCTTCGGCCTGTATGCCGCAGAAGGCGCCCGCTCCCAGACTTTGACTGCGGTTACCAATGACGGCAGCACCGATGTGGCTCGCCTCAAGGAGCTGCTCGGCGAACGCGGCTATGCCATGGACGGCGGCTACGGTAAAATCAAAAACGACACATTCCGGATCCCGCACATGGGCGACATGACTATGGCGGACATGGAAGAATACTTCGCGTTGCTGGAAGAACTTCTGCCCCAGGTACGCAAATAACTTTCATCCGTACCCCCCGGATGAAACCCCTGAGACTCCAACCGAGTCTCGACTTTGATATTTTCTCCTCAGGCCCCCTTCGGGGGGCCACTTTTTTATCCGGCTACACCAGACCAACCCAACCTCCAGATAGCCCCATCTCACGCCTTAGAATCGAATCGGTACCCGGCCAGATGTCGGTGTAAAAAAACAGGGGACTGTTCTCCTGCGTTGGAGATATGGCCTCTTTGCCATGCCCCGGCCTTGGCCAGCCCCCATATCAATTGCCGTACCACCGAACAGAAGACGCGGCCACTCCCGCCTCAGCAGAAACGACCGATGGAAAACAGTGCGTGGTGTTCATCCGAATTTTCCGATTGCAGGCGATTCAAGTCAGGTCAATAAAGCCTTCGAAATGCCGAAGCCTTGATGACAGCGAAAATTTCGCAGCCGGGGTGCAAGTCAAGATCACGGACAGCTTCACCAACCACCTGCGAGACCAGCATGTGGCCATTGCAATCAAGCTCCACGCCGACCCGATTACCCACATCAAACAGGTTCTTGACCCGGCAATGAAGCAGGTTGCGGGCGCTTGTCGCCTCAGGATGCCGTTTGAACAGGGTAATTTCCCTGGAAGAAAGTTGGAACATACCTGATTCTTGCTCCCCCTCGGTTTTCAACATGAGCTTATGATCTCCCCATCGATAGACAAATAATCCTGCCTGGGGATACGGATCATGCAGTTTCAGCAAATTCATATACCCTGACTGGCTGGTCCCCAGTCGGCGTAAAGCCAGATCATTCGTCGAAGTCAGGGCACACAGTTTACCCTCCGCCAACTCAAGCACCTGGTCGGTCATCAACTGCATCTCGTTAAGGGAATGGCTGATAAACATCAAAGGGATATCAAACTCCGCAAGCACCTTTTCCAGATAGGGAATGATTTGATATTTGAGCTCTTCATCAAGACCATTGAGGGGCTCATCCAACAGGATTAGCCGCGGACACGAAAGGACCGCACGTCCCAGCGCCACCCGCTGACGCTCCCCCCCGGATAGCCTGCCCACCCCGCGATCGAGCAAGGGGCTCAAATTAAGCACCTTAAGCAGAACCTCGGGGTCGATTTTTCTTTCGGCCTTCGGAATACGCTTGTAGCCGTAGAACAAGTTACGCCGCACACCCATATGAGGAAACAGGTTGGCGTGCTGGAAAACCACGCCAATTCGGCGTTTTTCCGATGTTCTATGGATTTTCAAGGCACTGTCGTACAAGATTTCCTCATCGAGTCGGATAAAACCGCGGTCTGGCTTGAGCAATCCGGCAAGCATGTGCATCAGGGTGGACTTGCCGCTGCCGGAAGGGCCAAACACCCCCATGCGGCGATGCGCCACCGAAAATTCCGTGGCAAAGTTAAACCGACCCAACTGCTTTTCAAGGGAGACTTCAAGCTTCATTGCTGTCTCCTGCGCCTGAAACCTTTACCTACCCCTTCATCGAAAAGTAACACCACCAGCGCCAGCATGATGGATACAAGACAAAGCCCCAGAGCCATGCGATCCCCCCCAGGCGTGCTGGTATAGTCGTAAATCGCCAGGGGAATGGTCTGAGTCACGCCCGGAATATTCCCGGCAAGAATAATCGTCGCCCCAAATTCACCAAGGCTGCGGGCGAACATCAACGTAGCGCCTGCAATAATGGCGCGCGTCGACAGGGGTAAAATGATCGTCAACAGAGTATCGTACCGGCAAGCTCCAAGAGTTCGCGCAGCCTGAAGCAGCCGCTCATCGATATCTTCCATGCCGATGCAGATCGAACGCACCAGCAACGGAAACCCCACTACCATCGAGGCGAGAACCGCTGCTTTCCAGGTAAATATGATATGGATGCCAACTCCGGCTAAAAGTTCCCCCAACCAACTTCGATTGCCCAAGGACAAAAGAAGCAGATAACCGACTACCACCGGCGGCAGCACCAGAGGCAGATTGACCAGACCATTGATCAGAGGTTTGATTGGAATTTTTGTAAAGACCAGCATGTAGGCCATCAAAAAGCCAAAGGGAAGCGATACCAGGGTAGCGGTAAACGCCACCCTGGCGGAGAGTTGCATTGCCTGCAAATCAGTAGGGGAAAATTCGAACATTCGGTCAGCGAACAACGAAGCCGTATTTTTTCAGGATTCCAGTTGCCTGATCGGTTTTAAGAAAATCGAAAAAAGCGATCGCAGCAGGATTATTAATCCCCTCAACGGTAAGACCGATCGGATAGGTAACCTCATTGTACAGGGATTGAGGAACCTCAAATAAAATAACCGCATCTTTAGCCAGCAATGCATCGGTCTTATAGACAAACGCGCCGTTGGTTTCACCTCGATCCGCATACATAAGAGCCTGGCGCACATCCTTGGCCATGATCAGCTTGCCCTGGACCTGGTCAAAAAGCCCCGCAGCCCTCAGAGCCTGCTCCGCATACTGGCCAGCCGGTACGCTTTTGGGACTGCCAATGGCAATACGCTGGAGATGAACGATATCCTCCAGCCGGGTAACAGCAGGGTCTTTCTGCCCGACATACACCAGGGAATTGAAAGCGAACGTCCGCACCTGCTCAGCCGGGATGCGTTTTTCTGTCACCAGGTAGTCCATCCACTTGGGATTGGCAGCGATATAAATGTCAGCCGGTGCGCCCTGAGCAATCTGTTTGGCGAGAGCGCCAGAAGAAGCGAAGTTGGGCAACAAAGTAACGTCTTTGCCCTGCGTCTCATAAGTAGCAACAAGTTCTTTGACCGCATCGGTCATGCTGGCCGCTACCGAAAGATGAACCTCGGCGGCAAAACCAGGCAAAACAAACATCAGAGACAGCAACAGGGTTATCAGCAGCGAACGCATGGTGGAATCCTTTCCGAGGCAAATAAATCCGGTGGCGAGAGACGATCAAGGCGAAACGTTACCTGCGCTTTACCTGAAAGTCCGACTAGTGGCATGATAGTGCCATGCAGCTACGATCATGTCAAAGAAAAATTCCACACTCGCCGTGTTGATGAATATCCATAACCGGAGCTCCGATGCACCCCAGAACAAGCGGACAGCCCGGATCCCGACTGGCAGCTAGAGGATTGACGGTTGCAACCGTAGCGCTGCACAGGACAGGGACGATGCGATTTTCCCCCTGCTAGCACCTGAAAACCGGCTATAATTCCATCATCATTCAGGAACGGATCCGTCCCTCTCATGATGGAAACCGCCATGTTTCGTATCCGACGTATCTATGATGATGTGCTGCCTGTCAACCGCACTGCCATCGACCATGTGCAGCAGATTCTGAGGACCCAGTTTGCCGACCTGCCGGCCCGCGATATCGACAAACTTCCCCAGCAACTGAGCAACCCGCTCAAACATGGCTTTCGCGCCATTCTCTATATAGCCGAAAACCAACGCCGCCAGGTTGAAGGGTTTGCCTTGCTGTTGCACGAACCGGAACTGAAATTCGGATATCTGGAATATATTTCCGCCGCCCGCCAGCTTACCGGTCGCGGCATCGGCGGCGCCCTTTACCAACGGGTACGCGAGGAAACCCGGGCTCTGGGCGCAACCGGGTTGTTTTTTGAATGCCTGCCGGATGATCCACGGCTGTGCCGCGATCCAGAAATCCTTAAAAAGAACCGTGCCCGGTTGCGTTTTTATGAACGTTATGGCGCCCGCCCCATTGCCGGCACAGCCTACGAAACGCCGATCAAGCAGAACGGCGACAATCCCCCTTACCTGATGTGGGACGACCTGGGACAGGATCATCCCTTGAGCAAACTGCAAGCCAGGGCCATCGTGAAGACCATACTGGAACGCAAATATCGCCACATCTGCCCACCCGAGTACGTGGCCATGGTTGTCGATTCCTTCACCGATGATCCGGTACGCTTGCGCCCCTGGCGATACCGGTCCCCCTCGCTTAACCGTCCGCCCGTCACCACCGAAGTTCCTGCCGACGAACGCATTGCGCTGACCGTCAACCACCACCACGACATCCATCATGTGCGGGAGCGCGGCTATGTCGAAGCGCCGGCGCGCATCCAAGCCATCCTTGAAAAATTGCGTGATTCAGGCATGTTTGAACCATTACCGATTAAACATTTTTCCGACAGGCACATTACCGCCGTGCATGACCGGGCTTTCGTGCGCTATCTCAAAACCGTCTGCGCGACCTTGCCGGCAGATGAGGCGGTCTACCCTTATGTTTTCCCGGTGCGTAACGCCAGCCGCCCCCCCAAAGACCGTGCGACACGAGCCGGCTACTACTGCATCGACACCTTTACGCCGCTGACGCACAATGCCTTCCCCGCCGCCAGTAGCGGCGTCGATTGCGCCCTGACTGCCGCCCGCCAGTTATTGAGCGGCCATCGTCTGGCCTATGCGCTGATACGACCGCCCGGCCACCATGCGGAACGCGCCCTGTTCGGCGGGTTCTGCTATCTCAACAACACCGCTATTGCCGCCCATTATCTAAGTGGCACCGGCAAGGTCGCGGTACTCGACATCGACTACCATCACGGCAACGGTACCCAGGATATTTTCTACCACCGGCCGGACGTGCTTACGGTTTCTATCCATGGTCATCCCCGCTTCGCTTACCCCTACTTCAGCGGCTTTTCCGAAGAGCGCGGTGCGGACTCGGGGCAGGGATTCAATTTCAACCTGCCCCTTGCGGAACATGTGACGGTCGAGCGCTACCATGAGGCACTGCGACGCGCCATAAAACGGATCCAGCGGTTCCGTCCCGATTTTCTGGTCATCGCTTTGGGGTTTGATACCGGCATGGGAGACCCGACCGGCACCTGGCCCCTACGTCCTCCCGACTTCGAAATGAACGGGCGCCTTCTCGGGGCTCTTCAACTACCGACCCTGGTGGTACAGGAAGGCGGCTATGACACGGGCCAGCTTGGAGATTACGCGCTGCATTTTTTCACTGGCCTGTCGGTGGGAGCTTTTGGTCCGGGCTAAAAGCCGCCAGACGGAAACCCACGTAAATTCAGGCAAAACACCTTCGGTAGTCATGCCTATTGACATATAGCAAGGCTTTCAATAGATTAAGTCAGGTTTACTTTTAATTGGATCATTTATTGTATGTATGTCCTGCAGGGGATGTATCAAGGAGGGAAAATGTCGGAAAACATCGATCAGGGGAAATTTTGTTCCACCTGTGGAAAACAACTGCATATCCAGGCCGAAATCTGCCCCCACTGCGGGGTCAGGGCCATGGCAGCACCAAACTCGGGCGTCAGTAAAGTTGCTCTTCTTTTGATCACTTTTTTTCTGGGTGGCCTCGGTGCCCATAAATTCTATGTGAAGAAATATGTACTCGGCTTCCTTTATCTGCTTTTCTTCTGGACCGGCATCCCCGGATTGATCGCCTTTGTGGAATTTATACTCTATTGCTTCAAAAGCGAGGCGGAACTTCAACAGCGCTATCCTGACACCAGCGGAGTCGGTCTGGTTCTCGCGGTTGTCGTACCGATGGTAGGCATTGCCTTTATCGGTATCCTGGCTGCGATCGCCATTCCGCAATTTGCAGCCTACCGACAAAAAGCCTTCAACGCAGCTGCCATGTCCGATTTAAAAAACTGCATGACGCAAACCCAATCTTATTATGCGGATTACCTGACATATCCAACCCAAAGCGGTCAGATGACCTGTGGCGCAGCCGATGGTGTAGCGGTTTACTATCGGTCTCTTGGACCGGATGACTTTCAGATCATCACCTTTCATAAAAATGGCGACGACGCCTACCTGACGAGCAGTGACGACACAGAGATAGTCACCACTTCCCGCACCGAGATCGAAAATGAGATCGCCGACCAGCTCGGCATGGAAGGCGGATACGGCCTGTTTCATTTCATCGAATAGACAGTATCCATGTTTGACAAAGGGCGGCACCCACCCAGGGAAAGCCGCCCTTTTTGCGTCTTGCATCGTGATCAAAGCCCAAGCCACCTCTGCTCCATTCCCAGGTTGTTCCGCATGAACGATTTTTGCGGCTGGCCCACAATACCCATTTGTGTTATTCAGTGTAGCTATTCCTGTTATCTCACCTTTGACTTTTCCCTTACGATGCGAGACCCCTAAATGATTCCCTGGAAACTGCTCGACACCGCTCCGATTCCCGGCACCGATGGCGAACTGCAACTTCACCAACGCGACTCTGAATTCTCCATCAGCATAGTCGGTGGGGGGGTATTGATGAGCACACGCGCTCATGGGTCCGAGGATGCACTGGCGGAAGTTACGTGTAAGAAAGTCGCTGGTCGTCCCGACCCACGCGTACTGATTGGCGGATTAGGCATGGGTTTTACGCTGGCTGCCGCCCTACGGCACCTCGGCGCCAATGCCGAAGTGGTGGTGGCTGAGCTGGTACCGGCCGTAGTGAAATGGAACCAGGGCGCGCTCGGCGAACATGCGGGACATCCTTTGCGCGATGCGCGCGCCACGGTTCGCGAAGGTGATGTCGCCAAGGTGTTGAAGTCCGAACGGCGAGCCTACGATGCGATTCTGCTGGATGTCGACAACGGTCCCGAGGGATTGACCCGCAAAAAAAACAATTGGTTATATTCGATAGAAGGCTTGACGGCATCCTACTCAGCGCTACGCCCCGAAGGCTTGCTCGCCGTGTGGTCGGCCGGCCCTGACCGCAACTTTACGGAGCGGCTTAAAAAGGTTGGCTTCAAAGTAAGGCAAAACCGTGTACGAGAGCACAACAACAAGGGCGACCTCCATACTATCTGGCTCGCCGAGCGTGGTCCGTAAGAAATCGTACTATTGCGGCAATTCAAGAAACCTTGACCCTCCATTGCAAAAAAGGGTGAAGTATCACGCCCGAACCATCTCGGTCTCTTGTTGAGTGCATGGGGCCATGACACGTCCCCATGCGCAATGAGTCAGCCGCCTTTCTCTCCTTCGCATGCCCTCCGATAAAGCTCCCCGATACCTTGCAATATACGTCAGTCGAATCCCGAGCAGGACAAGGAAGATGTTGGCTGGCTTGCGTTGTTTATCTTGATATTCTCCGGTGATCCAATATGCTTTTTTTATACGCCATGCAAACTCCTTATCAGGTCGTATTTCGACACCCGTGATCCTGGCTTAATTTAAGGGGCCCTGCATGCAAGACACAAAAACCCAAGATTCGGAGGTGCGTTATGAAAAGAACCGGAATTCTGATGATTTTTCTGGCGACGTTTTTACTGACCGGATGCAGCAGCAATGTCGGCAGCGCAGGCTTGGGTGCTATGGGAGGTGCCGCCGCCGGCGCTGGAGGCTATGAGTATCATTTGAAGCGGCAAGAGGACAAAGTCGAGCAAGATTACAAGGATGGCAAAATTGCCAAACCTGAATATGATATCCGCATGGATCAAATTAAAAGGGATTCCCTGTTCAGGTAGACGTACAAGGTGCGCGAGGGTACTAGCCTCTTTTGAAACCTGAAAATCCGAAGATGCACCATTGTCGCCAAACGGTTGCCATCGTTGACACACTGCTGCTTTTAATTCATCCCGTTGCAAGTCTGGATCATTCATGGTCTACTAGGGTGCGACCGTCAACATTTCGAGACTACGGCCTCCTAAGTAATTTGCATTCCATTGCATCGCGGTTGGTGCACTTTCAGATCCCAATCATGCGGAGTTAATCATTTTATGTCCACAGAGAAGATCGAGGTACGTGTCACCGAAAGTGGTAAAACCCTGGATGTTGAGGTTCTCAATAAGCGCGCCGAACGGATCCGGGTGGTACTCGGGGAAGGGGATCACAGCGTCATATGCGAACTGACCCCGACTCGAAACGGAAAGGCCTACGCAGGGTCGGTGATGGGGCGGGAAATCGTATACGAGAGCGGCATCAAACAGGTCCAGGCTGATATCGACAGGATAAATGCAACCTCACGGCAGACCAGACATCGCTGATGCCCCATCATCATTATCGAACAGGACATTCCTTGCAATCCAGATAAGCCCGGCACAGAGTCCAGCGTGCATTGCTGGCAAAGTGCCGGGCATTGGTTATCAACCTGTCGATCAACCATACTTACCTGACAGGCATCCAAGGTAGGGTTGAACGCGGTGTCGGCATTTCTCCTCTTTTGAATCTATCCCATCGAGCAACGGAAAAATCATGGACACCACATTGTTTTCCCAACTTGTCCAGGAAATCGTCAATTTCCATGCCTTTGACCTGTTGACCATCGGCACCCTCGCCATCCTGGAGGGGATTCTGTCGGTGGACAACGCCCTGGTACTGGCCATCCTGGTGCGTAAGCTACCCCGTAAACAGCAAAAAAAGGCTCTGACCTACGGTATCGTCGGTGCCTTTGTGTTCCGTTTTATCGCCCTGGTATTTGCCGCGCATCTGATGCGCTTCGGATTGTTCAAACTCATCGGTGGCGGCTATCTGGTCTATCTGGCCATGAAACACATGTTCTTCTTTTACAAGGAAGACGCTCACCAACTGCGTGACAAGCAGGCCGCCGGATTCTGGACAACGGTGCTGATGGTGGAATTAACCGACATCGCCTTTTCCATCGACAGCATTACCACCGCCGTCGCCATGACCGACAAATTGCTGGTGGTCTGGGTGGGAGGCATTTTGGGGATCATCTTCCTGCGCTTCGCCGCCAGTTTTTTCGTCCAACTGTTGGAACGTTTGCCACGCCTGGAAGATCTGGCCTACCAGCTGATCTTTTTTATCGGCACCAAGCTGTTTCTGGACGGTTTCCACGTTGAGATCAGTCATGGCGTGTTCTGGATGATGATGGGCATCATCGCGGTGCTCGGAGCTTCTCTGGTCTACCGCGACTACTACCAGCGACGTACCCATAGCCGGTACCAGAATCATCTGCTTGAAAAACTGCAACGCGGGGAGATGTCCGTCGAAGAAGCACTGGAGCTCGATCCCGTCCCCCGTGAGATCATTGTCTGGCTGCTTGCTAAAGGTCAATTGGAGGTGCGCGAAGGCTCCCCAACGGCATAGCTTGCGAGAACCGGTAACGGCAACGACCTGCTATACTCGAAATATGACCCGCCGAGACCGTTTGCGTTATCTCATTGCCCGGGAAGCCGCCCGCCTCATGTACGAGGAGCAGATCAAGGAATACATGACCGCCAAGCGCAAGGCGGCGCGTGCCTTCGGTCTGGAAAAGCGCCTGTGTCTCGGGCACCATCTACCCTCCAACAGCGAAATCCACGCCGAACTGCAACGCCTGATCAACCTGCACGAACCCGAGGTACTACCGGAGCGGCTGCTGCAAATGCGGGTTCTGGCGCTCAAGTACATGGAATTATTGGCCCCGTTTCGTCCCTATCTGATCGGCTCGGTGCTTTCGGGCTGCGTCACCCAACGCAGCGACATCGACCTGCACCTGTTCGCCGATGATCCGGAAGAAGTGGAGTATTTCCTGGCCGACCGGCATCTGGACTTTACCTCTGAAATCGTCACTATCCACAAAGGCGGCCGGTTTCACGACTATCCCCACCTATACCTGGAAGAAAACGGCATCGAACTTGAGCTATCCATCTACCCACCCAGAGAAAGACAAAACGTTCCCCGCAGCAGTATCACCGGCAAGGCCATGCAGCGGGCCGATGCAAAACAGCTGCGACACTTGATCGCCCTGTCTCTGAGCGCACAGGAAAAAGAAGATTGACTGCGGATATTGTTGTTCAGGAAGGAAGACAGATAGAAGTATGGTTGATGCAACACCGCAACGACACAGCTCAAAATCCAACCGTTGAATCCGAATAAAAAATCACCACGAAGAGCACGAAGCTAGTGGCCTTTTGCCCTTCCCCCCTTCGTGCTCTTCGTGAACTTCGTGGTAAAAACACGAACCAACGTCAGATCAATAACGTACCCGCACCCGGTAAGTCAGCATCGTCTTGCCTTCGGCCGGGATGGCAATCTGCCAGGCGGCCGTATGGGCATCTTTTTTAGTGTGGGGATGGCTTGTCTGGAGGATCTGCCAGTCGCCCGGCATCGGCTCCTCGACCTTGACCGTGACCGGCTCGCTCCCGGCGTTTTTCAGTTCCAGCCGATAGGCGGTTTCGATCACGGTTTCCTGCGGCCCGCCGGCGATTTTTTTATAATCGGTTTGTATGCGATCCGCTGTCACATCAAAGGCATCGCCGAGTCGCAGGCGAACATTTTCGTTCTTGGGAGTGTGATCGATGCGATCTTCACCGACAAACTGGGCATTGCCGCCGCTGTCCTTTTTATAAACCCGCAGAATACCCTTGGGCAGCGGCATGCCCAGTCCGGATTTGGTACTGTTGGCAAATTCGAGATATACCGCCACCTTGAGCTTTTTGCCGAGATCATTATGGCGGCCCCTATAGTAATAGTCGCTACCGCGCAGCAGATACTCTTTATTCACGGGGACCCCCGCCCCACTCAGCAGCGCAACCTGCTTGACCTGATTTTCACGAATGGTCGTGGGCCGGTCGAGGGTATAGAGGTGATAATCGAGCAGGCTCTCCTCGGCCATGGCGGGTGCGGCGGCCATAACCTTCATGGCACGCTCCTCGAAACCCCGCATGTCCAGATCCTGCCGCCCAACGCGATGCACATCGCCGGCCACCAACTGCAGGCGCGCCTGCTCGTAGCTGGCACCGCTCTGGTTGTTCAAGGTCACCCAACCGGAAAGATCAAGGTGCGCATCCTGCTTATCGAGTTCAGCCACATAATCAGCCTGCCAGGACAGGCCACTGGTAAGATAGCTTAATTCCAGATCGCGGACTCCGGCCTTATCGGTTTCCACCTGCACCACCAGGGTTGGACGATCGCGCAGGTTTCCCGGCACGTCGGGATAAACCAGGCGTCCCGGGATGCCGGTTTCGATATGATCCCCCATGCGCAGTACTACGCCGCCGTTAGCGGCCAGAACCTGGGCAGATTCAAAACTTTCAGCGCCGGTCTGGGGGTGCACCCGTACCACCTGTACCGTACGCCCGACGTATTTTTCCAGCAACTTACCAGGGGTGAGCAGATCGAAATCGAAACTTTGCTCCACGACCCGGAATTCCGCCGCATTTTTGAGGCTACGCAGCAGGGCTGTTTCCGGTTGCATGCCGGCAGCAACTTCGCGTAACGCCAGCAAACTTTCACCAGCCGGCAAATTTACCCGGCGCAGATCCTTGACCAGCGCCAGGTTGCTGTTATAGATGGTCACCGCGACCTGCTGCTGATCGTCAAGGGAACTGCGCAGTTCGGTCGTTTGCGCGCAGACACAAGCTGCGCTGCCCAAAAACCCGGCGGCAAGGATGGCCATCAGCGCCGAAAATCGCATTCGTTTCTTCATCGTTATCTCCTTTGCAAGCGCCGTTGGATTGGCTTTTCGCTGTTACCGAAAAACAAAAGCCAGGGGACAGAAGCTATTTTACCAGAGAGTCAGATAAATACCTCACACCCCCGGAATAGTCATCTCGCCATCTCCCGGCCTCAGGCTCCATTCAGACAATAAAAAAGATATAACGTTTCTAACGCCTATAGAGCGGGGGGCGGTGGCACAACCGTCGATTCTGCCGCAGAGTCCCCATACGTACAAAAGAGAGGATGCTGCGTCACGGTCACGCTGCTGGCTTCAACACCCCATGGAGGCGGTTCGGATGATTGAACCTCCAGCACCTTCCCCTGAGCATTGTGACGCACGTACAAGCAGCGATCCTTTTGCCATAGCGATAAAGCGCTGGGGTCGACCTGATGATATCGGGCAATTAGCTCTATCGGGATCGGCGGCATGGTTTTGCGGCGCTGATCCCGACCTGCAAAACGCCGGTGATTGTACCAGGCCCAGCTACGCAGCACTATCCCCAGCACCAGCACAACCAGTCCATAATCATATAGCGTCTCTATAAGAATCCGCCCTCCGCCATTTTCGATCATCTCGTGGGTAAACAGGTGTATCCCTATCAACCAGCCAACCAGTGCCAGAAGGGGACGCAGCAAACTTAAAAACAAAAACCAGAAACCAACCGTCAATAGACCTTGCGCGATACGCTGACTGCGTTGTTGAGCTTCCGGTTTGTTTATGATGAGATCGTCCTTCATCGTGCCTCCTAATAAATACCGCGATCGGTAGATACCCAGACCGCACGCTCGCCGCGTTTTTTAAGCAGTGCCCTGGGAAAGCCCACGACGATGGTCAGCAGATTGATCATCCAAAATGCCAGCGGGTACCAGATCATCACATAGTAGCAACGGCCCAGCCCCCGCTCGTAGCGCGAATCGAGCAGCATCGCCACGGCAAACTGCAACAGGCAGGTCAAACTCAGCACCACCCCGGCCCAGGCGGGAATCAGCGTGGGGAGTTGCAAGTTCATCGGCAACGGTAAAAACAATCCCCATATCCACGCAAGAAAAACCAGCAGCATGGTGTACGACCAGACGATGCTGGTGAAATATTCGAAATAAACACCCCACATGCGGCGCGCGCGCCAGCTAAACATGTGACGCAGATAGCGCAGCAATACCTCGCTGCCTCCCTGAGCCCAGCGCAGACGCTGATTCCATAGCCCTTTGAGGGTTTCCGGCATCAATATCCAACACAGGGCATTGGGTTCAAAGCGGATATCCCAGTGGCTCAACTGCAGTCGCCAACTGATATCGATATCCTCGGTGATCATATCGACACTCCAATAACCGACATGATGCAAGGCTGATTTGCGGAACGCGGAAACCACGCCGGACATGGTAAAAACCCGACCATAGACACGCTGTGCCCGCTTGATGAGCCCCAGTATGGCGGAAAATTCTCCAACCTGGATTTTGCCAAGCAAGGTTGAGCGGGTGCGAATGCGCGGATTGCCGGTTACCGCACCAACGCGCGGCCCTGTAAGAAAATGACGTACCATCCAGTGAGTGGCATAGGGATCGAGCAGGGCATCGCCATCAATACAGACCAAAAACTCTCCCCGAGCCACCAATGCAGCCATGCGCAACCCCATAGCTTTCCCCTGGTTGGAGGCAAAATGCACCACTCTAAGCAGGGGATTCTGCTGCGCCATGGCATTGAGCATCTCGCCGGTTGCGTCACTGCTGCCGTCATTGACGGCAATAATTTCAAAATCCGGATACTTCTGCTGAAACAGGTAGCCGATAGTATCGTGCAGGTGTGCCGCTTCGTTGTGACAGGGAACGATGATCGATACTTTCGGGTAGGACGGCAGCGGCGGCGGGACATCAGGCAGCGGTTTGCGGTACTCCCGGCGCAAATAATAGTCAAGGCCGCCGACCATCCAGAGATAAGCCATGAACAGGGGATAATAAAACACAAAATCGAGCAGCACACGCAGGCCGAGGGCTATCATTTCCATATTTATTGCTCCCCAAACGGCTCGGAGTTGAGAGACATGGCAGGATGTAATGGCTTTTCTGCGGGATGGTCGTTTAAAAAATCATCCGGGTAATAGCCGAAATTAACCGCCCCCCTTCCCTGCAAAAGACGCATCTGATGGGAAAGAGCCTTCGTGGACACAAGATTTTTATCTCCACGCCAGTCAACGCTTTGTAATTCAAAAACGGTTTTTTTCAAGCCGCCCGGCACCCCCTTGACTGCAGTCACCAACCCCTCCAACCAGGCTTCGGCATCCGCTGCTTCTTCGAGGTACGGCATGGCCATCAACGCCGTGTAATCGTAATTCTTCAAAAACGATTCGAGATTCTGGCTGAACCGCATTTCGCCCTCCAGATCAAGCACCGCTCGCGCATACAGGTTGCGGGCGGTTTTGATTTCGGGGCGGTATACCCGCACCGCATCGGCCAGGTCCCGGGTAAAATCGACCAGATATTCGGTCTTCAGGTGCGTCCAACGCCGCACCTCATCATCGTCGTTCCAAAGATCTGCAGGGTCAGAGGAGAGCCCGTGAGCCTTTCGCCAGGCCATGGCAGCCGGGTTGGCATCCTCGAACTCCGACAACAAAGCATCATCATGAAACAGCAATCCGTCAAAATCGGCATGGCGGGCCAGATCAGCGTAAATCCCCTTGGCCATTTCCCGGACTTCCGGCACAAACGGACTGAGCCGCTTATAGGCCTTGGCATCAACAGCCACGGTGTTGTTTTCAGGGTGCCAGCTCTGTACCAGCAAATCCTGTTTCGCCGTGGCATAACCGAGCACCGGCAACCAGGCATAGACTCTTACGCCTGCGCGGGTCTTAAGCTGCCAGGCGGCGCGGTTGAACAGGTCGGCCCGGACAGGCAACGTCCTGTTAGGGAAATAAAGAGCATCGGCGATACCATCTCCGTCCGGATCGGCAAACGCCTGCAAATAAACCGTGCTGATCTGCATGGCCTTGATGCGCTCGATCAGTTTGCCCAGGTTGCGATCGGTCTGCTGCGGGTCGGGGTCGTAAACGTAATCGAGATCGACCTGCACCACGCGCTGCGGGTCTCGAGCCAGCAGGTGCTGAATCCGCCAGGTCAGGGCCGTCAGTTTCAGGCTCCCCTCCACCAGCAGGCGGTTTACACCGGCCAGGCGCCCGGTATCGCCGGGCCCATCCCCGAGCCCCATGTCCACCACCATGCCTGTCTGGCCGGCTGCATCGATTCCCGGCAGGGAAAACTTGCCAAACGGCCAGACCATGACACGGGGGCGACGTCCCAATCTTTTTTCCAGCAGTCGGGCATTTGTTTCCAGATCCTCACGCACCCGCTGCACGTATGCGGCATCATCCTCGTAACTCTGCGCATCGGGTGCGTAGACCCTGGCAGTAAGAGCCGGCTGGGTATTGCCCTGCGGATTGGCCAATACGCCACGATGGCCGTTGTAACTGTGCGAAGCGATCTCCACCAGACCGGAATCGGCCATTTCCCGCAACTGTTGCCAGGATAAAAACTTTTCCCTGGGAACAGACTTTCCCCCGTAATCGACGGATTCGCCAGGCGCCGCATCCAGCCAGCTGCCGACCACCGCCAGGACGGCCGGATAGCCATGGGCCTTGAGCAACGGATAAACCTGGGTGTAAAAACCACGATAGCCATCATCGAAGGTTAAAAGCACCGCCTTGTCCGGCAACGACTTTTTCCCCTCACGGGCCTGGAGCAGATCATCGATACTCACCGGCTTATAATCATGCTGGCGCAGCCAGCTCAACAAAGCGACAAAACGATCTGTCGCCATGGACAGATCATCACCGCGACCCACATCCGTTCGCACATCGTGAAAACACAAGCTGACAAAGGCATCGGCCCGCACCATGGAAGGCATGCATACCATAACCAGCAGCAATAACCCCAAGATCCGCATGGCTAAAACCTCCAGTTCAGTTCAAGGTGACAGCCCAGCTGGTTTTCGCCGTCACCGTCATAGGTGCGCCGCGCAAAACTGACGCCGTACAATAAAAAGAAACGCGGTGAATACTCCCAGACGTGCTCGTAGCGCACAGCCGCCGTCGGATCCGTACCGAAATCCTGCTGCCAGTAACCACCGACACTTACCGCCAGTCGATTGCGGAAGGAAAAACGGTAGTGGCGATAGAGCAGCCAGTCGTTTTCCAGGGTTAGGGTGAGGTCGGCATCCTGGCGCGGATTGAAATAGGGGGTGCCGGTGATGCTGTTGCCCGAAGTGTACAAATCGAGACGCCCGTTCAGACGGTAGTGAGGCCACACGATCAAGCCCTGCTCCACTCCGGCCAACACACTGTAACGAAAATTGTCGTCACTGAAATCCATGAACTGCACATTCGTATACCAGCGCTGCAGTTCATCCCGGCGATACGCCACCCCCACACCCGCAGCATCTGCGTGGATGCCATGCTTCAAGGCCCGCAGCGGGGTGTCACGACTGAACACTTCAAGCTCGAAGGGCAGTGACCACACATCGTCCGGAAACCAGGTGGCGGCCAAACGAGTACCGATTTTTTCGCCGCCGGATGCGTTCCAGGTCAACTCGGCCGTACCATAGAGGTTGCGATGACGGTATTCGATACCGGCACCGTAACGCTGCAGGGTTTTATCCCCCTCCGGGAAGGTTGCCTGATCCAGATAGGTACTGACAAACCCGCGATAGCGGTAACCCACAGGGGTGGAAAACAGGGTAGCGGCCAGCGACAGATCGTGGCTGCCGAAGGTCGAACCGCTGCTCCAGCCGCTGGCCACCGAGACTTGCAATTCCCTCATGTTGTGGGCTTGCCATAAACGCTGCAGGCGCTGTACGCTCTTATGTTCCGGATATTCTTCCCCGAGTGTGCCGATGAGTTGTTCCGCCTGACTGAACTCAGCCAGATCAAGCCGATTTTCCGCCCAACCGGTGCGCAATGAAAGGTATGCAGGATCGAGGGCCAGCCCCAACCCGAGGGTCTCTTCGGCCCGGCGCGGCCAACCGCGCGCGCCGTACAGGCCTCCCAATTCACCAATAATATCGATGTTGGCCGGCGCCCGATTATACATCGGCGTCAGACGCGATTGCGCCCCGTCCAGGTCCCCGGCAAACCACTGGCCCATAGTCGCCAGCAATTCCGTATCAAGCCGGGATGGATCGTCGCCGCCATGCGGAGCCTTCGCCTGGCCCGCGCACAGAGTTTCCGCCAGAGCAAGTGCACGCTCAAAATCTTCCTGCTCCACATAGGCGAAAAACAGCCCCTGGGATGCTTCGTAGTTTTGCGGGTCGCGCTGCAGCACTTGCTGATAAAGTTCACCGGCCTGGCGTGGCTGCTCCAGATAAAGAAAGGCGTCGGCGACAGCCTGCAGGGCATACCCTGGCAGGGAAACCTGTTCGGACCGCAAAGCCTCATACTCGTCCACCGCCTGCGCCATCCATACCCGGTCGCGCAGCGCCACCAGGCGGTCGATGCGGGCCTGCAGCGCATACTTTTCAGCGGGCGGTTGATCGGCCAGTGCCGCTTGCAGATTGTTCTCCAGCATACCCAACGCACGGTCGGTTTCGGCAAAGCGCAGCTCCGGCGTATCACTGCCGTGGCTGCCCCAACGCACCACCAGCGCGGCCTGTGCAGCTTTCAGGCGATGCAATTCGTCGGCAGTCAGCAAACCGGGGTATCGGACTGCACGTTCCTCCGCCAGAAAGGGCTCCCCGATAGCCGCCAGGGTTAGAATCTCCATATGCCGGGCCCGCTTCAGCTCGGGCTGCCACTGTAAAATGCGCTGATAATGTTGCAGAGCCGCCACATAATCCCGGCGCCCTTCCGCCGCATAGGCAATAGCAAACTGCACCTCGATATTTCCGGGATAGAGTGCTTCGAGTTCTTCGGAAAAGATCGCAGCCGCTTGATGCTGGCCTGCATCCACAAGGGTATAGAGCAGGCCCAGGCGCAGTGAAGGATAGGCGTTAAAGCGTTGGATCCCGATGCGGTAAACGGCTTCGGCCTGATCAAAAGATTTCAGATTGCGCAGGGATTTGGCGGCGGCTTCCAGTACATAGCGCGGGGCCTGCTCCGGCGCCACACGCTTGAACAAAGCAGCCACCTGGGCATCGTTGCCGGCCCATGATTGGGTAACCAGGTAATCATAAAGGATGGGAAGGTTTTCCGGCTCCCTTTGGAAAAGCTCGTCGAACAACGCCAGGGATTCGGCATAATCCCCCTGACGTGCCAGCTCGACGGCCTGTTTATGAGAACCGACCGGGACTTGTGACCATGCCGAAGTAGAGACAATCAAACCCAGGGAAAACAAAAAGAGTTGCCATGCCGCGGTATTTATTAAAAACCGCCCCCTCCATGTACCCCGAAGTCTTTGGACAACGTCTCCAATCCAGCCACATAATTGCCACACAGCGACACCCCCTTTATGACAATATCGGGTAAGTACCCGAAAAAATTTATGGCAAACAATAAACAGCTAAATATTAAATTCTTTCAAATGAGTAA
Source organism: Pedobacter sp. (assembly GCA_050253415.1). Taxonomy (GTDB): domain Bacteria; phylum Desulfobacterota; class Desulfuromonadia; order Desulfuromonadales; family Syntrophotaleaceae; genus Syntrophotalea. The sequence continues at coordinate 596,901 of JBFWJC010000001.1, read as the reverse complement.
CCAAGTTTCGCATAGTATCAAATAACTTAAAAGTTTTCATTACAAAAATAAACCAATTTGGTAAGGAATTAAGGCAAGCCTAAAGGACTGAAAAATCGGAACTCCGGGGAGGAGAAGATAAGAATTGGCGATCTCGGGATCAGGCGGGCTCAAGCCCGGCGAACTTAACCAGCAACTTCTTCAGACCGACGGAGGGAAATTGCACCACGACCTTCTGCTGGTCTCCGCTACCTTCAAGGCGGCGCACAATGCCGACGCCGAACTTGACATGACGCACATGCAGTCCAACCCTCAGCCCTTCTTCGGCCTCGGGGACCACCTGCACATCCTCGAAAAAATCCTCCCCATCATCCAGGGGGGCCGGTTCAAGCTGTTCAAAAATTGAAGCAAGATTGTGCACTGCAGGCTTCTGCAGGACTGGCTTCACCTCTCGGCCCAGCAGATGCGCGGGAATTTCGGCCAGAAAACGGCTGGGTGGATTGTACTGGTAATCGCCATAAATGCGGCGGCGGCGGGCATGGGTGAGATAGAGTTTCTGCATGGCCCGCGTCATGCCGACATAGCAGAGACGGCGTTCTTCCTCGACATCATCGCGTTCGCCGGCGGAGCGTCCATGAGGGAAGATGCCTTCCTCCATACCGGTCATGAACACCACCGGGAATTCGAGCCCTTTGGCGGCGTGCAAGGTCATCAGGGTGACCCGGTCGAGACTGGTGTCGTAGGAATCGAGATCGGTTACCAGCGCCACCTGCTCGAGATACTCCTGCAGGGAACTCTCCGTCGCCTGATGCTCTTCCATACTGGCCAGCAGCTGTTCAAGGTTTTCCAGCCGCCCTTTGGCTTCTTGTCTTTCGCCCTCGGTCATGGCCGACTGGGCTTCCTCGCGCAAGCCCGGTGCATACCCGCTTTCCTCCAGCAATTCGGCCGTAAGCTGCGAAAACGGCACTTCTTCCATGCGTTTCGCAAAGCGTTCCATGAACTGACTGAAGTCCGCGACCTTGCGGGCTGCAGCCCCCTTGAGGGCGCCACGCTGCAGACACATGCGGCAGGCTGCTAAAAAGCCGCCGGCCTCCTCTTCATACTCGGCAATGCGTCCGGTCGTTACGGCACCGATACCGCGGGTCGGTACATTGATAATGCGTTTGGCCGACAGGGAATCGGCCGGATTGGCCAGAGCCCGCAGATAGGCCAGCACATCCTTGACTTCCATACGGGCATAGAACTTCACCCCGCCGACCATCACATATGGCAGGCCCCCGCGCACCAGGGTCTCTTCCAGCACCCGGGACTGGGCGTTGGTGCGATAAAATACCGCCACATCGCGCAGATGACGACCCGCCTGACGCAAACGGGAAATTTCGCCGGCAACAAAACGGGCTTCTTCCAGGTCGTCGGGCAAATCTTCCAGAGTGAGGGGCTCGCCGGTGGGGTTATCGGTCCACAGGGTTTTCCCCTTGCGTCCGACATTGCAGGCCACAACCTGTCCGGCCGCTTCGAGGATAGTGGAGGAAGAACGGTAATGCTGTTCCAGCCGAATGACGCTGGCGCCGGGAAAATCGCGCTCAAAGTTCAGGATATTCCCGATTTCGGCGCCGCGCCAGGCATAGATCGACTGATCGTCGTCACCCACCACGCACAGATGCCGGCCATCGCCAGCCAGCGCCTTGACCATGTCGTACTGTACCTGGTTGGTGTCCTGGAATTCGTCAACCAGCAGATGCGCAAAACGGTGGCAGTAAGCGTCGCGAACCTGGGGATGTTCCCGGAACAGGCGCACCGTCTGCAGCAACAGATCACCGAAGTCCATAGCGTTGGCCTGCTGCAGGCGCTTCTGATAGCGCTCGTAGACCCTGGCCACCTGATCGCCGCGTTGATCCCCGGGGATAAACTGATCGGGCAGCAACCCGCGGTTTTTGGCCTGATCGATGGCGGTAGCCACGGCACGCGGCTTAAGATCTTTCTCAGCGATGTTCAGCTGGGCCAGACAATCCCTCAAAAGGCGTTGCTGATCCTGATCATCGTAGATGGTAAAATCGCGGCCATAGCCGAGCACCTCACCGTCCCGGCGCAGGATCCGTGCGCAGGCCGCATGAAAAGTACTGATCCACAAACCGTCGATATTGCCGACCAGGCGCTGCAGACGCTCGCGCATTTCGGCCGCGGCCTTGTTGGTAAAGGTCACGGCCAGAACCTGCCAGGGCTCGACCCGCTGTTGCTGAATAAGATAGGCGATACGGTGGGTCAAGGTACGGGTCTTGCCCGAACCGGCGCCGGCCAGTATCAACAGCGGCCCGTCTTCATGCAGGACCGCCTGGCGCTGGCAGGCATTGAGAGATGTCAGCAAATCACTCATCGTCTTCATCCCCCATGGAGCGCGCCATCAGGGCTCGATTATAGGCCGACACCATGTCGCGCCGACTGACGATGCCGATCAGCTTGCGGCCGTTTTGCTCATCCACTACCGGCAGTTGTTCGATATTGCGATAGCCGATTTTGCGCATGGCGCGATCAAGATTATCCTCGGTACTGACAGTGATGACATCCACCGTCGCCAGTTCCTTGACCACCACCAGGTCGAGCAGGTCCCCCTCAAACACCACCCCCATGAAATCCTGTACGGAGATAATCCCGGTCAGTTCGCCCTTGCGATTAATCAGTGGGAAGTTGGTATGCTTGGTACTGGCGATAAAGTGGTTGAACTGCCGCAGAGTCATATTCTCCGGGATCGATTCGGGATCGCGGGTCATGACGTCACCGACCCGCAGAGACATCATGATATTGCGTTCTTTGCCGGCTTCCAGATTGATGCCGGCCCGCGACAACTCAACGGTATCGATGCTGTCTTTCTTGAGGTGACGACTGATGGCAGTGCCGACCACGCAACACAGCATGATGGGGATGATCAGGTCGTAGGAGCCGGTCATCTCGAACAACAGGAAAATCGCGGTCATCGGCGCATGGGTGGCTGCAGCCAGAAACGCCCCCATACCGACCAGCGCGTAGGGTCCGGTAGCCGGAACCGTCCCGGGGAAAAGCACCTGCAACGCCTTGCCGTAGGCGCCTCCGGTAACCGCACCAATAAACAGGGAGGGCGCAAACAGGCCGCCGGGCAGGCCGGATCCCAGGGTAAGGGACGTTGCCACCGCTTTGATTACTACCAAGCCGGCCAACAACCACAACACGCCATTCCCCAACAGCACATTCTCGATAAACTCGTAACCGTTGCCAAACACTTGCGGAAAGACGATACCGATAATGCCAACCAGCGCACCGCCCAATATGGGCTTGACCAGACGAGGCATTTTCAGGGCGGCAAACCGATCGACAATACGGTAATGCATGGTAATGAAAAATACCGCCAGCACTCCCACCAGCATTCCGAGAACCAGGTAACAGGCCAGCTCCCAGGGGTTGGCGAGCATGTAGACCGGCGCCCGCAAGGCCGGAAGATTACCCAGCAGAGCACGGGAAACGACAGTGGCAATACCGCTGGAGATGACGATCGAGGTAAAACTGGTGATCTCGAACGACGACAGCAATACGATTTCGTGAGCAAAAAACACACCGGCGATAGGAGCATTAAAGGTTGCGGCAATCCCTCCGGCAACCCCGCAGGCCACCAGCAGTTTCAGACGATTGCCACTGACCTTGAAAACCTGACCGACCTGACTGCCGATAGCACCGCCGATCTGTGCGATCGGTCCCTCCTGTCCGGCGGAGCCGCCCGCCCCCAAGGTAATGGCACTGGCCAATCCGCGGGTCACGATGGTACGTCCGGGGATCTTGGCCCCACGCAGGTTGACCCGCTCAAGAAAATGTGCAAACCCGAAACGCAGATCCTTGGCAAAGAAAATACCAAACGGCAGCATCAAGAGGCCGGCACTGACCGGAAATAGCACCGACCATAAGCGTGCGGCACTCCAGTGCTCAAAAGATATATTGAAAAATTGCACACCCTGCTCGATCACAAGCCAGTGGATCAGATCGATGGTCTTTCGAAAAACGAAATTACCCAACCCTGCCATCACGCCGACCCCTAGCGCAAGAAGCGCCATAAAGGTCTGTTCGCTGACCCCTAAACGATTTAAAACTGACGGAAAACGGGATCTGACCCAGGCAATAGCTTCGGAATTAAGCATGATGTATGACATTGATACGACTCGTCGTCTGTAGATAGTTTTTAACTGAAAGAGGATATGAGCACCGGAAAAAAGCAGGCCTGTTAAGACCATTCAGCATGATTAACGGACTATAGTAGAATTTTGAAACGGCTAAATCAACCTTCTTGCCTAAAAAAAACATCCTAAGTTCGGATTATCCCAAAAACAAAGGGCCGCTCCCGGGGAGCGGCCCTTCAATAGCCTCTAAAATAACATCATTCTCAATCTTGTTTTATGATCCGCCCGATGCGACGTCCAAACTCACGACAGGCCTCAAGAGAATCCTTCTCCGGGATAAACTGAACCCGCAGAGGCTCCTCGACCATCTGCACATCCATCTCGGTGAGTAACTCATGCACCATCTTGGGAGCTTCGCCACTCCACCCGTAGGAACCGAAGGTCGCGCCCAGTTTGTTCTTGGGTTTGAGACCCTTCAGATAAGTCAACACATCCGCAAGAGTCGGGAAAATCCCGTTATTGAGGGTCGGAGAACCAACGATCAAGGCCTTGGTGTCGAAGGCTGCGGTAACGATATCGCTGCGATGCACAGTGCGTGCATGCATCGGTTGCGCCTTCACTCCCACTTCCCACAAACCGGCAACGATCTGCTCGGCCATAGCTTCGGTGCTGTGCCACATGGTATCGTAAATCACCAATGCGGTATCCTGAGGCTGCTGCTTGCACCATTCGACGTAGGTGTTGATGATTTTAGCCGGATCCTTGCGCCAGATAATGCCGTGGTCGGGGCAGATCATCTTGATGGGCAACTCCATCTTGATGATTTTGTCCATAAGCTTCTGGATCAGGGGGGCAAACGGCCAGAGGATATTGGCAAAATATTTCTTGGCGTGCCACATGATGGCATCGTCGATCTCGTCATCGAAACGTTCCGGCCCGGCATAATGTTGCCCAAACCCGTCGCTGGAAAACAGGATCTGATCTTCCTTGAGATAGGTGAACATACTGTCCGGCCAATGGACCATGCGGGTTTCAAGAAACTGCAGAGTCCGCCGCCCCAGGCTCAGTTCTTCTCCGTCCTTCACTTCACGCAAGTTTAATCCGGTCGGGAAATGTTGGCTGAGGTTTTTAAAACCCATCTTGGAGCAGTAAATAGGCTTATCTTTGCCGATAATTTCCATGACCGTCGGCAAACCGCCCGAGTGGTCCATTTCGGTATGATTGCTGATAACGATATCGATCTTGGAGGGATCGACAATCTGGGCAATCTTTTCCAGCAACTGGTCGGTGAATTCTTTTTTGACCGTGTCGATCAGAGTGATCTTCTCATCGATAATCAAATAGGCATTATAGGTCGATCCCAAATCCGTCGAATAGCCATGAAAATCCCGCACATTCCAATCTATGGCACCGACTTCGTAAACACCTTCAGCTAATCTTTTCGGTATCATATGCAATTTATTCCTTTCAAATGACACATCACGACCTTCGGCGGAGCATATAAAAAAACGACCTCAGACAGGCGACCTGTCTGTGCCGGATGTGATTTTTTTATCCTGAGCGGACCCGGTGGCCCATTCGGTGTTGGTTATAAATGGGTTCCGGCCGGCGGGCGCAGACCGGAACCGCCCTACATACGACTAGGCTTCTAAAGCAAACATATCTTTGGCCGCACCGCATATGGGGCAGACCCAATCTTCGGACACATCCGCAAAAGCGGTACCTGCGGCTACGCCATTGTCAGGGTCACCCACTGCGGGGTCATACACATAACCGCAAATTTCACATACATACTTTTCCATGGTTGCTTCCTCCTGAGGTTGAAAGGGACCGGGCAAAAATTCTGTTGCTGGCGGTCTCCCCGATTTATCCGGGGAGACCTTTAATCACCATCAAAAAGTATCGACCTCGATCTCAAAATAAGCCTTGGGATGATCGCAAACCGGACAGATGGCCGGGGCTGCTTTGGCATTGAGCAGATGTCCACAGTTGCGACATTTCCACAGGCGTTCGTCCGTACGGTTAAAAATAGTCCCGGCTTCAACAGCCTTGAGAATCCGCTCATAGCGTTCCTGGTGGGCTTTTTCGATGCGAGCTATATTTTCAAACATGCGGGCCAGATCGTCGAAGCCCTCTTCGCGGGCTTCCTGAGCCATGCGGGGATACATATCGGTCCATTCTTCGTGTTCACCGGCAGCAGCAGCTTTCAGGTTGTCCATGGTGCTGCCGATACCCTGAAGAGCCTTAAAGTGCAGTTTAGCATGCTCTTTTTCGTTGTCTGCAGTTTCCTGAAAAATCGCGGCAATCTGCTCGAAACCCTCTTTTTTGGCCACCGAAGCAAAGTAGCTGTACTTGTTGCGGGCCATGGACTCGCCGGCAAAAGCTTCCAACAGGTTCTTCTCGGTCTTGGTGCCTTTCAATTCGGACATTATAACTCCCTCTCTTCTAACATTAAAAGATTATTTTCATGCAGACATTTAAAATCTGCGGACCACCATTTTTATTTACAGGGTCAATCGGATGGGATTTTTTGGTGATGACGGCACTGTCTGCAGTACCCGACCAGAGTGACCGCGTAATCGACAATTTCAAAACCGTCGTCGGTCATAGCGGGCGGATGCAGAACACCGAACCCCCTGTCCTCAAAATCACAAACCATGCCGCAGCCCAGGCAGACCAGATGGGGATGCAAAGTGACATCGGCATCGAAATGAGCCTTGGATGCACGACTGTCTACCTTGCGTACCAGACCGAGCTTTACGAAGGTTTCAAGAACCCGGTACACAGTAGTGCGGGACATACCCGGCATTTGGCAACTGAGGTCATCGTACAGTTGGTCAGCTGTGGGGTGATCTCCACGGACAGCCAATGCCCGCATAATCGCCTGACGCTGAGGCGTCAGACTGACACCCCGGGATCTGCACACTTCTTTGAGCTGCTGTTGTTTCTTCTGGTCTGACATCGCCACCTCATCTGGTTGGATGGTAATTTATTGCATTTGGTATTTTGTGTCAACTAAAATTATTACTTCTTTGGTCTTTTTTGTCACAAATTTCTACACTACTGATTTTTCAATGTTTTTTGCCATAAAAGTAAAAACAATCAAAAACTTGATCCTCGTCAAGCCTTCCCTTCCCTCTTTACAGTAAGGTGATATTCACGAAGAGGAAACACGAAAACTTTTACCATTTACAAGCTGTTTTGGCCCTGCGGTGCTGGGTAAAAACAAACTTACCGAGGAGGAACCCATGTTCTGTCATCAATGTGAACAAACGGCAAAAGGCACCGGTTGCAGCGCAGCCGGCGTATGCGGCAAGCAACCGGAGGTCGCCAGCCTGCAGGATCACTTACTATACGGATTGCAAAGCCTGTCCTTCTACGCCCACAAGGCACGCCAGCTCGGGGCCACCGACAAAGCCCTCGACCATTTCGTGTTGGAGGGTCTGTTTGCCACGGTAACCAACGTTGACTTCGATGCAGACCGACTCAAAGAGATTCTGCAACGCTGCTACACGCTCAAGGAACAAGCTCGCTTACTTTACGAAAAGGCCTTTAGCGACCTTAACAGCATCAAGGCACGCTCCTTTGAAACCGACCAGCCCGCATGGACCCTGTCCACAGACCCGGTGGCGCAAGGGGTTCAATACGGCATCGAGCAATTGCATACCGATCCCGACGTGCGCTCGGTGGTAGAGATTCTTATCTATGGCCTCAAAGGCATGGCCGCCTATGCCGAACATGCCGAGATTCTCGGCAAGACCAACGACGAGGTGTTTGAATTTTTCCACCGCGCCCTGCACGCCACCACCGACAAGACCCTTGGACTGGGCGACTTTGTCGAACTGGCCATGGAATGCGGCAAACACAACTTGACCGTGATGGCGCTGCTCAATGAAGGGCATGTGGAACATTACGGCCACCCGGTCCCCACCCAGGTCAACCTCGGCACCCGTGCCGGCAAGGGGATCCTGGTTTCCGGCCACGACATGAAAATGCTTGAAGAATTGCTCAAACAAACCGAGGGTAAGGGCATTAATATTTACACCCACGGCGAAATGCTGCCGGCTCACGCCTATCCCGGATTGAAAAAATATGCGCACCTGGCCGGCAACTTCGGCAGCGCCTGGCAGAACCAGCACAAGGAATTTCCCGAGTTCCCCGGGGCCATCATTTTCAATACCAACTGCATCCAAAAACCGGCCGAATCCTACAAGGACCGCACCTTCACCTGGGGTTGCGTGGCCTGGCCCGGGGTCAAACATGTGGATGGATGGGATTTCTCTGCGGTCATCGACAAGGCCCTGACCCTGCCAGAACTGCCCGAGGCCCCGGGTCAGAACATCCTGGTCGGCTTCGGCCACAATGCGGTGCTGGGTGTGGCCGACAAGGTTATCGAAGCGGTCAAGGACGGAGCGGTGAAGCATTTCTTCCTGATCGGCGGCTGCGACGGCGCCAAGCCGGGCCGCAATTACTACACCGAATTCGCCGAAAAGGTCCCCGAGGACTGCGTCATCCTGACCCTGGCCTGCGGCAAGTACCGCTTCAACAAGCTGGAGTTCGGTGATATCGGCGGCATCCCGCGCCTGCTCGACATCGGCCAATGCAACGATGCCTACAGCGCCATTCAGATCGCGGTAGCGCTGGCCGAGGCCTTCGAGTGCGGGGTTAACGATCTGCCGTTGTCGATGATCCTGTCCTGGTACGAGCAGAAGGCCGTCGTTATCCTGCTGACCTTGCTGTTCCTTGGGATCCAGAACATCAAGCTCGGACCCAGCCTGCCGGCCTTCGTCACGCCGAACGTGCTGAATTACCTGGTCGAAAACTTCAACATCGCCCCGATCACGACCCCCGACGAAGACCTCAAGGCGATACTCGGATAAAAACATAATCGACAAGCCTCCTCTGGGTGGGGCATACCCTCCGCGCCCCGCCCTTTTTTTCCGGCTTGTCAGCTGATTTTTCACAAAGGACACAGCCATGAATATCATAAAGCTGGAATCGGCCCCGAAGGTACCGGTCCCCTTCGACGCCCGCATCATGCACAGCGAAGGCCCCATCGAAGTCATACATATTTTGCTGCAACCCGGCGAAGGCGTGCCTCCTCACGACAATCCCTTCGACGTGCTGTTCTATGTGCTTGAAGGTCAGGGCGAACTGACCATCGAAGACCAGGTCCAGCAGGTTGCCGCCGACCGCCTTATCGCCATCCCCACCGGCACCCAGCGCGGGTGGAAAAATACCGGCACCGCACCGGTACGACTGCTGGTGGTCAAACTGCTCGATAAGAATTAACAAACCCATCATCGGACATCCCATACAAGAAAAGCCCGCATATGCGGGCTTTTCTTGTTTTTTTTGCATCAGCGATGTGCCACTCATGGACAGGTTTAGCCCCCCCAGAAAGTCCCTATCGCATCTTCTTCCACCACCTGCAGCAAAGCTTCGATATCCCGGTGGGGCACACAGGGTTCATAGCGTTTCCACTGGGCGTTGCGATCGGCCCAGTACACTATCCAGCTGCCATTTCGGGAAGTCTTCTTGAACCGGGCTATCCGGGTAGAAACCCACGTGGAAGGATCGTTGTAAAGCGGACGGCTTTCAAACAACTCCACAGCATCATCACGAACCCGGAACTCAACACGAATCTGCTCGCGTAATCGCTCCGGAACACGCCTGTCGCAAAAGCTTTTAAACAGTTTTTCAATCCTTCTGATCTCAAATTCCGAAAGCGTCAAGCACCCCCCCTGTCATAAAATGGTCTATGTAAAAAACATAAATAATTTTTACGGCATCACAGCAGTCGACGGCTTCAAAGTATCCATTAAATGCCCCATAGCAGTTATCTGGGGTCCCGCGGCATCTTCTGCCCAGCTGTTCCCACAACCGGGCCCGTCCATTAAGGCATCAGCCAACACCGCATTTTCCTTAAGAATTACCTGCTGCTGATCCGTTAAAGTCGGTCCACCCCACGCCATCCCCTGCCGTATATGCAATTCTGCGGCGTGCAAATGCTGCCCCGTAACCTGCCAGGCCTTCTGCGCCCAGGCATCTTGCGCCATCTGCTGATAATGAGCCGCCAGCGCCAGATGCGTCAGGCGGGCGACATCGGCCAATTGCGGAACGGTTACCGCTCCCCGAGCACTGTCGCGCGCCAGTTTATCCAAATCGATCGTGGCATCGATCAACATATCCATTGCAGGCTGGGCCGCCCTTGCTCTTTCAAGCCAGACGAAAGCCTGCACCGCTTCAAGCGCGCGAGACGCATCAACACCCTGCCCTGCCTGCAGATAAGTACGCGCCAGATTCAGATGATATTCCGGTTCTGCAATCAGGGCAAACAGAGTATCGTTTTTTACCGTCAATACGGCTTCCGCCGGGGATATCGCGGCAGCAGGCATCGCGCCCCGTACCTCTGAGGCCATGATTATCGGAAAACCCAGAGACCACACTGCCGCCAGCCATACAGTCTGCCGTTTCATAGTGATGCCCTTTCGCCCAAGTCACATCCACCTCACTCCATCATTGTAACGCCAGACCGCCTGCCACGCCAAGCGCCTTGCGGGCAAAAAAACAAGCGCTACGATAAGGATCTTAATGCTGAACGAAATGGATTTTATCGAGCCACAACCTCCGGAAGTTGCACGAGGCGATAGGGATCTTCTCCAGAATACCGCACCGGAATCAGACCCTGTATTTTTAAGATGACTTTTTGGAAAGTTTTCTATAAAAAGAGGAGAATTCCGAAAAACTTAGCCATTAAATATCCGGGACAATCCTGCGAAAAAACTGGCGAAGCGCCCGACATAATCTGATCAGGATTCCATATATGAAGAAAATGCTTTTCTGGGTGGCCCTTTTCTGCCTGTCGGCGACGGCTTCCCTCGCCGCCCCGGACCCTGCGGCCGCCCCCAAGGCATACGCACTCCAGCTTTCCGCCTACGCTCGCCAATCCGGTGCTGAACAAGCCGCCTCGCTGCTTAAGGACAAGGGCCTCGACGCCTACGTCACCACCAACCAGAAGGGCCTGTTTGTGGTAAGGGCAGGCAACCACGGTTCCCGCCTGGAAGCCAAGAAAGAAGGTGCCCGGCTGAAGGCTGAGCATATCATCGGCAGCTTTCTGGTTGTGGCAACCAACGCTCCCGAACCGGCCGACACCACCGCACCCCCGGAAGAAAGCGTTACCGCTGAAACACCGCAGGTGCAGGAAGAGCTGCCGGCCGCCATGGAAACGGCATCTACCGACTCCGCATTAGTCGTGGAAACCACTGAAATTCCGGCTCCCCCTGCAAAGGACAAACGGGAAGAAGTAACGGTAAAAACCTCAACGAAAGCCCAAATGTTGGCCGCGTTTGAGGCCATGGCAAACCAGCCTATGGCACCGCACCCGCCGGGTTTCCGGGCCGCCCAGATAGCCCTCGACTTTATCGGCGTGAAATATCGCTGGGGCGGCATGTCCGTCGAAAAAGGCATGGACTGCAGCGGCTTTGTCAAAACCGTCTATGCCCTGTGCGGCATCAACCTGCCGCGCACCTCGGCCGAACAGTATCGCCATGGCCAACCGGTCAAAAGCGATGAACTTGCCGTTGGCGACATGGTCTTTTTCGGGACCAACAAACGCGTTAACCATGTCGGCATCTACCTCGGCGACGGCAAGATCATTCATGCGCCGCGCGCCAAAGATAAAATACGGATTTCGAGTATGGAAGAGGGTTCCCTGCGCAGGAAATTTTTGGGCGCCCGCAGACTCCTGCTAGGCGAATAGCCAGATTGGGGGCAGGCTCGATGCAACACGATTCCAGCCCCGGCTTTCCACTATCAGGCCCGCGTGCCGCAACTGCACGCGGGCCTGTTTCTCATTCGCCCGGCACCCCACCCATGGCATATCCGCTTCTGATATTTGATAATGGCAGTGGTCACCAACCGTCCATTCCGGCCGCACAAACCACCGTTGCCGAAGATCCGTTTTCCGGCGAAAAAATTTTCAGCTCCGCTATCGGGCTCAAGAATGTTATATATAACTGCACCGGAAAACGTTGACCCCGATTTTTTATTCCTCTAGCGATGCAAGGCGCCATGATACCTTACAGCTCTATTCTGTTTGAAATTGCCATCCCCGTTTTTCTCATGCTGGGACTGGAACGCTTCGCCGTCTACTATTTCCTTCGCACCCCTGCACAAACCGAATGGGTGCGCCGGCACAAATGGTTACATCCCAACGCCATCAGCCGGGCACGCTACCCCATGGGTTTTGTTTCGGTTGCCCTGTTGCACATGGGTTATGCCCAGCTATGCTTTCTGTTTTTCACCTTCTGGATGATCACCGACATCACCGATGGCGATATCGCACGCAAGTGCGACCTGCATACCGAAGAGGGCGCAACGATCGATCCCCTCTCCGACAAACTCATGTATGCCCCCATGCTGATTTATCTGGCATGGTACGGCGTTCTCAGCCCCCTGCTGGTCGGGTTGTTTCTGGCCTTTGACATTACCGGACAGGTGTCGCGGCGCTTCATTACCGTAAAATCCGCCAACCTGTTCGGCAAAGCCAAGACCTTTATGGTGGTGGTACTGCTGATCGTGGTCGGGCTGGAGTGGATCTACGGTCCGCTGCCGCTGTTGGGACGCTCCATTTATCCGTTGCTCGCCATCTGCACCGGGCTGGCGTTTTGCTCGACCTTTTTCAAGGTCATCCCCAACTACTGGTACGCCAACATTCTCAGCATCCTCAACCTGGTATGCGGCCTTGCCGGTTGCTGGGTGGTGCTCAGCGGCGGACCACCGGTCTATGCCCTGGGTCTGGTGTTCCTTGGCCAGTTTCTCGACCTGTTCGATGGTCGGGCGGCGGAACGCTGGGGGTCCACCCCGCAAGGTGAAATATTCGACGATGTGGCTGACGGCACCAGTTTCGGCCTGACCGTGGGGCTGATTATCATGGTCACCTTTTCAAGCCTCTGGCTAGGTCTCCTCATCGGGGGGGGCTACCTTACTGCCGTCATCTACCGGTTGATCCGCTTCGTTGTTGAAAAACGCAAGGAGGGGGTGCTCGGTGGCGTGTCGACCTTTTCCGGCCTGCCGTCACCGGCTGGCGCCTTGATGGCAGGAACCACCTGCGTATTGATTCCCAATCAGCTGGCTTGCGGACTCCTCGTCGTCACCACTTCCCTGCTGATGGTTTCCCGCGTTCCCTACCCGCACTTCGGCCGCGCCGTTCTGCCCAAAATACCCAAGATCGTCAGGGTCCTGGTGCTCGGCGCGTTTCTGTTCATGCTCGCGTTGGGCGTGCGCCGCGATCACTATCTGGCACCGCTGATCATCGCCTTTGCAGCCGCCGCCACTTATCTGATTTCACCTCTGCTGGCAAAAGCATCACGCAAAGCCGACTGAAAACCGGGCAGATCCGAAAATTAAGGCTCTCATACGAAAAGCCCCCCGTTATTCCAAACGGGGGGCTTTTTATCTTACGATCCAAACTTTGTTAAATCGGACTCCAACCACCGCTTTTTCTCTGACTCGCATCGCTTTCCGCATCGAAATCCCGATGCCCTGTGCTTTTAGTCATTTCAGGCCTTGAAGGCGAACCCGTTTCAGACAGGAATCAAAGGTCAGACTTTCGTCAAAAAAGCCTGCGTAAGTGGCATAAAGCAACACCGACCCCTGCTCACAGGTTCCGCGGGAGAGGTCCAAAGACAGCGCTCCTTTTGCAGCATGGTTAGCCGGAAGGGGGACCGTCTACTTTTGGTTTGGGGAATTTCCGTTTAAGCTCTTCTTCGGTCTGGAAGAGGGCAATCTCCAGATCGTACATGCCTCGCTCGGTACTGCATCCCTCGATAAAGTCCTCAGGTGGATGACCATGTTTTTCGCCGTAGATGGCACGGGCCAATTCTCTGTATTCCGGCTCCAGCATTTCCAACCACTGTTGAAACGACCGCTTTCCCTTTTTGATGTTGCAGGGGCCGCAGCAAAAAACCACATTCCTTATGGAATGCTCGCCCCCTTTGTCCAGGGGGTCCATATGGTCCATATGCATCGGTGATTCGTTGAACGGATTAGGGATAACATCACAGAATTTAATACCGCAATAGGGACAAAAGTCCCTCTCGTCTTTTAACATGGTGTGAAAATATTCCGGCGAAGCATAATGTCGCCAGTAAGCTCCATAGACGATTTTGAATTTTTTTATGTAGGACTTTTCTTTTTTCAGCGCCGCACGATGCCACTGCTCAACCCTTTTCAGGTGGCACGTTTGACAATAATGCCCCCTTGGATTCAAGTCGCCATTGTTATCCACGAATTTTTCCAAAGGTAACGTTTGGTGGCAGCGTCGGCATTTTTTGGAGGTCGCCATTTCAGAACCTTAACGCATAAGAAAACCTTTACTTCAAGCATAACAGGAAAATGCGGCTCAAAGAAGATGGCTGGCCGCCTCTGCCAGTTGCGAGCGTTCCCCTTTGCACAGGGTGACATGACCGCTGATCGGGCTCTCCTTGAAGCGCTCCACCACATAGGTCAAACCATTGCTTGAAGCATCGATATAAGGGTTGTCGATCTGCTCCGGATCTCCGGTGAGGACCACTTTGGCCCCTTCCCCTGCGCGAGTAATAATGGTTTTAACTTCATGGGGTGTCAGGTTTTGAGCCTCATCCACAATAATGAACTGACGCGGGATGGAACGTCCCCGGATATAGGTCAGCGGCTCGACCTCGAGGATACCCATTTCCTTTAGTTCCTGGTGACCGCACTTTTTCTTACTCACGCTATGTCTGTCTTGCCGAAGCAGCAGATCGACGTTGTCGTAAATCGGTTGCATCCAGGGCGCAAGTTTTTCCTCCACATCTCCGGGCAAAAATCCAAGGTCCCGCCCCATGGGAAAAACCGGTCGCGAGACGAGAAGGCGGCTATATTGCTCCATTTCCGTCACACAATGCAGTCCCGCTGCGATGGCGAGCAGGGTTTTACCGGTACCCGCTTTACCGACCAGCGTGATGAGGTGAATGCCCGGGTCGATCAAAAGCCCAAGAGCAAACTTCTGTTCGCGGTTACGGGGCACTATCCCCCAGACCCCCTCATGGGGATTTTCACAGAGGGGGACAATCTGACTCCCCCCCGGATCCAGACGACCGATAGCCGAGTGTTGATGACTGTCGCGGTTGCGAAGCGTCACGCATTGGTGAGGGAAAAGCCCTGCTACTGGAGGGGGGATGCACTTGTCCTGGTAAAAACGGTCGACGAGATCACCGTCCACATCGATTTCCAGAGAACCCGCATAGAGGTGGTCATAAGACACCTTGTCAGTTGCATAATCTTCCGCCCGCAATCCCACCGCATGAGCTTTTATTCTCAGATTGATATCCTTGGTGACCACTACGACAGGGTAACGCTCGCGCTGCTTTTCATGCAGAGCGAGTGCCAGGATCTGATTGTCTACGGTCAGGGTGCGCAGTTCCAGCGGCAGACTTTCACTATGGAAGGATCCAGAAAACACCACACGGAGGTGACCGCCGTTTTCCAGCGCTACCCCACCGTTGGTCAGCACCCCCTGCAACCGCAGGGAATCCAAAATACGGGCCACCTGCCGGGCATTGCGTCCGGTCTCGCCACCATCTTTTTTGAACCGGTCCATTTCCTCGATGACAGCCAGAGGGATAACAACTTCGTTATCCTGGAAAGATAAAAGCGATTGGGAATCGTGTAAAAGGACATTGGTGTCGAGAACAAATATTTTACGCGCCAAGGGATAAGTCCTTTCCATGAGGGGTTTGGAAAAGAATTATCAGGCGAATGTTAAGAAATTATTGAGAAACAATGACTTCTACACCACACCCGAATTGGGGAACATCGACGTCGAGGTCGGGAAAGGTCCGTTTCCGGATATAACCCGGCGGAGATTTATACAAAAAGGGCACCGTCACTGGACGGTGCCCTTTTTGTTTTCCTCCCCCGATTAACTTAACTCAGATAGCGTGCCACCAATTTGCCGTCTTGCTGACAGCGTGCCCCATCGGAGCGTTGCAACACCACGCACTTTTTGGGGACGTTGACCATCAACCCGGCGACCTTATAGGTGAACCTTCCGCGTTTGAATTCTTCTCCAAGCCAGGCAGGCTGCATACCAAAGCCTTCGGCATAACAGCGAAAATCCAGTTCCTCTTTTAGGGTGGCCACCGATTCCGGCCGCTGTGGCAACGAAAAACGTGCCTGAATCGTGACACTGTCGGCACCACTGGAACAAACATCTTTAACAAAGTCGAGGCAAATTCCGTACTTGTCGGCCAAGGGTGCGATGAGTTCGGTCACTTCTTGTTTTAATTGTTCGCAGTCACTTTCGGTAAACGGTTCAAAACGCATCTCCATGGGATACCTCCTGAATAAAGTGGACTCCGGCTAGACACCACTGTCTTCAATGAAGAAGGAGATCGCCATTGACCGCCACACTTCCGACATCGATAACGAACCGCACCCTTGCGGAATAACCCTGCACACTCAAGATTAAAACGCCAACCGCGAATGTCAAATCCCATTTTACCGGCGAACCGGATATCTGGACTTTGTGACAACTTTTTCGCCGGAGCAGGTTCGATTACAGCAGATAAAATACGACTGGGAGCGTTGCAAAAGAAACGACAATCCCCAAACCTACCAGAGCTATGGCCAGTTCGCTCTCCATTCCGGCGACCACCGCCAAAGCACCGGCGGTAACCATCGGCGGCATGCCGGCTTCGAAGACCGCAATATCAACATGCAGGCCGTCCATGCCTGCCAGTCTGCAGGCGGCCAGTGTCAAGAGCGGCGCAATCAGCAACTTAATGACCAGGCCGCAGCTTAATGGCCCGAATACGCTTCGCTGCAACCTCCAGTTTAATTGCATACCGATCGCGGTCATCACCAGAGGCGTCAGGCTCTGGGAAATACCATGCAGCGTCGAGGACACCATTTCGGGATAAGGCCAGGGACGCAAGGCAAGCCCGACCACCACCGCGATGCTCGGCGGGAACAGCAAGGCGCGCCGGGCAATGGATGCGATCTGCAGCTTACCCTCCCGACCGTACAGCGCAAGGATCAAGGACCCGTAAAGGGCAAAAATCAGCATGGTGCCGACCTGATCGTAAACAATCAGGTATGGAATACCCTTCGGACCGAAAAAAGCGTTCACCATCGGCACCCCCATGAAGGAGGTATTACCGACCGGCACGACCAGCAGCAACACACCGGTTTTCGCGCGACTCCAGCCGAATTTGCGCGCAGCCAGCAGAATCAATCCCACCGACAGCACCAGCATGGCCCAAGGCACCGCCGCCACCAGAAGCGCTTCTCTGCCCAGATGCAACTGCGGCATTTTCAATAAGATCAATGCCGGCAACGAAACATACAGTGCAAACATGTTCAGCACCTGTGCCGAATCTTTGGGGAAGGCCTCCAGCCTGCGGAATAAAAGGCCGAGCCCAACGAAAATACCGATTAAAATAAAATTGGTCATAACTCTCCACGCCCCGAAGGTGCTTTCCATTCGAGGCGCATCTTAGGCCACTTACATGTCGTATCCAAGACTTTGTACGACAACAAAGGAAAAGACAAGGACCACAAACCCCATGATCGTGCTTGTATGCGCAACCACGGTATTCAACGATATAAAAAAGCCCCACCATCTGTCAAAACGGTAGAGCTTTTCTTATATCGGATCAAAAAGCGCCCAATATACGGGAAACTCAGTCGATTCCGGGTGAGACCAACTCGCCGATAAACAGGCTGCCGTTGTGGACAAAAAAGCATGAGGGGAGGCCTTCTGCCAATTCCGCGATGCGTGCGGCGTAAGCGTCCTCCTTGCCCTCTTCAGGAAGCGCCAGGCCGAGAATGACCAAGTCAACGCCGGAGCTTTCCGCATGGATCATCTCCCGCACACTGCTCTCTTCGGACTTGATCAGGACCTCGATTTCCGCGTCGATACGGATTTCCGGTATCAGTTTGGCGAGAAACCGCCGGGTCTGCTCTTCGGCCAACTTGTTGGAGGCGATACTCAACACCCGGATCCGGGCGTTGCGCCACTCGGCATTGCGCGACAACAGATAGGCCAGCAGCAGCATTAAATCGCCGTTGCGCTGCAGGCCACCCCACCAGACATGGATAGTGCGACGTTGACCTTCCTGTAAAGGGGCGAGGGCTTCGGCCCGTCCGATAAGCAGTGACTGATTCAGATGCTTGAGAGGGCGAATGACCCGCAGGAAATGAGACAGACGCTCCAGATCGTTCGGCCAACCGAGGATCACGGTATTGCTTTCAATACCGGCGATGCCGTTGGCCTGGGCTACGGCCAGGATACCTTGTTCGATGTTGGCCACCACGTCGACCTCGCCAAAAGCCACGATCCCTTCCTGCCTAAGCACCGCATCGATCTGCCGCTCGCGATCATGCACATCCAGATCAAGGTTCAGCAGATCTCCCACCACCAGTTCGCACGCCGTCACCACGCCACGATTCTGGCTGAACCAGGCTGCATAGCGCACCAGCGGCAGACGCCGATCGATGTTGCTGACAAAAACCAGGATATGCGGTCGCCAGTTGCGCGCCGTCATGGGCCTGCGGGAAAGCCCGATCAGCGCCCAACGAATAACCGCTTCGTACAAATCACGCCGCACATCCCCCCAGTCTTCACGGCGTTCATGGCGCCGCAGCAGCAGCCAGAGAATAAGCACCACCGCCATGGCCACCAGACTGGCCTTCACATTGATCAGCACCATCACGCCGATACAGCCGAAAGCCCCGACCAGACTCAACCACCATGGAATCTGCACCTGAGGACGCCAGGACGGATTACCGGAGAGCTTCTCCAGCGTAGCCACCAGATTGACCGTGCCATAGACGCTGAGAAAAAACATACTCACCACCTCGGCCACGGTATTCAGGTCGCCGAGGAATACCGCCACCAAAGCGATGACCAGCGAAACCACAAGACCGGCCACCGGTTCTTCCCCTCGCGGCGAGGCCAATCGCCGCGGCGCCATGCGATCCATGGCCAGTGCCTGAAGCGTGCGGGGCGCCCCCAATATCGAACCAACCGCCGATGAGAAAATCGCACCCCAGAGACCCGGCAATATCAGCCAGGGTCCGAAAAGAGCAATGCGGGTCCAGACCAGCGAATCGCTGCGCAAATCCGCCGGCGCGGCTCCCAGGCACAACAGTACCGGCACCAGCAGATAGACCGCAAAACCGGTGAGTGTAGCCAGAACCGTGCCCTGGGGGATGGAACGTCGCGAATTGGCCAAATCGCCGGACAGACTCAGACCGGCCATGATGCCGGTGACCGCCGGAAAAAACACCGCAAACACCGTCCAGAAACTGAACTCGCCGGACGATGCCGACGTCAGCAGGCGAGCGGGGCTACCATGCAGCAAGCTGCCCGCAGCCAGTGCCAGCAGCGATACTGCGATCAACAGCAGAATGGGTACCTGCAGGCGCAAAGCCCCGCTGGCGCCACGGAAAGCCAAAACGCCCACCAGCAGAATAATGACAAAGGCCGCAGCCTGCACAGGTATCCCCGGCCAGACGAAACGCAGCGATTCCGCCAGACCGTAGGCATACAGGGTTACCGAAAGGGTCTGGGAAAAAAACAGCGGGATACCGATGGCAGCGCCGATTTCCAGTCCCAGACTGCGGGAAATAATAAAATAGGCACCGCCCACGCCGACGCGGCTGTTGGTCGCCACGGCGGAAAAGCTCAGGGCGGTGACAAAGGTAATGGTATTGGCCAGCACCACGATTAACAGCGCCTGCCATAAACCGACATGCCCGATCACCCACCCGAAGCGCAGGTACATGATGACCCCGAGGATGGTCAGAACGGTCGGGGTAAAAACGCCAACAAAAGTGCCCAGCTTGCCGGGTGCATCGGATGCCGAAACCGGGGAGCGCTGAAACAATTTGGACCAGATGTCGCGAATGTGCGGAACCATAAAAAGTCCTGGGTTATTTATTTGATCCGCGCAAAAGTGCATCCATTAAAACCAAGAGATAGACTCAAAACGTGCACGGAATGACAACGAAGCAACCTTGCAACGAACCCAACCTAAAAATCAAGCCATTATCCAAGACTAAATAGCGTCCAAAAACCGCGAAAACAAAAGAAACTCCCAACCAGGACTTGAATCCTCCATGGCAATTCAAGTAAAGTGCAGCCAACACAGGCGTTGCGGCACCGGCCAACTCACATGCCTGCCACATCACCTCGGACCGATTCGGAAAAGCCATCTTGTCCGGGGCACTTTCACACCACTGCGCCCCCTGCATTTCCTATTGCAATCAAGGAGATTCACATGTTTACCACCCTCAAAAAAAGCATCCTCCTATTTCTTGCCTGCCTGCTTTGTTTCAGCCTGGCCGCACTGCCCGCTTTCGCCAACGATCTCGATCTGTTCATCGGTCAGCAAGGCGTGATCAAGATCTCCGGCGGCACGGCTCATATCCCGGTGATGAAGGAGGCCGCCAAGCAGGTGATGTCGGCTCATCCCGATATCCAGATTACCATTGCCGGAGGCGGTTCCGGGGTCGGCATCAAGCAGGTCGGTGAAAAGATGGTGCAGATCGGCAACGCCGGTCGCAAAGCCACCGATCAGGAAATCGAGCAATACGGCCTGGTGCTTTTCAAGTGGGCCATCGATGGTGTCGGCGCGGTGGTCAATCCTGAAAATCCGGTCCATACCCTGACTTCGGCTCAGGTGCAGGCCATCTATGCCGGCAAGATCACCAATTGGAAGGACCTGGGCGGCGTCGACCGGGCTATCAATCTGTATACCCGCGACGAGGCCAGCGGCACCCGCGAGGTTTTCTGGAAAAAGGCTCTCAACAAAGGCGATATCACCGCCAGCGCCAACGTCGTGGTCTCCAACGGGGCCATGAAGACCGCTGTGGCCAACGATCCCTATGCCATCGGTTACGTATCCGTCGGCCATATCGATGCCTCGGTACAACCGGTGACTCTCGATGGCGTGATGCCGAACAATGAAACCGTCAAAGACGGCAGCTACCCTGTAGCCCGTGGGCTTTACAGCATTACTTGCGGCCAGCCCCAGGGTGTGGTGAAAGCCTTTATCGACTTCCTGTTTTCGCCCAGTGGTCAGCAGATTGCGGCAGCCAAAGGGTTTATTCCGGTTCGCTGATGCCGATGCTGGCCCGCACCCTTGAGCGCCTGTTTTTTCTGGCGGCAGTCGGCAGCGCGCTGTTGACTGCCGCCGTTTTTCTGCTGTTGTGCCGACTGGCCAGACCGTTGTTTCAACACGGTGGGCTGGGAACCCTGCTTTGCTCCCCCTGGAACCCCGGGCATGGACAGTACGGCATCTATCCGATGATCGTCGGCAGTTTATCCATCGCCTTTCTCAGCGTGCTTATCAGTTTTCCGTTCAGTCTCGGCTGCGCTTTTTTCATTACTCATTTCGGCCCCCTCGCTCTGCGGCGCAAGCTCCTCAATCTGGTGCGCTTCATGACCAGCATCCCGACGGTAGTCTACGGTTTCGTCGCATTGTTCCTGCTGGTGCCGTTCATGCGCGAATACCTGACCGGCGGCAGCGGTCTGAATATCCTCACAGCCTCGGTGGTGCTGGCCATACTCATCGCCCCGACCATGATCATCTTCTTTGTCGACAGTCTGCAAAGGGTGCCCCTGTCCTATCGACAGGCGGTCGATGCCCTGGGTGGCAGCCCGGCGCAGCAACTCCTGTATGTGGTGCTGCCGATGGCCTGGCCCGGCATCCTCAACGGCCTGCTGCTAGGACTGGGGCGAGCTATGGGTGACACCCTCATCAGCCTGATGCTGGCCGGCAATGCCGTCGCGGTACCGACCGCCCTGACCCAAGCGGCTCGCACCCTCACCGCGCATATCGCACTGGTGATGGCGGCGGATTTCGCCAGCATGGAGTTTCAGTCGATCTTCGCCTGCGGCATCTTCCTTTACCTGTTCACGGCGCTGTTGATCGTGGCCCTGCGACTGGTCGGGCGCCTGTCGCCACGGAGGCTATAATGGGGCGCCTGCTGGCAAGATTGTTGCCGGGATTTTCCTGGTGTTGCGCACTCGCTTTGACAGTTGCCGTAGCGACCCTGGTGTGGTTTCTGCTGCGCGGCGGGCTGCCAGCCTTCAACACAGAGCTGCTGTTCGGAGGCACCCGGGCGATGGATGCACTGATGCTGCGCCGGCAGGTGTTCGATGGGCTGTTTCCAGCCCTGTTCGGCACCGTGGCACTGGTGCTGCTGGCCGTGTCCCTGGCGGTGCCGGTCGGCGTGGCGGCCGGTATCTACATGGCGGAATACGCCGGAGACTGGAGCAAAGGACTGCTGAGCCTGGTGTTCGACCTGTTGGCCGGCATCCCCTCCATCGTCATCGGCCTGTCGGGATTTGCCCTGGCCATCGTGCTGCATCGCAGCTTTGATGGCCGGCTCGGACCCTGCCTGTTGCTGTCGGCCCTGGCGCTGGCGTTCCTGGTATTGCCCTACCTGGTGCGTTCCACCCAGACCGCTCTGGAGGGGGTCGACCCTCTATTGCGGCATACAGCCTTGACCCTCGGGGCATCGAAACTGCAGAATATCTTTCTGGTGCTGCTGCCCAATCGCCTTGCCGACCTGACCGGCGGCATCATCCTGGCAGTGGGGCGCTGTGCCGAAGATACCGCCGTGATCATGCTGACAGGCGTGGTGGCATCGGCCGGGGTACCGGATTCGATGCTGAGGCAGTATGAAGCACTGCCGTTTTACGTCTACTATATGTCCTCCCAATACACCGGACCGGAGGAGCTGCAAAAGGGCTATGCCGCCGCCATCTTGCTGATGATGATCTGCTCGCTGCTTTTCGTCCTGGCGTTTGTGGCCCAGCGCCGCCTGAAGAGCTGGCTTTTATACCGATGAGAGCACCCATGCAACCGACCACCAAAATCCGCACCGACGGGTTGACCTTTTATTACGGCAAGACGCCGGTTCTGCAGGATATTTCCGTCGAACTGGAGGAACGCCGCATTACCGCTATCACCGGACCGTCCGGCAGCGGAAAATCGAGCTTTTTATCGGTATTGAATCGCATGTGGACCGAAATAGCCGGCGTGCATCTTCAAGGCAAGGCGCACATTCGTCTGGGCGGGCAACTGCACGATCTGTGTGACAAGCGGCTGCCGGCACAACACCTGCGCCGTAAAGTCGGCATGGTGTTCCAGACGCCCAACCCTCTGCCCATGAGCATTTATCGCAACGTCGCCTTTCCCCTCAAGCTCTCCGGCTGTCGGGACCGCCAACAGGTCGCCACGCGGGTCGAAAGCGCCCTGCGGCGCACCCTGCTGTGGGATGAGGTGAAGGATCTGCTGAAAAAAGACGCCCGCCAGCTGTCCGGAGGCCAGCAACAGCGGCTCTGCATCGCCCGAAGCCTGGTTCTGGAACCGGAAGTTCTGCTGCTGGATGAACCGACCTCGGCCCTTGATGTAGCAGCCAGCGCCGGTATCGAAGATTTGCTGCTCGCCCTCAAACAGGACTGCACCCTGGTGCTGGTATCCCACTATCTCGACCAGGTCAAACGCCTGGCGGACAAGGTTTATCGGGTGGATAACGGTAGGTTGGTTCAGTTGTAAGCCGTAAGCGTCGCTAGGTGGGGACGCGTCCCCGCGGGCTTAATGTTGATAGTTTGAAATCTTGAATCTTTAACTTCAACACCGCCGGTCCCGGCCGGCAGCCGGCTTACTTTCTTTACCCGTCTATAGAAAGTAAGCAAAGAAAGGACGTAACGTCTGGCTTCGCCGCTATGTCTGTCGCGAAAGAGCTTGAGTTGACTCACCATAGCTGCGATAGACAGTCGGCGCGTCTGCGTGCGGATTCATTGGCCAACCCTGTCGATTCGCACAGTTCGCCACGCAGCTGTTGCAGGCACCGGCGCTGCTTAATTTTAAAAACGAAACAGACATACCATAATCGGACTCTATATTGCCGAGTGACCAAACAAAGGTTCAACCTATGACAAACCATACCGAGCACCGCGAAGAAGGACTGGATATCCCCTACGATCAACTCAACCCCGATACGCTGCGACGGATGATCGAAGAATTTGTCACGCGTGACGGGGCGGATTGGGCAGAGGTCGGTTGCGCCCTTGAGGACAAGGTCGCGCAGGTTCTTCGGCAACTGAGAAGCAAAAAAGTCAAAGTCGTTTTCGATCTCGCATCGCAAACGGCCAATTTAGTGTCCTGTCCCTGAAAACATCAATCCGAGGTTCTGGTGAAAAATAAACTTATACGTCTTGCGGAGCTCATCCAGGATGAGTTCCCCGAAAATATCGTGGAGGCCTTCAAGGTCACCGACAAGGACGCTCCGGACGAGCGTCTGGCCCTGATCGGCAAAGCCATAAACATCCATCGGGAGCGCGCCGAAACCCTTTGGCTGCAGGCAGGCAAAAAACGAACGGCTGAAGAACGGCGCGCCACAGCGCAAGCCGAACTCGCTTCTTTTGTTTTCGCCTACCTGACGGGCGACGCCAAGGAATACGCCGACAGCGCCATTGAGGCTCTGCAGGTTCTCGGTCGACACAGCGAGGAAAACCTGATTACAGACCTTTGCAAAAGGTGAACTGCGCAGCCGGGTAACCGCCTCTGTGCCTTGTTCAAAACGCCGAAAAGAAGTAAAACAGAGTAAAGAGTTGAGACCTTCCCTGCAGGGCTCCTCAAGTTATTAATCCTCAACAAGAGAGCAGCCCATGATACCGACCGCGTTTTCCACCCTCCCCTTGAACAAATCGATGCTGCAAAACCTGGACTCCCTCGGCTACAGCGAGATGACCCCGATACAGGCCCACAGTCTGCCGCCGATTCTGGCGGGGTCCGACGTGATTGCCCAGGCGAAGACCGGCAGCGGCAAGACCGCCGCGTTTGGCATCGGCCTTCTGTCGCGGCTGGATGTGACCAGCTTCAGGGTACAGGGGCTGGTCTTATGTCCAACCCGCGAACTCGCCGACCAGGTCGGCAAGGAATTGCGACGTCTCGCCCGCTTTACCGACAACATCAAGATCCTGACCCTGTGCGGCGGCGTCCCCTTCGGGCCGCAGCTCGGTTCCCTGGAGCACGGCGCTCATATCGTGGTCGGCACCCCCGGCCGGATTCTTGACCACCTGCGGCGCGGCAGCCTTAACCTCAGATCCTTGCGCATGCTGGTCCTCGATGAAGCCGATCGCATGCTCGACATGGGCTTCCAGGAAGATCTCGCCGCCATCGTCGAGGCCACTCCGAACCGCCGCCAGACACTGCTGTTCTCGGCCACCTACCCCGAATCGATCGCCGCCATGAGTGCAACGGTACAGCGCCAACCCGTTACGGTTAAGGTGGAATCGGTTCATGATGGCGGGCAGATCCAGCAGCTCTTCTTTTTGGTGGAAAACCGCGAGCGGATTGCCGCAGTGGCCCGGATACTCGGCCATTATCATCCGGAATCGACCCTGATATTTTGCAACACCAAAAAGGATTGCCAGGAAGTGGCCGATGCCCTGGCGGAGCGCGGCTTCTCCGCCCTGGCGATTCATGGCGACCTGGAACAGCGCGAACGCGACCAGGTGCTGGCGCGGTTTGCCAACAAAAGCGTGTCCATCCTGGTTGCCACCGACGTCGCGGCGCGCGGCATCGACATCAAGGAGCTGACCGCCGTTATCAACTACGAGTTGACCCGCGATCCGGAGGTGCATGTCCACCGTATCGGCCGCACCGGCCGGGCCGGGGAGCAGGGACTGGCGCTGAGTCTGGTGACCCCGGCGGACAATCGACGGGCGGCGGCCATTGAAGATTATCTCGGCGACACCGTCCCCCGTGTCGAGTTGGATACGCTGGCCATGCCGTCGACGGTCACCCTCCAAGCGCCGATGGTGACCCTCTGCATCGACGGCGGTCGTAAGAACAAGATGCGCCCCGGCGATATCCTCGGCGCCCTGACCGGCGATGCGGGCATCCCCGCCGGCGAGGTCGGGAAAATCAATGTCTTCGATTTCCACACCTACGTCGCCATTCGCCAGACCAGCGCAAATCTTGCCCTTGCTCGCTTGAGGGCGAATAAAATCAAGGGGCGGTTTTTCAAAATCCGCAAATTCAGTTAAGTCAGGGGATAACAGGGATATACAGGATGCACAGGATTAAAACCAAAAGATTGGACTTTACGATTTCATCCTGAATATCCTGTCTATCCCTGTCTGTTTAGAGGTTTTAAGGATATCAGCTATCCACCGTCTCCACTTTGATCTCTCATCACCCAGCAGGATGCGCATAAATAGAAAATATTTTGCACAGTTTCCAGGATGTGCGATTCTGACCGCGATCTGAAAACCGTAGCAACCCAGACACCAAGGCACACACCGGGAGAGAATGTGAAGTTATCCCCACAGCTGTTTTTACTCGACGGCTCCAGTTACATCTACCGCGCCTACTACGGCATCCGCGACGTCGCCACCACCGGCGGCATGCCGACCAACGCCGTATATGGTTTCACCAGGATGTTGCTGGGACTTATGCAGGAGCACAACCCCGATTATCTGGCCGTGGTCTTCGACCGTCCAAGGGAAGAGACCTTCCGCCGGGACATCTATCCCGAATACAAGGCGCATCGGGACGCCATGCCCGAGGATCTGGCACCTCAGATACCCTATATCAGGCAGATCCTGCAGGCCCTCAATATTCCGGCATTGGAAGCGCCCGGGTACGAGGCGGACGATGTCATTGCCACCCTGGCGCGCCGCTATGCCGCCGAAGGCCTGCAGGTCACGGTGGTCACCGGCGACAAGGATCTGATGCAGATTGTCAGCAACGAGATCTGCCTGCTCGACACCATGAAGGACACGCGCTCCGGACCGCAACAGGTCTTCGAGCGCTTCGGCGTCGCCCCGGAACTGGTGGCTGATGTGCTTGGGCTGGCCGGCGACACCTCGGACAATATCCCCGGCGTTCCCGGGATCGGCGAGAAAACCGCCTCCGAGCTGATACAGCGCTTCGGTTCACTGGAAGGCGTCCTCAAATGGACCAGCCTGGTGAACGGAAAGAAGCGCCGCAGCAATCTGGAAGCCCATGCAGAGCAGGCCCGGCTGTCGAAAACCCTGGCCACCTTAAGGGATGACGTGGTCCTGGAGATTTGCCTGGCCGATCTGCAGCGACAGAGTCCGAACCTTGCGGATCTGATACCCCTGTTGCGCGAACTGGAATTCGAAGCCCTGGAGATCGCTTTCACCCCGCCACCGCCGGGCGTGGTCGAGATCTACAGCGACGGCTCCGGCAGAGACTCGGGGCCGGGAGGCTATGGCGTAATCCTGCGCTACGGGGAGCACGAAAAGGAACTGAGCGGTTTCGAGCCCGTGGCCACCTCGCAGCGCATGGAACTGCTGGCGGCCATCCGGGGTCTGGAGGCCCTGCACAAGCCACAGACGGTACGGGTTTTCAGCGATTCCCAGTATCTGGTTCGGGGAATGAGCGAATGGTTGCAGGGCTGGATCCGCAACGGGCGGCTCGACACTCCGGATGCTCTCGCGAACCAGGATCTCTGGCGGCAACTCGCGGCTCTAGCCAGCCAGCATCAGGTGAGCTGGGAATGGGTGCGAGGCCACGCCGGGCATCCCTTTAACGAACGCTGCGACAAGCTCGCCAAACGGGCCGTAGAACAAGGCTTGCAGATCGACGACGCAACCCGGCAGCCCGAGATCATCGAAACAGAACAGGAACTTCCCCCTGTGCAGGTCGTGCCGGCCAAACCGGCCCCGGTTCCGGTCAGGGAAGAAGCAGAATTCGATGTCGAGGAGGACGGCCAGCTGAGGCTGTGCTGACGAGGAGCGTTGCGCCAGCGTTAACCTGCCTTGGCAAGACCCAAAATGCCTCAGAATTATTTGACACGACGACCCAAACGGGACACTGGGAGCCTGATATGAAGATACAGAAATTGACGGAACAAAACCGCGCCAAGGTCTACGCCCTGTTGCGCCGTGCCTTTCCCCGCAGCGAATACGAAGCCGATCTGGTTCAAAAGCTCCATGAAAACGGCACCCTGGTGCATGAATGGGTGTGCATCCAGACCAACAAGGCCATCGCCTACATCGCCTTCACCCAGGCCTACCATGGCAGTGAGATTTGCGGCTTGCACCTGGCGCCCATGGCGGTGACCCCCGAGTTTCAAAAACAGGGGGTGGGATCGGAACTGCTCCGATTTGCATTACGGCAGGAGCCGATCAAGAATCAGCCGCTGTTCGTGCTGGGGCAACCGCGTTTTTATAAAAAGTTCGGTTTCGAACCCTGTAAAGTACCCGTTTGTCCGTTTGATAAAAACAATGCTCATTTCCTGAGTATGCGCAACGAAACCGCCAGCAGTTTCGTGATCGGCTATGAGCCAGAGTTTAAAACGGCGGCAAAGGCGCCCAAAGTGCAGGGTAAAAAAGGACGCTGAGTCTACCCCTGCAAAAAGTTAAACAAATATCGGTTACCTGTTCATTCCATTGATAGCCCCCGGCTTTTAACCCTGTTGCCAAATCGTTGGACCAGGCTGTTGACTGTACGCAGAATTCTGGAACACTTGATGGTGTCAGTAGTCATGCTCATCAAGGAGAGTGGCCATGAATCAATTCAGACCAACGGTAATCGGCTCTCGGGGTACTGCCCCCGCCATAAGACAACCTGCACGATGCAGCAGATATCGGCATATCCTCCTGTGCGCATTGGTCCTTCTGGTCGGGGGCTGCAGCACCGTCCCCTTTACCCAGCGCCAGCAGCTCAACCTGGTATCCGAAGGCACCCTGACCGCTGCCAGCCAACAACAATACGATGAATTCCTCACCAGCCACGAGGTGATCCGCAACACCCGGGAAAGCGCCATGGTGCAGAGGGTCGGCGAGCGCATCCGCAGCGCGGTCGAGCAGTTTTTAACCAACCGCAACCAGCTCAGCCAACTGTCCGGCTACCAGTGGGAATTCAGCCTGGTGAATAGTCCGGAGGTTAACGCCTGGGCCATGCCGGGGGGGAAAGTCACCGTTTACAGCGGAATTTTGCCTATCACCCGCGATGAAGCCGGCCTGGCTGCGGTCATGGCGCACGAGGTCGCACACGTCATCGCCCGGCACGGTAATGAACGAATGAGTCAGGAACTGCTGACTCAGATGGGAGGGCAGGCCCTTTCGGCGGTGCTGGCCAGCCAACCCGAGGCGAGTCAGGCCCTGTGGATGAAGGTGTTCGGAGTGGGAGCGACCCTTGGCGTCGTGCTCCCCTATAGTCGCCTGCAGGAAAGCGAAGCCGACCACCTCGGTCTCATCTTTATGGCCATGGCCGGTTACGACCCCCATGCGGCCATCGAAGTGTGGCAGCGCATGGCCCAGCAGGGCGGAGCCGGGGTGCCCGAATTTCTCAGCACGCACCCGACCGACCAGACCCGCATCCAGCAACTCAACGCTCTGCTGCCCGAGGCGATGGGCTATTACCAGCCACGCTGAACCGGACGGTGCCGAAAAAATCAGAAACAAACATTTAAACCTTCGACATCAAGATCGCGGGGTCGCCCCCCCGACTCCGCGATCACCTGCGGCAATGTCACAGGGTTAGGTCAAAACAAACGGGAACCCACGCATGGAGCCGCTCTTCACCAAACCCGAGCTACCGCGTTATACGCAACGCCCGTTCCCACCTATCCGCTACCTTCCCCACCTGGCCGGGGCCCCCGGCGCCCATCCACGTAGCACTGCGACAGGACACCCCCGTCTGAAAGCGCAGGACGACCTGCCACACTTTCGTCCTGACGACTGGCGCAATTGCGAGCCCTATCTGTACGGCATCGACCTGTTCAATCACGGTTACTGGTGGGAGGCGCATGAGGTGTTTGAAATGGTGTGGCTGGCGGCGGGGCAAAGATCGACCGTATGCGGTCGATTCGTGCAGGGGTTGATCCAGCTGGCGGCTGCCCAGCTAAAGCGCTTCATCGGTGAACCGCAAGGGGCGCAGTCCCTCACCCGGGCCGGCATAGAAAAACTCTCCCTGGTCAAGGGGACCTATCTCGGCATCGAGGTTGCGCCATTGATTACGGAAGTGCAACGCTGTCTGCATGAGGATCGCGGCGAGTTTCCACGTATCGAACTGCGATTATGAAACCTGCACCATGAATATTTACACGCGAGGCCCGATTCCGGTACCTCTGTTGAATGGGAGCATCGCGGTCCGGTCGGGTCGGGGTAATCACATACCCGCCAGATTTGAAAGGTTCAGTCCCCACACAGGGTGCGCTGTTCCACAAATTCAGCAATCGGGTCCCGGGCCCATTGCATGTCGCCATCACAGCACCATTGCGCGATGAAGGTCACATCCTCGCGCTTATAACCGCGACCCTGTTTATGCTCCGCCCACAAGGTTTGGAACCTGCCGACCAAATCCTTTTCCCAGTAGTATTCCTCGATGGTCTTCTCGCCATGTTCCTCCGCGACCCGTATTTCACTGCAGGGAATCAGCGACTTCAAGCCCCTGGGGGAGAGGCCAAGGGCCTTTGAAGCGTCGGAGAGGTTGAGCAAGCCGCGGCCATTTTTCTTCCTGAGAATGTTCCTGCGGGGGCGACCGTCTTTTTTGGGCAAAACCGGACAAAGCGGCCGCAGCCGATCCATCAGTTCGGTTATTTGATCCGCATCCAAATCCCCGACCGCCAAAACGGTCTGGTACTGGAAATCGCCTGTCTCCAATCGGCATTCAAAGACCGGGACAGCCCCGCCCTCGTCCCGCCTGATGCGAACCGACGCGTGGAGTTCAAAGTCGAAGATCTCGGCATGCGCGTCGTCTTCCTCCAGGTAGCGATCGACCAGTTTGGTTTTAAGCGGTCCGTCTTCGACGAAGAAAACCACCTCGCCTTGCACCGCATCGAGCATTTCCATTAGTTGTAAAATCATTTCAGTCACTTGCTGGACGGGAGGATGAGATGTGTCAGGCGGGACAAACCAAGAGGCCTTTCAGGGTGTGAGGCGGGCACTGCCCGCCCCACAGGGCTGTCATGGTAATTCTCAGTCTACGCGGCCGGTGATTTCAATCAAATGGTAGCCGAACTGAGTTTTCACCGGGCCGAGAACCTTGCCGACTTCACCGGAAAAAACCACTTCGTCAAATTCTTTGACCATCTGACCGGGGAAAAATTCACCAAGAGCGCCACCTTTTCTGCCGGAGGGGCACTTGGAGTACTTTTTGGCGATATCGGCAAAATCTTCACCAGCTTCGATCTTATTCTTCAGGGTAATGCATTCTTCCTCGGTAGGCACCAGGATGTGCCGGGCACGTGCTCTCGCCATGATAAATCTCCTTGTATGACTTCAAATATGAAAAAACCTATTGTTACCCAATCTACAGTCTCTTGTCCAATCTTGATACTATCGCAAAAGTTCAGGGATGGGTAAGCAGGGATGCCTACTGCGGCGAGAGTATCGTACCGGGCGACCAGACGTTAAACCGTCTGCCAGTATTTCCGCCAGCGCTCCCGGCCTGCATCCCGACTGAAAGCCTCCGGCAACTTGCACAGACAGCCCCGTTGTTGATCGAGGGTCTCTTTGACGGGAATCAATGCCAGACATTGGCAAGGCCTCTCAGCGACCGACAAACGACAACCGTCAACCCCGAGAAACGCGCACCCCGAATTCAATGACCGGGGGGCAGGGATCGGCACACCGCTGTTGCCCCACAACACCAAGCCCAGGTCGGACAGTTGTCCGCGCAGTTGCGCAAGCGTCAAACGTTGCCCCGCAAAAAACAGAGCGAAAAATCGCTCCGGATCAACCCATATTCCGGGACTTCCCTGACAGCAACGGCCGCCACATTCGCGGCAGAGCGATAGATCAAGAGAATCCCTTTTCTCTAACGGTACAGGCTGAATATTCAAAAACAAAAGACCTCATAAACTTCCATCAAAACGTTACCACCTATTTAACAGCCCTGCCTGAGTAAAGCCTTATCCTGCTAAGGTTGGCTTAGACGACTGAGCAGGCTGTTTCTCTCGCGCAATTTGGACTTTCGGTCTTTTGATTTACCACCCAACGGACAAGAAAAACCTTCGATCCCTGAATCGGGGAGGCCTATAAACCAGGCTATGAAGGAATTTTGGATTAAAGAGCGATTTTTCTTCTGCAACATAACCAACGGTGGACACCTTAACTTATGCTTCAACTCAGCCGAGAAGGCTGGTTTTTAACTATTCTCTTTATAAATAGTGCGATAGCAAAAAATGGTCCCTGTGTTAAACTGCTCCTCGAGAAACGAGTGATTTTAATTTATGAGCATAGCATCTGGATAAAATGCAGGGGTGATATATGGGTGTCAAAAAGCATTCGATTAAATGGATTTTCTTCATTATCTCAGCCGTTTTCTTGGTCAATTTTTATCCAAGCTTTCTTGAGGCAGCAGAGATCCTCTTGGCTAAAGGACAGACCGTTTATGTTCCGGTTTATTCTAATGTTATTGCCGGTCCCAGAAAAGTCCCTGTCCATCTCTCCAACACGCTGATAATCAGAAATACAGACCTGCACAATGAAATTCGAGTTTCGGTAGCGGACTACTATAATACGAAGGGAGTCCTTATAAAAAGTTTTTATACAAAACCTGTGAAACTGGCCCCTTTGGAAACAGTCTATCTTTATCTTTCCGAACGTGATCAAGAAGGAGGAGTCGGTGCAAACTTCCTTATTCGCTGGAATGCCGCCAAACCTGTTAATATACCTATCATTGAATGTGTAATGGTTGGAAGCCAAGGACGCGCCTTTATCAGTCCTTCTCAACCCATTGAGGAAAACACAAAATAGCATTTCATCTCAGGCTTCAAAGCCTTCACTAACCGAACTTGATAACCATCCCACAAACATCTTCTATTAGACACAAAAATCCCGCTTAATATATTTCGTGGGATTTTTTCGTCATGCGGGAATTGCATAACGCCCAACTTCAGCAGTAGCGCGACCAGATGCTGGTTAGCCTTGAATCCAACCGGTTAAGCATATCGATGGCAAGCGTATCCAGAAGTTGAACAAGGAACTCAGGCGCAAGGACAAAGCGTTGGCCGAAACCGCGGCTTTGCTGGCTCAATAAAAGCCAAGTAAACCGGGCACCCAGATACGGGGACTGATCGTCCGCATCCCGGGGAAAGATACCGAGGTAATGTTTGTGCTCGATTTTAACTCGGTCATTTTTGCCATCACCATCGCCCCGTTAATCGTCTATACTTTTATCGCCTTGGCCAATCTCAGTCCATGGGAACTCTACTTCGCTTTGGTTGGCATCACCTACCGGTTTCCCTTCCTCAAGCACGGCCTGGACTGCCCTGGCAAAGGCGAAGTATGCGTGAGAAAGTCTCCCCCCGGGTCAAAATAAGGAATTGAAGGACTTTGTATGGAATCATTCTGGCTCGAACTCGTCATCGTTTTACTTCTCATTCTGGCCAACGGATTTTTTGCCGGCGCAGAACTCGCCATCGTCTCGGTGCGCCGCGGCCGCATTGCCCAATTGGTTGCAGAGGGGAACAAGCGGGCTAAAATCGTCGAGCAGCTGCACGCCGATCCGCACCGCTTTTTGGCTACGGTACAGATCGGCGTCACCCTGGTCGGGACCATGGCCTCCGCCGTCGGCGGTATCACCGCCATCGAAGTGATCATGCCGCTTCTGCAAAGGGCACCGTTTCCCATGATCAGCGATGCCGCCGAACCTATTGCTCTCTTTCTGGTGGTCGGCTTTATCGCCTACCTCTCCCTGATCCTCGGCGAGTTGGTGCCCAAGGCCCTCGCTCTGGAGCATTCGGAAAAAATCGTGCTCGCCGTGGCCAAGCCGATCCACTTTCTCGCCCGCATCGCAGGGGTAGCGGTTTTCATCCTCACCATATCAAGCCGGGCGGTTCTAGCCCTCCTGGGGATTAGGGGAACAGGGGAGCGAGCCTTCGTCACCAAAGAGGAGATTCAGCACCTCCTGGCCGAGGGCAGGGAAACCGGGGAGGTCACATCCGGAGAACAGAAATTCATTCAAAACGTGTTCGATTTTTCTCAGACGCAGGTGCACGAGGTCATGGTCTCACGTCCCCGTATCCTTGGGCTGGATCTGGCGCAGAGCCGGGAGGAGATTCTGAAGCTGGTTTTGAAAGGCCAATATTCGAGGTTTCCGGCCTATCGCGGAGAAATCGATAACGTGGTGGGATTCATCCATAGTAAGGACCTTCTGGGACAGGCGGTGCAAGATCTCGATTTTGACCCTGAAAAATTCATCCGGCCTGCCTTTTTTGTTCCCGAATCAAAGAAAATAAGTGATCTTTTGCGGGAAATGCAGCGCAATCGCCTCCACATGGCTTTGGTGGTGGACGAGTACGGCAGCATCACAGGACTGGCCACCACCGAAGACCTGTTGGAAGAGCTGGTCGGGGAAATTGAGGATGAACACGATATCGTTGAACCAAAGCGCATTCAGCATCTCAAAGACGGCGGATATCTCGTCGACGCCCTGATTCCCCTCATCGACCTGCAGGAACTGCTCGAGGTTCGTTTTGCCAAAGGGCGCCCCTATGAAACCCTGGCCGGACTGATTCTCTTTGAACTGGGGCACATCCCCTCGGAAGGGGAGCGAGTATACTGGGGAGACTATCTACTGACATGCGTCAAAGTCACCGGTACAGCGATCAGGAGGGTTAAGATCGAAAGAAGAGACAGTGAATAAAAATTCTCAATATCGCATGGGGCGGCGACAAGCTAGTTGTCGCCTCATTTTCATTATGCTGCGTCACGACAAAGGTCCTCTTCGGGGGACCTTTTTCTGTCGGGGTTGAGTCGAACGATCTCAGCATGTCGGAGACGTTCATCTAAGCGAAGTAGCCTGCCACCAAACAAGTGACCCGGGACTAAATCAAGGTCCCGTCTTGCGATGCGCAGCCTGCCCGTTGGAAACCTCGGGTAAGCGGTAATGGTGCAAGGAAACGCTGCAGTCGGGATGGGCTTCGGGGAAATCTTCGCCGGGGCGATACAAACCGAGATTTTCCGCCAATGGAAAAGTCTCCGTCAGCAACCGATCAAGGTAGTCCGGCCCCAGATTGGGCGCATTGAGGCAGGCCACGATCTCCCCGCCGGGGGCGAGCAGATCCGGCAGGCTGCGTACCAGCTTGGGCCAGTGTCGCTCTGCGGTAAAACTTTTGCCCTGCGATGCGGGCGGGTCGCAGATCACCAGATCAAACGGACCCAGTTTCCGCACTTTACCGAGGCTGCGGAAAAACTCCACCGACAGGAAACTGGCCCGGCGCAGGTCGATGCCGTTGATTTGATGATTGAGTCTGCCGAGTTCCAGCGCGCCGCGATTCATGTCGAGATTAACCACCTGGGTCGCCCCGCCGGCCAGCGCTGCAACGGAAAAGCTGCAACTGTAGGCAAACAGATTCAGCACGCGCTTGCCCGCCGCCCGTTCGCGCACCAACTTGCGCCCCACCGCCATGTCCGGGAAAAACCCGACATTCTGCGCTTCACCGAGGCGCAACCGGAACGACAATCCCGCCTCTCTGGCCTCCAGGTTTTCAGGCAAAGCCCCTTGCAGCAAGCGGCTCGGACCGTTGGGCAAAAAACGCTCCTGCAGAACGATCGCACTGGGCTGGTCCGGCAAAACGCTAACCAGCAACCGGGTCAGTTCGTCCAACCAGGCCTGCGGCCGTTGACGATAAAGGATCACCATGACCACCGGCGGGAAATAGTCGATCACCAGGTCTTCATACCCGGCAAAACATTGGCCGCGTCCGTGAAACAGACGCCGCGTTTCGCCGTTTCTCGGCAGGTGCCGCATGATTTCTTCGTGAATGATTTGCATGGCGGGGATTATTGCAGAATGGTGGGAGGATGGCTAGAGCAAAGGGAAAACTTAAACCCTTGGAATCCAATATCCGTTTACAGAGCATATGATTGATGTTCTTAAATTAAAAAACATTGACAAAATGTGACGTGTTTGCGATGTTGATAAATTAAAAACGCATAATGTAGCGAGACGCTTACTTGGATCCTAATTTGGGAAATTAGAACGGTGGCCGGACTCAACAGCTTGGGATACTGAAATCAAGAGGAAATCCATGTATACAAGGCTAAGTGCCTTATCCCTTTTTTTGCTTTTGCTCGTGCCTGGCCCGGTATTTTCGGACGAGGCACTAGACGTCATTCAAAAAACCGAGCAGCTTAAAAGACAAAAAGAGGTGTTTGAGCGACTGGAACAACATCGCCATGAAACCATTCCCTATGTGGATGTTGACAAACCTGTTTTACTGCCCAGCCAAGACGAACAGTGCTTTGAAATAAAGTCCATCCATGAAACCACCATTACTCTTCTCTCTCAGAAAGAAAAAAAAGCCCTATTTGATGCCTACATCGGGCGTTGCAATACACTCACAGATTTGTCTAACTTGGCACGCCAATTTACCGCACTCTACATCGAAAAAGGGTACATTACCTCACAAGTGTATCTCAAACCGCAAAACATCGTCCACGGAGAGGTTACACTTCATGCCGTTGAGGGCAATATCGAAAGCATCACTCCTGACAAACTCTACATAAACAGCGCTTTTTGGGGACAAAATAACCGCCATTTAAATCTCCGAGACCTTGAAAGATCCATCGAAACAATCAACCGACTGCCAAGCAATCATGCAACGATGGAACTTGCGCCAGGATCCGAGGTGGGACAAACACACGTCACTATCCAAAATCAACCATCACGCCGAATTCACGGCATCTTGGGACTAAATAATTTCGGTACACATAACACAGGAAAATTTCAAGGAACGCTTAGACTGTTTCTGGATAATCCCCTGAAAATTAACGATCAGCTATCCATTCATCTCAATAGTACCAACAAACACTTCGATGGTGAAAATTCTACAGGCGATTCCTACGCGTACTCCTTCCCCATCAGACGATTATTAACCACGCTAAGTTACAACAAAACAAAGTACGAACAAGACATTCCTGCAGGCATTTCAATCTATAAATCCCACGGAAGCACCTACACATTCACTCTGGATCTGGCCTATAAACTCTACCATGATCAACACAATCGAATAAACCTTGGCTCCTTCGTCTCTCGGTACAAAAGCAGCAATTTCATAAGTGACACCCTCATAGAAACGTCCAGCTATACCCTTTCAAAAACTGGGGCTAGGCTGGATTATCTCTATCAAACGGTTGGGTTTTACGCATTTCTTGAACTGCAATACACCCAGGGAGTTGATTGGTTTAACGCACACAATCCAACAAACCTCGATGAAAAATATTCACTTTGTACGGTTGACCTCTCCCTCGCAAAACGAATCGCAGCCTTTCAATACACCCTCGACGCACATTATCAGCACTCCGAGGATCGTCTCTTCAGCACCAATCAAATCAGCATCGGCGGTCCATACAGCGTAAGGGGCTATGCGAAGGAAGGATTGAACGGAAACAGTGGCTTCTATGTCCGAAACGAGGCTTCCTACACATCCAGTCACAGGTTTGCAGGCGTTTTTTTCCCGACCTGTTTTGTTGCCTTGGATGGAGGAAGGATCAAAAAAGAAGAAGATTCAAAGGGTGGAACCCTTTTAAGCGATACCATCGGGATCAAGCTTACAGCGGATGCTGTTGACCTTGCTATCTACTATGCAATGCCGCTGTACAAAAAGGACGTCAGTGCCACTCAAAACTTCCTTGGGTTTTGGGTAAATTACCGGTTTTAACATGCGGCATCTCTCCGCCGCCTCTGCTGTTATCAACCTAAACAAAGCTTCTTTCATAAAGGAAATAGTATGAAAGGAAATCGAACCATCTGCCTTACCCTGAGTTTGCTTTTGATTTTCAGTCAAACCCTCTCAGCAGCTGAAATTCAGGTAGATACCTCTGCATCAAAAGCCAACCAGGCCTATCTTGGACAAGCCCCCAATGGCGTACCTGTCGTCAATATCACAACCCCCAATGCCCAGGGGATCTCTCACAATAAATTCAACACCTACAATGTCCAAAAACAAGGGCTGATTCTCAACAATGCCAATGTCATAGCCAACACGCAACTCGCCGGCTACATTCCCTACAATCCCAACCTCTCCGTCAAGCAAGCACGGCTGATCTTGAACGAAGTTACAGGCACGAGCAAAACACTCCTGCAAGGCTACACCGAAGTCGCTGGAAAACCCGCCGATGTTATCATCGCCAACCCTAACGGCATCAGCGTCAACGGTGGAGGATTCATCAACACCCCAAGCGCCACTCTCACCACAGGCTCACCCATCATGAACGGAACCATGTTGCAGGGATTTGATGTGAGCAGCGGAGATATTGTGATCGAGGGGGATGGATTCAATGCCAACAACATCGCAAGAGTAAATCTCTATGCCAAAGCTTTACAACTCAATGCCAAACTGTACGCGGATAAACTCAATGTCGTTGCTGGAGAAAACACCATCGCCCTGGATGGTGCCATCTCTGATAAAAACCGAGCGGGAACCGGTATGGCCATCGACTCTTCATTACTTGGAGGCATCTACGCCAACACGATCACCCTTCATAGCAGCGACAAAGGCATCGGCGTTCACCTGCCACCTGAAGTGTTTGCTCAAAATTCCTTTGCATTAACAGCCGATGGAGACATCGTCCTCTCAAAAGCCGTCGCAGGTTCACATCTGGAGGTCTATTCTCATAATGCAGGTATTCAACTCACCAACGACATCACTGCCAACGACGTAACCATCTCGGCGCAAAAAAACATTTCCATGGCGGAAATCGCCGTTACCTCTGCCACGCATTCCCTACAAGTTTTTGCAGAATTCCTTGATAACAAAGGCGAACTCACGGCACTGGAAGAAACGGGCAGCAACACCGTCAGTGTTGCCCAAAAACTCAACAACCAAGGGCTCATCGGAGGAGCAGATCTTGCCATCTTCGCCACGGATATCGATAACACGGGGGCTCTGTATTCAATAAACAATCTTGAAATCTCCGCCCGAAACCTTGACAACACAGGCGTGATCCGTAGCAACAACGCCATCAGCCTGTTGGTGGAAGACACCCTGACCAACCAAAAGGAGGGTGTCATCGACAGTGACTGCGACTTAACCATAGCCGCCAATCGTGCAAACGATAAAATAAACCATGTCACCAACCTCGGGCTGATGCAATCCGGGGGCAATATAGGCATCACAGCCAAAACACTCAGCAACATCGCCGATGCGCCAACCATGAAACAATTGACTTCCACCAAAACACAGAAAATCTCACGAGGAGGCAAGTATGATTATGATGTGGTCACAACAACAACGCAACAACAGGTCGTGGCGGTTCCATCGGATCCCGCACTCATTTTAGCTGCTGGCGATATCAGCATAGACCTGGACACACTCGACAATCACTATTCGCTCATTGCAGCCGATGAGGATATCGATTTATACGCCAATATTGCCAACAATGTAGGCAATATCCTGGTTGACACAATCACCACAGTAACCAAAAAATATCGAAAGGAAAGATATTGTTCCAGTCGTGTCTTTGGCGCATGTGTAAATCATAAACATCGGGCAGGCTATAGAGGAACCTTTACCTCTACCGACACACAAAAAACACCCCTGCCGGGGCATGGGATTCAGGCCAGACAAAGCATCACCGGTAATGTCATCACCCTCAATAATACCGGCGCAGAAGGTTTGTACCAAACCGACACGCACCATGCCCTGCTGCAGTCTCCTGATATTCAACATACATCCAATGGTGATATCATCATCGACAACCTCACCCTCCCCAAGGGGAACTTCGGTCTTTTTCTACTCAATAAAGCCAGTAACCATCCATATCTCATCGAAGCCAATCCGCTTTTCACCAATTACAAGACCTTTATCAGCTCTGATTACATGCTTGAAAAACTCAACCATCGCCCGGAGACTATCATCAAACGCCTGGGCGATGGGATGTATGAAACCGACTTTGTCCGCAACAGCGTCATCGCACAAAGCGGTAAACGCTATCTCGAAGGATACGCATCCGACCTGGAACAGTACAAAGGGCTCATGGACAACGCGTTGGCACTTCAAGAAAAGCTGCAACTTGCTTTTGGCATCACCCTTACCAAAGAACAAGTCGCGCAGTTGGATAAAAACATTGTCTGGTTGGAAGACCGCATCGTTGACGGCGAAAAAGTGCTCGTGCCGCAACTTTACCTGGCAGCAAATAACATCGCCACCTACGGGCCACAAATAGCAGCCAACACAATCGACCTCAACGTGGAGGAAACCCTGTTAAATGAGGGGACCATTGTCGCCCGCTCGCGGATGGACATCACCGCCGATAAACTCACCAACAAAAACGGCGCTCTTGTTTCAGAAAACGCGATGAACCTTCTGGTCGGCGGTGAGCTTCAAAACCTCAGCGGAACCATCGCCTCGGGAGGGGACATGCGTCTCGTGGCAAACACCATCACCGGCAGCGCCATAACCGAAGAAAAAATCTACAATTATGCCAGGGGCTCCCAAACATCTACACTCAAAGGAAACGAAACCCGCTTCATCGCAGGTGGAAACCTCACCATGGAAGCGCCCGACAACATCACCCTGTCCAACACGACTGCGCACTCCGGTGAAACCCTGTTGCTCGCTTCCCACGAAGGGGATGTCCGAATTAACGCACTTGAACTCAATGAGGAGTATGACTTTGACCTTGCCAATGGCTACAACAGAGGCGGGTCCCTGACTAACGCGGTTTCTTCCCTGGAAGGCAAAAACATCGCCATTGCAGCCAACCAAATCGACATCACGGCCTCATCTCTCAATGCCGGGGAAACCATCGCCTTGCAGGCAACGCAGGGAATCTCGATCCTGGCTGCAAACGACCTTACCCACCAGGACACCCAGATAGAATTGGATGATGGCTTTTTAGGGGGAGAAATTGAAAGAGACATGAGCCACCAGGAAAGCGTAGTGCAAAGCAACCTCCAAGCGCGCAACATTCTCATCCAAGCCCAAAACGAAGGCATCACCCTTGAATCGGCCAACCTCATAGCCGGAGAAAACATTGTTCTCGATGCCAAAAAAGACATCAACGTTCTGGCCAAGCAGTACCGGGAGGGCTCCCTGCACACCACCACCAAATCCTCATGGGGTGGGCTAAGCCAAAGTGCGCAATTAAAAAGAACCGACGCTCTCAATGTCAAAGAAGCCGAGCTCAGAACCGAAGCGCTGAACATCATCCTCAAATCCGGCAACGACATCCGCATCATCGGCTCCAATGTTGATGCCGCGTCTGATCTTCACCTCCAGGCTGCCAACGACATCCTTATCGCCGCGGCACAAGAATTGCGGCAGGATGAGCAATGGAGCAAAAAAAGCAGTTTCAATCTCGGCAACTTGATCACCTCGCTGGCAACAATGGGTATGCTCAACACAGGCCCCATCTACGAAATGGAGTACCATAAAGACCAAACGACCGATATTAAAGCGAAATCCTCAACCCTGAACAGTGGCAACGACATCGTGCTGGAGGCCCCCAACGCTACGGTCATAGGCTCAGACCTTACCGCCCAAAACACCCTTCGCGCCACAACCAGCACAGGCGACATAAACATCCTCTCTGCCGAAGAAAAAAGGGATTCCCATAGCTCGACAAGGAAAATGGAAGTAAGTCTCGCCAACATTATGGATGCAACAAAAGCGTTTACTCCAAAACAGGGCGAGACCCAACTGAAAATAGCACTCGCAAATGCGACCTATGACGATACGGACCACTCCAGCCAGGCACTCACGCACAAAAGTTCAAACCTGACCGGAGAAGATGGCGATATTCTCCTGAATGCGCACCAAAACATCCTCATTGAAGGTTCTACGGTGGCCGCGGGGAAAAGCGTCGAGCTCCTGGCCCAAACCGGCGATGTGACCATCAAGGAAGCCATAGACACCTTCTCGGAGAACAGTAAAGACAAACATGCCAGCGCGGAAATAAGCCTCACCGTACAAAACGAATACGTGGAAATAGGAAGTGCCGTGAAAGCCGCCGCAGAAGCCGCAAAACAACTCCTGCAGGTAAAAGACGATTACTTGCAATTCAAGGACCAGTTGAGCTCCCTCCAATCCGCCCTCTCGGATACCAAGAAGGCATACCGGAACAAAGAAGCAGGAGTTGACTACGAGGACATTGAAGACCTGGAAGAGTTGATCGACCATGTCAGCGACAACGAGAAATATTATGTCGCTGCCGTCGCGGCGGCAACAGCGGATCTTGCCAGCAAGACGGTTGCCATCGCGACGCAAGTCGCCACCGCGGCCTCCAGTTCATACACCTGGGGCTTTTCAGCGGGACTGGCGCTTGATCTCCACGGCTCTAAAACAAATAGCCGCGCGGACACGACCCGAAGCCTCAACGCAATCATCACCGGCAAGGACATCACGATCACCACCAACCCCCTCGAGAGCACCCAGGTTGCTATCCGCGGCGCGACCCTTGCCGCTAAAGACAATCTGGAGATAGCCACACACGATTTAAATGTCAGCGCTTCCACAGATACATACCAGGCCAAACAGGACTCCAAAGACCTTTCCGGCAGTCTTTCCATGACCATGTACGGCGGTGGCAGCGGCATG
This sequence comes from Pedobacter sp., assembly GCA_050253415.1. Lineage (GTDB taxonomy): Bacteria > Desulfobacterota > Desulfuromonadia > Desulfuromonadales > Syntrophotaleaceae > Syntrophotalea. The sequence goes on along the minus strand of JBFWJC010000001.1, from coordinate 554,215 downwards.
GCCGGCAGTATGGGCTACGGGGGAAATCACGCCAGCCAGGAGAGCACCTCGCACACCAACTCGGAACTTCTGGCCAAGAATATCAACCTCACCGTCGCCAACGATGCCCTGTTCGAAGGAGCTACGGTACGGGCAGACGACACCCTCAATCTGGAGGTAGGAAACGATCTGGACATCATCTCCCTGCGGGACAGCTCTTCCTCGAACTCGAAAGGGTTTAATGTTGGAGCAAGTTTCTCTTTGGGCAATGATCAAGAATACACCGCCGACAGGGGGGATTATGCCAATGAACAAGAGCATAAAGCGGCCCAGGGTAAATTGAACCAAGCCATCGGCGCCAGAGTGGGTGACGGGTTGGGAAGTGTCGGCGCCAGCTTCGGCGCCAGCGCCGGCACAACCCAGGTCAAGCAAACGGTCCTGACTTCCTTGACCGGTGAAAATGTCCATGTCGAAGTCGGCGGCAACACCCACCTGAAAGGAGCCTTGCTCGCGGCCGGAGAAGTAAACGAAGAGGGAATCTTCATCGATAATGAAAACTTGGCCTTCAAAACCGAGACCCTCACCTTCGGCAACAGTACGAACTCCAGCTACAGCTCAAGCAATAGTTTCAACGCAGGCACCAACATCGGGTTCGGCTCCACCAAGGACCCCCAACCGGACACCAACGAGACCACCCCCAAGGTAAATTCGTCAACCCTTTCGCTGGGTAACGACATGGGGTATTCCAGCTCCAAAGTCTTGGCCACCCTGGGAAAAGGCGATGTGCAAATCGGAAATCTGGAGTACTCCGATGACCTGGACCGTCTCAACCGTGATACCGAGGCCCTGAATAAAAATCTCTACAGCGGCAGCGTCAGCACTTCCGTGGACGCAACGCTGGATCATCGGCTGCTCAGTGAAGAGGGGCGGGGAGAAATCGCCCAGGAGTACGAAATTGCCTTGGAGGAAGGGGAAATAATGCTGGACGGCACGGTTGATGTAGCCATCACAGCTGCGGGTGGGGCCAAGGATATGGTGCTCTCTGTAGCATCATTGCCATTATTGGTGGTTGAACGTCTTTCTGTCTTTCACGACTTTGAAACCTTGCTTGATTATATGGCAAAACATATCGAAGTTCCGGCTAAAGGATTTGAGAGGAGATGGAGTTTTTCAAGAAAAGCAGATCTGGCGGCTTCTTCGCTTATGCTTGGGCAAGAGGTGCCGCTGATTGGGAACTTTGTGCCAAGCGTTAAAGGGAATATGGATGGCGAAGTCACAAGATGGATCACGGGCGGCATAAATGCAAATTCTGAAAAAATTTCAATTAAACGTGATGCGTACACAGAAGGCGCTTTAAATATTAATGGCTCTGATTATAACTACGCGTCGAATGTCGGGGATTCAGCTACTCGTGTCGCAATGTCGCTCTTTCTCGGGTATAAAAGCAGAGGACTGGAGATGGCAGATTATGTAGTTAGTGGCACTCCTGAAAATAGTACGGTGCTAATGTATTCGCATAGTGGTGGTGTTTCACGAGCTTCCCTGGCGAGTAACTATACTGCGATTTACGGCATTGGCGTAAAAAAATTGGCTGCTGATCAAGGTCCAGGTTTTGGTTTGTATAATAACATTGACTCTTTGCAAGCAACGTATTCAGTTGGCCTGCAAGAACCAACGAGCAACCTCGGCGCTCTTTTATCATTTGGATATTGGTCGACAGGAAATAATGACCATATGTACTTTGGCGAAGGGAGAAAAGGATTTGGGGGTACGATTCTCGGTGACGCACACAGACAATTGGGTAATCCCAAAAACCTTGATGCATATAGCCTTGAGATAGGGAACGAATATAGGAGGATTACTTATGATTTTCTTGAAAAATGATATTAGGCGTTTGTGCGCCGGTATTTTTAACAAATCACTATTTATTTTGTTCTTGTCGATTGTGCTTTGTGGGTGCTCTATCACAAATAGGCAATATGAGATGGATGTAAGTGACTGTGATTTATTCGAGGGCTATTTTGAGTCTGACCATGTCTTGCTTAGGGATGTTGGTATAATTAAAGAGCATTTGATTAGTTACTATATTCTGGAGGATTTAAACAGTAAAAGTTTTGCGAAATCAATAGAAGTGAACCGCTATACAAAAAGCAGTGATATAAGCGTTATTAAGGGTGGAGCCAATGTGAAAATACAAAGAGTTCGGCTTGAAAAAATATATAACGGCCCAACGGTTCTGGTCGTTTATGGGAAGATATATGTCAATACTTTAAAAGATGGTGCTGATTTTATGTATTATTGGGATGATATTAAAAAAATCACAAGAGCGCCATGGGAGGATGAAGCTGTAGCCGAATTTAGGACCTTGGAAGGTAGGCAGATCAAGGTGCACCGTTGAAGAAGTGGGGCTAAAAAAGCAGTAGGTTCGTCAGCAAAAACCATGGGTAGCCAGCCCGCGGTCCAATCCGGCTGTTTTCCACATGCGATTTCTCTAAATCTTAGGGAGTTTCAATGAAAAAAATAGTCATTTTTCTTATTTTATTTTGTACTCTATCGGGTTGTGCCTTAAAAAATGAAATAGATGCTATTGTCGCGACTCAAAACAAGGATCTGGAAAGGGCAGGGAGGCCTGTGCGTGTGGCCTATACAAAGCAGCCAGGCGGGGTCGGAAACATAGACTATGGTGTTTGGGCTGGGCAGCCAGGAACTACCGTAGCGAACAAGCAATATCAAGATTTTATATTTAATTATTTTGAAACAAAATGTGGATTAAAAAAGTCGGACCTGAAAGAAGTGAGAGTCGTAAGTCACAATAAGCCAATCTGGTATGAAGTATGGATCTTTAGCGATGAAAAGTCCATACGTCCCGATAAAACATCGGGAAGATCAGTTATCATGCGTTATATCCCTGAAGAAAACGCTACGGACGTTTTTTTCGTTGAATGATTTTGTGCATTCTCGTTTCGCACCATATTGTGTGGAGTGTCCCGCATGATTCCTGAAATAAATATAAATCTACAGGGAGATGTGATGAAAATTTTCGTTGTATTGTCGTTCCTTTTTTTTTCGCTCTCAGGATGCTCTCTTGTGAATCCTGGGTACATCAGCAGTAAACCCAATACAGAAACGCTTACACCCAACAAAAGCACCCGTTCGGATGTTGTATCCATATTGGGAGACCCTGCAATAAGTCATATGAACTTCGTTGATCATGTTTCATATATATATTATTACAACATGCCTAATGCTTTTGTTGATATCGGCTTGATGATTAAAGGTGATTATTCCTCTGGCTGCAGAGATTGTGGAAAAATTGTAGCTACGTTTAAAAAGGAAAAAGACATAAATTCTAAAGATCTTTTACTAACAGGGCTTTCCGTGTCTGACAAAGAGATAGATTCTAGAATGTACACGGCATGCAAACTTTTAGGTGAACAGAAATTTTCTGAAGCATACCCGATTATTTTAAAAGGAGCGGAAGGTCATTCTTCTGAGGGCCAACATTATTTAGGTCTTATGTATATTAATGGTGACGGGGTTGAAAAGGATTACAAAAAAGCATTTTACTGGTTTGCAAGAGCAGCGGGAGCAAATTACCCCCCGGCTCTCTATGATTTAGGGGCAATGTATCGAAATGGCGAAGGTGTACCCGTTAATATCCCTGCAGCAATGCATTTGTACACGAAATCAGCAAATTTTGGCAACCAACAAGCAATAATTGAACTGATTAAAATGTATAAAATAATAGAAGACCAAAAACAAGTTGATTTTTGGACAAAAAAATTAAATCAATCATTAACAACAAAACAAAGTAAATCTGATGTCGAACCAAAATAGGCATTTTCAACTCACAATTACACCAATTGATCAAACAGCAGTACATGCCCCCCCGATACATCCACAAATCTCAAAGTGACACTATTTAAGCGGAAATAATATGAAACATAATATCAAACGGTACAGCTATTTCATCTTCCTGTTCGTATGTCTACAAGGATGCTCGGAACCGACCTTACGCATTGATGGAGTCATCGAAAAATCAACGCAATGTTCATGTAAAGCGCTGGGCCTCGTTATGATCATCCCGTCCTATGGAATAGCGAGCGACGCTCTCATGACCCTCTCGATAAAAAACACCGGTAATGATGAAGGATTTTATCAGAATTTTTCAACCGCGATTTCACAAGGTCACACTGATTTTACTCTCTACTGCCAAAGCAGCCAAAAACTAGCCGCCCTTATCAGCAATACTTTTTCTCACTACGAGGACAACATATTGGAGGGTATAAGGCTATGCGTGGTTTCACTATCGGATCGATACGCGGACACGCTCAGAAACGAGGCAAACAGGGTTGGCGCAATTATAGAATTTGTAGAATAACCCATCCAGCGATGATATCGGAAATATCGGTTCGACAGAGAAGCTTGCACAACTACGAGTGCAAGCCCCCGGCGGTTTGCGGAGACAAACCATGAGATATATCCTCGTTGGCATTTTTGCCGTGGCATTGGTAGCCGGTTGCAGTACCAGATATTTCTACAGGGACAGCAAACCCCAAGAAGTCCTTTTGAATTCCGACCGGTCCATCGCCATCCAGCTGCCCGAGCAAAACAGCTGGACGATCTTCCAGGATTCGGTGATTGCCGAAGAAGAGGCCCCCAGCCGCCCCTATTTATACGATCCTGCGTACCGCTATGCGCCGGACATCATAGCCAGAATATCTATCACTAGGTATCTGTCGCAATCAAAAATAAGTATTGATTTTTACGATTATCCGTCCCGTAAACCAGACGGCGAAACCATGCTTGACAGGGGTGTCCTGGAGGCTCTGGAAGAGGAGCAGAAGAAACTGCCCAATGCGTGGCAGATAAAAAACGACCTGGAAACCCGCACGTTCGGCCGCAAATATTGGGTTGATTATGTCCATGGGATGAAATGCACCAGCGTGAGCTTTTCACGAGGAGAGGGCGGCACCTGGCTGCCCGGCGGGAAAGTAAAATTTTATGATACCTATTGTGCCTATTACGACCTGCAGGCAAAACCGCGGGTTTTTAGTGCCAGCGCCTTTTATTTTTACCATCCGGGCTCCAGCGCGGAGACTGTCATCGATAGCGAAAAATTCGGCATTCGACTGTCTCAAGCCGATGTCGAGCGTGAATTTAAACAGTCCCTGGCGTTTATGTTGCGGTCGCTGAAAATCATAAACTTCAACTCCCCCATGATGAAACAAAAGGGGCTGTTGTACGACAAGGACTATGAGATTCCCAAATGGTAAATCTGAGCGGACATTCAGCATGAGCGCAATCCGGCGAAACCATGACTGCCCCCCCGCCCTGATAACCATGCTTTTGTTATAGGAGGCGTTATGAGGAAATTGATATTTATTGCAAGCTTTCTCACGGTTTTTGCACTATCTGGCTGCTCAACCACGTCAGATTTAAAAAAGTACGTTGAAGAAATTAATGCAGAACAAGAAGCCAAATACTCTCCAATAAGAACAAAATTTACTGATCATGGTGATGGCAAAACCAGCATGGAGTTCCCTGTTTGGGCTGGCACTGTTGGGGAATCCGCATTTCATGATCAGTTTAAAGATACTATTTTTGAAGCTTTTAGCTCTAACTGTGGGTTTGAAAAAGATTCATTGAAGGAATTTAGAATTGTAAAGCATGATCCACCGGTATGGTATGAAGTATGGGTTTTCAATGACCCAAACTCTAAAAGATTGGATAAAACTTCTGGGATATCTGTTGTCGTTAGACACAATACAGAAACAAACTATACAAAAGCATATTTCTATGGCAATGAAAATTGCTTTAATACGATTAAGTAGCCTGTATATCTAAAGATAAGGCATCCTTTCAAGGCATATAAAATGGCATAAATAATCCTCTTTGGCAGGCCATTGCCAATTCAAACCCACAGAATTCACACTCAATTACAATCCAACCTACGGGGTTTTTGCCAATCTTCTTGAATGTGGCGTTGATAAACTTGGAGGAACAACCGGCATGGCAAAGCAAACAGGCCTATTCAATGAGGAAGTGAAAACTGCACGAGGAAAGGAGGGGGCAAATACTGCCATTCACTCTCAGGGGGCACTTTTGGCTACGTCGGGAGCAAAATATATTGCCGAATTACAAAAGACCGGGGCGATGCCGAGCTCTGAGTATGCAATTGAAGATCACACCGCCAGCGCCTATGGCTCGCCGGTCAATGTTGTAGATCTGCAAAGAGCATTAAAGAAAGCAGGCATTAAACTTTCAGCCACCTTCACCAACGAAGACGATTTTGTAGGAGAAGGGCTGGGGGGAAATAAAGGCCTCGATGGTCAAGCTTCCATCATCGATCGCTTCAATCTTTTTAATTTCTACAAACTTATGACAAGCAGCTCCCCGCACAGCAACTACGAATGCAAGCCCCCGGCGGTTTGCGGAGACAAACCATGAGATATATCCTCGTTGGCATTTTTGCCGTGACATTGGTTGTGGGTTGCAGCCTCAAATCGTTCTACAGGGAAGGAAACCCCCATGAAGTCCTCCTGAATGCCGACAAGTCCATTTCCATACAACTGCCCGAGCAAAAAGGCTGGACCGTCCTCCAGGACGCGGTTATTGCTGTTGACGAAGCCGTTAGCGAACCCCATTTATACGATCTTTCTTATCATTACGCACATGATATAGTGGCAAACATATCCGTAATAAAGTTCTTGTCACACTCAAAACTGGATATTGATTTTTTCGACTACCCGTCCCGCAACCCAAAGGGCGAAACCATGCTTGACCCAACCGCCCTGGCATCACTGGAAGAGGACCAGAAAAAACTGCCCAATGCATGGCAGATCGAAAACGACCTGGAAACCCGTACGTTCGGCCGCAAATGTTGGGTTGATTATGTGCATGGGATGAAATGCACCAGCGTGAGCTATTCAAGAGGCGTAGGCGGCACTTGGCTACCCGGCGGAATCACAAAGTTTTATAAGACCTATTGTGCCTATTATGACCTGCAGGAAAACCCGCGGGTTTTCCGTAGCAGCGCTTTTTATTTCTACCATCCGGGTTCCAGCGAGGAGACCGTCATCGATGGCGAAAAATTCGGCATTCGACAGTCTCAAGCCGATGTCGAGCAGGAGTTTAAACAGTCCCTGGCGTTTATGTTGCGGTCGCTAAAAATCATCCACTTCAACGCCCCCATGATGAAACAAAAAGGGCTGTTGTACGATAAGGAATATGAGATTCCCAAATGGTAAGGTGGGCAATTGGAGTCGGAGCAAGTTAACTTGCTCCCCAACCCCACACACTGGCAAACAGACCCTACTGACGTCCTTGACAGGCGAGAACGTCCATGTCGAAGTCGGCGGCAACACCCACATAAAAGGCGCATTACTTGCTGCGGGACAAATGGACGGAAAAGGTGCCTTTATCGACAATGAACAATTAACGCTTGAAACCGGCACCCTGACCTTTGCCAACAGTACCGACTCTACCTATAGCTCAAATACTCATTTCAATATAGGCACCAACATAGGGTTTGGAACGGCCAAAGATCCCCGACCAATCGTCACCGATTCGATTCCAAAAGTAAATTCGTCATCACTTTCGCTGGGTAACGCCATGGGGTATTCCAGCTCCAAGGTCTTGGCTACCCTGGGAAAAGGCGATGTGCAAATCGGAGATCTGGAGCACTCCGATGACCTGGACCGCCTCAACCGTGATACCGAAGCCCTGAATAAAACTCTCTACAGCGGCAGCGTCAGCACTTCCGTGGACGCAACGCTGGATCACAGATTTTTCAGTGAGGAAGGTCGGGAGGAGGTTGAAGCAAAGGCCAGAGCATGTGGGTTGAGGTGCCGAACCGCATCAAGAGGGAACCGGAAAAACAAGTTTGCCACCTACCTGACTTTAATGATTACGAAGAAGAACACTTGGCAACGCTCTTCGATAAAGCAAGTCTGCATGGAATTGACCGGTTTTTTGCACAGGTCAGAAACAGCATCTCCTTGCTGGCCAGAGCGCCCAGCTCATCCAGCAATACAGGCCGAAAATGGTATCAGAAAAATCCTTACAAACCCGAGATTGCTGCCATGCTTCTCGATATCTATCGTGTCAACTACAATTACCTAAAGGTAGGTGCGGATAAGAAAACCCCTGCGAAGCGTTTGGGCCTAGCAAAGAGCAACATCCGTCTTGGGGATATCGTGAACTTCAGCAATAACACTGCGAATGAAGATAGGGGGTTAATAACGTGACCCCCGAAAGGCTTAAAGCTCGGAGGCAACACTATCCAGAACAACTTCCGAGGAATGGATAGATGCCGAGCGGTGTATAACTACGTGGAAACCGGGGGAGACGGCAAAACGTCGGCAATGCGCTGGCCAACGCAGCCGGTTTCTGTTAAGTTTACTACGAAAGTAATTTTCCAGCGTGATTTCAAGGACCTTCCAAGATATCACGAATTGTGAGGCATCATGGACCAACACAACATACAAAACCTGCTGAAGCGCACGGAACCGGGGATAATTCTGTTCGACAACAATTTCCAGGTGAGCCATATTAACTGGGCATTGATGCGTATCTTTGCCGAAACGCCGCACGAGCAAATCCTTGAACAGAATCTGCTGGAAATGCACCGTGGGCCGGCCGGCGAGAAACTACAGGAGTTGGTGGCGATGGCACTCGACCCTTCCCGCCAGGCATCCATGTCTGTCAGACGCATGAGTGGCTCCCGCGAAATCTTTGTGATGCTAAAGATGATACCGCTCCTCGACCAAAAGCTGGCAAAATCACTCCACTGCTGCCTGATCTATGATATCACTGCGTTAATCTCTACCCCCCAACATGGCTTCATCAAAGTCCCTGTCAGCGCCGGCGGCGAAATTCTACTGATCGCCCCCGAGGAAATCGTTTTTATCAAGGCGGAAAACATCTATTCTCAGGTATTAACCGTTGACGGTGAGTTCTTCTGCGACCTGTCCCTCGGCGTGTTGGAGGCGGGGCTGAGCCGAGAGCGCTTTTTCCGCATTCATCGAAGTTACCTGGTCAACCTTGAAAAGGTGCAGAAGGTGGTGCGGAGCGGTAACACGGTCAGCCTCCAGATGGTTGGCAGTGACCGCCTCCTCCCCGTGAGCCGGCAACGGACTCGGGAATTTCTCACCCGAGTCAGACTCAAATAATCCCCTGTACCCCTCGAATTACCGTTCACCTGCCTATACTGACCGTTGACAAGCGGTGTATTGCCTGCCCCATATTCACACAATAGTCTACTCGCATACCTCACACCTGACCGGCTGACGTCATTCACTGCCGAAAAACCTTCAAATCGATCGACGATGGCATTAGGAACGAGGCAAACCACTTAAAGGGGAGATTCTGACTATGCATGAGAAGGCGGTAGTTGAAAGGACCAAGGGCGACTTTTCAGTGGAGAAAATGCTCGAAATCAGAGCAAGGGCACAGCAGGCGGTTGAGCGGATCGCCGCCCAGGTCAAGGTTGGGATGCTCGAAGAGGATGCCAACAAAATGGTTGTGGAAACATTGCTGGACATGGGGGCAAAGAAAGCTTTTCACTAGCCTTACATCCGTTTTGGCAGCAACACCACCATCACCTTTGGCGCTGATTCCGTTCCGGGAGTTCGTTTAGGCGAGAATGATATCTTCTTCATTGATATCGCCCCCGTCTGGGATGGGTATGAAGGCGACGCAGGCGACACATTTGTCACCGGGAGCAATCCGGAAATGAAACGTTGCGCGGTTGACGCCAAAAAGATTTTCGAAGCCGTTGCGGCAAAGTGGAAAATGCATAAAACGACCGGTGTCGAATTGTACGATTTCGCACAGAAAATGGCGAAGGATCTTGGGTGGGAGCTGAACCTCGATCTCGGCGGTCATCGCTTGGGGGACTACTCCAGCGCTGAACACTACGAGGGACCTTTGCACGAAATCGCATTTCACCCCTCAGCCAATATCTGGATCGTAGAAGTCCATATCCGCAATTCCGAGAATACTATTGGTGCATTTTACGAAGACCTGCTTGTTTAGCACGTAAAATTAGCCTCATTGCCAAGGTAGCGTTTTGATATTCCAACGCAAAGCAAATAACAATCACAAGGAGAATTAGACATGAACATCCAAATCAACGAGGAAATTCGCAAAAACTTTCACCTTTTCTGGGGCAACTACCCGGCACCGGTCATGTTGATACAGAAGGACAAAACCATCCTCGAAGTCAACAAAGCCGGCCAAGCTGCTGGCTACCCTGTTGGAGTGAGATGCATCGACCTCGGAGAGAAAAAACACCACGAAGGTTGTGCAGCGGACAAGGCGCTGCAGGAGGGGGCAGCGGTGCGTGCGGTCGCTTACATAGAGCACGCGGGTATAGTCGGGGAAGTGAATTGGATTCCGTTGGCAGGTTCAAATGACCTCTTCTTACACTTCATCGATGACATCACCGAGTATGCGGCAGAACGCCTCCTCCCTGCAAAAACCTGCGAGTGTTAGCCACAATAACTGGAAAAAACCTACTCGACACGGACAAGTCGAGGGTTACACAACATCAGCATTATACAGGGAAGCGCCTCTATTCCTCCCATGCCTAAAAATGAGCGTTTCCCGTATCGGGGTGCCCCTTGCGGAAGGGGCACCCTTTTTTACTTCAAATACTCGCCGGCATTGAACCAACAATCCGTGTTTTATTCCGTGCTCTTACCCCAAGTTTCAGTATTAGATTATCTAGGAATTTTTGACTTATAAAAAAACTAACCAACGATTAGAAACCATTTTAAGACAAAAATCGAGATGACATTGCCAGCATGCCTGGCGGCTTTTCTTATGGCGGCAATCAACTTGGAATTGAACATCTTCAGCGCATGGATGAATCGGTTGACGTGTAGATTTTTCTTCACCGATCCGACTCTTTTTATTGAAATTTCGGGATATTTTGCTGTCTTGCTCTGCATAAAAGACCGCTCGGAAATTGCTTGGGCTCCTTGGGCTTTGTTTCAGAAAGCTACAGTATGTCTTATGTCACGCATATTAAACCAAGCAAACCCTTTACCCAAAAGAGTCTAAATTACCGAAAGAATTATTTGTATGAAGACCAGAGTGCTATTTTTGAGTACCCACAATTCCTGCCGATCTCAGATGGCGGAGGGGCTCTTCGTATTCAGCCCACATCTGGTCACCCGCAATGTTGTCACAGCTACCACTGGAGTTGTGTCCGCGGCAACGGCCGGTGGCGTCAAGCGCTTCGTTCTTTGTTCGTCCATGGCCAGATACGGCACAAATGAGGTTCCGTTTACCGAGGATATGGGGCTGGCTTCCATCAATAATAGGTAAAAATAACAAGCATAAAAACGGAAAAGCGCCCTCGGATATCGAGGAGCCTTCCAGCTACATTTTTCATCACTCTAAGCACACGGCTTGTCTTCGCTATCCACCCTTTATCATCTTTTCTGAACTAACGTATCAGTTGTTACAGGTCATTTCTCCCGATCACCCCGGCAACCCTCATGTATACGCATGTCGGCCCGATTGGGGGGTGTCAGGACCTCCGATTTTGTGTTAGGGTGCGCCCTTGTTATGCATGGAGTCGCTGTAAAATGCCCCCGAATTCAACTCACCATAAAATCCCCGACATATCCGGAGCAATCATGAGTCCGCAAACCTCCTCGCAGCCTTCAGACGCGTTACCAGCGCCTTTAAGGCCTTATCCGAGCAAACTGTTCGTTGAAACCACGACTTTCTGTAACCTGCGTTGCCCGATGTGCGTCAAACAGTCCGCCGACAGCAATATCATCGATGGCGATATGACCGAAGAGACCTTCAGCGCTCTGGAACCGGTCTTTCCTCACCTCGAAGCCCTGCTGCTCAACGGTATCGGTGAGTCGCTGATGCACCCCCATTTGCTCGATTTTATCCATCGGGCCCGGCGCGCCATGCCGGAAAAATCCTGGATCGGTTTTCAGTCCAACGGCCTGCTGCTCGACGCAGATTGGGCACGGGATCTGGTGGCCTCCGGCCTTGACCGCCTCTGCCTGTCGGTGGACGGGGTCAAACCCGACACGTTCAGCAAAGTACGCGAAGGGGAAGATCTCAGCGACATGGAGAAAGCCTTTGCCTTTTTGGCCAACGCCCGTAAACGCCAGCCCGATACCCGGCTGAAGATCGGCGTCGAATTCGTTCTGATGGAGGAAAACAAACAACAGCTGTTGGACACCCTGCGCTGGGTCGCGGACCGGGGCGCCGATTTCATGCTCGTCACCCAGGCCTCGGCTTACGATACTTCCGCTATGGACCAACTCGCCTACGACAATTCGACCGACGAGGCCGTGAAGATCTTCACCTATTGGCGGGATAAAATCGCCGAAATGGGGCTCGATGTGCGCGATTATAATTCCCGCTGGGAAATGGGTCGGTTTTTACCGGGCCTGGATCCCAAGCTTGCCCGCATGATGGAACTGGTCGATCAGATGCGGGCCGACGCACGGAAAAAAGATGTTTTTCTCGACGTTCCTCGCCTGCTGGAGCGCGGAGCCGAAAAGGCGGAACAGTTGCAGGCCTTGTTTGATGAGGCGGAGCAATTAGCCAAAGACCTGGGCATCGAACTGAGTTTGCCGGCGGCGGTTCCCCGCCACGAACGCAAATGCGACTTCGTGGAAGATGGCGGAGCCTTCATCTCCTGGGACGGCGCGGTGCACCCCTGTTATTTTCTCTGGCACCAATTCCGTTGTTTCATCAACGACTGGGATCGGCTGGTAAAACCCAAGATCTTCGGCAACGTCAGCGAACGGCCGTTGCTGGATATCTGGAACGACGAGGCGTTTCGCAGCTTCCGCGAGAACGTCCATGCCTTCGATTATCCTTACTGCAGCAATTGCGGTGTAGCCCCCTGTGATCTGCTGCAGGATGAAGACTTCGAGTTTGACTGCTATACCCACCCGGAACCCTGCGGTGCGTGCCAGTGGGCCATGGGCCTGTTTCAATGCCTGCATTAACTTTACAGACCGGCAACCGTTAAACTTTAAAAACGGCTCTTCCCAAAAGGAGAGCCGTTTTTTATGGCTGCTCGACACGTGCTGCTTGTTCATTCCCGCCCCTGTTCATTCTTCCAGACCGCCTTCTGTTTTTGTATTTATTCTAATTTCAATACATCCTCACCCGGGACTTGGGTTATACTGGCGTCTATAAACCTGCCGGGAATCAGGCCAATACCTGGAACCCCGGGTAACAGATACATCTGAAACAAGGGAGAAAAACCATGATCAGCAAATTATTCACCACATTAACGGTTATGGCGACAGGACTGACGCTTCTCGCTACCGGCGCAGCGGCTGACGAAGCGGCAATCAGCACCGTGCCGGTCACCGGAAACATTTACATGCTAACCGGCGAGGGTGGCAATATAGGCCTGTTTATCGGCGAGGATGGCACCTTTCTGATCGACGACCAGTATGCCCCCCTCACGGAGAAGATCGTTGCTGCGATCAAATCGGCCGGTGGCGAGGAACCGAAGTTTCTTATCAACACCCACTATCATGCCGACCACACTGGCGGAAACGAGCATCTGGGGCACAGCGGCAGCCTGATTTTTTCACACGACAATGTCCGTGAGCGTTTACGAACCGGCTCGTATCTCGCCCCGTTCAAGATGAAAAGTGCGGCTGCAACCCCTGAGGGCCTGCCTGTGGTAACCTTTTCCACGGATCTCAATTTTCATCTCAACGGTGAAACCGTCCACGCCATCCATGTGCCCCACGCCCATACCGATGGCGACAGCTTTATCCATTTCAAATCCGCCAATGTCATCCATACCGGCGATATTTTCTTCAACGGTTTCTATCCGTTTATCGATGTCAGCCATGGCGGTTCGGTCAAAGGAATGATCAAGGCGGTAGAACAGCTTCTTTCACTGGCGAATGACCAAACCCGGATTATCCCGGGGCATGGCCCACTGGCGGGCAAAGCACAGCTGGCAAACTACCATCAGATGCTGAAAACCGCCTATGACCGGTTGAAAAACCTGCAAATGGCAGGCAAAACCGTCCAGGAAGCGGTTGCCGCAAAACCTCTGGCCGATCTGGAAGAAACCTGGGGTCATGGGCTCTTCACCGGAGATCGCTGGATCGAGTTGGTCTATTCCGGGGTTTATTAAATGTCAGCGGTGCCACAAGGCCTTGCAGTGACGACTTCACCCTTTATGGCATCGGATTTTATAGAACAACTACAATGCGCACTTGCTCAAGACTGTCTTGACACTCTGCCCGCGGATGAATAGACTTCAGCAAATTTCAGAATCCGATCCGCGAAGGAGAATCACCATGAACAGCTGTCCCTGCGGCAGCGGCAACGACTACGCTGCCTGCTGCGAACCGATCATCACCGGTAAGAAATCAGCCGAAACGGCGGAACAACTGATGCGTGCGCGCTACTCTGCCCACGTAAAGGTCGATGTCGATTTTCTTTATGACAGCACCCACCCCGACCACCGCGAGGGGTACGATCACAAGGCGACCAAGACCTGGGCCGAGGAATCCGAATGGCACGGCCTGCAGATTGTCGGCACCACCGACGGCGGCCCGAAGGACGACGAAGGCGAGGTCGAATTTATCGCCCGCTTTCGCGATAAAACCGGTATACACAGCCACCACGAACGCGGTCAGTTCAAACGCAAAAATAAAAAGTGGGGGTTTGTCGAGGGGATCATGGTCAAGGCGCAGCCGCTCAGCGTCACCAAGATCGGTCGTAACGATCCCTGCAGTTGCGGCAGCGGCAAGAAGTACAAGAAATGCTGCGGGAAATAAACGATTCCGTCCGTAATGAAAAAATCGGGCAGGCGCTGCAGGCGCCTGCCCGATTTAATTTTAAAGCCGCGAATTCTTATCTTGCCCCATCCCCGAAACTCCACCCTGGATCTATCCGCCTTTTCAGGCGCTTGGCGAGACTTCTCCTGATCCGCTTAAACGGAGCAATCACGTATCGCGTGAGTGCCTGAAAGAAATATACGAATTTCTGCATTCCCACAGGCTTTATAATCGGGCTTTTTAGACGGGAATAGTGTTTATGCCGAAAGCTCCTTTTGTGCGATTGAGGCGCTTGCAGGCACGAATAGCGAAACCCCAGATCAACTTTCACATCAACGATAGTGTAAGCAACCGTATCCATCAACGATAAAACAGCCTGGGTATAGGCTATCGGGCCGGTCAGCTTGAGCACGCCCAACCGCCCCACTTCGCCCTTCAACGGGCAATAGGTATCGATGTTATGGCACACCTGTTCGATCGTTTTTCGCAAAAAGGGGTGCCTGGGCGGCGACACAATAAACCATTGCTGAAATTCACCCCGTTCAGGCCAGGATCCCGGCCTGTCCTCTGCACAATCCCATAAACCGAAACCCGCATATCTGTCGTCAGGGCCATTGTCCCAATGAGACAGCAAATAGGTTTCTTTCGCAGGAAGCACCTCATTTAACGGCCGTGTAACGGTGCTTTTAATATCGAGATAGATACCACCTTCGTTATAGACCACCAGATATCGGAACAGGTCGGCCCTCGCTGCACCATAGCGTGCATCGATACGATTGTAATAATTCAGCAGCCCTGGAAAATGCAGGGCGATATAATCCTGGATATCCTTGTCATCGTAAAGGCGGTAGTCCCAACCAGGATTTAACTGCTTGATGCGGGTAATATTCTGCTGATAAAACGAAGGTAATTGACGATCAGGATAAGTTTGATGGATTATTTTCGGCAACCAGCCATGCAACTTATCGGTTTCAAACATATTGTCAAAATCCAAAAAAGTGATCGCATCTGTTCTCAGTTATTCAGAATACAAAGCGCTGTATAACATTTTTTCTACAGGAACGCGTGAACCCCTGTCAAGAAACATTCAATTACATTCCGAAACATAAGGCCATCCTGGTATCCACTCTAGATCTTGGAATTGTCCGGCCCTATATAATTCTGGCCCCTAAACAACAAAAGTGGCCGGATAAATACCCCGGCCACTTTATAGCTGTTCTCCATTTTGGATACGAAAAGAACAAATGCGCACACCGAACTGTCAAGGCTGCTTCTGCTCGTCACCTGACTTCAAACAGTGATAAAGTTCGCTGCCTGCTGCTTTGACAATCTGTTTGTCCTTCTCCAGGGTTGGTTTGGTAACTTCCGGCCAACGGCCAGCTACCGGTTCGGCCCCCTCCTTGGCCACGGCACTGGGAACGGTATCGGCCATCATCGGATTCTTGTGAACATCGATCCCCTCCACCTGCCAGCTGAACTCGATGGGTATACCGTTGGGATCGTGTGCATAAATCGAATGGATAAAGCCGTGGTCTCTCAGCCCTGTGCAGGGAAACCCGGCCGCATCGAGCTTGTCTTTGAGAGCCCACAGGTCTTCGCTTTTTTCGACTCCGAAAGAAACATGATCGAAGATAAAGGGCCCCTTTACCGGTGATCCATGCACCTTGGGAGACACTGCTTCGACATCCGACCATTCGAAAAATGCGATCATGTCATTAGGAGCAATCTCGAAGAAATAATGCCTGAATCCCGGTTCGCCCAATCCTGCGACCATGCGCATACCCAGAAGATCACGCCAAAATCGGATGGTTGCATCCATATCGCCGGTAGCCATGGCCAGATGGTTTACACCTGTGTATTTCATGATACCTCCAAAAAAACCGAAGTGTTGTCAGACACGGGGAAAGGCTGCTCCTACATCCTATCATGTGCTGGCACTTTTGGAGGCGAATCGTTTTTACGACTCCTGAAAAAGCTGCGAAGGGTTACTTTCATCCAAAATAAATAGTTCTCACCATGCCACCCTGCCTAAGGCAAAATGACATTCATGCATTGCGTTGTATCGCTGTCCCGGGCCGTATGCTTACAGAGTTCAAACCAGTCCGGATGCTCATCCGTCAGGGAACGGTCCATAACGTCCTTGAACGGGTTCAGTTCCGTCCCCTCGACCTCATATTTGAACCGTTGAAGCAGCTTCGACAAGAGCATATCGTCGACGTTAAAACAGGGATGCCGCTTTTCTGCCAGATCTGCCCACACGGTTGCCAGTTTGGAGTCGGCGGCCAACTCCCTGAAGAACCCTATCGGCACCAGAATGCCTGCATACCCGGCCACCGTTGGCATGCCATCAAGCGAACCGGCATCGTTAGCCAGGACAAGGCGGCGATAGTCGTGCACGGCACTTCGCACCCGAAGCCGTTTCTGCATTTTCTGAAAGACATGATCGCGAAGGATGATATCGTCGTCGGCAATGTAAATGTGGGTGACGTCTGTAGCGACTGACGAAAGATAGGTCAGCAGACCGGTAAATTTCGTCGCCGGCCCCATGTCGTCGCAACGGTGGATATCCAGCTGTTCCGGGCTGTATTTCTCCCAGAGAAAGGTTGGGTCGGGATAGGGCGAACCTGTGCGCAGGCTTCGATGGGGTACGAAAAGGACAAGTTTGAAAGGGCAGGCCTTTTTTTGGGACAAAATGGAATCGAGCACGCGGTACAAAAAGTTGGAGGTCATGCGCTCAGGAAGAGTCGTCATGCAAACGAGCAATTTAAACGTTTGCTTTTCAGGCATAGCGCCGGGGGATTCATTAAAAAGAGAGACGAGTCGCCGGCTACACCCTTTGAGTTTATCTACCAAATCCTCGAACATCTTTCTTATCTCCTTGGAAACATGGATTGATACCACATCGGCCATAATGTACGTGGTCAGCCAGCGGGAAAACAACAAAAAAGGCTCTACCCGGGAGGCAGAACCTTTTTTCGTAGTGAATTCGTCCAGTTTGTGTGTCTGCTAATCCATGTTTTGCGCGAACTTGTTAACGTTCAAGCCTTTTCCATTCCTGCGAAAAGGCTCCAATACTATCCGTCCCCATGTTCCCGTCGCCAGTGCTTGCTCTGCCGGGGAGTGGTTTTCCTTTTGCGCTTTTGGGCAACCTGCGCCGCCAACTCTTGCTGCAAAGTGGCGGAAGCGATTTCCGCGCGCTGCTTCAGATAGCTTTCCAGACGAACGGGATCGAGTGTCCCCTCGAGCAACGCTTGCCGGATACCGCAGCCCGGTTCCTGCTCATGCTGACAATCGCTGAAGCGGCATTGCGCGGCAAAACCGACAACCTCCGGAAAGGTGCTTGCCAGCCCCGCCTCGCTTTCTCCCCACAGATGCAGTTCGCGCAACCCCGGAGTGTCGATGACGAGAGCGCCACCGGGAAGGGGAAAAAGCTCCCGGTGCGTGGTGGTGTGCATCCCCTTGCCCACAGCGGCACTGATCTCGGAGGTCCGCTGATGATCGGAGCAGGCAAGCCGGTTGAGCAATGTGGATTTACCCGCTCCCGAAGACCCGATCAGCACCAGTGTCCTGCCGGGTTGCAGGTGGGGCGCCAGTTCGGCGAGACCTTCACCGCGTTGCGCACTGGTGACCAGAACCGGGGTTCCGTAGGCGATCGCCTCGATTTCGGCACGCAGCGCCTGCGTCTCGGGGCAGAGGTCGGACTTGTTGAGAACGATGATCGGAACGGCGCCGCTTTCGTGCACCAGGGTCAGGTAACGCTCGATACGCCTTGGATTGTAATCATTATTCAGCCCGCTGACGATCATGGCGATATCCACGTTAGCCGCCAGCACCTGGGGGACACCCGGCTTTTCAGCCAAACCTTTGCGGTTGGCGACGGTCGCCCGTTTCAGGGCGGTCTGGCGCGGCAGGATGGCATGGATGCGGATGCTGCCCTCCTGCGGCGAATCGATGGCCACCCAATCCCCCACGGCCGGCAGGGCATCCTGGGTAGAGCCATGGCGCACTTGTCCGGCGAGGGTGGCGGTCTGTTCGCCATCAGCGTTGAGCAGGGTATAAAACCCGCCCCCCGCACGAACTACCCGCGCGGGCACGAGGTCCTGGCCCCTATAGAGTTCAAAATGGCTTTCAAAATGGGCGTTCCAGCCCAGCTGCTTTATATTCACTGCAAACAGTTCCTTCAACGGTACGAATGGGGATGATCCGGCATAGGCGTCGTTGCCAGCTATGGCGATGGCGCAGACAACATCCTAAGACATTGCAGCGTAATTTAGCAAGTTTTGCAACAACTTGTCTCACCGGGCAGCTTGCTTAAAGGTTCCATCGAGACAGTGTGACTATCCGCCCCCAGGCCTTCTGGGAGGTCCATCCCGGTTTCAATCTGCATTTTCTTGATTTCGATCAGGGATTTTCCCGGAGAGGCTTGATAGGGTTGTCGCAACAAAACAAAACACAACCACTCATTTAAAGGAGCATACGATATGGCAGGATGTGGAGGAAGCTGCGCACAGGGGCATGGAGCTGGCGGTCCGTTTGCCGAAGGGCGGGAACTGGTAGAATTTGTGGCACAAGCTCATGGCGGCGCCGTGCGAAATCGACCGATTCCCGACGGCGGTCTGGCCACCTTTTGCCAAGGGTGTAGCGCGCCCTTTGTATTGGTCACCCATGTAGGCAGTTGCCCTACATGCGGCGGCGTCCACGCGGTCTCCCCGCCGCGCGCCTTCGATGCCGCCAATATCCAGTACGCTGGCGACGGGTTCAGACTGGAGTAAGGTGCAGAAGGGGCGCATCACCACTTACTACCCAATGAAATATGGTGATGCGCCCCCTTTTTATGCTCCGTGCCGTTCGGTTATCTTCCGGGAGTCCCGACAACATCAACCGGGCCCTGCGCCCTGAACGGGTCAGCCTCATCGGGTAGCCGTTCCCATAGCCGCAGTTGGTTTCGCCCGGCATTTTTTGCCTGATAGAGTACCTGATCCGCACGTTCAAGCAGAACAGATGGTGGCGCAGATTCCCTCTCGGTGAGACCGGCTATCCCCATGCTGGCCGAAATGAATACCTGTCCACTTTCAAGGGTGATGGTCGTCTGTTCGATACTTCGTAGCAACCGATGCCCAAGTTGCCGGGCCGTATGGACATCCGTATCCGGCAACAATACGGCGAACTCTTCGCCGCCATAGCGACAGGCCAGATCGGATTTGCGGATAGAACCGGCGATAATGACCGCTACCTTCTGCAATACCTGGTCGCCGACGCCATGGCCGAAGGTGTCGTTGACGCCTTTAAAATGGTCGATGTCCAACAGCATGATGGACAGGCTATGCCGGTAACGGAGCTTACGTTCATACGCTTTGTCCGCGACATAAAAAAAATGACGCCGATTGGCCAGACCGGTCAAGGGATCCTGGAGCGAAAGCTCTTCGGCCCGCTGCCGCTCCTGCTCCTTTTCCCGCAAGGCTCGCTCCAGCTGCCCGGCTTGCCGTTCGATGGTAAGCCGCTGCAGGTAATCCAGGCGCCTGGATAATTCGAGGGAGTAACAGACAAACATTCCTGCGATATTGAAGAAAAAATAGATAAACGTATTGCTGAAAAGGACTTTTGTCGGGGTATCGGTAAACAGTACGGCGGCGATCAGATAAAGACCGAAAGTGCCCCAGGATAGACAGTTGGAAATAATATGGTCGGGAATCCGTCCATAGAAAAACATCGAACACAAAAGCAGGCCGGCATAATAAAGATAATCACCGGGCGACGGGGCAATCGAAATCATCGCGATAATACCTACGCTGATAAACGACCCGACCAAAAGGGTATTCGCCACCTTGAACTTTCGATACTGCTTCGAAAACGAGAAAAAATACGACCCGATGAGCAACGGGCAGACGAAACAGAAGCGTATGATCCAGCAAATTTCCTTTTGGTCAGGGAGAATGACCCCGTCGAGAATCCCGAAGATGGCATAAAGAAAAGCGGTTTCAAGACAAGTACTGCGAAATTTTTTCAGACTTTTGAAAAAATCGTCTTCGCGGTAAGCCTCTTCCAGAGCCTTATCGAAGAACCTCAAAGTCCAAAAATTGTAAGCCCTATCCTTTTTCACACCTAACTGCTCCAAAAGTCGCTAAAGACAATCATCCCTGGAAAAACCAAATATCCGGGCTGTAAGCCTGCCCAGCCTGGGAGATTGACGGACGAGAAAAAAATCGAAACGCCGACTCCACCCTGTGCAAAACACAGACCACCGGAGGACTGTCCCGTTTATTAGCTCACAAGCCTGCCCAAACCCGGATATTCGTGCAAAAGCTGTAAATAATGGGTGTAAAGGATCCCGGAAGAAAAACTCGGAATGGTGGGGCATGCCACAGATAAGGGTGTCCCATGTATGTTGCTTGCAATTCTTGATGCAATAAGGAACCTAAGGTTTTCAGGACTACTGTTTGATGCTGCGGCCAAACTCCTGCCAGTTCTGCCACAGTTTGCCTTCAAGTTCGGCGACGCTCATCTGCTTGATCTCGGCCAGCTTCTGCATGATTTTCAGCAACAGATCGGGCATGCCGATCTCCTTGGCCTGCCAGAGGTAGCCCTCGGGATTGTCCGTCTCCAGCAGGATGCGATCCAGCGGCAGGACCTCGGCGATATTGTGCGCTATGCGCGGATTCAGCACATCGACGCCGACCGTGAAGTAGCCGCCCTCCGCCAGATACGCCTCGATCAGCTCTACCGGCCCGCCATACCAGTGGATAATCGGCGTGACGATCTGGTAGCGCCGCAACATCTCCAGAACCTCCACCTCGGCGCCCCGCGTGTGCAGGTTCATCGGCTTTGACAGCCGCTGGGCCCAGGCGCATTGATACTCAAAAACCGTCACCTGCCCAGGATAAAGGCTTTCATCCTTTACATAACGAAAATCGAGCCCCGCTTCACCAATTACCGGGGTTTCCCGCAGGTAGTCGTCCAGTTCAGACAATCTGTCCGTATAACGCGCCGCTTCCCAGGGATGGATGCCGAAGGTCGGGATGATATAGGAGCAGGATTTTGCGATTTCCTTGGTTTTCAGATAGGCCGGCACATCCATGGCAACAGCCATGGTCACAATGCGATGCCGCTCTATTTGCTCGAGTGCTTCGTTTAAAGCGTCGGTGTACCAATCGATGTGGGCGTGGGCGTCGACCAGCATGGAGTCTCCTGCAGGATTGTTGGATCGAATAATGAGGGTGCTGCCTGTCTTCCCCGATGATTAAGAAACCTCCGAAATTCATATACCAAGGACATCTTATGCATTTCCCCGGGATCAAATCATTACGGCGGAATGACACCACCTTTCAAGGTCTGCAACATTAGCATAAAAAACAGTGCCGGCTACAGGGCACATATACCGGCAACGTTGAATGTCCCTATTTATAACTCATCCAAAAATCTGCCGCTCGGAAATTCCCCCTCCAAAGGTAAAAGAGCGACAGGCACGATTGCGGGCTAGCGTCCCCGGCTTGTCTCCGGATGAAACACCCTCCGAAGCAAACCATTACCCTCTTGCCCTTCCCTGCTCATGCGTAAGGCCAGCCCGGACCCGGCTCAACTTTCGGCAAGCAACTCGAGGGTACGCGGGTCGGGTTTTCCGCCGAAGTATTTATCGAGAATCTTATGGAAGACGGAACCCTGATTTGAGGCCCGGGCAAACAGCGTGGCGCACGAACACAGCTTCATATCATCGGGCGTACCGAATATTTCGGTCGCCGAACGATCTTCAACGGCCAGCGCGGCCTCGCATACGGCGATCAATCGCGGCCCCAGGATCTCGTGGGAAAGGTAGGCACGGGCTTCTTCGAGACCGGTGATGCCGTAAAACTGCGCCGTTGAACTCCGCCCCAGACCACGCAGTTGCGGAAAAATGAACCACATCCAGTGAGAATACTTGCTCCCCCCGGTCACCTCCGACAAGGCAACGTCATACGAACTCTCCTGAGCCGAGACGAATCGCGCAAGGTTAAATCGATCGCTGCGATCTGCGGGTGTTTCCGGTAATTTTGGAGTCATTCGTCTATTCCTCTCAACCCGTCCCGGGTTTTATGGGTTCCATACAAAGCAGCCTGATCGCGCCCGGTTGCCATCCGCTGGAAGTTTTTGTCTCATTTCATTTTATAAAAAATGCGGCATCATTGCGACCGCCCTTCGCAGAATTATCATTCAACACCCTTCTCCGCGACCACTCACCCCGAAGTACGACATCCTCGTAATTTTCCGGGGCCCCTGCCTGACCGTAGGCATGGAATATGAATGGATCTCCCCCCGGGAAGATAGATTCCGATGCAAGTTGCTAAACATACTGTTTCCCGAGCAAGATACTTGGGTAAAATATAAACACATGCTGCAAAAGTTTACCGCACCTTGCCGGCAAGTCCCACCCTTTGCCTTTTCCCGGAAAAACCTGGAGAAACGGGAAAAAATTCTTCTCATCACGTCCCCCCCCTATGTTGAACGGCCGGAAGGAAACGATGACCGATCTTGTTTTTTCACAAATTATGTCGGTTAGCCAGCTGCAACAGCTGCTGGAAACCCAATTTCGGTTGACCGGGGTGCCCGGAGCCATTCTCGACAACGAAGAACGATTGCTCGCTTCCGTCGGTTGGCAGGAGATCTGCGCGCGCTTTCATCGCTGCCATCCCCAGACCGTCGCCCGTTGCCGGGAAAGTGACGCCTACATCAAGGCTCATCTCGATAACTGCCCGGATGGATATGTCGACTACCGCTGCCAGAACGGCCTGTGGGATGTCGCCATGCCGATTTTCGTCGAAGGAAGGCACCTTGCGACCTTTTTCACCGGCCAGTTCTTCTACACCGATGAGACCCCCGACCGCGAATTCTTTCGCGATCAGGCCGCCCGCTTCGGTTTCGACGAAAAGGAATATCTGGCGGCCCTGGAGCAGGTACCGATCCTGAGCCGCAGCCATATCCGCGACGTCATGACCTACCTTCGTTCGCTGGTGGAAATGATCGCCGAGATGGGGCTGAAAAACCTGCGTCTCGATCGGGAAGTACGGCAGCGCAGAAAGTCCGAAGAAGAAGCCTCCCTTTTCCGCTACCTGGTGGAAAATACCCGCAACCCCATTTACGTGCTCGATCCAACCGACGGTTATCGCATGTTTTATGTCAACGCCGCAGCCTGTACCCATTTCGGTTGGGATCAGAAAACTATTTTGCAGATGCGCGTTCCCGATTGGGATCCCGAATTTGACATGGCTCGTTTGTCCGACCTGCACCAGCAACTGAAACAGGGTGACCAGGCCCGTTTCGAGACGCTGCACCGGGTCGCTTCGGGAGCGCTGATCCCCGTAGAAGTGATGGCCAGCTACCTTGAATACGAGGGGCGGCCGCTTATAGCCGGCAATTTCCACGACATCAGCGAGCGCAAGGCGATGCAAGCCGAGCTCAGAGAGCGTGAGCATAATCTGGTCGAAGCCCAGCGCATCGCCCGCATCGGCAACTGGACTTGGGACCTTTCCGGTCGGCTGCAGTCGGCCTCTGCGGAATGCTGGCGCCTATTGGGGATACCGGCCGGGGATTTTGCCGGCAGCGAAGAAGCACTGTTGGAGATGGTCCGCAATGAAGACCGCGAGCAGCTACACACAGCACTCGTCGATCTATTGCGTGATCGTCAACCCCGTGCAGTGGAATACCGCCTGCGACAAGCCGGCGGAGAAGAATTGGTGATTCATGATCAGCGAGAACTGGTTTTCGGCGAAGACGGCCAGCCAAGGTACATGGTCGGCACCATCCAGGACGTCACCGAGCAGGTTCGGCTGACAGAGGAATTGCGGGAAAAAGATTTACTGCTGTTACAGCAAAGCCGCATGGCAGCCATGGGCGAGATGATCAGCTACATCGCCCACCAATGGCGACAGCCGCTGAATTTACTTAACCTGCTTGTACACAACCTGGCACTTTCAGAGGATGGCGGGCATCTCGACGAGCAGCGCCAGCAGATGGTGGCACAGATCGATGACCTTCTCCTGCACATGGCCGCGACCATCGACGATTTCCGGGATTTTTTCCGCACCGATCAGGGACTGGTGCCCTTTGACCTGCAGCAGTCGATCCGCAAAATTCTGGACCTGGTCGCAACGGACCTGGACATCCATGGAATCGACACCGCTTTCGATGCCGAGCAGAGCCTGTACGTAACCGGCTACGGCAACGAATTTTCCCATGTGCTGCTCAACCTTCTCAACAATGCCAAAGAAGCTTTGATTCATAAGGATATTGCCGCTCCGCGCATCCGTATTCACTTGTTCCGGGAGGGGGAAAATAAGGTCATCACCGTCCGGGACAATGCCGGCGGCGTCCCGGAGTCGATCCGCGAGAAGCTGTTCGAGTCCTATTTCACCACCAAGGAAACCGGCACCGGCATCGGTCTGTATATCTCTAAAATCATTATCGAAAAACGCCTGCAGGGCTCCATCAGCGCAAGCAATACCGGTGACGGGCTCGAATTCCGTATCGAGCTCTGAATTCCGCTCATCCCGCCTAAGGAACAAGGCGCCCCGAAGCAAACGAAAGTGAATGACTGGGCGCCTGACGCCAAATCCCGTTGCCTTTTCATAGCAGCCTTAGCGGTAGGCCTTTTCCCCGAACCGAAAAAGTACTTGCTCAATTCATATTTATATAGTATTCACTATATATAGTTTTTTAAATACTTGATCACGCCTCTGATGACAAAGAGGCGGCGTAGCGAAAATAAAAAGGACTGGATATCCCCCAATATTGATTGGCGGATAAGAAGCTTTGGATTGGCCTTTGAGCCATTTATTCAACCTTATTCTTGAAGCCAGGAACCTCATTCACAACAAATAAGTCATTGTTTCCCTGGCGGCCCGGTAAGCGGTAGCGTAGCGCTTCCTCCCTTGTGAGCTTTTACGACAATAGAGTCTTCAGCCTCTATGCCTCTTATCTTTAAAGCAGTTTCACAATCGCTACTGTACATCGGGCCGCAATTTTTATAGTTCAGCACCCCGGAGGGATCTCCTCCGGGGTGTTTTTAACATGTTGGCCGAAATCAAAAAAACAAAAGAGCCTCCCTTGTTTTCAGGGGAGGCTCTTTTCTGTGCGCGCGTCATCGGTTCTACATTTTATGGTTTGCTTAGTTTTATTGCAGCCGGGAACGAATCCATTGCCCCTCTCTGGTGACTGATAATTCCCGGATAATCCGATAACCAATTTGGGACAAAATATAAGACGGCCCTAATGGCCAAACCCATCCTCCCGTTGTTAAATGAAACCCGACCACCTGTAATTGTATAATTGCCCTGACACTTCAGCGGCGTGGCTGACAAGTTCCCAAGTAAACACCAAAAATGTCATGACTATCACTGTGACTGGGCCGCGTATATTGGAGAAAGCTGATCGATCAATTTATCCTGAATCGGCGCAGTCGCGTGATTGATTGCCGAAACTCCCATATCATCTCCAACCTGTGTGCGAAGGGGTAGTTGACCCTTTTTTTCAACAAGCTCGACAATTTTATCAGCCACATTCTGAGCATCATTGGCTGCCTGTTTTTGTGCAAACAGATCCAAAAACATTCCTAGTAATTTTTCGCGGCCCTTTGAGTGCGGCCCATATTCCTCAAGAACGGCGCTCAATTCAGGGGCAGGGGCACTATTCACCAGATCAGTGGCGTGCCCGCTAGGCTCGACCAATATAGACTGGATATTAAAGGGCACGAGTTCATAGTTCAGACATTCGGCGTAGGCTTCCATCGCCCACTTCGAAGCACAATAGACGCCAAAATAGGGGATGGCGAGACGTCCTGCTGCGGAGCTGATATGAATGATCAGCCCCTGCCGGCGTTTTCTCATTCCGGGCAGCACAGCCTGACTGACCTCTGCCAATCCAAACATATTGACGTCGAATGTTGCTTTTACCTGATCGATCGAGAAGGCTTCAGTGATACCGGCAGGCATAATGCCAGCATTGTTTACAAGTACATCTATTGGACCCTGATATTCGATTGTATCGATTGCATTGATAATGCTCTCACGTGACGTTACATCCAGCTCAATAACAGAAATAGACAACTCATTTTGGTTTGCCCATTCCTGAAGAATACGGGCTGTCTCAGCATTGCGACCGGCAATATCTCGCATCGTAGCGAAGACCTTATGCCCGCCTTTCGCAAGAGATTTTACGGTTAACTCTCCAATGCCACGACTTGCACCGGTGACAACAATGGTTTTAGTGTGGGTAGATTCCATTCCTTACTCCTTCCTTCCAAAAACGGATTTGATAAATAGATTGAGAGCGGTGGAGGGTGTCCTGAATTTTGTGTTTCGATTTTTTGTAGTTCACAAACAGCTCCATGTGTATTGGCCCTGCAATTCCTGCAATCCAGGAAAAAGCTCCCGATCTGAAGATCGGGGCTTTCGCGTTTTATAGTTCGTGAATATTGAGTTTGTTCGAGGCTTGCAAGCCTCCCTGAACCCTATTGTTACGGCCACTGGGTGGAAAATACTTGTCTTGCTTGAGTGACGCCATATCGATTGAGAAGCGATACTTCACATCCGATTTAATCAATCTTTCGTAAGCCTCATTGACATGCTAGATCGGGATCACCTCTACCTTTGAGGTGATCCACTTCTTGAAGGATCTTTGGGCTCAGTTGATTCAGGTCACTTACGGTCAGCGTAGGCTCGATCCCCCACGGGTCGAATACGGCGCTTGGGGAGCGGCGAATCCAAGCTGCATTCATCCCCGCCGAAATTGCGCCGATCACATCAAATGGGTTGCTCGAAACCAACCACACGGCATTTTCACTTGAGTAGGTTTGTCGGAAAAAATAACTGTATGCCGCAGGGTTAGGCTTGAAGGATCGTATGGGATCTACGCTTATGACACCTAGGAACAAGTCGCGAATTCCCGCGTGGGTCAGAAGCGCTTCAAGAGCTTCTGGCTCTCCATTCGAAAAAGCAAACAAACGAAAACCGCCATTCTGCAATTGCGCCAGACCTTTGGGAACGTCGGGAAATGCCGGAAGAACCCGGTAGACATCCATCAGCTCTTTTTTCTGCGCCAGTCCCAAGTTTGTTCCCAAAAAGGCGCAGGTATAATTGAGGGCCTGATGTGTGCATACGGAAAAGGGTTGGTAGTTCTGCATCAGCCCTCGACGAAAGGAATACTCCAGCTGTTTGTTGCGCCAGATATCTGAAAAGGCGCTAGCTTTTTCTCCAACCAAATTTCCTAAGGCGTCAAGCACCCCACTCGTGTCAATCAGTGTTCCGTAAACGTCAAAAGCAATTGTTGTCATTTTCTTCTCCTGTTTCTGCCCGACCAGTTTCATGCAGCCCTCCACAAATCGAGGACTCAGTGGAAACTCTTTTCTGAACTTACGCAGGGGGTTGCCAAGTAAACTTTTTAAAAGCCTCATCGACAGGAGTATGGGCGATATGGTTGACGTAGTTGCTCATTACCTTTTGTGCAAGTCCCAATATAATTTCAAGCAGTTGTCGTCGTTCATACCCTGCCGCGAAAAACGTCTCCATTTCCTCGTCTGACAGGTTGCCTCGTTTTCGAACTACAGCCAGTGTGGTATCGTGCAACGTTTGGAGTTTCGCCGTAGGCATCGACCCGCGGTTCCTGAGCGCTTCGGTCAGCGCCGGATCCACTTTCATCATGTTCGCGATCCCGGTGTGGGCAGGTACGCAGTAGGTGCACTCGTGCTCGACGTTGATGGTTTGCCACACTACGGTGATTTCTTCAGCGTTGAACGAGGTCTCTTGAAACAACTTGTGCAACACTTGATATCCCTCAAGCAAACCTGGAGCCTCAGCCATGATTGCGTGAAGGCCGGGGATTCGTCCGTATGTTTTCAAAGAGTTTTCCAGGAGAGCTTTGCTTTTTTCTGGACTGGAATTCAAATCGTATTTTGTGAAGTTTTTCATGGTGGGCTCCCTCTTCTGCTAAAGATTTTGGGTTAGGACTTCAACGTTCAATAAATTATCTTGAACGTTCGTTCAAGATGTACCAGGCTGACTATTCTGTCAATAATTATTTTGAGTGATCGTTCAAGTTGTGTATAATGGGACTATCTTCAAGAGAAGGGAAATGCGAGGTTTTACAGTGACAAGGGCACAATTCGATCGCGATAAGGTCATTAAAAAATCGATCAAGCTGTTTTGGAAGCGCGGCTTCAGCGCCTCGTCCATGCAGCAAGTCGTCAAAAGCACCGGGCTGAAGCCTGGGTCCATTTATCTAGCATTTGGCAGCAAGGAGGGTTTGTTCCGTGAGGCATTAGGGGCCTATGCCCAACGATCCATTGAGAGCATTAGTGAGGTCTTGGATAATGAAAAAAGCATTGGGGAAGGGATTTGCAAAATCTTGACGAGGTACGTAGAAGAGTCGACCAGAAAGGATTATTGCAGTTGCTTCCTCATCAAAACCCAACTTGAACTAGCCGCCGAAGGGAATGAACTGCACCAAATCGCCGCCGCCAAGCTGAATAGTATTGAAGACTTGTATCGCAGCTATCTTGAAAGAGAGTTCGATCCTGATTTAAGCCGCCTGCGGGCGACCAGTATAATGTTGCATATTTTTGGTGTTAGAGTTTACGGCTATCAACAGGGTTCGGCGAAACGCATGCATGAAGGATTACGAACTGGTCTTCCCTGGCTTCCATGGCCTCCGCTGGCTTAAGAGAACGGTGCCTATAATCCATCTGGTTTTTAGGCCACGTTCAGTCTCATAAGTCGTGACTTAGAGGAAAACCATTTACACAACTGATGTTAAATGTCCTCTTCTGGTTGGTCAGCAAATCCCGGAGGGTGCTGCTTCCACTGATGCAAGGTGGTACGAATGATTTCGAAATAGCCCGGCGCCCGCACGACTTCTTGATATCCCGGAACGGCTCCCACCCACTTGCCGAGTCGGACGTTGCGTTCCTGTGTGAGATAAAGAGTGGGCAATCCCATAAGCGCCGGTCCGTCCATGCCGGCAGTGGTAACACCGATCTGGCCCACCAGGTTGTGTCGGCATTTCAACTCCTCAAACAGTTGCAGTTGAGCCAGGCGCATGTCCGGCCCCTGGAAGAGCGGCTCTTTCCAGCAAAGGGTCAGGTCTACTCCCCTCGTCGGAACAAGGTCCGCGGGAACAGCATCGCCGAAAAAGATGGGAGTGAGCCCGGCATTCAATACCAGGTCAAAAAGCTGCCGCAACTCATCGAAACAGGTGTTGCGCTCGGCATCGTGGTCACCCGTTCGTACCCAAAGCAGCACCTTCTGCTCTGAATTCCCTCCCACATTGCCATCGATCCATGATCTTAAGGAAGCCGATGGCGATTCCTCTCCCAGAAACGCTGCGCGAAGGGTACACTGTGCTCCTGGCGCGTCAGCGTGAAAAGCCTCAGCGATGATATGCGTCAGATGCTTGGGACTCGCCGGACGGGACCGATAGGGGCGAAGGGATCCTGCTAACCCGGCAGCGCGCAGAAAATGTTTGGCCTGCAATTCCTGAACAGCGCCAGGTCTGATCTGGATGGGAACACCGGCAAGCAGCGCCGCGGCAGCAAGGTACCAGCCTTCGCCGAACGAAAAGCCGGGATCTGCATGAAACGTGTAGGCGCGGTTCCGCTCCAGGACGATTTTCCTCGCGGCGTTTCCGGCAATTTCAGCCCTGCGGGCTATCGCTCTCGCTTTGGCCGTATTAAGGAGCTCAGCAAAACGTGCGGCCTCCGATGCCGCCTCTTCTGCATTGCAAACGATCTGCTCAACGCGCTGCCAGCCGTCCTCGCAATCTGACCATGTGGGCGCCCGCTGAGATCCGCGCGAGAGCTGCCCGGCGCCATAGCGCGCATCCTCTGCCCGGGCCGCTTGAGCCCGTAGTAACACCCATTGGAGCAACGCAACCTCTCGATTTTCCACCGCGCTGTCCAGCGCCCTTGCGGCCAACTGTACAACGTGCTCCAGCCGGGATCGATAGTCATCGCGCACTCCGGGCCGATGCAGCGATCCCTCCAATGCCGTAGCCTCTGCCAGCAGGGTGGTGGCCTTTGGTGTGAGCCCTGCGCCTTCCGTTTCGTTATGGAGAAGTCTTGTCACAGTAACTTTTTCGACCAGGTCTTCGGTGCGAGCGGTCCGTCTATTTCCAACTCTACATTGTGTAAAAAGGGGCGAGGTCCGCGAGATTTTATCCAGTCGATCATAACGGCCAGGCCCTCTTCGAGTTTCACCTTCGGCTGGTAATCAAGCAGTCGCCGGGCCTTATCGGCGCTGCAGTTGGCAAAGAAAACCTCCTGAGGACGGCTATCGATCCGGTTCGGCTGCAAATCAAAATCGAGTAGCCGAGCGATCATGGCCGCAAGCTCGTTGATGGTCACAAACTCATCGTCGGGGCCGATATTGATAACTTCATGGACACAGCGGTCGTCTGTGGCCATACGCAGAAGCGGATCGACCACATCGGAGACAAAGCTGAAGCAGCGTCTCTGATTGCCGTCCCCGTAGATATAGGGTTGACGGCCTTGCAACATCAGGTTGATGAAAATAGATGCCACGTTGCGATAAGGATCGTCGTACCGCTGCCGGGGCCCGATGATATTGTGAGGAACCGCCACCACCCACTCCATACCGTGGGTTTCGGCAATATTGGCAAGCAGCCGTTCCGCACACCATTTGGCGATGCCGTAGGGGTCCTGGGGAGCCGGCACCATATCCTCGGTAAACGGAACCTTATTTGTACCGTACCTGGCCATGGACGAACAGAGAACGAAGCGCTTGACTCCTCCGGCCGCTGCCGCGGCAACAACGCCACTGGTCGCCGTGACAACATTCCGGGTGACCATATGCGGGCTGAATACGGAGAGGCCTTCATAGGCTGTGGCAGCGCAATGGTAGACAATATCGACCTCTTTCATCAATGCGGCCAGTGCCGCAAAATCGTTGCAGTCGATCTGATGAAACGCAGCGCCACTCGAAACATTGTCAAGGTAGCCACCCTTCAGGTTGTCGCATCCCGAAACCCTGTACCCTTCAGCCAGACACCTGTCCGCGATATGACTCCCCAAAAAACCTGCTATACCCGTAATGAAAATTCGTTTTTCGCTCAATTGAAGCACACCATGCCGGATTTTTTTATTAGAACCTGAATGAGTGAATGATCCGGCGGATCATAACACAAGTCATTGAATCGCCTAAACACTCTGTTGAGGTGTCTCAAAAGTTATGTCAGAGTATTTTCGCTGTTCCTGGATTCCCTGACATGTACGAAAAGCCCGCTAGGTTCGCCAAGCGGGCTTTTCATATTCAAAAGGTGGTAATCTTTTGTACATAACAGCCCCTTTCTCTGAATATAAAGCAACGTCTGCACAAGAAAATGTTTCCTTGGCCACGGAAGGAAAGTCTGGGCTGGGTTATGTTTTCAATCGTGGTGGAAGAACATAACCTGTCTATTGCCGCTGCAGTGGTGCTGGGGATACGGGTTGCCTACAGTTGGATTCCATTGGCAGAAAGGAAAGAAGATGAGCCTTTCCCCAAACAAATTAGCTGCACTGGAAAAAGCCTGTAAGCATATGGAACGGGCTTTCAATGATCCCAAATGCCGCACGTGCGGCTGTTTTCATAATACTCTAAAAAGGCTTGAAAGCGGCCTCGATGAAGGCAGAGAGCTTTTGACCCCCTTGCTAGCCGAAGCCCGGACTCACACCCTTGAGGTGGAAACCGATTGCCGGGGATGTCAAACCTGCCATCCTCCTGCAGCCCTCCGAATCTTGACTGAGGCAAATCTCCTTTCTGGGGGGGATGAATCGACCTGCTTTCCTGACGAGAGTCCCCTGCGCAAGAACTGGCCGCCATATCCTGGCACATATACCTTATTACGCTATCAAGGCCCGGTGGCCGTCTGTACATTAACAGATGCCAACTTGACCGAACGCCTTGCGGCTGATAGACCGTTGGAAATTTCCTTGATCGGTACAATGCAGACCGAGAACCTTGGCATTGAACGGTTACTAAAAAACATCTGCTCTAATCCGCACCTGCGTTTTCTCATTGTCTGTGGTACGGATTCCCGTCAGGCTGTGGGCCACCTTCCCGGCCAGTCCCTTATTGCCCTGCACAGGTACGGACGCGACAGCAAAAACCGGATTATCAATGCCCGCGGACAACGCCCTTTCTTGCACAACCTCTCCGAAAAGGTAGAACAGCACTTCCGCAATCATGTAGAAGTCCTCGATCTGATCGGCTTGGACGATCTGGCGAAAATAAGAAGGGAAGTTAAGGCTTGTGCCGAACGCTCACCTGGACCAGCTCCAACCTTGGAGGAAAATATAAGCATCCTTCCCATGGCAGGCACATTCCCAGAGCACATGACCCCTGATCCGGCCGGCTTCTTTGTCATCGACGTAGACTTCCGGCGGAGACTCCTCCATCTGGAACACTACCGAAACGACGGTACCTTGAGTGCAATCATCGAGGGGCATTCTGCTGTAGAAATCTATCACCGAGTTATCCAGGAACAACTCGTTTCACGCCTCGATCACGCGGCTTATATTGGCAAGGAGCTCGGCAGAGCTGAGATCGCCCTCACAATCGGGGAGGCTTATGTTCAGGGAGGTACTCCCCGAAGATAACGAAAGCTTGTCGTGCGGGCGCATTTTTAGTGATGATGAAGCAATAGAAATTAGTGACAGCGAAACTCGGTTTATCCACAAAAAATCCGAATGATAGACGGCCGCATCCTCAGTGCGGATTGTTTATGGTTGAATGGTCGCCAGCTTGATACACCCGATAGAATGTAAAAGACCAGACTTTTATACTGGCGGCTTTTTCTGTCTTAAATGTTGTGCGGAATTGTTTGGGGCGCAATAAACAGAGAAAATGGGCTTGTCCAACTATCTCTGCATTCTTAGACACCTTGCCCGAGGATGATCACTACCTGAAATTTTCCGGACAAAAGAAACCCCTCCAACCTATTGATGATTGGAGGGGGGTCAACCGAGTAAATGAAAACATCAACACATCAAGTGCACCCCGGAGGGCTCTCCGCCAGGGTGTTTTTTATGGGATTGCCCGCGACAGTTCACAACTCCTTTTTTGCCTGCACAAACCTGGTTCCAAACCCTAAGATAAGGACTTTTTTACTTATGCGTTGATACATTTCAATGGCTTGCCCACCCCGCTAACCCCCGATCACCAAAACAAAAAAACCCCGCCCAAGGGCGGGGTTTTGTCTACAGTCTGAGCCGTCCAAATTTATTTAATGGCTTGTTTAATGGTATCTTCGATGGCGTTCGGAGCGCCGGAGATCTTCATGAAAGTCCCCATGCCCAGGTCCGGGAAGCTTTGCGCGATGCGGAATTTGCCATGCAGGATATAAGCTTTGTTGCCGGAGACCAGCAGTTCATAAGGCAAGTGCGCGGTATGGCGCAAATTGCCGGTATCGGTGGCCGCCATCACGGTCTTGTCGGAACCGTCGCCTTCGACAATCGCCACACCGAACACGGATTCGTTTTTGCCCGGAATATCGATACGGTATACCTTGTTCACCGCCTTGCTGGCGGCGAGGCCCTTTTCCACCTGGGTGAGAGCACTTTGACGATCGGCGTAAGCGGCCAGCTCGATATGGTCATCGAAATACGGCATGCCTAACATATAGTGATATTTATTCAGCTCCTTGGCGGTCATGCCTTTTTCCATCCCGAAGTCTTTCTGTTTGCCGAGAGCCTTTTGCAAGGCGGCGGCCACTCCGGACAACGTACCTTTCATGCGATAGATGTGCTGCATGTAGAGGGGATTGGTATAAGCGATTTGCACCTGGTCGTTTACCTGGGTCAAAGCGACCCGAACACCCGCTCCGTAACCGCCGAAATCGGAAGCGGCGGCAACCTTTTTCAGATCGGCGTTGGTGACAACAACAACGTGCGCGCCAGCATAGGGGGAATATTCACCGGCAATCTCCAAACCGACGGCACTCAAGGCTTGCTTCACACCGTCTACTTTGTCAGCGACCTGAGCGGCGTCCTGGGATGCCAGTACATAGGGAAAATAACTGTCTTCGGCATGCACCGCAGTGACCGCAAGCACACTGAACAAAAAACAATAGGTTAAGCCGGCAAAGATCTTTCGCATAAGTCGGTTACTCCACAAGTTTATTGGTTTATATAGATATTGCGATATTTGAATCAACAGAACTTACCACCCCTCCAGCTGGCCGGTCAACGAAAAACCTTCCAGATTGGCCCAGGTCTTAGCCCTGCAGGCCCTGACACTTCGACATCTAGGGGGCAACGTCATCATTCCGTAGTTGCCGCCAGGGCAGGAGTTATTCAGCAGGGTTTATGTCGACGAGATTCAGGTAGGCCTGGGCGGGATCCGCAGTTGCGGTTATCAGATCAGAGCAGCAGGGGGTATATTCAGCATTCCTTGAAAGGTATGGATAGCCTACTTGTCAGGCCCCGGTGGATTCATGGGGTGGCTGATCTCTCGACCTACAGAGCTGCACCCAGGGCAACCCCTCCGACGACCAGCAACGCCGCAGCCCACATCAAGTCAAAATTGACCCAGTTGCGGCGCAGGATGGCCAGGGAAAACTTGCTGTAGACGATCCAGGCTACCAGTCCCATCAGCAGCAGCATGGCGAAGGTATGTGCCAGAACGGCGATAAAAAGTCCGGCCCCGGCTGAAAGGTGCAGGGCATGATGGCTGCCGTGGGCCTGCGTCACCCCCATAAAAGCCGGGGCGACCATCAGGCCGGCACCATGGGCGGTGGCCATCAGAAATGACCACAGGAACAGGTCGTACAGTCCGACCTTCATGCCGACCCAACGCGGATGCCGGTAATAGTTGAACAGTTTATAGACGCCAAAACCCAGCAACAACCCGGCGGTAGCGAGTTGCAGGACCGGCAGCGAGATAAAGCGCATCCCGGCATATACCAGCATGGCTACCGTCCCTACCGACAGGGCATGCCCGGCGGCGATAGGCAGCAAAGCCAGCCAGATAGCCCGGACGCTTTGCCGCTGGAGCCCCAGCGACAAAGCGAACAGCCAACCCATTCCGGGATTGATGCCATGAAATGCCCCGAAACCGATGACCGTCAACCACGGCCACAGGTTCTCAGGAAGGATAACAGAAGGTATCAGTGGAAGCATCGCCGCCCTCGAGCCGTATCTGATGGGACCGCATATCGCCGAAATCGACGAAAAATTCCGGGTCGATGGCGATGCCACCGGCCGGGTCCGCGTTGACTTTTACCATCCATCCACGAATCTTGGGATCGGGATAGAACTGGTCGTCCCAGGTGCTATAGAGAGAGTTGGTGAAATAGACCCGACGACCGTCGCGGCTCAGCTCCACCATTTGCGGACCGCCGGTAATCGGTCCGTTGTATTTCGGATGCCCCTTTCTGTTGACAATACCGCCGATTTCGACCTTGCCCGCCAGTTTTGGTGCGAAGGGATCGCTGACGTCGTATTGATGCAATTCACCGGTACCCCAGCAGGAGACGTAAAGGTACTTGTCGTCCAGGGAAAGGTCTATATCGGTAATCAACGGCGGCACCGCCTTGAAGGGCTTCAACGCAGGGGGCAGATCCTGTTCATCGGCCGGCACGGCGGGGATGGTAATCACCTTCCTGGCATCCCAGCTTCCGTCATCCGTTTTGTACCAGGTCCAGATCGAGGCGGACAGATCGGCGGTACTGACCACCACGCAGACGAAACCGTAGGTCTTGGCCGGATCGTGGGCCGGCCTGAGCTCCAGCACCATCTGATGCTCGGCGCCAAAATCGACGGTCTGGATGTTTTTGCGTTTGCGCAGATCCCAGAAATGCAGCCGGTGTCCGTAGCGGTTACTCAGCAGATGATCGGGCACCAGGCCGTTTTCAAACTGCGCCGGTTTGGCCCATTCGCTGGTCATCATGACATCGTCGGCAAGATGCCACCAGAAATCGTAGGCCAACTGCTGGTCGCCGCGGTGCAATTCCCATGGACCAATGACATTGAAATTGAAGTGATCCAGCATGAAGATACCGCCGGGGCCGTTACCGTCCGCTCCCGAACCAAGGGCGCTGATGTAGATGGCATCGGGACCGCAGTGCACGGTATGGGGCCGGCTGTAGCCGGTCTTGGCAAAGATCTCTTCCGGCTCGATGGTTTTGATGATCCGCGGCCGGGCCGGATCGGGGCGGATATCCATGATGTAGATGCGCGAACTGCGCATGCCCGGCACCACCAGGTAACGCCGCTCCAGATGGGGATGGGGGGCGTAGGGACAGAGAGCCGAACTGCAGGCGTTCCAACCGTAGTGGTGGAGTTCATCCCGCAGATGAGGCAGTTCGAGGTTATGCAGAATCCGGCTGTAGGTGGGGGATTCGGGATCGAGGTCGACCACGGCGAGAGCGTCGGGGCGTTTCACAGGGCCGTAGTTAAGGGTTGCCACGTAGCCATGTCTTTCCGGAGGAGCCTGCATGGCCATCTTGGGGGAGGGATAAAACGATTGATCAGGTCGCCATTGTACCATCTCGCTTACCTCCGTTTCTTTATAAGTCGCACAATAAGAAATATTTCTTGTTATTTTATCAAGACTTACGCGTTCCATAAATTATAGCGTATTTCGATCCGGTCAGCCATCCAACCACTCTTCTCGCATAAAAATTGATGGGGGAAAATCATGAAAAAATTGGTACTGGATGCCATGACCCTCCCGTTGCCGGGATTGTGGTCGCAGCGGCAGGAGTGTTATATTAACAACATACCTTTGCAGGCTTTCAGAATCCGGAAAGGATCAAGAGATGGACCTGACCTGCGAGCAAATTCTCTGGACACGAAGCAATAAAAACCGCTTTGTCGGCATGATACCGACAGGCGGTTTTTTATTGTTTTGCAATAGGATTAAGGAGATTCACCATGAAAACCACCCTCGTCTGGGGATTTTTGATCCCCGTTTGGCTATTTTCCGGGATGGCATTTGCCCACGGCGACAATTCGGACGTGGCTCCGTCGGAACCAGCCTCCTTCTATGGCGAGCAGTTAGGTACCGTTACCTTGCCGTTCTCCAGCAATGAAGAAGCAAAAGAACCCGCACAGCGCGGACTCGCTCTTCTGCATCACATGACCTATGTGGGAGCTCGCAACGCCTTTGTTGCCGCCACCCATATCGATGCGGACAGTGCCATGGGCTACTGGGGACAGGCTATGACCTACCTCCATCCGCTGTGGTCCGATCCCCCGACCAAAGAAAATTTCGAGAGCGGTAAGGTGTTGGCGGCCAAAGCAAAAAGCCTGGCCCGCAATGCGCATGAGCGGGCCTACGCCGAAGCCGTGCAGGCCTACTATGAGCAAGGCCTCAATCCCACCGAAACGGTGAACCTGGATGCGTTCGCCAAGGCATGGCGTAAAGTATACGAGCAGTATCCGGATGACATGGAAGCCGCCAGCTTCTATGCACTTGCCAACCTGGCCACCGCCAATCCGGCCGACAAGAACTACCTCACACAGAAACGCAGTGCAGAAATAACCAAACAGGTTCTCAAACGCGTCCCCGATCATCCCGGTGCCCACCACTACACCATCCATGCCCTGGACTACCCGCCACTGGCCTCCGAAGCCCTGGAGGTAGCGCGCAGCTATGGGAAGATCGCATCGGAAGTCCCCCACGCGCTGCATATGCCGGCCCATATTTTTACCCGGCTCGGGCTGTGGCCGGAATCGATCGACATGAACCGTCGCTCGGCGGATGCTGCGCTCAAGCATCCGGCGGACGGTAAGATATCCCTGCACTACCTGCATGCTCTCGACTACCTGGCCTACGCCCACCTGCAACGCGGTGAAGATGCCAAGGCGAAACAGGTGCTTGATGAACTGAATGCGCTCAAGGGCCCCTACCAGCCCCATGTAGCGTCCGCATACACCTTCGCCGCGATACCCGCCCGACTTGCACTTGAACGGCAGCAATGGGCCACAGCCGCAACCCTCAAAGCGCAGACTCCCGATAATTATCCCTGGAAAATCAACCCGGCCATGGAGGCGATCACCTACTTCGCCAACGGCATAGGTGCCGCCCGCAGCGGCGACAAAGCAGCAGCCCATACAGCCATCGACAAGCTCGTAGAACTCGAAGGCCAGACCGCCAAAACCTCTGCATACTGGGCCATGCAGATCGAAATTCAACGCCGTTCGGTCAAGGCCTGGTTGACCTATCTGGAAGGTAACAAGGATGAGGCGCTTCAGAATATGATCCAGGCCGCCGCAATGGAAGCCGCCACGGAGAAACATCCCGTTACCCCGGGAGAAGTCCTACCAGCCCACGAATTGCTGGCCGACATGTATTTCGAAATGGGTCGCTATGAGGATGCCCTGGCAAACTACCGGGCCGCGCTGGACCGTAGCCCCAATCGTTTCAACAGCCTCTACGGAGCAGGACGATCTGCCCAGCTAGCCGGCGACCAAGAATTGACGACTCACTTTTATAAAAAGCTCGTCGAGGTCGCCGCAACAGATTGCGAACTGCCTCATTTGCAACAGGCTAAAGCTTTCCTGAACAGGAAGTGACGCCGACAAAGCTTCGATACGCTGAGGACCGCTTGAGGGCACGCTATCTTCAGGTGGTCCTTTTTTTGATTGAAATGAGGGACTTTCCCCGGAATATGTCGTTTTCAATCAATTGGTTCAAAAAGAAAACAGGGGAGCATCTCGAATTTTGAGCAGACTTCCCGGGTCTGCCCCGGAGCTGGGTTGAACGGGACGAGATTCATGATGAGATAGAGGCCCTAGCAGGATGCAAGCGGGACGATGCCGAGTCTTTCACGGACCACTGCCGGCGTGGCAGGAACAAGTTCGAGCAGATCGGCTGCCGTTCGCACCCGTTTAACCAGATCGACGTTTCTGGCCATTGTTTGCCGATTGCTGTCGTACCAGGGATTATCCTCCAGACCGACGCGGGCGCCATCACAAAATAACAGACCGAGCATATTGGCCTGCGTTTGCTGCTGGCCGATCCCGGCAACGCAACAGATCGCGTCCGGCGGCAATTCGCTGAGCAGGGCGGTCAGATGTGCGGGGGTTGCCTGGGCACCGGCAATGTTCCCCAGCAAAAAGTTGAAATAATAAGGCGGCTGAAAGACACCCTTGTCGATAAGGTACTTGGCATAATTAAGCATGCCGAGATCGAATATCTCCAGCTCTGGTTTGATCCCCTTTTCAGCCATCAACTCCGCCATGCGGCGGATATCATCCGGTGCGTTGACACTCACCTGACCATTGAAATTAAGGGAACTGAGGGTGAGACTTCCCATATCCGGACGCAGATCCCCGGTCAACATCAAAGGATCGGTGCGCAGATCGAATTCCGGATGGCAGCGACCGCTGAG
The DNA here is from genome assembly GCA_050253415.1 of Pedobacter sp. Taxonomy (GTDB): domain Bacteria; phylum Desulfobacterota; class Desulfuromonadia; order Desulfuromonadales; family Syntrophotaleaceae; genus Syntrophotalea. The sequence continues at coordinate 514,091 of JBFWJC010000001.1, read as the reverse complement.
GGATACGCACAGGGTCAGATCGGGATGCAGATCGCGGATGCCGCCGATGATACGGGCGTAGATATCCCTGGAATAGTGAGGATGACCCTGCCCGTCGCGGGCATGAAGGTGAATCAGATTGGCGCCGTGGGCCACGCAGCGGTCGACATCCGCGACGATCTCCGCCGTGGTGAGCGGCACGTGCGGCGATTGCGCGCGGGAAAGCATCATGCCGGTTGGGCAGAGGTTGAAAATAAAGCCTGAAGATTGGCTACGGCTGTCGGTGGACATAAAGAAACCTCGTACAGCAAAGAAGTATAATGCTGTGCAGAGTCGTTCGGTTACGGTTAACGGGCAAGCAATCTGGTCTGTTCGATAAGGATATCGGCCGCCTTGCGTATGCCGTCGAATTGGGATTCGAAGTCGAGATTAAAGTCCTGTTGTATGCCGCGTCCCAGTTCGGAACTGAAATGCCACACCTGACCACAGGAATTGACCTCGATGACATAGAGCTTCCCGGTCGTTTCTTCCCGCACGACATCTATCCCCAGAAGAGGATGCTTAGGGAAAGCCCGATGGGCCTGCTCGCCGAAGGCGATGATCTCACTGTCGTGACACATCTCAACATGGCAACCTCGGCCACTGGAACAGATAGTGAGCCCGCCGCCGTCGTTTCCCCCGGCAAAACGGTCCGGCCCGGGCAATGGTCGGCGGCTTCGATCCGCTTCGATCCGAAAGGCAAAGAGCACCTTGCCGAACAGAGTTGTCACCCGGTAACTGACCGGCCATTTGCCGGTATAGACGAACTGCTGAGCGATAAGGCCAAAGCGATTCTCCGCCTGTGCCCGTTCGTTAATCGGCGGTTTCCAGCGGACCCGTGAAGATCGCCTGATCCTTACTTCGGCTCCCCGGCCACCGCAGTCGGGTTTGACCACGACATATTCCCCCAGCGGGCCAAGATCCGGCGAATGGTGTTCGGTCAGCAATTGCCAGCGCGGAACAGGGATGTCTTCCCTTTCCAGGGCGAGGTATTCCTCGCTTTTCGTCATGAACGAGCCGGTGCAAAGAGAACCGCGCGGAATCCGTATCTTTTGCGTGGCAACGGTGGAAAAATAGAGGCTTGGGCGCAGCAGCAAGCCTGCCTTCATCGCCGCTGAGCGATGGTCATTAACCACATAGGCACGCAGGTCGGGTGCCGTGGCGCGAACGTGTTCGGCAATCCGATCAAAATCGCCCTTCATTCCCCTCAGACTTTTTCTGCGCGGCACCACCAGCACCAGGTTGCGGACCCGCCGCCGGCTGAAGAGAGAGGCCTTTCTTTTATGCGACTGTTCTAAGGGGGTTGTCGGAGTCATCAGCCTTTATCCCGGGTACGCGCCCACGCAACCAGATCAAGCTCCAGTACCGTCCAGCAATCGACATCCGGCAGGCTGAAAGCGTGTTTTTTGGGATTTCTGCCGACGATGCGATAGCCGAATTTACGCAGATACCAGTCGATGGTCTCCGGACGGTCGGTTTCGGTGCGAACCCGGCGAATGCCCCGCTCCAGCATCTCCTGCAGACGGGCTACCTGCAGGCGGGCCCCGATGCCGAGCCCCTTTACCTCCGGAGAGACGGCCAGGCTGGCCGTCTCTGCCAACTCCTCGCTGTGCAGCAAATAACTGCCCACCCCTACCAGACGCCCCCGGTCATCCACGGCAACGAAAGCATGATCGATTTCGATACCGCTACGTTCGGCATTGGCGATGTCCGGGGTCGGGGCCATCGACCAGCGGTCGAGCAACCCCATTGCCTCGGGCAGATCCCCGGGAAGCATCTTGCGAATGTGGCATGTCATACAGGACTCCTTTCTGCAACGACGTCCGGGGCTTCATCGAGAGCCAGCAGTGCAGCGCGAAACGGACCGGCGAAGGTCTCGGCGACGACACGGCGGAGATCGATCTGCAGACTGTCTCCGGTAAGAACGGAAGGGTTGGTATTGATTTCCCAGACCTGGATGCGGCCGTTGCAAAGCCCGTAATCGATACGCCCGTATTCGATCCGGGCCAGATCAAAAATGGCCCTCAACTCTTTCTCATGGGGGTTGCTATGGAGGTAGTCGAGCTCCTCCGCCAACAACCGGTCGTCACATGCATCGGCATTTTTTATCATCCAATGTTTGCTGAAGAAGATATGCCGCGGCAGAATGCGCTCGCCGATGCGCATGGCCGAGTATTTCCGGTACAGGCCGTCCTCGCCGCGGGTATCGCAGAACTCTGTGATCAGGGCCTTACGATGACGGCACTGGGCCCGGAAAAGCTCCCGGGGCGTTGAGATGAGGTCACTCATGGTACCTCTGTGATCGTTTTCGCCGCGCAAAAAAACCGGGTAATGGAGCCTGTTCCACAAACGCTCCCAGGGCCGGAACACATTGAAGGTGTTGCTCCCTTGTCGATGCAGGGATTTCAGCAGACGGTAGCGCCGCATTGACCGGCGAGGATGATTCAGAAGCCGATAACCGGCCCGCTCCAGGGAATGCCACAAACGGGAGGCGCGGAGAGCCTCTTTGACCTTCAGCCGCTCCACGTCAGCAAAGATGTAGGTGCCGGGGGGTGTTTGGCAAATCTCCTGATAGGAAACGGGTCGAATGCGGTCTGCAAGGTCGGGGGCAAAGGTTTCGAGATAGCACCCCATGGTGTAGGCGTGTTTTTTATGCGTCAGATAAAATATCATCGATGGCCCAAAGGGATGGTAACGAAAAGGAAGAGGATGCCCCATACAGGGTTCAATAAGGAGGACTAAATGTTAGCGGAGGCAGAAATAAAACTCAATATTTTTCTATGAATAGAAAGTCTTGTAACGAATGCATAACCACTAGAGGAAGGTTTGCGACCTCCATATGGGAAGCGTACCTGATGCCCCCCTCAGGCTATGTGACTCAGCCGGATGCCCTGATTGAAGGCCTTTTTCTTACCGAAAGGGATGGATCCGATCAGGGACGTCTATAGCGGTGATCCATTTTGTAGGCGATCAGTTCCGCTGCCGAATCGACCGTCGTAATGTTTATCCACTCCTCATCGGTGATCTCAATATGAAAGTCCTCTTCCAACGCCATGATCAATTCCATGACATCAAGGTAATCCGCGCCAAAATCGCTTTTAAGCAGACTTTCACCCGAAACCTTTGCTTGATCGACTCCCCACTGATCCTGCAGGAGATAGGCAATTCTTTTTGTTATCCGTTGATGATTCTCCCTGGCTTGGTCAGTATCCTTGGCAAAGGATAGTGTGGACATCAAAACCAACAAGACGATGGCGAAGAGGATTTTACGGCTTTTCATCTGACAAATTCCTTAAGCAAACATCAAGACCTGGCTCACGCTCGTTCGCTGCGCTCACTAAAGCCTCAAAGGCACAAAGGGTAACCGAAATCAAAAATCAAAAGACCTTGAAGTCAGGATGGCCATGCCTTTCTTTGCGCCTTTGCGCCCTAAGCGACTGGAAGGAGCGAGCGTGAGACAGATTTATCGATGGTCAAAGTTATTTCGGAAGGTTATTCAAGTCGGCAATCAGTTGGCGTAAAATTTCGTCCAGCGCCAGCTTGGTCGACTGCTGCACGGCGTTCTTTTGCGCAAATACGCCACCCCAAAACATTTTGCCGCCTTGCGTTTTACCGTCCTGCCGATACAGCTTTGAAAAAAGGCCTTTTCCTGAGCGATAAAGTGAAATTTGAAGGCTGATATGCGCACCAAATTCCTCAAAAGAGTAATTCTGCAGGTCGAACAACAGCAAACCATCGGAAGCACCCGACACCTCCGATGCCTTTTGTATCGCCCCAAAAGCTTTGCGCGCATCCGCGGAGTTCATCGTATCATCCAGCATCCTGCCGAATTCAACGATCCACAGGTTGCCGTATCCCGACATCATCGATCGAAATTCATAGCTGTGCTGCTGGGTAGCCGGTGCCAGGAGATACGCTGACACCTGATCGGTTTTTGGCAGATTCGCGGTCCCGGTATTGTTGACAAGATATTGAGGATAATCTTGCTCAACATAATGATGGATTGTGCATGCCGATGTACTCATGGCTAGCAAAGCCAGCAGAAATAATCTCACCAACGCCTTCATAAATCACTCCTGTTCATAACAAAATGGGTCAATTTTTAGAGATGAATCAAGCAAAGATTTAACTCTTTTTCCTCGCCGAATATGGGGAGTGTCCCATATTATCCTCTGCTAAATTACTGTCTTAATGCAATAAAACAAGAACGTCCCTGAGGCCAGCCCCAATTATCCAGATATGTACTCTAGAAGTTCGGCGGTAGCAGCATTTTTCATTGTTCGGGCCCTAGCCGGGCCAACGCCATAGATATTTTCAATTAGGCTTTCTTCCGAATTATTATGCAAATCTTCTATCGTGGTAATTGCTGCCGACTTTAACCTATCTTTTTGCCACGGTGTGAGAGCAACCAATACATCTATTGGTCTCTGAAGCAACGACCTCAAGGACTCCTCATATTGCTGCTCGTCATCACTCTTAAGAAGCTTTTCGCTCCCCGAGTAAGCAATGTGATTTTTCCCAAACTCAGGGAACTTCTTAATTGAAATGTTTTTGAAAAAGTCTTGAGACTCTGTGTGAGGGTTACTTTCCAATGAAAGTATACAGCCGTACTTAATCTCGTATCTAGTGCCAAGCGCAGCTCTAGTAGCTCTTACAGAGCTATCTACTTTTCTAATAATCCCTGTGTAGGTTAGAAGCCTTAATGCTTCCTTAACGGCCTCGGGGGCATCCTTATGGACCCAAAAATAGATTGTAGACTCATCGATGCCTTTTTCTTTTCTTAATTTATTATATTCTTCGACACGTGGAATCACCGTGTTTTCCAGAAAGTCTCTGCCCCAATCAATTACACCACGATGCCCTTTGTATTTCTCTCCCAAGTCAGTGTGTTCTGACCATATCTGTCCCCGATAAAATGACTTAATTACGGAATTTACATTGCTAGTATTGAATTTTGGCAAATCCTGGATAGTCCTCAACAACATCCTTGGGTTTCCACCAGATGATAGAGATAGCGTATTAAACAAATCTCTTTGCCTATCAATCTCAGATCTTAGAGTCTCATCAGATTGCTTAAAGACTATATCTTTAAAATATTGAAGATAGTCGGAGTCGGAAATATTTCTCTCCAACTTTCTATAAACACAATCGTGGACAGGCTCAAAAGAATCGCCAAAGTGAGTCACACCAGGGTATATAGCTGCATTACATGTGATATACGGCGACCGAAGATCCTTAAATAGATTAAAGAATTGACGTTGTTGCGCTGGCCTGAAAACGTGAGCAGCTTCATCAAAAAAGAAAAATATTCTGTCGAGATTATTTTCTTCACAAACTGTTTGTATGGCTTCCTTAACGTCTTCAATATCAGGCAATGCTGAAATGTCAATCGATGTTTTTCCTCTATATGAGTCCTCAAAAAGCCTTACCACTTCTTTTAAGCTGGCTTCAACTCCATTTTCAGTATCATTTTCATCATTACTTAGCAGATTTGCCGTTAGACCGGAGACAACTACGCCCTTTTTTCTTAGTTTATTGAGAAGGCACTTAAGGGTTTTAGCCATCATCCAATGGTAAAATTGAAGATTGTCCTCAGTACTAATCAAAGAGCTCATGTTAAATGGAACAAAAACCGTTATGTATGAATCATTTTCAGCTTCTAGCTCCAACTCAGCCACTCGCATTAGAAATGATTTGCCCGTCCCCCTAGAGCCTTCTAAAAGGCATGGCTCGTTAGACTTAAGAGTGTCCAGAATGCTTCTATCGGCGGCATTAACAACAGACAATCCTAAAATGTCTGCCTGTTTTATACTTTCTGTTCTAAGATAAAATTCATTCATCATAGCTCCTATGACCGACCAAATAGTTCTCGAATTTTTGATATATGGCTGAATTCCTCCGGCACAAATTGTAGCGATTCCCGGACTGACTCATCAAATAATTTCGCGTACCGACATATTGCAACAAACAATATTACTTCAGATACTGATCGGTAGTAGTCGTGATATTTATCAAACAAATCATCCTTGTAGCTCAGCTTAATACCACTTGCCCACGTTTCATTATTTCCATGAACATATTCTGACAGCTTTCTATAAACAGAAGTCGCTTTACTCCGGTAACCTTCGACCTCATCGACCATTTCACTAAAGAATGCCTTTGCTAACCGCTTGGATAATACTCCATTTTCTTCATCAACTAACCTAGACCATTTAATATCCACTCGACCGTCAAGCCATTCATGCAGCTCCATCTTATTTGCTGAGAAATAAATGGCGGCCAGCCCCATCTCAAGTGCCAGCCTCAATGATGAAAAGGCTTGTCTATATAATCCAAGAACCAAATTAAACGTGGCTGATTCAAGTTGAGCACTAACAGTTTCCAAAATTCCTTTTTCTTGCGGATCTAGTAAACAGCCCGAAAATTCATAGATACAAGAAGATAAGTGATGGAGCGTGCCAAGCTTTTCTTTCTCTGACGTTGATCGACTAAATACTACCTGAGATTCGGCATTTAACTTGTCGAAGTATTCTTGAATGTCCATGAAAGTTAATTGATTCCTCTTAGAAAATATTAAACCCTTGTTAACAGGCAAAATATTGTTGGATAAAACTTGAGGATCGAAAATAGCCCACTGTGCTTTGTTCTGTTGAACAGTTTGTTAGATAACCTCACTACCATCCATAACTCTTTGTTTGAATACAATATTTGAATCGTTTTTTAGCATTTCCTCTAGTAACCGAAAATCCCCACTACTTGCAAAACTAGCGACACTCCCCTATTTCAACTAACACCCCCAAGATCCTAACCATCGCCAAAGTATCCAACCGGCAATATTCCAACATCGCCCTTCTTAACTCCGTAAGCGCCACGGGGTCCTCCAGCGCACACATCTCCCGATAAGCCTGCATCGCCGCCATGCCGTTGGCGATCTCCAGCCCTTCATAAGAAAGCTCGGGCACCATCGCCGGCAGCACCTCTTTGATCGAATAGGAACCGCGCATCGGCCAGCGATACACATCGCGCCGCTTGAAGGGCAACATCAAGTCGCGCACGTTGGAAATCCGCCCTTCGATAGCCTCGGCCAGATCGGGGAACAGTGCGGCGAGTTCACGCAAAACCCCCTTCTCGAAAGCTTGGTTGTAGGTCAACACGCAAGCATCGGCAGGAATGGCGGCAAGCAACTGTTCGATCAGCTCGCGGCGGGGATCGACATTCGGCGGGGCCAGATATTCGAAATGCTGCGGCTCGGCGCCTGCTTCCGTTTGGATATGCAGCGAATACTGGAAAGGGACCTTCTGATACGGGCGGACGCCGTCGAAGGGGGGGATCGGGGTGTCGAAGGTTTCGAAATCAAGATGGCACAGCGGGTACCAGAGGCTATCGAGGAACGCTTTGACCTGCTGCGGGTTGATCGCATCCTGCTGATTGAGGGTCGCCTCGGCCTGCTGGCGCTGGGCCGGGTTGAGTTCATTGAGCGGCACATCGGCGAGGCGGATGATGCCGCGCTTGTATAAAGCGAACTTGTCGACGCCGAGGCCGCGCAGGTCGAAGATCGAATCTTCGGGGATATGCTGCCAGCAGTAGGGGATGTAATCGCATTCGTAGGGGTCGTTGCAGTGCGGGCCGATGTCGATGGCGGGCTCGCCCCCACCACGCAGGGTGGCGCGCAGCTCCGCGACGATCTGCGGCATGCTCTGCAGACGCGCCAGCACCTTGAGGGTGATGTCCTCGCTGGCGAACAGCTTGTCGACTTCGATGGCGCCCTGGCGCACATAGCTGTTGTCGATATGCACCAGGAAGCACTTGGAAACGGATAGGCCGCATCCGTTGAGCACATAGTGCTGCACGGCGACGTCGTCGAGATTGACATCCTTGACGCTGGTGCCCATCTTGACCTCGTGGATCTGCCAGGCATCGCCGTCGCGCACCAGGATATCGACCTTGACGAAGATAGCGGAGAAGGAAAACGACGCCTCGTAGATGACCTGCGCGCCGTTGTCGATGAGTTGCCGGGTGCGGGTCAGCTGATCGGAGAAGGAAAGCCCCTCGAAGGGCACCTCGGTGCCGCCGGGGAAGAGCTGTTGGGCGAGGATGCCGACCTCGGTACCGAGATCGAATTTGGCCTGCAGTTCGGGTTTTTCGGGTAGGGGAAAATCGGGAGGATTTTTGGCCAGCCACAGCGCCTTTTGACACTGCAAACCTTTGAGGATCAGTGACTTGCTAAGACCTGAACCACCCTGACGTGAACCCATCCTGCCCCTCCCGCTGCATCCCCATAGTAAGAATCAATGAATGGGTTGTTATGATGGCACAGGAACAGCCGATTCGCCACTATTTTTAGCGGATTCACACATTAGAAACAGAAGGGCAGCTGAAGCTGTTTATTATCAATGGTACCCGACTCCGGGATACAGCAAATTGACGACTCCCAAATGGATAGGATCAAAAAGATAACCAAAAACATTCCAGGCAAACAACAAGCCGAGGAACATCAGCGGTGTGCTCTCAATAAAATCGAGGTAGCTGACAGCGCGCTCCCGACTCAGGAACAGGGGCACGATGCCACTGCCATCAAGGGGAGGCAGCGGCAGCAGGTTAAAACAGAAAAGGATCAGATTCAAAGAAAACATGATGCTCAACAAGCTGGCAATCCCATCGGTAATGCCGTGATTAACGGCTGCGGTAATGTGGGAAAAATTGACCGTGTCGGGAGCATAAAAAATATCCAGAGCCATACCCAGACGAATCAGGAGGCAGCAGACAATCACCAAAAGTAAGTTGGATAACGGACCGGCGAGGGACATAAGTGCGGACCGGTCAGGGTGACGCCGAGCCCAATCGCGATCGTACGGGGCGCTGGCCCAGCCGAACATCCAGCCGCCCGAGAAATAGGACAGCACGGGCACCAGTACTGTCCCGAGGGGCTCACGCTTGATATGAGGGATCGGGTCAATGGTCACCTGACCACCCTCATACGCCGTCCGATCCCCGAGCTTGAAAGCCGCCAGCGCATGAGACGCTTCGTGAACCACGACCGATAAGATAAATGCGAAATACCACAACAAACCGTCCGCCAGACTCTGCATCCTTTCCTCCTGCCACGATCATCCTAAGGACTGCCAATGCAATTTGGAGAGGAATAGTAAAACTTTTGCCGCAAACTTTCAATAGCTTAGTTTAATGAATAGTTTTTTGCATATCAGAGAGGAGGATTTTGACTGCCTGGCAGCCGACCAGACTGCAGAGATTTTACGGAGGGAAGAACATCCACAAGAGGCAATGTTCCGTCATCCTTGATCGGGCAGTGTCGAATTGCGAATACCCGGCAAACTACCAAGGATGAGCCGTAGAGCCTCGGACAGAGAACTTACAGCTTACCGCTAACCTCCCGTGCTATTTCGCTCAAGGCCGTGGCGATGGCGCCGGGCAGCTCGGGGGTAGGATCGAGATCGATGGTGCGGGTCGGGTTGCGCTTTGAAATACCGAACAGGTAGGTTTTGTCGTAGTAGTCGAGGATGGCGTGGGTGGCGGTGGCGTAATCACCGTCAGCAATGGCTTGCAGGGCGAGCTTGGTTTTTTCCCCACCGAGGCGCTTGCTGATGTTGTGTACCGCGTCGGCAAGTTTTTCCGGCGCGACGTTGCCGTAGTCGCTGCACAGGCGCTGGACCCGGATTTCGCGAGACACGTGCACGCGAACCAGGGGCGCGCTGCGCATTTGCTTGAACAGGGCTTCGGGGACGCTGACGCGGCCGATCTTGCGGCTCTCGTCTTCGACCCAAATCGGCTGGTCGACTTGCAGGCCCTGCAGTGCTGCGTGGACATCGTTTTCAAATTGCTCGGTGGAGGGTTGCTCGACGTCGTCCATGGCGCCAAAAGCCGAACCCCGGTGGCAGGCCAGTCCTTCCAGATCGAGGACCTGCTGCCCCCGGCGCTGCAGATTGTGCAGCATTTCGGTCTTGCCGCTGCCGGTCATGCCGCCCAGCACCAGCAACTGCAGGGGCTGCTCGAAACTTTCCAGCACGCACTGCCGGTACGCCTTGTAGCCGCCTTTGAGCAAACCGACGCGGTAGCCGACCTTGCCCAGCAGCCAGGCCAGCGATTCGCTGCGCATGCCGCCGCGCCAGCAGTGCACCAGGATGGTTTTGGCGTCGGTAATTTTTTTGACCTGGGCGATGTACTCCGTCAGGCGCGGCCCGACGATCTCCAGCCCGCGGGTGACAGCCTGTTCCCGCCCCTGCTGCTTATACAGGATGCCGATCTCGTGCCTTTCCGCGTCGGAAAACAGCGGCAGGTTGTGAGCGCCGGGGATATGTCCCTTGTGGTATTCGGAGGGGGAACGGGCATCGAACACCGGGCATTGCGCGGCCTGCTGCAGAAACTTTTCGGGCAATAAAGGCTGTCGGCTCATGGGCGGTTACTTGTCGCTCCCGGCGAGCAGGGCTTTGAGCTCGTCGGGGCTGAAGGTGTAACTTTCTTTGCAGAATTCGCAGGTAACAACGGTCTCTTCATCCTTGGCGACCATCTCCTGCAATTCCTCGGCGCCGAGGGTTTTGAGCATGTTCAGCACCTGGGGACGGCTGCAGGTGCAGCGGAACACCAGCGGCGTCTCTTCGGTCTGGCCGAGGGGGATACCGGCGAACAGTTCCTCGATAATCTGCCGGGGTCCTTTGCCATCGCGCAGCAAGGTGGAGATCGACGGCAGGGAAATCAGGCGCTGTTCGAGCAGGTCGATCAGGGCCTCTTCGCCTTCGGGCATGGCCTGCACCAGCAGCCCGCCGGCGGCGGAGATATGGCCGTCTTTTTCCAGGTACACGCCGAGCGCGACGGTGGAAGGCACCTGCTCGGAAGAGGTCAGGTAATAGGCGATATCCTCGGCGATCTCGCTGCTGTAGAGCGTGACCATGCCGCGATAGGGTTCTTTGAGGCCGAGGTCCTTGACGACATGCAGGAAACCGGCGCGGCCGACGGCGGCCGGTACGTCGAAGCCTTTTTCGGTGGGGGGTACGCCGGACACCGGTACCTTGACCGAACCGCGCACCTGACCCAGCGCATCGGTCTCGGCGTGCAGCTTTTTGAGCGGCCCGTTACCCTCGATCATCAGGGCCAGGCGCTGATCGCCCTTGAGCAGGCTGCCCATCAGGGCGGTGCCGGTGACCAGCCGTCCCAGCGCAATGCTGGCGGTGGGATCGGTGCCCTGGCGCTGACAGATGGCATCGACCAGTTCGGTGGTGACGGCAGCGGTGGCACGCAGGGTGCCGTCCTTGGTGGCTACGCGATACAGATGATCCTTCATGATGATTCCTTATGGGTATGCAGCCCGACGGTGCGCCTCAGTGGTGTCAAGGGGTTACGTGACAACGCGTAACGCGAAAACTTGCCCGGACGGGACATTGCGGTTATAGTCTCTTCGACAGCGGGCCCATGCTACCGGAAACGGCCCGGTTCTGACAAGACTTCATATTCACGGAGGACGGCATGAAAATCATTCTGCCGGTGGCGGGCAAAGGCACGCGACTGCGCCCTCATACCCACACACGCGCCAAATCACTGGTGCAGGTGGCTGGCAAGACGGTTCTGGAGCATATCATCGAGCGCCTCAAGGTGCTCGACGCCGAAGAGCTGATCTTTATCACTGACGAGAACGGGCATCAGATCGAAGCGTTTATGAAGCGCTGCTTCCCCGATCTGAATTGCAGCTATATCGTGCAGTCGGATCGTCTCGGTCCGGCGCATGCCGTCTCCCTGGCGGCGCCCCGCATCGCGCCGGGCGACGACGTGCTGGTGGTGTTCAACGACACCATCTTCGTCACCGACCTTACCCGTATCCCCGAATTGTGCGCCGATTGCGACGGCCTGATCTATTCGAAGGAAGTCGAGGATTACCAGCGTTTCGGTGTCAACGTCATCCGCGACGGCATCATCGTCGACATGGTGGAAAAACCCGATACGCCGGTTTCGCGGCTGGCGCAGGTCGGTCTCTACTATCTCAAGGATGCCGGCGGCTTCATGCAGTATCTCGACCAGACGATTCAGGCCGGCGACACGGTAAAGGGCGAATTTTACCTGCCGGCGGTCTTTATGCGCATGGTCAAGGACGGCAAGCGCTTCCGCGCGCCGGAAATCGACGCCTGGCTCGACTGCGGCAAGCCGGAGACCCTGCTGCAAACCAACTGCTACCTGCTCAAGGAGCGGCATAGCTGCCGGGGCGACCTCATCGACACGGTGGTGATCCCGCCGGTGTTCATCGCCGACGGCGTCACGGTGCGCGGCAGCATCATCGGGCCTTGCGTGTCGCTGGCGACCGGCACGGTGATCGAGGACAGCATCGTGCGCGACTCCATCATCAATGCCGACTGCCAGGTCAAGGACGCCAATCTGCGTTTCAGTATCCTCGGCAACGGTGTACGACTGGCCGGTTCGCCGCGCCGCATGCATATCGGGGATGATTCCCTGATCGAAATCGACAGCTGATTATCCCCCCGAAAAAACGCCCTCCCCTTCACGGGGAGGGCGCGTCAGGTAGCCTTTCCAGTTCTTCGCCTAATCGATGATCGGCTCCAAACCGGCTTCATCCGAACCGGTTTCCTCATCCTCCAAAGATAAATGCGTTTCACGCGGGCCCGGCGCAGCCAGGCACAGTCCCAGGTAAATGGCCGCGGCCAGATCGACCTCCTTCAGCGGCACCTGTTCGTCCCAGGTATGGGCGGTTTCCAGGGCACCGGGGCCCAGCAGCAAGGGACGACAACCTTTTTCATGAAACAGGTTCCCGTCGGAATGCGAGCGAAAAGCGGTGAATCCCAGCGGCCATGCCAGACGCGGATACAGCTCCGTCAGCACATGCCCCGGCCAGTGGTCGGTGCCCAGATCGTAACTGCGGCTGGCCCAGGGGAATTCGACCTCCAGCTCCAACCCGGTAATGTTGCGGCTGGCGGCGGCCAGACGGCGGCGCAGGGCAGCAATGGTTTTATCCAGATCGAGGGTTGGCGGCAGGTGCAGGTCGATCCAGGTTTCGCAGCGATCGGGTACCACGAAGCCGGCCCGTGAGGAGTTCATTTCGCGGATGGAGTAGACCAGCCCGCTGTCGGCTTTACGCAGCAGCGGCGCGCGGCCCAGGTGCAAAAGCACGCGCAGCATCGACTCCACCGCATTGTGGCCGTGCTCCGGCAGGCAGGAGTGGCTGCGGCGGCCGCTGGTGGTCAGGGTCACCTCCAGGTAGCCGTAATGCCCACAGCAGACCTGCAGACCGGTCGGTTCGCCGATCACCACCCAGGCGGGCCGGTGTTCGGCGAGGAACAGCAGGCTGCCGGCGCCGTCCTCTTCTTCCCCCACCACCAGCAACAAACCTACGCAGGGTCGCTTTTCCGGAGGCAGGGTTTCGGCCAGGGTCAAAAAGGCTTCGACCATGGCGGCGCAGCCGGCTTTCATGTCGGCGGTACCGAGACCGTGAAGGATACCGCCCTGCTGGCGCGGCCCTTCGCCCTGCAGATCCCAGTCGGCAACGGTGTCGACATGCCCCACCAGGTAAAAGTCGGGTTCTCCCTCCCCCATGGTGCAGCGCAGGTTGAAGCGGGTCTCGTCCAACGTTTCCCGATGCACCGTCAAACCGGCCTTTTGCAGGGTTTCTTCAAGAAACAGCTGAATATCTTCCTCTTTGCCGGATGGCGAATAGATCTCCACCATCTCCCACAACAGGCGGTGCAACCGGTCGCGACGCAGGTGGGTACGCAATGTTTCCCAGAGTGCTAACATGGCCATCCTATTTTTTGTGCGGACGCGTCAGGTTGAGGCTCAGGTAGACGTGCTCACGCGGGTTACTGAAGCCTTGCTTGCGAAAAAAAGACAGCGCCGCCTTGTTATCGGCAGCAGTGTCCACAATGATCATGCGCACCCCCTGGTCTTGCATGCGGCGGCGCAGCTCCCGAAACAACGCTTTGCCGATGTTGGCCTTTTGGATCATCGGACGGACGCCAAGCCACACCAGATAGCCGTATTTCCAGGGACCGCGTTGTTTTTCCACCGTCGTGCCGAGGGCGAAACCGACGATGTTGTCCTCCATTTCGGCCACCAGGCACAGTTCCGTATCGGAATTGAACATGGTGGTGATTTCGTATTCATCCCAGGTGCGGTAAAGAGTGGGCGAAAATTCGGCGGTGAATACTTCTTCGCCGATATGAAACACCTCGGAAAGGTCATCGATGCTCATTTCACGAATGCAAAGTTTGGCTTCCACGGCTGAATCCTGTGAGGTCATAGGGTGCATTCCTTGTCTGTTGACTCTAGTCATTTAGTTTTTACGATCAGGGAACTTTTTCTAGCCCGGTGATTAGTGACTGGTGATTGGTCAAAAACACCTGATTCCTGCATTTATTCTACACGATCTATCGACCACCGAATGTGCTGGATGGAACTTCGGAAGGCGTCTCAATGGGATTTACCCTGAACAACCCGTCACTAATCACTGATCACCAGCCACTGCCTCTGACCGTCTCCCCAAAAGTTTAACAAATCGAGCGGTTTGTGGTGCTTGCACGCCCGTTATATTATCGTTATGATAACCGGCGGCCGCACCACAAGCAGCCGCCCCCTTTATCTAATTACCGCGAGGTGCTCATGTCCGAAGCGATTATTCAAACTCTTCCCTATCTGGCCCCGCCCCTGCTGGGGGCTGTGATCGGTTACGTTACCAATTATATCGCCATTCGCATGCTTTTCCGGCCGTTGCGGGCCTGGCGGATTTTCGGCATCCGGGTACCGTTGACCCCCGGCATCATTCCGTCCAAGCGCGAGGAGCTGGCACGCCGGATCGGCGACATGGTCGGCAGCCATCTGGTGACGCCGGATGAAGTGGCCGGGGCGTTGCAGCGGGAAAGCTTTCAGGTCGAATTACGCCAGGCGGTGGCCGGCAAGCTCGGCGGACTGCTCGACCGGGATCTCGGACCGCTGGTGGATCTGGTGCCGGATAAATTCAAAGGCCGGTTTCGGGAACTGACCGAAACCTTGCGCTGGAAGGCGGTGCGGGCGCTGTTCGATTATCTGGAAAGCCCGGCCTTCAAAACCCGACTGACCAACTGGCTGCAGGAAAAAGGCGATGCGCTGCTGGCGCGCGAACCGGCCAGCATGCTGGGTGCGCTGCAACGGGCGGCGGTGGAACGCCATCTGCGACGCAAGGCGGTGGCCTGGCTGCAGTCCGACAAGGTCGGCCGCGAAGCCGGCCGCATGCTGGACGAGCAATTGCAGAAACTGCTGGAATCAGATCGGCCGTTGCGAGACTTTGTACCCAACGATCTGATCGAGAGTGTGCAGAACTGGATCGAGCAGGAGCTGCCGGAGTTGATGGAACGCTTGCTGACCTTGCTGCAGGATCCGGAGGTGCGCCAGCGCTTAGCGGAAAAGGCCCAGGAGGCGATCGCCGGTTTCACCGCGTCGCTCGGCATGATGGGCGGCCTGGTGGCAGGGTTTCTCACCCCGGAAAAGATTGCTCAGTACCTGCCCGGACTGCTCGACCGGGCCAGCGATGAACTCAGCCGTTGTCTGGCCGAGGAGAAGACCCGGCGCAAGGTGGCCCAGGTAATTCGGGAGCGTTTCGATCTGCTGCTGGAAAAATCCCCGGCAACCTTGCTGGCCGACATGCCTTACGGGCGCATCGCCCGCGTACGGAGGTTCGTGCGGGCCAGAGTGGTCGTAACCCTGCGCGGTCCGGCGGCGGGCAAAACTCTGGAGACCCTGGTCGACCGCATGCTCGACCCTCTGCGGCAGCGCACCCTGGGCGAATTGTTGAGCGGGATGTTGCCCCCCGGCGGCATGCCGCGGGCGCGGCAGGCCGTGACCGACCGTTTGCTGGCGACCCTGCGCTCCCCTGCAGCCCAGGCCATGGTCGATGCAGAACTGGCATCCCTGGTCGAAAACTGGCTGTTCCAACTCCCCCTGGGCCGCTTGTCGTCACGCATGTCGAGCGAAATACGACTGGAACTGGAGGACGGCCTCAACGCCCAGTTAATGCAGCTGCTCTGCCGCGAAGTGCCGCAACTGGTCGATTCCCTCGATGTCAGCCGCATGGTCGAAGAGAAGGTCAACAGCCTCGACATTCTGGCAGTGGAAAACCTGCTGCTCGGCATCATGCAGGAGCAGTTCAAGTACATCAACCTGTTCGGGGCATTGCTCGGCGGCATCATCGGCGCGGTCAATCTGCTGGTGATCGGCATGTTTTAAATTCTGCACAAAATAGATAAGGCTTGCCTATCCCCATTGAATCATTCTGCGGGAGGGCAAACATGGATATTTCACCACAGAGGACACGAAGAGCACGAAGAAAATCAACAGAACAGCCACTTCTTTGCCGTGGACCTTTTGGATCTCTTCTGGGACCTTCAAGTCATGCATTAACAGGGATAATCAAGATGTTCAGGATAAAAATTCAAGTTTCACAGATTGGGTTTTAATCCTGAGTATCCTGTATATCCCTGTTGGTTGATATTTTTCATAAAATGAGACCTGCCGTTATCAACAACGATCTGTCTTCACACGATATTTTCTTCTTGAATTTCGTGCCTTCAGTGAACGAAGTGAACGGGTGGTGAAAAGATTCAACCGATCTTAACGGCCTTCTTCAATTCCCGGGTCTACCGGTGATTGTACTGAATACGGCACACAAAGTTACCAGTCTCACGGAGGGTTTTCCATGTTTGTTGTACGCGGTCTGCTCGGCTTACTGGCTCTCACTGTAATCGCCTGGTTGTGCAGTGAAAATCGTCGCCGATTGCCGGTCAAGACTCTGATGGTGGGCATATCGTTGCAGATTGCGCTCGCGGTATTGCTGCTCAAGCTGCCGGCCTGCCGCGGTTTTTTCCTGTCCCTCAATCAGCTGTTCCTAGCCCTGGACCGATCCAGTGCCGCCGGCACGGCATTGGTGTTCGGCTATTTGGGCGGCGCGCCGCTGCCGTTTGTGGAAACCGCCCCCGGCAGTTCCTTCATCCTGGGGCTGCGCGCCCTGCCTCTGGTGCTGGTCATGAGCGCCCTGTCCGCGCTGCTGTTTTACTGGCGGGTGCTGCCGCTGGTAGTACGGGGGCTGTCGAGTCTGCTGCGCCGGGTACTGCCCATTGGCGGCGCCGTGGCGATCGGCGCGGCGGCCAATATCTTTGTCGGCATGGTGGAAGCGCCGCTGCTGATCCGCCCGTATCTCAAAACCCTCAGCCGCAGCGAACTGTTCACCGTCATGACCTGCGGCATGAGTACCATTGCCGGCACCATGCTGGTGCTTTACGCCGGTTTTCTGCAAAACGTCATCCCCGATGCTCTCGGGCATATTCTCATCGCTTCGCTGATCAGCGCACCGGCCGCAATAGTCATCTCCCAACTGATGGTGCCCCCGGTCGGGCCGCCGACCAACGGCGACCTGGTTATGCTTGAATCGGCCGACAGCGCCATGGACGCCATCACTCATGGCACCTCCGAGGGGCTGAAGCTGTGGCTGAATATCCTGGCCATGCTGATCGTGCTGGTGGCACTGGTGCATCTGGGCAATGAGCTGCTGAGCCTGCTGCCGGCGGTACAGGGGCAGGCCTTGACCCTGCAGCGAATACTCGGCTGGCTGCTGGCACCTGTAGCCTGGGTGATCGGCGTCCCCTGGAGCGAGGCGGTAACAGCCGGCGGCCTGCTCGGCACCAAGGTGATCCTCAATGAGTTGCTGGCTTATCTCGACATGGCGCAGTTGCCGGCCGCAGCTTTATCCGAACGCAGCCGCCTGATCCTGGCTTACGCGCTGTGCGGGTTTGCCAATTTCGGCTCGCTGGGGATCATGATCGGCGGCATGGGCACCATGGCGCCCGAGCGCCGAGGCGAAATCGTAAGCCTGGGGTTGAAATCGATCGTCGCCGGAACCCTGGCGACCTGCATGACCGGTGCGGTAATCGGCATGCTGTAGCCCGACCTGCATGCAGCGACTAATCGGGTATGCTTAATAAAACATGGTGACGTATTCAAAATCCAATGCCGAACGCAGATAAAGGCGGAGGCACGCAGATGAAACCATACGGATGATCCGTAAAAACTATGCACAAAAAAGCATTTAACAAGGATACACAGGATATTCAGGATTAGAGTCGCCCCTTCCTTTTAAAGGTATTTATCCTGCCTATCCTGCTCATCCCTGTCATGGGTGTTTTGAGGTTCATACCAGCTTTTATAAAAATTATCAGCGTTCGAAATTGCTTTTAATGTCCCGGTGAAGCCACCTGTGGGTAAACCGCAAGGACCATCAGGCTATCGCGTATTTTTGGCTAAAAGGGCAGTGATGAAAACCTCCAATGGCAAATACCGGTTTCCCTGGCGCAAAGGAAATCATTTTCGGCTGCTGGTGGATGGGGATCGTTTTTTCCCGGCCATGGAAGCCAGCATCGCCGCGGCGCGCCGCTATGTGCTGTTGGAGATGTACCTGTGCGAATCGGGACAGGTGGTCAACCGTTTCTTCACGCAGCTGTGCGCGGCCGCTGCCCGGGGGGTCAGGGTTTGCGTGCTGTTGGATGATTACGGCGCATTGGGATTGCGACGCAGCGACCGAAAGCGCCTTGTCGATGCCGGCGTGGAGTTGACCTTTTACAATCCCCTCAAGTTTTTCCGGTGGCGCACCAACCTGCTGCGCGATCATCGCAAACTGCTGCTCGTGGATGGAGATGTGGCCTTTATCGGTGGCGCAGGATTGACCGATGCTTTCGATCCGCGTGTCGAGCAAGACAGGTGGTGGCACGAAGCCATGCTTGAGGTGCGCGGCCCCTGTCTGGCCGACTGGCAGGCGCTTTTCGCCAAGCTGTGGAATCGCTGGGCGGATAGCGCGCTGTCCGAGGTCCCCGGTGGCGCCTGGCCCCAATGTGACAGCGGGCGTGGCCGGGTTACCGTGCAGAGGGGGATCAGGGGGCGGTCCGAAATCATGCGCTCCTACGTCCGTCAAACCAGGAGCGCACGCCGCAGAGTATGGTTGGCGACCGCCTATTTTGTGCCATCCTGGAAGTTGCGCCAAAGCCTGCGGCGCAGCGCGCGTAGCGGCAAGGATGTGCGCCTGCTGCTGCCGGGCGCCTGGAGCGACCATCCGGCGGTCATGTACATGGGTCGACGCTACTACCATCGTTTGCTGAAGGCCGGCGTGCGAATCTTCGAGTACCAGCCGCGTTTTACCCACTACAAACTGTTTTTGTGCGATGACTGGTTGAGTCTTGGCTCCAGTAACGCGGACGCCTGGAATTACCGCTGGAACCTGGAGGCCAACCAGGAAGTGCAGGATGCGGAGATCAGCGAGCAGGCGGCGATGTTGCTGGAAAGCGATTTTGCCCGTAGCATCGAAATCCGGCTGGAGGACTGGCTGGTGCGCTCATGGCATAAGCGCCTGAAAGAATGGTTCTGGGGCAAGGCGCAGGCTTTTCTGGGATGGTTCAGCGATCGGGAACGTCCCCCTGGCGGCGACGAACCTTTTTAAAAAAACCTGCCTATCCCGAAAAAAAAGCCCCAGAGGTAAACCCCTGAGGCTCGCGGAACGTCTATTCAAAATTGGTTTCCCGAAGGGGCCTGCCGGTTATCGTTACCAGTTCCAGTTGACTCCGGCGTTGGCCATATGCAGGTTGCGGGTTTCGCCACTCTGATAGGCGAAGTTTTCCACCCGGTCAAAGGCATAATCGAATCGTAAAGTAAGTTGCGGCGAGCAGTGCCATGTTACAGCCACACCCGGCTGATAATGCTTTTCCGACACGGAGCCGCCGATGGAGCGCTGTTGGTGGTCGAGACTGAAAGCCATGCGCAGTCCCAGAGGGAAGTAGGCTTCAAGCTCTGCGAAATAATCCTGGGCGGTACCGCCCATGGCATGGCCCATGATCTTTTGCTGGTAGGTGTATCCCGAGGTGTACTGGCTATGACGGTACCAGATATTGGTATCCATGCCGGTGTCGGCGTATTCCAGACGCAGGCTCAGGCGCCCGCTCGGCTCGATTTGCGGCAGATAGAGACCGGCCAGGTAGGCCTTTTTGGAAAAAAACGGCAAAAAGCCGGCGAAATCGGCCTGATCCTCGCCGCCGAGTTCACCGTAGAGTTCGGCGTTCCACAAAAACGGCAGTTTGATGCGCACATCGATGGCGGCGACCGAATTACTGGTATCCTCAGCGCCGCTGAGGTTCTCGCCGCCGATGATGGTCAGGAAATCGTCGAAACCGACACCGGGACGTCCCTCGCCGCCGAACATGACCGTGCGGCATAGACCAAGTTCCAGCCAGCTGGTCGGCTTGAGGCCGATGCGCATGCCGCCGAAATAAGGCTCCGCCACATCGCGATCGTCGTCGAGACGCGCGGTGAACAGATCAAAACGGAACGCCCCCAGGTACTTGAAGATCCACGGCAGGACCACCGGCGTGGGGTTGGTCAGGCGGATCATGTCGAGGGGGTCGGCATTGTTGGTCAGTACCAGGGAGCCGTTGCGACCCTGCCCCCACCACAGGGACTGGCGGCCGACGGAAAGTTCCACCGGGCCGAGCCCCAGGGTCACATTGCCCTGGCGCAGGCGGAGGCCGGTATTGCCGTCTTCCTGGGCACGCAGCAGCGGGCGCCAGTCGACCAGTAACCATTTCCCCCAGCGTGCATCGCCGGACAGGGAGACCTCGAGGTTGTGGTTTTCGCCGTAGTCAAGGCCGTCGCGATTGGTCAGCAGGGCAAACTGGCGGGCGTTGGTGCCGGGGTAATAACTGTCGGCGCCGTCCCGGAACACGTAGTCGAAGCGCATTTCGCGGATCGGTTTAAAATAGCTTTCGGCATGTTCCGCGCCGTCGTGCAGCTCACGGATTTCCTGGCGGAATTCCTTTTTGAGCCGTGCGACCAGTTCCTGGCCGATCGATGGCACGATATGATCCTGACCGGATTCCACGGCTTCGATGGTCTGACGAGCCGCTTCAGCTCGGGAGAAGGGGCGATCGCCCTGCAGAGATGAGGATATAAGGCCCAGCCCCGTCAGTTTGTCGAGAGCCGGATACACCCAGCTGTCCAACGGCACTGCGGGACTCGGTGCGGCAGCGACCGGCACGGCCCACAAAAACAACAGGGCCAGAATCATAATCCAGCGGCATGACATGAAAAGAGTCTCCTTTGTTAGCCTGCCCGGTGCAATGCGGCGACGGACAGCATGGCTGCAAACAGCCTGAAATAAATACTCGCTGCGGGTTTGCTAACATAACTGGCCGCAAAAAGCAAACAAAAGCCCGCCTCCCCGGCACTTCACAAGGGCGGTTGAGCTACGTTATCCTATTGAAAATACGGGTGCCTTTAGCGGTTCAGGCTTTGGCTACAGGAAGGGATTTTCGATGAAAAAATTTTTACTTCTCGCGCTGCTCGGCGCGATACTGCTGGCCGGTTTGATCTTCTGGCAAACACGGCACAGCAAAACTCCGGTACAGGTTCTGGAGACAGCCCAGGTAGATCGGGGCAGTGTGCGCCAGGTACTGGAACAGACCGGCATCGTCAAGTCTCAGGTCGGTGCCATCGTCAAAATCGGCGCCAGGGCCACCGGCACCATCGATAAGATGCTGGTGCAGGTCGGAGATGTGGTGAAACAGGGGCAGTTGGTGGCACGCATCGACAGCCGCGAGATCCAGTCCCAGGTTGCCGAAGCGCGTGCCAAGCTGCTCACCGAGGAAGCGGCCCTGCAACGGGTGCGAAGGGTCGATCCCCTGCTCATCGAGGAAGCACGGGCCGAGCTGGACCTGACCCGCGCCCAGGCCGATTATCTGCGCAGCAACGCCCAGCGGATCAAGACTCTGGCGAAGGAAGGGGTGGTGTCTCAGGATGAGCTGGAAAACGCCCTGCAACAGGCTGAAGTCGAGACGCGACGTCAGAACTCCCGTCAAGCCGCATTGCAACGCCAGCAACGCGAATTCGAGGAAAACCTGCGCCAGGCGGAACTGGCGGTGCAAGCAACCAGAGCCAATCTGGACGCCTTGCGCGTGCGTCTTTCCTACACCAGCATTCACAGCCCCATCGACGGCGTGGTGAGCCAGGTGACCGCCCAGGAGGGTGAAACCATCGTCGCCGGTCTGCAGGTCGCCAACCTGATCACGGTGCTCGACACCTCACGGCTGGAAATGTGGATTTATGTCGACGAGACGGACATCGGCCAGGTGCGGACCGGACAACTGGCCGAATTTCGCGTCGATGCGTACCCGGACAAAGTGTTCCGCGGTACCATTCAGACGGTCTACCCCGAACCTGAAATCCGTGAAAACATCGTTTATTACAAGGCACTGGTCGCGATCCCCAAAGCGGAGGCCGCCTGGCTACGGCCGGAAATGACCACCCAGGTGCAGATAGTGGTCGCTGAAAAGGACAACGTGTTGCGTCTGCCCAATGCCGCCCTGAAGTGGGTCGACGGACGCCAGGTGGTGTATCTGGTGAAAACCGAAGGACAGGTGCGGGAGGTTTTGCCGAAGCTGGGACTTACCGGGCTGCTGGAAAGCGAAATCGTGGAAGGCTTGAAACAAGGGGACACGGTGGCGACCCAGGTGGTACTCGGCGACAAAGGCAAAGGCAATAATCGAAAGTCCAAACCATGAGTGGCAGCCAGCCGATTATCCAGTTGCAGAATATCGAAAAGACCTTTCTGCTCGGGGATCTGACTATCGAGGTACTCAAGGGGGTCAGTATCGACATCGGTCAGGGAGAGTTCGTGGCGCTGCGAGGCGCCTCCGGCTCAGGCAAATCGACCCTGATGCACATCCTCGGTTTACTCGATCGCCCCACCGGTGGCCGTTACCTGTTGCAGGGAGACGATGTTGCCAATTTACCCGATGATCGCCTCAGTGCGCTGCGCAACCAGCTGTTCGGCTTTATCTTTCAGACTTTCTACCTGATCCCCTACATCTCCGCCTTGGAGAACGTCATGTTGCCCGGCCTGTACGGCGCCACCCCGGCGCGACAGCTGAAACACCGCGCAGAGGAGTTGCTGACCCAGGTAGGGCTGGCGGATCGTTTTCATTTTCGCCCCGGACAACTGTCCGGCGGTCAGCAGCAAAGGGTGGCCATGGCCCGGGCCCTGCTCAACGACCCCCAGGTGTTGCTGGCCGACGAACCGACCGGACAGCTCGATTCGGCTACCAGCGCGGAAATCATGGCCTTGCTGCAGAGTATTCACGGCCAGGGACGCACGGTCATTCTCGTTACTCACGACGCCGCCACGGCCGATTTTGCCGAGCGGGAGGTATTGCTGCATGACGGCCTGGTCCAGGATCGCTGAAATTGGGCTCATTGCCTGGCGCTGTGCCGGCATGGCGCGTCACGCGCTGTGGGCTGCTAAAACCCGCAGCCTGTTCGTGGTGGCGGGGGTGGCGCTGGGAATCGCCTCGCTGACCATCATCGTCGCGGCGGTGGATGGCGCCGAACGCAAGGCCAATGAAATGGTAGCGCTATTCGGACCCGATGCGGCGCTGGTGCTGGGCGGCAATATCGAAAGCCGGGCCGTGGGCCAGCGTACCCTTACCTTATCTTATGAAGATGCGGCCGCGTTGCGTCGTTCGCTACCGGGAGCTTATCTGGTGGTGCCGATGCGGGCCAAATCGAATGTGCAGGTACGCTATGCCGGGCACGTGACGCAGGTGCCGCTGGTGGTCGGGACCACGGCCGGCTACGCGCGGGCCTGGGATTGGCCGCTGAGCGAAGGACGGGACCTGTCGGAGGACGACCTTACCCACAGCGCAAGGGTCGGTCTGATCGGCGATACCATCGCCCAGGAGTTATTCGGTAAGCAGTCGCCCATCGGCCGCACGGTGCTGATGGATCGTTTTCCGGTACAGATTGTCGGACGGCTCAGCTACCGCGGCGTGACGGGCGGCGGCGGTGCGGTCGACGATCGGATTATCATGCCGATCACCACCTTGACCAAACGCTTTCATCTGGACCGCAAATATTTTCGCGCCCTGCGGGTCAAGTTTCATGATCCGGAATATATGCCGGCGCATGTGGAAAACCTGCGCAGCCTGCTTCGTCATCTGCACAACCTGCGCCCCGAAGAGGACGATGATTTCACCATCCTCACGGCAGACGAGATCCTGCAATTTCTGTCGACCTTCAAGGGAGGGCTGATCCTGTTCCTCGGCGTAACCGCCCTGGTGGCGATGGTGGTGGGAGGCTTTGTACTGGCCAATCTGTTTTATCTGGGGGTCGATGAACGACGTTCGGAAATCGGCTTGAAAATGGCGCTCGGTGCACCGCGATGGGCGATTCTGGTGCAGATTCTGCTGGAAGCGGTGGGGCTGACCCTGATCGGTGCCATCCTCGGCATGTTCCTCGGCATGGCCATGGGGCAACTGCTGGAACGCCTCGAGGTGCTGGAAATCCTCTTTTCATGGAAAGTGTTTGGCTTCGCTCTGATCACCTCCCTCGCCATCGGCCTGATTTTCGGTCTCAAACCGGCCCGCCGCGCGGCCTCCATGACGCCTATCGAGGCGCTTAAGGGCAATTGATTTTCAAGGTTATTGCGGAGTATCGCCCATGCTGTTCAGTATCAAAATAGCCCTGGCTTCTTTACAGGCTCACCGGATGCGCACCTTGCTGGCCATGCTCGGTGTTCTGCTCGGTGCCATGGCCCTGACCGGGGTGCAGCATATCTCCCGCGCCATGCTGCTCAAAGCCGAGCAGGAAACCGCCAAACTCGGCAGCAACCTGTTCATGGCTCGCACCGGCCGTCTGGCGTTTCGCCCCGGACGCGGAGGCATAGTACGACACGAAGCGACCAACTTCACGTTGCAGGACGCCCGGGTTCTGAGCCAGGCTCTTCCGGCGGTACGCCTGGCGGCGCCGTTTGTCAGTACCACCATGCCGATACGCGCCGGCAATATCAAAATCAACTGCCAACTGGTGGCAACCGGACCAAAGTATCCTGCGGTGCGCAATGCCGCACCGGAGTTCGGACGTTTTATCTCAACCGACGATGAGCATCGAAGAGCCAAAGTTTGTGTATTGGGTGCGAAGATCGCCGAACGGTTGTTCGGACGATCCGAAGCGGCACTGGGTCAGCACGTCTATTTTTACCGTACCGCCCTGCGCGTGGTGGGGGTGATGGAGGTCAAGGGCGCGGATATCGCCGGAGCCGATCAGGATGAACAGGTCTTCGTACCGATGTCGACCTACCTGCGACGCATGGCCAACCAGGACTGGATAACCGGTGTTTACCTGCAACTTGGCAACGAAGCCGATGTCGAGGCAGCCAAGGACACTGCCAACGCGATTCTGCGACAGCGACATCGTATCGATGCGGGTGAAGAAGACGACTTCTCGGTTCTGACCGCCAAAGATACCATGGAGGTACAGGAACAGGCCCTGAACCTGGTCGGCACTCTGGGCCTGATCAGTTCTTCGGTGTCTTTTGCCGTAGGCGGATTGGGAATCCTGTCGATCATGATATTGCTGGTGCGGTCCCGGCGATTGGAAATCGGCGTACGGCGCGCAGTGGGGGCCAGGCGGCGCGATATCGTGCGTCAGTTTCTCCTGGAGTCGGCCATGATGGCAGGAATGGGTGGATTGCTGGGGGTGGTAAGCGCCCTGGGACTGGTGGCGGTGGTCTGCCGCATCGGGCAGATGCCGATGGTGTTTGAGCCTTGGCTGGTGCTGATGGCGTTGGCCGGTTCGGCCTTGCTGGGACTGACAGCCGGGGCCTATCCGGCCTGGCAGGCTGCGCAAGTTGAAATCCTCGACGTGTTGCGGAGTGAATGAGGCAAGTCATTCGTCATTCGTGACTGGTGATTGGTCGTCGCGACCCTTGTTGTGACCCAGCTGAAGTGGAGCGGCCGACAGGCGAAATACTGAACGCAGTGAACCCGCCACAGTCGGACAAGAAACGGGGACGCCCCGGGGAAGAACTCCCGGATACGCCCCCGTGATCTTGAAATTAAAAAATCAAAGAGCCTTCAAAGAACGATGCGCCGCCTCGATGGTACGGTCGAGATCCTGCCGGGAATGCGCCAGACTGACGAAGCCGGCTTCAAACTGGGACGGTGCCAGATGCACGCCGTTCTCCAGCATCAGACCGAAGAAGGTTGCAAACGCCTCGGTATCGCTGGTCTTGGCTTCGGCAAAGGAGGTCACCGGACCGGACTGGAAGTAGTTGCAGAACATGCTGCCGACCCGTTGCAGACAGGCAGGCACTCCGGCAGCCTGGGCCGCCTGACGCAGCCCTTCAGCCAGATAGACGCTACGCTCCTCAAGCTGCTGGTAGACACCCTCTTCGCGCAGCAGCTTCAAGGTTGCCAGCCCCGCACTCATGGCCAGGGGATTGCCCGACAGGGTACCGGCCTGATAGACATCACCGTCCGGTGCCAACCGCTGCATAATGTCGCGGCGGCCGCCAAAAGCACCGACCGGTAGCCCGCCGCCGATGATCTTGCCCAGGCAAACAAGGTCGCCATTAACGCCGTAGAGTTGCTGGGCGCCGCCGTAAGCAACGCGAAAGCCGGTCATGACCTCGTCGATGATCAGCAGTACACCGTGTGCGTCGCACAACTGTCGCAAACCTTCCAGAAAACCCGGTTGCGGCGGGATACATCCCATGTTGCCGGCGATCGGCTCGAGGATGATCGCCGCCAGGTCGGCTTTGTGTTCGTCGACCAGCGCCTTGACGGTGGCCAGATCGTTATAGGGTGCCGTCAAGGTATGTTTGGCGAAGTCCGCCGGCACTCCGGGGGAGGCAGGAATCCCGAAGGTGGCGACGCCACTACCGGCGGCAACCAGCAGGCTGTCGGCATGGCCATGGTAGCAACCCTCGAATTTGAGGATCTTGTCGCGACCGGTAAAGCCGCGCGCCAGGCGGATGGCACTCATGGTCGCCTCGGTACCTGAGGATACCATGCGCACGCTTTCAATATTCGCAAAGGCGGCGCAGACCTGCTCGGCCAGTTCGATTTCCAGCGCGGTGGGTGCGCCGTAAGAAGTACCGCGACCGGCAGCCGTCCGAATGGCTTCGACCACCTTTGGATGGCTGTGACCGACGATCATCGGTCCCCAGGAACCGACATAGTCGATATAGCGATTGCCGTCGGCATCGAAAAGGGCGCTGCCTTCGGCTCTTTCGATAAACAAGGGGTGAAGGCCGACAGCCTTGAAAGCGCGAACCGGGCTGTTGACGCCGCCAGGGATAACCTTGCGGGCGCGTTCGAAAAGCAGGGCGGATTGCGAATAGGGCATGGGAAATCTTTCCTGATGGTGGGGTTAAAAACGATTGGACTGGTATTCAAGGTTTTTGACTATCACGCGACCTGATCACTGTCAAGAAAGGAAATGCCCAAACCTGTCGTGCTCCGGAATAAATTAGAAATTGCTTCGTCATTTCGACTGCGATAAGCTAACGGTCGGTTGATCGAGCATGTTGCCGGTCTGGGAGATTTCATGAAAAGCCTGCTGTTAATCATGGTCGGAGCAGTCTTCGTCAACAACTTCGTGTTGGCAAGGTTTCTCGGTTTATGCCCTTTTCTGGGCGTCTCCAAAAAGGTGGAAACAGCCCTCGGTATGGGCATGGCCGTGACCTTTGTGATGGTGGTTGCGAGCGCCTGTACCTGGTTGCTGCAGTATCTGGTGCTGACCCCTTTCAACCTCGATTACCTGCAAACCATTGCTTTTATTCTGGTCATCGCCACGCTGGTGCAGATGGTGGAAATGATCGTGCGTAAATCCTCACCGGTTCTGTATCAATCCCTGGGCATTTTCCTGCCTCTGATTACCACGAATTGCGCGGTTCTGGGGCTGGCGGTACTGAATATCCAGCGAAACTACAGTTTTGTGCAGAGCCTGGTCTTCGCGTTTGGCGCCGCGCTTGGCTTTACCCTTGCCATGGTGCTGTATGCCGGCCTGCGCGAACGATTGACCCTTTGCCCCGTGCCCAGGTTTTTTCGCGGCACCCCTATCGAATTGATCACCGCCGGATTGCTGGCGCTGGCCTTTATGGGGTTTGCCGGCCTGGTGCCGAATTGAAAGCGATACTGCCATGATGGCTGCGGTGATCTGCCTGGGAAGTCTGGGATGCGTGGCGGCTCTGTTGTTGGGGATGGCGGCACGCCGTTTTGCGGTCACCGTCGATCCCCGGCAGGTGGCGCTGATGGAGGTTCTGGCAGGGGCCAATTGCGGAGCCTGCGGCTTTCCCGGCTGCGATGCTTACGCGCGTGCGCTGGTGGCCGGCACGGCCAAGCCTGACTTGTGCAGACCGGGCGGAGCGGAAACACTGAAGCGCATCGCCACAATTCTTGGTGTGGCGGTTACCGAACGACCACCCCAGATTGCCGTGGCGCGCTGCCAGGGCGATCTGCAGCATGCCCGGCTCAAGTACGAATATCAGGGACTGCAGGATTGTCGGGCCGCGCAAAAGCTGGCCCGCGGGCCCAAGCTCTGTCCTGCGGGTTGTCTGGGTTTGGGCAGTTGCGTACAGCATTGCCCATTTGACGCCCTGTCCATCGATGCCCGTGGCCTGGCCAACGTGGATCGCAGCCGTTGTACCGGCTGTGGCCTGTGCGTGACGATCTGTCCACGCCAGGTGCTGGCATTGGCCCCGGCAACCGAGTCGATTCAGGTACTGTGCAACAGCCGTGAGAGTGCTTCCAAGGTGAAAAGCTACTGCAGCGTAGGCTGCCTCGGTTGCCGTCTCTGCGTGCGGACAGCTCCGGAGAGCTTTGTCATGGACAGTTTTCTGGCGCAAGTCCGCTACGGCTACGGCGAACCATCCACCATGGCCGAAGCGATAGCGCGCTGCCCCCATCACTGCATTCTGAATCTTGACGAACAGGGCAACAACCAGACCTTGCCCACGCCGCCTTCAGCCAGGGAGCGTTCGACACCATGATCCGCCGCAGCTTTCCCGGGGGCACACACCCGCCAGGACATAAAACCGCTACAGCTGACGCGCCTAGCGAGATCTGCCCCCTGCCTGCCGAGCTGGTCATTCCGCTGGCCCAACATGTCGGGGCCCCGGCACTGCCTTGCGTTACCGCCGGCCAGCGGGTAGCACGGGGACAGCTGGTGGGACGGGCAAATGGATTTGTCTCGGTGCCGGTGCATGCTTCGACCTCCGGACTGGTTACCGCCGTGGAGCCGCGGCCCCATCCTTGCGGCGCAGATCTTCCGGCGGTGGTATTGCAACCGGATGGTGCCGACGCGTGGGCCGATGAATATCAAAAACAGAGTTTTCACGTTTTAAGCGTCGAGGCCATGTTGGAGCGCATCCGTGAGGCGGGGGTGGTCGGCATGGGCGGCGCCGCATTCCCGACCCATGTCAAACTCGATCCACCGCAGGGCAAGGTCATCGATACGGTGATCGTCAACGCGGTTGAATGCGAACCCTGGCTGACAGCTGATCGCCGGGTGCTGCTGGAACAGACGGAAAAGGTTCTGACCGGGCTGGAGATTTTGCAGGAAGTATCCGGTGCCGACCACGCCTATATCGGCCTTGAAGACAACCAGCCCGACGTGGCCAGGCTGCTGGCACCGCACTGCCAGAAACGGGGTATCGGGTTGGCAGTACTGCCCACCAAGTATCCCCAGGGCGCCGAACGGCAGCTTATCTACGCCGTGACCGGAAGGCGGGTACCGGCGCGCGGCTTGCCTATGGACGTGGGGGTGCTGGTACAGAATGTCGGCACCATCGCCGCTCTCACCGATGCCGTGACGCGGGGGCGCCCCCTCATCGAACGGATGGTAACGATCAGCGGTCCCGCGGTTGTGCGCCCCCAGAACCTGCGGGTTCGCATCGGCACTCCGGTGGCCCATCTGCTGGAACATTGCGGAGTCACTGAAGAGCCGGCCATGGTCATCCTCGGTGGACCGATGATGGGCTCCGCGCAACATACCCCCGCAGTACCGGTGGTGCGTGGAACCAGCGGGGTGCTGGCATTCCGTCGGCAGGATTTACCCACCACCACTGCTGGCCCTTGCGTGCGATGCGGCCGCTGCGTGAACGCCTGCCCTATGAACCTGCAACCGACCTTCATTGCCGACTTTGCCCGCCGTGACGAGCTGGAACTGGCGGAACGCTTCGCTGCGCGCAACTGCATCGAGTGTGGCAGCTGTTCCTTTATCTGTCCGGCTAACATCCCGCTGGTACAATCGATCCGTTATGCCAAAGGTGCCATTCTGGCCCGACGCAGGAGAATCTGACATGGAGCCCCGGACACCATTGCTGATCGTCTCTCCATCTCCCCATCTGCATACAGGTCTGACCACCCGAGGGATGATGGGCGCTGTGTTGCTGGCCCTGCTGCCGGCAGCGGCTACGTCCATCTATTTGTTCGGCTTGCCGGCCCTGCGCGTGTTACTGATATGTGTGGTGGGCTCGGTGGCAATTGAAGCTTTGTGGCAAAAAGTGGCCGATCAACCGATAACCGTTCGGGACGGCAGTGCAGCGTTGACCGGCCTGCTGGTCGCCTTCAACCTTCCCGCTTCGAGCCCCTGGTGGCTGTCGTTGCTGGGCGCAGCGCTTGCCATTGTGGTCGGAAAACAGGTGTTCGGAGGACTGGGGCATAATCCTTTCAACCCGGCGCTGGTTGCCCGGATTGTCCTGCTGATTTCGTTCCCCTCCGCCATGACGCACTGGACCGCCCCGCAACCTGGACGGTTTCTGGCAGATGCGATAACCGCTGCCACCCCCTTGAGCGAAAGCCAGAGCGCGGTAATGCTCTCCGGCCAACTGCCCCAGCACATCAGCGGGTTTTCCGGCCGTTATCTGCTGGGCAACATGCCCGGCTGCCTGGGCGAGGTTTCGGCTGTGGTTCTGTTACTCGGCGCCCTGTTTCTGCTCTGGAGGGGTGTTATCAGCTGGCATATCCCGGCAAGCTACCTCGGCACGGTGACCGTATTGTCCGGACTATTCTGGCTTATCGATCCCAGTCGCTACCCCCATCCTGCGTTTCAGCTGGTTTCCGGGGGGCTGATGCTGGGAGCCTGCTATATGGCAACGGACCTGGTAACCTCCCCCCTGACCACCAGGGGCATGTTGCTGTTCGGGTGCGGGTGCGGACTGTTTACAGTGTTGATCCGTCTGTTCGGCAGCTACCCCGAGGGGGTCGCATTTTCCATTCTGCTCATGAACGCCGTGACCCCCTTGATCGATCGTTACGTGGTGCCGCGGCCTTTTGGCATGGATCGCGGCAGGGAGCTGATATGAATGATCGATTGCGTTATGTACTGGTGTTGACGTTGATAACCGCTTTATCCGGACTGGTATTGGGGACAACCGAGCGCTGCACGCGTCAGCCGATAACGGAACAATACCGCCGTCAGCAGCAACAAGCTTTGCAGGCAGTGCTGCCCGAGGTCGACAACGCCCCGGACCGGGATGCCGTAACCCCGGCGATGCAAGCATCCGCCGGAGCCCCGTCGCCACCGACCACCTACTATCGAGGACGCCGCCGGGGACAGATCGTAGGGATAGCTTTTCAGGTTGTGGCGGCCAACGGCTATGGTGGCCCGATCCGCATGATGGTGGGGGTTGCACCCGGCGGCGAACTGCTCGGTCTGGAAATTCTGCAGCAAAATGAAACGCCCGGGCTGGGCAACCGCGTTGAAGAAGAACCCTTCCGGGCCCAATTTATGGGCAAGGGACTGTCTGCCTCACGCTGGAAAGTAACCAAGGACGGGGGGGATTTCGATCAAATCAGCGGGGCCACCATCTCCTCGCGGGCAGTGGTTGAAGCCCTGTCCGCCGGCTTGGAGGGCTACCTCCGCCACAAGGCGATAATCCTCGCCGATCCCGGGGGGCAACCATGAGACCTGCCGATGTATTCCTTCGAGGATTGTGGAGCAACAACGCTATTTTCAGGCTGGTGCTCGGCATGTGCCCAACCCTGGCGGTGACCACCAGCGCCAAGAACGGACTGGGCATGGGATTGGCCACCACCTTTGTACTGCTGTGCTCCAATGTGGCGATATCGGCCATACGGCGCATCATCCCGGGAAAAGTACGCATCCCGGCATTTATCGTGGTGATCGCAACCTTTGTCACCGTGGTGCAACTGGTGATGGAGGCCTATGCTTTCGCGTTGTACCAGGCTCTGGGAATTTTCATCCCCTTGATCGTGGTCAATTGCCTTATTCTGGGCCGGGCAGAAGCCTTTGCTTCGCGACAGCCGATTCTGGTTTCGATAGCCGATGGCGCAGGCATGGGGTTCGGTTTCACCCTGGCGCTGGTATCGCTCGGAGCTGTCAGGGAACTGCTTGGCGCGGGGCAACTGTTCGGCCTGCCGCTGCTTGGCTCCGTCTTTCATCCCATGCTGCTGATGGTCCTGCCGCCCGGCGCGTTTCTGGCTCTGGGATTCCTGCTGGCCGCAATCAACAGCTTGCCAGGTCGCAAACCTCCCGCAACCGGCAACTGACACGTCTCCCCTTGAAACGCAAAAAACCCCCGACATAATCGGGGGTTTTTGCGTTTTAATATCGGGTTAGCCCGCCAAACACATTACTGGTTCTGCAAACCGTATTTTTTGATCTTACGATGCAAAGTATTGCGTGCAATGCCCAAAGCGCGGGCTGTCTCGGTGATGTTCCAGCGATGCTGCAACAGGGTCCGCTGGATGGAGGCCGCTTCCGAATCCCGCAACGCCTCACTGCCTTCCGAAGACAATCCTTTTTTGCGCATCACCGCATGGAGATTCGATTCGAGTCCCCGCAGTGAGTGCAGCAGTTGAGCAAGCTCACCATCTGAAAGCTGGGACAGGGCCTCAGGGGTGCCGTAGTTCTCCCAAAATCTTTCCAGCGGCGGCGGGGAACATTCGGTCGCTGCGGCGGCCGCCGGGGCAGACACGGCGCTTTGACCATTATGCAAAGGCCGGGGCTTGCTGGCGGTCAGCTTGCCGGAAAAATGTTCCGGCAGAATGACTTTGCCGTCGCACAGTGCCACCGCCTGCCGCAGGGTATTGGACAGCTCGCGGATATTTCCCGGCCAGTCATACTGACAAAGCAGGGTCAGGATTTCCTCGGACAGGGTCAAGGTCGGGTTGAACTGTTTGACGAAATATTTGGCCAGCATCGGGATATCTTCGGTGCGGGAACGAAGCGGCGGGATCACGAGTTTAACAACATTCAAGCGATAGAAAAGGTCCTCGCGAAACTCACGCTGCAGCATGGCGTCTTCCAGGTCAACGTTGGAAGCCGAAATGACGCGCACATCGCAATGAATCTGCTTTTCCCCACCCAGGCGCATGAATTCTCCGGTTTCCAGCACGCGCAGCAACTTGACCTGAATCGACAGACTCGCTTCGCCGATCTCATCCAGAAACAAGGTACCCTTGTTAGCCATCTCGAAGATACCCCGGCGCATGTTGCCGGCGCCGGTAAAAGACCCGCGTTCATGACCGAAAAGCTCACTTTCAAGCAGATTATCGGACAAAGCCCCGCAGTTGATGGGGATGAACATCTGCTCGGTGCGGGTTGACGCCGTGTGAATGAAGCGTGCCAATACTTCCTTACCGGTGCCGGTTTCCCCCTGAATAAGGACACTTATATCCTTGGGAGCGATTTTGTAGGCCAGGGAAACCAGGTGCCGCATCTCCGGACAGGATCCGACCAGGAATCCGATCGACTTGGCCAGGTCTCCCCACTCTTCCTCTTCTTCCTTGCGCCCCTGGCTGCTAACAGCCGAGGCCTTTTCAATGAGCTTTTCGATAAGCTTGATATCTTCAAAGGGTTTTTCTAGATATTCGTAAGCACCCAGTTGCATTGCCTCCACGGCCGTTTTAATCGTGCTGAAACCGGTCATGATGATGACTTCACAGGAGGGTTGGCGGGTCTTTATATGTTTCAGCAAGGTAAGACCGTCGGTATCGGGCAACTTGAGATCGACCATAGCCACATTGAACTTGCCATAGTCCAGTGCCCGCAAAGCTTCCTCTTCATTTACCGCGGAAACGGTCCGGTACCCTTTCCTTTGCAGCAGACGACGAAAAAAGGTACAGACCGATTCCTCGTCATCGATGATCAGGATGTTTACCTTTGACAAGATTACACCACCTTTGGGTTTAATTATTAAGATCGTAAGCAGGCCCTTTTCGGACCGGCAGTCGCAGAGAAAAACAACTTCCTTCGCCGTAGGTACTTTCTACTTCCAGGGAGCCCCCGTGCGCTTCGGCAATACCAAGGCTTACCGAAAGCCCCAGGCCGGTACCTTTGGTTTCTTCCTTACTGGTATAAAACGGCGTAAAAACCCGCTGCAGATTTTTGGCAGGAATACCTATGCCGTTGTCTTTAACAGAGATAACGATCCACTGTCCATCGTTAATCTTTTCTGAACGGGAGTTTACCTCAATAATCCTCTCGCGGTCGACCCCGGCCACGGCATCCCTGGCATTGATCAGCAAATTGGTCAAAACCTGCTGAATTTGACGACCGTTGGCTTTGGTGAGAGGCAGATTTGCGTCGAGATTCTTGCGAATCGTGATCTGATTCCGGTCGATCTGGTAATAAATCAGGTGCAGCACTCTTTCGATCTCTTCATTGAGATCGGTTTCCGCCATCGGCAGGTGATCCTGACGGGAAAAGGTCAAAAGGTTCTGAATGATACGTTTACAGCGCAAGCCGCAATTGACGATATCTTCCAGCGGTTCGCGGATCTCCTTCTGATCTTCAAATTCCCGGTGGATAAGTTGCGCCGTGCCGATAATAACGGTCATGGGACTATTGAGTTCATGGGCCACTCCGGCCGCCATTTCTCCAATTGCCGCCAGCCGTGCCGAATGGAGCAGCTTGGCCTCCATGTTGGTCTTCTGGGTGACATCCTTGATGATATGGGTAATGGCGGTCAGTCGGCGATTTTCGTCCAGCACCGGGTAGTAGAACAGATCCAATACCAAACCGGTATCGGTTTCAAGACGTTTGAAGACCGGCTTGGGATCCTTCAGCAGGGTTGCCATGGGACACTCTTCACAGGGCACATCGCGACCATATAGGCGCGTATAGCATTTCATCCCCTGGTAATTGCAATGTTCTGAAGACATCTCCGGCATCTGCCGCCCATTGTCCAGCAGGATATTGTAATCCAGATCGAGCAACAAAATGGGGTCGGTAACGGCCTTGAAGGTAGCCTCCCAGCCTTGCTGGGCCCTGGAGACTTCCTTGTAAAGACGGGAGTTCTGGATACTGATGGTCAAATGGTCCGCCAGGTGCTGCAGGAAACCGAGTTCTTCCCTGGCATAGGCATGCTTCTGGGTACTTCCCACCAGCAGCAGGCCGTGCACCGCGGCCCGTTTGTACAGTGGCGCAATAGCCATGCA
The DNA here is from genome assembly GCA_050253415.1 of Pedobacter sp. Taxonomy (GTDB): domain Bacteria; phylum Desulfobacterota; class Desulfuromonadia; order Desulfuromonadales; family Syntrophotaleaceae; genus Syntrophotalea. The sequence goes on along the minus strand of JBFWJC010000001.1, from coordinate 478,815 downwards.
CCGCAGATCCCTGGCCAGTTCCGGGTAGGCCTCAAAAAAAGGATCCGTAACATCCACCGGTTCAAGCACGCAGGCCTGCCCCGACTCGACAGCATCCCAGACAAACGAATCGGGAGAAATGGTCGGCAGTCGCGACGGCTTCAACGGCATGACCGCGCGCATACTCAGGGTATCGTCACGAAACATCGCCAGGGCCAGAAAATCGCAGGGCAACGCATGATGCAATTGCCGATAGGCCCGCTCGATCATGTCTTCGGTCGACATTTCCAGATTGATGTCCCTGGAAAGCTGATGGAGGATCTCGAGCCGACTGTTCTGCTTGAGAATTTCCGCATTCCGCTTCTTGAGCTCAACGTAATAATTCAGCTTCGAGGAATTAACCCCCGTGAGATTCTCAATCAGCGATTTTTTGTCAAACATGTTTCAGGCCATTAATAGAGTGTATTTACACACGGCAAGAGATACGGGTGATCATGGAGGATTCTTATACTAAAACGCTTTGAGAAATAACTTCTCGATATCTTCCATGGTCGCATTACGGGGATTGGTCACCAGACAGGCATCGTTGAGTGCGTTCTGGCTAAGGGTCTTGATGTTTTCCCTCTTCAGACCAACCTCGGACAAGCTTTTGTTCAGACCGATATCCTTGGTAAGCGCACTGACCGCCTCAATGGCCTGCTCGGCCAGGTCGTCGTTCCGCTTAGCTTCAGAGGAGCAGAGCTCTATCTGGCGGGCGATGGCTGTGAACTTTTCCCGACAAACGGGGAGATTGAATTGCATGACATGCGGTAACAAGGTGGCATTGGTTTCGCCATGGTGGGTATCCAACAAACCATCGATCTGGTGGGTCATGGCATGGCCGGCACCCAGAATGGCGTTGGAAAAAGCGATACCGGCATTCAAGCTGGCCATGGCCATATTGTCATTGGCGATGGCGTCCTGCCGATCGTATACCGACTTCTTCAAATTGCCGAATATCAACCGAATGGCATTGAGAGCATGAATGTCGGTAAGTGGTGTCGCAGCCAGGGAGACATACGCCTCGATGGCATGGGACAGGGCATCCATGCCGGTAGCGGCAGTGAGCCGTGCGGATTTGGTGTTAAGCAATTCGGGATCGATAATGGCAATATCGGGAATCAGCGACTTGGAGATGATGGACATTTTCAAACGCCGCTGGTGATCGACGATAATAGCGAATTGGCTGACCTCGGACCCGGTACCGGCTGTACTCGGAACAATCACCATGGGCGGCAGAGGATGACGAATCTTATTCACCCCTTCATAATCCTGCAGCTCTCCCCCGTTGGTAGCCAGGGTGGCAATGGCCTTGGCCGTATCGGCCGGGCTGCCACCTCCCACCGCCACCAGGGCGTCGCATCCGGAGCGAAGATAGTGCGCTACCCCTTCCGCAACCTCAAAATCTTTCGGATTGGAAGAAATAGCGGAAAAAATTTCGTATTCCAGGCCTGCATTACGTAAATAATAAAGGGACTTATCCACCCACCCGGCGTCTATGAGTCCCTGGTCTGTGACCACAAATACTTTGGACGCACCACTGCGGGCAGCACTTTCACCTATCTGGCTGAGAGCACCCTGCCCAAAAATGATTTCCGGTGTGACGAATTTCCGAATACTCACGGGATCTCCCTTACATAAAGGGGTCATCACTTATCCGATCGGCATCCCGATCCTTTATGCGACTAGCCATGTCGATCTATTCCGTGATGCATCTGGGGACTGCAAAGGCAGCAATAAATGGTTCGGAATGAAAGACAGAATACCCACACAGAGGGACCATACGCCTTGGCATTGCCGAGTTACTGGAAACGCCTACGCCGCGGACTTTTTTGTACGGCAGTAAGTTTGTGCAGGTTGTCATTGTCAACCAACACGAAAACATAACGTTTACAGTATAATAATTCAGCAGTTGGAGTCAAAAGAAACTTTCCATCGGGCCTTTTCACTGTTGTCTGATATGACAGCGAAAGCCCCCCAAAATAAGGCCTTGCGAAGAAAAAAACACTTTCCACGCGAATACGGCGACGAATCAGCCTTCTTGCATGGTGACATGCGGGCCGAGTATATGGACTTTAACCCTCTCACCCGCCATGAAAACATCTTTGTCTTCCGGCAACAGAGCAAGAGCATCGGCCCGAACCATGGTTTTGAGTATGCCGGTATTCTGATCTCCGGAGCAACTGGCAAAGTATTGACCATCGCGAATGGTAATATTCACCCTTTGAAAATTAAGCACCCCAAGCCGTTTTTTTGTCAGGTCGGTCTCCAGGACGGCCTCCACTTCCTGCTTAATGACGCGGGTATGCCCCATCATTTTCAACAGTCCGGGTTTGACCAGTTCCTCAAACGTCACCATGGTCGACACCGGATTGCCCGGCAGCGAAAAGATCGGCTTGCCGTCCTTCATGGCAAAAGTGGTGGGGCGACCGGGTTTGATATCGACTTTCCAGAATACAGGCTTGGCCCCAAGATCTTCGAGGACCGCACGCACGAAATCCCGATCACCGGTGGAGACCCCGGCTGAGGTTATTAAAACATCGGCTTTCAGGCCTTCGCTTATTTTTTCAATATGACTGGCACGATTGTCCAGAGCTATGCCGAGAATAACGGGCTCTGCACCTATTTCTTTCAAGGCAGCCACCAACGCCAGGGAATTACTATTTATAATGCGGTTTTCCGGCAGCGGCTCGCCCAATTCCACCAACTCGTCACCAGTGGACAAGATAGCGACACGCGGTTTGCGATAGACCGGCAAAAAGGCTTTCCCGTACGACGCCAGCATGCCTATTTCAGCTGGGCGAAGAAGCGTCCCGCGCGGTACGATGCATTCCCCTTTGAGAACATCCTCTCCTCTATTTCGGATATGGGCTCCAGGCTTGACCGCCTTTAGTATCTGCACAAAAGTCCCATCCGCGGTAGCTTCTTCGACGGGAACGACAGCATCGGAACCTTCCGGAAGCGGGGCACCGGTCATGATTTTAATGGCAACACCAGGCACAACCGCTTTATCCGAAGCGCCTCCAGCAGCAATGAAATCGACAATTTCCAAACGTGCAGGCTGCATGCAGTCCTGGCTGCGAACTGCGTATCCATCCATTGCTGAGTTGGTCCAGCGAGGCATGTCCCAGGATGCGGTTATATCCTCAGCCAGAATACGTCCTACAGCATCGGTTATCAGAACGCGTTCCTGGCCAAGCAAAGGAACATTGGCAAGAATCTGATTTCTGGCTTCCAAAAAGCTCGGCATAGTGTATTGGCCTCCTTCAGGCGTAGATGTCTCCTGGGAAATTCCTAATCAATTAAAACAAAGTCCAATGCATTGAATGTAACGGCTTCACTAAGGGTCGCGAGTAGGAACGCCGCCTCACCAAAGACATTCAAATCGCATTTTTGTAAAACATGAGTCAAACCGCCAGGATTTATTATAAAACGCTGTATTACACTTAATTTTTTCTCAAAGCCCTGCAAGAACAAAAAACTCTGGTACACTGATTTTCGAGATTCAAAAACACCTTGTTTTTGGACGAAACACCACGATGCACGCCGTTTTTGAGCATCCAGATGAAATCTTTTCGTTAGAAAGGAAAAACCACCTGAGTTGCGATACTCTCTTCATCCTGAAATCCAAACCAGACAGATAACCTTTAAGGAAACCGGGATGGGGAAACCGTCAAATGGCAGCCGCTTGCGCCACAAGGTACATCTCTGAAATAACACCGTTCGAAGGCTTGGCTCTTTTTCAATTAAATAATCAACACGCGTTTCACTGAGATCAGCAGCAGAACGAAACTCTCGGATTTAAGCCATCCTCGAAATCAAGCATGAACTTGTAAGTTAGAATAATGCCAATAATTTTTCAACTATAAAGCAACCGCAGCCCCGTGAAAGCAGGCCCGATGTCGGCAGAGCTCCGGGGCATGGCAACAACGTAAAACCAGCCAATGTAACAATCTGGAACATTGAGTGCCGACATGGACTATAGCAATCCAACATGGAACACCCAGGTGAGCCACCCAACACCGACAACCAACACACTAAACACAAGCCCGAGACACACAGACGAACCATGTTTTGTTTTTGCGGAAAAATTCTTTAGGTCAAAGGTGCCGTATCCAGCGCGACCCACGACATCCGACAAGACAAAAAAGTACAGCGTTTGGTTTTTGAAAGTCGCCTCGTAAACACTACTGGCACCCTAATTGCTAAAACACATGCCTACACCTCAAAAATCAAGAACGGTGTTTTGCTAAATCGTAAACACCTGCTATCTTTAGGCTAAAGACTCAACACGTTCAAGTAGTAGGAGGTGAGCCGTCGAGACGGTATTGTTTTTCAAGCAAGCTCAGCTAGTCGGTTGTTAAGGTTAGGAAGATTTTCAAGCGGTTTTTCTATTTGCATGTGAAGGCAGTTTGGCTTTCACGAAAAACTCATCTTATGAGGAGGATTCATTATGCCCGTTGTAAATCTCGCAGATGCTACTTACGGTTTCTTCATCCCCAGCGTTACCCTTATGGGCCCCGGTTGTGCTAAAGAAGTCGGCCCCAAGGCTAAGGAACTGGGCGCTAAAAAAGCAATGATCGTGACCGACGCAGGCCTTCACAAGATGGGCGTTTCCGAAACCATCGCCGGATACCTCAAAGGTGCTGGCGTTGAAGTTGTTATCTTCCCCGGCGCCGAGCCTAACCCGACCGACCAAAACGTTGCCGCTGGGCAAAAAGTGTTCGTAGACAACGGTTGCGACTTTATCGTTTCTCTGGGCGGCGGTTCCTCCCATGACTGTGCCAAGGGCATAGGCCTGGTATGTGCCGGCGGCGGTAACATCCGCGATTACGAAGGCGTCAACAAGAGCACCGTGCCTTTGACTCCTCTCATCGCCATCAACACCACCGCAGGTACCGCGTCCGAAATGACCCGTTTCTGCATCATCACCAACACCGACACCCATGTTAAGATGGCTATCGTTGACTGGCGCGTTACTCCGATCGTAGCCATTGACGATCCCATCCTGATGCTGGGCAAGCCCCCCGCACTGACCGCCGCTACCGGCATGGACGCTCTGACCCACGCCGTTGAGGCTTATGTTTCCACCATCGCCACCCCGATCACCGACGCTTGCGCCGAAAAAGCCATCCGTCTGATCGCCGACTGGCTGCGTCCTGCCGTTGCTCTGGGCTCCAACATCGCAGCTCGCGACGCAATGTGCTACGCCCAGTACCTGGCCGGCATGGCCTTCAACAACGCCTCCCTGGGTTACGTTCACTCCATGGCTCACCAGCTGGGCGGCTTCTACAACCTGCCCCACGGTGTTTGTAACGCCATCCTGTTGCCCGCCGTTTGCGACTTCAACATGATCGCCTGCCCGGATCGTTTCGCTGACATCGCCAAGTTCATGGGCGTGCCCACCGAGGGCTTGAGCGTTACCGAAGCAGCCGCTGCCGGCATCGAAGCCATCCGCGAGCTGTCCGCTTCCATCGGCATCCCGGCCGGCCTTGCCGACCTGAATGTTAAAGAAGAAGACTTCAAAGTCATGGCAGAAAACGCCAAGAAAGACGCTTGCCAGCTGACCAACCCGCGTACTGCTACGCTGGACCAGGTCATCGGCATCTTCAAGGCTGCCATGTAATTCAAGCTCAACCCTTTTCGCGCCCGCCCAAGGCGGGCGCGAAAGCAAAACCAGTTAGTTGGCATATCTAGGTTAGGAAGATTTTCAAGCGGTATTTTCTATTTGTATGTGAAGGCAGTTTGGCTTTCACGAAAAACTCATCTTATGAGGAGGATTCATTATGCCCGTTGTAAATCTCGCAGATGCTACTTACGGTTTCTTCATCCCCAGCGTTACCCTTATGGGCCCCGGTTGTGCTAAAGAAGTCGGCCCCAAGGCTAAGGAACTGGGCGCTAAAAAAGCAATGATCGTGACCGACGCAGGCCTTCACAAGATGGGCGTTTCCGAAACCATCGCCGGATACCTCAAAGGTGCTGGCGTTGAAGTTGTTATCTTCCCCGGCGCCGAGCCTAACCCGACCGACCAAAACGTTGCCGCTGGGCAAAAAGTGTTCGTAGACAACGGTTGCGACTTTATCGTTTCTCTGGGCGGCGGTTCCTCCCATGACTGTGCCAAGGGCATAGGCCTGGTATGTGCCGGCGGCGGTAACATCCGCGATTACGAAGGCGTCAACAAGAGCACCGTGCCTTTGACTCCTCTCATCGCCATCAACACCACCGCAGGTACCGCGTCCGAAATGACCCGTTTCTGCATCATCACCAACACCGACACCCATGTTAAGATGGCTATCGTTGACTGGCGCGTTACTCCGATCGTAGCCATTGACGATCCCATCCTGATGCTGGGCAAGCCCCCCGCACTGACCGCCGCTACCGGCATGGACGCTCTGACCCACGCCGTTGAGGCTTATGTTTCCACCATCGCCACCCCGATCACCGACGCTTGCGCCGAAAAAGCCATCCGTCTGATCGCCGACTGGCTGCGTCCTGCCGTTGCTCTGGGCTCCAACATCGCAGCTCGCGACGCAATGTGCTACGCCCAGTACCTGGCCGGCATGGCCTTCAACAACGCCTCCCTGGGTTACGTTCACTCCATGGCTCACCAGCTGGGCGGCTTCTACAACCTGCCCCACGGTGTTTGTAACGCCATCCTGTTGCCCGCCGTTTGCGACTTCAACATGATCGCCTGCCCGGATCGTTTCGCTGACATCGCCAAGTTCATGGGCGTGCCCACCGAGGGCTTGAGCGTTACCGAAGCAGCCGCTGCCGGCATCGAAGCCATCCGCGAGCTGTCCGCTTCCATCGGCATCCCGGCCGGCCTTGCCGACCTGAATGTTAAAGAAGAAGACTTCAAAGTCATGGCAGAAAACGCCAAGAAAGACGCTTGCCAGCTGACCAACCCGCGTACTGCTACGCTGGACCAGGTCATCGGCATCTTCAAGGCTGCCATGTAATTCAAGCTCAACCCTTTTCGCGCCCGCCCAAGGCGGGCGCGATCTTGCTAAACGTGTACTGCCAACAACGGTTTTCAGGAGCAACAGAGGATCTCTCTTTTGCTCCTTTTTTTGTGCGAGACAACACCTTTAAGCTATAATTGAACTATTGATATCTTTTCTTTCGATACCACGGAGGGTTTGGAAGTTTTTCTGCCATCAGACATTCAAACAATAGAATGTCCGATTATGGGGTTTGTGTTTGAAAGGATGTAAATCAACCTTGTGCATCAAACCAACAAATTGGAAGGAAAACCATCATGAACAAGATCCTTCGCATCAACATGTCGGAATTAACATCCAAAGTCGAAACCGTCCCAGAACAGTGGGCAGGACTTGGTGGCCGAGGGCTAACCTCCACGATCGTGGCAGCAGAAGTGCCGCCCCGTTGCCACCCCCTTGGTCCCAACAACAAACTGGTATTCGCCCCCGGTCTACTTACCGGCACCCCGGCAGCGCAATCCGGGCGACTTTCTGCTGGCGCCAAAAGCCCCCTGACGGGGACCATAAAGGAAAGCAATGCCGGCGGAACTGCTGCACAACAGCTGGCGCGCATGGACATAAAAGCAATCATCATCGAGGGGGTTCCTACCGAAGATAAATGGTACAGGCTTCACGTCACACTGGATGGCGTTTCCTTTGAGCCGGCTGATGATCTCGCAGGAAAACAGAATTTTGCCGTCATTGATGAAATGATAAACGCGTTTGGACCTAAAATCGGCGTTTTGTCAATAGGCGTCCCCGGGGAATTGCGCATGGCGGCTGCCAACATCTCGGTCAAGGATCCAGACCAGAAAATCCGAAGCCATGGGCGTGGAGGACTTGGTGCTGTCATGGGTTCCAAAAAAATCAAATGCATTACCATCGACGACACCGGAGCCGGCAAAGTACCCATTGCAGATCCGGATAAATTCCGTGCCGCTGCAAAAATCTTCGCCAAATCTCTGCTTGATCATCCTGTAAGCGGCGAAGGCTTGCCTATCTATGGAACCAACATCCTCATCAACATCCTCAACGAAGCTGGCGGACTCCCCACCAAAAACTTCCGTTACGGGCAATGCGATCACCACGAAAAAATCAGTGGCGAAACCATGCACGAAACGATCGTTTCCCGCGGCGGCAAGCATAAACATGGCTGCCACGCCGGCTGCATCATTCAATGCTCCCAAGTCTATGTGGACGGAACAGGCGCGTACATAACCTCAGGCTTTGAATACGAAACCATCTGGGGGCTTGGCGCCAACGCCTTGATCGAAGATCTGGACGATATCGCCCTGTGTGACCACCTGATGGATGACATCGGTATCGATTCCATCGAGGGGGCCGTATTGCTTGCAACCGCCATGGAAGCAGGGGTCATCCCATGGGGCGACGGCAAAGAATGCCAGCGCGTTTTGCGCGATGAAATCGGCAAGGGAACCCCGCTGGGCCGTATTCTCGGCAACGGGACCGGCTCTGTCGGCAGAGCTTATGGCTTGATTCGCGTACCGGTGGTCAAAAACCAGGGGATCCCCGCCTACGATCCTCGCTCGGTAAAAGGGATCGGCATCACCTACGCAACATCGACCATGGGCGCCGACCATACCGCGGGCTACACCATTGCCACCAACATTCTTAAGGTGGGCGGATACATCGATCCGTTAACAAAGGTCGGCCAGGTTGAATTATCACGCAACCTGCAAATCGCCACAGCTGCCGTCGACAGCACCGGCATGTGCGTATTCATCGCATTCCCGGCACTAGATATCCCCGAATCGTTTACCGCCCTGATCGACCTGCTGAATGCCACATACGGCATAAACCTTACTGCGGACGACGTGACCGAACTTGGCAAAACCATCCTCAAGGTGGAACACGATTTCAATACGGCTGCCGGTTTCGGCCCCGCAGATGACAGATTGCCGGAGTTTTTCAATTACGAACCAATTCCGCCACATAATGTCGTTTGGGACTTCACCGATGAAGAAATCGATGAATTCTGGAATTTCTAAACCCGGCAAACAAATCCCATCCTACAGGGCATCCGTATAGGGATGCCCTGTTTTTCGATACGAGAGTCACTCCGTTTACAGACAGACACCATCGATCAGATCCCTGACTACACCAAAGGTGCGAGTTTTACTTGCATATTACAGACTGGAGAGGTAGATTCTTGTACGGATTTACGCGCAGACATCCACGCTGAAGGACAGGCAAATGCCGTGTTGGAAACCAATGGAATGAACTGTTTTCGCAAATGAGAGGGAAAATGAAATGACCATTTTCATAAAGCTTTTTGCAGGATTCAGACAAAATCGCTTTAAGGTGGCAAAACGCGAAATTCTAGAGAACAGCACCATCGCCGACGTACTGAAACAACTTGAGATAGATGAACCGGAACTTGGCGTCGCCATGATCGATGGACGCCATGTTACAGCCGATCAGGTGCTCCACACCGGCGTAACGATTTCCCTGTTCCCAAAAGTAGGCGGAGGTTGACATGCCAGACCTCCTGACATGGCTCAAAGAGCGAGCAAAGGGCGACCTGCTGCTATGGGCAGATCAACTGTCTGCCGCCAACCGGTTCAAAGTCAGCGTCCGCGAAGTTGAAGGCGTGGCTCTGGAAAATGGCTTACTCCCGGCACGATACCAACGCAACCGCAACATGTTCTGCTTGGATGACCAGCTCAAACTGTATAACAGCAAAGTTGCCGTTATCGGATGCGGTGGTCTTGGGGGCTACATCATTGAGGAGTTGGCACGACTGGGAGTCGGAACCATTGTTGCCGTAGACCCCGATGTTTTTGAAGAACACAACATGAATCGCCAACTCCTGGCGACCCCTGAGTTTCTGGGTATCAGAAAAGTAGCGGCCGCCGCCCGAAGAGTAGACCGGGTCAATCCAGCGGTAGAACTATTGCCGGTGGGGCTGGCGTTTGGGCTAGAAAACGGAAAACAGATCCTTGAGGGGTGCCATGTTGCAGCGGACGCCCTTGACAGCATCTCCGTACGATTGGAACTCGCTGAAATCTGCCAGGAATTAAACATCCCCCTGGTGCATGGAGCGATTGCCGGCTGGTACGGATACCTGATGACACAGTTTCCCGGAGAGCAAACCCTGCAGAAGTTCTTCTCTCACAACTCTCAGGAGAGTGGGCTCGAAAAACACCTTGGCAATCCGTCTTTTACACCCGCAGTCGTAGCCAGCCTTGAAGTATCCGAAGTATGCAAAGTTCTATTAAACCAAGGCACTCCCATGCGCCGGCGCTGTTTGTCCATCGACCTTCTCGATATGGAGTTTGTCGAAATCGAGTGTTGAACTTCTTTTTTAAAGAACTCAAATATAAAAAGCCGGCCTCTGAGCCGGCTTTTTTTGTGTAAAACATCGACTTGTTGCAGGCTTACCTTTAAAAACTAAAGAAAATTTCTAACGGGAAGACCTTCTTCCTAACACCAAAATCAGGAATATCGACCCCACGGGTGCAACACTTGGTATAAACACAATACATCCTAACGATGTTCTGTTTTGCCGTTTACGATTACATACCTAAAAGATGTTCACAGAGCAAGAGAATCACCGTTTAAGTCTTAGATGTCGCATTGCCCATAATGCAAGTGTTTTTGTGGTGGACATTTTATTTTTATACCAGAAAAGATAGACGCATTTCTGGATTTTAAGATTCTTTAAAAAAACATGTTTTGTCTATAACTATAAAGTTGCTTTAAAAACCACTTTTCTAGCACCTCAATTACTAAAGAATTTTGGCACCAATGGACATTTTTTCTAAAACAACCATTTTTCTATTATCTGACATGCTTTCGTATACGGCACATTTATGTCATGCTACGTCTTGTTATAAATCCTATACAATATTGATTTATCGTTGCTTTCAAAAGTATACCTAAAATTCGTATACACAATACGCATAAATACAGACACTTAACATTTCCAAAGTTACAGTATACGGAAACACTATTTTAAAAAAATGGTTTGATTTGTATTTTTCATTGTAGTAATTATCTCGGGCAGTGTTTTAGTTGTGTGGGATTTCCATCAACGCTCAATCTAGGAGGATTAATCATGCCAATTGTCAACCTCGCAGAAACCACGTACGGCTTTTTCATTCCCAGCGTTACCCTTATGGGTCCTGGTTGTGCCAAAGAAGTTGGCCCTAAGGCCAAAGAACTCGGCGCTAAGAAAGCTCTTCTCGTTACCGATGCCGGTCTGATGAAAATGGGTGTTGCTGACAAAATCGCTGGCTACGTTAAAGATGCCGGCGTTGATGTTGTCATCTATCCCGGTGCTGAACCTAACCCGACTGACACCAACGTTCATGACGGCGTAAAAGTCTACGAAGCCGAAGGCTGTGACTTCATCGTATCCCTGGGTGGCGGATCTTCCCATGACTGCGCTAAAGGCATTGGCCTGGTTACCGCCGGCGGCGGCAACATCCGCGACTACGAAGGCGTCAACAAGAGCACCGTGCCCATGACTCCCCTGGTTGCCATCAACACCACCGCGGGCACCGCTTCCGAAATGACCCGTTTCTGCATCATCACCAACTCCGAGACCCATGTTAAGATGGCTATCGTTGACTGGCGCTGCACCCCGCTGATCGCCGTTGACGATCCCATCCTGATGCTCGGCAAGCCCCCCGCACTGACCGCCGCTACCGGTATGGACGCTCTGACCCACGCCGTTGAAGCTTATGTTTCCACCATCGCTACTCCGATCACCGACGCTTGCGCTGAAAAAGCCATGCGCCTGATCGCTCAGTGGCTGCGTCCTGCCGTTGCCATGGGCGCCAACATCGAAGCTCGCGACGCCATGTGCTACGCGCAGTACCTCGCTGGTATGGCATTCAACAACGCCTCCCTGGGCTACGTACACGCCATGGCTCACCAGCTGGGCGGCTTCTACAACCTGCCCCACGGTGTTTGCAACGCCATCCTGCTGCCGGCCGTTTGCGACTACAACCTGATCGCTTGCCCGGATCGTTTCGCTGACATCGCCGACTTCATGGGCGTTAATACCGACGGCATGAGCGTTACCGAAGCTGCTGCTGCCGGTATCGAAGCCATCCGCGAACTGTCCGCTTCCATTGGCATCCCGGCCGGCCTGACCGAGCTGAATGTTAAAGAAGAAGACCTCGCTGTTATGGCTGGCAATGCTCAGAAAGACGCCTGCATGCTGACCAACCCCCGTTCGGCTACGCTGGACCAGGTTATCGGCATCTACAAAGCAGCCATGTAATAACTGCCCGAACCGGTTTTCCGGATGGTTGCAGATTCGACCATCCCGTCAATCGACGAGCAAGATTCAAATAAAAAACGGTCGGGAGAGATCCCGACCGTTTTTTATTTTGGACACATAGCACAACGGATGGTCGTTGGATTGACTCACCTCAAAGGCCTGTGTTTAAATACTTGTCTATGAATGATAAACACAAACCGTTTACTGCATTCCTGGGGCTGGGTTCCAATCTTGGCGACCGCATTGAATATCTCAGGAACGCTCGACAAGCATTGCATTCTCATCCGGAGATTTGCATCGTTCGTGCCTCAGCTATTTACGAGACCGAACCGGTCGGCGGACCTGAAGATCAGCCGCCCTATCTGAATGCTGTCCTAGAGGTGCAAACAACGCTGACGGCCAGCCGATTGCTTGAATTCGCCCTTGAGGTAGAACAACAATTCGGACGATGCCGAAAGGTACGCTGGGGTTCCCGGTCTCTCGATATCGATCTGCTGTTTTATGACAACAGTATTTCTCAAAAACAAGAGTTAATGATACCCCATCCGCGCTTACACCAACGCGCCTTTGTGCTTATCCCCTTGATGGATGTCGCGCCCGACTTTATCCACCCTCTAAATCAGAAAACGGTGCGCGAAATGCTGACCCGACTACCCTCCACATCGGGCGTTCACCGCCTACCCGACAACTGGTGACTTTAATATGATGCGTTTACTGTGGCTGTTTTTTCTTTTCCTGCTATGTTATTACATCGTTACAGCAATTTCAGGATTGTTTAAGGGCCGCGCCCACCAACCACCGCCGGAAAAAAGCCCAGAGGGAGAACCCATGGTTCGCGACCCTCAGTGTGGTATATTCGTGCCTCGCAGCCTTGCCCTCAAAAAAGCAGTAAAAGGAAAGACCTACTATTTCTGCTCTGAAGAATGCCTGAAAAGTTTCGGAAATTCCAAAGATCGCTCATAGTTCAGGTAGCAAACACTTTTTTTGATTGCCTGTACTTTTCACCGCTTATGGCGGAAGGAGATTCGCATGAAATTTTTTATCGATACTGCCGACGTTGAAGAAATTAGAGCAGCGCATGAAATGGGGCTAGTCGATGGCGTTACAACCAACCCTTCCCTGGTAGCTAAATCCGGCCGCAAATTCAACGATGTATTGAAAGATATCGTCGCTTTGGTCGATGGCCCCATTTCCGCAGAAGTCGTTGCAACCGACGCGGAAGGAATGATTGCCGAAGCGCGGGAATTGCTCCAATACCATCCCACTAATATCGTCATCAAGGTGCCCATGACCGGCGAAGGGCTCAAGGCAACCCGCGTTTTAGCCAAGGACGGCGTACGCGTCAATATGACCCTGATCTTTTCCCCCCTGCAGGCACTGCTGGCCGCCAAGGCCGGGGCGGCTTATGTCTCACCGTTTGTCGGCCGCCTGGATGATGTCGGCCATGACGGCATGCAAGGCGTTGATGAGATCCTGACCATTTTTGAAAATTACGGATTCGATACGGAAATCATCGTGGCATCGGTGCGCAGCCCCTTGCATGTGCTTAAAGCCGGACTGGTCGGCGCTCACATCTGCACTATACCTTTCAGTGTCATCATGCAATTAACCAAGCACCCGCTGACGGATGTCGGGATTGAGCGGTTCCTGTCCGACTGGAACAAATCCCAAAAATAACCTGCAGGCGTTGGCTCAATCGATACCGGGTCACAGGTGATCGCATCAAGTCGTTCAACAAAACGGGGATCAGCTGCCAATGAAGCTTCACGAATATCAGGCCAAGGCTCTTTTTGCCCAATACGGCATCGTTATACCGCGCGGGCAGATTGCCTGTTCAATCGACGAAGCCGGTCAGGCCGCGGCATCCTTTGGGGGCGCATGCGTACTCAAGGCCCAGATTTACGCCGGGGGTCGTGGCAAAGCTGGTGGCGTTGCCCTCGCACACACTGTCGAACAGGCCCGAGAGATAGCTCGAGGTTTATTACACCGACGACTGGTAACGGCACAGTCCGGTGAGCAGGGCTTGCCGGTGAACAGTCTGCTGGTGGAAGAGATCGTCCCAGTGGCCCGAGAACTGTATCTATCCTTAACCCTCGACCGAAGTACAGGGTGCTACTGCCTCATTGCCTCCGCCGAGGGGGGGGTGGACATCGAACAGACCGCGCGCCAGATGCCGGAGCGCGTGCGACGCCTGACCATTGACCCCCTAGTCGGCCTGCGCGCTTTTCATGCCCGGGGCATAGCCCGCTTCCTTGGACTTGAAGGCCATCTGGCGGATGCAGCCGTAGAACTGATATTGGCACTATACCGTTGTTTACTGGAAAAAGATGCGTCATTGCTGGAGATCAATCCGCTGGTCGTTACGGGGGATGCTCGGTTAATGGCCATGGACGCCAAAGTTTCCATCGACGACAGTGCCTTGTATCGTCAGCGGGATCTCGCTGGCTTGAAGGATGACAGCCAGTACGATCCCCTGGAGGTACGGGCAGCACGTTCAGACATCGCCTATATAAAAATGGATGGGCGTATCGGTTGCCTGGTCAATGGTGCAGGTCTGGCCATGGCCACTCTCGACATGCTCACCGAGTGTGGCGGTCAACCGGCAAACTTTCTCGATGTGGGGGGCGGTGCAGACCGGGACAAAGTGGTGCAAGCCTTCCGCATCTTGCTGGAAGATCCTAACGTTTCAGGGATTCTTGTGAACATCTTCGGCGGCATCATGCGCTGCGACCTTATTGCCGAGAGCCTCATCGCCGCGGCCAAAGAAACCGACAGCCAAATACCCATTGTGGTACGCATGGCCGGGGCACGACGGGAGGAAGGCCGGAAACTGCTGGAGGAACAGGCAGATCTGAATATCGTCTGGCAGGATGGACTGGCTGCCGCAGCCAACGCCATTGTGCAACTACTGGCCCCAAGCGCTTAAAGGAATGAAAAATGGCTATTCTGATTGATCGCCGTTCGCGCATCGTGGTGCAAGGGTTGACCGGCAGTTCGGGACGCCGACACGGCCTGCTATGCCGTGATTACGGCAGCCAGATTGTCGCCGGCGTGACACCCGGCAAGGGTGGCATGCACGTTGACGGCATCCCGGTATTCGACACGGTTGCCGAGGCGGTTGAAACCTGCCAGGCAGATGTTTCGATGATTTTTGTGCCGCCTCCGGGCGCCGCCGAAGCGATTCTGGAAGCCAGCGAGGCCGGGATTCGTTTGGCTGTATGCATCACCGAAGGCGTTCCGGTTCGCGACATGGTGCTGGTTAACCGAGCCTTGGCGGACAGTTCCATGCGCCTGATTGGGCCCAATTGCCCCGGCTTGATCACACCTGGACAGTGCAAAATCGGCATTCTGCCGGGAGAGATTCATCGCCCGGGATCGATCGGCGTGGTCTCCCGTAGCGGCACCCTCACCTATGAGGCAGTACAGCAACTCACTGATGCCGGTCTAGGACAATCTACCTGTGTTGGAATCGGAGGCGATCCTATTATCGGCACCTCCTTTATCGATGTTCTCAGCTTATTTAACGACGACCCGGATACGAAGGGTGTATTTCTCATCGGAGAGATAGGCGGCACCGCCGAAGAGCAAGCTGCGGCATGGATCCGCCAACATATGCGTAAACCGGTAGCCGCTTACATTGCAGGAATGACGGCACCGCCCGGCAAGCGCATGGGCCATGCAGGAGCCATCGTCTCCGGCGGCGCCGGACGAGCCGAGGACAAGATCTCAGCCTTGCGAGACAGTGGCGTAATGATAGCAGAGAGTCCTGCCAGCATGGCCGTTGCCATGCAGAAGGCCTTAAACGCAGCAGGTAGCGGCAGCCATGACAGTTGACTTTGCGCGCAACCTCCCATTATCATGAGAAGTATTCCGAAATTCACTTATGCATTTTTTCTTTGTAACAGGTTAATATCATGGCTATTTTATCTATAAAGCACTATCCCGACCCGGTACTGCAAAAAAAAGCCGAGCCGATTGCCAACATCTCCGAAGAAATCAAGACCCTTGCAGCAGACATGGCAGAGACCATGTATGCCGCACCGGGGGTAGGCTTGGCTGCGCCCCAGGTGGGCGTGAGCAAAAACCTTATCGTTCTTGATTGCGCACCGAAAGACGCATCGGAACTGATCGTCGCTGTCAATCCGGAAATCATCGCACGTGAAGGCGAAAGCTTTGAAGAGGAAGGGTGCCTGTCGGTCCCCGGATACTACACAAGCATTGCGCGTAGCGCCAAGGTTACGGTTCGTTATCTGAATCTGGAAGGACAACAGGTGGAGCGTGAAGCTACCGGACTCCTGGCCATCGCTTTCCAGCATGAAATCGACCATTTGTCCGGCATTCTGTTCGTGGACCACCTTTCTCCCCTGAAAAAAGGCATCTTCCGCAAAAAATACCAGAAGATCCAGAAGCAACAGGAGCAGGAGTTGTGATCGATCCCTCCACTATACGCACCGTTTTCATGGGGACGCCGGAATTCGCTCTGCCCACATTTCAAGGCCTGATCGAAGCCGGCGTTAATCTTTGCGGCGTTTTCACCCAACCGGATCGCCCGCGAGGTCGCGGCAAGCAACTGGCACCGCCACCGGTTAAGGAACTGGCCCTCAAATACGATATTCCCATTTTCCAACCGGAAAAATTGCGCGATCCGTTAGCGGTAGAGCAGCTGCGAAAACTGCAACCCGACCTCATCGTGGTGGTTGCCTATGGCCAGATTCTACCCAAGAGCGTACTTGAAATCCCCCGATACGGCTGCATCAATGTGCATGCTTCACTGCTGCCGCGCTACCGTGGCGCCGCACCGATCAATAAGGCGGTAGTGGATGGCGAACAGGTTACAGGCGTGACCACCATGCTCATGGATGTCGGGCTCGACACCGGCGACATGCTCATAAAGCGAGCCACGGAAATCGGCGACGAAGAAACCGCGGGCGAATTGCATGATCGCCTGTCGCTGCTCGGGCGCGAAGCCATGGAGGAAACCCTGCTGCGACTGTGCGACGGGACTCTGAGACCGGAACCACAGGAAGATGCCCAGAGCAGCTATGCCTCCATGATGAAAAAAGAGGATGGTCGCATCGACTGGCGTTGTTCCGCCAAGGCTATTCATAACCTTGTGCGGGGATTAAGCCCCTGGCCTGGCGCGTTCACTCTGTGGAACGGACAGGTGCTCAAGCTTGGGCGGACTTTGGCTGAAGAAGGCCTTGCCGCAGAGCCGGGCACCGTTCTGTCAGCCGATGCTGATGGCGTCTGTATTGCCTGTGGTCAAGGCGTACTGCGAGTGCGAGAATTGCAGTTAGCCGGCAAGAAAAAACTGCCGGCTGGTGATTTTTTGCGAGGTACCAGCCTATCGGCCGGTGCACGCCTGGGGGACTGACATGGCATGCAAGGTTGAGAACAAGAACTGTCGCAAAGCATGTGGCGACGCCTGTGATAAGGCCGATCAAAACACAATCACGCAGCAGCGCCCGTTCCTGATATTGCTGGCACTGGTGGGAGGGCTTTTTGCTGTTGGCGCGTTTGTGATCTGGTGGCTGCCGAGTGTCGGCCTATCCTCCATCCATCCCCGTTTACCCTACTGGTTCGGACTGGCCATGCTGATCCTGGTAACCGTAGTACTTGGTGGGCTGGGACTCCTCGCACTAACCCTGATCAGCGGGCGCGACTTGTTCATCTTTCCACGCCTACGCGGCATAGTGATCAAGTATCTGATGCCAGCGGTCATCGTCATCGGCACACTTATGCGTCTGGATCGTGATGCACTGCAGCGTTCCTTTATCAATCTCAATAATCAGCTGGTGCGCTCACGCAACCTACGGGTCCCGGCCGACAAGACCATGATCCTGCTGCCGCATTGCCTGCAACTTTTTGACTGCGCCATCAAGGTCACCGGCGACGTTGAAAAATGTGCCCGCTGCGGTCGCTGCGACATCGGCGATCTGGCGGAACTGGCCAAACAGCGGGGGGTAACCTTGGCTGTCGCCACCGGCGGAACCCTGGCCCGCAAACTGCTCATGGAAAAACGTCCCCGACTGGTGGTGGCAGTGGCCTGCGAACGCGACCTGACCTCCGGTATTCGGGACGCCTACCCCTTGCCGGTCATCGGTGTGTTCAATACCCGCCCGGAAGGGCCCTGCTTCAATACACGCATCGATCTCGATGCTGTGCGGCGAGCGCTGGATGCCTATGTAGTGAGTAAATAATACAGCTTGTGATTCTGTCTTACGCTTCAGCTAATCGAAACCGGGATCGCACATTTTCGCCTCGTGCCTGCATTGCACCCCTTTTCGATACCGGTCCTTATGGCGATTTCGATCCCGTAGTTATTTCGGGCGGCGCATAAAACGACGCCGTAGCGGGACGCCGGTGTTTAGCGACTCAAATTAATTTGAGTAAGATACAAAAATAAAACGTCATCAAGCGAGGTGTACCATGAATATACTGAGGACGGTAATGCTGATGACCGTGCTCACCCTGTTGCTGGTGTGGGCTGGCGGAATGATGGGGGGGCGCGGCGGCGCTCTGTTTGCCCTGGTGATGGCCGCGGTCATGAACCTTGGTTCTTACTGGTTCTCCGATAAAATCGTCATTGCCATGTACCGCGGCCGCGAAGTCACCAGCGGCCCGCTGTTCAGCGTGGTGCAACAGTTGTGTCTGCGCAATTCCCTGCCTATGCCAAAGGTTTATATTCTGCCGCAACCGACCCCAAACGCTTTTGCCACCGGCCGCAATCCCCAACATGCCGCAGTAGCAGCCACGGAAGGCATTTTGCAGATTCTCACGCAGGAAGAACTGATGGGGGTTATGGCCCATGAAATGAGCCATGTGCGCCATCGCGATATCCTTATCGGATCGATTGCCGCGACCATCGCCGGGGCTATTTCCTACATGGCGCATATGGCCCAATGGGCTGCGTTGTTCGGCGGTTTTAGAGGCCGGGACGATGATGACGGCAACCCTTTAGGATTGCTGTTGCTGATCATATTCGCTCCGCTGGCCGCCATGCTGGTACAGATGGCCATATCCCGTTCGCGGGAGTACGCTGCTGACCGCGGCGGCGCCATGCTATGTGGAAATGGCCATCATCTGGCAAATGCACTGCGTAAACTCGAAATGGCCAACAGCCGCCTGCCCATGCCGAAAGTCAACGAAGCAACAGCGCATATGTTCATCGTCAACCCCTTGCGCGGCGGCGGGATAAAATCCCTCTTTTCGACGCATCCCCCGGTTGAGGAACGCATCCGGCGCCTTGAGAATATGACCGTGCTTTAGCACCAGAATTCAGACTCTATTTTCCGGCGGGGGCATGTAAGATCATGCCCCCGCCTTTTGTCCGCTATCGGACGAGGATGTATTTGTGATCGAACAGGATCCCCGCACTATTGCTTACGAAATTCTCGACAGGGTGCAAAACGGTGCCTTTGCCGATCTGGCGCTGGATGGTGCGCTGGAAAGCCTGCCCGGCATGGATATTCGGGATCGCGCCCTGGTAACCGAACTTGTTTATGGTGTATTGCGCTACCGCGGACGTCTCGACTATGCCCTCCAGCAGCTTTGCAGCAAACCCCTGGCCAAAGTTGAACCTGCGGTGCTGAACCTGCTTCGGGTTGGCGGCTACCAGTTGTTGCAGCTTGACCGCATCCCGGCCCATGCAGCAGTTTTTGAGACCGTGGAATTGGCTAAGCGGCTCGGCCTGCAACGAGCGACAGGGTTTATCAACGGCATTCTGCGTACTCTGGTTCGCCAGCTATCGCAGCTGCCCTGGCCCCAGCGCGAAGAGCAACCGCTGGCCTATCTGGAGCATGTGCTTTCCCTGCCTCACTGGCTTGCAAAACAGTGGCTGGACGATTTCGGTCTTGATCAAGCCTGCGACCTGGCAGAAGCCATGCTTCATCCGGCACCGTATTTCATACGCACCAACGAACTGAAAATTCAACGCGACGCTTTGCTCGAGATCCTCAACGATTGCGAATGCACGGCGGAACCGACCCACTTTGCCCCCGAAGGGATACGCATCAACCAGGGCGTAACGCGTCACTTGAGCGGCCATGCTGAAGGCCTGTTTCAATTACAGGATGAAGCCAGCATGCTGATAAGCCACTTACTGGCCCCTCAACCCGGCGATCGTATCCTCGATACCTGTGCAGCGCCTGGGGGGAAAACCACCCACATAACTGCTCTCGCGGGTAATCAAGCCCAGATTGTCGCCCTTGACCTGCACCCCCAACGGGTAGAGTTGATCACCAGCGGAGCAGCCCGCCTCGGCTGTCAGGGGATCGAAGGGCGTGCTTGGGACCTGACCCGTGCTCCCAACTTTCTCAAGCCGGAAAGTTTCGATCGCATCCTGGTCGATGCACCGTGCAGCGGGCTTGGTGTCTTGCGGCGTAACCCGGAAATTCGCTGGCGGCGCAAACCCGGCGACCTGAAACAGATGGCGCGGCTGCAGCGGACTATTTTGCATAACGTAGCCCCGCTGTTACGCCCCGGTGGCCGTCTGGTTTACTCTCTGTGCACCTTCAGCACCGAAGAAACCGACGGCGTCATCCGAGCTTTTCTGAGCGAGCATCCTGATTTTGAACGCCTCGATCTGCGTGACGAAATGCCTGACGGATGGCGCGAACTGTTCGACAACGCTGGAGCTCTGCGTACCCTGCCGCATCTTCATGGTGGCATGGATGCCTTTTTTGCGGTAGCTTTTCAGAAACGCTCGTGAGCCAGGCGGCGAATGCTCGTCTAACTTTTACCTTCCCTCGATACGGAGAGTAGCATGATCAAGATCGCCCCATCCATTCTGTCCGCTGATTTTTCCCGCCTGGGCGACGAAATCATCGCCATCGAGACCGGCGGTGCCGATTACGTGCATATTGATGTCATGGACGGTCATTTCGTGCCCAATATCACCATCGGCCCTTTGGTCGTGGAAGCCGCCCGCCGCGTGACCACGCTGCCCCTTGACGTGCATTTGATGATCGAAAATCCCGATAGGTATATTGCCGATTTCGCCAACGCCGGTGCGGATATCATCACCGTACATTACGAGGCCGTTCCCCATCTGCACCGTACCGTACAACTGATTCACAGCCTGGGTAAAAAGGCCGGTGTGTCGCTTAACCCCGCGACACCGATCAACTGCCTGGATATGATTCTGGACGACCTGGACCTGGTACTGATCATGTCCGTCAATCCCGGCTTTGGTGGTCAGCAGTTCATCCCTGCCTGCTTACCGAAAATCGAGGCATTGCGCAAAGAGATCGACCGACGTGGACTGTCGGTGGAACTGGAGGTGGACGGCGGTGTCAAACTGGATAATATTGCCCGTATCGCCGCCGCAGGTGCAGAAGTCATGGTTGCCGGCAGTGCCGTTTACGGTACCGACAACTACGGTGCCACGATTGCCGCACTTAAAGCACGCGCAGCCGCAGAGGGCCAATAATGCTGGACCCCCAACAGGTCCGACAGGACCTGGCGCAACATGCCTGCCGTCGTATCGAACGCGGAGTTCTCAAACCGGCAGCGGTCTTGCTGCTGATTTATCCTAAAGACGGCATCGACACGATCCTGTTTACCCGGCGTACCGAACATCTGCCCCATCACGCTGGAGAAATAGCCTTTCCAGGCGGCCGGGCGCATCCCGACGACGCCGACCGCTGTGCCACGGCGCTTCGTGAAACCGAAGAGGAGATGGGGGTTAAAGTCGAGGATGTAACGGTTTTAGGACGCTTGGATGACTTTATTTCCGTGTACGGTTTTCATGTTGTGCCCTACGTCGGCACCATCCCTGCCGGTTATCCTTTTACCGTCAATCACCAGGAAATCGCCGAAGTCATCGAGATACCGGTGGAACGGTTGTGCGATCCCCGCATCTACCATACGGAAAGCTGGGAACACCTCGGACGACTTTATCCGGTGTGCTTTTTCAACGTGGATGCCTATGAGATCTGGGGGTTGACGGGTGCCATTCTCCGCCAATTTCTGCAACGCACCGGACAGCTACCGTCGGGCGAGATGTATGGAGCCAGACCATGAAGCGCGCTGAAAAGGGTCTTTTAGAACGTTTGGAACATGGTGTCATCGTGGGTGATGGAGCCATGGGTACCCTGCTCTATAACCGCGGTGTCCCTCTGGCCGCCTGTTTCGAGGTTCTGAACCTGCAACAACCCGACATCGTACGACAGGTGCACCGGGACTATCTTGACGCCGGTGCGCAACTGCTGGAAACCAACACCTTTGCAGCCAACCGCTTGCGTCTGGCTGCCGTGGGACTGGAAGCACAGGTTCATCAGGTCAATGCCATCGGGGCGCGACTGGCCCGAGAAGCGGCGGGTTATGATGCACTCGTGGCTGGCGCCATCGGACCTTTGGGTCGCATTCCTGGGGAAACCGCCGACCTCGACGCCGAGGAACGACGCAGCCTGTTTCGGGAACAGATGGAAGGCTTGGCCGAAGGCGGCGCTGACCTGCTGCTGCTGGAAACGTTTGCCAGCCTTGAAGAATTGGAACTGGCCGTCGCCGTGGCCAGCCAGATCGGGTTGCCGGTGGTGGCCCAGATGGCCTTTTTCGAAGGCGGCAGGACCCGCGAAGGAGTTGCCGCGGCCGAGGCGGCCAGACGTCTTGCCGCATCCGGTGCGACAATAGTCGGAGCCAACTGCGGATCCGGCCCCAAGGATGTGCTGGAAGTGTTGCGCACCATGGCATCACACACAGACCGGCCCCTGTCCGGATTCGCCAACAGCGGTTTCCCCGAGTATGTCGATGGCCGTTATATTTACCTGGCGACCCCGGAATATTTTGCCGCCCGCGGTCGGGAAATGGTTGAGGCGGGAGCCTGCCTGGTTGGCGGGTGTTGCGGCACCACACCCGAACATATACGTGCGCTGGCCGCGGCGGTATCCGATCTCAAACCGGCAACCCGTGTCGCACTGCGTGCCCCCGCAGAACCGCCACCCCAAACCGTGGCCGTTCCGCTACAGGGGGGATTTTTGTCAGCATGGGGCAAGCGTCCCATCATCACGGTGGAACTCGATCCCCCGCGAGGCCTCGATTGCGCTAAGGTACTCGCCGGCTCCCGCCGCCTTGCAGAAGCCGGAGCGGATGCCATCAGCCTGGCGGAAAATCCCCTGGCCCGCATCCGCATGGGCAATATCGCCCTGGCCAAACGCATTCAGGACGAAATCGGCATCGAAACCATCATCCATGTCACCGGCCGTGATCGCAATTTGATCGGACTGCATTCGGAGCTGCTGGGAGCCCACCTGCTCGGTCTGCGCAATGTACTGGCGGTAACCGGCGATCCTGTTGCGGTGGGTGGGGAAGCCGGTGCCAGCAGCGTGTTTGACCTCAATTCCATCGGACTACTGGAACTGCTCAGCGCTCTGAACAACGGACACACCCTGGTGGGTGGCGACCTCGGTGGCGCAACGCAGTTTCAGGCCGGCGCAGCTTTCAATCCCAATGTTGCGGATATGCGCGGTCAACTGCGACGCTTAACCAAGAAAATCGCGGCCGGCGCCCAATTCGTCCAGACCCAGCCGATCTACTCAGCGACTATCCTCGACACCATGCTCGATTGTCTGCAAGACGTGGGAATCCCGGTTCTGGTCGGGATCCTGCCGCTGGTCAGTGAACGCAATGCCGAATTTCTGCATAACGAAGTGCCCGGCATCCTGTTGCCGGAGGACGTACGCAAACGCATGCACGGCACGCAAGGCGAGGAAGGAGTTCGCCGGGGGATGGACATCGCCCGGGAGTTGATCGAAGCCGGTCGGGGCAGAGTGGATGGTTTTTACCTCATGCCGCCGTTTGGCAAGGTGGAGATTGCGGTCGAATTGATCGGTGCCATACGCCGCTGAGATCAATCTTCCAGCATACGATCCAAAGACCCCTGCTGCTCGAGGGCGAACAGGTTGTCACACCCTCCCACCAGGGCATCATCGATGAAAATTTCCGGTACCGTCATCCGCCCGGAACGCTCGCGCATCTCCTGTTCCTTGCCCGAATCTTCAGTGACATCGTACTCAATGAAACGGACACCCTTTTGGTGCAGCAATTCTTTGGCACGATGGCAATAGGAACAATGGCTTTTGGTATAGATCTCGATTTTCTTCATGATAACAATTGGCTTCTCTGGGTAAGAATTATTGGAAAATAGCCCAAACGGGGGAAATATAAATATGAAAAGAGTATACCTGCTTTTGCTGGTGTTGTGTATAGCGTCCTGCTCACCGGCCCTCAAGCCAAAACCTGCCGATTCCTTTGGTGACAGTAACCAGGAATTCGCATTACGCCTGATATGGCAGGACTATCGCAGTGCCGCCAGTTTCATGGATAGCGAGTATTTGCAGGATTTTCAGGATAAATTCCCCGAACGAGGTGACATCCGCGTGCTGGAGGTCCGTCCGGAGAGGATAGAATTTGAAGGGCTGCAACAGGAACTTGCGGTTTCCTGGTCAAGCATCGATTATTACCGCCTACCCTCCAACACCCTGAAAACTCTCAAGGTCCGCCTGGAATGGGCATACCGCAACGCTTCCTGGCAGATTGTCAGCCCCTTTCCAGACCTGCCCTGAACCAGAAAAGCCGGAAATACCGGGGATCAGCCGACCACTTTACATCAAGGCATCATTGCCCTGGCACGGGGTATAGCGGAGTAAATCCGTATCGCCTAAAAATGCCGGCAGCTTCTTCACCTTGCAAAAACGCCATAAATTCCCGCAGCGCACGGGGATGAGGACTGGCAAGCATCCCCGCCATCGAGAACACAATGGAAGCATGGCTGTCAGGTGGTGCCACAGCGGCCACCACCGCACTGTTCAGCAGCGAGCCATCGGAGGCAAAAACCATTCCTGCATCGGCGTTGCCTGATTCGACATAAGCCAACACCTGGCGCACACTCTTGCCATACACCATCCGTGGTTCAAGCTGATCCCACAAGCCTAGAGAGGCAAGGGTCTGGCGAGCGTAGGTACCAGCCGGGACCATATCCGGCAATCCGACGGTAAAACTCTTTGCGTGTTCGACCAAATCAGAAAACCCTTTAATATCATACTGCTTTTCCCTGGCAACGATGAGCACCAAATCGTTGCCCAAAAGAGCACAACAGTGCCGCGAATCGGTGAACCCGCCATCCAGCAACGCCTGCACATGCTGCTGACCCGGCGCCAAAAACATATCGACAGGCGCTCCCTGCTCAATCTGTTTGCGCAAAAACCCCGAAGCCGCAAAATTGAACTCAAGCGCCACAGAAGGTTGTTGTTGCGCATAGATTTTTTGAAGTGCAAAAAGAGCATCTTTGAGACCGACTCCGGCAGAGATGTGCAATGAAGTTATGGGGCGGGTACCGGCCTGTCCCGCCAGCGGGACAAACACGAGACTCCCGAACAGCACCATAGCTGTCAGAACCCTGGTGATCAGACGCATACGCTTATCCTCCGTAAAAGCGACCGGGCAGTCCTGGCCATAGGCCCTCCGCCTTTTGCCGCTAAGCAATAATTTTCTTCAGGGCAACCAGCAAGGCATCGATATCTTTTTCGGTATTGAACAGGCCGGGGCTGACACGAATAGTGCCACTGGGCAAGGTACCGATACTGCGATGCGCATCGGGTGCACAATGCAGACCGGTGCGCACACAGATGCCATATTCCTCATCAAGCAAAAACCCTATTTCCGCCGGATCCCGCCCCTCTATATTAAAAGACAATACCCCGCCGAGCTGCCAATTACCTGATGAGTTGTAACAACGGACGCCAGGCAGCGCATGCAACCCGCCTGACAATTGATCCAATAATGCGGCTTTATGCCGCTGAATCTTTTGCAGACCGGTTTGACGTACGAACTCGATACCAGCCTGCAAACCGGCAAGGGCCGGGGTATTCAGCGTGCCGCTTTCGAAACGTTCCGGCAAATCCTCCGGCATCAGCGAAGAGATGGAGTTACCACCGGTGCCTCCCCAGATCAGTGGCGCCGGGAGCAGTTTCTCAGCCACATACAACGCCCCTGTCCCCTGCGGACCTAACAGGCTTTTATGGCCCGGCACAGCCAACAGGTCAATGCCCATGTCTTCAACATCAATCGCCACCTGACCTGCACTCTGGGCCGCGTCGACCATAAACACGATCCCCTCACGGCGACACCAATTGCCTATTTCCGCGATAGGTTGCAAGACACCGGTAACATTGGAACAGTGGCTGAGGACCACCATGCGTGTTGGGCATGTACCTTCGCGTACGGTTGCACGAATAACAGCGGGATCGATAAGACCGCAAGCATCGACCGGCACCCTTACCACTTCGACACCTCGTGCCTCCAGGGCATGCAGTGGGCGGCTGATGGCATTGTGCTCCATGGCAGAGGTAATGACCCGATCTCCGGCCTGGAGCAATCCAAATAAGGCGATATTGATGGCTTCGGTAGCATTCGCGGCAAATACCACCCTCGAAGCGTCACGGATACCAAAGAACTCGGCAACGGTTTCCCGGGCCTCCAACACCAGACGACCCGCTTCAAGGGATAGCTGGTAGCTTCCGCGACCCGGGCTGACGCCCAGATAACGAAAAGCAAGATCTACGGCGCGGTAGACGCTTTCGGGTTTAGGAAAAGTCGTTGCGGCATTATCCAGATAAATGGCCATAATCCACTCCGATAACTGAAAAAGGGCTATTGTGTTCTCAGGGCTCAGGGCTAACCGGAATGGACGTAAACAAACCCGCATGTTTTTGGTACATTCTCCGTGGAAGCAGGTCCTGGCGCCCCAGCTCAAATAGGATAGATGGCAGTTCCGCGGCGGCAAAGCGCAAAGCCAGAGCGCACCCTTCCGCCACATCCCGTGGCGCGGGGATCAGTCGGCAGGCAAGCCCGGCTTTTCTTAAAGCTTTTTCCGCTTTCAGAACCCGTGTCGGTGAATTAAACAGGGCAATAAATTCGTCATCGTTTATCATGGATACAGATCACCGTGTTTTAAGGTTGAAACCGGCCTAGCGGGCGTAAGGGCAAATCCGTTCCAGATTCAACAACGACGCTACCCCGGAAATGGTATTGCCGAAAAACACCAATGGTTTTCCCGCGGTGGCGAATTTTTCCATCAGGTCATTGATGCTCCCATTAACAATCGTGGAACCCGTGGCCACACCGACCTGGCACCAGTCGACCAGTTTATCCAGATCCTTTTCCCCGTCCCAAACCGTCACATCACAACGTTTTTCACCAATATTGTCCTCGTTGAGATCCGCCACACGAATTCTCACTAAGCCAAAAGCCTCCACCATGGCATTCAGGATAGCGGGCTGCAGACCGATCAACCCGAAGCGCTGCACACCGAAACGTTGATGCAACTGCAGGCAAAATTCTTCACCACACCGGGTCGGTTCGTCATCCTTGCAGTGAACCGTACCCTCAGCCTGATGCAATCCCCGCAGCACGGCGTTCAATCCCGCGGTAAACACCGCGCGCTGGGGAATTCCGCTCAAATCCAGGGCTAGTAGATCGCCGAGGCTGCCCTGCCAGTCGTTGGGGTGATCGGTAAAAGCCTGCCCCTGAACTCCATTCCAACTGGCCTCAATAACACGCTCTTTGCCTTTTTTGATAACAAAGTCCTTGTCGGCCGTGGCGCCGATGGCCTCATCAGGTGAAAGCACCCTGACCGTTACCATGCTGCGGATATCACACTGGTTGTCGTTACAAAGCGTGAAGAGTTTAGTTTGGGATTGCTTCAATAAATCCATTCGACTGTTCCTTTTGCAAAGGGTTTCATTTTACAAGGGCATTGGCCATCGAGGCTTTATGTCTAAATATGGACAGGACCACCGACCAGGGTATCCTCACCATGCAAAGCAGGCGAACTGCCCCAAGCCCACCGATCCGTGGTTTCTTCGGCCGGTAGCGTCCAGTCCGCAGTATCAGCAGCCTGCCCGTCCTTGAGAAAAATAACCTCGTCGGCCAACGCATCCATTTCCTTGTGACTATGTGTCACCAAAATAAATGGAATTTCCCAAGTTCGTTGGATTTTTTTCAATTCTATTTGCAGCTCCCGGCGGATCTGGGCATCGATGGCCGACAGCGGTTCATCCAACAAGAGTAGATCCGGTTCCATCATCAGGGCCCGGGCCAGCGCCACACGTTGTTTTTCGCCGCCGGAGAGTTGGGCTGGATATCGGTCCTGAAGGTGCATGATCTTCAGCATTTCAAGAGTTTCCCTTACGCTCATACGATGGCCACGTCGCTTTTTGCAGCGATCGGGTCCTGGGGCCAGGCCGAACAGAACGTTGTCCTTGACACTCAGGTGAGGAAACAGGGCATAATCCTGAAATACATAGCCGATACGTCGCTGTCGCGCCGGGACATTAATCCTTTGCTGCTTGCAGAAAAACACGCGATTGTTGAGGAGGATCCTGCCCGCCGACGGTTTCTGCAATCCAGCCAGACAGTTGAGAATGGTGCTTTTGCCGGAACCGGACGGACCGAAAAATACCAGGATACCGTTGTCAAAACGCAGATCAATATCAACGGTGAAATTGGGCAGTTCCTTACGGATGGAGGCGTTCAGCACTGGCCGTATCTCCTTTCTGCCAAACTTGGTGTTTTTTCCGAGCCCAGAGATTGAGCCAGAAAAGCGCCGTTATGGACAGCCCGGTAATGACAAGTACGAGGTTCCACGCCAGAGTGTTCTCGCCGGTTTCCACCGCAAAGTAGATAGCCAGGGGAATTGTCTGGGTCTTTCCAGGGATATTGCCGGCCACCATCAGGGTGGCGCCAAATTCGCCTAGTGCACGGGCAAAAGCCAGGACCAGTCCGGCGATCAGACCGGGGTAAGCCAACGGCAGGGTGATACGCAGGAAAACCCGACTTTCGCTGCTACCAAGAGTACGCGCGGCTTGTTCCAGGGCAACGTCGACGCTGGCAAAAGCCGCCTTGGCACTCTGGTACATGAGGGGAAAAGAAACCACTGCAGCGGCAAAAATAGCCGCCCACCAGGTAAAAACGATCTGCAGATCGAAGTTCTCCAACAGGAACCGGCCTACTAAGCCACGTTTGCCGAGCAAGATCAGCAGACCAAAACCGAGCACCGTCGGCGGCAGTACCATCGGCAGGATAATGAAGGACTCGACCAGGTTTTTCCCTGGAAATTCGCGCCTCGCCAGCAACCGGGCCAACAGGGTCGCAAGCACCGCATCGATGGCCACCGCGATCAGCGCCACCTTCAACGAAAGCAGAATAGGGCCGCTCATATCAATACCCCGTAAGGCGCAGCCTGAGTTGTTCTTCCCATAACCGATCGCTTTTCATCTGTTTGCATCGCTGTTTCAGTTCCATTCCTGACCTGTAAACCCTCCGCCTATTTCCCGGTCTGCGGTTGGGTTTTCAGCGGCAAAAACCGGTATCGTTCGAAAACCTCGCCAGCCTCGTCACTTTTGAGAAATGCGAGAAATTCTCCGGCCTGTTCGGGGTGTTTGCCATGGGTCACCAGAGCGGCAGGGTAAATAATGGGAGCATGGCTGTGTTCCGGCGCACTGGCAGCGATCACAGCACTCTGCAGTTTCAGGGTATCTGTACGATAGACCAGTCCGGCATCCGCATTACCCGAATCGACATAAGCCAACACCGCACGCACGTTTTTTGCCAGCACCATGCGATCCTCCATCGGATCCCACAATCCAAGGGTTATCAGAGTCTGTTTGCCATACCGACCTGCCGGCACAGATTCAGGATGGCCGATGGCGAAGGTGGTAGCGTTCTTTTGAAGATCGTCAAAGCCTTTAATCTGTTGCTGCTTTTCTTTGGCCACGATCAACACCAAGGTGTTTCCCAGCAGATCGCATCGACTATCCTTAACGATCAGTTTCTGCGCCTCAAGGGCGTCCATCTGCTTTTGCCCGGCCGACAAAAAAAGTTCTGCGGGGGCACCCTGCTCAATCTGCTTTTGCAAAGCGCCGGAAGAAGCGAAGTTAATCTCCAGCAGCATGTCGGGATGGCGCGTTTCGTAAATATCTTTCAAAGCCGTCACGGCGTCCTTGAGGCTCATTGCCGCGCAAACCGGCAACGTGGTGCGCTGACCGGCATGGGCAAACTGCGGCACGATCAACAACCCAAACAGTAAGCTTGCAAGCAGGGTTTGACCGAATCGGATCGCAAAACGTTTCATGAGCAGATCTCCTAACTTAAAAGAACGCGGCAGCGCACAGTTCAGGGTTGCCCCCCATTTGGTTAACGGTTTTCACGGTCAGTTGTTCGCCACGGCGCTCGATAATATTGAAACAGCCGAAATCCTGCGGCACTTGAAAAAGCTCATCAAGGGGCAGACCAAGGATGTGGCAAAGAATGGTCCGGTTGACCCCGGCATGTGCAACCAGCAATACGGCACCGCTAGCCCGACTTATGATTTGAAGAAAGGCAGGAACCACCCTCTCCTGCAGGTCCCGAAAACTCTCCCCCCCGGGAGGGGAAAATCCTACAAGCTCCCGGCCCCGGCGCTGATATTCCTCGGGGAAACGCTCGCGGATGCTGGCCATCGGCTGGCCTTCCCATTCCCCGAGGGCAATTTCACGTAAACCCGGCACCGTGCGGATGCTTTTGCCAAGGGGACGGGCAATAATTTCGGCCGTTTCCAGGCAGCGACGCAAATCACTGCTGTAGACGTGCGCAAAGTCAATCCCGGCCAGTTCCCTCTGCAGTGCTTTTATCTGGGTCCGGCCGGCAGCATTAAGGGGCAGATCGATCTGGCCGATATAGCGTTTCACCTGATCCTGCCGGGAATCGCCGTGCCGTACCAGGTAAAGGGTGCAGCCATCATTGTCGAAAACTGGCGTGGGCATGGCGGATTATCCTTCCAAAGTCCGCAAAACATCCATCGCCAGCACTTTGTCAAGCGACTGCTTTAACACCCTCTCGCATTTGTTACGAATACAGGTAGCTGCAGCCAGACGCCGCTGAACCGCTGCAAGCACCGGCGGTTGTCCGGCAAAGCGTCCCAATGCCGAAGCAAAGCGTTCTTCCAGGCCAACCAACCGCTGGCCAGCAACCAGTTTATCGGCCAGATACAACACCTCCTGCGGCAACGGCACGCTGGCTGGCGAAGGGACAATATCCATGTGCGTCTCAACCAGTGTGGCCACCTGCCCGAAACCCAGTTGGTACAAAGCCTTTGCACCAGCCGCAGCGTGATTTTCTTGATCACGGCAGCAATCGTGCAGCAAGGCTGCGGCCCGCAACAGTTCCCGGTCAAGGCAGACTCGACTCCTGTCCAACGCGTCAGACAGAGTAATGGCTACCCGGGCAACCTGCCGACTATGCTCAACAACCGGGGTGGGTACAGCAAATTGGTATGCCAGCATATGTTCGCATTCCCGATAGGACGGGCTCGCATAATGCTCCCAGCGACGTTGAAGATAGGCATAATCCTGAGGAGTATCCATATCGAGGACGCAATGTTCATCCGGTACCTCGATTTCCAGAATATCCTCGCTAAACGGCAGCAATACCGCCTTCAGGCCACCTTCCCCATGGCTCTGCAGAATCGTATCGCGATAGTCCGCACTAATCAGCGGGGGGTGGCCGCGTTTGCCCCAGAATACCGGGTGAATGATCCCCTGGCCGGTAGCATGCCAGGCTTGACACAAGGTCTCCAGAGTCTGAGTCCGCACCAGAGGAATATCCACCGGTATCAGGAAAAAGGCTTTAACCTGCTCAGGCAGAGAGTGCATAGCACATTGCACCGAAGTAAACATGCCTTCCTGATAGCGGGGATTTTCTTTCCAGGCGACGCCAAGCTTTTCAAGTAGCGGGATGAGATACTCGGCCTGATGGCCAATGATGACCTGCAGATGCTCAATACCTGCTCCGCGGAACATCTGTACCGATTTTTCCAGCGCAGTCTCCTCGCCAAAATGCAGCAGCGGCTTAAAATCGCCCATGCGCGAAGAAAATCCGGCGGCAAGTATGATGGCGGCAAACGACTCAGTCATCGGTTTTCTGCAGTTCGGCGCGAACCTTGATCAATTCACCAACGATACTGACAGCGATTTCCTCGGGAGTTTCCGCGTTGATGGACATACCGATCGGTGAATAAACCTTATCGATAGTCTCCTGGGGAATTCCCTCGTCCAGCAGATTGCGATAGATTTTATCCCGCTTGCCGCGACTACCGATCATGCCGATATATCCGGCACCGGTCTGCACGGCCTGGCGCAACAGGGTCTGATCATGACGGTGGCCGCGACTGATGATGACCAAATAGCTGTGATCATCGATGTCCAGATGTGACATACAATCTTCATAGGTAGGAACCACCACGATCTGATTCGCCTTGGGAAATCGTTTCTGGTTGGCAAATTCCTCGCGGTCATCAAGAACCACGGTGTTGAACCCGACCATCGTGGCCAAGGCGGCGGTCGGCTGACAAACATGCCCTGCCCCGAACAGAAACAGGGTTGCGGGTGCATAGCTAGGCTCGACAAAAAACAGCCGATCCTCCAGGTTCATCATAGTTGGGTAACGACTGCACTGAGTCTCAGCCAACAACGCCTCCCGAACATCCCTCGGCAAGGGCACGGGCCCGAAACAGGAAGCATCTGCGTGCAAAAGACATCGCTGCGCCGGTTGGTTAAGCTTTTCCGTAGACAAAGGGGTAACCAACAGACACTGCCGACCGGTTTGCAGCGCATCCTGCCATGCATCAAATACCGTACGATTTTCCTCAATGGCGGGAATGTATTCCAACAGGATCTCAACTTCACCACCACAGATCATGTCCATGGTGTCGGCATTTGCACCGGTCATATCGAAAACAAACGTACGGGACTGGCGCGTGTTGAAGATTTCCTGCGCTGTTTTCTGGGCTTGGGCCTCTACCAAGCCACCGCCGATGGTTCCGAAAATTTCGCCGTTGTTACGGATAATCATCTTGGTGCCGGCAGTGCGTGGCGCCGAACCGCTCCGGGTAAGAATGGTCGCGACGGCCATATCCTCTCCAGCATCGAGGAAACTGCAAAGCTTTTCAATTAACTGTTTCAAGATGAACGTACTCCTTGTTTGATTGTTCGATGAGTCGTTTGGCGGTTGCGGATACCGCCAGGGGTTGTTTGGCCAGGGAGGTTGGCCGCAGAGACAGACCACCGGCAGCAACCGCTGCCCGCAACGCCGGAATGGTCGGCAAACGCCGGTCAACGTTAACCCGGGTCTTCTGTTCGACTCCCGGGCGGGTTTCGATAGTAACTTGGAACCAATTTAAACCGGAGTCCATAACCGCCAGATTGGCATTGAAATTGATCAGGCCTGGCAAACTGAACAAGGCCTCATCCAATTCGGGCATACCGAGCTTCAAAGGCCCTCCTATATCGATTTTCCCGGTCAGGCGGCCCTGTAACTTACTCAGTCGCGGCAAACGGCTGCCACATGGACAGGGATC
Organism: Pedobacter sp.; assembly: GCA_050253415.1. Lineage (GTDB taxonomy): Bacteria > Desulfobacterota > Desulfuromonadia > Desulfuromonadales > Syntrophotaleaceae > Syntrophotalea. The sequence continues at coordinate 445,175 of JBFWJC010000001.1, read as the reverse complement.
CGGAAGAAACCGGGCAAGATCACCGGTTCGATAGCGAATCAACGGCATACCGGTACGGGACAGGGTGGTCACAACCACTTCACCCAGATCTCCCTCTGGTAAAACCGCACCGGACAGAGGATCGATCACCTCGAAATATAAATCTGGCTCCCGCAGGTGATAGCCGGCCAGGGCCTGGCATTCCACACCGCCAGTCAGTCCCAGTTCCGTCATGCCGTAGTGATTGATGGCCGGGCAGTTCCATATTCGGCGGATATCCTGGACCAGGGCCGAGGGAACGTAATCGGAGGTGAGAAACACACTGCCGATGCGCCCACAGGGCACAGCCGCCGCGGGATGACGCACCACCCCCAATACCTGGGTCGGAATCCCCACCACACAGTCAAATGATTGGCTTGCCAGCAGCGCGGCCACCTGCCCCGGATCAGTCACCAGACCGAAGACCTCCGATTCGATGCCTGCTACTTGAAGAGCATCCGCCAGCAGACGCCCAGCGCTATCCGGCAGCTCTCCTGGCAGAAGCACCAGCACCCGGTCCCCCGCCTTCAGCATCTGAGACATCCCGCAACGAAAGAATGTCCGGGTCCGCTCCAGATCCGACCGTGTAAAATAGATGCGTTTGGGCTGTCCGGTCGTACCGGAACTGCGCAGGGTAACAATTCGCTCGATTTCCCCCTGGGAAACGGCAAGCATCTGCAGTCCTTGTTTGACCAGATCCAAAGACGTAGTGAACGGCAGTTGCTTCAAGTCATCCAGGGCCGCCAGGGGTTGATACGCCCCTAATCGTTGACGATAAAAGGGACTGTTAAACACGGCATGTTCAAGAGTCGCATTCAGACGTGTTCGTTGATAATCGCGCAGATTTTCAATCGAAAGCGTCTGGTTCTCAACCAGCCCAATCTGATCCGCAACCCAGGCATCAAGGGGTGAGATTTGCATGAACATGTCCACGATGAAGGGTTTGCCCACTCGCCGAAGTCAGATTGTACAAACAGAACGGCACCAGCTTCCCTTCCGGGGTCACCACATGGATACAGCAATTCCGAGTGCGTTCCAGGTCGACATTCCAGACATCCTGAAACGCCATGCCCGACACCGCGAAAGTGTGGGTCTTGATCCGTTGTAAAAACTCATCCAGGCTTGGAGATTGAGATGTCTCGCAACAAGGTTTTTTGGTGGGGAGCGGTGTCGATATCGCGTGAGCCCCCTCTGGAGCAGCCCATTGTCGCGTTAAAAATAGCGTAGACTTCTCGGCCCCCTCGGCCGCCACCACCGGTTTATTGCAACAGGAAGAACTTTTACTGGTCATGGCGGTCACGGCTCCGTTTTCCATTAACACGAAGTTCCCGTGGAAAGAGCAATGACTGTGTTCACAACCCGGCGGTGCAAAATGCTCGACCTTCATCAGCCTATCGGTCTGTTGTTCGATCGCCCGGATAATCTCTGGCAGGGTCAGCCGTTGTGTATTGTCCGGGATATCCGGAAACCGGCCGAAATAACTGATCGGTTGGAAATGCACTCCACGAATGCCGGGCGCGCGCTCCATACCGAAGCGCAGAATAGCCCCAATATCCTGCTGGTTGATGCCGGGGACAAGGGTCGGCACAAGCACCACTCCCAGGTGATTTTGCAGACAGTGATCGATTGCGCGGATTTTTTCAGCCATCATATCCCGACCACGCAATTTTTGATAAATCGCATCGCGGGTGCCATCGAATTGCAGAAAAACCGAGCTTAATCCTGCTTCACGCAACTGCCATGCATAAGCGGGATCCTCTGCCAGCCGAAGCCCATTGGTGTTGATCTGCACAAATCCGAAACCGTAACTGCGCGCCAACCGGATAATGTCGGGGAGATCCTCGCGCACGGTGGGCTCCCCGCCGGAAAGTTGAATGACGATATGATCACCGCAGGCATGACGGACGGAGGCGAGCCACTTTCCAATAGCATCAAGGGTGGGGTCCGGCTCCGCAACTGAACCGCTATCGGCAAAACATACCGGACAATTCATATTGCAACGTTGGGTGATCTCCAACAATGCCGAGCAGGTATGCTGACCATGATTGGTACACAGACCGCAATCGTAGGGACAACCGCGGTTCGGTTCGGTGTAACAAACCGGCGGCCGGGAGGGTATCTTCGGTCGCTGCCAACCCGGCAAATCGGGGGTACCGCGCCACATAATGGTACGGGTTTCGCCATGCTCCGGACAGGCCTTGACCAACCAGACATCTTGTCCCTCGACAACCCTTTCGGCAGGCACACGGGTCAGGCAGGTGGGACAAAGACTTTCGGTCATCCAGCGAGTGTACTCTTGTTCACTCATGTGGGTTTGCCTTGGCATCAATGCCGTGTTCCTTCAGCAACGCCATTACCCTGGCATAGACGCCGCCTACAATCTGGCCGCACCGCAGTTGCATATCTTCACCATCGCCGACGATCGTTTCACAATCGATACCACCGTATTGTTCTCCGACGGATTCTGAAAACCATTCAGCCAGTTGACTACGCATCGACATGAAACCTTCATGCTGACTCTCTTCATCACTGCCCTTACCGGAATAATAGGCCAGCAGGCAAGCGCCGCCGGTGAGGGCTCCGCAGGTGCCCCCACCAAATCCGGCGCCATGGGCCAGGCCAGCCATGGTACGAATCAAATCAGGATTGGTCTGACCACGATTGTCGAGTCCGAGTGCCAGCAGGATCTGACTGCAAAAGTAACCTTTGGTGGAAAGTTCCAGCATACGAGACATTTCATTGCTCATAGTGTGACCCTCTTGGTTAGACAGGACTATTTGGTTATATAAAAAACAACATAACGGTAGGCATGGAACTACCGCTTACCAATCTAACGAGACCAGGGAAAAACCCTACAACCCAATGGTTGAAAGTAGTTGCCCCTTAAATCTCGCCTAAGATCCATTTTCTTGGAAAAACCAATGGTTTAGTGCCCTTGAAAATCGCCTTTTGAAATATCCTGACCTTTTACTACAGCCTCAACGCGCAAATTAAGGTTTTGAGGCAACGATCAGATAATATCCAGGACGCATGGCTTTGACAGCCTTTTCCATCTTCTCGCCTTCGTCTCCCTGAGTAAATTGCCCCCAAAAGGCCGCCATCGAGCCATAGATGAAAATGAGTTTTGCTGCCAATTCCGCAAGCAATCGCGAATGATCTTCCCATAGGATAATGCTGAATCCCGCCTTTGTTAACCATTCCAGGACTTCCTCGCGAGTCACAGCCCCGGCCAGGCAGCAATCGGTTATCAGATCCTGAGTGTTATTTCGCGGGTCACGGCGGTATATATCGCTGAGGATAATCAAACCTCCCGGAGTCAGAACACGAGAAAACTCGGACAAGGCTCTCAGCGGATCCGTGACCAGCGACAACACACACTCGCACACCACGCCCTCCAGACAACAACTGGCCACCGGCAGAACTTCGGCATGCGCTCGAAGCCGCGGCAAGAATGGCATGCATTGAGCCAACAGTTTTCGTGACAGGTCAAGACCTGCGGCACGCAAACCATACCTCTCACGCAAATAAGAAACCGTCGCCCCCATGCCGCAACCAACATCCAGAATCCTGGAATCGGCCTTGAAGGGATACAACGTCAAAACGTATTCCAGCAGCGACAGACCGCCGGGACGAATTGTTTTGCCTGTGGCTCTATGCAGATCCACGGATTCATACAGGTTTGACCTGGAAAGAGGACAAGCATCTGGGGCGCTATTTGTCTTCAAGGGCCTTTTCCGCCTCGGCCATCTTGCCCATGGCCAGTTCTTCGGTAATCAACACCAGGGCGCACTTGGGACAGGCCGGCAATTCCACATGGAAAGAACCCTTCATATAAGAAAATTCAATCTCCCTCATGACCAGGGCCTCGCCACATGCCTCGCAATTCCAGTTCTGGACTTCTTCTTCGGAAAATTTCACTTATTTCACCCCCGTTACGTTCATACGGTGACAGTATGCATTGTGAATACGGTAACCTTCGATTTCGGGGGCGTAATCAACCCAGAAGGTGGTATTGCCCAGTTTAAAATTAGCGCGATACAGGCCGCTCAGATTGTGACGCAGTCGTCGACCTGTCTCTTCGGCATAAAGGACGACCTGCCGCAGGTCACTTTCCAGAATACGGCGATTGTCAAGAATGCGAAGTAGTTCGGGTTCGATATAAAGAACAATTTTTTCGTAAGGCTCCATGGCACGCTCCCTGTTTTCGCCCAAGCTGTCAAGCAGTTCCCGCTTCACGCGCTGCCTGTTAGCACGCCGGTCAGACCAGGATATCCAGCCGCGCGACCAGGGATCGTTGCCGGCTACCGATGGGAATAACAGTTCAAGAAGGTGGGCGGTACGCTTTCCGGCACTTACGAACTTATCTCGGCACATGGCACAGTACGCCAAATAGTCCTTATCACTTTCGGCGGCCCGACGGGCCACAATGGCGTTATCAAGTTTAGGGTTGGCATTGAATACCAGCCCGCCGTAACCGCAGCACTCTGCCATTTCGCCGGAAAGAGGCAACTCTTCAAGGGTGAAACCAAGTTTTTCGAGGATCAGGCGCACCCCGCTCTGAGTTTCCGGATCGCTGCGACTGACACAGGGGTCGACCACGGCGATGGGCCGCCCGGAGGAGGCTTCTTTCTGGCAGACAGAGTCGATCAGCGACCCCGTCTCAAGTATCTGCCAAAGAGGCTTCACGGTAATCTCGGGCAAGTGCTCCTTGAACACGCTCTGGCAAGTACAACAGGCGGTAATTACTTCAGGTTTACCCATGGACTGCCATTGTTGGCAAATGGTGTCCAGGGTCTCGCGGAACAAGGTCTCGCGACCGGACCAGAAAGCGGGCGCCCCACAGCAACCGAGCAGAATACCGACGCCGCCGGAGAGGTTGTCACACAGGGCACGATACGATTCCACCACCTCCGCAGGAGCGGTAGCGCTCAACTGGCAACTTGGAAAATAGAGATATTTGCTCTGTTGCATACCCGGTTGGTGACGGCTGAGTACGAACTCCTCACTGGTGCTGAAAGCCATATCCTGCAAGGCGAATTCGTGGGCAGAGGGGGGCATATAGTTGCCCTGCAACATGGCGTGCCGTCCCGCAAGACAAACCTCCCCCATGGAAAGGTTATTGGGGCAGACGGTGGCGCACAACCCGCAATTTGTACAGGAGTTGATCATCTGATTGGAACTGTGGGAAGCTCCGAGCAAAACCTTTTCGTTATTGAAGAACTGGCGGATATATTTTTTCGGATACTTCTTGTAGTGAGCCATGTACTGACAGACCTTGACGCACTCCATACACTCACACTGAATACAACGAGCCGCTTCCTGTGTTGCCTCGGCGAGCGAATAACCGGCATCAGGGTTAGCGGGACGAACCCGGTCAAGAGGAGCGATCCCTTCAAGATTGGTGTAAAGTCTGGTTTCGTAGGGTCCATCATTTTCCCGACCGATGGTCATATGAGCCAGCTGCAAAAAACGCTCGATGGACAACGCCCCTTTGCGACCGGCCGCGGCCAGCATGATCGGCGCATCACCGTCTTGACCACCGGCAAACACTTCCGGACGTGGGGTGCCACCGGTAACAGGATCGATGGCAATCAGGCCGGCATCATCTTTCTCTAGGTTCAGGGACGCGCAGGTTGGGGAGGTGCGATCAATGAACACGGCATCAAATTCAGTGCAAAGGCGCTCGAACTCAACATCGTCCAGGGATGCGCCTAGTTGAATTTCTACCCGCATCTCCTTCAGAACGGCCAGTTCTTCGTCGATCACCGCACCCGGCAGCAAATCTTCGCGGAATGTACGAAAAGTTTCCCCCAGTTGAGTTCCGGTCTCCAGCAACGTGACACCGAATCCTTTTTTCCGCAGATCATGAGCAGCGACAAGACCGGCAACATCGCCACCGATAACCACCACATTCTTACTTTTGCGCGGCAGGAGTTTGACCTTGTCAGGTGATCCGTGATGTTGCACACAAAGCCGTTCCAGAGAACCGATGGCGAGGGCCTCGCCGACTTCACGCCGGCGGCATTTCGTCTCACAGGGATGGTTGCAAATACGTCCCAATATTCCGGGGAAAGGCATATTCCTGGTCAAAAGCCGGTAGGCCTCCTCCAGGTTACCCTTGGCCATTTCCCCCATGAACTGACGAACGTCTACATGGAGAGGACAGTTCGCCGAACACGCCGGAGGCTCTTCCTGAATACATTGCGCCTCCCACGCTATGCGTTGTTCCTTTTCCATCGAGTACTTCCTCCCCTTCGATTGCTTGCTCCAACAAGGATCCCCTGGTTTAAGATAAAAGAAGGCGATGGGGAGTACAGTTGGGCTACTCCCCATCGACCTCACACCCTCTAAGACACCTCTGGCAACCGGCACCCGGAAAAAAACCGGTGCCAGAGACGGGGGTATTACAGACTAATCACATCACTCGGCAGCTGCAGGCTGGGAACCCGTCGCGGCTGCTTTTTTGGCTGCTTTCTTCTTGGTAGGCGGTTCCGCATCAACGCTGTCGGAAATCCAGCCGCCTTCCAGTGCATCCTCAATGTCGAAAGACTTCTTCTCGGACTGCAATGCCTGCAGAACCTTCTCGGGGTATGCAGGAAGGGAGCGGATACGTGCCCCGCAAGCATGGTCGATGGCATTAATAATGGAGACGTGCGGAGAAGTCAGCGGACCTTCGCCACAACCACCTTGTCCGAGAGCTCCGTCTTTACGCGGCGTTTCGACGTAGATCAGCTCCAAGTCATCGGGAACGTCCTTGATGAAGGGGAACCCGGCACCGATCATATTCGAATGGGCTTTGATAAATTCGAAGTCTTCGCTAAGACCCAGGCCTATGCCTTGGGCCAGACCGCCATAGACCTGGCCGTCAACCAACAGACGATTGGTGATGGTACCGTTGTCGCCAACATAGGTCATTTTAACCACTTCGGTCTTACCGGTGGTGATATCCACGACTACCTCGGACATGAACAAGGCATACATGTAGATGCAGAAAGGATTGCCTTGTTGATCATCGAGATCCATATGTGTGCAAGGGGTGGTATAGGTCCCCTCATGCCTGACATCGATCCCTTCGGCGATCATTTCTCCGTAGGTTCGATAGGTGCCATTGTTTTTGCGCATGGCATTGAGCAAATTGACACTGGCTGCGTGGATGGCATTCCCGGAAACGACATTCTGGCGGCTGCCGCCGGAGGGACCGGCATTCGGGTGCAGAGATGTGTCGCACATGCTCAGGTGGATCTGCTCGGGGGTCAGACCAAGCGGACGCAGGGCTTCGTGCGCGAAAGCAACCGTGCCCATATCCGCGCCCTGGCCATGGCATTCCCAGGCGGTACCGATGGTAACGCTGCCATCTTCTTCCAACTGAGCCCAGGCACCGGAGGTGTCCGGGCCGTCAAGGCCGCAGCCGTAAATCCCGAGGGAAATGCCGACGCCGCGCTTCTTGGTTTCCGTGGAACCGGTTCTTGCCCGCTCCAGTGCATCCTTGTATTTGGGACGCAGAATGTCGAACATCTCTTCGAAACAGAAAACTTCCGGTGTCTGCCCGGTCGGGGTGGTGGCGCCGGGACGATAAATGTTCTTGTAACGAAGTTCCAAGGGATCCACACCCATTTTCTTGGCGAGTTCGTCGACCAACGATTCCGAAGCCAAGAACGCCTGCGGCGAGCCATAACCGCGGAAAGCGGAGCCCCAGGCATGGTTGGTGGCGACGGTACGACCATGGCCGCGGATATGCTTGATATCGTAACCAGCCCCAGTGAACTGGGCCTGGCGGCAGGTAACCAGGTCACCAAACTCGGAATAGGGACCATGGTCGAGATCCCAGTCGGTTTCCAGAGCGAGGAAATTGCCTTCCTCGTCGGCGGCCAGACGCACATTCAAGAATGCCGGGGAACGCTTGCCGGTGTAGGTCTGCTGCTGAAACCAGTCGTAACCCAGGAAACAGGGGCGGCCGGTAGCCATGGTGGCGGCAGCGACCAAAGCTTCCATGGTCGGGCTGAACTTATAACCGAAGGTAGCGCCGGTAGGGTTCTGCCGTATGACCAGTTTTTCAGGCTCGAGGCCGAGTCCCGGACAGATCATGGCGTGATGCAGATGGATGCCGATCGACTTGGAATGCACGACAACACGATCCTCGTCATCGATATAGGCAAAACCGACATCGGGCTCGAGGGGCATATGAGGCTGGCGGCCAAGGTAGTAGCTGCCTTCGATAACGTGAGCGGCTTTATCAAAATACGGCTTGGTTTCCTCGCCTTTCTTGACAATGCAATCGTAGTAGACATTCGGAGTGCCGGGATGAATCTCGATGGCATCCTCGGCCTTGGCTGCGAGAGCGTTCATGTAAGCCGGCAGGACCTCGAGATCGAGTACCACCTTCTTGGCTGCCGCCTTGGCGTGTTCGCGGGTATCGGCGCAAACGATGGCCAGAACGTCGCCGAACTGGAAGATCTTTTCATCGTTAAGAATGGGGCGATCCCAGCCGTCCCCCTTGTTGGTGGGGAAGGTGATCAGACCGGTAATGCGGTTTTTACCTTTGATGTCCTTGTGCGTTACCACTTTCACAACGCCGGGCATCTTTTCCGCTTCGGAGGTATCGATGCCCCTGATATTGGCATGGGCTACTTCCGCCTGCACGAGGGCGCATTCCAAGGTATTGTCCGGAAGTTGCTGGCGCATGTCTTCGCCGAAGTCCCACAGACCGCAAACCTTGGGTACCGAAGTCGGACGCGGCATACAAGTACCGTAGACTTTGCCATCAGACGGCAATTTAAAGTCAAGGGCGGATTCCGCCATTTCACCGCGCAGCACCTTGGCGGCGTCCATGACCGAGTCGACGATCATGACATAGCCGGTGCAGCGGCAGGCATTGCGATGCTTCTGAAACCAATCACGCACTTCCTCACGGGTCGGATCGGGGTTCTCATCAAGCAGCAGCTTGGTCGACACAACAAAGCCGGGAGTACAGAACCCGCATTGGATCGCTCCGTTTTTGACAAAAGCCTTCTGAATGGGATGCAAATTGAGAGGCGAACCGATCCCTTCGATGGTAGTGATTTTGGCCAGGTCCGGAATCCGTTTCATCTTGGTTACGCAAGAGCGCACCAGTTTGCCATCCACGATGACACTGCAAGCACCGCATTGACCGGTACCGCAACCTACCTTGGTACCTGTCAGCTGTAACTGCTTGCGCAAAACATCGCTAAGCAGTGACTCCTGATCGATGATCAGGACACGGTCGATACCGTTGACATTTAGAGTCTTCTTGATCATTCCTGTCTTCCTCCTTGTTGGTCGTTTTCAGTTAGAAAAGGGATGTTTCTCGTATTACGGAACCTCAGCTTTTGCCGAATCCGCAATTGGGGTAATGGCAATCCTGGCAACCGGCGCATAATCCTCCATGGCCCAATGCGATAACGTCCGAACGCGTAATGGTTTCGCCAGCAAGCAGGCGAGTAACTACGAGTTCAAAAATTGTAGCTTTGTGATACATCGTGCAGCCAGGAAGGCCGATAATGGGAACACCATGCAATTCTGCCAACATGAACATGGCACCGGGATAGGTAGGGGCACCATAGATTACGATTTTCGCGCCTGTGGCCCGTATAGAAGCGGGGGTAAGATCGTCTGGATCAACAGACATTCCTCCTGTCAAAATGACCATTTGCGCACCTTCTGCAATCTGACCATGAATAGCAGAGGCTATTTTTGATATATCGTCAGGAACGATATCTTGGCGACAAACTTCACTTCCATATGCTTCAAATTTGCTTTTTACTATTGGCCCGAAACCGTCTGGGATACGCCCAAGAAACACTTCGGTTCCAGTAGTAATCAATCCCACACGAAAGTGCTGGTAAGGTTTTACAGTGATTAACGCAGAATTTTGGCGGCAGAGATTTTCTAGCTGAAGAAGATTTTCTTCTTGGGTATACAGGGGGATAATGCGCGTGCCGGCAACCGTCGACCCGACGCGCACGGGCTGGTTGGTTAATACTGTTGCGATGGTAACGTCCGGAATTTCATTTAGCTGATTCAATAGGTTAAGGTTTATTTTAAGCAGCCCATCCAGCTCCGAGGTTAATTCAATTTTACCTTGATTCGGCTCTCCGAAATGAAGGAACGGCCCGCTGATCGCCTTCGCAATACGTTGAGCTGCTTCATTCTCATGCACCAGGCCATCACCGAGGTTAAGAATATAAATGTGGTCCTTGCCAAGTTTTTTGAGCTGTGGAACATCCTCGGCTGTAATCATGTGCCCTTTTTTATAGGCTCGCCCCTTGAATTCTCCGGGTACTATACGCGTGATATCATGAGAAAGAATTTTACCTACAGCTTGTTCAACGGGGACGATTTGTTGCATGCTCTTCATTCCTTATGTTCTGATAATAAAAAAACCCGCATTGATATCCTGAATTTCAGGAATCGATGCGGGTTTCGCTAAGTCTGACTAAGCAGAGGACGAAATAAGCGCGTGACTATTTATTTTTTATGTAGAGGGAAGTTACTTGATTTGCTCTACCTTTTCTATATAGCTGATGCCACCCTCCTTAAAAGAGATAATAAGTTTCCCTGAGAAGTTCGGCGTAATCAATTCGGTATTTGCCAAAAAAGTTGCTATAGATCTCTTGCAGACAGCCACATTTTTGGGCCCAGCCTGGCCAGAGTACTTTTGTGTTCGGGTCCGTGATTTTTCTTCCAATAGTTTGTCCTGATAACAAAGTTCAGGGATATGCATAATTATCACCTGCGTGTTTGGCGATGAATTTTGCGGCGGAAACTTCATGTTCGTCAGTTTCCATACTTCACAAACAGTCCGTAGAGGCCAATCCGCCAACGCCCCGCTGCTTGGGGCTATATCCCCCCTTCACAAATTTTCGATCCAGGGAGAAGTTCAAAATAAAAAACTTTCGAACGCTGTTTTTTTCCAAAGAATCAAGCAGTGTGGCAATCTTTTTAACAAAGCAGATAATAACAAGCAAGGTAAAAATAACAGTAAAAGACAAAAAAGACTATTAGTTACCGTAAACAACTATTTCCAACACATGGTTTTGTGTAAACGAACTTTTTTTGGTGATTTTCACAGCTCTTTACATATTCACATTAGCTGGGTATTCCTTCCGCCCAGCGAACCAAATCTTCAAAACAAGCTTTATGTTAATACGGCATTACAGACGGTATCGGGATTTGAAGAACAGGTAAATTGAAGTGATTATGGTACTCGACAGGTTTCCGCTACAACGAGGTAGAGATTCTACATCGTTTTTCGCTAGTCAGATAATCGGCAAGCGGAGCCGATTTAGATAAACAATTAGACATTTGATATCTGTATTCAATAATTGGGTCGTGCGAAGTAGGCTTTACATACCTAAATCCTTTTTTAGTAATTTTGCAGATGTCACTGCCAGCGTAAAAAGGACATATCCAAATGCGCCCGTAACTAACCGAAGGCATCGAGCATAATGTTCCTTGTCGCCCAGAGAGATGAGGGGGAAAGTATGGAGCTCTTGTTGGGCTGAAGTCATGGTTGCATTAATTGACGGCGGGTTCGCCCTAGAGAGCATCTAGAGCGAACCGCCCAATTAAATCCAGAGCTACCGTATTACCGCGTTTCTTCATGTTCTCAGATACCAGGAATGCCCTCTTCCCTGGGAATAACCAGGACTTTTAGGAATTTTTTTCTTCTATCGCAGGATTTTTTGCTATCGCATTAATTTTGATGGTCAAAGCTCGTGATCATGATCGTGACCGCAACCCTCGCCTGAAGAACTTTCGCCATCAGAGCATCTTCCCTCGGCAGCACTATTTTGCACGACGCTTTCCTGAAGCTTCTCTTGGTTAAACAGTTCCATATTTTCAATAAGATTTTCGGATTCTGCCTCATATACCCGGAACCCGCAGAGGTTCATGGCTTGAAGAGCACTATCTCCCATACATCCGGCAATAATACCATCGATATCGTAAACCTTAAGAGCACTGAATGGATCGCACCCTGCTAAAGGATTTTTTGGATCGCAATTAGCTATAGTCAGGGTTTCCTTTGTATCGGTATCTACGACAAGAAAGAAAGGGGCAGAATTGAAATGTCCATAAACAGTACTTTTCACACCAAAATCTTCTGATATAGGAAAGCAAACTTTCATAATTCAGACTCCTTTATCATTATACGTTTAGAAAAAGTTGCGTTTCCATTGGGGGGAGCAAAAAATGCCAAGCATTCGACGTTGGATTAGACTCACACCACTCGGTAACGTAACGATAATTGCCTCGAAAATCAGGCAGCGAGGATTAAAAAGAGAGGGCACGAGGCCAGAATAAAAAGACTTCTTTATGAAACCCTCGCTATTGACTCCTGAGATCAATCCAAAATTTAATTTTAAATGTACGTTACTTTAAAAGTACTTTTGCAAATTTCATCTCCCGTACTTATTTTTGAGAGCATATTCTTTACACACTATGCATTGCGACTTGTACTGACCAAGGTGTTTATGGCAAAACCACAAGCCACATTTCGAACATTGCTTAACTCCGTAATTTTCACTATCCGCGTCTTCCCCACAAAATGCACATTTTACAATAGCCATAAAACCTCCGATGTTGCCAACAACTCAAGGTTGTTGATTTCGTAAATTAATAAAATTCTTTCCCTTAGGATCGTAGAAAAAAATAAACAAAAAAAACCCGCACCAATACCATTGATTTTGGTATTGGGTGCGGGTTTCGTTAGGTCTGTTGATCAGGCAGAGGTCGAAATTAGCGCAACTTATTTAAATGTCTGAGTCTTCTCTATGTAGCTGATGCCCCCATTTTTAAAGGAGATCACCAATTTACCTGAAAAATGTTCAGGGATTATATTTAAATCGAGCAAGGTCTCGCATACGCGTTTTTTCCAAACGGAGTTAGGCACTCTGATATTGGTGACTACCTGCCTACGAACGTCGCGCTCGCCACTATCATGCATTCCAGATATCCTGTCTTACCTTTAAAGACACTATGAATTACTCGTTCAATTGCAAGGATCAACTGTGCCTAAAAGAAGTAGCGGTATGACCAAAAATCTACGCGAAATAAAAGGTCAAAACCGTCCACTCTCAAAAAGAATAATGAGAAAGGATAGTTAGAGGTGAAAGGAATATGCGTTGAAGCATATTTTAGTAACAGGAAGAACCTGTGTTCTGTTTATAAACTTTCACTAAGGCACCATGGCTATATATCACAGGACATAACGCAAGGGCAAGAAAGAATTGTAAAAAAAGAAGTTAGCACTCCGTGGCAGTATACACCACAATCAGAAACAAAGCCGCTGCACCAAAATCATATATGGGGCCGTTTACACCGAAAACCAACAGATTCCAAAAATGAAAACTGGTTTTTATCACCCATCAGACTTCGTGGTAACCGAGCACCACCAACAGACAGCTTCCGTCAGCAATCAGGTTGATGCCAGCGTCCTCACAACGACGTATGGCTTCATCGCTTTGAGCTCCAGGCTGCATCCAGATATTAGGGATTCCTTTGGCGATGGCTTCTTCTACAACCTGCTCGGTAATGCGGGGTGGGGTGATAATGGAGAGACTTTGAATATTACCCGGCAAATCCGAAACACTGGCGACGCTGGCTAGGCCTTCCACAGCCGAGACATGCGGATTGACGGGTACAACGCGCTTGCTATGCTGCATGTAGCAACGCAGGACCTTGTTGCCGTATTTGTCACGATTGGTCGAAGCGCCGGCGACAGCAAAACCTTCAGCCGACAGAAACTGTGCAATGCGTTCGGTGATATTCATGGGCCCTCGCACGACGGATCAAGGCGCAATTGCGGAAATCATCCGGAAAAATGGACCGGGGTAAATTCCTGCGGTCACAATAATAATAGTGCAAAGCACAAACACCACCCCCTCACCGCCGTTAGCGGCCACGGAGTGTGCAGAGGTGGGACCTGAACGGAAAAGGCGCACAATCGGACGCAAATAGTAATAGCAGGAAACCAAGGAAGAAAATAAGGCCAGCGCAACCAGCCACACATAACCGGCATCCAGGGCCGCGCTAAAAAGAACGAATTTGCCCATAAACCCAGCCAAAGGGGGGAAGCCGGCCAGCGACAGAAGCAGAACCGTAAGCAGGGCCGCCCGCCATGGAGACCTGCCGGCTAACCCTTCCAAAGCGGCGTAGTTCTGAGGTTCGCCACTGGAGTCAGACATGGAGGCCAACAGCCCAAAAGCGGCCACGGTTGCAGCTCCGTAACTGAGCAGGTAAAACAAGCCGGCTTCAAGCCCTGCCTGCTGTCCCGTCAGTAGCGCCAGCACCATGTATCCCATATGGACCACGGAGGAGTAAGCCAACATGCGCTTGAGATTGGTCTGAGGCAGCGCGGCAAATGTTCCGGCAAGCATGGACAACGCCGCCAGGGCTGCCAAAAGCGGTCGCAAAGGAGCGATAAGCGCTAAGGGAATACTGGCTAGCAACACAGCAAACACCGCACCCTTGGACCCGCTGGCGAGCAATCCGGCCACCGGCGCTGGCGCGCCCTGGTAGACATCGGGCGTCCACAGGTGAAAGGGCGCCAGGGATGCCTTAAACGCGATGGCACAAAGGAACAGGGTCCATCCCAGAATCGCAATGGTATGCATGGTAGTCCCTGTAACCGGCAGGGATACATTACCATGAAGGGAAAAAGTACCGGTGGCGGCATACACGAGTGCGATGCCAAAAGCCAGCAGAGCACTGGCCAGAAATCCGGGCAGCAGGTATTTGAGACCGGCTTCGGCGCCGGTAGGGTTGTCCCGATCAAAAGCAATAAGCACATAAAACGCCAGGGTCATCGCCTCCAGACCAAGAAACAGGCTGACCAAAGAGGTGCTGGCCGACAGGATCGACATCCCAAGAACGCAAAACAGTACCAGCGCGGCAAATTCCTGCGGCGCAAACCGACGACTTGCCCTGTAACGCTCCGACAGAGAGCAGGTCGCTGCACCAAGCAGCGCCCATGCAGTCCAGCAACCCCGGGCAAATAGTCCACTCGAGACTAATGGCGTGTCGGATACGGCTGAGACGCAAGGCCACCAGGCAAGTCCTGCGGCAAGCAAGGCGCAGAAAATGCCATACAACAGAGCTCTTCGTCCCGATACAAACAATACGGACACGGAACCGATAAAAAGCACCAGTAACGGCAGCAGCGCCAATAAGGTGTTCCAGGTCATGGCAGCCCCCCTGTCGTGACGAGACGGGCAAGGAGTTGTTCAACGGGACCGCGAAGTAACCTCAAAAAAGGCAGAGGATAAAGCCCGAACCACAAAACCAGGCCAACCAGCGGAGCTAAAAGGAGCGTCTCACCGCGATTCAAATCCTTCATAATATCCGGGCCACGGGGCACGCCCCACAACACTCCCTGCGTCATGCGCAGCGTATAACAAGCCGCCAGTAAAACTCCAAACATACCGGCGACACCCCACCAGGGATGAGCAGCGAAAGAGCCTAGTAGAATGAGGATTTCACCGGTGAAAATATTCAGACCCGGAAGGCCCAGAGTGGCCAGAGAAAAAAACAGCAGCATGGCCCCAAGCTGCGGAGTGCGGGACCAGAGTCCACCCAGCTCAGGCAATTGACGACTGCCGGTACGACGTTCCACCAGTGCAACAAGAACGAATAGTGCGGCCGTGGTTATGCCATGATTGAACAGTTGCAGCATCGCGCCCTGCAAAGCCATGGCATTAAAGGCTGCCACACCCAATGCGATAAAACCGAGGTGAGCGACGGAAACATACGCCACCAGGCGTTTAAGATCGTTCTGCACAAAAGCCAGCCAGCCACCGTAACCGATACTCACCAACGCCAGGACACCCAATACAGGCACAAAGCTGGGCCAGGTTTCGGGAAACAATGGCAGCGCCACACGTACCAAACCGAATATGCCAGCCTTGGCCAATACGCCAGAGAGCAGCAAAGTAACCGCGGCAGGTGCTTCCTGGTAAGCATCTGGCAACCAGCCATGCAAAGGTACAACGGGAACTTTGACCAGAAATGCAAGCGCCAGACATCCAAACAGCCAGGGGGCAAGATCGGGAGGAATAACCGTGGTCCTCAAAGCCTGCAGCGCAAAGATGTAGTCACCGGTCTGGCGACCATGCAGTAAAAACAATCCCAAAAGAGCCAGCAACATCAGCAGACTGCCAGCCAGGGTGAACAGCAGCAGCTTAAAAGCGGCCTCAACGCGCTTGGCGCCACCCCATAAGGCAATGCAGAGGATCAGCGGCAGCAACATAATTTCCCAGCAGACATAGAACAACAGCAGATCCTGAGCCAGAAAAACGCCCAGGATACCGCTACAACTGGTCAACAGCAAAGCGTAAAAACCGGATTGCCGATAACGTGACCAGGAAAGACCCACGGCAACCGCCAGCAGGATAACGGTCAGCCACACCAATAGCAGCGAAAGGCCATCAAGCCCCAGGGTAAGCCGAGCGCCGTAACGTTCGATCCAGGCCCAATCCTCAAAACGGATCCAGGGAGAAAACCGGGATTCCATCTGAATAGGCAGGAGCAGGGCGACAGTTGCTTCCAGCAAAACCGTAACCACGGCGACACGTCGGCCCCAAGCCAGGGAGGCCAGCGCCCCAACGATCGGCAGGAAAAACAAAACGGACAACCAGGGTATGTTTGACAGACCATTCATGCTTGGCTCGCAAGTATGTTAGGGAGATCAATAAACATCATAAAGTCAAAAAAACCAGCAATATCGTCAATAGCAGGATTATGCCCCAAGCCATGGCGGCGAGGTAAAGACTTACAGAACCGGAGGTAAATACACGCAGCTTCTGCCCGGTAGCCTGACACAGCCGACCGAGACCGGCGGGCCAAGTCGTGGTAAAACTTCGCTCAAGGGAGCTTTCCAGCAGGTCGCCGAGCCTTTCAAAGGGCGCCGTAACGGCAAAGCGGATCAGCGAATCAATCTGCCAACCTGTGATGAAAAAATCTACCCAAGGTCCCTCAGGTACTGGTGAAGCCGGCACCCGGTAGCGATTTCGAATAACAAACCAGGCCCCCGCTACCAATAAAAATGTGACGGCAGCAAGCCCCCATTCGAGGCCGTGCGAGGGTGACAACCCTGATGGGGTTGCCAGCCAGCGCCCCAAACCTGCATGTCCACCCCAAACTTCGGGGAGATTAAGTAGTCCGCCAACCAGGGCAAGTACACCCAAGGGCAGCAAAGGCCAAACCAGTCCTCGCGGTGCGGGGCCGTACCCCGATACAACCTCACGGTCGGCAACAAGCAGATACACTAGCCGCAAAGCATACATAGCGGTCAGGAAAGCGGTTACCAACCCGGCGACGCCAAGGCTTGTCCACCATAGCGTGTGTCGGGCGAAGCAGGCTGCCAGAATGGCATCCTTGGAAAAGAAACCAGCCGTCAACGGAACCCCGGCCAGGGCCACAGATCCGGCCAGCAACAGCCAGAAAAGCATCGGCGACCGCTTGGACAGCCGGCCAAGGCGAAACAGATCCTGTTCGCCGGAAGCCAGATGGATGACCGCACCGGCCACCATGAACAGCAAGGCTTTGAAAAAGGCATGAGTGAGCAGGTGGAACATGGCCCCGGTAATGGTACCGGCGCCAACCGCAAGAAACATGTAACCGACCTGACTGATGGTTGAATAGGCCAGGACTTTCTTGATGTCTCTCTGCACCAGCGCACAAGTGGCGCCGTAAAAAGCGGTAGAGGCACCAACCAGCCCGATGACGCAAAGGGCGATTGGCGACAATGAGATCAGCGGGAATAACCGACACAGCAGATACACGCCAGCGGTAACCATGGTGGCGGCATGGATCAAGGCCGACACCGGGGTGGGGCCGGCCATGGCATCCGGCAGCCAGGAGCTGAAAGGCAACTGGGCCGATTTTCCGCAGGCGCCGGCCAACAGCAATAAGGCCAGGAAGGTTACGTTACCCGGAGGTAGCGACGCGGCCTGCAGGTTTATTGCCGAAATGGATAAGGTACCGGTCAGGTGGAACAACCACAACAGTGCAATGCCGAACAGCACATCTGCGGCGCGCGTAACCAGAAATGCTTTACGCCCGGCAGCCGCAAAAACGGGATTGCGATACCAGAAGCCGATCAGGGCATAGGAACAGAATCCGACCCCTTCCCAGCCAAGAAACAACAGCAATAGATTATCCGCCAGAACTATCACCAGCATGGCGAACACAAACAGGTTGAACAAGGTGAAGAAGCGTCGGATATCGGGTTCGTGATGCAGGTAGCAAGCAGCGTAGACATGGATCAGAGCCGAAACGCCGGTCACCATCAACGCCATACAGGCCGCCAGCGGGGAGAATAACAATTCCATCGGCACCTGCAACGAACCGGCGTCAAACCAGGTGAACAGCGTTACCCGGGTGCGGTCAGCGGCCAGCGGCCACAACCACAAAGTCACTGCGGCCGAAGCGGCCACAGAAGCGATCGCCACGCCAGTCAGCAGGCGACGGGGCATGCGCCCACCGGCAAACAAAACAATCAAAGCCCCACACAGCGGCAGTAACGGTATCAGAAACAGCAACTCGGCCATCATCCCTGCATCCCATCAAAGCGATTGACATCGATCGTGCCGCGGCTGCGCTTCAGATAGACAACCAGAGCCAGGGCTACGGTTACTTCAGCCGCCGCAACGGCCATCAGCAACAGGGCAAACAGCTGACCATCGGGATTCCGCCAATAGGCCGAAGCACCGACCAGAGTGAGCCCGACGGCATTAAGCATGATCTCCACGCCGATCAATATCATGATCAGGTTGCGACGCAGCAGCACTCCTGCAAGCCCGGCCACGAACAGCAGGCCGGCCAGGATCAATACATGGCCGAGGGGCACGATCATGAAACATCCTCCTTGGTCGTGGAGCGATAACGCCGGCCGAGATGGAAGGCGCCTACAGCTGCAAACAGCAGAATCAACGAAATAATTTCCACTGCCATGCCGTAGTGTTCAAACAAGGTGCGGCCAAAATCCCGCGGGGTCAGCCAGTAAGGGACGATAGCGGCTGTCGCAGCCGGATCCATGACAATCAGAGCACCGCCGCAAGCCAGCAATAGGCCGCTTAGGATCGCGGAAGGTAGCCAACGACTGATACGGAAGGGGAGTCGGGACTCGGCCACCGGGGGGTCGATAAGCATGATGATGAAAAGAAACAGGACCATGATCGCTCCGGCATACAGGATGATCTGCCAGGCCGCAAGCAGTGGTGCGCCGAGCAGAAAATACAACAGTGCCAAAGCGAACAGGGCTTGCACCAGGTAAAGCACGGCATGCACCGGATTTTTGCGCGTCAGACACAAAATCGTCGACAACAGGGTGATTGCCGCCAGAATGTAGAAAAGCAGGGTGGTCATGTCTCTTCCTTACATACAATCAGGGTTGGTGCAAATCTGAAACCTCTTACGACCTTCGACCACCTGGGAGGCGATATTAGCCCCTCAAAACTTCATCTCCAGGCATGAACCTTCCGCACGCCGCATTACGGCAGGTTGCTCCTGATGTCCACCGGCGGCGTCTCGCCCGGATTGGAGCCCCGCGGAGCAGCGACGCCGATGCCGGCCAAACGATAGAAGTTATACTGGTCGTTTTTGCCGCACCCATCGATGAGTAGCTCGTCTTTTTCGCATATCACCTGTAATAACTCGCGGGTTGCCAGCTCATATTCAGCTGTCATCTGCAAAGCCAGGGTGGGACAAGCCTCTGTACACAGGCCACAAAAAATGCAGCGGGAAAAATTAATGCGGAACCAGGCAGCATGACGACGGCCGTCTTCTCGCTCGGCGGCCTGCATGGAAATGCAGTCGACCGGGCAGGCGGCGCTGCACAGGTGGCAGGCGACGCACCGCTCTTCGCCGTCCGGATCGCGGGTCAGAACCAACCGCCCACGGTAGCGCGGCGCGGGGGTCTGTTTGCGCTCGGGATAACACACGGTCACCGGCCGGCGGAACAAATAGCGCAGGGTTACCCAGAACGGCAGGATGGTTCCCCGGATGTCTCTCCACAAACTCATATCAGCCTCGCCATAACAGCCATACGGCCGTGACCAGAACATTCAGCAAACCCAGAGGCACCAGAATTTTCCAGCCGAAAGCCATTAGCTGGTCGTAGCGCAGCCGCGGCATGGTGCCTCGGACCCAGATAAAAAAGAAAGCTACGCCAAGGACCTTGATGAGAAACCAACAGACCGACGGCAGCAATGGACCGTGCCAGCCGCCGAGAAACAATACGGTCAGCATGGCGCCGAGCACGATCAGATTGAGATATTCGCCGACAAAAAACATCCCGAAACGCATGCCGGAGTATTCCGTATGAAAACCGGCCACCAATTCGTTTTCGGCCTCGGGCATATCGAAAGGGGTACGTTTCGATTCGGCCATGATGGCAATAACAAATATCAAAAAAGCCAGCGGATGTCTGATGGCGTTAGGCCAAGGCTGTTGGGCGGCAACGATGGCGGTCAGGGAAAAGGACTTGGCAGCCATCACTACCGGCACAATCGCCAACCCCATGGCCAGTTCGTAGGAGATCATCTGCGCCATGGCACGCAAGCCGCCCAGCAGGGCGTATTTGCTCTGAGAAGCCCAGCCGCCCAGGGCAACCCCGTAAACCGCAAGGGACGACAGGGCAAACAGATATAAGACTCCGATATTCAGGTCACAGATCACCATCGGGATGGTGCGGCCGAACAGATGCAAGGGAGCCGCAAACGGGATGACGGCAAACGCCAGTAGCGCCGTCATGATCGAGATAGCCGGAGCCAGCATGAACACCCAGCGATCGGCCCGCTCCGGGATCAGATCCTCCTTGCAGAGCAGTTTAATCAGATCGGCCAGGGGCTGCAGGAGACCGAACGGTCCGACCCGGTTGGGACCATGGCGCATCTGCATGCGTCCGAGGATTTTGCGCTCGGCCAGCACCATATAGGCCGCCAGACTAAGTACCGTTCCCAGCACCAGTCCCAGTTTGGTCACAATCAGAATGAAGGTCAGCAGCACGTCATTCATCGGTCAGGCTTTCTCGATGCGGCAAGGCAGCGGTTCGGTGCCGGGTACCAGCGGGTCAAGCACGGTTCCCCGTAGTCTCGGAACAATGGCAACCCCGGGAACCATATCCCCCTCAATCCGCAATGTCAGCGTCAAATCCCCCACCGGAGTGCCGAGTAGCACCTTTTTGCCCTCTTCCAACTTGAACCGCGTCGCATCCTGCGGATGCAACATCACAAAGGGTGAGGGAGTGGGCTCCTGCAGGCAGGATGACAGGTTGCTGAGCAATTCAGAACCGTACAGGGTTTCTGTCACCAGCAATTGCAGCTGATCGGAACCGGTAATGCCGGCGATAGTGGCTTGGAGTGGCGCCGGGTGCTGACGCGGGGCAGCGATACGTCGCCCTTCGCCGTTGGCTTCCAGAAACGATAATCCGGCGAAGCGACTTTCGGTTTTTTCTATTTCACGGCGCAACGCACCAAGATCAGCGCTCCGCCCCATCAGAGTACCCAGAATTCCCCAGGCCGACTGCGGCTCGGAACCCGGGATATCGCGGGTAAAAAAGCGCGGAGGATGACTGCCACCGGCACTCTCGGCAAGAGGCGTCCCGGCCGAAAATACCTGCTCGAAGGTTTGCATGCGCCCTTCGTTGTTAACCAAAGTCCCAGCCGATTCTTCCACGGTTGTTGTCGGGAAGAAAAGATCCGCTTCCTGCAACGTAGCGGTGGCGGAACAGTCAAAAACCGCCAGCATATCCAGACGCGCCAAGGCAGCGCGGCTCCGCTTTCTATCCGGGTAATCCGCAAGGGGGTCGGCTTCAAAACACAGCAGGGCTTTGATACGCCCCTGTTCCATGCCTTCCAGCAGGCTGCTGAAACACGGTCCCTCGGCGCTTAACAGGGCACCGCCAAAACTGTTGGGTCCAGCAAGCAGAAACATGGTCCGACAGGGGGTTTCAGGTTGCGAGCAAGCTTCCGCCGCTTGCTGCATAGCTTCCGTTCCTTGCGGCCCAAGCAAATCGGTGCCGCCGATGAGCAGCGGACTTTTGGCCGCCAGCAATGCGCTGGCCAGTGATCCGCCCAGTTCTTCCATGCTGGAGGGAAACTCGCTTTGCTGTGGCCGACTCAACCCCCGTAACAACTGGCCCAGCTTATCCACCGAGACCGCATGCCGCTCGAAGGCCACCGGAAGCTCTACCGGTCGCGGATCGATAACCACGATCCGTGCGCCGCGCCGCGCGGCCTGGCGTAGTGCCAATGCCAGCATCGGTGCTTCAGACAGGGGATCGGCTCCGATCAGTACCGCAAGATCACAGTTGCGAACATCTTCCAGACTGGCGGTACGATCGAGCCGTTGTGACGCCGCCACGCGCGCGCCCAGGTCGCGGCCGGGGTGCGCTTCAAAGCAAAGCTGATCACTGCCCAGGGCTGTAGCCCACCGTTTGGTCAAAAATTGGGTTTCGAGAGTGGCCCGCGACGATGTCAGTAATCCGATACTGCCAGGGCCAAACAGCTCTCCGAGCTCCTGCAGCTTGTTTTGCAAAGCCGCCAGGGCTTCCTGCCAAGTGACTCGCCGATGACCGAGCTGAGGGTAGCGGGGCCGGTCCGGATGATTGACATAACCGTAGCCGAAACGCCCTCGATCACAGATAAAGTGACCATTGGTCTGGTTATTGGTGCGCGCCCGACGGCGCTGTAATTGCCGGTAGCGGGCGCCAGGAGTGACGGCACAGCCCAGCGAACAGTGGGGGCAGATGGAAGGTGCTTCCTGCAAATCCCAGATACGACTTTTGAACCGGTAGGTTTTATCCGTCAGCACCCCGGTCGGACACACGTCTACCAGATTCCCTGCGAAGGGGCTTTCCAATGGACCGTCGCTGAAACGTCCGAAGTAAAGCCTCTGGCGTGAACCGAGAACTCCAAAATCGGTGCCACCGCAATAGTCCTGATACGTTCGCACGCAGCGGTAACACTGAATGCAGCGGTTCATTTCATGGACAATGAAGGGCCCCAGATTCTGATTCTGGTAAGTGCGCTTGGGTCCGGTATACCGCCTGATACCGTGGCCGCCGGCCACAGTCATATCCTGCAACTGGCACTCACCGCCTTCGTCGCAAACCGGACAATCGTGAGGATGGTTGGTCATCAGCCATTCGATGACCTGGGCGCGGTAGGCGAGGACCTTGGCACTGCCGGTATCGACCACCATGTCGTCCTTTGCCGGAATCATGCAAGACATCTGTATGCCCTTGACCGGTCCCTCACGAAACTCCACGGCACACAACCGGCAGGCGCCAACGGAACCGAGCGCCTCATGGTGACAGAAATGCGGAATCTCGATGCCAAGTCGCTTTGCCGCTTCGAGAACATTGGTTCCCTCGGGCACGGTGACGGTCTGGTTGTCGATAATCAAAGTCGGCATGCTTAACAACTCAAAGGATTAAGAATGATGGTCTGAAAAACCAAAGTTACCGCAAAAAGTACGGAAACTGCGGACTGCACACGAAAAGCGCGATTATTGCCATTTCACTTCAACCCGAACTCAAGCCAATAAATCCGAGGCGTTATCGTCAAACAGTCTTAAGCTTGCAAAGGGCAACGTCCCAGGCGAATATGATCCTCCACCTCTTCGGCGAAATGCCGCAGCAACCCGTCCACGGGACCCATGGCCCCCAGGGCCAGGGCGCAGAAAGACCGTCCATTGATATAGCGCAGCTGCTCCTGCAGCATGGTCATATCCTCGCGCGTGCCCTGCCCAAGTTCGATACGTTCCAGCAACCAGCATACCAGGGGCAAGCCATCGCGACAGGGGGTGCACCACCCGCAGCTCTCTCGGGCAAAAAACCGCAGCAGGTTCAGGGTCGCGGCCACCATGCAGGTGCGATCATCGAATACTACCACACCTCCTGTTCCCAGCCGTGTGCCGACCTGCTCCAGGGTTTCGTAATCAAGAGCTACGTCCAGATGCTCGGCGGTCAGATAAGGGGTCGAAGCACCGCCGGGAAGACAGGCTTTGAAAGAACGCTGCCGCCAGACGCCACCGCCGAAATCCCGAATCAGTTCTCCCAGCGGCATGCCCAGAGGCAACTCCACGCAGCAGGGTGTTTCGAGATGACCGGCCAACCCGTAAAGTTTGGTACCGGAGCCCTTCTCCGTCAAAGCCAGACTCTTATACCAGGCTGCTCCACCGGTAATGATATGCGGCACATTTGCCAGAGTTTCGATATTGTTCAGCGCGGTCGGCTTGCCGAACAATCCTTTGACCGCCGGGAAGGGCGGCTTGGATCGGGGGTTGGGTCGTAACCCCTCCAGACTGTTGAGCAAGGCGGTTTCCTCGCCGCAGATGTAACGTCCGGCGCTGCGGTGCACATGCACCTCGCAGGAGAATCCGCTGCCGAGGATATTTTCACCCAGCAGGCCTGCCTCACGGGCCTCGTCCATGGCATGCTCAAGATTGGCAGCACATTGCCGATAGGCATCACGCAAAAAGATGTACGCGGTCCCGATGCCAAGAGCATAGCAGGCAATCAGCACCCCTTCCAACAGTTGATGCGGATCGGCCAACAACAGCTGACGATCTTTGAAGGTACCCGGCTCCATTTCGTCGCCGTTGCACACCAGGTATTTTTCACCCGGGTCGTCACTGGGAAAGAACGACCACTTGAGTCCGGTTGAAAAGCCGGCCCCGCCACGTCCACGCAGGCCTGATGCCTTAACTTCTTCCCGCACGCTTGCCGGAGTCATCTCCCTGAGAGCTTTTTCCAGGCCCTGGTACCCACCGGTTTTGCGATAACCTTCAAGAAAAACCGTTTCACCGATACGGCGGTTTTTAAATAGCAGCGGTTCACAGGTTCTCATGGTTTCACCTCGGTCCGCTCGCTGTCCAATATCGTTTCGAGCTGCTCGGGTGCGACCTTGCCGTACAAGGTTTTACCGATCCGCAATGCCGGCGCATCGGCACAGGCTCCCAGGCAGCAGGTCGGCAGCAGGGTGAACATGCCGTCGCTCGTGGTTTCTCCTGCAGCGACACCGAGAAGCTGCTGCAACCGCAGCATAAGGGCTTCGCTGCCGCGACTCCAGCAACAGATTGAATCACAAATATGAATAACCTTCCGGCCCACGGGGCGACGGTAGATCTTGTCGTAAAAAGTCGCGACCTCTTCGACCTGCAACGGCGAAAGCCCCAGGATGATGGCGGCCAGTTCGACCCCCTCGTCCGAGACCCAACCGTTGGCATCCTGGATGGCATGCAGCACATCAAGGATCATTTCCCGGGGATGGGGGGTTTCCCGTACGCGGCGTTTAAGCTGCGTGATTTGTTTTTCAGATAGTAACATCGCCATCTCAGCGGTCCAGATCGGCCAGCACGTAATCGAGCGAGCCGAGAATAGTAATGACGTCGGCCACCAGCCGGCCACGACTCAGTTGGGGCAAGGCCTGCAGATGAGGGAAACTCGGTGTTCGAATCCGCAGGCGATAGGCGCCGGTCCCACCGTCGCTGACGGCATAGTAACCGCATTCGCCTTTGCTCGATTCGGTGGCCCGGTAGCATTCACCGCGGGGCGCCGTCGGCCCCCGGCTGACATGCAGAAAATGGTGGATCAAGCTTTCGATATCCTGCAGGCCGTCCTGTCTTTTGGGGAACGCGTAGCGATAGTCGCTACTGCCCCAGCGGCCTTCCGGCATGCGCTCCGCTGCCTGGCGTACGATGCGCAGGCTCTGGCGCAATTCCCCGAGACGTACCAGGTAACGGGCAAAACAGTCCCCTCCCTCGGCAGTAACGGCGTCGAAATCAAACTCCTCATACCCGGCGTAGGGCATGGTTTTGCGCAAATCCCAGGCAAGCCCGGTGGCGCGAAGGTTAGGTCCGCTAAAGCCGAGTTCAATGGCCTGCTGCCGGCTGACGACACCGATTCCTTCCGTACGGGCGCGAAAAATAGGGCCATCGGTCAACAAACGGTCAAACTCATCGATGCGCGCCTCGAAATCCTTGGTAAAAGCATCCACTGCTGCGCGCCAGCCTTCGGGCAGATCTTCCGGAACGCCACCGATACGGAACCAGGCGGGATGCATCCGTCCGCCGGTAACCATTTCAATGATATCGAAGATCTTTTCGCGACTGTCGAAAGCATAGAATACCGGCGTCATGGCACCAACGTCATGGGCGAAGGTACCCAGCCATACCAGGTGACTGGCGATACGGAACAGTTCACTAAGCAGAATGCGGATGTAGCGGGCCCGCGGCGGCACATCGACACCACAGAGGGTTTCAACTGTATGCAGATAAGCCAGATTATTCAGGGATCCGGCCAGATAGTCGATGCGGTCGGTATAGGGGATATACTGATTCCAGTGCTGACGCTCGGCGATCTTTTCCGCCCCACGGTGATGGTAGCCGATTTCCGAATCGAGATCGACGATCTCCTCGCCAGCCAGTTTCAGGATAACCCGAAGAATCCCATGGGTACCTGGATGCTGGGGGCCGAGGTTGAGGATAGACAGCGTGTTGTCGGAATTCTCCTGGCGGCTGAAAAAATGAGAGCCCTCTGGCGGCACCATGGTGGTGGCGGTGTCCCGGGTGAAAGGCGGCATGTCGGTAGCCCGACCGGGGTGGGACTTGAGTAGCGGGTGTCCCTGCCAGCCTTCCGGCATCAGAATACGGCGCAGATTGGGGTGTCCGGCAAAACGCACACCGAACATGTCGAAAGCCTCGCGCTCATACCAGTTGGCTGCAGGCCACAAGTCGGTGATCGACGGCGCCTCAGTCTGGGCGGTGGCTAAAGGAGCCTTGACACGC
Source organism: Pedobacter sp. (assembly GCA_050253415.1). Classification (GTDB taxonomy): domain Bacteria; phylum Desulfobacterota; class Desulfuromonadia; order Desulfuromonadales; family Syntrophotaleaceae; genus Syntrophotalea. The sequence goes on along the minus strand of JBFWJC010000001.1, from coordinate 418,349 downwards.
AGATAGCCGGAACGCTCAAAAGACAGCAGGTGGTAGACCAGAGTCAGGTCGTGGGAAGGACGGCTGCTACGCGCGGTTTCATCCACGGCAGTCAAGTCCTCGAGACGCTGGTACGGTTGATCGATGTCCTGCTTGAGAAACCGCAGCAGTTCCGGAACCTGATCAGGTTCGGCCACCAGGGTCGGCATATCGGCGGTCTGCTCCTGTTTGACGGTTTCGCCGAAACGTTGCCTGACCTGTTCCAACAGAGGTACGGTCCCATCGGGGAAGACGATTTGTGGCTGCGGCGGGGTCCAGAGGCCGGCGGCGCGACTACCCTGGAAATCCGGGGGCTGCTGGGATGTGCCGCGAATAGGGCAGTGCCCGTATCCCGGGCCGCGCGTATCACGGGACTTGCTATGACCATCGATGAGAATCGGCACGGTCGTGCCTTCGCAGCCGCCCTGCATGTTGAGTACCGATCTGGCCGGCCGCTCGTTGCGGGCAACTTTGTCCTGCAGCACCATCAACCCCTGGATAAAGGCCTCCGGGCGCGGCGGACAACCGGGGATATAGACATCCACCGGCAGGATCTGATTGACCCCCTGCATGACACTGTAAACGTCGTACATGCCACCGGAGTTGGCGCAGCTGCCCATGGCGATAACCCACTTGGGATTAGCCATCTCCTCGTAAACACGCAGCATGCTGGCCGCCATTTTTTTAAATGGAGTGCCTGCGATAACCATCAGGTCCGCCTCGCGCGGCGTACCGCGCAGGACCTCGGCACCAAAACGCGCCAGATCGAAACGCGGCGTCATGCTGCCCATCATCTCGACAAAACAGCACGACAGACCGAAAAACATCGGCCACATGCTATTCTTTCGCCCCCAGTTGATGGCATCATCCAAAGTGGTAAGGATGATATTTTTTGGAATTGTCTCGCTCATCCGTTACGGCGTCCTTTAACGGCGCTGCGGGCCCCAGTCGAGAGCTCCACGACGCCACAGGTAGAACAGTGCAATCAGCAAGGTGATGATGAAAAAAGCGATTTGCGCCAGGCCCTGCCAGCTCAACAGGTCATAAGCAACCGCCCAGGAGGCAATGAATGCCACTTCAACATCGAAAACCACAAAAAAGATGGCAGTAAGATAAAAGGGAACCGGAAATCCCGGCCGCGTCGGGCCGGTAGGTTCCACCCCGCATTCGTAGGGCTGGCTTTTAAGGGGAGAACGGGTACGACGACCTAAAAATCGGGCGGCCAACAGAAGACTGACAACAATGACACAAGCCAGTCCGACGTATAAGGCCAAGGCCACAAGATCCCATCCCAGAGGCGACAACAGCGCATCAGGGCCGACCAGTTGCGTGGAGATGTGTTCAGAAGCCATGCGGTCATTCCCTCGGGCAGTGAAGCCGATCAACAGCAAATACTGCCAAGAATAACACAGTTTTAAGCTTTATCCAAGGTGGGAGTTTTAACGAAGAGGGAGTTCAACCAAGCGAAGCGCAACAACCATCAGCGATTGCCTGACGGGCAAGCTCATCGCAGCGTTCATTCTCCGGATGGCCGGCGTGACCGCGCACCCATTGCCACGTGACCTGGTGTTTGCAACTCAGGTCCAGAAGCCTTTCCCATAGGTCCCGATTGGCGACATCCTCTTTTTTGGAGTTTTTCCACCCCTTTTTACGCCAACCATGGATCCACTCCGTCATCCCCTTGCAGACATACTGGGAATCGGTGGTCACACGCACGAGACAGGGACGTGTCAGCGCCTCAAGGCCGGCAATGGCCCCGAGCATCTCCATACGGTTGTTGGTGGTCTCAGGTTCAAATCCCGACAACTCGCGAACACGATCACCACAACGCAACAGGGTGCCATAACCGCCAGGCCCAGGATTACCGGAACAGGCACCATCGCTGAAAATTTCAACTATCGGGCTGGATTCGGACATACGAGCCTTCCAAAGAGAATGAACCATAGCCGATACGCATCAGTGAACTGAAACGCAGACAGCCCCACCGCCAATTAGGCAGTGGGGCTGTTGACTTTGGCGTCCCCAGGGGGATTCGAACCCCCGTCGCCGCCGTGAAAGGGCGGTGTCCTAGGCCGGGCTAGACGATAGGGACTTAAATGGTGAGCCGCGTAGGGATCGAACCTACGACCATCTGATTAAAAGTCAGATGCTCTACCAACTGAGCTAGCGGCTCCTTGCTACGGAGGCCACTTTATACGTGAAAGGTTCCGCCGAGTCAATCTTTTTTTTTACTTTTTTTTGCGTTGCGCGATTAGTTTTTTTAAATCGTGCTACGGACTCGCTCGTTGCCTCCGAATGAAGAGATTTCTACCCTATTTCGACTTACTTGTCAAAGGGATTTTTCAGTTGAATGGTTTGATCGCGCCGCGGACCGATAGAAACCAGCACAACCGGGCATCCGGATACCTCGGCAAGTTTGTGCAGATAGTTCTGGGCCTTGATCGGCAGGGTTTCGAAAGAGGTCGCATCGCCCAAGTCGGCTTGCCAGCCTTCCATCTGCTCATAAACCGGCTTGCACTCCTTGAGGATATCGAGATCGTGAGGGAAATCCTCAAGCAACTCACCCTTGTAGGAATAAGCGGTACAGATATTAATCGTATCCAGATTGTTGAGTACATCCATCTTGGTGATGGCCAAACCGGTCATACCGCTGATACGCACCGCTTCACGCAAAGCCACGGCGTCAAACCAGCCGGTGCGACGCGGGCGCCCGGTAGTTGAGCCGAATTCGTGCCCTTCACGGCGCAACTGCTCACCCATCTCGTCGTGGAGTTCCGTGGGAAAGGGCCCCTCCCCAACACGGGTCACATAAGCCTTGACGATACCGATAACCGCGTCAATAGCGCAGGGCCCGACACCGCTACCGGTACAGGCACCGCCAGCAACGGTGGATGATGAGGTCACGTAGGGGTAGGTGCCATGATCGATATCCAGCAGCGTCCCCTGAGCACCCTCGAACAGAATATTACGCCCTGCGGCAATGCTCCGGTTAAGAAGCAGGGAGGCGCGATCAAGGTATTTTTCCAAGCGCTGGGCATAGACACCGTATTCCTCGATGATGGCCTCTTCCGAAAGAGGCTCGACCCCAAGGTATTGCTCAAGATAGAAGTTTTTCTCCGGCAGCATTTCCTTGACCTTGCGCGCAAAGATTTCGGGGCGGATCAGGTCCATGACCCGAATGCCACGCCGGGCCACTTTGTCCTCGTAAGTGGGACCAATGCCCCTACCGGTGGTGCCGATCTTGCGGGCCCCGGATTTTTGCTCGCGGGCGATATCGATCGCTTTATGGTACGGCATGATAATATGAGCATTCCCATCGATGACCAACTGGCTGTCATCCTTGAGGTAGCCCTTTTTTTTCAGCTTGTCGATCTCCTCCAGGAAGACCTTGGGATCAAGTACCACGCCGTTGCCGATGACGCAGCGCTTGCCCTCATGAAGGATACCCGATGGGATGAGATGCAAAACGGTTGTTTCCTCACCCACTACCAGGGTGTGACCGGCGTTATTGCCGCCCTGAAAGCGCACCACATCGTCGGCGTACTCGGTGTAGATGTCGACAACCTTGCCCTTTCCTTCATCGCCCCACTGGGCACCAACAATAACAACATTTGCCATGAGTTGTATCTCCTGATCGGAATTACAGGCGAAATTCTCCAGCGAGAACCGCTTGCAGGGAAATCGTTTGTTCACTGTTGTCTGCCAGCAGGATCAGCCGCACGTCGTTCGCGTCATCCGTCACCACCACAACATAGCGAAAATGCATTTTACGACCATAATCGAGGCTGTCCTGCAGGGGCCGCTCAATGATATCACGGGCGCAGGCATAGCCCTGAGCGCGCAGGGCTCGTGCCAACCGCTGGGCGGCGCGCTTGTCCGGCCCGCTCTGCAGGATCAACGCATCGAGGCTTTGCACAGCCGTGTGCTCCAGATCCCGGTCGAGGGCGGTCAGCAGATTTAATAGATTAAAGGCAAAGCCCGTCGCGGGAGCAGGCAGACCGTAACGTTCGGTAAGGGTGTCGTAACGCCCCCCCGAACAAACGGCGCTACCCATGCCACTGAGAAAGCCCTGAAAGGTCACGCCGGTATGGTAACCAAGTCCGCGCAATTCCCCGAGGTCGAAAGTAACATGCTCTTCCACACCGTAGGTTTCCAGCACCGCAAGAATCTGGCGCAGGTTTTCCAGGGCACGTCGTGAACGGTCATTGGCCACGATCGCGGCGGCCCTGTCGAGCACTTCGCGACCCCCGAACAAGCGTGGCAACGCCATGATTTCGGAATATTTATGCTCTTCCAGAGACAGACCCGACAACAATTCCGCCAAACCCGAAGAGTCTTTGCGTGCAATAGCCTGCTGCACCAACAGTGCTTGCGGACCGGGAAGATTCAGATCGTCCATCACGCCGTGGAAAAATTCAACCTGGCCGATATCGACAGTAAATTCGGTAGCACCGAGAGACTGCAGACATTCGATGGCCATGGCGATCATTTCCGCATCGGCCTCCGGCCCCTGCAAACCGATCAACTCGACGCCGGACTGGATGATTTCGCGGTCTTTACCAGCTTGCCGTTCGGCATGACGCAGCACTTTGCCGTTATAGCAGAGCCGCAAAGGCAAGGGGGCGCTTTTCATGCGGGTAGCGACAATCCTCGCCACCTGAGGGGTTATGTCCGGAGAAAAGGCTACCAGCTTGCCATTCTGGCGGTCGTCAAACCGGAAGGTTCTGTCCCGAAGGCCTTCACCAAGCCCCCGTTCCAGCACCTCAAGATATTCCAGAGAAGGCGGGATGATAGGCTGAAACGCCCAGCGGTGAAATACATCCTTAAGGGACTGCTTCAGGTACTCGATCTTGGCAGCCTTATTGGGTAGAAAGTCCTTAACCCCCGTTGGGAGCGGTGCATCCGGGGTGATTATTGTGCGCTTCATGGGCAATGTGCATTCCTTTCCGGTGACATCAGGTCCGGCGACAGGTCTGGATGATTCAAAAATCACCAAACAGTGAAACTATCAATCCCCCCGCAGAATGTCAAGATGAAGGGCAGTTTAAACGTGAATTGTTACCTATCAAATAAAAAAGGCCCCGCAAAAACTGCGGAGCCCGAATAATTTAAACCCGGAAGGATCAAACTTTAGCTACATTGGTCGCCTGCGGCCCTTTATTACCTTCGGTAACCTCAAAGCGAACCCGGTCCCCTTCGGCAAGGGATTTATACCCCTCGATCTGAATGGCGGAATAATGCACGAAAACATCAGGACCATCATCCTGCGTGATAAAACCGTAACCTTTGGCATCGTTGAACCACTTAACCGTACCTTGAATCTGAATCATACCTGCTTGCTCCTTCCGCTGTTCCGGCCCTGATGGCCTGTGTTATCCGGACCACTTTCTCGCTGATTCCCCTCCTTGTGCACAACCCGCCGTGGTCCCGGTCGGTGGCCATGCCGCCTCACCAGAGAGGGGGATAATCAACAAAACCTAATATCACAGGGATGCGGGGTCGCAACCGCAGAGGAACATTTTTTTCGATTAACAAACCTTTTTTTTCACCAGCGGGTGTCGGCAACAGAGCCGGATAACCTTTAACGACATGCTTCACGGACCAGAAAGAGAGCAGCCACCTGCCGGGCTCAGGCCTGCTGTATGAAATCGACAAGCAACCGCACACCAACCCCCGTAGCCCCCTTGGCACAACAGGCGGTGCCTTTTTCCTCCCAGGCGGTACCGGCAATGTCGATATGGGCCCAGGCGCAGTCGGGAACAAATTTTTGCAGAAACGCCGCAGCCGTAATCGTACCCGCGGGACGGCCGCCGGTATTTTTCACATCGGCGATATCGCTTTTAATCTGCTTGCCATAGCTTTCCCACAGGGGCAATTGCCACAGGCGCTCGCCGCTGCTTTCCCCGACCGCAACAAGTTGCCGGGCAAGCTCATCGCGGTTGCTGAATACGGCCGATGCTTCGTGACCCAGAGCAATCACACAGGCTCCGGTGAGGGTGGCCAGGTCGATGATGGCGCGCGGTTCAAAGCGACCGGCGTAAGTCAGGGCGTCTGCCAGGATCAAACGGCCTTCGGCATCGGTATTCAGAACCTCGATGGTCTGACCGGACAACGACGAAATGATATCGCCAGGACGATATGCGGTGGCGGACGGAAGATTTTCCACAGCGGGCACAATAACAACAAGATTAACGGGCAAACGCATCCCCGCAACGGCATCCATGGCGCCAAACACGGCGGCCGCGCCAGCCATGTCCATTTTCATTTCATCCATTTTTTCACCCGGCTTCAGAGAGATCCCACCGGAATCGAACACCACCCCCTTACCGACCAGCACCAGGGGCTTGTCCTGCGGATCCCCTCCGCGATATTCGAGAACAATAAGTCGTGGTGGTCGTGCGCTGCCCTGAGCCACAGCCAGCAGAGCTCCAAATCCTTCACGGCCTAACTGCTCCTGATCCAGCACGGTACAGGCGAGAGAATGCTTTTCAGCCAGTGCTTGCGCCTGGGCAGCCAGATATTCCGGGGATTTGACATTGCCCGGCTCATTAACCAGATCCCGTGCCAACGCCACACCCCGGCATATCTGTTGCGCCTTGCCTATGGCACCGACAGCTGAATCGACCTCTGACTCCCGGTCGACCAATATGAGAACGGTTTCGAGCGGAAGGGGCAATTCATCGCGTTTTTGCGTGAGATAACGATCGAATCGGTACGCTGAGAGCAGTAATCCTTCGGCCAGCGCCTGCAAAACCTGGCTTGGCTTGCAGCTACCCGGTGGCGGTTCGCACAAGGCCAGGGCGGCATCGGTCACACGCTGTTGCTGCAGGACACGACAGGCGTCGGCGGCACCGCTGCGCAGCGTACCGGTACCGGCTTCGGCCCAGGGTCCGAGCCCAACCAGAAGAATACGTGACGCCGGCAAAGCGGTACCGGTTTGGAATAAAAGCGTTTCACTTTCCTTACCGACAAACGCTTTGCTGTCGACGGACTGACGCAAAGCACCGTTCAGGGAAATATCGAGAGAATTCAGAAGTGGTGTATCGGTTTGACCCTGCCAGACGCCGAGCACCAGGCAGTTGGTTTTCAGGGTCAAAGCAGGGGTGCTGACAGCGACGATTTGCATAGTTTTATCCTTTCACAGGCTTCAGGTCTGCTGCACTGGAGAACATAATGATGTTGTGGGGGGGAAGAATTGAACTGAGTCTAATGCCGTTTGGCCCAGGATGCAATGCCTTGCCGTCACAAACCGGCCCCGCGGCCAAGGACTCAGCGCAGGCCACCCCGTTTTCCCATGCCGACACTTTGACAGTTATAAAAGGAATCTCAAGATTTTTTTCAGAACGCTTTTCACGGAATACTAGGTTATTGCCACATCCTTAATAAAAATGCTATTTTGCCTGTTCGTAATGCTGCGTTAATGTAAATATCGAGGCATTAAATCTCTCAACCGCAACGGGCAACATAACTGAATGGCACCGGAGTCTGCTTTGAGTTCCTCACACCCCATAAACATTGTGCTTCTCGGCACGGGCACCAGCACCGGCGTTCCCATGCTGGGGTGCACATGCGAGGTGTGCCGATCGACGGATCCGCGTGATCGGCGTACACGTTGCAGCGCTTTGATTTCATGGGGTGAGCGCAACATACTGATCGACACCAGCACCGACCTGCACCAACAGGCCTTGCGGGAGCATTTGGGGCACGTGGACGGGGTACTGTATACACACGCACATGCCGATCATGTGCATGGCATAGATGACCTGAGAGCCTTCAACATGGTGACCAAAGATTCGATACCTATCTACGGGTCACCTGCCACCATGGCTATAATTCAGCAGAACTTCCAATATATTTTCAATTCCGAATCGAGCGTGGGATTTCGCCCCCGGCTCGATCCCTGGCAGGTCGGGGGCCCATTCAGCCTGTTCGGGCTGCCCATCGAACCGATCCTCCTCGAGCATGGACCAGGTGAAGCCAGCGGCTACCGCATCGGCCCGTTTGCCTATCTGACCGACTGCAATGCTATCCCGGAACATTCGCAAGACCGTCTTCGTGGCCTGGATATCCTGGTCCTTGATGGGTTGCGGTTTCGTTCCCACCCCAGCCATTTCTGTATTTCCGAAGCCATCGAGATGGCGCAAAGGATCGGGGCCCGCCGCACTTTATTAACCCACCTCTGTCACGAGGTCAGCCACTCACGCGACAACCATGAATTACCGCCTGGTATCGAGCTGGCCTACGACGGCCAATGTTTCAGTCTCTTCGTTGAGGATGCCGTCGATAGCGGCCTCCAGCCGCAGCAACCGTCGCGGTCAGAGCGTGGAGCCAACGACCGGATCGGACTATGAAACATCAGGAAGTACGCCTCCACGGCCAGATCAACGACAGTATCGAATACTATGTCACCATTGCCTCGCCCGAGGCCTATCGCAGTTATTTCTACGAAGCATCCGGACAATCCCTGCGTATTTTCTCCCCCGGGAACGAGCTGATTCTCGATGCTGAAGGCCTGACGCATCGCGGCAACGGTGGCTCATTCTGCGAATACATGTTCGGTGTGGAGCAACCGCTAGCCGATCTTATAAAGGAAGAAGTGCGTAACCGACTGGTCATGTTCGGCACCAGCAGCCGCGAGGACGGCGCACTGATGTTTTCCAGCCGCACCGACGGCTACGAGGAATACGACCGTGTTTTTCTGGAAGGCAATGCCGTTCACAACTACTACTTTTTCATCTTCGGCTCGGTATCGGGTCTTTTGCAGGAACAGCAGGCAGAGATTCTGCGCCTGGCGGGCAAGGATCTGAAACGCTTTCCCTTCATCGGCGAAGGGGACGATGCCCAGTTGATCGAAGAACTACTTCCGCTTCTCGGGCATCGCAGCGCCCTGTATCTGATCAAGCTTATCAACACCAAGCACAGACGTTATCACGATGCTTTTCGGGAACTTTATCACGCCTACCAGAACATCCCCGACCCGGAATTTACCAAGCTTGTAAAACTGGCTGATACCCTCGGCATTGACAGTTACCAGCAAGAACGCATCCGCATCGACGTTATGTACAAGCATGCGGCCAATCGACGCATCGTTGACGAGTACAAAAACATCCTGGTCGAGTGCAAGCTCAAAGGACGTATCGGGACAGCTGAAAATGCCCGTTTAACCCGCCTCAAGACCCTGTCGGTGCGCAGCAAAATCCCTTCGGCTTTGTTTTATGCCATGGACGAAGTACTCAAGCCGGAATTGTTGACCAGCGCCGACGAACAGGATTACCTGTCGGAAACGCGCCAGATTCTCGAGGGGATATTTTTACATGAGCGGCAGATCGATGCCCGCATCGACCGCGAAGACCTGGTACAATTACTTAAAGCCAAGCGACGTGCAGTGGAAGGCCGCGACTACGCTTTTGAACAGATGTTACTTGAGGCGGCCAAGGCCTGCGACGAAAAGATGCGCGATGGCGCCGATGTCTTTCTGGTAGAAAATTTCTCGTGGATCATCACCTACTTCGACCGATTCGACAGTACCTCGGAGCATATTAACCAGCTTGCCTTCATGGACAAGATACGATTTACCGAAGAGCTGGTGCGCAGCCTGCTGAATAACAAAAAAGAATTCGACGTGCTGGGCGGCGAATTGTTCGATGAACTCTTCTTCAGCGGAATTCTGGAAAACCACTATCTTGGGCAATTCGGCCGCCGTAAGCTGCTGGCCCTGCGTAAGGGACTGGCGGCCATAGAGGAAGGCAGACTGACCCTGCAAGGGATGCAACGGCTCCTCAACGACATCTGCAAGCAGGAAGAACTGTTCAACACCTTGCTGAGCCACACCAAGGAACGGATTCGCAATTTTTATTCCCGGTACAGCACTGCCCAGGAACGGGAACAACTGCAGGCAGAAGTGGTACGCGAAACAGGTCTTAACGGAACCATCGATGAAGAATTGCTGCACAAGCTTTTCCGCCGCGTGGTGCATCATGTCCAGATGGAGGAGTTGTATCTGCACAATCTACTGCCGCGCATTATTGCCGGTCGAGATGATGCGTTACGCGACGACTTCCTCAAAAACAGCGGACTGGACCGTTTTTACGTGGAAGAGCTCGAACGCGAGTATTTCGAATATAACGGGCTGGACATGGAACTTCTTTCCCAGGTCCGGCAAGACTGAAGCCAATCCCGCATAAGCGTGAGGCGTCATGACCCGCCTTGACCTCAACAAACTGCGCAACATCGGAATCATCTCCCACATCGACGCCGGGAAAACCACCGTTTCGGAACGGGTATTGTTCTATACCGGCGAGAGCCACCGTCTGGGGGAAGTCCATGATGGCAACGCCATTATGGACTGGATGGAGCAGGAACAGGAGCGCGGTATCACCATTACCGCCACCACGACCTGTTGTCACTGGCGCGATGTACGCATCAATCTCATCGATACCCCCGGCCATATTGATTTCACTATCGAGGTCGAGCGCTCCCTGCGGGTACTGGACGGTGCGCTGGTGATTTTCAGCGCCGTGGAAGGGGTGCAGGCCCAGACCGAATCGGTCTGGCGCCAAGCTGACCGCTATGCGGTACCGCGCATCTGCCTGATCAACAAGATGGATCGCATCGGTTCCGATTTTCGCCGGGTACTCGAGCAGATGCAGCGTCGCTTTACCGCCCGTCCGGTGCTGATGCAGCTGCCTCTCGGGATCGAAGGGACTTTCGCCGGCGTCGTCGATATTCTCGAAGGTCGCCTGCTGACCTTTGCCGAGGACGATCTCGGTGCCACCGTGCAGATCTCCGAGGTTCCCGAGGCCTTGCGTTCAGAGGTGGCTGCAGCGCGCGAGCAAATCGTGGAGGCCGCCGCCGATTTTGACGATACCATCCTGACCGACTTTCTCGAAAGTACACCGGTCACCACCGAACGGATCAAAGCGGCGCTGCGCCGTGGCGTGCTTGAATGCCGCCTGTTTCCTGTCTTTTTGGGCTCGGCTCTGCGCAACAAGGGCATCCAACCCATCCTCGATGCCGTCATCGATTTTCTACCTTCCCCCCTTGAGACGCCGCCCATTAAGGCTATCCCCCTCAATCATGGGGATAACCCACAGCTGTTGCTGACCTGTGATCCTAAGGGACCGCTTTGCGCGCTGGCCTTCAAGGTATTGTCGGACGAAGGACGTAGGCTCACCTATCTGCGGGTCTATTCCGGCACCGTGCACGCCGGGGACGAACTGTTCAACAGTACGCGGGGTGTACCCGAAAAACCGGCCAGGCTGTTTCGCATGCATGCCCACAAGCGTGAACGCGTGGATGAAGTGCAGGCCGGCGACATCGTGGCCGCTGTCGGGCTCAAGCACGCCCTGACCGGCGATACCTTGTGCCATTCCGGACAGCCTCTGCGCCTGGAAGGACTGCGCGTGCCGGAACCGGTTGTCTCCCTAGCCGTTGAGCCGCGACATATCGAGGATCGCGACAAACTACCGGCCGCTCTGGAAAAACTGCTGTGGGAAGACCCGACCTTCCGCATGAGGGAGGACCCCGATACGGGGCAAACCATCCTGACCGGTATGGGCCAGCTGCATCTCGAGATTATTACCGAACGCCTGCACCGGGAATTCGGCGTCGAGGTTCGCACCGGTCGGCCACAGGTTGTCTATCGTGAGACGGTGCAAGGCAAGGCTAGACATCAGGAAAAATTCCACCGAGAAACGGAGGGTAGGGTCCAGAGCGGCGATGTAACTCTGGAAATTGCACCGCTGGACCGTGGCCAAGGTTTGAGAGTGACCTTGCCGGAGGGGGAAGGACAGCTGTTGCCGCCTCTACGGGAGGAACTTGAAAAGTGCCTGCGGCAGGCATGCGCGGCAGGCATGCGCACCGGCTACCCGCTCACCGATGCAGAAATCACCGTGCTGGAAGCGCCGTTTGAACCCGGCGTAACCACCGAGATAGGACTCCGCGCGGCAGCTCAACGCGGTCTGAGCATGGTCGCCGCCCAAGCCGGGGTGACGTTGCTGGAACCGGTCATGGCACTCGAGTTGACCGTGCCGGTGGAGTCTGCCGGCCAGGTAATCGGCTCCTTACAGCAGAAACGAGGTCGTATCGACGGCCTGGAATCCCGCATCGAGACGGAACTCATCCAGGCATACGTACCCCTTTCCGAACTGTTCGACTACATGGGCGAACTCCGTAGTGCCACCAAAGGGCGCGGCACCTTTGTCATGGAATTCTCCCATTACGATCAAGCACCCAGTGAGGTGCAGACTCTTTATGGCCTGACCTGAAGGGAAAAGTTACTGCGGCGTGCCTTGGGGTTGCAGACCTCGTCTGGCCAACTCAAGACGCACCTGATTGCGTCGGACTCGCAACTGCTCGGTCGGATCATCCACATACATCCCCTGGCTGGCACCCACCGAAAACGAACCGCTGCCAACCCCGAGCCCCAACCCCAGACCGAAACCACCCCCTCCGCCTTCTTCCTTTGCGATCGCTTCACTTACCTGGTCGTAATACACCAATAATTCTTCATCGCTCATGACGGCATAGTCCTCATCCAGAAGCGACCGCGCCGCCATCCTGCCCGCACAGGCGGCAAGCAGCACCGTCACCACCAACAATGTCGTCATCCACAGGTAACCTTTTTGGGTCATGGGACATCCTTTCGTCTCGCGCTGCATTTTCTACGATTGTAGCAGGCAACACACAGGATGCTGCAACATCCTGGCGTTTTATGATCTATCGGTGGGCATAGGACCCTTGCATGATCCGGAGCCCCCTGTCCGTCCCGCCATGGGAATGCCGAATTGGGAATTCGTCAAGGTATACATTAAATAATTAAACTTAAAATGCTTTTTTACTTGCATGGCGTTATTCCGTTTGCTATACAGCGAAAGCTGGGAAAAATTTTGCGAGAGTCTTGCACCGTCTTTCCTCCTAGAGGCGGTCGCAAGTCTTGCGGCTCTTTCCTGCCTTCCATATCCACCCAACTTCATAAATACTTCGATTCTCCCCCATGAATCTATGGCAATGCGGCACATCCGCAATTTGAGACGCCTTGCGTTATGTACCCAGCAATATATCCAATTCAGACATCACACTTAATTAGATAAAGAATTTTAATTTTATTGCTGGAGACGGGCGGATTTAACCCGCCTGGTCGCTTTCGGATTTTGATGAATGTTTTACCAAAAGTTTTCTGTAAGAGGTGTGACTAACCCTGAGTTTCCCGCAGGCAACCCATGCCTGTCAGGGAAATTCCATTTTTATTGCAAGGAGGAGTTATGACAAAAACACGTATTTGGTGGTCGGCGTGGGTGCTGGCCGGTTGTTTACTGGCAGCTTGGCCGGCGCTGGCGGCAGAGGAGGTAGCCACTGATGACGTATTTACCCTGGGCGAGGTTATCGTCAGCGGGGAAAAACAGGTGGCCAATCTGGCCACCACTGTTACGGAAGTAACCGAGGAGGATTTTAAACAGCGCGGCGCCCAGACCGTGGCCGACGCGTTGCAACAATTGCCGGGCGTTTTCGTGCAGAGAGGTTCCAAAAAGGGCGAAAGCTACGTCAGCATTCGTGGTTTTAATAGTGAAGATGTCAAGATAATGATCGATGGTGTGGCGGTTTACGAGCAATATTCACGTCTTATCGACTTGGCCCAATTCCCCATCGACAATGTTGCCAAGATCACCGTCACCAAAGGCGCCTCATCCGTGTTGTACGGGCCCAATGCCATGGGCGGGGTCATCAATATCATCACCAAGACCGCGTCTAAACCAATGGCCACGGCCAGCACTGCCTGGGGTGACTACGGCACCCAGCACTATTCCGTTAGTGCCGGAGCTCCGATCGGCGACTTCACTGTATACGCCGGGTACAGCTACCGCCATTCCAATGGCTGGCGGCTGTCCAGCGATTATGATGAGGATTGGTGGGCTGACCAACTGGAAGCACCGGAAGATGGCGGCAAACGGGATCGAAGCGATTACCTGCAGCACCATGTCAATTTTAAACTCGGTTATGAGCCCAGCGAGGAGACTAAACTCTATCTGACCTTCAACTATTACAACAATGAGAAGGGGGTGCCGAATCGGCCCCTGTGGCGTTTTAACGAATGGGAGCAGTGGCAATTGAGCCTGGTTGGCGAGCAGCAGGTGACCGACTGGCTGCGGCTCAAAGCCCGCGCATTTTATGTCAGCCACGATGACGAAATGTATGGGCGATTTGGTGAATATCCAAAAAGTCTAAAGAAACCTTATGTATTATCCCCTTATGAAAATTACAGCACCGGCGGTGAACTGCAGGCTTTCATGGACTTTGGTCGCTGGAGTTACCTCAAGATCGGTGGCTCGTTTGTGCGAGACGAAACCAAACAACGGGACAAAGAAGAACCGCTAGATGAAAACGATTGGTCGCCCTGGGAGACCTTTGCGGCGAATACCTACTCCATCGGGATCGAAGACGAGGTGCGACCTCTCGACTGGCTCGCGTTCGTGGTAGGGGTAAGCTACGACTATTACGATCCGCGTGAAGCCACCGGTCGGGAGCTGACGAAAGCTATCGATGCCATCAATCCCCAGGGTGGTGTGGTTATCACTCTGTCGGAGAGCACTACCCTCCACGGCTCCATCGGCAAAAAAACCCGTTTCCCCCATCTCAAGGAGCTGTACAGCGAATTAATTGGCGGCAACCCCGATCTCGACCCCCAGACAACCATCACTTATGAGGTCGGCCTGACCCAAGCCTTCGGCGAGGATATAACTCTTTCGGTAGCGGCCTTTTACAATGACATCGAAGACCTCATCGATAAGGATAAAATTGATGGCGAAACGGTTTATATCAATATCGGCGAGGCCGTCACCAAAGGGATAGAGGTTTCCTTGGGCGCCGACATCACCGAGGCGTTCTGGGCCGGGCTGAATTACACCTACATGCGCACCGAAGACAAGGAAAATGACCGCGAGCTGGAAGGGAGGCCGCGCCATCGCGCCAATCTGGACCTGCGCTACCGATTCCCCTTCGGGCTCAACCTCAGTACCCAACTCTCCTATGTAAACCGGCAGTACGCTAATAAGAATACTTACACTCCGACTGCTCTTATTGAAGAGTGGACGCAGTCCCCGGACTTCCTGCTGCTCAATGCCCGGGCCGAGCAGAAACTCGGCAAGCTCTTGGGGGTGGAAGGGACTGCTTTTGTAGAAGTCAACAATATCACCGATCGTGATTATTACGAGGTCGGTCAACCGGCTCCCGGCCGCAACTTCCTGGCCGGCCTCAACTTCACCTACTGATCCTGTTATGAAAACAGAACCTTCCACAACGAGGGATTGTGCATGACTTTAGCGACTACCTCCGCGATGTTATTCAATGTGGCTGCCGGCGTTTACGCCGGCAGCCTTATCTTTTATCTGCTGAAAAAGTTTCGTTTTTCATGCTGGCTGCTGGGGCTCGGATTTATGCTGCACACCACCAGCCAGCTCGGCCGTTGCTGGCGCTGGGGGATTTTCTCCCTCGACGGAGTCTTTAACGGTGCGCTGTTTCTGCCTTGGTGCCTGGCTATGTTGGCGCTATTATGCCTGTGGCGCGGCCAGCGGCAACAGGCGGCCTCTCTGAGCTGGCTGGTGACGCTGACGATGTTAACCACTCTGGCGCTGCCGGTGCAGATTCCGCCACCCGGACCGTTTACCGCCAACTGGTCTTCCCCTTTGTTTTTCTTCCTTGAAGTGCTGGCCATCGCCTGTTTCCTGGCCGGTGGCTGGCTCGCCTGGCGCCATCTGCGTCGTCGCGACGGCGATCCGTTGTTCAACCAACTGGTGATCTGGGGCTTCATCTTTTACAGCCTGGCCCAGGTTATCGGTGCGGTCTGGAGTTATCTCGGTTGGGGCGCGGCGTTTCACTGGGGAGAACGGCATCTGCAATCCGCCGCCATCTGGTGTTTGTACTGCGGCTACCTGCATACCCACTTTGACCGCGCCTTCGACCTGCGCAAAAAAGCTCGCTGGGCGGTGTCCGGGGCACTGGTGGTGCTGGTTGTGGCTTACGCCCTGCAGGTGGCGGCGCATCTTACCGTGCTTAATCCGGCCAAGTCCTCCGGCAACAACACTCAGGCTACCGCAGCCCAGCAGGTGCATGGGGCGGTACCGAATGCCTGTCGCAACTCCAAACTGACGGAGGTCGGCAATGATTAAACGACTCTGGACGTCCATGGCCAGTATTCGTCTGACGTTATGGTTGCTGTGCCTGCTGACTGTCAATCTATTTATCGGTAGCTTTTACACCCGGTACATGCCGGTATTCGGCAAACTCAACGCTCAACTCTTTCCCTCCTGGATCATGCACCACAACGGAATACAGAACTGGTGGATCTTTTCGCTGTTCGGCCTGCTTTTCCTGCTGGGCGTGAATACCGCCGCCTGTACCCTGCAACGCCTGACCTGGCTCTGGCAACACCGAGGTCAGCATCGCCGCGCCATCTTGGCACTGCTGCTGGCTCCGTCCATCATGCACTTCTGCTTTTTGTTTATTATCGGCGGTCATGCCCTTACCGAATTCACTGGCAGCAAGCAACGCCTGCCGGCCGTGGTCGGAGAACAAGTCACCGTGAACGATCTTCAGGTTACCTTGCTCGAACGCCACTACGAATACTGGCGGGAACCCCTTCTTTTGGGAACCATGAAGCAATGCACGGCCACCCTGGAGCTGAAACACGGGACCGACGTCGTGCAACGCCAGATCGCCATTCTCGAACCAATTTACTGGCAGGGCTACACCCTGCATCTGGGGATGGCCGGCAAACCCGGCGTTGACGTATTGCCGGCCCTTCAAATCACCGTTAAAAAGGATCCCGGTCTGTTGCTGATACTGATCGGCAATACGATCCTGTGCCTGCTGATGCTCTGGTACTTTCCGCAAATTCGCAAGATTCGCAACGGAGGACAAAAATCATGAAACGCATGGCCGTTACCCTGCTTACGTTACTGGCTGTTTTGCCGGCCTTTCATCAAAGCCTGGCGGCCGATCAGCAGACGGCTTCACAAGGGGTCATGAGCATCACCGGTGAGGTCAAACGCCCCCTCAAATTATCCACCGACGATCTGGCCCGCTTTCAGTCGGTAGAGATTCAGCTCAACGAGGTCAGCCGAGACGGCAAGTTTCATGGCGTATATCTGCACAAAGCCGTACCGCTGCGCACCCTGCTGGACATGGCTGAAATCGTCAAACAGGACCAGCCGTTTGAAAAACCGATCGATCTGGCCATCCGGGTGACCGATGCTTCCGGCAAGCAGGTGGTGCTGTCCTGGGGCGAAGTCTACTATAGCAATGCCACCGAAGTGACCATCGCCTTTGCCGCCACCCCGGTCAAGCCGATGATGACCGAGGATCGCTGCCTAAAATGCCACGGCCCGGAAATCTACCGGAAGTCCCTTATCGAATACGACCGCCCGGCAGGCATGCCCAAATTGCTGCTCAGCGGCGACTTTTACACCGACCGTTGCCTGGAAAACGTTACCCGCATCGAGGTCATCGATCTGTATCCCAAACTCAAGGTCGATCGTGCGGCCAAGCTTGAATCCGGGGAAATCCGGGTGACCGGTGCGGTGGCCAAAGAACTGAAACTGTCCGACCTCAAAGACTACCCTCGTATGGAAATGATGAAGAAGGTCGTCGGCGTGCATATGGGATACCACGGCCTGCACCGCTACAAAGGCATTTCTCTGGCCAAGATTCTTGAGGCGGCCGGCGCCGGTGAGCAACTGACCAAAGCCGTGATGATCTCCGCCCCGGACGGATACCGGGCATTGTTTTCCTTCGGCGAACTGTTCCAGTCCTTTAAGGGCCGGCGCATCATGATCGCCGAAAGTGACAATGGCAAAACTCTGGAAGGTCAGCGCGGCGGGAAATACCGCATTATCGTACCCGAGGAACTGGTCGATGATCGGGATGTGTTGGCCGTCGCGCGTATCGAGGTCGTCGACCTGAAACCGGCGGCAAAAATTTCCATCATCGGCGTGGGGCCGGGTGATACCGATCTGATCACCCTGGAGGCTATCGGCGCCCTGGCGCGCGCTGACGTGCTGGTAGCCCCGGCGGATATCGCCAAGCGCTATGCCCCCTACCTGGGCGACAAACCGGTGCTGTTCGACCCCTTGGTGCTCATCCAGCACATGTATCGCAAATCCCACCCGGAGCTAACACCGGCCGAGGCGGATAAACGCTGCAGCCTGCAACGCGAGGCGGGGGTGGCCAAAATCCGCCAGGCGCTGAAGGAGGGGAAAAACGTCGCATTTCTGGACTGGGGCGATCCGATGATCTACGGCAGCACCCGCTGGATCCGGGCCTTCTTCAGCGACGACCAGCTCGAAACCATCCCCGCCCTGAGTGCCTTCAACGTGGCCAATGCCATGATCCAGCGCGACGTCGGAGCCGGAGGATCGGTGGTCATCACCGTGCCGAGCGGTCTGAAACAAAATCCGCAGTTGCTTGCCGCCCTGGCAAAAAGCGGCGATACCCTGGCCATCTTTATGGGATTGAAGGAATTCCAGGACATGCAACCCTTGTTTGACAGCCATTATTCCGCCGAGACTCCGGTCAACCTGGTCTACAGTGCCGGCGTCGCAGGCAGTGAACGCCTGGTACGCACCACCCTGCAACAAGCGGCGGCCCACCTGGCAGCCGAACCGGAAAAATTCCTCGGCCTGATCTACATGGGGCCGCGCCTGAATGTGCGGTTCGGCGAGTGCCATTAAACCGGGCATAACACGCTTCATCCGGAGCGCAAGCAACACGGCCAGTGGATAAGCAGGGGCAGGTTCGCGACAACGGGGATGATCTGTCGCGAACCTGCCCTTTATATTATTTGAAAGAGAGGTTGCAATGAAATACCTGCGGTTATTGCTGGTAATTTCGTATCTATTTTTTACCTGCGGACTCACTGTCTGCCAGGCAGCAGCCGAACCGGTAGTCACGATCACCGGTCTGGTCAAGCACCCCCAGCGCCTGACCCTGAAGGACTTGGCCAACTACCGGACGGTGGAGGTCCGCACCACCGAGGTCGCCACCCAGAATACCTTTCATGGTGTCTATCGCTACCAGGGCGTACCTCTGCAATATCTTTTGCAGGCTGCCGGAGTGGAAAAAGAAGGTGGAACCTTCCCCAAGGCCATCGACCTCGCCCTTGTGGTGCGTAATCGTCAAGGCCAACGCACCCTGTTGTCGTGGGCGGAGGTGGCGTATGGTCGTCCGGCCGATGTGATCATCGCCTTTTCCGCAACACCGATATATACCAAAGAGACTCCCACGCTAGTACCAAAACCGCTCGTCCTGCCACGCCTGGTGCTGGGCAACGACTTTTACAGCGACCGCTGCCTGACCGATATCGTCAGCATCGAGGTGATCGATCCGACACGGGATGCCGCGATACAGCCCGTATCACTGGCAAAACGACCCAACCAATCGATCTCTGAAGTCACTACCAAGATCGTCTGGAACGGCACCCGTTTTGACGGCGTAAAGCGTTTTTCCGGTACGCCGCTGGTGGATATTTTGAAACAGGCCGGGGTGGGCGCGGAACCCCAAACCGTCTTTTTGGTCCGATCTCGTGATGGCTATCGATCGCTGCTGTCCTACGGGGAATTGTTCTGGTCGCCCCTCGGTCGGCGGATTCTGCTTGCTGACCGCATGGGCGGCCAGCCCCTTGGAGAAAAGCATGCACGATGGCTGGTGCTGCCCGATTCGTCTGCCAGCCGTTTCGTGCGCGACGTGGCATCCATCGAGGTGCTGCGCCCCCGGCATGTCCCGAAGCTGACCGTGATCGGCGTCGGCGCCGGCGACACCTGCCAGATCACCCTCGAAGCCCTTTCGGCGTTGGCACGGGCCGATGCCATTGCGGTACCGGGGGATATACAAAAACGCTTCGCCACTTACCTCAGCGGCAAGGAGGTGCTGTTCGATCCGTTTGCGTTTGCGGATCGTGACCGCAAAACACCCCTGTCCGAGACGGAACGGGACCGGTTGCGGCAAGAGGAGTGGCGCACCAATGCAGGCAAGATCCGCAAGGCACTGGATGCGGGGAAGAACGTGGCATTTCTCGACTGGGGCGACCCGATGATTTACGGCAGTTCCCGCTGGATCAGGGAATATTTGGATGAGGCCGAAATCGAAACCGTGGCCGGGCTCAGCTCCCTTAATGCCGCCAATGCGGTTATCAACCGCGATATCAGCGCCAACGGCTCCACCGTGATTACCGCGCCGCGCGGTCTGCGTCGCAACGACGAACTCCTTGCGGCCGTAGCGAAAAACGGCGACACCCTGGCCATCTTCATGGGGTTGCAGGATGTGCCGGAACTCGAATCGTTGCTACGGACCCATTTTGCCGATAATACGCCGGTGCGGCTGGTCTATGCCGCCGGCATCCGTAGCCGCGAACACCAGATATCCATCACCCTTGGCGAGATGCGCAAAGCCGCGCAGGACCAAAAGGAAAAGATGCTCGGCCTGATCTACATAGGCTCATGCCTGGCGGAAGGAAACGCAGCGTGCAACTGAATCGTCGGCTCGACCTGGGAGATGCCTACCTGTTGATCATCGGTAACGTCATCGGGGCCGGGATCTTTACCACCAGCGGTTTTCTGGCGAGGGAATTGCCCCACCCCTGGATGTTCCTCGGCATATGGGTGCTGGGCGGCCTGCTGACCATCTGCGGGGCCCTGACCTATGCCGAACTGGCCGGTATGTACCCCAAGGCCGGCGGCGACTATCATTACCTGAAAGCCGCCTATGGCCCCTGGGCCGGTTTTCTGCTCGGCTGGGTACTGTTCTGGGTGATCAACCCCGGATCCATCGCCGCGCTGGCCATCGGGTTGGTCAGTTATCTGAAAATTTTCCTGCCGTTTCTGAGGGAGGCAGACAAGCAGTTCATGGCAATGGCGTTTATCCTGCTGTTTTCCTTGATCAACTACCGGGGCATCCGCCTGAGCGGCACGACCCAGAATGTTTTCACCCTCGGCACCATTCTAACCTTGCTGGTTTTGATCGTCGCCGGCTTTGTGGCCGGAGGTGGCGACTGGCGGCATCTGTCTGCGGCCGGTGCAGTGCAACCGGACCCTGGCAGGCTGTTCGCCACCCCCATGATCGCGGTCATCTTTACCTACAGCGGCTGGTTCGCCTCGGCCTACATGGGCAGCGAAATCCAAAATCCCCAGCGCAACCTGCCCCTGTCACTGATCCTGGGAACCCTGAGTGTGACGCTGATCTACACTCTGATCAACCTGGTTTACCTGCTCGCCCTGCCCATGGCCGAACTGAATAACGTGGTCAACGTCGCCCAGGCCGCCATGGTCAGGCTTTACGGATCTGGCATAGCTGGACTTGTTTCGATCCCCATCGTGCTGGCGATTGCAGCCGGCATCAACGCCACCATCATGACCGGTGCGCGGGTTTCTTTTGCCATGGGGGAGGATGGGGTTTTCTGGTCCTGCCTGAAGGAGGTTCACACTCTTTACCGAACTCCGGCTTGTGCCGTGCTGATTCAAGCGGTTCTGGCCTGCCTGCTGGTACTGCTCGGCACCTTCGACCAGCTGCTGAGCTACGTTGTGTTTGTCATGGTGTTATCCAGCATAGCCAGCGGCGTGGCGCTGTTCGTTTTGCGCCGGCGGCAACCGCATGCCCCGCGCCCCTATCGCACCTGGGGCTACCCGTTGGTACCGCTGGTTTTCGTGACCGCCTATCTGTGCATCCTGGTGCAGATCGGCTGGACCAATCCCGGGCTTTCGCTGCTCGGCATCCTGATTACCTTGGCCGGCCTGCCGTTTTATCTGTGGCGACGCCGAAAAGTGTATCTGGATAACAAGGTTGGAATGGTGGCGGATTGCGACTAATCAGGAAGGTAACAATAATAGAATGGCAGGAGAGAGTAGAAAAAATAATACCTATGGAGAGCAAAGCAAGCGCATAGCTCAGGTATAGTAAAAAGCCAGACGCTGCCTCATATTTTGTGCAGAATAAATATTTTCCGCCGTAATGCGCGCCGCCTTGCCTACCTTGGCGCGAAAAGGGGCATCTTCCTTTAACCGGGCCAGAATGGTGCGGGCCTGCGCCACGGTATCGAATAAAAACCCATCTTTGCCGTCGGTAATCCATTCACTGTATCCGCCTCGCCGTTCGCACACCACCGGCAGACCACACGCCATGGCCTCCAACACCACTCGGCCAAACGGCTCATGCCACTGAGGACTGGTCCGGTAAAAGAAGCAATCCAGACTGCGTAGAAAATCCTCTGCCGGCTCGCTCATGGTCGGCAGGATTTCGCACCCTTGTTGCGGCAGTGACGCCTTTGGGAGACAGGTGCCCCCCATAATGCGGATCCGGTTGCCCGCCTGGACCAGGTCACGATAAAATTGCGGGTCGTGCAAGTGGTGTTTCTCCAGTGTATCGCGACTATGCCGGCCGATGGTAAACACGCCATCACCGGGCCTCTCTGGTTGGGGACGGAAACGCTCAAGATCGATGGGGGATGGGTGAATAACGCCCTCCCGTCCCATGAAATCAGCCTGCCAGCGTGACACGAAGACCAACTCGGGATGTGGCAATCCGCTTATCCCCAGGCGCGTCAGTATCCGATCCAGATCGTGGTGGGAGGTTGTGTTGACCAGAACGATCACGCGACGGGGCCGACACCAACGCAACCAGGATCGGCATTTTTGGTAAGCGCCGACAAACACCAGGATCCCTCCGAAAGGAAACCTGAAACGTGCCGGCTGTATCATGCGAATGGGGAAATGTGACAAGCGTGGATCGGGGGCACGATCCGACCAGAGTCGCACCTTCGCATATTGCCGCAATTCCTCATAAAGTTGCAGGGTTTCCCACTCGGCACCGCCAGCAGCATCCAAAAAGGGATTGATAAGATGAACCAGGGGGGGGTTCCCGTCTGCGGCTGTTGAAAAAATCATTCCTGCCCCCACCCCTGATCGCCTGCACAATACCAAGCCGCCTGCTGCCGCATAGCCTCCGGGGAATAAATTTCTTCAACGCTATGACGGGCCGCCTTACCGATACGGCTGCGCAGTTCGGCATCCTGTTTGAGCGTTTGCAGAATATTCTGGGCTTCTTCCTGTTTCTCGAAAAGAAAGCCGTTCTCACCGTGACGAATCCATTCACTGTATCCGCCACGCCTTTCGCATACCACCGGCAGACCGCACGCCATGGCTTCCAGCACCACCCGCCCAAAAGGTTCCCGCCACAAAGGACCGGTGCGATAGAAAAAGCAGTCCAGCCCCCTTAAAAATTCTTCAGCCGGCTCTGCCAGTGTCGGCAGCAACTCAAGGGACCGATCGGAGGGCAGCAAGTCGGCCAGGCAAGTTCCCCCCATGATGCGCACCCTGGTGCCGTCTGCTAACAACCGCCGATAAAGTTCAGGGTCCCCAATCGCGTGTTTTTCGAGGGTATCGCGGCTGTGGCGTCCGATGGTAAAAGGGCGAGGTGATGGGCTGCCGGTTCCAGGACAAAAACGATGCAAATCGATGGGAGAAGGGTGGACACGCACCTGATGTCCCATTGCTTTGGCCAGCCAGCTCGAGGCAAAAACCACCTCGGGAGTTCTACCTGTCCGCTGTTGAATGCGGCTCATCATGTTATCGAGACTTAACTGGCACAAGGTATTGGCCAGAATCACAACCCGATGGGGGTGGCTCCACTTGATCCATCGTCCCGGTTTCTGAAAGGCCCCCACGAAAATCAGCGTCCCCCCCACAGGGAAGCGTAATTTTTTCGGTTCGATCAACCGAATGGGAAGATGCGCCAGACGCGGATCGGGCGGACGGTCAGACCATATACGCACCCGGCCATAGGGCGCAAGTTGCCGGGCCAATTCCAGCGTGCGCCATTCCGAGCCACCGGCAGCGTTGAAGAACGGATTGATCAAGTGAATGCGGGGCTTGCACATCGGCCAAAGTTTACATTGGGGCATGAGGGATCCTTGCGTGTCTGTTACGGGGAGGTGCCAATTTCTCACAACGGTTCATAAAGACTTCCGCAAGGAGGCCTTTGCCTTGTGCGTAACAACAAAAGGATTGGCGGTTGCTTATTATAAGGAGGGAACCATTAAAGGGAAAGGATTTATTGCGGAGGAATGCACCAGCCCGAACCACTTACCGAAAACTGACCGACTGCTTACACCTGCCTGTTGCAACCAGGGCATAATGACACCTTCGGTGGAAACGAAACCATTAAAAACAACACGAAAGCCGAGGCACCATGCACCGTTGCCAATGGATACCGATTTTTGATCGATCGCTGCAATATATTGTCAACATCCTGATTGTCTATATCGTAGCGGTACTGGTCATCGGCCTGGGCAGAACAGTATTCACCATCAGGGACCTGCTCTCATGGGGTCCCATCGGTGGGGCCTTTACCGGAGTCGTCGCAGAAATCCTCAATTTCCTGGTAATTATTGAACTGTTTCGCAGTTTTATTGATTACTTCAAGGATCACCGCATCCGCCTGCATTCCATGATGGATCCGGCCATCGTCATTGTCATTCGGGAAATGATCCTGGGGCTTTACCGGCAGCACAGCACCTCCGCATCCACCATGGCCGGGTTCAGCCTGTTGATACTGGCCCTGGGTATTGTACGTACGCTGGCTATTCGTTTCAGTCCAGGCGATAGTGAAGAAACGCAGCAGTCTTCATCGTAAGGTTGACGGCAAATAAGGCGGTAAACATCGGTGAGGGAAACGAGGCAGACGGGTGAACCGTCTGCCTCGTTGAACATTCGGGCCTGTCAGGACATGGCGATAGTGGGTTGTTCCTCGGGGTCGATAATGACCTCCAGCAACGTCGGTCCCTGACGGCTGGCCAGAGCCTGCCAGTCCAGATTGTCGAAGTCCCGCATGCTGCGGATGGTCTGGGCATCGGCACCGGCCGCGCGACCCATCATGGCAAAATCGACCGGAGGAATCGAAAAGTCGACCGGCTCCTTGCCGGCAAGCCGGTGTCCGTGCTTGATGAGCCCGTAACCCTGATCGTTGAG
Organism: Pedobacter sp.; assembly: GCA_050253415.1. Lineage (GTDB taxonomy): Bacteria > Desulfobacterota > Desulfuromonadia > Desulfuromonadales > Syntrophotaleaceae > Syntrophotalea. The sequence goes on along the minus strand of JBFWJC010000001.1, from coordinate 393,324 downwards.
CACCACAAAAATAACCGGCAACTGCCTTTCCACCGCCACGGTGATCTCCTGGCCGCTCATCAGGTAACATCCGTCTCCGGCCAGGCACACCGACGGCGCCTGGCGGTTACCGAAAGCGCCACCGACTGCAGCGCCCACCGCCCAGGCCATGGTGGCGAATTCGATGGACAGATGATAGTTCTCCGGTCGGGGGTGGAAAAAGTAGTGGATCGACCAGGGCACGCTGTTGCTGTTATCGATAAAAAACCGGGTTTCCTGCGGCAACCGCCGGATCAACTCGGCATACACCTGGGGAGCCTTGATCGGCGCATCGCTACGCACCGTATCGCAACAGGCCGGTTTGTTAACGGTGATACCTGCCGGCAGGTAGCTCTCGGCTGCAGCCGCCACAGAACCCATCCCGGCATTGCGCAGGGTCAGTCGCCCTTCGTGTTGCAACGTTTCCAGGCAGGTGTTGAGCTGCGTGAACAGAGCGGCAATATCCCCTTCCACCTGCAGGCGAGCCATGGGGGACCGGCTGAAACAGCGGCGGTCATTATGAATGTGCACCAGTTTATGGTTCATGAGCACCGGGTCCCACTTGCAGGTCGACCATTCGCCCAGATTGGTGCCGACGGCCAGGATCAGTTCGACCTGCTCATCCGCCAGCGCAGCACGGGCCGAACTGTGTCCGGCCATGCCGAACACACCACGGGCCCGGGGATGGTAGGGGTTGATGGCCGACTTGCCGCGCGGTGTGGTAAGCAGGGACGCCCCGGTCAACTCCGCAAACCTTTCGATTTCGCGACCCGCACCGATGCTGTTATGGCCGGCCAGCAGGCAGAGTCTGGCACCGCGATTCAGCGCACCGGAAACCTCTTCGCACAAGCTCGTTACACCACGGGTATCCAGGAACGCCCGGGGACGTTCGAGCAGTTCCCTCAAATGGGGAAATTGCAGCGGTACTTCAGCCTCGGCAGCAAAAACATCGATGGGGATACACAGATGGGCAGGGCCCCTCGGTGTACCGAAAGCTGCGGTCAGTGCCGCCGTCAGCTTTCTCTCCAACTGGTGGGGATGGGTCACGCTGGCATTGTAAACGGTGCATGGCTCGAACATGCTCACCGTATCGATACCGTTGCGCGACGAATCCTGAAAACAACCGAACCCCAGATCGCGCAAGCGGGTCTGGGGGGTGATGACCAGCATCGGCACCTGTTCGGCATAAGCGGAAGCCACCCCGGTAATAAGGTTGGTGGCCCCGGGGCCGGTGGTGGCGCAGCATACCCCTAGCTTGCCGCTTTCGCGGGCATAACCGTCGGCGATGAAAGCCGCGCCGGCTTCATGGCGCGTCAGCACCATGCGCGGCCCGCCACGCTGTTCGCTACGTTTGAGGGCATCGAACAGGGGACCAAGCGGACTACCGGGAATGCCGAAAACATATTCCACGCCGAACTGTTCAAGATAGTGGACGATAAGATCGCTAAGGGTCATGGGATGGCCTCCTTGTGCCTCGCCTGTCAAAGATGGCACTGCACGTATTTAAAAACAAAGGATACAGGGCAAAACAGGGAAAGCATTTTAACACGATTTCTTGTACCTGAAAGGGGATTTTTTTACATATTCGTTCCATTCCGTCCCCAATTGACCCCATCGCAAAAAGCGTAGACACAATGCGGATTCCAAAGCTGCCGCTCCGTATGAAACGCCTCTCGAACAAAACTGTACACGGCCATTTTTGGCGTTATCATGGAAGAATAGTGGTTTACACATCCCAACTTTCAAACCCCCAAAGATCGGGCATATCAAACAGTTATGGACGTCAAACCACAATTGATGCGATGATGAAACCGGCCGAAGACTAGATCAACGGCAAGCACATATCAGATGCACTGCAAGGTCGAAAGGTAACGAACATTGCGCGGATATCTTATTATGAGAGCGGGCATCCGGGTAAAAAAAGCATGGCCTCGCGGAGGATCCTCATGGTCGTCGGCCGTTGTCGGCCTGTTGCTTGGAATCCTGTGTTTCTTTCAGCCGGGAGCGGGGCTCGCAGCGGAACCGCTAAGCCTTGATTTACAGGGTTTGGAGGGACCGCTACGCGTCAACGTTGAGGCGGCTCTGGCTTTTCCCCCCGGATTGGTAAGGGAGGGGCAAGTCGACCACCGCTGGTTGGAGCGCTTCACAAACCAGGTACCGCAGCAGGCGGCACGCGCCATGCAGCCCTTTGGATATTTTACCCCGAAGATCCAAACCCGGCTTGAGAAAATCGACGACAGGAGTGTGCTCCAAGTCAGCATAGACCCTGGCGAACCGGTGCGCGTCACCAAATCAAGGGTCGAGATCACCGGCCCCGGCACTGCGCGGGGGTCATTGACGCGACTGGCGGCGGCTTTTCCGCTACAGGTCGGAGAGCCTCTCGATCAAGCCGCTTACGAAAGCGCCAAAAAGGACCTGCAGAGCCAGGCGCTGGATCTCGGGTACCTGGATGCCGACTTTGCCGTACATGAAATACGCATTGACCTGGACAATCTGTCCGCCGAGGTCGAACTGGAACTGGCCACCGGACCTCGGTACTATTTTGGAGAAACCCGCTTCAAAGGGGCGGAAGATTATCCCGATGTCTACCTGCGACGCTTTTTGACCTTTCAGCCTGGCGATATTTTTTCCTACGCCAGCCTGGGGGAAACCCAGCTGCAGTTGCTTGACGCCGACCGTTTCAAGGAAATCCGGCTGCTTCCGGACCGCCAGGCGGTGAGCGACCAGCGCGTGCCGGTCGATGTGGTTCTCGAGCCTTCCCCTTCCCGGCGCTTGCGCCCCGGCATCGGTTACGGCACCGACACCGGCGCACGCATGTCGCTGCTCTACCAAGATCTGAACATCTTCAACCACGGACATGAACTGCAACTTAAAGCCAACCTGGCGCAAAATGCCCAAACGGCAGGAGCTGCCTACATCTGGCCTGACACACAGAGCCTCAACAGTTTCACGGCGGTCCGGCTGACCTTCGAACGGGAGGATGTCGACACCGTTCTCTCCAGTAAGCTGACCGGCGAGGTCGAACGCGCCTGGGATCTGGGCCAGGGCCGAAAAATTTCCACCTATCTGCAAGCCTTTCAAGAACACTTCACCGTCGGTGGAGAAACAGATACCCTGCGCATGGTGCTGCCGGGGGTGCGCTTTTCCCATCGCCATTATCGCAGTCTGGTCCGCCCTCAAAACGGTTACGGTTACAATCTTGAGGTCCGTGGCGGACACCAGTATCTCGGCTCCGATACCGGGCTGCTGCAAATGTTGGCCTCCGGCAACGTGCTGTTGGCCCTGCCCGGCCGACTCTCTCTGCTGGCACGCATGGACACAGGCTGGACTTTGCAGAACGAACCCCTGGAAGACGTGCCGCCGTCGCTGCGATTTTTTGCCGGCGGCGATCGCAGCGTGCGTGGCTATGCCTACCAATCGCTGGGGCCCGAAGACAGCGACGGCGACGTGATAGGCGGCAAGTATCTGTTGGTCGGCAGCCTGGAACTGGAACGCGCCCTGGGCGAAAAATGGGGCTTGGCAGCATTTTACGACGCCGGCAACGCGTTTGACGAGCCCGGCCAGATCAGGCTGGACCAAGGGGCCGGCATGGGCTTACGCTACTACACGCCGGTGGGGCCGGTGCGACTCGATGTCGCCCGTCAGATCGGTGAAGACAATCCTTCTTTTCGCATCCATTTGAGTATCGGGTACGGCTGGTGAAACGTTACGTATTCTACATTCTTGGCAGTCTGACGCTGGTGATCTCCCTGGCGCTCGTGCTTGGCTGTTACTGGCTGATGGCGACACCCACGGGGGCCGACTGGCTGATTCGCACCCTCGCAAACCGCGCGCCCGAGACCTTTGCCGTGCAATCCGTCGAGGGACGTCTCACGGATGAACTGATTCTGTCCGGTGTCGCGCTGCACTGGGACGGAGGCGAAATCTCCATCGGCCGGCTGGGATGGCGCTGGCGCGCGACCGGCCTGCTGCACCGCAATGTACGGATCCGCTCCTTGAGCCTCGATGATGTGACCCTGGTCACACAGTCCAGACCGGATGAACCTGATACACCCCTGGATTTCAGCTGGCCCGTACTGCCCGGCTGGCTGGATAAGCTGCATGTGGCTCTCGACGAGGTCCAAGTGCAACGCTTGACCTGGAAACAGCCGGATGCCGAGCCGTTTTACGTTGAAGGGGTAGCCACCAAAGCCCGCTGGACCCGCCGCAGACTGCGCATCCCCTGGCTCACGGTGCTATGCGATGCCGGGACGGTGACCGCCAGGTTGGAAGCCGACTGGCGGCGACAGCGTCTGCAACTGCAGGCGGCGGCGCTGCTGAAAACATCCCCCGGCAACGATATCCCCATGCTCCTGGCCGGATCGGCACACCCCGCACAACAACCTGAAACCCTGGCCGGACGCCTTATCCTCAGCGGGCATTCGCCGATTACGGGTAGCTGGCAGCTTGCCACACCCTATGCCCTGGCACCCACCGACGTCAGCCTGAAAGACGTTGACCTGCGCTCCCTCTCCGGCAACGGCACTCTGCGCGGCAAGGCGCAACTCGATTGGGCACAACCCGAGCCGCGACTCGATCTGACCGCAACCCTTAAAGACCTGGATCTGATGACACTCACCGGGCAGGCTACCAACCTCAGCGGCAGCCTGGCATTCAAGGGAGGTCTGGAGGCTTTCGAAGGACAGTTGGCTTTGGCCAACCAGGCGCGGGACTGGCGCAAACTTGAACTTAAGACAAGCTTTAGCGGCAGCCCCGACGTTTTGACCCTTTCCCGTCTCAAAATCCTGGGGCTGGATGGGGAGATCGGTGGCGAGCTCACCGCGCACTGGGCACCGGAAATGGTGATTCAGGGCACCTTCACCGGCCGCGGCCTCAATCCTGAAGCGGCGGGCCTGACCTGGCCGGGTCAGATCAACCTGCAGGCCGAAGGCACCTGGAGCCGTCCGCAAACCGGCCCGGTGACGGCCGAGTTGCAGGCCAAACTGTTGCCCAGCACCCTGCGCGGCTACCCCTTGCACGGGGGCATCGACGCCCGTCTGCAGGGTCAGGACGTGCAGATCAAGGCACTGGACCTGCAAAGCCGTGGTGTAGATGTTTCTGCCAGAGGGCGCTTGAAGCAGCGAATCGACTTTAACGCCAAGGTGGAGGATCTCGCCGGATTTGTGCCCGAACTGGCCGGTGCCGTACAGGGTCGCGGCTGGGTGCGCTGGCGAGACCATCAGTTCGCCGGACAGATCGCCGGAAACGGCCGCGGCATGGGATACGAAAAGTTGCAAATCCAGCGGTTGAACTTTACGGCCAGCCTCGCAGACGACCGCACCGGTACCCTCAAGGCCGACCTCGCAGGAGTCAAACACAACCAACTGGACATCCCCTCCGTGACCTTGCAGGGCCAGGGTCGTCTTGACCGGCACAGCCTGTCGGCCCGCATAACCCTTCCCAAGCAGACCCGCCTCCAGCTGGCAGCGGCCGGAGGTTATGCCGCCTCCCGGTGGCAGGGCAGCCTTACCGAGCTTTCATTGCAGGATACCGTCGGTAGCTTGCGTCTGGCCAGTCCGGCCGCGCTGACCGTTTCGCAACGGGAGCTGCGTCTCGACGCACTGCGTCTGACAGGCAAAGGTGACGAACAGCTCTCGGCTCTGGCCCAGCTGCAGTTTTCCCCGCTGACCGGTAACGCGGCCCTCGATTGGCAAAATATCCGGCTGGCCCATGCGCAACCCTGGATCGCCGATGCCAAACTCACCGGCACCAGCAGCGGCAAGGGAGCCTGGCGGCAAACAGGCAAGGAGACTTTTGATCTTTCCGCCGAGTTGCAGTTGGCGGGCCGTTTTGAACAGGAGCGCCTGCAACTGGAGTTGAATAACGCCGCCGCCAGTGTGCACTGGAATCCGGACAGGTTGCGCGCCGACGTGACCGCCGACCTTAAAGACGGTGGCGCGTTGCAAGGGTTCCTGGAAGGAGGGCGTAGTGCGCGCATGGCTTTGCCCGAGCAGGCCCGTTGGGAGTTGTCCTGCAGCGCATTGAATCTGGAACGTCTCGCCCCCTGGTTGCCGCCCGACATTCAGGTTAAAGGGATCCTCTCCGGCACAAGCGAAGGGAAACTGCTTGCGGATCGCAACATGATCGCCGCAGGGCAAATCAAAATCACCGACGGTTATGTCCTGAGCCGCAACGACTCGGGCCAGGTGTCGGTTCCGGTGCAGACCGCCGCGGCCAACTGGTCCTGGCGCGACCAAAGTCTCACGGGTACCACCAACCTGCAACTGGGTGATTACGGCAGACTGCAGGGGCAATACCGGCTGCCCATACCGGCCAGACTGCCTGTAACCCCTCTGGACAAAGGTCCTTTGGAGGTTACCCTTGAGGGCCGTAGCGCGGTGTTGGGGTTGTTGAGCGTGTTGATGCCGGGGGTAGTACAGGAAACCCGTGGCCGCATCGAAATCAACTTGCATGCCGGCGGCACCTGGGGGCAACCGCGGCTCGAAGGCCAGGCACGTCTGCTTGAGGCAGGTGCCTATCTGCCGGTAGCCGGCATCGAGCTGCGGGATGTCGGGCTGGTAGCGCGTTTGGACGGGGATCGCATCCTTCTGGACAGCCTGTCGCTGCGTTCCGGCGACGGTACCTTGCGCGGTGCCGGCAGCCTGCAATTGCAGGACTGGAAACCGGGCACCTACGACATGACCCTCAAGGGCGCGCGCGTCCAGCTTATCAACCTGCCGGAATTGCAGGTACTGGCCGATCCGGAGCTGCGCATGACGGGTAGTCCTGCCGGAGTCAAGGTGGCCGGCACCATCGGCCTGCCGGAGGTCATGATCCGGGACAACAAAAAACCTTCGGTGGTCAGTCCCAGCGAAGATGTCGTCATCATCGGCCAGGAAATACCGGAAAAACAACGCTCCGATTTCAATATTCAGGCTGATATCACGCTGGAGCTCGGGGATCACGTACTGGTCAAGGCCTCCGGTCTCGATGCCCGCTTGAGCGGGGCCTTGCGCCTGACGGCCATCGGTGCCAAGGCTTTGAACGCTGAAGGACGCATCACCGTGGCCGAGGGACAGTATGCCGCCTACGGCACCCGCCTCGATATCACCCGCGGCAACCTGCTATTCAACGGATCTCTCGATCAGCCGACCCTCGACATCCTTGCCCTGCGCACCGTCGGCAAGGTCAAGGCCGGGGTACAGGTCAGCGGAACACCACGGTCACCAGTGGTCAAGCTGACCTCCGATCCGGCCATGTCCGACAGCGATCGGCTGGCATATATCGTCCTCGGACGAGCCACCGCCCGCAATGCCGGCGAGGCCGACTTGCTCATGACCGCCGGCGGAGTGCTGCTCTCCCAAGGGGAATCGGTGGTGCTGCGCGACCGCCTTAAACGCTCACTGGGGGTTGACGTGCTCGGTATCGAACAAGGCACTACCCAGGACGAGGTATCGGGTTCCATGCTGACCATCGGCAAATATCTCAGCCCCAGCCTGTATGTGAGCATCGGACAATCCCTGTTCACCAATACCCATGCCTTCCGCCTGCGTTACAGCCTGGGCGAGCGCTGGGAACTGGAATCGAGTACCGGAGAGGAAAGCGGCGTCGATCTGTTTTACAAGATCGAATTCCGGTGATTAATTTTGGAGCCAACGGGGTGTTGCCCCTTTAATTACATGCTCTAACAGGGATAATCAGGATAAAGTCTTTAAAACCGCTCCTTTGGTTTTAATCCTGTACATCCTGGATATCCCTGTATTGTTAAGGGGTTTTCAGGCGGTTACACCTTCTCCGCGCTCCTCGCGTCTTCAGCAGTAAACCTTTAAAAATTTCAGCCAAACGCCTTGACCCAGGTCTCCACTCCCCGAAAAATCATCTCCATGGCAAACGTACCGACAATCAAGGCGGTAATCCGGCCTGCGACCTCGATGTAACGCTGCACCATCGGTTCATTATGCGTACGTACAAAATCGTGCACCCGCTTGAGGATAATCATAACCACAACGCTGAGCAGAACCGTGAGGGTGATGGCCAGGATCGCCTGCCACTGACCCAGGCGCTTGCCGATGAGAATACTGGCACCGATGGTGCCGGGTCCGATCATGAGCGGCATGGCGATGGCACCGGCGATATGCTGGGATTCGCCGCGCAATGCTTCGATGGCGGCATTGCCTTCAAACACGAAACGCAGGCCGATGAGCAGGAAAACGATGCCGCCGAACACCTGGAATGAGGCAAAACGGGCCTGCAGCACATCTTCGAAAATCACATCCCCCAGCAAGGCGGATGCGGAAAACACTCCGATACTGATGAAACCGGCACGCAATATCACGCGAATGAACGTCGCAGTAGACAGCTTTTGAAACACGTCGATAAGGTAGACCACCAGTAAAAAGGGGTTAAGTAGCATAAACAGAAGGGTTGAAGCACTTACGAATTCCTGCATGACACCTCGCTGGTTAGAGTTCCCTTGAGGCCTAACATGTTTATCCGGGAAGATCAAGGTCGGTCAGAATCTACGCCCTTATCAACGCCTGAGGATTATTTACGGGAAATGGTCCCCAAGGGTAGCTGGCGTCCAGGAAGAGGCACGGTACAATTACACAGAGGGTGGTGAAAATCAGCCCCGAAACCGTGTCATAAGGAGACATCGAATGATTCTGGTAGCACCTTTTGAAGGCCGGGCGATGGCCGATCAGCCATTCGAGATCGTGGAACGTAAAGGGGTCGGTCATCCCGACAGCATGTGCGACGCCATGCTGGAGACCATATCCCAGCAACTGTCACGCTACTATCTGAAGGAGTTCGGCTCGGTCCTGCATCACAACATCGACAAGGGCCTGCTGACCGCAGGCAGCGTCGAGAAATGGTTCGGCGGCGGCCGCATGCTCAAACGGATGGAACTGAGTATCGGCGACCGGGCGACCGTCCTTGTTCAGGGCAAACAAGTGCCGGTGGCGGAGATAGCCGACAAGGCGGTGCGCGACTGGCTGGTTGCCCACATGCGATTTATCGACCCGGACCAGCACCTGAATTGCCGGGTACTGCTGGCCCCCGGCTCGGAGGAACTGACCGATATATTCTCTCGTGCCGGGCATGTGCGCTGCGCCAACGATAGCTCGGCGGCGGTAGGATACTACCCCTTAAGCCCCACGGAGAAAGCGGTGCTTGCGCTGGAACACTATGTCAACGGTGCAGCGTTCAAAAAGCTTTTTCCCGAAACCGGCGAAGACGTCAAAGTCATGGGGGTGCGCCAGTACAGACGCCTCGACCTGACCGTGGCCATGCCGCTGATGGCCCGCCATATCGACTGCGAAAAAATCTATTTTGACCGCAAACGCGCCATCCTCGCCGATCTGCAGCTATTTGCAGCGACCCTGCCCGGTTTTGACGAGATTAAGGTCCATCTCAACACCCTCGATCAGCCCGGTCGGGGCCTGGGGGGTGTTTACCTGAGCCTGCTCGGCACCTCCGCCGAGGATGCCGACTCCGGGCAGGTCGGACGCGGTAACCGGGTCAACGGCCTGATCCCCGTAGGGCGCCCCATCGGTACCGAAGCGGTCGCGGGCAAAAACCCGGTCAGTCATGTCGGCAAAATATACAACGTGCTTGCGCATCATGCTGCGCGCACCATCTACGAAGGGATTCCCGGCCTGCAGGAGGTGTATGTATTTCTGGTCAGCCAGATCGGGGCGCCCATCGACCAACCGCAGTTGATGGCGGCTCACATTCTGCCCGCACCGGGACAGCCTTTCGAACCGGTTCGGCAGGCAGCCAGGGCTATCCTGAGTGAAGCTCTGGCAGGAATGGATAGGCTGTGCAGGGAGTTGATCGAGGGGAAACATCCGGTGTGTTAACGCGGGAAGAAGTTCTTTGGGAGTATCTTTTGAAAATCACGAATCATTTACCGCAGAGCACGCAGAGACCGCCGAGAAAAATCTATTAACTTGATAATACTCTGCAGCCTTTACTGCCTTACATATTGCCTATAATCCCATTTAAGTTATGTATTAACAGGGATATCCAGGATACGCAGGATTAAAACCAAAAAATTGGCGCGCAAGATTTTATCCTGAACATCCTGATCATCCCTGTTTGTATAGGAGTTTTAAGAATGTCGCATTTTCTCTGCGGTCTCGGCGGTCTCGGCGGTAAATCCGTTTTTCAATAAATTACCAAATAAAGCTTATGGGTAAACTTATGCCCCGGGAATAGCAACATCCCCAGGGCATGGCATTAGGCCATTATACAGCACAGTCGCAATCGACATTACCGGCGACGATTTCTTTCCAGTCGCCCAGCACATCATGCGTCCAACAGTCGTCGGCACCGGCCGCCTCCCGCATCGTCAGAGCAAAGATATAGGACAGCTCCTTGACCGTGGCACCGGCCTCCAGAGCCCCCTTGAAATGCTTGAGCACACAGGGTTTGGAGCGCCCCTTGATAGACAGGGCAAAAGCGATGAACTGGTAGGTCTTCTCATCGATAGTGCGTTTTTTCAGATAGAGGTCATCCATCTGATCCAATAAATCAGTGAATTCCGGAAAAAATTCCGCCAACATGCGCATGATTGCTCCCTCCTAGAGATAGATTATGAGGCAATGCCGGCAAGGTCCGGCAAGTTTCCCTTTCAAGCATGTGAGTACTTCACCAAAATCATTCATTGCAATTGCGAGCGTCGTATCTTCAATCGTGCGGATCAAGCCAGATACTTTTTCAACTCTTCCGGTTTGGCGACCTTGCCAACCAGCTTGACCTCTCCATCGACTGCAAGAGCCGGAGTTAGCATGACGCCGAATCCGGCGATATCCTTGATATCAGAAACCTTGATCAGTTCATATTGGATGCCGAGTTCATCGGCCGCCGATTTTGCATTTTCCATAAGGGTCTGGCACTTTTTACAGCCGGTGCCGAGTATCTGTATCTTTTTCATCTGCATTTCCTTTCCATCACTAAAAGCAACATGTGTGTCTGAAACTTCGACGTTCTATGACAACTATCCCCAAAATGTTCCAAAAATCAGACCACTTACGGTGGCCATGACCACCACCAGCAGCACGAACACCAAGGTCTTTTTGGTACCCATAACGCTGCGGATGACTAGCATGTTCGGCAGACTTAGAGCGGGCCCCGCCAGCAGCAAGGCCAGAGCCGGACCCTTGCCCATACCTGAACCGATCAGCCCCTCGAGAATCGGCACCTCGGTCAGGGTGGCAAAGTACATGAAGGCTCCGGCCACGGAAGCAAACAGGTTCGCACCCAGAGAGTTGCCACCGACAGAGCGTGCGACCCAATCTGAAGGGATCAGCCCTTCCGAGCCCGGACGTCCCAGCAAGGCCCCGGCGATGATGACACCGATCAGTAACAGGGGCAGGATTTGTTTGGCAAATCCCCAGGAAGTGCTGAACCACTCCTGCATTTCCTCCCCTTCGGTGTTGATGATGACCGACAGGCCCACCACGCCGACCACAAACGCTACGCCTGGTACCTGCGGCAGAAGCTCCGCCAGAATCACGGTGGGGATCGCCACCAGGGCGATTTTCCACCAGCGAACCTGAAACCAGCGTATCAATATGAGGCCCAGCAGCAGGGCAAAGCCGCCGGTGATCAACCATTTAGAGGCATGAATAGCATGCCATAAACCGGTTTCGGTAGTGGGGCGCCCCCAGTTGGCAAACACCAGAATACCGACCATGGTTGCAAAATAAAGAGCATTTTGCCATAGGGGACGAGACACCTCCGGTTCCGGCATAATCATATTGGCATCGCGTTTTTCAAGTTCTTCTTTGCGGAAGAAAAAATGCATGCACAGACCGACGACGATACTGAACAATACCGCACCGACGGCTCGCGCCATACCGATCTCCGGACCGAGTACCCGGGCCGTTAATATGATAGCCAGAATATTGATGGCAGGGCCGGAATACAAAAAAGCGCAGGCCGGACCGAGCCCTGCCCCCATACGATAGATCCCGGCGAACAACGGCAGGATGGTACACGAACACACCGCCAGAATAGACCCCGATACCGCCGCCACGCCGTAGGCCAGAACCTTGCTGGCACGGGCGCCAAGGTATTTCATCACCGCGGCCTGGCTGACGAAAACCCCGACCGCCCCGGCAATGAAAAAGGCCGGTACCAGGCACAACAGGACGTGCTCGCGGGCATACCACTTGACCAGGTACAGCGACTCCCACACCGCGTTCTGCAAACGCTCGAGACTGCGTAGCCAATCGACAGGCAGGTAATAGCAAAGCACAAACCCGCCAACGATCATCGCCAGCGATTTCCATTCCTTGTTCCATTTCATACCGGGCTCCTTTCCATTAACACGACCTGTACAGGATGGAGGGTTTAGCTACTCGGCCCGTTGCAGATTGCGGATGCATTCCATGAAGTTCAGGATACACGGCGTGCGTAAATGGTAAAAAACCTGATTGCCACGTTTTTCGTTACGGATAATACCGGCGTTCTTAAGCTCCCGCAGATGGCGGGAAACGGTCGACATATCGGCACCAACTTTCTCGGTCAAGGTACGTACGCACTGTTCCCCTTGCGCCAACTCCACGACCAGCACAATTCTGGTCGGGTGGGACAGTGCTTTGAAAAAGTCGGTACAATAGTCCAGCTCTGCTTTGGATTTTGGCAAAATATTTAACCTTTCCTTATTGTCTACTTGCACAATAGGACAAATACCGGGTTGTTTGTCAAGACTGTATTTTAACGAACGGATCCTTTAGCCATTCCCAGTCAAAACAGTATATGACTGCCAGACTTGTCCGGAATAGCGGCTTGAGGGTATACTGACGCCGTATACCCCGCATAGCAGAGAATACGACCAGATCGGACAGGGATAATAAGGATGTTCAGGATAAAATTCTTGAATTCCAATCCTTTGGTTTTCATCCTGTGTATTCTGGGCATCCCTGTTAAAGCATGATTTTGCGGAACAGTCGTGAACCTGTAAAACTCAATGCTGCGTCAAATCCGGAGAGAATTGCTTGAAAAAGTCCGAGACCCAAAATGGCATGACCCTGGAACTGCCCGGCGGGGCGCGATCGCTGCTGCTGCACAGCTGCTGCGCACCATGTGCAGGAGGGGTTCTGGAAACCCTGGTCGGCGCCGGAGTAGCGGTGACTCTGTATTTTCACAACCCCAACATTCACCCACGTGACGAATACCACCGACGCAAGCAGGAACAGAAGGCCTTCGCAGCCAAGCTGGGTGTGGCATTTGTGGAAGCCGACTACGACCCGTCAGGGTGGTTCGACACGGTGGCCGGCCTTGAACAGGAACCTGAGCGCGGAGAGCGTTGCAGCGCATGTTTCCGCTTGCGGCTTGATGCAACGGCGGAGTTTGCCGCATTTCACGGTTTTGAAGTGTTTGCCACCACCCTGGGGATCTCTCGCTGGAAAAACCTGGAACAGGTCAACCGGGCGGGGCTGGCCGCCGCTCAGGCTTATCCGGGTGTGATATTCTGGCCGTTCAATTGGCGCAAGGGCGGCGGCTCGCAACGCATGGTGGAGGTCTCACAGCGTGAGGAGTTTTATCACCAGCAATACTGCGGCTGCGTATTCGGCCTGCGCGACACCAATCGCTGGCACGAACAAAAGGGGCAGGATTTAATCCAGCGGGACATGACCGAATTCGAGACTTTTTTAAAAAATAGGTGAAACAGTTCGTTACGAAAGCAAAAAAGGCTCCCCTTTGTATTAAAGGGGAGCCTTTTTTGCGTATATACGGGGCTACCTCAACCGAGGATTTCACGCACTTTCAGACCCAGGGAAACAGGGGTAAAGGGTTTGGCCAGAAAGGCGTCCTTATGCGCATCAAGATTGTCGATGGCATGGGTATCCTGCGGATATCCGGAAACATACAGAACCTTGAGGTTGTCCAACCGACTGCGCAGTTCCTTTGCCAGCATCGGGCCGCTACCACCCGGCATAACGACATCGGTCAGCAACAAATGAATGGGGTCTCCGTAGGATTCAAACACCTGTAAGGCCTCTTGCGGATTACCGGCCTCCAGGACCTTATATCCATTGCCGTGCAAGACCATATGGGCCAGATCCCTGACCGACTCGTTGTCTTCGACCAGCAGGATGGTTTCCGATCCCCTGACAGGCAGGCAGGGTCCTTCCTTGATGGCACCGCTGATCATGGGGCTGTCGATGCGCGGCAGATAGATTTTAAAGGTGGTGCCCATGCCCGGTTCGCTGTAAACATAGATGTGCCCACCGCTTTGCTGCACGATACCGTACACGGTTGACAATCCCAACCCGGTTCCCTTGCCCGTCTCCTTGGTGGTGTAGAAGGGTTCAAAAATCTTGCTCATGGTTTCGGCATCCATACCGGAACCGGTATCGGTCACGGACATCATGACATAATACCCTGGGGCCAGACCGGTGTGCCAGGTCGAGTAAATTTCATCGAGCTCGATATTGATGGTCTCGATGGTCAGTTTGCCACCCCCGGGCATGGCATCCCGCGCGTTGATGGCCAGATTGACGATCACCTGTTCGATCTGCCCCCGATCGGCATTGATAAGCCCGAGGCGTGGGTCCCGCAACACCACCAGTTCAACATCGGCACCGAGGATACGCAGCAGCATCTTTTCCATATCGGCGGTTACCGCATTGAGATCCATCTCTTTGGTCTGCATGACCTGCCGCCGACTGAAGGCCAGCAATTGACTGGTCAGGGAAGCAGCCTGATCTCCCGCTTTGACGATCTGCTCCAGGCAACCCCGCATGGGCTCTTCTGGGTATTTCTGCAACAGGTACTGGCTGTAACCGCTGATAACGGTCAAAAGATTGTTGAAATCATGAGCGACCCCACCAGCCAGACGCCCCATGGCTTCCATTTTTTGCGCATGCAGAAACTGCTTCTGCAGATTTTTCAGGTCGGTGTTGTCGAATAAAAAGCCCTGAATGGAAGCGAGCTGCCCGTCATCGTCGAACTCGCCGATCAGGTTGGCGATTAACTGTATGGGGGCGCCATCGCTTTTGCAGCCTTCTATTTCGCAATATTCCATCTTCTGCTGCGCTTGTAACGTTTGAAAAAAGAAGGCGGGATCGTTGCAGTGAAAAAACAGCGCAAAAAAGTTTTGCGCCATGGCTTGTTCTTTGGAAGCAAAACCGAAAATACGCAAAAAAGCCTGATTGCAATCGACAAGCTGGCCTTCTACCGTCACCACAAAATCGCCGGTCAGATCATTTTCAAAAAACAGACGGTAGCGATCCTGACTTAGTCGTAACCGCTCAAGGGCAAGTTTTTCTTCGGTAATATCCCGCGCCACCGATTGAAACTCCAGCAAGTGTCCCTGCTCATCGAATATAGGGCAATCATACCAGCTCTGCCAGCGGTTCTCGCCATCGGCATTACAAACTTCGACCTCCAGGGAACCCAACTTCGGATTCTGCGCCTGACAAGCGACATGCTCGACAAGGCCGCGACGAATCTCTTCAGAAACGAGATCGGTAAATTTGGTACCGAGCAGCTCTTCACGAGTTTTGCCGAAAAACCGGCAATAGGAGGCGTTGACAAAGGTCAGCGTGGCATCAGGTTGCCAGCGGCAAATCAGGTCGACCTGGCTCTCCACCAGCGTCCGGTATTGTGTTTCCCTGGCCCGCAGGTTTTCCACGGCGGTCTTTCTCTGGTTGATATCGCAAAGTTGTTCGGCCACCAGAGTCAATTCACCATACTCATCGTGTATAGGAAAACAGCGCACCTCCAGGTGGCCGATGCGAGCATTATGTTTTTCGGTTACCAAAGGCTTGCCGTTACGAAATACGTCCATCACATGACACGGCTCACAGGGTTTCCCCTGGCCGGGATAAAAAACATCGTAACAAAGGGGCTGCCCTTTTCTCTTATCCTCCGGAACGTAGTCATAACCACCACGCCAGTTGCACATGACCAGACGATGATTACGGTCAATAACCGCCAGCAAATCGGAAATATCGGAAAAGAGCCTTTGGTAGATCGATGGTTTGGTCATAATGTCAGTTCATCGCTTTGGTGGCAGAGCTTAAAGGTTAAGGTCTTGGCTAAGTGGTCGACGCAAAAGCAATTTTTCTGTTATACTCCGATATAGAATTATTGGAAAGTATAAAGTTATGCCTTGGGCAGCAAGTGTCTCCATAAGACGACAATGAGATGCCAGAATACCGGATGAATCGGGGAGAATTTTGAAGGGATATTAAACAGGGGATACAAGCACCCCCAGGATTCTGTCATTGCAGCCAACGCCGCAACATAGAAGACAGCCAGCCGCGCTTTTTTACCGGTTTTATACGTCGTTGTACGATATCGCTGGGAGTATCATCCTGAAAGGCAATCGAAGGATGGGTGGCAAAACAGGCATGATCGGGTTGAATACGCTTGGCATAGATAACATCGACTTCCTCCCCATACTGGCCCAGAGCAGTCAATAGCGGTTCATACCCCCTGCGCGAGACGGCATAGGCATGGGTTTCATAGGTGCCGGCAAGTCGCAGCAGGTGGCGACTGAAAGACTGGGGAGGCGTACGCTTTTTGTGCATCCCCCCCAGATAGAACATCTCCCAGTCGGTGGTTTGTAATTCCTTCCAGGCTTTGGAAAAGATATCCATGGCGTTATCGATAAAGGCACAATCGTCTTCAAGTATCAGGATATGGTTGAAACCCTCGTGTTGGGCTTTTTTTATGATCTCAATGTGGGATTGCTTGCACCCTGAGGCGTTGGCCAGATACTTTTCGGTATCCTCAGGTCGGATCCGGCTCAGATTCATTTCGGCATAGAACTGTTCCGGGTAAGCACTGAGAGGGCGTTTGACGGCAGAAAACCGTTCAAACTTCTGGATGCCGAGTGCTGTCAGCCGTTGGCAGATTTCCCTCCATTTATCCTCCCGATCCTCCAGATTGATAACGAAAATTTTATCGAAAAAAGTATCCAGCATAATTTCTTTCTTTGTGTTAAGGACAAGTCCGGCGATATCCCGCTTCGTGTGACCAAAATACGCACTCAAAGGCTAACGGACCGAGGGAAAGACACAACAACCTCATGAACCAGGGAACTATTTTATAACAAAACAGCAATTCTCGTTCCGGAGTCAGGAGAAAAATATTATGGCCTGATACAGCAAACAGTATGGAAAGAAGATGAAAACACAGCCGGCCCATGGATAGTCCGACAGACTCCCGTGAGCTTTAGGCAAACCAGCGACCGCTCGTAATACGGGGGAGATTGACGGTGCTACGAGTGTAAATATACGTCCAGGCGGCGCGGGGCTTTTGCCGCGCGTCGCTGACGCTGACCTGCATGCGCCGATACTCGTGAGGTTGGGGAAATTGCGGCCCGACCTCTTCATACTGATCGAGTTGCGCCAGCAGTATGTCCGGCTTGTGCATCTGGTAAAGTTCCCCCTGAATGCGGTCCCGGGAGCTGTCCGACAGAACCGCACCGGGATAGCCACTCACTTCGTACAATCGACCTTGCAGCCAGGCAGCCCCCATAAAGGTGGCCTGCCCGACCAGAAGATGATGGGCGGCACCCTGCTGTTGCAGGGTACCGTAGACGAAAATCATATCCAACATCCGACTCATGCCGTAGTCGTATTTTCCGTAAGGGGCGGACGCCAGTTTTCCGAAAGACGCTCTTCCAAAAAGGCCGACAGCAGGCTGTCGAACAATTGCAGACCTTCTTCAAGAACATACATGCGCTCGAAAAATACCGCCATGCGCTCGCTGTTCTGATCGGTCAGAGCATCCTTTTCCAGCTTCACGCCCGGACAGCGGTAAGAGCCGAACTGAAACAATTCCCCTTTGAGGGTCATTTTCCACTGCAGCTCGCCTTTTTCCAGGTACAGCGTTCCCTCCCCGATATCCTTGCCGGTATCGAGAGCGGCCAACGCCTCGTCGAAATGGTCCTGGGGACCGGCTACGGTAATTTTCTGGGTACCCTCTTCATGACCGCCGCTGAGGACCAGGCGGTCGTTGAGATAGGCCGCAAAGCCTTCGCCTTCAAGAGCCGGGCCGGGCTGGTTGACACGGTATTCGGAGCCGGAATTGAGGGTACGGTCCACCAGCCAGCGCAGCAGATCCCACCCAAGCCAGAGATTGTCCTTGATCTGATCGAGCACCGTATCGTTCACCGCACGGTTAAGCTGCTGCAACGCCTCCTTGCGGTTGTCATCCAGGACCCCTGCAGCGCGAGCCATGGGATGCAGAGCCACCAGTCGCAGCCCTTCGAAAGTGGTTTTGAACAGGTTCTCGAACTGTTCCACGATCTGACCGTTAAGGGTCGTCAGGGTCAGCCGCCCGTTACGCGTATCCCATACAGCATCGAAGGTGGCCGGCGAGGGCAGGGTGCGGGACAGCAAGTTACCCCTCACCGCTTCGCGCAATTCCTCGCGTTTGTTTTTAGGAACCCGCTGCAGGCCGGGGTGTTCGGCCAAAAACTTCTGCTCGGCACGATCAAGGTGGGCCTTGAGCAAGCCGCCGGGAACACGCCGCCGGTCACGCCGCAAGCTGAAGGTCAGATAATGGTCACGGGCATAGGTTTCGGGGGCCTCGAAATCGCAGGCCTCGAAATCGTCGAGGTGTACCCAGCCGCTCGACTGCTCTTCACTGCTGCCTTCAATGCTCTGGAAAGCTTGCCCGGCCAGGCATTGCCCGGCCCATTCAATGAGATTTTCCGTCGGCAGGTCGCCGACCACATTGAACTGGCAGATGCTGACGGTATTGGATAACAGACCCATGGGATCCTCCTTGGTAGGTTTAACGCGCCCATCACCCTTTTCGCAAAAGTGCAATGGTCACGCATCGGAGCAATGACTCGCCCTTGAGGGCATGCAGGTTATGGTCCGAGATTGCACAACGGATAGTTACCGGATAAACGCGGGATGAAGGCTATAGGAAATACAATGTTTGCCCCTCGGGAGCAAGGAAATTCTGGCCGCAGCAATCCGCCGGATACCATCGATCAGGTCGGTTTGTCCTGTTTCAGATGCGGCACGAGGAACCTGAATATCATGGGAAACAGGATACTTGCCAAAACAGCGGTCAGCACCAGCATGCCGTTCAGCTCGGATGACAGCAGCCCCATTTTCTGTCCCAGGGTTCCGGCCACCACAAGCAGCGACAGCGGGGCCGCCAGCAACAGGCCCATGCCGAACGCCTCCTGGGCACGCAGACCGATAAAACGAGCCGGAAGCAACGGCAGAAGTTTGGCGGCCAGCAGCAAACCGGACAACCCCACGGCCAGCAGAACCGTCTGCGGAGACCTCAACAGCGCCGGATTGAAAGCGGCTCCGACGCCGATAAAGAAAAAGGGCGTCAGAAACCCGAATCCGATAGCGTTTATTTTGTCCTCAAAGCGGCCTTTGCTCTTGAAGACATGGCTGAAAATGACCCCCGCCATAAAAGAGCCGAGAATCGGCTCCACACCGGCACCGTAAGCGGCCAGACCACCGGCAAAGGCGACGGAAATGACCAGACGCATACCTTCTTCGGTGGGGTCCTCGCTGCGCATGACGCGAGCCACGTGCTTCGGATGCCACCAGGCCAGCAGGTAGAGGAATTTCAAGGCCAACCCGGCCACACCGAGCAGGGCAACCAATTTCAGCAGTTCAAAAAATGCATAGGGCGTTGCGCCATAACGGTGAAAAATATCGAGCAGGGTCAGCACCAGTATCGAAATCAGCTCCCCGGCCAGCGCCACACCGAGAATATCGCGCCCGATAGGGCGTTGCAGCAGGTCCGACTCTTTGAGAACCGGGATGACGATGCCGGCGGAAATCATGGCCAGGGCAATGCCAAGATACCAGGGCAGCCCGATAAACTGCAGCAGCAGCGGCATGAAGATAAAAGCCGGCAGGGGTATCAGCAGGTAGCGCAACACCCGCCCGCTACTCTGCAATTCCCGAAGCGACAGTTCGCTACCGGCAATGAACATCAGGTAGATCAGACCGAGCTCTTTGAGTAACTCAAACCAGTCGGGCTGATGGTCCAGCACTGTGTTGAACAGCACCATGCCAAAAACGATTTCCAGCGCGGCCGACGGCACCGACAGGCGCCTCGCCGCCAGCGGCATGAGAGCCGCTCCGAATACCACCATAACGAGAGTGACCAGTTGCTCGGCCATAGGTCAAAGAGTCTCCTGGTCGGCCGGCAACAGCATGGTCGAGATACCGGCACGGTCGACGACATGCCAGGGGATATCGGGATTCAGCCAGTCCGGCAGCAACCGTGGCTGGCGCCATTCGCCGATATTGGCGACAAGCAGTTGGTGCCCCTTCAACTCTTCGCAAAATGCCATGATGGGGTTGCCTTCCAGCAACTTCTCGCGTACTTCGGTCCGGTATATATGGCGCAAACGATCGATGGTTTTACACATGCTGTCATAGTCGGAAAATTCATCGTCCCCGGCAATGTATTCGGAGGGTTTACAGATAAGCGCCTCAAGATTGAATTGCAGAGGCGCGGCAATCTCCAGCGCGGTCTGCATGCTGGATTGCATCTGATCCTCAGCCATACATGGCAACGCCATCCGCTGATAAGGGAAGGTACCGCCGCTCAAAAGCAGCGGAGCCCGGAAGGTCTGGGACAACCGCATGAGCAGGCTTTTGCGGGAACGCCCAACAGAGGGGCTTTTCATGCCGCGACTCAAATGAACTCGGGACAGCACCACCAGCCCCACCTTGCCGGCAGTTCCGGGCGCTGTAGCAGGGGCAGCCAGCAGTTCCGCAATGGGAATCTGCCGCAGTTCCAGTTGATCAAGTCCCTGGGCAGCCAATAATGCGCGGGAACGCTCAACATCGTCCGGTCGGGAGGAGCAAGACACCACCGAGGTCTGCGCCAGGGGAAAGGTTTTGAGAATATAGGCGAGTTCGGCAAAAAAAGCTTCCGGTTCGCCCCCGAACAGCAGAGCCAGGGTCCGGTCACCATATTCGAGGGGAAACTGCACAAAACGGAAGGTCAGCATTTCAGCCACGGTTTTCAACACCCGAGGATCGCCGAGAATGATCAGCTTGTCTTCGGGTTTAAGCACGGTATCATCACGCGGCACAACAATGGCCTCATCCCGGTAAATGATGCCGATGCGCCAGCGGCGGGGCCGGATGCTGCCGATGGTTTTGTACGCCAGGCGCGAGTTGGGGTGGACCTCCACCTCAAGGATTTCGTTTTTACCCAGGCCGATGCCGTGCACCGTTTTGGTTTTGTGTTCCAGCCGGTTACGCAGACCGATGGCGCTGACGGAAAAAATGTTTTCCACCTCGACGCCAAGCTCCTCCATTGCGGCGATACCGGCCCGGGTAATCCCAACGGCGAATACCTGGCGGGTTTCAAAATATTCCTTCACCACACGGGCCACCTCGATATTGATCTTTTCGATGGTAGCCGTAATCAGCACGGTGTCGCTCTTTTTAAGACCGGCATTTTCCAGAACCAGGCGGCTGGTGGCATCCCCAAGCACCGCCGTAATGCCGTTGCTGCGCAACGCCAGTGCCTCGTCCAGGGCCTTCTGATCCTGATCGATCAGCACCAGTTCCCGATCGGGAGATAGCAGTCGGATCAGCCTCTGGCCTATGTTGCCGCCCCCGATAATGACGTATCTGCCGGTAGCCATACTCTCTCCTTGGAACATGCACATGGGGTTGTTGAACCGGTAAGGCCGTTGAAGATCCGAGCCCATTCAGTGTAGGTCCATTAAGATTATTTGGCAAGAGGGGCTATACCCCGATTCAAGTGACCCTTTGACTCGTGATCCGGCCTGGGGTTATACTCTGTGAGTAAAAACATTACTCAACCGGCTCCGGGGAGGACGCGTGGACCCTTTTATAAATGCCCAGCTGAAACTGCTCACCGAAAAGATCAGCACTCTCGGCAAGGAAAGCCTGGATGACATCCTGCACGCGCTGGTCAAGGCGGTGCATCTTGTGACCGGACGCAACACCTGCCGGATTTATCTGGAGGACCTCACCAGCGGCGCATTGAGTTGCGCCATGGCGACGGGACGCCAGAACGACACCATCCGCGAACGGTCTTTTCCCATCAATAACACCGAGTTTCCCGTCTCGCAGGTCTATCATACCCACGAAGAACTGCAGATGCCGGATATGGCAGCCATCGACAATCACATCGTGCGGCTGATGGCCGAAACGTTCAATATCCGCGCCACCTGCCACCTGCCGCTGGTGCATCACGCACGCGCGGTCGGGGTGCTGGCGGTAGACAGCAGCCGCTCGGGGCGGGTCCTCAGCGACGCACAGGCCCGCCAGCTGCGCGGTTTTCTCGACGGCGTAATGGCCTTCATCGACCAGGCGCGGCTTTATCACCAGCAGCTGGTACTGTCACGCTGGGTGGACGAATCCAAAAAGAAGGAAGCGGCCTTGTGCATGGTCAAATCAGCCGTCAAGCTCATCGACAAGCTGGCATTGGCCGCCGTACTGGTACCGACCCCCATCGGCCCGGACAGCAGCGAGGAATGTCTGCAGATCCTGGCCTCCTACGCGGATGTGCTGGAAGACAAACAGGCCTACGAGAACCAGCGCCTGATCCATCTCGGCCCCGGCACGTCGCTGCTGTCACGCTATATCAACAGCACCGGAGTCATCGTCGACGACACCCTGCTGGAACCGCTGTATTTCCCCACCCTGTCCTCCGAGATGCTGCAGAAACGTTATCTCACCGAAGAACTCGGACTCAAATCGTTGTACGTGGTGCCGCGTTACGATACCCGCACCCGCCGCATCATCTGCCTGGTCAACTATTACACGCGCGGCACCCACCGTTTCAGCGACTTTGAAAAGGGCCTGCTGGAAGCCCATGCCGAAATGGCCCAACGGGTCATCCAGGAGATCGGCGACGAGCATGTCGAGATCAAGGTGCTGTCGGAAATCAACGATCTGTTGCACGAAAAGCTCGAGGGCCTGCCGTCATTTCTCAGTCGGGTATTGTC
This sequence comes from Pedobacter sp., assembly GCA_050253415.1. Classification (GTDB taxonomy): domain Bacteria; phylum Desulfobacterota; class Desulfuromonadia; order Desulfuromonadales; family Syntrophotaleaceae; genus Syntrophotalea. The sequence goes on along the minus strand of JBFWJC010000001.1, from coordinate 370,382 downwards.
CAAGGCGACCGAACTCATCGGTGCCGACACCGGCAGCATCGCCCTGGTACGCAGAGAACAGGACGAACGATGGCTGGTGGTGGAAGAGCCGGACGGCAAGCTGGTGGGCGCCAAGAGCAAACAGCGACTCAAAAAATATATCCCGCCGCTACGGGTCGGCAGCACCGATCTACCCCCGGAACAGCGTAGTTTGACCGGCTACGTGGCTCAGACCGGCCGCCCCTATATGGTATCGGATACCTTGGAGGAAAAGCGCACCGGCGGCTTTTACCACGAAGTCACCGATATCATCAAAAGCGAGCTGGGCGTGCCGGTAGTCTGCGACGACGAGGTCATCGCCATCATCTGCATGGACAGCCTGCGCCCCTACTACTTTACCGACGAGCACAAGCGCATCCTGCAGATCATCAGTCGCATGATCGCGCGCCATGTGTCGGATCTGCTCTACATCGAGAAACTGACCGGCGAGGTCAGCCGACTGGGTGGGGATTACGGCTACAAAGACCCCAATGTTTCGTCCTACAAGCTCGGAAACATCATCGGCAATTCGGCCAAGGCCAACGATATCGTCGCCTTCATCCAGGGGATCACACCGCCGCTGTTCAACCGTATCACCATGTGGTTCAACAGCGATGTGCAGGAAGCCACCCTGGGGCTGCCCTCCATCCTGATTACCGGGGATACAGGCAGCGGTAAGGAGTTTCTGTTCAACAACATCTACTCGCGACTCAACCAGATGTACCAGCAGAACATCGACGGCAAGAGCGAATTGCCGGTGAAAAAGACCAACATCGCCGCCTACAGCGGGGAGCTGACCTATTCCGAGCTGTTCGGCCACAAGCGCGGCGCCTTTACCGGGGCTCATGCCGACCGCAAGGGGATTCTCGAAGAAGCGCACGGCGGACTGGTGTTCCTCGATGAAATCGGCGATGCCGACCCCAAGACCCAGGTACAGCTGCTGCGGTTTCTCGACAACGGCGGTTTCGTTCGCCTCGGCGAGAACCATACCCGCTACGCCCGGGTACTGCTGGTGGCGGCCACCAACAAGGACCTGGGCCAACTGATACGCGAAGGGCGGTTTCGGGAGGATCTGTATCACCGCCTGTCGGAGCTGGCCATCGAAGTACCGTCCCTCAACGAACGGCGCGAGGATATCCCCGACCTGGCGCTGCATTTCCTCGGCAAGCTGCATCAGGTATATAAAAAACCGGAAGAGGCCGAACAGGAAGCCCCGGTTCTGAGCCGCGGCGCGCAACAGTTGCTGGCGCAGCACCACTTCGTCGGCAACATCCGGGAACTGCGCACCATCCTGGTGCGCGCCCTGTTCTTCCACAAAGGACGCAACATCGACGAGGCGGATATCGCCCGCGTGCTGGCATCCCTCGGCCAGCGTGGCGAAGATCAATCGGCAAAAAGACTCACCAGCCAGGTGGCGCAGGATATTCTTGACCGCATCGTGCGCGGCGAGGAGGATTTCTGGTCCGGCCTGCATACCCCCTATACCGAAAAACGCATCTCGCGCGATGTGGTCTCCGAAGTGGTGGAACTGGCGCGGGCGCGCGGTGCCGGCAGCATGCCGCAGATAGCCGAAGTACTGCGCGCCTGCGACAATGCCAACGGCGAAGGCGAGGACCGCCGCCTGTTCTACAAATTCAAGAACTTCCTCTACAAGACGATCAAGATCGCCTGAGTTTTCACCTTTTACAGGCAGTCGCAAATTTATCTATATACCGTTTAAATTCGATTATTTGCACAATGTCTACAACTTGTCGGAACCCCAAAAAGCTGTCAATCTTTTGCACTGATTTGGCAGGTTTTTTATTTGGCGGATTCATCTGGCAAATACAACCGATGACTTGCTGAAGAATAGATTTCGCTTACTACGGTGATACTTTCTGAAGAAATCAGATCTCTCGGATCACTCTCAGGAGGATTTGAGGATGGTGGCAATGCTTTTAAATCAGAGACCGAGAAAACTTAAGGCTTTCATACCCCTGCTGAAAAACTGCGGGAGCGTGTTGCATTGACCGGTTGATCTGCAGATGGCGTCCCTTGAAAAGTATAGGTCCGGACCGGCAATCTTTACGGCGATGAGATTTCGAACTTGCGCCTTACGCTGCAAAAAGGTTGTTTTTCCTGTGATACTATCGAAAAAGAGTGGGCTGGCAATCTTGTCGGGCAATCCGAGTTTATTAATCAGGTATAGCGCTTTAATACAAAGGTAGCCGCATGAACATGCCATCGCATGCCTCAACAGGTTTTTTTGGGTTGGATGATATTCTGAACAATTTGCGGATCGGTGACAATGTTGTCTGGCGTGTCGATAGTGTTTTGGACTATCAGTATTTCGTCCAACGCTTTGCGAAACAATCGCTGGATGAAGGACGTGAGATCGTCTACATGCGGTTCGCCCAGCACCCGCCGTTGCTTAAACCGGAAGATGGGATTACAGTTCATGAATTAGATGCTTACCGGGGGTTCGAGTCTTTTTCTGCCAAGGTATACAATTTACTTACGGAAACGGGGCCGGATGTTTTTTACGTGTTTGATTGTCTGTCGGATTTGCTTCTGGCCTGGGCTACCGATGGCATGATCGGCAATTTTTTCCAGGTAACCTGCCCCTACCTGTTCGAATTGAATACCGTGGCCTACTTCGCCCTCATTCGTAGCAGTCACTCTTTCAAAACGATTGCCCAAATCCAGAACACTACGCAGGTGCTGTTGGATATCTATCCGCACAACGGCAATATTCACGTTCATCCCATTAAGGTCTGGCAACGGCATTCGCCAACCATGTTCCTTCCCCATGTCAAAAAGGACGAAAGCTTTATCCCCATCGCGAATAGCTATGATGCTACAAATCTTACCCGGATATACCAGCGTCAGACAGAAAATGCACAACGGCATTTAGATTATTGGGATCGTTTATTTCTTAAGGCTGAAGGGTTGGCCAGTGTTCCAACGGCTGAAAGCGAACAATACGAAATGGTCGATCAGCTTTGCCGGATCATGATAGGCCATGATGATCGTATGCTTTCCCTTACCCGGAAATATTTTTCACTGGAAGACCTTTTAGAAATCAAGTCCCGCACTATTGGCACCGGCTATATCGGCGGTAAGTCCGTCGGCATGTTGCTGGCTCGAAATATGCTCCTCAGGGATTTCTCCTTTGATTGGCAGCACTATCTCGAACCGCACGATTCTTTTTATATCGCGTCAGATCTCTATTTTTCCTATGTTGTCCATAATGGCTGGTGGAAGCTGTTGATGGAGCAAAAAACGCCAGACGGCTACTTTAAATGCGCACCGGATCTCTACGAAAAATTTCTCCACGGGACTTTTCCTCCCGATGTACGTAATAAGTTTCAGGAAATGTTGGAACACTTTGGGCAGTATCCGATAATCGTGCGTTCCAGTAGCCTTCTTGAGGATAGCTTTGGTAATGCCTTCGCAGGCAAATACGAAAGTTTCTTCCGCGTTAACCAGGGATCGCCGGAACAGCGATATGAACAGTTCGAAGATGCGGTGCGTCGGGTTTTCGCAAGTACTATGAGCGAAGATGCCCTGACTTACCGACGACAGCGGGGGTTGGATAACTATCAGGAGCAGATGGCTTTGCTTGTGCAGAGGGTTTCCGGGGCATACCATGACCATTTCTACTTTCCGGAGCTGGCCGGGGTGGGCGCATCCTACAACGCCTTTGTCTGGGACAGGGATATGGACCCGGCGGCGGGCATGCTGCGTCTGGTTCTCGGGTTGGGAACCCGCGCCGTCGACCGCGCCGAAAACGACTATCCGCGAATCGTAGCGTTGGATCTGCCCTGCAAGGTTCCTCTGAAAAACTCAGCCGATTTACGGCGTTTTTCCCAGAGGGATGTCGATGTGCTAAACGTAACAAAAAATGCTCCCGAAACAATCTCTCTGTCTAATCTGGCTTGCCATAGTCTCCATTTCGACCTAACCCGTTATGCCGTGCCGGACCGTGAAGCCATGCAAAGGCTCGAAGAGCGTGGTCTCAAAAGCCGTGAAGCCTGGTTGCTGACTTTTGAAAAGCTGCTTTCCGAATCAGGTTTTGCAAAACTGATGCAACGCATGCTTAAAACTTTGGAAAATCATTATAAATATCCGGTTGATATAGAGTTTACCGTTAATTTTCCCCTTGATGATGCACCGAAGATCAATCTGGTTCAGTGCCGCCCTCTGCAGACGCGCGGTTTCGAAAAAGGCGTTCAGATTCCGCAAGACTTAACCGACGACCGGGTTCTTTTTCAATCGGAAGGTCATTTCATGGGGGGCAATGTCGTTCAGCCTGTCCGGTGCATCATTTGGGTGGAACCGGCAGGTTACTGTCTTTTGCCGCTGACCGACAAATATGAAATTGCCCGTATCGTAGGGCGGCTCAATAAAAAGATATGTAATCAACAGAATATGCCTACATTGCTTATGGGGCCGGGTCGCTGGGGGACAACGACGCCTTCATTGGGCATACCCGTAGGATTTTCCGAAATCAACAATGTATCCATCTTGGCCGAAGTTGCTTTTCCTGCCGGCGGGTTGATGCCGGAACTTTCGTTCGGAAGCCATTTTTTTCAGGATTTAGTAGAAACCGAAATTTTCTACCTGGCATTGTTCCCGGAAGATAGCCATTGTACCTTCAATCCCGGATTCCTCGACAAATTCGCTAATCAGTTGGATGATTTTGAGCCATCGGCTGCCCGATTTAAAGATATTGTAAAGGTCGTGTTCCTGGATGAAGGTAAGCTCCAATTGATGTCGGATGTTTTAGCCCAGCAGGTCGTCTGTTTTTGCTGATTTTCAGAGGGAAACCAACCGCATTCGGACTTATTATCGAATCTATCCACCATGAAAATCAGGCGAAGCGCTGCCGCCATAACATTCCAAAGAAACTGCATGAGCTGCAATTATGGCCCGGATGCCATGGCCGATTTTCCAGGGCGACCTGCTGATTGTCCCCAGGTCACTTGGCCGAGAAGATCGAAGATACTCCCTTGGTGGAGTTGCCCATGAAATACCATGGCTCGTAGCCAGCGTCAAAACGGCAACCTGGCCCCGCGCATGGACGTCTTGGTTGTCACCCCGAGTTGCCCTTTAAAGACGCGGCCATAAGTCAATCCGGGACGGGCAGATGTTCGTGACAACAACGGAAACTGCAGGTAACCACGGTGAGAACTGTTCCGGCTATGAGGCCAGCCAACTGTATCCATATGCATGCACCCTCCCATTCGGAAACTCTTTGCGAAACGGATTGAGATCCATGTAAATCCTCTTTTTCGAGTGAAAATATTCCTTCTAGATTGTGACTGGACATGTCACACAACCTTCTTTTGGCAGATAGATCCGTTGCAAAATTCTTTGCCCTCTCGCCGATGCGAGAATTTCCCTCCTGAACCGACAAATCTTGCACTCCGATATTTCGCGATTATTTTTTGAGCATTTCGTGTTTATTTTTTTTGCATAATAGCTCATCTTGCCTTTGTTTTTCTCTGGACATCCTATTCAAACTTAAACTATCATTCCTCTGCCTAATTTTTAACACGAATTTGCCTTTTTTTTATGCAAGCTTCAAATCAAACAGGAGGAAATATGACCGTATTGCTGGATGAAAAAGTTGCTCCGATATATCAAGAAGTGTTAGCGCGCAACCCTGGTGAATCGGAGTTTCACCAGGCCGTTCGAGAAGTCCTCGAGTCACTCGGACCCGTTCTTGGCAAATATCCGGAGTTTCGTGAATATAAGATCATTGAGCGGATTTGCGAACCGGAGCGCCAGATTATTTTCCGGGTACCATGGCAGGATGATCAGGGGCGGGTGCATATCAATCGTGGATTCCGCGTCGAATTCAACAGTGCCCTTGGTCCCTACAAGGGCGGGCTGCGCTTTCACCCTTCGGTCTATCTTGGAATTATAAAATTTCTGGGATTTGAACAAATATTTAAAAACTCCCTTACGGGGATGCCGATCGGTGGCGGCAAGGGAGGATCCGACTTCGACCCTAAAGGCAAATCCGACAGTGAACTCATGCGGTTTTGCCAGAGTTTCATGACCGAAATGTACCGCCACCTGGGTGAGCACACTGACGTTCCTGCCGGCGATATCGGAGTCAGTGGCCGCGAAATAGGCTACATGTTCGGTCAATACAAACGCATCACCAACAAGTACGAAGCCGGCGTACTGACCGGAAAAGGTCTTAGCTGGGGCGGCTCCCTCGTGCGCACCGAAGCGACCGGCTACGGCACCGTCTATTTCGTTGAAGAGATGCTCAAAGCCCGCGGCGACTCGCTGGACGGCAAGATCTGTACGGTCTCAGGGTCCGGCAATGTGGCCATCTATGCCATGGAAAAACTGTCTCATCTCGGTGCAAAGATAGTGGCCTGTTCCGATTCCAATGGTGTCCTTTATCACCAGAGAGGAATAGATCTTGACCTCGTCAAACAGCTCAAGGAAGTCGAGCGTCGCCGCATTCGTGACTATGCCAGCTATCATCCCGACGCGGTTTACACCGAAAACGGCAACATCTGGGACATCCCTTGCCAGGTTGCCTTCCCTTGCGCCACGCAGAACGAACTGACAGGCAAGGATGCCGCAACCCTGGTTAAGAACGGTTGCATCGCCGTCGGCGAGGGAGCCAACATGCCCACCACCCCTGAGGGGGTTAGTGTTTTCCTCGATGCCAAGATCGCCTACGGACCGGCCAAGGCAGCCAATGCCGGAGGTGTTGCGACCTCGGCACTGGAAATGCAGCAGAATGCCAGCCGGGACTCTTGGTCGTTTGAGTTTACAGAGAAAAAGCTGCACGAAATCATGATCAACATCCACAAGAACGTTGCCGAAACGGCCTTGGAATTTGGCACGCCCGGCAATCTGGTGAACGGTGCAAATATTGCGGGCTTCATCAAAGTCGCCAAGGCCATGCTTGCCCTGGGGCTAGTCTGACGGGGAAACCCCTGATGAAAAACGGCATCGCTCCACCCAACAAAGTTCGGTGGAGCGATGCCGCCATGAAATCCCGAAGAAACCGCATGCGCTGTCGGGATATCAGCCACGCTATGATGCTCTCATGCTTATTATCCGATCCGGCCCAGATGATACCCCCTGCAATGTACGCGATCATCGCGGGGCACCCTGCGCCGGAAAACTGCTTTTTCGGGCGGGACGCACCGGGAAAGGATCTCTGCGATATATCGATTAAATACCGAAAGGAATTGATCTATTCAGGGGCTAAGGTACGAAAAAGCCCCCGTTACTGAGAAGATTGAGAGCCTGGTAGTGCAAGACAGATAGGTATTCCTGCTTCGAAGTTCTCGGTCACTCCCCGTTTTTAATCTGATGGAGAGAACATGTTTGAAGTTCTGCAAAACGTCACACTGGCTCCCAATGTGCACCGCATGGTCATCCGCGCTCCGCGCATTGCCAAAGCCCGGCAACCGGGCCAGTTTGTCATAGTACATCCCGAAGCAGGTGGTGAACGCATCCCCTTGACCATCGGTAATGCCGACCCGCAGGCCGGCACCATCACCCTGTTCATTCAGGCCGTCGGCACCTCGACCCTTAAAATCGTCAACACTCCCGTCGGCGGTTCCCTACGCGATATCGCCGGCCCCCTCGGGAAAGCAACCGAAATTGACATATGGGGGCGCATCGCCTGCGTGGGTGGAGGGCTCGGAACCGCGGTTTTGTATCCCCTGGCCAAGGCTCTGGCGGAAGCGGGCAATGAAGTGACCACCATTATCGGAGGAAGATCCAAGCCCTTCATCATCTTGGCCGATGAACTGTCTGCCTTTTCCGATACGGTTCTCATCGCTACCGAAGACGGCAGCCTCGGGCGAAAGGGATTCGTAACCCATGCCCTGCAAGAATTGATCGATGATCCGGACAAACGGCCGGCAGCGGTTTTTGCTATCGGCCCCGTTCCCATGATGCGGGCCGTGGCCGAACTTACCCGTCCGTACGGGATCAAAACCATTGTCAGCCTCAACCCCATCATGATCGATGGCACCGGGATGTGCGGTGGCTGTCGCGTCAAGGTCGGCGACGAAACCAAATTCGCCTGCGTCGACGGACCGGAGTTCGACGGCCACCTGGTCGACTTCGGGCTACTGATTGATCGGCTGTCCATGTACCGGGAAACCGAGGCCAAAATCCTTTCCGAGCTACCCGAAGAATTGCGTGAAAAAATCATCAAAGTGAAACGATAATATACATCATGAAAAAAGATCTGACTCCCAAGGAACGCATGGCTATTGAACGGGTAAAAATGCCCGAACAGGACCCCGGCCGCCGTATTGGCAACTTCGAGGAAGTCAACCGGGGGCTCACCGAAGAACTGGCCATGCGCGAAGCCCAGCGTTGCCTGCTGTGTAAATCCCGTCCCTGTGTCGCCGGCTGTCCGGTGCGGGTGCGCATCCCGGAATTTATCGCCGCCCTGGCCGCGGGTGACCTGCCCGAAGCCGCACGTATCCTGCTGGCTGACAACACCCTGCCGGCCGTATGTGGCCGGGTCTGCCCCCAGGAGACCCAATGCGAGCAGGTCTGCGTGCGCGGTTCCAAAGGTGCCCCGGTGGCCATCGGGTACCTGGAAAGGTTTGTTGCCGACTGGGCCTTGGCGCACCCCGACAAACTGCACAGAGAAGAACGGCCGTCACCCACCGGACACAAAGTCGCCATTGTCGGATCGGGTCCCGCCGGACTCACCATGGCCGGCGAATTGGCCCGCAAGGGGCACGCCGTGACCCTTTTCGAGGCCCTGCATGATACCGGCGGCGTGTTGCGCTATGGCATCCCCGAATTTCGCCTGCCAAAGTGTATCGTCGATATCGAGGTAGAGCGACTCAAAGATCTCGGCGTTGAGATCGAGTGCAATGTGGTGGTCGGCAAAACGGTGACCCTCGATGAACTGCGGGAGGAGTTCAACGCCGTCTTTATCGGTAACGGCGCCGGATTACCGGTCATGTTGAACATCGATGGCGAAAATCTCAAGGGCGTCTACTCCGCCAACGAATATCTGACCCGGGTCAACCTGATGGCCGCCTGGCGTGATGATGTGCCTACGCCGATCATCCGCGGCAAACGGGTCGCGGTCATCGGCGGCGGCAACACCGCCATGGACGCTGTACGCACCTCCCGACGGCTGGGCGCGGAGCGCTCCATCATCCTTTACCGGCGCACCGAGAAGGAAATGCCGGCACGGATCGAAGAAAGCCATCATGCCAAGGAAGAAGGGATCGAATTTATTTTGCTGGCGGCCCCCCTGGAAATCCTCGGGGATGAAAACGGCTGGGTCAAAGGCCTGCTCTGCCAGCGCATGGAACTCGGAGAACCCGATGCCTCCGGGCGCCGTCGGCCGGTGCCCATCGAGGACGACACCTTCGTTCTGGAAGTCGATGTGGTGGTCAACGCCATCGGAACCCGCGCCAATCCTTTGCTGACCACGACCGCTCCGGAGTTGAAACTGAATAAATGGGGTAACATTGAAACCGATGAAAACAGTGCCACCAATCTGCCCGGCGTCTTCGCAGGGGGGGACATCGTTCGCGGTGGCGCAACGGTCATACTGGCCATGGGTGACGGTAAGTCTGGGAGCAAAAGGATAGGGGATTATCTAGGTTGAGAAAAGGGCACATATCCGTCAGGCCCTGTCCAAGTTATGGGTAAGCTCAAAAAGTAGAGTGTCGAGATAATGGGGCGGGACCAGTGGCGACTTTGGAATCAGAGAAGCAGGTCATCATATCTCCCCGTTCAGATATTTCCGTCGATCTTGTGGGCTGAATTTCTCGATGGCATACCGGAGCATGGTCCGTGGCATGCTCCGGCAATGCGCCTTTAAAAAGCATACTTCCGCATTCAGGTCGCGTTTTCCCACCTCGCGCAGCATCCAGCCTACGGCCTTGTGGATCAGGTCTTCCCGATCACCAATCAATTGCTCTGCCATACGCAAAGTTTCGCCAAACCGGTTTTTCTTGATGAAACAAAACGTCGCGATGATGGCTATGCGCCGTTCCCAGAGCGAATCGGACCTGGCCAGCTCATCCAACACCGATGTATCGCGGTTTTCCAGGTAAGCGCCGACAATGTGATAGGCGGAACTGTCCACCAGATCCCAATTATTGATATACCGGGTATGGGCCAGGTAGGCATGATAGATATCCTCCCGCTCCCCGGCGCTCCCTTGGGAAAAACGCTCCACCATCAGCAGCAGGGCGAATAACCGGACCTCGTGGAAAGCGGATTTCAGCAGCTCGAAGGCCACACCTGACGGCACATTTTTGTACTTCTTTACCGCTTGGCGCACTACTGGCACCTTGATCCCCAGAAAAATGTCTCCGTACCCGTATTGACCCTTGGCGGTCTTGAAAAACCGGCGGGACTGATCGGCTGTCTGAGGATCGGCCAAATGCTGCAGATGTTCGGTTATTGCCCGGGAGGTCATAAGATAGGCCCTGTCCTTTGTATATTTCATGCATTCCCTGCAGCAAACGATACCATGAAAATCTTTTTTGCATCGCCTCTCCTTATTCTTTTAAGGGACGCGGCTTGAATCGACCGGCAACAGGCGGAGTAAAAAAGACCCGTGCCAAAAGTCCAATAGATAAGGGCTCCTCCCGATTCCAGGGCAAAAGATACAGCATCCGCGCCAACGGACAATAACCGAGGAAAAGGTTGGTCGCCAGTCCTACCGTAGTGATGTACAACAGAATGGTCATATGGGGGACATAGGTCCCGACGGCGACCCAGACAAAATACGCGATCCTGACTTGGACCGGGAATGCTGTTACCTGAAACCGAAGCAGAAATATAAAGCACAAGGCGTGAATGGCGGAAAGAAAAACCACATAATCATAGAAAATCCGATAAAACAACCCCGCCAGCAAACCGAGCCACGTAATGAACCATAAACTCCAGACCAAGCGGTCCCTGATGTGCCCTGGCATACAGCTCCAAAAAGAGTCATGACATGCAGACATAAGTTTCTCCGGAGGATAACGGCAGTTTGTTAACCAGGCCCCTTCCTGCAGGTTTCGCCCAGTTGAGTTGCTTCCCGGTGTTTCGTAAAACGTCTATCAATTCATCATTTCTGCTGATTTGGCAAATTTCTATAGTATTTTTTACAGATGTTTTCCGTGCAAGCCGGATCTACACCTTCAAACTATAACTCTCCTCGCCCCAATCAGGGTGAATCCCCATGGACAACCTCTCCTCCAACGGCCCGAACCACAACGACGATTACGGCCCAAAAATCGTGGTCAAAAAAAGAGGCTGATATCGCAGGCTGCTGGCATTTGTGGGCCAGGCCTACCTCGTCAGCGAGGTTTACCTTGTCAAACCGGACTGGGGCGGCATCGCGGACTGGACGACCTGGTATTCGGCCAGACCGTAACGGCCGTGCGGCATGACCTGACCATCCCCGTGCTGGTGGTCCGCAGCTATGACCTGGAGCAGGCCCAGCGCGTCTGAGCGCAGCTCTGCAATAGCCGATACATAAGCAACCGGAAAAGATCGGGGTGGGGATATGGCACATGCCTCGTTGTGGAATAAGTGTCAGGTTCCGGAAGCGTCCATCGGCACCAACTGGAAATCTCTTTGCTCATCGCCGCGCAGGATGACCACCGGCAGCGGTTCGCCGATCGTCCACTCGGCCAGCAGATGGTGGATATCGTCGATGCTGGAGATAGGCTGACCGCCAAGAAAGATGATCAGATCGCCCTTGCAAAGGCCGGCCCGGGCAGCTGGCCCGTGCGGATCAAGCGCTGCCACTTCAACGGCGGCCGCTTCCTTCAGGTGGAGTCGGCGCGCCAGGGCACGGGGCAGAGGGCGCGGCTGGCCGACCAGACCGAGGTGAGCCCGTCGCACCCGGCCGTGGATCATCAACTCTGCGACCACCAGGCGAGCGGTAGCTGCCGGAATAGCAAATCCGATCCCCTGGGCCTGGGCAATAATCGCGGTATTCACCCCCACCAGCAGACCGTGGGCGTCAACCAGCGGGCCACCCGAATTGCCCGGATTAAGTGGCGCGGTATGTTGGATGATGTTTTCGATCAAACGCCCTTCACGGCTGCGCAGGGCCCGTCCGAGCGCACTCACCACCCCGGTGGACACCGTGGATGAAAAACCGAAGGGGTTGCCGATGGCGATCACCAGCTGTCCGACCCGTAAATGCTTTGATTCCCCCATGCCGACGTAAGGCAAACCGGATCCTTCGGCACGCAGCACCGCCAGGTCGGTGGCCGGATCGGCACCGACCCGGGTCGCTTCCAGACAGGTGCCGTCCTGCAGGATCACGGTAAGGTGCGTTGCAGCCTGCACCACATGATCGTTGGTGAGGATATAACCGTCCGGCGCGATGATGACTCCGGAGCCGGCACCGGCGGGCTCGGCGGCGCCGCCCCGCATCCCCTTGCCGGCAAACACCCCAACCACGGCAGGACCTACCGCCTCCGCCACCGTGATGACCGCCCGCGAATAGGCATCCAGCAATTCAACTTCGGAGTCGGACTCCGGCCCCACCCGGCAGGATCCGGCCTCACCGTTCATACCTCCGGCACCTTTATGCAGCGCATCGTTCTCCTGGTGGCCCTTATCCATAGCGCCTCCGTTTTCAACCCTTGGCCGGCATCCCCGGCAAACCCTTATAGTCCAACGCGGACAACCGCTCCAAAACCGGCCTGTCTTAATAAGAGTGTCCCGCGTTTATCCTGCTTTGGCAAGGAACCGCAGGGTATTTCAAGGGGTAATCTTTTGGGGTATACACAAGCTTATGGGATGGATGATCAGACGTTGAGGGTTTAGTGCTGCGACGCAGTGAGGCGGACTTTGGGAGATACCTGAGGTGGGGAACAGGGATTTCTGCTCCGACGTCCTACCAGGCCTGGTATTTTTCAGAAACGAAGACAGGTTTAGGAGCCTGTCGAGAACCAGCTCCCCCCCCCCCCCGCAACGCCGTAGAACCGCCTTTTTGCGATGCCATCAATACCATATCACTGCACAGGAAAGTCAAAATAGGTATCGGGATAAGGCTCCTGCGCCAAGGTGAAATGCCACCATTCCTGCTCATAGGGCACAAATCCGTGCAGGATCATCAGTGACCGCAGCAACAACCGATGGGCCCGCTGCTCCGCGTTAACGGCGGAACTGACTGGCCAGGAGTCCGGACTGAAAAGATCGAACCCGGTGCCCATGTCCAGCTCGCGAAAACCTTGCCCACCGCCCCGGGCTACAATCGTCAGATCAACGGTACTGCCGCGACTATGGCTGGATTTATCGGCGATATACCCAAGCCGAAACAGATCTTTTTTTTCCACAGCTGGATAAAAGTCAGCCTTCGTACGGGTATCGGTCAGATCGCGCGCCCAGCGCACAAAATGGCTCACCGCACGTTTAGGACGATAGGCATCGAAGATTTTCACCCCCAACCCAAAGGGCTTTAAATCATCCTGCACTCCTTTCAGAGCGGCAGCAGCCTCGGCCGTCAGGATACAGCGCTCGGCCACATAGCCATCCACCTGCTCCCCAAGAAAATTATGCTCCCCCAGATAGCGCAATTCCATTTGCAGTCCCGGAATCACAGTGCATACATCGACAAACCCCTCGGGCAGATTTTCCGCCAGAAGCACCTGCCCAAACAGCGACAAAATCACGATCAAAAAACCACTAACCGATACGCTTGGACGGAGTTTCATAACAGCCTCCTTTTGATGGAGACGCGCTGTTTAGCACTCAGAGTTTGTGTGGTGCATACAGAGAAACCTTGAGGGTTTTATTCTGCCCCTATTTTCCCCAAAACCGACAGACTGCTAATTCATTGAACTTGAAACGGGAACAACTGCGTTGGTTTCCGATTTTTTTTTGCCATCCGAGCAAAGGATGGTGGTCACCGCATCAACTGCTACACTCACCGCCAATGCACAAAGCAGCAAAGCCACGCCGCCAAGCAGCAGATTGCCACCCTGCGGGGCAAAAAATCCGCCGGGTTTGAATGCTTGCCACAGCAATGCGGTAAGGGTGGTAATCGCCATGAACAAAGCCGGCAGCATCGCCGGCAAGGATGGCCGCCCCCGTGTGACCAGCCAGGTGCCGGCGACCATCAACGTCAAGGCTGCGATCAACTGGTTGGACGCGCCGAACATTTTCCACAGGGTTTGCCAGTTGTTGCTCATGGCCAGCCAGTAAGAAGGCAGCAGCAGCGCCAGGGTGGCTACAGCACGATTGTTCAACCACGGCACCCTGGGGAAAAATGTCTCCACAAAAATCAGGCGACCCAGGCGGGTCGAGGTATCGAGGGACGTCATGACGAAGGTTTTGACCATGGTCGCGCCCAGCAAGGCGCTGAAAGCACCGGTCAGCCAGGGGAAACCAGCCTGACCGACGATCCGGCCGTAGCCGTTGGCAAATGCGACAATCCAGCCTTTTTGCAGGGAATCCCCAAAAAAGACCATCGGATTGCTGCCCGCAGGTGCCATGCCCCATTTGAGCCCGGCGCCCACCATGATGACCACCAGCAGAGCCAGCAGACCTTCCATCAACATGCCGCCGAACGCTACCGGACGGCCATGTCTTTCACTGGCAAGCTGTTTGGCGGTGGTTCCGGAACTGACGATACAGTGATACCCGCTTATCGCCCCGCAGGCCAGGGTAATAAACAGCATCGGCCACAACGGACGGCTGGCGTCGGCCTGATAAAATGGCGCATTGAACGGTGCCGGCACTATCATCAAAGCACCCACGCCCAACACCAGGCCGAGCCCCAGCAACACCGACGATAGAAAATCGCGCGGTTGCAGCAGCACCCACACCGGCAACAATGACGCCAGAAAACAATACCCGAACAGCAAGGTCAACATGACGCCCAGTTTGGTCTGCAGACTCCAGGCCGCAGGCAGGACCAGGGGATAGTGAAAGCCTGCCGCAATCAGGCCAAAGGTCAGGAGCACGGCGATCAAGGTCACCGGCAACGCCGGCAACCGAAACCGGTATACCGCCAGACTCATGGCCATGGCCACCAGGCAAACCCCAAAAGTGGGCAGGCACAGCCGGGGATCGTTAATCAACGCCTGGGCACCGCCGATGGCAAACACCGTGACGATAAAGACCAGCGTCACCCACAACAAAACCCCGAACAGCAGACGGGTGCGTTGCCCCATAACAACGGCCGCCACTTCGGCCATCCCCTTGCCGCCATGGCGCACCGACAGCATCAATGCCAAATAATCGTGCACAGCACCGATAAACAGGCTGCCCAGAGCGATCCACAACACCGCCGGTCCCCAACCGAAATAGGATACCGCCAGGATCGGCCCGATAATCGGTCCGGCTCCCGCGATGGACGAAAAATGGTGCCCCCAAAGAAAGGATACTTTGGCCGGGCAATAATCGACACCATCCTCAAGCCGGCGCGCGGGCGTTGGCGTGTCCGCCTGCTCTCCGATCAATCGTTTTGCCAGATAGCGGCCATAAATAACATAGCCGAGGCAGAACCATGCCGCCACGACTGCAAAGAGTGTCAGTGTATTCATTCATCTGGCCTTTTCACCTGAAAATCAGCCGGGGTCTCGTTGTCCCAGGCTCACCATTAACCATTAAATTTCAAGAAAAGAGCGTGTTGCCCTGCTGTTACTCGTATCATTGAGCGGGTCGGATTCGCAATTCTAGGCGTCTGTCGGGCAATCGCATGCCCCACAGGTGCAGACCCTCAAGCCGCACTTTTCACACGGGGGATTCTTGGGATCGCGCCCATCGATGGTGGCTCCGCAGGCGCTGCATACATAACGGAAAAAAGCAAAGCCGCAGTTGCGACAAATGAGCTTATATGGATTGCCTTCCACGGGGACGATATGGATCGATTCGCAGATCAGGCAGATGGAGGCCATTTCCTGGCAGTTACGGATACCATCCCGGTTTTTACGGTAATGGTTGTAAAGTTTTTTTGCTGTGTCCCTGTCCAGTGGGTCCATGCAGGTTCTCCCTGTGTTGAAGATCGATTATTCATGGCGGAGTCAACAAGCGAGTGCAACGTAATGTCTTCCCGAAGAATACATAAACCATTCGGGTAAAAACAGTTAAAAGGGCATGAATCCGGGATATTCGCTTGCGGGTCGCTATGCCGACAAACCTGCGCCGAGGTCTGCGGAGGGGGAGGGTGACCTTTTACCGGCCGGGAGAAAGATCTGTTACGCTGCCAATCCAGGGCATTCTATAAAGCACCACAGACGTGAAACGAGGCCCCGGACCGGCGGCAGGATCGGCTTACAGGGTTTGGATCAAAGCATCAAAAGGCTGCGGCTTGCCGAACAGATAACCCTGGGCGAGGCCACAGCCCAGTTGTTGCAGCACCATCGACTCGGCGACGGTTTCCACTCCTTCCGCAACAATCTGCATATCCAAGTTGGTTCCCAGGGAAATGAAGACCTTTACCAGGCCGACCTTGCGCGGATCGGTGTCGATGCCGTTGACAAACGAGCGGTCTATTTTAAGGACGTCGACGGGAAACCGGGTGAGATAATTCAAGGCGGAATAACCGGTGCCGAAATCGTCGATGGCGATGGATATACCAAGAGCACGCAAAGCTTCGAGAGTCTTGCGCACCTGCGGATTGTCCTCGATCATCAGGCTTTCGGTGATCTCGCATTCCAGCCATTCCCCCAGGCACCCCGTACTGTCCAAAATCGTCTTGACGGTCCCGGCCAGATCGTTTTGAACAAACTGCCTATAGGAGAGGTTAACCGCGACCTTAAACGGGACCGGGCTGTTCCGGTTGAAATCCACCGCCGCCCGGCAGGCGGTTTTCAATACCCATGCGCCGATTTCAACAATGAGTCCGGTCTCCTCGGCGATACTGATAAACCGGTCGGGCGCCAGCATGCCCAGTTCCGGATGACACCACCGCAGCAGAGCTTCCACACCGACAACCTGACCATCCTCAAGCTGAACCTTGGGCTGGTAAAAAAGCTGCAGTTCATGGTTGACACAGGCATAGCGCAGCGAGGCGCCAAGGGATAAGCGCTCGGCCGCATAGCGGGTGAGTTCCTGGGTATAAAACTGAAAATTATTGCGCCCCTTGCGCTTGGCGCTGTACATGGCCGTATCGGCAAAAGTGAACAGTTCATCGAGATTTACGCTGTCACGGGGGAAAAAGGCCATACCGATGCTGCCGGAAATAAACAGTTCCTGACGTTCGATGATAAAGGGCTGGGCCAATGTGCCCAGAATCAGATCGGCAATCTTGGTTGCCTCATCGATGCCATGAATCGCGGTCAGCAGAATGGCGAACTCATCTCCCCCCATACGGGCGATGGTGTCGGATTCGCCGACACAATGGGACAACCGTGCCGTTACCTGACGCAACAACTGATCCCCGCAGTTGTGGCCCAGTGAATCGTTGACATCCTTGAAGTGGTCGATATCCAGCATCAGCAGGGCGAAAGTGCAGCCGTTGCTTTTTGCCACGGCTGCGGCAGACTGGAAACGCTTTTCGAACAGGGCCCGGTTCGGAAGGCCGGTCAGAACGTCGGTAAACGCCAGATGCTGAGCCAGCTCCCGTTGCGCCACCACCTCGCTGATATCGCGAATAATCACCAGTACGGACTTGACCGATCCGTTCTCGGCAAATTCCGGTTCGAAGCGGGCATGAAACCAGCCGATCTCGCCATTAAGATGGGGATACCGAACTTCAGTCTCTTGCTGGGTACCGGTTTGAAACACAGCTTCGATCGCGGCGGTATAGGTTGTCATATCCACTGCCCCGTCGTTTTGGACAGGCTGGCCAAGCAGAGCCTTTTTATCTTTGCCGAGCAACCGCTCCAGGGCAGGATTCACATAAATTCGACAGTGTTTGCGGTCGTAACGGGCAATGGCATCGGGAGCATTCTCCGCCAGGCTGCGAAACTCCTGTTCCCTGTCAAGCAGCGCTTTGTTAGCCTCGCAGCGTTCCGTGATGTCGCGACAGAGGCAAAAAACGTGCGTTCGCTCACCCAAGCTCATGGCGATGGAATTGACCTCCACGTCACACAGGGTGCCATCTTTGCGCTTCATACGCGTTTCAAAAAAATGTTCTTCAGGCGATTTCTGCAAGGATGATGCATGCGCTTCTATCTCCGCACGACTGAGACATGCGTCCCAGTCCCAAGGGTGCATACCGGGCATCTCCTCGGGCTGGTAGCCGAGCATATCGGCAAACGCGGGATTGACCTCCAGAACCGTCAATGTTTCCCCATCAACAACGACAATGCCACCATTAGTGCGCTCCATCAGTAGCTGCCAGAGGCTAAGTTCATTTTGCAGTTTATGCTGCTGAACCTTGCGCTCGCTGATGTCCTTGACCACACAGAAAATAACGCATCTTCCCTGCCATTGGATTTTCGTGGTGCTGATTTCCACGTCCACAACCTGCCCGTCTTTGCGACGGTGCCGGGTTTCAAGCCGACTGTTCGAAAAACCTGCGGTTGTGATAATCTCTTCGAGTTCCTCCCGGGACCACTGGGCATCCCAATCCCAGACGTGTAACCGCCGAACTTCTTCCAGGTTGTAGCCGAGCATCTCAGCGAAGGCCGCATTGGCCTCGACAACCCTGGCGGTTTCGCCATCGATGATAACGATGCCGTCGATGGAAGACTCCATAAAAGCCCGATACAACGCGCCGGCCTCTGCAATGTCCCATTCGAAGACACCCGTTCCGCCAACATGACCCCGGCGGGACGAACCATCATATTGCCCGGTGCCTGCCTGGTTTTTATCAGGGACTGATCCTTCCGGGGGCAAAGATATTTTTACACTGAGAGGACTCATGGGATAGCGTTCGTTCCTTTCGCCTGAAGCAGATAATTGCCGGGAAAACACATATCGGCGGCATCACAAACCGGCCAAAAGGAACACTGCCTCCTTCATTCAACATAACGATGAAAATCGAATAGGATCAGGCGACCTGGTTCCTGCCTGAAATCTCTGGGCGGGATTGGGCCTTATCCGCAAAGTTCCGGCAATCTTTTATTGCCAACGGCGTGCCAAATGCAACCGCAGACTTTGCGCATGTATTTAGGGAAGGCACCGTATTTTCGATAAAAACCGGTGCTGCAAGACCCCGGAATGCCTCTATCTGGCATGCAAAGGAAGGATATTCAGATAAAATAAGTCAGAATTTGATGTAACAACCGCCTTCTCCGTTGGTCCGAAGGGCTGCCTGTTAATGCATCATACAGTGTGCGGGGTCAGGAGCGTGGCGGGACAAGCATGGGGACAAAGGGACACATGGTGAGCAAAAAAGCGAAAATACCATCCATGCACGTTCGCATCCTATGAACCCGAAGGCGCCTCCAGGCTTAGGCGCTGTGAACTTTACGAGGCCATTACTGCTTGCTGATGCGCAACATATATTCACCGTAGGGATAGGCAGACAACTCAACGGAAAACAGGCAATCACGCTCCAACACCGTGACCGTCTGTTTGTTTATCGTGGCCGGATCGCGCTCCACATGGATCCCTTCGCCGCAAATGTAACAATCGACGTCGCCTACCCTGGAGTCAAGCTCTACCTGATAGATATCCCCTTCAAAACCCAACACCGTGACAGAACTGATATGCTCGCCACCAACCTGGGATTCAAGGCGATAAGGGGATCGATTTCTTAAGAAGGTGATGTAGGTGTAATCCCGGCTCACATCGTCGTCATGGTGCAAGACGTGAGAAGGTGCACAGCCTGTGAACAAAACCGCACCGAGAACCAGGTAACAGAGGCGTTTGACGGGCCAAAATACCCATGGTGTGTTTATCTGCATGTGGGGCAACCTTTGTCTATCGGAACAGCAAGGGGGCAGCGGCGTTCGTCCGAAAAAAGGATTTGTATTCTTTGCCTGCCCCCGCCTCGGGCGTACTTATGGATAATCCTGGCGTGTAGGACGCACAATAATATCGCTGATGTGGACATGGGGCGGCTGAGATACCAGGTAATGGATGGCGTTTGCCACGTCATCACCGATTAACAGTGGCCCGAATTTATCTTCAAAACTCTGCACCAGTTCGTCCTTGTAGCCAGCCACGGCCTGAAAGCCACTCAGCACGATCCCGGGCTCAACCAGCGAGACACGAACCCCTTTAGGCCCTATTTCGCGCCGCAGCCCTTCAGCCAGGGCATGTACGGCAAACTTGGATGACCCATAGACTGCGCTGAACGGCGATACGTGCCGCCCGACAACCGATCCGACGATGACAATATCGGCGGCCGAGCCGGGATAACTGTTTTGCTGAGCATCCACCATTCTCTGTGCCGCTTTTTGCAGAAGAGACAAAGTGCCCGTCACATTTATTTTCAGCAGATCCTCGAATTGCGACAGATCGGCCTCCTTGACGGATCCCCCCAGACCTCGACCGGCATTGGCAACAACGATGTCCACCGGTTTCCCAAAGCGATCAACAGCCGAAGAAAAAAGCGCCTCCAGCACCGCATTATCCGAAGCATCGCCGGCAACACCACAGAATGCGGCACCCAATTCATTTTCAAGCGCCGCCAGTTTTGCGGCATTACGCCCATTACCGACAACACCAAAACCAGCGTCCACAAACTTTCTCACCGTTGCTTCACCGATACCGGATGTGGCACCGGTTACCGTGGCAATTCGCGCATATTTGTCGGACATTGTTATTTCTCCTTCAGAACAGGGGGCATGGCCATCAAGAGGTATAACCTGCGAAGCACTGCACCTGGCACACCTCTCATGCGTCGGCAATAATTTCGCCAACAGCATTGTCGACAACCACAGGACTCTCAAAGTAGGTCACAGAGGGTTCGGCGCCATACTTGTCCCGGATGAATTTCTTCCATGCGTCCGTATAGAGGCGCTCTGCATCCTCCTGCGAATTCCATAGATACACGCCGCCAGCCGTCCCTCCATCCTGCGACAGGATGTAATACTTTCGAATAAGTCCCGGAATCTCCCTGTACTTTGGCGCCGTATCGGAAAATATCATGCGTGCATTTTCGCGGGAAATCGGTTGCGGGAGTTTGAACTGGACAAGTGCGGTAATCATCATGGTTTCCCTTGCAATGCGAGTCACAGAGTTGATTCCATACATCATGCGTAGCAGCTTGCGTGTGGAGCGCCCGCGGAAAAAGAACTCCGCGTTAACGCATTTATTCGTTCAACCAGAAAATGGCTTTTGATTTCAAAGATTATGGTTCGGAAATAGTTCCGTTTTCCAGCATCTCGGTTTCATTTTGAAATATGGCCATTGCGGTATTCATTCTCTTGAAACCAAGTGCGGCATAAAACCCTTCTTTACCGGGATTTGCATAGAGAATTATTTTTTTATGCCCCCGGGAGAGTCGCACAAGATTTTCGACAATTTGTTTGCCGAGGCCACGACCTTGATACGCAGGATGAATCGCAATATCACAGATATAGGAACAGTCTTTTCCATCGGCCAAGGCTCTGCCCGCACCAATAAGCAACTTTCCACGATATACGAAACACTTGAACTTACTATTGGAGAATACAAGCTCTAAATCATCGGGCAACTTTGTGCCAAGAGGAGCAATTTTGTATAGTTCAGATAATTCCACCCAATTTATTTTCTTCTGGTCAAAATGCCATGCATAATCCATACGGTTTTCCTTACTCAAGAGCCATAACGTGCGGATGATCCGCCCCCAAGCCCTCACTGATGCCTGAGTCGCCGCTTCATACGGAAGCAGACCCTGCTTGCTATTCAAGCAGATCGATTCTCTGCCCGGAATCCTCAACTTCCACAATAAGAGTCGAGAAGGTCCATTGGCCGGCCGATTTTCTCGCCACGACATATATTGTCGCCTTGCCGTCGGGACCGGAAATCGGGATCGCCAGATCAGCGTCTCCCGAGGATCCACTGGTGTTTATTTTACCGGTGACGAATAACCCTTCCTTCAGGGGAGTACCGATAACTGCTTGCACTGACGCATGCGCTTGTGCGACGGCAACAGACTCCTTGTAGACGTCAGACGACTTCATCATGCCGAAGACCAGACACATGATCATGGCGATGAACCCGGCAAAAAGGGCCAGGGCAGCAAGCCCTCCGACGGGAACCAGCCACTTCCAGTTCCTGTCCCACCAATTTCTTTCTTGTAGTTCGGTCATCGACGATCACATCCTTTTGGTGGCGCCCATCAGAACCGCGAAACATCCGAAGGGAATGCCACCCCTACAGGCAAACCCGCCCCGGGTAAAGAGTTGCAACCTGATCCTTGAATATCTCACAAACACGTTATCAGGCAGATGTTTTTGAGAATCGTCCCGCCAGGAAATTGTAAAGCCAACCAAACACTGCGCCACAGATGAATCCGTCCAACAAGCCGTAAAGGGTTCCGACAACTACCGATCCGAAATGAGGGTCGGCATGATAACCGGGGTAAATCGAAGCGGTCAGCTCAAGAAACA
This sequence comes from Pedobacter sp., assembly GCA_050253415.1. Lineage (GTDB taxonomy): Bacteria > Desulfobacterota > Desulfuromonadia > Desulfuromonadales > Syntrophotaleaceae > Syntrophotalea. The sequence continues at coordinate 347,967 of JBFWJC010000001.1, read as the reverse complement.
CCAGGCCGTAGGGCGGCCAGGCCAGGTTCGCCAGACCAACGAGAAAAATGGCGCCACTCCAAAGCAGTGCAACGGTAATGGAAAGAGCGGTGATATTAAGTCGCATAGGACCTCCTGGTGAAGATGGTGGATGAATCAAACATCAGGAAATGGATCGACGGTATGCCAGAAACATCTACCGGATAAGAAGGTTCGTGATCGTCGGGATCCTCTTTGGGTAACGTGATGCGGTAACCCGGGATTACGCCCTTTACGATTCTGGCCATACTTCATATTAGGCACCTCTATACCTACGTGCAAGTATTTGTTTGCCTAGCCTAATTTCAAAAAGGAGAGAGGTTCATGAATGCAGGGCCTTTTGAACTTGCCCAAGGGGAAACCGTTTCCTTATCTTGCCGCTTTTGTTATACAATAAGGCCGTCTTTTGCCCCGGCCTCGCGAAAATTCGCCGTTAGAGGCAGGGAAATTGAATTGAAAACCATACAGGAAAGGTGTGTATGCTTCGAAGAATATGTAAGATATGCGGTCGCGAAACGATCCCGGAGTTAACCCCTGAGGGGCGCAAATTTCTATGTGAAATCTGCAACGACTACCCCATGTATGACGAACTCGACATGGAACCCCACTGTCCCGAGTGCGGGGAACAGCTCGAGGTGCACGTCAAATGCGGCACCGGCTTTTTCTGCAACAAATGCCGATGCCTCAAATCCAGAAAAAATATCGACTGGAGAGAAAAAACGTCGTAAAAATTTTTTCGGAAAACGTCGGACGACACACTTCGACCATATACAGAAAAGGCCCACCCTCCCATCCGGGGGAGGGCCTTTTCAAATTTTGGAAACCTGAGCCTCTATGGCTTCCTTTGCTCCCCGAAAGAGCCTTCCTATCTGCAGACGCAATTCAAGGCCATTCACTGGTTAGATCCACGACGTTTATCTTCTCCTGATTCGGCTTCGCGCAACTACGCGCGCCTGGACCAAATGATCTTAGCTGCCCCTGGAGCTGATGGGTTGACCTGCGCTCCCGCCACCCCAAACCCACAATCGCCGTCCCGATTCCCATTTAAAATAGGGGTCAGGAGTTATGCGGGAATCTGACAGCTGTGAACTATTTCCATCTGTGGCCGCATATTTTGCAACGGCACCGCTTTCCAAAAATCAGCAATGGAAAACCAACAAGTAAACTCAAAGCCGAAAACCGTCTTTTGTAATCAATGCCCTTTATTTCCGTTGAGCCGCATTTTGGGCAGATAGAATCGGGAAGTCTTTCGTCTGCAGGATCATCAACCACATGACTGCTATCCATTTGATTTTGCAGGATGTCTCTTGCTTTTTCGGCATCGGCTTCCATCACCCGCAACTTGACGCCACCCAAAGCGTTGGAATAAAGCCAATTGATCCCAATCGTATATTGATTGTCGAGAAAGCACCTGATTCCAGACGCCTCAAGTGTGGCTTGAGCAAGACCGGCAGATGGAAGATCTCGAAACTGTGCAATGACAACAAGATGCTGGGACACTCTATTCCTTTTTGATTTTATTTTTTTGGGGGGACCAGTCCGGTGAATTAATTTGATATGTCATTCCCCAAACACATTTTTGACGACCACATCATTAAGGCTAAGTTGCCCGGGCCGTGGCCAGACCTCTTTCGTGCCCTTTCCGATGGCTACAAACATAGCAATGACATGGTCATCCGGAAGACGAATAAGCTGTGCAACCTTCTCGAAATCAAAACCATCCATAGGACAGGAGTCATACCCCAATGACTTCGCCGCAAGCATGATCGTTTGCGCAACAATGCCACAGGAGCGCATAGCTTCGTCTCTCTGCACCCGCTCCTTGCCCCGATAATAATTATCGATAGCCGGAATCACAAACTCCTGAACTTCCTTTGGCGCATTTACCCAATATCGCCCGGGTTCTTTTTCCCAGGCCTTCAGATCTGCGCAAAGTACGATAAACAAAGAAGTCTCCGTCACTTGTGATTGCCCCCAGGACACCTCCCTTATCTTCCTCCTCAGGTCAGCATCATCGACAACAACAAAACGCCAGTTCTGAATATTGAAGGCGGTAGGCGAAAGAATAGCTAATGACAAAATCTCGTTAGCTTCTTCGGCGGTCATAACGTGGCTTGCCTCAAAATGTTTTACAGATCGACGTGAACGGATCGCTTCTATCGTTTCCATGAGTTATCCTTTCGAAATAAACACATTGTTCTCGATAAGCGTTGACGAGGTGACGTTTGGAGGAAAGGTCCGGTCCGCGTGCATTGGTCTTGTTAGGTATGACATTACAATGGGATTTTTGACATTCATTTTACGGACAGGTTGACCTTTTGAACTCCAAGGGAGCTGCGGGCCCCACCCATCCTGAAGGTTTAACCGTTGACTTCCTATCAAAAACCGCCTTACAGCCGTTGCCATAAAAAATAGTGTGCTCCGAAAAATCAATAGCCTTCAAAGTAGCTGCAATCTCGGGATGTTCCTTGATATATTCCACCATGACATCCAAATCTTTGATGTTTTGATATCGTGGTGGCAGTGCTGCAATGGCATATTGGGCAAACAACAAAATTATCAATAAAACTATAAGTCTCTTCATGTTTACTTCCCATTCATATTTGCTGCCTAACGCCTGAGCTCAGTAACCGCAGGCGATCCACTGTGTGCACAATTGGAAAAACCGGGGATACGCTCCAGTTTTCTTTTGGGTCGTTTTTTTAACTTGCGATTCAACTACTGAGTATAGACCTGATTCGCCAGACCAACAACACGTGAAAGGGAACCCTCTGTTCCGGGACCACAAAGAAGGACAAGACGGGCAACAAATATGCTATTATCCGCAGAAATCGATGCTAACAGATCCGCCGCAGGCGATCGACCCCATAAAGGAAAAGCTTATGGAAAAGATTTTTGAGTTCGTCGACCCTGGCGAGATTTTGTCTTTTTATAATCACGGCACCCATGTGGTGGAAGTTATGATGTATCTTGACGACAGGCACACCCTTGAGCCCCATTCTGTGGTCTTGAGCCACGCAGAAGCTGAGCAACGAATAGCTGTTTTGCGGCGAAAACAGGATTTAACTTCCTGACTCAAGTCCTCCACACGAGACAGAAATAGAAAAGGCCCGACCTGGGATTACAGGCGGGCCTTTTGATGTTTTAGAAAGTGTAAAAATCAATGAAGACTGGAAGTGTCCCCCTTTGCTCTCCCTACTAAAGCCCTGGAATCCCGATAGGACCAGGCAGATCTGGGATACCACACCCTGAAAGAAAAATTGTAGTGATCAAAATAAATATTAATACTGTCAGTTGTTTCATCCAAATTCCTTCTAAAAGAATATATTCTGGGTTCATTTAGGGCTATCGGAGGCGCCTCTTTAAGACGGTGTAAATTGCAAACGTGGAAGCCTGCCCCCATCATTTGCCCATGATCCCTCAGACGCTCTCCAAAATGTGGGGAGTGTCCCTCTTTTCTCCTTTCAGCCCCATTCCGTCCGCTTGTTTTGCTTGTTAAGCATTTTTCATACCTGATTAATCTGCAGCGGTTTTCATAAACCAAAATGACGCAAATATTCCATATATGAAATTGAGGCCGATTACTACTACCGGCATGAGAGTACCAAAGCCCAGCCCCAACATGCCCTTGCCCATAGAGGGGAGCACAACAAAGAGCATCATCGCTGAGGGCGCAAGACTGAACACCATGCCTCTCAGTATTGTCCTACTACGCCAAATTGGGATAAGGAGCAAAAGCATCCAGATCCCACCCCAAATCATGCGCTTGTAGGCCCACTGTGCGGTGAACTCTGGTTTCATGGTTATGCCGATCAAATCAGAAAGGCCAACTACGCCCATAAACCAGATATTGAAACTATCAAGAAGTGCACCTAGCGCCCCTCCAGTAAATGCTCCACTCGATTCGCGAATAAGCCTCATTGCACCTCTCTTTATTTCGGATGTCTAACTTTGCAAATAACCGGGCGCGAAGGGAGCGCAGCGGAATTTGCGAACAGAGTTAATTTGCCTTGTTATGCCTATTTATCAACTCCCCTAAGAAATAAGGGGAGTGTCCCTCTTTTATTCTAAGACTTGAACCCTTTTTCCTTTCAAGATTGATCAGAAGCTCTTCTAAAATAGGGGAGTGTCCCTATTTTCTACATAACGTCCTCATTCAGCTGCTTGTCCGCTGCAATGCATTGTTAAGCATTTTGTGTAAAGGAGTGTTCAATTTCATAGCCAATTTCTGACCCTTTCTCACCAAACATGCGGATATATTTCTTTATTTCTGCGCGCCCAGCGCTTCCGAAAATCAATTTGTTAAGTGTTGCTCTTATACCAAATTGATTTTTTATATTTTCCAGTGGATTGCCTTGTGTGGCGATCTTAAAAATACCCATTCCTGCTTCCATTGTCACAGGCCCGGATGTAGCCCCATATCCAATTTTTTTGTCTATGTATTGACTTACAGAGTCCAGCTGCTTCCTGTACTTCAACAGACTAGTAGTATCATCATCGCTCATCGCATTTTGGAACATTTTCAACCAATCACGCATTGATTGAAAATCATCTCTCATTTGTAGTGCGGTTGAAATCATTTGGCTGGCTGAGCTCGATTCTTGAATTACCCTTACAGGTAACGCTGGAATATTAACGTACGCCGAAAACAGAGCATCATTACCATATATTTTTTTGGTAACGTTAACTTTCTTGTCATTCAAAAAAGTAGTCAACTGATGAAGGGCATCAGCTGCAGGCAACATAAACCCTGAATTTACAAATAGTCTTTTTCTCAGAGGGTGCGGGGTATAGCTTTTTTCATAGACAAAGCTTCTGGCACACATGCCTGCCCCTCCCCACAAGGTTGCAGATAAAAGAGGGTCTGGCGTTTGTCTGCTAGCATTCCAACCATCAACATTTTTTTGATGAGCTAATCGCAACGATTCCGTTGAACAAATATGATCTACGATCCGGTCACGCGGCCCTGCAATTTTTTCAGGTTCAGATAAGAACGGATATGCTCGCACAACACCAACATGCTTTGCCTCAAGTATTGGACTGTTAACCCTTTCCCATGAATATGTAAATTTATCCTCAACCAGGATCTCATCGCGTAGTATGAGATCCGTAATAAAATCAAATAGTGCCTCTGTCTGAACGATGGCTCTTGAAATCGGGCTGTAAAAATGTTGATCATCTTTAAGTACAATTTCACCAGCGATATCACGCTCAAGCCCTTCAGTAAAAAGGGTAGCAATATCCTGTAACGACCAATTGTCAGCAACCACACCTGATGCCATTGTTTCTCCGGATTGTTTGACGACTGACATGAGCGACGACTGGAAGCAAGCGAAGCTTGCTGTAAGACGCCCACTCAATGGGATGGTTAGGCTTAATCGCCAATCTTATTGCCCAGCTTTTTATCAAGTTGGTATAAGATTCGATCAGCTTCCGAGAACGGAAGCTCCGCACAGCATTGTTCGTGCAAAGCATCCAAGTAATCGAAGTAAATCATCGCGCTTGTAGCCAAGTAGTTCTCGGTAACCCTCGTAGGCTTGGTCGGGTATTTGGCCTTTCCGGAAAGCACGATGCGGTACACACGATCGTCGATGATCTGGAATACGTCTGGATTCAGAAATCGCAAGACAGTAGAGGCCATCGGAAGCGCAATACCCGGACATCGGAGAAGTGCTCGAAGCTGCGACATTGCCTTCCTATGCTCTTTCGGCTTAAGGCCAGCTATTTCCTTCAGCGAGCCAATCAGATCCGATTCAAGCTTCGGAAAACGGTTTAGCTTCCAAAGGATGATCTCGTAAAAGATCTCGCTATTGAGATCACTTGGTTGCAGCATGTCAAGCTTGCGGGTTAGTTCAGGTTGATACGTATATTCACTTAGCAGGATCCGAGGTTTGGCACCCCAAACATGCTTGTATTTATCAACGATGGAAGACATCTAGAATTCCTTTAAGCCGAACGGTTCATGATAACCGGCGGCGACCCTAAGGTTCGGCCACCACCGCAATTTTAGGTTTTGCTTTTCAATTTAGCGCAGACGTATTTTCCGTCCGGCTGATTTTATTGTTAAGTGACTTTGTTGTTTGTTATTCCAAAAGGAATATGGACGGATGGTAATACCTCTGACGCTGACTCTAGGTGAAGCTTTTGATCATCGAAGAATATGTGGGGATTGTGCACCTCTAGAACTTTTCTTTTTTCGATGCCACCAAGAAAAAACGCCTCATTTACGTTAATCCCCCATGCTCTCATAGTGTTAATTACTCTTTTGTGTGATGGTGCGTCTCTTGCTGTTACAATTGATATTCTTATCTTAGTTTTATAGGAACTATCTTCACTTGCCCGTGTTTCCTCAAGCTTTTGTATGTAAGCGATCTTTTCAAGAAAATCCTTAAGTGGCCCTGGATTGTGCGGGGTTTCTGCTAGTTTTCTCTCATGTTCCCTAAATGCATCTAAATCGCCCGTCGTTTGGTAAATAGTCTCAGATTCATCGTCAGCGAGAACACCATCAAAGTCGAAAGCTATTCTTAATTCATGATCGTTTGGATCATCGAAGTGCTTTGAGGTTAGGACTTGCCCAGCTGGATAACTAGCTAAGTTAGCCTGCTTTACATCTGCCTCATTTGCTGACAGAAATAAATTTATATCTAGGCAAGGAATGTACACATACGGTGGCTTTCCCTCGAGAAAGATTGATCTTGTGATCCCTAAGCCATAATATTCAAGCGAGTTCATCACTCTCATGCCAGTATCGGGACTATTCCTAGAAAGCAAAATTACTTCAACAGGGTGGTCACTTGGGGACAACTCATTGAGTGAAAGGAGCCGCCTGATGAATGGGAAGGCAACGCCTTCCTCTAATGGTTTGTTTTGATGTTCGCGCTGGAACTCTCGGTAAGCAGTGGCACCTTTTGTCCGATATATTTCATCAGACTCCTCAAGATTAAATAGGGCGCTTGAGGCGAGTCCAACAACTAAGCGTTTATTTAATTCGTATGCCATTAATTATCTTTCTTGCCACTTAACGAATTGCTTTAAGCGGCAGTCCACCGCAAAACAAACTGGTAGACATTATTCGGAAAGTGCCACTGTGTCGCCTGTCCGCTTGAAAGTTTTGATACTAGTGCAGGCCCCCTCCAGATACCGGACCATCCGGTATCCTTTGAGAACCCGAAACCCTCTCAAAGAAAGGAACCTGCACCATGAAATTTTACACCAAACAGCACCGATTCTATTGCGGCATCGATCTACACGCCAGTGCCATGTTCGTATGTGTCCTCGATTCAGTTGGCGAGGTGGTCCTGCACAAGAACATCCCGACGCGGCCAAAGGCCTTTTTACGCCTGATTAAACCCTACCGCGAAGACCTTGTTGTCGGTTGCGAGTGCATGTTCACCTGGTATTGGCTGGCCGATCTCTGTGCCAACGAGGAGATCGATTTCGTCCTCGGGCATGCGCTTTACATGCGCGCCATCCATGGCGGCAAGGCCAAAAATGACAAGATCGACTCCCACAAAATTGCCGTATTGCTTCGCGGCGGATCTTTCCCGGTGGCCTACACCTACCCGAAAAAGATGCGCGCCACCCGTGACCTGTTGCGACGCCGCAATCATCTGGCGCGCAAGCGGGCCGAACTCTATGCCCATATCCAAAATACCGCCACTCAGTACAATCTGCCAGAGCCTTTGGGCCGGATTGCCAAGCCGAGTGAGCGTGGAGATCTGCCTGCCAAGTTCCAGGATCCGATTGTCCGCGCCATGGTCGAGGTCGATCTTTCGACCATCGAGCACTACGAGGATCTACTTGGCATCCTGGAGCGGCATCTGGAGAAAATCGCAGTCGGCCATGACCCTATCAATCTGGCACTACTCAAAAGCATTCACGGTGTCGGCCGCATCCTCTTGCTGGTGATGCTCTATGAAATCGAAAATATCGCGCGGTTCCCCCGTGTGCAGGACTTTGTCTCTTACTGCCGGTTGGTCAAACCGGCCAAGGAATCGAACGGTAAATCCTATGGACACAGCGGCAAGAAGATCGGCAATGCACACCTGCGCTGGGCCTTCGGTGAGGCGGTGGTGATGATGCTCAAAGGCAACAAACCGGCGCAAGCCGTGTTGCAAAAACTGGCCAGTCGCTACGGCAAGGGCAAAGCGCTGGCGATCCTCGCGCATCGCCTGGGCCGCGCGGTCTATTTCATGCTTAAAAATCAAGCGCCCTTCGATCAGGAGCGATTCCTGCGTAAGGTCGTCTGAAGGGAGGGGACGGGTCAGCCTGAGAGTCTAACTGGCGACACAAACCACGGATAGATCGCAAGAACGGCCGATATGAAGCGCAGACTTCTGGAGCAAAGACTCCGCAACCAAGGCCGCATGATCAGTCGACCAGCGTCAGCCAATTGGTTTTGATTGGAGATCCGTCTCGCTCCCACATACTTTCGTGCGATGCTCGAAACGGGCCAGCGCCGGATTCTGCCCCTTCCCCGATCCCGCACCTAACTGCGGCCATCGAAGGTGGATGGACCCCGATGTATTGAATGGGACGGCATAAGGTTACGCAAGTGTTTCCAGGCGGCAGGAAGTACCGGGGCAACGAATACCGGCTCCTGCATAAAGAGCCTCGATAAGTGTTTGGAGCAGAATTCGTCTGCAGCCAGAGGGTAAGCCCAAGTCAGAGACCGGTAAGCCTGTTTGATCAGTCGCTTGTCAAAGAACCAAAGGAGCAATCTTTTGCGTTAACGGAATTTTTTACTCTTGACGGCCGGGGGCCTGATAAGTGTTAGGCGTTTTTTACCATTTTACTTTGCAATGTGGACATTGTATTGCTTTTGTGCTGAATAATATTTCATTGCAAGTGGGGCATAACCCGTACTCACCTAAAAATTCGATTAACCTTGATTTTGTTATTCTTTGATTTTCTATTGGGCCGTTTGAAAACAATTCCTCCTTTGCTTTTCCACTGCACTTAAAGTCTGTAAGTGGTGCAAAGTAGGCTATAAACTCTTCTGTTTTGTTCCATGAATGAATGATTTCTTTTTGGTCAAATGTGCCGTCATGAGCAATGCCCATATTATATTGATTGTTTTCGTAGAACAAACCATAGCCACAATAATCTCGGTGGTTGCTGACGAGATTTCTGCCAAGACGCAATTTGCTTGCGACAAGTCGCATTAATTCAGAACCAAATTTTCCTTTCTTTGTGATTCTCATTTAATTTTTAACGCCTAACGTCACTGATGAGGGGCGACGGTATACCTGGGCGGCCAGCACCTCATTTTTCGGGAAGCAGCCAGCTTTCTTTCGTCCCGCTCGATCAAATGGTTAGCCATTTCTTTTGAACAACCATCGAAAAAGAGCATTTACATTGATGCCAAGCCCAAAAAAGTTTGGTTTGATTTCTATTATGTCCTCATTCTTGCTATCGCGCTCCAATTTAGAGCAGGTTGAATCATGTATTTTTTTAATAGTGTTTACATGCTTCTTTATGATTTCGCCAAGACAAACCTTGTTTGCCTCGGTTTTTAAATTTATACAAAAGTGATAATAACTAAAGTCCTCGTCAAGCTCATTTATGAAGTCGGCTCCATTGCCTGCGATGGCATATGTTGCCTCTTCAATTGCTTTGAAGAAAGAATTTATGTTCCAGGGAAAGCTCCATTCGAGTGGGTACAAGGAGCAAACAAAGGATGTGTAAAAGATGTCACCTTTTCTTGTTAACTCGAAAAACTTGAAGTATTGAAGGATCTCCTTTCTTGAATTGACCTCAAATGTCGTATCATTCGGAAACTTGTCAAGAGGGATATTAAACAAGTCTTCAACTGAAGTCTCACCTTCAAGGCGATAGCAAGGCAATCCGTAAATTTCATCAAGTTCAAATTCTCGGCATTCTTCACCGTTTATTATTAACTTTGCACGATCTTCAAATGGGTAAATTTCAATCATAGGCATTATATAGACGGCTAACGGGTTACGCATAAGCGGCGACGACGCGCCGGATCAATTGAGTAGAATGCATTCGAGAACCTCCAAGCTATTTTTCGTCCGCCTTGATGCGCTGGTTAGGCTGATTTTTTAAATTTTAGGGCTCTATTTCGCAGAGTCTTAATATAATTGCTTTCGGAACGATCCTTAAGCCTGTCGAGAGATGAAAGCCATTTGTCTAAATGTTCGATACAGAACTGATGCCCTGTGTCGGAAAGTTCCCCAAAAGTAAGCTTGAATGATTCAGGTGATTCTTTTTGTCTAGATATTGCTACTTGATTATTTTCAATAAATTCAAATTCTGAAAATACCGTAATTATTGCCGTGCCTATTTGTAAGCACTTCTCTCTATAGTCTTTATTTTTGTTCGCGCCATAGTGATAACTAATGTCAATTACTGGAATATGGTCTGGAATCATAATTATTAAAGAGCCTAACGTTTGAGATAAGCGGCGACGACGCGCCTGTACGGGCACCACCGAAATTTTGCCTTTCGGGACGCACCCAGCTATTTTTCGTCCGCCTTGATCTGGTGGTTAGGATGCTCTTCGTAGTTTTGAATAAACTCTTTAAACGTGGGCAGAGTGGCTGTGTAGCCCTGTTCGGTCCTTGACGACAGGGTGAAGACCAAATAAAAGTCACCCTCTTCGCCATACGCAACCTTTTCCCAATTGCCCTCACCCTTTGGGGAAAATCTATATGTTTCTAGGGTTTTATTGTCTTTCGTTTTGATCAATCCAGACTTTTCAATTGCCAAAGCACTCTGAGATTTCTTGAACTCTTCTATGTCTTCGGCGATGAATTGCTCTAATGACTTTGTGTCTGGCATCCTGGGTTTATAAAGCGCCTTTGCATATATTACTGATTCAGCATTTGAAAAAGCTGCCCCGTCGGGAGCTTGTGTGTTCGCGCTATACCGATAACTACTACCCTCATCTTGATGCCATCCATCAACTTTGGGCAAAACTGGCCACCAATACAAATCAAAACCATTCTCACTAGGGATAGCATTTTTCTCAATTTCGGCAGCCACAGGAACAGAAATAAGAAGTAGCAATAAGACGAGAATGATTTTTTTCACTTAAAATCCTAACGTTTGGCGATAAGCGGTGGCGACGCGACGGTTCGGCCTACTACCGCAATTTGATTTTGTTTCTCGGGAAGCACCCTGCTATTTTCCATCCGCTTGATAAACTTGTTAGGCATTATTTCGCTCCATACTTTTCAAGCAACCGAATGGAGTGTTCGTGCTTGAGCTGCTTTGCTATATCAAGCGGTGTGCCTCCTTCTCCTTCCTTGATATTTGGATTGGCCCCGTGCTTGAGAAGTAACTCAACCATTTCTTCCGATTCCTTGAGCACAGACGCACGATCAACTCTCTTAGGATCTCCCTCCATAGCTTCGTGAGCGTAAACGAAGACCGCGACCATTAACGGTGAGCTGTATTCCATGCCGCCACCAAATTCGATGTAGTTTTCATAGCCAAGTCCATCAACGTTGGCACCGCCTTCAAGAAGCAATTGGACCCCGAATAGGTCACCGCCTGAAGCGGCCCGGTTAAGAAAGTAATACTCATAGCCTTTCTTACATTTTGACTGAGCAAAAATGTCGGCGTGCTTCGCTGCTGAGCAGCTTACTGCTACGAAAACAGCTAATGCAAGGACAAGGATATGTAGTCTCATAGACGCCTAACGTTGAGGTCACCGGCGGCGACGAGACGGTAAGGCCAGGTAGACACCTAAACGAGAATCGCCCCTGTTTCACCCGTCCGAGTGCACCGCTTGGTTGAAATCGGTCTGCTGCATCTCTTTGCTAAGTTTGAAATAAAGCAAAGGAAGACCTATAGGCACTACGAACAGAGTGCCTATTGTCCAAAAAAGCTTATCATCCGTGGTGAGGCTCTCCAGTTTCCAAAACGACACTAGAACAAAAACAAAACCACCAAGAAGCATGAGCTTTATAGCAAGTTGAGCAGGGCCTAGCATTTTTAGGTAAGGAGCAAGCCCGAACAAACCTGAGAGAAGGTATGCTGGTATGGCAAAACAAAAGAAAGCCAAAATATAATTTTTCATATTTCTCCCTGGAGATTTCAACATTGTTGTTAAGTGGAAAATTTTCCATCATATCACCCCTATAGCATGGACTATTTTCCACTTATTGAATTATTAAAGGAGTAAAAGTGGAAAATATCCTCTCCATTTTTCTACCTACTGATAGTCCCCGAATATCGCAACAAAAAGAGCCGCCCACCGGATTATATCCGGCCAAGCGGCTCTGATTTATTGACTCTGGGCTGACGCACCAACTGCATGTCCCCTCCGGCATCGAATTAAAAACGCATTCATAAATACCGGCAAAGAACTTGACCTGTCAAATATTCTAATGTTTGAAGCCTGTGCTAACCATCCCAAAAGACAAGCATCTCTCCGATGAGATCGCAAAGACCGCGGAGGGCACATCCTTAAATCACATGCTTATCTCCGCGAACTCGGCGTACTCAGCGGTTAAATAGCTTTGCTCTTCTTATCCACATACCCTGCCAGCAGCTTCTCCACCTCTTTACGCTGACGCGCATTAAACGGCCCGACAAACGCCACGGCCAGAGCCTTGGGATCGAGCAGTTGGGCGGCGACATCGCGTACCTGGGCGGCGGTCAGGGCCTGCACCTGGCGGCATTCTTCGGCCAGGGTCAGGGGATAGCCGACCAGTTCGCCCCAGCCGAAGCGACCGGCGCGGGTGTCGGCCTGATCGAGGCTGAATTCCTGTTCGTACACGAAGGTGCGCACCACCCGCTGCAGTTCTTCTTCTCCGGCGGGGTTGTTGCGCAGATCGTCCAGCATCAGCAGCACTTCCTGCAAGGCCTGCATCAAGCTGGTCGGGGCCACCGCGAGGTCGATGGAAAACACGCCGCAATCGTCGTACAGCCCGAGGTTGGCTTCGGCATGGTAGGTAAGTCCGAGCTGCTCCCGCAGGCGCACCATCAGGCGCGCGCTGCTGCCGGACAGGATGCGCCGGATCAGGCGCAGCGCCGGGGTGCGCGGATCGTTACGGCCGGGTACATTAAACGCCAGTTGCAGCTGGATCTGCGAAGAGGCGTCGCGCGTCCAGACGGTCAACGGACCGTTATCGAGCGGCGTCGGAGCGGGCAGTGCGGTGGGCACGGGGCGATCCTGCCAGTCGCCGAAGGCGGCTTCGACGGCGGCCAGGGCCTGCTCGCGGGTGACGCGGCCGGCGATGGCGATGACGATATTGCCGGGGGTGTACCAGGTGTCGAGATGCTGCTGTAGGTCCTCGCGGGTCAGGTTCTGCACCGATTCGTGGGTGCCGACGGTCGGCAGGCTCAAGGGGTGATCCGGCCACAGCAGGCTGCAGGTCAAATTGTCCGGATTGATCTCTTCGCCGGCTTCGTTGAGGTCTTCAAGGGCCTCCTCGAGGATGATGCGGCGTTCGATGTCTATATCGCTGAGCAGCGTGCGGCGCAACAGGGAGGCGAATATCGCGGTGCCCTCGGCCACGTGCTCGGGATGCAGGCGTGAATGGTAGCAGGTGGTCTCGCCGTCGGTGGCGGCGTTGGCGGTGCCGCCAAGAGCCTCGAAAGCCGATTCCAGCGCCAGCCCCGTGGGATAGTCATGGGTGCCGCGAAACAGCATGTGTTCCAGAAAGTGTGAAATACCGGCCTTGTCGTGCTGCTCGTGGCGTCCGCCGACGCCGACGTGGCAGACCATCTCGACGCTGTGCAGATGCGGCATTTCCACCGTGACCAGTCGCAGTCCGTTGGCCAGGGTATCCTTGAAATATTCAGTCATGCAGTATGTTTCCGATGGAAGATGGTGTCAGGTATGGCAAACAGCATGTTCAGCTGCCCTGCCTGGGATAGATCAGGTCGCGACCGCCTTTGGCCTGCTGCCCGACGTAACGCAGATAAACAAGATGGGCGGCAAACACCGCCATGAACAACAGAGTCCAGACGCCGGGCAGGCCGCCGACCGCCGCCTGATCGAGGTACTGGCTCCAGGACCGTGCGATGAGGGGATGCAGTTTGATCTTCAACAACCAGCCGCCCAGCAGCACGCCGAACAGGTAGATGTAATTGGCGTGGATACGCTGCCCGACCGCATGCAGAAGGTCCATTTTGTAGCGGGGGTGCAACAGATCATCGGCAAGATCAGTGCGCCAGGGCGCCTCGGCGGACAGATCGAGCCGCCCCTTGAGCAGATTGGCAACGAACTCCTGGTGCAGCAATCGCACCCGAAATTCATAAGCATCGTAGAAACGGAAGCGCCGCGCCTCGACGATGAGCAGGATGTAGACCATGGCCAGCCCGAACATAAAGGCAGCATGGGTGATCTCGGGGTGGCTGAAGGCAAACCCCAGAAACGCCGCCGTGGCTGCCACCGCCCAGTTGGTGGTGCGATCGAGACGCTCGCGCCAGGCCAGCGCGCGCGCCGATTCCGCCCGATAGTAATGGATTACGGCGGTAATGGTTTCGACGCGAGTCAGCGTTTTGTCGTCACGGGGCGTATCGGGCATAGTCCATACAATCCTGCAAGGTTCAGGTTTATGCCAGCAGGCGTGCCGCCTCCTTGGCGTGATAGGTGATGATCAGATCGGCACCGGCGCGTTTCATGCTGGTCAACAACTCCAGCATCACCTTGTCATGGTCGATCCAGCCCTGCTGGGCAGCCGCCTTGAGCATGGCGAATTCCCCCGAGACGTTGTAGGCCACCAGCGGCAGATCGAACCGCTCGCGCAGATCCCGCAGGATATCCAGATACGCCATGGCCGGCTTGACGATAAGAAAATCGGCGTTTTCGTTCACATCGAGCTGCGCCTCGCGCAGAGCCTCGCGGCGGTTGGCCGGATCCATCTGATAGGAACGGCGGTCGCCGAACTGGGGCGCCGATTCCGCCGCCTCGCGAAACGGCCCGTAAAACGCGCTGGCATATTTGACAGCATAACTCATGATCGGCAACTGGTCGAATCCCTCGGTATCGAGCGCACGGCGAATGGCCGCCACCCGACCGTCCATCATGTCGCTGGGCGCGATGATATCGGCGCCGGCACGCGCGTGGGCTACGGCCTGCATGGATAGCAGCTGGAGGGTGGGGTCGTTGAGGACCTCCTCGCCGCGAATCACGCCGCAATGGCCGTGATCGGTATACTCGCACATGCACACATCGGTAACCACGATCAGCTCCGGCACCGCCTGCTTGATGACACGGATGGCGCGCGGGATGATGCCGTTTTCGTTGGTACCCTCACTGCCCTCGGCGTCCTTGCTATCCGGAATGCCGAACAGGATCACCGCCGGAATACCGAGTTGCCAGACCTCGCGGGCCTCTGCCGCCAGCCGGTCGATGGACAGCTGACACACCCCGGGCATGGAGCTGATGGGATTGCACACGTCGGTGCCCTCGACACAGAACAGCGGATAGATAAGATCGTCCACAGCCAACTGGGTCTCGCGAACCATGTTCCGCAGGGTCGGGGTGCGGCGCGTGCGACGTGCCCGGTACTCGGGAAATTTCATGGGATACTCCTTTATGCTTTGAACCTTGAACGGTTTATGTAAAACGTTGCAGCGTCTGCTTGCAATAGCCTCGTCTCCGGAGGGATCACAAAAGGAATGCGTTCGATGGCAAAAGCGTTTACCAAATCCAGCAGCACCGGTTCCTGCAACAGCTGTGCTGCAAGCTATGCGTATCACCTCTGCTGAAAAATGCGCCCTACGAAGACGCTGCGTTTATCATTTGCAGGTACGGTGCCTTGAGGCAACCACTCGCGCACCAGACATAACGGCGAAGCCAGATTTTGCGTCATTTCTTTGGTTACTTTCTTTAGACGCGTAAAGAAAGTAACCCGGCTGCCGGCCGGGTCCGGCGAAGTTGAAGTTAAGGTTTCAAGAAACCAATCCAACTTCAAGACCGCGGGGTCACGCCCCCGCCCGGCGCCTTACTCTTTTAATACGCCTCAAAAGAGTAAGCAGAAAAGTGCGCCCCTCTCCTGGCCCGCCTACGGCGGGTTCCCTGCGCTACGCAACCATCGGGCGGGCGGAGAAAATTCGCTGCGCTCAGTCCTCCGCCTGTTTCGCCCGCCGTTTGCTCCACTCCGGCGGCGTCACAGGGGAAATCGAGGGCAAAGTCTCAAAACAAACGCAACAGCGTTTATTAAATCAAGCAGCGCCGGTTCCGGCAACAGCTGTGCTGCGAGCTATGCGTATCACCTCTGCTGAAAAATGCGCTTTACGAAGACGCTCCGCTTATCATTTGCAGACACGCTACCCTGAGCAAACTCGCTCGCGCCAGACATAACGGCGAAGCCAGATTTTACGTCATTTCTTTGGTTACTTTCTTTAGACGAGTAAAGAAAGTAACCCGGCTGCCGGCCGGGACCGGCGAACTTGAAGTTACGGTTTCAAGAAACCAATCCAACTTCAAGACCGCGGGGTCACGCCCCCGCCCGGCGCCTTACTCTTTTAATACGCCTCAAAAGAGTAAGCAGAAAAGTGCGCCCCTCTCCTGGCCCGCCTACGGCGGGTTCCCTGCGCTACGCAACCATCGGGCGGGCGGAGAAAATTCGCTGCGCTCAGTCCTCCGCCTGTTTCGCCCGCCGTTTGCTCCACTCCGGCGGCGTCACAGGGGAAATCGAGGGCAAAGTCTCAAAACAAACGCAACAGCGTTTATTAAATCAAGCAGCGCCGGTTCCGGCAACAGCTGTGCTGCGAGCTATGCGTATCACCTCTGCTGAAAAATGCGCTTTACGAAGACGCTCCGCTTATCATTTGCAGACACGCTACCCTGAGCAAACTCGCTCGCGCCAGACATAACGGCGAAGCCAGATTTTACGTCATTTCTTTGGTTACTTTCTTTAGACGAGTAAAGAAAGTAACCCGGCTGCCGGCCGGGACCGGCGAACTTGAAGTTACGGTTTCAAGAAACCAATCCAACTTCAAGACCGCGGGGTCACAGGGGATTAACAGCAAAACCTATACTTTCAGCTTACCAAAATACCCCTGCAAAGCCTCAATCAGCGCCTCCACCGTCGGCACCGCAGCTTCGACAGCTACTTCCAGACCGTGCCGCCGGACGGTGGCGCTGGTAAGAGGTCCGAGGCTGGCGATCGTCACGCCGGACAGGAGTTGCGCTGCATCATCCCCGAGCATTTCCAGGCAATGTTCCACTGCCGAGGAGGATGCGAAAGTCACGGCATCGACACCAAGACTCAACTGCTCGCGCAGCAAAGTTTCGGCTCCGGCGGCCACGCGGGTCTGGTAGGCCACCGGGGCGCAAACCTCGGCGCCGGCAGCGGACAGTTCGGTGACCAGAAGATCGCGGGCCAGCTGGCTGCGCGGATAAAGGATGCGCTTACCGGCCACGCCCCGGGCAAGCAGTTCCTCCAATACTCCTTCGGCGCATTGCCGATCGGGCAGCAGGTCGGCACGCAGGCCACGTTGCTTGAGGGCAGCGGCGGTTTTGGGGCCCACCGCGACGATGCAGATATCGTGCAGGTCGCGGCTGTCGTATCCCAGGGCAAACAGCCGGTCAAAGAAATGATCTGCTGCGTTGACCGAGGTCAACACCAGGCAATTGGTGGCCGGCAGCTGTCGCAGGGCCTCGTCCAGTTCCTGCCAGTCGGGCGGTGGCACGATCTCCAGGGTCGGGCAGCAGATGGCTTCGGCCCCGGCGGCCTGCAGTCCGTCGGTCAGCACGCCGGCTTGACCGGCGGCGCGCGTCACCAGGATGCGCCGACCGAACAGCGGGCGGTTGTCGAACCAGCGCAGTTGCTTGCGCAGTTCCACTACTTCGCCCACCACGATGATGGCCGGCGGCCCCAGGCGGGCCTGTTGCACCTTGTCGGCGATGTCGGCCAGGCTGCCGATAACGGTCTGCTGGCGAGGTGTCGTTCCCCAGCGGATGACAGCCACCGGGGTCTCGGGGGAACGACCGTGGGCCATCAACTGGCGGGTGATGGTGGCCAGGTTACCCATCCCCATGTAAAACAGCAGAGTGCCGACGCCGGTGGCCAGCTTCGACCAATCGAGGCTGGATACCTTTTTGGTCGGATCCTCATGGCCGGTGATCAGCCCCAGGCTGGTGGTGTAGTCGCGGTGGGTGAGGGGAATGCCGGCGTAAATAGCGGCCCCGAAACCGGCCGTCACGCCCGGCACGATCTCGAAGGGCATGCCCGCTTCGGCCAGTTCGCAGGCTTCCTCGCCGCCACGCCCGAAAAGGCAGGGATCTCCGCCCTTGAGCCGCACCACCACCTTGCCTTGCCGGGCTTTTTCAACCAGCAGGGCGTTGATCTGCTCCTGGGGCAGGTGATGGTGACCGGCGGTTTTGCCGACATAGATGCGCTCGGCCGCGCTCGGCGCTTCGGCGAGCAGTTGCGGATTGGCCAGATAGTCGTAGACCACCACTTCGGCGCGGCGCAGGCACTGCAGCCCGCGCACGGTCAACAGGCCGGGATCGCCGGGGCCGGCGCCGACCAGGTAGACAATACCCTTGGGGCTGTTGGCTGGAAATGTCATGAACAGAATGCCGATGGGTCCGGAGTGATGTCGAGCGCCGCGAGGATCCTATCCGCCCCCTGCGCCAGCAACGATTCGGCCAGTTGCCGACCGGCGGCTTCGGCCTCAGGTACCGGCGCAACAAGGGTGTCCTTGAGCAGGCGGCTGCCATCGACCTCGGCCACCAGGCCGACCATGTTCACCCGGTCGCCCACCACTGTGGCGTGGGCCGCCAGCGGCACCTGGCAACCACCATTGAGGCGACGCAGAAAGGCGCGCTCGGCGGTCACCGCCACCGCCGTATCGGCATGGTGCAACGGCGCGATCAGGGCCAGTGTGCGGTCATCGCCCTGACGGCATTCCAGTCCCAGGGCGCCTTGCCCGATGGCCGGCAGACTCAGATCGGTCGGCAGATACTCGCTGATGCGATCCGCCAGTTCCAGGCGTTTGAGGCCGGCGGCGGCCAGCACGATGCCGTCGAGCTGCTCCTCATCCATCTTGCGCAGCCGGGTTTCGACATTACCCCGCAACGATACGATAGTCAGATCGGGGCGCTGGGCCAGCAATTGGGCCTGGCGACGCAAAGCCGAGGTACCGATACGCGCCCCCTGGGGCAACTGCGCAAAGCCGCGGCCGTCCGGTGTAACCAGGGCATCGCGGGGATCCTCACGGGGAGGTATGCAAGGCAGTATCAGTCCCGGCGGCAGCACCGAGGGGACATCTTTCATGGAATGCACCGCCAGATCGACGCTGCCGTCGTACAACGCTTCTTCAAGTTCCTTGACGAACAGGCCCTTGCCGCCGACCTTGGCCAACGGGACATCGAGGATCTTATCCCCTTTGGTGGTAATCGGCACCAGGGAAACGGTCAATCCCGGATGCAGCTGTTGCAGTTGTTGTTGCACCCACTCGGCCTGCCAGAGGGCCAGGCGACTGGCGCGGGTGCCGATGCGCAAAGTATGTGCGGTCATGAAGAAGTATCCTGTTTCGTATCGCCCACCTCCTCGAGGGGAGCGGGCTGGGTCGGTTGCGGGTCGGCAGGCTGGTCGGCAGGCAGATCGAACAGCCGCCGGACGGCTTCCAGGTAGATTTCCCCGGTAATGTCGTCGCCGATACGCTTGAGAGCGGTAACGGGCGGATGCAGCATCTTGTTGACGATGGAGCGGGTCAACGCCTCGACGGCACGACGATCGGCCGCTTCGAGATGTTGAAGACTGCCGAGGGTTTTGGCTGTTTCCTGCTGGCGGATGTCTTCCGCCTGCTGGCGCAGCGCAACGATCATGGGGGTGGCTTCCAGGCTGCGCAGCCAGCTGTAAAAGCGGATGATTTCCTGTTCGATGATGTCTTCGGCTTTTTTGGCGGCCTTGCGTCGTTCGCGCAGATTGGTCTCGATAACGCCGTTGAGATCGTCGATGTCATACAGGTAGACGTTGTCGATATGGTTGGCTTCCGGATCGATATTGCGCGGCACGGCGATATCGATGAGGAACATGGGTCGATTTTTGCGCTGGCGAATGATCTGCTCCAGCTGGGCACGGGTCAACAGCACGCCGCCGGCCGCCGTGGAGGTCAGCACGATATCGGCCTGGTGCAGAAACAGGGGGAATTCGGCAAACGGCACCGGACGTCCGCCGAATTGTTCGGCCAACGCCTGGGCGCGCGAAAGGGTGCGATTGGTCACCAGCACCTCGCCGATTTTCTGGCCCGTCAGATGCCGCGCCGCCAATTCGCACATTTTACCGGCCCCGACGATCATCACGGTTTTACCGGCCAGATCACCAAAGATCTTGCGCGCCAGTTCCACCGCGGCAAAGGACACCGAAACCGCATGCTGGGCGATGGAAGTTTCGTTGCGGACCCGCTTGGCGGCTGCGAAGGCGCGCGGCAACAGACGATTGAGCACCGGTCCGGCGGTACAGCTGGACCCGGCCTGGGTGTAGGCCTCCTTGAGCTGACCGAGAACCTGGGGCTCGCCAAGGATCATGGAATCGAGACTGGAAGCCACCCGGAACAGGTGTCGGATGGCATCCCGGCCACTATGGATATACAGATGCGGTTTGAGCTGGGCCTCATCGAGCTGGTGATGCTCGGCCAGAAAGCGCTGCAGACGGGCACAGCCAAGCGCCGGGTCCTGGGCGGCGGCATACACCTCGACCCGGTTGCAGGTCGACAGAATCATCCCCTCGGTAATGCCGGACAAAGCTGTAATGGCGCGTAACACGGTGCCCGGGTCGCCAGAGGTGAAACTCAGGCGTTCCCGCAATTCCACCGGAGCGGTTTTGTAGCTGAGGCCTATGACCAGAAAATTCATGAAACGGCAGGGTTCCTTGTAAGCATGTCAGGGTGTTCCGAAAGTGGCGTAACTGTGCAGGCCGGAGAGCAGCAGGTTAACCCCGAAAAACGTAAACAGCAGGCAAGCAAAACCGAGGATGGCGAGGATCGAGGCCTTGCGCCCCCGCCAGCCGATAGCCAGACGGCCATGCAGCAGCGCGGCGTACAAAAACCAGGTGATCAGTGCCCAGGTTTCCTTGGGATCCCAACTCCAATAGGCACCCCAGACCTGGTCGGCCCAGATCGCCCCGGTAATGATGCCGAGGGTCATGAGGGGAAAACCGATGCTCAGACAACGGTGGTTGAGATTGTCCAGGGTCTGCAGGGACGGGAGTCGATAAAACAGGGACGACACCTTTTTTTTCTTGAGCATGCGCTCCTGCAGCAGATACAACCCGCCGGCCACCGCCGCCAGTGCGAATACCGCATCGCCGAGAAACGCCAGTCCCACATGCACCGGCAACCACACGCTCTGCAGAGAGGGATTCAAAGGTGCGCTGGCCATCGGCACGGTACTGCCGAAAATCATCAAAACCAGCGCCAGCGGCGTGACGAAGGCACCGAGCACCGCCAGGCGATAACGCATGTGGAACAGCAGATAGGTCCCGACAATGGCCCAGGCGAAAAACGACAGCGATTCATGCAGGCTCGACAGGGGTAGAAAACCCGTCGCCAGGTAGCGGTTGACCAGGGTCAGGCAATGCAGGCCGAAACCGCTCCACAGCAGAACGCGACTGTGACGGCCGATGGCGGGGCGGCGCCACATGATGTCGGTCAGAGCCAGCCCCGTCGCCACGGCGTAAATGGCCAAAGTTGTTCGAAACAGCAGCAGATCGATGGTCATGGATTCCTTTCCGGCAGTTTGATCCCAAGAGACGCCAGACTCCAGGATGGGCCGAAGACATGTTGCAGCCATCGATCAACCGCTACCACATCGTGGACTGCCAGCAGTTCGAGCAACGATCCGCTCAGCAGGTGACGCAGTTTTTCCGTGTTGTAATCGATGATGTCCGGGTCGGAAAGCGCGCGCTGACGCACTGCGGCGGCGATATCCAGGAGGATCGCCCAGGTATCCGGCAAAAGCGCTTCCAATTGATCCCGCACCAGGGTTGCCAATGCCGGGCTACGCCCCGCGGTGGTCACCGCCACGGTCAGATCTCCCCGATGCAGTACCGCCGGCAGGCTGAAATCACCTTCCTCCGGCAAGCCGGCCAGACACACGGGAATTCCCAGGCTCCGGGCTTCCGTAGCCACCGCCCGGTCACTGTCGTTATCGCCGGTAGCAGCAAACACCAGACAGGCACCGTCAAGGTCGCCGGGACAAAAGGCGCGGGGAATGATTTCAACGTTTTCCTGACCGGGTTGTTGCAATCCGGTCGGGCTGACCAGTCGCACCCGCGCACCGGCGGATAGCAGGCCACGGACCTTGCGCATGCCAACGGGCCCGCTCCCCACTACCACACAATCTTTTCCGGCCAGTTGCAGCACAATGGGATATTCAGGCATGAGCTCACTCCTTGCTGCGGACATCAGATGCCGAACAGTTCCCCTTCGACAAGCTCGCACAGCAGGTGGCCGAAAAACAGCCCCGTTTCCGCCGCACGACCAACGGAATCGGTGGACAGCCGAAACAGGAAGTGCGGACCATCGCCATTGATTTCTTCTTTTTCCGGCAGCAGCGCGGCGGTAATGCAACCGCGCTCACGGGCTTCGGCCAGACCATCCAGAATCGCCTCGTTATGCGAAACGTCCCCGAGCGCCAGAACCGCATCGCCTTCGTTGGCGATAAGCTGAAGCTGCTGGGCGAAAAACGCGCCGCTACGTCCGTCCTTGGCCAGGGAAGCGGCCAGTGGCATATCCTGACACAGGGACAACGCCGGCAGCGCCGGGCGCTCGATGTTGAGCCGGTAACGGAACAGGTTAGCGACCAGATTGGCGATGGAACAAAGCGGACCGCTGCCAACGACCATCAGACGGCCGCCACGGTTGAAAATCTCCGCGACCTGGCTGGCAAAGGTCACCAGCTCGTTGGCCTGCATGAGAAAAGTTTCTTCCAGAACGGCGGTGTGATCCCGCAGCGATTTACTGATTTTATCCTGTAGCATCATAGAATGCGCCCTTGCCTGCAAATTTCGAAGAATGATAGGTTGGGCCATCCGGCGTGTCAAGGGCAAGCTGTAAACGGCCAGAGTGGAATAAGATCTTGCTTTTTTCTTAGGCTCTTTTATGATGGAACATACTTATCGAATATTTAAAGGGTGACACGTTAACTTTTTATTTACAAGGAGAAGATATCGATGGCAAGCGACAACATTGTACATCTTTCTGATAGCAATTTCGAAGCCGATGTTCTGAAATCCGGCGAACCCGTATTGGTAGACTTCTGGGCTTCCTGGTGCGGTCCCTGCAAAGCCATTGCACCGGCCCTCGAGGAATTGGCCACCCAGTTTGCCGGACAGGTCAAAATCGCCAAGATCAATGTCGATGAAAACCCCGCCACTCCCAGCAACTACGGCGTGCGCGGCATTCCGACGCTGATCCTGTTCAAAGACGGCGTAATCGTCGATCAGGTAGTCGGTGCCGTTCCCAAGGGGCAGCTCGAAACCCTGATCAAAAAGGCCCTCTAAGCATAACCTGGCCACAAAATGCGTAAACGAGGACCGATGTGCGAACATCGGTCCTTTTTTGTTATACAGCGGTTCCACGTCACCCAGCCCTGGAGCAGGTCATAGGCAACGACACGTCTATTCATTTACCACGAAGGACACCAAATAACGACAAATCCCAACGAACAGGGATGGTCAGGATATTCAGGATAAAAGTACAAACCCAAGGCCTATGCTTTTAATCCTGTGCATCCTGTATATCGCAGTAAAAACAATTTAAAGAGACTTACTGGAAGCCTGTCGGCCTATATGGACGCCAAACCGCCGGTTTTTTTGAATTTGTTTCTCTTCGTGGCCTTCGTTCTCTTCGTGGTGAATGAATTTTTCATCTCCCACGCAGAATCTTCAGTTATCTCCGGAGTCGGCGGCTTTCAGAATCCGGAACAGCTCACGGAAGGCACGCCGGTCGCTGTGGACACGGGCGCTTTCGGCCAATCGCTGGATCTTGGCGAGATTCACCCCGGGCATGTTCTGGCGCACCTCTTCCAGGGCAGCATCGAACTGCTCCGCATCGCAGAGCCGCTCACGCAAGGCTTCGATGTGATGGAAATCGGCAGCCTCTTTGTGCCGGCCAGTCTGAATCTCCGCGAGGAACTCCTCTGCCACCTGTACGGCGTCTGCATCGCTTCGCAGCAATCCGGCCAGATGCTTGAGTTGGCGCTTGCGGGCACTGTTATGCGACTTGAAGCGCCGTGTTTCTTCGATCCCTTCACGGATCTCGCCGGTCAGGGGCAATCGCTTGAAATCGCCATCGCCCAAATCGGCCAGGCGGGCAGCCATCTCTTCCACGGCTTTGGCGGCACGTTTCAGGGCGCTGCGGCTCGGTGGTCTTTCTTGTTCAAAATCGTCCATCAAAATACCTTATGGCTGTCGAGAAGAAAAGTAACCGGGCCATCGTTGACCAGGTGTACCTGCATCATGGCCTGGAACCGGCCAGTGGCCACGCTCAGGCCGCGCTGACGCAGTTGTTCGATATAATCAAGATACAGGGTTTCGGCGATTTCGGGGGGCGCGGCACGTGAAAAACCGGGGCGGCGCCCCTTGCGGCAATCGGCTGCCAGGGTGAATTGGGAGACCACCAACAGCTGCCCGCCAATATCCTCCACCGAAAGATTCATTTTACCGTCGGCATCCTCAAACAGGCGCAGTTCGGCGGTCTTTTTGGCCAGTTGTGCAACGTCCTGTTGCCCATCCCCCTGCTCCACGCCGAGCAAAACCATCAGCCCCTGATCGATGGCGCCGACGATCTCGCCATCGACACTGACGTGGGCCTGCGTTACCCGTTGCAGCACCGCTCTCATGACTGCTGCGCCAATTGGCGCAAAAGGGCCAATTCTTCCAGGTGGTGGCAGTTGTTCTCGCCCGGAGCGGTTTCAAGGATCTTGGGCACGGCGGCGAACCGCGCATCCTGCATCAGCGCGGCAAACGCATCCAGGGCGATACAGCCCTGGCCGATGTGGGCATGCCGGTCGACCCGCGATCCCTGGGCTTTCTGCGAATCGTTGAGATGAAAAGCGGCGATGCGTTCGATGCCGATGAGGCGCTGACATTCCTCCATTACCGTTTGATAGCCTTCGGCCGAACTTAAATCATAGCCGGCGGCGAAGGCATGGCAGGTGTCGAGACAGACGCCGAAGCGTCCCTGCGGCACCTGTTCCATGATAGCCGCCAGGTGTTCGAAACGATAACCGAGATAGCTGCCCTGACCGGCGGTGTTTTCTAACAGGATCGTCACCTGCGGCGGTGCGGCGGCGAAGATGCTGCGCAGAGCTTCGGCGATGCGCTGCAGACCGATCTCTTCGCCGGCGTCGAGATGGGCTCCCGGATGCATAACCAATCCGCCGATGCCGAGCTGGGCGCAGCGTTCCATTTCATCGATAAAGGCTGCCATCGAGCGGGTACGGTTCTCCCCCTCGGGTGCCGCCAGATTGATGAGGTAGCTGTCGTGGGCGATGACCGATGCCACGTCACTGGTTTGCCAGGCCGCCGCAAAAGCTTTGATCTCTTTGGCGGGCAGGGGGCTGGCCTGCCAGCGGTTGGCGTTTTTGGTGAAAACCTGCATAGCGGTAGCACCAATATCCGACGCGCGCTGAAAAGCGCGGCTGACCCCGCCGGCAATCGACACGTGGGCTCCCAGCAACATGCTCATTCCCCCGCAACCACAGGCTGGCTGCCCGTGCTGCTGCAAGCTGTCATGCCGTCGGCCAGGGCGGCCGGCAATTGCACGACTTCGTCCAGTTGCCGGTCGACGAAAGGCCCGGGGGTGGCGTTGCCGACCAGAATGGTCGTCATACCGAGATCCTTGGCCGGTTTGAGATTGGCAACGCTGTCTTCGACCATGATGCACTGACTGCCTGTCAGCCCGAGATGTTCAAGCACCCGGTGATACGGCTGGAGATAGGGTTTTGGCATATAGTCGGCCACCCGGATATCGAACACCTGGTCGAACAGATCGGCGACTCCCAGCGCCTCCAGCACGCGGTCGGTGTGGGAGCGACAGCTGTTGGTAAAAATAACCTTGGCCTGGGGCAGCGAAATCAGCGCCTGTCTCAATTCAGGTTCGACCTGCAGTCGGCTGGCCACATCTACGTCATGCACATAATACAGGTAGTCCTCGGGGTCGACCTGGTGATGCCGCATGAGTCCCTGCATGGTGACACCGTAGGTTTGCCAGTATCGCCGGCGCAGGGTATCAACATCCTCCAGCGGAATTCCCACCACGTCGTGCATGTAGCTGTTGATGCGTTTATCGATAAGCCCGAACAGGTCGCAGCGTGGCGGATAGAGGGTGTTATCGAGGTCGAACAGGATGCATTCCATATGCGTGATTTTTATCCCTTGTAGTTAGCTTCCAACCGGAAACTCCGGCTGGGCACAGCGCAGTTTTCATTGGGGAAACGGCCCTTTCCCGGATGAAAACCAGTTAGTCCATCAGCCCGAGGGCACTACGGATGCTGCGAATCGCCTGACCATAACCGTCGTCGGACAGCAGGCTCTCGGCGTGGGGTTCGCTCCAGATGGGACGCGGCCACAGCGCATCGGTAGTCTGCCTCGGCACCAGATGCCAGTGCATGTGGGGCACCATGTTACCAAGCAGTTCGTAATTCATCTTGGCCGGTTGATAGACGGCCGCCAGGGCGGCCGCCATCCGGTTGACCTCCTCCATGACCGCCTGGCGAACTACCGGCTGCAGATGAAAGAGTTCGGTAACATGGGCCTTGGTGAACAGCAGGGTATAGCCGGCGAAGAACTGGTCGCCGTTCAACATGGCGTAGCAATGCTCGAACTCGGCAATTCTTAGCTGCGGCTGATCCTGCCAGCGTGTGCACATGGGACAGTTCATTGGGGATCGAATACTCCCTCGAATACCTGAACCGCCGGGCCGGTCATGTAAACGCTGCCGTCTTCGGCCCATTCCATCTCCAGGTCGCCGCCCAGCAGGTGATTGAGAAGCCGGCGCTCGGTACGGTTGTTAAGTACGCAGGCGACGGTGACTGCCGAGGAACCGGTTCCGCAGGCCAGGGTTTCTCCGGCCCCGCGCTCCCAGGTGCGCTGTTTGATCTCGGTGGGGGAGATGATTTCGATAAACTCGACATTGGTACGATTGGGAAACATGGGATTGGTCTCGATGAGCGGACCGTATTTGGCAACCGGAAATTCATCGACATTGTCCACGAAAATGATGCAATGCGGGTTACCCATGGAAGCGCAGGTAATATGAAAGGTACGGTCCAGGACCTTCAGTTCCTGGTTGACAACCTGCTCTTCGGGACTGCCTGTCATGGGGATTTCACCGCGTGTCAGGCGCGGTTTGCCCATGTTGACGCGAACCCGTTCGACTTTGTCTCGGTCGTTGGTAAACAGTTGCAGGGTAAGAATGCCGGCACCGGTTTCCGCGGTGATTTCCTTTTTACTTACCAGCTGGTGGTCGTAGGCATATTTGGCCACGCAGCGGATGCCGTTGCCGCACATCTCCGATTCGCTGCCGTCTGAATTGAACATGCGCATGCGCACATCGGCCACTTCGGAGGGAAGGATCAGGATCAGGCCGTCCGAACCGATGCCGAAGTTGCGGTTGCTGACCTTGCGAGCCATTTCGGCAGGCTCGTCAATCTTTTCCTCGAAGCAATTAACATAGACGTAGTCGTTGCCGGCTCCGTGCATTTTGGCAAATTTCATGGAAAGGGCCTTTCTGTCTGGGATGGTCGTTTGAACGTAAACGGTGATTATAGAAAAATCCTGCATTTATCACAAGGGTACAGATCCTCTGAATTGACCGATAGGAGCACCTGACGTATGATAAAGTGACTTTTTTTGCACAGGAGCTCCGTTTTTATGGCATATAATCTGAAAACCAAGATCTGGCAGACCGGTTCCCTGGAATGGTGGGGGAGGATAGACGGTGAAGATGTCTTCCTGGGCGGTCGCGAGTTTCCGCTACCACCGGAAGAAGGGGACCGCTGGGTGGCGCGTGCCACCGGAGATTCTTTTTGCATCATCGATGGAGAAATTCAACGAACACCGGGGACACCTGTGGTGGAGGACTGGCAATGACGGTTGGCGCGCTTGAGATTATACAGATCCCGGCTGGAGAAATGGCCAATTTCGCCTATCTGCTGTTTTGCCCCGAAACGCGCCAGGGGATAGCTGTCGACCCATCGCTGGAACCGCAGCACCTGCTGGATGCTATTCATCAGCATCACGTCAAGCTTGGCTGGCTGGTCAATACCCACGGCCACCGTGATCACATATCCGGCAACGCTTTGATATTGGAGGCTACGGGGGCAAAGCTCGCGGCCCACCCGCTGGCAGGCGTCCGCGTCGACAAGGCGCTGGAAGATGGCGATGTGCTGATGATTGGCGCGAATCCGGTAAAGATCTTGCACACACCCGGCCATACCCCGGCCGATATTGCCTTGAATCCGCCGGGCGCGCTGATAACCGGAGATACGCTGTTTGTCACCAAAGTCGGCCGCGCGGATATGCCCGGCAGCGATCCGGCGGCCATGTATGCCAGTTTACGGCGACTGGCCGCTTTCCCCGGCGAAACGCTGGTGTTTCCCGGTCATGATTACGGCCCCCGGCCGTATTCCACCATTGAGTTTGAGCGGCAGCACAATCCCTATCTGCGCTGCCCTGACCTGGAGAGTTTTTTGACTCTGCGCATGGGTTGATGGCTTCGGAACGCCCGTGCCGATCCCGTACCGAGTCTTCTAACATTTGATTGCAGCGGGATCGAGTCGGGTTAAACCAACGGACATTTTTGCGTCCAAGCGACACGGCGCTTCAAGTTCGATAGCGATTTGTATTTGGATTATTTATCCCATCAGGGGAATTATTGAGGGAATAAGGCAGACCGGAGCGTTTACGTCTGCCATGGTGTCGTCATGGCGAGCACTTTGCTGGAGCTGCTGGTTCGTACCGGCATGCTGTCCCAACAACTGAGCGATGAAATACTGCGGCACGCCGGCAATGGCGACATGGCTGTCAGCACCAGCACGCTTATTCTGACCGGCATCGGCCAGGATCGTCTGGCGCATCTGCTGAGCCGCCAGCTCAAACGACCTTATTTTGAGCCGGAGCATGTGCAGGAGCTGTCTCCGGTGATGCGGGAATTTCTGTCCATGGAGCAGGCCCTCAAGCATCGGGCTCTGCCGCTGCGCCTGAGTCAACAAGGCCTGGTGATCGCCATGGCTGACCCTAGTGATCAGGAGAGGTTGAACACTCTGAGTGAGCTGGTGGGGTATCCGCTGGCACCCCAGGTAGCGCCCGAATGCCGCTTGTTGTTGGCGATTTCCCGCTGCTACCGCAAAGACCTGCCGGAGCGAGAACGGTTACTGATCGAGCAGATACGCCCGGAAGCAGACATCGCGGTTCCGCCGTTAGACGCCGAGATAGACGAATCACTGCTGGAAGAGGCAGAGATCGTTGAGGACGAGCCGGCGCCAACTCCGGCATTGCCGGCCACCGCACGGAATGCCGACCTGTCTGCGGCCCGCAACCGCGAGGACGTAGCGGATGCGCTGGCTGCGCAACTGGCCGGTGAATTCGAGCGCATGGGACTGTTTTTGTTACGGGATGAGATGCTATGCGGCTGGAGGGGTTTGATCGGCGATCAATCAGTGCCCGGCTTTACCGAGGTAAAAATACCGGTTGCAGGCAGCGCGGTGCTAAAATCGGTGTTGTACGGCAAAAGTCCGTTTCTGGGCCGCATCCCCGAACCGCCCCTCATTCAGCACCTGAGCCAATCGCTGGGAGCGGCGTCCGAAAGAATTGCCCTGTTGCCGCTGATTCTGGCGGGGAGAACGGTGGGAGTGCTGTATGTGGAGGACAGTCGGCAAGCCCTCAGCGAACGCATGATCGACCTGCAAAAACTTTTAGGCAAGGCAGCCTGCGCGCTGGAAATCCTGATCCTGCGAAACAAACTTGCCCAACAGTAATTTTTTGATCACGATTCCGTATGCTTCATTCCATCCTTGTATGGCAGGCCTTCCAGGCAGTGCATACTCCGGGCTCAGCTTTCGCTCTCCCCCTCATTGGCAGAGATCACCACGCTACCGGCCAAACGATCATTCCATCCCCGCCCTTCGCGATTAAAAAGCGCCGAAAAAAAGCCAAGCCCCACCGGCAACAGGCATATCAGCCCGCCCACGCTGCGTAAGAAGGCTTGCGACAATTGCAAGGGTTCCCCGTTGATGTCGACAACCAGGAGCTTGCTCGCCATTTTACCCGGTGTCTGCCCGCCCAGATAATGAAACACGGTGAAGTAACCAAAGGCCAAGCCGAAAAACACCAGGAAATAAGGGCCGGCTTGCGCGGTTAAATCCTGAGGATGCGGCCAGACCAGAACGCCTTGTCCCCGACGGAGATACTCTCCCGCCAACACAAACAGCGCCAGAATGGCAGCCAGCATCCCTGTATCGAGGAGGATAGCCAACAGGCGAGCAGGCAAGGAAGCCCGTTGTTTGGTCGTCTCCGGGGTATTTTCAAAGGGCAGTTCCGCCTGTTCCTGGACGAAAACCTGCGGCTGATCGTCAGCAAGGCCCGAGGCGTTATCATCACTGAGCCTGAAATCATCATCGACACTTGAAAAAGCCTTTGTCTCTACCGCAGGGATGGCTGCCGCGGTACGGCGCCAGGAAGGCTCAGCTCCATCAAGCAACCAATCATCGAGATCCTCATCATCTGCCGACGGAAAGTCATCATCTGACAGAATTTGCGTGGCGTCCGAACCGTCCGGGGCTTCTTCGACTTCGTCACCCAATCCGCCCGCTGCGGAAACCGGAATTTCTGCGGACAGCGGATCATCATCCATGAAAAAATCATCTGTTGCCGGCGTGACGCCATGAACCGGTTCGTCTTCTGGCAGAACGGGCTCGACAGGCTCACCCGCTTCGAGACCAAAGGTGTCCATAGTCAACGCGTTTTCGGCCCAGTCTGCGTCCGGATCGAGGGTTGCCGCAAGTTCGGGATCGATTGCGTTTATTTCGTCGAAGTAATCTGCCAGCTCCGCATCGACCTCATCATCCGGCAGGGAAGCCAGGTTGGCGGTACAAGAGATATCCTTTTCATCGGGCAAGGTCGTCTCGAAAGGATCATCAACCATGGGTTGCGCAGGCCCCGCGGTCTTTTGGGCCTGATACTGCGGCAGAACAGGATCACCAAGGCGGTATTTGTCGCGCATTTCAGAAAGATCCCGGCCACATTTTTTACAGTTGGGCAGGTAATTAAAACTCTGAAAACCGCACTTGGGGCATTTCATGACAATTCCTCCGCAAAGCTACTTGCTCTAATTTCAAATCTGTTTCACACCCGGGAGTGCGATGAACTTGAGAAAAAATACGTCCCTAACTCCGACACGCTCCCAGATCGCCATAACGGTATTGCAAAATGGTCGCAGCAGCAAATCCTGCTGTTTCACTACGCAAAATACGCGGGCCGAATAACACCGGGATGAACCCATGGCGCCGGGCAATCTCCGCCTCTTGTTCCGAGAATCCGCCTTCCGGGCCAATAAGCACCGTTGCTCCCGAAGGGGCCTTCTCAGGCAGAGTGGTTTCCAGTGGCTGGCTGCCCTCTTCCCACAACATAAGACGCAGTTCACTATGACAGTTTGCCAGCGCCTCGTCCAGCGTGCAGATCTCGCCGAGTTCCGGCAACAGCGGCCGGCGACATTGACGTGCCGCTTCGCGAATGATGCGCAACCAGCGCTGACGGCGCTGTTCCTCGCGCTGATTCGCCAAACGCGGAACGCTACGGCTGGTTTGCAAAGGAGTGAAACGGTTGATGCCGAGTTCGGTCCCCTTCTGCAGAACCAGATCCATTTTATCGGCCTTGGGCAGGGCCTGCATAAGCTCGATGGGAAATACCTTCTCGCACTCCGAGTGCCGGCTCAGAACCACGACTGCACCGCGTTTGCGATCCAGCTGATCGATACGGCAATGACACAGGTTGCCATGGCCATCCAAAAGGAGGATTTCTTCCCCCCTGGCAAGGCGAAGCACCGCTATATGCCGCAGTATCTCCTCCGGCAGGTCGATATTATCAGCCTGCAAAGCCTCCGCCGCGACAAAAAAACGATGCATTCATATTTCCTTGCGATAACACAGACAGGACCATTCATCCTGGCGCCTGATATCGGGGCCTTCAAGGCCGCGATCGGCGAAGGCATCGATGACCAGTTGTTCTTTTTCCTGCAAAATGCCGGAAAGGATCAACACCCCTCCGGGCGCAAGTCGCTGAATCAATTCAGGGGCCAGGCGCGCATTTTCCTCCGCCAGGATATTGGCCAGCACCACTTCAAAAGAACCATCCAGGGATTCCAGTGGATCAAGGGTGACCGCTATCCACTCCTCAACGCCATTTTGCCGGGCGTTGTCAACGGCTACCTGACAGGCCGTCTCATCGATGTCGCAGCCCAAAACGTTCCGGGCCCCCAACACTGCGGCCGCCACCGCAAGGATCCCGGAGCCGGTGCCGACATCGAGGACACGCTGCGGACCGGGTGGGTTTTCATAAAGTTCCGCCAGAGCTTCCAGACACAGGCGGGTCGTGGCGTGGCTCCCCGTGCCAAAAGCCATACCGGGATCCAGGGTGAGAACCGCATCCATCGGGCCGGGGGTAAAATCTTCCCAGGTGGGGCGGATCACCAGTCGTGAGCCGATGCGCAATATTCCGAAATGCTGCTTCCAGTTTTCCGCCCAGTCTTCGTCGCGGACCTGACAGATCTCCGGCAGGCAAGGTTCCAGACCGGGGATCAAGGGAGCCAGCCAGGTCAGCCGCTCGAAGACCTGCTGGGCAAGTCCGGTTTCCGAGACATCCGGGGGAAAATAGGCTTTGATGGTTAATGTTTCCGGGATATCGGCATCCGGATCGGGGATGACAAATGTATCCAGGGACCGTTCTTCCACGGTAATGCCCTCCGATCCAAGTTCGGTCAATTCATGACAGACCAGATCGATGCCGGCGGCGGGTACGCTGATATTAATTTGTAGCCAGATTTCATTCATTCGCACTGTTTATCAAAGGACTCGGATGAAGGCAATAAAATACTTGACAAAAACCTTGTAGATCGAGTGTAATCGCAAGCGCACTTTAATGAGGGACATACCTTGGCTGGTAAATATGTGCCCGATTATACCTGCGGGGGAGGGGAAATTCAACAGGGTTTCCCTCATCCGTGCGCGCTACGGTGCATGATTCAAAGACTTACGTATTTTATCGCAGAACGCTTGCGGGATTGTTTTTTATTGCTAATCTTTTAATGTAAAATTCATGAAATAAGTGCTGTCAGATTTTTTTAGCAACGCGCTTGGTTTTTAAAAAAAGATCACGTGCCGCTTGACAATAGCGTTTGTCAAACAACTATTACACCATTTTCGCGGTGCCTTCAGCAACAAACCGTGCCGGGCCGATGGACCCGGGACGGAAACCGGCAAATGGTCTTCGACAAAATGAAGCCGTTAAAGTTTTACCGAGAATTTCAACTTTTAACCGGAAACAGTGCAAACCCAAAATCTGACCGTTTCCATCATTGAAAGAAAGGAAGCGACTATGCGCGTACTCGTCGTAGAAGATGAAAAAAAAGTAGCAAGCTTCATTAAGCGGGGCCTCGAAGAGGAAGCATTCACCGTGGATGTGGCTTTTGACGGCGAAGAAGGTCTCTATCTGGCCGAAAACAACCCTTATGACATCATCCTGATGGACCTCATGCTGCCCAAAAAGGATGGCTTGGAAGTCATTAAGGAACTGCGCGCCAAAGATGTAGCAACGCCGGTACTTTGCCTGACCGCCAAGGACTCGGTTGAGGATATCGTTTCCGGGCTGGATTCAGGCAGCGACGACTACCTGACCAAGCCTTTCGCCTTCAGTGAATTGCTGGCTCGCGTTAAGGCCTTGTTGCGCCGTAGTGCCAAAGATCGCGGTGCCGAAATTAACTTTGCCGATCTGCGCCTGGATCCTGTTACGCACAAAGTCTGGCGCTCTGACCAGGAAATCGATCTGACGGCAAAGGAATACGCCCTGCTCGAATACTTCATCCGCAATCCCAACCAGGTCCTTACCCGGGCCATGATCGCCGAACATGTGTGGGACTACACCTTCGACTCGTTTACCAATATTATCGACGTGTATGTCAACTACCTGCGCAAGAAAGTCGATCGGGATTTCGACAAAAAACTGATTCACACCGTGCGCGGCGTGGGGTACGTCCTCAAGGAGGGCTGATTGTTCTTCCACTCCCTGCGATTTCGGCTTACCGCCTGGTACACCCTGACAATCGTCGTGGTGCTGGTGGTGAGCGGCTGTGTCTGGTACCAGCAACTGTCAAGCAGTCTGCTGCGACAGACAGACCAGCGACTGATCAAATTGACCGATGAAAGCCCTGCCTTGGCGCAGGGCTTTTCCGGGCAGGATCGATGCCGGGTTTTCTGCGAATTCGTCCGGCGCCATCGGCAGGGGCATTTTTTTCGGCTGGTGGATGGCGCCGGTCAATCGCTGTGCGATGGGTGCAGCAGTATCGGCAATGCGCCGTCCGTAGACCTCAAGACGCTAAAGACGGCGGCTGTGCAAGGGATGGTGCTGGAAACCGCCAGGGATAAAGCCGGTCCCTATCCGATGCGCCTTCTGACCCTGGCGCTGACGACCAGCACGAATGAGGTGTTGTTCCTGCAGGTTGGCACCGGTCTGGGCCTGGTTCAGGAACCTCTGCAGGAACTCCGCACGCTGCTGCTGGTATTCAGTCCCATGGCCTTGCTGTTGGTGGCCATTCTGGGCTGGTTTCTGGCCGGAAGGGCCCTGGCACCGGTTGAAAACCTCACCCGAGCCATGCGTCGCATCAATGTGGACAGCCTCTCGCACCGCTTGCCGGTTCGTTCCTCCGGCGACGAACTCTCCCATCTTGCAGAAACCTTCAATGCCATGCTGGGGCGTCTGGAAGAATCTTTCCGCAAAATCAAACAGTTTTCCGGCGATGCCTCCCACGAGTTGCGCACCCCCCTGACAATCCTTAAAGGGGAAACCGAAGTGGCCCTGCGCTGGGCTAAGAAACCGGAGGAGTTTCGCAAGATCCTCGCCTCGAACATGGAAGAGATCGACCGGATGAACCGGATCATCGAGGATCTGCTGCTACTGGCCAAGAGTGAAGCAGGCCAGAAACCCCTGACCATCAAGGAAATGAGCCTCAGTGACCTGCTGCAGGAACTCTACATGCAGGGCCGCTCGTTGGCTCAGCCAAAATCTATCGAGTTGGTACTCAACCCCAATGTGACCGAGGAAATCCGCATTCTGGGTGACGAGATGCGTTTACGCCAGGTTTTTCTCAATCTGATCGCCAACGCCGTCAACTATACACCGGAAAACGGCCGCGTCGAAATTTCCCTGTCCGTGGCGGACGAAGAGGCGGTTGTCAAAGTCTCCGATACCGGAATCGGTATCCCGCCCGAACATCTGCCGTATATTTTCGATCGTTTTTACCGTGTTGATAAAGCGCGCAATCGTGAGGATGGTGGCACCGGCCTCGGACTGGCTATCGTTGAATCGTTTGTCAAGGCCCATGGCGGACGCGTCGAGGTTGCCTCGGTCAACGGGGCGGGCAGCGCCTTTACCGTTTATCTGCCTAGCCGGGGACCACAAAATTCCTCCGACAACGACCACTCCCCATCCTAGCGGGTGAGGCGACTTAGGCCGCTCCGCGTTTGGCTTCTCCCTCCACTGCCGGACCTGCGGCAGCCCTGGTAGCATCCCCTCCGAGTTGACACATCCGTTCCGAATGATTACATTTTCAGCTAACCACGTTTTGCAACGGGGGATTCCAACCAGCTATCATCACTTATGCGGAGGATATCCATGAAGGTCAAGTCGTGTCGAATTCTATTTGGTTGCGTGGCGTTGCTGCTGCTGGCCGCCCAGGCGTTTGCGGTTCCCGACTTTGCCGAACTGGCGGGAAACCTCAAGCCCTCGGTCGTCAACATAAGTACGTCAAAAACCGTTCGCTCCCAAAGACCGGTTTTCCCCGGACAGCCATCTCCCTACAACGATTTTTTGGAGGAATTCTTTGATCGCTTCTTTCAGGGACAGCAGACGCCCCGCAAGGAGCGCTCCCTGGGATCCGGTTTCATCATTTCAGCCGATGGCTACATCCTGACCAATGATCACGTGGTGGATGAAGCCGATGTCATCAAAGTGCGCCTTTCTGACGGCCGCGAATTCAGTGGTGCCGTTCAGGGTCTCGATCCTAAACTTGACCTGGCGCTGGTCAAGATCGATGTGGGACAGGAACAGTTGCCGGTCGCCGAACTGGGTGACAGTGACAAGCTCAAGGTCGGTGAATGGGTCATGGCCATTGGCAACCCTTTTGGATTGGAACAGACCGTAACCGTCGGCATCGTCTCTGCCAAGGGACGGGTGATCGGCGCCGGGCCTTACGACGACTTTATCCAGACGGACGCCTCCATCAATCCCGGCAATTCTGGCGGCCCACTGTTTAACGAGGCCGGCCAGGTAATTGGGATCAATACTGCCATCGTGGCCGGCGGACAGGGTATCGGCTTTGCCATACCGGTTAATGCGGCAAAAAGCATTCTCCCGCAACTGCGGGATACCGGCCATGTGGTTCGCGGCTGGATCGGCGTATCGGTACAAGAAGTCACCCAGGACCTGGCGGATTCTTTCGGCTTGAAAAAAGCCGGCGGCGCCCTGATTACCGATGTCCAGGAGGGATCCCCCGCCCAGAAGGCCGGTTTGCAAAGAGGCGATATCATCCTTGAGGTTAACGGCGAAACGCTCAAAACCCTCGCCGATCTCCCCAAGAAGGTGGCAGACCTGCCGGTTGGCGGGAAAGCGCGGCTGACCCTGTTCCGTGACGGACGCCAGAAACACATCAATGTGACCATCGGTTCCCAGGAAAAACAACCGGCAGAAACCAAAGAGAAAAAAGCCGAGATGGCGCTCGGTCTGTCGTTGACCGATATCACTCCCGAAGTGGCCAGCCGCTATCGCCTGAGCGTTGAAAAGGGCGTGCTGGTTACAGCTGTCGAACCGAACGGTCCCGCCTCGGAGAAAGTGCTCGCCGGCGACGTTATCCTGGAAGTCAACGGTACTTCCGTTACCTCAACCTCCGCGTTGCGGCAGTTGCTGAGCAAAATAGGCAGCGACAAGGTAGTGCGACTGCTGGTTCAACGCCGCGATCAGACCATTTACACTACTGTAAAAACCAAATGAATTGCCGGTCTCGCCGGTCGTTGTCCAACATGACAACGACCGGCACCATGGCGGCCCCGCACCAGGAAGGCATAACCGATGCGATCGGTTTTTTTCCCCCGGCTTGTCAACGGCCCCTTCGGTGATCCGGCGCTGTATGTGCGCCTCGCCTACCGGGGCGAGGCGCTACTGTTCGACTGTGGCGACCTGCATGCCCTTGCGCCCGGGGAGCTGCTCAAAACCCGCCTGCTGTTTCTTTCCCACGCTCATATCGATCATCTGGTCGGGTTCGACCTGCTGCTGCGCACCTTTCTGGCCAGAGATCTGACCTTGCTGATGTACGGACCGGCCGGCCTGGCAAAGCAGATAGCCGCACGCCTGCAGGGTTATACCTGGAATCTGGTCGATGGCTATCCGTTCGTATTGACGGTACGCGAATGGCGGCCCGAAGGGATTCGGGAGGTGACCTTCCCGGCCAGCCAGGCATTCCGGCCCCATTCAGAGCGCCTGTTGCCTTGCCACAACGACATTCTGCATGAGACCCCCTGGTACCGGATACGGGCCTCACGTCTGACGCATGGGGATATCGTGTCCCTGGCCTTCTCCCTGGAAGAACCGCTGCATATTGCCATTCACAAAGATGCGCTGGAGCGCCATGACTATATGCCCGGCCCCTGGCTGGTCCACTTCAAGGACCTGATTCTGCGAAATTCCGCCCCCGATACGGACGTCATGGTACCTCTGTCGACGGGTGGCACGTGTTCGGTTCCCCTTGGCGTGCTGCGCGAAGCGATCGCGTCGACGGAGGAAGGGATGAAAGTCGTTTATGTCACCGACTGTTCACCGGTGTTCGGCAATTTCCGACGCATCCTGGAGCTGGCCCGAAACGCACATATATTGAATATCGAAGCGATGTTTGCGCACCGCGACCTTGAGCGGGCACGACAGCGAAACCACTTGACGGCCTGGCAGGCGGGACGTCTGGCATACCTGGCTCGAGTGGCCCGCCTGCAGGTCTTTCACCATTCGCCGCGCTACCAGCGCAGCCCGGAAAATCTGGAGCGGGAAGCCCGGGCCGCTTTCGCCGGAGAGGATGTCCCTCCCTGCGCTTGAAACAACGGTTTGGGGCTGTGCTGAAGCACAGTGCATCAACATAAATTTTATGTTATCTTGCCCGTCATGCGACTGACTCTCAAACATCAGATATTGATTGCACCGGCGGCAGTGTTGCTATTGATGACCCTGCTGCTGATTTTTTTGCAATACACCTATATGGATCTGTCCCGAAAGCGCGAACAGGCCGAAGGGGTCGGAGCGATCCTCATGGGGATTACCGAAGCAAATATCGCGGCCCGGGTGATGGACGACTCTGTCCACCAGTACCAGGTACTGGTGAAAAGCGGGCAGGCCAGCTACGAAAATCTGGATGCCCTGCTCCGCGATCTCGATCAGGCCTATGCCCACCTGGCCAGCGGCCTTGAACGTCTGCAGAAATACATGGTTCTACCCGAAGAACAGGCGCAGGAGCTGGCCCGTGCGGTCGAGGCGGTTTATCCCAAACAGGATGAGTTCAACATCTGGGTTTTTACGGAAGGACTGGAGCAGCTGCGCCCCAACCTGTTGAAACTCAACGAGCAGACCAAGCAGATGCGCAAGGATTCGCCCCCGCCCAACAGCAAAGATCTCGACAATCTTACGGACAGGGCGGCAGTGGTATCCGTATTTGTCCTCGGTGCAGCCATTCCCGTCGGCATCCTGCTGTCACTGTTTTTCGCCCGCGGCATTCTGCGGCGGGTGCAGACTCTCAGCGACAGTGCCGGCCGCATCGTGCGGGGAGATCTGGCGCCGCCCCCCGCACCCAACCCGGTGCGCGACGAACTGGATGATCTGGCTCTGTCGATCAACCACATGACCGATCAGCTTATCCGGGTGGTCGGAACCGAAAAACTGCTGGAAGGGGCTGAGGAAGAACGCCGCCGCATTGCCATGGATATCCATGATCAGACACTGTGCGATCTGTCGGGCATCCTGCGCGGCTTGCAAAGCCTGTCCGCGGAAGGGGAACTGCGCAACGAAGTCTGCACCCTGGAAGAGGATCTATTACGGGCGATTGCCAACCTGCGCCAGTTGATGGACAACCTGCACCCCCAGACCCTCGACATTCTGGGACTGGGTGCGGCACTGGAATCCCACCTGGAGCGCCACCTCGGCAAAGGGGACATGCCGGAGTATCATCTCTACATTTCGCCGGAGATCGACAACACCGGCTTGACGCGCCTGCAGAAACTGACCCTTTACCGCATTGCGGTCGAGGCCGTCCACAATGTCATCAAGCATGCGCGGTCTTCGCGCTATGAAGTGAATCTGAATGTTTGCGGCGACCAGGTGATGCTTTCCATTGAAGACAATGGCATAGGCTTCGATCTTGAACAGGTTGCCATGCGCGCCGGTCGGGGATTGAACAATATCCGTGAACGCGCACGGACCATCGGTGCCCAGGTGCGATGGAGCAGCTCGCGTTTTTCCAGCGGTACCCGCTTTGAACTGACCCTGCCGGTACCGACCGGCAGCAGCCAGGAGGACTGACACGGATGACCGATGTGCGCATTGTAATCGCGGAAGACAATCCACGTGATTTTGAATTTCTGGAACTGCTGATCAAGGGGTGGGAGGAAACCTGTCAGATCGACCGGGCTCCCAACGGCATGGCGGCCCTGGAACTGGCCCTGCAACTGGAGCAGCCGCTGTTGATCAGCGATATCCAGATGCCGGAAATGAACGGTATCGAGCTGGCGCGCAACCTCTGGAAACGCAAACCCCAGGCCCGCATCGTATTCTGGAGCCAGTTCAAGGACGAAATGTATGTGCGCACGCTGTCACGCATCGTCCCGCCTGAGACCGTTTACGGTTACATTCTCAAGTCCAATCCGCGCGACCGCATCGTATCCGCCATCCGCACCGTGCTGCTGGAGGAACAATGCTGGATCGACCCTGAAGTGCGTAAGGTACAAGGACGCACCGGGCATAGCCAGACAGCTTTGTCCGATATCGAATTCGAAGCGCTGCTCGATATTTCCCTGGGGTTGACCGACAACCTGATTGCCCAGCGACGTTATCTTTCGCGACGGGGGGTACAGAGCCGCCTCAATTCCCTGTACAACAAACTTGGCGTCGATCAGGAACAATTCCATGGCGAAAAAGTCGGGGATGCTTTCAACCTGCGCAACCGTTCCGTCGCCGTGGCCTTGCGCCGCGGCTTGATCAACGCCTTCGAACTGGAACACGAAGAAAAGGAATTCCAGCTCTGGCTCAAGCGTTTCAAATCCGGACGCGGTGCCTGAGCGACGATCGGGGTCGCGACCTTTCATGAAAACACCTGAAATGCTTTTCGAGCAATTCTGCCAGGCAGCCAGCCGGGTTGGCGCACGTACGGTGCACTGTCTATCGACCCAGGCTGCTGTCGACTATATCGTCCGGCATGCCGGCGGCAACATTGTTTTGCCGGACTTTCCGGCAGCCCGCCAACTTAACCTGGCAAAATTACTGCGGGAACAGGGTGCCGAGGTCATCTGCGGCGACCTGTTTCATGCGGCAGCCACCGCCGCGGCCGGCATTACCGGCGCCAACTTCGGCCTGGCCGACACCGGCACGGTGGTCATTGAGTCCACCGCGCAGGCCATTCGCCTTGCCAGCACCTTGCCCGAGCGCCACTTCGTCTTGCTCAATCCGCATAAAATCCTGCCCGACCACATGGCGGCGGTGCCTCTTCTCAGGCGTCTGCACAGCCGACAAAGCCCTGACTTTATCGCGTTTATTACCGGCCCGAGCCGCACAGCCGACATCGAACGAGTCTTGACTATCGGTGCCCATGGACCCCGGGAGTTGCATATCCTGCTGCTCGATGGGTTGTCCGACGATTTTCTCGAAAGCTGAAGGAATTGGACATGAGCCGTCGTGCCCGCCATTATCGCCACCTTATCGATCAAGCCCTGTCCGATGTTCGCCGCCAGGATGCCTTGCATCGTTTTGGGGACGCTTATCTGGCAGCCCGGGCCGAAGCCTTTGCCGACCTCGACTTTGAGGGCCTGCGCCATGCTATCGCCGCCATGAAGGATACGGTACGCGATGACTGGCCGCATCAGCTGAAACTGTTCATGCAACAGGCCGAAGCAACCGGAGCCAAGGTTTTCCTGGCCCAGGATGCACAGGCAGCCAATACCTATATAACCGAACTGGCACAACGTCACGAAGCGCACCTGGCCGTCAAGAGTAAAAGCATGGCCGGCGAGGAGATCGCCCTCAATCATGCCCTGGAA
The DNA here is from genome assembly GCA_050253415.1 of Pedobacter sp. Classification (GTDB taxonomy): domain Bacteria; phylum Desulfobacterota; class Desulfuromonadia; order Desulfuromonadales; family Syntrophotaleaceae; genus Syntrophotalea. The sequence continues at coordinate 306,458 of JBFWJC010000001.1, read as the reverse complement.
GACATAGGTATGCGGGTGGTCGAAACCGATCTTGGCGAATGGATCGTGCAACTCGCCGGACAGCGTCCCAGCCACATGGTCATGCCGGCCATCCATATGTTCCGGGATCAGGTGGCGGAGCTATTCGGCACGTTGACGGGGGAACATGAGTCGGAAGATATCGCGCACCTGGTCGAGGTCGCCCGGCGCACCCTGCGCAAAGAATTTCTTAACGCCGATATGGGCATCAGCGGTGCCAATCTGGCAGTGGTTGAGGATGGCAGCCTGGCTCTTGTCACCAACGAAGGCAATGCCCGCCTGGTAGCGACCATACCGCCGGTGCACGTGGTGCTGGTCGGCATCGACAAACTGGTTCCTAGTCTCGAAGACGCCGTCAGAGTGCTGCAGGTCCTGCCGCGCAACGCCACCGCCCAGGCGGCCAGTTCCTATGTGACCTGGCTGCGGGGCCCGTCGCCCGGCCGCGAGAAGCCGCGGGAATTGCATATCGTACTGCTCGACAACGGTCGCAGCAAGCTGGCCTTGTCGAAGGAAGCGTGCGATGCCTGGCGCTGCCTTCGATGCGGCGCCTGCGCCAATGTCTGCCCGGTCTACCAGACTATCGGCGGGCACGTTTTCGGGCATGTCTATGTCGGCGCCATCGGTATCGTGCTTACGGCCTTCCTGCACGGACTGAACGATGCCGCCGAACTGATCCATGCCTGCATCGGCTGCCGCGCCTGTGTCAATGTCTGCCCGGCGCACATCGATCTTGAGCATATCATCCTTGGTTTGCGACGCCGCCTGACCGAGAGCGAAGGGGTCGGCGCCATCAAGGACCTGGTCTTCAAACGGGTTCTGCGCAACCGACGGCTGTTCCACGGACTGCTACGAACCGCCGCACGCTTGCAGAAGCCGATCACTGGTAATGCCTCCAGCATTCGGCACCTGCCGCTGTTTTTTTCCTCCCTGACCGAATGGCGCACCCTGCCGGCCATCGCCGAGCGACCGTTGCGCGATCTGTTGGCCGAACAGCCTGGGGTTGCCTCACCGAGGCTGCGGGTAGCCCTGTTCGGAGGATGTGCCGCAGAATTTGTCCTGCCGGACATCGGACTGGCGCTGGCCCGTCTGTTTCGGCATTTCAGTATTGAACTGGTATACCCCGAAGGACAAAGCTGCTGCGGCATCCCGGCCCTTTATGCAGGGGATGCCGCAACCGCCACCGAACTTGCTCGCCAGAATGTTGTGGCGCTGGCCCAGACCCAGGCCGATGCGGTGGTCACGGTCTGCCCCACTTGCACCACCGCACTGACCAAACATTTCCCCGAGCTGCTGGCCGATGACCCCGCTCTCGCCGACTGCGCCGCAGGGCTGGCAGCCATCACCCGGGATGCGGCCGTACTGCTCGTCGAACAACTTGCAGACGCTTCGCCGGCTGTCCCACCGGGCAGCGCCGGAACTGTCACCTACCACGATTCCTGCCATTTGCGCCGCGGCTCCAATGTTCACGTGCAGCCGCGCCAGCTATTGGCTGGCGCCGGCTGGCAACTGACGGAGATGGCCCACTCCGATCGCTGCTGCGGATTCGGCGGTTCCTATTCGGTACTGGGTCAACCGTCCATTGCCCGCGCCATCGCCAAGGATAAACTTGCTGACATCCTGGCCACCGGTGCCGAAGTTGTGGCGGCAGATTGTCCGGGATGTCTGATCATGTTACGCGGCCTGCTGGAGAAGAACACTGCTCCGATCCGGGTTGTCCATTCCGTCCAACTGCTGGCCGCCAGCCTGACCGACAACTAACCTCCCTGGCTTCCCCGGGTACCAAAAAACATTTAGCAAAACAACATTAATGTGTGCTATTGGTAGATCCGGTTGTTGTTTCACTATCTGCAGGCATTGACTTAAGGGGTACAACTCTTGAGGGCAGCGAAAAAGCCAACTCTGTAAAAAACGGCGCTATTTCAAGGGGGAAGGCATGGAAAAGGCCCTTTTCAAGGTGGTGTTTACGGGTCACCTGACTCCGGGGATGACCCGCAAGCAGGTACGATCCAATCTGGAAAGACTCTGTCAATTCAGTCCCCAGACGCTGGATCGTATTTTTTCCGGAAAGACCGCCATGCGTTCCGGAATCGACCGCAAGGCCGCATGGCGTTGTTGGGAACTTTTTCGGCGGGCTGGAGCTTTATGCACTGTCGAAGCCATGGAACCGATCCCTACGGGAAACTCGGTTTCGTTATTGTGCGACTCACCTATATCGACCCAGCTCTGCCCTTGCTGCCTGACCCCGCAGGAAAATGCGATAATCTGCCAGGATTGCGGAGTGGACATCGCGATATATAACCTGACTTCCAGCATCCAGTGTGGCTAGACATTCCGTCACGTTGCCACAGACCGGTTTTATGGTGCAACCCGACTGAGAATCCAGGGTTGCCGGCAGAGAACTCCGGGATGTCTGCTTTACCACCATTTAATCCCCATAAAAAGACAAGTCGGTTAAATAACCGCTTCTTCGGCAAAAATGGCCTTCATCGTTGCGGGCACATCTGTATCGCATTGATGATGCGCAAGCTTTACCATCACCCCCCCTCCATACCTATCGAGGCTGCTAGCCGTCCCTCACCATCCTAAGCCAAGCCGCTTATGGCCTCCGTTTCGCGATCCCGCCTGGTTATTCATGCTATTCAAGATCCGCCTGACAACCCGTCACCACCATGATGCTGACCTGGATACAGTCTTTGATCCTGGTGAATCGCAACAGCATCCCTGCCCCGCAAGAGGCCACCCAAAATCGTTTCCGAAAACGGCATATTCCATGCATATTTAGAATGCAATAATTATATCGCTGGAAGGAAGCTGTCATGAATATTCAGGATTTGCTGTCATTTCCCTTATTTTCCGAAGAGCTTGGCATCGATCTGCCGCGTTGCTCCGATGGCGAACTCTTCAAATGGCTGCTGGCAACCGTGTTATTTGGCGGACCGGTGTCACAGGATGTTGCCCGCAAGACCTATCGTACATTTCAAAAATATCAACTTCTTGACCCAATGAGCATTTCGCAGGCTGGCTGGAGCCATCTGGTTCATCCCATTATGAGGGAAGGTGGCTATCTCCGTCACGATGGTGTGGCAGCAAGCAATGTCCTGGAAATTTGCAATACATTGCAGGAGTATTACGAGGGAAGCCTGAGCCAACTGCATGAATCTGCAAAGGATGCGAAAGACCTTGAATTCCGGTTGACCTCCCTGCGCGGAATAGATCCGGTTACCGTCAATATCTTTTTGCGTGAATTACGTCCGATTTGGGCCAAAGCCGACCCCGAACCTTTGCCTGTCGTCGTGGAAATGGCTAAAAAGTACAAACTTGACCTCGCTGGCATGGATCGCAAGCATCCCGATTTTACCCGTGTAGAAGCGGCGCTGATTCGCTTGAAACGTACTCGCAGCAAGCGTACCACGCGCTGAGTCTGCCACCTCCACTTCCCGGATAGCTCATCCCGGCGGCAGAGTTCATCTTTTCTGTCGCGGGATGTTCGAGTTTCGCATCCGGTGATGATGCGACCTCCATTATCCAGGTTGTCAGATCACGATAAACCACATCCCCCACTGGACCTTGCGCCGTTGCGATTTTTTCTCGAAAAGACTATTATTCTATAAATTTTCCAATCATATAATCGGCTTTTAGATCCCTCTGTGCATATTCAACACTTTTTCCACAAGTTGTCCACAGATTCTTTCCATTATTGGGGGTAACCATGTCCAACCGCAACATGAGCGTCGCCCAGGTGCTGATCGTTCTGGCCTCACTGGTCATCGTCGCCGCAGGACTCAGTGCAGGAAAGGTTATCCTGGTACCTTTTCTCCTGGCGGGGTTTATTGCCATTTTATGCGCTTCCCCCATGTTTTGGCTACAACGCCGGGGACTGCCCACCTGGTTGGCGTTATTGCTGGTTATCCTCACGGTATTTGTAGCCGGATTACTTCTTGCCGGTCTGGTCGGCACTTCCGTCAGTGACTTCTCCGAAAACCTGCCTCTTTACGAAGCCAGATTCCGACAACAGGCCGACACACTCATCGCATGGCTGGCCCAGAAACACGTCAGCATTTCCGGGCAGGCCCTGACCGACATTTTCGATCCGGGTGCCGCCATGAAACTGGTGGCAGCGCTGTTCAATGCCCTCACCAACGTACTGGCCAACGGTTTTTTGGTCCTTATGACAGTCATTTTCATGCTTCTTGAGGCCTCGGGCATGCCGGGTAAATTGCGCGCCATTTTAGGCGACTCGGACAGTCTGTCCGGCTTCGATCACTTCGTACACAATGTCCAGCACTACATGGCGATTAAAACCATCATCAGCCTTATCACCGGTGTGCTGGTTACCCTGTGGCTGATTATCCTTGGCGTCGACTATCCTTTGCTATGGGGAGTGCTGGCCTTTTTGCTGAATTACGTCCCCAACATCGGATCGATCATTGCCGCAGGACCTGCAGTGCTGCTGGCGGCCGTCCAGCTTGGATTATGGCGGGCACTGCTGGTGGGGATCGGGTTCCTGATCATCAATCTAATCATGGGCAGTGCCATCGAACCACGCTTTATGGGGCGGGGACTGGGGCTTTCACCGTTGGTGGTTTTCCTGTCTCTGCTATTCTGGGGATGGTTGCTGGGGCCGGTCGGCATGTTGCTGTCGGTGCCCCTGACCATGACGGCCAAGATCGCCCTCGACAGCCGCGAAGACACCCGCTGGGTATCGGTTCTGCTGGGACCGGCAACGATTCCGGGGCCAACCAATGTCGGGGAAGAAAAAACCGACTGATACCTTTACTCTCTCATTGCTCGACCGCGAGCCAGTCAGCAAACGGCAGTCGAATACCGTGTCTCCAGTAAATTATTACTGAAAAAGTCAGTTACGTTTGTTATATGTATTGTGGGTCAACCAATCGGGCTCGCTTTCCAGATATAATGCCATGATGTTTGGCGTTGAACAATCCGATTTCGATACGCATGCAATCACGGTCCAACATTGCCGTCATTTTCGCTTTCAGGGGGTTGTCGACAACCTCCCCGGCGCACCGCCCTCCAGCAGCAAAGAGGGCTCTCAGAAAGGAGGGGTTGATCGATGGATGTGGTTACCTTAAGTCGGCTTCAATTTGCCATCACCACCTTGTTTCACTTCATGTTTGTACCTTTGACGTTGGGGCTTTCCATCCTGGTCGCATGGATGGAGACCCGATATGTGCGCACCGGCGATGAAATGTACCTGCGCATGACCCGCTTCTGGGGCAAGCTGTTTCTGGTCAACTTTGCCCTGGGTATCGTCACCGGCATCACCCTTGAATTTCAGTTCGGCATGAACTGGGCGGAATACTCCCGCTATGTCGGCGACATCTTCGGAGCCCCGCTGGCCATCGAAGCAACCGCGGCGTTTTTCCTGGAGTCGGTCTTCATCGGTTTGTGGATCTTCGGGTGGGACAAGGTATCCAAAAAAGTGCACTGTTTTGCCATCTGGATGGTGGTGTTGGGCTCCAACATGTCGGCTTTGTGGATCCTGTTGGCCAATGGCTGGATGCAGAATCCGGTCGGTTACGTCCTGCGCAACAACCGCGCCGAGATGGTCGATTTCGGCGCACTGCTGACCAATCCTTACGGCCTGATCAAATTTTTCCACACGGTTATCTCCGCGCACCTGTTGTCCGCATTTTTTGTCATGGGAGTATCGGCCTGGCACCTGCTGCGCAACTCCCACCCCGAATTCTTCCGGCGCTCTTTCCGCATGGCCGCGCCCTTTGCCCTGGTCGCCGCCTGTCTGGTCATGTTCAGCGGCGACATGCAGGCCAGCGTGGTGGCGCATTTCCAGCCGACCAAGTTTGCCGCCCTGGAATCGACCTGGGAAACCAGCAGTGGCGCGCCTCTGAATCTGATCGTCTGGCCCGATGAGGCCAACGAACGGAATCTGGTGCAGGCCTTGCCCGTCCCCAAGATGCTGAGCTATCTGGCGCATAAGAATCTTAATTCCGAAGTCAAAGGACTCAAGGAATTCCCCGTCGAGGAACGCCCGCCGGTTTTACCCGTCTTCCTGAGCTTCCGCGCCATGGTCGGCCTGGGGGTATTTTTTGTGCTGTCAAGCATCGCCGCGCTGCTGTTGTCACGGCGGGGTACACTGGTTGGACATCGCTGGTTTTTGCGCCTGATGTTCTACGCCATCCCGCTGCCGTATCTGGCCAATCAGCTCGGCTGGATTGCGGCGGAGGTCGGTCGGCAGCCCTGGATTGTTTACGGCCTGATGAAAACCAGTGCCGGAGTCTCCTCGAACCTTACACCGGCACATGTGATCGGCTCGCTGCTCGGATTTACCCTGCTGTACGGTGGCCTGGGCGTGCTTGATTTTTATCTATTGACCAAAATCGCGGCCAAAGGTCCTGCAGACGCCGTTACCATCAAACAGGAGGCCTAACGATGACCCTTCAAGTGCTCTGGTTTGCCCTGTGGGGGCTTTTATGGGCCCTGTATTTCATGCTCGATGGCTTTACCCTCGGCGCCGGCATGCTGCACAAATTCATCGCCCGTGACGATCTGCAGCGCCAGCAGATGATCCGCACCTACGGTCCGGTGTGGGACGGTAACGAAGTGTGGCTGATTACCGCGGGCGGCGCCACCTTTGCTGCTTTTCCAACTACTTATGCGCTGATGTTCAGTTACCTGTATGCCCCGCTGCTGCTCTTGTTGTTCGGGCTCATCATACGCGGGGTGTCCTTTGAATTCCGCGGTCTGAACGAAACATCCTCCTGGAAACGCTGCTGGGATTGGGCCATCGTGCTCTCCAGCCTGGTCATTACCCTGTTGTTCGGAGTGGCATTCGGCAATATCTTTCAGGGCTTACCCATGGATGCGACCGGTTATCACGGTTCCCTGCTTGCCTTGCTTAACCCTTACGGTCTCTTGACCGGCGTGCTGTTCATAGCCTTGTTTCTGCAGCACGGTGCGTTGTACCTGGCCATCAAAACCAGTGGTGATTTACGGGAAAAAGCGCGGAGCACAGCCCGCACACTTTGGCCCTTCATGCTCGCAATAGCGGTGGCCTTTCTGGTGTTTACCGCTCCGGCAACCGCCCTTTACGGTAACTTTCAGGCCACGCCGACATTGTGGGTGGTGCCGCTGATGGCGGCCCTGGAACTGGTCGCGGTGCGCCTGCTGGTGGCGCAAGATAAATGGCTGCAAGCTTTCGCCGCATCCTGCGCCGCTATCGTGCTGGTGGTGGCGACCGGCATCATCGGCCTGTTCCCGAACCTCATCCCGTCCAGCCTCGATCCGGCCTACAGCCTGAGTCTGTTCAACTCCTCGTCCAGTCCTTACACCCTGGGCATCATGACTGTAGTGGTCGCCATATTTATCCCGATCATTATCGCCTACAAAGTCTGGATCTACCGCATCTTCCGTGGCCCGGTGAGTGATGCCGCCGAGGAAGGGATCGGCGGCAATTACTGACTTTCATACGGCCTGCAGGGCAGGCTATTTCACCCAAGGGGCCCGACAACTGTCGGGCCCTTTTTTTATGGGGCCATTTACCGAACAAAGGTAGACGTTGACGAGCTATTTTTTATTTGCCGCGTTAAATACATTCGTGTATGTTTGTTCTTCTTTTCCTGTTCAGCGAACCATGAGGCCCATTATGATGATTAAAAAAGTCGAAGCACAAAACGGAAGCGGCCAGGCAGGCAGGCTTCGATTACCAGCCCTGTTAGGGGGATTTGTTGGATTATTGCTGCTAGCAGGATGTATGACGGTCGGTCCGGACTATAGTCCGCCGGATATCAAAGCTTCTGACTCGTGGCAACTGGCGCAGGATCCCGCACTGATACCGGCCAAGGCGGTAATCCACCGTTGGTGGTCGTCGTTTGGTGATCCTCTGCTTGATCGGCTCATTACTCAGGCCGAAACCGCCAACCTGGACGTCCGGCAATCGATAGCCCGGGTTCGCGAAGCACGCGCTTACCTCGGTGTCGCGCGGGGATCCTGGTGGCCGGAGGCAAATGCCGAGGGCAGCGCCATCCGCCAGCGCAGCAGTAAGAACGGACGGTACTCCAATGGTGGTAATACCGACACCCTGTATAGCGCGGGCCTCGACGCCAGTTGGGAACTCGACCTGTTCGGACGCATCAGCCGTTCGGTAGAGGCGGCCAAGGCCGACTACCAAGCTAGTGAAGAGGATCGTGGTGATGTGCTGATCAGCATGTATGCCGAGGTGGCCCGCACGTATTTCGATATTCGAACCTACCAGGCACGACTGGCAGCGGCCGAAGGCAATATAAACTCGCAAAAGCAGGTCTTGAGGCTGACCCGCTCCCGCTTCCGCAATGGATTGGCGACCGGCCTCGACGTAGCCCAGGCCGAGCAGGTGCTTGCCTCCTCCCAAGCTGCAGTCCCACCCCTTAAAGTCGGCTTGAACCAAGCTTTCAACACGCTGGCGGTATTGTTGGGCCAGGCCCCCGGCAGTCTATCCGAAGAGCTGGAAAACCCGGCTCCGATCCCCGTACCCCCCTCTCAGCTGGCTGTCGGAGTGCCGGCCGACCTGTTGCGCCAGCGGCCTGATATCCGGCGCGCAGAGCGGCAACTGGCAGCCCAAACCGCCCGCATAGGCGTGGCGAAGGCCGATCTTTATCCGCGACTTTCGCTAAGCGGCACCTTCGCCTTTGAAGCCCTCGATGTCGGAGACCTGCTGCAGGGAAGCAGCAAGGCGTTCGGATTCGGACCGACCCTTCGTTGGCTGCTGTTCGACGGCGGCAGGGTGCGTGCCCAAATCGCCGTCGAAGATGCCAGAGCGGAGCAGGCGCTGCTGACCTACGAGCAGACGGTGTTAAATGCCTTGAACGAGGTGGAAAACGCTCTGAGTCAATATCTCAACCAACGCACCCGACTCGAGGCCCTTGATCGTTCGGTGCAGTCGGGGCAACGCTCCCTGAAACTGGCAACTCGCCTCTACCGTGACGGGCTGGTTGATTTCCAGAATGTTCTCGATGCCCAGCGAGCCCTGTTCGATAACGAGAATCAACAGGCGGCCGCGCGTGGGAACACCTCCATCTACCTGGTGCAAGTCTACAAAGCTCTGGGCGGCGGCTGGAACACTGCAACTGATACGGCAACCGGCAACACGACAAAAGAACCCTTTGAGGAGAACAAATAATGGGCAACCTGTTCAGAACACCTAAAATAGGCCTGGGGCTACTGCTGGCAGCCCTGTTGTTAACCTCTGGCTGTCGAGACCGGAATCAATATGTCGCTCCGCCACCACCTGCCGTTACCGTAGCTTTGCCGCAACTCCAGGATTTTACCCATTTTGCCCAATATTCCGGCCTCACAGAAGCGGTGGCATCGGTGGAAATCCGGGCCCGGGTGGAGGGCTACCTTCAGAGCATCCATTTCACGGACAGTGCCTTGGTGAAAAAGGGTGACCTGCTATTCGTCATCGATCCCAAACCCTACCAAGCCCGTCTGGACGAAGCTGAAGCAACCCTGGCCATGCGCCAGGCCGAGGTGCGTCTCACCGAGTCAACCCTCAAGCGTAAAGAGAGTGCCTTCGAGGAACAGGCGGTAAGCGAAGTCGACGTTATTGAAGCACGCGCCCAGCGCGACCAGGCGGTGGCGGCCGTTGCAGCCGCGCAGGCTGCTATCGAGACAGCGCGCCTGGAGCTTTCCTACACCCGGATCCACGCCCCCTTGAGTGGCCGCATCGGACGGCGCCTGGTCGATGTCGGCAACCTGGTGGGAGCAGAGGAGAAAACCCTGCTGGCGACTATCGTCAGCACCGATCCGATGTACGTCTATTTCAACGTCAACGAACGCGATCTGCTCGATTTTCAAAGCCATAATTCCAAACAGCAGACGCCGACCAGCGGCAACGGCCGTACACCGATTTACCTGGGACTGTCCAATGAAACCGGGTATCCCCATCCGGGAAAAATCGATTACGTCGATAACCGGGTCGATGCCGACACCGGTACCATTCAGGTGCGCGGGGTGTTCGATAACGCCGATGGCAGCCTGCTACCCGGACTGTTTGCTCGCGTGCAGGCCCCGATTCGCAAGGTTAAACAGGCACTGATGGTGCCGGAAGAGGCCCTGGGACTCGATCTGCAAGGGCATTACTTGTTGTGTGTGGATGACAAGGACGAAGTTGTATATCACGCAGTAACTCTTGGACCCAAGGTCGAAGGCCGACGGGTGGTGGAAACCGGTTTAGAGGCCAATGACAGGGTTATCATCAAGGGCCTGCAAAAGGCCCGTCCCGGCATCGTCGTCCAGGCCGTCACCGAACCTCCGCAGAACACCCCGGTCGCCGCCGGCAAAAAGGGGAAAGAGGGAGGAGTCTGATGTTCAGTCGTTTTTTCATTCATCGGCCGATCTTTGCCGCGGTTATCTCCATTGTCATCGTCATTGCCGGCCTGGTGGCAGCGCGCACCCTGCCCATTTCCCAATACCCGGAAATTGCGCCGCCCACGGTGCGTGTAACAACAACCTATCCGGGGGCCAATGCCAGCGTGGTGGCCGAAACGGTGGCTCAGCCGATTGAAGAGCAGATCAACGGGGTGGAGGGAATGCTCTACATGTCGAGCACCTGCACCAACAACGGCGAATATTCGCTGACCGTGACGTTCGAGGTTGGTACCGACCTCGATATGGCGGCGGTATTGGTGCAGAACCGGGTAGCCATCGCCGAACCGTCGCTGCCTGAAGAGGTCAAACGCAACGGTGTGGCGACCAAAAAGCAGTCGACCAACATCCTGCTCATTTCCACTCTGTTTTCTCCAGACAGTCGTTTTAACACCCTCTACTTGAGCAATTACGCCACCTTGCGCATCAAGGACGAACTGGCACGGGTCGACGGGGTCGGCGATGTGCAGATCTTCGGCGCACGCGACTACAGCATGCGCATCTGGCTCGACCCGGACAAACTGCGTGCGCGCCGCTTGACCACCAGCGATGTCATCAACGCTCTGGAAGAGCAAAATGTGCAGGTTGCGGCGGGACAGATCGGTCAAAGTCCGGCTCCGACCGGCCAGAGTTTTCAGCTTACCGTCAACACCCTGGGTCGTCTCAAGGATGCCGGACAATTTGGAAATATCATCGTCAAAGCCGCTGACGAAGGGCGTCTGATCCGCATCCGAGACATTGCCCGCGTCGAACTCGGGGCGAAAAATTATGCCGATTACTGTCAGCTCAACGGCAAACCGAGTGTGGCCATCGGTATTTACCAGTTGCCGGGCGCCAATGCGCTGGAGGTTGCCGAGCGGGTTGAAGCCAAAATGGCGCAGTTGGCCGACGCCTTTCCTGAGGGGCTGGAATATCGCATTCCGTTTAACACTACGATGTTTGTCGATACCGCCATCGACGAGGTGGTCATGACCCTGCTCATCGCGGTACTGCTGGTCTTCCTGACCATCTATGTGTTTCTGCAGGACTGGCGGGCTACGGTGATACCGGCATTGACCATTCCGGTATCACTGATCGGGACCTTTGCCGTCATGGCCGGCATGGGGGTCAGTATCAACATGCTGTCGCTGTTCGGCATCGTACTGGCCATCGGCGTGGTGGTCGACGATGCCATCGTGGTGGTGGAAAATACCGCGCGAAATATTGACGATCTCGGCCTCTCTCCCCGAGAAGCGACCCTTCGCGCCATGCAGGAGGTGACCGGACCGATCATTGCCACCACCCTGGTCTTGCTTGCGGTCTTCATCCCAACCGCTTTTCTCGGCGGCATCACCGGTCAGCTCTACCGCCAGTTCGCATTGACCGTCGCCGTGGCCACGGTATTCAGCTCCATCAATGCCCTGACCCTGAGTCCGGCCTTGTGTGCCATCCTGTTACGACCGACCAAGGTCAGTCATCGCGGCTTTTTCCGTCTGTTTAACTGGACGTTTGAGCGCACCCAGAATATCTACGCCCGGCTGCTGGGCGGCCTGGTACGACGTGCGACCCTGACTCTGGTGCTGTTCGCGGTGCTGGCCGGGGCGGCCTTCTGGGGCTTTGTACAGCTACCCACCGGATTTGTACCGAGCGAAGATCAGGGCTATTGTTTTGTCAGCATCCAGTTGCCCGATGCCGCATCCATGGAACGCACGCTGGCGGTGGTGGAGCAGGTCAATCAGAGATTAGGAAAGATGGATGGGATCGACAGCTGGGTATCCATCGTAGGATTTTCCCTTATCGATGGTGCCGCCAGTTCCAATATGGCCACCATCTGGGCGGTATTCACCCCCTGGGAACAACGCACAACCCCTAACCTCAGCCAGGATGCATTGGTGGGGCGCATGTTTCAGGAGTTTGGCTCCATCCAGGAAGCCAGTATTTTCGCTTTTGTCCCGCCATCCATCCGCGGACTGGGGTTTGCCGGCGGGTTTCTCATGGAGTTGCAGGATCGCAGCGGCGTCGGATTGACCACCTTACAGAACGTTGCGCAGGACATGATCCAGGACGCCAACAGCCAGTCCAAACTGCAAGGCGTCTATACAACATTTCGCGCCAACGTACCGCAGTTGTTTGCGGATGTCGACCGCACCCAGGCCAAGACCCTGAATGTGCCACTGTCCAACGTTTTCAATACCCTGCAAGCCTTTTTGGGCTCGGTCTATGTTAACGATTTCAATAAATTCGGTCGTACGTACCAGGTCAAGGTACAGGCCGACGGTGCCTTCCGCAGCGATGCGGAAGATATCCGCCGACTGGAAGTTCGCGACACCGATGGGCGTATGATCCCGCTGGGCACCCTGGTTTCGGTCAACGAAACGGTTGGCCCTCAATTAATCAAACGCTACAACATGTACCCGTCGGCTACCATCAACGGCCGCGCTGCCGCCGGACACAGCTCGGGCGAAGCACTGGCGCTTATGGAGCATCTGGCCACAGCCAAGCTACCATCTACCATGGGGTATGAATGGACCGGCATGTCCTACCAGGAACGCACCACCGCCAATCAGGGTCTGCTTATATTTGCCCTGGCCGTGGTGTTTGTCTACCTGGTGCTGTGCGCCCAGTACGAAAGCTGGTCAAGCCCGTTGGCCATTATCTTGTCGGTGCCACTGGCACTGCTCGGCACCGCCTCGGCGGTCATGCTGCGCGGCATGGAAGTCAACGTCTATACCCAGATCGGTATCGTGCTGCTCATTGCCTTGTCATCCAAGACCTCTATCCTCATCGTCGAATTTGCCAAGGCCAAGCGGGATGCAGGCGAAGAGATCGTCGATGCGGCCATGGAGGCAGCGCGCCTGCGTTTCAGGCCCATCCTGATGACGGCACTGACCTTTATTCTCGGAGTCGCACCTTTAGTCATCGCGACCGGGGCGGGGGCCGCCAGTCGTCAGGCTCTGGGTACAGCGGTTTTCGGAGGCATGCTTTCAGCAACCTTCCTGCTACTACTGTTCGTGCCGGTATTTTACGTGGTGATCCAACGAGCCAGCGAACGATTGCGGGCAAAATGGTTGGACAGAGATCAAAAATGACGGTAACCTTGATCCGATCCGGCGGCTGCAGCATCGCCGCCGAGTTTATTCCAGGAGACGATTTAATGGCCCGTAAAACCAAGGCCGACGCCGAACAGACCCGCCAGGACATCCTGGACGCCGCGCTGGAACTGTTCCATGCCAAAGGCTATTCCCGCACCACATTAGAGGATATCGCCCTCAGCGCCGGAGTCACACGTGGTGCCATCTACTGGCATTTCAAGGATAAGATCGATTTGTTCATGGGAATCAAGGAGGAGGTCGAGCGCTCCACCGAGACCCGCCTTGAAGACCTGCTGCTGCTCTCCGTCACCAATCTGTCGGATATGCGCGACAATCTGTTGCGATTGTTTTTGAATCTGGAAAGGGACGAGCGATTCCGCCGCTATTTCGAATTGGTCTTTTTTCGGATCGAATTTACCGAAGAACTGCAGCCGGTTATGGAGCAGTTCAAGGAAAAGTGTTGTCGCATGCAACAAAAGGACAAGGAAGATCTTGTCCGTCTGCAGCAAGAAGACAAACTATCGGCAGACCTCGATTGCAAGCAGGCTGCTCTCGGCTTTCGCTGCCTGATCCTCGGCATCATCCATTCCTGGTTAATAGATGAAAGCCTCTTTTCATTGGCCGACCAGGGCAGCGCCCTGGTGGATGATTATCTGCAAAGGTTGCGTTTATCCAAGGAAAAGTTCTGAAAGGGGAACATTCATGAACGACCAGCAAACCGAGCAACAACGGATTGAAGCGGTATTGCAACTCAGCCCCGAAGGTGCAAATCTGCTGGAGATCCTGCAGCAGGAAGAACTGCCCGATGAAGCGTCACAAAAGCTGTGGCGAAATTTCGATGCCCAATTTCAGCAGACGTGCATCAAGGAAGCAAATGGCGGCCTCGCCTTGGATGAGGAGGCTTTTGCCGCATTTATCGAAGACGGCCAGGAGCCGCTGATCCAGCAAGGGGTGGGGATTTATAACGGTTGCGTCAAAGCATTATCCGCGCGGGAAAGTCACGATTGCCGGGTGTACAAATGCCTCACCCAGATCTATCTGGCGGCAAAAATGGCTTTAAAATACAGGGACTAATTTGAGAACCAAGCTCGCTACATAGTCCGTTACGGGCTACCCTTCCTGCTGCAGAACCCAGGCATCGATGGCCTGTGCGACATTCTCATCCAGATCCACAAATCGCATGCCCATGCCGGGATCGTAAGGCGAGGTGTGGGTAAAGTCGCGCTTCCAGATCACTTCGCAAACACAGGTCACACAGCGACCCAGCGGCGGGATAGGGATTTCAAGCTCGAAACGGCTACCCGGCTCCCGGGGATTGACCGTGCTGATATACAACCCGCCGCGACTTATGTTGCGGGCGTAACCGAAAAAAATCTTGCAATCGGAGGGGCCGCTCTGACGCACCACCAACAAGGGACACGTCAGGTATCTGCGACGTGTTGAAGTTCGGGAGAGGGTTTCCGTTGACATGACAGCTCTCTTTGCAAAAAGGTCAGCGCTCTGGTAAACAGGGGAATATGCCCACCCTACAATACCTGGATTTCTCAGACAACCTGCAAAAAGCACAAGCCGTACCAATCTGCTGCCTGCGCAACACAATCAGCTGTTGTTCGGGATCGCTGGTCGAGGGCAACCCGGCTTTCAGAAAAAGGTCCGGCAACGCCTGCGCAGCTGCCAACCGATGCCAGCCGGCATGGATCAGGTGGTGAATCAAACGGGTGGTCTTCAATCCATCGAACCAGCCGTGCAAAGCTGCAAGGCGCGTTTTGGCGTCACCGTGATTGCGGCACAGACCCGGCCACACATCCTGAAACTTTTCTTTGACTAAAAAATCCTCCAATGCAGCGTTGATGGCTGCAGACCGCATCAGCAACTCCCGAGCGTCGCTGCGCCAGCATTCTGTTACCATCTGCAGCCATTTACCCAAGACATCATAGCAGCGAGGGTCGTAATATAGCTTTGCGGGATCGGTATCCGCGGCCAGTTGCGCGACGCTGCGTCCGGTGCCGAACGGGGTGCGGTGGGAGATTCTTGCCGAGGGATACACAACGGTGCCGGCAACTTCGCTAATTCCCGAAGTCTTGGCCACCTGCTGCAAAAAATAGAAATCCTCGCCGGCCTGGCGACGGTTCATGCCACCGGCACGCACATAGTCCCGCGCACGGCAGGCCATGGTACTGCCAACGGTATGAAAGGCATAGGGCGAACCGGCCAGTTGCAGGCCGAGAACATGGCTCCGCAGATACAACTCGTAGGCGATGATGGCCTGCTGCTCGGCCATATCACCGGTAAGCGGATGGCAAAACGGCACCACTGCCCCACCGTTGACGCTGATCGCGAAATGCTCGCACAAAGCCGACAGGTAATCGTCCCGAACCAGAGTGTCGGCATCAAGGGTCGCCAGGATCTGGGCTCCTGCCCAATCGAGACGTCCCAGCGCCAGGTCGAACCCGAGCTTGCGGGCCAGGCCGACACCGCCGGTTTTGAGCGGCAACTCCAACCCCTCACTGGCCGCGTCGATCCAGGCCAGATTCGGCAAACCGGCAGCTGCTTGCGCCAGTTTCCTCAACGTCCGACAGTTATCCTGCTTATCGCCGGCAGCAGCGTCCGGCCGGTGATTGACCACCACCAGCAGCAAAAACTGCTCAAGCAACGCTGCCGGATTGGTTTGCAGGCTGTCGAGGGTGGCGAACAGGCTGTCGCTTTCAGCCAGCGCCGGGATAATCACCGCACCCTGATAGTTGCAGCGCGGATCGCCCTCCATGCGCCACGGACCTCCGGGACCTCTTTTTTCCAGATAGCGTTGCACTGAGACAGGCAGGGACATTGTGATAATCTTGTATAAAGTCGTTAGGGGGTGACGGTCTCATTGCAGACGGTTGCGAACAGGCGGTGCCGGTTTCAGGCGTTTTTGAATATCTGCAACAAAACCTGAAGGGGCTCCCGGTCGCCATCCAACCAATGGATAGCGACACCCTGGCGTTCCATACGGCGAAACCAGGTTTCCTGACGTTTGGCAAACTGATGGATAGCGCTGTTAAGCTTCTGAAACATGTCGTTGCGGTTCAGTTCGCCCTGCAGATGCTGCGAGACCAGCCGGTATTCCAGACCGTAATGCTCCATCATCCGGTGGGGAACCCCGGCATTCAGCAGGTTCTGGACTTCGTCGATAAGCCCTTCGGCAAGGCGCTGTTTGAGCCGTTCGGTGATACGGCGCCGCAACAGGCTCCGCTCCCAGCGCACCCCGAATACCAGCGGGCGTAAATCTGGCAGAACGGGACCTGTGTCGGACGCGGCCAGTTCCCCCTCGGCGATTTCGATGGCACGCAGCAGCCGTTCACGGTTGGTCAGATCGGTGGTGTTATGCTGCTCCGGTTTGAGAGCCTGCAGCCGCAGCGCCAGTTGTTCCATGCTCAACACCGCCAGCGCTGCTCGCAGCGTGGGGTTTTCAGGTACCTTGATCAAGCGATAATTGCGCAGCACACAATCGAGATACAGCCCGGTACCGCCGACCAGTACCGGTAACCGATTGCGACGACGAATGGCGGCATAGGCTTCGCAAAAGTGTTGTTGGAAATCAAACACGGAAAATTCGCTGCCTGCGGCGCAGATATCGATAAGATGATAGGGGATATCGCCGTATTCGGACAGATCCTTACCGGTGCCGATATCCATGCCGGTAAAAACCTGGCGTGAATCGGCAGAAATGATTTCACCGCCCAGAGCGCGGGCCGCCTCCACACCCAAGCGGGTTTTGCCGGAAGCGGTCGGGCCGAGGATAACCAGCAGGTTGCATGTCATGGTAATCGACCTTAAATCGGGGGAACAAAAAGATTTCAACGCATGATAGGTGATTTAACATACCTTTGCAACGCTGTGGACACATCGGCGCTTTCCTTTGGGGATAATCTCTGTTAAATTGGACGGCATTTTGAATAAACATGATTCCATTAAAATTCAAGCAGTTGAGCCGATGCCTATGACTGATTCAGACAAGGAAACGGATGCTGGCGAAGGGTGCCCCGTCATTCTGCCCCGATCGCAACATACCATCTCCCGCAAGCACATTAACGAACACACCCTCAAGGTCTTGTACCGCTTGCGCAATAACGGTTTCAAGGCCTTCCTGGTCGGCGGCGGGGTGCGCGACCTGCTCCTCGACCGGCGGCCCAAGGATTTTGACGTGGCGACCGATGCCACCCCGGATGAGGTAAGGAAACTGTTCCGCAACTGCTTCCTGGTCGGTCGACGCTTTCGCCTGGCGCATGTCCGGTTTGCCGACAACTACATCGTTGAAGTCGCGACGTTCCGACGGCAACCCCGTCCGGAAGAATTGCCCGACGATCCGGCGGAGCATTTCTTTTTTACCGAGAATGTGTTCGGTTCACCCCGCGAAGATGCCTTCCGGCGCGATTTTACCATCAACGGCCTGTTCTATAATATCGACGATTTTTCCATTATCGACCATATAGGGGGACTTGAAGACCTCGAGGCCCGGCGCCTGCGGGTGATCGGCGATCCCCTGGTGCGTTTCACCGAAGACCCGGTACGCATGCTGCGGGCTCTCGAGTTTGGCGCGCGGTTGGGATTTTCCCTCGATGAAGGGATTCGCGAAGCGATTTATCTGCGTGGGCCACTGATAGCGGAGGCGGCCCCGGCACGCATTCGTGAAGAGGTCATGGAGCTTTTTCGTCACGCGGTTGCCGGACCGGTGTTCCGCGAAGCCCAGGCCATGGGTCTGTTATCCCATCTGCTGGCCGGCTACGAGGCCGATGAGGAAACCTTTGCGTTGCTCGAAGGTATCGACAAACGCACCCGTAACGGAACGCCGGTCGAAGAGCATCTGGTGCTGGCCGCCCTGTTTCTGGCACGCTTTCGTCATGCCCTGCTCTCTGCGGATGACGCCACGATCAGCGATATCCTGCGGCTGGCCAATCTGCTGCTGACCCCGTTGTGCGCCTATTTCCGCATTTCCCACGGAACCCGGGCCCGTACCCGGGATTTATTGATCGGCTTTTTCCGCTTTAACCGAGGACGCGGTCGACGGGGGGAAGCACGCTTTTTACACCATCCCGGCACGCCCAAGGCCTTGGAGTTTTTTGCCCTCTGGTGTGAAGTGTCTCAACAGCAACTCGATGAACTGGCCGATTGGCAGCAGGCAATCGCATCAAAAAATAAGCCGGCTTCCGATCCTTCCAAAACCAGCGCTCGCCGCCGTCCACGTCGCCGGCGCGGCGGGCCACGGCGGTCTCCAAAACCCTCACCCCCGGCGGAATAACGGGCAAGGGTGCCGGGAGTGACCGACGCGGATTCAGACCAGGCGGCTGAAAGGGAGATGCCATGCGCTGTCCCCGTTGTGAGGCGGTTGTTTCGAAACAGGCCCGATTCTGTGAATTGTGCGGGGCAAAACTCGAGCGTGACGCCCGCTTCCTGCATGATGAAGCCGTCGACCTTTATCATCGCGGACAGGTCGACCAGGCGCTGGCACTCTGGAATGAAGCCCTGCAGCTGGATTCCGACTTCAGCCAGGCACATTACTATATCGGCCTGGCCCTCTACGATCAAGGCGACCTGCCTCGGGCCATCGAAGCCTTTCGGGCTGCCTTGACGAAGACCAGTGAACCTTTCCGCATCCTGTTCAAACTCGGCATGGCCCAGTACGGATTGGGTGATCTGGCGGCCAGCGTCGAAAGCTTCCGCCAGGCCCTGCAGGTCAATCCTGCCAGTGCCGAAACCTGCTACAGGCTGGGATTGTCCTATCTCAGGCAGTCCGATCTGGCACGGGCCCAGGCCGCCCTCGACGACGCCATCCGGCTCAATCCCAAATACACCAGGGCCCTGTTTATTCTGGGCATGATTCATTCCCAGCAAGGCGATAACGCAAGGGCCATCCAATTGTTCCGGCAAGTCGAACAAGCCAGCCCCGACTATACCGAAGCCTGCTTCGAGCTGGGTATGGCCTTGTTGCGCCACGGCGATCTGGATGAGGCCGCCATCCAATTCGAAAAAACCGCCGTCAACAGTCCTCGCTATACCCCCGCTTACTTCATGCTGGGCGAGACCTGCCGACGGGCCGGCCATCTGCAAAAGGCGATCGATGCTTATCGCCAGGCTCTGGAATTGAATCCGCGCGATGCCGAAGGCTGGCTGCATCTGGCGGAATGCCGGATGCGGCTCGGCTTGTCCAGCGACGCCCGCGAAGCCCTGAACAAGGTGCTGGCCCTGCACCCCGGCCACCACCAGGCTACGGCGCTGGTTGAGCAGCTGGATAAAACTTCTGAAATGCCCTGATCTGGCAAAGGACACATAGCGTGACAAACCAACCGAAGCTGCGTCTGCTCGGCGTCGACACCGGCGGCACGTTTACCGATCTGGTACTGGTCAACGGAACCGAGGTACTCACCTACAAGCTCCCGTCCACCCCCGACGACCCGTCACGGGCGGTGCTCGAAGGGGTCCGTTTTCTGCTTGGCGAAGATCAGGCCTTGGTGTTTCACGGCTCGACAGTGGCCACCAATGCCCTGTTGGAGGGCAAAGGTGCACCTGTGGCGTTGGTCACCACGCAGGGATTCGGAGATGTCCTGCATATCGGACGGCAGCACCGCCCGCAGCTCTATGCCTTACATCCCGCATCGCGACCAGTCCTGGTATCACGCGAGCGGGTGGTGGAGGTGCGCGAACGGGTCCAGGCCGACGGCACCGTGGCCGAGCCACTGAACGGCGCCGAGATTCAGAGGGTGGTCGCTCAGGTTTTGGCCAGCGGTTGCAAATCGGTAGCGCTCTGCCTGTTGCATGCCTACGCCAACCCCGTGCATGAACAAAGCTTGCAGCAAGCCCTGCAGGAGGCCGGGCTGCAGGTATCGGCATCTCATCTGGTGTTGCCGGAATACCGGGAATTCGAACGGGCCTCCACCACCGCCGTCAACGCTGCCGTCTCACCTGTGATGGGGCACTACCTGCAGCGCCTGCAGCAGGGTCTGCAGGGACGTACGCTGCGCATCATGCAGAGCAACGGCGGGGCCATCCACGCCGATACCGCCGGCAGCGAAGCGGTGCGCACCATCCTGTCCGGTCCGGCCGCGGGGATGGTCGGCGCTTTTGTCTCCGCCCGCAACGCCGGTTACGGGCGCATCATTACCTTTGACATGGGCGGCACCAGCACCGATGTCGGGCTTTGCGACGGGCAGGTGCCGGTAACCTCCGAAACCTTGCTGGCCGGATGGCCGGTCAAGGTGCCGATGATCGACATTCATACCGTCGGCGCCGGCGGCGGCTCCATCGCCCGTCTCGATGCTGGTGGCGCACTACGGGTCGGACCGCAAAGTGCGGGAGCCGATCCCGGTCCGGTGTGCTACGGCAAGGGCTTCGAGGTGACGGTGACCGACGCCAATCTCTATCTCGGCCGGTTGCTGCCGGACCGTTTTCTCGGCGGACGCATGCGGCTGGCCGAGGATCGCTGCCGCCAGGCCGTTGAGCAACTTGCCGCGCAAGCCGGCCTGCCCGCCAGGCGCCTTGCCGAAGGAGTGCTGGAGGTGGCCGAGGCGACCATGGCCGGTGCCTTGCGGGTGGTGTCCGTGGCCAAAGGTTACGATCCGCGCGATTTTACCCTGCTGCCGTTCGGCGGAGCCGGCGGCCTGCACGTCTGCTCGCTGGCCGAGACCCTGGGCATTCCGCAAGCCATTATACCGGCACATCCCGGGTTGCTTTCTGCCGTCGGCCTGGTGCTGTCCGATGTGATCCGCGATTATTCCATCTCGGTGCTGCGCTCCGGCGAAACCTCTCCGGTTACCCTGGAGGCGTTGTTCGCACCCCTGGAAGAGCGCGCCCTCCGCGACATGGCCGCCGAAGGGGTACCAGGCACTGCCCTGCGCCTGGAACGGTCCCTGGACATGCGCTATCGAGGCCAATCCTTTGAGCTGACCATCCCCCTGCATGGCAATTTCCGCGATGCCTTTCACCAGCGCTATCAGAGCCTCTACGGCTTTCGCGACGAAGGACGCGAGCTGGAGATCGTTACCTTGCGCCTGCGCGCGATCGGCAGCGGCCCACAACCGGAGCTCACCAACACCAGCGGTAACCCCGGTTCGACGCCTGGCGAGACCACCAGCCGCGTGGTATGGAAGGGGGTCGAAACATCCTGGCCCGTCTACCAGCGCGGTGCCCTCGCGGTTGGCAGCAGTGTGCACGGCCCGGCCTTGATCGTCGAAGACACGGCAACCCATGTGCTGGCGCCGGATTGGCGGGCACTGGTCGACAGTCGCTGCAATCTGATTCTGGAACGGGGGCAGGCATGAGCACATCCATCGATCCCATCCGGCTTGAAGTGCTGAAAAACCGCTTCGCCTCTCTCACCGAGGAAATGGGCGCGGTGCTGCAGCGTACCGCCTTCTCCCCCAACATCAAGGAACGTCGCGATTTCTCCTGCGCCCTGTTCGACAGCGACGGCGAAATGCTGGCCCAGGCGGCCCACATCCCGGTCCATCTGGGCTCAATGCCGTTATCGGTAGCGGCGGCCATCCGGCATGTCGATCTGGCACCGGGGGATATGGTCATGCTCAACGACCCTTACTGCGGCGGCACCCACCTGCCGGATATCACCCTGGTCATGCCGATCTTCTGCGGCGGTTCATCGCCGGCATTTTATCTCGCCAACCGCGCGCATCACGCCGATATCGGCGGTATCAGTGCCGGATCTCTGCCACTGTCGACCGAAATCTTCCAGGAAGGCTTGCGCATTCCGCCGGTCAGAATCGTGCGTCAGGGCTGTCTGGACAGGGAGTTACTGGCGATCGTGCTGGCCAATGTGCGCACTCCGGAAGAGCGGCACGGCGACCTCAATGCCCAGATAGCCGCCAATCGGGTCGGCGAGCGCCGCCTGCTGGAGATCATCGACCGCTACGGGCTGGCCGAGACCGCCCGATACGGCCAGGCCCTGCTCGATTATGGCGAGAGTATGATGGCCGCCGTTATTGGCGCGATCCCCGATGGTTGCTACCGCTTCGAGGACGTGTTGGATGATGACGGTGCCGGTAACGGACCGATACCGATTCGCTGTGAAATCACGGTGGCCGGCAATCGCGCCCAGCTCGATTTTTCCGCCAGCGCACCGCAGGTTGCGGGCTGCGTCAATGCCGTGCGGGCCATCACCCTGTCGGCGGTGTTTTACGTGTTTCGTCTGCTGGCACCGGAGGATATGCCTGGCAGCGCCGGCTGCATGCGACCGCTGGCGGTACGGACCGTACCGGGCACGGTAGTCGATTGCACCTTCCCGGCGGCAGTGGCTGGCGGCAATGTGGAAACCTCTCAGCGCATTGTCGATGTACTGCTGGGCGCATTAGCCCAGGCCCTTCCGGAGCGCATTCCGGCAGCCAGTTGCGGAACCATGAACAATCTGACCATCGGCGGCCGCGATCCGCGCAACCACAACCTGTTCGCTTATTATGAGACCATTGCCGGCGGCGCCGGCGGCGGTCCGCAAGGGCCGGGGGCCAGCGGCCTGCAGACCCACATGACCAATACTCTCAACACCCCGGTGGAAGCCCTGGAACACGCCTATCCACTGCGAGTGCGACGTTACGCCCTGCGTGACGCTTCCGGTGGTCTCGGACGCCACCCGGGCGGCGACGGGGTCATCAAGGAACTGGAATTGCTTGGCGACGCCCAGATCACCCTTATCAGCGACCGCCGCAAACAGGGCCCCTTCGGCCTGGCCGGCGGTGCGCCGGGGCAAGTCGGGCGCAATACCCTGCTGCGCGAAGGCGAGCTGCTGGAATTACCGGGCAAGTGTTCCCTGGCCGGTCGCTCCGGCGATGTACTCATCATCGAAACACCCGGTGGCGGTGCCTGGGGATCAAAACCTGCGACAGACGAAGAGGGCGAGCATGAGCGTTCCGGCCGCGGTTAGCGATCTGCGCCAGTTTTTAACCCTGCTTGAAAATCGGGATGAACTGCACCGGATAACTGCCGAGGTCGACCCGCAGCTGGAAATTGCCGCCATTACCGATCGCGTCTGTAAAGGCGCAGCAGGAGGGAAGGCCTTGTTGTTTCAACGGGTTCGCGGCTACCGGGCCCCGGTGGCCACCAACCTGTTCGGGTCCGCCCGGCGCGCCGCCTGGGCGGTCGGCGTCAACCACGCCGAAGATGCTGCCGAACGCCTGGCGCAGGGGCTGGCCGGGGCTGGCGGGGAGACCTCCGAAAATCGCATGCGGTGTCTGCTGCAGCGTCCCGAATTCGCCCCGCGCCTGCAACAGCAGGGGATCTGTCACAGCGTGGTCATGGACCATCCCGATCTCTTTCGGTTGCCGGCCTTGCACTGCTGGCCGGGGGACGGTGGTAGCTACCTGACCCTGCCGCAGGTCTACACCCGCCATCCGGACGGTGGCATAGCCAATTGCGGCATGTACCGCGTGCAGCTTTCGGGCTCCCGGCAGGCTTCTATCCATTGGCGCAGCAGCAGCGATGCGGCCCGCCACTGCCAGGCCTGGCACATGCGCAATCTGCCCATGCCGGTCAGTATCGCCCTTGGCGGTGATCCTGCCATGATGTTTGCCGCCGCCTTCCCCCTGCCTCCCGATATTAACGAAGCTGCGCTGGCCGCACTGCTGCGTGGTCATCCCATGGACATGACCCCATCGAAACACAGCGACCTGCCCGTGCCGGCCCATGCAGAATATGTCATCGAGGGACTGGTCTGGCCGGGGGAAACCGCCATGGAAGGGCCATTCGGCAACCACACCGGTTTTTATCAGCCGTCAGCCCACGTGCCGTTGTTGCGGGTGACAAACATCAGCCACCGCCCCGAGCCGATCTTTGCCACCACGGTGGTCGGTCCGCCCCCCATGGAAAACTGTCATCTTGGTAAAGTCGCGGAACGTCTGATCCTGCGGCTACTGCGCATCGATCACCCTGACATTGTCGATATCCACATGCCGGTTGAAGGTATCTTTCACGGCGTCACCCTGATCAGCGTCAGGCCGGGCACCTGCGGACGTTCCTTGCTGCAAGCGCTGTGGCGAAGCGGCCCTTTGCACGCTGCTCACCTGCTGGTGGTCACCATTGACAGTGACCAACGCGACCCCGCGACTTTTTTCTGGCGGACTCTCAACCGGATGGATCCGGGCCGGGACCTTCTGGTGCAGGACGGCCGCCTCGGTATCGACGCCACGATGGACCCCGCAGGCTTGCAGGTTTTACGCCCCGATACAGATATTACCGCCCTGGTACAGCGCCGATGGGCCGAGTACGGCCTTGAGTAGCCGATTTGCCAGCGACACCCTGACCCGTGATTTGAAAGGGAAAGCATTCGATGTCGGCAATCGGCGAAAGCTGATAGTGGAAAGATGCGGCGCAGCGGCAATTGGTATAAAATAACTGGAGGACGTAAAGGATATAAAACCCCTGCCCGGAGGATGTCATGACGAGAGGCACACCACCTGATAAAATCGATCACTTGCAGCCAGAAAAACGCCAGGGGCTGGTGGTGGTGCTGACCGGCAACGGTAAAGGCAAGACCAGTTCCGCACTGGGCATGGTGTTGCGGGCCTGCGGCCACGGCATGCGCAGCTGTATCATCCAGTTCATGAAGGGTGATCTGTATGCCGGGGAATGGGACGGCATTAAAAAGCTCGGAGACAGCGTCGAATTGCACCATACCGGTAAAGGATTTTGCGGCATTCAGGGCAACCCTTATCCCTTCGAGGAACACCGCGCCAACGCCCAGGACGCTATCGATCTGGTACGCGAGAAAATGGCTTCGGGGGAATTTGATCTGCTGGTGCTTGATGAAATCAACAACGCCCTGCATCTGAACCTGATCGATCTGGAGCAGGTGATGGATCTGCTCGACCGCAAGCCACCTCTGTTGCACCTGGTGCTCACCGGCCGCAATGCCCATCCCCAGGTCATCGAACGGGCTGACACCGTCAGCGAAGTGCGGGAAATCAAACATGCCTTCCGACGCGACATCGAACCCCAACCGGGTATTGATTTCTGAAATCTTCGAGGTTTTCAGACCCGTAAAGCAGGTTTTTCGTACAAAGGGGAGGCTGCAACAAAGAATTTTTCACCCAAGGAGACGGTCATGAAAAATTCACTATTCTGGTTGCTTCTTCCGGCCCTGCTTATACTTCTGGCCGGTTGCGGCTCGGTTCTTTCCAAAGATGCCCTTTCCGGCGTGAATTACGAGGTGGAATATTCCCGCCTCAAAGCTTCGCCGGATACGTACATGGGCAAAACAGTCATTCTCGGCGGCTTGATTCTTGAGAACCAGGTTACCGACGACGGTTCAACCCTTGAGATACTGAAGTACTCTCTTGATAAACGCGACGAACCACAGGATCCCGATGAAGAAGGGGGCCGGTTCCTGGCCCGTAGCTCGCGACTGCTCGACCCGAGCATCTATAAGGCTGGCAAACTGGTAACCCTGACCGGTACGTTGCGTGCCATCGAAGTCCGGCCTCTGCAAAAGGCCAATTATCACTATCCGGTTTTCGAAATCGGCGAACTCTATCTGTGGTCCGAAAACCGTTATCAGAGAGCTTATCCCTATTATCCTTACTACTATGACCCGTTTCCGTACTGGCACCGATACCCGTACTGGCATCGTTATCCCTACTGGTGGTAAGGAATACCGCCGCCAACCCATTTTATCGAAAGGAGGGTAGAATGCATGTCGAAACTTACGAATAAAATTCTGCTGATGATCACGATGCTGGCTGCGTTGACTCTGCTGGGAAGTGGCATAGCGACGGCCTCGGAACAGGAAGACACCGTCAACCAGGCCATATCGGTGCTGGACAAGATCATGGAAATTCCTGAATCGGCGATTCCCCCAAGCCTGCTCAGCAATGCCTACGGCATCGCCATCATTCCCGGCGTCATCAAGGGAGCCTTCATCCTTGGCGGCCGCTACGGAGAAGGCGTCTTGATGGTACGCGATAGCGGTGGTGGCTGGAGCAACCCGACCTTCCTGTCCATCGGCGGAGGCAGCTTCGGCTGGC
Source organism: Pedobacter sp. (assembly GCA_050253415.1). Lineage (GTDB taxonomy): Bacteria > Desulfobacterota > Desulfuromonadia > Desulfuromonadales > Syntrophotaleaceae > Syntrophotalea. Next base: position 279,991 of record JBFWJC010000001.1, on the reverse strand, counting down.
AAATCGGGGGGCAATCAACGGATGTTATCCTGGTTTTTAAAAGCCAGCGCAGCATCGAAGACATCAAAAAGGGTAAATTCACCCTCGGTGCCGACGCCGCAGTGGCTGCTGGCCCGGTAGGACGGCGGGTAGAAGGCGCCACCGACGTAATGCTCAAGGCGGAGATCCTTTCCTATAGCCGGTCGCGGGGATTCTTTGCCGGCGTCTCCCTGGAAGGTTCGGTCCTGAATATCCTCTGGGAAGACAATACGGCTTATTACGGGAGGGACAGCGTCACGGTCGAGGACATCTTTGCCGGACGGGCAGGGAGTCCGGCCTCTGCCGCGACCCTTCGCAGAACCCTCGGCAACTATGCGCCTTAACAGCATCTTGTTGTGAATCACAGAAAAAGCCGCACCTGATTCAGGTCGCGGCTTTTTTATATGGAACAACACATCCACGGAACATTAAAAACCTGGATCGGTGCTCACCTGTTTGGTTGGTAGGCACAATAACCGGGACGCGGCCCGACCTGAGGGTGATTGCGACAGGTATCGGGACGCTTGGCGTAGATGGTACAGCGGCGGGTTTTCTGGTCGAGAAAGATGCAGTCGTCATTTGCCAGTCTGGCCAGGGTATAAATCGCGCTTTTGAAGTTGAAATGCTCGATGACTCCTTGCTTGCGCAATCTTTTGGCGATCTCCTTGGGAGGATCCTGGGCATCAAAAGGATCGACCAACTCCATACGTACCAGATCAGTGATGGTAACTTCCACGGGCAAACTGCAACAGACGGCCATGCAGTCGTTGCATAAATCTTTTTTATACTTGATCCAGGTCGACGGCATATCGACATGGCAGTTCAGTCTGACTTGCTGTTTCATATTCTTGGCTTCGGATGGCAATAAACGGGATTTTTTCGGCGGGATTGGGGGAAAGACGCGCTGACCCGGAACGGCCGATGATGGTTCACAACGGTCCGAGACATTAATAAAAAGCGCAGCAATTTGCAAGAACCGATCGGCGGTTCTTATGAAATGGCTATGGATACGCTACCCGTGAATAAAAAAAGGTCTGCGTCGGTAACGCAGACCTTTTGTATGCAAATGGTGCCCAGAGACAGAATCGAACTGCCGACACGAGGATTTTCAGTTACCAGAAGGAGGGCAAAAAACTTTATGTTTTAGTGGGAAGATTTCGGTTTTCTAAAAGAATGGCCCTATGAAGGGGAACCGAGTTTGGGACCGGTTCCCCTTCATTATGGCTTGTCAGGTTCACGTTTGTTTCACGGAAAACTAGGGGACTAACAATTATGAAGTACGCTTTGCAACACCATCCCAAATGACCCAATCAATAGCTTCTGCTTCTTGTTAAATTATCGTTGACCAGACTGTATCAAACGAAACGTTAAATGTCCGAGTTACCCGACGAAAAGTGGACACCCACCCAAAAAGGCAGAGAAAACGGTAATCAAAAAAATAACTTGGCTCTCATTTGCATAAATTCTTTTAACCATTTCCAAAATACAAGCAAGGGACATTGAAAAATGAAAAACGGTTACCTTAATCTATAAGTTTTAGATACGACCAAGCCTACTAGCCTTTGCTATTTCGGCTTCCGTATCTTCAATTCTTTGGCCTAAATCTACTTCCCATTTTCCATTTTTCTGCTGTGACAATTTTTTTATCCAAGACATATTATTAATTATGTTATTTATCTTAACAAATGCCATTCTTTTATAATTTCCATGTTCATTTTTAACAACTTTTATAACCGTTATCTCAAAGTCTTCTTTTGAGTCTATCATTGGAACTGGCCATTCGTATTTTGGATTGGAATAAATTGGCTTCAATACATAAGCTTCTTCAGTGACCTTGTAATGACTATATATTACTTTTTCAATGTCGGTTTTGTAAATTATTGAACCAATTTTTCCACAAGATGCAACAAACAGAACAACAATTAGAATTAGAAACAATGTCTTGTACATAACCACTCCAATTTCATATAATATAAACGCATAAGCTTTTTTGATTCAGGTATACAAAATTTTGCTATGCTACTTAATTTAATAACTACTGTAATCTTTAAAACTATTTAGTCAAGAGCTGACATTTCAAAAATTTTGAATGTCGCGATTTCCAGCTAATACCTAAAGAACATCCTTCATACCACTCTCTTCCTTTAAAACATCGTAACCATTTAGCACATCTATTATCCCCTGTCTCTCTTTCTTATTAAGATTTCTTGTCTTAGTATATTTTCCTGTAAGCCGCATTTTTGCATTATTAGATTTGGAAAATTCACGTAAGAATGATTCTGTATCTGAGTCCACAAGGGTGACTATCCATTCCCAAACTACACCACCGCTGTTTTCGGTTTTTTTCTCACTGTACTTATCAAAATTAATTTCTTTAGTATTGCCATCATAAGAAAGAAAAGCTCTGTCAAAAAAAATCCAGTCTTCACCCCCATATGACATTTGCAAAACAAGCCAGTTTGAATTTTTTTTATGTCCGATATATATTGATGTAAGATTAGAATCAACATAGTGAGTAAAAAGACCATTCCTGTACCAAGTTATATCATCAACGTCGTCGTATTTTTTATCTAACTTATCGAGAGCTTTCAACCTCTGTTGCTTCTCTCTCTCTTTTCTGTTTTTTTCCTCTAGTTCCTTTTCCTTTTCAATTTTTATTATTTTTTCGTATAAGGTCTTAGATTCTGCAAAAAGTTCTGACTCAGCGTGTCTTTTTTCCATTTCTTTAAAGAGATTTTTAGTTAATTCATAGTCCTTTTTTTCATATGACAATTTCATTTGAGCATGAATTTTATCTGCTCCATTTTGGCACTCGTCTAATTGACTTTCTAAACTTTGGATTTTATCCAACAGCTCTATTTCTTTTTGTTTTCCGTCACAACCCATTAAAATAACAACTACCAATATAAATAAAACCAAGGTTTTCATAAAACTTTATCCCCTTTCTGTGCATACAAATACGAAGAGCCATTCTTGATATTAACAAACAGATATTATGTGAAAGTATTCTAACCTTTTGGTCGTGACTACTTGAAGGCCTCTGGTTAAAGGGAACCGACATGTCCACTAGTCTCCTTCCCCCTTCCTTATCTGAAATAAAAATATTCATTTAGATACTACTTAATAAATGTTTGGTCAAATATTCTAATGTAGGATCTTGAATTAATTTAGTAGTAATTATTTTTAGTATTGGTAATCATGGTTATTTTTCACATCGGTGAAATTCCGAAACTTACGATTAGGCCAATCGCAAAAAGGGTTTTTTTTATCTCATTTTTCAGCTATGCTGTACTTCGTAAAGATTTTTCTGAAAGTTTGCTATGGGAACAAAATGACTAATCAACGAAAACAAATTGGGAAAAGGATTCGCCAGATTCGATCAGGGTTAGGTCTTACCCAGAAAGATTTTGGTGAAAAGCTGGGAGTTGCAATTAGCTCTATATCTGCATACGAAAAGGGAGAGACGTCACCTTCGTTTGAAACCGTCGTAAAAATAGCAAAATTGGGTCAGGTTGGTTTAGATGAATTGTTGACAGGAGGCGACGCGGACGCCCCCTCCTATCCTGATATGTATGATTGGGCAAGAGCAGATGAAAACTATCAAAAACCTAAAAAGGTTTCCTCTCTACCGGAAGACCTTTATAGACTATCAAAGTTAGTTAAGGTTATCTTAGCTGGAATAGAGACCGATAAGGGACAATTGGGTTACTTAACTCTTTCTGAAAAAAGGCTATTAAAGGCTTTTAGGCAACTCGATAAGAAAAGACAATCTCGTTTGGTAGATAGTGCTGAAGACATGGCTTTGGCGCATGGCAGTGAATCGGGATCAAGCATTCATGAGGATTAAGACAAATTATCAACCTGTCGACCCTACTTGTATGTGCACCACCTGAAAGTGACGATGGGCAATTATTTTTCCGCATCAATTTCAGAGAAACTTTTCTTTTCTGAAAAATTATCTGTTTTCCTGAAAAAACTCCTTGACAAATTTCGGTTTTTAAGTTATTATGCCCACATTACTGCATATTGTGGTCTATTTCAAACTAAATATACCGACACTATAAGTTGATAGTTTCTTCTCAAACCGCTGCCCAGCGGTCTTTTTATATCTCAGTCATATATCTTCCGGCAAAATAGACGAGGCGTCGTACGAAACGAGGCCCCGCATTCGTCTATTCAAATTTGTCGGATTTGTTCGGATGGCCCATTTGGCATCCTGATGTTATGGGAACCAAAATGCGCATTTGGTCTCCTAAGGAATAATTATATTTGAAGCCGACCTGATAACTTTTACTTCAGGACAAATTTTAATAACAATAGAATATCCATCTCTTAGATGCATATCTGTTCTTTTAAGCTTAAGGAAAAGCAATGATAATAAACAATTTAAATTTGGTTCTAATTGAAGACATACCTATTCAGTACTTATTCATGCAAAAGCTAGAGATCCCTATTTTCTATAATGGTCCCACAGGAAAACAAATCAGAGTTAGCCCCAATAGGTGCTCAAAACTTATAGCCCAAAAATTGATCACCCTCGGTTTCAATAAAACTGAAAATCGTAAATTAATTCGGCAATTTCTCATTGGTTTAGTGCGAAACTGGCCGAATGACCACCGACAACTTAATGGCCTTGCCACCCTTTCTAACCAGCGAAGCGATTCTGAAAGTGAGGTGAAGGAAGCTGCAGCTTATATCTTCTCCATTCTTACAGCATGGAGAAGAGAACTAAAAACAAAGGAGTCACTTGAGGGACTTGTATTATGAAGGGGGCACAAATGACATGTTTTATTCATTGGATGGCTTTTACCATACCCTCTGAGACCCCCATTGAAAACATCTTCAACAAGATTCTCGAACTTCCGTTTTCAGACTTTCAACTGCAACAAAACGGTCAAGATGGATACAAAATCCGTTATGTCAATGATACGAACACTATTCTAGTCTTGACTGATGGTGGACACGAACAAATGGGACACCATGTACGGTTGACCGGTCAAGCTTGCGAAGCCCTTCAAAAACATTTGCTCCCCATTGCTAAAAGGGTAATGAACATATGCGGAACCTTTTCCCGCATTGATCTTGCTGTAGATGATTTTGCCGGAATGCTGGATATGAATGAAATGGAAGAAGCCATAAGACAAGGGCAGTGTACCTCTCGTTTTAAAAACCCACCCCGGGTGGAAAACGGTTTCGATCAACAAACTGGTAAATTAGTAGGCAAGGCAATTAAGTTTGGTAGTCGTACAAGCCGCATGTATTTGCGCATTTATGACAAAGCCGCCGAACAAAAAGTAGACTTCCTTTGGGTGCGTCTTGAAATTGAAGCTAAACGCAAGAACGCTACGGCAATCATGAAAGCGTTAGCCGAGGGAGAAACAACCGGGGGCATGCTCTTTGGCCTACTCGACAGTTATTTGTCCTTTAAGGAATTATGCACCGATAGCAACCGGTCTAGGAGACCAGTTGCTGCTTGGTGGAAGCAATTTTTGGGAGAGACAAAAAAAATAACACTCCTATCTCCCACAAAAAAAACAAAACCCAATGACTTTCGTTGGTTTATCAATAACTATGACAAAACCCTGGTCCGAGTTATGGAAGAGTGTGGTCCTGAAATCATACTCGACATGTATGCATCAGGCCTCAAAAAACTTGATCGTTCAAAGTTGGCAGATCAACAGGAAAAAAGATAATTAATAGCTTATCAAAATACGGTGGGTGGGCCTCTGATACCCAGAAAGACAAGGGGGCGGTTTGCAGATAATAGACCGCCCCCACCACCCCTTATCAAGTTAAGACAACATTAACTACATTAAAACCCTAAATATGGAGTCAATATGCAACTTGCTATTCAGCTAGGAGAAGAAGAACTCAAGGCTATTGCCTTGGATGTCGCAAAATATCTAAAGCCATTGCTTTCAATATCGAAAAGCAGTGAACCGGACCAGTTTTACGATGTAGCGGGCCTTGCCAAATATCTCAACGTCAGCAGGGACTGGATTTATAAAAAGGTATCACAACACAACATCCCTTATATGAAAACCGGACGCTTAATTAAGTTCAGAAAATCGTCTATAGATCGCTGGATGGAAGAGACTGCTGTAAAGCCGCTGCCAGTTAACCCGGCAAAACGATACCTAGGCAACAAGGGAACAGAGGATTGTTAATCCCCAGATCCACCAAAAACATCATGTAATTTCGCTTACATACTGTAGCATGTGAAGCAAAACGTGAACCTAGAAACTATTAGATAATCTAACTCAGTTAGGGTATAATTAAACCATGGATAAGTGGTCTCCAGAAGATATTCAAAGTTTCAGGAAAAGCGCTGGTTTAACTCAAGCCCAGTTGGCGGAACGACTGGGCGTTAGTCAGAACTACGTGTACATGCTGGAAAAGGGGGTGAAAAAACCAAGTACAACGCTCCAACTTTTAATGGACTATATTGCGAAGGACCTAACCAACGAACCTGTTATTGGAAAAGGAGACACGAGTGGCACGAACTCGGACTCAGGGGGTTTACAAAAGACCTGATAGTAAAAATTATTGGATTGCCTACCAAAACCTTGCCGGAAAAACGATTCGTAAAAGCTCAGGTACAACGAACTTCAAAGAAGCTCAGGCGATTCTTACCAAAAACCGGCAAATGCTTATGGAGGGGAAGAATCCTGAGATAAAAAAGATAAAAAACTACACGTTCAGCGAACTTGCTGAAAAATATTTACCATGGTGCGAACGTCAGAAAGCATTTAAAACTAAAGCTCGCAAAATCAAACAATTGGTTGACACCTTTGGGCCCCTGCCACTACGGCAATTTAACACATTGCAAATTGAGCAATTCCAAACAGAAAGACTGAAATTCAATAAACCCGCGACGGTCAACCGTCTACTAGCTACGCTGAAACACATGTTCACCAAAGCCGAAGAATGGGAAATGGTAGAAGAGGAGGTTTTAAAAAAGACCAGAAAGGTTAAGTTGCTACAGGAAAATAACCGTCGGTTACGCTTCCTATCAGCAATAGAGACTCAAGAACTTATCAAAGCCTGCGACCCTCACCTTAAACCAATTGTCATTGCTGCACTAAATACGGGAATGCGTAAGAATGAAATTCTGACCCTGAAATGGGAACAGAATATAGACCTTCGTCACAACTTCATCCTGCTGGACACAACAAAAAATGGAGAGAGAAGGGAGATACCGATAAACGAAGCATTTCTGAAGGTTTTGAAGTCGCAGATCAGACGAATCGACGTACCCTATGTCTTCTTCAATCCTAAAACTGGTAAGCGGTACGGAGACGTAAAAAAGTCTTTTTACTCAGCCTGTAGAAGGGCCGGTATTAAAGATTTTCGCTTTCACGACCTGCGACATACATTTGCCTCCCACTTGGTTATGGCAGGCGTGGACATTACTACTGTAAAGGAACTGATGGGGCACAAGACTCTATCAATGACTCTGCGCTATGCGCACCTTGCCCCTTCTCATAAAGTGGCAGCGGTTGACCTTCTGAACCACGCCCTCTCTGAAAAATCCACTTCACGATTAGTTCACGTCTCTCAAGCACAAATATAAAAAGGGGTCACAGCAAACGCCGTAACCCCTTGATATTTATGGTGCCCAGAGACAGAATCGAACTGCCGACACGAGGATTTTCAGTCCTCTGCTCTACCGACTGAGCTATCTGGGCAATGAGTGTTCCGTTTATAAAGAATTCGACCGCTGCTGTCAAGCAAAAACATAAAGGGCCGATAAACTGAGCCAATAAATTGCCACTACGATGGCTTATGCTATTCTTTCACTGTCCCCTTACAGTGCAAAAATCAAGGCAGACCAAGAGCGCCACCTCCTGGTCTGCATGAATAATTCAACCATCGTGAGAAGATGGATGACCGGGGAGGAGTTCCAACCCCGGCTGGACCTGTTCGCAACGGGAGTCCCATGAAACCTGCCGTACCTGCCATATCACCTTTTGAGGTAAGAGATTGCGCTCTGATCACCTTGTCGACAGGCATCAAGGTGCAGAACCTCAAAGAGTTCCGGGATGCGCTGGAAAAAATCCCGCTGGCCAGTATCGGCCATCATTTCTGGGGAAGACTGTTGCGCCCACAGTTCGACGAGCCTGAATACAACAACGATTTTGCCTCCTGGGCCTATCGTGGCTTGCATGATAAAACGCTGGCCGAACGCCTGAGCATGACGCTGCCGACAGACTTCGACAGCCTCGAGCAATTGCGACTGGAGTTGGTCGACACGGTGGAGCAACGCCTGGACGAATGTGAAATGATCCCCTGGGCCCGCGCTGATCAGCAGTTTTACTTTTTGCACTCCCAGATTGTGGTGTTTGATACGGGCCTGCGGTTTGACGGTCCGGTTGATCTGGTGTCCTACTTGCCGACCCTGTCGACGGGTTGCATCTACTACCACTTCATCGACGCTCGCAGCCGCACCGAACAGCGTTGCGACGATTTTTCGGCGTGGCTAGCCGGATTCGGTGACCGCTACCAGGGATTGATTGAACGTCTATGCGGCTTCGATCCTTATTTTTCGTCCCTTGAAGAAATCCGTGCCCATGTTGCCAGCCTGTTTCAGACGTTTTTTGAGGAGCAAAGCTGATGGCCCTCCGCCACAACAAACAGAACCAGGATTTTCTTGCACACTATGCGCAGGTAACCGGCAACAACGTTATCCAGCACCTGGAGCAACTTGCGGCTCCCCTGAAAGGGGCCAAAGTCGTGCATGTCAATTCGACCCGAGAAGGGGGTGGGGTGGCGGAAATCCTGCAAAAGCTGATCCCTTTCAAACAAGCTCTGGGGATCGATGCAAGTTGGGAGGTTATTAACGGTTCACCGGCTTTTTACGAATGCACCAAGGGCTTTCATAACGCTTTGCAGGGTTTGGACGTACATATCCCGGAGTCCCTGCTGAAAGCCTACGAAGAGACCAATGCCCGCTGCGCGGAACAGCTCAGGCCGGTTCTCGAACAGGCGGATTTCGTTTTTATTCACGATCCCCAGCCCGCGGCCCTGTTGTCTCATTTTCCAAAGCGGCGCGGCAAGTGGATCTGGCGGTGCCATATCGATGCGAGTCATCCGTTTCGGCCCGTGTGGAAATATCTGCGGTCGCAACTGGGAGCCTACGATGCCAGTATTTTCTCCCTGCCGGAATTCGCGCAGCCGCTGCCGCACCCGCAATATATCATTGCGCCGAGTATCGACCCGCTGAGCGATAAGAACCGTGACCTTCCCCCGGCTGAAATCGATGCGATTTACTCCCAATTCGGGCTCGACCCGGAGCGGCCAATGGTACTGCAGGTTTCCCGTTATGACCGCTTTAAAGACCCTGTGGGCGTAATTCAGGCTTATCGGCTGGCCGCCAAGCTGACCCCGCTGCAGCTGGTGCTGGCAGGCGGCGAGGCGAGCGATGATCCGGAAGGGATGGCGGTCCTGCAGGAGGTTCAACAGGCCGCCGCAAACGACCCGGATATCCATGTTTTGCTGCTGCCCCCCGATGCGCATCGAACCATCAACGCGCTGCAGCGCGCCTCGGATATTGTCATCCAGAAATCGATCCGCGAGGGCTTCGGCCTGACCGTGGCGGAGGGGATGTGGAAAGGCAAGCCGGTTATCGGCGGCGACACCGGTGGCATCCGCCTGCAGGTGTTCAATCACTATACCGGTTTTCTGGTGCGTACACCGGAAGGCGCTGCCCTGCGCATCCGCTATCTGCTGCTTCGTGCGCGGTTGCGGCGGCAGATCGGTGACCGGGCCCGACAGTTCGTGATGGACAATTTTCTCAATACACGTCACCTGCGGGAATACCTGACCTTGCTGGTTGGCCTTCAGGATGGCTGTCGGGAGCGGGTAGTGGTCGGCTGAACACGTTTCAATCCATTCATTTCCATGCCGAAAAAGGAAGGTTGCTCCATGTTTCAAAACGACGAAAAACGTCTGTTGATCATCTCCAACCGGCTGCCAACGGTCATTGGTCAGACCGAGAATCGATGGTCCATGAAACCCGGCACAGGCGGTCTGGTCACCGCCCTGGCACCGGTGATGCGCGAAAATCACGGTGTCTGGATCGGCTGGCCCGGTTGCGATACGGATGCCCCCCTGGATCGCCTGCTGCGTGAGTTTAAAGAGAAGCAGGGTTATCAGCTGGTTCCGGTGCCCCTCAGTGAAGATGAAGTGGAGCGCTATTATCGCGGCTTTTCCAATTCTGCCATCTGGCCGCTGTTTCACGACCTGCTTGGTTTCTGCCGTTTTGACCTGCCCCAATGGCAAGCTTATGAGGCGGTCAATCAGAAATTCGCCGCAGTGGTCGCCGCAAATGCCGCTCCCGATGACTTTATCTGGGTACACGATTACCAGTTGATGCTGGTCGGATCACATCTGCGAGAGCTGGGCATGCGGGATCGGCTCGCCTTTTTCCTGCACATTCCGTTTCCCTCGCCGGACCTGTATCGGCGCCTGCCATGGAAGACCGAATTGATCAGGGGACTGCTGGCTTACGATCAGATCGGCTTCCAGACCCTGCGTGACCGCCGCAACTTCGTACAAACTGCCAGCATGCTGGTGCCTGAGCTTGAGACCCTGACCCGCAAACGCCATCACACCCTGCTGCAATATGGCAAGCGTGTTATCAAGGTCGGACATTATCCCATCAGCATCGATTTCAATGAATTTGATGAGGGCGCACGCTCTCGCGAGGTTGAAGATGCTGCCTGGTATCTGCACGAAAACCTGCGCGGCCGCCAACTGGTGCTGGGCATTGACCGGCTTGATTATACCAAGGGTATTCCGGAACGGTTTCTGGCCTTTGAAAGGGCACTGGAGAAATATCCCGAATTGATCAGGCGCATCTCGCTGATGCAAGTTGTCATCCCCAGCCGCACCCTGGTACCCGATTACGCCAACCTTAAAGAGGAACTGGACCAGTTGGCAGGGCGCATCAATGCCCGCTTTGGTCAACCGGAATGGGTACCGATTCACTACGTTTTCCGCTGTCTGGAACGCGAACAACTGCTGGCGCGCTACCGCACCTCGGAAATCGCCCTGATCACCCCTTTGCGGGACGGCATGAACCTGGTTGCCAAGGAATACTGTGCCAGCTCGGTGGAAAACAACGGCGTGTTGATCCTTAGCGAGTTTGCCGGCGCCGCCGATCAACTCGGCAAGCATGCTTTACTGGTCAACCCCTACGATACCGACGGCACGGCCGATGCCATCTATGAGGCTTTCAGCATGGAGCCGGAAGAACGTAAGCAACGCATGATGCACCTGCGAACCGAAATCCGTCGCAACGATGTTCATCGCTGGCTGCAACGCTTTATCGATTCGTCCGATGAAGAGGAATAGGCATGACAGGCTCCTAGCAAGGTACAGCAACAGTTTGTTTTTACTTGCTTTTAAAGTGGTGATCTGCTAGTGGTAGGACATTCACCTTAATATAAGGGATCACCATGCAGGCGCAGACGCTTCTCAACATCAGCTTTTTCTTTTGGTTCGGGTTTTTTGGGTTCTTTATGAACCATCGACCCGCGGCTGGTGTCTGAGGACGTAGCGCCCCACAGCACATTCATACAAAACCACGGGTTGATGCTAACTGGCTCACCCGTGGTTTTTCTTTTGGAGGTTTAGGGGAAAACGATCGGCAGCCGACCAACCCCCCAGACACCAGAGGAGCTGAAACCATGATTATCGTCATGAAAAAGGGCGCCGGCAAAGAAGCCCTGGCAGAAGTCAAAAAACGCATCCGCGATTTGGGTTACAAAGCGCATGTCATCCACGGCGAAACCCGTGACGTGATCGGCGCCATTGGCGACGAACGCGGCAAAGCGGTACTGCAATCGCTGGAATCGATGCCCAACGTGGAAGCCGTGGTACCAATCCTCAAGCCCTACAAACTGGCCAGCAGAGAGATCCGCCCCGAACCGAGCGTTTTTGAGTTGGCACCCGGGGTTACCATCGGCGGCCGCGAAGTTCTGGTCATGGCCGGCCCCTGTTCGGTGGAAGGGGAATCGCAGCTGCTGGAAACAGCCCGCGCGGTCAAAGCCGCCGGTGCCAAGGTGCTGCGTGGCGGTGCATTCAAACCCCGCACCAGCCCTTATGCTTTCCAGGGGCTGGAAGAGGAAGGGCTCAAACTGCTGGCAGCCGCACGCGAAGCTACCGGCCTGCCTATCATCACCGAAGTGGTCAATCCCCGCGATGTCGACCTCGTGGCACGTTATGCCGACATTCTGCAGGTAGGTGCCCGCAATGTGCAGAACTTCCCCCTGCTGCGCCTGCTCGGTCAGCAGGACAAACCGGTACTGCTCAAACGCGGCATGTCGACCACCATCCAGGAATTTCTGATGAGCGCCGAGTATATCCTCTCGGAAGGCAATCAGCGCGTGGTGTTATGTGAACGCGGCATACGCACTTTCGAAACCGCTACCCGCAACACCCTCGACCTGTCCGCTGTGCCGTTGCTGAAGGAACAGACCCACCTGCCGGTGGTGATCGATCCATCCCATGCCACCGGCCATGCCAGCCTGGTGCCGGCCATGTGTTATGCGGCGGTAGCCGCCGGTTGCGACGGCCTGCTGGTGGAAGTTCACAACGATCCGGAAACGGCGTCCTGCGATGGACCCCAGTCCCTGACCCCGGCAGGATTCGCCGCCGTCATGGAAAAACTGCGCCGCTTCGCCGCGGCCGCCGATCGTGACCTTTAAGATCCGGACGCCGGGAGATACGCACATGTTTATGATTCCCCTGACCCAGCCCGAAAGCGTTGCCCTGGTCATCCATGCGCTACGTATTGCCGGTGGAGAGGCTGATTGCAGCACCTGCCCGGTGCGACGGGTATGTATGAAACAATGCCTGACCATAGCCGCATCCGTCGACAGGATGCTGCAGGACGGCACTCTGCCAGTTATCGGAGAGGCTGCCACACCGGAACCGCTACCCGATCCACCGGCGCCTTCTCCCGGCCCAGGCCATCTTAAGATCATCAAGTAACTTTTCCTAACTGTCGGCCGGCCTTCTTACTTATTGAAAGGCCGGCCGTTTTTTTGTATAGTTGCCTCTTTTTCAAAATTATCGATCCATATCTACTCAAAATCCGATCCGGGTATCAGGATAATCTGCAAGGGTATCTATCGGAAAGGAATACAGTATTTTCCATAAGATAAAAATCAAGGGTGTGCACATGCAGCATGAATCCCGAAGGGGGACTTTCATGAGCAACTGCCCGTTGCACAACCCCTAACAGCAAGGAATCTCCATGAAGGTCCTGATTAGCGACGAAATTTCCCAAGAAGGTCTGCAACCGCTGCTCGATGACCCACGTATTGAGCTTGAGGTGCGCCTGGGACTTACCCCTGAAGAACTGCATCGCATTGTCGGCCGTTTCGATGCCATCATCACCCGCAGCGGCACCACGGTTGACGCGGCTTTGCTCGATCACGGCCGCAACCTGAAAATCGTAGCCCGGGCAGGGGTCGGCATCGACAATGTCGATGTCGATGCTGCCAGCAGCCGCGGCATCATCGTGGTCAATGCGCCCTACGGCAACGTCAACTCCGCTGCCGAGCACAGCATGGCTCTGATGCTTTCGCTGTGTCGCAACGTGCCCATTGCCAACGCCTCCCTCAAAAAGGGAGAATGGAAGCGCGCTCCCTTTACCGGCTGCGAACTCAAAGACAAAACCCTCGGCATTATCGGTCTGGGTAAAGTCGGAGGCCGGGTGGCTCTACGTGCCAAAGCTTTTGAAATGAACGTCATTGCCTACGACCCCTATATTTCTCCCAAGCGGGGTGAAGACCTGGGCGTGAAACTGGTGAGCATGGATGATATCGTGCGTTATGCGGACATCCTGACCCTGCACTGCCCGCGCAACCAGGAAACCATCGACATGATCAATGGCCGCCACTTTGATGCCATGAAGGACGGCGTGATCATCGTTAACTGTGCCCGGGGAGAAATTATCAACGAAGCGGCCATGCTCGCTGCCCTGCAAAGCGGTAAAGTACGGGGTGCGGCATTTGACGTTTTCAGCGAAGAACCTCCCACCTCGGAAACGGTCAAACAATTGATCGATCATCCGCTTATGGTCGTCACCCCCCACCTGGGGGCCAACACCTTCGAGGCACAAAAAAACGTGGCTGTGGATGTCAGCAAGGAGATCGTCCGTTACCTTGACGGCCAGCCCCTTGAAAGTGCGGTCAACATTCCCAAGTTTGATGCCGACCTGATGCAGGTTATGCAGCCGTTTTTGTCATTGATTCAGCAGATGGGCGAGTTCATCGTGCAATTGGCCCCGGCCAATCCCAGCAAGGTGACTTTTACCTACAATGGCAAGCTGGCGCGTTACGACTGCTCGCCCTTGACCGTCTGCGGACTTGCGGCCCTGCTCAACCGCTCCACCGAGCAGGATGTCAACATGGTCAACTCGCAGCTCATCGCCGAGCAGATGGGGATCACCGTTGAAACGGTATGTTCTACCGAAGCCGAATCTTTCTCGAATCTGATCACCATCTCACTGATGACCCCTGCGGGCAAGCGTACCGTGGCCGGAACAATTTTTGAGGGTCTGCCCAAGATCGTCAAAATGCGTGATTTCAACACCGACTTTCAGCCCGAAGAACATATGCTGGTGATCAGTTATGCGGATAAGCCGGGGCTGATCGGCAAAATCGGCACCATCCTCGGTGAAGCCGGCATCAATATCGGCTCCATGAATCTTGGACGCCGAGCCAAATCCGGTGAAGCCATGGTGGTACTGTCACTCGACACCCCGGCACCAGCCAAAGTTATCGATCAGCTCTCCGCCAGTGTCGATGCGGCATTCATCCGCAGTATTCACATGGAGAACAATACCTGCGGCGACTGATCGCCCCTGTCAGTTCATAAAAAAAGCGGCCTCCCAAAGGGGCCGCTTTTTTCGTAGGCTGGGAAAACCTGCTTATTCCCGCAAACAAAATACGCATTCGATACCGATATCATCCGAACAATCCGACGGGGCAGGGGGGCAGCAATCCATTGGCCTCGGCCCGGGCAAAAAACTCTGCGACCGCAGCTTCGCCATCTGCCCCCAAGTGACGCGTAAATTCATTCACATACAGACCTATATGGCCATCGAGGACCGCATCGTCGGATTCCTGGGCATGACTGCGAATAAAGTCCCGCGCCGCAGCTGGCGCGGCATGCAAGCTATCGATACTGCGGCCTATAGCCTGCTCGACAAGCTCCAGGGTAGGGCGCCCGAGACACCGCTTTGCCACAATTCCGCCCAATGGCAAAGGCAAACCGGTAAGCGCCTCCCACCAGATGCCAAGATCCAGCACTTTTACCAACCCCCGGCTTTCACACGTAAAGCGCGCTTCATGAATAAGCACGCCTGCATCCACCTTCCCGCTGGCAACAGCCGCCTCGATGGCATGAAAAGGCATTTCTTCCAGACATGACGGTGCAACCCCGTACATCTGCAACAATAGACTTGCCGTGGTCAAGCGGCCCGGAACTGCGATACGCATGCCTTGCAGACATTCGGGGACAAGCGGCTCACGCGCCACCACCAATGGACCACAACCGCGGCCAAGCGCCGCGCCACAACGCAACAATACATAATCCTGTCGCAGATGACCGTAAGCATGCAGGGAAATTTTGGTGATATCGAGGGAACGGGCGGCCGCAAGGCGGTTGAGAGTGTCCACATCTTCGATGCGCAGACGTAAGGAGATCCCTGGCAGGGAAACATGGCCGCTGATCAATCCATAAAAAATGGCCGTGTCATTGGGGCAAGGAGATATCCCCAGAGAAAGGTACCGCATCAGGCCAATAAAACCGGCGCAAACCAGCTGCGCAGCAAGGCCACCAGGGCCTGCTGAGCGTTTTCGGCGGCGCCTGCAAGATCCCAGTTCTGCAAATTCCGGTCTTCGACCATATTGGAAATCCCACGAATTTCCAGGAACGGCACCTTGTACTGCTGGCAGACCTGCGCCACGGCAGCGCCTTCCATGTTCTCGCCGAGCCCACCGGTACGGGCCTGCATATCCAGACCGGACTGCGATGTGCCCGAACACGTGGAGACCGTCACCAGTGGACCAACCCCGAGGTGCAGACCTTCTTCCCGGGAAAACCGTTCCAGGTGGGTACGGGCACTTTCCTGCAGCTTTGCATCAACAAAGAAGCGATTCTGCAGGCCGATGCTTTTATTGCGCAGCAGGGTAAAACCCAAGGTGGCAAAATCCCGAAATCCCTCCGGAGTCAGCACACCCTCATCGGCACATATCTCTTCCGTGGCGAGCACCAGGTCGCCTTTGCTCAAGCCCTGGTCGGCATAAGCACCGCAACAACCGGTGATAATCAAAGTCTCGGGGGTATAATACTCAAGCAACGCGGTAACCGCCGAGGCCGCGTTGATCTTACCGACCCCGGTGTGAAGAACCACGACCTTGTGGCCAAACATGCTCCCGCAGTAGAGATCGCGACGGCCGCAGCGCCGCACCTCGCAGGGGAACAACCTGCGGCGAAACATCCATGTCTCATCCGGCACTGCTGCTACAATCGCAACCATGGAGCCCCCCACCCGAGCGGGTTGCATAGGAAATCCCGTATCATGGTTGAAACCAACCCTGACGAATCAGATCACGGCGCAACACGACACCCTGCTTGCTGACCATACCGCGATACCAGAAACGATCATCACGAAGCGGCAGATTCTGGGGGGCATCCAGGCGTTTTCGGCAGTCTATAAGGTTATGGCTAAGCCGCCGGTCCGAATCAGCCACCACCTCGGTAAGCTTTTGCGCCAGCAATGGCGGAACACCTTCGATAACATACTGGATCAGATCCCGCAGCCGCAGACCATCGTGATAATCCTCCAGATTGCCTTCAAATCCGGCTTCACACTCCTGGACGAAATCACTCCAACTCAACAACAGATCACCGAATTCCTCGTCGGCAAAACCTGAAAATTCAACATGCTGACTTAGGCGCAGGGCGATAAGCTGCTGCTCTTTTTGCGATAGAAAGAATGACAGGTCATCCTCTACCGGATACATCTCCAGCATCTCGGTAATCTCACGACAAAAACAAAGGTAGTCGAGGTCCTGCTCTTTGAAAGGAGCTAACTCCGGTGGCAAGGTCTGCGGGCGATAACAAAGCAACGACAAATGGTCATGCCCCAGGTCTGAGGTAAAAAGCTGCTCTGCATTATAGGTCAAACCACAGCGTCCGAGAGTATCCATAACCCGGATATGGTTACACGTGAAACAGGTTACAACCTTCTCTTCGGAATAAAACAACTCCATGCCGACTTGGTTGTTGGCCAAACCGAAACCGACAAAACCGTCGTGCGCCAAACGGGAAAAATAGGGCTGCAATGCGTCAAGGATTTCCTCTTTGGGCATGTAGGGAGAGTAAAAGAGCAAGGGCTCGGCACTTTCCTCGGACGGCTGCTCTTCCTCATCGGCATAGTATTCCAGGATAAAAAAACACTCGTCAGGCATGGCCGCGGCAAAGGCATGAAACAGCTTTTCTATCTTGCCAACTCCCGGCATAACGGTGAATCGGTACGAATCACTGGAGTTTTCCAGTAGATTAAAAGTATACCCCTCCTGCAGCCGACGCAGACGACGCCTTTCACTGGCCCATGGGCTGATGCCAAGGGGAAAATCAAAGGTAGTGGGAGACAAGTAGTTGGTTCCTTCCTGAGTGGTGGATAAACGCCTCATGGTCAATACCATATAAAATCGGACCCAAAGGCGAAAGTCGGTCCCGAAGCGTATTTGATACCAGCTAAAAGTAGTGGATTACCCTTGGAAAGTCAACGTTTGCGGGGTCACCAAAGAGAAGGAGGGTATACCCAGACATAGGCGGAGGAGTGCAACAGCACATCGGCTATAAAATGCAATTTTAAATTTTACCTTGACTAATCTTGATCAATAACCAAATAATCGAACGTTTTTCTTTTAAGGCAATGTTTCGACTGAGGAGAAAACATGAAAACAGCGTTGAGATATGTCCTTCTTTCGTGGATTTTGATCGTTTGTATCACCACGCCGGCCCTGTGCCAACTCCCCGCTGGAGATATCGCCCCCGACTTCAAGTTGCAGAATATAGCCGGCAAAACCATCCGTCTGAAGGATTTCCAGGGCAGTCTGGTCGTGTTGGCTATCGGCACAACCTGGTGTCCTGGATGCAAGGCACAACTGTCTGAACTATCACAAATCAAACAGTTTCTTGACGACAACCGGATCCCCGTTGTGGATGTTTTTGTTCAGGAACCGGCTAAAACGGTACGTAACTATCTGAAAGACAAAAAACTACCTACCTCCTTTGAAGCGCTGCTCGATGATGGACAGGTACATCGCGCTTATCGTGTCTACCCTATCCCCAGGTTGTTAATTCTGGACCGTTCTGGACGGATCGTTCAGGATACCCTCGGACTTGACGGCGCCGAAATCACCGGCATTCTGCAAAAGCTCGTTGACCAGCAACCGGCTCCCCCCTGAGAAAATAAGCGTCGCATCGTTCGATACTCTGTTGCATAACGATACACACTGTGGCAGTGTCGACACAATGCCTTAAGTTCAAAGCCAAGCCCAAGTCCAGTATTTTCCTATATTTTGCAACATCGCCGATGTATACGACTAGATATAGCGTTGGCACAAATGTTGAAAGACGCGAGGAAGTCCTTTTCAGTTATTTTCAATGCAATGGACTTGAAAATAACTGAAAACCTAATCGTCAGCTAACACGGCCGGATCACCAGAGAAGGGGTACGGCCTGACTGGAACCACCCCGGGGTATCAGAAAGCAGGTGCTTTCCCCCCAATCAATATTTGTGTCGAGGCATGAGCGCCTCGTGCACAACATTGGCATTTCTTTTTTTCAGATGGAAGGAGACAACAACCGTGAAACAGTTCAAACTTGCAATGGCGATCTTGATCGCCCTGGCCATGGCGACTCCCGCCCTGGCGATCAACGTCGAATGGCATGGCGACTTCAACAACCGTTTTTCCTACAGCACCCAGGCGGATACCTCGGTACGTAGCATCAAAGACAGTGAAAAATACATCGGTGCAGGCGGCGCCCTGCTTTCTCAGGGTAATATTACCTTGCCCGACACCAAGAAAAACAAAAATGACAGCGATTTCTTCGGCGAACTGAAGTACCGCATGGACCTGACCGTGTCCGATGATGAGAAAAAAGTCAAAGGCGTCGTCGGTTTTGAATTCGGTTCTTCCAAATTCGGTGGCAAAGGTGCGGACTTCGGCGGTGACGACAACGTATTTGAACTGCGCTGGGCCTACACCGAACTCGAACTGCCCTTCGATCCGGCTTCCCGCTTGACCGTCGGCCTGCAGCCCGTCGGTTACAACGCCCTGCTGTGGTCCGACAATGCTGGCGGCGTCAAGTGGACCCGTAAAGAAAACAACTGGGCATATTCGCTGGGCTGGTTCCGTAACGACTGGAACACCAGCTCCGATTCCAAAGATGCAGACCCCTCTGTAAACAAATCCCAGTATGATGACGCATATGCCGCGGATCTCACCTATGTTTTCGAAGGCGGAAACAGCCTGAATGCCTTCCTCGTGTACATGGATCAGGGCAAGGAGCCTGTTTTCGGCGAGACCTTTACCCTTCAGGATGAGGAAATCTGGCTCGGTCTGGCTGGCAAGGGAAAGTGGAACAACCTTTCCGGTATGTTCACCGGTATGTATCTGACCGGCGAAGTTGAGGTCGATGGCGAGTCCCTCGATCGCGATGCTTACCTGTTCCATGGTCAGCTCGATTATACTGTTGGCAAAAACACCTTCACCCTTGGTGGCTTGTATGCTTCCGGCGACGACGACGATAGCGACAGTGATGTCGAAAACTTCGACGTAATCGATATCGCTACCTCGATCCTCGGCTCGGTCATCATCTTCGACAACTACTGCGATGACAACTCTTTCAGCCAGGCTCCTTACGTACTCGACCAGGGCTACCAGTTGATCTACGTCGGCGCTGCGCACAAGCTGAATGCTAAAACCAAACTCTGGGCCAAGTACTTCTGGCACAACACCGCCGAAGATTCTCGTCTCGGAGACGACGAAATCGGTCATGAATTTGTGGTTGGCGCCAGCTACACCATCATGAAAGGTCTGACCGCCGATATCAATGCCGGTTACCTGGTGGCTGGTGATGCTTGGGAAGCAATGGCTTCCGACGGTAATGGCGACGATGTATTCCGCACCGACGCCCGTATCCAATTCAAGTTCTAATTGTTTCCTAACTATTGATATGTTACGTTGGGGCCGGGCTTTGCCCGGCCCCTTTTGTTTGCCGGTCGGGCAATCGATGTGACTCTTTCACGCACCGCTTGATAGGAGGTTTTTGCCTTGATTTCCAAAGTTAGTGTATGGTTGGTGGCTCTGCTGCTGGTGGCGGTCGGAACTGCCCCGGCCGGGACCCTGGAGGATATGGTTGGAGACCTGCAACCGATACCGGGCTATGTCGTACTGCCGGTACAAGATGAGTACCTGATAGATCTGGATGCCACTAAAGGCCTGGTAGTGGGGGACCTTTTTAGCGTGGTTCAACCGGGGGAAAAGATCATCCATCCGGTTACCGGCAAAGTCATCGGCACCCTCGATTCCAGCAAAGGGGTATTGCAGGTAACCCAGATCAAGGAAGGCTTTTCCCACACCAAGCCGGTGACCAGCAAAGCTGCCATCAAGCGTGGCGACAGCATCCGCCGCTACGATGGTTTACGTACCGCGTTTTGGGATTATACTGGCAAAGCCGAAGGCTTTTACAGCTCCCTCAAAACCGAACTTCCAGCCCTTGACTGGCAGGATTTTGCCGCCGCGCAAGCAGAAAAACCGGCAAAACCTACTGCAGCAGGTGCCGCTTCCGCCGACCTGTTTATCGTAGCCGGCCGCGATGGTATCACCGTGCGCGACGCCAAGTTCACGGTAGTTCGTGCCTATCCGCTACCCACCGAACTTCTGCCTGCCGTTTCTGCATCCCTGCAAACTGCAGCTCCGGCAGCTCCCGCAGCCCCCTACCGCCTTGAAACCCCGGCGAAACCTGTCGCTAGCGTTCATGGCGTTCAATACGACATGACCATGCCTGGTTTCCAGACCCCTGGAGGGCTCGGTTTTCCCGCCGTGATGGCAGATTTTGTACGCTCGGGCAACGACCTGCTGATGGCCGCCACCGACGGCACTGTTATCAAACTATTCAAAGCCGGGGATAACCTTGTTCCCGTTACGGAATTCAAACCTGAGACCGTGCCGCAGATCCTTGCTTTGCATTGGTGGCAACCGGCTGACGGCGAGCTCTATCTGGCCGTTTCGGCCTGGAAAGAAACCGGTCTGAGCTCCTCGGTTTACCGTTATGAAAACGGAATGTTTACCGCTGTCGACAAATTTTTACCTTACACTCTCGGGACCTTCGACCGCGACGGCAATGGGAGCAGAGAACTGCTACTGGCACAAAACTTTGATCGCGAAACCTTCTGGGGAACTATCGTGCGGGAACTGCAGCTGCAAAGCGGCAAACTGGAAACCCGCAAAATATCCTTCGATCTGCCCCGCCGATTCACTGTTGGAGGCAGCTTGATGGCCGACCTCGACGGTGACCGTAAACCTGAAACCGTTTTTGTTCGCGACGGTCTGATGTACGTCTATTCCGGGGACAAGCAACGCTACAAATCGCCTAAAATGATGGGCGGTTCCGTGTCCCGCATCATGTTTGAGGAGCAGCCCAACGCCCGCGAAACCAAGACCCACTTCGCGGCATTTGAAGTGCCCCCTATCGCCGTGGATCTTGACAACGATGGCAGCCCTGAACTGCTTTCCGTCGCCTCTGAATCCTCTTTGATGTCCGCCCCCGGCATCTCCGCCAACGTCAGCAAAAGCTGGCTGGCTGTGGTTAAATTCCGTGATGGCATGTTTGTCAAAGGCACACTGGGCGAAGAACTCGATCTTCCGCTGCAAGGACTTACCCTGGACCAGAAACGCGTAATGATGGTGGCTACCCAAGCCGGGTCGGTGTTCGGCGAGGATGGCGGAAGCCAATTACTGGTCTTCCCATTGGTCAAATAAAAATCTGTTTCACCTTCACGTTTCACACGAAGCCCCGGATATCCTCCGGGGCTTTCTTTTTGCCGCATTTATGTTTGATATCCCCGAACACCATTCACTCCTGTCAAAACGTTGTTTTATTTAAATTGACAGATATGGTAATTCCTGCTATATCGGCGTCACGACAAAGGCCCCATGTAATTTATTCCTCCGGAATCGCCGCTTGCCCCGATACATCCCGTCCTATTTGCCAGCAGGCCATACTGGAAGGAGCTTTTTCTTTGACAGGAGGTAAACCCATGCAGCGAAACATCCGCCGTCTGATGCTGGCCGTGTTGACCCTGACACTGCTTCCAGCCGGGCCCGCAGCGGCTGGTATCGATTTTTTCGGTACCGCCAAAATCAAGCCGACTTTTTACACCAATTTCGATTTCCAGAGTGGTAAAGATGATGGGCCGATAGCCAACGAAGGGGGGATCACTGCCGGCGAACACATCCGCGGCGAATTGCGCCTTGGCTGGAAGGCTTCCGGAGATAAGTGGTCGGTAAAAATGATCGCAGAAGCCGATGTTATTTATGAAAAGGATACGGCCGATCGTTCATTCTATACGGGTGCTGAAAAAGAGGCTCAGCCCAACAGCGGCGGTGAATTCGGCATCGAACGCGTTGAGCTTCTCTATACTTTCCTGCCGCAACTGGAACTGGAAACGGGGTGGGATGTTCGTGCCCTGGATATCAAATCGGGCGGATTGCTGTACGGTGATGATCATCCCTTTATTGGATTTCGTGGCAAATTATTCGGAGCAACCCGCTATGAGGCCCTCTACATTCCTATACAGAACCGTTATCCTCTTAGTACCGCGAAACCACCTGAATGGCGCGGATCCAGCGCGGATGACTGGCGGGTCTACAGCCTTAAACTAATTCAGGACTTTGGCGGGAAAAGTGCCACTTTGCCGGCAAGCCCCTTCTGGGGGAACAGTGACGGCCAGGCACCCAACTTCCAGTTAAGCCTCAGCCCGATCTACGCCTTTAGCGATAATGACTCCCGCCAGGCCGAAGTCCATTATTTCGGGCTGGAAGCAACCGGCGAAGCTGGCTGGTTCAAGCCCTGTTTTGAAATCGTCGCCGCCGATGGCGAGTTTGATAACGGTAAGGACATCTCAAGCTGGGCCATGTTTGCTGGTATGGAAATGACCGTAAGTAAAGCCTTTAACCCTTATATCGCCTTCCGTTACTCTCAGGGTGATGATGACAAATCCGATAACGATGTAGAAGGGTGGGTCGGGATTACCGATATTGGTCGTTTCACAGGCCTGATGGGCATGGACGGCAATATTCTTGGGGAGGACCTGGGCCAGAGCTACGGAGCGACCTTATACTCCTATTCACCCGAAAGGGCTCAAACCAGCAACCTCTATGGCGGCATCAGCAACAGAGGCAGCGGGGACAACCCCGGTCAGAAACTACTGGCTATCGGTACGCGGGGCGACTTGTCGCATTGGGTACCAAAACTGCTGTATAAGACCCAGGCCTTCTTCATCTGGTACGATGAAACCGCCAACCTGACCAATGTACGTAACCCCGGCAAAAAAGTTGACGATTATGCCGGGACCACCCTAGATGTGCAACTTCTGTACGCCTTCAGCAAAAACTTTTCCGTCGATTACATTTTCTCCACGTTCCTGCCCGGTGACGGCATCAAGGATCAGTTTGGTGATGATCCGGCTTTCGTCAACTGCCTGACTTTGGCCTGGGCCTACTGATAAAACATTTCCATGAATTGATGGCCGGTGCAAACATGCACCGGCCGCATTCTTGATAGAGATCCTTCGCGTTGCACCAAGGGATAAAAGATGAAATTACCGATCCGATGTCTCATCATCCTGTTTTGTTTGCTGATAACCAGCACTTCCTTCGCTGTCAATATTCCCTGGCCCAAAATTGATAAAGCTCTGACAGACTGGCAGGGAGCCAAAGAAATGCTGCTGCTCTCTGCAGCCGAGGCCCCGCTGGAAACGGTCGCCGTGCAGGAAGTGCTGGAGCAGGTCCTGCAGCACGGATTTGCCGTGCGGACTGTCAGCGAATTCACTACCGGCGGAAGCGGCCTGATTCTCGAATTGCGCGAAAGCAAAGAATCAAGCATAGCGATTTTGCGCCGGGCCGCCGACAGTGCCATTATAGCCTTCGAACGCCACCCTCTGTCGACTTTTCAAGCCGTCGCGCAGCCTGCAGACCCGACGCCACCAATAGTCGTGCCGGCTCATCCGATCGCCGCGCCGGTACCTGCGGCCCCTATCGTAGTTGCCGAAACCCGGAAGGTCTCCAACCTGCCGGGCCCTGTGCCCCTGCCGGGAAATCCACGGAGCCTGGCATTTCTGGCTGAAACCGCCGAGCAAATCCTCGATCTGGCCGTGCAGAACGATTCCGGGGTGGCACGGTATCGCCTTCAGAACAATGTGCTGCAGCCCCTTGGCTCATACACTCTTGACAACAAAGCCATGCGTGGTCTGTATCTTGAAAGCGGCGACCCGGATGGCGATGGCACCACCGAACTTGCCGCCGTATGGGCTGAAGACCTGAAGGGCATTTACGAAGGAACCGACTCCCAGTTGCGCAGCACCATTCTCGAATCGGATCAGTCAGGTTTTACCGCCAGCAATGGACCCCACGCTTTTGTGCGCCTGATCGGCAACAGGGGCCTGGTGCAAAGCCGAGGCACCTACGAGGTGTGGAGCGGACCTGTACTTCCGTTGTTCCCAACCGCCCATGGTTGGGAAGCCGGTAATAAGGCGGTACCATGGGCCCAGAGTAACCTGTTCGACATTACCCCGCTTGACAAGACCACTGCTTTGCAATGGACCGCCGACCAACAGCTTCGCCTGGTGTCTCTTGACAACGGTCTGCCACTGCCCGGCGGTACTTTACTCTACGATCTGGGGGAGTATGTTGGCGCACGCATCGCTGTGCCTTTGGAAACCCCCGAATACCGCTCTGGTTTCAGCAAAGAAGATGTGGTCCGTGAAACATGGGCAACACTCCCGCCGCGCATAGCCATTGCAGCCGACGGAACCGCCTACACCATTCGACGAGAGCGTTCCATGGGCTTGCCCCTGGTTGGCAAAGCTTCCGGGCAGGATCATCTCGTTGCTTTGCACTGGAATGGTCAACGGCTCATGGTCACGGAACCTTGCGCCGGGATTGAGGCTTTTATTCTTGACTTTGCCCTGGTCCACCACCAAGGGCGGGTTGTCAGTGCCGTGCTGTTGCTCAACAAAAAACCCGACGGCAGCGGCGATGCATACCTGCAGCTTGTACCTATCGCCGGCAACACTTTGTAGAATTTCAGGAACAAGTACCTGTTTTAACTAAAAAAGCGCGTCCCCTTATTTTGTCGGGACGCGCTTTTTTTAATCGGGACCTATAATTTTCAGCTTTAATCTTGACCGTATTCCTTCTGCAACTCTTTGTAGCGTTTATGACGCTGCTCCGGAGGCAATTGCCTGAGATCCTGCCACTTTTTCCTGAGTTCCTGTTGTTTTTCAGGGGGCAACTGGCGATAGTGTTGATATCTCTGTTTGAGTTCCTGTTTTTTATCCTCCGGCATTTTCTGCCAGCGCTCCATGCGCCGTTTAAGTCGTTCACGCTCCTCGGGGGACAGGTCGCGATATTTGTCGTACTTCTGACGCAAATGCTCCTGCTCATCGGGAGTAAGTTCTTTATATTGACGGTACCGTCCTTTGAGTTCCTGGCGTTGTTCCGGCGTCAGGTCCTGCCAGCGGTGTCCGTTGTCGGCAAGTAACCAGGTCTGCTGGTTCCGGCTTACATTTTTTTGGGCCCATGCGCTGGATATCGGAGCCATCAACAACCCCGCCAGCAGCAGAAGCAACCACCATATTCCTTTCATCAGGTCCCCCATCTTCAGCGTCCTGTTTAAGGACCCTTGTCTTTAACCTATGCGTTCAAGATCCTGCAACAACTCCATATTTTCCAAAAGTTCGATATTCTGCAGCAACTCCAGGTCCTGCAGCATGCCGATTTCGGTTTCCGAACGGGGCACCCCACCGGGAAGACTACCAGGACCACCAGGGATAATGAACAGGCTTACCGCCAGCACCGCTCCCGCCGCAATTGCCGATCCCCACATCCAGCGTTTTGGTCGCGACCGCTGAGACGCACGGTCGGTAATAATCGCTGTCATACGATGCTGTTCCACCTCGGATAGGATAAGGCCGGGCAGGGGAAGATCGGCCAACGCCTGCTGTAATCTGGCAAGTCGGACTCTGCAATCCTGGCAATCCTCGAGATGATCAAGGAGACGCTGCCTGGCCACGGCATCGAGTTCACCATAATGGAAAAGAACCAGATCCTTTTCGTTGCAGGTTCCCTGTATGCGGCGTTTCATAATGTTACCCCTTCATCGTCGGTAAATTCCTGACGTAAAAACTGCACGGCCCGATGCAAATGAGCCTTGACCGTACCTTCCTTGAGATGGAGCAGGGTTGCTATTTCCTTAAGGGGCAAGCCTTCCTGGTGTCGCAACACAAAAACGGCCCGCTGCCTGCCGGAAAGTTTCGTCATAGCTTTAAATAATTTTTGACGGGCTTCCTCCCCGAGCAATACATCGCTGGGCGATGCCGCCGGATCGGCACAATTGTCCACCGGATCAAGATCATCTTCACTCTTGCGAAAAAAGAAGATACGACGGCGCACCTTCTCACGCCGGAGGTGGTCGATAACCAACCGCGAAACCACCCGGTACAGCCAGGTCTTGATCCTGCATTCGCCACGAAAGGAGGGCAGGGCACGGTGCAGGCGAATAAACGCCTCCTGAGCAAGATCCTCGGCTTCCTGTCTATCCCCCAGCATGCGATAGGCAAGATTGACCACTTGTGTCAAGTGATCCGAAACCAGCCGTGTAAAAGCCGACTCATCTCCCTGGCGAATTCTTTCCAGCAAAAGAGTCTCGCTGTCAGGTGTCTCTTCGATAAGCTGTTCCGGCACTTCGTCCACCTCTATAACAGCTGCCGTGCTGCGGTAGTCCATATCCGCTCCCTTACATGGATAATCTCTTTGATTTGTAAGACGCACGATCACCCTCAAGGTTTACACGTTTTGAAAATTTTTTTCTGCGCGGCAACTTAGACATCAGGTTAAAAAAAGCTATCCTTGTGCAGCCTTTGTTAAAAATACCGTTTAGAATCGTATACTTTGACCTTCATGACACCCTGAATTGGCATGCAGTGGCTGCCTCTTTCTTTTATAACAACGGCTTGATGCGTGCCACCAGCTGGTCGCTGGTAAACCCGAATTTTTTCATCAGTGTGCCGCCAGGAGCACTGGCACCAAAACCGGTCATGCAAACCACCTCACCGGAAGAGCCGACATAGCGCTCCCAGCCCATGCCGATACCGGCCTCGACAGCGACCCGCACCGCCGGACCAGAAGGAAGCACCTCCTCCCGGTACGCCTGCGGCTGAGCATCGAACAGTTCCCAGCAGGGCAGGGACACCACCCGTACACCGATGCCTTCGACCTGCAGCATGGCACGTGCCTCGAGCGCCAGAGCGACCTCCGAACCGCTGGCAATAAGCACAACCCCTAGCGGCCCATCTTCACGGGCCAACACGTAACCACCGCGCAGCAACCCCTCGGCCGCCCCATACTCATTGCGATCAAGGACCGGCAAGCCCTGCCGTGTCAGCACCAGGGCGCTGGGGCCCCTGCGATTTTCCAGAGCCGCCCGCCAGGCCTGGACCGTTTCGTTGGCGTCGCATGGCCGGATAACCATAAGGTTTGGAATAGCCCTCAGAGCGGCCAACTGTTCCACGGGTTGATGGGTGGGGCCGTCTTCGCCCAGTCCGATAGAGTCGTGGGTGAAAACGTAAACCGGCGCCAATCCCATCATGGCGGCCAGGCGTATCGGCGGCCGCATATAATCGGAAAAAATCAGGAAGGTGCCGCCAAACGGGATCAGCCCCGGGGTATGTGACAAGCCATTGAGAATAGAGCCCATGGCATGTTCGCGCACGCCAAAGTGAATATTCCGGTCCGCCGCACCAGGTCTGAAGGAACCCGCCTTTTTAAGGGCCGTATTGTTGGACGGAGCCAGGTCCGCAGATCCCCCCAGCATCAGGGGAAGACTCTCTGCCAAGGCATTGAGAGTCACGCCACTGGCCTGACGGGTAGCCAGCTTTCCGTCGGTGACGCTAAAGCTGGGCAACGCCGCCTGCCACCCTGGCGGCAAGCCGTTTTCAGCAGACTGCTGCCAGGCAACCAGCTTCGGATGGTTCTTCGCCATTTCATCCCGTAGTTGTTGCTGCCAGGCTTGTTCCTGCTCCTGGCCACGCTCCCTCACCGCAAGCATATGGCCTGCCACCACTTCGGGGACATTAAACGTGACCTCCGGATCTCGCCCAAAGAATTCTTTGGTCAGACGCAGTTCCTGGTCTCCCAGCGGCGCACCATGCGCTTCGGCGGTGTCCTGCTTATGGGGCGCGCCAAACCCGATGTGGGTGCGTGCAATGATCAGCGAAGGACGCGTATCAGCCTTGGCACGCGCCAGGGCAGCATCGATTTCCGCCAGGTTCTCGCCTTCGACATGTTGTACATGCCAGCCGTACGACAGAAACCTGCTCGCCGTTTCGTCACTAAAAGCCAGATCGGTCTGTCCCTCGATGGTGATCCGATTGTCGAGATAAATGTAAATCAGGTTACCCAACTGCAGGTGGCCGGCCAGCGAGGCCGCCTCCGCGGCGACCCCTTCCATCATGTCGCCGTCGGAGCACAGAGCGTAAATCCGGTAATCGAACAGCTCCGCATGGACCTTATCTGCCAACATCCGTGCCCCCATGGCCATGCCGACACCGACCGCTACCCCTTGTCCAAGCGGGCCGGTGGTGGTTTCGACGCCGGGTGTGTGTCCGAATTCCGGATGTCCCGGAGTCCGACTGTCGAGTTGTCGGAACTGTTTCAGGTCATCCAATGACAGATCATATCCGGTCAGATGCAGGATGCTGTAGAGAAGCATGGAGGCGTGGCCGCAGGAAAGAATGAAACGATCGCGGCCCGCCCATTCGGGGTTGGCCGGATTATGACGCAGGTGGCGCGTGTAGAGGAGGTAAGCGATGGGAGAGGCTTCCATGGGGGTGCCTGGATGCCCGGAACGGGCCTTTTCAACCCCATCGGCGGATAGCAGTCGAATGGTGTCGATAGATTCCCGAGCCAGCTTTTGATCCAGCATTTCAAGTTCCATGACTGTCCTCCTCGCTATAATCGATGTACCGTGCCCGGAACATCGGTCTTTCAGATGATTGTCAACGGCTCTGCATCCCCCAACGGAATGGTCTCGGGATATCCGCAGTGTGCCAGCAATGCTGCCAAACGTTGTTCCGGGCTGCCCTTCCAGTTTTGCAGCAACCTCTCAGCCAGAGTAACGCCACTGTGCGCCACTTCTTCCATGTCATCCAGGAAACCGCTTTCGTCCGCGCCCGTACAACGCCCGGGGCCCTGCCTGAGCAAGGCCTCCCGGGCCAGAATCAAAGCCTCGCAAGCGACCTCCCGCAAGGTATGATTGCCGCAGGGGGTTCGCAAGCCCAAACGCCAGGAGTTGCGATAAAGTTCCATACGTCCGGCGTCGTCGCCGGGGTCGAGCAAACGTCCAACCTGGTAGCGAGCCTCAGCATCGTACAGCAGACCTTTGGCCAACGCCGCAACCGACATGGCCAGATGCGGCGGCAAACTGTCGGCGCTGCGCAATTCGATCTGCGGACGCAAACGCACCTCGGAAAACAGGGTGGAAAGATGCAGGTCCCAATCGGCCAGGGTAGGGTAGTGGCCCTCGAAGCCTTCGGCCATAAACTGGCGAAAACTGAAACGCCTGTGCGTCATATTTATAAGGTGCTGTTCCCGCTGGATAAAATACATGGGCACATCGAGGGCATGCTCGACATAGGTGGATAACCCCGCGCCGGGCCGATACATATCTAAAATCAAACCGGAACGATCAGGATCGGTCCGCGCCCAGATCTCCCCACGGGTAGACAAAAATCCTGTCGGTTGCCCGTTCATCAGGGGTGAGTTCGCGAACAGCGCGTAAAACAATGGCGCCAGCAACTGACCCGTGCGAAATTTATCGATGCAGTCAGCTTCGTCGCAAAAATCGAGATTGACCTGCAGGCCGGCACTAAGCTTCATCATGTGCTGGCCACGATCGCCGGTGCGCTGCATATACTCGCGCATGATGGCGTAACGCGGCTTGGGTAGCCAATCGATGGATTGCAGCGATGTTATCGGCTGCACCCCCAACCCCAGAAAGGTGAGGCCTAGAGGCCTGCCAGCGGCAACAATACGCTGGATATGGTGGGACAAGTCCCGTTGACAACAACACAGGTCATTGCACAATTTTCCGGATAATTCCAGTTGCCCGCCCGGTTCCAGGGTCACGGATGACGCTTTACCGATCAGGGCTATCAAACGGCCCGCCTCTCGCTGACCTTGCCAGCCACTGGTGCTTTCGAGCTGTTGCAGCAACGCCTCTATACGAGAAAAATCAGCTGCCTCGCCGGTTTGGCGATCGACTACCAGCTTTTCCACTTCAATGCCGATACCCCATTGCTCAGCAGGCCTTATATTCCGCAACAGGTAATTCACCAGTTCCTCTTGGCAGCTTACCGGTTCTGCAAGATGAGTTTTTACAAAGGTTGTCATGCTTCTCCTGCTGCGGTTTGCCGCTTTCAGCCATACTGCTATTACCGATCCCGGTCCGCCTGTGCGCTGAAATTCTAAGCGCATGTTTTTTTTCACTCTATAATACTATAAATTCCACTCTGGCACGAATGCCACGACAAAGGCAAAGTCCACCGCAGCTTGCCTTTTTAGCGGTTCAAAGCTATGATCCGAAGACCTCTGATTCCGGAGACCCCATGCATCCTGTCCGCCACTTGCGTTTTTCCCTGTTGATTCTGATCCTGGCTGTTGGGCTGGGCACCATCGGCTATACCTTGATTGAAGGGTGGGATCTCCTTGACGCCCTTTATATGACGGTTATCACGTTGGCAACCGTCGGTTATAAAGAGGTACACGACCTTTCCACGGAAGGCAAGATTTTTACCATCGGCCTCATCGTCTTTGGTGTTGCCACCATTACTTACGCTGCAGGAAGCTTGCTGCAATTGATGGTGGAGGGGCAAATCCAACGCATTCTCGGGAGAAGAAAATTGGAAAAACGCATCAATAAGATGGAAGGTCATTACATCATCTGCGGTTACGGTCGCATCGGAACGCTTATCAGTCAGGAATTCCGGTCCCGCCCGGTCCCCTTTGTTATCGTGGAGCGTGACCCCGCCATCTGCGAAAGCTTGTCCAGAGAGGGTGCTCTGTTCGTACAGGGGGATGCAACCGACGACGACACCTTGATCCAAGCCGGTATCCAGCGGGCTAAAGGCCTGATAACCGCCGTCACCTCGGAATCGGCCAACGTCTACATCACCTTGACCGCTCGCGGCCTGAACCCCGATCTGTTTATCCTGGCCCGCAGCGTTGAAGAAGGGTCCGAAATCAAACTCAAACGCGCCGGGGCTTCCAAGGTCATTTCGCCTTACCGTATCGGTGCCAGCCGTATGGCCTGGGCAGTGTTGAGACCGTCGGTGGTCGATTTTATCGATATTGCGGTAGGCAGCGAAAGTTTTGAGCTGCAACTCGAAGAAATCCGCGTGGCCCCCACCTCTTCCCTGGTGGACAAATCCCTTGTATCCTCGGACATTCGCCGCGCCTGGGGGATCATGATCATAGCCATCAAAAAAAGCAGTGGTATGATGCTGTTTAACCCCGAATCCGATACGACCATTCAAGCCGAAGATATTCTTATCACCCTCGGCGAACCGCCCGCCATTCGCAAGCTGGAGCAGGTCGCCTGCGGAGGTGTTGCCAATGTCTGATCAGATGCATGTGCATATTCCCTTCAGCCAGTTCGACAGGCACTTTCCCTTGCTGCAGAAACATCGCCTGCAACCCGAAATAGCCTTTAAGTGGCCCGATCTCGACCCCTCGCTACGCCCTTTGGTTAAACAGGCAGGCCGCCGACTGGCCGAAGAAGGTCTGGCGGTGACGGTGCATGCACCGTTTATGGATCTGAACCCCGGCGCCCTCGAACCTCTGGTCCGCGATGCGACCCGTCAACGCTGGATGGAAACCCTGGAGGTTGCCGATCTCCTGCAGGCCAGTTTGGTGGTCCTGCATCCCGGGTATGAACGTTGGCGCTATGGTGGTCAAAGCCAACCCTGGATCGATGCCTGCCTGGAGTTTTTCCCATCTGTGCTGGAACAGGCCGCCCGGCAACAGTGCCAGTTGGTTCTGGAAAATATCTTCGAGGAAACGCCCGACACCCTGGTTGCGGTTCTTAAAACGCTTGATTCACCTTGGCTGGGCCATTGTTTTGATGCCGGTCACTGGCGCCTGTTCGGCAAAGACTCGATGGAGCGGTGGTTTGACTCGCTTGCCCCCTGGATCCGTCATCTGCATGTGCATGACAACTGCGGCGACCGCGATGCACATATGGCCGTAGGAGAGGGCGATATCGATTTCGATAAACTGTTCCGCCTGGTTGGCACCCTCAAGAGTCCCCCAAGTATAACCCTGGAGATCCATGACTGCGACGCCCTGTTGCGCTGTGTGGACACGGTAAAGTCGTTAATCCTCCGGTAAGCCCCGTTTACGACGCCCAACCAAGGTCCCGCGGCAAATACCGTTTTCCCCATAGCGTTCTCGCAGGCGGTCCACGGCGCGATCAAGGTCGTTTAACTGCTGTTGCCTATCTCCATCAAACAACAATCCCTGGCCAAGTCCCGCTTCCATCAAATTGTTGATGCTGATGCCAAGCAGGCGAACAGGCTTCCTGCCCGCTTCGGTTTTATCAAGGAGTTCCCTGGCCAAAGCAAGCATGTCGCTGGCATGAGCGATCCCATCGGGAACAGTCCTGGAGCGGGTCACTGTGGAAAAATCGGCGTACTTGACCTTGAGGGTAAGGGTTGTACCCATTACGCTATGTTTTCGTAGCCGTGTGGCCACCCGTTCTGCAAGATCGAGTAGCACCACATGCATAGACTCAACCTGCCAAAGGTCTTTATCAAAGGTATCCTCGTGGCCAATGGACTTCAGCTCCCTTTGCGGGAGCACTTGTCGGCTGTCTTCCCCTCTTGCCAACCTGAACAGCAGAGCACCGGCCTGGCCGAAACGAGCTTCCAGAAAAGAACGATCCACCGTTCGTAAATCTCCAACGGTTCGCAGTCCCAAGCTCTGAAGTTCGCGCAGCGTCACCGGTCCCACCCCCCACAAGCGCTTCAAGGGAAGGGGGAGAAGGAAGTCATCTACGACCTCCGGTACCTGAAATATACCGTCGGGTTTGGCCTGTTCCGATGCCAATTTAGCCAAAAACTTGTTATGCGCAATGCCGGCACTGATGGCAAGCCCCAATTCCTCACGGACATCCCGGCGGATTTTTTTCGCAATGTCCCACCCGGACCCAAACAAACGTTTGCTGCCGGTAACATCCAGAAACGCCTCATCCACCGATATGGGTTCAATAAGATCGGTATACCTATCAAAAATTCCAAAAACCTGTGCAGAGATTTCCTGGTAACGCGACATACGCACCGGCAGGACTATGGCTTGGGGGCACAACCGCAACGCACGGCTGATCGGCATAGCCGAATGCACGCCAAAAACGCGGGCTTCGTAGGAACAAGCACATACGACTCCGCGCATACGGTGTCCGCCTACAATCACCGGTCGACCTCTCAGGTCGGCCCGATCCCGTTGTTCGACACTGGCGTAAAAGGCATCCATATCGAGATGTAAAATGGTTTTGCCGGTAAGTTTTCCACTCATCCCACAGACCCTTGAATTGCGCCTTAAATTCGAGCGTATACCATTGATATTATTGATATTTTAGATATTTATTTTATACTGGGTAACCTTATTTAAGATAACTTATTCTGCAACGGGCAGAGATTTTTTGCAAATTCTATCGCCCGCTCACTCTATCGGTATACAACGTATAGTGATCGCAACAAAAATGATACAAGCAACACAAAAACACCCCTCTTTAACCAAAAAGGACAATCGATCTTGCCTGTTTTTTCTCTTCAACCTGAGGTTGTATAGTTTTATGGTGTTTTTGAAAGAGGAGCAACGTGTCGGCGCATGGGGCGAGAGGCAAACATCCAGATAGCGTAAGGCGTCTCTACTTATATTAAAAGCCGCTTCGCAGGTGGAATGTTGCGCGCAATTAATTCCGACTTTAAATAATGGGCAGGATTAAATCTGCGCGCCTTGTGCAATTTGGACTCAATACCTAACAGCTTCGGGTTGGTCACCCGAGTCAGCGAAAATAGGTATAGAGATTATTTGACTGGTTTATCCGAACGAAAACTAGTCGGAACTGGTAGGGGTGCTGGTCATCATGGTTATGGAACTATTAATAACCACGCCCTCTTCGACCACGAGTACCGGGGTCTGTATAGTCCCTTCCACAATGGCGGGAGCTCTTAATTCGACTTTATTTCGAGCTTCAATGGTCCCTTTGAACTTGCCTGACAAGATCAGGGTGCCTACCCGAATATCGGCCTGAATTTGGGCCGTTTCGCCGGCAATAAGGGTGTCGCTAGAGGTAATGCTTCCCTGGAAATGGCCATCCATACGAACAATGTCGTCAAACACCAAAGTTCCTTCAAACTTACTGCCATCCCCTAAAAAAGCCCGAATTTCACCGGACTGGGTGTTGGCATCCTTGGACAACGCACGTTTTTCTTTTCGACCCATTAATATTATCTCCACTTCGTCAATAAGATATTCCAAGACGCTCCAGAAGACGTTCCAAGTCATCCGGTGAAAAATAGCTTATTTCTATTTTGCCACCTTTTTTCTTGGCCACGATTTTAACCTTTGTTCCCAGGCTTTGTTTCAGGTTGTCTTCGAGAGCCTGTAAGTTTGCATCGGGTTTTTTGGGTGGAGCAGGGGGCGCCAATGCTGCTTTTTTGGCTCTTTTGACTAAAGCTTCAGTTTCCCTTACAGACAACCCCTTTGATAAAACCTGGTCACGGACGCGTAGCAACTGCATTGGCACAGATTCGAGAGACAACAAAGCCCGAGCATGCCCCATGGCCAAGGTACCGACAGAGAGGTCCTCCCGGACCGCTTCCGGCAACCGAAGCAGACGAAGTGAATTGGTTACAGTCGACCGATCTTTCCCGACGCGACCCGCTACATCCTCCTGGGTAAGATTGAACGCCTGGATGAGACTCTGATAGGCGGTGGCTTCCTCAATGGGATTGAGGTTTTCCCGCTGGATGTTCTCAATAAGAGCCATCTCTACAGCTGCGTCTTCGGTGGCCTCATGAATTAAGACCGGCACCTTTTTCAAACCGGACCGCTGCGCTGCGCGCCAACGCCGTTCACCCGCGATGATCTGATAATGATCAGACATTCGGCGTACAACCAGAGGTTGAATAATGCCGCGGGCTCTGATCGAGGCCTCTAATTCCGCAAGCTTCTGATCATCAAAAACTTTGCGTGGCTGATTCTTCAGAGGCCGCAATTCTTCGATGGGGCAGAAAAAGAAGCGATGGGATTCTTGTTTGATGGCAGGATCCAGCAAAGCGCCGATCCCTTTACCGAGGGCAGGTTTTTTGGCCATATCAAATGCCTGTATGAATAATTTCTCTCGCAAGAGCAAGATAGGCTTCGGCTCCCCGGGAAGAAATGTCGTATTGCAAAATGGGGAGTCCGTGGCTCGGGGCTTCTGATAAACGCACATTGCGCGGGATAACTGTCTTAAAAACGCGATCTGTAAAGTGCCGACGGATCTCGTCACTGACCTGATGGGATAAGTTATTACGACCATCAAACATGGTCAGAAGGATTCCACACAGAGATAAAGCAGGATTCAACTGTCTCTGGATCAGGTCGATGGTGCGGGTTAACTGGCTGAGCCCCTCCATGGCATAATATTCACATTGCAAAGGAACCAGCACGGAATCGGCTGCGGTCAGGGCGTTAATGGTCAACAGTCCGAGCGAAGGCGGACAATCAATCAGAATATAATCAAACTCATCCCGAATCTGTCTAAGTGCCGATTTCAATCGGGCTTCCCTGTCGGCTTCGCCGATCAATTCAATTTCGGCACCAATTAGGTCGGTAGTCGAAGGCAGAATTTTCAGAAATTCAATACCGGTATCCGCAATAACCTCGCTGGTTTCCACCTGGCCAAGAAGCGCCTGATAGGTCGTATAGCGAATATTTTCGGATACCATTCCGACACCGCTACTGGCATTGGATTGGGGATCCAAATCGACCAGAAGTGTTCGTTTTTCCGCGACCGCAAGCGATGCAGAAAGATTTATTGATGTAGTGGTTTTACCGACGCCACCTTTTTGGTTGGCTATGGCGATGATTTGACCCATATTTGGATCTCCTTTACCCTGTGTCCGGGCAGAAATCCTATCATAAACACCCACTTCCTCAAAGGGAAAAGGTCGGCTTTATCCCTAGGTAGGACGCAGAACACTTCTTTTCAACACAATTAAGGTTCTTTCTGCTTGCGATAACGGTAATTTCATGCGGTGAATTTTTTCCACATTGAACCCACAAGCATCCCTTATAGCGTCCGACTCATCCAGTTCCTTGTCCCCCTCAGGACCCTTCATGGCCAACAACCTTCCTCCTGTTTCCAAAAAAGGTTCGGCCATTTCCATCAATTGCGAAAGATGGGTCAAAGCCCTTGCCGTAACCACATCAAACGCATGTCTATAATCAGCAGTGGCGGCCAAGGATTCAACCCGACAGGATTTAGCTTCAAACGCCTGAAAAGCCAGCGTGCGTGCGACATGCTGCTGAAACACAATTTTTTTATGGACACTATCAACAGACAAAACTCGCAGCATAGGTCGCGCTATTTTCAACGGTATACCTGGCAAACCAGCGCCTGACCCCATATCCAACAACAATTCATCTCCCCGCAGGAAAGGAACCAGGGTTAAACAATCAAACAAATGCTTTTCCAGTGCTTCGACAGGGTCCTTAATAGCGGTGAGATTAATACTGCGATTCCACCGCAGCATTTCTTGCAGATACCACACCAATTGGCCATGAGCACAAGGATCAAGCTTCACATTGATTGCCAACAACAACTCTTGCAATCTTTTTTCCATTGCCAACACTACTTCCTGCGCAAAAGCACTGACAGAATCGCCACAGCAGCCGGCGTCATTCCTGGAATACGGGCGGCTTGTCCCAAACTGACCGGACGCACCTTGTTTAATTTCTCTTTAACCTCCGTGGACAAGCCATCAATTCCACTATAGTCCATATCGTTGGGAATGCAGACCTGCTCCGAGCGCCTAAAGCGCTCAACTACCTCCTGTTGCCTTGCAATATAACCTTCATATTTGATTTCAATCTGCAACTGCTCTCGTACCGCAGGAGAAAAATCAGCCAATTGTTCATCGGCAAAGACGATATCGTCAAACTGCACCTCAGGACGCCTGAGTAGATGGGAGAGAGAAACCCCATTCTTCAGTTCTTTTAAACCAAGACTACGCAACGCCTCCTGGTCCGAAGGAGCCACTCGCAGAGTATCAAGTAATTTTCGCCCGAACTCGATCTGATCCATTTTTTCCGAAAAACGCGTCCAGCGATCTTCCGTAATCAAGCCTAAACGCTTCCCTATCGGGGTTAAGCGCTGGTCGGCATTATCCTCCCGCAACAACAAACGATACTCGGCTCGAGATGTAAACATCCTATACGGCTCGGATGTCCCGCAGGTAATCAGATCATCTACCATAACGCCTATATAAGCCTGATCCCTACCCAACACCAGGGGAGGCTGGTTCCGGATACCCTGAACAGCATTTATACCGGCCATCAAACCCTGCGCTGCAGCTTCTTCATACCCCGATGTTCCGTTAATCTGACCGGCAAGAAAAAGACCTTTAATGATTTTAGTTTCCAGACTAGGTTGCAGTTGCACCGGATCGATAAAATCGTATTCTATGGCATATCCTGGGCGCATAATTTCTACGTTTTCCAAACCCGGTATGGTCCTAAGAAAAGCCAATTGAACATCCGGAGGGAGAGAAGTTGATACGCCATTAGGATATACCTCCGACGTGCCCAAACCCTCTGGCTCCAAAAATACATGATGGCTTTCTCGATCCGGAAATCGCACGACCTTGTCTTCTATAGAGGGGCAATATCTTGGTCCAACTCCCTCTATAACCCCTTGGTACAAAGGAGATCTATCGAGCCCAGAACGAATAATCGCATGTGTTTTGGCATTGGTAGCAGTAATATAACAGGGGACCTGCTTGCTTGTAATTGCCTTGGTATCAGCGGAAAAGGGGAGGGGAGGAAAATCACCAAATTGGGGTTCAAGATCGTTATAATTTATCGTATTTCCATCAAGACGGGCAGGGGTACCGGTTTTCAACCGTCCCACACGCAGACCAAGCTCGGACAAATGATCGGACAACCCCATAGATGCAGGCTCTCCAGCCCTGCCGCCAGGAAAATGTTGCAAACCCACATGAATAAGGCCGCGCATAAATGTTCCGGTGGTTAAAACAACTGCCTGACCGTAAAAACAGAGCCCATCCGAAGTCTCTACGCCACAGACTTTTTCCCCCTGCATCACTAGTCTCACAACCGACCCCTGTTTCAGATCCAGGTTCATCTGAGACTCGATCACCTGCTTCATATGCATTTGATACGCGCGTCGATCCGCCTGCGCTCTTGTCGCACGAACAGCTGGACCTTTCTTGGTATTCAGCGTTCTGAACTGAATACCCGTCGCATCAATAACCCTGGCCATTTCACCACCCAAGGCATCTATTTCTCGCACCAGATGTCCTTTGGCCAAACCACCTATAGCTGGATTACACGACATTTGTGCCACAGCATCCAAATGCAAATTAAGCAACAGAGTGCGACATCCCATCCTGGCACTCGCAAGAGCAGCTTCACATCCGGCATGCCCCGCACCGACCACAATAACTTCGTATTCCTTACCGTAACCAGCCATAACTAATCCGCTTTACCGTTATATAGACTCATCCATAAAAACTACACCAAAGCATGTTTCACGTGAAACATGTTATTTACCAATACAAAATTTCATAAAAATTTTATCCAGTATTTCATCAGGCGTAGTCTCACCAGTAATTTCACCTACGGCATCAAGAGCCTCGTGCAACTCAACCGCTCCAAACTCAGGCGACAAACCCTGAGTAAGTATTTTACGAAAGCGGCTAAGGGCTTCTCTCGCCTGAAGCAGCGCCTGACGATGACGTCTGTCTGTAATAACCACTGTTTCTCTGATATCGGTCGCTTTTCCATTTCCAGAAAAACGATCTTGAATAGCCTTAGTTAAAAAATCAAGCCCGTTGCCGTCAAGTGCAGATACCCTTACCAGAGGAAACCCTTCAAGAGCTTCAGGGATAGGTAAACTACCAAGGTCCGACTTATTCAACACAACAAGGACATCCCTCCCACGACAGAAGTCCAGTGCCAATAAATCATCTTCAGTCAACCCAGCACTACCATCAACAACCAGAAGAATAAGGTCAGCAGAATCCACCTTAATACGTGCACGCCGAACACCTTCCTGTTCAACAGGATCATCGGTAGTGCGTATACCCGCGGTATCCACCAACCGAAGGGGTATTCCAGCTAAAACCAAATCCTCTTC
Source organism: Pedobacter sp. (assembly GCA_050253415.1). Classification (GTDB taxonomy): domain Bacteria; phylum Desulfobacterota; class Desulfuromonadia; order Desulfuromonadales; family Syntrophotaleaceae; genus Syntrophotalea. The sequence goes on along the minus strand of JBFWJC010000001.1, from coordinate 240,178 downwards.
AATGGTATCGCGCGTAGTGCCTGGAATATCTGTAACAATGGCGCGAGCCTCACCAAGAAGACTATTCATTAATGAGCTTTTTCCAACATTTGGTCGGCCAAAAATGAGAATATTCAACCCTTCACGTAATATGCGCCCAGAATCAAAGGTATTGATGACATGGTCCATGTCAGCGAGCAGGGTTCCGGTTTTTTTACCCAAAACATGTTCACTATCTAATTCAATATCTTCTTCCGGGAAGTCAATAGCCGCTTCAATTTCGGCGAGAAGATCGGTAATTCGTTCCCTGAACTCCTGGATCTTTCCTGCAAGGCGACCTTCGAGTTGACCTAGAGCAACGTCACTGGCCAGCTGGGAACGAGAGCGTATCAGATCGATAACTGCCTCGGCCTGAGTTAAATCGATACGGCCATTAACAAAAGCCCGTAAGGTAAACTCACCAGGCCTGGCCAAACGCGCCCCCGCAGCAAGAAACAAATCCAATATACGCCTGAGGACCAATGTCCCCCCATGACAATGAATTTCGACCACATCCTCGCGGGTATAAGAGCGAGGTTTGCGCATCAGAACGGCCATAACTTCATCTAAAGGTTGCCCGGAACAATCGCTCAAAATCCCATGGTAAAGGTAATGAGAATCTAAACGGGCAGATATACGGCTGGGGCTGAAGAATCTTAATAACAGATCTTCAGCCCCAGGTCCTGAAAGCCGTACGATGCCGATTCCACCTTCTCCAGGCGGGGTAGCCGGCGCCACTATTGTGTCGTCCCTAAATATTAGAGTTTGATTCATAATTCAACATATTGTTTAAAGAGGCATAAAAAAAGGATATGACCAAATGACCCCCACCAACCAAAGAAAAGGCCTGACATTTTCTGTTGCAAAAGCAATCGGAAAGTGCCAGGCCAAAAATAGGATTATTTAGGCAGTTTGGGTCAAAGTACCCGGGCCACGATTTATGAACCACTGCTGGGTAATGGTCAAAACATTATTAACCAGCCAGTAAATAACCAAACCTGAAGGAAAATTTAAAAACATGAAAGTAAAAATAATAGGCATAAAGAGCATTATTTTTGCTTGCTGGGAATCCATGGTGGTCGGACTCATTTTCTGCTGAATGAACATGGTTATCCCCATAATGATGGGGGTAATATAATAGGGATCCTTGGCGGACAAGTCCTGAATCCAGAAGATAAAGGGTTCATGCCGCAGGGCAATTGATCCAAGCAATACCTTATAAAGAGCAAAGAAAACTGGAATCTGTGCAAACATAGGCAAGCAGCCGCCCATAGGGTTTACACGATTATTACGATAAAGTTCCATGATTTCACGGTTCATCCGCTCTTTGTCATTCTTATATTTTTCACGCAAACGCTGCATTTCAGGTTGCAACTTTTGCATGTCGCGCATCGATTTGTAGCTCTTATGGGTCAAAGGCCAGAACAGAATTTTAATAAAGCCGGTAAGCAGAATAATCGCGACACCGTAATTTTTTATGACATTGTTATAGCAAAATTTAAGAACCGTCAGAAGAGGCCTGGCCAACATATCAAAAAAACCAAAATCAACGGCTTTGTCCAGATTATGATTAACCCCTTCGAGAATTTCAAGATCCCGGGGTCCTGCATAAAGCAGATATTCGAGAGATAAAGACTGTTTAGCTTCTAATTTCAAAGGACCGCTCTCAATAATATTACTGATCGAATCGGCGTTTTTCTGCAAAACAAAAGAGTGCTTGAAACTGTCGAGGGGTACAGCAGCTGTCAGAAAATATTTATCCTCGAATGCGGTCCAAACTGCAGAATTACCGTGTCGAATCGGCTGTTCTTCAAGTTTTTTTACTTTATAAGTGGTGAGATCCCCATCGTCATAAACTGCAGGCCCTACAAAGGAATAGCGAGAATCATCACGACCTTCAAACCATGGTTGCATCAAAAGAAAATCAAGGCTTCCCTGCAAGGTCGCCTCGGATTGATTATAAATTTGAATACCAAGATTCAGGTCGTACCCAGTACCCTTAAAGGTATAATTTTTTTCTACAACAACACCATTATTTAAAAGAGCCGTAAAACGAAGAACTCGCTCATCACCATCCCGAAGCACCAAACCTTCAGTCGGAACAGTTGCCGTGTACACATAATCAACCGGTAAGGAAATGTCCGCATGGCCAGTGGTTGCGAAGGTACTGATATCACCATTGCTACCAATAAGTGAGACTAAAGGTGAATCTTTTTGAAGAGTTTCACGATATTTTTTGAGTTCAAGACTTTTAAGACGAGCACCAACGTTGGTAAAAACGGCCCGATAATCCTCGGTTTCCACGACAAAGTCTTGTGCTATTTCATCTACCTGTTTTACCACAACCGGGACACTGGTAGTCTTTGAAGATTTATCCGTTTCCCCGTTCATCGCAGGGATAAAATCTTGTTGTTCACTGATAACTTGCTCATCAGCAGGCGGAACCGTGGTCGTCGGTTTCACAAAAAACATGGTGTAACCTGTCCAAACCGCCAGCATCAACAAAAGAGCTATAAAAACATTTTTATTTTCCATAAGGCATGATACTCCGCTAGCCCAAAAGATTATATCCGGCGTTAAACAGGATCATAACCTCCGGGATGAAAGGGATGGCAGCGGCTGAGCCTACCGCAAATTTTCACCAATCCTTTAAATAAACCGTACTTAACGAGGGATTGGCGGGCATATTCGGAACAGGTAGGGTAAAACCGACAGGAGGGTACCAATACAGGCGAAATACATCGCTGATATACAAGTATCAAGAAGATCAGGAATTTCCGGATCATGAAGGTTTTTCGATGGTTTGGTGTCGCGTAAGAAACATAAGCTCTTCACACACCTGCCAATAGCTGAGAAAAGCGGCACCCGGTTTAGCAACAATGGATATGTCTCGCCCTGGGGCCATCAATGAATGATGCAAGCGGAAAAATTCACGCAATAAACGCTTGATCCGATTACGCGTAACAGCCCTGCCAACTTTGCGACTGACAGTCAGTCCCAATCTGGCAGGGCCATTTCCACTAAAACGTGTGTACACGATGAAATTCTGGGTATGCCGCCGTCGCCCCTGGTTACGTATAAAACGATAATCAGCGGAACAGCGGATTCTATTGGTACGAGGAAATAATTTTCCCAGATATTCCATTCGTAAACAGACTACTTGACGGGAATAGTAACCACCAAGCGCTTACGCCCTCTGGCCCGACGCCGGCGAAGAACTGCCTGACCGTTTTTATTTTGCATACGGGCACGAAAGCCATGAGTTCTCTTACGACGAATACGACTTGGTTGGTACGTACGTTTAGACATTTTGTCAAACTCCTGAATCTATGGGGTTAAAGCATATTTTTTCAACATTTAAGCGAATCGAATTATTAACCACGTTGGCCGGATTTTGTCAAGCAAGAAAACAAAAAGACACCTATACCCACAGCCTGCCAACAGAGAAAAAACCCCTTGCCAACCCCCCCCGGGCTCTGTTAGTTTAATGCGACGGTTTTGCGCCCTGACCTTTACCAAAACCCGTCTAAATCAAAGAAAAAGTCAGATATCCACAACTGTTCATAACAATGTGGATTATTTATTTTAATAGACCTTCCTACGCAAGCCGTTTATTACTTTCTCCTTTTCAAAAATTAAAAGTCTATGGATAATATTTGGAAAAAGACTTTGGATAGCCTTAAACAGTCCTTGACTGCTCAACAATTCGAGACCTGGATAAAGCCTATTCAATTTATAAAATTAGATAACAACAAGGTTGACCTTGCGGTTCCCAACCGATTTGTTCTCGATTGGATAAAAAAACATTACCATGACCTTCTCCAAGAGTTCGTTTCCAACGCCGCTGGCGGATCGTGCAAAATCAATCTTTCTATTGCTGATAAAATAGTAAAGCCCCATCCCGTCTCGGATGAGCCACCAACACCACCAACGCCACCAGTACAACCAAAAAAAGAAAATGAAAATAATCCCCAACGTGGCAATGTTTATAATCTTAATTCCCGTTATACCTTTGAAACATTTGTACTTGGCTCCTCGAATCAGTTTGCCAGCGCCGCAGCAGCGGCAGTGGCGAATAACCCTGCAACAACTTATAACCCGTTATTTATATATGGCGGTGTCGGATTGGGTAAAACCCATCTCGTTAACGCGGTGGGAAATGCCATTCTTAAAAAAAATCCCGACATGAAAGTGTGCTATTACACTTCTGAAAAATTCATGAATGAATTAATAAATTCACTTAGATACGCAAAAATGGATGAATTCAGAAACAAGTTTAGATCCATGGATGTGTTGCTTATTGACGATGTACAGTTTATTGCCGGAAAAGAGCGAACACAGGAAGAGTTTTTTCATACATTTAACGCACTCTATGATTCACATAAACAGATAGTAGTAACATCAGATAAATTTCCGAAAGAAATACCGGGGCTTGAAGAAAGACTGCGATCTCGTTTTGAATGGGGCCTCATTGCTGATATCCAGGCCCCCGACCTAGAGACAAAACAGGCTATTTTAAAAATGAAGGCGGAACATAATGGAATAGACCTTCCTCAGGAAGTCGCCTTTTTCCTGGCAAGCTCGGTAAGCAGCAATATCAGGGAATTGGAAGGATATCTGGTCCGTATAGGTGCATATGCCAGCTTAACTTCCACTCCCATCAGCCTTAGCATGGCCCAGGAAGTTCTTAAAGATATCCTCGTTGAAAAACGTCGTGAACTGACCGTAGAGGAAATACAAAAAATAGTAGCCAATCAATATTCTCTTAAAGTTTCAGACCTTAAATCGGCCAAACGACTTAAAGCCTTGGTATTACCGCGCCAAATCGCAATGTATCTATCCAGGCAATTGACATCCTGCTCCTATCCGGAAATAGGAGAACGTTTTGGTGGCAAAGACCATTCCACCATTATTCACGCCATAAAAAAAATTGAAAAAGCCATGGACGAGGATTACCAACTTCGATCTATCATAAGTAACTTAAAAAAGGATTTAACACTCTGATCCCCTAAAAAACCGCTGTATAAGGTGTGGGTATAAACCACAACAGATCGGGGATAAATAAGGCGAAGAGCGGTTATACACAAAATAGCCTTTAGAGAGCACCAAATACCCACTAAGCCTTAAACAGCTTAAGTCATTGAAATAAATAGGTAAAAAACTGCTATGCACAAATACACAGGCAACTACTACTACGACTATAAAATCTTTAAAACCATAATAAAAACCGTTTCCTGTTAACGGGGGGCTACATGAATTTTTCTATTGAAAAAGAAGCGTTTCTTAAAGGGTTGGCACGAGTACAGGGAATCGTCGAAAAAAAGAATACAATTCCCATATTGGCGAACGTGCTTATTGAGGCGGATGGCGATCACATTTCCTTAACTGCCACAGACCTTGAAGTTGGTATGAAATCCGCCTATCCTGCGAAGGTTATAAATCCAGGACGAATAACCGTCTCAGCCAAAAAATTATTTGAAATAATTAAAGAACTTCCCGAAAAAGAAATTACTTTCAATGCCAAGGAAAATTGTTGGATAGAAATCCGTTGTGGTAAATCCCTGTTTAACATCGTGGGTTTATCCGCCGACGAATTTCCTTATTTTCCCCAAATAGATAAAGAACAATTTTTTGAAATACCTAGTAACATTCTAAAAAGAATGGTTGAAAAAACCGCCTTTTCGATGTCCACAGACGAAAGTAAATATAATTTAAATGGTATTTACTTACGCGCTTTGGAAGACAAAGCTCAAAAAGTTTTACGTTTTGTAGCTACTGATGGCCATCGTTTAGCACTGATGCAAACTCTTCTGGATTGCTCGCATATTGAACCTTTGGTTAAAGGCGTTATTTTTCCACGAAAAGGCGTAGTTGAACTTAGAAAAATATCTGAAGAGGGTGATGGTAATATTTCTCTAGGATTCATGGATAACAATGCTGTTGTTAAAAAATCTCAAACAATAATCGTAATGCGATTGGTTGATGGAGAATTCCCTGACTATAACCGGGTTATTCCAGTTAATAATGAAATGAAGGCCTCCATTCCTCGCGAAGAATTTCTACATGCTTTGCGCCGCATGGCTATTCTATCAAGTGAAAAGTCAAAAGGTGTTAAGATCGATTTTCAGGAAAATCTTCTTACTTTATCTTCATCAAATCCTGAATTTGGCGATGCTAGAGAAGATTTTGAAGTTGAATATTGTGAGAACGATCTTTCAATAGGCTTTAACGCTAAATATCTTATAGATATTCTATCAACGATGGACTCTGAAAAAATCGACCTGGCTTTGCGTGACCAATTGTCTCCAGGCCTCATTACCCCTACAGGCAGTGACGACTATCTTGCGGTCATCATGCCAATGAGGCTATAGTACGTCGCTGATTGTGCCAGAAAAAAAGGCAATGCGACCGACATGACACTGAAACGGCTGATCCTGCATAACTTCAGGAATATTCCGACTGCAGAAATATACCCTGAGGAAGGCTTTAACGTCCTTTGCGGGGATAATGCTCAAGGAAAAACCAATACCCTTGAAGCTATCTATTTATTAGGACATTATAAAAGTTTTCGACGAGGGAAAAATTTAGAGTTGATTGGCTCAGCAGATAAGATTAGCCGTTTACAGGGAGAGTTTTGTAGCAACGACTTAACGGAAACGGTTTGTCTGGCAGTATCAAGCGATCAGAAAACTTTGCAAATTAATGGCAAACGTCCACAACATAGCAGTGAAATGTTTGGACGCTTTCCATCGGTTTTGTTCGCCCCCGAGGAAGTCAGTATAACAAAAGGCTACCCGGCAGGGAGAAGATCCTTAATCGATAGGGCTATTTGCCATACTCAGCCTCAATTCCTGGATATAGCAAGAGCTTATCAACGTTGCTTACGCCAGAGAAATACATTGCTCAAAGAGGGGGTGGCGCCAAGTATACTGTTCCCTTGGACTGAAGAATTAATAGTGGCTGGGGCCAAGCTACGGTTGGCACGAATACGATATCTTGCACGGATACTGCCTTTGTTACGTGAAACCTATAGGCAGATTTGTGCGGATAGGGAAACCGTAGATTTGGTGTACCCATGTCCATACCATAATTTTGACGATCTGAAGGAAGACTTGCGCAACAACCTGGAACGGGAACACATCAAAGAGAAAAAATATGGTATGACCTTGGCCGGACCACATAGGGACGATCCTGTTTTTATGGTGGATAACCGTGTACTTGGATTATACGGATCTCAAGGTCAACAGCGATCGTTTATTCTGGCCTTTAAGACAGCTCAGATTCTCGATCTTGAAAATGAGACAGGGTCCGTGCCTCTGCTATTGCTGGACGATATGACCAGCGAACTCGACCGCAAACGTCTGGACTTTTTCTTTCGTTTTCTTCACGAAAGAAAAGGACAGGTGTTTATTACCTGTACGGAATTATCCCCTCTGCAAAACGCCGGGTTCGATAATATGCGAACTTTTCGAGTACAGGGGGGATTACTTTGCGATTACTAATACCTGTTATGAGGAAATTATGACGGATACCAACCAAAGGGAATACGGAGCCGATAGTATCAAGGTTCTGGAAGGTCTGTCGGCGGTACGGAAACGCCCTGCCATGTATATCGGTTCGACCAGTGTAACGGGTTTGCATCACCTGGTCTATGAGGTGGTGGATAATTCCATCGACGAAAGTCTGGCCGGAGTGTGCGATGAAATTTCCGTTATTTTGCATCTTGACGGTTCGGTAACGGTAGAAGACAACGGTCGCGGCATCCCCGTGGATATGCATTCTACCCAGAAAAAATCAGCCGCCGAAGTCGTTATGACTGTACTCCATGCCGGTGGAAAGTTCGACAGCGATTCCTATAAGGTTTCGGGGGGATTGCACGGCGTTGGGGTATCGGTAGTTAATGCTCTTTCCAAAAAGCTTGACTTGGAGATTCGCCGCAATGGCCGTATCTACCGTCAAAGTTATCAGCGTGGTGTGCCTGACGCCCCTTTATCCGAACATGGCGAAACCGCAAAACGTGGTACCCGGATTACCTTTTGGCCTGACCATGAAATTTTTGAAACAACAGAGTTATCTTTTGAAATTTTATCAAAACGACTGCGGGAACTGGCTTTTCTCAACGCAGGAGTAACCATTCACATTGTGGATGAACGTTCGGAAAAAAAACATGACTTCCATTATGAGGGGGGCATTGTCTCTTTTGTAAGCTATCTGAATCGTGCCAAGACCCCTTTGCATGCAGAGCCTATTTTCTTTACAGGCGAGCGCGATGGGGTACAAATTGAGGTGGCATTTCAGTACAACGACGGTTATGACGAAAAGATTTTTTCATTCGCAAACAATATAAATACTCACGAGGGTGGTACGCACTTGGTCGGCTTCAAAGCCGCCCTGACACGAACCATGAACAGCTACGCTACCGCCAATAATTTACTCAAAAATGTCAAGACATCCATTTCCGGCGATGATTTACGCGAAGGCATGGCTGCAGTCATCTCCGTAAAGATACCCGATCCCCAGTTTGAGGGGCAAACCAAGACCAAACTGGGTAATTCGGAAATAAAAGGTTATGTCGAAACGATAATAAACGAAAAACTTGCCACATTTCTGGAGGAAAATCCTTCGGTCGCAAAGCGTATTCTGGAAAAGGGTATTGAAGCGGCCAGAGCTCGGGAGGCAGCGCGCAAGGCTAGAGACCTGACCCGCCGTAAAGGTGTGCTGGACGGACTGGCCTTGCCCGGAAAACTAGCCGACTGCCAGGAAAAAGATCCATCCTTATGTGAAATTTATCTGGTCGAAGGTGACAGCGCCGGCGGCAGCGCCAAGCAGGGGCGTGACCGGCGTTACCAAGCCATTTTGCCCTTAAAAGGCAAAATACTTAATGTCGAAAAGGCCCGTTTTGACAAGATGTTGACGTCCAACGAGATTCGTACCCTGATTACTGCCATGGGTACCGGTATCGGTAAAGGGGACTTCGATATCACCAAGATTCGCTACCATCGCATCATTATTATGACCGATGCGGACGTGGATGGATCCCACATTCGAACCTTGTTGTTGACCTTTTTCTTCCGCCAGATGCCGGAATTGATAGATCGCGGCTACCTTTATATTGCGCAGCCGCCACTGTACAAGGCGAAACGCGGAAAAAAAGAACTTTATCTTAAAGATGAAGCGGCTCTTACGGAGTATCTTCTGGATGAAGGGGTCGAGGGAGTCACTGTTGAAATCGAAAAAAATGGAAAAGTGCTGCGTGGTAAACAGATTATTCCAACCTTGCGTAATATTTTGGAATATAACCATATTTTCGAAAAAATAGTTCAAAAAGGGGTAAAAAGCGAGGTTCTGCGTATTTTTGTGGAAGGTCGTATCCGTAATGGTTTTGAGGACATGGTGGACCTCACTCCGTTGGTTGAAAATTTAAGAAAAGCCGCCCCGCATGCAGATTTTCAATTGTTTAACGAACCTGATCGGATTCTGTTTACCCTTGGCAACATTCGAGCACGCATAGATCGTCAGGTGTTGGAGGTACTTTCTTCCCACGAATATCATCTGCTGCTGCAGGCCTATAACAAAGTCAAGGAAAGCTGCTGCGATGACAGGTGCCTTATATCCACCGAAGGCAAAGAAGAATTTACCGTCCAGGATAGCAAGGAATTGCTTGATTTTTTCCAATCCAGGGCGCGCAAGGGGCAGTATATACAGCGCTATAAAGGTTTGGGTGAGATGAATCCGGATCAGCTGTGGGAAACCACCATGGATCGGGAAAAGCGTGTATTGTTGCAGGTTAAGATTGAAGATGCAGTGGAAGCCAACGAAATATTTACCGTTTTAATGGGCGATCAGGTAGAACCTCGGCGTGAATTCATTGAAAAAAATGCCATCAATGTGTCCAACCTTGACATCTGACCTATGGCTGACGCCGAACGATGCTTCATATAGCCACACAATCCGGGTTTCCCGCGGAGGATAAGGCATGCTATCGGAACAAAATAAAATTACAGTTAATATAGAGGACGAACTGCGCAAGTCCTACATGGACTATGCCATGAGCGTTATTGTAGGCCGTGCGCTACCGGATATACGGGATGGATTGAAGCCTGTTCATCGGCGTGTTTTGTTCGCTATGCACGAGTTGGGTAACGCCTTTAATAAGCCTTATAAAAAGTCGGCACGTGTTGTCGGTGATGTTATCGGTAAGTATCATCCACATGGCGATTCTGCTGTATACGATACTATCGTTCGTATGGCACAGGACTTTGCCATGCGCTATCCGTTGGTCGACGGGCAGGGTAATTTCGGTTCTCTTGATGGTGATAGCGCCGCGGCTATGCGTTATACCGAAGTGCGCATGGATAAGCTGGCCCATGAATTGCTGGCCGACCTGGAAAAAGAGACCGTTGATTTTGGTCCCAACTACGACGACTCTTTGCAGGAACCCCTGGTTTTACCGTGTAAATTTCCCAACCTGCTAGTCAATGGGTCCGAAGGTATTGCTGTGGGTATGGCGACCAAGATTCCCCCCCATAATCTTGGGGAGGTTATCGACGGTTTGATCGCAATCATGGACGACCCGACATTTGACAACGAAGACCTGTTCCGCCTTATTCCCGGTCCGGATTTTCCCACCGCCGGGTTCATTCTTGGGCGTGACGGTATTCGGCAGGCTTATGAAACGGGACGCGGTATCGTGCATATGCGCGCACGCGCATTGGTGGAGAAAGACCGCCGAACCAGTCGGGAAAAGATTGTCATCACAGAAGTGCCCTATCAGGTAAATAAAGCCCGATTGATCGAGAAGATCGCCGAGTTGGTTAAAACTCGTAAAATCGAAGGTATCTCCGATTTACGAGACGAGTCGGACCGCGAAGGGGTGCGGGTGGTCATTGAGCTGAAAAAGGATGTTATTCCTGAGGTCATTCTCAATCAGCTTTACAAAATGACGGCCATGCAGTCGTCTTTCGGCATCATCATGTTGGCCATAGTTAATGGTCAACCCCGCGTATTGAGCCTGCGGGAGGTGTTGGAACATTTTATCGACCACCGCAAGGAAATTGTAACCCGTCGCTGCATTTTCGAACTGCGCAAGGCCGAGGAAAAAGCTCATATTCTCGAGGGTTTCAAGATAGCCTTGGAAAACCTCGATGAAGTTATTTCCATCATAAAACAATCGAGTAGTCCGCGAGAGGCCAAAGAGCGTCTCATCGAGCGTTTTGCCTTATCCGATATCCAGGCCCAAGCGATACTCGATATGCGCCTGCACCGTCTTACAGGGATGGAGCGGGACAAAATCATGGCCGAATACAAGGATATTCTGGCGCAGATTCAACGCCTCAAGGAAATTCTGGCCAGTGACGTGGAAATTCTCAACATCATCAAGACGGAACTGCTGGAAATTAAGGAAAAATTCGCAGATCCACGGCGAACCGAAATAGTCGACCGCAGAGGTGATTTGTCGCTTGAGGACTTGATTGTTGATGAGGATATGGTGGTCACAGTATCCCATTCCGGTTATATCAAGCGCAACGCAGTTTCCTTATATCGCTCCCAGCGTCGAGGTGGTAAAGGCGTGACAGGCATGCGGCCTAAGGAAGAGGATTTTGTCGAGCAATTGTTCATCGCTTCGACACATTCTTTCGTGCTCGTGTTTACCGATGCAGGCAAGGTCTATTGGCTTAAGGTTCATGAAATTCCGCAGGGAGGAAGGGCCTCTCGCGGTAAGGCAATCGTCAACCTTCTGCAATTGAGCAGTGGTGAAAATGTCACCAGCATCCTCCCGGTCAAAGAATTTATCGAAGATAGGTATATCATCTTTGCCACGCAGAACGGCATTGTCAAAAAGACCGACCTGATGGCGTATGCCAATCCCCGGGTCGGCGGCATTATAGCTCTTACTGTTGATGAAGGTGATCGTCTGGTTTCAACGCGACTGTCGGATGGCGACATGGATGTTCTGTTGGCCAGCCAAAGCGGTAAGGCGATTCGTTTCCCTGAAAAAGAAGCCCGTGCCATGGGGCGTACCTCTCGCGGAGTGCGGGGGATGCAGCTTGAAGGCGATGATCGCGTTATAGGTATGGAAGTTGTTTCCGATACCACGGCCGCTACGTTGGTGACGGTAACGGAAAAAGGCTTCGGCAAGCGCACCAATCTGGATGAGTATCGTCAGCAGGGTCGTGGCGGCAAGGGGATCATCACCATCAAGACCTCCGAACGCAACGGTCAGGTTGTTGATATCAAGCTCATCAATGAAGATTTCGATCTGATGTTCATTACCGACGGCGGCAAGGTACTGCGCACACGGGTGGCCGATCTGTCCATTATCGGGCGCAATACACAAGGTGTGAGGCTGATGGTTCTGGAGCCGGGTGAGCGCATTGTGGCCGTGGCCAAACTTGCTGAAAAAGACGAGGAAAATGGAACTGAAGAGGTTGAAGAAACAGCTCTTGAAGGAGGAACGGAAGAGAGCCCGGAAGACTTCGAATAAGTTTCGATGGAGGGTGATATCGGGGATTCTTCTGATCCTGCTGGTGTTCGGCCTGTATGTCTATCATATGCATCAGGACCAAACACCTCAAACGCTGTTCAGGCGCGCTGAAAAACTTGTCGACAAAGGGGCTTACCGCCGTGCGGTAAGCCAGTTGCGCAGTATATATGAGCATTATCCGAACACGGATAAGGCCCCCCAGGCTTTGCTTTTGGCTGGAGATATTTTACTTTTGAATCTGCAGAAGGAACAGGAGGCCTTACTTTCCTTTTTGCTGGTCGAGCGGGATTACCCGGATACTTCCTGGGGGCAGGCTGCGCGTCAAAGGGGTGCAGCAATATACAAATATCGTCTTCAGGATTATGGCAGGGCACTGGTAGCCTACCAAAAGATTCTGGACAGCAAGTCACCCGACAGCGAACAAACCCAATATGAAATTGCGGATACCTATTTTCGCATGAATAATTTTGAGCAAACGCGGATAGAATTTGAAAGCTTGCTCAATGACTATCCGGATACCAAGCTTTTTCCGGAGGCTCTTTATCGTATAGGCTCCGTATTTTTCCTTGAAGGAAAATTTAGCGATGCCATGATTGTGTTGCAAAAGCTATGTCATGATTATCCGGATAACGCGTTTGCGCTGGAGGGCTATTTTGCTCTGGCCCAAATTCATGAAGAACGAGGAGAATTGAGCAAAGCGCTCCAGGTGCTGAAAGGACTGGAAGGACGGTATGCCAAGGAGTCTGTTCTGGAACAACGCATTGCTCAAATCATGCAACGAATAAAGAAAAAAAACCGTGCCATCTGACAGGAGGCGTGTATGAATATCGGTGTTATAGGAGCAGGCAGTTGGGGTACCACTCTGGCGGACCTTTTGTCCAAAAACGGCCATGCGGTCACCCTCTGGGCCTACGAACAGGACCTGGTGGAGCGTATGCGCCAACACCGCAAAAACGATCTTTATCTGCCTGATTTCACCCTGGATGATAAACTTGCCTTTACTTCTGAATTGAGTGAAGTTGCCGCCGGCAAAGATATGCTGGTGCTCGTCGCACCGTCCCAGGTATTGCGCGCGGTTGTGCGACAAGCCGAACCGTATATGGCTGAAAATACGGTTTTGGTATCAGCAGCCAAAGGGATCGAAAACGATACCCTTATGGCCATGTCCGAGGTTTTGAGCGAAGTTTTGCCGAGCAAGCGCTGCAAGCGTTTGGCTTTTTTATCCGGACCCACTTTTGCACGGGAAGTGGCAGCGGAAATACCAACGGCGCTCACCGTAGCCTCCGAAGATGAAGAAATTGCCCGTCTGGTCCAAAAAACCTTCAGTAACACCTATTTCCGGGTTTATCGCAGTAACGATATTATCGGTGTCGAACTGGGCGGGGCTTTGAAAAATGTCATTGCCCTGGCTGCCGGAATTTCCGATGGACTTGGTTTTGGCTACAACGCCCGAGCAGCTTTGATTACCCGGGGGTTGGTGGAAATGACCCGGATAGGCTTGGCCAAGGGTGCTGAGGAACGCACTTTTATGGGCTTATCGGGGATGGGGGATCTGGTATTGACCTGTACCGGCGATCTCTCGCGTAACCGCAGTGTGGGGCTTGAACTTGGTCGCGGCCGCAAGCTGGAAGATATTTTATCCGGCATGAAGATGGTCGCCGAGGGGGTGAAAACGACCCTTTCGGCGTATCAGCTTGCTCAGCGTCTGGGAGTGGAAACGCCAATTATCGAGCAGATGTATCTGATTCTGTTTGAGAACAAGGAGCCGCGCGATGCGGTGGCCGATCTTATGCAGCGTTCGCTTAAAGCGGAATTGACCTAGTTAAAAAAAATCCTGGTTATCTGAGGGCAGTATGTACACCATCCGCATTATGACCTACAACATACATCGTTGCCAGGGGACGGATGGTCGCATAGATCCTGGCCGCGTTTTGGAGGTTATAAGCCGGGCAGGTCCTGATATTGTGGCTCTACAGGAGGTAGGCGGCCTGTTGGATGGCGACCAGGCGGCCTGGTTGGGAGAACGTCTGGCCATGAAATATTACGGGCCGACTACGCCCGATGGCAATGCTTTTCTCTCTTACTATCCGCTACGTGCAGTGCGCCATATAGAAATCCAGGAAGGCAGTTGCCTGTGTGCCGATGTTAATATCGCTGGCAGGTCGCTTCATCTTTTTAATGCTCGACTGCACGAAAAAATTAAGCATCGTCGATTCCAGATTACCCGATTACTTGACGAAAATGATGGTATCCGGATGTATTCCTCCGGGTGCCCGGTCATGTTGCTCGGTGATTTTGGCGATAGCTTCTGGCCGTTAAGCCGGCGTTTATTTTCGAATTCCTTGCGTTTGGCAAGACGCCCCTTCTGGTCGGGAACGTTTCCCGCCTGGTTGCCTCTTTCCGGTCGAGACCGAATTTATATTGGCGGACAGCTCAGAGTCATTGATACCCGCATATACAGGTCGATATTGGCCAGGCGCGCATCCAGCCATTTGCCGCTGCTGTTGACGGTAAGGGTGGCCGATCCGCGTAACTATTCACAGGTCAAGGGGGTCAAACACAGGCGCATGGAAATAGCGCCTGGATGACGCCAGGCTGTGGATAAGTCTGTTGACGAAGTTGATAACCGGCTTAAATGGGACTTGTATCAAGACATACGGGCCGTTCGACATGGATTGTCGAACGGCCCGTTCCGGTTTCAACAAAGGAGGTTGGGGCAGATAAAATGAAGGGTAAAAAGAAGCTGGACGAAATACTGAAGGTATTGGATATACTAGAGAAAATATATCCTGATGCTCGTTGTGCCTTGGATTATCAAACCCCGTGGCAACTTCTGGCAGCAACCATCTTATCAGCCCAATGCACGGATCGTCAGGTAAATATCGTAACGCGTGGGTTGTTTGAGCAGTTTCCAGATCCGCACCGCATGGCTGGGGCAAGCCTTGAACAGGTTGAAAACCTGATTCGCAGCACCGGGTTTTTTCGGAATAAAGCCAAAAACCTTATCGGGTGTGCGGCGGCCGTTGTCGCTTGTCATGATGGCAAGGTTCCACAGACCATGGATGATCTGGTTGCCTTACCAGGGGTCGGGCGAAAAACTGCAAATGTCGTATTGGGCAACGCCTTTGGTATTCCGGGATTGGCTGTCGATACCCATGTAAAACGTCTAGTCAGGCGCCTGGGGTGGAGTAAAGAGCAGGATCCGGAACGCATCGAACGATACCTGTGCCGTATTCTGCCACAATCCTATTGGACCCAGACCAGCCATCTTCTTATCCATCACGGCCGCAACCTGTGCAAGGCGCAGCGTCCTCTTTGCTCCTGTTGCCCCGTACAAGCTTTATGTCCGCGTATCGGCATCAATAAGGCTATCTGACGCGGATCAGTTTATCTCCTCCATATCCATTTCAAAGAAATCGACGGCGCGAGGTTCCTTGTTTTCCAGGGCATAACGGGTCGGGGCGGTTCCCGGGGCAAATGCTTCGATGGTCACATTGGGACTGTCTTCCGGAACCAGCAGACCGGTTGCTGGGTCGATGGGGCGGAATTCTATGTCATCGGGCACCGGAAATTCCTCATTCGGTTGATTTTGAAGAGTTTTCTGCATGAATTCGACCCATGCGGGGGCCGCAGCCTTGGATCCGGTTTCCCGCGGTCCGAGGGAACGCTCCTGATCGTATCCCACCCAGGAAACGGCCAGCAGTCGCGGACTGTAACCGACAAACCAGGCATCTTTCTGATCGTTGGTGGTCCCCGTCTTACATGCCACAGAGCGCTGTAGAGCCCGGGCCCGATAACCGGTGCCGTCCTTCACCACGCTTTCGAGCAGATTGGTAACCAGATAAGCGGTTTCCGGCGAGAGGACCCGTTGCGGCGATTGCTGTATCAACTTCTGTCCAGGACCGGGGCCCGCGGGGAAATCGGCGGGATCCGTGGATTCCAGAATTTTTCCATAGCGATCTACCACGCGCGTGATATACACCGGTCTGATGAGTACCCCACCATTGGCAAAGACGCAATAGGCTCTGGCCAGTTCCATCGGCGATACAGCGGAGGAGCCCAATGCCAGGGTCAGATCACGATTCAAGGGGGATTCGATGCCAAGTTTTTTTGCATAATTGATGGCATAGCCGACCCCGATATCCTGCAGCATTTTTACGGTAACCACATTGTAGGAATGGGCCAAGGCTTGGCGCAGAGTGGTGACTCCGGTGAAGTTCTCGGCATAGTTTTTCGGCTTCCATTCCGTTTCGGTACCATCCTCCCCTTGTTCACGATAGATAATCGGGGTGTCCAGCATAATTGTCGCGGGCGTATAACCCTTGTCCAATGCCGCAGCGTAAATAAGTGGTTTGAAAGCTGAGCCTGGCAGACGGCGTGCCTGGATGGCGCGATTGAACTGGCTCTGGGCGAAATCATAACCGCCCACCAACGCTTTGACTTCCCCCGAATGGGGATTAAGAACGATAAAGGCGCCTTGCGCAGCTGGTTCCTGGTAAAGGGAAAAAATCAGACCTTCAGGCGAATTATTTTCAATCTTGACCTGTAGTACCGAGCCTACCGGTAATGTCAGAGCACGCTCTTTACTGCGTTTTACCGTTTGTCCCCGGGGGCCCACACGCAATTTATTGGCCAGGCCTCCCTTGTCGAGGGGCAGATTTCCAGTAAAACGGCCAATACGCACCTGGGCGTTATTGCCCTTGGCTCCGACCAGAACTCCTTCGACAACAGATTTTTCGGCAGGGGCTTGAGAATAGATTTCATCCTGTTTGGACAGAAAGGCTGCCTCTTGCTTGGCGTCAAGGATACGCAATGGGCCACGGTAGCCACAGCGGAGGTCGTGTTGGATAAGGTTGGCTTGCACAGACAGTTGTGCTGCCTGCTGCATGGCCACATTCATGGTCGTATAAACTTTCAGACCGCCGGTATTTATGATTTCAGAGCCATACTGTTCTTCCAGATAGCGGCGAACCTGTTCGGTAAAATAGGCGGCCCCGGCAATCTGTCGATCGTTGCGCGGCTGAATGGTGACTTTCTTTGCGCCAGCTTCATCCGCTTGTTGACGAGTGATGTAACCGTCTTCGACCATGCGGCTGAGTACATAGGTTTGCCTGTTTTTTGCCTTGTCATAATGACGAAAGGGGGAGTAGCGGCTTGGGGCCTGGGGCAAGCCCGCCAGTATGGCGCATTCTTCCAGCGTTAACGCATCGACATTTTTGCCAAAGTAATTTTCAGCCGCCGCCTGCACACCGTAAGCGCCATGTCCCAGATAAATCTGGTTCAGATACAGGAAAAGAATATCCTCTTTGGAAAGTTTTTGTTCCATTCGCCAGGCAAGAATGGCTTCTTTGAATTTACGGGAAAATTTTTTCTCAGGCGTCAAAAGCAGACTTTTAGCTACCTGTTGCGTAATCGTGCTGCCACCCTGGCGAATTCCCCCCGCCAGCATATTTTTGATGGCGGCCCGCGTAATCGATATCAGGTCGATGCCGCGATGCTGAAAGAATTTGGAATCTTCAGCGGCAACGAAAGCTTGCACCAACTGACGTGGAATTTTGGCGATGGGGACAAGAATCCGGCGTTCCTGGGCAAATTCGCTGATAATTTGTGCGTCGTCACTATAGATGGTCGTTACGATAGGGGGGCTATAATCTGCCAAGGTGTCGACCTTCGGCAATGAGGCCGATACCATCATATAGGAGGCACCAAGTGCCAGGCACCCAGCCAGGAAAAGCCCCAGGAAACTGAGAAGGGCCATTTTTAACCAACGTCTTAGGTTCATATCGGTAGTTATCTCCTTGAGAAATAAGCACTCTTTATAGCATGAAATGAATCCTTAAACCAACCGCTTTACAAGCTGTGGGGATTGACTTTTATCTTTAGCTGTGTTAACCAACGGGAAGTAATAGGAGGTAAACCAATGACTTACCACTGGGATCCACTGCCGGTTCCGGCAGAGGCAGCACGAGCGATGGGCACCGCGGCCAAAAACCGCAGGGAAGCTCGTTGTCTTGCTGTCTGAAATCCCGTTAAGTAGGGACACCGTGCAGTAAGGTCATGGGCTGGGGAAGCTCATGGCTTTTTTTATTTGGATTTAATTTCTTTTCAAGTTAACCGAGGTATGGCGAAGGGGCTTAAGGTAATTCATGAGAAACGATATCGTACATATAGGCGCAGGTGAGTTGACCTATGAGATTCGGGCGATCGTGGAGATTGCCGAGACTCTCCAGCGTATGGGTATCAAGACCAATATGGAAAATATCGGTGATCCGGTAGCGAAGGGAGAAAAAATCCCCAAGTGGATGAAACAACTGGTTGCCGAATTGGTCATGGAGGATTGTACTTACGGTTATTGCCCGACCAAGGGAGTGTTGGAGACGCGCGAGTTTCTGGCGGAACGGACAAATAAGCGCGGCAAGGCGCAAATCACGGCGGAAGATATTCTCTTTTTCAACGGCCTTGGCGACGCCATTCAGAAGGTTTACGGATTTCTGCGCCGCGAGGCGCGGGTTATTGGACCATCGCCGACCTATTCCACCCACTCATCGGCCGAAGCAGCTCATGCCGGTCAGCGGCCGATTTCCTACCGTTTGGACCCCGATAACAACTGGTATCCGGACCTGGACGATTTGCGGTTGTCGGTGAAGTATAACCCGGCTATTTCCGGCATACTGATTATCAATCCCGATAATCCGACCGGGTCGGTCTATCCGGAGCGTATTTTGCGGGAGATGATCGCCATTGCCCGGGAGTACGATCTGTTTGTGATCTGTGACGAGGTCTACCTGAATATTGTTTATAATGGACAATCCACGAAGCCGTTATCCGATCTCATCGGCGATCTTCCTGGAATGGCTCTGCGTGGCATCAGCAAGGAAGTGCCCTGGCCCGGAGCACGCTGCGGCTGGATCGAAGTCTATAATGCCGACCGGGATCCTGTTTTTAAACGGTATGTACAGAGTATCCTGAACGCCAAGATGGTCGAGGTCTGTTCCACTACATTGCCCCAAAAAGCGATACCCCGCATCCTTGAACACCCGGAATATCCGGCGTATCTCGATCAGCGGAGAGCGCGTTACGAAAACAATTCCAATATCGCTTACGAGGTTCTAAAAGAAGTCCCTGGTATCAAAGTCAATCGTACCAACGGTGCTTTTTATATGAGTGTCGTAATCAAGACCGAATTGCTTACACATCAACAGACGCTCCCTATCGAAAACACCAAGGTTCGTACACTGGTTGAGAGTATGGTCAATCAACCGGGGGTATCTCTGGATAAGCGTTTCGTGTACTATCTACTTGCTTCGACCGGTATCTGTGTGGTCCCTTTATCTTCCTTCTGCACCAAGGAACAGGGTTTCCGCATCACATTGTTGGAGCGCGACGAAAAAGAATTTACCGGTATTTTCCAAAAGATCGCTGACAGCATTACAGCATATCTGCAGTCCTGATCCCCCGCGGGGGATCGACTGCGAGGCCCTTTTGGAATATACCTGTTACAGGGGAGCGTATGGATCTGGCCGAAAATATCAGCGGCGAGGAGTTATTTTCCGTAAGTACCGACTCCCTTCATTTTATCCAAAAAGCTCCGTGTGATTTGTTTCGATGTAACCGGAGTGGTGAGTACGTTCTGTTTGTCGCTCAACATGGTATTTTAGGCCGTCCTGCTATCGATCGTCTGCAGTTTTATGGTACCGAACACCTGTATGTACGCGTCGAGGATGCAGCTTTTTACAGCCAGATGTTACGCTCCAGGCTGGACGACCTTGTTCATAATCCGAATGTTGAGGCTTCTGTCAAAGCCAAAGCCGTGCAGGCGGCCTGTCGCGATGTCATGCGTCGGGCCTTTGATGACCCTCGCGGTCCCTTTATCAAGCAGGCCTGCGATGTTATCGTTCCGACGGTCGATCTCATCGTAAACAATGAAGAAGCAACCAAATATCTGGTACGATTGACTGCTTTCGATCATGCCACCTACGTTCATTCTACCAATGTCGGTATTTTCGGCGTGGCACTGGCGCGATTATTATTCGGCCAGGATCGCTCGCACGATATGCATAACCTTGGCACCGGTTTTTTTCTGCACGATCTTGGCAAGTGTCGCATTCCCATTGAGATTATCAACAAGCCGGGACAATTGACGCCGGAAGAACGCCAGGTGGTCAATGGTCATGTTGAGGAAGGTTACAACATCCTCAGTGAAAACGGGATCATTACCGATGAAGCGCTTACCATTACTCTGCAGCATCATGAACGCGACAATGGTACCGGCTATCCACACGGGAAGATGGGATCGGATATCCATCCTTATGCGCGGATTTGCCGTATTGCCGATATTTATGAAGCACTCACTGCCGAGCGCCCCTATCATCAAAGACGCACGACCTTTGAAGCCCTTAAGATTATGAAAGAGCAGGAAGTGGCCGATGACGATCAAGGGATTTTTGCCCATTTTATCCGTTTATTTAAGGGATGACTTGACGATTTTCTTGGGGGAGAAAACCTTTTAACTTCCGTTAGCACGCTCTCGGTTATACGGGTTTGAATAGATCATTCGAATGCGTACCCGGCGGGTTTTTGAGATAAGGGCTGCGGGGGAAGCAGATATTCGGACGACGTCCTTGTCTCTTGGATTTTGGTAACTATGGCGGAAAACAGACAACAACTGATCAAATCCATCGGTTTTCTTTCCGGAGTCGGTATTTCTCTGGTGGCTTCGACCCTTATCGGGTTGTTTATGGGGTACTATCTCGATCGTTGGCTGGGGACTTCTCCCTGGCTGACGCTGTTGTTCCTCGGCTTCGGAATTGCCGCCGGATTCCGCAATATTTTTATCCTTACCCGCCGCGAATTGCGCCGCCAGGGGGAGGAAGAGCATGACGACAGGGGATGACCAGCTGATACGGGAAATGGCTCGGCGCAACTGGTTGATTCTGTGTGTGATGGTCTTGGGTAGTCTGCTTTGGAAATCGCTTCCGGTTACAGTGGGAGTGCTGGGGGGTGGATTGGTGGTCATCGCCAGTTTCCATGCGTTGCATCGTTCCCTCAAACGGTTACTTTTGACTCCGGGTCAAAAATCAGGATTGGCCTTTCAAGGTGGTACGCTGGTCAGACTATTGTGTTTGGCCGGGGCCATTTTTGTGCTGATCGGACCCCTTAAAGCCCCGCCTCTGGCTCTGGCCGCGGGACTTTCTGTGGTTGTTGCCAATCTGCTGTGGACTACGGTGTCCCGTAGCCTGTCATGGTGATATGCATGCATGATTATGACTGCAAGGTTCTCAGCTGACAACTATCGGGTTTTGTAACCCCCCTTCAACTTCTTACAAATTACTCCTGCAAACCATTCCGTCACCTTCGGTCCCCCCCAAATACCATTCCTGATGCTATAATCAATAGTAGGAAGGCCCTAAAAATTCCTCGGGAAAGGGGTTCAAGTATGCAAAAAGAGAGCGGAAAGTTCGGCATCAGTGACAAACGTGGACGCTGCAAAACCAGCTCTGATCCCTATATTATGGATCAGGGGCTGCCGGAACCTACGATCTGCACCGGTTGCCAGGCGGTTTATCGTAACAAGCGCTGGTACCTCGATGTGGAGGCGTTTAAGCATCTTTCCGATGATGTGAAGGTTACCAGACAACTTTGCCCGGGTTGCCGTAAGATCGAGGATGGTTACGCAGAAGGCTATGTAACCCTGCGTGGCGCCTATCTGTGGGCGCACGAAGAGGAAATCCGTAACATTCTAAGGAATGAGGTGACCAAGGCCAGGGCCAAAAATCCGCTGGAACAGATTATCCGAATGGAGCGAGAAGGCCAGGATCTGGTGATCGAAACGACCGAAGAAAAACTCGCCGAACACCTCGGCCGCGCCCTCCATAAGTCCCACCAAGGCGAGCTTAAGGTGGTCTGGACGGATGATCATGCCATCTGCCGCGTCACTTGGCAGCGCGAAGAATGACTCTATGAATGCGGACCAAAATGCCCGACAATTTCCAGAGGCGGGATCCAAGCCGGTTAAAAAGAAAGGCGGCGCGGCCGCCTTTCGGCTTTTGGAGCACACCGCCGATATGGGTATCGAAGCCCAGGCTGCAAGCTGTGAGGAGTTGTTTGTGCAGGCGGCAAAAGGGTTGTTGGCGGTGTTGGCTGGCAGCGCTGATAGTATGACCCCGATTCGCGTTTTAACGCTTGAGGTTGCCGCAGGCGATGTGGAGGAACTGCTGGTCGTGTGGCTTAACGAGTTGCTTTATCTGATTCAGACCAAGGGCATGTGGCCGCAAGATATCACCTTGACAGATATGAAACCCGGCTCGCTTGAGGCCAGGTTGGCGGTGGTGCCGCTGACCGGAGACCCTCAAAGGGAAATCAAAGCAGCCACCTACCACCATCTTATGGTCAGCTGTCGCCAGGGCCTCTGGCGTGCGCGGGTTTATCTTGATCTCTAGTGATCTATGCCATTATTTCAGATGTCTTCTTCCGGCTTTTCTGGCGATTTCAGCGTTCCACCATTTAACGTACCACTCGGTTATGCCAGGTTGACGTAGCCTTGTCAGCCCGGATAATGGCCCTGAATTACTAGACACGAAAAACGGTACAGGTCACAGGGACGCTTTATGGTAACGGGGCCATGAAAGGTAGATGTTATGACCGTCAAAGTGCAACAGATCGATCAATGCCGCTGGCGCATCCCTCGCGAAGGGGCTATGCGTACCGACGGCCTGGTTTTTGCCAGCCGCGCCATGATGGCGGCATTGCAGAAAGAGCAGGCTCTCGAACAGGTGCGCAATGTCGCGACTTTGCCCGGTATTGTCGGTCCGTCTCTGGCCATGCCGGACATTCATTGGGGCTATGGTTTTCCTATCGGCGGGGTGGCGGCCTTTGATGCCGAGGAGGGGGTCGTCTCACCCGGGGGGGTCGGCTACGATATCAACTGTGGAGTGCGTCTGCTGCGCTCCGATCTGGAAGTGCAGCAGGTTCGTCCCCACTTGCAGAGGTTGGCCGATGCTCTGTTTCGCAATGTACCTTCCGGGGTCGGTTCTCATCGACGCGATCTTAAATTGAGTGTTGCGGAAGAGCGCAAGGTTCTGCAGCAGGGGGCCCGCTGGGTGGTGAATCGCGGGATGGGCAGCGAGCAGGATCTGCAGCATATCGAGGCTGAGGGGCGTATCGAAGGCGCCGACCCGGAACTGCTTTCCGATCGCGCTCTGGAACGGGGGCGCGACCAGCTCGGGACTCTTGGCTCAGGCAACCACTTTCTGGAAGTGCAGATGGTGGAGGAGATTCGGGAACCGGAAATCGCGCAGGTGCTTGGATTATTCCCGGGACAGGTTACGGTGACCATCCATACCGGCAGCCGCGGCCTCGGTTATCAGGTGTGCGACGATTATTTGCGGATCATGCTGCGGGCTGCGGCCAAATATGGCATCACGCTGCCAGACCGGCAGTTGTGCTGCGCACCGCTTGGCAGCCCGGAGGGTCGACAGTACCTTGCCGCCATGGCCTGCGCGGCCAATTTTGCGTTTGCCAACCGGCAACTGATTACCGCCTGGGTGCGCGAATCGTTTGAACAGGTGTTGGGGCAAAGCGCCGAGGCCTTGCGACTCTCGCTTATCTATGACGTCTGCCACAATATTGCCAAATGGGAAAATCATGTGGTGCAAGGGGTGCGGCGTCGGCTCTGTGTGCACCGCAAGGGTGCCACGCGCGCGTTTCCCCCCGGCCATCCCGAAGTTCCGGCGTGCTATCGTGCCATAGGTCAGCCGGTGCTGATCCCCGGCGATATGGGGCGCTATTCTTATGTGCTGGTGGGAACCGCCGGTGGGTTCGAGCAGACCTTCGGTTCGACCTGCCACGGTGCGGGCCGCGTGTTGTCGCGCCACGCGGCCAAAAAAGTGGCCCGTGGTCGCAATATCGAGGCCGAACTCGCTGCACGGGGCATTGTGCTGCGGGCTGCCGAGCGTGGCACCGTGGCCGAGGAAATCTCGGAGGCGTATAAGGATGTTTCGGAGGTGGTGGAGGTCGTGCAACAGGCCGGCATCGGTCGCATCGTTGCGCGCTTGCGACCGCTGGCGGTGGTTAAGGGGTAAGCGCGGAGGACCTCATGCAGGTATTTGTTACAGGCGCAACCGGATTTGTCGGTCGCGAAGTCACCCGGCAATTGCTGGCCGCCAGGCATACGCCGGTGTGCCTGGTGCGATCCGGCTCCGAGGGAAAACTTCTGCCGGGGGTAACAGAGGTGCGATTCGGGGACGTGACTCAGCCGGAGACCTTACAGGGGGCCTTGGCTGGATGCGAGGCCGTCGTACATCTGGTAGGGATTATTCGCGAGTATCCGCGACAGGGAATTACGTTTGACCGTCTGCATCGTCAGGCCACGGCGCACATGGTTGACGCGGCACAGGCTCAAAAGGTCAGACGTTTTGTACTGATGAGCAGCAACGGCGCCAGTATCGACGGCCGTACCGCCTATTATCGCAGCAAGGGACAGGCGGAAGCGCTTGTTAAAAAATCAACTCTCGATTGGACGATCTTCCGCCCCTCGGTCATGTACGGTGCCGAGGATAATTTCTGCACCTTGCTGGCCGGAATGGTGCGCACTCTGCCAGTGGTGCCGGTGTTGGGCGATGGGCGTTATCGCCTGGCGCCGGTAGCCGTGGAGGAGGTTGCCGCCAGTATCGTTGCCTGCCTTGGTCGTTCCGATGCCGCTGGTGAAACCTTTCATTGTTGCGGCGGGCAAAGCGTAACTTACGATGAACTTCTCGATATTATCGGTGGCATACTGCACCGCCGCAAGGTGGTCAAGATTCACCAGCCGATCTGGATGGTAAAGCCGCTTCTGGCCAGCCTGCAGGCTGTGCCGGGTTGTCCTCTGACCGTCGATCAGCTGCAGATGTTGCTGGCCGGCAATGTCTGTGACCCACATCCCTGGCAAACATTTTTCAGTCTCAAGGATTTTCCTCTGGAGGATGGTTTGCGTCGTGCCCTCGCCCGCTGACGATGGCATCGGGAGGGCGATCTCCTGCCAGATACACCCGCAGGGCCGCTTTAAGAGCGCCCACCGCCAGGTTGGAACAGTGCATCTTTTGCGGCGGAAGCCCGCCCAGGGCCTCAGCTACCTGTTTTTCGGTCAATGCCATAGCCTCGTCAAGGGTGCGGCCGATAGTCATTTCACTGGTGATGGACGCGGTTGCGATGGCGGCGGCGCAGCCCATTACCTTGTATTTCATGTCTTGGATGACGCCTTGCTCGATCTTCAAAAATACCAACAGACAGTCACCGCAGGTGGGATCGCCATATTGAACCGCCACGCTGGGGTTTTCAAGATAACCGACGTTGCGTGGTCGGGTGAAGTGGTCCATGACTTGTTTGCTGTACATAGTACATTCCTCTGGGGATACCTGTGGCAAAAGCGATGGCTTCCGATCTCTGATCTTAAGGGGGGGGACGGGGCAAGTCAAGCCGGCCATTATCCACAAAAAAGCCCCGCGGCCTTTACAGGCATGCGGGGCTTTTCATACCATGTACTGCGGATCAACGACTCAGCAACCGGTCAAGGGAGGCGCGGCCGCCGCCCCGCACCATCAGCGCCAGGGCTATGCCCATGACCAGCAGATGGTATTCGATGCCTTCGCCGGCCTGGTTGCCTGCCCAGTTCATGAAAAATCCGTTCTGCCAGTGTACCAGATAGATGGCGCCCGCCATGACGGCAAACAGACCGAATGCTGCAAAACGTGTCAGCAGACCCAGGATCAGAGCTATGGCACCGAGAAACTCGGCCGCGACGACCAGGTAGGCCAGCGGTACGGGCACTCCAAAAGACTGGTTGAAAAAATCCACAGTCGGCGCCAGGCCGTAGCCACCGAACCATGCCAGGGCTTTTTGTGCACCATGGGGGAAAAACACCCCACCCAAAATCACCCGTAAAATCAGGCTGCCAGTATCGTTATCGGTCGCGCACAAGCCTCGAAGCATGATCATCCTCCTACGTTAGTGTTCAATTGGAAAGTCTGGACAGGAACCGAGTCAGCGGTGACGCCATGCAGCGTTCGCCACGGCAAGTTGTCTAAGCAATGTAGCATTTCGGCGCGATCTGTCAATCTCCATCCCTTTTTGCCCCCTTATCCCCCCTTGTCAGCCTTTCCTTTTAAGACGTGCTTCCCTATAATAGTATGTTTGTTCATAGGGACTCTTTTGGCACACTTTTACGGCGATGTGTTTTGCTTCGGAGCCAAAACAGTTCTGCGATGTACGACTCTTCGTTTCAACCGAATAGTTCGACAGTCTTCTGGGAGCACGGTATGGAAAAGACCTTCACAACGCCCGTTATCGACAGTATGCGCCAAGCCATAACTGAGGCTGGTGGGCGGGAGGTTTTTTTTCTCGGAAGCACCGACAGTGACCTGCGGATCACTCAGGTGCGGGTGCTGGCACGTGGCAATGATAGTGCGGTGCCGGCCATTGTGCAGGAATGTCGCTATGGCGATGTCGTTCTCCACAATCACCCTTCGGCTTGCCTGGAACCATCGATGGCAGATCTTGAGATTGCTTCGCGACTCGGTTCCCAGGGGGTTGGTTTTCTGATTGTGGATAACTCTGTGGAACATGTTTATAAAGTGGTGGAACCTTTTGCTCCCCGTCAGTCCCAACATCTGCCACCGGAGAAAATTGATGCCCTGCTGGGCCCCCTGGGAGTGGTGGCCAAAACCCTTCCTGGCTACGAAGAGCGTCCCGAGCAGCTACGCATGGCGTTTGCGGTTGGCGAGGCGTTTAATCGCAGCCAACTGGCGGTCATCGAAGCAGGGACTGGTACAGGCAAGAGTCTGGCCTATCTGGTACCGGCGCTGCTCTGGGCATTGGCCAACGAGGAGCGGGTGGTGGTATCGACCAACACCATCAACCTGCAGGAACAGCTGATTCGTAAAGATCTGCCGTTCCTGCAGCGGGTTGCGGGCCTTGAATTTCGCGCGGTACTGGTCAAGGGGCGCAACAACTATCTATGCCGACGGCGGGCAGAGACGGCACGTCTGGAACCGGGGTTGTTCGACGATGAATTAAGTGGCGAACTTGCTGCGGTTCTGGAGTGGGCGGCGGCTACCCATGAAGGGTCGCGCGAGGAGTTGACTTTTATGCCTCGCCTCGAGGTGTGGGAAGAGGTGCGCTGCGAAGCCGATCAGTGTGCGCGGGTTCGGTGCAATCATTACGGTGCCTGTTTTTTCCATAAGGCCCGTCGACAAGCCGCGCAGGCCGATCTGCTGGTGGTCAACCACGCCCTGTTGTTGTCGGATCTGGCTTTGCGCCATCAGACCGACAATTATAGTACCGCCGCGGTTTTGCCACCCTTCGATCGTATCGTGCTCGATGAAGCACACCATCTCGAGGACGTCGCCACCCATTATTTCGCCTCGCAGGTAACGCGCTATGCGTTTGCCCGGGTACTGGGCAAGTTGCGTCACCCACGCAAGCCGGACAAGGGTTTGCTGCCGCGTTTCATCAATCTGCTGGCACGGGAATTGCCGGATACCGAGGATGTTCTGTATCGGAGCAATTACGAAGCTATCGAGGCTTTGTCGGCCGGCAGTCACGCACTTTACGATCAGGCTCTGCAGACTCTCGAAGGGGTAGGGCTGGACCTGGCCGCAGCTTGCGGCACCGGTGTCGGCCAGGACGAGTTGCGTCGGAGGGTGGTTCCGGAACTGACAGCCGGCGAATTCTGGCCCTCGGCCGTTGAGCGTATCCGGGATCTGGCAGCTGCCAGTGCCACCTTGGCAGAGGACTTGGAAGCGCTGCTCAAAGCCAGCGAAAAGCTGCCGGAGGCGGTGGCGGACAAATTGGTTTCGCCCCTGACCGATCTTCGCGGGGTTGCCGACCGGTTGGCCTGCATCGCCGGCGACCTGAGGTTTTTTATTGCTCGCGACGAGCGCACCTGCGCCTGGTTCGAGGTGGTGGAGGGACGCATAGGTCGCGGACGGGGAGTGATAACCCGCCTGTGCACGGCTCCCCTGGAGGTCGCCGGCCAACTTAAAGAAGGGCTTTACGACCGGTTTCGCAGCGTGGTGCTGACCAGCGCCACGCTGGCGGTTGGAGATTCGTTTCAATATCTGAAAAGCCGCGTGGGACTTGACCGGGTCGAGGCGGACCGGGTGCGCGAATTGCTGCTCCATTCGCCGTTCGATTTCGCAAGTCAGGCGTTGGTGGTGGTGCCGACCGATGTGCCTGAACCGGGACGCGCAGGGTATCCTGCCATGGTTCGCGATCTGGTAGAACGCGCCGTGGTGGCGGCCGATGGTCGCACCTTTGCCCTGTTTACCGCGTACGGACTGTTGCGCCAGGTGCATGGCGAACTGTCGCCGGTGCTGCAGGCACGCGGTTATCGTTGCCTGCGCCAGGGCGAAGCCAATCGCCATCGACTGCTAAAGACTTTTGCCGAAGATGAGACCAGCGTGCTGTTTGCTACCGATTCCTTTTGGGAGGGGGTCGATGTGCCGGGACGCGCTCTGGAGCAGGTGATCATCACCCGATTGCCGTTCAAGGTCCCCACGGAACCGGTACTGGAGGCTCGCGCCGAGGCGATAACCGCGGCCGGGGGCGATCCTTTCATGCAATACACCGTGCCGCAGGCCGTCATCAAGTTCAAGCAAGGGTTCGGTCGCCTG
This sequence comes from Pedobacter sp., assembly GCA_050253415.1. Classification (GTDB taxonomy): domain Bacteria; phylum Desulfobacterota; class Desulfuromonadia; order Desulfuromonadales; family Syntrophotaleaceae; genus Syntrophotalea. The sequence goes on along the minus strand of JBFWJC010000001.1, from coordinate 211,030 downwards.
ATCCGGCATCGCGAAGATCGGGGCGTGGTGCTGATTCTCGACAGCCGAGTGGTCAACAAGGGCTATGGACGCATCTTTTTACGTTCCCTGCCCGATGTACCTCTGGCCAAGGGCCGCACCGAGAAGGTCATGCAGGCCTTGACCGCGTTTCTGACGCAGGATCTGCAGGACGGCGAGCAACCGTTGCAGGAGCCGTGGTAGCAGGCCGCTTTGTGCTTGCGCCACCGTAAGCCGCATGCTAGAAGACCAGAAGACCGGTCGGTTGTTTGCCGACCCAAAGTCATAAACAAGGAGAAATTATTTATGCTTATAGTCACCGGCGGGGCCGGTTTTATCGGCAGTAATATTGTTCAAGCCCTTAATGCGCGCGGGCGTCAGGATATCCTGGTCGTCGACGATCTGACCGACGGCACCAAATTTGCCAACATTGCCGATGCGCAGTTGTGCGATTATCTGGATAAAAACGAATTTCTGGACCGCATCAAGGCCGGCGATACCTTTGGCGGAAAGGTCGAAGCCATCATCCATCAGGGGGCCTGTTCGACCACCACCGAGTGGGACGGCCGCTACATGATGGAGACCAACTACGCCTATTCCAAAACCCTGCTGCATTATTGTCTGGAGCGGCGTATCCCGTTTCTGTATGCCTCCAGCGCGGCGACCTACGGTGGCGGCCAGGTGTTTCGCGAGGAGCCGCAATTCGAGCGGCCGCTTAATGTCTACGGGTATTCCAAAGTATTGTTTGATCAGTACGTGCGGCGGATTCTGCCGCAGGCCGACAGCCAGGTGGCAGGGTTTCGCTACTTCAATGTCTACGGCCCCCGCGAGCAGCACAAGGGCAGCATGGCCAGTGTTGCTTTCCATCTGCGCAATCAGTTGCTCAAGGAAGGCAAAGTCAAACTGTTTGAAGGGTGCGACGGCTATGGCGATGGTGAGCAGCGTCGCGATTTTATCTATGTCGGCGACGTGGTCGATGTCAACCTCTGGTTCCTCGATCATCCGCAGGTATCGGGCCTTTATAATGTCGGCACCGGTCGCAGCCAGACTTTCAACGACGTGGCGCATGCGGTGCTGACGGCCCATGGTGAAGGCGACCTGCACTACGTGCCGTTTCCCGAGCATCTCAAGGGGCATTACCAGAGTTTCACCGAGGCGGATCTGACCCGTCTGCGCGGCGCCGGGTTTGACGGACAATTCCTGACCGTGGAAGAGGGTGTGGCCCGCTACATGGCATGGCTTGGTCAGGGCGAAAAACTCTGAGATGACCGTGTTTGTTGCGTAATGATCCGTGCGCAATCTGTCGGCAAGGAGGGATGGCATGAGATCGCTGCTTTACGGGGCGAGCAACAGACTGGCTGTCTGGTTGCTGCGGTGGTGCTCTATCTGCTGGTGGCCATGCTGGCAGGGCGCAAGGGAAATTCGTCGTCCGCTGCCGAAGCATCGGTATCCCGTCCCAATCGTCTGTTGGTCACCGGCTCGTCTTTTTTTACCGGGATATTGAGCGTGGGGACCAGCAATTGGCTGATTCCCCACATGGTCAGACGGTTGCGCATGCCGGTCAGTCAGGCGGTAGCCACCGGTATTTTCGTTATGTTTTCTACAGCGATTATTTTCTGGCTGCTGATTGTTGCCAGTGTCATGCTGGGGTGGCGCGACTGGCCGCAAAATCCACCGATTCTGTTCGGTACTGTTCCCGGGGTGATCCTCGGCGGGCAGATCGGCTCGCGGCTTATTCGCTTTCCCCGCCTTAAACATTGTCAATCGGCAGTTTTTGTGGGCGTGTTGGTTCTGTCGGCAAGCCACATGATCTGGGAGTTTTTCCGTCGTGGTTGACGATCTTGCGCGACGTTTTTGATTTTGTCTGGAGGATCCGAAAGGGAATCGCTTCATGGCCGATGATTGGAATAAAATCTGGCAAGAGAGGGCAAACAATGATCTGCAGCCTGATCCCTGGCTGCTCAGAGTTTTACCGCTGTTGCCGACCGGTCGCGTACTGGATCTGGCCTGCGGTCGTGGTCGCAACGCGTTGTTTCTGGCCGAATGCGGTTATGCGGTAACGGCGGTCGATGCTTCCAGGGAAGCGTTAGCGCAATTGGTGATTGAAGCGCAGCGGCGAGGTCTTCAGATCACGCAAATGCAGCAGGATCTGGAACAGCAGCCGCGTCTGGCGCTGCCCCCCTTTGATCTGGTGGTACAGTTTTTTTATCTGCAGCGTTCCCTGTTGCCCGAATTGCACCGCCTGGTGCGGCCTGGTGGTGTAGCGGTAGTACGAACGTTCAGTCATGCCGGGGACTTTCCCGGCGGACCGGGAAATCCGGATTTTTCCCTGGAACCCGGCGAATTGCTGCGACTGTTTGCCGGTTGGCAGGTGCTGATCCACGAAGAGGGTGTCGACCAGGCCCATCGTGGCGGCGGTCTGGCAGGCATCGTGGCGCGGCGTCCACTCGATGGAGTTTCCTGACCGTGTGCCTGATCGTTGTGGGGCATCGCATGCATCCCGATTATCCCCTGGTGCTGGCCGCCAACAGGGATGAGGACTACCAACGGCCGACGGTGGCGGCGGATTTCTGGGCTCAGGCTCCGGAGGTTCTCGCCGGGCGCGATCTGCAAGGCGGCGGCACCTGGCTGGGGGTAACCCGGCAGGGTCGTTGGGCAGCTCTGACCAATGTGCGCAGAGCAGGTACCGCACCTGCCGGCCACTCTCGCGGACTGCTGGTGAGCGGCTTTTTGCGCAGCACGGACGCGCCGCAGCGCTACCTGACAAGAGTTGCAAGGTGGGGGCACCGCTTTGCCGGCTTTAACCTGTTAGCCGGGGACTGTTCCGAATTGGCCAGTTTTTCCAACTGCGATGCCGGTGTGCGCTTGCTCTCCCCCGGTTGTTACGGCCTCAGCAATCATCTTCTGGATAGCCCCTGGCCCAAGGTAGAACAGGCCAAACAGCAATTCAAAGCAGTCCTGGAAAAACCTGGATTCAAGCTTGATCAGCTCTGGCAGGTGTTATCCGACCGGCGGTTGCCAAGTGCTAAAAGTTTACCGGAAACCGGTCTGGATCCGGATATGGAGAGGGCTCTCGGGGCAATCTTTGTGCAGCTTCCTGGATACGGCACCCGCTGCTCGACCCTGTTGGCGATTGGTCGGGGTGGTCAGGTCAGCATGGCGGAACGCCGCTATGGTGCGGATGGCAAGATCGAGGATGAGAGCCGCTTTGCTTTTGCGGTAGTCTCTTGACAGAAGCCGTGTTGTTACACATGATGCAGAAATGCCAATGATTACGTTTTCACAGCGGCGCCTTTCGTTGTAACGACCTAAAGTTGCCGCTGTTAATCCGCAATAAGAACCATCATAAGGAGCAAGCCTTGCACCAAATTGCCCGAGACTTTGAACTTCCCGACCGTTTGCCCCTGTTGCCGGTTCGGGATGCGGTGATCTTCCCGCATATGATTCTGCCTCTGTTTATCGGCCGCAGCCAATCCCTGGCCGCCGTAGAGCAGGCCCTGGAAGGGGATCGGCTAATCATGCTGGCGTCCCAGAAGGAACTGAGCCAGGAAGACCCCGCTGCCGAAGATATTTACACGGTTGGTTGTGTCGGGATGATCATGCGATCGCTCAAATTGCCCGATGGTCGCACCAAAATCCTGGTACAGGGGCTTACCAAGGCGCGAATTGTACAGTACTTGACCACCAGCCCCTGCCTCTGTGTGAGCATCGAAGAGGTAGATGAACTACCGCTGGTAGAACTGTCGCTGGAGGTCGAGGCGTTGCTGCGCGCCGTACGCGAGCAGTTAATGGAATTACAGGGCATGGGACGTACTTTGTCCAACGATCTACTGATGGCCGTGGACAACATCGAGGACCCCGGCAGTCTGGCCGATGTGGTAGCCAGCAATCTTGGACTGAGAGTCGTCATCGCCCAGCAACTGCTGGAAGTGATCGATCCCATCGAGCGTTTGCAACGCGTAAAAGGGCTGCTGGCCAAGGAGTTGGAGCTGGGGAGCATGCAGCAACGCATCCAGAACCAGGCCCGTGAAGAGATGAGCCGTTCCCAGCGCGAATACTTCCTGCGTGAGCAGCTGCGAGCCATCCAGTCCGAATTGGGTGAAGCCGATGCCAAAGCGGAAGATCTGCTGGAGCTGCGTGCCCAGATCGATAAGGCCCGGCTGCCGGCCGAGGTCGGCAAGGAGGCGCATAAGCAGTTGAGGCGCCTGGATACCATGCCTATCGAGGCGGCGGAATATGCCATGCTGCGTACCTACCTGGAATGGCTGGCGGAGCTTCCCTGGCAACGCAGTACCCGCGATAGCATCGATCTGTCCACGGCTCGCGCCATCCTTGATGAAGATCATTACGATCTGGAAAAGGTCAAGGACCGCATCCTGGAATTTTTGGCGGTCTGCAAGCTCAAAAAGAAACTCAAAGGTCCGATTCTGTGTTTTGTCGGTCCTCCGGGGGTTGGCAAGACCAGTCTGGGTAAATCGATAGCACGCGCCCTGGGGCGCAAGTTTGTGCGGGTATCGCTGGGCGGGTTGCGCGACGAGGCGGAGATTCGTGGGCACCGGCGTACTTATGTCGGCGCTTTACCCGGGCGCATCATTCAGGGAATGAAACAGGCTGGCAGCAACAACCCGGTATTCATGCTGGACGAGCTGGACAAGGTTGGCGGCGCCGATTTTCGCGGCGATCCTTCGTCCGCATTGCTGGAGTTGCTCGATCCGGAGCAGAACCATGCTTTCTCCGACCATTACATCAACCTGCCCTACGATCTTTCCAAGGTCATGTTCGTCGCCACGGCCAATGTCCTCGACAATGTGCCTTCGGCGCTCAGGGATCGCCTCGAGGTTATCCGTCTGGCCGGGTACAGTACCGAACAGAAGCTGGCGATTGCCAGGCGCTACCTGATCCCCCGTCAACTGGAGGCGAATGGCTTGCAGGAAGGGGATGTGGCTTTTTCCCGCACCGCGCTGCTCAAGGTTATCAGCGAATACACGGCCGAGGCCGGTCTGCGCAATCTGGAGCGCGAACTCGGCAGCATCTGCCGCAAGGTGGCGCGTCGTCGGGCCGAAGACGATTTGCGGGCCGTGCGGGTCACCGGCGGGACGGTGGCCGGATATCTTGGCCCTCCCCGCTACCTGGATGATGAAAAGCTTGGCGAGCACGAGGTCGGGGTGGTGACAGGGCTGGCCTGGACCGAGGTCGGCGGCCAGATTCTACATGTCGAGGCCAGTACCATGCCCGGTAGCGGCCAGCTGCACCTGACCGGGCAGCTCGGATCGGTCATGAAGGAAAGCGCCCAGGCTGCCCTGACCTATGCACGTTCCCATGCCGGACAATGGGGCATCGACGCGGATTTTCACAAGACCCTCGATATCCACATCCACGTCCCGGCCGGCGCCATCCCCAAGGACGGTCCCAGTGCCGGCGTTACCATGGTGACGGCGCTGGTATCCGTTTTGTCGGGTCGGCCGGTTAACCGCGAGGTGGCAATGACCGGCGAAATAACCCTGCGCGGCCAGGTACTGGCTATCGGCGGGGTCAAGGAAAAACTGCTGGCGGCGGTGCGGGCCGGTATGCAAACCGTGATACTGCCGCGTCGCAATGAAAAAGACCTGGTCGATGTGCCGCCTGCCCTGCGGCGCAAGTTGCAGCTGGTGTTTGCCGACCGGGTAGAAGACGTGCTGGCTGCCGCCCTGCAGGAGGGCGCATGAAACTGGCGGAACTTGGAGAGTTCGGATTCATTGAGCGCATTCGCGCCGCTGCAACATCCGGCGAAGGGGTTTGCCACGGCATCGGTGATGACTGCGCGGTCCTTGAGTTGCCTGTGGGGCAACGCCTGCTGACCACCAAGGATCTGCTCATCGAAGGGGTCCATTTCCAGCGTAGCTGGACCGACAGCCGGCGTTTGGGGCGTAAAAGTGTGTCGGTCAATGTCAGCGATATCGCGGCCATGGGTGGACGGCCGCGCCACCTGTACCTGGGATTGGGCGTACCGGCGGATTTTTCCGTCGAGGAACTGCAGCTTTTCATGGACGGTTTTCTCGAAGCGGTCACCGAGTACGGCGCCTGTCTGGTAGGTGGCGATACCTGCCGCTCTCCCGGTCCGCTGTTGATCAGCGTGACTGCGGAAGGCTCGGTGCCGGCCGGACGGGAACTGTTGCGTGGCGGAGCCCGGGTGGGGCAGGGGATTTATGTATCCGGTACCTTGGGTGACAGTGCTTTGGCTTTGCAGCTGTTCACCGCCGGCATCGTTCCCGACCCCTATCTGGAGGCCCGGCACCACGATCCCACCGCACGCGTAGCGCTGGGGGGCGCGCTGGCCGAGAGCGGCCTGGCCACGGCCATGATAGATATTTCCGATGGAGTGACCGCCGATCTGGGACACATACTCAAAGCTTCCGGTGTCGGGGCTCTGCTGGAAGAGGCTCTGTTTCCCCTGTCCGCGCCCTTTCAGGAGGCCTTGCACAACGATCCGCAGCTTATGCAGCTTGTTTTAAGTGGCGGGGAAGACTACGAATTGCTGTTTACCGCACCGCTGGATAGCGAGAGCGCGTTGCGGGATCTGTCAGATGGATTAAATCTGCCCCTGACACGCATCGGCATGGTTACCGCTTCCAATGAGGGACTGCGCCTGCGCAATGCGGCCGGCGAAGTGCGTCACATTGACTGCCGGGGATTTAACCATTTTTCCAGGGTTTCCGGCTCCGTGACGGCAAAATGAGCAGTCGTGGCAAATAGCCTTAAACCAAGGGCGATTTGCTACGTCTATTAAGCAAGTATCCGTTGACAGCCAGCGGTGGAACGATCTTTGCTGTTGCCATAGGTAAACCTAAATTTGTCGGCTTGCCGCCGGGTTGATAACCCCTGCATGACCGCCTTTCAAAGGAGCTGTCGATGAGAGTTGAAATTACCTACAAGTTCGTTATGGGGTTCATCATAGTGGTCGCCTCCATCGTGGCACTGAATTACCTGGTTCCCGCTGCCGCATTGGTGCCTCATTATATGGAGCAGACCCTGTCGACAGCTTGCGCCATGTTGGTCGGACTGCTACTGGGCTGGATTTTTTCCAAGGCCTTTACCGCCAATATCCTGGTGCTTAAAAGCGCCGCGGAGCGCATCAGCGATGGCGACCTGTCCCAGACTGTGTATCTGCCCAATAACATGCTCCCCGACGAAACTGCGGAGCTGGCCGACTCTCTCAACCGGGTGACGACCAATCTGCGGGAGTTGGTAGGCTATATCCGTACGTCCTCCTCCAGGGTAGCTGAAGAGGCCCAGGGGCTATCCATCATGTCGCAGGAAGTCACGGCCTCGGCCCATGAGGTGACCGGCGCGGTGGAGATGATCAGCCGCGGCGCCGAGACCCAGGCCGCCATGGTGGAAAAAGCCACCGAACATTTCCGGCAGATGGAACAGTCGGTCGATCAGGTTGCCGGCGCGGCTCGAGCCGCTGCCGCGGCGGTAGATGAAACTGTGCATACGGCGGAACGCGGTGGGCAGGTGGTGACTTTGGCCATGGCCAAGCTGGGTCAAGTGCTGGATGGGGTGGAACAACATGGTCAGCAGATGCTGTCCTTTAGTGCCCGCGTGCAGAAAATCGGAAAAGTTGCCGATTTTATTACAAATATATCGCAAAAAACTAATCTTCTGGCTCTCAATGCTTCCATAGAAGCGGCACGGGCCGGCGAACACGGTCGGGGGTTTACCGTGGTGGCCGAAGAAATCTGCAAGCTGGCCGATTCGTCGGAACGGGCCATGGCGGAGATCACCGAAATGATCGCTGCTTTGCAGGAGGAGAGTGCCAATGTGCAGGAGGTTTTGAAGGAAAACGTGCTGGGGATGAGTTCCGGACGTTCTGCGGTGCTCCGGACCGGCAAAACCTTCGAAGAGATTATCACCACTGCCAAGGCCGCCGGCGAGCGGGCCGAGGCTATCAGCAGCCTCTCGCGGCAACAGGTTGAAGCGGTCGGCAAGGTGGCCGATACCGTCGAGGAGATCGCCCGGGTCGTTTCGGAAAATGCCGCAGCCAGTGAAGAATCTTCGGCGGCCAGCGAACAACAATCCGCCGCCATGGAGCGTATGGCTCTTTCCGCTCAAGACCTTCATGCCCTGGCCGAAGAACTGCAGGAGCGGGTCAGTCGTTTTCACCTCGGATTAAAGCGGAACAGCTGATGTCGCGAACACTGTTGCTGGCATCGGGCCAGGCGTTGTTCGGGCTGGATGTAAAAGAGGTGCGTGAAGTACTCAAGGCGCCGCTGTTGCATTATGTGCCCTTGGCACCCGCGGAATTGTTGGGGGCGATCAACGTCCACGATGCGGTGGTGCCGGTGTTCGATTTTCTCCAGCTGCGAGGCGCGCAAGGCGAGGTGGGCGAGCATGTCGTGGTTTTGCAGGGGGCCCGCATGGCTTTGGCGGTTAATGCTGTGCATGGCCTGTGCAGCCGGACAATCGTCATGCCGGGGGGGATTACGCAGCCCTGGGTGCGCGAGACTTTTATCAACCCACGTGGATTGGCCGGTTTGATCGATCCTGTTGCCCTGCAGCAGACCCTTGAACAGAGGTTGTCGGTGAGCAGGAGCCTCCCCGCGGAGAGGGTGCCGGATTGGATCGATCGGTGAATCAGCCGGAATATTTTCACATTTTTCTGGCGGAAACGCAGGAGCATCTGCTCACCATGCAGCGTTGGCTTTCGGTGATAGCCGATCACCCGGAGGACCAGGAAGCCCTGCTTTGTTTGTTTCGATCGGTGCATTCCATCAAGGGGATGGCTGCCAGCATGGGGTTCAAGGGCCTGGCGGTGGTGGCCCATGGCATGGAAGACGGACTGGATCGCCTGCGGCGCAGTGGCAGTCTGCCCGCTGAGGCTGTCGAACATTTATACCGGGGATTGGCACTGCTCGAGGCACGGCTTGCCGATATAGCCGCGGGGAACACGGAGAACCAGGAGGGAGCGGGTGATGGCGACCCGCGGGAACGTGTTCACACCCTGCGGATCAGTATGCCGGAGGGAAACGTTGCTCTTTGGATGCTGCTGGTAAACGAGTTAATGCGGTTTGGCACCCTGCAAAGCTGCCGGCCCGAGCCGGAAGAAATTGCCGAAGGCACTTTGCCGACAGTGCTGGAAGTTGATTTGCTATGCCGCTTCGATATCGAGGATATTGAGCAGCGATGCCGCAGAATCTGTAACCTGGTGGTTGTGGAGAAGATCATCCGGGCTGATGCAGAACCGGGATTGGCGATGCAGCATGGCGTCGGCCAGGCTACGGTGAGGGTCTCTACCAATCTGCTGGATCGGTTTGTGGGGTTGTCCGGCGAACTGCTGTCGGTACGCCACCGATTGCAGGAGTCGTTACAGCAAGGGCACCAGGAGGGGATCGAGGGCAGCTGTTTGCAGCTTGACCGATTACTGGCGGACCTGCGCCATCAAGTGCTGGACGCCCGCATGGTGCCGCTGGAGGCTGTCACCGCGTCGTTGCCGCGGCTGGTCAAGGATCTTTGCCGAAGCACGGGGAAGACAATCCGCTTAAATCTGGTCGGCAACGAAGTGCGGCTTGATCGGGCCATATTGGAGGCCATGTCCGAACCGCTGATGCACATGGTGCGCAATGCGGTGGACCATGGTATTGAGGAAAACGGAACCATAACCATTGCCGCGCGGCGCGATCGGGATCGGGTCACTCTTGATGTCATTGATGACGGCCGGGGGCTCGATGCACAGTGTTTGGTTGAACGGGCCAGACAGGACGGTTTTCTGGAGGTCGGGCAAGGGGCCCACTTGAGTGGGGCTGAACTGCTGCAGCTTATCTGCCGCCCAGGTTTTACCACGGCCCGGTGTATAACCGAGACCTCGGGACGTGGCATCGGTATGGATGTGGTTCGTCATACCGTCGACAAGCTCGGCGGAACGCTTCAAATTCTGCCTGGCCAGGGACAGGGGGCCTGCTTCCGCTTTATTCTGCCGCTGACGGTATCCATTGTGCCGGTACTGTTGGTGGAAGCCGGCGGTCAAACAGTGGCCTTGCCCCTCATGTGGATCGAGCAAACCCTGGATGTGCCGCGGCAGCAGTTACGCAGTTTTGGTGACAGCCATACGGTTGATCTGGGCAACCGCCAGTTGCCCGTGGTTTTTTTATCCCGACACCTGGGTCATTCCCCTTCCACCGGGAACGGCTCATCCACCATTATCTGCGAGCTGCGGGGCGGCCATGCCGGTTTGGTGGTCGATGCCGTAACCGGTCAGAAAGAAGTGTTTGTCAAACCCCTGGAATTTCCCCTGAATCGCATTCAGGGTTTGAGCGGCGCTACGATCTTAGGTGATGGGCGGGTGGTCTTTCTGATCGACCCCTGCTCCTTTCTGCCGAGCCCTTTGCCGATAGCCACCCAAGGAGAGACCCTATGAAAAAAATATTACTGCTGTCAGGCCTTTTTGCGATATTTCTGACCGGACTGATATCCCCCTGCGCCCATGCCGGGTCCGTCAGCCTGGATACAGTGGTTGCGGCTCTGCAAAAGCCCTTTCAGTCCGAAACAAAGCAGAACCGGATTCGCGATTTTCAAGCTAAATTTTCCCAGGAGGCTTATCTCAGCTCACTGGATCAGGTACAGACTGCCAGTGGTCGAGTCACGGTGCGGTTTGCCGATAGCAAGGCTTGCGCGGCCCGGTTCCGTTGGGAATATCTGCTGCCCGATCCCCAGTTGATCGTGTCCGATGGCAAGACGGTGTGGGTCTATATGCCGGAAAATCGCCAGGTGATCGAATCCCCCATGCCCGCTAGTGATCAGACCGGAACCGATAATCCGCTGGCTTTTCTGACCGATCTCGGGAATCTCAGTCGCCAGTTCAGCATCACCTGGGGTGAGCCTCGCCAGAGTCCGGAAGGGCATTACCGCCTGGTCCTGCGCCCGCTGCAGCCCTCCGCGTTTCTCGAACAGCTATTGCTCGAGGTTGATCAGGCGGTCGTGGCAGGCAAGTTGGTGTATCCGCTGCGTGCGGCCACACTTTTTGGTGCATCCGATAATCGTACTGTCGTACGGTTCAGCGAACCGCGCCTTAACCAGGGGCCGGGTGAAGATCTCTTCCGGTTCAAGGCGCCCGCGGGTACGGAAGTGCTGCGCCCCGAACAGGATGCTTTCGGGCAATAATCTTTTCATCTTCGCCAGACTTTGCCGTCTGCCCGTATAGTCCGACAGACTCCCAGGGTGCAGGAAAATCTTCCCCTGTTATCGTGCCCTGTGGTATAAGCCATTGAACCATCAAGAATTTTCAGCAAGAAAGGGTGATTTATGCCTAGTTTTGATATTGTGTCCAAGGTCGACATGCAAGAGCTTGACAACGCCGTCAATCAAGCCCTGAAAGAGATCCTGCAGCGTTACGACTTCAAAGGCACGCACAACGAGATCAACCTGGAGAACGACGCCATCGTGCTACTTGGCGCGGACGACTACAAGTTGGATGCCGTGATTGATGTTCTCAGAGGGAAGCTTGCCAAACGCAACCTTTCCCCCAAGTGTCTCGATTTCGGCAAAAAGGAACCCGCTTCCGGTGGGGCGGTGCGCCAGCGCGTGGCCATCGTGCAGGGGATTTCCAAGGAAAAAGGCAAAGAAATCATAAAAGCCATCAAAGACAGCAAACTCAAGGTCCAGGCCCAGATCATGGACGATCAGGTGAGGGTGTCGGGTAAAAAAATCGACGACTTACAGGATGTCATCCAACTCCTCAAGGGGCAGGACCTGGGTATCGAACTGCAGTTTGTCAACATGCGGTCCTGAAGCAGGGTCCTGAAACAGAACGTGAAGGAATTGAACAACGTGGAAAAACGCAAAGTCAGTATGATCAGCCTCGGCTGTGCCAAAAACCTGGTGGATGCCGAGGTTATGCTGGGGTATTTGCCCCAGCAGCGGTTTGAAATCATCACCGATGAGGCCTTGGCCGATATTATTATCGTCAATACCTGTGGGTTTATCAGCGACGCCAAAGAGGAATCGGTGGAAACCCTGCTTGAGGCCATCGAATATAAAAAATCCGGCAGTTGCAAGCTGCTGATCGTGACGGGCTGCCTGTCCCAACGTTATGCCGAGGATATGGCCAAGGAACTGCCGGAGGTCGACATTCTTCTCGGCACCGGGGATGTGCCGCGTATTCTCGAACTCATCGACGCCCATGACCGGGGCGAATCGGTTCGCCAGTCGGTGGGCTTGCCGCAGTATCTTTACGACGAAACCACTCCGCGGGTCACCTCGTCGCCCTTCTATTCGACCTATGTCAAAATCGCCGAAGGCTGTAACAATCTGTGCTCCTACTGCATTATTCCGCAGTTGCGCGGCCCGTTGCGGTCGCGTTCCATCGCTTCGGTGGTGGCGGAAGTCGAAAGACTGGTGGCAGCCGGGGCCCAGGAAATCAATCTTATCGCCCAGGATATTACCGCCTTTGGTGCCGATCGCCACGATGGCGCCAGCCTGGAAGGTTTGCTGCGAGAACTGGTCAAGGTGCCCGATCTGCGCTGGTTGCGACTGCTGTACGCCTATCCGGACGGCATCAGCGATGAGCTGATCGAACTTGTGGCAACCGAGGACAAAATCTGCAGCTATTTCGATGTACCCCTGCAGCATATCGATGATCGGGTGCTGGCACGCATGAACCGGCGGGTCGGTGAAGATACCATTCGTGACCTTGTCGGTCGCATGCGCCAGCGGATCCCCGACCTGACCCTGCGGACTTCCTTTATCGTTGGTTTTCCCGGCGAGACGGAAGCGGAATTCGCCAAGTTACTGGCGTTTGTAGAAGAGGGTCATTTCGATCGCGTCGGAGTCTTCCGGTATTCCCGTGAAGAAGGGACACCTGCTGCCACCCTTCCAGATCAGGTGCTCGAGCGGACTAAAAAGAGCCGCTACAACAAACTTATGAAGGCACAGCAGCGTGTTTCCTTCAGGCGCAACCGGGCATTGATCGGTCGTATCGAGCCGGTGTTGGTGGAAGGTTACAGCGAAGAGACCGAGCTGCTGCTGAGCGGTCGCAGCGTGCGCCAGGCTCCCGATGTCGACGGGCAGGTGTACATTACCGCCGGTCAGGCCGACATCGGGCAGATTGTGCCGTTGCGCATTACCGATTCCTCGGAATACGATCTTATCGGTGAAATCGTCGACCCTTCCGCTGAAGAAACTCTCTGATTTCCGGCTCTGACTCAGCCAGGGAGGTGTACCGTGTCCCGCTATCGTATGCTGGCCATCGCGGTGTTGTGGCTCGGCGTCGCTGCAGCTTTCTGGTCTGTGCTGCAGAGACGGGAGCAACCGCTGCAACGTACCCGGCTGCTGCTCGGGACCGTGGTGGAGATCACCGTTTACGATCAGCGGCCACAGCGTTTTGCTCCGGCGGTCGAGGCGGCGTTCGATGAGATGTCCCGGCTGGAAGCACTCACCAGCTTTTATCGCCGAGACAGTGATGCGGCGCGCTTGTCCGCCATGCAGGGTGACCTGGCCGTCGCACCTGAAACCCTGGAGATTCTGGCCCACGGGTTAGAGGTAGGCAAAGCCAGCGGTGGCGCCTTTGACATGACGCTTGGCCGGCTTAAAGTCCTGTGGGGGTTCGGTTCGGCTCACCCCCGCCTGCCGGCTCCATCTGAAATCGAGGCGGCTCTGGCTGCCAGCGGTCAGGGTGTTTTGGCTGTAGCGGACGGCAGGGTGATCAAGCGTACAAACGCCTGGATCGATCTTGGCGGGATCGCCAAAGGTTACATCATTGATCGTGCGGTGGCTGTGCTGAAACAAGCCGGGGTTACCTGCGCTGCCGTCAACGCCGGCGGGGACCTGCGCCTCATCGGTCAACGCGCCGCCGCATGGCGTATCGGCATTCGTCATCCCCGGCAGGTTGATGTGTTGCTTGCTACCCTGGTTCTGAAAGAACCGCTTGCGGTCGTCACCTCTGGGGATTACGAGCGATTTTTCGAGCAAAACGGGGCGCGTTATCATCACCTGTTCGATCCGACTACCGGTATGCCCGCGGGGCGCTGCCAGAGCGTAACGGTGGTATCCCGTCAAGCGGTATGGGCCGATGCTCTGGCCACGGCGGTGTTTGTCCTCGGCCCGGAACAAGGATTGGCCCTGCTGGAGCGTTATCCCCAAACCTGGGGGTTGATCGTCGCAGCCGATGGTACAACCGTGGTCAGTCCCGGTTTGCGCGAACAGATCGCCTGGCCATGAATTCCGTGCTGGGGCGCATCACGGTCGGTGACGGCTGTATCATGGTGCTTCTGCTGGTGGCGGCCCTGGCGGCCTGGTTGCTGGCGCGAGGCTCTGCGGGGGCCACGGTGATGGTTCAGCAGGAAGGGCGGGTTGTTTTTACCGCCCCTTTGCATTCTGACTGCCGGGTGTCGCTGCCGGGTCCCGAGGGACCGACGGTTTTGCTGGTAGAGGAGGGTACGGTACGGGTAGGCCAATCCTCCTGTCCCAATCACTTCTGTCAGCGTCAGGGGGCGATCTCCAAAAGTGGCGAAGCCGTTGTCTGTCTGCCGAACAGGCTGCTGGTGCGCATCGTAGGCCCGCCATCTACCATGACCGACTATGACTTTCTCACCCACTGATCGTACTCGGACCCGTCGCGAAGTTGTGTTGGCACTGTTCAGTGCTTTGGCCATTGGTGTCCATGCCCTGGAAGTGTTGATGCCTTTACCGCTGCCCTGGTTGCGACCCGGTTTGGCCAATATCCTTACCCTTTGCGCTCTGTTCCTTTACGGGCCCCGCGCCGCCTGGCTGGTAACTCTTACCCGCATCGGCATCGGCAGCTTGTTGCTCGGCACCCTTTTTTCTCCGACTTTTTTTCTGGCACTATCCGGCGGCCTGGCTGCTACGGCCCTGATGACGTTTGCCCGCACCGTTGCCGGCATGCGCCTGGGTCCCGTCGGGATATCGGTGCTGGGTGCTTCCGGGCATGTGCTTGCCCAGTTACTGGTGGCTGGCTGGCTGTTACAGCATGCCGGCTTGTGGCGTTTATTGCCGTTTTTACTGATACTGGCCCTGGTTACCGGCACCATTAATGGCGTGGTTGCCGATCTTCTGTTGGAACGCCTGCGGCAGCGCCTGGCACAATTCTCCGCGCCCTCTTGATTTACCTGGGTTTACAGGATTGACACGAGGCTCTCATGCGCAAAATGCGCTTTTTGCTCCCCTACCTGAATACCTATAGGTCGATGCTGGTCACCGGTGTGATCTGGCTGCTGGTGACCGATTTGCTGGGATTACTCGGTCCCTGGCTGCTTAAGGTCGGGATCGATGGCGTACAGGCAGGAGCCACCAGGACCTTGTACGGCGCCGGGATCTTGCTGGCGGTCGTTGCCCTGGTGCGGTTCGTGACCCGCATCTGGTCGCGTCACTACTTTTTGAATACGGCCTGTCGCCTGGAAAACGATTTGCGCCGGCATCTGCTGGCCCGCCTGCTGACGCAGAGCGGGCCGTTTTTCGACAGGTTTCGCACTGGCGACCTGCTGTCCCGTTTTACCAACGATATCGGAAACCTGCGCACGCTGGCCGGATTCGGGATGATGATCTTTATCAATACCCTGATGGTGTATGGCATGACCCTGGTTGTTCTGCTGAGGCTGTCGCCGGTATTAACTTTGGTGGCTCTGGTGCCGTATCCGCTGTTGCTGGTGCTGACCCGCTATCTGTCCAGCCGATTGCTGACTGCTTCTGGCGAGGTTCAGCGGGGGTTGGGGCAGGTAAGTGAAGCGCTGGAGGAGGGGATCAGCGGCCATGCCGTTATTCGCAGCTATGGATTGCGAACCCTGCGGGGTGCATATTTTGACACCCTGAATGACCGGTACCTGGGTGCCAGCTTGCGGCTGGCCCGGTTACGCAGCGCTATCGGTCCCAGCATGGCGCTTATTGCGCCGCTTGGTACCTTGCTGATCTTTTATTTTGGCGGGCGTCGGGTTATCGCCCATCAGTTAACGCTGGGGGAATTGGTGGCCTTCAACGCGTACCTGGTGCAATTGACCATGCCGACCTTGATGCTTGGCTGGATTCTCGGGTTGGTACAGCGGGGGGTTGCCAGCGCCGAGCGCCTGGCCGATATTCTGCGTTTGGAGCCGCCGCTGCGGGCCATGCCGATCAATCATGCGGACAAGGCGCCATCGGTAGTCCTCAAACAGCTTAGCTTTGCCTATGGCGAGATGCCGGTCTTGCACGGATTGCAGCTGGACGTAGCCGCCGGCAGCCTGATTGGTATCGTGGGACCTACCGGATCCGGGAAAACGACCCTTTTGCGTTTGCTGGCCGGCCTTTATCCGGCACCGGTCGGGCAGGTGCTTATCGATGGTCAGGATCTTGCGCATCTGGATGGTAGCGCACATCGGCAACGGGTGGCCATGGTATCCCAGGAGGGCCGGCTGTTTTCAGGTTCGCTGCGTGAAAATCTGCTGTATGCGGTGCCTGGAGGCGATACCGAGCTGCTGCATGATGTGGGCCAGGCCGTCTGCCTGCACGATGAAGTGGCGGGTTTTGCGCAGGGATTCGATACCCGGGTCGGTGAAGGGGGGCAGGCTCTGTCGGGCGGCCAGCGCCAGCGGGTTTGCCTGGGACGGGCTCTTGCCCGGGGTGGCAGCCTGTGGTTGCTGGATGATCCTTTCAGCCATCTGGATGCCGCAACCGCTCAGACCATCTGGCAGCAGTTACGACGCGTATTGGTCGGAAAAACTGTCTTTCTGGTCACGGCACAGACGTCCTTGCTGGCATCCGCAGATCGGATTATGGTCCTGGAGGGCGGTCGCCTGGTACAGTCCGGAAGTCATGACGCATTGCTGGCTCAAGGAGGGTTGTACGCGCGCCTCCTGGAAAAAGAACGTCTGCAGCGGGAATTGGAGGTGCTGCCGTGAGACGCGGAATGTTCGACATGGATGAAGTTACCGGGCGCCATCTGGATTGGACCTTATTCCGCCGGTTTGTGCGCCTGATTCGTCCCTATCGTGGTACCGCCATCGTTGCCATGGCCCTGCTTCCTCTGACCACAGCGGCAAGACTGGTTCAGCCCTATCTTATCAAACTGGCCATTGACAACCATATCATGCCGGGCCATCTGGCCGGTCTGGGGGGAGTGGCCCTGTTGTTTCTGGCATCCGCCTGCGGTGAAAGTCTGCTCGGCTTCTGGCAGGGGTATCTGGCCCAGGGGGTTGGACAGAAGATTACCGCCGATTTGCGCAGCCGCGGATTCAGGCACCTGTTGCGACTGCCGGTGGCGTTTTTCGACCGTCATCCATCCGGCCGCCTGGTAACGCGTCTGACCAGCGACGTGGAAAATGTCGGGGAACTGTTCAGCTCAGGGGTGGCGGCCGCTTTCGGGGAGGTCTTCTCCCTGATCTTCGTCGTGGCGGCGATGTTCTGGTTGAGTCCGTCGCTGACACTGGTGGCATTTGCCCTGTGTCCGTTGTTGGGGTTGGTGCTTTTCCTCTTCCGTCGCCGCATGCGGCAGGCCATGCGGCAGGTTCGCGCCCGGCTGGCAGAGCTCAACGGTTACCTCGCAGAACGTATCTCCGGGGTCGGTACGGTGCGCTTATTCGGTCAGGAGCAGCGGACCCTCCAGGAATTTGATGACCTGCAGGAAGAGTACCGGATCAGCAATTTTGCCGCCATTCGTTGGGATGTTTTCCTGTTCAGCGCCCTGGAGACGCTGGCTGCACTTGCTATTGCCGGCGTCCTATGGCGCGGCGGAGCTTCGGTTCTGCAGGGAGTGACCACCTTCGGCACCCTGGTGGCGTTTCTTGAATATGTGCAACGCTTTTTTGCCCCCTTGCGCAAACTCAGTGGCCAATATTCCCTTTTGCAGGCCAGCAACGCTTCCCTCGAGAGGATTTTCGAACTCATCGACCAACCGCCCGAGGCTTCCGGCGCCAAGCCCTCTGACCAGGGACGGGGGGCATTACAGTTCGACCAGCTGTGCTTCAGTTACGACGGTCGGGATGCGGTGCTTTCAGACATTGAATTGTCGATTGCTCCCGGTGAGATGGTCGGTATTGTGGGTGACACCGGTAGCGGCAAGACCACCCTCGGCAGGCTTTTGTTACGGTTTTATGAACCCACCCGGGGGCGCATCCTGCTGGATGGCCAGAATCTCGCCGAACTCGACCCGGCGGAAGTCCGTCGCCGCATCGGTTGGGTTTCCCAGGAGCCGTTTCTGTTCGCCGGCACGGTGCGCGACAATCTCGATCCGCTGGTTAGCCTCACCGATATGCAGTTGCGGGCTCTGCTGGATGTTTGCGGCGCCTTGGCGGCGGTGGAAAGGCTGGGAGGTCTGCAGGGTATGCTGAAAGAGCGCGGGCGCAACCTGTCGGCGGGAGAACGTCAGCTATTATGTCTGGTTCGAACCTTGGCAATCGATCCCCCGATCCTGTTGTTTGATGAGGCGACCAGCCGCCTTGATGCCGCAACCGAAGCAATTGTTCAAAAGCAGATGGAGCGTTCCAGACATGGCCGCACGGTGTTGGTGATTGCCCATCGCTTGCGTTCGATTCAGCATGCGGATCGTATCGTACTGCTGCATCGGGGGCGTATTCGCGAGGTGGGAACGCACCTGCAACTGTTGGCACAAAACGGACTGTACGCGCGCCTTTGGCGGTTGCAGCATCTTGATCTCAATGGGGCGCCGGCTTCAGATCTGGCATGAACAGCCGGGCGAAGTGCTATGAGTGGTCCGCCCTCTGAACCAAAGGCTCAGGGTTGGTCTGAGCGCAATCGGATATAGCGGCAGATGGCCAGCAAATCGTTCAGGTCCAGGGACAGAAACTGCAGGCCCACACCGGGGGGTAAATTCCTGTTGACAGGCTCCTTCTCTGTATTGATCCAGGCTATGCTGGCCTGACTGGTGATAAGCCGGGTGGTGCCGGGCAGTAAGAATTCGACATGCAACAATTGATCGAGGGCCGGTGGTTGCTTTGTCTCGATGAACATGCCACCCGAGCAAAGGTTGACGCAAGACCCGCTCTGCATGACCTGACCATTTAACCCATAACGAACCTCCAGGCACATGGGGATGCGCGGAAAGGATCGATAAGGCAGCCCCAGTATACGACGGGCTGCGGCCATTAACAGATGCTTGCTCAGGGGCTTGAACAGGATGTCGGCGCAGCGTGCCTTCAGGCAGCGATTGAGATCATCGGGGTTGCGGCTTTCCACCATCAGTACCACGGGGATATGTCTTAATTGGGGGTCTTTGTTGATGCGGCGGCAGAGCTCATCCCCAGGCATGCCCGGAGCGTTCAAATCGATCATTACCAGGTTGGGCCAACTATGGTCGAGCTGGTGCCATGCTTCCATACCATCCTCAACCACCTGCAAGGCAAAACCTTCCTGCCGGGAAAAATCGACGTCCGATTCAAAAAACTCCAGAAGATCGCGGGTGATCATTACATTGAGGTTGTCAGGCATAGGGGCCTCCGGGGTAGGTCTTGCTGCATTTCATTCATCATACCATTAAATTATAAAGAGATCGGCAGCTTAGCCAAGTGCATGGAGAATAAATTGTCTAAATTCTAGTCCTGAGGCGGCCCCACAAGGGAGTCCCTTGCCTGAAATCGGGCAATAAAATGGGATGGGGAACCCCTTTCAGTTGCGAGCTGAACAAAAAAGACGGATGGGGTCGATTCAGACACATCAGGATACGCAGCTCCGACCAGATAAGCGTGACGGATGCGGATAGAAGGAAGGATGAGGCCCCCGAAACCCATCGATTCGGGGGGCCTGCCGATAAACATAGAGCCGAATGCAGCGCTTATGCAGTGCCCTCGGGTGCGACAAGCGGTTGGCGGGACAACCATGCCGTCAGGGAGAAAACCACTAAGTTTGCGAACACTCCGACCAAGAGGCCGTCAAAACCACCGGGTGCACCCAGCAGTCGGTTCCAGACAAACACACCGCACAGGCCTGCAGCCGCTCCGGCACAAAATGCGCCGGTTCCTGCACGTATACCGAGCAGTGTGGCCGCCAGTGGCACCAGGATGATGGGTGACCAGAATTGGTAAGCGTATATCAGAATATCGATCAGGCTTTTAATGCTGATGGCGAATACGACGGAGATCGAGCCGGTGACCAGGGTGGCCAATCGTGCAAACAGCAGCCCTCGCTTTGGTGCCAGGGGGCGCGGCAGTAACGGGTTGACAATGTCGTTGACAAAGGCCACCGAGGCACTGTTGAGGAACGAATCGGCAGATGACATGACCACTGCGATGATGCCGGCCACGACCAGCCCGCGCAGGCCGATGGGCAGGACTGTTTCTACGACATAGGGCAAGGCCAGGTTGGAATTGAGTCCCGGGTTCAGAGCCAGTGCCACCAGGCCAATGCCCCCGGCGATAGCGAAAAACGGGATGGAGAAAAGACCGCTCCACAGTGTTCCGCGGCAGGTTGAACGGGTATTGCGGCTGATGAACAGACGCCGCACATAGGGCGGCACCAGGGTTTCACCAAGCAGGAAGGTCAAAAACAGCGACAGAATCTGCACCTTGGATAACTGCCCGAACAGATCGAAATGCCCGGTCGGAACTTTGGCCGCCAGAGCTGCCATGCCACCGACCTCACGCACGCCGAGAATCAATGCCAACGGGATGCCTATGGCTAAGACACAGAATTGGAGTACATCCGTGGCGACTACCGCACGCATACCACCCAGGGTGTCGTAAATAATGACGATGCTCATGCCGAGCAGGATACCGGTCGGAACCGGTAGCCCCAGGAAAAGGTTAAACAAATAGCCCATGCCGCCGACCTGAGCCCCGAGGATGCCGGCGCAGAGTAGTACGGAAAAGATACCGGTGACCACCTTGCCGATTTTCCCGTAGTTGACCTCCATGACGTCTCCCACTGAAATAGCATCGGGAAAACGCCCCATGCGGGGACCGATAAAGCTTGCCACCAGGATCTCCTTTAGGCTGAATCCCCATAGCACAGCGATGTTGATGATACCCAGGGTAAAGACCTTTTCGGCGTTGCCCATGGTAAATCCGCCGCCGATAAACGAAGCAGACAGGGTCATGGCGATGACCAGTGCACTGTAATTGCGATCGGCGACTGCGTAATCTTCCAGGTTTTTAACCCGGCGGCCGGCCCACAGGCCCAGTCCCAAAACACAGGTTAGATATACGAGAATGATGATCTGGTCGGCAAGATGCAACATCGCCATGCTTGGTACCTCCTCAATCGTCAGCAGAAATACAACATATTGTAAAAACACATCTTTTCAAGATATCGGCAACGATTGGAGGTGTCAAGTTGTATCTGGTGGTGTGTTGTCTTGGTGAAAAGGATTATCCGTTGAACGGAATAACCGATCCACAATTTGAATTCATTCGGCACAGACAGGCATTAAGCAGCCGGTAGGTGAAAATCGTGTCGCTTCAGCCGTGACGCAGAGTGTTCTGGTTGACTTGCGTTAACTTTTCGCCAATAACAACACATTAATATTCCAGATCTTTCGGAAACTCGAGCGTGCGACGTAAAACTTTTGATACACGATCAACCATTCAAATCCAGAAATGATAAAAATTTGTACGGGGCATAAAGTTGTGCGAATATGCTTCGGTCTCCTCGCGTGCGGTGTTCTGGCGGATAGGTCGGCGAAATCAAGGGTGGTGCGTCTGGCATTGCGGTTTGGCATCCCAATTGCGTAGGTACACGCAGCTTCCGGAAATCATATTGTAGCAACCGGGTGTGGCGGCGCACTTATTCCGCCTGTGTGTTTCATTGTTTTTAAAGATGATCGGTCTGGGTTGCTCTCTCATTGGGAAAGCATCTCGTTCGTGACGCCGGTTCACAATGAGGAAGACTGATATAGAGCGGTAATCTGATGACCTTAGCCGTGTTGTCGTGGAATGGCCCCAACCTTATGCCATAAGGATACGTTAACCCCATGTTCAGTACTGAAAATTGTATCCTTGTTCTTGGTTTGGTCGGGCAGGGGCTTTTCACCATGCGTTTTGTCATCCAATGGGTTTGCGCGGAAAAACGTCGCCAAAGCTTTATCCCCCCGTCCTTCTGGTATTTCAGTCTGGGAGGCAGTCTGCTGCTGCTGATCTATGCGATACTGCGTCGCGATCTGGTGTTTACCCTTGGCCAGTCGACCGGGTTTCTCATTTATCTTCGCAATCTGTATTTTATCCACAAGGCAAAAAAACAAAGCGTTTCGGCTTGATCTCGTATCCTTAACAACTGGTATCTCCTTTCCCTTCCGCTGTTGACGGCGAAGAAGCTCCCGGTGCCCCCTATGCGTTTGTCCTCCGCAGCAGATGCCACATCGCGTCCCGATACGGATCATCCTCAGCTGTTTAGGGTGTTTTTCTGGATGGTGCTGGTTGGCTCCTTGCTGGTCTACGGCCTGGGTATCTGGGATGTCCCTGTTTTAAGCCACAATGAAGCCCGTCGGCTGGTAGTTGTGCAAGAGATGCCGGCCCGCCATAGCTGGCTTTTGCCAACCAAAAACGGTCTCATCTATCTGGAAAAACCGCCTTTGTTTTATTGGGCCGGCGGCTTGATCGGCATGCTGACGGGGATCTGTCCGGTATGGGTGCTGCGATTGCCTTCGGCACTCAGCGCGCTGGGTATCGTCTGGCTGCTTTTCGGGCGCATGCGCCGCCACATTGGAGACTGGGCGGCGCTGTTTGCGGCCATGATGCTGGTGAGTTCGTATTTTTTTGCCGAAATGGCGCGCTTAGCCGAACTCAATATGATGCTTGCGCTGTGGGTTTTTGCGGCTATGCTCATGTGTTTCTGCTTTTCGGCAAGGAGCCGATCCAGCTTATTTACTACCTGGGCCATCCCATGGCAGAGCTGGATCAAAAGAGGATCAGTGAGCTGGCCAGGCGCAACAAACCCTATTATTTATTGGCCGAAGAGCCGTATTGGGAGTCCCTACGACAGAGTGGGCTTTGCTTGCAAAACGATTACACTCCTTATCTGCATCGCAGTGGACATGTGGGGCTTTGGCAGGGTGGGGAGCGTTGTACACCTCTTGGCATGGCGGAATAAACAGACTGTTTGCTGACTAGGGCCATCGCGCGGCCAATGGAATGAACAAAACAGGGGGGAGCCAGATATGAAAGTGGCTCCCCCCTGTTTTGTAGCGGATGAACGTGACGAGGCGGTGTTTCAGAAAGTTGCCGCCACCTGTACGCGTAGTGAATGGCCGGTGGCGCCCTGACTTTGCATGTCGCAGTTGTAGCTGAGGCTGCTGTAGACGCTGTTGGAAAGCCGGGTGCTCAGCGATGCGCCCAGCAGCAGGCTGTCACCAGGCAGATCGCGGCCGGGTGTGGCAAATGCGTTTGAGTCCCCGGCCAGTGTGGCGGTGAGACGTTCGGTCTTGCGGTTGAACTCATGGTGCCACGCGATCCGCAGCTCCGGGTTGAGGGTGAAGGAGGCCAGCTGGACGGGCCGGCTCAGCCGCAATCCCAGCTGGCTTTGCAGGGAATCGTTATCGCGCGTTGCTATGGTTAGGTTGGCGCTGTCAGCACCGGTTTCGCGGAATCTTTCTTCGCGCAGATGCACGAAGCTCAAGCCCGCGGTCGGATCGAGGGTCCAGCCGCGCAGGTTCATGGCGTAGCCGCCGCTGATGGTGGCGCTGTACAGGGTGCCGTCATGCTCGCTGTGAGCACGGCGGCCGGCGAAGGCGATGCTGCGGTCGGCGCTTATTTCTGTGCGGCCGCCGCCCAGCGCCGTGCTCAGATGCACTCCGTCGGCGCGGCGCGGATCTAACCATGCAGCATATAGGTAACCCTGCTGGCTTTCGCTTTCGCCGTCGTCCGCGGCGTTATGGGCCTGGTATCGGCTTTCGGTTAGGGCCGCTGCCACCCCCAGGGTCAAGCCGCTGCTGGCGGTGCGCTCCACACCGAGCAAAAGACCATAGAGGTTTTCCCGTGCGCCGAAATAGGCACCGTCACTTCCATAACGGTTGTACTGGCCGAGCAGGTCGAACCACACCGAGGTCTTGCCTGTCGGGTTCTGCTCCAGTCGCTCAGCCGGGTCGAGGCGATCCATATGGTGCCGCAAATCGGCCAGACGTGCCTGCGAGTCGCCAAGCACAACCGTGCTGGCCAAACCGTGGATGCGCGGGGTCAGGCTGGCCATGGCGTCGTTGAGCGCCTGTTGGCTCAGGGACAGGTCGAGGCTGTCGAGCAAATCGCCCAGATCGTCTTCGGCGGTGGGCCGCAGACTGTCCAGATTGTTGGCCAATCCTCGGTTGTGCGCCGTGGCCAGGCTTGCATAGCTGTTGCGCGTCACGTCCAGGGTCAGGCTCCCCGCAGCGCTGTCCAGGGAGACGGCGAGCACTGCGGCGCTGGACAGGCTGTCGAAGGCGCCCGTGATGGTGCCGGCTTCCAGAAAGGTGTAGCTGCCATCGGTGGCGTAGCCGTCGGGCAGCACCAACAGCGTACCAGCCAACTCGGCGGTGCCGGTGATGGTGAGCAGGTCGGCGTTGCCGTCGCCGATTTCGATCTCCAGCGTGCCGTCGCTGGTCTGGCTGAAATCACCGTCGATGGTAAGGTGGCCGACGGAGTGTCCCGGCGCGACGGTCCCGCCGTTGGTGACTATACCGGTTAGCGAACCGTTGCCGCCAAGGGTGCCGTATTTCAGAACCGATGTCTCCCCCGACAACGATCCGTCCACCCCCAGCCGTCCTAAGGCAACCTGAATGGTCTCGAACGCCGAGTCGCCGCTCAGGGACCATTCATCGCCGGCCATGGTCAGAGTTTCCACTCCGGACAAAAGGTCATCTTCATTGCCTTTGCCATTCAGCATCAGCGTGTCGGCATCCCCCTGGAGATAGACGGTTCCGAAAAGGTTTGAGCCGGTATCCAGTACCAACAGGGTGTTTTCCTGGGAGTAGACCGAAGCATAGGCACCGCGAATGGTTCCGCTGTTTTCCAGCAGAGCCGGACCGCCGGTCAGCAGCACGCCGATCGCGTAATCATCGGCGTAGGCTTCTATGCTGCCGCTGTTGGTAACCATGACCAGATCCCGGCTGTCGGCCCAGATGCCGTAGGCAGCGTTCATCGCACCGCCTGTGCCCGAGGCTTCTATGGCGCCGCTGTTGATGATTTCCACGGTACTGCCGCCGTTGGCTGCCCAGATGCCGAATGCCAGGGACTGATCGGCATGGCTTGTTGCTTCCGCCGTCAGCACTCCGCGATTGTTCACCAACCCGCCCTGCAGGCAGATGGCGTAGGCGATGGCCTGCTGGTTTTCGCTGGATGCAAGGCCGACGATTTCTCCGCTGTTGCTGATCCGGCCATGGGGGCCACCCCACAGGTAGACGCCCCGTGCAGTGGCCAGTTTCTCGCCACTGAATGCTTCGGCCAGAATGGAGCCACTATTCAAGACGCTGCTGGCGGCACCACCCCACAGATCGACGCCGTGGGCATTCAGGGTTCCGCCGGTGCTCCAGGGGCTGGCTATCAGGTCATTATCGTTTTTCAGGACGATACTTGTACCGCTCCAGGGCTCCAACGTCATGTAGGAGCTGTGCAATGATACCCCTGCGGTTGTATAGCGGATGTTCACGTAGCCATCTAAACCCCAGTTTTCGCTCCAACTGTTTCGTAAAATCCAATAGCCGAGACCGCCGTCCCCGGACTCATCGTTATAGCCCACAAGGGCAATAAGATGGTTCACATTGGAATTGTAGGGGATTTCCGAGGTAATGGTAGTCGTTTCGTTGGTGAGAATCCCGTCCGTATAGGCATAGAAGTCATCTTCAACCAACACCCCGGCGGTAACCGCTCCGATATGATAGAGAATGCGGCGGGTTGTTTCGATGTCGCCGGGAGGGATGCGGTACCAGTCTAGAAAACTATAACGGGTCGCGTCCCAGTGCAGGTCGCTGCCGGGGTCCGTCATGGTATATGGGAAATCCGACTCCAGTGGTACGCCATACTCGATCAAGGCGGTGTTTTGCTGGAGAGCTAAACTTCCGCCATCGCAACCGAGCAGGCCGTCATAGAGGGGACTGATACTCCAGGTTAAAAAGGCTTCGGAGAAATCGATGGCCTGTTCATCGTACAGGTCGTGCAGCCGGTTCCAGGTGCTTTCAGCAGCAGCCAAGGTGCCAAATGACCAACAGCTGCCACACTGTTTCTGATTGCGCACCGGACCGATGTAGCTGTGCCCGTCGATATCGCGCAGATCGAAGGAGGAAGGAAGATCCGCGCTCTGAGCGGTAGTGCAAAACAGGCAGGCGATGAACAGGCAGAAAAGGGGGGCGATGCGCATGAATCCCTCCGCGGATGAGGCCGCTTATCTTGTTTGATAAAAACGAACACTTCATTGAAGGAAGTAAACATACACGCTGTTGACATGAAAAATCCAATTAGAAAAATTTTTTGGAAGGGAGGCGTCAGGAACGGGGATCGGCATAGAAAAAGGCCCGCGACTGGAGCCGCGGGCCTGATGGGTGAAATAGGGTGGACCTTTTATCCGTGAACGTGATGCTCGACGTCGCCGCCGGTCAGAAACGAGTTCAAAGGCTTGCCTTCCACGTAATCCTTCCAGAAGGGCGAAATATCCCGCAATCTCTGGATGATCGGCGGCAGGGTGGCGATGACGTGGTCGATGTCCGCATCGCTGTTGTAAATACTCAGGCTGAAACGGATGGAGCCGTGGGCGGCGGTAAAGGGTACCCCCATGGCGCGCAGTACGTGGGAGGGTTGCAGCGAGCCGCTGGTGCAGGCCGATCCGGACGAGGCGCAGATGCCTTCGTCGCTCAGCAGCATCAGGATCGATTCCCCCTCGATATATTCAAAGCTCAGGTTGCTGGTATTGGGCAGCCGGTTTTTGACGTCGCCATTGATCATGGTGTTGGGGATGCTTTTGAGCAGTTCCGCTTCCAGCCGGTCGCGCAAGGCTTTAACGCGGGTGTTTTCCTCCTGCAGGTGGTCCATGGCGAACTGCGCCGCGCGTCCCAGGCCGATGATGTAGGGGACGTTCTCGGTGCCGCCGCGTCGGCCGGCTTCCTGGTGTCCACCCACCACGAAGGGGGCAAAACGCGTGCCCTTGCGGATATACAGAGCGCCGACGCCTTTGGGCGCATGCAGCTTGTGCCCGGACAGCGACAGCATGTCGATGGGGCTTTTCCGCAGGTCCATGGGAATCTTGCCGATCGATTGCACGGCGTCGGTGTGGAAAGGGATGCCGTGTTCGCGCACGATGGCGGCAATTTCGTCGATAGGGTACAGGACGCCGGTTTCGTTGTTGGCGGTCATGATGCTGACCAGCGCCGTTTCGTCGGTCAGCACCGTGCGCAGTTCATCCAGGTCAAGCTGGCCTTCGCGGTTCACCCCCAGTTCGGTAATGCGATAGCCGCGGGCCTGCAGTTGGTGGGCGACGTTGAGTACCGCCGGGTGTTCGACCCGCGAGATGACAATGTGCTTTTTCTCCGGGTAAGAGTAAAGCGTGCCCATGATGGCGGCGTTGTCGCTTTCGGTGCCGCAGCTGGTGAAAACGATTTCTTCCGGATGGGCCCCGATCAGGGCGGCCACCTGTTCCCGCGCCTGCTTTACGTGACGTCCGACCTGGCCGCCGAAAAAGTGCATGCTTGACGGGTTTCCGTACAAATCGCTGAAAAAAGGCAGCATCGCCTCGACCACTTCCGGTGCGGTGCGGGTGGTGGCGTTGTTGTCGAGATAGACGGTCCTCATGATTTCACCTCCTCCACCTCGATTTCGGGGCTGACGAATTCGCGCAGCTTGGCTTCCACGAAATGCTTAAGGGTGAAGCTGGACTGCGGACAGAAGGAGCAGGTACCGCGCAGCGCCACCATCACTTTACTGCCGTCGATGTCGATCAACTCCAGGTCGCCGCCGTCGGAGCGGATCGGCGGCAGGATCTCCCGCTCCAGGGTTTCCTCAATGAGGCGGATTTTCTGCAGGTTGGAAAGTTTTTTACCTTTCGGCAGGCGTTCTTCCGCGGGCTCGGCCGGTTTACTGCCCCACAGTTGCTTCAGAATATCCTCGATTTTGGGATGGCAGGCCTGGCAGCCGCCGCCGGCCTTGGTGAAATCGGTGACCTGGGCCACCGTGGTCAGGCGGTTTTCCTTGGCCACCCGCTCGATTTCCTTGTCGGTGACACCGAAACATTTGCAGACGATTTCGTACTCTTCCTTGACCACCGCTTCGCCACGATAGTTGGCAATGGCTGCTTCCAGAGCTTCCTTGCCCATGACGGAGCAGTGCATTTTCTCTTCCGGCAGGCCGCCGAGGAACTCGGCGAGGTCCTGGTTGTTGACCTTTTCCGCTTCCTCCAGGGTCATGCCCTTGATGATTTCGGTCAGGGCGGAGGATGACGCAATGGCGCTGGCGCAACCGAAGGTCTTGAACTTGGCGTCCTTGATGCGGCCCTGTTCGTCAAGCTTGAAGGTCAGCCGCAGAGCGTCGCCGCAGGCAAGGGAGCCGACTTCGCCGATGCCATCCGGGTCTTCGACTTCACCGACGTTGCGCGGATTGAGAAAGTGGTCTTTGACTTTATCGGTATAATCCCACATGAAGTCCTCCGTATGCGGGCCTTGGCGCCTGGCCATTGTGGTGTTCAGCGCGGTCGGCCATGGTGTGTTTATTGAAGTTTAAAAGCCTGAGCCCGGTTGTCAAAAAGCTCTGAGTATTTGCCTGGTCGCAATCAGGGTTGCCAGGTCGTAGGTAAAAAGGCAATATGTCACCATTAATTTCTATTGTGCAGGAGGTCGGGAATGAAAGCAACCTTACGCCGTGTAGCCCTGGTCACAATTTTGTGGGCCCTGTTCGTTACCCCGGTACAAGCCGATGAATCTGGTGTCTGGCTGGATAATTTCTGGAGTGACGGGCCGGTAAGTGTTTTTTTGTATGAACAGCCGACTGCCGGACTTGAATCGTCAGGATTTTATGCCCGACACGATTTGCGACCGGGGCAGGTTGTCGATATCGATGTTTCCGGGAGGGGGACCGTCTGGGCTGATGTGCGTGTTATGCACGCCGATGGCCAACAGTGGTTGTTGAGTTCCGAAAACTGCGGCTATCGCGGGGCGTTTGCCGTGCGCCCCGGGCAGACCATCGAAATTTCTTATGAGCAGAGCGAGGGATATGCCGACAGCAGCACCGGTTTGAAATGCCGGGTGAAATCGGGAAGTCCTAACGGTCGTTGAGCAACGCTGCGACATCGATGTCCGCACCCAACACCCCCCCAATACGCCCATGACTGTCATGGATCGGCGCCGCCACCGTAAAGCAGAAACGGTGGGTGGCTGCAGACCGGTAAAACGGGGTGACCGTGCAGCTGCCCTTGCTTATGGTCTCCCGAAACCAGGGGCGCTGTGACCAGTCCATATCGCAGCCGTCGCTGCCGTAGGAGGCCTGCACCGCATGGCCGGCAAAGATGTTGCTGGTCACCTGTCGGCCCCGGTTATCGGTCACATAGAGCAGCTCCAGATAACCGCAGCGATGTGCCTGTTGTCGCAAGATGTTTTCCACGAGGTCGCGTTGCATCGACTTCAGGTCCGGGTCGCAGCTGGCTTCCGTTACGGTCTTGCGCGCCTTTTCATGGGCACTCAGCCGGAATCCGCCCAACAATGGCAGCAGTTCATCACTGATGCTGGTCAGGCTTCGCGCTTCCTCATGGACGCCCCGCGCCGTGGCGTTCATTTCCCCCGCCAGCTCCGCTACCTGTTCGATACTGGAGGTCAAGCCCTGGATGGCGTGCTGCTGTTCCCGCACAGCCTGGGTGATTTGATCCACCTGGGCGTGGGCAGTGGAAAAACTGTCCACCATGCCGCTCATGGCTTGCCCGATGCGCGTCAAGCCCTCGGCGCTGGTCTGAACCTGCGCCAGGGTCTCAGCCGTGGCGTTC
The DNA here is from genome assembly GCA_050253415.1 of Pedobacter sp. Taxonomy (GTDB): domain Bacteria; phylum Desulfobacterota; class Desulfuromonadia; order Desulfuromonadales; family Syntrophotaleaceae; genus Syntrophotalea. Next base: position 181,204 of record JBFWJC010000001.1, on the reverse strand, counting down.
ACCGTGGTTGCTGTTTCCTGCTGGAAGTGCTGAATGCGGCTCGCAATGTCATCCGTGGCAGCCAAGGTATGGGCGGCAAGACTTTTTACCTCGTCGGCCACTACTGCAAACCCCCGCCCATGAACACCGGCTCGTGCCGCCTCAATGCTGGCGTTCAATGCCAGCAGGTTGGTCTGGTTGGCAACCCCCCGAATCATCGTCACAACCCCGGAGATCTCGCTTAAACGCTCCCCCAGTCCCCGAATGGCTGTGCCCAGATTTTCGGTCTGCAGCAATACGCTTTGGGCTGCCTGCTGTGCTTCAATCGCCTGTTGTTGTTCGATGCGTGCCCGTTCCATAGCAGCGCCTGTCCCGGCCGAAACCGATTCGGCGGTAGATGCAATCTGCCGAATGGCCACCGAGACCTGTTCTGCTGCGCTGCTGATCTGATCCGTCTGATCCGCTTGACTTGAAGCATTGGTTGCTGCTTGCTCGGCGCAGGATCCCAGCGCTGCGCCTGCCAGGCATACCTGGTTTGCAGCCAGGATGAACCCGGCGATGTTTTTATCCAGATGGATCCCCATGCCCGTCAGGTCGTCAGCGATGGCATGCAAGCCGTCTTGCCAGGGTGGTTCAGCGGTCAAATCGCCGGCACCCAGGCGAGTGACCCATGTGCTCAAAGCAGCCAAAGTGTTCTGATGGGGTTGCCAATAAAATAACAGGATGAGCAAGGCAAGGATTACACACCCAAGTAGCAATGCTACAGGAGTGGGCATGGGAAGCATGGGCAACAAGGCGCCGCTCAAAAAGGACAACAGCGTCAGGGTAACGATACGAGCCAGGGCGTTCATACGGTACATGGTGCGCCATACTCCTTGTCTGGATGTCGGGAGCGGCGTCGGTCCCGATAAGCGTTGTCCGAAAGCAAGGCACTTGCGGACGCAAGATTGATTCTCCGCAGATGGCGGCCGGATGTTAAAAGATGGGCCAGGGGTGCCGGTTGAGTTGGCACAAAGAGGGCCCTGGCCCGGATCACAGCCGTCCTCTCGCAGGGACAGAAAGCTTTGTATGATCCCGGTGGCGGCGCGCCGCCCTGGGGTTGTAAAAGGTTATGGGGTGGCAAGTCGGGGTTGCCCAATTCATTTTCATGTAGCAGCTATTATGCCACGCTGAACGTGTAGTGTAAGTATTTGAAATCAGGTAAAAGAAGGCGAATGGTTGATGAACTGGTGCTTAATTTATGAGCGGTGCAGAGGTTGTAATGGATAAAAAAAAGGCGGTTTTAATTATGTTTGCCAGTAGCCTGCAACAGAATTGACTTCGCTGTTGTCTTAAGTATATAACGCAATGGATGAGAGGCTGTTGGTAAGGAAAAATCGCAATCATTCAGGGGAGGTAGTATTTTATGCGCAGAAAAATTATTTTTTCGATCATGTGGCTCGTCCTGGTGGGGTTGGTCTCCACCGCCATGGCCCAGGACCAGTATGCTGCGGTTTATGGCAATGGCAGCAACGCGTTTGCCCTGGCTACCGGCAGTCCGGGTGAGTTGGGGTTGCTTAAGGTACTGGGTGAGACCTTCGCCACGCAGGAAGATGCCCAGCTTAAATGGCAAAAGGCCGGATCGGGCAAATCCCTGCAGTTATTGAAAGACCAAAAAGTTGATATGATCATGGTGCATGCCCCGGCAGCCGAGGAAAAAGCCGTGGCTGAGGGATGGGCCATCAAGCGCACGCTGATCGGTTCCAATGAATTTTATATAGTCGGTCCGGCCGCAGACCCGGCGGGTATCGCCCAGGCTAAAAGCGTAGCCGATGCTTATGCCCGCATCGCGGCGGCCAAAGCCAAATTTTTTTCCCGCGGGGATAATTCCGGGACCCACAAAAAGGAACTGGCGGTCTGGGAAAAAGCCGGGGTGAAACCGGCGGGTGACTGGTATATCGTTACCAAGGATTTCATGACGGCCACCCTCAAGCGCGCCAACGATGAAGGTGGTTACTTCATGACCGACAGCAGCACCTGGATTGCGGAAAAAGGCAACACGCCCAAGCTCAAGATCCTTTTCCAGGGAGACAAATTTATCATTAATACCTACCATGCCCTTTGTCAGCCGCAAGGTGTCACCGGGGGGGCCGCAATCGCAGGTAAATTTATCGACTTTGTCGCTTCGGAAAAGGGACAGGCGATTATCCGCGACTACGGCAAGGCGGAATACGGTGAAGGGCTTTACAACGATGCGGCCTATGCGGCGCAGTTTGACCATTAAAAGGTAAAGCGGGCAGATTCATTCGGGGGCGGCACGAAAGTGCCGCCCTTTTTTGTCCGAAAGCCAACGGTCAGACGTTTTGAGATGCGCGATCTTCCTGTTCCCTGGTACGTGGCAGGGTGAAGGTTACGGTGGTTCCCTTGTCCGGTTTGCTGGTTACCCAGATGCGCCCCTGGTGCGCTTCAACGATGCTCTTGACGATAGCCATGCCCAGACCTAGTCCTTCCCTTGCCGTATTGGAGGCGTCGACACGGTAGAACTTATCGAACATGCGACTGATCTGGTCGGGATTCATGCCGATACCTTGATCGCTCACCGCAATGTAGACCTCGTCATCGGCCATTTGGCAGGTCACCTGGATCGTGCTGTCCACAGGGCTAAATTTAACGGCGTTGCCGAGCAGATTTTCCATGACCTGGAAAAGCTTGCGGTCGTCCACCTGCATGCTTATCGGTCCGTCGGGCAGGACCATCTTAAAGCGGTGATTATCGCATACGCGTTTGTAATCGGAAACGCAGCGCGCCAGGATCGAACGCACATCGGCCCAGTCCTTTTTAAGACGAATGACCTGTCCGGTATCGACCCGGGCCAGATCCAGCAGGTCTTCGACAATTTTGCCCAGGGCTTCGGCTTTTTTATGGATGATGGTAAGAAATTCGTCCTGTTGGTCATTGAGACCGCCTTGCTTGATGAGCAGTTCCGAGAAACCGATAACGCTGGTCAGGGGAGTGCGCAATTCGTGGGCGGCGGTGGAGATGAATTCGGTCTTCATAAGGTCAAGCTCTCGCTCTCGGCTTATGTCGCGCAGCAGGGTGATGATCCCCCGCTTCAGACCTTCCTCGTTGCGTACGGCGGCCAGTTTGGCCTGCACAATACGGAATTTGTTTTCATGGGGCGTCGGCAGGGAAATCTCTACGATACTTTCCTCCTGCGTACCGGAAGCGACAACCTTGAGACTCTTGAGCAGAGCTTCATTTTCCACCACCCGGCGAACATCCCGTCCGTACACGTCGCCCAGAGTTTTGCCCAGCAATTCCTCAGCGGAACGGCTCATCAGCATGATGCGGCTATCCAGATCGGTAAACAGCAGACCATCGGACACCGAGTTAAGTATGGTTTCAAGATGTTCCCTGGCGCTTCGGGCGTTGATCAAGGCTTCTTTCAGGGTCTGCTCGGCCTTGGTGCGCTCCGAAATATCTCTGAAAAAACAGGCCATTTTCCCCGGCGCTGTCTGGAAGGCATGCACTTCGAAAGAGCCTTTGATGGGCGGTGCGGCGTAGTCAACCTGATCGCTGGACCATGCCGTCCCCAGGGAACATACCTGCCGAAATTTTTCAGGGATGCCGGTGCCGACAAGTTTAGGGAATACTTCCTCGATGGTTTTGCCTATGAACGTATCAAGGTCCAGGTGCAAAATGTCCCTGGCTGCGGTATTGCTGCCCATAAGGATAAGCTTGTCGTTGGGGTAAAGCTGATACAGCAAGACACCCATGGGGGAAAAGTGCACGATGCTGCGAAAGCGTTCTTCACTTTTACGCAAGGCCTCTTCCGCTTCCTGACGCTGGCGCAGATGCCCTAACAGAAGCAGAGCCAGGGCGATACCGAAAACCAGCAGCGCAGCCACCACCAGAATGGCCTGACGGTATTTGCGGAAAGCTGAAATGGGCCGGTTAAGGATGACGCTGTCAGCCGGCAATTCGGAGAGGGCGAGGCCAAAACGCTGCAATTCACGGAAATCGAACACGTAACGGTTAAAACTATCGGTATTCACCGGCAGGCTGGTAATGGGGGTGCCACCAAGGATGGCGAGGACCATTCTGGCTGCGGTCTGGCCCTGCTGAAAATGGCTGACAAGTTTTCCGCCGACAATGCCGGCGCCCATACCATGATAGTAAATATGGTAGAGGGGGCGGGACAGGTGGCTGGTGATAAAATGCAAATTATCCTTAAACACCAGACTTCTACCTTCTCGATCATGGTAGGCGGAAAGAAGCAGTACCACGGTGTCTTCGCGGAGGGCGGCAAGTTGCTGACCTAGTTCCTCATAAGACATGTCGGCCAGGGAGAGCTGGGATAGGTGCACTTCCGGAAGAAATTTCTGTATGCCATAAAAGGTTTGCAGGTCGATCTGGCCGGTGGTCGTCCCGTCGACAATGGCGACAAAGGTTGTCGCTTGCGGATGCATCTTGTGCATCAGTTCGAGAGTTTCCCGCATGGACACCTTTTCCACGGTGCCGGTAATCCAGGGGTTGTCATTCTGGGCAAGTGCCAGTTCCATATTGTTTACACCCAGAAAAACAATCGGCAGTTTTTTAAACAGGCCGGTTTGTTCCGCTATGGCGAATTTGAGGGCTGCGTCATCACCGGTGACGATGGCATCGTAGGCTGGGCTACGATCCAGCTTGTAGGACAGCAATTGCCTAAAATTATGAAGATTTTGTTCCGAAGGAAACCGTTTGGTATCCATGAATTCGATGTCGAGAAAGATATTTTCTTGATTGAAAATATCGGTCATCCCATCAATTTGCTGAGAAAAGGTCGGAAATCCCGGATGGTAGGAACTGATAAACAGGATACGTTGCTGCTGTGCCTGGGATGGCGTGGGTAAAAGGAAGAAAAACACGGCCAAATTCAGGAACAGAATTACTAGCCATCGGCGATTTTTAAAATGCATCGTGGTGCCTCAACAGTTGCCAGGGGGGGCGCGCCCATCCGCGCACCATCAAAAAAAGGTGTAGCCAAACATTTCCAGGGGCAGGGTAAAACCGTTGGACTCAGTGAAGCATGGCCGACATTCCTCCCGGCTATGCCTTTAGCCTTTCCAGGAATTGACCGACCTCTTGTGGATCCTTGAGCAGGTAGCCGGCGGCAGTAAGGCGCTGCTCGTTACTCACTAAAATGGCAAGGCCCCGGGTTTGCAGGGCGCAGAAAGCATCTTCATCGGTCAGATCATCCCCAATATAGATGGGGCAGACATTGTCTCCATCCATGCCGAGCTGCGTAAGGATCCAGTGCAGCGCCTTGCCCTTGTCCCAGTCGATGTCGGGGCGCAATTCAAAAATCATTTTGCCCCCAGTTTTACGCAGTCCCGGAGTTTTCGCAACGATCGTATCAACGATGGACTCCACAGAGGGAATATCTTTCAAATCAGCACGGCGAAAGTGGACGGCGATGGCAAACTTTTTACGTTCGACCTGAGTGCCAGGTATTTCAACGAGGGCTTTGGTCAGGGTCTTTTCGGCCCGCTCCAGAGCAGGGAGATACTCCGCGCCTTGCTGCAATTCCATGTCGCCATCGGGTCCGGAGATATCAAAACCATGGCTACCGGCATAAAGGAGTCCCTCGAGGGCAACCAGATTGCGTATATCCTGCAGATCCCGGCCGCTGATGATGGCAACCCGATACTTTTTCGACAGTCCTCTAACCGCACTGCGCATGTTCTGCGACAGTTGGGCCCATTCAGGCCGCTCGACAATCGGGGTAAGAGTGCCATCGTAATCAAGGAAGATGATAACTTGCTTGTTTTTCAGCGAGTTCTTGATGGCATCAAGCCTCTTGAGGGCTGATGGCAAGGTTTGGCTCATGGCAGAGTGCATGGATTTTTTCACAAGTAAAAAGCGGCAGCCCCTCTATTTTATGGAAGTGCAACAGGTCTGTAGCGTCGATTGTCCATAATGATAGCAGAATGCTCGGGATTTGGGAAAAGGGTAACGGATATCTTGCCAAACAGTGTGGCAGATTAGCCTGTTGCACCGTTTTGTCTTTATATCGAATCCGGAATCCAGATGAACCTGGCATCGGATAGGATACTCCGGCCGCCGCAGGTATGACCCACCCGGCCCATTTTCCCGCTGCTGCTGCCATCGCGATGCTCGTTGGTTCAAGCGGACTGCAGCCTTGGCAAAGCTGGAAAAAAAGCATCTAGGATTAAATATAATAATGTTCTAGACTAAATTTTTTAACGGCCATGACGAATAGGTATGAATAGGGGAAACTTCTCCGCAGGTGAAATTATATGCCCTGTATAGAAGGATCCGTGATGCGGGAAAGGTAGCGCCAGGATTGCGTCGAACATGGTTTGGTAATCGCATAATGCCGATGCTGAACAACTAATTATGTTATGGGGGAAACGGTATGGCAAAAGAAGACAAGGTGCTTTCCATCGGGATTGTCGGGGGCGGTCGCGGTGGTTTGGAGATGCTGAAAATCTTTGCGGAAAGCGATCAGGCGCGGGTGGTGTTTTTGGTGGATCGTGATCCGAAGGCGGTGGCGGTTATTGCAGCCAAGGAGTTGCAGATCCCCACGCCGGACGATCTGGTGGCAACCATGCAGCAATATCGTACCGATTTTATCATCGAGGCGACGGGCTCGCCCAAGGTTCTGGAACTGGTGCAGCAAAATCACCGGGAAGGGACGGAAATCCTCAGCAGTCAGGCGGCGTTGATGTTTTTCAACGTGGTGCAGGAAAGCCGGCGCAAGCTCAACAGTTCGATTTTTGGCAAGATCAGTCAGATCGGCGAGGAAATCATCGGCAGTACAACCGCCGTCAAAAGGGCGTTGTCCGCCATCACCCAGGTAGCCTTCAATCTGGAGATGTTGTCGATTAATGCCGCCATCGAGGCGGCCCGTGCCGGGGCTCATGGGCGCAGCTTTGCCGTGGTGGCCGAAGAAGTGAAGGCGACCGCCGGCCAGGCGAAAAACTTGCTGGGAAGCATTGAAGTGGTCAATAACAATAACATTGTCATGTCCCAGGAATTGGAAGAGTTGCTGGAGCAGTTGCATTGAGCGGATAACCTCTGGCCGGGAGGTTGGACGCCTGTGCCGATGCAACAGGTGTGGGGTCTTTAACCAGAGAAGCGAAAAAGCGTAGGCAATGGTCCAGGGGGAAAATAGAATTCTCTTTGATATGAAAACTTGTCATTAATTTTGTACACTTGTTTCGAGGTCAGACGTGTTAAATTATCATGAACTGGCACGAACCTTTTCGAGATGGATTCAAACACAACCAGAACCCTACGAAAGGAATCGGTATGGAGAAGGAAGATTTTATTCTTTTCAGCGGCGGCGCCAATGGGGCCGAAATGGCTTTCGGACAAAATGCAGAGCGGTATGGCATCGAAGAAGTCAATTTTACCTTCGAGGGTCATGGCCGGATGCGTGAGCGCGGTCTGCGGTTTCTCAACCATGAAGAGCTCAAGCACGGCGACGTGAGTTTGGAATATGTGTCGCGTCTTATGAATCGTCGCTACACCGACAGCCTCAAGATCCGCAAAATTTTGCAAAGCATTTGGTACCAGGTGAACCATGCTCAGGAGATTTTTGTAGTCGGAGAAATCCTGGCGGACAAGACCGTCAAGGGCGGCACTGGTTGGGGAGCCGAATTCGCCAAGTTGTGCAACAAGCCGCTGTTTGTGTTTGACCAGAAACAGAATGGCTGGTTCCGTTGGTCTCATATGGAATGGGAGGCCTGCCCTCCGGGGGAAGAACCGGTTATCGGCCATATCCATTTTGCCGGTACCGGAACGCGTTTTCTTGAAGAAAACGGTCGGCAGGCCATCGACGCATTGTTCGCGCGGTCTTTTGCCTGACCCTGGTTTTCTTGTCGCAGGTTCCGCAATCGAGCTGATTTCATAAACCCGGCACGACGATGCTGTTCATTCGTTGTGCCGGGTTTTTTATGGTTTTGTTGAACGAGAGGGTTGTTCCGCTATGTCGGAAGCGTCAGGCAATGCGGATGAGTATAGACTTCAAGCACGTCCCGTCGCACATAGCCCACCAGGCAGATACCGGTGCGGGTAGCGAGATCCACCGCCAGACTGGTCACCGCGGTACGGGAGGCGAGCAGGGCAATGCCCAGGCGGGATGCCTTGACCACCATCTCCGAAGAGATGCGCCCGGAGGTGGCGAGCATGGTTCCGCGCAGCTCCAATCCTTTAAACAGGGCCTCTCCGGCCAGGCGATCGAGGGTGTTGTGACGGCCCAGGTCTTCCGCCAACAGCAACCGGGAGTGGCCGTTGCCGATGGCTGCGGAATGCACTCCGCCATGCCGTCGGAATAGCTCGGCCTTGCCGTATAATTCGCGGAACAGGTCGAAAATTCCTTCGGGGTTAAAACGGGGCGTCGGTATGTCGATGGTTGTTTCCGCGAGGCCCTCTTCGAGACCAAAACTTATGCCGGTGCCGCAGCCCGTCGTCAAGGTCGGACGCAGCCGGTCAGGCACTTCACCGCGGATGCGCACTTGGGCAACCCCTTGCTCCTGGCAGATCCCCAGCATGTGCAGATCCTCGAGTCTCTGAATAAAGCCCTGCAGACGCAAAAAGCCGACCACCAGGTAATCAAGCTGATGTGGAGAGGCCACCAGGGTGGCTAGTTCCTTGCCGTTAACAACCAATTTCAGAGGATATTCCCTGGCCAGTTCCACCGGACCTTTGGAAATACCCCCCTTTTCCAGGCGTATCACATCCGAATGTACAAACCCTTGTAATGTCGTCATGCTGTTTTTCGCCTTTCTGACCTGATCCGGGACAAGTGCAAAATTACTTTATCAAATAAACAAGAAAACAAGTCAACAAATTTAGCTTTCGCCCGCCCTTGTTCCGTGTAACCCAGTCCGTAACAATTGGCTGGCCATGGTACCTGTATCCCTGCTAGGATAGGCCGCTATTCAATTATAGTTATGAGGCGATTGAAGCGGTCGGCAACATAGCTTGGAAGGTCTTCTCGCATGGAAACCAACAATCTTCTTAAATTGCTGGAAAAGATCGAGCCCGGCATCGTTCTCTTCGATGATGATTTTAACGTAAAATTCATCAATCAGGCGTTGTTGCTGATTTTTCCGCAAGTGTCCAAAAACGAGGTTTTCAGCACCAATCTTCTGGAGTTGCATGAGGACAAGCCCCGGATGCAGATTCGGGAGGTGTTTCGGCTGATGAAGGATGCCACCCGCGCAGTGCCTTTTACCATCAGGCATATGGGACATGACCGGCAGGAGCGTTTCCTGTTCCTGAAACTGATGCCGTTGCTTGATGGCAGTCTGCAAGATGCGGTCAACTGTTGCCTGGTCTACGATATCACCCCCTTTATTACCAACCCGCAGCGGGCACTGATGAAGATTCCGGTGTCGACCTCCAGCGGGATCCAGCTGATCGATCCTACCGAAATCGTTTATATCAAAGCCGAGAATGTATATAGCCGGATTTTTACGCCCAGCGGGGACTATTTCTGTGATCTGTCTCTGGGTGTGATCGAGGAAGGATTATCGTCCACTCAGTTTACCCGCATTCATCGCAGCTATATGATTAATATCGGTAAAGTGAAGTCGATTGATCGGGAGTCGCAATCCTTGTCTGTGATCATGGAAGGCGGCAAGGCACGCTTGCCCGTCAGTCGCAGCCGGGCAAAAAAGTTCCTGCAGCAGATCGGCTTACGTTAGTTACGCAGTAGGGAGGCGCGGTGTCCCAACGATTTGATCTTATAGGTAATTGCGAATTCTTTCGTGAATATTGCCTTGGCTCCGAAGAGATCAAGGCTGAATGGGGTCGTCTGTTTTGCGGGAGCATGAGTACTGCTGCCTTGTGCGAGCGAAAAAAATACCGATTGACCATGGAAGAGAATCCACCCCTCAATATGGCTCCTACCGGTCGCCTGCTGTAACCTGAACGGGCGCTGTTCCGGTTAGGTCAGACCCTCCTTCCGCTGTTGCAGGCAACCGTTCACCAACTCATTCCGCCATTGACCAGCGATTAATTGCGCCTTGCTCTGCAATTCATTAGGATACGATCCAAATTTCCTTTATGTCGCCCCATATACAAGGAGTCATCATGTCCCCCAGACTTGACCACCGCAGCGTCGACCCGGCAGCTGCTGCAATGCTGAAAATTTCTGATCGAGACGGTTTTGAAACGGCCTGGAGCCGTCTGGAAGCCCAACAGCCGCAGTGTGGTTACGGCCAGCTGGGAACCTGCTGCCGCAACTGCAGTATGGGCCCTTGCCGCATCGATCCTTTGGAAGAAGGTCCCCGGCGTGGCGTGTGCGGCGCCAATGCCGATACCATGGTGGCGCGCAACCTTGCGCGCATGGCGGCGGCCGGCTCATCGGCCCACTCCGATCATGGTCGCAAGGTGGCGTTGCTGCTCAAGGAAGTCGCCAGCGGCCGCAATACCGACTATACGATCATTAATCCCGACAAGCTGATGGTAGTGGCCGGTCGTCTGGGTATTGCCACCGACGGCCGCGATACTCTGGCTGTTGCCGGCGACGTGGCCGATGTGGCCATCGCCTGTTTCGGCGCCCAGGGCGAAGAGACCATCCCCTTCGTTTTGGGCTACATGCCGCAAAAGCGTTTGGAGCTGCTGAAAAATCTCGAAGGGACCCTCAGCGAACTGACCGGCGCGCGCATCGGCCTGCTGCCACGCGGTATCGACCGCGAAGTGGTCGATATTATGCACCGCACCCATTTCGGCTGCGATGCCGATCCCTTGACGCTGATCGCCCAGACCCTGCGCTGTTCTTTCGGTGACGGCTGGGGAGGTTCGCTGATCGCCACCGAATGCCAGGATATCCTGTTCGGCTCGCCGACGGTGCGCACCATCAAAGCCAATCTCGGTGTCCTCGATGCGGAGATGGTCAACGTGCTGGTGCATGGCCACGAGCCGGTGCTGTCGGAAAAAGTCGTGGAATGGGCCCGCTCCCCGGAAATGGCCGCCGCCGCCAAAGCAGTCGGCGCCAAAGGGGTCAACGTGGCCGGCCTGTGCTGCACCGGCAACGAAATTCTCATGCGCCAGGGTGTCAACGTGGCCGGCAATCTGCTGCACAGCGAGTTAGCTATCATGACCGGTGCGGTGGAAGCGATGGTGGTTGATGTGCAGTGCATCTTCCCGTCGTTGGCCGACCTGTCCTCCTGTTTTCATACCCGCTTCATTACCACCAGCGAACAGACCAATATCCCTGGCTCTCTGCATATCCAGTTCGAGGAGCATGAGGCCAACGCCATCGCCAAGCGCATCATCCAGACCGCTATCGAAGCGTATCCCAACCGCAACGCCGCCAAGGTCTATATCCCCCAGGAAACCGAAGAGGCCATGGTCGGCTTTACCGTCGAGCAGATCGTGGGAGCTCTGGGTGGCAAACTCGATCCACTGGTAGAGGTCATCGCCAATGGCACCATCAAGGGCGTGGTCGGTATCGTCGGCTGCAACAACGCCAAGGTACAGCAGGACTTTTTCCATCTGTCGCTGACCCGTGAATTGATCAAACGCGACATTCTGGTGCTCGGCACCGGTTGTTGGGCGATTGCCGCCGCCAAAGCCGGGTTGATGAATCTCGGCGCCCAGCAGTTGGCCGGGCCTGGCCTGAAAGCGGTTTGCGAGCTGCTCGGCATTCCGCCGGTATTGCATATGGGCTCCTGCGTTGACTGTTCGCGCATGCTGGTATTGACCGGCGCGCTGGCCGACCATCTGGGGGTTGATACTGCGGCGCTGCCGGTTGTTGGTTCGGCACCGGAGTGGACCACCGAAAAAGCCGTGGCCATCGGCTCGTACTTCATTGGTAGCGGAGTGCCGGTGCATCTGTGGCCGGTACCGCCGGTGCTAGGGTCGCCGGTAGTCACCAAGATCCTCACCGATTCGGCTAAGGACCTGCTCGGCGGCTACTTCTTCGTCGAGGAAGATCCGGTGGCGACCGCCGACCGCATGGAGGCGATCATCATGGAGAAACGCGTCGGCTTGGGCCTGTAAGGGGGGAGTATGCAACAAATGAAAGGATTTCGCGTTGTTATCACCGGCAAGGGTGGAGTCGGGAAAACCACTCTCACCAGCTGCCTGTCACGCTTGTTGGGGCAGCGGGGCATCAAGGTTCTGGCGGCCGATGAAGACCCGCAGATGAACCTGCCTTATGCCCTCGGCCTGCCGGTGGCCGAGGCATCCGCCATCGTGCCGCTCAGCCAGAACCCCGATTATATCGAGGAGAAGACCGGTGCGCGTCCCGGCAAGTCCTTCGGCGCCCTGTTTCGCCTCAATCCCAATGTCGAGGACGTGGTCGGTCGTTTCGGGGTGCGTGTTGACGATAATCTCAGTCTGCTGGTCATGGGTACCGTGGTGCAGGCCGCGGCCGGGTGCCTCTGTTCGGAAAACGTGCTGCTCGACTCGGTTCTGAACTATCTGGCGCTGCGTGACGAGGAAGCCATCCTGCTCGATACCCAGGCCGGCGTGGAACACTTCGGCCGCGCTTTGTCCAAGGGCTTTTCCCAGTGTCTGGTGGTCAGCGATCTGTCGTTCAATGCTCTGGCGGTGGCCAAGCATGCCGCCGAACTAGCTCGCCAGCTGGGCATCGCCCGTATCCATCTGGTCGTCAATCGCTATCGCAACGAGGCAAACGACAAGCTGCAGCGATTCGCCGAGGCGACCGGCACCGACACGACCCAATTGTTCGACGTTATTCATACACTGCCCGCGGAACCGCGCTTCGAGGCGTTGGAACCGGATGTGACCCGTATCCTCGGCATGGATAGCGCCTATGTGGCAGGTCTGAACGCCGTGGCCGACGACATGCTCGCCTTTGACCGGCAGCGCCAGGCTCTGGCCGCTGCCGACGCAGGCAATGAGGGGGGACAGGGATGAAAAAGATTTTTGTTGATTATCGCAAATGCGTGGCCTGCAAATCGTGTGAAATGGCCTGCGCGGTGGTGCATCACCCAAGCGGCAGCGTCTATGGTCTGGTCGGTGACGCCAAAACCCAGGTCAACGTGCGGGTGCTGGGTGTGGAACACGAGGCCTTTCCCGTCTCCTGCCGGCACTGTGATCCGGCCGCTTGTTTGACGGCATGTCCGGCGGGGGCCATCGCCCGCGATCCGGAAACCGGCGCGGTGGTGCAGAATCCAGCCAAATGCCAGGCCTGCGCCATGTGCGCCATGGTCTGTCCCTTCGACGCCATCTCCTTCAAGCACACCCATCGCGCCCTGCCGGGCCGTGAGGTGGCCTACAAGTGCGATCTGTGTCATGAGCGTCTGGCCCAGGGGGAGGCGCCGGCCTGCGTGCAGGCCTGCCACTCGGGTGCGCTGGTGTTTAAGGAGAGCGAACCGCAGCGGGAAAAACGGGCGGTTTCCAGCCTGAAAGTGTATCTGCTCGGCGAGGGGGGGGAACCGCCGCTGTTTTCGTTGCATCGGGAACTGCGCCGTAAAACCTTTGCCCGTCGCAGGATGGGAAAATCATGAAGATCGTGACCGTCGGTACCGGCATGGCCGCAGCCGAATTCGTGCAGCAATTGCGCCTGGGCGGTTTTGAAGATGAGATCGTGATGCTCAGTGACGAGCCTCATGCTCCCTACTCGCCTTGCGTTATCCCCTACCTGCTGGCCGGTGAGCCGCCGGACAACGTGTTCTGGAAGGGGCGGGATTTTTACGAGCGTTACCGGGTAACGGCGCATCTCAATGATAAAGTTGTCGAGATCGATCGGGAAAAGGCTCAATTGCGTAGTGCATCCGGTCGCGTCGAGAATTATGACAAACTGTTTTTCGCCGCGGGCAGCCGCAGCTGGTTTCCCCGTCCCGAATGGCTCGATATCGAGGGTGTGTTCGGTTTTAAGACCCTTTCCGACATGCTGGGCATCGACCGTTACATCAGTAAGCATGCGGTACAGCGGGCGGTGGTGATCGGTGGTGGTTTTATCGGCCTCGACGCGGCTCTGGCGCTGCGCCACAGAGGGCTGCAGGTCAGTCTGGTGCATTGCCATGATCGGTTGCTGGAGCGCATGACCGACACCGATGGCGGGCGTTTTGCCACCGACAAACTGATGCAGCGCAGCGGTATCGCATTTCACATGTCGGCCGAGGTGGATTCTCTGGAAAGTCGTAACGGGCAATTGCACGGCATGCGGTTGCAAAGCGGCACAGCCATCGAAGCCCCTTTGTTGATTATTGCAACCGGTTTCAAGCCCAATTCCGTCATGCTCAACGGTGGCGAGGGGGGGATCGCGGTGGGTGACGATCTGCTGGTCGATCCGCAGGTGCTGGTGGCCGGTGACGTAGCCGTGACGCGCCACGCCTTAGATGGTCCGGCAGGGGTTTATGCCACGGCTCCCAACGCGATCGCCCAGGCGCGGGTTGCGGCGGCCAACATCCTGGGTCGCAACGAGCGCTACGCCGGCTCGCTGAACGCCAACGTATTGCGTAAACATCTCGATTTTCCGGTGGTATCGGCTGGATTGTTCGAGGGGGAAGCCGTCACTTTCACCAATGACCGGCTATTCCGGCGCGTTTATCTGCAGGATGGTCGTATCCATGGCTATATTCTGGTCGGGGATACCCGTCTGGCCGGCTACATCTATAACCTGTACGTCTCCCGTGAGCCGGTGGCGGCACGTATTGCCGGGGTCCTTGCCGATATTCGCGGGGAAAGTTATTATCGATCCCTCATGGATCTGGCGCCCGCAGCAATCAGCTGTTAAAATCTATCCTTATGGCCGTCATTGCGACGGCTGTTTGCCAACAAGTTGAAGGAGGAACAGATGCATATCCCCGATCAAATGCTTCACGGTGCCGTGTGCCCGGTAACGGCGGCAGTTGCCCTCTTGGGTGTGAGCGCGGCGGTTGTGGCAGCGACCCGTACCAGCAATAAACCCGGTATAGCGCGGTTTGCTGCCGTTGCAGCGCTGATTTTTGCCGGACAGATGATGAACTTTCCCATCGCCAACGGGACTTCCGGGCATCTGCTCGGTGGCGTTCTGGCTGCGAGCCTGCTCGGTGGGCCCTTTGCGGTGCTGGCCATGAGCCTGGTGCTGGCTGTGCAGGCGCTGGTGTTCGGTGACGGCGGGATCATGGCTCTGGGCGCCAACGTGGTTAACATGGCCCTGGTCGGAGTTGCGGCTGGTGCAGTGCTGAAAAGCATGTTGAGCCGGCGTCCTGAACTAAGCCTGATGCGGCAAGGTCTCTTGTACGGCGTCGCAGGCTGGGTGTCGGTCATGCTGGCATCTTTGGCTGTTTGTGTGGAACTGGCTGCATCCGGTGCCGTTGCCTGGGGCACCGTAACCGGCGCCATGCTCGGCGTGCATGCCCTGATCGGTGTTGGAGAAGGCCTGCTTACGGCCGCCGCCTTTGCCCTGTTGGCCCCCAGTTCCGTGCGGGGCATCATCGGTCGCCGCGCTGTGGTGTTGCCTTTTTCGGCTGCCTGCGCTATTGCCCTGCTGCTGAGCCCTCTGGCCAGCGGACTGCCGGATGGACTGGAAAGGGTTGCTGCCACCCTGCACTTTCTGCCTGCGGAAGGGCTGTCTTTCTGGGCCCCTCTGGCCGGTTACCAGGTTCCTGCCATCGGACATCAGGTCCTTACGACCGGCATGGCCGGGCTTTGCGGGGTTCTGTTGACCTTTGCCCTGGCTCTCGCGGTGGCGCGGCCTCTGCAACCAAGCTTGGCCGAGTAAGCTTTCATCAGCCATGGTTTTCGATTCGGGGCTCTTCGCCAAATTTGGCGATGAGCCCCGTTTTTTTATATCCTGTCACAGTCGGCATAGGATGTGCGGTACAATAATCCGGAGAGCTTTTGACAGGGCGAACCGAGGCGGAAGGGAGAGGGATATGCAGGTCGACGGCATTTTTCTGGAAACAGCCATAGTCTTGGCCGCCAGCGCCGCAGTGGGGGCGGTCAGCCATAAACTGCGGCAGCCGCTGATCGTGGCGTTCATCGCGGTAGGCGTGCTGATGGGGCCGCTCGGTTTGAATTTGTGGCAGGCCGACCGCGAACATGAACTGCTGGCCACTCTTGGCATCGCCTTGTTGCTGTTCGTGGTAGGTCTCAAGCTTGACGTGAATCTGATCCGTAGCACCGGCCCAGTGGCGCTGGCCATCGGTAGCGGACAGATAGTGCTGACCTTTGGCTTTGGCTACCTGCTGGCTCTGGGCCTCGGGTTTGGCTCCTTGCAGGCGTTTTATGTGGCAGCCGCTCTGACCTTCTCCAGTACTGTCATCATCGTCAAACTGCTGTCGGATAAACGTGAGATCGACGCGCTGCACGGCAAGATCGATCTCGGTGTTCTGATCGTGCAGGATCTCGCGGTCATCCTGGCCATGATCGCATTGACGGCATGGAGCAGTGGCAGCGAGGGTGGTTTGATGCGGGACGGGCTGCTGGTGCTTCTCAAGGGCGGCGCATTTATCGGTCTCACGGCCTTGTTGATGCGTTATGTTTTGCCCGGACTGCTGGCACGCCTGGCTCATTCGCAGGAACTTCTGGTGCTGTTTGCCATCGCCTACGCCGCCTTATGGTCGGCTCTTTCCCAGCAACTCAAGTTAAGCCTGGAAGTCGGCGCATTCATGGCCGGAATTTCCCTGGCATCGACCTCGTTTCGCGAAATTCTGGCCGCGCGTCTGGTGACCTTGCGTGATTTCCTGTTGTTGTTCTTCTTCATTTCCCTCGGGTCCCATCTGGAATTGAATCTCAATGGCCGGCAGTTGCTGATGGTGCTGGCTTTGACGGTATTCGTGTTGCTGATCAAGCCGCTGCTGGTGGCCGGAATCATGGGGGGGATGGGCTACAGCAAGCGTACCGGTTTTCTGGCCGGCGTGTCGCTGGGGCAGATCTCGGAATTTTCTCTTATTCTGGGTGCACTGGGTTTGCAGTTCGGGCATATCGATACCAACATCATGGGCATGATCACCCTGGTTGGAGTGATTACTATCGGCGTATCGAGTTACCTGATACTGGACAGCGGGCGTATCTATGAGCGGCTGGCACCCGCATTGGGATGGTTGCAGAGACACCATCCGTATCGCGAGGCGATGGCCGACTCCGGTGACACCGGCGCGCCGGTAGATGTGATTTTGTTCGGATTGGGCAATTTCGGAAGCCATATCGCCAAGAACCTGTTGGCACGGGGAAAAACCTTGCTGGGGATCGATTTCAACCCGGAGGTGGTACGTAAGGCAGCTTCCCGGGGTTTGCGGGTTCGCTACGGCGATGCGGGCGATGCGCATACCCTCGATCACCTGCAGCTTGGGCAGGTGCCGTGGGTGGTCAGTGCCATGCCCGGATCCGGGCCCAACATGACGTTGTTGGAGGGTCTGCAGCAGCGGCATTTCAGGGGGAAGGTGGTGTTAACCGCTCAGAACGCAGAGCAGGAAGAGGCTTTTCGAAAGGCCGGTGCGGACCGCGTGCTATGGCCCAATCTGGACGCCGCCGAGCAGGCTGTCGATCTGCTTACCACCGCCCGGGAGGCGATATTCGATCAGGCACCCTGGCCCATGACGCTGGAGGAAATCCGACTGCGTCCGGGTTCCCCGGCCGGCGGCAAGCGTCTTGGCGAACTGGCGCTGCGGTCCCGCACCGGTGCAACTCTGGTGGCAGTGGACCGTTCGGGGCATAGTCATTTCGATCCCGATGCGGATTTCATGCTGCTTCCCGGAGACCGCCTGGTATTGCTCGGAAGCCATGACAGTCTGATGCAGGCAGGGGATTTGCTGGCGCCGAGAAAGGAATCTGGAGCTGGCGAACCGGAGGGGTTTCAAATCGGAGAAGTCAGCTTCCCTGAAGCATCCGGTTGGGTCGGCCGAACCCTCGCAGCTCTCGATTTACGCCATCGCATCGGCCTGTCGGTCATCGGCATTCGGCGCGGTGATCAGCGTATCGTTTCGCCTTCGCCGGATACTATGCTTGAGGCCGGGGATGTTCTGGTCGTGCTGGGTCGCCCCGGGGCTATCGAGGCATGCAAAACCTGCATCCCGCAACCGTAGGCTCGTCACTGAACGCACGAAAGCCGGGTGGAATGAAGTGTCCTGCCCGGCGGGAGAAAGGTACGGAGATAGACACATCAGGCGTCAGGGCGTTGTCCCGGAGGTTGCCGGTGTTTCCGGGCGTGGGTCATGGTCGCCGTCAGGGAGGCTTTGTTCAGAATCTCTTCCTCACAGATTGGACATGGTTTGGGTGGGTAATCCGGAGTCAGGCTGTAGCGGCCGCACAATGGGCAGGTCTCAATCATGGTAAGCTCCTTTCATTCTTCTTTGTGGCGTGCATTCATTGACCGGTTCGTAATAACGCTCAAATTCCTCCGCCTTACAGGGAAATGTTCGTCCTTCCTGATCCACGCAAAGATAGTCGCCGGGATAGACGACATAGATACCTTGGTGACCATCTTCTGTGGGGGCGATAACCGTGCGTTGCTCGACGCGGATGGCGTCTATGACAGTTTGGATGCTGCGAAAACGAGCCATGCTTCCTCCTGGTGGATGACTCGAACATTTAAAGCCGCAGGTGTTTGGGGTCAATGAGTCGGGAGTTAAAATTCGATTAATCCCGGAGGCGTGTACCGACTCAAGTCAATGCCTTGCAAGGAGGTCTTTATGAAGCGTTGGGTAAAGAATTTTTGGCTACGGGGCATGTTTATCATGGCAGGGCTGTTAGGCGGATGTACCACGGTCCCGAAAACCGCCCTGTTTGTTGATGCTACGGCGTGGCCGACAGAGGCGCGTAGCGTAGCGCTGGTGGGTGTGTCTTTCGACGAGCGTTATCGTCCGTTGCCGCAGAGTGGTCTGGATCGGGAATTGTTGCTCCAGGTGCGACAGGCGCTGCAAACCAAAGGCTACATGGTTGCAGAGCTGCAGCCACTACCACGTCTGGAGCGCAGGTCTTTGACAGTGGTGCCTGCGGAGGAACTTGTGGCCAGGGTAACGGCTCCGGCCGATCTGGTGTTGGCCGTGCATGTCGATTTCCTGTTCAGCAGCGGCACCTACAGCGAAACCAATCCGCCGCCGCAGTTTGAGATCGCTGCCGAGGCACGGGTGGTGGATGGCAAACAAGAGCGGGATCTTTGGCGTGATCGTGCGCATGTGCTGGAAGGGGGTGCTGCGGCCATGCCGCTTCACAATCCGGATTATGACCGGTTGCGAGGGTTGGCGGAATTGGCGACAAGCCTGTTTATTACCCTTCCCGATGCCGGCATGCAGCCTGTGGCGCCATCGATCGAATAGGCGGGCGGGCGAGGGAAGTAAAATCAATATAAAATCATCTCACGCCCGCTCCTTGCAGTCGCTCAAGCCGCAAAGACGCAAAGACGCAAAGACGCAAAGAAAAGCAACCCCAGAAACATGGGTGTTGAACTTCTTGGCAGCTTTGCGGCTTTGCGTGAGATACAGATTTTTTGGTTTTGATCCCTCTGCAAAAGAACTGGACCGTGGGTACAGGCAGCGCTTTTATGAAGAGGACAGGGCAGGGAGGTTATTCCATGCCGCGTTCGAAGTTGAAGTCAGAGGTCCCCGCTATGTTGCTGCCCCGGCGCACGGCGTCCAGCACCTGTTTGCCCTGCACAGAGAACGGCCCGACGTGCGACAGGTCGATGATGAAACGATGGAAGCCCATGTTTTCCAGTTCAGGTAGACGCCCCAGCAGGGAAAAGTCGGTAGCCGAGCTGACTACCGTCTGGCCACCACGCTGGTCCACCCTGTAAGCATCGTCGCGGTCGGAAAGCACCGGGCTGTCGCTGCGCAGGCCGCGCAGCGGGATGCGCGAGGTGATCAGTGGCACCGACGCATACACGGTCAGGTTGGTTTCCAGCCCCGAGTCGTGCTGCAATATGGCCGCCAGGTTGGCGCGGTCGTCCTCCAGGTACAGGGTTGCCTCGGTAACGCCCAGTTCGCCCCAGGCCAGGGCCGCCTGACTGTTGAGGCTGAAAAGACGCCAGCCGCTCAGCAGGGTGAGTCCTTCCAGTCCGTCGAACAGGGGGAAGTGCCCCAGGTTGTTGAGACGGAAAGTGCAAAACCCCCGCGACACCAGGAAACGGACGGCGCTGAGGCATTCCTGCCATTCCTGCCCCAGCAGCACAAAGGGAACATCCCATATAACCCGGGCTTCCCGCCCGTTAAGCCGTTGTCCCTGGCCGAGCTGTTGCACATTGGACGTGGTCAGCGGCAACATGATGCGATCGACCAAGGGATCGTTCAACAGATGGCTGTCGCGCATTCGGTCGATGGCCACGGTGATCTGCCGTTTTTGCCCTGTAGCGGGTACCTGGCCCGGCAGCAGATGATCCAGTGCGGCCTGCAGATGGGTCTGTCGGGTCTGGCTGCCCGAATTGCCGAGGCGTTGATTGACGCTTTGGTAGAACAGACGCCTGACTTCCTTGAGACGGCTGGGGGGAATGACTACCGGCGGCAGTGTGCCGGTGGTTATATTCCTGAGAACCAGCGGCACATCGCCGCTGCGTTCGAAAACAGACCGCAAGGTTTCAGGCGATAAAGGGTTGTCGCTGGCGGGGAAGGTCGGTACGGTAAAGGATTGCTCGAGCTCGACCTGGCCGGCCCGGCCTTTAAGGACCAGACTTTCCTCCTGCACCTCGATATGCAGATCGAGTCCGGTCGGGATCTTGCCGGCTTGCTGTAATTTACGGCGGCAGGCCGCCTCGCTCATGGTAAAGGCCTGTTCGGAGGAAACCTTGAAAACGGCATCCCCGACGCGGAACGTACCGCGGAAGGTTGAGGGTACGCATACCGTACTGCCGGCAGACGCCGCCTTGACGTTGGCCCGTCCCAGACGTAGCTCCTTTATGGTGAATGCGGTGCCGGCCTGATCGCTTTTCGGCTGGATACGGATACGGTCACCGAGGTGCAACCGGTCCCGGGTTTTAAAGGTGATATCACCGCCGCGCACCGCACTGACCTCACCGAGGAAGCGGCCGGTGGCCCCTTTCAGCGATGGAATGGCGATATCCGTCGGTTTGGGACCGGGCAGAAAGCCTTTGGTCGGAAGACGTCCGAAGGACTGTTTGAGACGTTCCTTGGCGGCCAGCAGGGTCTGCTTTTTCTGTGCCGGAGATGCGTCCAGCACCATGCGGTAAGCCGTCACCACATTGGCCACGTATTCCGCGCTTTTCATGCGCCCCTCGATCTTGAAACTGCCTACGCCGGCTTGTTGCAGCTCCGGCAGCAGGTCGATGACCGACATGTCGTTGGGGGAAAAGTAGTACCCCTCTTTTTGTCGGTAACGGTAACGTCGACGGCAGGGTTGGGCGCAGCGGCCGCGGTTGCCGCTCTTACCTCCAAGCCAGGAGGAAAACAGGCACTGTCCCGAATAACAGAAGCACAGGGCGCCGTGGATGAAATGCTCCAGCTCGAGGGAGGTATCCCGTCGGATGGCAGTGATTTCGTCCAGCGTCAGTTCGCGGGCCAGCACCGCCCGCTTGAATCCCATGCGCTCCAGAGTGCGGATGCCGGCGGCATTATGCACTGTCATCTGGGTAGAGGCATGCAGCCGCAGGCCGGGGAAATGGTCCCGCGCCATTTTCCAGACGCCCAGGTCCTGCAGAATGATACCGTCGACGTCCATTGCTTCCAGTCCGGCCAGGGTTTCGGCCAGGCGCGGCAGTTCCTCTTCGCGGATCAGGGTATTAACCGTCACATAAATGCGCCGGTCCAGGTTGCGGGCGTAGGCCAGCATCCCTTCCAGATCGGTCATGGATATGTTGCGTGCCTTGGCGCGGGCGGAAAATTCCTTAAGGCCGCAGTAAACGGCATCCGCGCCCGATTCCATGGCGGCAAAAAAGGCTTCCAGGCTGCCTGCGGGGGCCAGCAGTTCGGGGCGTTTCGGGGTGTGGGACATGCTTGTTATTTCGCTTTCTAAAGGTTCTCTATGCGACGTAGGGTATACATCAGAAAAAAAGACCGGGGTCTCCCCGGTCGTCTTTACGTAAACGTTCGAAATCATACCATGGTCTGTAACCTTGAAGCAACCGCCCCTCTTTTACAGCAGGCCACGGTCGGCAAGGCTGACATAACCTTCACTGCCGATGATGATGTGATCGAGCACCCGCACGCCCATCAGTTCACCGGCTTCTTTGAGACGCCGGGTGATATCAAGGTCTTCGCGGCTTGGAGCCGGATCGCCGGAGGGATGGTTGTGAACGAACAGCACCGCCGCTGCCGATTCGCGTACCACCGGCGCAAACACTTCGCGTGGATGGACGATGCTGGCGGTCAGGCTGCCTTCCGAGATACCGACTTCGCGTAGCAGACGGTTCTTGCTGTCCAGCAGCAGGGCGATGAAACGTTCCCGCTTATGATCGCGCAGGCGTTCGTGAAAGTGAGCGAACACTGCCTGGGGGGTGGTGTAACGGTCACCAGGGCGTAGCGCGTTACGCCCAAAGCGGCGTGCCAGTTCAAACACCGCCAGTAATTCAGCAGCCTTAGCCGGTCCGATGCCTTTGATGGCGCGCAGTTCGGCAACGGTCGCGCCCGCCAGGCTGCGCAGGCAACCGAAACGTTGAATCAGCAATCTTCCCTGATCGATGGCGCTGTTGCCGCTGGCCGCATCGCCACTGCGCAGTATCAGGGCGAGCAGCTCCGTATCGCTGAGAGCTTCCGCTCCCCGGTGCAGCAATTTTTCTCGAGGTCGTTCGTCTTCAGGCCAGTCTTTTATGGCGGGCATGGTGGCATCCTTGTTAGAATGATATAAGGATGTCATTGTTTCAGATAAAATTAATGTTATCAAATAAAAAATGGAAAATGGGCGGATATGTTTGTCCCAGGGTGAAATCAATTCTATGACTTGCAACCGAGTGGATGGATTCACAGGGGGAGAAAGATCTCATGTTTAAGCGGCGCAATAAAGTGGCTCTGGCTTTGGGTGGCGGTGCGGCTCGGGGATTGGCGCATATCGGGGTTCTGGAAGCGTTCGAAAAATACGGGCTGCCGATCGATATGATCTCCGGAACCAGCATGGGCGCGATCATCGGTGCAATCTATGCACTTGAACCTTCCGTGGTGGTTCTAAAGGAACGTTTTCAGGCCTATCTGGCCAGCGACGCATTCAAGGAAACCCGTTTCAATCAACTTGGCGACCAGAATGGTGAGGATGCCGGCATGTTTGATCGGTTGCTGCAGCTGGCGTGGAAAGGTTTGTTCTATACCCTGGTGGTGACACGGCAGTCGTATTACGGCAAATCAGCCTCCCAGCAGAATTTTTCCCTCATGATCGAAGATCTGACCTTTGAGGACACCCGTATCCCGTTTTGCACCACGTCCCTGGATCTGATATCGGGACAGGAAGTTGTTTTTACCAGCGGTAGTTTGCGGCGGGCGGTTTCGGCCAGCTGTGCCATCCCCGGCTTGTTACCGCCGGTATCGGGAGATGGAAGACTGCTGGTCGATGGTGGTTGGATCGATGCGGTGCCTGTCGAGCCGGCCTTTGGTCTGGGTGCCGATGTGGTGGTGGCGGTCGACGTGGCCAGCGTTCTCGACCCGTGTGGCGAGTTGGAAAATGCTCTGGATATTATCGGGCGGGCTGACGGTATTGCACGCTGGGCCCTCAGCACGGAACGCTGCAGTAAGGCCGACCTGGTGGTGCGACCAAGAAACAACGGGTCGCACTGGGCCGACTTTTCCCAGTTTGAAGAAGCCATAGCTGAGGGGGTCGCAGCAGTCGAAGAGCAACTCCCCGCCCTTGAGCAGCTGGTATCCCGTAATCGGGGATTGTTGCGGAAGCTGTTCCGCTGAATATCGATCGGTGAGCACTCCTGCAGCACAGGATCGTAAATCAGGGATGCCGGTCGGATTCCCGACGTTGGCTCCGGCCCACCATTGCCACCAGGTCGGCCAGTTGTTCCGCCATCAGGTCCAGCAGATCGTCGAGGGTGATGATCCCCGCCAATACGCCATCGTTGGTTACAACGGGCATCCGGCGAATACCTTTGTCCCGCATGCGCTTGATGGCTTCCGGCAGGCTTTCGTCCTCCTTGGCAACGACCAGATCATAGGTCATTACATCTCCAACCAGCAGGGTTTCGGGTGCGACCTCGTTGGCCAGAATTTCCACCACCAGATCGCGGTCGGTCAGTATGCCGACAGGGAAATAATTGCCATCGCGTTCTTCCACCACCACTACATCCCCCACATGGTGGTGGCGCATCAGTTTTGCGGCATCTGAAATAAGGTCGTTGCGATCGCTGATAACAACATCCCGGTTGCATGCTTCACCCACCTGCATATCACTATCCCTTCCCCTTGCACAGCCCAATGGAAAAGATACCTTGGGTATCCCTGCCCGTTGATAAAGAATTCCGTTTCTAAACAGTTAACATCTCGGTACCGTTCGTCAACTGTCCTCAGATAAAAGACCGGCTGATTTGGTGCGATGGACGTTGACATTTCTCTTTGAATTTGATATTGAAAACGAAAGTCAAAACTAAAATCAAGGGAAAGTAGCCGATATGCGAGCTAAAATAAACAAAGGACAGCCGACTGAAGTATTTTGGAAAAGGGTTGGTAAGAAGATTGAGGATGATCGTTCCTGTCTGGCGGCCTTTTTGGCATTTCATTCCGCCGAGGTGCTTGAGGGGGTCAAACCCGCCAATCTGGTTACGATGCACGATCGTGCGCATACCTGTGGACGCAACCTGTATCGGCTTTGGTCACGTTATGCCGAGGGATTGCTGCTGACCAGCGGACTGCGAGCACAGGTCCTTAGCGATTGCGGGCGCCGTCGCCTGGTGCTTCTGTATAGCCCGGTCCTGCTTGAGTCTCTTTTGCAAAGACCCAATGTACGCAACTTTTTGCATAAGGCAGGCTACCCGCCCTATGAAGGGGTGAGTCAGGCGCTTGAAACGTTAACGCAGCGGGTGGAAGGGGAAGCCTTTCCCCATGAAATAGGCCTGTTTTTGGGCTATCCGCTTAAGGATGTCGCCGGGTTCATGGGTTGGGCGGCGATCCCCTATAGCAGCAACGGTCCCTGGAGGATCTACGGCGAACCGAGTCGCAGTCTGGGGCTGGCGAATTGCCACAAGGCTTGCCGGCGTCGCATGGCGCAACGACTTGATGGCGGATGCGACCCAACCTTGTGTTTGTGTCCGAGCCGAGCGGCTGGAGCGTGCCCAGAGGCACCAATGTCTGCTGCGGTTGGTGCATGATGCAATTGGGAAAATAAGCGGCATTGGATCCAGCGGGATGAATTGACTTGGATACGGTGGACGATTTAGAGCGGACCGCATGATGCGGTTCGCTCTTTTGTCCCAGGAAAGCGATCGTGCAGTGAGAGGCTTTATAGTTGCCCCATCCAATACTTGACTAAAAATGTCAAAATTGGTATTGAAAACGAAAGTCGTTTTTGGTGCAACTTCCAAATAACCGTTTAATAATGGAAAATTTCACATGCCAGGCTTATGGTTCAGGCAGTATGATGGCGATATAAAGGTTTATTTGGACGCGATTTAAAACTTTTATCACGGTTTTATCCAAGGGATATGGGTTTAACTTTTCCGATACCGTATTTTTGCGGGACGGTAGTTGACAAAAAAAGTCGTTTATTCCCGACAGGAATAACAGCTGAGTGCCGGGTTCGTTTCCTAAGGGCCTGAAATAACGGGCGCACAAAAGGTAACAAGGCTGTCAGGGTTTCCCGACAAAATGCCGTTTTTCAAAGTCCAGGTTGATTTCGCCAGGACAACGCTGATCAAAAAACGCTTTGGGTTGGGAGGCATGAGGCGATAAATGGTGTTTTTTTCTCAAAAAGGTCATTTTTTGCCGGCTGGAATGGGGGCGAGAGAGTCGGAAGCCAGATTTTTTGGGCACAAAAATTGCCCATTGTCAGGATACTTAGGTAGAGGCAGGACGGGAGCAGGACAGGAATCCCTGACATTCTGACGCTGGAAGACTCAGCGGAGGAACCAAAAGACCTCAAATCGATACCACGAACCGAGCAGGACACCGAGGAGGGAGGTTCAATGAAGCCGGAAGATAAGCTCGAGGATGGTTTGGAAGACAAAATCGACGAATTGGTTGAGCGCAAGGGGGTAACTCGCCGGGATTTCATGAAGTTTTGTGGCCTGATGGCGGCAACCCTGGGGCTGGAGGCGTCCTTCATTCCCAAAATCGCTCAGGCCATTACTACCGCACCGCGGCCACCGATTATCTGGTTGCAGTTTGCTGAGTGTACCGGTTGCACCGAGGCTCTGCTGCGCACAGCAGATCCATTTATCGATGACCTTCTTCTGGAGAAGGTCTCTGCGGAATACCATGAAACCCTTATGGCTGCGGCGGGTGATGCCGCTACCGCTTGTCTGGACAGTGCAGTCAGCAAATATGCCGGGCAATTCCTGTGTTTTGTGGAAGGCGCCATACCGACCGCCAACGGTGGCATTTACGGAATGATCGGTGGCAAGACCATGCTACAGGTCGCCCAGGAAGTGCTGCCGAAAGCGAAGAAAGTCATAAGTGTCGGTACCTGTGCTTCCTACGGAGGATTACCAGCTGCTGCAGGCGGTCTTACCGGAGCCAAGGGCGTAAAGGATGCCACGGGCATCTCCACCATCAACCTGCCGGGTTGTCCACCCAATGCGGTGAATATCGCGGCTTTGATCGTTAATTATCTGCTTAACAATCAAATGCCACGGACCGACAGGGATGGCCGACCCATTTTTGCTTATGCGAACAAGGTACACAGCCAGTGCCCGCGCCGCGGCACCAGCTGGTGTCTGAAGAACTTCGGCTGCAAAGGGCCACTGGCGGCTCACAATTGCCCGTCGGTTAAATACAACGGCGGCACCAGTTGGTGCGTGCAGGCCGATGCGCCGTGCAAGAACTGCACGACGCCGGGTTTCTGGGATAATTCGGCCCCGTTTTTCGATTATTCGGGCAGCTATTAACGAAGCGTTATCACGGCCAGTCATCCGCTGAAGGTTTGTGCCGGATACAAATAGGGAAGGTTGCATATGCCAAAAAAAGATAACCCGGGGAATCCAAATAATCCGCCCACCGATCCGACTCCGACACCGGATCCAACGCCGACTCCAGCCCCGAGCACCGGAAATATCGTCATCGACCCGGTCACCCGTATCGAGGGTCATCTGCGCGTGGAAACCGCGGTTTCCGGAGGCAGGGTCAGTAACGCCTGGAGCACCAGTCCACTATTTCGCGGCGTTGAACCGATCCTGAAGAACCGTGATCCGAGGGACGCCTGGATGTTCACCCAGCGGCTTTGCGGCGTCTGCACCTACGTGCATGGCATCACCTCCATCCGAAGCGTAGAGGATGCCGTCGGAGTAGCTATCCCCGACAAGGCGCGGGTGATCCGCAATCTGCTCATGGGGGCGCAGTGGATTCACGATCATATCGTACATTTTTATCAGCTGCACCTGCTTGACTGGGTGGATATCACCAGTGCCCTCAACGCCGACCCTGCGCAGGCCGCCTCGGTGGATAAACAGATCTACGCGGGCCGCAACCGGAATGCCGCGTATTTCAGCGGGGTCAAGCAGCGCCTGCAGACCTTTGTCGGCAGCGGCCAGCTAGGCCCCTTCGCCAACGGTTACTGGGGGCATTCAGGCTATATTCTGAGCCCCGAGGAAAACCTGGTGATGATGGCCAATTATCTTGAGGCGCTACGCATCCAGATTAACGCCGCGCACATGCACGCCATTCTGGCCGGCAAGAACCCCCATCCCCACGGCATGATCGTCGGCGGGGTGCCCCTGAACAAGGATCTGACCTCCGCCCGCATCAACGAATTCGCCAGCGCCAGCAATGCGGCCAGGGATTTTGTTACCACCTGCTATCTGCCCGATGCGACCTGGCTGGCAGCCCGGTATGCGGACTATGCGAACATCGGCGGCAGCGAAAACCTGATGAGCTTCGGGGAATTCCCTTTGGGCGGCGCCGAGCCCGACAGCCTGTATTTCCCGCGCGGGGCCATTTTCAATCGCCAGACCGCCTCTGTGCAGCCGGTGGACATCAGCCAGATCAGCGAGCATGTCACTCACAGCTGGTATAGCGGCAGCGCCCTGCATCCGTCCCAGGGGCAGACGGTGCCCAATTATACCGGCATCAATACTTCGAACAAATACAGCTGGATCAAGGCGCCGCGCTACCAGGGTCAGGCCATGGAGGTTGGCCCACTGGCGCGGGTGATGATTAACTACGGCAAAGGACAGCAGGCCACGGTACAAGTGGTCAACAGCTTTTTGCAGAAGGCGGGAATAAGCCTGGCCGGCATGTATTCCACTATCGGCCGTACTGCAGCCCGTGCCATCGAGACCAAGGTGATAGCCGATGCCATGGGCGGGTGGATTGCGCAACTGTCGCCCAGCCCCCAGGGATCGCAAATGCCTTTTCGCGCTGTCTTCACGATGCCGGATGCAGGAAGCGGGGTGGCTTTGAACGAGGCGCCGCGCGGTGCCCTGGGACACTGGCTGAACTTTTCCGGCGGCAAGATTTCCAACTATCAGATGGTGGTCCCCTCCACCTGGAATTTCGGTCCGCGCGATGGCAACAATATACCCGGGCCGGTGGAGCAGGCCCTCATCGATACCCCGGTGGCCGATGAGGCAAAACCGTTGGAGGTGCTGCGGGTGGTCCATTCTTTTGATCCGTGCATTGCCTGCGCCGTGCATGTTTTCGATCCCCACAAAAACCAGGGGTACGAGGTGAAAGCTTTATAAAGCGTCAACCGTTTAGTTTCTTTGGGATGCGGGGTAAGAGCATGTCCGTGCTGATCTTGGGTATCGGCAACCCGATTATGTCCGACGACTCCGTCGGCGGCCGACTGTTGCAGTTGCTTGAGCAGCGCTACCGGTTTCCCTCGTCCGTGAAACTGGTCGATGGAGATACCATGGGCACCGCTCTTCTGCACCATCTGCAGGGGGTGGAAAAGCTGCTGGTGGTGGATGCCGTCGAGACGGGAGGGCTGCCGGGAACTCTGCTCAGGCTGGCCGATGACGAGATCCCCCGGGTTGTTACGGCCAAGTTGTCCCCCCATCAGCAGGGTGTGTCCGATCTGCTGGCGGTAGCCAGCCTGCGGGGCTGGGTTCCCCAGGAAGTGGTTTTGTGGGGAGTGCAGCCCGCCTGCCTCGATCTGGGCCTGGAACTATCCCCGCAGGTGGCAGCGCAAATGGACGCGTTAGTCACCAGGGTGCTGGAGGAACTGCGGCACTGGGGGTTTGAGACGATGCCTTTGTGAAGAACAAGGGTTGCGTTCAGCCGGATAGGGGCGCGCGAAGTGATACATAAAACCGATGGTAACTGGGAGCAACGAACATGTTTGGACTGGGTATGTCAGAGCTTTTGATCATTCTTGTGATCGTCATGGTGATTTTTGGCGCAGGCAAGTTGCCGGAACTCGGCGGCGCCCTTGGCAAAGGCATCAAGAATTTCCGCAGGGCCGCCGAAGGCAAGGACGAAATTGAGGACAAATAACAGGGTGCCTTGCTCCGCGCTCGAGGCGGCAGCTTGCTTTGCCCCTTTTGGATACGGTGGTCAGCATGCATGAACTCGCCATCACTCAGAGCATCGTGGAGATCTGCGAATCCCATGCTGCGGGTCGCCAGGTACGCTTGGTCCGGGTGGAGATCGGCGATTTAAGCGGGGTGGTGCCCGATGCGGTCGAATTCTGTTTTGAAGCCTGCAGCCGGGACACCCTGTTGCAGGGGGCGCGTCTGGTCATCGAGCGGATACCCGCCAGGGCCCGTTGCCGCACCTGTGCGGCACAGGTCACCATCCGCTCCTATCACGACGCCTGTGCCGCCTGCGGCGGTTATCAGCTGGAGATTCTGTCCGGCGAGGAATTACAGGTAAAACAACTGGAGGTCCAATAATTATGTGTATCGATTGCGGCTGCGGCCCGGGAGATCACCATCACGAGCATGCCCACGGTACGGAAGGGGCGGTCAGGACCATCGCGGTCGAGACCGATATCCTGTCCAAGAACAATCGGCTGGCGGCTGGCAATCGCGCCCTGTTCGCACGTCAGGGGGTGTTTGTCCTCAATCTGGTCAGCTCTCCCGGCTCCGGCAAAACCAGCATTTTAGAGCGAACCCTGCGCGATTTGCGGGGGATCCACCAATTTGCCGTCGTTGAAGGGGATCAACAGACCGACAACGATGCGGCGCGCATCGCCGCCACCGGGGTTCCGGTCAAGCAGGTCAACACCGGTGCCGGTTGCCATCTCGATGCGCACATGGTCGGCCATGCGGTGGAGAATTTCGAGTTGCCCGCTCTGGATATTCTGCTTATCGAGAACGTCGGCAACCTGGTCTGCCCGGCGACCTTCGATCTCGGCGAGCACCATAAGGTGGTGGTGTTGAGCGTGACGGAAGGGGAGGACAAGCCATTGAAGTACCCGGCCATGTTTCATCATGCCGACCTGATGCTGCTCAATAAGGTCGATTTATTGCCGCATCTCGATTTCGATGTGGAACAGTGCAAGGCGTTCGCCCGCCAGGTTAATCCGGGGATTCGCATCCTCGAGGTTTCGAGCAAAACCGGACAAGGCATGGATGCCTGGTACGCCTGGTTGCAACAGGGTATCGACAAAGCACAAAAACCCGGACCGGATAGTGACTAAACGAGTCAGAGTCCACATTCAAGGCATCGTGCAGGGGGTAGGTTTCCGTCCCTTCGTTTATCGTCTAGCCGCTGCTCACGCACTGAGCGGGTGGGTGATGAACACTCCGGCCGGGGTGGTGCTGGAAGCCCAGGGGCAGACCCATGCGATCCGGCGTTTCCTGGTCGATCTTCAGGATCAGGTCCCGCCGCTGGCTCTGGTCAGTGGCGTGCAGACCGGGGAGATGCCTGTGACGGAGGCTGAGGGGTTCGTTATCCGCCCAAGCGGCGACTGCGGAGAAGAAGTGCAGATCGCTCCCGATAGCGCGGTCTGTGCCGACTGCCTGGCTGAATTGTTCGATCCTTCCGACCGGCGTTACCGTTACCCCTTCATCAATTGCACCAACTGCGGGCCCCGCTATTCCATCATTTACGGCGCGCCCTACGATCGTCCGCTGACCAGCATGGCCGGATTCAGCATGTGCGAGACTTGCCTCGCCGAATATCAGGACCCCTCGCAGCGGCGCTTTCATGCCCAACCCAATGCCTGCCCGGATTGCGGTCCGCGTCTAAGCTTGCGTGATGGGCAGGGCAGCGGGGTGAGCGGTGATCCTCTGGCGGCTGCCATCGAGCTGCTAAAGGCAGGCAGTATCCTGGCGGTCAAGGGTCTGGGTGGCTATCACCTGGCGGTGGATGCAGGCAACCAGGCGGCAGTAGCTGAACTGCGGCGCCGCAAAAATCGCGATGAGAAACCCTTTGCCCTCATGGCGCCGGATTTGGCAACCATCGTCGCCTTTGCCCACTGTACGCCGACCGAAGCCCGCCTTCTGCAGGGGCCGGAAGCCCCCATCGTGTTGCTGCGCAAGCGCGACCAACAGCTGATTGCTCCCCAGGTTGCACCGGCCAACGGTTATTACGGGGTTATGCTGCCCTACACGCCGTTGCATCATTTGCTGCTGCGCGACAAGTTCAATGCCCTGGTCATGACCAGCGGAAACCTGGCCGACGAACCGATCTGCTATCGGGATGCAGACGCCATGGCGCGATTGGCGCCCATGGCCGACTATGTCCTGAGCCACGATCGGGATATTCACATGCGCTGCGACGATTCGGTGATCCGGGTGTTGCGGGAACAGCCGGTGTTTCTGCGTCGTGCCCGTGGCTATACGCCCCGCCCTATCGCTTTGCCGGCCAGTCAGCCGCCGGTGCTGGCGGTAGGCGGCGAGCTGAAAGGGGCGGCCTGTCTGACCCGAGGCGACCAGGCGTTTCTCAGCCAGCATATCGGTGATCTGCAGAACGTTGCTACCCTGGATTCCCTGGCGCAGACGGTCACTCATCTGCAGGATATCCTGCAGATCCGTCCGCAGCTGGTGGCGCATGACCTGCATCCCGACTACCTGTCCACCCGCTTTGCCGAGTCTTTGTCCGACCTGCCGCGCGTGGCGGTGCAGCATCACCATGCCCATATGGCCTCCTGCATGGCGGAAAACGCCCTGGAAGGCGAGGTTATCGGGGTGATCTTCGACGGAACCGGTTTCGGGGCGGACGGGACCATCTGGGGCGGGGAGTTTCTGGTGGGCGGTTACCAACGATTCGAACGCCTCGGTCATCTGCGTCCCATGCCCCTGCCGGGCGGGGATGCGGTGGCACGGGAGCCCTGGCGCATGGCGCTGTCCTACCTCTACGAGAGTTTCGGGGAGAAACTATTCGACCTTTCGTTGCCCTGCACGGCGGCGGTGCAACCGGCCGACCGCAAGCTGTTTTTGCAGATGCTGCAGCGGCGTTTGAACGCGCCCTTGACGTCCAGTTGCGGAAGGCTGTTCGACGCGGTGGCCAGCCTGCTCGGTCTGCGGCAGCAGGTGGCCTACGAGGGACAGGCCGCTATCGAACTGGAAGCCTTGGCGGAAACCAGCCCGGTGACCGATCACTATCCCTTCAACCTGACCGAGGTCGAAGGGCGACTGGTGGTCGAGTTTGGCGACATGTTGCAGCGGTTGGTGCGGGAGGTTCAGCACGACTACCCGAGGGCCGCGATGGCCCGCCGGTTTCACAATAGCCTGGCGGTCGCTGCGAGCGCGGTATGCGAAAATATCCGTACCGTCACCGGTCATGACCGCGTGGTGTTGTCCGGAGGCGTTTTTCAGAACCGGCTGCTTTGCGAAGGGCTTTGTGCCCGGCTGGAAACGGCGGGTTTTCAGGTTTTCAATCAGCGCCTGGCTCCGCCCAACGATGGCGGTTTGGCGCTGGGGCAAGCCATTATTGCAGGACGGAGTATCTCATGTGTTTAGCGGTACCGATGAAAGTGATAAGCAGCAACGGTGAAACCGTGGTTGCCGAAATCGACGGGGTAAAACGACCGGCGAGCTTGCTGATGCTCGGCGAGTCGGTGGCGATCGGTGATTATGTGCTGATTCACGCCGGTTTCGCCATCAGCAAACTGGATGAGGATGAGGCGCAAGCCACCCTGAACCTGATGCGCGAATGCCTGGAACTGGGAATGGGGCAGCCATGAACTATTCGGATGCCTTCCGCAACCGGGAGATCGTGCGCGGGTTGGCCGAGCGCATCATCGCGCTGACCTGCGGTCTTGACCGGCCGCTGACCTTCATGGAGGTCTGCGGTACCCACACCATGTCTATCTACCAGTACGGGCTGCGCAGTTTGCTGTCGCCGCAGGTGCGACTGATCTCCGGACCCGGCTGCCCGGTGTGTGTTACCCCGGTGGGTTACGTCGATCAGGCGGTGGCCTATGCCCGCCGGCCGCAGACTATCGTCGCGACCTTTGGCGACATGCTTCGGGTGCCCGGTTCCTCCTCCAGCCTGATGCAGGAGCGTGCCCGCGGCGCGGATGTGCGCATCGTCTATTCCAGCCTCGATGCCGTGGCCCTGGCGGCCAAACATCCCGATAAGCAGGTGGTGTTTCTCGGGGTCGGATTCGAAACCACCGCACCGACCGTCGCCGCCAGCATTCAGACTGTGGCCAAACAGGGCCTGAACAATTACTTCGTACTCGGCGCCCACAAGACCATCCCCGTCCCGATGCAGGTCCTGTCCGCCGATCCCGACCTGGGGATCGACGGATATTTATGCCCGGCCCATGTCAGCACCGTGATCGGCGGTGGTGCCTACCGTTTCCTGGCCGAACAGCACGGGGTGCCCTGCGTGGTGACCGGGTTTGAACCGGCCGACATCCTGCAAGGGGTGGCCATGCTGGTGGCTCAGCGGATGGAAAACCGCAGCGCCGTGGAGATCCAGTACCGCCGCTTCGTCACCTGGGAAGGCAATCGCCAGGCCCAGGCATTGCTGGCTGAGGTGTTCGTCCCGGTCGATACCGCCTGGCGCGGGATTGGCGTGATTCCGAACAGTGGTCTGGCCATCGCCGATAGGTATGCGGCGTTCGATGCCGCCAGGGCTCTGCCGGTGGCGGTGGAACAGTCACACGAAGCGGCGGGCTGCCGGTGCGGCGATATCCTCAAGGGCAAGATAGGTCCCGGAGATTGCCCGCTGTTTGGTAAAGCCTGCACCCCGGAAAACCCGGTGGGGGCTTGCATGGTGTCGTCGGAGGGCAGCTGTGCTGCGGCCTACAAGTACGGGCCGACTTCGGTATGAAGCCCCGGTTCGCGGTAAGAACCACCCCTTTAATCTTTATCGGGAGTACACAGTGGACTCGGATCTGATTCTTCTCGGCCACGGTAGTGGCGGCAAGCTATCCCATCAACTGCTGGAGCAGTTAATTATCCCGACCCTCTCCGGCGTCCCCCTGGCCGGGCAGAACGATGCGGCGCTGCTCGATCACGACGGCGGACGGCTGGCCTTTACCACCGATTCCTACGTGGTCGATCCGGTGTTTTTCCCGGGCGGCAACATCGGCGATCTGGCTATCAACGGCACGGTCAACGATCTGGCCATGGTCGGTGCCCAGCCGCTGGCCATCAGTGTCGGCCTGATTCTGGAGGAAGGCTTCAGCCGCCGGGAGTTAAGCGAAATCCTCACGGCTATGCGTCGGGCCGCTGATCTGGCGGGGGTGTCCATCGCTACCGGCGATACCAAAGTGGTGCCGCGTGGCAAGGCCGACCGGATCTTCATCAACACCTCCGGTATCGGCCTGGTGCCGTCCGGCCTGCAGATCAGTGGCGCCAATGCGCAGGTCGGTGACAAGGTGCTGATCAACGGTACCATCGGCGATCACGGCATTGCCGTGATGGCCCGTCGCGAAGGTCTGGAGTTGGAAACCGCTATCTGCAGCGATAGCGCGGCGCTCAACCATCTGGTCAAAGATCTACTTGAGGAAGGGGAAGCGATTCATGTGCTGCGGGACCCTACCCGGGGCGGGGTGGCTACCACCCTTAAAGAGATCGCCCTGCAGTCGGAGGTATCCATTACTCTGGATGAGGCGGCGCTGCCCCTTAAAGCACCGGTGCGCGGCGTCTGTGCGCTGCTTGGCCTCGATCCGCTGTATGTGGCCAACGAAGGCAAGCTGCTGGCGATTGTTGACGGCCAGGCTGCTGAGCGGGTGCTCCAACGTATGCGGCAACATCCGCTGGGCGCGGAAGCCGCGATTATCGGCGAGGTGACTGCCGTCGGCGGTGGTCGGGTGCAGATGGAAACCCTGGTAGGAGGCATGCGCGCGGTGGAGATGCTTTCCGGCGAACAGTTGCCGCGTATTTGCTGAAGCGACCAACTATTCGTATTGGCCCGCCATTTCGCAAGGATTTTCTACGTCTTTTGCGAATGCGCAAAATAAAAGCCCTTCTTCAGTTCTCTGTAGCAACCGTGTTGGGAAGCAAGGCTGCCGCGCAGGTTTTTTAGTGAGCAGTATCTCCAGGCAAAAATTTCGTTAACAGCAAAAGGAGAAAATGATGCATATTCCGGATAACATGTTACATGGCGTCGTTTGCCCGGTAACCGCGGGTGTTGCGCTGCTGGGCGTGACCGCTGCCGTTGTGATGGCGGCAGGCAGTAAAGACAAGCCGAAGGTCGCGCGTTTTGCGGCAGTGGCGGCGATGCTGTTTGCGGCGCAGTTGCTCAACTTTCCGATTAGTTCCGGCACCTCCGGCCACCTGTTGGGTGCCACGCTGGCGGCTGTGTTGCTTGGCACGCCCTTCGCCGTGCTGGCCATGACCCTGGTGTTGGGCGTTCAGGCGCTGGCCTTCGGTGATGGCGGATTGGTGAGTCTGGGCGCCAATGTTCTCAACATGGCTCTGCTTGGCGTCGGTGTCGGCGGCGTGCTGCGGATGCTGCTGCATCGTCGCCCCGATCTGTCGCTCCCCCGCCGGGCGCTGGTGTTGGCCGGCGGCGGCTGGTTATCGGTGATGCTGGCGGCGCTGGCGGTCAGCGTGGAATTGGCGGCATTCGGGGTGACGTCTTTTGCCACCGTAGCCGGAGCCATGTTAGGTACCCATGCCTGGATCGGTATCGGTGAAGGGCTTCTCAGCGCTGCCCTGTATCTGGTCCTGGTGCAGTGCTCCGCCAAGGAGACCCGCATGGCCGTCATCGAACGACCGTTGGTGCTGGCATGTGCCGCGTTGATGCTGAGCCCCTGGGCCAGTGGCCTGCCTGATGGTCTGGAACGGGTAACCACGCAGTTGGGGATATTGGGCCGGGCACCCGGTAGGTTTGCCCCGCTGGCCGGTTACCGCTTGCCGGCAGTGAGCCATCCGCAACTGAGCATCATGCTGGCCGGTTTTTGCGGCGCCCTGCTTGTATTCGGGGTATCCTGGATGCTGGGCAGCCGGTTGGAATGCCGGACCCGAGTGCCTTTGGACGGTCGCTGAATTTTCCGGGATAGGGAAGATGTTAACCCCTTCAAGCGAGGAAACTGCTGCATGTTTAATATCGGTATGCCCGAATTATTGATGATCCTGGCGATTGCTCTGGTTGTCCTGGGTCCGAGCAAATTACCCGAACTGGCCCGCGGTCTGGGCAAAGGAATGGCCGAGTTCAAGCGCGCGACCCGCGAGCTGCAGGAGCCACTGGCTCACTCTTTGAAGGAGAGTAGTCCCGAGCCGGACCCGCTGGAAGGTTCCAGGCAAAGCAACACGTGATCCACGAAAAATCACGCATTGACTCCGGCCCTTCGGTTGCCTGAGTCATTAAACCCGTTTTGGAGGAAAAGTTATGTTTGGATTGGGTGCTTCGGAACTCTTGATTATATTGGTCATTGTCATGGTCATTTTCGGCGCCGGCAAGCTGCCGGAAATCGGGGGAGCCCTCGGCAAGGGTATCAAAAACTTCCGCCGCGCCGCTGATGGTAAGGACGATATCGAAATCAAACCGGAATAAACAGGCGGTGTGATTCACCCTGACCTAGGGCCCTGCGTCCTCGGTCAGGGGATTAAACGCAAACAGCAGCGGGGTGGGCCGTTTTTCACGGATCTTTTGTCCGACCTAAAACCATGAAAAGGCAATTTAGCCTTTGTTTCAGGGTGCGTTGCTCGACGTTTTCATGACAGAAAGACGAAGATAATGTCCATGGCTGAATTGTCCATCACCGGTCATCTTGCCGAACTGCGCCGTCGCCTGATCATCTGCGCCTGCGCATGGGTGCCGGCCTTTGTGCTTTGCTACAGCTTTGCCGAACAGCTCTTCCAGTTTATTGCCCGCCCGGTCAGAGATGCGTTGCCGCAAGGCAGTTCGCTGGTCTTCATCGAAGCAACCGAACCCTTTTTTACCTACCTGAAGATCGCGGCATTCGCCGGATTGCTGCTTGCGCTACCGGTGATTTTCTGGCAGCTGTGGCGGTTTGTTGCCCCCGGCTTGTACGGTAACGAAAAACGTATCGCGCTGCCGTTTGTGCTGGCCAGTTGCGCCTGCTTTGCCACCGGTACCTGGTTCGGTTTTCTGTATGTCTTTCCCATGGTCTTCAGTTTCCTGGTCCGGTTCGGTACTGGCAGCGGCGATATCCAGGCCATGCTTTCCATGGGAGCCTATCTGTCCTTGAGCAGTAAATTACTGTTGGCCTTCGGTCTGGTCTTTGAACTGCCCATCGTTATATTCTTTCTTGCCCGCATGGGCATCGTCGATCACCACTGGTTGGCCCGCCACCGCAAGTATGCCGTATTGGTTGCTTTTTTGGTCGGTGCGATATTGACCCCGCCGGATATCATCTCCCAGCTGTCCCTGGCCGTGCCTTTTATGCTGCTTTACGAAGTCGGCATCATAGTCGCACGTTTGTTCGGCAAATCATCCAGGCGAGAGGATATCTGATGTCGGAAAGGGGCGGGTAGGGGGATCTCGCTGAACAGGGCTCCATGGCCGCTGTTTTTTGAAGCACAAAGGCTTAGGGTAAATTCTTTTTGAACAGGGATATAACAGGATGGGCAGAATTAAAACCAAAGATTCGGAGTTCAAGATTTTTTCCTGAACATCCTGTGTATCCCTGTTCATGCTTGATTTAATGGATCTGCAAATAAATAAGCCACCGTTAGAGCTGATATGGCTCGTTACGGTGGCTTTATTGTTTTGTATGGGGGCAACGGACGGTTCGCGCGGGTTGCTAAGTAGTTATCCTAGCCTTTCACCCCTCGGTCAGACAGCCTTTTTTTCCAGGATGCAGCGCGGCCCCTGGCCTTGCATGATCGGTCCAAGGCAGCCGTTGCACAGCAGGCAGCGTGCTTTGCTGTGGTCGCCCTGGTGCCAGCGGCGGATCAGGCCCGGCTCGCGGATCAGGCTGCGGCTCAGTGCGACAAAATCGGCGGTGCTGTCGGTCAGCAGGGCCTCGGCAACCTCGAAGGAGAGGATGCCGCCAACCAGAATCAACGGCACCGACAGGCGCTGTTTGAACAGCTCGGCAGCCTGGCGGTAGTAGACCTCCCGGTCGGGGGTGTCGATGCGGCCGGAGCGTAGAGAGCTCATTTCGCCCGAGGCGTAGATGGTGCCGCCGCTCATCTCCACCGCATCGATTCCGGCCAGCTGCAGCATCCCGGCGACGGTCAGCATATCCTCGACCTTTACCCCGCCTTCAACAAAATCCTCCGAATTGAGCTTGATCAGTACCGGGTAGTCCGGCCCGACCGCGGCGCGTATCGCCTGATAGACCTCCAGCACCAGACGGGCGCGATTTTCCACCGGACCACCGTATTCATCGGTGCGCTGGTTGAAGTAAGGCGACAGGAATTCGCTGAGCAGGTAGCCGTGGGCGGCGTGAATCTGTACCGCGTCGAATCCGGCCTTTTGGGCCCTGACGGCACCGGCGGCAAAGGATTCGGTGACCTGGCGGATATCCGCTGCAGTCATGGCGCGGCACACCGGCGCTTTGCTGTCGTCCATGGCCGAGGGCCCGATAGGCTCCAACCCGGAAAGCGGCTGCGCTCCGTAGCAGCCGGCATGGGCGATCTGCAGGGCGATACGCCCTCCCTGGGCATGGACTGCAGTGGCCATGGCTGTCAGGCCTTCCAGCATGAAGTCGTCGTGCACCCCCATCTGCCAGGGACATGCCCGTCCCTCCGGGCTTACGAAGGCGTGACCGGTGATGATCAGACCGATGTCGTTGCCGGCCAGGGTGGCCATCAGGTCGATCAGTTGCGGTGTTGTCGCGCCGTTATCGGCGGCGATGCCTTCCCAGGTTGCCGAGCGCACGGTGCGGTTGCGCAGGGACATGCCGCCGATGCTTGCCGGCGAAAACAGTTTGGTCATGGACTTTGCTCCAAGCTAGAGGAGGTCAGGCTTTCTTTCCGGCACTATGGATGCCGAGATTATAGCGATGCGGGCCGGGGACCCCTCGGGAGATAAACGCCACCTCGTCACCGGCATGAATCTTATGATCCAGGGCGTAGACGAGATGGTTGACGAATACCCCCTCGATTTTATCCATAGGGAGTTCGAGTTCTTCGGCGATATCCTGTGCGATGCGCCCCTCCGGTGGGATGTAGAGTTGCGCTTTGGGCGGAAGCCCCCTGTCTTTGCGGGCGGTGTGCAATAAGCCGAACATACGAATTTCGGTGTTGGGTGCTGGATCCATGGCCGCGTCTCCTCACACAATCAATTGGAAATGAAAAAACAACAAAGTCACTATAAGGGCTACCATCAATCACGTCAAATGATTATAATTATGCATAAACTTCACTTTTTGAGATAGGAAGCATGGATTCTAACGCTTTGAAAATTTTCCTGGCGGTTGCCGAGGAGGGGAGTGTCTCAAGGGCTGCCGAGCGCTTGCACTGTGTGCAGTCGAATGTCACGGCGCGCATTCGTAAACTTGAAACAGACCTGGGAGCCGAGCTTTTTCACCGCACCCGCAAGGGAATGGGGCTCTCGAGCGCCGGGAATCTTCTGCTGCCTTATGCCCGCTCCGTTGCGCACCTGCTTCATGAGGCGCGGGTCGCCCTTGAGCCATCCAGCGCTCCCCGTGGGCCGCTGCGCCTCGGTGCCATGGATACGGCGGCCGTGGTGCATCTGCCGGCATTGCTGGCCCATTACCACCGGGATCACCCGGATGTCGATCTGCAATTGAGCACCGGTGCCAGTGGCGAAATGATCGAACGGGTGCTCGATTATGCGGTGGAGGGGGCATTCGTTGGTGGCCAGGTGGACCATCCTGACATTGTAGCAGAAGAAGTGCTGTGCGAAGAGCTGGTTGTGGTGGCAAGTGGAACCGAGCTTCCGATGGATGAGGAATCGGCCTTGTCGATACTGGTTTACCGCAGCGGCTGCTCCTGCCGTCGCAAGCTCGAAGACTGGCTCAAACACATGGGACGCACTCCGGCCAGGGTGGTTGAAATGGGCGCTCTCGACGCCATCCTCGGCTGTGTCGGCGCCGGCATGGGTATCACCATGCTGCCCCGCAGCTTCGTCACCCGCGAACCTTTTTGTTCGCTGGTGCAAGTGTACGCCGTAGCGCCGCCCTTCGATTGCCTGCCGATTCAGTTCATTCGTCGGCGTGATGTCAAGCCTTCACCGGCAATGCGGTTTTTTCTCGGGCTGGTGCGCGAGACGCTTGCCACCAGCGAATGAGGTAGACCTTTTTGATGGCTTGGGGGGATGGGGGCTAATAAGAATGGCCCGCCCGGAAGGGGCAGACCATGTTATTTCTTATGGATCGGCGGTTCTTTTCACACGCCGCCCGTGGAGTCATTTAGAAAGAGTATGCCAAGCCAATACGAGCGGTATGAATCTCCAAATCGACATTCGCCTGGTATGGGGCAAACCCCGTCACTTCAATCGAGTAACTCTCGCTACCGTAGTCGTCATAAAGATATTCAAACCGTGCAGTCAGATGCTCGGTTATCTTTTGCTCAATGCCAGCGCCAATCGTCCAACCAGCATGAATGGCATTGTCCCCTCCATAGCCTGAATCTGTATCATCAACGTCAACCTTCGCAAGTGCCAGACCCCCGGCAACATAGAACAGTGTGGTGTTGTAGACAAAGCCCGCTCTTGCTCGAAGGTGTGCATCCCAATCAATATCAAAGGCTGACCAAGTATTGAAGGAGTTATCGTCGTCGGCGCCCTCACTCAGGTCACAAAGACCTGCGTCGGTTTCAAAGCCTAATACAAGGTTATCGATCCTATAGTTGTGGCCGAAGTAAAGTCCACCGACAAATCCATTCATATCAGGATTAAGGGCATCTTCAGGATAGCTCGGTTCGGAATATTCCAGGTTAACCCATGAATGGCCCACAAAAGCACCAATGTATGGACCCGAATAATCAAGCTTGTCCTGGGCACATGCTGTCCCGCCGATGAGCATGACCACAAATAACGCCACAACAATATTACGGATACGAACCATTTTACCCCCCCCTTTTTGAATACCTCGTCGAAATTTTAGCCAATTGTTATCAATGTGTTACACAAATTAACATTTACGCATCAAGATAGTTTAAAAAAAGTTGGAAGTAAAGCGTTCAGTACAATTTGCCTTTATCTGAACTAAAGGGCTGATGATCGCTGCAATAGGGGTAACTCTGTATCCAGTCGGTCTTTGTGGCGGGGCATCCCGCGCGCCCCGTGGGCCACTGCGCCTTGGTGTCATCGATACGGAGGCTGTGGTGCATTTGCCGGCGTTGCTGGCCCGTTACCATCGGGATCATGCCGAAACCGATCTGCAATTGAGTATCGGTACAAGCGGCGAATTGGTCGAGCGGGTGCTCGATTATGCGGTGGAGGGGTATTCGTTGGTGGCCAGATGGACCATTCTGACATTATTGCAGAAGAAGTGCTGTGCGAAGAGATGGTGGTAGCATGCGTAATCGAGCTTCCGATGGATCAGGAGTTTGCCTTGTCGATACTGGTTTACCGCAGCGGCTGCTCCTGCCGTCGCAAACTCGAAGACTGGCTCAAACACATGGGCCGCACTCCGGCCAGAGTGGTGGAAATAAGCGATCTCGACGCCATCCTCGGCATGAGGTCTTTTCTCAGCCTGGTGCGCGAGACGCTTGCCGCCAAATCCTGATGCCGCCTGACTGGTGGGCAATATTGCCTTTTCTGCAGATTGCAACCAGTCTGGTATCCATTCCAATTTGGATGGAGCCACATGTTTTTGCCTGCACCCCACCGAGCATGCAGGTGACCTATAAATCCCTAGTTAAAGCGAGCCCCCCTGTGCCGGCATCGCTGTCGCCTCTAACGGGACTCAATAAGACTGGGGGTAGTCAGGGGGCACATGGATTCCGGATTGATGAATCAGCTGTTGCGGCTGACTATTCTAAGAGGATTCTCCCTAAATTAAAAAACAATGCACTCGTAGTTGACCGGAATAACCCCTTCGATCAATTCGCCGCGTTTGATGTATTTCTGGACCAGTTCCTTGACCTTGTCCCCTTTGAGGTAGCCAAAGGTAACAGGCTCTTTGCCGGGCAGGGTAACTTCAGCGGTAGGTTCGGCGTAGCAGTAGGTCTGGCAACCAACCCGTTTGAACACGATGTCAGTGATACCCTGGGCAGCACACTCTGTCATCATGGCTTCCAGCATTTCCTTACCGCCGGAAGCGATGCTGCAGGTCGCCAGAGATACTCTGACGAGGATTTTTTCGCTTATGGTCTTGTTTTTAGCAGCCTGTAGCTCAGCTCGCTTTTTCTGCAGTTCTGCCAGAGAATTGATCTTGGCCATATCGTGTTACCTCCCCGTATTAAGCGAAGTCAGAAATAATGTCCTATCCTTGGTCTGCTGAAAAATTGGGGTAGCCTTTTCCTTTTTCATGACAACCGTAGCAGGGGCGCAAGTATCAACCAAATGGATCTGGCAACCACTAAAAGGCAAACGGCCGAGCAATCTATTTTTCCCTCAATTTTCTACAATCAGGGTAGGTTTTGGCTCAACTTCCATGAAATAGAATTTCCCTATAAGAATAAAAAGTGAACTCCCCAGCAAAATGTGCAATGGATATTCCCAAAAGTTGCTGGCAGGTACAAGAACCGGTAGCAGAGAAATGGCGGCAGCCGGCGGAAAAGATACCTGCAGGACTTTGTACAGAACGAAGACGGAAAGGAGGGCTAGGCCGGAGAACGCCCAGAGGGGACCTTGGAATATCGTACTGACCAAGTATAGCCACAGGCTCCCGGAACAAGCGGCGAGAGCCAGTAAAAATAGGATTTTAAAAGGGCTTTGTCGTAAAGTTTGTTCTGCTCTGGACAGTTCGACAAAGGCAACTATCAACGGTGGTGCAATCATGAACAGGCATTGAAAACGCAGGGCCAGAGCGGTAACAGTCAGAACGCCTGCCAAGAGTTTTCCCCAATAGAAAAACTCGGGCAGAAAGGCTTGGGATATTTTGTGACAATCGTCTTTAACCAGCGAGTCTGCAGAGTTTTCCTTTTGAGAGAACTTACCCAGAAAAAATCTGCCGAAAACGATCATTGCCATCAGGATGCTTACGGAAAGAGGATAGAGCCAGTCTGTCGTGTGGGTGAGAATCGGCAAAATCGCTGCGGAAATCGATGGGAAAATGGCTGAACGAAGAAGCTTGAGTTGCAAAGCTACAAGAACAAAGGCGATGCCTATAAGAAAAAAGAGCGAAAAAGATGTATATCGTAGGAGTAAAACACCGGTAAGTGCAGCCAGCGTTGGCGATGCCCAAATAGCAAATTGGGAGCCGGTCCATGGTGGTTTGGCCATTACCCAGAAACCTAAAGCAAGAGCTGAGATCTCAGGAAAAAGGATTCCTTTTTCTGCATAAACATCGACCAGGGCAAACATGACCATTATAAGTACTATTGTCATGATTTGAGACCAGGCTTTCAACGACATTTCTGAAGTCCTTTCTCATTCGACCGAGGATAAGTTGTCGGCCTGAAATACTCCAAATTATACCGGCGTGCGATTATATCAAAAATTCTCTATCCATTCTCGGCCAAACCATGAGTCGATGGAAAAGACACCTATGTTTAAAACCGGGATGATACTGATCCCTTGGATAATTTTTTCTCCAGAGTGGGGGGCAAGCAGGCACAATACATCCCCTGGCCCATGAAAGTGGTTTTTGCCCACCCGGTGCCTACTAAGACCTGCAAAGCCCTCCTGATCTCAGGTAAGGTTTAATTTATGGAACAGGCGCCTAAGCGACGGTATTTCCCTTTTCGCATCGAAGGTCGACCTGAGCTTGGCGCCCAGCATTTCACT
Source organism: Pedobacter sp. (assembly GCA_050253415.1). Taxonomy (GTDB): domain Bacteria; phylum Desulfobacterota; class Desulfuromonadia; order Desulfuromonadales; family Syntrophotaleaceae; genus Syntrophotalea. Next base: position 137,129 of record JBFWJC010000001.1, on the reverse strand, counting down.
TATACCTGTTATTAACTCATGTACGCGTTTTCTGGGTTGTATAAACACTTACTTGTCAGGCTTGTTTTCTTCATATCTTCCTCAACGGAGCACAAGCCCATTAAGCGTAAAGCCAGAGCGGTTTGACTCGTCGTGGAATAACGCCATGTGTATTGATTTTTATTTACCTTGCCGGTGCCCAGGTAAAGGCACTTCTGCCAGAGTGCAGGATGCATACTCCTGATGCTGTCCCTCTGGATAAACGTAAGAAGGATTATCCTATTCATCATTTCTCCGCGGGCTGACATCGTGATCTGTCCAACTTGAGTGCTCCAAACAAACCCAGTTATTCCAAGGTGGCAATTTGACCGAATTTCGGATGATAGCACTCCGGAATATCCCGGTCTCTGGTTGTGCTGACCCAGAGTGTAGGAATTCCGGGGTCGACTTCAGGGCTATTTCCCAGGAGGTCAGTCAGGTAGATTAAACAGCCGGCATCGGGCACATTTTTTAAAGCCCACTCAAAAGGTGGACAAAGATCAGTGCTACCAAAACCTGCTGTCTTTAGTACCACAGGGTATTGATCCGGAGTAAAGATCTCGGTACCTGATATCTCACAGTCACAGTAAATAACATTTACCGTAGAGGGATAGCTCTGCAGAATGTCATTCAACTCAGCCTGAAACTGATTCAGCTCGCGTTGTCCGATAGATCCGGAAGTATCTACAGCCAGAACCAGAGGCTTCAGACCGTTTGAGCGAAAGCTGGGAAGATAAATCCCCTTGGCGATGTGTCGCCGGTTGGGTTGGCTCCACGAATAGTCATTACGGGCCGTGCGATCGATGAAGCTTCTAAGCATTTCGCTCCAGTCAAGAATGGGGTGGATCAGTTCGTCCACCAGGCGTGCAATGGCGCCCGGGAATTTCCCCTGTGCCTTGGCGGCTTGGGCGGCCTGCTGTATTGCAATGGTAACTTCTGCTTCTTGACGTTCTCTTTCCGCTTTCGACAGCGGCTTGCCATCCTCATTCCTTGCATCTTCGAAACCACCGCAACCGCCTGGATCATCATCCTGGTCGTTGTCATGCTCTTTGCCAGCACCGGTGCGATTACCATCGCCCTTGGATCCGGGCAAGCGTTCGTAGATTTGTTCAGCGGCAAGGTTGTCGAACTCTTTTTTATACAAAACGCCGGGCAACATGCTGAGGCCGGCTTCTTTAAGTATGCCATTTATAGCGTAATCCCCGGCTTTGTTGAATTTATCGAGTTTTCGGCTACCTCGTCTCAGCGGATGGAAATGAGCAACATGCATGGCAAGGTGCGCGAGAACAAACACAACCTGGTCGATGTGCAACGAATCGATAAATTGCGGGTTATACCGAATTTTTTTCCCATCGGTACAGGCGGTTTTAGTGTCGGTATCTTCATAAATCCGCATGCGAAGCAGCAGGGTGGCGAAAAAAGGGTGATCAAGCACCGTCCTTGCAATCGCTTTTGCCATCTTTGACGATTTGTTCATCGCATTTCCTTCCCGAGCAGTATCTCTCACGAATGTCGAGGTTTCCCGTAACGGACGTGGATAGATATGCCGAAGCGTTATGGTAGAAAATGACTGTGCTGCCTTGGAGACGTTAGAGTAACAGGTCGCCGTTATCTTTTGCCCAGCTGGCAAATTCCTTGCTGGAAGCAAGCATAGACTCGGTTTGAAGAGCATCGCGTAGCCAGACTACCTGGAATTCAGTTGGCAATCGCTTCATGTAGCGAAAGGCTTGCGAAACGTTCTCTGAACTTATTTTTCGACTCATTGCCCCACAAAGCGCATAGAGGATAGAAGGTTCTTTGGGAACCTCAGCATCGTCAGGGTTAAGCATGATAGCCTCTATATCCGGAAGGTCGCGGTAAATTTGCAAAAAGGACGTAAATTCAGCGGCCGCTCCAAACCCCAGCGCTCCCGCGAAAAAAGGCAGTTCCGCCTCGAAAGGCAACTTGCCCATAAACTTACCGACATTGGCCCAGACCCGTGGACACGGAAAGGAATTACCCTGTGCCTTGGCCTCAAAATTGTGAAGCAGGTCGGGGCGAAGGCGCAAAAAGCTGATAACCTCAGCTGGTACATTGTTATCGATCGCCCAGGCGCACCACTCGTCCAAATCGACGGCCAACTCCAAATGGGTAGCAAAACGGGAACCTAATGCTTTGCTGATTTTCCTGCTGAACGTGCCGTCTGTCACTCTGTTTCCCGCTGCTAGAATTCTCCACCCATCAGGCATGCGGTATTCCCCGAGTCTGCGATCAAGAACAAGCTGCAGCAGTGAACTCTGCACCGAATCAGGTGCCTGGGATAGTTCATCAAGAAAAAGCACGCCTTCGCCTTCCGTTGGCAGGAAATTGGGAGGATTCCAACGGGTCGTGCCATTTTCAACAGAAGGTACGCCGCGTAAATCGACAGGATCCAGCAGGACTGCGCGAATATCGATCAACGGCAGGTTCAGATCCGCGGCCACCTGGGCCACGATTTGGGACTTGCCTATTCCGGGAGCCCCCCAGAGAAACATAGGCACGTTAACGTTAAGCCCACTTTTGAGAATAGAGATGGCTAGCGATGGTTTAACGTTTACAGAAGTCTCCATAAATCCTCCGTTTAAGGTCACCTGAAAGAGCGGGGTGATTTGAACTGTTTCCTTTTAAGTCCTGGGAAATCAAGAGATAAACATCACGCCCTGTAGGACTTATCCCCCGCAATACCCTCGTGTATTATATTTTTTGCGCGCAAAAACAGGTAGATACAATTTTAAATCTTTTCAATGGTAACAGTTTTTAATAACTACATCTGTTGCCATCGTCTTTCGCATAATCTGTTTTTGCCTGAAAATCATGAAAAAGGTATACTTTTCAAAGTAATAAAACCGGGAAGGAAATTATAGACAAGATGCTGTTATATGAAGAGGTATGCCAGAAAATCAGAGAGATGATCGGAAAGGGTACGTTCCGCCCGGGTGAACGGATACCGTCTATACGGTTACTCAGCCGGGAGATGAATGTCAGCGCAAACACGGTGATGGCTGCCTACGCGGAACTGGAAAACCAGGGCTTGATCGAAGCTCGACCCCAATCCGGATTTTATGTCAGAGCCACTATTTTTCCCCATGGGATTCAACGGCCTAAAAGCCATTCCCCGAAAGACATAACACCGAAACCAGTTACTCTTGGCGATACCGCTCTACAGGTGATAAACACCATTTCCAATCAAATGCTGTTACCCCTCGGGATTGGCATGCCCAACCCCGATCTGCTACCTATTGATAAGCTTAATAGGATGCTGGCTTCAGAATCAAAGCGTTTCAGGGTTCAAAGCATTTCCTATGCAGATACACAAGGAATTCTCCGTTTGCGTACTCAGATTGCAAAACGCTCGTTCTTATCGGGATGTTCTCTGGGGGCAGAAGACATTATCATTACATCGGGGTGCGTAGAAGCGATAACTCTTGCACTTCAGTGCGTATGCCGACCGGGAGACACGGTAGCCATCGGAACCCCTGTTCACCCGGCCTTCCTTAAGTTCATACAATGCATGGGATTGAAGATATTGGAAATCCCTTCATGTCCAATAGAAGGCATGAATCTTGACGTTCTTAAATATACAATCACCCAAAATTCCGTTTCAGCCTGTATCGTTATCGCAAATTTCAATAATCCGCTGGGCAGTCTCATGCCGGAAGAAAAAAAACAGGAACTCGTCTCTCTTCTCGAAGAAAAGGACATTCCTCTTATTGAGGATGATATTTATGGGGACTTGGCCTTTGGCAAGACCCGTCCGAATGCGGCCAAAGCCTACGAGCAAAAGGGCCTTGTGCTACAATGTTCCTCCTTCTCCAAGACTCTGGCTCCAGGCTTTCGGGTTGGTTGGATTGCTCCCGGCAGATTTATGTCAAAGCTGATGCAGCGCAAGTCACTTTCAAATATTGCCACCGCCTCACCGACACAACTTGCTATTGCTGAATTTCTAATTAACGGTGGATATGACTCTTATCTAAGGAAAGTCAGACGGATTTATGCAAAACAAATAGAGAGTGTTATAGAAGCCATCGGCCTTTATTTTCCGGAGGGGACACGGACAAGTCGCCCTAATGGGGGTTATAACCTTTGGGTTGAATTACCCGAAGGTTATGACACATACAAACTTTATGAAATTGCATTGCGGAATGGTATTAGCATCGCTCCCGGAATGATTTTTACACTTAAAAAGAATTTTACTAATTGTTTTCGTATCAACGCCTCCTACTGGTCAGACAGGGTGGAACACGCCTTGGAGACTCTCGGGAAATCAACGGAGAACAGTCTTGGTTCCTCTAGTTGAGTGCCAGGTATCCCCGATTGCCAATAAATTCTTGGAAGGCAACTGAACGAAAAATTACAAATTTCGACGCTCTTTGTTTTATTGTTTCTGCTATACAAGCAGGTTCGGGCAGCTTGTATTCGGCCTTTTGGGGTGGGTAAAGGATTCTGGCAATGGGGGGTGGGGTGCTTATCATATTGCCAACATAGCCTTCATTATTGTTCGCGACTTGATTCAAGGAGGGGGTGCCAATGATCGCTCATGCCGTTCAAAAAATATTATTTTTTCTGCTTCTGGCTGCATGCGCTCTGCCGGCAGTCACCACCGCCCATGCCCTGGTGGCCGGAATCCTTTTCAGTCTGCTGCTTGAAAATCCCTGGCCACAACAGTCCGCGATCTGGAGCAAGAACCTGCTGCAGATTTCGGTCGTGGGGCTCGGCTTCGGGCTGAGCGTCTCTGAAGTGTGGCAGGTTGGTAAAAGCTCGGTGGTTTACACGGTGGTGGGTATCGTCATGACCCTGGCGTTGGGGGCTCTGATCGGGAGATGGTTCCATGCGGGCCGCAACACCTCGATCCTGATCGCGGTGGGGACCGCTATCTGCGGTGGTAGCGCGATTGCTGCCATGGCGCCGGTTATTAGATCGGAGGATGACGAAACGGCCATCGCCCTCGCCACAGTCTTTACCCTGAATGCCGTGGCACTCTTATTGTTTCCTTTGGCGGGGCATTACCTCGAACTCAGTCAGCAACAATTCGGCCTGTGGGCGGGACTTGCCATCCACGATACCAGCAGTGTGGTTGGCGCGGCGTACAGTTACGGTTCCGAGGCCCTTGCCGTGGGTACGACGGTCAAGTTAACCCGCGCCATGTGGATTGCCCCGGTGGTGATGGCCGTCGCTTTGGTTTTAAAATCCGAGCAAAAAGCCCGCGTTCCCCTGTTTATCGTCGGTTTCGTGGTCGCCGCCGGGATCTCCACACTGGTGCCCCAGTACCGGGGGCTATGGAGCACCGTGGCGGCCATCGCACGTCAGTGTCTGGTTATCACACTGTTCCTGGTCGGTGCGGGCCTAAGTAAAAAGGTACTTAAGCATGTTGGCTTTCGTCCCATGTTGCAGGGGATCACTCTCTGGTTTCTGGTCAGCGGATTGACCCTGGCCGCCTTGCTAAGGGGTTGGATTCGTTGAATATAGAAAATTAGCCTGAACCTGAATCCTCCATCCTCCATCAGGTTGAAGGCTTTCGCCCCTCTCCTGGAAGTTGTTTGCAAAAGTCAGATTACACCTTCCTCTCCTTGAAAATCCTTCCGCGACGCGTACACTTCAAGAGAACATCCGCTCCAGTGGCTATCAGTGGGATACCGGAAGCTCGGTGCAGTTGATTTCCAACCAAACAAAAGGGAGGGTCTGAAAAATGAGGACATTGCTATGTATATTGATAGGCTGTTTCTTCGCTACAGGGGCATTCGCTGAAACAGCAGGTTTTCAGTTGAGCTTAACCCCCGACCTGGCCATTCATTCCAGAGGCACGCACATCAGCGGCGTAACGCTTGGTATCTGGAGTGAAAATCCGCAAAATGCCATAGCGCTTGGGATTGTCAACGGCTCGACGGGCAATAGTTCCGGGCTGTCCCTTGGGCTGTTGGCCAATTATGCGCAGAACTATAGAGGTGCGCAACTCGCATGGCTGGCCAATTATTCCTCCGGACGGTTCGCAGGGTTTCAATGGTCAGCATTCAACTACGCGGGCAACCTGCACGGCGTTCAACTCGGTCTTATAAATTTTGCCGATACCTGTGACAAAGGTCTGCAGATAGGCTTCGTTAACATTATGAATGAAACCGAAAGATGGTTCCGTAATTTTCCCAACGAAGTAGCACCCGCCATGGTCTTTTTAAACTGGCGCTACTGATTCTGATCTGTAACCAGAGACCAACATCGGACGCAGATGTTGAGATCTCGGGAGTTTTTGCGAAACCTGGTTTGTAAGAAAAGCCCGTCTGGTTATCCGGACGGGCTTTTCTTCTATGCGAAAGATGGTCACTTTGATGACGTTATTCCTGAACGAGCTGTCGAAAGGTATTCGAGAAAGCGTGAAAGCCGCTGCCAAAGGATTACGGTGCCAAGACCTCATTCATCATGATTGCCAGGTTGCGCAATGCCTCGCCTCCGTCTCCCACGAAGGTTGATCCGTGCATGGCGGCAAGTCGCTGTGGCTCTAGGTCCGCCAGGCGATGCAGGATTTTTTCGGTCTTCGTCGTATAGGGGGTGGAGTTAGCCAGAGGACTTGATTCGAAGCCAAGAAGGGATTCTCTTGCCCGCCCCAGGATGTCCTTCTCCGTCGATGGTTCGACATTGCCGTTCTGAAGGAACAGGTCGGAACAGAAGAGCGTCTTGCCGGTCTCCTCGAAAAGCAGGCCAGCATCCCAACCATGAGGCACCTGGGGTGTTTCCAGAAAACGGAAGCGGTTCCGACCCGTGGCCAGAACTTCCCCCTCAGCCAATACGTGTGCCCGGTGGTCGGTGAAATCATTGATGTTGATCGTGGCCCCAATAATACCGCATATCGGTTTCGCTTGAGGGGCAATGGCGAGCCATGAGTTCAGCGAGCCGCACTCGTCGGCCTCAAAGTGGCTGAATCCGATCCAGCGCAGGGTCGCAGGGTTGAGGATTTTTTCAACCGCCTGGCGCACAAGATCAAACATTCCCTTCATGCCGGTATGGAAGAGCAGGGGTTCGTCGTCCATGACAAGGAACTGGTTGAACTGGAGGTCGAATTTGGCGATATATGTTGAAATACGGAAAAGGCCGGGAGCAATTTCATCCACTTGCGTATGCATACCATCCTCCACATTCCGGGTACGGGTCTCCAATGGCCCAAGAGAAAAATCTTTGAGCTTTTCAAAAGGTTAGCACTGGTGATGTCAAAGGCAAATCATGGGCAGTGGTCTGATTGCGTGTTAAGGTCGGTTTCCAGATTCTCAAGCCGAAGGATTTTCGCCAGGGTGACGGCTTGGTGCCAAGGGGCCTCACAGGGATAGGTCGAACGCGCGGAAAACAAGCCAGTGTCCCGCGTGGCGAATCCCGAAATATGAGAAAAGCCCGCAGGGTGAACCGAGCGGACTCTTTACATTCGAAAAGTAAATTATAGTGGAATAAGCCCCGTAACATCAAAACGCCCCGAAGGTCTTCGGGGCGTTTTGCAATCGTATTCTTTCTGTGCGTATTCCCGTCGTGGGAACCATGAGTGGATTACCCAACTTCTGCAACCCAAGGTTTCGCAACTTTTAGTTTGATGTGTATGCTCCTGAGTAACCCGGCGGATCAGAGACAGTCATATGTCTTCCTCCTTTGGATTTCATGAACCTCTTTTGCGTTTGAGGTATGTAAACTATACCACAAAACATCCGGATTTTCGCTTCGACCCGTATTGTCCGACTGGCTCCTAGACCTTGAAAGATTGCAGCGGCTCTGGGATCACGACATGGCCAAGCCCCAGTTCGGTGCGCAGGGCATTGGCCAGACTCTCGGAGGAGTCGTCTTCGCCATGGACAATGAAGGTCTGTCGCGGTTTTTTCTCCATGGTCCGTACAAAATGCATGAGTCCGTCCCGGTCGGCGTGTCCGGAGAAGCCGGTCAGGATTTCAACTTTGGCCCTCACCGGGTGTTCTTCGCCGTAAATGCGGACGGTCTTCTCTTTGTCCACCAGTCGGCGGCCCAGGGTATTGGGTGCCTGCCAACTGGTCAAGAGGATGGTGTTGCGCGGGTCTCCAATGCGATTGCGCAAGTGATGGAGAATCCGTCCCCCTTCCAGCATGCCGCTGGCACTGATGATAACCGCGGGAACTTTGAGGCTGTTGAGAGCCTTGGATTGCTCCACGGTCTGGGTGTAACGGAGGCGGCCGAAACCGAAGGGATTATTGTCATCGTCCGTCAGCAGAAACTCCCGGATTTCGGCATCATAAACCTCGGGATGGAGGCGGAATATCTCGGTGGTGCGGGTGGCCAGCGGGCTGTCGACATAGATCGGCAGATCGGGGATGCGCCAGGCGCTGTGGAGTTTGTGCAGGGCATAGACGATCTGTTGGGTCCGGCCAACGGCAAACGCCGGCACCAGCAGCGAACCGCCCCGGCTGGCGGTATCATTGACGATGCGCTCCAGTTCCTTTTCAGACTCGGGGTAGGGCGGATGCAGCCGGTTGCCGTAGGTGCTCTCCATGATAAGGATATCGGTGCCGTCGCTGATCGGGACGGGATCACGGATGATGGGGATGTCCGGCCTCCCGATATCGCCGCTGAATACGAGGCGCTGAGTCCGGCCGGTCGCCTGATCGACGATGTCGAGCAGGACGTGCGCGCTGCCCAGCATGTGCCCGGCATCCACCAGGGTAAGATGCACGCCGGGAAACAGCTGATGGCGCCTATTGTAGCTCAGGCCCACAAACTGCTCCATGCTCTTGACCACGTCCGCTTTGGTATAGAGGGGCTCGAAGGGGCGTTGTCCCTTTTGCTTGCGCCGGCGATTGACGAACTCCACGTCCATCTCCTGGATAAAGGCACTGTCCATAAGCATGACGGCGCACAGGTCGCGGGTTGCCGAGGTACAGAAGATGTCGCCGGTAAAGCCATTTTTGACCAGACAGGGGATGCGCCCCGAGTGATCGATGTGGGCATGGGACAGGACCAGGTAATCGATGTCCTTGCCCTGGCAAAATTCACTGCGGTTGCGTTCGAACGCTTCCTTTCGCTTGCCCTGAAACAACCCGCAGTCGAGCATGATGGTTTTGCCGTCAATCTCAAGCAGATGCTGGGATCCGGTGACGGTCCGGGCTGCACCGTGGAAGGTGATTTTCATTGTTCCTCCTGTGCGAAAACAGCCGGAGTCATTCATGCGGTTGCGCATGGCAGGCACTCTAAATACTTGCACCCAAGTTTATCATTGCCCAGAGCGTTGTCTAATCGGGGTTGCCTGTAAACGGGTGGCGGTGGATGCCTGTCTACACGTACACTTCGCTTCCGCAGTAATCAATTGCCATCGTTGATGGCAACCATTTGCCGCAAGCTCGCGATATCACGCAAAGGTGGTGCGCCGAACAAACGGCTGTATTCCCGGCTGAATTGCGAAGGGCTTTCATAGCCGACCTGAAACCCTGCGGTTGCGGCATCCAGATGTTCGGCCAGCATCAAACGCCTGGCTTCCTGCAGACGGAGCTGCTTCTGATACTGTAACGGGCTCAAGGCGGTCATCGACCGGAAGTGGTGATGGAACGTTGAGCTGCTCATGCTGGCTTGCGCAGCAAGGGCATCGATACTTAGCGGTTGTGTGAAGTTGGTCTTCAGCCAGTCGATGGCCCGGGCGATCTGATGGCTTTGGCTCCCTGCCGATGCGATCTGTCGCAGACGTGTACCTTGGTCTCCCACCAGCAACCGGTAGATGATTTCCCGCTGAATAATCGGGGCGAGGATCGGGATATCCTGCTGCTCGTCAAGCAGGTCGATTAACCGCAGGAAGGCGGTCAGCAGCGGAGAAGTGACCTCCCCGATTGCCATGCCGCGGCTCGACTGCTGGGTCCGCGGCGGCGGAAGCTGGCTGTCCGCCATCAGTTGGGCGACCTCACCCAGGTTGAACGTTAACCGCAGCCCCAGGTAGGGCTTTTCCGGACTGGCTTCGATGATCTGCACGACCGTCGGCAGATGCACCGAGGTGATAAGGTAGTGCTGTGCGTCGTAGACGAAGGTTTCGTCGCCCAGCTTCACGCGCTTGGCACCTTGCGCAACCAGACAGATGCTCGGCTGGTACATGCCGGTAATCGGCTCGGTGGTCTCAGTCCGCCGAAACAGCGACAACCCCGGAATGGCCGTTGTTTGCAAATCCCCTTGCTCGGTCAATCGGGCAATGCTTTCGCCTAACGCCTTCATGGCGACATTCCGTTCGCTGCGCTCGCTCATTATAACAAACCCCCATCGTCAAGTAGCTTTTCCCTGATTTCAACCTACTCAACTTTGGCTCTCCAGACAACTGTTTTCCGTGATTTCGGACGATCGTGCAAGAATCGCGCAGGATCGGTCTACCGGTTTCACTCGTGTCTTACGTATGATCAGGACAAATCAAAACCCATCCTTGATGCATTCAGGAGAAAAAACATGAACAATTTTATTTACAGTATTCCGACCACTGCTTACTTCGGTAAAGGCCAGATCACTATTCTCGGCGAGACCATAAAAGCACATGGCGGCTCCAAGGTGCTGCTGGCCTATGGCGGTGGCAGCATCAAGAAAAACGGCATTTACGATGCGGTCATCAAGCAGTTCGATAAGGCCGGTCTTGCGTATGTGGAGTTGAGCGGCATCATGCCGAACCCGCGGATCGAAAGCGTGGAGGAAGGGATCGAAATTTATCGCAACAACGGCTGTGATTTTATTCTGGGCGTGGGGGGCGGTTCGACCCTGGATGCCTGCAAGGCCATTGCTGCCGGGGTGAAATATGCTGGCCCGGTGACCGACCTTTTTGTCGATGAATCGGGAATTTCTTCAAAAATTACAGCCGTGGCACCGTTGGCAACCATTCTGACAATGGCGGGGACCGGTTCCGAGATGGATATGGGTGGAGTCATCACCGTGGGTGAAGATCATAAGAAAAAAGTCGTCCTGCATCCGCTGCTAAATCCGAAGTTCTCCATTCTGGACCCCGAATACACCTACACGGTGCCGGAATATCATTCCATGGCCGGTGTCGCGGATATCCTCTGCCATCTCATGGAGCAGTATTTCACCACTGATGCCGGCGCGAAGGTTCAGGATCGCATGAATGAGGGGGTTATGAAGGCCGTGTTGGAGGTTGCTCCGAAAATTCTGGCGGATCCGGAAGATTACGACGCCCGCGCCAACATCATGTGGGCAAGTTCCATGGCGTTGGCCGGATTCCAGTTATTGCTCGGCAAACCGGGTTCTCCGTTCCCGCTGCATGGCATGGGACACGAACTCTCCAGCATGTACGACATGACCCATGGCATCACCCTGGCGCTGCTGACGCCCGCCTGGATGCGGCACACCATGAGCGCGGCGCCGGAACAGCTGCCGCTTTTTGCGCGATTCGCCCGCAATGTCTTCGACATACGCGAAGAGGACGATGCCGCAGCCGCGGAAGAAGGCGTCAAGCAGTTACAGGCATTCTACAGCGTCATCAAGATGCCGGCGAATCTTCGCGAGGCAGGCGTCAAGGAACAAGACCTGGAAGTTATTGCCGGGAAAGCCGTGGAAAACGGCAATCTGGGTATCCTGTCTCCCATTGGCAAGGATGAGGTGCTGCAGATCCTGCGTGCGGCCTTTTAGGCTACGGGAACTTTTCTAAACTTTGTTGCGAAAACACCAAGGAGAAAACGATGCAAAAACGCACATTGGGAAACAGCGGCCTGGCGGTTTCGGCCCTGGGGCTGGGCTGCATGGGGATGAGCTTTTCCTACGGCCCACCGAAGGACAGGCAGGAGATGATCGGGTTGCTGCGCAGTGCCGTCGAGCGCGGCATCACCTTTTTCGATACGGCGGAAATCTACGGTCCGTTCATCAACGAGGAACTGGTGGGCGAGGCATTGGCTCCGTTGCGGGATAAGGTGGTGATCGCCACCAAGTTCGGCTTCAACACGGATTTCGATCCGCGCGAGCCCAAAGAGGGCGTATCGATGCTCAACAGCCGCCCAGATAACATCAGGAAAGTCGCCGAAGCATCGCTTAAACGTCTAAGGACCGATGTAATCGACCTGTTCTATCAGCACCGGGTCGATCCAGACGTACCCATCGAAGACGTGGCCGGCACAGTGAAGGAACTGATCCTGGAGGGCAAGGTCAGGCACTTCGGTCTTTCCGAGGCAGGCGTCCAGACAATTCGTTGTGCGCATGCCGTTCAACCGGTCACCGCCCTGCAGAGCGAATACTCGCTGTGGATGCGAACTGCCGAGCAGGAAGTGCTGCCGACTCTTGAGGAACTCGGCATCGGCTTTGTCCCCTACAGCCCGTTGGGGAGGGGGTTTCTCACCGGCAAGATCGACGAGAACACGACCTTCGACAGCTCCGATTTCCGCAGCACTCTGCCCCGCTTCACCCCCGAGGTGCTCAAGGCGAACCGGGCTCTGGTAGATCTGCTCAGCTCCCTTGCAGAGAAAAAGAACGCGACATCAGCCCAGATTGCCCTTGCCTGGTTGTTGGCCCAAAAACCGTGGATCGTCCCCATCCCGGGTACCACAAAACGGCATCGCCTGGAGGAAAATATCGGGGCGGTATCGATCGAGCTTACGACCGACGATCTGCGCGACATTGATACCGCCGCCTCCAGGATCGCCGTGCAGGGGGCCCGCTATCCGGAAAAGCTGGAGAAGATGACCGGGCTTTGAGCTACAGCCACGAAAACCATCTGGAAAACCCGTGCGTGGTTCGGAAAAGCCATGGCCGATTACAGCGTGGTTTATCTCGGCTATCCCAACTGGTGGGGGGGCGATGCCGATGGCGGTATGTACATTCCTTGAAAGGTACGACTTTTCCGGCAAAACCATTATTCCGTTTTGTACCCACGAAGGGAGCGGGATGGGTCACAGTGAGAGGGATATCAGAAGGCTATGCACCAATGCCAATGTGTTGAAAGGACTTGCGATCCGACGCGCAAGCGTGCAGAGGGCGGAAAGCGATATTGCGGGCTGGCTCAGGAAATTGGGTAAAATCATTTAACAGGGGAGATTGGGGCCTACAAAATGGCAAGATAGGCCTTTTTCTGTTTCTAAAATTTACTAGCCGCCAGATATAAAAAGCCCGTCAAGTGAACTTGACGGGCTTTTTACTTTTAAGGCACGCGTAAAAACAACCCTCTGCCCTCGAACTTTCTTGGTCAAAAAACGACATAACACTTGTCTGGGGAGGGTATGCCAACAAATCTCAGGGGGTTTTGAGACACATGCCCCGGATTGGGGCAGCAATCCCACTCTGGGGCAGAGTCTGACAGCCAGTCAAGGCGGTGTTTATTTATAAAGGGGCGCCTTTAAAAAAAATAAAAATCGGAAAAGCGTTTTTAAGACAGCAATTTATGGAGTCTCGTTTTGATTAAGTCAAATTATGTTGGCCATGCTTTTACTGTTCGGCATGTTGGTTGCGAATGTCGAAGTGGGAGTTGCCAAAACGGTGTTTGTTTCTAGTTTTTGAGGTGGTATAGGAGTGCTAATTACTATTTTCGATTCACAGTCTTTTCTGTTTTATACAGATAGATTCACTTATCGGTGACAAGCGTGTCATTGACTGGTTTATTCTTACAGTATTTATAATAAACACATATTTTTTTTGAAATAAAATTCAACGGTATTGACAATTTCAATAACCAATATACCATTTCCTTAACGTAAACATCAAAACACTTCATAGGTTTTTGTGGTTTTTATAGTTTGTATTGGAAACAATATAGTAAAATAGTAGTTTTTAAACATTGTATATACTTCAGTAAAAATTATCGTAAGTATATTAATTTAACCAATGTTTCTGTTTGTTTGGAAGAACTATAAATTAGTCACCAGTAAGGTTGTTATTTCTTTTGCGGGGCATGGTGCCCATTGTTTTAAACAACAGCATGGAAAGGATACACCAAATGGCAGACAAGAAACTGGCGGGAAAAGTTGCAATCGTAACAGGCTCGGGTCGTGGAATCGGAAAGGCCATCGCCATGAGATTGGCGTCTGACGGTGCTGCCGTTGTGATAAGCGATGTCATGATGGAAAACGCGCAAAAAGTTGTAGCTGAGATCGAAGCTGCCGGCGGGAAAAGTATGGCGTTCATGGCCGATGTGACCAAAGAAGCGGATGTTGAAGCGCTGGTGGCTAAAACGGTCGAGCAATTTGGAAAACTCGACATTATGGTGGCAAACGCCGGTATCGGTATCGTTAAGCTGGGGGTCGATCATACCCCTGAGGATATCGATAAACAGCTCGCCGTGAACGTCAAGGGTGTGATTCTCACGGATAATGCGGCAGCCAAGCAGATGATCAAGCAAGGTAATAAAGGCTATCTGGGTAGCGGTGGTAAAATCATCAATTGCTGCAGTATTGCCGGACACTCGGGCTTCGCATTCCTGCCTGTTTACAGCTGTTCCAAGTTTGCCGTTCGGGGATATACGCAGGCCTTTGCCAAGGAGATGGCCGAATATAAAATCACGGTCAATGGATACTGCCCGGGCATCGTAGGCACCGATATGTGGGATCTCATCGATGAGAAGATCGGCGCGTACACCGGCGCAGCCAAAGGAGAAACCCTTAAGGCTTATGTGGATAGTGCCATTCTCGCGAAAGAAGTCGGAAAGCCGGAGCAGGTTGCCGGATATATCTCCTATCTCGCATCCGAAGACGCCGATTACATGACCGGTCAGTCGGTTATGATCGACGGTGGAATTGTTCTGAACTAAACATTTTTTCTCTCCCCTTTTCTTCTTTCGGGAGATGTGAGTGTCCCCCCCCCCCCCCCCGCAAACTGCCCATAGTGGGGGGGCACATGTTTCCCCCTCTCCAGTAGCAGTAAAATGGCCTCTGCATAATTCGATGGGGTCATACCCATTACTGCAAGATTATAGGAAACAGGGAACAGAAAATGGAGAATCAATGAGGAAGGATTCAAAAACTTGATGGGTATGGCAGGGTAGTTTTAAGATCGGCTGACCTGCTATAAAATAGTGTTTTATGTCGCATCTTCCCAAAATCGATTTTTTTACGTTATATTTCATCTCAGATACCAGTCCTGATCAGAATTAATCATAGCTTGCCCCTCACGCATACTTTTCGGCAGCCATGGCCCTCTTAAAGAAAAAGCACCATATTGAGAAAGTCTACTCGGCGATCGCCCAGACCGGCGGCACCGTTACAGACTCTGTTGACGCACCGATACTCTGTTCATGGCAGCGAAGCCTGCATCAGTACGGTATTGATCCCGCTGACGCCGCCCGGGTTAAAATACTTACCGACCGCGAGTTCAAAGAGCATGCGGAGGCCGTCGACGACTTCATACGTATCGCCCGGCCTGGAGTCAGGGATCTTTTCAGCCAGGTTTCGGCCCTTGGCTATTGTGCCCTGCTGTGTGATCGCAACGTCACTACCCTCGATTGGCTCGGTGATGATCGACAGGTCCGGGAATGGAAAAAAGCCGGTCTTTACCTTGGCTCGATTTGGGCTGAAGAAGAAGAAGGAACCTGTGCCGTCGGTACCTGCCTGGTCGAAAAGCGAGCAATAACCATCCACAAGGGCGAACACTTCCGGGTCACCAACGCCAGTCTGACGTGCTCTGCGGCACCGATTCTCGACCCCTTTGGCGAGATGCTGGGTTTGGTTGATATTTCGGCTCTGCGTTCGCCTGATTCCAAGGACAGCCAGTATTTGGCCCTGCAACTGGTCACACAGACCGCCCGGCTTATCGAGGCAGCCTACTTTTTTAACCAATTTGAAGACCAGTGGGTGTTGTGTATCTGCAATAATCGGGAAATGGCCGAGGTGACCAGGAACTGCCTGTTTGCCCTTAGTGGCGACGGGACCGTGCTTGCTGCCGATCAAACGGCCAGGAAGCAATTTGGCGGTAGCATTTACAATGCTTTGATAGGTCGCAACATCGGTGACATTTTCGACATCAAATTCGACCAATTGCTCTACTATGCGGGTAAATCAGACATGGTCTGGCCAATTCGGACTGTTACCAATGGTGCCCATTATTTCGCTACTCTGCGGTCACCCCAAGCTATTAGCATCAAACCGATTCAGGACCATCAACTTAAGCCGGCCAAGACCATACCATTTAAAAAGCTCACTGTTGACGAGCCTCTGAGTCTCGATCATCTGGCCGGTGCCGACCGCAGATTGAGAGACATGGTTACCCGTATCGAGCGGGTCGTAGACAAAAACATCCCTGTATTGCTTAATGGTGAAACCGGCACCGGCAAGGAGGTGTTCGCCCGCGCCATTCACAATGCCAGCAGGCGTGCCAACAAGCCGTTCGTCGCGATCAACTGTGCGTCGATTCCGGAATCGCTTATCGAAAGCGAACTGTTTGGTTACAAGGCAGGTGCCTTTACCGGGGCGCTCAGCAAGGGTATGCAGGGCAAGATTGTGCAGTCGAACGGTGGCACTTTGTTTCTCGATGAGATTGGCGATATGCCGATCAGCCTGCAGCCCCGCTTGTTGCGGGTGCTGGCAGAAAAAGAAATCACCCCCTTGGGGGGCGGCAATCCACTTCCCGTAGACTTGAATGTGGTCTGCGCCACCCATCGCAATATCCATGATATGGTGGCCGAGGGCAGTTTCCGGGAAGACCTCTTCTATCGCCTCAAGGGCATCTCCTTTGTTTTGCCGCCGCTGCGCCAGCGGACCGACCTCGTTCAGCTTATTCATACGGCCTTGGCTATTGAGGCAGGAACGGAGGTCGGTGCGATTTTTATCGAACAGGCGGCCATGGCTCTGCTGACCCGCTATGACTGGCCGGGAAATATTCGTCAGTTACGCAACGTTTTGCGCTATGCGTTGGCCATGTCCAACGGCGAGTGCATCACCCTGAGCTGTTTGCCGGAAGAGGTCGCTAGCCCGGAACTGACCGCTTTGCAACGGCAAATTGAAACGTCTGCACCTGCAAAGGCCCAATCGGTGGCGTCCGAAGGGCATTCGTGGAGTACGATGGAGCAGGCAGAGAAGAAGGTTATTCTGGATGCTTTGAAACAACACCAATGGCAGATTTTAAAAGCGGCAAAGGAAATCGGCATCGGTCGGTCAACGATGTATCGGAAGATGGAAAAGTACGAAATTGTGCCCCCAAACAAACGTTAATGCCTCATTCGGCAATCACCGTATTCAATTTCTTTGAGCATTCCCTCCAGGTCCACCAACTCTCCGTAGAGCCTCCCCCAAGAATCGCTTGACGTTCTCAGGTAGTTCGTCTTGAAATGACCTTCCCGACAACAAAGGTATGGATTTACAGTCCCACCCTATTATCAAAAATTTAAGCCATGGAAGAAATTGTTTCTTTAAATCACCATAACCAAAATAGGATTGCAGACGGGAAATTCGATTGCGGCGTAGGTGGCCGGATTGGGCAATCATAGGTGTCCTGAGTTTCCGGATGGACACCAGACTGGTTTTGAGCCATATTTAAGCGCTTTGAGTTTGTGCCTCCGGTGAATGCAGCGAGCGAGTGGCGAGAATGTGTTTCCAGCTTTGGCACGGAACTCTCTATTTACTGGAGCCAGGGGCATAAGCAGATGGAATAATCTGTTTTATCAGTTGCGGGGTCAAGCCCGTCATCCGGCAGGAGAATGTCATGGAAAAGATTTTTGAGTTTATCGACTATGGTGTGGTTGTGTCTTTTTACGACCATGGCACCCATGTCGTCGAAGTTTCGTTGTACCTGGACGAGCGGCGTACCCTTGAGCCCGAGTCGGTGGTGCTAACCCATGAAGAAGCCGAACGGAAAATAGCTCTACTACGTGAAAAAGAGGCTTGAGCCGATAGACACTTCTTGCCATCCTGGAAATTCTTGCAGCAAGCGGCCATACCCCGCACCGCCGAGCGCTTCTTAAATTCCAAGCGCTACGAGATTTATTCAAATGGCTGGCCAATGCAAGGGGTTGGCTGTCCTCGATCTTAGGTCCATGACAAAAGCTTTCGATCCTGCGATCGACGGCTTTTTGTATTTGCGATGCAGGAACATTCTGAATTTTGTAATGCACGTCAAAAAAAATACAGTTCGTTCTCAATTTTGACTTCAGCCTCTCCGATATCCTGGCGAATCAGGCTGAGGAGTCTGGCAGGCTATCCCTGGGCCAGCTGTAAATGCGGTTGTTTGACGCAATTTTTTTACAGCTGAGGGTAGGTAGGGGAGGAGGTCCGATCTTCGGAAACCGGTTCGTTTATGCAGGAGAAAAAGGCCATTTCAGGCTCTCTGCTGGCGATAATGATCTGATTTCTGCCCCGGGCTTTGGCCTCATAAAGGGCCTGATCGGCTCTGCGCACGAGGGTTTCGGCCCGTTCTCCGGGCACATGCTCGGCAACGCCGATGCTCAAGGTCACTTTGCCGCAGTCCTCTTCACCGGAACCGAAGTGGTGGCTCGCCAGTTCCGCATTGATTCGCTCGTAGATCTCAATCGCCGTTGAATTCTGGCCACTTGGCAGGATAATGGCGAACTCCTCGCCGCCATAACGGCAGGGGATATCCCTTTCCCGCACACAAGAGGTCATGATCATTCCCAGGGCGGCCAGCACCCTGTCCCCTTCTTGATGGCCGCAGCGGTCGTTGAACATCTTGAAATTATCCACGTCGAGCATCATCAGTGTCAGCTTCTGATCCAGCCGGTCCGCCAGTTCCAGTTCGAGGTCGATTTGGGCCCGGAAATAGCGCAGGTTAAAAAGACCGGTCAAGGTATCGGTGATAGCCAGCTCCCTTTGGCGGCGTTCGCTGCGACTTAACTCTTCCCGTTCCCGGCGCAACAGGTTGATCCGGTCGGCCAGCGCGCAAGAGAGCAGAATGGCTTCCAGCGCCGAGCCTAGCTGAAAACTGTGCAGAGTGAGTCCGCTGAAGGGCAATATCCCGCGAAAGGTCAGAACGTAAGTCAGGACGCAGAAGCCGTAGAGACCCCAGGAAAGGACCAGAAACCGCGCTGGTCGATAACCTCTGCGCCAGGAAATAACGGCCGTTGTTATGATTACAAAGGGAAAACTGAAACCTGCCAGGGTGTAGCACTGATCGAGAAATGCGATAGACGCGAAAGGGACTGGTAGCATCATCGCCAGCTGTAAAACGATGACGCCCCTGATGATGCGGTCAAGCCGTGGCGCCCTTTGGCGCACCTGCAGAAAACTCCGGACAAACAGAAGCTGAGCCACCATGCTGAGGGCAAGTACGCCAAGGTTGAGACGAAGTGCCGCCATTGGCGGAAAACTGATCAGGTATTCATAGGTCAGTCGATTGGTGCCCAGGAAATACAGCCCGATAGCGCCCATGGAGGCGACATACCAGAGGTAACTACGATCCCGCAGGCAAAAATAGAGAAACAGATTGTAGAACAGAAGAGCCAGAAGAATGCCGAAGTAAAGACCGAACCATAGCATTCGATGGGTGGATGCTTGCAGGTAGTGCCTGACCGAACAGATCACGGGGTGCAGAAAAAAGACGCTATCGGCCTGCAGCTTCAGGTAGATGGCCTGTTGCGGGGCCGTAAGCCTGGGCAGGCGGATGATTAATCCGGTTTTTTCTGCAATCTCGTCTGCGAAAGGCGGGTGGCTCTTGTTGTGGGGGAATTTTACGATTTTCCCAGACGCCCCCGTTGCTGAAGGCCGGAGGATGTAGGAGTCGACCTTGGAGAAAAAGGGCCAGCCGAGGTCGAGCAACCAGGGTACGGCGCGTGGCCCCTGAAAAACGCCCGGTGGATCCCCGGATATGGCGAAACGCAGCCAGACAGTAGTTTTGGTGAGGCCCAGGTTGAGAGTCGGAGAATGAACAGGGGAGAAGGCATGGGAAAACGAGGGGGAGGAGACTTCCTCGATGGTCCACCGGTTGTCGGGATCCAACAAGATCTCCATGTGCGGACCCACCTCGTAGCGGTCCTGACCGGCAGCCAGTTGCAAGAGAGCAGGGGGGGGCTCGACCTGAGCCAGGCTCCAGACCGGTAGCGCCAACGCCACCAGCAGCGTCAGGGAAAAACGCATTGCCCAACTTTTTGCCCACACCGTCATAATCCTCGTCCTCGTGCCAGGATTTGAAACGCTTTCCGCCGGTTTTTCATCAATCTAGCCCAGACGGCATAACAGGTCAAGATTGCTATTGTTTAAACAAGATTCCCCCACCGGCATGGGCGGGTGGGGGTGAGGATTTGTGAAAGTCCGAAGGATCTTTAAACGCCGGCGGCTTTGAATGCCTCGCTGACGATCGCCTTGGCTTGATCCTGGATCTGTTTGAGATGCTGCTGGCCCTTGAAGGACTCCGCATAGATTTTGTAAATATCCTCGGTGCCCGAGGGGCGGGCGGCGAACCAGCCGTTTTCGGTGGTGACTTTGAGGCCGCCGATGTCGGCACCGTTGCCGGGGGCGTGGGTGAGCTTGGCGAGGATCGGTTCCCCTGCCAAAGTGTCGGCGGTAATCTGCTCGGGCGAAAGTTTGCCGAGGACGGCCTTTTCCGCTGGGGTGGCCTCGGCGTCGATGCGGGCGTAAACAGGGTCGCCGAATTTTTGCACCAGATCCTGGTAGTGACGGGCCGGATCGCGACCGGTTACAGCGGTAATCTCTGCTGCCAGCAGGCAAAGGATGATACCGTCCTTGTCGGTCGACCACACGGTGCCGTCCTTACGCAAAAAGGAGGCGCCGGCGCTTTCTTCACCGCCGAAACCGTAGGAGCCGTCTACAAGGCCGTCGACGAACCACTTGAATCCGACTGGGACCTCCGACAGGGTGCGTCCCAGGTCGGCTGCCACGCGGTCGATCATCGATGAGGAGACCAGGGTCTTGCCGATCGCAGCGTTGGTGCCCCACCCGGTGCGGTGGCTGAACAGGTAGTTGATGGCCACGGCCAGGTAGTGGTTGGGATTCATCAGCCCTGCGGTGGGGGTGACGATACCGTGCCGGTCGAAGTCGGGGTCGTTGCCGAAGGCGATATCGTAGTTGTCCTTGAGTTTGATCAAGCCCGCCATGGCGCTGGCGGAGGAGCAGTCCATGCGGATCTTGCCGTCCTTGTCGACGCACATGAAACTGAAGGTGGGGTCGGGATCGCCGTTGATCAGGTCGATATGCAACCCGTACTTTTTCGCAATCGGGTGCCAGTATCCGAGGCCGGAACCTCCCAGGGCATCGGCCGCGATGCGCAGACCGGCGTTTTTGATCGCCTCCATGTCGATGACATTGGCGAGGTCGTCGACGTAGGGGGTGATATAGTCGTAAGGCACCGTTGACGGTGCGTCAATCGCTCGCGCATAGGGCAGGCGTTTGATTCCATCCAACCCCCGGCGCAGATAATCGTTGGCCTTGGCGGCAATCAACGCGGTGACGTCGGTATCGGCCGGGCCGCCGTTGGGCGGGTTGTACTTGATGCCGCCGTTATCCGGAGGATTGTGGGAAGGGGTGATGACGATCCCGTCGGCGAGATGTCCCTGCCTGCTCCGGTTGTGGGTGAGGATGGCATGGGAAATGACCGGTGTGGGGGTGTAGTCCAAACCCTTGGCGATGCGCACCTCGACCCGGTTGGCTGCCAATACCTCCAGGGTGGTGGCGTGGGCCGGTTCGGAAAGCGCATGGGTGTCCATCCCAAGGAAAAGGGGGCCGTCGATGCCCGCATTTCGGCGATAGTCGCAGATCGCCTGTACGATGGCCAAGATATGATCCTCGTTAAAGGTGCCTTTGGCTGCACAGCCACGGTGGCCCGAAGTGCCGAAGGAGACGAGGTTTGTTTGGTCATTCAGGTCGGGGTGCCGGATGTAGTAATCGCTGATAAGCCTGGGGATATTGGGAAGGATTGATTTCGGTGCCGGGTGACCTGCCAGTGGGTGAAGCGGCATGCTGCATTCTCCTTGAAATAATGGTTCATTCTTGATGGGCGCACTTGCGCCATCCCGCCAGGCAGTTTAGCGGTCCAGAGGATTCTGTCAAGTCGGGCTAATTTCCCTCGGCTATCAACCGATTTGCATATTTATGCGTGAAATGGGGTTCAATCACCCGAGTTTCGAGTCATTACCCTTGTAGCCGGTCCCAGCTTGTCCGGCTTTCATTCCTGCCCTCAATGGCCGCACGGAAAATCCGGTCTTTCCCCGATTGTTTTGCCTGATACATGGCGTTATCGGCAGATTGGAGCAACTCCTGGTACGATGTCATATTGTTATTCCGGTAGGTCGAAATTCCGATGCTGGCCGTGATCCGGTTGCCATTGAGTTGTTGAACGGATAAGTTTCTGATGGCAGTCAGAAGTCTTTCGGCAAATTCGAAAGCAGAGTCACTATCCGTGTTTGGCAGGCAGATGACAAACTCTTCACCACCATAGCGAGATGCGATATCGCTTTTGCGGAGAGTCTGTGTAACGAGTCGTCCGATCTGTCGTAGCACCACATCCCCGGTCAAGTGGCCATAATGGTCATTTATTCGTTTAAAGTCATCGATATCAAAGAATATGCAGGACAATTCCAGATTGTATCGTTTTGCCCGGGAGAATTCCTCATCAAGGCGCGTGTGATAATATTGGTGATTAAAGAGTTTGGTCAGACTGTCCCGAACCACCAAATCTTCAAGTACATTTTTGGTTGTCTGCATTGATTCAAAAAGTATTGCATTTTCCAGGGCATTACCTGATATGCTCGCCACGACCTGACACAGCTTGGAAATCCTCTCTGTGATTCCTCCCTTTAAAGTAGAACCCGTTCGCAAAAAAAAGGTTCCAATAACATTTTGCTTTTTCACAATCGGCACAACAAACATGGCATTATCAGACAAGTTCCTGATGTTGTCTTTTACGGATTCCATGAGAGGATTGCTGCGAATGTCTTGCAAAACTACGGGGCGCTGGGTTGATAAAGCTTTTTCAATCTCTGGATACTTTTTTAAATCAAGTTTTATCTCTTTATCTTCCGGTAGGTCACTGCTTGCCAATACCAGTAACTCACCATAATCATTAATTCCGATGATAGAGCATCTTGATACATCAATGGTTTTAATAATTTTTTCAACAATAATATTTAGAATTCTTCTTGGATTTCTAGTGACAGAAATAATTTCTGTCATTTCCAACAGCATGAGCAAATCTTTTTTTCTCAGATCGGAATAATAGTTTTTGGTACGTAGATGTATATCAATTCTCGATAACAGTTCAGTTGCGTTGATTGGCTTCACAAAATAATCATCAGCGCCGGAAAGGAGTCCATTGAGGATGTCTTTTTCATGATTTTCGTTATAGCACAAGATTAAAGGTAGGTATTTTGTTTCCTTGTAAGTTTTGAGATTTGTGCATGCGATGGAGGCATTTCCATTTAATACTTCCATGTCTAGAATGATCAAATCCGGCTGATGAATTCTGGCAAGTTCAATCGCCTCCCTTTC
The DNA here is from genome assembly GCA_050253415.1 of Pedobacter sp. Taxonomy (GTDB): domain Bacteria; phylum Desulfobacterota; class Desulfuromonadia; order Desulfuromonadales; family Syntrophotaleaceae; genus Syntrophotalea. The sequence goes on along the minus strand of JBFWJC010000001.1, from coordinate 113,754 downwards.
ATTTTCCGATTCAATGACCAGGTATTTTGAATTCAATACATCTGTCAAATGGACTCGGGACAAAGGGTGTTGATCGATGATCAGAATTTTCTTCATCAAAATGGCCGCCTTATATATTAAATAAAAAATAATTTCTGGCCAATGTACTCTTGGTAGAATGTTGCGTCAAGAACAAGCTTGGTCGAAAAGTGAACATGGGGCGGCATCAGTTTTTTGAACAGTGATTTCAAGTGAAATTTCAATGCCAGGGAGATTGAACCTGACAACCAAGGCCAACAACGAAATCAGCGGATTATCAAACGAGCGATGGGGTGATGATGAACTGTATGTGCGATAAACTGGCTTGGGATGGCCTGGTTTTGTCCGAGATCTGTGTCGGTGATCTGTGGATGTTTCAAAATCTTGCTCCCCAGGAACTGAAAGCCCTTAGTCACCTGGCTACCCGCCGGCGGGTGGAACCCGGTGAATATCTGTTCAGGCAAGGGGACCCGGTTAGGGAGATGTTTTTGATCAAGGGAGGACGTGTAACCTTGTCCAAAGTTTTTGAAAACGGAAATGAAAGGACCCTGGATATTCGAAAGGGGGGGGATTTGTTGGGGGAAGATATGCTGGCCGAGGAAGCCGAATATCCGGTCAGTGCCCGGTGCCTGGAAGATTCCCTGATTTGCGGGCTTAAAAGGGAGCAATTCGAAAGTATTATCCTGGAGTATCCCAATGTGGGTCTCCAGGTGATCAGAAATATGAGCCTGAGGATTTCAAGTCTGACCCATCGCATAGGTGATCTGGCAACCTCCGACATTGAAGAGCGGCTGTTCGGCATACTGTCGCATATCGCCGGTGAACATGGTCAGACAGAGTCGGGAGGTATGCGGATTCCGTTCCCGTTAACCCACGAGGAATTGGGTTTCCTTGTCGGTGCCCATCGCGTAAGCGTCAGTCGGGCCCTGAAGGCGCTGAAATTGGCTGGCAAGGTTGCTTCGGCAGGAAAGACCTTGTTACTCCCACCTTTATGAGGTTTATTGTCCTATTTTTTTCTTTTGTAGCCGTTGCTACAGAATGCGATCCTCTTTTCGCTTAGCCTCCACGAAAAATTCGGAACTGATCGGCACCGGTTTGTGACAGTCATGAACCGGTACCAGTCGGTACAGAAACGAGGAGGTGTTCTATGAAGGTTTTGGGTGTATCAGGGTCCCCTGTACAGAACGGCAATACGGATCGTGCTTTGAAAAAGGTTTTGGAGGCAACCGGGCTCGCAACGGAATTTGTCAGCCTGAAAGATTGTACCGTTGCGTCCTGCCGTGCCTGCCTTGGTTGTGTGGATACCCATTGCTGCGTAATCCAGGATGATGGCATCGTTTTGGCGGAAAAGGTGAAACAGGCCGATGCGCTGGTGATTGCCGGCTTTACTCCCTATTCGTCACTCGATTCACGCACCAAGGCCTTTATGGAAAGGCTTTATCCCCTGCGTCACAACGAAGGATTCCTTGCAGGAAAGCCTGGGGGGGCGGTTATCACCTGTGCGATCCCGGCGTATGACGTAAACATGCCGCCGGCATTTGATTTCGGCTCCAATGCCATAAAGTTTTTTATGATGGAAGAGGGGATGGAGTTTTTAGGTTCCATAAGGGTTGATGGCAACGTGCCCTGCGTGAAATGCGGCTATGGCAACGGTTGTACCATGAGCGGCATCACTATGTTGTTTGGACAAGATGCCACCGTTGAATCAGTGGGCATACATGCCTTTGAAGACCAACCCGGAGCCGTCAGGGCTGCCGTTGAACTCGGTGAATCGATCGCGGTGTCTCTCCAGAGGGGAAACCGCCCGATGCCTATCACCCCGGTGTAGTTTTTTCATCTGCCGTATCGAAACGCCACAGGCCGCTCATCTGTGCCCACTTGTAGGCCTTGTGCAACTCCTGCAACGTCGGCCGGCGGTCGAGGGGCGGATAGTCTGCGGCCCGATGGCAGGGGTGATATTGATCCATAAGATTGATATACGTGTCGCGGGAAACCTGCTCGGACAGAAAGGCAACAATCCGTTCGGTGCCCGCCAGGTTTTCCGGCAGGATCAGGTGACGAACTAACAGCCCGCGGTAGGCGATGCCCCGGTTGTCGATTCTCAGGTCGCCAACCTGTTGATGCATGATCCGGACGGCAGCGCGGTTGACTTCGGCGTAATCCGGAACCCCCAACAGGGGCGCAGCGATGACGGAATCGGCAAACTTCATGTCGGGCATGTAGATGTCGACGATACCGTCGAGCATCGCCAGGGTTTGCGGGGAGTCGTAACCACCGCTGTTGTAGACCAGCGGAAGTCGCAACCCGCGCCGCGCGGCCAGGCGCACAGCAGCCAGAATCGGCGCCACCACGTGGCTCGGGGAGACCAGATTGATATTGTGACAGCCTTGCCGTTGCAGGCTAAGCATCATGGAGGCGAGGATTGCGGCTGAAACAGGCCGCATCGGTTCCCGGGGATGGCTGATATCCCAGTTCTGACAGAAGACACAGCCCAGATTGCAATGGCCGAAGAAGATGGTACCTGAACCCTGTCGGCCCACCAGGGGTTGTTCCTCGCCGAAGTGGGCTCCGAAACTGGCGACTGCCGCCCGTGATCCGGTGCGGCACCAGGCTCCACGGCTGCTGTGCAGGCGATTGACGCCGCAGCGGCGCGGACACAGGTCGCAGCTTCGCATGCGGGAATAGGCCCATTTCAGGCGCTCGTCGAAGCGCCCGCTGGCCAGCAGCTTTACATAGGCGGGTACCAGATCCGTAGGCATGCTTCCGGGGACGTCTCAGTCGACGTGTACGAAGGGGTAGCGGTCAGACAGCTCGCGGGTGATAAAGCCGATGCCGCAGCGGGTACCGACCGTCTCGATGGCCAGTACCGCATCGGGGGCGTCAAAATCGACCTTTCCGGAGTGCCCCAGATCGGCCAATTCGTCGAGGATGAAATTATCCAGCGCCTGCTCGATATCCGGGGAGACGATTTGCCCTTTGAGTCCCCGTCTTTCAAGGCGCACATGAAAGCGGTGTTCGCTCATGCGGGACAGATAAGGTCGAATCGATTTACAGGCTTTTTCCAAAAAACTATCCAGGTCAAAGGAAAAAACCGTGTCCAGCGGCACGATGCGGCTCACATCCTGAAAGGCGAGGGTCCGCTCAAGGCGTCGTTGGCGTACCGTCTCCAGAAACTGACGCATATCGGGGACTCTGCCGATGACCACACCATGAAAATCGGTTTTGTGAAACTCGCCATGTGGGGCAAGTTCCTCCAGCATCTGACGGTAGCGCCCATCCTGGGCCATGGTGACCAGTACATTGAATTCCCACATACGACTCCCCCTTGGCTTTTTTCTTGAGTTTAGCCAAGCTCGGCCGGATGGCAAGTGATGTTGCCAGAATGGATTTAAACAACAATATTGATTTGTCACCACGAAGTTCATGAAGTACATGAAGAAGGGATTTCGGTGCTATGATCGAAGTAGACGCGGGGTACTTGCCGGGGAATCTGCAAAAATCTTTTAGGGGTTATTGAAGGTATTTTATCGGACTGGTAACAGGCGGGGCATTATAGGTTTTCTTCGTGATCTTCGTGTGCTTCGTGGTGATAAAATAAACGGCAATGTTTCTGCTAAGGGGTGGGTAACTCATCCCGGCGGAAAACGCTATATTCTGAGAAGATGGAGGGTATTGCTATGCCAGACAGATCCAACGATCGCGAATATCGCCGGCGGGCCCTGGCCAAGATCCATATAGCCAAAAAGGAACTCGGCCTTAGCGATGACATATACCATGACCTGGTGCGGTCGACGGTGCCGGGCAAGGAATCGGCTGCAGACCTGACCGATGGCGAGTTGCGCATGGTGCTTGACCGCCTGGCGGAACTCGGTTGGCGGCCGCGGCTGCCAAGGGTCAGCGAGCGGCCTTTGCCGCCCATGGTCTGGAAAGCACGTAACCTCTGGCTGCATCTGCATCGCTTGGGGGCGGTGCAGAACCCGAGCTGGGCCGCTCTCGGGCGTTTTGCCAAGCGCATGACCGGAGTCGGGGATCTGCGCCGCTTGAGTGTGAAGCAGGCCACGCAGATTATCGAGGCCCTCAAGCAGTGGTTGGAGCGGTTGGGGTGAATACTGCTATCGTCAGATTCATCACCGCGGAGACCGCAGAGCGCACAGAGAAAAGTCTTTGCAATCAATAGTTTCTCTCAGCGAACTCTGCGTACTCTGCGGTAAATCTGATCCTGGTTTAACCTTAAAAAACGGGTATTAACGAAAAGCCCCATCTTTCCTTACGGCAATTCCTTGCCGATACTGAAGGCCTGCCCCAGATACTCGCCGACACCGTGGTAGTTGCGCAATACCGGGGTGAAGATCAGCGGTTTCACTTTTTCGATATGCGGGTAGCCTTCGGCACTGAGGACCGCCTCGTCAGCTTTGACATCGACGATTTCACCGATGAACAGGGTGTGGCCGCCGACCGTGACCGATTGTTGCAGTTTGCATTCGAGGATCAGCGGTAGTTCGTCCACATAGGGGGCATCGATCAGGGTGCTGCGGATGGGGGTCAGGCCGGTGGCGGTGAATTTGTCGGTGTCGCGGCCGGAGACCATGCCGCAGTAGTCGGCCTGGCGGGCGAAGGCTTGGGTGGCGACATTGACGGTAAAGGCTTTGCGCTGCAGGATGCTGTCGTGGGTATGGGTCGCCGGACGCAGTGCAACGGAGACGCAGGGCGGTTTTGAGCAGCATACGCCGCCCCAGGCAATGGTGGCCAGGTTCGGGCGCCCGGCTTCGTCGTAGGTGCCGACCAGCCAGACAGGGGTCGGTTGCGCCAGGGTGTTTATTCCGAGAGATTTTTTCATGGGTACCTCGCTTTTGGTTTCGATAGGTCAAATGGGAAGGCGGGATTTACCGCAGAGTGCGCTGAGTTCGCAGAGAGAAATTGGTAGATTTCGATCACTATTTACCGATGAATGAGTAGCCCGTTATGAGCTGTTGTATTCCCCAGCGTTCTCTGCGGTCTTTGCGGGAAAAACGCCCTTGAGTACTCAGGGGAGCAGCTTGTTCAGCGGTACACCGCCGACACCGATGTTTTCCACCGGGTTTTCATCGATGACCACGATGAATTTTTCCGCCGGGATGCCGGTGACGTCGGCGGCGGTTTCGGTCAATCTGGCGATGAGTTGCTCTTTGACCTCGGGGCTGCGGGGGGAAATGGTGAGGGTAATGATGGGCATGCTGTCCTCCTGTACAATGCGAACATGATTTTCAGAGAGGGTATTGGGGACCCGGCATCTTGTCAAGGGTGCACCGGCGGTGCGATCAGCGCCTGCGGGCGATGATGGCTGCCCGTAGGGGGGCCTGGTAGCCTTCGATGGTAAGTGTCGGATTCTCCGCATCGAGGAAGTCGGGCAACGACTCGGTATTAACCCAGGGCGTCGGGCCTTGCTCCGCGCTGGTGGTCCAACTGCGGTCGACGCAGCGGACATCTTCAAAGCCGGCTTTGATCAGCCAGGCCTCCAGGCAGGGTACGGTCGGCAGGAAAAACACGTTGCGCATCTTGGCATATCGGTCGCGGGGGCACAGCGCCATATCCTGCTCGCCATCAAGCACCAGGGTTTCCAGCACCAGTTCGCCGCCGGGGCGCAGCAACGCTGCCAGTTGTTTCAGGGCGTCGTGGGGCGACCGCTGGTGATAGAGTACCCCCATGTGGAAGATGGTGTCGAAATAGCCGTCCATGGGCGGTAATTCTTCCAGTTTCAACGGCAGGCAGTGGACCTGCGGCAGCTTCAACCAGCGTTGCAGCAGGACATACTGGCAAAACAGCGGCGGATACGGCTCCAGGCCCAGGGCCAGTTGCGGGTCGAAGGCGGCCATGCGCATCAGGTAGTAGCCGCAACTGCAGCCGACGTCCAGGATGCGCCGGCCTTGCAGCGGCGCCATGTGGGGGGCGATGCGTGCCCATTTCAGATCCGACCGCCATTCGGTATCGACAGGGATGCCGAAAATACTGAACGGGCCCTTGCGCCAGGGACGAAACGCCATGAGCGTGTCGAACAGTTCCTGGCGTTGCTGCTCGGAGAGGTCGCTTGCCGCACCGATCTCAATGCGGCCGGATTCGATGTCTCGTCGGGAAGGAACAACCTCCGGCAACTGCTGCATAAGCCCGCTTAGTCTGCGGACGTTGCCGTCCACGCAGGCCAGCTGATGGCCTCGCTCGGCGAGCAGTTCGGTGAGAGGTTGTTGCCAGGGGCCAGGGCCGATAGCCTTGGCCGCGGCGGTCAGCAGGGTCTTCATGGTGTTTCCTTCAAGGCGATAAACGAAGCGAAATTGAACCATTTAAGCCAGGTGTCGATGGCTTTGAAACCCGCCCTGTCCAAGCGTACCAGGTGGGTTTCCACAGTGTCCGGGACCAGCACATTTTCCAGCGCTTCGCGTTTTTGGCTGATTTCCATCTGCGAATAGCCATTTTCGGCTTTGAATCGGTAATAGAAATCCTGTTGCAAGTCGCTCAGACCGGCATGGGCATGCACGGTCTTTTCCGTCAGAAGCAGGATGCCGCCGGGGACAAGAGCGTTGAAAATACGGTTCAAAAGTTCCTGTCGGTCAGCCGGCGGTATGAACTGCAGGGTCAGGTTGAGAATCACCACCGAGGCACTGCTCATCGCAACCTTGCAGATATCGGCGCACTGCAGGGAGATGTCTGCAACGGCCGGCACGGATTGCATGCGTTCACGGCAGACGGTGAGCATCGGTTCCGAATTGTCCACACCGACCAACTGGAAGGGGCGGTCGTTATCCATAACGGCGCAAACCGCCAGGCTCAGGTTGCCGGTGGAACAGCCCAGATCATAGATGCGTGTTTCCGGTTGGTAGTAGTGTGCGGTTAATTGGGCCTGGCGCAGGACCAGTTCCCGGTAGCAGGGTACGGAGCGGTTGATCATGTCATCGAACACCTGTACCACCGATTCATTGAATTCAAACGGCGGTACCGGTTTTTGCGGGCGTGAGAATAGCGAATCCTTGGTCATGGGCAACTCTTTTCAGTCTTGATGTGGCACCGTGCGGGGTGAACGGTGGCGATTATAACAGAGATGCTTTCTCTCGGCAGTTATAAATTCCCTGGTTGCGCAGACGGGATGATGGCCTTACAATTATTAAAAGTTCATGTTTGTTAACAGCAAAGGAGGTTTGTGATGCGCAAGCGTTTAGGGCAGATAGCACTGATAGCAGGCCTGGTTGCGATTATGGCCGCACCGGCGTGGGCCGGCCGCGGCGGTGGTGGTGGCGGTGGCGACGGACAAGGCGGTGGTGCCGGTTGGGATATGTCCCCTTCCAATAAGCAGTCCGACGAAGATGCCACCCGCGCCCTGGAGCGGGCCGAGCAGCGTCGCGCCGAGCAGGCCGGGGAACATGCCCGCAGTGGCGAGCATGACATGAACATGCAAAAAGAAAAGATGAAAGAGAAGGCCAAGGCCAAAGGGGACGACGCGAAGGAAAAATATGACCGCGATAGAGATCGCGACATGGATCGCGAGCGGATGCACGACATGGCCGAGCCGAAGGAAAAGATGAAAGAGAAAGAAAAAGCCAAAGGCGCTGCCGATGACATGCGCGGTGACATGGATCGGGATCGCGACCGTGATCGTGTTATGGATAAGACCAAAGATGAAGCAAAAGAAAGAAAAATGACCGGTAACGGCAAGGGTGAACAGGTCCCCGATGAAGCCGCAAGCGGCAAAAAGCGGTGGTGGTGGCCTTTCGACAAATAGTGGAGGGTTCCATGCGAATCAAAGCCGGGCTGTTAACATGGACAGCCCGGCTTTTTATTTTTCAAGGGCAGTTTGGATACGCCTTGATACCGTGGTCCCGAAAAAACTGGAAGGCGGCTTTTTTCCGCTGCCGGATAATTTTTTCCGGAGTTTTGGGTAGTAGTTCGGCAGCTTTCGTCCCGGTTTTATCATGATAGGGGAAGACCACAACCGTGGAATACTGCGCATTGTGTACGGCCCGCAACGAAGCGCGAAAATCCTCTTCTGTTTCGCTGGGGAAACCGACAATGATCTGCGTGGTCAGTTCCAGGTCAGGACGGGCTTTGCGCATGGCCTGAACCGCTGCCACCAGGTCTGAAACGGTATGCTCACGCTCCATCAGTTGCAGTATGCGATCGCTTCCCGACTGAAGCGGCAACAGAATACTTTGGCAGGCGCGGGCTGCGGATAATCGAGCGAGTTCGTCCTGATAGCGAATAACGAATTTGGGATGGATGTCATGAATATGAAATACTGGAGACTGTCCGTGTCGGATGCCAAGACGAGAAGCCTCGGTGAGTAATTGGCCCAGTAAGCTCGGGAAGTCAGTGCCGATATCGAGCCCGTAACAACCCGGGTCATCCCCCAGAATGGGGAAATGGCGGAAGCCTTTTTGATAACCCTCCCGCAACTGCTCTACTACCTGCGCAATCGGTTTGCTGCGTATCGGACCGATCGCCCGTCGAACCGCGCAGTAACTGCACAGACCCTGGCAACCGCGACAGACGAACAAGTGATATTTCTTGTCGGCGTTTTTTAGGCGCTGTTTCAGTCTTTCCCAGGCCATGGCCAAATCGTCCGTAGCCAGGCTGTTGCGGATATTCCAGCTGTTATACGCGCTCTTTTTTAAGGAGCTTACAAGCCCTCCTTCATTTCCCGTCAAAACAGGGCTGTCGGCGATATCGGTGAAGGACAGCTTATCATGGACGAAAAAATCGTCGATGGCGCGTAACTCTTTGGGGGCGATCTTGCCTATGTTTCCGAGGCTTTCGAAGCGTTCCGGGGCAATGTCCGGTAAGCACCCCAGTGCCAATATGCGGGCCGGATAAGCTTGCAGAGTCCTTAGCCGTTGGTAGGAACGGTCCTCCTCTTTTTTTTTGAAAGCACAAGTGCTGACCAGAATGCAACCTGCTTTGCGGGGATGGTCCACCAGTTCGTAACCATTGGCCTGCAGGTAGGTCTGGATCGTTTCCAAGTCGAGTTGGCGGCGGATACAGCCACCCTTTTCGATATAGACATGTTTACCCTTCATGGCTTCATCCTTGAGTGAAGAAAGAATTGCTCGGACTTTATGCCATCTGTTCCGTCGGTAGATCGGATTGCGGGATGATTTGTCGTACCTTATGTCGAAAGTTGTGATTAAGGTCTGGGCCGCTGACGTGCTTGATCAAGGAAGTCCGGTGCTGCAGGTCCGGTTTCCTCAGCAGGATTCCGTTTTGAAGAACAGTTCACTGCGTCCCTGCACGGTCCAGTAGAGGAGTTTTGGTTGTCAGGATGGGGTTGTTCGCTTTGCCATGCGTTGGGACCAACGAACTCTTGATTATTTCTAGCCCATCCAGACAAGATGTCAATGGCGGTTGATATGAGGCGGGAAGAAAACAAGGCGGCCTGGACGGCCGCCTGCAAAAGAATGGAATGGTGTGATCAGCGGCGCAGATTGGTGCCGCAACGTGGGCAGGTCAGGGCGCTGGTGGATGTTACTTTATGTCCGCAGGAGGGACAGTTGAACCAGAACTTGCAGTGTCGGCACTGTTGCTCATTCAGCCCCTGTTTCTTTTTGCACTTGGGGCATTGGCGGTACATTTTACGCTGATTGACATAGTCGGCAAACAGCAGGCCGCAGCGCGGGCATTCCTCGGCATCGTGGTTGCTGATGGTGGCACCGCAGCCTGGCAGCGGGCAAACGAACACGGTCTTGCAGGCGCTGCACCAGTACTTGCCTTTTTTTTCTTCCTTACAGACAGGGCATTTTTCCATGGACAATCTCTTTTGAAGGATCGGCTGTCGCCGGTTCAAATAAATATCGGGTGACCCGCTTAAAGCAGATCACCCGATGATATCATGCTTTGCAGGAAAAACTCAGTCGACTTTGAAAAAGGCCATTTTGGCGGCTTTGCAGACCGTGCAGGGTTCCTGGGGTTCTGCTTCGAGGGTGTTGCCGCAGACCTTGCAGACCCAGTATTCACAGGCTTCGTTCTTGCCGAGGTTGGCCAGGGCTTTTTCGTACAGCTCGGCATGCACCTTCTCAACTTCGTTGGCGTAGGAGAGGGTGCGTTCAGCGGCCTTGAAACCCTTGGCTTTGGCTTCCTCGATCATGGGCGGATACATTTCTTTGAATTCGTGGGTTTCACCGCCGACGGCTTCCTTGAGGTTGTCAAGGGTGGAGGCTACGCCACCCAGTGCGCGCAGATGGGCGTGGGCATGCACGGTTTCCGCCGCTGCAGCCGCACGGAACAATTTAGCGACCTGGGGATGGCCTTCCTTGTCAGCTTGCTCTGCAAACGCCAGATATTTGCGATTAGCTTGGGATTCTCCGGCAAAAGCTTCCAGAAGGTCCTGTTCGGTTTTGGTGCCGCTCAGATCGGACATGTCGGTGAGTCTCCTCTAGTATGTGGGGGAATGAATAACAAACAATAATGCCACTATTCTTATAAAAAATGTCGGACCTGTCAACCTCGGTGTTGCCTGGCGTCCCTCCCGATGATCCCGGATGGGCAACCCGTGAAAGCTTGCGGAAAAGAGAGTCGTTTCTGTTTGCACGTTACTTGGGTTGACAGGCTTTCTCCACATCCTCGGCCTTGCCGATCAGCACCAGCAGGTCGCTGTCTTTGATGACGTGGGTTGGCGAGGGAAGAGTGTTGAAATCCCCGGTGAGCATGTCGCGGATGCCGATAACGGTGACATGGAATTTACGCCGCAAATCGAGGTCGATGAGGTTTTTACCCATGAAATGGTTGGGTGGCGCCACCTCGGTGATGGAGTAGTCCTCGGCGACGGGGATGAATTCCAGGATATTGGACGAGCATAGTCCCTTGGCGGTTTTAATTGCCATATCCTTTTCGGGGAAAATGATATCGGTGGCACCGATCTTTTCCAGAATGCGGCCGTGATCCTCGTCGATGGCCTTGACCAGAATCCTCGGAACGTTCATCTCCCTCAGATGCAGGGTGATCAGGGTCGAAAGGTGCGAGCGTTCGCCGGTGGAAACGACCACCGCATCCATTTCCCCGACCCCCTGCCCCTTGAGAAATTCCTTGTTGGAGGCATCCCCGAAAATGGCGTAGGAGGATGAGTTTTTAATACGTTGAACCTTGTCCTGGTTGAGATCGATAGCGATCACTTCATGCCCTTCTTCGTAAAGGGTTTTAGCGACGTGAAAGCCAAAATTTCCCAACCCGATGACGCAAAATCGTTTCATGGTAAAAATCTCCCGGGCAGTTGAACAGTGGTCAACCGATCATGATGTTTTCTTCGGCATAGTGGACGGCGCCTTCGCGTGACCGGCGGATCATGGTGAACGCTACGGTGAGCAGACCGACACGGCCAATGAACATCAGAATGATGACGATCAGCTTGCCGGCCGGCACCAGTTTGGCCGTGGCACCGAGGGACAGACCGACGGTGGCAAAGGCCGACACGGCTTCAAATGTGTATTCCAGAAATACCCCGCGGCTGGCGATGGCCGGCATCCCCTGCAGTTGCACGGCCAGCAGGATGAAAATTGCCAGTGCCAGGAACAGCAAGGCGGTCATGACCAGCGTAAGGGTTTTGGTAACGGCCGCTTCGGGCAGGGTGCGACGAAATACGTTGGTGTGCGGATTGCCTTTCAGGCGGCTGTGCATGATGGCTACAAACAGCGCCAGACTGGTGGTCTTAATCCCGCCACCGCAAGAGCCAGGTGATGCACCGACGAACATCAGAAACATCATCACAAACAACGTCGGCACCTCGAAAAGGTTGAGGTCGATGGAGTTGAAACCAGCGGTGCGTGCCGTAACGGACTGAAACAGGCTGACCCATATGCTTTCGCCCATATGCATGGATGCGAAAGCCGAAGGCGCCTCAAGCAGTCCGATGAGTAGCGCTCCGCCGATGATCAAAATGGCGGTGGTCATGAAAACCAGTCTCGAATGCAGCGATAGCCGGCGGCGCCGGCGCCGGTTATGTTCCTGACTGAGATCAAAGACCTCCTTGATGACCAGAAATCCGATACCGCCGAGGATGATCAGCGCCATGATGGTCACATTGACCAGCGGGTCCGCACTATAGCCAATCATGCTGTCGGGATACAGCGAAAACCCGGCATTGCAGAAAGCCGAAATACTGTGAAAAACAGCACTGTAAATCCCTTTGGCCCAGCCCATCTTCGGTACGAAGGCGATAGCCAGAATGACAGATCCGATCCCTTCGATAACCAGGGTGTACTTGAAAATACTGTGCACCAGATCGCGCAGGGAGTCGACCGGGGTATGCAGCAGCGTCTCCTGGATCACCCATCGGTCTCGGATGCCTACCCCCTTGCCCAGATAAAAAAACAGGTAGACGGAGAAGGTGGTGATACCCAATCCGCCGATCTGGATCAGCAGCAGGACCACCCCCTGGCCGAAAAGGGTTAACTTGGTGCCGGTGTCGACCACGATCAGGCCGGTAACGCACTGGGCCGAGGTGGCGGTGAACAGAGCGTCGATAAACGACAGCGGCTCACCCTGGGCGGCAAAGGGCAGGGTCAGCAGGGCGCCCCCGATCAGGATGGCAGCGCCATAGTAAAGGATAAGGGCCCAGCCCGGATCCAGGTGCTTGGGTTGAAGTGGCGATCGTTTCATGAAGACAAGTCCTTGAGTTCGTGGCAATACCGGCGCTGGTTTTGCTCCGGGGCGGCAGTCTCCTACAGGTTAAGATAGGAACGCAAGTAGCGTCCAGTGTGGGAGCGGGAGCAGCGTGCCACCTCTTCGGGGGTGCCGCTGGCGAGAATTTCACCGCCGCGGCTACCGCCTTCCGGTCCCAGGTCAATGATATGGTCGGCGGTTTTGATGACATCGAGGTTGTGCTCGATGATAACCACCGTATTGCCGGCGTCGACCAGGCGATGCAGCACATCGAGCAGTTTATGAATATCGGCGAAGTGCAGACCGGTGGTCGGTTCGTCGAGGATGTAAATCGTCCGTCCGGTGCCCCGCTTGCCGAGTTCCTTGGCCAGCTTGACGCGCTGGGCTTCGCCACCCGAGAGGGTGGTGGCGCTCTGGCCCAGCTTGATATAGCCGAGGCCCACGTCGCGCAGCATTTCCAGCTTGTTGCGGATGCGCGGAATGTTCTCCATGAAAGGGATCGCCTGGTTGACGGTCATGTCCAGCACCTCGGCGATATTCATGCTTTTGTAGCGTACTTCGAGGGTTTCACGGTTGTAGCGCGCGCCTTTGCAGACTTCGCACTGCACATAGACATCCGGCAGGAAGTGCATCTCGATCTTGAGGATGCCTTCGCCCTGACAGGCTTCACAGCGACCACCCTTGACGTTAAAGGAGAACCGCCCCGGTTTGTAACCGCGCAGTTTGGCTTCCGGCAACTGGGCGAACAGGTCGCGGATATCGGTGAAAACGCCGCTGTAGGTAGCCGGGTTGGAGCGTGGCGTGCGACCGATAGGCGATTGATCGATGTCGATGACCTTGTCCAGGTGCTCCAGACCACGGATATCGTCGACCTTGCCGGCTTTGTCCCGCGAACGATACAGTCGCTGGGAGAGAGCTTTGAACAGGGTGTCGATGATCAGGGTCGATTTGCCCGATCCCGATACGCCGGTGACGCAGGTCATGACGCCCAGAGGGATGGCGGCGTTAACGTTTTTGAGGTTATTTTCCTGCGCACCGATAATTTCCAGGTAGCGGTCGCTGGCGCGCCGCTCGGCCGGTAGCGGGATGGTCAGCACACCGGAGAGATAGGAGCCGGTGAGGGAGGCCGGATCGGCGAGAATCTCCTGCGGGGTGCCCTGCGATACCACCTCGCCCCCGTGCACACCGGCACCGGGGCCCATGTCGATGACATAGTCGGCTTCGAGGATGGTCTCCTCGTCGTGTTCCACCACCAGTACTGTGTTGCCCAGATCCCGCAAGCGCTTGAGAGTATCGAGCAGCCGGCGATTGTCCCGCTGATGCAGGCCGATGGACGGTTCGTCGAGGATATACAGTACCCCCACCAGGGAGGAGCCGACCTGGGTAGCGAGACGGATGCGCTGCCCCTCGCCCCCCGACAGGGTCCCCGAGGCCCGATCCAGGCTCAGATAGTCGAGGCCCACATAGGACAGAAACGACAGCCGTTCGCGGATCTCTTTCAGAATCCGGCGGCCGATCTCGAATTCCTTATCCGAAAGGCGCAGGGTTTCAAAGAAGAGTTCCGCTTCATGGATGGAGAGAGCGCACACCTCCTGGATGTTGCTGCCGCCAATCCGGATAAACAGCGACTCCGGGCGCAAACGCGCGCCCTGGCAAGTCGGACAGGGCATCACGTTCATGAAGCGTTCAAGGTTTTCCCGTACCCGGTCCGAGTCGGTTTCGTGGAACCGCCGTTCCAGATTGGGGATAATCCCCTCAAACGGTTTTTCGTAATAGTGGCGGCGTTCGCCCTGATCGTAGAAAAAGCGCACGGATTCTTTGCCCGAGCCGTGCAGCAGGATCTGGCGAATACGCTCCGGAAGGCGGATGAAAGGGGTGTTGATGTCAAATTTGTAGTGATCGGCCAGGGCTTCCAGCAGTTGGTGATAGTAAAAGCCGGTGCGTGTCTCCCAGGGTACCACGGCGCCCTCGCGCAGGGATAATTCCGGGTTGGGTACCACTTCCTCGGGGTCGAAGTACATGCGCGTTCCGAGTCCGGAGCAAGCGGGACAGGCGCCATACGGGTTGTTAAAGGAGAACATTCGCGGCGTGATTTCCGGGTAGGAGATGCCGCAGTCGGCACAGGCATGCTGCTCCGAGAAGAGGCGGCTTTCGCCGTCGACTTCTTCGACCCGCACGATACCGCCGGCCAGGCGCAAGGCGGTTTCCAGCGAATCGGCCAGGCGGCTTTCGATCCCCGGGCGGATCACCAGTCGGTCGACCACCACCTCGAGGGTGTGCTTTTTGTTTTTGTCCAGGGAGATGTCTTCGGCCAACTCGCGCATCTCACCGTCGATGCGGATGCGCACGAAGCCATCGGCTTGCAACTGGCGCAGTTCTTTGCGGTATTCGCCTTTGCGGCCGCGCACCGTGGGGGCCATCAACAGCAGTTTGGTCTGTTCCGGCATGGTCATAATGCGATCGACCATCTGCTGGATGGTCCAGGACGCGATCTCCTTGCCGCAACCGTGGCAGTGGATGCGTCCGACCCGGGCGAACAGCAGGCGCAGGTAGTCGTAGATTTCCGTGACGGTGCCGACCGTGGAACGCGGGTTTTTGGAGGTGGTCTTCTGTTCGATGGAGATGGCCGGAGACAGCCCCTCGATGCTTTCCACGTCGGGCTTGGACATCTGTTCCAAAAACTGCCGGGCGTAGGCCGACAGGCTCTCAACGTAACGGCGCTGGCCTTCGGCATACAGGGTATCGAAAGCCAGGGTGCTTTTGCCGGAACCGGAAACCCCGGTAATCACCACCAGTTTGTCGCGGGGAATGGTGATGTCGATGCACTTGAGGTTATGTTCGCAGGCACCTTTGATGACAATATTATTGGCCATAATTAGGATCGGAAACCTTAAAAACCAGTGATTGGTGACTGGCTATTAGTGATTGGTAAAATCGTGTGCTTTGCTACTTTCGCGCGAAAGATCGCCTCGCCCTGGCCCTGCGCAGAGGGACAGGCTTCGAAGCGTGGATTAAAAACAGGACTGGTCACCAATCACGAATCACCAGGCACTGCTTTTTGAGCCATGTGTGTTGCCATGGTCATGGCTGCGACCAGGCTGCTGCTGTTTGCCTGGCCGGTGCCGGCCAGATCGTAGGCGGTGCCGTGATCGACCGATGTGCGGATAATGGGCAGTCCCAGGGTAATATTGACGCCATCCTCGAAATGCAACAGCTTCAGCGGGATCAGGCCCTGGTCGTGGTACATGCAGATGACCGCATCGTAGTCGCCGCGGGCGGCAAAGTGAAACAGAGCGTCGGCACTGTGAGGTCCGCTGGCATCGATGCCGTGCTGGCGGGCTGCAGCGATGGCGGGAGCGATGATGCGGGCCTCCTCATCACCGAAGCGGCCGCCTTCACCGGCATGGGGGTTGAGAGCCAGCACCGCCAGGCGCGGTCGGCGGCAACCGAAAAAGCGTTTAAAGGCCGTGTTGACAATGCGGATAGTGGCCACGATTTCATCGCAATTCAGGGCGCCGGGAACCTCTTTCAACGCCAGATGGGTGGTCACCAGACAGACCTTGAGGCGCGACCCGCCGAGCATCATTACCACCTTGTCGGTGCCGCAGCGCCGGGCCAGCAGTTCGGTATGGCCGGGTGCATCGCATCCCGCCGCCAGTATCGCCTGTTTGTTGATGGGGCCGGTGACCATGGCCGCCGCTTTTCCAGCCAGGCATTGGTCGCAGGCCCAGTTGATGTAATCCAGCATGGCCCGGCCGCAGGCGGTGTCCGGTCGGCCCCAGGCCAGTTGCTCTGCAGGCAGGTTCGACAAGGCACGGACTGGCAGGCTGCGCTCTTTGTTTTGCAGCGTGTGACTGGCCATGCCGCCGGCAGGTGCTTCGCATACCAGGCAGTCGGCATGGAACAACCGCGCCGCCCGCTGCAGCACCGCTGTATCACCGGCAACCAGCAGCGGCCTTTCAAGCCTCTCGAATGCGCCGTTCAGCCAGGCTTTGACAATAATTTCGGGACCGACCCCGGTCGGGTCGCCCATGGTCAGGATTAGGGGCTTTTGCATAGTAGACTCCAAGTGACCCATGATTATAACGCCGGGAGTCGGGTTCCGACAACCGTAAATACGGTTATAAAAAACCCCGCCTCGAGGGGCGGGGTTCAGAAGGTCCGATGAGCAATATTCTGTGCGGAGCTTAAAGGCGGATTTCTATGTCGGCGCTTTCCCGGAGATCTTTGGTCCACTCGGCAAGAGCTGCAGCACGTTTTTCCTCAAGCATTTTATTTTTGATCTGATCCTTGACGGTCTCAAAGGTTTGCGTCTCACCGGCATTGCGTTCATCCAACCGCAGGATATGAAAACCCTCGGCGGTTTCGATGATTCCAGAGGTCTGGCCGGTTGTCAGATCGGCGATGGCCCGATTAAAGCTATCGCTCAGACTTCCTTCGGTGATCTGTCCCATGTCGCCGCCATCGACCCCGGCGGTGGAGGCATTCTGCATGAGGACCTCAAAAAAGTCCTTTCCCTGGCGCAATTGACTCAGCGCTGCTTCCGCTTTGGCACGGGTGTCGGCGATTTCGGCGGATGAACTGCCTGCTGCGAGCCTGAAGGTAATGCGGCTCAGGCGGATGTAGGGGGCATTGCGATAGTCTTCCAGGTGGGCCCGGTAATAATCACGCATTTCCGTATTGGTGATTTCGACCTTGCCCTGGATTTCCCTGCCGATCAGCCTGAAATTGAGCAATTGCTGACGCAGGCGTTCCCGATACACGTCAAACGTCAGGCCCTGGGCTGCCAACGCTTCGATAAGTTGTTCGCGGTTGATATTGTTTTGGGCCTGAACATCATTGATAGCCTGTTCGATGTCCTCATCCGAAACTTGCAGGCCGAGTTTCTCGATGCGCTGGCGAAGCAGGGTGTCCTCGATCACTTTGTCGAGAACCTTGCGGCGCAGTTCGTCGCGCTGGACAGGGCTGATACCAGCCTCCATCGCTTCGGGAGAAACCATTTGCTCGATTTCCCGGTCGAGTTGAGCCGTCGTTATGACGTCCTGATTGACAATTGCGGCAATGCGGCTGACGGTTTCGGCCGACACAGGGCTGGATACCAGCATCAGCACGGCGGATAGCAGAACAAAGCGTTTCATGGGTGCCGTTCCTCGCATGGGGTTGGAAAAAAGTTTATAGTAATGTCCAATCTACCTCGATGGTGGCCGCCTGTCGCAGAGCCTGCAGGCAGTCCTGGTACAGTTTTTCTTCTTTTTGTTGGCGCAACGTGGCGATGATATCTTCGCGGGCTGTTTGCAATGCAGGTTGCGTCGCGGGAAGATGCTCCTCGACAAGAAAAATATGGTAGCCGTATTCTGTCTGGACCAGATCGCTTACGCGTCCGGCCGGAAGATCGAACACTGCCTGGTCAAAAGCTTCGGGCATTTCGCCCCGGGCAAAAGTACCAAGATCGCCTTCCTGCTCAGCCTCCGGGGAAATAGAATAGCGGCGGGCGGCTTCCTTGAATGGCATGCCTTGACGCAGCTTTTCCAGAATCTGGCGACCCTCGGCTTCGGTGGCGACGGTGATTTGGCGAGCCCTGACCTGTTCTGTCCGGGAAAAATTCTCGCGGTTGGATTCAAAGTAGGCGGTGATTTCGTCTTCAGCCACGGTGATCTGCTCCCGCACCATCTGATTGAGGACTTTTTCCACCAGCAGTTCTTCCTGCAGCAGCCTGTTCCAGGCCTCTTCCGTCAAGCCATTTTCCTTAAGCATACGATCGAAATCGCCGGGGGGATAATTTTCGCGGTATCTATCGACAGCTTGCTGCATCTCCTTCGGGAGAATCCTCATCTGAAGGTTTTCCGCTTCGGCCAGGAGTAATTCGTGATCGATGCGCTGGGCAAGGTAGGAGCGGCGCAGGGCTTGTTCCTCGTCCTTGGCAAGGGTTCGGTCCTTGGGCAGGATCTGCTCGAAATCGTGTTGAAACTGCTCCAACGAGACGGTCCGGCCATCGACGCGCAACAAGACCTGGGCAGGTAGTTGCTCCTGGTGTTTGCAGGCCGGCAGCAATAGGAACAGTAGTAGGATGATGGTGGTAAACCCGCGGCGGGGCATCAGGGGTGACTCCTTGAAAGGGCGAGCCGACTGCTGCCGGATCGCTGAATTATCAAACCTAACATAGCTAAATAAGGCCTTGCAACGCTTTTTTGGCTTCGCCCAGAGCCACTTCTCCAGGTTGCCTGCCGAGTCGTATTCCCAGGCGGAAATCGGGTGAAAAACTGAATTTTTTTGCATCCTGTTCCAGTAGGGCGATAATTTTGTCCGGTGAAACCGGCGTGTCCTGAGCAAAGGCCAGGGTCAACGTGTGGCCATCGTAATCGGCGGCTACGATGCGTACCTGTTTCATCAGCACCCGCAGTTTCATAACCTCTATCAACAGCAGAGTCGGGTCGGGGAGTTCGCCAAAGCGGTCGCGCAGTTCATCGGCCAGCTCATAGAGGGTTTCCTCGTCTTCGGCAGAGGCAAGCTGCTTGTAAAATACCAGTCGCTGATTGGGGTCGGGCAGGTATTTTTCGGGCAGGAAGGCCGACAGACCGAGGCGGATTTCCGGATCGATGCGGTTTTCTTTCTCCAGACCCTTGAGTTCCGCGATGGTGTCTTCCAGCAATTCCGCATACATCTCAAAACCAATGGCGGCGATCTGCCCCGATTGTTTGGGCCCGAGCAAGTCACCGGCACCGCGCAGCTCCAGGTCGTGGCTGGCGATGCGAAAGCCGGCGCCCAACTCGGTCAGCTCGGACAATACTCGCAGACGTTCGCGGGCTTCGTGGGTGAGAGTGCTTTCTCCGGGGATCAGCAGGTAGGCGTAAGCCCGCATGTGTGATCGTCCGACCCGGCCGCGCAACTGGTAAAGTTGCGCCAGGCCGAAGCAGTCGGCGCGATTGACGATGATGGTGTTGGCGCGCGGGATATCGAGGCCGTTTTCGATAATGGTACTGCATACCAGAACATTGATGGTGCCTTCGACAAAATCCATCATCACCGCTTCCAGAGCTTTTTCCCCCATCTGGCCGTGGCCGACCCCGATTTTGGCTTCGGGGACCAGGGTCTGGAGGAACTCGGCCATGGCACCGATGTTTTGTACCCGGTTGTGTACAAAAAATACCTGGCCGCCACGGCGCAGTTCATTAAGGATGGCCTGACGGATCAGGTCATCATCGAAACGGGTGACATAGGTGCGGATCACCTGTCGGTCGACAGGCGGGGTATCAATGACGGACAGGTCGCGCAGTCCCAACAGGCTCATGTGCAGGGTGCGTGGAATGGGGGTGGCGGTCAGGGTCAGCAGATCGACTTCGGCACGCAGCTTTTTAAGCCGCTCCTTGTGGGTGACTCCAAAGCGCTGCTCTTCGTCGACGATCAGCAGGCCCAGATCCTTGAAGCGTACGTCGCGTTGCAGCAGGCGGTGGGTTCCGATCAGGATGTCGATCTTGCCGTCGGCGGCCCGTTGCAGGATCTGTTTTTGTTCTGCGGTGCTGTTCAGCCGTGACAGGGATGCGACTGTGACGGGTGCATCCTGCAGGCGTTCGGCAAAGGTCTGGCCGTGCTGGCGGGCCAGCACCGTGGTCGGCACCAGTACGGCAACCTGTTTGCCATCCAGTGCGGCTTTGTAGGCGGCGCGAATGGCGACTTCGGTTTTACCGTAACCAACATCGCCGCAGATCACCCTGTCCATGGCCCGGTGGGCCTGCATGTCGGCCAGAACATCGTTGATGGCGGCCAGCTGGTCGGGGGTTTCCTCGTAGGGGAAGGCCGCCTCGAATTCGCGAAACATGGCATCTGGCGGCGAGTAGTGAAAGCCTTCGTGCATTTCGCGGCGGGCATAGATCTGCAACAGCTCGCGGGCCAATTCCTCCACCGCCGCGCGGGCTTTGAGTTTGGCTTTTTCCCAGGCGCCGCCGCCCATACGGTCGAGGCGCGGTGATCCCCCTTCGGCACCGACGTATTTTTGAATCTTCTCGATACGCTCCACCGGCAGGTAGAGGCGGTCCTTGCCGGCATATTCCAGATGCAGAAAATCGCCTTCATTGCCTTGCAGCTGCAGGTGCAACAGGCCCTGGTAGCGACCGATGCCGTGGTCGGCATGCACTACCAGGTCGCCTTCGCGCAGTTCGGCCAGCGAAGACAGGCGCGCTTTGGCGCGGGCTTCGGCGGTGGCGCTGCGGCGGCGGGCACGCCGACCGAAAATCTCTTCTTCGGTGATGACCGCCAGCCGCTCGTCGGGTAGACGGAAACCGCCGGACAGTTCCCCCAGGGTGATGACGGGAACCCCCGGTTTCACGGTGGAAACTTCGACGTCTGTGGTCAGAGGCAGGTCGAGACCGCGTCCGCCCAGTAAGGATTGCAGCCTCTCGGCCTGGCCTTGCTGATGGCAGACCAGCAGCAGTCTCCAGCCTTCCTGTTGCCAAGCGTGCAGACGCCCGGCCAGTTGCGCGGCCAGGCCACCATCCTGCTGCTGGTGGCCGCGCAGATCCGCATTGCTTTCGGTGCGCATGACCAGGCGGGTCGCGGGTTGGTCCAGATGGTAGAGGCGCAGCAGGGTGATGTCGAGTTGAGGCAGACCGGTCAGGTGACGGTCAAGTTCGTCACTTCCCAGGTACAGTGTCTCTCCCGGGACAAACAGTTCGCCGTGTTTCGCCAGACGATCCTCTCCCTCGCTGATCTCGTCGCGCAGGCGGTCAGTCTCCTGGGCGATGGCCGGCGGATCGAGACGCACCAGGCGTCCGGTGGGTGCGTAGTCAAAAACACTGTCCAAGCCATCGTAACACAGGGGCATGAGGAAGCTGTGACCTGGGCCGAGCAGTCCCTCGCGTGCTTCTTCAAGCAGGGCTTCCCGCTGAGGACGGGCAATGCCGAGGGCATCGGCGCGCTGCTTAAGGGCACGCGCAAAGGTTTCGAGATGTTGCCCGGCCAGGATCATTTCCCGCGCCGGCAGCAGTTCCAGTGATGCGAGGTGCTGGTCGCGAGAGCGCTGGGTGACTGGATCGAAGGGGCGCATGCGCTCGATCTGGTCGCCGAAAAATTCGATGCGTACCGGTTCCTTGAGGGTCGGCGGATACAGGTCGATCAGGTCGCCGCGCACCGAAAATGTGCCGGGGTCCTCCACCAGCGGCACGGCGTGATAACCGAGCTCGCTAAGATGGGGCAGCAGGAATTCCCGCGGATAATGGTCCTTTTCACGCAGGCAGGCGCGTAGCGAAGCCAGCACGCGACGTGGCATGACCCGCTGCATGGCGGATCGTACCGTCATGATCAGAACCCGCGCGCGGCCATCGGCCAGGGCGGCCAGCGTGGCCAGTCGCGCAGCTTCGATGGCGGGGTGGGGTAGTAGCGCCTCGTAAGGGCGCATTTCCCAGTGAGGCAGGTAGAAAACCTGGTCGGGGCGGCCCAGATAAAACGCCAGGTCGGCGGACATCCGGGCGGCCTGTTCCTGGTCCGCCGCCAGAATCAGCAACGGTTCGGGGCGCTCGGCCAGCAGGTGCGCCAATACGAACGCACAGCTGGTGCCGGTCATACCCGACAATTCTGCATGGGGCAGGCCATTCAGGGTGGCGGAAAATTCTTCGAGAGCCGGATGGAGTTCCGTATGCAGATCAGAAGGTGTCATGCTTAAAAAAGAGCGGGGGCGCATCCGAGTGCGCCCCCGTCCTGTTGGTGATGGTTTGTCGACATGGTCAGTCGCGCGGCACGGCCAGCATGCGCTCCAGGGATTGGCGGGCGCCGTCGGCGATCTCCGTCGGGACTGTGACTGTGGGGCTCATGTTTTGCAGACAGTGCAACACCTCTTCGAGGGTGATATATTTCATGGTTTTGCAGAACAGCAGGGAGTTGGGCATGATGAACTGCTTGTCGGGATTTTCTTTGCGCAGTCGATAGAGGATGCCCTCTTCGGTGCCAAGGATGAATTTTTTTACCGGGCTGTTGCGGACATAATCGATCATGCCGCTTGTCGAAGCGACGTAGTCGGCCATGGCCAGGATCTGCGGGCGGCATTCGGGGTGCGCCAGGAACAGGGCATCCGGATGTGCCTGTTTGGCGGCCAGGACGTCCTCTTCGGGCAACTGATCGTGAAACGGGCAGAACCCTTCCCAGAAATAGCACTTCTTGTCGGTATTGGCGGCAATGTAACGGCCGAGATTACGGTCCGGCACCAGAATGACTTCGTCGGCGTCAAGCGAGTTGACTACCGCCACGGCGTTGGCGCTGGTACAGCAGATGTCGCTTTCGGCTTTGACCGCAGCGCTCGAATTGACGTAGGTCACTACCGGGCGGCCGGGCAGGCGGGCTTTCATTTCGCGCAGCTTGTCGACCTCCACCATGTCGGCCATGGGGCAGCCGGCATCGGTGCGGGGCAGCAGCACGGTTTTTCCCGGTGCCAGGATCGCGGCACTTTCCGCCATAAAATGTACGCCACACAACACAATGACCTGCCGGTCGGTTTGCGCCGCTTCGATGGCCATGGCGAGGGAATCTCCCGCGACATCGGCAATCTCCTGGATTTCGTCGCGCTGGTAAAAGTGTGCCATGATCAAGGCATTACGCTCTTTGGCCAGTCGGCGGATTTCGTCCTTGAGTTGTTGCGAATTCATTTATAGTCCTCTTTGGTAGGGGATAAACGATGTTATAATGGGGCGCATAATAGTGTAAAATCCCTTATTTGTCAAACCGTTAAGAGTCTGTAGCGGCTTGACAGTCGAATGGTTTACAGCTATTGTCAGGTTGCATCGAAAAATCGGTAACTTCCCCTGATAATAAAGAGGTTTATGCATGTTTAATATCGGTCCCACCGAACTATTGCTTATTCTGGCTCTCGCCCTGATCATCCTCGGTCCGCGACGCCTGCCGGAACTGGCCCGGGCCCTGGGCAAGGGTCTGGCCGAATTCAAACGCGCCACTCGCGACTTTCATGACGAGCCATCCGACGAATACCCTTCTCGACAGGCAGACCCTGTTGAGCAAGGCAAAGATCCCGAGGCTCTGAGTGACGAAAGCCAGCGAGACCGCCATGAGCCGTTGCCTCCCGCCGACCATGGTTGAGCAGCCCCTGGTTGGCCACCTTGAAGAGTTGAGGCGCCGGCTGATTGTGGCAGGGGGGGCCTGGTTGGTCAGTGCGCTGGTCTGTTATTCCTTTGCCCAACAGCTCTTTCAGGCCGTATCGGCTCCCTTGCGTCAGGCGCTTCCAGCCGGAAGTTCCCTGGTATTCATCCAGGCTACCGAGCCCTTTTTCACCTATGTCAAGCTGTCTGCCATGGCCGGCCTGTTGGTGTCTTTGCCGGTGATCTTCTGGCAGATATGGGCCTTTGTTGCACCAGGATTGTATCGACGGGAACAGCGCCTGGCCGTGCCGTTCGTTCTGGCCAGTTGCGCCTGTTTTGGTGTCGGTACCTGGTTTGGCTTCGGTTATGTCTTCCCCTTGGTGTTTCGCTTTCTCGTCAGCTATGGCACGGACGTCGGCAACATCAGTGCCATGCTCTCCATGGGGGCTTATCTTTCCCTGTCCTGCCGGCTGTTGCTGGCTTTCGGGCTGATTTTCGAGCTTCCTATTATCATTTTTTTCCTCACCCGTCTGGGCCTTGTCGACCACGTCATGCTGGCCCACCATCGTCGCTTGATCTTTCTGGTGGCTTTTGTTGTCGGTGCGATTTTAACGCCACCCGATATCATTTCGCAGGTATCGGTTGCCGTGCCTTTTCTGGTGCTGTATGAGATAGGCATTCTGGTTTCGCGCTTTGGTGCAAGGCGGAACCGAGTTGTCCCCTCGGAGGAAGCGGGCGGGGAATGAGCAGGACATTCAGAGTCCTTGTGGTCATGGTGGCGTTGCTGGGCATGTGTGTGTCTTTGATGGTGCCCTGGCGTTTTCGGACGCTTGAGAAACAGCAACTCATGGAGCAGTTCCGGCGTGAGGTAGATGCCAGGGCCATGGCCCTTGACCGTGAGGTCGGTTTGAACCTGGAAGTGCTTTTCTCTTTGAAAAGCTTATTCACGGGATCCGAAAAAGTTGAAAAGAGGGAATTCGCTACTGTAGCGGCCGAGGCATTGCAGCGGCATCCCGATATTCATGCCTTGGCTTGGGTCCCGCATGTGCCTGAAAATCAGCGGGGCAGGTTTGAAACCTCTCTTTCTGCTGACAGTTCCTCTGCCCAATTTTTCGAGATCGCTGCAGATGGTCGGCGCGTGATTGCCGGTCGTCGCCATGCGCATTTCCCCCTTTATTTTATGGAACCGAAGCAGGCTGCTATTCCGTATTTGGGGCTTGATCTTGCCGCCGATCCGGCATGCCTCAAGTTGCTTGATGCCGCACGGGATGCCGGGGTTGTTCAGGTGTTTGGCAATTTTAAAATTTCCGACTTGGCCGGGAGTCGGCAAACGTTTTTAGGTATACTGCCGGTTTCTGCCGACAAAGCATCCGGGACCCTATCGCACGGCGACGGTCTGCGTGGATTTATCGTCGGTATTTTTGACTATACATCCATGTTCCAGCGTGCCGGGTGGAACGATTTTCCGGCCCTCTCCGAAGTGCGATTGGTGGAGGATAGCCATCCTGATAAGAACAAGGACTTGTTTGTTTATCGCAGGGATGCAAGCGCGGTTACCCCGACGGTCTTTACTTACCAGCGAGAGGTGAAGGTCCCGGGGCAGAAACATTGGCAGCTGCAGGCTGAACCGGTCGTCGACTATTTCAGCCGCTATCAGAGCATGGCTCCCTGGTTGTATGTGCTGATCGGCATTCTTATCAGTTTGTCGGTGCCTTTTTACCTGATTTTAATGGCCCGGCATGCGGCTTCGGTTGAGGTGTTGGTGTCGCGACGCACCAGCGAGCTCGATGAGGCCAACCGCAAGCTGGCCAGCCTGTCTCTGACCGATGGATTGACCGGCATTGCCAATCGCCGTTATTTCGATGATCATCTCGATCAGGAATGGAAACGCGCCATACGGGATAGGCAGCCTCTGAGTCTGATCATGATCGATATCGATCAATTCAAGGCTTACAACGATTATTACGGACATCTGGCGGGCGACGACTGTTTGCGTCAGGTGGCAAAGGTGTTAAATAGCATTCCAGCTCGTCCCGGTGACCTTGTGGCGCGCTACGGTGGGGAAGAGTTCGCCCTGATCCTTCCAAAAACCAACGATGGTGCTCTAGCCCTTGGCGAAAAATGCCGGGCAGCGGTAGCCGGGGCCAATATTCCCCATCACGCTTCTTTCGTCAAACCTGTCGTCACGGTCAGTGTCGGCGTGGCGACCGTGTTTCCCCAGATGGGCAGCGAGCCCGCGCAACTGATACTGCTTGCCGACCAGGCCCTGTACCGCGCTAAACTGCGGGGGCGCAACCATGTTGTGGTGGAGACGGTTTTTGCGCAGACTGCCCAGCGACTGGGACAAAGTGCCGAGCCTCATTGATTCATATCCCGATTGGCGCTATAGTGCCTGTCATGATTTCAGCCCTCCATATCGAACATCTGCATAAATCCTTCGCCGGTACGCCGGCAGTGCGCGATCTGTCACTGAGCGTATCTCCCGGGGAGATATTCGGCCTTTTGGGACCTAACGGCGCCGGTAAAAGTACCACCATCAACATGATCAGCGGCGTATGCCGTATCGATAGCGGAAAGGTGCAGGTTTTCGGTCATGATAACCAAGCCAAGCGGCGCATCACCCGCCGTCTGGTAGGGGTCATGCATCAGGAAATCGTCACGGATAATTTCTTCACCATCGATCGTGCGTTACGGATCCATGCCGGTTATTACGGCGTGCCGCAGGACGATACCTGGCGCGAATTGCTCATCGAGCAGCTTGGACTCGGACCTCACCTGCACAAATCGATGAATAAACTGTCCGGCGGCCTCAAAAGGCGCTTCATGGTGGCTAAGGCGATGATTCACAAGCCTCGCCTGCTGATCCTCGACGAACCGACAGCCGGGGTTGATGTGGAGTTGCGCCGCAACCTGTGGGATTTTGTGCGGGAGATCAATCGCGAAGGCGTGACCGTGTTGTTGACCACCCACTATCTGGAAGAAGCCGAACAAATGTGTGGTCGCATCGCCATCATGAACCATGGTGAACTTATTGCCCTGGAAGAGACGTCCCGGTTGCTTGAACGCATCGAAGGTCGCTATATGCAGCTAACGCTGGAAGAGCCCCTGCTGGAGGTGCCTGCGGAACTGCACGATTTGCAGCCCGCCCTGCGGGACGCCGGCCAGGTGTTGCATCTGGCACTCGAAACAGGCCAAGGGGCCGGTGCGGCATTGCGCCGTATCACCGACCTCGGCATCGGGGTGAGAGATATCGAAACGGCACGCCCCGGACTCGAAGAGGTGTTTTTGCACCTTACCGGTGCGCGACCCGACAACGGACAGGCAGGTGGCAAATGATGGAACGCTTCCGGCAACCCGAGAAGTTCGTAGTCTGGCTGCCTTTTGTTACCTTGTTGCAGAAGGAAGTAAGACGGTTTTTGCGGGTTTCCTTCCAGACCCTGCTGGCACCGATCGTGACCGCTTCATTGTATTTGTTCGTGTTCGGTGCCACCCTTGGCGAGCGAATCTCGGTACTTGAGGGGTTCAGCTATGCCCAATTCGTCATTCCCGGCCTGATTCTGATGGGGGTCATCACCAATAGTTTCGCTAATACCTCCTCGTCCCTGTTTATTTCCCGCTACCTGGGTAATATCGTGGATCTGCTGGTGACGCCGATCAGCGCCCCGCAGTTCATTTTCGCCTATACCCTTGCAGCCATGTTGCGCGGCCTGCTGGTCGGCGGTGCGGTGCTGGTCATATCCACCTTTTTCGCAGACCTTCCCTGGGTGCATCCGTTTGCAACTCTGGCCATGGCGGCCCTGGCCAGCTTTCTGTTTGCCCAGTTCGGCCTGATCGCTGCTATCCATGCCAACACCTTCGATGCTCTGTCGATGTTCAACAACTTCCTCATAGTGCCGCTGATTTACCTCGGTGGCGTCTTTTATCCCGTCTCTATCCTCCCGCCTTTCTGGGAACGCCTCTCCCGTTTCAATCCCATGTTGTACCTTATCGATGGCTTTCGCCAGGCCATTCTCGGCGTCGGAGATGTCCCCCTGATCGTGTCTTTTTCCGCAACCTTTGCCATGGCGTTTGCCATGTTCTGCTGGGCCGCCTTACTTTTCGGGCGTGGTTACAAGTTGCGGTTGTAGAAGTTACAAATATGTAACGGATCTTATTGTCAGGGCCATGTTTTCTTGACGGGGAGAACTAACGACAGGGTTTTATTTGCTAAGATTGTTTAAATTCGTGATTTTGCGGATGGCTATTCAACTTGCGCAGGTAAAGGAAGAGAGCCGTGGACCAAGTTGCAGTGCACAGCCTGGTAACCAAAGATCATGAGTATGTCATCTGCCGGGATCTTGATGATGGCTTGTTTTTCCTGATGGTTGATGGTCAGCCCTACCTGGAGAATCAATGCTTGTTCAAGGGCACTTTTTGCGATGTGCTCAAGCGCATGGAGGAGATAAGGGCGACCGAAGGACTCAAAACCATGACATGAACCCTTTCAAAGTTGTTGGCACCTTTGACGACTTCTTTTAGACTATGGCCAAACAGCGCAGGGCTGCAATCTATGATCATGAATAAATAGGAGGAGTTCACATGGGTGCACTGCCAATACATACTGACAGCTACGGAGTGTATGCCTATACCGTCTATCGCGAGGAAGGGGATGGTCTCTATTTTATGATGATTAATGGGGAGGCTTATCTGGAGGGTGGAGAGATCTTCAAGGGTGGTTTTGTACAGGTGTGCGCCAAACTTGAGGAAGTCAAAATTGCGAACGGACCAGGCGGAGATGAAGCCTGACGCGTTAGCGTTTTGAGTAATGGTCGAAAGCCGTTTCCATGTATGGAGACGGCTTTTTGTTTTGCTGCCAGGCAGCCATTGCGGGTTGAAGACTTGTGTGACAATAACCAGTGGAGATATGAAAAGAGACGATTCGGTCCAGTCAGATTAAAATGCTTTATTCTTTGTTGAATTTAGATTAGGATTTTCAAAATAAATTTATCTGGAAATACTTCGCTCATCTCTGCTGCTTTTCACGGATAGCCGGGTTTGCATCCAGTCGTCCGGTTCAAAAAGGTCTTATGGCCAAGTCCTCTTTGCTTTTTGCCCTGATTCTGATCGCCATGGTTGTGTTTGTTGGCTACACGGTCAATTGTTGCCTGAGCAAGGTTATCACGGCAGTTTCTGCGGGCTGTTTTTAGTTCTTATCACCTCGCCGGTCTAGTTTCCTCCCCGTATAGCCAGCTCCAGCTTTTCCAGTTCCAGCATTCGGTCGCGCAGATCCGCGGCTTTTTCAAACTCAAGATTGGAGGCCGCAGCCAGCATCTCATCCTTGACGCGGACTATTTCGGCCCGTACTTCTTTCGGTGTGTGATAGGTGCCCATATCCTCGGCGACCTGCGGTAGTTCGACATAATCTTTTTCCGCTATATCTTCGAGAATGGAGCGCATCGATTTTCTGACCGTTTGCGGTGTAATACCATGTTCTTGATTATAGGCCAGCTGGGCGGTACGCCGGCGCTCTGTTTCGTCGAGGCAGGCCTGCATGGAGCGGGTGATCCGGTCAGCGTACATAATGACCCGGCCGGCCACGTTACGTGCTGCGCGACCGCAGGTCTGGATCAAAGAGCGTTGGGAGCGCAAAAAGCCCTCCTTGTCCGCGTCGAGAATTGCCACCAGCGATACTTCAGGGATGTCGAGACCCTCGCGTAGCAGGTTGATCCCTACCAGCACGTCAAACAAACCCTGACGCAGATCCCTCAGGATCTGCACGCGTTCCACCGTGTCGATGTCGGAGTGCAGGTAGCGTACTTTGATGCCAAGTTCGCCAAGATAGCCGGTAAGCTCCTCCGCCATGCGTTTGGTGAGGGTGGTAACCAGCACCCTTTCCCCCTGTTTAATGGTAAGACGCAACTCGTGAATGAGATCGTCGACCTGATCTTTGGCCGGCCGTATCGTAATGGGTGGATCGACCAGACCGGTAGGGCGAATGATCTGTTCCACCACAACGCCATCGGCTTTGCGCAGTTCGTAGTCGGCCGGGGTGGCCGAGACATAAACCGTCGGAATGCCCTTGGCTTCGAATTCCTCAAAGGTCAGGGGGCGGTTGTCGAGCGCCGAGGGCATGCGGAATCCATACCGGACCAGGGTTTCCTTGCGGGAACGGTCGCCACGGTACATGGCGCCGATTTGCGATACGGTGACATGGGATTCGTCGATGAACAGCAGAGCGTTGTCGGGGAAATAGTCGAACAGGGTGGCCGGAGCCTCTCCAGCCTGGCGGTTGTCGAGGAAGCGTGAATAATTTTCGATTCCCTGGCAGTAGCCCATCTCTTCCATCATCTCTATATCGAACAGGGTGCGTTGCTCGATGCGCTGTGCCTCCACCAGCATGTTGTTGTCGCGGAACCAGGTGATGCGTTCCCGCAGTTCATCTTGGATGGCCCGGATGGCGCGATCCAGAGTGGGGCGGGTGGCGACGTAGTGGCTGGCGGGGAAGATGGTGGTATGGTCAAGCCGGTCGAGTACTTTGCCGCGTAGTGGATCGATTTCGCAGATGGCATCGATTTCATCGCCGAAGAACTCGATGCGCAGGGCGCGTTTTTCTTCATACGCAGGAAAGATTTCCACCGTGTCGCCGCGTACCCGGAAGGTGCCGCGATGAAAGTCGATATCGTTGCGGGTGTACTGGATTTCCACCAGTTGCTTGAGCAGGGTATTGCGGTCGACCTGCATCCCTGTTTCCAGGCGGATCAACATGCCGAAATACGCTTCGGGAGAGCCGAGGCCGTAGATGCACGATACCGAGGAAACGATCAGCACATCGCTGCGGCTGAGCAGGCTGCGCGTGGCGCTGTGACGCATCTTGTCGATTTCTTCGTTGATGGACGAATCTTTTTCGATGAAGGTGTCGGTGCTGGCGACGTAGGCTTCAGGCTGGTAATAATCGTAGTAAGAGACGAAATATTCCACTGCATTGTCGGGGAATAATTCCTTGAATTCGCCGTAGAGCTGGGCCGCCAGGGTCTTGTTGTGTGCAAGCACCAGGGTCGGGCGTTGCACTTTCTCGACCACGTTGGCCATGGTAAAGGTCTTGCCCGATCCGGTGACGCCGAGCAACACCTGGTGCTTGTCGCCGCGCAGGATGCCTGCGGACAATTCTTCGATAGCCTGCGGTTGGTCGCCGCGCGGCTGGTAGTCGGATTTGAGTACGAATTTGGCCATAATGGAAAAGTTTAAACCGTCACGCTGAAAAAAGATACCCGCTAGGAGTCTGTTGCAAAAAAGGGCCACCCCCTGCGGGATGACCCTCCGTCCTTCGTATTTAAAAAACCAGCATCAGCGAATCTTCCACGTGGTGCCCTGCGGGCCGTCGAGGAACTGAATGCCTTTGGCGGCCAGCTCGTCGCGGATTTCGTCGGCACGGGCAAAATCTTTGTTTTTACGAGCCTCCTGACGCTGCCGGATGAAGTCTTCGATGTCGGCTTCGGTGTAACCGGTATCCGCCAGCATGGCGAGGTTCATCTGCTTGAGCCAGGCTGCTGGTTCGGAGATGAACAGTCCGAGCACCCCGCCGATTTTGAGCAGGGCGTCGCGCAGTGCGGTTACCTCGGCAATTTTGTCGCGATTTTTACGGAAGCCTTTTTCGGCAATCAGACGGTTGATGGTCCGCACCGCGTCGAACAGGTGACCGATAGCCGCAGCCGTGTTGAAATCATCGTCCATGGCTTCACGGAAGGCGTTTTCCAGAGCGTTGCCGGCATCCGAGGTAGCGTCGCCTGGCGGGCAGGCGGCCAGTACTTCGTCGGCGGCTTGCAGCCCTTCGTAAAAGCGGCTCAGGCCGAGGCGTGCATCCTGCAGGTTCTGGTCGGAGAAGTCGATGGGCGAGCGGTAGTGGGCTGTCAGGATAAAGAAGCGCAGCACCTCCGGGTCGTAACTTTTGAGGATGTCCCGGATCGTGAAAAAGTTGCCCAGGGACTTGCTCATTTTCTCCTGGTTTACATTGACGAAACCGTTGTGCAGCCAGTATTTGACAAACGGTTTGCCGGTAGCCCCCTCGCTCTGGGCGATTTCGTTTTCATGGTGGGGGAACACCAGGTCCTTGCCACCGCCATGAATGTCGAAAGATTCGCCGAGATATTCCATCGACATGGCGGAACATTCGATGTGCCACCCGGGGCGTCCGGGTCCCCAGGGGCTGTCCCAGGAGGGTTCACCCGGTTTGGCGGCCTTCCACAGCGCAAAGTCCATGGGGTTGCGCTTCTGCTCGCCGGGAGTGATGCGTGCGCCGGAGCGCATTTCGTCCATGTTGCGCTTGCTGAGTTTGAGGTAGGAAGGGAAGTTCTCTACCGAAAAATAAACATCGCCCTGTGATGCGTAGGCCATGCCCCGGTCGATAAGGCGCTGCACCAGGTTGATGATGTGGTCGATATGGTGGGTTGCCTTGGGCTGGATGGTCGGCTCGGCCAGGCCCAACCGTTGCATGTCCTCGTCAAACGCCCGGATGAATTCGCTGGCCAGATCGTTGGAGGAAATGCCCCGTTCGTTGGCGCGGTTGATGATCTTATCGTCGACATCGGTATAGTTGCGCACATAGTTAACGTCGAAACCGATGAACTGCAGGTAGCGGTAAATGATATCGAAAACCACATTGGCGCGAGCGTGGCCAATATGGCAATAGTCGTAAACGGTTACCCCGCAGACATACATGCCGACCTTGCCGGGATTAATCGGCTCGA
Source organism: Pedobacter sp. (assembly GCA_050253415.1). Taxonomy (GTDB): domain Bacteria; phylum Desulfobacterota; class Desulfuromonadia; order Desulfuromonadales; family Syntrophotaleaceae; genus Syntrophotalea. Next base: position 81,323 of record JBFWJC010000001.1, on the reverse strand, counting down.
AATCTTCTTTGCGGCCGGTCATGGTATTGTAAACGCGCAAACTCATGGTAACGGTTTCTCCTTGATATATCGGGCAGACAGTGGATGAAAACTATTTGTCGCCGGTTTTGGCCCAGGAATCGCGCAGGGTCACAGTCCGGTTGAAGACCGGTTTTGCAGGACTGAAATCGTAGCGATCGGCGCAGAAATAACCAAGTCTTTCAAACTGATAGCGATTCTCGGGCATGGCCTCAGCCAACGACGGTTCCAGCAGGCAATTCTGCACCACCTGAAGGGAATCGGGGTTGAGGTGGGTTTTGAAGTCGACCTCTTTGTCGCCGTCCGGGTTGGGATCGTTAAACAGGCGGTCGTAAAGGCGAACTTCGGCCTTGACCGCATGGGCCTCGGAAACCCAGTGCAGAGTGCCCTTGACTTTACGGCCGTCGGGGGCGGAACCACCGCGCGAATCCGGATCGTAGCTGCAGCGAAGCTCGATGATCTCACCGCTGACGGGATCTTTGATCACCTCATCGCAGCGAACCAGATAGGCGTATTTGAGGCGTACTTCGCGGCCCGGAGCAAGTCGGAAGAACTTTTTGGGAGGATCTTCCATGAAATCTTCCCGTTCAATATAGAGAACCTTGGAAAAAGGTACCTTGCGGCTGCCCATAGCCGGCTCGTTGGGATGGTTGGGGGCCTCGAATTCTTCACTCTGACCGTCGGGATAGTTGTCGATCACCACGCGCAAGGGGTCGAGTACCGCCATGGCGCGCGGAGTGGTACGATCAAGATCCTCCCGTACGCAGAATTCCAAAAAGCCCATGTCGACGCAGCTGTCCTTTTTTGAAACCCCGATGCGCTCGCAGAAGTTGCGGATCGCCGCCGCGGTGAAGCCCCGACGGCGCAGGCCTGCCAAAGTCGGCATGCGCGGATCTTCCCAGCCCTGCACGTACTTGCCATTGACCAGTTCCAGCAACTTGCGCTTGCTCATCACCGTGTAATTGATGTTGAGGCGGGCAAATTCGATCTGCTGGGGGTGGTGAATGCCGAGCTGATCGATAAACCAGTCGTATAGCGGTCGGTGCGCCTCGAATTCGAGGGTGCAGATGGAATGGGTAATCCCCTCCAGCGAGTCGGACTGGCCGTGTGTGAAGTCGTACATGGGGTAGATGCACCAGTCGTTGCCGGTGCGATGGTGCTCTGCATGTAAAATCCGGTACATGACCGGATCCCGCATATTCAGATTGGGTGAGGCCATGTCGACTTTGGCCCGCAGGACCTTGGTACCATCGGGGAAGTCACCATTCTTCATGGCCTCGAACAGGGCCAGGTTTTCTTCTACAGAGCGGTCCCTGAAGGGGCTGTTTTTGCCGGGTTCGGTCAGGGTTCCCCGATGGGCGCGGATTTCTTCTGCTGACAGGTCATCGACATAAGCTTTGCCAGCTTCGATAAGTTGCACCGCCCATCGATACAGTTGCTCAAAGTAATCCGAAGCGTAATATTCGTGTTTTCCCCAGTCGAAGCCGAGCCATTGTACCGTTTCCTTGATCGACTCGATATACTCGACTTCTTCTTTCACCGGGTTGGTATCGTCGAATCGCAGGTGGCACCGGCTACCGCCGGGGGCGGTGGCATAATCGCGCGCCAGGCCGAAATTAAGGCAGATGCTCTTGGCGTGGCCAATGTGCAGATAGCCATTCGGCTCGGGCGGAAAACGGGTGACAACGCTGCCGTTGTTCTTATTCTGCCGCAAATCCGCATCGATGATGGTGCGGATAAAATTCGTCGGCGCCGCCGATTCCGGTGAAGCGTTGTCGGTAGTAGAATTATCCGCAGATTCCTTCGAACAGTTGTTCGACATGGGAAAAACCTCGTAACGGTGTGTGGGGGAGTAACGTCGGTTTTAAAAAGCGACCATCCGGAGAAAGGTCGCAAATTTATACGTAAAAAGCAATAGTGAATTGCCCGGTCGGGAGGCGGACCCTCAGGGTTAAAGCTGCAGTTCTTCCCCGCTGACAGCCTTGCGCAGCAACACCACCGCATGGGCGGAGATCCCTTCGCCACGGCCTTCAAATCCCAATTGCTCAGTGGTCGTCGCCTTGACGTTGACCTCGGTCACTCCGGTGGCGCAGGCGGCGGCGATGTTTTCGCGCATCTGTCCGATAAAGGGTGCCAGCTTGGGGCGTTGGGCGATGATGGTGGCGTCAAGGTTGCCGATCACATAGCCTTGTCCTTGAGCCAGTGCCATGACTTCGTGCAGCAGTTTAATGCTGGAGATGCCCCGGTAAGCTGCATCGGTATCGGGAAAGTGCTTGCCGATATCTCCTGCGCCGAGAGCTCCGAGGATCGCATCGCAAATAGCGTGCAGCAGCACGTCGGCATCGGAGTGCCCCAGAAGACCGAGGTGGTGGGGGATGTCCACGCCGCCGAGAATGAGTTTGCGTTCCGCCACCAACTGGTGAACATCGTAACCGTGTCCGATCCGCATCATGCCGGTTTATCTCCTGGTGAGTCGAGAAATGCCCGGGCCAGAACCAGGTCCTCGGGCGTGGTTATTTTGATATTGCGATAGCATCCCTCAATCATGGCCACGGGGCCGCCGCGCCATTCTATCAGGGACGCATCGTCGGTGCCACGGTAGTTTTGCCGAAGTGCCTCAATGTGGGCATCCCGGATCAGCCCGTAACGGAAACTCTGGGGGGTTTGAGCCTGCCAGAGGCTGCGCCGGTCGGGAGTTTTGTCTATCAAGCCGTTGCTCACCATCTTGATAGTATCTTTGACCGGTACCCCGACAATGGCTGCTCCAAGACGTTGCGTGGCTGTGACAACCGGATCTATCAGATCCGGCGGCAGCAGTGGGCGGGCCCCATCATGAATCAACACGATATCTTCGTCGCTGGCCTGGCATGCCTGCAATCCGTTGCGCACCGAATCCTGGCGTTCCGCACCGCCGGCCACTAGGGCACGCACCTTCCTGAACCCGAACGGATCGATGACCTCCCGCTGACACAGGGGGATCTCCGCTTCCGGGCAGATGACATATATATGGTCGATACTGGGATGTTGATCGAAAAGAGCGATGGTGTGGCTGAGAACCGGCCGGTCACCAAGGGGCAGGTATTGTTTGTTGACAGACGCACCCATGCGTCGGCCCATGCCTGCTGCCGGAATCAGAACGTAAATACTCATGATAGGGATTCGGCAGCATCTCGGGGCGCCTGCCGGTACGCCAACGGACCAGCATGGGAGCCGGTGCGACGATAAATGGAAAGGCTTGAAAAACGTGTAACGGCGACAGGCTGTGCAGGGGTGGCTGTGGTTTTTTGTGTGGGGAAGCTAGTGCGTAAAAAAGCTCTCGACACGGTCTGCGACCTGCTGTTCTTCCTTGCCGTCCGCCAGGGCGATTTCTTTGAAAACCAGTTTGCGGGCAAGCTCCAAAACCTTTTTCTCACCGTAGGAGAGTTCCTTCTCTTCCCGGATGAGATACAGTTCCCGCAGTACTTCTGCCACCTCGAATACATCGCCGGAGCGAATCTTATCGTTGTAGTCGCGTTGGCGGCGGCTCCATGAGGCCAGACTTGCCTGGTTTTCAGGTTTGTCCTGTAGGATGTCGTAAACTGTACGGACGTGGGACTTGTCAATGAGGGATCGCATTCCCACGCTATCGACATTGTTAACCGGGATCATGATGGTCATGTCGCTGTCAACGATGCGAAGGACGTAGAAATCCAATGTTTGGCCAACAAATTCTTTTGACTCGATGGCCTCGATTACTCCGACACCTTGGGCTGGGTAAACAGCCATGTCTCCAATTTTGAACAAAGTATGGCTCCTTTTTATCGCAAAAGTAAGATTAACATAATAGTTACGCATACGTCAAGGGTAGGGGGTGTCAGGACGTTCCGGAGACAGTCGATAACAGGCGGGAAAGGCGTGAAGTGGTTCGGACTTGGGGCCGGACTCTAAGCATGTCCGGCGCTAAGGTAGTACGGTTTCAGTTCGACCACCACTCGCAGGCAGCGCAAGCAGCGTACGGATGGTGGTCAAAGATGGTCATTATGAACCGAGGCCAGAGTCAGTTCAGCTGAACAAGAGCTCCTTGTTTGACCTCCAGCAGGTACAGTACTTTTTCGGCTTCCCCGGAAGGGGTGAAGCCGGTTGCCCCGGTAACTCCCGGATAGTTCTGTAGCTGGCTCAAGGCATGGCGGAGGCTTTCGCGGCTGGCAAATTTCGGGTTCTTCAGCAGGGAAAGGACAATGTTGGCCACATCAAATCCCTGCGCTGCGAGGAGTGAAGGCTCAGCGCCATACTGCTCAAAGTAGCGATCAACAAACTCTCGCACGAAGGGGTAGGGGCTGAAACGATAAAAACCACTGACGAAAACGGCATTGTCCAGATAGGGGCCAGCCAGGGGCAGTAAGTTCGGAGCATCCCAACTGGCATTGCCGAGGAGGACTGCGCCCGACAGCCCGTAGAAGGGTAATTGCGGTGCAATCAAGGCAAGTTGGTCCGGGTTGGCGGGCACAAATAGCGCGTCGAAGGGCGCAGGAGCGGGTGGCTGCACGCTGGTGCCAGGTTCCTTTTTAGGTTCGGGCGTGTTGGGGTTTAAGCCCTGCAGTAACTTAACCTGCCGGCGAAAATCAGTGGTTTGCGGACTGTAGGTCTGGATGGCTACGATCTTTGCACCCTTGTCGCGTACAGCATCGGAAAAAGCCTGGCTTATTTCCCTGCCAAGGCGGGTATCGGGGGCAAGTATGCCAAAAGAAGATATCTTCTTTTGGTTGACGGCGTAGTCAACCAGCGTGTGCACCTGGAGTTCACTGGTGAGTGAATTACGAAAAATCCAGGGGCCGACTTGAGGGAGCCCCGCATGCTGCGAAAGTGCCAGCATGGGCAGATGTTCCTGCTGTGCCCGTTGCGCAGCGGCGTTTGCGGCGCTTCCCGTCAGGGGTCCTAATACGCCCAGTACTTGCGGGGAGGAAGCCAGTTCTCCGATAAGTTGTTCCGCCAGGTCCGGTTCTCCGGCACTATCCCTTACCAACAGGGTGATTTTTGGGGATTGCTGGTTATGCAGCTCGAGGGCCAGTTCCATGCCCCTCAGAACTTGCTTCCCATAATTGGAAAAGCGCCCTGAAAGGGGCAGTAATACCCCCAGTGCCAGCGATTGACCGCTGCCGGACAATTGCTGCAGCAACAGTTCGGCGTTGTCACGAAACGGAAAGTCTACCGGGCTTTTCAGCAGGGTGTTGAGGAGCAGCAGCGCCTGCTCGGATCGACCAGCGTTCTTGTGGCGCCAGGCCTGCTGTAGCAAGGCATCCAGTCCTACGGCTGTCCCCTGGTATAGAAATGCAGCTTCGGCCAATTCTGCATCGCTGCAACGATTTTTTAAGAGCTCATGGGCTTGTTGCAGTAGCGCGGAAGTGTTGGCAGGCTCGTTGCTGTGAAGCACGCTCTGTTGAATAAAGTAAAGGGCTTCCGCATGGCGTTCGAGTTGTGAGGCCCCTTCGGACAAAGCCGTCAGGCGTTGTTGCTGCTGCTGGCTGTTGAGGCCGGTTTCCGGGAGGGAACGCAGGCGGTCCATGCCGGAAACAACCTGCCCCGTGCCCAATAAACCCAGGCCCTCGAGGAGAAGGGCTTCCGGATTGCGTTTTTCGGCCGGGATTGCTCCCAGTTGCGCAAGCATGTCGGCAAGTCGGTCTTGTTTATGATAGATGCGCGCCAGTGCCAGATGTGCCTGCCACGCATCAGGTGCCTCGGGGTTTTGCGAAATGGCGGCTTTAAGCAAGGGCACGGCCCTTTCGGGGGAACCGGATTGATACAGTTCCAGTGCCTGCTGCAAGGGAGTCGTTGCCGGTGCTGCCATGGCGCGATGTCCCGCCAGGAAGATAATAGCTAAAACAAAAGCTGCGACAATGGCGCGATTCAAGTGAGGGCCTCGTATTAAAATATCGATCCGAATAGGCGGATCAGCCAAACAGTTCTTTCACTTTATCAAAGAATGTTTTTCCCATGGGGTGGATGTCTTCACCACCCTCTCGGGCGAATTCCTCCAGCAGTTCTTTTTGGCGATCGGTCAGGCTGGTTGGAACTTCCGCTCTCAAAACGACCAGCTGGTCGCCGCGTCCATATCCCTGCAAGGAAGGAAAGCCGCGATCCTGGAGCTTTATCACTTTCCCGGACTGGGTGCCGGGTGCGACCTTGATAGTAATCTTTTCCGTCAGGGTCGGCACTTCCAGTTCGCAACCAAGAGCCGCTTGCGGAAAAGAGATCGGGATTTCGCAGATAATGTCTTGACCGTCGCGGCGGAACAGGGGGTGATCCTGAACGGAAATCACCACATACAGATCGCCCGGCGGACCGCCGTTCAGGCCAGGGTCCCCCTCGGCGGATAATTTGAGGCGACTGCCGGTTTCAACGCCGGCGGGGATTTTAAGAGTCAAGGTACGCTTGCCGCGTATCCGGCCACTGCCGCGACATTCGTCGCAAGGTTGGTCGATGATCTGGCCCTCTCCCTGACATTCGGGGCAAGGTCTGGTCAGCGAAAAGTAACCCTGCTGGATTCGCACCTGACCTGCACCCTGGCAGGTAGGGCAGACGCGTGGAGTTGTTCCCGGTTTGGAGCCAAGGCCATCGCAGGTACCGCAAGCCTGATAACGCGGGATCTGAATTTTGGTTTCGAGTCCGAAGGCCGCTTCTTCAAACGTGATGGAGAGGTTGTAGCGCAGATCATCTCCACGGCGGCCGCGACTACGTTGGCTGGAGCGTCCCCCAAAAATGTCTCCAAAAATATCGCCGAACAGATCCTCAAAGGGACTGCCGCCAAAGCCACCGGAAGAGTAACCGCCACCTCCACCGCCATTGCCGAGGCCGGCATGGCCATATTGGTCGTAGATTACGCGTTGCTGGGTGTCGGACAACACGGAATACGCTTCGGAGATTTCCTTGAATTTTTCTTCGGCGGCTTTGTCTCCGGCGTTTTTATCCGGGTGATATTGAATCGCCAGTTTGCGATAGGCTTTTTTTATCTCCGTTTCGCTGGCATTGCGATGGACTTCCAGAACCTCGTAATAATCGCGCTTACTCAACTCTTAAATTCCTTATATTCCAGCCACAACAGGAACTGAACATCCGGCTGGAGTGAATCTGAACAGCAACAGGAGCCGGGGGGATTCCCCGGCTCCTGTGGTGCTACAGAAGGGTGGATTGTTTATTTGTTCTGGTCGTCGACTTCTTCAAATTCTGCATCGACTACCCCGTCATCGGCGCTCTGCTCGGCGCCTTCGGGAGCCGCTTGCGCACCTTCCTGGGTCTGCTTGTAGATCGCTTCGGCCAGTTTGTGAGATGCAGTGGCCAGAGCTTCGCTCTTCTCGCGGATCTCGTCCGTATTTTCCCCTTCCAGGGATTTTCTGAGATCGTCAAGAGCGCTCTGGATGTTGGTGCGGGTTGCCTCGTCGATTTTATCGCCATGCTCCTTGAGGGAGTGCTCGGTGGAGTAGGCGAGTCCGTCAGCCTGGTTGCGCGCTTCGATCAGCTCGCGTTTTTTCTTGTCTTCGCTGGCGTGGGCCTCCGCGTCCTTGACCATTTTTTCGACTTCCTCATCGCTCAGGCCGGAAGAAGCGGTGATGCGGATCGACTGCTCTTTACCGGTGCCGAGGTCTTTGGCCGAAACGTGCAGGATGCCGTTGGCGTCGATGTCGAAGGTTACCTCGACCTGGGGCACGCCACGCGGTGCGGGCGGGATACCTACCAGCTCAAAGCGCCCGATGGTCTTGTTGTCGCCTGCCATCTCACGTTCGCCCTGCAGTACGTGAACCGATACCGCCGGTTGGTTGTCCGCCGCAGTAGAGAAAATCTGGCTCTTTTTGCAGGGGATGGTGGTGTTTTTCTCGATAAGCTTGGTCATGATGCTGCCGAGGGTTTCGATGCCCAGGGACAGAGGCGTAACGTCCAGCAGCAGTACATCTTTGACTTCGCCTTTGAGAACACCGCCCTGGATGGCGGCGCCGATAGCGACGACCTCATCCGGGTTGACGCCTTTGCTGGGGGTCTTGCCGAAGATTTCCTGAACTTTGGCCTGCACAGCAGGCATACGGGTCATGCCACCGACCAGCAGTACTTCGTCGATGTCGGAGGCCGACAACCCGGCGTCTTTCAGGGCCATGCGGCAAGGCTCAACCAGTTTGGCCAACAGGCTGGCGCAGATGCTTTCCAGCTTGGAGCGGGTCAGGCGCATGGTGAGATGCTTGGGTCCGGACGCGTCGGCAGTGATAAAGGGCAGGTTGATGTCCGTCTCCATGGAGGTGGACAGTTCGCACTTGGCCTTTTCGCAAGCTTCCTTGAGACGCTGCAGGGCCATCTTGTCGTTGCGAAGGTCGATGCCCTGTTCCTTTTTGAACTCGTCAGCCACGTAATCCATGATGTGCTGATCGAAGTCTTCGCCGCCCAGGAAAGTGTCGCCGTTGGTCGACTTGACCTCGAACACGCCATCACCCAGTTCCAGAACGGAGATATCGAAAGTGCCGCCGCCAAGGTCGAAAACGGCAATTTTTTCTTCGCCTTTTTTGTCGAGGCCGTAGGCAAGAGAAGCAGCGGTCGGCTCGTTGATGATGCGCAATACGTTCAGCCCGGAGATTTTGCCGGCGTCCTTGGTGGCCTGGCGCTGGGAGTCGTTGAAGTAGGCCGGTACGGTAATAACCGCATCGGTAACCTTCTCGCCGAGGTAATCTTCCGCGGTCTGCTTCATTTTCTGCAGAATCATGGCGGAGATTTCAGGCGGGCTGTATTTCTTGCCGCGTACTTCAACCCAGGCATCGCCGTTGTCGGCGTTGATGATATTGAACGGGCTGATCTGGATATCGCGACGCACTGCATCGCTGTCAAATTTGCGGCCGATAAGGCGTTTAATGGCGAACAAAGTGTTTTCCGGGTTGGTCACAGCCTGACGTTTAGCCTGTTGGCCGACCAGGCGCTCGCCGCTTTCGGTGAAAGCAACCATTGAAGGGGTGGTGCGGGAGCCTTCAGCGTTGGCGATGACGACGGGTTCGCCCCCTTCCATGACAGCCACGCATGAGTTGGTGGTGCCGAGGTCAATTCCGATAACTCTACCCATGATTATATATCCTCCTTTAAATATGAACTTGGTTTTGTTGTGTTAGCTAAAGGTGTTATTTTCAGGCGGCTGGGGTTTTGGAGATCAGCACCAGCGCCGGTCGCAGCAGTCGATCGTTAAGCACGTAGCCTTTCTGCATTTCCTGCAGAACGGTATTGGCGGGATGGTCCGCATTTTCCAGCTGTCCCATGGCTTCGTGCCAGGTCGGGTCGAAGGGTTCCCCCACGGCCACAACAGGTGTGACACCGAATTTTTCCAGCAGTTTCTGGCACTGGGAGAGGGTCATTTCGACACCCTCCAGAAGTCCCTGAACCGTTTCTTCATTTTTGCGCGCGTGCTCGATGGCGCGCTCCAGGTTGTCCACCACCGTCAGAATCTCGCGCAGCAGATTCTCGTTGGCATAACGGACCAGGTCTTCTTTTTCGCGCTGCATGCGCTTGCGGAAGTTTTCCAGCTCGGCCCGTTCACGCAGGTAGAGATCCCAGTTTTTCTGGGTTTCGGCCTGAGCGTCGGCCAGTTCCTGCTGCAGGAGGGCAACGGGGTCCTGCTCTGCTTCGGTTGTTCCCCCCTCAGGGGTCTCGGGAGCCGATTGTTCCTCTTCCTGGCCGTTTTTCATGTCGGCTGCCTGTTTTTTCTTTTCTGCCACGATAGTCCTTCTCCTATTCCTCGTCGATGTCGAGGATGCTGCCAACCAGTCCGGCGGTGAAGTCCACCAGCGGAATGACTGTTGAATAAGGCATGCGGGTCGGCCCTATGATGCCCAAGGTGCCGGTGGCGCCCCAGCGGCTTGTAAATGAGGCCGCAACCAGGCTGCATCCTTCGATATCGCTGTAATGATCCGGGCTGCCGATGTAGATCTGCACCCCTTCGGTTAACTGGCTCTTGTGCAACAACTCGACCAGCAGGTTTTTCTGGTCGAAGGTACGCATTAGTCGCTTCATCCGGTTCAGGTCGTTGAATTCCGGCTGATCGAGGATATTGCAGGCGCCCTCGATGAACACCTGTCCCCCCAGGTCATCTTCCAATGCCATGCTTGAAAGCTGCAGTGTCCGTCGCAGTATGCTGTCGTACATGGCCTTTTCTTCAGCCATCTGGGAGACGATGTACTGCTTGATTTCCTGAATGGACAGACCGGAGAACGTCTGACTGAGATAATTGGTCGCTTCCTGCAACTCGGATTCGGTAAGCGGCAGGTCTGATTCGATAAGTTTGTGCTCGACAATGCCGGACTGACTGACGAATACCACCAGGATACGCCGGGCCGACAGGCGCACAAAGTCGATGCGCCGGCAGACCGTGGTTGTCAGGTGCGGCACCATGACCACGCCCGTATAGCTGGAAGTGGCCGACAGGATGCGTCCGGCCTCCCGCAGCAGCTCTTCCATGCGCAGGCCGCGATGCTGGTAGTGCTCCTGGATCGATTGCCGCTTGCCAAGGGATAACTGTTTAATCTGCAACAGGCTGTCGAGGTAGAAACGGTAGCCTTTCTCGGTGGGGACACGTCCGGCCGAGGTATGGGGAGATGTCAAAAAACCCATTTCTTCCAGGTCGGCCATAACGTTACGCACTGTGGCCGGTGACAAAGCGATATTGTGCCGATGCGTAAGGGCACGCGAACCGACCGGTTCCCCGAACGTTATGTAGTCCTCGATGATGGCCTCAAGTATCAGGCGACAGCGCTCGTTCAACTCTTTGTTCATCGCAAGACTCAATCGTAAAACAAGCCGGGACATCCGGCTTGAAGGGCCGTTAGCACTCTTGCTTATTGAGTGCTAACGGAAGACAACATAACAACGGCCCTACCCTTTGTCAAGGGCAAAACCGGCGTAAAAAAGAGCTGAAACGCCTACAGGAAACCACTTATAAAATGGTCGAAAAGCAGCCACCCCTGCAGGTCCAGATTCCAGTATCCGTGTTGCCGGGTAAGGTGCTCCCCGCAACGCGCTATCGCCTGAGGAAAGGCATCGGTGAATCGCGTTCCGAAACGGTTGAAAAAACCGGCGTCTTCCACACCCTCGGTACATCTGAGACCCAGATAGGCTGTCTCCGCCATGGCGCCGGAGAGATCGAAGGTTTCAAGACATACGGTCGGGTCGAGCCCGGTGGTTACTGCGGCGATGTAAGTCTCAAGATCGGGTGGCACGGATCGGCGCTCTCCCCATTCGCTGGCACAAAAGGAATGGGCTCCGGGGCCGAGCCCCAGGTAGGGGTGTCTCTGCCAGGTGTTGAGATTGTGCAGGCAAGCTTTGCCCGGACGGGCGTAGTTGGAGATTTCGTAATGCTCGAAACCGGCATTGGTGAGCTGCGAGTGCAGCTGGCAGAACATTTCGGCGTAGATTTCTTCTGAAGCAGGGTGCAGTTCACCCGTATCCAACTGTTGCGCAAAAACAGTGTCAGGTTCGATGCCGAGTCCGTAGCACGACAGATGTTGCGGGGCCAGGTCCAGCACAGCTTCCAGGTCCGCGAGAGCGGCCTGCGGCGATTGATGAGGCAAGGCGAAGATCAGATCGCAGGACAGGTTATCAAACCCGGCATTGCGGGCCCAGCGTACCGCGTTTCTGGCATCGGCGGCGGTGTGGATCCGGCCCAGACGCTGGAGGTACGCATCGTTGAGGGATTGCACCCCAAACGACAGGCGGTTGACTCCGGCGGCGCGATAACCGCTTAAACTGTCGAGAGATACCGTGCCGGGATTGGCCTCGAGGGAAATTTCCACCCGGGAGGTCAGACCGAACAGGCGGTCGGCTTGTGTCAGGATGCGACCGATGGCCTCAGGCGGTAGCAGGGAGGGGGTGCCTCCGCCGAAAAAGACGGTTGAAAATGGGCCTTGCCAACGATGCGTGCGGCTTTCGCGTTCAAGTTGGGCGATAAGCAGGTCGGGATAGGCGGTGAGCAGTTCCGGATCTGCAGGCAGGGAAAAAAAGTCGCAATAGGGGCATTTGCGCAGGCAGAAGGGGATATGCAGATAAAGCCCCGGCCCTTCAAAGGCTCGGGGCTTAATGGTGTGGGTAAGACCGGCAGGCCCTGAAGGCCCGGGCCGGTTTACATGTGGTGAACGTTGATCCACAGGTGCACAAGGATGCTGGCAGCGTAACCGAGGGCTACTGCCCAGGTCCATTTAAGATGTTGACCGAAGGTATATATACCGCGCGCACTGCCCATCAGGGCCACGCCGGCCGCCGAGCCGATGGACAGCAGACTGCCGCCGACTCCGGCGGTGAGGGTCACCAGCAGCCACTGGCCGTGGGACATCTGCGGGTCCATGGTTAACACTGCGAACATCACCGGAATATTGTCGACGATGGCAGACAATATCCCTACCAAAACGTTGGCGGTGGTGGCGCCGAGATCGAGGTACATGAAATTGGAGGCCATGGCCAGATAACCGAACTGACCGAGGCCGCCGACGCATAAAATGACCCCGTAAAAGAACAGCAGGGTATCCCATTCGGCCTTGGCGATCTTGCGGAACAGATCAAAGCCGGGCTGACCGTTGGTGCCGGTGATGTCAAGCGGGCCATCGCCGGCATTCAGACGGTGTTCTTTGCGCTTGATATAGTAAGAAAAAAACGACAGATAGCCCAGACCCAGCATCATGCCCACCGCCGGCGGCAGATGCAGGAAGTTGTGGAAGGACACGGCTGTGACAATGGTCAGCAGGAACAAAACGATAATGCGCCGGGCGCCGAATTTCATCTGCATGACCTGGTCCAGGGCTTCGGGCTGCTCTTTTTTAATGGTCAAGCTCATGATAATAGCCGGGATCAACCAGTTGACCAGTGCGGGCAGGAAGATGGAGAAAAACTCGATGAAATCGACCTTGCCCTTCTGCCAGACCATCAGGGTGGTGATGTCGCCAAAGGGGGAAAAAGCCCCGCCGGCATTGGCAGCGACTACGATATTGATGCAGGCCAGGGTAATGAAACGACGATTGGCGCCACCCACGGTCATGGCCACGGTGCCCATCAGCAGAGCGGTGGTCAGGTTGTCCGCCACCGGTGAGATGAGAAACGACAGCAGGCCGGTAAGCCAGAACACGGTGCGCAGGGTAAACCCGCGTGAAACCAGCCAGGAACGCAGGGAACGAAAGACATTGCGTTCTTCCATGGCGTTGATATAGGTCATGGCTGCCAGTAAAAACAAAAACAGCTCGGCGTATTCGACCAGGTTGCCCAGAATGGCATGGTGGGCCGCTTCAGGCTGCCCGATGTGTTTATACGCCAGGGCCACCAGAATCCAGATGATACCGGCGGCCAGAATGACCGGTTTGCTTTTGCGCAGATGCAGTTTTTCTTCAAAAATGACCAGTGCGTAGGCGGCAACAAACAGCACCAGGCCGATCATTCCGTAAGGTGTTTGCGTCAGGTCTGCCACATGCTCGCCACCGCTGGCAACAGCCGGCATGGCAGCCAGGCCTGTTATGAACAACGTCCCTATAAACGGCAAAAGTTTTTTCACTTGTCTCATCCCCATTGAAAATATTATTCGTCTCAAAAATGGATTCAAGGCCGGATACGCATCGGTGCGTTGCCCCAAAAGTACTTATCTTTTCCCATTTAGCCTGTCGGAGTCAAGCACGACGTGGCTTATTTGATGAAAGGATAAGCATTTTTGAATGCTGGCGGGGCTGGGCGCGGTAGCAGGCTGATGGCAGGGATGATTCGCTGTGGAGTCTTTGCCCGGCTCGGGGAGGCTGAACGTAAGTATCACGCAGGTGCGCTCCCATGAGCCGGGCCGATTGATTGTCCGGGTCCTGTCAGCCGTATATCAGAAGATGGAGAACAGGGCGCGGTTGATAAGCAGGTGAAGCAAAATACTGGCTGCGTAGCCGAGGGCGATGGCCCAGGCCCATTTCAGATGACTGCTGAAAGTATACAAGCCGCGGGCGGTACCCATCATGGCCACACCCGCGGCCGAACCGATGGAAAGCATGCTGCCGCCGACCCCTGCGGTAAGGGTCACCAGCAGCCACTGGCCGTGGGACATGGGCGGGTTCATGGTCAACACGCCGAACATCACCGGGATGTTGTCGACGATGGCGGACAAGACTCCCACCAGCACGTTGGCCGTGGTGGGCCCGAGATCGTTGTACATGAAGTTGGAGGCTAGGGCCAGGTAGCCGAATTGGCCGAGGCCGCCGACGCACAAAATGACCCCGTAAAAGAACAGCAGCGTATCCCATTCGGCCTTGGCGATCTTGCGGAACAGATCGAAGCCGGGCTGCCCGTCGGTACCGGTCATATCCAGCGGGCCGTCCCCGGCAGCCTGTCGGTGTTCGCAGCGTTTAAGGAAATATCCGAAAAACGACAGGTACCCCAGTCCCAGCATCATGCCCACCGCCGGCGGCAGGTGCAGAAAGTTGTGGAACGACACGGCGGTGGCGATGGTCAGCAAAAACAGGGCGATGATGCGGCGGGCGCCGGGCTTCATAGCGATATTGTCAACCTTGGCGTCCGGAGCGTCCTTGGCAATGGCGAAGCTAAGACAAAAGGCCGGGATCAGCCAATTGATCAGGGAAGGCAGGAACAGGTGGAAAAATTGAAAGAAGCCGAGCATGCCTTTCTGCCAGACCATAAGGGTGGTGATGTCCCCAAACGGGCAGAAGGCTCCCCCGGCATTTGCGGCGACTACGATATTGATGCATGCCGGCACGATGAATTTGCGGTTGGTGCCCCCCACGGTCATGACCACGGTGCCCATCAGCAGGGCGGTGGTCAGGTTATCTGCCAACGCCGAGATGAAAAAGGATAGAATTCCGGTAAGCCAGAATATCTGCCGCAGGGTGAAGCCGCGCGAGACCAGCCACATGCGCAGGCTGCGAAACACGTTGCGCTCCTCCATGGCATTGATGTAGGTCATGGCCGCCAGCAGGAAAAGGAACAGCTCGCCATACTCGGTAAGATTGCCCAGTATGGCATCGTGGACCGCCTCGGGCCGGCCGAGATGCCGGTAGGCGAGGGCCACCATGATCCAGATGAGGCCCGCGGCAACGATCACCGGCTTGCTTTTGCGCAGGTGTAACTTCTCTTCCATGATTACCAAAGTATAGGCGGCAAGGAAAAGTAAGAGGCCGATAATGGCGAAGGGGGTGGCCGTCAGGTTAGAGGGGGCGGAAAGGCCTTCACTGGCCGACACCGGCAAGGCCATGGAAAACAAAACAAGAATGATACCGGGTAAAAGGCTGAATTTTGACATGGGGCATGCCTTTCGTCGAAAAAAGCAAGAGAGAGAGAGGGTGAAAAGGCCGCAGCAGGATAGAGGCGCTTCGATAACCCAGGATCCCCCGCCTCAACGCTGGTTCCAATCGCGCGGATATTCTCGCCATTGATGGATAGAGTCAAGAGGCAAAAACGGGAGACAGGAGAGCTGCGGACTTGCTTTGAAAGGCGAGCCTCCCTTAGTATGACCTGCGACGCATTTTGATTTTCGGGAGGAGAACCGCATGCCAACTAAAACAAAGTTGCAGACAGCCTCGCTCTGTGCCGGATGTGTGCAGTTCAATGTCGCCATGGGCGATGTCGAGCATAATCTGCAAAGGGTTCTGGCCGGGCTTGAGCGACTGGTACAGCAGGGTGTACGTCTGGCGGTGTTGCCGGAGATGTGGAGCAGCGGCTTCGATTACCGGAATCTGGCGGCCCTGGCGGTGCATACCCCCCGGGTGGTGCAGGCCTTGATGGAATTTTCCGCGACGCGGGAGATGGTTATTGTCGGCAGCATGCCGGAGCTTGACGGCGATGCCTTGTTCAATACTTCCTATCTGGTGGACAGCGGTGCCGTCAAAGGCCGCTACCGTAAGTTGCATCTGTTTTCGCCGATGCGCGAGGATCGCTATTTGCGCGCAGGCGATGCGACCCTGGTGGCTGATACCTCTGTCGGTCGCGTCGGGCTGGCGATCTGTTACGATCTACGATTTCCGGAGTTGTTTCGCCGATTGACTCTCGACGGTGCAGAGATAATCTGTCTGCCGGCGCAATGGCCCAAGCCGCGACAGGATCACTGGTGCACCTTGCTGAAGGCCAGGGCTATCGAAAACCAGGTCTTCATGGTGGCGGCCAATTGCTGTGGGGTGCAGGGTAAACTCGATTTTTTCGGCATGAGCCTGATCGTCTCTCCACGCGGTGAGGTCTTGGCCGAAGGGGGCGAAGAACCGTGCGAGGTGCTGGCGGATCTCGATCGGGAGGATCAGCGTGTCTACCGGGAGGCGATCCCTGCCTGGCATGATCGGCGGCCGGATGTTTACGGCGTTTTGACCTGAAATAAAACCGGGCAGGGAGGGGTTGTTCGTCGTTAATCTTTGAGCGGTTGGGCGCCGCTGCGCAGGGCCGCGGGGATCTCTTCCAGGCGGTCGGCAAATTGCAGTTCACCCTCGGCATCGACGTAAAGATATTTATCAGCCGTCGGGGTGGAGGGCTTTTTCTGCAAAACGTGTTGTTGAGGCGCCTTGGTAGAGATTTTGAGCGATTTTTGAGGCGCAACTTTTTGCGGTTTTTTAACCGGGGGGGTGGCATCCGCGTTGATAACCGCCTCGATGGTCAGGGGTTCTCTCGGCGTTTTGCCAAGCAGGCGGCTACGGAACTCGCGGTAATCGCTCTGCAGCTCCTGCAGTACCGGCGTGGCAGGATGCAGGCGCAGGGCCAGTTGATCCAGAGTCAAAAGCAGGGCCAGGAAACAGAAGGTCCATAACAATGCTCTGATAAAGGAATACGGTTTTTTAAGGGCTTTTTTTTGAGTTTTTTTACGTGCCATGGATTGTCGTCCGCACCTGAGAAAATGGATGAGGGATGGGAGCTGCATGCGATGCCGTCATATTAGCCCTGCTTGCCCTGCAAGACAAGGGGGTAGGGAATTTTGTCAAAAGCGCATGGTGGTGAACCCTTCCCCTATTCCCCGTTGACATGCTATATAGGGTTGTTCGCACACAGTCAGATAACCATGCTTTCGGGTTTCAGAGCCGGGAGCCTGGTTGCCAATACGATTCAAGTAAGGAGTGAAACCGATGGAAAATACACTTTATGATGTGCTGATTATCGGCGGTGGTCCGGCCGGCTTGACCGCAGGTCTGTATACTTCGCGCGCCGATCTGAAAACCGTGCTGGTCGAAAGCATGATGATCGGCGGCCAGGTCATCACCACCACCAAAATCGAGAATTACCCCGGGTTTCCCGGCGGGGTTGACGGCCCGGAACTGATGCAGCGCTTCCAGGAACACTGCCAGGAATTCGGGTTGGAAATCGTCCAGGGCGAAGTTCAGGCACTGCGCGACCTGGGCGCTACCAAAGAGGTGACCGTTGACGGCAAGCTGGTCCAGGCCCGCGCCGTGATCGTGACCACCGGCGCCGAACCGCGCAAGCTCGGCATCCCCGGCGAAAAGGAGCTGGTCGGGCGGGGTGTCTCCTACTGTGCCACCTGCGACGGTGCTTTTTTCCGCAACGTGCCGATAGCGGTAGTCGGCGGTGGTGACACGGCTGCCGAAGAGGCCCTGTTTTTGAGCCGTTTCGCTTCCAAGGTCTATCTGGTGCATCGCCGCGATGCTCTGCGCGCGACCCGTATCCTGCAGGAACGCATCTTTGCCAACGACAAGATCGAAGTGGTCTGGGACAGCGTCCCCGAACAGGTATTGAGCGACAATCGCGGCGTTTCCGGGCTGGAAGTCCTCAACAAGGTTACCGGCGATAAGAGCGTGCTTGCCCTCGAAGGGGTATTCTTCGCTATCGGCGTGATCCCCAAGGCGCACTTCCTTGCCGATGTCCTCGAACTTAACGAGGATGGCTATATCATGACCGATGGGGAGTGCCGTACCTCCATGCCCGGCGTGTTCGCCGCCGGTGACGTGCGCAACAAGATGCTAAAGCAGATCGCCACAGCCGTCGGTGATGGGGCCGTGGCCGCCATCGCCGCGGAGAAATATCTCGACGAGCAGTAATCCGTTCCGAGTGGTCGGCAGGGTAACTAGGTTGTACTTGCCGGTTGCGGTCGGAATCCGACTTCAACAGCCGTCCAAGGAGTAACCATGCTTGCCAGAGTCTTATCCGGCGCCCTGCTTGGTATCGATGCCTATCCCGTAGAGGTGGAGGTCGATATCAGCCAGGGGCTGCCGCAGTTTTCTACCGTAGGACTGCCCGAAGGGGCGGTCAAGGAAAGCAAGGATCGGGTCAAATCGGCCATTAAGAATTCCGGCTACGAATTCCCGGTGCGGCGTATCACCATCAATCTGGCCCCCGCCGGGATCAAAAAGGACGGCGCCGCCTTCGACCTGCCCATGGCGATCGGTATTCTGACCGCCACCGGCGTGATCAGGGAGCGTCGGGAAGCGCCGCTGGCGTTCTTGGGCGAATTGTCTCTGGATGGGCGTATCAAGCCGGTGCGCGGCGCTCTGCCGGTGGCGGTGGCGGCAAGGCATTGGCCGATTGCCGGATTGGTGCTGCCGGAGGAAAACGCCCGCGAAGGCTCCATCGTCGACGGCCTGCCGGTTTACGGGGTGCGGGACCTGGGGCAGCTGGTCGATTTCCTTAACGGCGAGCAGTCTCTTGAACCCTGCCAGGTCGATGTCCGTGACCTGTTTGAACGCGCCGCCACCCCCGATATCGACTTTGCCGAGGTGCGCGGCCAGGAACACGTCAAGCGCGCCATGGAAGTGGCGGCCGCCGGACAACACAATATGCTGATGATCGGCCCGCCCGGCAGCGGCAAGACCATGCTGGCGCGGCGCCTGCCGTCGATCCTGTCGGCGCAGAGCTTCGACGAAGCGCTGGAAAGCACCAAGATCCACTCCATCATGGGGATGCTGCCGCAACAGGACGCCCTGATCGCCTGCCGCCCGTTTCGCAGCCCCCATCACACCATTTCCGATGCCGGTCTGATCGGCGGCGGTTCCCTACCCAAACCGGGGGAAGTCTCCCTGGCGCACAACGGCGTGCTGTTTCTCGACGAACTGCTCGAATTCAAGAAAAACGTGCTGGAGATGTTGCGCCAGCCGCTGGAGGACGGTCAGGTCACCATCAGCCGCGCGTCCTCGACCCTGACCTATCCCGCCCGCTTCATGCTGGTGGCGGCCACCAATCCCTGCCCCTGCGGTTATCTGGGCGACGCCCTGCATCCGTGCAGCTGTACCCCCCTGATGGTGCAGCGCTACCGCTCGCGCCTGTCCGGCCCGCTGCTCGACCGCATCGATCTGCACATCGAGGTGCCGCGCATCCTGCACCGGGAGCTGTCCGATCCGGTCGACTCGGAAAGCAGTGCCTCCATCCGCGATCGCGTCGATACCGCCCGCGACATCCAGCGGCAACGTTTCGAAGGCAGTTCCACCGTGAGTAATGCCCACATGACCACCCGTCAGATGCGTCGCCACTGCAAGCTGGACAACGACGGCCAGCAGTTGATGGAGATGGTCACCGACCGCCTCGGCTATTCGGCCCGTACCTACACCCGCATCCTCAAGGTGGCCCGTACCATCGCCGATCTGGCTGGAGAGGAGCACATCCTGCAACCGCACCTGGCCGAGGCGATTCAGTACCGGTCGCTGGACCGTAAGACGTTATAGTTTGGCTGTTTTCAGATTGGATGCATGCCCTAAGAATGACGGAGTATGGCAATAAAAAACGGTCCGCAGTAACGGGACCGTTTTTTTTATTCGAAATCCATGATGGAGGGTTTTTTTTTAACCCTTCAATCTGGTGAGGGGGAGGCTGCGGATTGGAACGTAGAATGATGAGACTGTACCAGATCTTTCCAGTCGTTCCTTCCGGAATCAGAGCGTCCCGGTCATCAGCATTGCTCCAGTAACCAGCGCCAACCCCACCCGGTAATAACCAAAAATAACCAGTCCGTGGCGGTGCAGGTAGCCCACCATCCACTTAACCGACAGGACCGCCGAGACGAAAGCCACCGCGATGCCGGCGGCAAGAGTCAAGGCGTCGGACGTCTGCAGTAATGGGTGCCCCCCTCTGTGGTAACATCTGTCCGGGCCGCTGCTCGACCGCATCGATCTGCACGTTGAGGTGCCGCGCATCCTGCACCGGGAGTTGTCCGACCCCGTCGATTCAGAAAGCAGTGCCTTCATCCGCGATCACATCGAGCGAGCCCGCGACATCCAGCGGCAACGCTTCGAAGGCTGCGTCACCGTAAGCAATGCCCACATGACCACCCGCCAGATGCGGCGCGCACTTTCCCCTGAACAGCTCGGCTGGCTAGTCCTTTTTCCCCGTATCTCGCAAGGATGGCAGCAGAAATTCTTCCGCCAGCATCGTCAAACAAATGGCAGTGGGGATGCCGAACAATAAACCCCAGAAGCCGGCCAGCGCTCCCCCGATCAGAACCACGGTTAAAATCATGATCGCGTTGAGGTGGGTCGTCCGGCCGTGAATCCAGGGGGTCAGGATCCATCCTTCGATGAAGTTTCCGATTCCGAAGACGAGGCTCGGCCAGAGCAGAACGGCCATCCAGTCAGCGCCCGCAGCGCCCGCAGCGTCCGCCCCGGCGGTCATGTCGAAATACTTGACCAGAAGGGCGAGCAGCCAGCCTGCGATGGACATGTAAGGAATCATGCTGAGCAGCCCGGTGACCGCCCCCAGGAAAAACCAGTATGGAACATTCGCCAGCCACCAGCCGATGATGAAGATCATCCCGACCAGTAGAGAAATCACGAGCCGGGCACGAAAGAAGGCGCCGACCGCCTCATCCATACGCCGCAGGATATCCATCGTTCGCGCATGGCGATCTGCGGAAAAGAAAGAGAAACCTTCCTCCTTGAGGGTCTGGAACTTCAGGGCAAAAAAGACGAAATAGATGGGCGGCAGAAGCAGCCAGAGAACAATGTCCACGGTCGTTCCGGCGATGATCTTTAATATATCGAGGATAGAATCCTCCGTCCCTTGAAACTGCCCGGTGAGCCGGGTGGCCAGATCCTGGATCTGTAGACCGTAGTTTTGGTTTAGGGTCTGGAGGTAGTCTGGAACCTCCTTTGCCAGTGCGGCTGCCTGCTTTGCCAGCACAGGGATAGCCCAATATCCGATCCCGGTGCCGGCCAAAAGGACCAGAAAGCAGATGAGAAGGACCGATAGCAGGCGGGAAATGCCCCAACGATGCTTGAACTTAGTGATGACCGGATCAAACAGATACGCGAGGACCAGACCTGCGAAGATAGGCAGGAGGATGGAGCGCACATTATAGGTCAGCCAAAGCAGCATGGCCGCCGCCATGATCCATAGCAGATCCCGCACGGCCGTGATCTGCCACAGGTGTCGGCCCCGACTATTTTTCCCGTTCGCCTGCATTTCAATCTCCTTAGGTCGAATAACAAGTTCAAGTTTATATCACCGTTCGCTTTTGTCTCGAAGATCTCGCGACGAAATGATGCCGTCTGCCCGGAGTTTAATGCCAGGAACCAAGTGGAAAGATGAGGACATCCCTTGCTCCCATCGCCTTCAACAATTGAAATGTTTCATGCTCTTTGCTTTAATTCTAGAGAAAGATGGCTGGAAGCTCGAAAATGAGCACGGCGGCCACATCTGGGTTGAGAGCACGTCAGGCCAGGGGAGCACCTTTTATTTTACCCTGCCTATTGCAGAGGCGGAGTCAGATTAGTGGACGGATTGGCGGCGGAAATAAGAAAGAATGCCTCTCTGTATTGCCGCCAGTCGGGATGGGCTGGCCGGCGTAGCGAGGATGGTTTGTCGGTATTGAAGGCGGGTTGCCGCCTTGGTGTGGCTGCGGCATTGTGAAAAGCCAAGCGGGAGGGAATATGGCAATGCAAGGTGGTACATCATTCAGCGACGTCCCAAAGGGGGGCGGCTCGAGCTTTAAGTGGCCGGCTTGGCATTCAACCTTGTCCGGCTTTCGGACCCCCAATACAGGGGTGGCGAGTTGGCAGCTGATCAACACGTTTCTGCCCTATTGCGGCCTGTGGGCTCTGATGGTGATGTCGATTCGGCGGGGCTACCCCTATGCCATAACGCTGGCACTGGCCGCGGTAGCCGCCCTGTTTCTTGTGAGGCTGTTCATCCTTTTTCATGATTGTGTCCATGGCTCGCTGTTTCCGAAGCAGGGACTGAACAAGTTTTTCGGACATACTTTGGGGTTGTTGGTGTTTACCCCGTGTGACGACTGGCGGTTCAGTCATCTGCGGCACCACGCAAGCTATGCCGACCTTGACGCTCGTGGGTTCGGTGATATCTGGACTATGACCAAGGCGGAATACGAGGAGGCCTCGGCAACCAAGCGAAGGGCCTATCGCCTCTACCGGAATCCCCTGGTGTTGTTCGGCTTGGGCGCGGTGTTCAGCTTTCTGCTCCGCTACCGCCTGCCAACGCGAGAGGCGAGGCGCAAAGAGCGTGTGAGTGTCGTGTTCACCAATCTGTTGCTCATATCCATCTTTCTGCTGGCCGCCGGCACCATAGGCTGGCGAACCTACCTGCTTGTGCAACTTCCTGTTTTCTGGATGGCCGGAGCCGCGGGAGTCTGGCTCTTCTATGTGCAGCACCAGTTTGAGGGCGTCTATTGGGCGCGCAGGCCGGACTGGGATCCCCTGCGCGCTGCCATGGAAGGCAGCTCCTTTTACAAGTTGCCCACGGTCTTGCGCTGGTTTTCGGCCAGCATCGGCTATCACCACGTCCACCATCTGAGCCCCCGAATTCCCAACTACCGACTGAGGCAATGTTGCGAAGCCATTCCGGCGCTCGCAGACAAGCCGGCCCTCACCATCCGGAAGAGCCTGTCTGGAATTCGCCTTAAGCTGTGGGATGAGGAACGCAAGGAGCTTGTCGCATCCCGTTGAATAGTCAAGTAATTCATCTTTCCAGATAGCCCCGGATCAGGGTTTGCATTTTTTGAAGATCGATGGGTTTTGTCAGAACGTCGTCCATTCCAGCTTCCAGGCATTGGTCCCGTTCCTGCTTGCGGGCATGGGCCGTTAAGCCGATTACCGGCACGCGTCGACCCTGCCCGGCTTCCCGTTCCCGTATCTTCCGGACTGCCTGCAAGCCATCCATCACCGGCATCTGCAGATCCATGAGGATAAGATCGGGGTTCTCGGCAAGGTGCTTGTCCAGAGCCTCGCACCCGTTCTCGGCGAAAATCACCTCCCAACCCCAGGTCTTCAGTAACAGGCCCACCAGTTCCCGAATAGAGTCATCATCTTCGCCCAACAGGATCTTCGCCGACAAAATGCCGGCAACGGTGGAGGTTATCTCGGTGGGTTCCCGAGACTCCCTCTCTTGGCTGGTTTCCTTTGCCAGGCCGTTCGGTACCTGCAGAGGCAGGGTGAAGAAGAACGTGCTGCCTTCTCCCGGGCGGCTTTCCACCCAGATTTTTCCGCCCATGCGCTCCACCAGCCCCCGGCAGATCGCAAGGCCGAGCCCCGTCCCCCCGTACTGACGGGTCGTGGAACTGTCGAGTTGGGTGAAATTCTTAAAGAGCCGCGTAATATCCTCGGCCGAAATTCCTATCCCCGTATCCTGTACGGAAAACAGCAGCGCGGGCGTGTCCTTGGAAGAGGCCATGCTCGAGGTCTTTAGCGTTACGTCGATGTGTCCCATCTCGGTGAATTTGAGGGCGTTGCCGACCAGGTTGACCAGCACCTGCCTCAGCCGCTTGCGGTCGCCAAGAACGGTGGAAGGCACGTCCTCGGCGATATGCCAGGAGAATTCCAGCCCTTTCTTTTCCGCTTCAAGCTTGAGGATGTCGACGGCATCCTCCACGTTTTGCCAAAGGTCTAAAGGCTCAAAGTGAATCTTGATTTTGTCGACTTCGATTTTAGAAAAATCGAGCAGATCATCCAGCAGGTCGAGCAGGTTTTGAGCCGATCGTGACGCCATTTCGACAAGATGGTTCTGATCGGGGTCGAGAGGGGCTTCCTCTAAAAAGTTCAGGGCGCTGATGATCACCGTCATGGGGGTGCGGATTTCGTGGCTGATATTGGCAAGAAACTCCGACTTGGCCCGGCTTGTGTCATCGGCGGCCTGCTTGGCCCGGCGCAGGTAGTCCTCGATCTTTTTTTGTTCCGTGATGTCGGCAATCCCCAGCAGGATCGCTTCATGGGGGGAAAAGGTGGCTTTCATCCTGCGAGCGGATAGCTGCATCGTTCGTGGCCCCAGTTGGGGAAAGTCGAATTCCACCTGGAAATTGTCCATCTGCATGCTTTGCGGCAGGATTTCGGAAAGCAGGCTGCGCAGTTCAGGCAGATCCCACTGCCCCGCGCCCAGGGAAAAGATTTCTTTTCCTTCAGTCTGTTTCGGATTGACTTGAAACTTCTGGTAAAAGGCGGGGTTGGCTTTCTTGACTCGAAGGTTTTCATCGAGCACCAGCAGGGGGTCCTTGATGGTGTCGACGATGCGCAGGGAATATTTGTAGGCTTTTTCCGTCTCCTCGATGCTGCGCTTAAGGCGGTCGATGTCGAAAAGAGCCAGCACCACCCCTTTCGCGGGCTCTTTCCCCTCGATAGGGTCGATGCGCAGCAGGTACCAGCGCCCGTTGAGGCCAAGGATCTCGAGTTCTTCGCCACGCCCGGACCGGATGACCTTGAGCAGGGTGCCTTGAAGGTCCGGAAGCTCGAAGCTTAATTTGAGTTCGGTCACGTTGCGCCCGACATCGCCGGCGGAGATATTCAGGGTTCGCTCCGCGTTTGGGCTGATCCGGCGGATCGTCAGGTCCTCGTTGAGGATCAGAAACGGGATCTGGACGCTCTGGATGATGGTGTACAGGTCGCCCTGGGATTGTTTCAGTTCCTCGTTCCGTCCCTGGAGTTCCTGATTCACCGTATTGAGTTCTTCAACGCTCGATTCCAGCTCTTCCTTGGAGGTCTCAAGCTCCTCGTTGATACTCTGCAATTCCTCGTTGCTGGAGAGGACCTCCTCGTTTGAGGCGTTCAAATCCTCCAGTGCCTCGTCCTTTTCCTCGCGGATTTTTTGGAGTAATTCCAAACTGGTCGCCAGTTCTTTTTTGAGCCGCTGATTTTCCTGCCAGAGAACCTGCTCTTTACTCTGGTCGAAAGCGGAGGCCGATTCGGGTATGGACGGCCGGGAGGGCCCCGGTATAAACCGGATTAAAAAGAAGAGCTCCTGGTCCAGTTGCAACGGGCTGGCCTCCAGGGTGAGGCTGCACTCCCGGTCGGCTTCCCGGTACAAGTGTTCCCGGACTTGGGTCGTCCCCTGTTCTTGGGTCTTTCGAAGCAAGGCTTGCAGATCGAGTCGCAAAGTATCCCGGGTGATTCTCAACAAGTTCAGGGTCGCCTTGCCCGGTTGGGGGTCAATGAAGGGGGCGGTGTGGCCGCGGAATTGAACGACATTCAGTGCGCTGTCGACCACCACCGCCACCGGATCGAGCCTGCGCAGCAAGAAACGATCGACCTCGCGCTGCAATTTTTGTTCATCGGTTTTTCTCTGTCGATAGTCAAACGGCTGGACCTTTTTCGGAGAAGAGGGCTGCCCGGCCTGGTGGTAGGTCCAGGAGGCGAAGGTTTCGCGCTGCGCGGTCTTTTTTTTGGCGAAGATCCGGTTCTTTTCATCGACGGCAGAGAAGAGATTTCCGGCCTGGCTGATACTCTCGGCCGAGCCGAGCACCAAAAAGCCGTCAGGATTGAGGGCGTAATGGAAGAGGGGAAACACATTTTTCTGCAGTAAGGCGTCGAAGTAGATCAGGACGTTGCGGCAACTGATCAGGTCCAGGCGTGAAAATGGGGGATCGCTGATGAAGTTCTGGCGGGCGAAAATACACATTTCGCGCAGGTGCTTCTTGACTTTGAAACCGCCGGTGGCGGGAAGGAAAAATTTTCTCAGGCGCTCTTGGGAAACCCCGGAGAGTTGCCCCTGCGCATAGAAGCCTTGGCGCGCCTTCTCGATGGCCTCTTCGCTGACATCGGTACCGAAGATCTGCATCGGTAAATAGGTTCCGCTTTCCCCTTGAAACTCGGCCAGGGCCATCGCCAGGGAGTAGACTTCTTCGCCGCTGGCGCAACCGGGCACCCAGACCCGGATCGGCACGCCGTCTTGCTTGCACGCCAGGATCTTCGGAAATACCTTCTTCTCCAGGGCTTCGAACATCTCGGCATCTCGGAAAAACTCCGTCACCTTGATCAACAGGTCTTCGCGCAATGCCGTGAGTTCCTCGGGATGGTCTTTTATGAAGGCCACGTATTCGCTCAGTTCGGCAGTCTTGTGGATCGACATCCGCCGGGAAATTCGCCGCCGGAGGGTGCCCTGCTTGTATTGAGAGAAATCGCCCCCCTTTGTGCTCAGCAACCGGTGAATCTCTTTCCAGTCCGCGGAGGCGTTTTCTTCGCTCGGCGGAAGGGGGGGTAAATGGGGCAACTGGACCAGCTCGCCAAGTTGTCGGGCGATATCCGCGGGGGTCAGAACGAAGTCGACGCTCCCCGACAAGACGGCATTGCGCGGCATTTCCGCAAACTGGGCGCTTTCTTCGGTCTGGGCGAAAGTGATGCCGCCTCCCGCCCTGATCGCCTTGATGCCGCGGGTGCCGTCGGAACCTGTGCCTGACAGGATAACCCCAATCGACTTTCTCTCCAGCTGGTCTGCCAGCGATTCGAAAAAACTGTCGATCGGCTTGAATTTTCCCGGCAGCCTCTCCCGTTCGGAGAGCTGCAGGATTCGATCTTTGAGGGTGAGGGTGCAATCGGCGGAGATGACGAAAACCTGGTCCGGTGCCAGTCTTTTTGCCTCGTCGGTAGAGTGAACCGGCATTTCGGTATACTTGGCCAACAACTGCGGCAGATTGCTTTCATGTTCGCTGCTCAGGTGAACGATTACGACGAAGGCCATGCCGGTGTCGGCAGGCAGGTGGGTGAAAAGCTCCTGCAGGGCACGCAGGCCACCGGCGGAAGCGCCAAGGGCAACCACGGGGAAGCCCTCTTCATTCTGCAACCGCCGTGCATCTTCCCCGGAGGCCGATGTCTCCACTTGGGATCTGGGGCTGCCGTCTTCGAGGGTGGTGGTTGTCTTCGAATGGTCGGGTTTATTCGATAAGGGGTCCGAAAAAATCTTATCGTTAAGTGCGTCAGCATCCTTATTTGTTTTCGTCATGAAAAGCTCGATTTCAGGAAAAAGTGAGCGCCGCAAAAAAGTATGGTCCCCTTAGAACTTGGTTTTTCCATTTTGGGAAGGTAGAAGCCATTAGAAAAATCTACCGCTTGCAGACGCAAATGCCCCCGCTTTGAAAGTCGGATTCCGTTTGATTATACCCTGATTTCGGAAATATCTCGCTCAAAGCCGTCGCCCTCGCCATAGCCGCCGCAGGCGCAACCAATGACGAGCCGTGTCTTTACCCTCCAAGAGGCGCATACGGACGCATCGACCATCAGAAACTCTCATAATTTCGACACCTCCGTAAAATGGGCCAACAACATATAGATGTTCCCGTTTATTTCAACTTACTTTAATTCTGTCAGGAAGGGAATAAAATCATGAATATATGCTTCCCGGAAAACTACTATCGGCGCATGAAGGCTTTCCGTCAGGAGGCTTTTGCGAGTCGGAGGCGATCCAGTACCGGAGCCTGGACCGAAAGCTGGTATAAGCTATGTCCTTGCTTCGGTAAGGTAGAGGTGTCCGATTAAAGCAAGGGAAAAAGCTTCGGAACGTTCTGCGCCGATTGCGGATACCGACCGCAAAAATCAAGTTTATCCGCAAAAAAAAACGGTCCGACGAGGCAGGACCATTTTTATTTCTCCGATTGTCGGATAAAGGTTTCTTACACCAGAAATCCATCACAGAACAGGTTGGCGCCGGGAGTCTTGACCGGTTCGCAGAGTTCCTCGGGGTCGTTTGACGTCGCGCAACACTTGGCGCAGGTCATTTTCCCACCCTGAATCAGATGCGAACGGAGCTCTTCGGTGTCCTGAATTTCACAGAATTTCTGTTTTTTGCCAGTCATTGTTCACGCTCCTTTCACAGGACCATTCCCCTGTCGACCGAAGTGGTTGAGGATAAGATCGACGCGACCTTCAAAAACGGCGTACTCAAGGTTTGCCTGCCCAAATCGCCCGAAGCGCAGAAGGCGCGCAAACGGATCAGCATCCACTGATGGTTGGTCCTGCCTTTCTGCCGGTTTTTCAGGGCCGCTGAGATAGGGATTGTCATCAGCGGCCATTCTTTATTCCGGAGCCCTGTGGCATCCCTGGGGGAGGAAACGATTCGCAGAACTTGCTGGGTCGAGTATCGGTAACACGGCAAAAGCTCAGAGCGTCCCGGTCATCAGCATTACTCCCGTAACCAGCGCCAATCCCACCCGGTAATATCCGAAAATGACCAGTCCGTGGCGGTGCAGGTAGCTCACCATCCACTTCACCGACAGGATCGCCGCAATGAAAGCCACCGCGATGCCGACGGCAAGGGTCAAGGCGTCGAAGGTCTGCAGCATGAGTTGGCCATGCTTGAGGAGATCGTAGCCGGTGGCGGCGCCGAGGGTGACCAGACCGAGCAGGAAGCTGAATTCCACCGCCGCCGGCACGGACAGGCCGATCAGCAGGCCGCCGACAATGGTCACCAGGCTGCGGCTGACGCCCGGCCACATGGCGATGCATTGGGCAAAGCCGATGACCAGGGCCATGCGCCAGCACATTTCCTCGATCGACTGGCCGCAGTCGTCGGGACGATGCTTGGCTTTGTTGCGCCAGCAGACGACGAGGATCGCCCATCCGCCGACCAACCAGGCCACGATCACGGGCCAAGTGCCGAACAGATAGGTTTTGATCATGCCGTTGAAGAGCAGCCCGATCACCCCGGCCGGTACAAAGCCTGCGACTACGTTGAGCAACAATCGGCGCCCCTGGACGTCTTTGCCTAGCAGGCCGCGCCACATCTGCCGCACTCGGCGAAAATACAACCCCAGCACGGCGAGGATGGCTCCAATCTGAATGCAGATGGTGTAGGCGTCAAGCGCCTCCTTGACGGAAGTGGCCGGTGAGGCGGACGAGGTGCCGCCGATGTTCATGAAGCGTCCCGCGATCAGCAGATGGCCGGTGGAACTGACCGGCAGGTATTCTGTCAAGCCTTCGATGGTTCCCAGAACGATGGCCTGATTCAGGGACATCATCTGTCTGCTTGGTTCCGCCTGAGGTGAGAGAGAGTCTGCTTTTGAACTTGCCGGGCAGCTTCCCGTTATCGATAGAAAACTGCAGACCAGGAGCAGAAGGGCCATAAGGTTTTTACGCTGGTTCATAATGTCTTCCGGTAGGTCTGTCTTCGGGTTGTGGTTGCAATTCGGCTGCGTAAGGTTTTGCCTGTGGCCAAAGCCGATGATGCCGATGTGGATGCTTAGGGCGACCCCTTGGTCTTTTTAACATTTTTTTCGAAGGCAAGGATATCCGTGGAACCGGAGAAGATCAACCCGCAAAATGCCTGAAAGGGTGTCTTTAAACGGTTCGATCCATGAGTCACATCGGACTCATGGATCGGATATTTCGTATGAGGGGATAGCAAGAGGGGCTTGTATCACGGTCAACAGGGATTTCAGGAATGGCTGCCTTCAGTGTTGGCGCAGCAGGGGCTGGTCGTTCTCGGACGCGGCCAGTAGCAGCGGGCCAACAGGAACAGCAACGCTCCAGCCGCAACCACCATCATGGGCGAGTCGGCGGCCGAACCGGTTTCGCTGACCCAGCGGGTGATGTCCAGACCGATCCAGGAGTAGAGGCGGTTGGTGAGCCAGCCAAGGGCCAGGGAGCAGCAGGCGATAGCTATCAGGTAGATAATGACCGCCGATTTTCCCAGATATCGGGCCACCACCGTGATGGTGGCCGGGTTGGTAGCCGGACCGGCCAGCAAAAAAACCAGTGCCGCGCCGGGAGAAAGCCCTTTGAGGACCAGCGCGGCGGCGATGGGAGTGGAGGCGCTGGCACAGATATAGAGCGGAATTCCCACTCCCAGCATCAGTAGCAGGGACAGCCACTCGCTGTTCATGGTGCGTAGAAAGAAATCTTCTGGGAGGATATAGGAAATAACCCCGGCGATGCCAATACCGATCAGCAGCCATTTGCCGATGTCTCCCAGCAGATCGCCGAAAGCGTAGCTCAGACCGTCCCGCAAGCGGTACCCCAGAGGTGCCCGGGAGGCGTGGGTGTCCTGGTTGCTGCTGCAGGAGGAAGAGCATCCGCAGTGGCCGTGCTGGTTGCCGGCGACGGTCGGAGTAGCAGGTTCTTCAGGCAGGCGGTTGATCAAGAGACCGGTGATCACGGCGGTGAAAAACGCGGCGATCGGCCGAATGACAGTCATGACCGGATCGAGCAAGGCCCAGGTGATGGCCATGGAATCGACACCGGTTTCCGGCACGGAGACCAGAAACGCTGCGGTAGCCCCTTTCCCCGCACCCTGTTTGCGCAGCCCGATGGCCGCCGGGATTACGCCGCATGAGCACAGTGGCAAAGGTATGCCGAACAACGAGGCTTTCAGTACCGATGCGGTACTGTTCTTTCCCAGGTGGCGGGCCACCATGTCAGCGGGAACCAAGGCTTTGAGCACGCCGGCAGCGAAAAACCCGAACAGCACAAAAGGGGCCGATTCGGTCAGAATTTCCCAGAATGCCGCCAGAATCCCCAGTATTATTTCAGCCATGTATGTATCCTCTGTAAGTGTGGTGATCGTTTCCACGGAATAGGTCGATGAACGCATGAAGACATATTCAGGTGTTTGGGTAAAAAACTCCTTGCTTATACAGTTATTCGCTAACCTTCCAGTACATGTCGGATCCCTTCCTCGAAAAGTGTCAGAACATGTACGTCGTCCAAGGCGTAGTAGACCATTTTGCCGTCTTTACGCGACTTGACCAGTCGTGCGGTGCGAAGCAGACGCAGTTGGTGGGAAATGGCCGAGGCTGTCGTTTCGACCACGGCGGCGAGGTCACAAACGCACAATTCCTCTCCGGTCAGTGCCTGAAGGATGCGGATTCGGGTTGGCTCACAGAGCACCTTGAAAATCTCGGCCAGTTCGGCGATGGTGCGATCGTCGTGCATGCGCAACCTGGCCCTGGCGACCCGGTCCTGGTCCACGTAGTTGATTTGGCAGATATCGTCCGTCATGATTCCTGATCGTGTGAGTAGTCATTCAAGCGTTTTTTGCTTATACCCTTTATTTTCGATATCTGTCAAGAGGGGCTTGTGGTAAATACAACCGTAAAAGATGATCTCATCACCTTCCAGTACCCGGTCAAGGCGGAGGGAGAGGATCCTTTCACCGTGGATCATGAGTGTCGCGATATCGGCATTCTGTCGTTGCCGACTACTTAGAGTAGCCAGCGAGCTTGTTTCAATAGAACTATTTGCAGGAGTATGAAATAATCCCGAAAAATTTTGGTTGTCGGTCTTCATGACATCCGCAACAAATAAAATTTAATTTCGCGCTAACACAAACCTAACATTCCCCTGATATATGGTGCGGGCATTTTTTCGAAGGTCCGAATCAATGGAGTTTGTGTAGATATTACTCGGTGGAGCAGACACAACCGTAGCCGGACAGACCCTTACGGGGCTGCCCGGTTTTTTGCGGGAAAAGGTTGTCGGTGAACCGGAATCCGTCGTACGAAGACAGAAAACACAACCGGTCCCTTTTCATCCCGTCGCCTCTTGGTATGTTTGATATAGCCTTTGGCGAAGGGGATAAAGACAGGGCCGAGGTGGAAAGGATTAGATAACATCATGAGCAGTGAGATTCTTCTCGCCGGGGTTATCATTCTCGGTATCATCGCAGTCCTCGACATCCTGGTCGGGGTGAGCAACGATGCGGTCAATTTTCTCAATTCATCCATCGGTTCGCGGGTTGCGTCGCGAGCCACCATCATGGTCATCGCCAGCGTCGGGATCATGGCCGGGGTGACCTTTTCCAGCGGTATGATGGAGGTAGCACGCAAAGGTATTTTTCATCCCCAGTTCTTTACCATGCCGGAGCTTTTGACGATCTTTCTGGCCGTCATGATCACCGATATTCTGCTGCTGGATCTGTTTAATACCTACGGGCTGCCCACTTCCACTACCGTCTCGGTCGTGTTCGAATTGCTCGGCGCCGCCGTGGCCCTATCGATGCTTAAGGTCATGCAGGCCGGCGACAGCCTGGTAACGGTTGTTCAGTACATCAACTCGGCCAAGGCAATCACCATCATCATGGGGATTCTGCTATCGGTAGCGATCTCCTTTGTCTGCGGAGCCGTGATCCAGTTTTTCACCCGGTTGCTGTTTACGTTTGACTACCAGCGCCGGATCAAGCGTTACGGTGCGCTTTGGGGCGGGGTGGCGCTGTCATCGATCAACTATTTCATTTTGGTCAAGGGAGCCAAGGGGGCTTCCTTCATCTCGGCGCAGAACGCTGCCTGGATCAAATCCCACACGGTTCTGCTGCTGCTGATCATTTTTGTCGCATCCGCCATTTTGCTGCAGATCCTGCAGCTGATGAAGGTCAATATCCTGAAACCGATCGTGCTGGTCGGTACCTTTGCCCTGGCGATGGCCTTTGCCGCCAACGACCTGGTAAACTTTATCGGTGTACCTCTGGCCGGGCTGAATGCGTTCAAGGCGGCCATGGCAACAGCTGATCCGCTCACGGCCACCATGGGCGTGCTCGGTGAAAAGGTGCAGTCGCAGACGGCCCTGCTGCTACTGGCCGGGGCGATCATGGTCGCTACCCTGTGGCTGTCCAAAAAGGCCAGAACCGTCACCGAGACAGAACTTCGACTCAGCCAGCAGGAAGAAGGCAACGAGCGTTTCGAATCGATCTTCATTTCAAGAGCTCTGGTACGGTTGGTCCTGCATCTGTTCGAGACGGCCAGGCTTATCATCCCCCAGGGGGTGCGCACCTGGATCAGCCACCGTCTTGACCCCAGCGTGGTTTCTTCGGCGACGGCCGAGGGGCAAAAACCGTCCTTCGATCTGCTGCGCGCCTCGGTCAACCTGATGGTGGCCAGCGCTGTGGTTTCTTTCGCTACCGCCAATAAACTCCCCCTTTCGACCACCTATGTGACGTTCATGGTCGCTATGGGCAGCTCCTTCGCCGACCGGGCCTGGGGGCGCGAAAGCGCCGTCTATCGCGTCACCGGGGTGTTGGCCGTCATCGGCGGCTGGTTCATGACCGCGATCATTGCTTTCACCTTTGCGGCTCTGTTCGCCACCGTCATTTTCTACGGAAAGGTGCTGGGTGTGATCATCCTGCTGGCCCTGGCCGGGACGCTGATGTGGAATGCGCACCGCAAGCACAAGGCCATGGCGGAAGATGCCCAGAGGGAAAAGGTCTTTAACCTCAAGTCGGTAGCCGATCCGGGTGCCGGTGTCGAGACCACCTTTGAACATATGAGTTTCCTGCTCAAGGAGATTCGCGTATCCCTCGATGTTGCCCTCGATGCGCTGTTCCGGCAGAGTTTCGACCGTCTTGGGGTGGAGCGGAAAAACCTCAAGAAGGTTCAGCAGTGGGCGAACATCATCAGCGCCAATGTTTTCAAGGCGATGCGTTTGCTTGACCAGAAAGGGCTGGCGGTTTCACACAAGTATGCCCAGACCATCCGTCGCCTGCAGAAACTCAACGACGGTTATCGGGATATCGTCTTGCGTGCCTACACCCATGTCGGCAACCACCACAAAGGGTTGCTGCCGGTGCAGATTCAAGAGCTGGAGCAGGTCCGTCAGTTGCTGCACGAAATCCTGCTGGAGGTGGAGGAAACCTTCAGCCGCAAGCAAACCGCCAATCTCGACCGGCTGATAGCCAAAGATGCGCAATTGCGGGCGCTGGCCGCTGAATTGAACGCTACCCAGGTTACGCGGATTTACGACAATACCTGTAAGACTCGTCTGAGCATTCTTTACTACGCCATTGTCGGCAATGCGATGATGCTGTCGAAGCAGAGCCTCGAACTGCTGGAGATTTTCGATCACTCCTTCGGAACCTTCGAGCAGGAGATGGCGGACGATTAGAGGTAGGGCAGGCGATTCGCGGAGTTTTTTTTAACATAGGGCGGCCACAGCGGCCGCCCTTGTTGTTTTTCGTTTCAATTCGTCCGGAGGTTCGCCGGTTTACCCAGGCCGACAGGACCCTCTGTGGAAAAAGGGCCGGGCAGCCGCCCGCCTTGAACGCAACTTTTACCTTCGCACCCGCGCCACCTCTATCACCGGCACCTTACTCAGGGCACAGAGTTCTTCCTTTAGAGCACCGGCCAGGATGTCCATGCCCGGGGCTTTGCCGAGTCCCATGTCCTCGGTGGCCATGGCCAGCAGTACCAGGTCGGGCTGAGCCTGTTCCAGTACCGTCTCCAGGGTCAACGGCGTCAGCACTTCGTGAATATCCACCTGATCGATAATCCCTTCATCCACAGCGTAGTGCTCTTTGCGGGGATCGGCGGTAATGATCTCGATAAGAGGATTTTTGCGCAGTTGTTTAAGCACGTTGGCTCCGGTACGACCGGCGCCGATCACCAGAATTCGCATTGTTCCTCCTTTCAACTTCCCGATCTGTGATATCTGCCCCCCTCACCTTGCACCTTAGACTTACCCAATAAACCCGATCCGGGCAAACAGGTAGAACAACCCCGCCAGCACCAGAGAACTGACCAGAGTCATGAGCAGCCCGTAACGCAGCATGGTGCCTCGCGATACGATACCGGTGGCGGACACCAGGGCCATGCGTCCGGAAGCTGACGGAAGAGAGTAGCCAAATGTGGTCGCCAGGGTTACGGACAAAACAAGCAGCACCGGATCCAGGGATGGATTGTCTCGTGCCAGGGCGATCAGCACCGGCACGAACACCGCGGCGATGGTGGTGTTGTTCAGCAAGTTGGTGAGCAAGGCGGAAATTGTTACCAGTGACATCAGGGTGATGAGCAGCGACGGGCCGGTCACCAACGGACGAATCAAAAGTGCAAACCATTCGGTGACGCCGGTGCGGACCAGGGCTTCCCCCAGACTCAGACCGGCACCGATAATCAGAAAGATTCCCCAGCTGATGCCTTTGAGGTCTTCCCAATCGATGATTTCCCGGATTGCCAGGTAACATACCGCCATCACGGCCACCAGCGCTGCAGAAAAAAGCGTATGCGGAAGTCCCAGAGCGGTTTCCAGGAAGGGGCCTCCGACCCATAGGCAGGCGGTGACCAGCAGCATCACCAGAATCTCCACCTCCACGCGGCTCATGGGGCCCATTTCCCTTACCTGCTGGCGCGCCGGGTCCACGTCGAGACGGGCGACGGTTATCGGCATGAATTTGTAGAGCAGAAACCAGGTCAGGGGAAAAATAACCATAAAAGCCGGCAGGCCGTATTTCAGCCAGTCGAGAAACGTCCAAGGCATGATCTGGCTCAAAAAACCCGAGGCTACGGCGTTGGCAGCGGCACCCAGGATGGTGACCATGCCTCCTAGGCTGGCGCTGTAGGCAATGCCGAGGGCGAGCAGTGCCAGCAGGTCGGAGGCTTCATCCTTGAATTCAACCTGCCGTGAGATGGTCATGGCGACGGGGATCAGCATGGCAGCGGTGGCGGTATTGCCCACCCACATGGAAAATAGGGCGGAAATGCTCATCAATCCCAGCAGCAGCATGCCGGTGCCGCCCCCCGAAGCGACAATGGTAGCCAGAGCCAGCCGCCTTGTCAGGCCGTGCTTGCGCAGTGCTTCAGCCAGAAACAGACTGGCCAGGATCAGAAACACCACCGGACGGGAAAATGTCTCAAAAGACTGGGGGGTGGTGGCAATTCCCAGGATCACCTGGGCGACCGGCACCATAAGGGCGGCGATGGGCAGGGAAACCGGTTCCAGAGCCAATACCCCGGCGGTGAAGATGAAAGCGGCCAGACCGCGCTGCCCGGCGACGGACAGCCCTTCGGGGAGGGGCAGCAGCAGTACGCCGCCGGTCATGGCCAGCACCAGACCAAAACGTCCGACAAAACGCCATACCCTGCCGACGCCGCTGAGTAGCAGTGGGCGCAGCACCCGCAGAGGTTCGTTCAGTCCCTTGCTTTCCTCCGCCCGGGGGCGGACAGCCAGATGCAGCTTGGTCAGCAGCGGTTCGACAAGGACAAGTTCCCCGCGCAGCAAACCCCTTACGAAGCGTCCCAGAACGCGAGCGGCATTCTTACCCCGGTGCCGCTGCATTGTATCCACCGCCTGTCGGCAGCGTCCGCACCGCAGCAGATGTGCCTCGGCTTCCCTGGCCGCCTGGCCGGTAAGTTTACCGTCCACATAGTCCCGTACCTGGATATGACGCTCCGTCATGACCCTTCAGATCCTTCTTCCGGCATGATCAGCACCTCTTCCTCAATGAGAACGCTATTGGGCAGCGACACCCGACCGGCTTCGGTGTCGAGGAGGGCTTTGACCGGACCGATGACCAGCAATTGACCGCGATGACCTCGCACCTGCAACCTCTGGCCGACCACGAAGCTTTCCCGCAGATGAAACCCGGCCATGATGTTCCTGGCCAGTTCTCGACTCCCCCAGCCGAAGGCCACGGCCAGTGCCAGAAGTATGGCGGTTATCAGCACGGTGGCCAGATTTACCAGCAAGGTGGTTTCCACTCCCAGCTGTTCCAGGGCCAATACGACCACGAAGACTAAAATGACATAGCGGGTCACTTGCCCCAAAGCCAATCCTCCCCGAATGCCTGACCGGTCTGCCAAGGCGCCCAGGGTTGTACCTACCAGCCGGGCGATCAGACCGCCGAACAACAGGATCAGCATGGCCGCCAGCACACTGGGCAGATAGTCGACCAGGCCTTGCAATGTGGTGCTTATCCCCTGCAGGCCGAGGCTCTCCGTCGCCGCAAGCACGAACACCAGCAGTACCAACCAGTAAACCAGTCGGGCCACCAACTGCGACACGGAAGTGCCGAGGTCCAGGTCATCCAGCAGTCGCGCCGCACCTGACTTTTCGCCGAGACGGTCCAGACCGAGACGCTTTAATATTCCTTTGATAACGAACTGGGCCAGACGGGCCGCCAGCCAGCCGAAAAGCAGCAACACCAGCGCCACCCCCAGCACGGGCAACCAACGCACCACGTCGGTAACCAGCATCTCGTGAAAGTGTTCGGTCCAGAACTCCGCTTCCCAAGGCATTGGCATCCTCCTTCGCTCCGGGTTAAATCCCTCTCTATGTACTTTACCAGTGAAATGTATTATTGACAGAGCGGTCCATGGTTCAACGTCGGTCGGTCGCAATCCCGGGGTGTATTGGCCTGTTTATCGCACAATAATCCGGACTCGATTTTCCTTCATCTCGAAACAACCTCCCCCGTCAGATATACTTCTTACGAGTGATGCAAATCGCGATGAAAAATGCGTCAGGCACATGACCAGTTAAAATAAAGTCGTATTGTTAATAGATACTTTGTAGGCATGTCACTGCCATAGCGGCGTGGAGAACCCTCTATGATCAACGACCAAGTGGTCATTTTTGTGATTCTCGCAGGGACGATCAGTCTGTTTATGTGGGGGCGTTGGCGTCACGACATGGTGGCCATGGCTTCACTGTTGGCCTGTGTGTTTGCGGGTTTGGTGCCGGTTGAGAGGGCTTTCGTTGGCCTGGGACATCCGGCGGTGATAACCGTTGCCTGTGTGCTGGTGCTGAGTGCGGGATTGCAGGCTACCGGCGCGGTAGATGCGCTGATCCAGCGTGTATTACCCAAATCGGCGGGTATGACGCCTAGTATCGGAGCACTCATCCTGCTGGGTGCGATTCTTTCCGGTTTTATGAACAATGTCGGTGCCATGGCGTTGCTGATGCCGGTGGCGGTGCAAGTTGCAAACAGACTTGAGGTTCCCCCCGGCAGGGCGCTGATGCCCTTGTCTTTTGGAACGATCCTCGGTGGCATGACGACCCTGATAGGTACTCCGCCCAACCTTATCGTTGCGGGTTTCCGAGCCGAAACCGGGTTGGGTGGGTTTGGCATGTTCGATTTTACGCCGGTCGGCGCTGCGGTTGCCGGGGCAGGCATTGTTTTTGCCGTCTTGGTGGGCTGGCGGTTGGTCCCTTCGCGCGAGGCGGCCGGGGCTGCAACCTTCGACACCGGCACCTATTTTACCGAAGTCCGTGTCACCCCCGGAGCCAAGGCCGCGGGTAAGACGCTGCATGAAGTTGAAAGTACCATGGAGGAGGCTGATGCCCAGGTGGTTGGCATGGTGCGCAACGATTTTCGCATCTCGGCGCCCAATCCCACCAGGCTGCTGCGCGAGGGAGACATCCTCGTAATCGAGGCCGAACCCGAGTCCCTTGCCGATGTTTTGTCGAGCCTCGGCCTGAAGCTGGAGGAAGAGGTCCCCGTACAGGCAAAAGAGGATAAGGATGAATCGATCGTTTCGGATCGTCCCGAAGGGGAACCGGACGAAATAAAGTCGAATGAAGAAAAAGATTCTCAGGGAGGTGAAATCGAGCTGCAAGAGCTGGTTGTCATGCCGACTTCGGGTTTGATCGGCCGCTCTGCCGCCGCTATTCAGCTGCGCACCCGTTATGGCCTCAACCTGCTGGCCATTTCACGCCAGGGGCGGCGGTCCATCCAGCGTTTGCGGAGTGCCTCGATTCAGGCGGGAGATGTATTGCTGATGCAAGGTTCACAGGCGGGCTTGTCCGGATTTACGTCCACCTATGCCTGCGTGCCGCTGGCAAAGCGTGCCATCAGTCTGCCTGTCAAAGGTCGCGCTACCCTGGCGGTGCTTATCATGGGGCTAGCGATTGGCGCTGCGGCCTTCGGTCTGTTGCCCGCTGCTGTGGCCTTTGCTTCGGGGGTACTGGCTTTCATGGTGTTGCGCATCATGCCGCCGCGCATGGTTTATGAAGCCATCGATTGGCCGGTCATCATTTTATTAGGAGCGCTATTTCCCGTCGCCGAGGCCATGGCTTCGAGCGGTGCCGCTGATCTGCTGGCCCGGGGATTACTGAAAAATTTCGCCCAGGGGTATCCGGTTGCTGCTTTGGCACTGATTCTGATCGTTACCATGACCCTGTCGGATTTCATGAATAATGCCGCTACCGCTGCGGTCATGTGCCCGATCTCCATCAGTACTGCCGCACAACTAGGAGTCAGCGCGGATTCCTTTCTCATGGCGGTGGCCATCGGTGCCTCCTGCGCATTTTTAACTCCCATCGGGCATCAAAACAATACCTTGATTCTGGGTCCCGGCGGGTTTCGTTTCGGCGATTACTGGCGCTTGGGACTGCCGATGGAAATTCTGGTGATCGTCGTCAGTCTTCCGATGCTGCTGTGGATCTGGCCGTTATGAAAATGTCCGCAATCAAGGGGCGGCAGGCGGATCGGCGAGGTCTTGATTCGCCCCTTGATGGTCATCGCGGAATCGGCCAATTCCAGCTTCTGACCTTCGCCGCGGTGATATCTTTCGTTACCTCACCGATTCTGGCCGGTATTAATTATAAAGTCATGAACGGTTCTAACGTGCCGGAAAAAGATCGTCCCGGTAGATTCCTGAAAACCCTCAGCTGGGCCGGGATGGTTTTTTTCGTCCTGATGACGGCAGGTTATGTGTATGTAACCTTCTTTTATAGCGCCTGATATTTTGTAAAAACCGATGCGTTCCTACGTCTGATACGCCATCGTTGGTAATTCCGGGAGTTCAACACAGAGACTCGAATTTATGGAGATTTTTGATTACTCCTTCGGAACCTTCGAGCAGGAGATGTCAGACGATTGATGGAGCGGGCCGGTGGCCTTTTATTTCTTTTGCAAAGGGGGCGGCCTTATTGGCCGCCCCCTTTTTATCTTTCCGGTCCAAATCTCCGGTTAAATGCTACGCACCTTCCAATAGGTTTTTTTCTACCCTCATGAAAAAGGCTGCGGTTGTCGGCTGAAGGCCATGTCCCGGCCTTAGAAGCCTATACCCCCGGCACCAGCGGCCGGCCGTTTTCGGCATTCGGTTGTTGGGGCCGTTTTTTTATCCTTGCGGCGAACCCGAGGACCAGCACGAAAGGCAGCAGACAGTAAACGCTCCACCACTGCAGACGCGCGATTTCAGTCGCGGCCAGATTCTCAGAAAACGGCAGGACGCCCAGGCTGCGCCCCTGAAACAGGATTTTGGTCACTCTGGGGTTGTACCAGACCGTCAGTTGCGTTCCGGGGGGAAACCGTCGGCGCAGACCGGCATATTCCAAGGTATCCGCATCGGCAAGGGACGGCGCGTAATAGCGCTCATGCCGTCCGGCCACCTGCCCCTCGAACCCCCACATCCGCCCGCCTTCGCCATCGGTGTCGTATCGGAGTTTTTCAACGCTGAAGATGCCCTGCCGGTAACCATTTTGATGGCTCAGGACGATAATGGCGCCCGCCACGTCAATCAGGTGAATAAACATCCAGGCAAATGTCACGATGACCGCCAAAGCCAGCAAAAGGTTTGGCTGCGGAGCGCGTCTGGCCCCTTTACCGGGGACGGCTGCAAGGTCCGACTGTCCGGCGAGCCACGCTTCAACCGTATTCTTGGCATCCTTGAGCCCTAGCGACTGTGTCTTGCGCAGGCGCTTGATCGCTTCGATCTTGTTGCCTGCAAGCAGCGAAGCAACCACATCTTCCGGTAACGACCGTGTTTGCGGATGGCCATGGCCGGGGCTCGAAGAGGTTGCGGCCCCGGTTTTCTGCCAGGTCTCAATCGCCTGCTTGGCTTCTGCGAGGCCCATACCCCGGAACTCCCGCAGGCGCTTGATCGCCTCGATCTTGTTGCCACGGTTCAGGGCTTCAATAACATGCTCCGGTAAATCCATGATCAGGCTCCCGTGCTTGAAATAGTGGTGCAACAGGTTAAGTTTATAGCAGGCTTCAATCTGGAAGTATCGAGTTTTTGCGAATGCATCAGAGGTGAAGATCATGAAAAATTGGCCTCCGCTGAAATTGTGTGTTTGTTTGCTGTTCCTGATACTGTCCGCCTGCGCACAAAAAACGACCGTGGTAACCGTGGTGCCAAGCGAGGGGAGGCAGGTTATTGCTATCCGTGCCAGCAACTTTTCGTTAATCCCGATGGTGATTCGAGCACATCATGGAGACCATCTGTTGCTCCAGGTGACGAATGCCGTTGCAACAGCCCATAACCTGACCATCAAGAATCCGACCGGGGACGTCGTCCGAAGCGTAGATCTGGGTGCCGGCGAATCGGTAGAGATCCCTCTGGATCTGACCGAAGGCGGCACCTGGAAATTTTTTTGCAACAAGCCTTTGCATGAGACCCTCGGTATGAGCGGCCGCATCGAGGTGATTCAGTAAGGGGAGTTTTATTGACTCTGTGGCGGTTTCTTGTTTGCGGACTGGCCTTATTGCCGGTTATGGATGTGCAGGCCGGTTCGTTGCCTCAGGCGCCAGGCGATGCAAACGCCATCCTGGAACGTCTGAAAACAGCCTATGCCGGGATCGGGGCCTATCAGATCGAGGTGGAGACCAGCGAGTACCAAAAGAGTCGGCTGGTGGCGACCCGGCGCTTTCGGTTCTCTTTCCAGAAGCCCGGTCGGCTGCGTATCGATATGCATACTCCGCATCCGGGTATGCGTCTGGTCTATCCCGACGAAAACGGCAAGGTGTGGGTTCGGTTTGGCGGCTGGATGGAATTTGTGCATCTGCGTCTCGCGCCGGACAACGCTCTGTTTGCAACCCGCTCAGGGCAGCGCATCGACCAGTCCGACATCGGTTTGCTGATTCGCAATATCGGTCGCAGCCTGACCGATCAAAGCTATGGTGCGCTGCAGGTCACCGAGCAGGGTCGGCAACTGAGGCTCGATGTGGTGGCGGCCGATCACTTCCTGTCCGGAGTTACGACCCGTTACCTTTTTGTTATCGACAAGACCCTCTGGTTGCCCGTGGCCGTGGAGGAACGGACGCCGGCGGGGCAGTTGAGAAGACGCATCGATTTTCGCCAGTTGCGCATAGATCCTGTATTTCCGG
Source organism: Pedobacter sp. (assembly GCA_050253415.1). Classification (GTDB taxonomy): domain Bacteria; phylum Desulfobacterota; class Desulfuromonadia; order Desulfuromonadales; family Syntrophotaleaceae; genus Syntrophotalea. The sequence continues at coordinate 39,404 of JBFWJC010000001.1, read as the reverse complement.
AACATTTTTTCGATATCGATAAAGAGGATTCCACCCATGAAACCTCATCAGATTAGCGGAGAGCCTGCCCGGGGGACAGAATGGTTTGTGCCGCAATGGGGATCTTTGCGGTTCCGCACCTTTGTCGGGTTGCTGTTTCTGCCCTATACCGGCATGGTGCTGTCGTTTGCCGTCATCGGCTCGCTGCTGGCCCGGCAGCTCATATACGGGCGGATAGGGGCCATCGTACTGGTTTATTTCTTCGGCCTGGGGATCGCTGCTCACGCCCTCGATGCCTTGGGCGGCAAAGGGGTGAAACCCTGGGGCAGCGTCTTCAGCCGTTCCCAGTTGTGGTGGCTGGCGCTTGCCTCTTTGGCTGCTGCATACGGCATCGCCGGTTACTACATGATTCGCTACGTACCGCTGTTGTGGAGCATCGCCCTGCTCGAGGGGTTTTTCGTGTTTGCCTACAACCTCGAACTGTTTGGCGGCCATTTCCACACCGATGGCTGGTTCGCTTTTTCCTGGGGGGCGCTGCCGGTGCTAGCCGGCTATGTCATGCAGACCAATCGCCTCTCGTTTGCCGCTTTGTTGCTGGCCGCGGCCATGGCGCTTTTCAGCCTGGTGGAGATCAAGGTTTCCCGCCCTTACAAGGCGTTGAAACGCAAGCAGTCGGAACTTGACGACGGGCAGCAGGCGTTGCTGGAGCGTTACGAAACCCTGCTCAAATGCATCAGCCTGGGGGTGATCCTGCTGGGGGCGGGGTTGCTGGCCGCGCGCGCCGCGGGATGATGTCTCTTTTCAGACAACCGGGCCGCAGCATTGTAGCCCCCTCGGCTGCCTTCTGGCTTGCCCAATTTCCCCGATGCGGAGGTAGTCCATGCCCGCCTGTTTTCAGGAATACGCTGCCCATGTAAAGCCGGCGCTGGATGCCGCAGTCAGCAGCCAGTTGGAGCAACTGCTGGGACCTGTCGTTTTCGGTCATCCGCATGACTTGCCCGGATTGACCGGCGGCAAGAGGATTCGCGGTGCGCTGCTGTGCCTGGTTACTGCCAGCCTTGGCGGCAGCCTGGAGGCGGCCATGCCGCGTGCGGTGGCCGTGGAGCTGATCCAGACCGCTACCCTGGTGCATGACGATTTTGTCGATCAGCATCGATTCCGCAGGAATCAGCCCGCCCTCTGGACGCTGGCCGGTGCCCGTCGGGCGGTTCTGTTGGGGGATGTGGTCTTTTCCTCGGCGATTCACCGAATGAGCGAACTGGGGCGGGAGGATTGCGGCATCGTCGCCAAAGCCATCGCCGACCTGTCCCGCGGGGCCTATCAGGAGCCGCTTGATGCCGTTGCCATGCTGGAAGCGGTGGGCCGGGATGATGCCTGTTCGGTCGATTATGAAAGCATCATCGCCCTCAAGACCGGCATTTTGTTTGCGGCCGCCTGCGAACTCGGTGCGGTGGCGGGCGGTGTCGATGGCCCTCAGCAGTTGCTCTGGCGGCGTTACGGTCAGAAAATCGGCGAGGCCTACCAGATCGCCGACGATCTGCAGGAGGTGGCACAAGCCCTTGGCAGGGCGACGTTGAGCCCCGGCGAACTGGCCGAGTTGGCGCCGGCATTACGGTTTTTTCTCCCACAAAGTCTCGCCGCGGTCTGCGGGGCGATTCGCAGCGGGGCGGTGGTTCCGATGTCGGCGTTGCTGCCGTATCTGCAGGAGCTTGGCGACGCCATGCAGACGGCCCTGGAGCAGCGCCTGCACGCCGCGACCGATGCGTTGCGGGGAGCTGCTCCGGAGGGCCCGCTGGGCCATCTGGTGCGCCGGGCCCCCTGGGATCTGATCGGAATGTTCAACGCGGGGGAGTTGCGGGTTGTCGGTGGTGTCAGCTAGGAAGAAGTCAACAGGCTCCCGCCGGGTTTGTCGGCGGTGACGATGGCCGAAGTGCCGAAGGTCAACTCTTGGCGGGTCAATTTGGCGAAGCCCAGTGCCTGCAACAGGGCGAGGGTTTCCGGCAGCCAGCGGGTTGCCTGCAGGAACGCGGGCAGTTCCTGAAACACGATGCGCCACTCGGGAAAGATCCGGCAACCGATCGTTTGCAGCAGGGCGAACCAGATCCGCCAGAGGAGCAAAAACCGGCGGTTCTGCGGATAGGTGAAGTCGTGCAGGATGATGCGGCCGCCGGGGCGCAGCATGGTGTCGGCGTTTCTCAACAGAGGCTGCAGATCGGCGTACTTGGCCAGATAGGAGGAGGTGATGCAGTCGATGCGTTCTTCCAGCAGCACCTCTTCGGCGCGGCCGAGGCGGAACCTGACATTGCCAAGGCCCTCTGCGTGGGCCTTGTGCCGTGCGATGGCCAGATACTCTTCCCGTAACTCGACCCCCGTGACCTGACTGTCCGGAAAGGCCCGGGCAATAGCCAGGGTCAGAATGCCGGTACCGCAGGCCTGATCCAGGATATGCTTCGGATTCGGGGGGATGGCGGCGAGGATGCGTTTTTTCCAGGAGCGGTCGAATCCGCAGGTGCAAAGGTTAACCACCCGGTCGTAGGAGACTCCGGTGTCGGTAAAGAATCGATACACTACCTCCAGTTTGGAACGCTGAGTGGACATGAGCCGCCGGGTTCCCCCCCCCCTTTTTTTTTAAAAAAAATGATTTTCCCACTAAGGTGGTTAGCCACCCGAACCCCACACGCTGGATCCCGCCGCGTTGCCCATCCTGCGCAACAACGTGATGGCGTGCCGCAGCCCCACCGTCATTCCCATGCGTTGCGAATTTTTCCTGAGCACGCGGGCTTGCCGCAGCCCGACGCCTTGTCCCTGGCGCAGCCGTTCGATAATGGCTCGCTCTTCCCGCATCCAGTGAAATTCATCCAGCACCGCCTGCCGGTATTGTGTCGGGTCGTGCCAGGCAGCCAGCAGCAGCTGCACGCTGCGCAAGCCGGGCACGATGCCGTCTCCCGCCAAGGACGCCACGCAGCCGATGGCCTCGCCGATCCCCCAGATTTCGGTCTCGAAACGCTTGGTGACGAAAGGTTGAGACAGGTGCGGTCCGGTCAGCCGGATTCCGCCGTCGCACCGGCACAGGACCCGGCCGGTACCGCTTGCGGACAGATGATCGATCCAGCCGAGCTGCTCCAGAAACTGCCCGGGATCGTGGAGCAGGTTGCCGCAGCCGATATGGTAGCGGTTGTCGTCCAGAGGAAAACACCAGGCGTAGCCGATGCCGCCGAGCTTGATCCGGTTGGGCAGTGCCTGATCGCTTTGCACCAGCCCTTGACGACAATTCAGCACCAGATCGTCTGCAACCGGTGGCAGCAGAGCCCGAGCCACGCCGGTGGCATCGATCACCCGGTCATAATCGGCGAACGGCAAAGGAGCGAGATTGGGGCTGGTATCCCGCAGCAGGTCTTTGATCAGCCGCGGTTTGTCGATGGTCAGCAGTTCCGCCCGGACCCGGATCTCATCCATCTGCAAATGATCCAGCCGTTGCAGAATATATTTATTCCCATCCAGCCCGGCGTTGGATACCAGTTCGATAAAGTCGGTTGAGGTTCCCCAGGCGCAGGGAGTCAGGCCGCAGCCGGTGTTTTTCCGCCGGTCGTAGAGGTGCACCTCGCAACCCTGGTTTTCCAGCATCCGGAACAGGTATGCTCCGGTGATTCCGGCTCCGGCGATGGCAACTTTCATGCGGCATTCCTTATGTTTTCAATAGCTTGCAGTTGCAGCGCGTATGCCTGTGAGGCTGACAGTAGAAATTCGGATGCCAGTCCGACGGTGTCTTGCAGCCGTCCGCCTGCAAACTCAGGCTAGGTACCTGTTCATTCTAGCAAAATAATGCCGCAGGGGAAGCTGCGCATGCCTGTCGGGTCGGGACCCCTCTCTTTCCATTTTTAAATGAACCTTTTGCGGTTGCAGGCACCATGGGCATGAGTCGTTAGGGGATGTTTCGGGTGGTCGGTACTTTTCGGGATATTTAAGGTGGGGTTACGCAGGTTCCTGCAACTCCACCCAGAAGGTGGCGCCGCCGCCGGGCGTATCCGTGATCCAGAGACGCCCTTGGTAATATCGGGTGATTTTTTGAACGATGGCCAGGCCAATACCTGTACCCGAATGGCTGCCGGCGTTTTTGCCACGATAAAACGCCTCTCCCAGTTTGTCTTTTTCTTCCTTGGAAATGCCGGGACCATGGTCTTGTACGAAGAAACGCACCAACTGGCCGGTGCGCTGGCCGCCAATGATGATCGGGCTATTGGGTCCACCCGCATAGCGGACGGCATTACCGATAAGGTTGGCAAACAATTGATAGATGAGGGTCGGATGGGCTTCCAGTTCAGGCAGGGGTTCCGTGATCACCTGGGTACCGTTGGCATGGATCTGTTTCTCCAGGTCACAGGTGACCCTGGTGATGATATGGGAAGGGATAACCTTTTCGGGCGGTTGCTCCATGCGACCAATGCAGGCCAAGTGCAACAGGTCTTCAAGCATATGGGCCATCTGCCACCCTTTTTGTTCGATGCTCAGCAGCATGTCGTCGAGATCTTCCGTCATATGGGGCCGGAGTTGGCGGCGGACCATTTCGGTGCCGGAGATAAATACGGTCAGTGGTGAGCGCAGGTCATGGGCAATGGTATGGACGAAGGTATCCAGTTCCCAGTTGGCGGCACGCAGTTGCTGTTCGATCATCCGCCGTTGGACAAGTTCCAGGTCGAGGTCTTGGTGGGATTGGCTGAGCTCTCGGAACAGAGTCTGGTAAGGAGTTCTCAGGGATCCCAGAATCAGTGCGCGGTAGACAAGGAAGACGGATGCTATCTTGAACAGGTGACCGAAGCAGTTGGTCAAGCCATAGACATCCTGATAAAAGGTAAAGGTCAGTTCGGAAACAATCGCCAGGCCAATCGAAGCCAGCATCAGGGAAGTCAGCCTCGGGTCGAGATGCGCGCGTCTTTGCCAATAAAGCCAGCCACTACAGGCCAGCACGGCGCTGATAAGATATTCCGTTCCGATCTTGAACGGGGTGAGCCCCCCTTCGTTAAGGCAGGAAGGGAATGCATGCAATGGCCAGATGGCCAAGCCAAGCAGCAGACCGATGGCAGAAAAGCCGATCAGCCAGTTGCGGGCCTTAAATGAGCCGTTGCGGCCCAACAGCCAACCGGAAGCCAGATAGGCGCCTGCTTGCAGACTACGCGCGGCGATCCAGAACTGGGTCGGAACATCGGAGCCCGCACCTGGGAAAACCCCCATGCCTTTGTAGGACAGTGTATGCAACAGATCGAGAAGGCCGATACTCAGATAGGCCGAGGCCAGCAGGGTGAACGAATGGTTGCGGTTGATATGCCTTGTGTGCCAGCCGATGCTGAAGGTGGTGATGGCCACCGCCACACTTGAAAGTTCCGTCACTCCGTGAAACAGCAGGTAATTGAAGCGGCTCAACAGGAAAAGGATTGTCGTGCCGAGCAGCAGGCAGACGGTCGTAATCAGGATGCGCCATCCCTGAGAGGGGACAGCTCGTTGGACCGGAGGTGATTGCAGAGGCAAGGTCATATCCTTAACCGGCGGTCTTGATCAGAGCGATATAAACGGGTTTTATTTCATGATTGTTTGAACACATTAGTTAATTTCGGTGCAAACTGTCAAGAGGAGCATCCCACGTATTTACGTTTAGCTCTTCCCGTACAATGTTCCAAGTGTGGATTCATTTCGATGGATTCGGCTACCGAAGTAGTTTGGACGGTCAGGGTGTTTGTCGGCGCTATTTTTGAATCGGCTCACCGTTTGGTACAATAGACCAGTGACCAATGGAAAGGGGGTGCGGACCTATGACCAGGCAATTTGAAACGGCGACCTTTGCTGCGGGCTGCTTCTGGTGTGTGGAGGCGGTCTTCAGTCGACTTAGGGGTGTGGAGACGGTTGTCTCTGGCTATTCCGGTGGAGCGGTGGCGAATCCCACCTACCGACAGGTCTGCAGCGGAACGACCGGCCATGCAGAAGCGGTGCAGGTTGCTTTTGATCCCGGGGTGATCAGCTTTGCCGAACTGCTGGAGGTCTTCTGGCGCAGCCATGACCCCACCACCCGCAACCGCCAGGGCGCCGATGTCGGTACCCAGTACCGGTCGGTTATCTTTTATCACGACGATAATCAACGGCAGATTGCCGAGCGGTCAAGGCGGGAAGCTGAGGAGACCGGTTACTGGTCCGATCCGATCGTGACCGAGATCGTCCCGTATACTAACTTTTATCCGGCCGAAGAAGGGCACCAGGACTACTATCAACACAATCCTGATCAGATGTATTGCCGGGTTATTATCGATCCGAAGATTCATAAACTGCAAAAAGAGTTCAAGAATATGCTAAAAAGTCCGGAATGATCCTGGAATTTAAGCTTTTTCGCTATTGAACAACGACCGGTTGCGTTTATGTGCACGTCGTTTATGGCGTCTTCTTTTTGAATGAACTTATCCGTTTCCTTGGAAAAATTTGACCAGACCGCGTCCGGGATGGAAGTGGCCTGGTTGTCACGTTGCATCATCACCAGCACACCCACCATCTGTCAACCGTGCTGAAATTCCCTTCCAAAATGATATCCTTTAGCTTTGTTAGCGGATGTTCCAAGCAAAGTCGTGCCTGTCGATTCAGCACACCGATATCGGAAATATAAGCCTCGATGCATTGAGGCCGGGCAAACCGCCGTTGTGCCCCTTATATGAGGAATCCAATGACCGATTACTACCAAGATCCCGATCCGGCAGAGACCCGCGACTGGCTGGAATCCCTGGAGGGAATGATTGCGGCGGAAGGCCCGGAGAAGGCCGATTACCTGCTGCGGCAGTTGACCGACAGGGCCCGTTCCCTGGGGGTATCCACCTCGCCGGGTCTCCTCACCCCCTACTGCAATACCCTCGTGCCGGGTGACGAAGAGAAGATGCCGCAAGACGATTCCCTGACCGCGCGCAACCTGGCCGCCTATGTGCGCTGGAACGCCATGGCGATGGTGGTGCGGGCGAATAAGGACGGCAAGGCGCTCGGCGGCCATATCGCGACCTACAGTTCCATTTCGTCCATGTACGAGGTCGGCTTCAACTGGTTTTTTCGCGGGCCGCAGGCGGAGCATGGCGCGGATATGGTCTATTTTCAGGGGCACAGTTCACCGGGCGTGTATGCCCGTGCTTTTGTCGAGGGGCGGCTGGACGAGGAGCAGATGGCCCTTTTCCGCCAGGAGGCCGGTGGGAGGGGATTGTCCTCCTATCCCCACCCGTGGCTGATGCCGCAATTCTGGGAGTTTCCGACGGTGTCCATGGGGCTGGGGCCGATCATGGCTATCTACCAGGCGCGCTTCATGAAATACCTGCATAGCCGACAGCTTAAACCTGCCGGCGATCGCAAGGTATGGGTGTTCCTGGGGGACGGCGAAACGGATGAACCGGAAGCCCTGGGTGCATTGTCCCTGGCGGCGCGGGAGCAACTCGACCAGCTGATTTTTGTGGTGAATTGCAACCTGCAGCGCCTCGACGGGCCGGTGCGGGGCAACGGCAAGATCATCCAGGAGCTGGAAGGCCGCTTCCGGGGGGCCGGTTGGAATGTGATCAAGCTGATCTGGGGCAGCGAGTGGGATGCCATTCTGGAACGGGATACCGAGGGTTTGTTGCTGAAAAAGCTCGGCAGCATGGTCGATGGCGAGTTTCAGACTATCCATGCCCGCGGGGCGGCTTATTTGCGGGAGAAGATATTTGGCGACGATCCCCGCCTGCTCGCCCTCATCGAAGGCATGAGTGACCGGGATCTGTGGCAGATGAGCCGGGGCGGACATGATCCCAGGAAGGTCTACGCTGCTTTCAGCGCCGCTTGTCGGCATCGGGGCCAGCCGACGGTGATCCTGGTGAAAACCGTCAAGGGGTTCGGTATGGGGCAGGCCGGAGAGTCGGAGATGGTGGCCCATAACGTAAAGAAAATGGATCTGGAGTCCCTCAAGGCGTTTCGCGATCGGTTCCATGTGCCGCTGCAGGATGATGAGCTGCCGGCTCTGCCTTTTATCCAACCGCCGCAAGGCAGCCCCGAGGAACAGTTTGCGCAGCGACAACGCAAAGCGCTCGGCGGACCGGTACCGTTTCGCCGCAGCGAACATGTTTCCCTTTCCGCTCCGCCGCTTGCCGCTTTTGAGAAACTTCTCGAATCGTCGAACGAGCGGGAGGTTTCAACCACCATGGTGTTCGTGCGCCTGCTTGGCGCCCTGGTCAAGGATGAGAACATCGGCAAGCATATTGTGCCCATCATCCCCGATGAGGCCCGAACTTTCGGCATGGAGGGCCTATTCCGGCAACTGGGTATCTATGCTCCGATCGGGCAGCTTTACGAACCCCAGGACGCCGAGACCGTTGCGTGGTATCGGGAAGATCCCGAAGGGCAGATTCTCGAGGAAGGGATTACCGAGGCCGGTGCGGTTTCTTCCTGGATTGCGGCCGGCACGGCCCACGCCAACTACGGGGTGCCGATGATCCCTTTGTACACCTTCTATTCCATGTTCGGCTTTCAGCGCGTCGCCGATCTGCTGTGGGCGGCCGGTGACAGCCGAGCCAGAGGGTTTTTGCTGGGGGCCACCTCGGGACGGACGACCCTGAACGGCGAGGGCCTGCAACACCAGGACGGTCAGGGGCTGTTGTTTGCCTCGGCGTTCCCGACCTGTCAGGCCTACGACCCGACCTTCGGTTACGAATTGACGGTGCTGGTGCAGCAGGGCATCGAGCGCATGTACGCCAACGGCGAGGATGTCTTTTATTACATCACCCTGCTCAATGAAAATTACCCCCAGCCGGCCATGCCGGACGGAGTCGAGGAAGGTATTCAGCGCGGCATGTACCTGTTTCGCAAAGCCGAAGGGCAGGGCCCGAGGGTGCAACTTATGGGCAGTGGCGCGATTCTGCGCGAGGTCCTCGCGGCCGCCGATCTGCTGCGGGGGGATTTTGGCGTGCAAGCGGATGTCTGGTCGGTGCTCGGCATCAACCAGCTGCACCGTAACGGCATGCAGGTGGAAGAGTGGAATCGCCTGCATCCCGAACAAGAACCCCGTAAATCCTGGGTCGAGGAAGCGTTGCAAGGGCACGAGGGACCGGTGGTCATCAGCACCGACTATGTAAGGGCCTATGCCGAGCAGATTCGCAGCCTGCTCAACAGGCCGCTGACCGTCCTCGGCACCGACGGTTTCGGACGTAGCGATACCAGAGCGGTGTTGCGCGATTTCTTCAAGGTGGACCGCTATTATGTGGCTGCCGCGGCCCTTAAGGCTCTGGCTGATCAGGAAGTGTTGCCGAATTCGACGGTTACGGACGCCATAACCCGATACGGGCTTAACCCCGAAGCTCCGCATTCTATCGATCGCTAATTTGTGGAGGTTCAGTCCTTTGCTGTTTGAATATCCCGTTTTTATAAGGAGCATGGCATATGGCCATTGAGCAGGTCACGGTTCCCGATTTTGGCGATTTTGAGAAGATCATCGTCGTCGACGTGTATGTAGCCTCCGGCGACCGGGTCGCGATGGAGGATTCATTGATCGCTTTGGAGAGTGATAAAGCGGTGATGGATATCCCTTCACCCCTTGCAGGCGTGGTGAAAGAAGTAAGCGTCAAGCAAAACGACCCGGTGAAAACAGGCGATCTGATTCTCACGATCGAGGTAGCCGAGGAGGGGGAGAAGACTGAGCCATCCGAGGGTAACCAGGTGAATGCCCCGCCGGAGGAAGAAAAGCGACCGTTAAATGGGGACCGGCAGGAGAAGGATTCGACCGACAAGGAAGCCGAAGAGGAGGAGAAGACGGAACCGTCCGAGGGTAACCAGGCGAAGGCCCCGCCGGAGGAAGAAAAGCAACCGTTAAATGGGGACCGGCAGGGGAAGGATCTGACCGACAGGGAAGCCGGGTTGCCGACGGAAGAGCCAAAAACAAGTGCACCTGGGACGGAGGCGCCGCCCCCCCCGGTTAACAGCCAGAGCCCCGGATCGGTATCTCATGCGACACCCTCGGTGCGGGCTTATGCGCGGGAACTCGGTGTGGACTTGTCCGAGGTTGAAGGCAGCGGAGCGAAAGGCCGCATCCTCAAGGAGGATGTGCAACTGCGGGTAAAGCAGGCCATGCAGAGTACCGGCGGCGAGGCAAGTTACGCCCTGCCAAAGGTCCCGCTGCAAGATTTCGGCAAATACGGGGAGATCGAGGAGGTACCGTTAAGCCGCATTAAAAAGATCGCCGGTGCCCGGTTGCACAGGAGCTGGCTTGCCGTCCCCCAGGTGACCCATTTCGATGAGGCTGAAGTCACCGATCTGGAAGAATTTCGCCAACAACTCAATGAAGAGGCGACGCAGGACGGGGTGCATTTCAGTCCCCTGGTTTTTGTCGTCAAAGCGCTGGTGGCCACTCTCAGGGAGTTCCCCCTGTTCAACAGTTCCCTGGGGCCGGATGGGGAAACGGTGATCCTCAAGCATTACCACCATATCGGCATCGCCGTGGACACGCCGCAGGGGCTGGTGGTGCCGGTGATCAAACACGCCGATACCAAGGGCATGGCGGATATCGCCAAAGATCTGAAGAGACTCAGCACCGCGGCGCGGGATGGAAAACTGGAGATCGCCGATCTGCAGGGCGCCTCTTTCACCATCTCCAGTCTCGGCGGCATCGGCGGCACCGGTTTCACCCCCATCGTCAATGCGCCGCAGGTCGCCATCCTCGGTCTGGCCAGGTATCACCGCAAGCCGGTGTGGAATGGCGAGACCTTTGAGCCGCGCCTGATGCTGCCGTTTTCCCTGTCCTACGATCATCGGGTTATCGACGGTGCGGAGGCGGCCCGCTTCTGCCGGGCTTTGAGCCGGGATATCGAGGATTTGCGGCGGGCGCTGCTGTGATTTAATGGTGTGTTGTTTTTTTGAATCAAAGGCCAGAGCCATTCGATTTGATCACGCCAAGCCGCGAAGGCGCGAAGAACACCTTTAAATTCCAAAACGATGGCACATGTTTTTATAAGTATTTGTTTCTCTTCGCGTTCTTCGCGGCTTCGCGTGAGACAGACTTAAAGTTTTTCCGTTACGGAGAATAACATGGCAGAAAAACAGGAATTCGATCTCGTTGTGCTGGGTGGCGGTCCAGGCGGTTACACGGCCGCTTTTCGGGCCGCCGACCTGGGCCTTTCCGTCTGCCTGATCGATGAACGCTCCCGGCTGGGCGGGGTCTGCCTGCATGTCGGCTGCATTCCCTCCAAAACCCTGCTTCACGCCGCGTCGGTTCTCGAAGCGACTCACGAGGCGGGGGCAATCGGTTTGACATTCACCAGACCCGAGATCGACCTGGACGCCTTGCGGCGTAAAAAAGACCAAATCGTTCAGCAACTGGCAGACGGCCTGGACACCTTGAGCAAAGTCCGCAAAATTACCCGCATAACCGGTCGGGGGGAGTTTCGGGATCCGCAAACCATTGGGGTTGTCGGGAAACAAGGGACGACGGAGATCACCTTTAAAGATGCTATCATCGCCACCGGCTCGCATGCCTCTGTCCTGCCGGGTGCCCCGGACGATCCCCGCATCTGGGATTCCGATGACGCCCTGGATCTGTCTTATGTACCGAAGCGGCTACTGATCGTTGGCGGCGGCATTATCGGCCTGGAGATGGCGCAGGTTTACAGCTCCCTGGGGTCTGCTATCACCATCGTCGAGATGTGCGACCAGCTTATTCCACCCGCCGATCAGGACCTGGTGCAGCCCCTGTTGCGCAAACTGAAGGATAAATACCGGCTCCTGACCGGTACCCGGGTCGCCGAAATTATCGCCAGGGACAGCGGTATCCAGGTCGGTTTCGCCGGAGAAGAGCAAGAGAAAACCGGTGAATACGACGTGGTATTGGTAGCTGTCGGACGCCGGCCGAACACCGCAGGGTTGGGCCTGGATAAAATTGACCTGGAAGTCAATACCCATGGCTTTCTCACGGTCAATGAACGCCAGCAGACCGCCGTGGCCCATGTTTATGCCATTGGCGATGTGGTGGTGGGGCCGATGCTGGCCCATAAGGCGACGCATCAGGGCAAGGTGGCCGCTGAGGTCATCGCCGAATGTAAGGCGGCTTTTACGCCAATGACCATACCGTCGGTGGCATACACCTCTCCGGAGATCGCCTGGATGGGCATCACGGAAAAGCAGGCCGCAGAACGGGGCATCGCTTATCGCAAGGGTACCTTCCCCTGGCATGCCAGCGGCCGCGCCCTGTGTACGGGGCACACTCAAGGCATCAGCAAGGCATTGTTTGACCGCGCCACCGGCCGCATCATCGGGGCCGGGGTTTGCGGGAGTCACGCCGGCGAACTGATCCACGAGGCGGTGTTGGCCATGGAGATGGGCGCCGATGCCGAGGATATCAGCCGGACCATCCATGCTCATCCAACCTTGTCGGAGACGTTCGCCCTGGCTGCGGAGATGGTAGCCGGTTCCATAACCGATGTCTTGCCGCCAAAAAAGTGAGTCGGTCTATCCCCCTGCGAGGACTTGTTTCGCACCCTTTCGATGGGATGGTTGTCAGTCTCGTAGGCTAATGGTTTTCTTTGCGTCTTCGCGTCTTGAGCGACTGAAAGGAGCGGGCGTGAGATAGTTTCATTCCGTTGAAATGGTGACGGTTATCGGTTAGTTCACCGCGCACTTCTCTATGTCTGTTTTACTTGGCAGAACGTTATTCTGTAAGTATACTGGCGCGGAAAACATGCATTGAGCCGATAGGTTGTCTTCTTCTGAAACGATGCGGTGTCCCTGGAAACCCGTGCCGCGCCATTCCTTCGAATCTTAGTCCCACCACCATCCACCGGTAGTCATCATGAATTTTTTTCCTGTTCTGACAGCTTTGACCTGTATCTTTCTGGGCGCCCTGGCAGGGGGGCGGCTGGCCGCCCTGTGTCATGTGCCGCGGGTAACCGGCTACCTGCTGGCCGGCATGATGCTGAGCCCGTCCCTGGCCCATTTGCTCGGTTGGCCTTCGTTGCTGGTGCCCGAGGCGCTGCACACCCTGGACTTGCTAACCCAGTTGGCGCTGGGGATGATCCTGCTCAGTATCGGCGGTCAGTTACTGCCGGAAAATCTGCGTCGCTGGCGACATCGAATCCTTGTTTTTTCTTTGTCCGAAACGAGTTTGACGCTTTTTCTGGTAGGTGTCGTGGCCTTTGGCGTCAATTTTTTCTACCTGCATTTTTCGGCACCGGGATTGTCGGTGGCGATGACCAGTTTCTACCTGATGGTGTTTTTCGGCATCATCAGCATGGCGACGGCACCTGCTGTAACCCTGATGGTGGTACGGGAATGTGAATCGGAGGGGCCACTTACCCAAGCGATTCTGACTCTGGTGGGCCTCAACAATATCTTGGCCTTGTTCGGTTTCGTGCTGGTCACCCACTGGCTGGTGAATCCGGGCGAGGGGTTGTTGCCTTTGCTTGGGCAAGTTCTCAGTCCGGTATTGGCCGGCGTTGTGGTCGGTCTGGGTTTCGCAATATGGGCCGAGCGCCTTGATAAAAACAATGAATTCAAGCTGCTGATGCTTGGTGGCGTAATTCTGGTAGGCGTATTATGTCACCTTTTGCAATGCCAGCCGTTGCTGGCGCATCTTGCATTTGGAGCCAGCCTGGCCAATGGTTCGCCGCGCTGGCACCGGCTGGCGTCGGCTTTGAAGGAAATCGACTACCCGGTTTATGTGGCGTTTTTTGTGCTGGCTGGGGCTAATCTGCATTTTGAGACTCTGGCGCATATCGGCCTGTTGGGTATTGGCTATGTGGTTGCACGCATGCTCGGCAAAGGGGGTGGAGCCTGGCTGGGAGCACAGCTCGGTCGGTTTGGTGAGAGTATGCGACGCTATTCGGGGATGACCTTGCTGGCGCAAGGAGCGGTGGCTATTGGCATGGCCAACAGCCTGGCTCGACAATGGCCCGTCGGCGGTGCGATGGTCGAAACCGTGGTGCTTGGCGCGGTGATTGTGTTCGAATTGATCGGTCCGCTGGCCCTGCGCCAGGGATTGGTATGGGCTGGAGAAGTACCGATTTTGTCTTTATTGGAAAAACGCGCCCCGGAAGGAGCTTTTGAAGGGTTGCATCATGTGGCGCAGCATTTCCGTTCATCCCTGGGGATCCCCGCCGGGCATCGCCTTAAAGATCCCGGGGATATCCTGGTGCGGCACGTGATGCGCCGCAATGTCGAAACCCTGCGCGACAATACTCCGTTCAATGAGTTGCTGCGCCTGATTGCCCACAGCCGCTATGATCGTTTTCCGGTGGTCGACGACCAGGACCAATTCGTCGGTATGATCGACTATTCGGAAATCCGTAACCTGCTGTTTGAGCCGTCGCTGGCGCAGTTGATCGTGGCCAACGATCTGGTACAGACGGCCCGGGCCCAACTGCACCCCGACCAGTCCTTGCGTGAAGCACTGGAGGTGGTGCAGCAGCATCCCGATATCAGCTACTTTCCGGTGGTTGATCCCGACCTTGGTTCCTGCCTGCTCGGTATCTTGAGCCAGAACGATCTGCTGGCTGCGTTCCGCAAACAAGCGAACTAGCCAAGCACCTGCGGGGGGCGCGGAATATTGCCGCCATCGCGGCCAAACAATTCCCGGTTAAACGCAAGTTCCCCAAAAGCATCGTTTGATCCAATGGGCGCGTGTTTTTTGCGCACGCGGTCGTTTGATGAGGATCGTCGCGGGACGCTTAAAAACTTTATTGACATTATAATGTCACGATGACAATATTATGCCTACGACAGGGCCGCTCCCGCCACAGACGCCGGTAACTTCCCATCTCGGGCTATGACAGCCCACAGTATAACCCCCCATACATAGACAATTCCATGTGTTGCTTGTCGATAATCATCTTGCAGATGATGGTCGTTGATCAGCCGATCGTCGTGGTTGTTGAGACCTGTTCTCGATAACGGTGTACAGGCTGATGCTTTGGAAAACAGGAGGGATGGAGATGAAAACCGGAAATGTGGTGTTAAGTATGTTTTTTATACTGGCAGTATTGTCTTTCAGGCAGGGCGTGGCCCTGGCGTCGGAGGATACGGTGGTGCTGCCGCCAGTCGTTGTGACACCGACCATGGTGGAAAAGAATCTGGATAAAGCTCCGGGGGCGGTGCAGGTTATCGATAGCGAAGAAATCGCCGCCTTAGGTGCTGAAACGGTGGCCGATGCCTTGTTGTACGCCACCGGTGTGATGGTAACCATTGGTGAAGGGCGCAATCTCGGGACCTCAATCCGGGGACTGGGACGCAATCATACCCTGGTGCTGCTGGATGGTCGGCGTCTGGCCGGCAGTTTCAAGTCGCAGATGGATGTCGGCCAGTTGCCGGTGCTGATGATTGAACGTATCGAGATCGTGCGCGGGCCGGCTTCGGCGTTGTATGGCAGCGATGCCATCGGTGGGGTGGTGAACATTATCACACGGGATCCCGCCCAAAACCTTCAAGGTGCCATCGATATTCGGGGAGGTGTCGGGCCTTCGGCTGAGCAAAGCGTGCAGGGGCGTGTCGGCGGCGGTTACGGTCCGCTGCGCGCCAACCTGGGAGTCAGTCGCTCGATCAAGGACCAATGGGATGGCGACGGAGAGCTGGCGGAAGACATCGATCAAACGGCCCTCAACAGCACCTTGGGGCGTCTTGCCCTGGATCTGAACGACTCTCAAAGTCTAACGCTAGGCGGAGAATATGGCCATCTTTCGCGTAACGGGGGGCGTTTTTACCAAAAGCTGGCCCGTCGTTTTGAAGCGGATGACCGCCGCTGGAGCGGCTTCGCCCAATACGATCTGCAACCGGACGGGGCTTTGTCCGGCATGCTGCGTGGCTATGTCAGTCAATACAAACGCACGGGATCCTACGATCCGGCGTATGAAGTGGATGCCGAGCGGCGCCGCTTGATGCAGGTCGAGTTGCGTGGCAACTATGCGGTTAACGATGACCTGCTTTTTACCCTTGGAGGAGAGTTTCGCGAAGACAACCTCAAAGCCGGCGGTCTGGATGGCGACGACAAGAGTGTCCATAACGAGGCGCTATTCCTGCAGGCCGACTGGCAGCTGGGCAGATATTTCAATCTGGTGGCCGGGGCCCGTTACGATCATCACGAAGATTTCGGGTCGCGCCTGACGCCGCGGGTCACCTTGAGTTGTTTCATTCCTTATGGACGTGTCTGGGTGGGATACGGGCAGGGCTTCCGTGCGCCGACCCTCAACGAGCTGTACGTGACCTCGCTGCTTAAGCAGGGAAAAGAGATCTACCAGGGCAATGCCGATCTGGATGCCGAGACCTCCGAAAGTTACGAGGCCGGCGTGTCTATGCGCAAGGGACGTTTATGGGGGCAGCTAACGCTGTATCGCAATGAATTGAAAAACCTGATCACCGCCCAGTTTGTTTCTCAGAGCGGCAGCAAAAAAACCTATGAATACCGTAACATCGACAAGGTGGTGACTCAGGGTACAGAACTGGAAGCGGGCATCGGCCTGCCGGGCAACCTGTCCCTGTCGGGGCAGTTGGCCTGGTTGGACACCGAAAACCTTACCACCAACACGGACCTGGCCAATGAACCCCACTGGAAGGGTGGGCTCAATCTGACGTGGCGTCAAACGAAGTGGGATCTGACCGCCCGGCTGCGCTGGCTGCATTTCGGGGAATCGGAAGACGATCTGGGCGAGACCATTGAGGATTACAATACGGTGCATCTGCATCTGGACAAGGGTTTATCCCGCCGAATGCGTGTCTATGCCGGTATCGATAATCTGTTCGATAACTATCATGATGACTATACCCAGTCGCCGCGCCAGGTTTACGCCGGCCTGCAGTGTAAATTCTGAGGGGAGGGGGCATGAGATGCTGCGCTTTGCTTGCTTTGTTGCTAGTCCTGATGGTGTCTGGGGCCCAAGCCCGACTGATTACCGACATGGCCGGCCGTCAGGTGGCGGTACCTGAGCGTATCGAGCGGGTCATCGGTTCCGTCTCGCCGGTTACCTGGATGATCTATGCCATCGATCCGTCGCTGCTGGCGGCGGTTAATTCTGTACCCTCCGCTGCAGACCAGGAGTACCTGTGCCCGAATCTCGGAAACCTGCCGGTGATCGGCGGTTTTGGTGCCACCCGTGGGGGCAACCGGGAAGCCCTTTTGGCCCTGCATCCCGATGTGGTGGTGTTTTGGGGCTGGGGCCAGGCGGCGGCCAATCGGCGTCAGGCGCAACAGTTGGAAGCGTTGGGTATCCCGGTGGTGTTCGTGGAACTGGACCGGTTGGAGCAGTATGCAGCCGCGCTGCGGTTTTTGGGTGACCTGCTGAATAGAAGAGAACGCGCGGAACAACTGGCAACCTACGGTGAGCGGGCGCTGTCCGCAGTGAGGACGGCAACCGCCGACATCCCCGCCGAGCAGAGGGTGCGGGTCTATTATGCCGAAGGGATGGACGGTCTGTCGACGGAACCGCAAGAGTCCTTCCATGCCGAGTTGATCCCCCTCGCCGGCGGTATCAATGTGCACCAGGGAGGTTTAAAGCATTACTCCGGGCGTGATCGCCTCAGCCTGGAACAGGTGCTGTTGTACGATCCACAGGTGGTGCTGGTGCAGGAAAAAGGGTTTTTCAACACGGTTCATACCGATGCGCGTTGGCAAAAAATACGGGCGGTGCGCGATGGCCGGGTGTGGTTTATCCCCGATCTGCCCCTCAACTGGTTCGATCGTCCGCCATCCTTCATGCGGTTTCTCGGCCTGCAATGGTTGGCGCATCGACTCTATCCGCAGCGGTTTTCGGTGGATCTGCACGGGGAAAGCCGTCGTTTTTACAGACAGTTTCTGGGGGTGGAGTTGGATGAGGCGCAGCTTGAAATGATCGCTCCGTAACGAAGGTCAAAATTATTTTTACCGTGTTTCTGTGGCTACCCAAGCTCGCCGGTTTTCTGATTGTCGTAGCCCGGCAGGCCGGCAAGTTGTTTTTTGTAGGCAGGCGACTGAATGACTTCGACCATCGCCCGGAGACGGGGATCATTGCGGGACGCATTGAGGAAGCAGAGATCATAAGGCTCTTTGCGCACCGAAAGGAAGTCGATCCCTTCCTCTTCGCAGACCAGGCGTACGGAAACGCCGGCCTGGGCGAAGCCGCTGCGAATGGCTTGAGCGACGCCGCGATGGTCGCGGGCCAGATGTTGCGGTACCAACAGCCCCTGAGAAAGCTCATCAAGAACCTGTCGCGCTCCGGAGCCCTGTTCCCGGCCAATCCAGGAGAGGTTGGATTGCATCACCGACTCGATGGTGTGGCTGCCCAGGCCAGGCGTCAGCGCCAGACCTTCTTCCCAATCGGCCACGCGAATCAGGGAAAAATCCTCGTTCAGGATCTTGCTGGCTGCCTTGCGATTTTCTTCCGGAGTGGTGGCATGCGCCAAGTGCATCCCCGCCGCATGAATCAGCCCGGCAGCCAGTAACTGCAGCGCCATACGACTGGAGCGTGGCAGCACCAGCATGCGAAAAGGGGTCTGGCGGGCATATTCGCCGGCGAGCAGGCCCACGGCAGGATCGCAACAGGCGACCACCAGGGTGCGAACAGGGTCCGCAAAGGCGTGGTCGTGACATTTTCCATCGCGCCATACCCCATCGTGGGGAAGGGTGCCAAGCGGGCTGGGTTCTACCGGAAACAAGAGCTGGCGGGCACCGATCATGGCCCGCCAGTAACGGCAGACGTCCTGCGGAGGGGGCCAGGCCCACTGAGAAGATTCCTTCCCCTGTAGTGCGAAGAGATCCTCTACCTTGCAACCAAAGGCCGCCGCCAGTGCCAGTGCGGCAGCGGTTGACGGGATAAGACGGTCGGATTCTATGGCGCTTATGCCGGTGCGCGACAGGCCGGCCCGATCAGCCAGTTCCTGCTGGGACCATTCCCGTTCTTCGCGGAATTTGCGCACGACATTATAAAGGACTAAATATTCTTTTGACATGATCATATATTCTATGACAGAATTCTGTCATTGCAAGAGGCCAATTGAAAAACATGCTTCTGGCAAAATACCGTAACAACCTGCTCAATGCAACCAAGACCACCTGTTCCTGCGCCTATTTCGTTCTCCATTCATGTTGGAACCAACGAAACCCGCAAGATTCCGGTCACCATATCTATTTTCCTGCGCTTATTTCGTCCTCCATTCATGATGGACTCAACGAAACCCGCATGATTCTCGGCTTCACTGTCAGGATTGTGCGGGTTTTTTTAGGGTTAATTGCCAGTTTTTCACGTTTATGCATAGGGCAGAAATACCCACGCCCGATTTTGGAAAACATCCTCCGATGCCCTCTGGCAGGGACATCCAGGCTGGATCAAAGCTTAAATTGAATTAAACCCCGGTCAGCCGGGGTACACAAGGAGTGACCGCGTTTCGTTTGGCGAAGTTATCCTTCACCCCCGTTTTTACATTCCCGGAGTTTTATGGATATTCAAGCAATCAACTGGAACGAAGTCTGGAAAAAGAAACGAGCCAGAGTTTACGACGACGGACAGAACCAGGCCTATTGGGACGGGCGGGCGCCGTCATTTGCCCTGGCAACCGATGGCGGACCCTATGTAGCGAAGTTTCTGGAAGTGCTGAAGCCCGAGCCCGATTGGCGGATTCTTGATGTCGGTTGTGCAGCAGGGACCCTGGCCGTTCCGCTGGCGTCCAGGGTGTGCCAGGTGACGGCCCTGGATATCTCTCCGATCATGCTCGACTGTCTGCAGTCGACCTGTCGGAAGCGAGGAATTCAGAATATCCGGCCCGTACAGGCGTCCTGGACCGACGACTGGGACCTCTTGCCTATCGAGCCTCACGATGTGGCAATCGCCTCGCGTTCCCTGATCGTCCCCGACCTTCGCGAATCCCTGGAAAAACTCGACCGTTTTGCGACCCGACGCGTGTGCATTACGACACCTGTCGGCTCCGGCTCCATGGATCCCGCCATGTTCAAGGCCATCGGGCGGCGGAGTCCGTTCGATGCGGATTATATCTATGTCTACAACCTGCTCTACCAGATGGGGGCACAGGCGCATGTGAGTTTTATCTCCTATCAGGAAGATCGCTCCTATCAGGACCTTGATGAGGCATTCCGGGCTTTACAAAGCAAGGTTGGGAACCTGTTGCCGCAGGAGGAAAAGGCCCTGCGTGACTATATCCGGCGCAGTTTTGTATGCCGGGCCGATCGTTTTTATCGTCGGGGCCCCTTAACGATCTGCTGGGCGGCCATGTGGTGGACTCCCCTCCACCAACGGAAGTCTCTCGATTTTTTATGAAGTCTGAAAGGTCAGTGTCGTAGTGAAGGTATTTGGCTGACGGGATTGGGATGGTATGGGCGTTCGGATCCGATTCTGCCCGCCGGCAACATGGTTTGCATTTTGGGTAATGGATTTCTATTTCAGGGAGGGAATATGAAGTTTTGCATCGCTGCAGTAACAAGAGGTCGCATACCTGCATGGTTGCTGCTGATAAGCATGTTGGGCACGATGATGTCAACGGCAGCCCAAGCCGAGATCGATTTGTCGGGAGGAGTTTTTACCCTTGGTGAAATCGAGGTGGCCGGTAGCCAGAGTCAGGGTCCGACGGCGATTCTCGCCGAGCGGGTGACCGAGGAAGACTTGCGACAGTTCAATCGCGACGATGTGGCCGAAGCCCTCGATCTGTTACCGGGAGTGCATCTGACCAAGGTCGGTGCCCGTAATGAAAGCGCTGTTTATGTGCGCGGTTTCGACATCCGCCATGTGCCGCTGTTTCTGGACGGTATCCCCATGTACGTGCCTTACGACGGCTACCCTGATCTGCGACGCTTTACCACTTTCGATCTGTCCCAAATTGTCGTTTCCAAGGGGTTTGCCTCGGTTCTCTACGGAGTCAACACCATGGGGGGAGCCATCAATCTGGTATCCAAGCGGCCACAAAAGAAGTTTGAGGGGAACATGGGTGCCGGTTACGCCTCGGGCGACAGTTACCAGGCTTATTTTAATGTCGGAACCAACCAGGACTGGTGGTATCTGCAGACCGGTGCGTCCTGGTACAACATCGACCATTTCCGCCTGTCGGATGATTTTAAGGAGATGGCGAACGAGGATGGCGGGCGGCGCGAAAATGCCTACCAGCGCGACCGCAAGGTCAATCTCAAGCTTGGTCTGACGCCGCGCGGTGAGGATGAATACGCGTTTAGCTATATCTTCCAGCATGGTGCCAAGGGCACGCCGCCCTATGCAGGTGACTACCCCAATATGTTCCCGGAGACCAGGACGCGTTACTGGCGTTGGCCCTACTGGGAGAAAGAAGGGTACTATTTCAACTCCCGAACCGGTCTGGGGCAGAAGTCGTATGTGAAAACGCGGCTTTTCTACGATTTCTATAAAAACTCCCTGTTCAGTTACGACGATGCGGAATATGAGTCCATCACCCGCCCCTACGCCTTCCGCAGCAATTACGATGACCATACCTACGGCGGTTCGCTGGAGGTCGGCACCCGGTTGTTGCCGCGCAATGACCTGAAGATGGCGTTTCACTACAAGCGCGATGTGCATAAGGAACACAATTGGCCCAACCCCTACCAACGCTTCGAAGATGAGATCTACTCGGTGGGTGCGGAGGACACCGTCACCCTCACCGAAAAATTAAAGATGGTGGCCGGTATCAGCTATGACGTCATCAAAACCCTGGATGCGCAGAACCTGGTCAGCGGCGAACTGGTCGATTTCCCGAAGAAGAAAAGCGGCGCCTGGAATCCCCAGATCGGCTTGTTCTACGATGTGACCGATACCGCCACTATGCATGCCACCGTCGCCTTCAAGACCCGTCTGCCGACTATTAAAGATAAATATTCCTACCGGTTGGGCAGTGCCATTCCCAATCCCGCTTTGAAGCCTGAAAAAGCCATCAATTACGAAATCGGCTACCGGGACCTGTTGTGGGATCGCGTCTCCCTGAGTGCGGCGGTGTTTTACAGCCATATTACCGATTTCATTCTGCAGGAGACGGTCCCCGATCCGGATGATCCGACATCGACCACCGGCCAGAACCAGAATGTCGGCAAGGTCGAGCAGTATGGTTTTGAAATTGGGCTCTCCGGGTCTCTGACCGATGCTCTGGAGGCCGGTATCAATTACACCTTCCTGGAGCGCGACAATCGCAGCAACGACAACGAGTTGACCAATACCCCCAATCACAAGCTGTTCACCTACCTGCGCTATCACCCCCTGTCGTGGTTGAGCCTGCAGACGGATATGAATTACTACTCCAACTCCTACAGCTCTACCGATGGCGTGCGCATCGCCGGCGAGTTTGTTGTGGTCAACACCAAAGCCACCTTTGAACTGCTGCCGGACCTGAACCTTGAGGCGGGGATCAATAATCTGTTCGATACCGATTACGCCTACGACGAGGGCTATCCGGAGGCCGGTATCAATTACTTCGCCAATGTCAGCTATCGGTTCTGATCCATGAGGCGGTCATGTTGGAGGAATCTATGAAAAAACGCTGGTGCCGGATCGGTGGCTGCGCGGTGCTGCTGTTGCTTGTCGGTGTGTTGTCCTCGGTTCCGGCCGGCGCGCGTGAAGCGGTGGATATGGCAGGCCGTCGGATAACGCTGCCGGAATCGCTGCAACGAGTGTATGTCGCTTCGCCGCCGGAAAACCATCTCGCCTGCGCCATCGATCCGGCCCTGATGGTCGGGCTGAATTTTCCCCTCAAGGAGCGGGATCGCAAATTTCTCCCCCCCGACCTGTGGCACTTGCCGGTAATCGGCGGATTTTTCGGCCTGGGTCACACTCCAAATCTGGAAGTGTTGCTCAAGGCGCGTCCGCAGTTGGTGATCTGTTGGCAGAGAAATGCCGTGGATACCCAATTCGATGCGTTTTTGCAGCGCTTTGATATCCCGGTCGCCTATTTCACCCTGGAACGTCTGCAGGATTATCCCGCCAATATCCGCTTGATGGGGCTGTTGCTGGGACGTTCGCAACGTTCGGAAAAACTCGCCGCCTATGCCGAACAAACCCTGCGGGAGATCCTGCCGGGGGCGGCGTCCATTCCGGAGGCGCAACGAGTGCGGGTCTACTATGCGGAAGGGGCCGATGGCCTCAGCACCGATGGCCGGGGCACCTGGCATGCGGAACTCATTGATCTGGCCGGCGGATTCAATGTGCATCCCGGGGATGTGGACAACCTGTTTGGCATGGAAAAGGTCTCTCTTGAGCAGGTTTTGCTCTATCGCCCGGAGGTAATCCTGGTACAGGACCCGACCTTTTACCCGCGGGTATTTGAATCGCCTCAGTGGCGGCATGTGCCGGCGGTTAAAAACCGGCGAGTCTATCTGATTCCCCGCGTTCCGTTTAATTGGTTCGACCGGCCTCCCTCCTTCATGCGCTTGCTGGGGCTTAAATGGCTCGCCCATACCCTGTATCCGCAACGATTTGACATCAATATGCAAAAGGAAATGCGGGAATTTTACCGGCTATTCATGCAGGTGGAGATCTCCCCGGAAGATACCCGAAATATTCTCCACGATGGTGAGGAGCAGGTCCATGAGTAAAGTTCTGGCTGTTGGCCATTTGCCCGAAACGATTCCGGCCCGTCGCTGGCTGCCGGTCTTGCTGGCGTTGCTGCTACTGGGGGCGGTGCTGATTTCCTTGAGCCTCGGCAAGTATCCGATTGCCATGCAGGAAATCATCCTGTTCATGCGGCAGCAGCTGTTGGGTTGGCCAGGCATCACGCCGGAGCGCTATGAACTGCTGCGCAACATTCTCTGGGAGATCCGCGCCCCGAGAGTGGCGGCGGCGGTACTCATCGGCGCCGCGCTGTCCACCTCCGGTGCCGCGTTTCAGTCCATGTTTATCAACCCCCTGGTGTCGCCCGGTCTGTTGGGGGTATTGCCCGGCGCCTCGTGCGGTGCCGCTCTCGGTATGTTGCTGTCACAGGGCTGGTTCGGGGTGCAGGCCTGTTGTTTCGCCGGCGGTCTGCTGGCCGTCGGCATTGCCATCGGCATTGCCCGCCTGTATCGGGGGGATAGGCTGCTGATGTTGATTCTCGGAGGGATCATCAGCGGTTCGCTGTTCACCTCGGTGTTGTCCATCGTCAAGTATCTGGCCGATCCCTACGATCAGTTGCCGGCCATCGTCTACTGGCTGATGGGCGGACTGTCCATGGCGGACAGCACCACCACGCTGGCGGTTTCGATCCCGATCCTGATCGGGTTGTGCGGTCTGATGTTTATGGCGCGCTATCTCAACGTGCTGAGCATGGGGGATGAAGAGGCGGTTAGCCTTGGAGTCAACGTGCGCCTGATACGCGCCTGGCTGATTTTTTTCGCCACCGTGATCAGTGCCCTGACGGTGGTGGTCGGTGGCCTGATCGGCTGGGTGGGACTGATCATTCCGCATATCGGCCGCATGCTGGTGGGGCCGGACAATCGCATCCTGCTGCCGGTCTGCGCGTTGTTGGGAGGGTTGTATCTGCTGGTGGTGGATGACGTGTCCCGTTTGTTGCTGAATGTGGAAATCCCGCTGGGCATCATCACCGCGTTGATCGGGATTCCGTTTTTCACCCTGGTGTTGAAAAACGCCAAGAAAGGATGGGGCTAGATACCATGCTGGAAGTAAGACACGTATCGTTCGGCTACGGCGAACGGCCGGTGCTTAAAGATGTCAGCTTCCGTGTTGGCAAGGGCAGTCTGGTGGCGCTGCTCGGTCCGAACGGTTGCGGTAAAACCACCCTGCTGAAGACCATGTTGGGGCTTTTGCCGGTGCAAAGCGGAGATGTCCTGTTTGAAAACGAATCGGTTACCGGGTTGGATCGGCGCGGACTGGCCCGCCGTATAGCGTATGTGCCGCAGATTCATCGGGCCTCGTTCGCTTTTCGGGTGCTGGATGTGGTGCTCATGGGCCGCATCCCGCACAAGGGCTTCTGGACTTCCTACAACCGTGCCGATGAGGCCCTGGCCATGGCAGCCCTCGACAAGCTGGGGATCGCGCATCTGCACGACCGCCCCTATACCGAAATCAGCGGCGGCGAGCGGCAGATGGCGCTGATCGCCCGTGCTCTGTGCCAGGGGGCGCATACCTTCATTCTGGATGAACCGGCCAACGGGCTCGATTACGGCAATCAGATCAAACTGCTCGAACAACTGGCCGAGTTGGCGACCGAAGGCTACACCTTTGTCATGTCGACCCATTTCCCGGATCACGTGTTGTGGGTGGCCAGTCAGGTCGTCATGTTGCGAGGCGGCAGGGTGGTCGCCGAAGGGGCTACGGATGACGTGGTGACCCGCAAAAACCTCTGTCATCTTTATCAGGCCGATGTCCAGGTCTGGCAATTACTGGAAAATTTCAAAATATGCGTGCCGGAGCGTTTGCGCAGCAGGCTTTGCGATGGTCAAAGCCACTTTATGCCGCAGGCGATGTATGACGCGTGCTGATGTTTAAGGAGAAAATATGCTGAAAGTCGATGATGTGCAGACGATGTTGACACAGTGTGAAGCGTTTCACGGCCATTTGTGCATGGGCCAGGTGACCGGTGTTCGCATGGCCAAAAAAGGTCTGGAGCTGGTGGCTGCCGAAGATATCAAGGATCTGATCGTCATGGTGGAAAACGATCGCTGCATTACCGACGCCATCATCATGGCTACCGGCGTGCGACTGGGCCGCCGCAGTTTGAAGTTTCATGATTACGGCAAAATGGCCGCCACCTTCGTCAATCAGAGAACGGGCGAAGCCTGGCGAGTGACCAGCCGCGGCAACAGCGACTCCGATCTGCCGCCCGCCCGGGCCATGGCCGAGGCGCTGGAAAAATCGGACGAGGAACTGCTGCGCTGGCAGCGGGTGCAGGTTGGATTCGGTCCCGGGGACCTGCCGGGGCCGCCGGAGCGCATAGTGCAGTGTACCCGCTGCGGAGAAACGGTGCTCGATTATCGGGATGTGCCGACCGGGCAGGGTGAGGTCGACGCCCTCTGCCGGGCCTGTGCTTTCGGTACTTATTACCAGCCGTTGACCTGAAACCGCCCAGCTGAAGGAGGCCGGCATGACCCAACAGAATGCAAAAGATTTAAAGGCTTTTTACCGCTACGACCATGCGCATCCTTTCGCTTCCATGTATCCGCTGCTGGCAAAGCAGATCGTGGACGATTTCGGGGTGACCCGCGGACGATGCCTTGATATCGGCACCGGTAGCGGGGCGTTGCTTATCGAATTGGGCAAAATCACCGCTCTGGAACTGATGGCACTGGACATCAACCCGGAAACGCAGGCCTTCGTCAGCGAAAACGCCAGCCGTCACGGGCTGCCGCAGGAGCGTATCGCATTTCTGCAGGGGGATGTGCATGACCTGCCGCTGCCGGACGATGACATCCGGATGGTGGTAAGCCGGGGGTCGATCCCTTTTTGGGAGGATCATGCGACCGCCTTTCGGGAGATCTGCAGGGTGTTGCAACCCGGCGGTCTGGCGTTTGTAGGCGGTGGCTTCAGCCGCTACCAGACTAAGGAAGAGGCCGATCGTATGCGGCCTGCATGGGTCAACAAGGATAATCCGGAAAAGCGCGCCCGCTGGCTGCATCGGGAGTTCCTGGAACAGGCGCTACTGGCCGCGGCCGTGCCATGTTGGCGGATCATCGAAGATGGCTACGGAACCTGGGTCGAGATGCGTAAGCCGACTCAAACGCCTGTTATCACAGGCTACGGGGAAGGAGTACACCATGCAGTGTCCGATTTGTGAAAACCGCTGCCCGGTTGCGGATGGAGAGCTCGGCGGGTGCGGGCAGTACCGCCGTATCGGGGATGCCATGCTGGAGTGCCATCCCGACCGTTACCTGATCGTTTGTCCCATAGTTATCGAAACCATGCCCATGCTGCATTTTCATCCGGGCGCCAAGTTTTTGCAGATCAGTACCGTCGGTTGCAATTTCGACTGCCCCGGATGCATTTCCACCACCCTGGTTCGTGACATGGATCCGGCCAGCAACCTGTTGCAGCATCTGGCGCCGGAGCAGGTGGTGGCCGCTGCCGGTCACCACGATTGTCGTGGCATTACCTTTTTGATGAACGATCCGCTGGCCAGTCTCGATACATTTTTACGGGTCGCGCAAGCGGCGCGCCGTGCCGGTTTGCTGGTGGGCTGTGCCACCAACGGTTATTTCACCGAACAATCCCTGGCGCGTTTGCTACCGGTTATCGATTTTATCAATATCGGCGTCAAGGGACTTACCGAACACGCTTACCTGGACTGCGGAGGACACTCGCCGGCGCCGGTGTTGCGCAATATTCGCCTGTTGCACCAGGCAGGGGTGCATGTCGAAGTGGCCTGCATGCATCGGCACGACAACCGGGCCGAAATGCTGGAACTGGCGCGCTGCGTAGCGGAGGTATCGCCGACCATTCCTTTGCAGGTCATGCGCTATATCCCGCTGGAGGCGGCCGACCCGGCCTGGGAGCCGACCATCCGCGAATCGGAGGCACTGGTCGATGGTTTGCGAAATATTCTGCCGCATGTCTATCTGTTTAATTCCCCCGGCACCGATCTGCTGAACAGCCGCTGCCCCGAGTGCCGGGAGGTGCTGCTCCGGCGCGATTTTTACGGCCCGATGGGGGCTCGGTTGCTGACTGTCGGCAACGAGCAATGCTCGCATGGTCTGGAGGCACTCGGCTTGCGGGGTCGGCCGGACAAAGGAGACTTTAGGGAAGCGGATTTTCAAGGTGGCTACCCCTTTACCCGGGCTCTGGAGATCGTGCAGGCCATGCTGATTACCCTGGGCGTGCGGCAGCCGGCCGAGGTGGTGCGGGTCTGGGAGACCCTGCTCGGACGTCAGGAGCTGAGGGAACTGCACCACGCCATTCAGCACCCCGCTTCCTATCTGGACACCATGCGCAAGTTCGGAGAACTGACCGGGCGCCAGGCGCAAGCCGCTGAATTCATCGCTTATGTTCAGGATCGTCTGACCTCGGTGGCTTTGGGTCTGCAGCGTGTCATGCGTCGGCCCCGCGTCTATTACGCCATGGGCAAACCGCTATTCGCCATCAACGGGCCGCGGTTTGAAAACAGTCTGGTGGAGCTGGCCGGTGGGCACAGTGTCAATCGCGAGCTGGAGCTGACCGGCCGCCCCGGCATGACCATCACCGTCGAGACGTTGCAGGTCCTCAACCCCGAAGTGATTCTGCTGTCATCCTTCCTGTCCAACCGTATTCCTGATTTCCACGCAGAATGCATGCAACGGGGGCTTGAGGTCGATGCGGTGAAGCACTTGCGCATTTACACTCCGCCGGTGCCCTCCAGCGATTTTGGCGGCCCGCGTTGGATCCTCGGGCTGCTGTTCCTTGCCAATACGCTGCACCCGGAGCGGTTCCGTTTCGATCTGGTCCAGGAGGCCAAGGCGTTTTTTAAACAATTTTACGGTATTGCGTATAACCGGAATCAGCTCAACCGTTCTTTCGGAAAACCGAACAATAGCTGGTGCTGGGCACCAAGTTGAGGGGGCCGTTCGATGACCGTTGTCTACCAAAGCCATGCGCCGCTGATCATTGTCAGCGGTCCGTCCCACTGCGGCAAAACCACCCTGGTCAATCATCTGGTCCGACAATTACGCCAGCAAGGCCGTCAACTGGCCGGCATTCTCGCCGAAGGTCATTGGTGCAGCGATCGGCGTAGCGGTTTTACCCTCATCGATCTGAGCAACGGGCGGCGCACGCCGCTGGCCGATCTTATCGACGATTGCGGTCCGAACGAGTTTCCCTATGCGTTTCGCGCCGAAGGACTGGCCGCCGGTCGACAGGCGCTGGCGCTGCCGCGATGTGCTGGCGCGGATCTGTTGGTGGTCGATGAAGTCGGCTCCCTGGAGGTGCATGCAGGGGGCTGGGCTGAGCTGCTTGATCCGTTGCTTACCCAATCCCGTCTTTTGCAGCTGTGGGTGGTTCAGTCGCGCAGGTTGGTGGCGGTGTGCCGTAACTGGCAGCTGACGCCGATTCGGATCATCGATGCCTCCGCTCCCGATGCTCTGGTTGATCTGATTACAACGGTTGAGCAAGTCTTTCCCGATCTGTCCCTCGCGGGTTCACCTGTCGTCAGGCCTTCATATAACCCATAGAAATATAATGCACCCGGATTCGCGTCCGCTATTTCATCGGAAGAACCGGCGAGACGTTTCTCCATGTTTTGTTTTGGATGGTGGTTCCAAATGCCCGGGAATCGTGCGGCTGGGACTTCTTATGTGTATTTTTCAGGGAGGTATGTATGTGGTGGTTGTACCGTAACGTTTTGTTGGGGGTGCTGCTGGTCAGCGGTTTGGCCGGTTTCACTTGTGCGGCTTCCATTGAGCCGGACGTCGCGCAGGAAGAGGAGGCCTCAGCCGTCAGTCTGGAGGCCATTGAGGTGCCTGGCCGGGCCGGGCATGTGCTGTTCGACGCCAAGTCGGATCAGCCCTGGACCGAAACAAGCCTGACCCGCGAGGGACTCGAAAGCATTGGAGGCACGTCCCAGAGCAGTCCGATCCAGGCGGTGCGTACCCTGCCGTCGGTGCAGATCGACAGCGAAGAGCCTTACGGCTGCGGCAACTTTTTCACCAACGGTCTCAAAATCCGCGGCCAGCGCATCAAGGCGCCGGGCTCCAATCTGCTCGTCGAAGGGCTGCAGGTCACCGGCGTTCCCGGTGGCAGCCAGTCCCTTTTCGATATGGAAAACGTCGAAGGCTTATCCCTTTATAAAGGCGGCATCCCCACTCCCAAAGGGCTGGCCTTTGCCAACAGCGCCGGGCTGGTCGACTATCGCCTGCGGCGTCCCGACGAAGAGGCCGGGGTGTTTTTCCAACAGTCCATCGGCAGTTTCGATTACCAACGCTCCTTCGTCCGGCTCGATTCGGGCCGCCTGCCCGGCGGTACGCGGGCCTTCGCCTCCTACAGCTATACCGACGCCGACAAGTGGCGCGGCGAGGGGGGCAGCCCCGATTGGCGGCATAACCTCGATTTCGGCTTGGCCCACGATTTCGGCGACCGCGTCAAGCTGGAATTGTTCGGTAACTACTTCAGCCTCAAGGCGCACGACTTCGGTTCCCTCACCTATGCCCAGACCAAGGACCTCGATACCCATTACAAATCCGATTACAACAGCGCATTAACCGGTAATGCCGCCACGGATATCAAATATTACGACTACAATCGCCGCCGTTTCGAAGGCTACACCCTGATGGCCAATCTGGATGTGCGCCTGACGCAGCACAGCCATTTTTCCGTGCGTCCCTACTTCAGCAAAGATCAGGGCTATTGGATGGTCGGCGTGATGGAACAAAAGGTCAATCCGGTGATCCGCAAGTGGGAAATCAACCACCACCGCCTGGGGGTGGTCGCCCAATACGAGGCTGAATTGTCGCTGCTCAACCTGACGGCCGGTTACTGGTACCACGAACAGGAGCGGCCCGGCCCACCGACGGAGTGGAAAAAGTATACCCTCACCTCCGACGGTCTGGATTTCAGCGGTTGGTCGGTGTACTCCGAAAACGGCAAGCACATCACCCACAGCCCCTTCCTGCAGTTGAGCCGCAGTTTCGGCAGGCTGCACCTGAGCGGCGGCGTGCGTTATCTTTATCAGGAATTTTCGGAGATAAAATCCTACTACTTCCCCGGCGGCGTCAAAACCTACGATCCCTGGGGGAGCGTCGGGCGTAAATACAACGACAAGGTGCTGCCTTTCGCCGGCATATCTTTGGATCTCAACGATCACTCCAATCTGTACTTTACCTACGGACGCAACGTCGGACGGGTGGCGTTCCCCCTGTATCCTTCCTACGCCACACGGCGCGGTAAATTCGTGGCCGCCGGGGTCAGCCTTGCCGATCTGTGGAGTAACGTGGAGTTGGAGGTTTCCGACCATTACGACCTGGGGGCGCGGTTCGATTTCGGCCGCTGGTACCTGAATCCCGTGCTGTTCTATTCCCGTCATTTCGACAAGTCGGTGAACCTGTACGACCCCACCTCCGAATTGCTGGTCAACCAAAACGTCGCCACCGCCCGCTCCTACGGCGCCGAGCTTGAGGTCGGCGTCCATGTGCTGGACAATCTGCTGCTGGCTGCCAACGGCTTTTACAACAACTTCGAGTTTGATAAAAATATCCGCACCACCCTGACCGGCGAGTTGGATGTCAAAGGCAACCAGATTGCCGACACCCCCCTGTTCGGGGCCAGCTTCATGGCCGATTACCGCCTCGGCGGATTCTCCGTAACCCCGGTGGTGCGCTACACCGGCCGCCGTTACGGTGATGTCCTCAACGAAGAACCGGTCAGTTCCTACTGGCTGGTCGATCTCAACCTGGCCTATCGCCTCAAAAACCTGTGGCGTATCAAAGAGACCAAACTGTCGCTGAATTTCCTCAACCTGTTGGATAAAAAATACATCGGCGCCATGGATGCTTCCGACGACACCCATCCGGGGGAGATGGTCTATTATCCGGGCTCGCCCTTTACCATGGTGTTTTCCGTTTCCTGGAAGATCTGAGTTAAGGCAGGTTTTTCAACCACGAAAGAAAAGGGGCAAGGCTCGACCTCGGTCATTTCAAGGGGGAGGATTTGCCCCTTTTTCTTTCTTCATGGAATTTATCCGGGAGGGGTAAACACATTAGAATGTTTGACAAATTATGATATCTGTCGGTATTTATGAAAGGATTTTATCTTTGCGGCCGATGGGTTTGCCTCGGGATTATGATACCGACAGTGAACAACCATAGTTCTTAGCCGAAACGTATCCGGGGGGCGACTTTTTTCTATTTATGGAATTCGGTGGGTTGGTGCATGCTATTCGATTTGGAGAGGAAAAAACCTTTTAGGTTTCACGGTGACTAGAGAACGGTTACTAACAGTAGGTGGAAAAAATGAAGACCAATTTTCCACTTATCAACAATGTTAGGTGCAATAAATCAACTGAGGAATCTTCAAATGTTAAATCGTGTCCCCCTACCAACAGACAACATATTTAAGTTCTACGCACTGTTCGGCCTATTATTAATTTTGTTTGGCATTGGGTTGTCGCTCTACGTAAACAAATCGACGAATGATTTTGTTTTCGAAGTTGCTGTGGAATACGAAACATTAAAAGCCGACCCCGCACGCTCCGTATCTGAAGAAGCACGCTTTCAAATCCTTAAGAAAAAACTCGAAATATCTAAAAAAGATAAGGACTTTTTTAACTACAGCTTAGGTGCTGTTATAGGTATTGGTATTTGCATGATGTGGTACGGATTCAAAAAGTGGCACACTGAAGTACAACCAATTCAGGATGAAATGGCGCGTTTAAATCTTAAAAAGTTACAAAAAGAGGTAGGTGAGGACGTAAAAATGCCTAACCAAAGAATCAACGCGGACGGAAAATAGCTGCGCAGATACTCGTACACTTCGGTTGTACACGCAAGTTCGCGTCGCCGCCGGCTATCCAAACCGTTATGCGCTTACCAGAGATCACATAAATATAATCAGGAGCAACGATGAACAAAGAACAGGCTAAAAAACACATTGAAGAGAATCTGAATGATGGGGATTCATTAATAGGATTTTTTCAGGCCGTAAGCCCACCAAATATCTGGCTATTCCTACTAATTGGCCCTCTTTTCATTCTAAGCATGAGAACATACTTCTTAGCTGTTACTGAGAAAGGTTTATCTTTTCACAAATTGAGCTTGCTAGGTAAGTTTAAGGAGCATGATTTCTTTGAGTTTGGTGAAATTGAAAGTGTGAAAATAGGAAAAGGACTATTACAAAGGCCGATGAAATTCGCATTCAAAAACAACCGGAAGATAAAAGTAAAAGCACAATTAATGGGAGTAGAAACGGTTGCAAAATTGCTGCCGGATGTTCAAGAACATATTGAGAGCAATATACCTTTAGTCTAATGATTATATTTCTTATCACAATTGTGACTTATATTGGCTTATTGATTTTCATAAAGCCCGCTCCGAGTAGTTTGAAGACCGTTCCAATTACCTATAGTGAAAACTTTAAGTTTGTTTGGGCTTCTATATGTTCAGGTGTTTTAATTATTCTCATATTTCTTCTTACAACAAACTTTGGTTTCATTTCCGTAGATGAGAACCTGTATCGAACGTTCGCGCTGAGTAATGACGTTGATCAGTTTTTAAAGTGGCCTTTACAGTCAGTATCACACCTGTTTATCCATGGTAACCTGCTTCATCTAGCTGCAAATGTTATTGGCCTAGGTCTAACATCTGCCTATGAGCGCAGGGTTGGAGCCAAGAGGTATTTGGCAGTTCTTCTTGTGGGCGGCTTAGCATCCATACCATCTATACTATTCTATTCGGAAAATATTGCAGTCAGTGGGATATCGGGTGGGGTTTTCGGTCTGGCTGCTGCTTATTTTACAGATGAAGAGGAATTAACCACCAAGGAATGGCTTTTAGCAA
This sequence comes from Pedobacter sp., assembly GCA_050253415.1. Taxonomy (GTDB): domain Bacteria; phylum Desulfobacterota; class Desulfuromonadia; order Desulfuromonadales; family Syntrophotaleaceae; genus Syntrophotalea. The sequence continues at coordinate 6,052 of JBFWJC010000001.1, read as the reverse complement.
TTTCTCTGTTCCTGTTTTTGGCAATAATGCTTGCCTTAGATTCAGAGCTTAGAGGTAGTTCTAAAGAAGCTTTAGATATGAAAATTGATCACATTGGCCACTTACTGGGAGCATTAGGTGCAATTTTGTATTGCCGCTTAAAGCCGCTACGCTTAACAAGGGCAAGCACCGGAAAAATTAAAGCTCCGGCTTCGCTTCCACTCTAATTTTCCGGTGTTGCCGGCGTTAGATTCCCGAAATGGAAATTATCCAAATAGTCCTACTTGAAATTTTAATAATATTTCTCTTCTGGGTACGGTTCTACTTACTTTCAAGGCCTGCTAAGTATACTGCCTGTCCCAAGTGCGGGAAAAGAAATAAGAAAATTCCTGCCGGAACCTATAGCTGCTCAAACTGCAATGCTAAATTCTTGGTAAACGAGCATGGAGTTCCAGAACTACCGACAATAAATTCGATAATTCTTGGCTTCGTCCTCGCCTTAGCATATTCGGCATTTTGTGTATTTGGAATAGTGCGAGCAAAGAATCACTTTGGTCACGCCGATGGACTACTCGTCAGTGGTTTGGTGTTTGGTGTTTTCTCTATGGGATTCGCATTAAATGCACTTATTAAACACCGGAATAAATTCGGTGAATAGGCAGAATCTAACCATGCATTCCAGCGGATCGCCTACGGCTCTCGCTGAATTTTATCGTTGGTCTCCTAAACAACTTTGGGATTCAATACAATAACTGTTAGAGAAGGAAAAGAATAGATGGCCAAATGTGCATTTTGTGGTAGGACCATTTTGTTTGGCGGGAAAAAGGCAGAAGGTCTTACTTTTTGTAACAATAAATGTTTGTCTAATGGCCAATTTACACTGGTTGCAGATCAGGTGCCGGAAGACATTGTTTTTAAGCAGGTACGTGAAATTCACTCTGGCCCTTGTCCGGTTTGCGGGAGAAATCGCGGCCTGGTTGACGTACATACCTCACATAAAGTTGCTTCTTTTCTTGTCGTCACATCTTGGTCCAGTACTCCGCGAGTTTCTTGCAATATATGTGGTATCAAAGCGAAACTTGGGGCGACCGTTTACTCATTATTGCTTGGGTGGTGGGGTATTCCATGGGGCTTTGTAATGACTCCTGTGCAGGTCCTGAGAAACTTGGTGGCCTTGTTAAGCATGGAAACATCTATGACTCCTTCGGCGAAACTTGAGCAACTCGTACGGATGAGCATTGCATCACAAACTCTTGAAGTGAAAAAGCAGAGCCATTGGGAATCTCAAGATTTATCATTCTAAGGTGAGCATAAATAAATCCAAGTACAAGCCAATCATTGTCAGGGTTTAGTGGAATACGCCATCTAAAAGCAAGTGGCCAACCATTAGGTAAACTGGTCTGGTGATACAGGGGCGTTTTCCGTAAAGGTCTTTATTAATTGTTTCGGTACAACGCAGCCGGATACCAAAACGTTGGGCCTTGTAGCCCCACTACTGACAATCCGTAGGAGATTCTTTGAATGTTGAACCTTGAATTTCTCATCACCTCGTTTGTAGTGGTACTTATCCCTGGCACCGGGGTAATTTTCACCATATCCACTGGCCTCAGCCAGGGCCGAAAGGCTAGCTTGTTCGCGGCACTTGGTTGCACGTCGGGCATTCTCCCCCATCTAATGGCTACAGTGCTTGGGCTGGCGGCTCTCATGCACACCAGTGCACTACTTTTTCAGGCCCTGAAGTACGCTGGCATTGCCTACTTGCTCTACATCGCATTTGCCACTTGGCGAGACAAATCAACTTTGGCCATTGAAGAAAAGTCCTCTGCAAGCTCGGCCACTGGTCTTATCTTGAAGGCTTTTCTGCTAAACATTCTCAATCCGAAACTGACTATCTTCTTCTTAGCTTTTCTCCCGCAATTTGTTCAACCGGGGTCGACGGAACCGATCTTCCAGCTTATCCTGCTGAGCACGGTTTTTATGGCCATGACGTTTGTCGTGTTCGTGGGCTATGGTTGTCTAGCTTATGCTTTCCGTAAAACAGTCGTCGATTCGCCGCGAATCCAAACCTGGCTTCGCCGCAGCTTCGCAGCGGCCTTTGTTGGCCTGGCGGCAGAACTCTCGTTCGCCGATAAATGACACCCAACCATCAGGTCAACCGCACTGGTGGTAAGGGGTGATTCTCGTAGATGGCTCTGCCAAATCCCATAGGCACAATGCAGCCGGTTACCCAAATCGTTGTGTTTCATGGAAGAGGAGATAGATGAAAAGAATTTGTGTTAATTGTGGCTCGAATTCAGGCGCACGTCCTGAGTATATAGAGACCGCAATAAAGCTTGGCGAATTGATATCAAATAAGGGTGTCGAGCTTGTGTATGGAGGGGCTCAAGTTGGGCTAATGGGTGCTGTTGCGTCCGCAGCAATGGATAATGGCGGAAAGGTAATAGGTGTCATTCCAGAATCATTTGCAGACAAAGTTGCGGACAACAATCTTTCCGAGCTGCATATAGTACCTACAATGCACGAGCGAAAGAAAATGATGTTCGATTTGTCTGATGGTTTTATTGCGTTACCAGGTGGAATGGGAACGATAGAAGAAGTTTTCGAAATTTTGACTTGGGCGCAATTAGGTTTCCATGGGAAACCATGCGGAGTTATTAATGTATGTGGCTATTTTGATAGATTGTTTGAATTTCTTGACTACTCAGTTGACCAAATGTTTGTAAAACATCAACATCGAGAAATGCTTCTTGTAAGTGATGATCCTGATGGTCTGTTTGCACAATTTGAAAGATATAAGGCACCAATTATAGAGAAATGGATAAAATAAGAATTACAAACACAACCGTCTGCTGGTAGGGACGCGCAAACAGCCGCGCCCCCCACAGCAGCCCATTAGGCCTTTATCAATTTTATTTTCGCCCCAAGGAATTTTGCGCAATGGACATCCCACGGATATTCAACATCACTGAGAGTGCGCACCGCATCCACAACCCGATCACACCCGAAAAGCTCGCCACTCTCGGCGCGGCGCTACGTCTGGAAACGGGAGCCCGAGTGCTCGACCTCGGCAGCGGTTCGGGGGAGATGCTGTGCACTTGGGCACGCGATCACGGCATCATCGGCACCGGCATCGATATGAGCCAGTTGTTCACCAAGCAAGCGAAACTCCGTGCTGTAGAACTCGGGGTCGCCAATCGCGTCGAGTTCATCCATGGGGATGCTGCGGGTTACGTCTCCGACGAGAAGGTCAGCGTGGCCGCTTGCGTCGGGGCTACCTGGATCGCCGGAGGAGTCGCTGGCACCATCGAACTTCTGGCGCGGAGCCTGCGCACCGGCGGGATCATCCTCATCGGCGAACCTTATTGGCGGCAGTTACCGCCGACGGAAGATGTTGCCAAGGGGTGTCTTGCCAACTCAATCTCCGACTTTCTCATGCTTCCAGAACTTCTCGCGTCTTTCGGTCACCTTGGCTACGATGTCGTTGAAATGGTTCTGGCTGACCAAGACGGCTGGGACAGATACGAGGCGGCCAAATGGCTCACCATGCGCCGATGGCTTGAAGCCAATCCCGACGACGAGTTCGCGAAGGAGGTTCGAGCCAAACTGACCTCGGAACCCGAGCGCTACGCCGCTTACACGCGTGAATACCTGGGCTGGGGTGTGTTTGCGCTGATGCCGCGGTGATGCGTTTCCGCATCCGGCGGGGATAAATGGGGGGGGCACTTCCCTTATTTTATAGAATTTAATTATCTCTTGGGTTTGTTTCCTATACTCTGGCTTCATGCCAAGAATAGCTAGCATAGTCGCTCCAGGATACCCGCACCATGTAACCCAGCGTGGCAATAATCGCTCGACAACCTTTTTCGATGATGAAGATCGGTTGACCTATCTGACGCAGTTTGAAGAAAACAGGGGAGTGTCCCTGATTTTCCACCGTTATAGTGAGGCAATATGAAAAATATATTATTCCTGATGGATAAATTAGATTGGGGAATAGTTTTAATATTATGTGCAACGCTGGGGCTAGCTCCTTTTTCTCCGCCACATATTGTTGAAAAACTATCAATGCTGAGAAGAGGAGTTTTGATAAAGCCATTAGATTGGTTTGATCTTTTTTTACATGGATTTCCATGGATTCTTCTGCTTTTTAAAATAATAGCGGTTTCAATAAACAAAAGATGATTTGATAAGCAGTAGGAGCATCCGGGGACGTTGTTGCTTTAGTGCGTTAGTCTGAATGATAGAAAAGAAAGCAGGGGCTTGCCCCTGTTTTTTGATTTTGGAGTGCCAACTCCGCACCAACAAAGACAAAAGCCCTTCAGAAACTGAAGGGCTTTGTCCTCTCGGAGCTTGGGAGGAAGCAAGTGCTGACTGAACAAGGAGATGGAGAGGGGGAGTCCCCTTGTCGGGCAACATCCGGGATTGAAAATGTTCGGTCGATCAGGCGACCGCTTGTTGCAGATTCTCTTCGAGCAGGGCGGCGGCCAATTCGACGCAGGCCGTGCAGGACAGCTTCTTCATCGAACGGATTTCCCGGCACCCGAGCGATCCGGCGGCATCCGCGAAGCGATCGGTAAGGGCGACTTTTTTATCTTCATCGCAGACGAGCTGGGCAGCATAAATGGCTCCGCACAATCCCTGTGGCGCCCGGCCACCGCCGCACTTACCCAGGTTCACCGTCAATTCAAGATCCTTGCCGGATACTTGCTGCCAGGCTTCGGCGACGGCTTCAGCACAGTTTTTCCCGCCCTTTTTGAAAAGAAATACGGCAACATCCGACATCGTTTCATTTTGCATTGGTTTATCTACTCCTGATAGAAAGCAAAGGGCGACTGCTGGCCCGGCAAGCGTGGCGAACCTCGTCCTGTTTAAATATATTGAAAACTATATATATAAAAAACTATATAGTCAAGTCGAATAAGTTCCTTTTTGGGCCGGGGAAAAGAACTGCCGGGGGAATGCGGGAAACAGCCGGAATTTACGTCTCTGACCGACCTGTTTATGAGCTTTTATCCCCGGAAGAAGGTTGGAATGGTCGCGACGATTGTCGTCCGGGTTTTTTACAGTAGCGGATTGTTGAATGAGGGCTGCGAGTTGCCGGTGTTTCGTTTTGAAGGGGCCTTCGATAGACGGCAGCGTCTCCCTTCAAGCCGGTGGGGCGGGCTGCCAATCGTCGATCTTGTAGAGCCGTGCCAGGTTTTCCAGGTAGTCGGCGTCTTCGCACATGCTTTTGCCCGGAGCGTCGCTGATTTTGGCTACCGGGCGTCCGTGACAGGTCACCATCTTGATGACGATGTTGAGCGGTTCGTAACCAAGGTCGTTGGTCAGGTTGGTGCCTATGCCGAAACCGGTATTGATCCGACCCCGGAAATGATCGTAAAGCTCGAGGATTTTGTCGAAGGTAAGCCCGTCGCTGAAAACCAGGGTTTTGCTTTGTGGCTCGATGTCGAAGGCTTCATAGAGCCGGATCGCCCTCTCGCCCCAGGCGATCGGATCGCCGCTGTCGTGGCGCAGGCCGTCATAGAGGTTGCCGAAAAACAGCTTGAAATCCCTGCAGAAGGCTTCCATGGAATAGCAGTCGGTGAGGGCGATTCCCAGGCTGTCGCGATATTCCAGCAGCCAGGCTGACAGGGCAGCCCGCTGCGCATACTCCAACGGGGTTACGGCCTGCCAGGCCTGGAACCATTCATGAGTATATTATACAAAAAAATTTTTCACGATAATATGTGTGTGTTTGGTGCTATTTGCTATTGTATAAATTCTTGATAACTAAAGTTGCCAATGGGTTATGGATATTTTTATGAAAACCACTCGGGATTCTGACATCAAAACCGACAATTGTTATTGATCTAAAAACCTGCCGAGCCTTCTTGGCTCAAAGCCCTCCACCAATTCTGATCGAATCTTGGAAATGTCCTGGGTTGAAGGGCCGGAATCTGGTCGTCATGACATTACCCCTGAAAACTAAACCATTGCAAAGTTAGTGATTTCGGTCTATCCATTCGCGAAAAGGAGATAGACATGAAATCGAAACGGTTCACCGAAGAGCAGATCATCGGCATTTTGAAACAGG